>CAVXSS010000005.1:0-401738 GCA_963764515.1 uncultured Chloroflexia bacterium | reverse complement strand
TCGTAAACAGCAGGTCCTCGGTTCAAATCCGAGTGTCGGCTCCACTCCCCTTGTTCGTGCTCAAGGAGAGCATCTGTCTGGGAGTTAGCGCGGTCCTCGCGACCATCCGGCCCCGCTCGAAGACCTGCCAACCGACGAAGACCTGCTGACTGGACGGATTCCCGATCCAGGCCGCGTCAGGCTCGCACGGCTCGAGCAGCAACTTGGCGGCGCGCAGTGAGATGGAGGCCTCGTAGACCTGCTGTCTTCCAAACAGCAGGTCTTCTTGATGGCCAAGACCCGAACTCGAGACCAGACCCACGGTCGTCCTTGGCCCGACTCGCCTCCGCCTCCAGATCGGCAAGCTCGTTGGCGGCGGCCTTGGCAACACAGCTTCCGTGCCAGACGTACACGTCGCCGACATCGATGACGCGCTTGTGACCAGCCAGCCGCTGCTTGACGCGACGGGGACCTTGGCTCGGTCGCGATCGACCTCGAGGACGGCAGCTGTCCTGCCGTCATAGGGGCCCAGGTGCAGACCGTGCTGGGCCGGGGTTCGTGGCCTTGGTAGTAGTCGTAGCCGTCGGCGGGCTGGCTGCGACAGTCACCTTGTGAGAGCGGGCAGACCAGCTCACCCGATCGCTCGGAGGCCGCCTTGACGCTCGGGTATTCGCCGGGCTGGGAACTTACACGCCGCCAAGCCGTGCCCTCCGACCGTCATGTGTTTCAATTCGCGGGCGAGCAACAGGAGGGACGGGCCTTGGGAAATCGACAACTAGTCGAACGCTACGCGAAGGCTAATGAAACGGACGATTTCGATGGGCAGGATGCCTGTCTTCATGACGACTACGTATTGGTGTATCCCCAATCCGGCGAGCAGATTTGGGGCGCGGCGAACCGTCGAGCCATCGTGGAGCATTATCCGGGGAAAGAGACATCGGTCACGCGGCCGACGATCGGCCGGGTCATCGGCACCGAAGATCAATTCGTCACTGCGCCGTCTTGGCCCGGCTACTCGATCATCCACCTTGCCGGCTCGGGCGATGAGTTCCAGGTGACTGGCGCGATCCACTACCCGAACGGGGAGGAATGGCATTGGATCTCGCTGATGACGCTGCGGAGCGGCAAGATCTGGCGTGAGACGCAGTACTTTGCACCGCCTTTCGATCCGCCGTCGTGGCGCTCCCCCTACGTAGAATCGACCGACTGAGCCCCCACGACGCCGGCTCTCGCCGCGTCAAAGTCGATTTGGGCTGCCACCGGTGATCCGCTACAGCGAGATCCGCGGTGACGGGCCGGCGCGGCCACACGCCGTACACGGTTACCACCTGCGGCGAGAAGGAGCTGGCCGGACACGGGCAGACGTGGTGGACAACCTCTAGATCCATCCATGCAAGTGGCAGATGCCGGAGTGCTGACGCTATAACAGACACCAATGATCGACCGGCGCCCGAGCCATCAGGAGTACGATCGGGCCGACCATCGCGACCACCTCGGAGGCCGCGGCGAAAGGCTCGGAAACGAAGACCTGCTAACTCAGCGCCCAACGCTCGCGATTCCACGCTTGTGCCACAACGCTTGGGCCGATCTACTTCGTAAACAGCAGGTCCTCGGTTCAAATCCGAGTGTCGGCTCCACTCCCCGTTCGGCGGGACCCTCCCGGACCGGCCCACTGAACGCCGCGCGGGGCATTTTGGGAGCCGCCGGTCGTCGCCTAGTTCCACGCCCCACGTTCGTGCTCGCCCCGGATTCGAAGCTAGGGTTGTCCCCGACGCACCCGACACGAGACGACCCCCTCCGCCGGGAGGGGGTCGTTCGGGATCGGGCCCGTGTCGGCGACCGAGAGGTCGCCACGGGTCACGACGCGATCGGGATATCCACGGTGCGCCCGTCGTCGACGACGACGCCGTCGCGCATCCGGATGATCCGGTCGCACGCCTCGCCGACCTCGGGATCGTGGGTCACGATCACGAAGGTCTGACCGTGGTCTCGATTGAGCCGTCGGAGGAGGCGGAGCACCTCAACCGAGCGGGCACTATCAAGGTTTCCGGTCGGCTCGTCGCCGATGACGAGGCGAGGCTTGTTGATCAGCGCGCGAGCCACGGCGACCCGCTGCTGCTCGCCACCCGACAGCTCGGACGGGCGGTGGTTGGCGCGATCGGACAGACCGACCAGTTCGAGGGCTCCGATGGCCGCGGCGCGGGCCCTGGCACGGCTCGACCCCGCGTACTCCGCAGCGAGACCCACGTTCTCGACCGCCGAAAGGGTCGAGACGAGGTTGAACGACTGGAACACGAAGCCAATGTCGGTTGCCCGGATCCGGGTCCGCGCGGTGTCCGAGAGCCCCGTCACCGGCCGCCCGGCGAAGCTCAGCTCCGGCGCCGGGCCGTCACTCGTGTCGGGCGCGTGGAGCAGCCCGAGCACGTGCATGAGGGTGGACTTCCCGCAACCGGACGGGCCCATGATGGCCACCATCTCGCCCTCGTCGATCGTCACGTCAACACCCCGGAGGGCCTCGACCGCGTTCGTCTTGGAGAGACGGTAGGTCTTGCGCAGGTTGCGCGCTTCGAGAATAGCCATGGCGTGTTGCCTCCTATTCGTAGCGAAGTGCGGCGACCGGGTCGAGCCGGGCTGCGCTCCAGGCTGGGAAGAGACCGGCGACGACGCCGAGGACGGTCGAGAAGCCGACCGCGAAGGCGAGATTCGCCACGGAGAGTTCGAAGAGGATCGTGCCGGACGTTCGCATCGCCTCGTTGACGAGCAGGACGATCGCGGCGCCGAGGGTCGCGCCGACAAGGCCGCCGATAGCCCCGATGACGCCCGATTCGGTCATGAGCTCGCGGACGACGCGGCGTCGGCTGGCACCGATCGCTCGGCGGATACCGATCTCTCGGGTTCGCTCAGCGACCGACATCGCCATCGTGTTGATGATCGACATGCCACCGACGATCAGGCTGATCACGCCGATGCCGACGATGATCGCGTTGAACGCACTGGCGCTCGCGCCGTAGATCGCGTCGTAGCCGGCACCGGTGAGGGCGGTCACGTCGGTGATTCGAGCCTCGATGGCAGCCGCCACGGCATCGACGTCGGCGTCCGGGGCCGGGTAGACGACGAACTGGCTGACGATGTCTTCGGGTGCCACGCCGTCACGGACGACGGGCGGGAGCGTCTCGCGCAGGAGCTGCTGGGCGACCGTGAACGGCACCACGTAGCTCCGGTCCGGGATCGTGCGGGTCGGCCCCAGGACGCCGATCACCTCGAACGTTCGGTCGTGCAGGCTGACCGTGTCTCCGACCTGGAGATCGGTCTTCATCGCGACATCAGAGCCGAGAACCACGACGTCGTGACCTTCGTCATCGACGGTCAGCGCTCGGCCGGAGGCGACGACCTGGCGGGCGATGGTCTCGCGACCCTCGTCGGCACCGACGGGCGCGCCGAGGATCTGGTCGGGCGGACCGAGCCGGATCGTCGCCTGGCCGCCCGCGAGCAAGGTCACGGTCGGCACAACGACGTCGACGCCGTCGATCGCCCGGAGCTCATCGGCGAGGTCGACGCTCATCGGCGTGTCGCCGAGGGCGATGGCATCGCCGCTGACCGCGATCTTGTCCGCGTAGTAGCGGCTGTCGCCGGCGACCATGGTGTTGATCTTGTTGGCCATCGAGCTGAACAGGACGAGAGCCCAGATGCCGATCGTGATCCCGGCGATCGTGAGGCCCGTCCGAAGCCGACGGCGTGCGAGGTTCCGCAACAGCCGCATCGGTCTGTCTCCCGTACATGCGATCCCGGTGTGGGATCCCTCGATGGAGCATCGCGTTCGCACCGGTCCGGGACATCGGAGGACTCCCGACATCCGGGGGAGGGACAACCCTACCGAGGCGATCCTCTCGCGATCCGGGCCGTGCCGATCACGTGCCGGTCACGCCGGTGATGTCGCTCAGGCCGCGTCGAGGAAGGCAAGGACGGCCAGGACGCGACGATGGTCCTCGGGCGCCGGCAGGAGCTCGAGCTTGGAGAAGATGCTGGCGATGTGGGCCTCGACGGTCTTGACCGTCACGAACAGGCTGTCGCCGATCGCCTGGTTCGAGCGACCTTCAGCCATAAGCCCAAGAACCTCGCGCTCCCGCTCCGTCAGTTCGTGGAGCGGATCGCGGCCGGCATGCCTGGCCCCGACCAGCTGGCCGACGACCGCCGGATCCACGACGGTCCCGCCTCGGGCGACCCGGCGCACCGCGTCGGCGAGGTCCTGGAGGTCGGCGACTCGGTCCTTCAGCAGGTAGCCGGTCCCCTCGGCTCCGTCGGTCAGGAGTCTCATGGCGAAGGCCGCGTCGGTGTGGTGAGATAGGACAAGGATCCCGATCCCGTTGCCATGCCGCTCCCGGATGGTGCCGACCGCGCGGAGCCCCTCGTCGGTGAACGTCGGCGGCATCCGGATGTCCACGATCGCAACATCGGGTGATTCACGGTCGATCAGCTGCAGCAGCGCAGCGACGTTGTCCGCCTGGCCCGCGACTTCGAAGCCAGCCTCCTCGAGCACTCGCGCGATGCCTTCCCTGACGAGCAGGGAATCATCGGCGATGACCACACGCATGGTCATCGAAGCGCCCCTTGTCGGCGAGAGGATGGGTGATCGGACTGGCACAGGGTCTGGCTGGGCACGCGCGGCTCCTGTCGTCGATGGACATCGCGATCGTGCCACGTCGAGGCGCCTCTGGCCATAGGGCCAACCCAAGGCCGATCACGGGGGTACCCGGATGTCCGGCGAGCAGACCCAGATGAGGATGCATCCCTGCCAACATCGCCAAAGGAGACACCCATGCCTCAGTCGATCCGTCGGATCCCAACCGGCGTCTGCGCCGCCCTGCTCGTCGGCCTCGTCGCCGCCTGCACCGGAATCAACCCGTCGATCTCCCCCGGGCCGGTCGGATCGTCCGCGCCTGGATCGTCGGCGTCACCGACGTCGAGCCCGTCAAGTGAACCGGGATCCACGCGCGTCGCGCTGGAGACTGCCACGGGCAACGTCGTCACCATCGACGTTAGCGACGCTTCGGCGACCGTCCTCGAGACCCGGAGCGGGAAGCCCGGCGACGGCGCATCCGTCGAGCCGTACGTGGTCCGCGTCACGAACGATGACCCGACCACGCTTCGACTCGTCTGGGTCGGCGGGCCGTGCGATGCCCATGACTCGCTTGCGATCGACGCGACCGCACGCCAGTTCATGCTGGTCCAGCCCGAGTGCAGCGGCGATGCCGTGGCGTTCGATCGGATCCTCCTCCTGCGGTTCTCGGCGCCGATCGACGCGGGTCAGGTTCAGGCCATCCTTCAGGACGGCACCGACAGCTGAGGGTTCATGCCGGCGTGCCAGCGGCTCCGACCGGGATCCGGGCTCGGAGCCGCGTGCCCTGGCCCGGCCGGCTGTCGACCTCGAGGACGCCGCCGATCGCGGCCAGTCGATCGTCCAGGCCCTGGAGGCCGGATCCTGCCCTCGGCGCCGCCCCGCCCGGTCCGTCGTCGGCCACCTCCACGAGCAGCTCTTTCCCCGCGATCCCGGTCCGGACGGTCGCGCTGGCGCCGGCGGCATGCTTGGCGACGTTGGCCAACGCCTCCGAGACGAAAAAGTAGGCCGCGGCCTCGATCTCCGCCGGGAAGCGTTCCGGGGTGAGGGTCTCGAGCTTCACCGGCACGGCAGCGTCGCGGGTGAGGGATGCAAAGGCCCCGGCGAGTCCCGTTTCGGTGAGCACCGCCGGGTGGATGCCGCGGGCGAGCTCGCGCAGCTCGGTCAGGGCATCGCGGGCCAGCTGGGCCGCTTCGTCGAGGCTCGTCTCCAGGCTCGCCGCGGTCGAGGGTTCCAGGCCGGCCCGCGCTCGCCGCAGGGCCAGCGACAGCGCGACGAGTCGTTGCTGGGCCCCGTCATGGAGGTTGCGTTCGAGCCGACGGCGCTCCGCATCGCCCGCTGTCACGATCCGGGCCCGGGAGGCACGGACGTCGGCCTCGGCCTTGCGCTGGTCGGTGAAGTCACGAACGATCGCGGTGACCTCGTCAGGCCCGCTGGGCGCCAGGCGTACCTCGAGTTCTCGTCGGTGCTCGGGATCGCCGACTTCGACGTCGAGGAATTGGAGACTGCCTTCATCGATGGCCCGAGTCGTAGCCGCCATGATCTGGTCGCCCCTGGTTCCGAGCAGGATGCCTGGCAGGTGAGGGCTCACGCCACGATTCGGATGCCCGCCGAAGTCGGCCGCCACGGTCGAGCCGGCGTCGACGAGGCGTCCGTTCCGTCCGATCCGGAACAGCGGGTCCGGGATCGCGTCGACGATCGCCCTCAGACGGCGCTCGCTCTGCCCGTAGAAGCCGATCATGAGCGCGACCGGGATCGCCGCGGGCGCCAGGCCCAGGATCGCGGCCATCAGTCCTGCGGCCGTGTCGGGTACGTCCGCGATGCGCCGGACGATGTTGATCATCAGGGTGGCGATGAACACGGCGCCGGCCACCAACACCGGAGCCAGATCACGCCGTAGCGCCGGCGGCGCGATCCACCAGCGTCGAATGACGAGGGTGCTCGCCAGGATGCCGATCCCAAAGGCGACATAGAGCCCGTTGCTGCCCTCGTTGAACAGCAGGGGCGTGTCCACCACCGTGACGACCGTCAGCAAGGTCGTCGCGACCAGCATGATCCCGATGCCCACCCGATCCACGGTCGTCTCAAGCTTCCCCCCCGGATACGCGAGCACGAGCGTCAGGAGGAACACCGTGTACAGGTCGGAGAACGCAAGACCCAGGACACGCACGTACGGGATCGACGCATCGGCAAGCGCAGGGATGAACCAGGTCAGGCCGACGGCCGTCATCTTCATGCCGGTGCGGTTTGCTGGTGCGCGCTCCCAGATCGCCAGACCGCCGTACAGGTACGTGAGCCCGATGGCGAAGTTGAGGAGCACGTCGCTCGCTCGGCCGCCGGCTCCGAGCGGGATCGACTCGGCGATGATGGCACCGATCGTGCCAACGACGCCGATCCCAAGACGAACCGTCCGCCAGCGCATCGTACGAATCTGCCACACGCGGCAGGGGTTGGTGGCATCGAAAGTGACCGGCTTCTCGTCTCCAGCATCTCGTCCCATGGGGCGCAGGAGCGGGATTCTCGGGATAACCCTGTAGTGGCCGGCGCTCCGCGGTGAGACGATCTCGGCCATGACCACGTTTCTGATCGTCGACGACCATGCCGCCTTCAGACAGCAGGCGCGCGCCCTACTCGAAGCCGAGGGTCTCTACGTCATCGGCGAGGCCGAAGATGGCCCGGCCGCGATCGATGCGGTTCGGCTGCTGCGTCCGGACGTCGTCCTCCTCGATGTCGGACTCCCAGACCTGGACGGCTTCGCGGTGGCGGTCACGCTGGCAGAAGAGCCCGCTCCACCGCGCGTGATCCTGATCTCGAGCCGTGAGGCAGGGACATTCGGTCCACGCCTCGCGAGCAGCTCCGCGATCGGCTTCATCCAGAAGGACGACCTCTCCGCCGTCGCGCTCGACGTCCTCCTGGACAGCGGGTCCTAGGGCAGACCCCAAGGGCAGGTTCGGGGCCGCTCCGATGTACCGGGAGCTCACGGGCGCGAGAGTCCTCCTCGAAGGACACGCCTTCCGATCCAGGCAAGGCGCCCGTCGAGGGAGGACTGCACATGACTGCAGCGATCGAGATCGACCACCTCACCAAGCGGTATCGCGGCACGGCCGCCGTCAGTGACCTCAGCCTCGAGGTGCCTGCGGGGTCGATCGTCGGCTTCCTCGGGCCCAACGGCGCGGGCAAGACGACCACCCTCAAGATCCTGGCCGGACTGACCCGCGCCACCTCGGGCGCGGCCACGGTCAACGGTATTTCGGTCAGTGCCGCGGGGGCCCACCGGACCCAGGTCGGCTATCTCGCCCAGGAGCCACGCTTCTACGGCTGGATGTCTGGCCGCCAGACCATACGCTACGTGGCCAGCTTCTTCGAGCGTCCCCGGGACGCCCGCGTCGATTCCTGGTTGGAACTCGTCGGCCTGACCGACGCGGCGGATCGACCGACCAGCACCTATTCCGGGGGCATGCGGCAGCGGCTGGGCATCGCCCAGGCTCTCGCCGGTGACCCATCGGTTCTCCTGCTTGATGAGCCGGCGGCGGCACTCGACCCACTGGGGCGTCGTGACGTCCTCGAGATCATGCAACGCCTCCGGGGCGAGAAGACCGTCTTCTATTCGACCCACATCCTCGACGATGTCCAGCGGGTCAGCGACCACATCGCGATCGTCGACCATGGACGGCTTGTGACGAGCGCGCCGACGAGCGACCTCGTGCAGGCCTCGTCCGCGGGCACGCTTCGCGTGTCCCTCCTGGACGCCGACGAATCGACGGCCTCGGCCCTTGCGGCCCTGCCCGGCGTCGGCGACGTGTCCCAGCCCGACCGCCGGGACGGTGAATGGTCCTACGACCTCACGATCTTCGACGGCCAGGTCGCCGCCGTCCAGCGGGCCGTCACCCGGCTCGCCGGCGCGACCGGGTTGACCGTCACCACCAACCGTCAGGCGACGCTCGACCTCGAGGACGTCTTCCTGCGCATCGTGAACAAGGAGCGTGCAGCATGACCGCGACCCGCCTTCTAGGCTTCCAACCCTTCATCCGCAAGGAATTCGCCTCGTGGTGGCAGAGTCGAGCCGCGCTGGTGACGTTCGGTGCCGTCAGCGCCCTGGCGACCATGGGCACCCTCGCGACCCAGATCGATGAGTGGGCGGGCGGAGTGCCGGCCGCCGGCATGCTGAACCCGACCGCGAACGTGCTCGGCGGCAAGCTCGAGCAATGGGTCTCCGTGGCCGCGATCCTCGCGACCATCGGGATCCTGACCCACGAGCGCGCCACCGGCACGCTTGCCTGGACCCTCTCAAAGCCAGTGTCCCGGACCTCGGTCCTGCTCGCGAAGTGGACCGCGTCCGTGGTGATGCTGTCGGTCTTCTCGGTGATCCTGCCACTCGCGGTCAGCACCGGCGTCGCGACCCTGGTGTATGGATCGGTCCCAGAGCTCGACGTCGTCGTGAAGTATGGCTTCGTGCTGATGGGCGTCCCGGCATTCATCGTCGCCCTCAACCTCGCGCTTGGCACGCAAATCAACAGTCCCGCGGGGATCGCGGCGATCGCGCTCGCGGTCTTCTCGGCGCCCTACATCCTCGGCAACCTGCTGCCGTCCGTGGCGGAGCTCTGGCCGACCTCGATCGGGGCGATGGCCGGGATGGTCGCGACGGGATCTGCACCAAACATGCCAACGGTCGCAGGTTGGGCGATCTCCATCGTCGCTGTCGGCTTGGCGAGCTTCTTCATCTTCGACCGGGAGGACATCTAGTCATGGATGCACGTAACCACAGATCCGGCTACCGAGCCGGTGCGGCCATTGTCGGGTGTGTCCTGCTCCTGGCCGCGACCCTCGCCGGGTGCGTGACAGGCGAGGGGCCGGTCACCAGCGAGACCCGTGCGATCCGGCCGTTCAGCCAGCTCGAGGTCGGCGCCGGGATCCACGTCGTGATGACGGTTGGTCCAGCCGAACATCTCGAGGTCAGCGCCCAGGCCAAGATCCTCGACGCGGTGGCGGCCACCGTCTCGGGCCGTGTCCTGAAGATCAACGCGGAAAGGGACTTCACCTCGACCGAGCCGGTGACCGTGACCCTGACCGGGCCTACCCTCGATCAGATCACGACCAGCGGTGGCGCCCAGGCCGTCGTCACCGGGGTCGACGTCGATGCGCTCCAGATCAACGCCAACGGCGGCTCGATCGTGACGGTCAGCGGCACGGCGACTGCCGTCAGGCTGACCGCTGATGGCGGGGCGAAGGCGAACCTCGCCGATCTCGCAGCAAGGACCGTCGACCTGGGCATCGACGGCGCTGCCACGGCCACGCTCACCGCGGGTGACCTCGTCACCGGTCGGGCATCCGGCGGGGCGGAGGTCTCAGTGGGCGGCGACGCCCTCGTGACGGTGAACGCCGACGGCGGGGCCGCGGTGGTTCGCCGCTAGGCTGCCGCCCGCAAGCCAGCCAGACAAGGGCCGCTCGTTATCGCGCCACTCCAGCGCCGCCCGCGAGGGCGGCGCTGGAGGCGTCCTCCTCGCCGATCTCAGCCTGTGCCTCATGGCGAGGCGCGACCGCGAACACGAGCGCCGCCGCGACCAGCAGGAGGCCGCTTGCGACGAGGATCGCATCCGAGACGCCGGTCATGAAGGCGGCCTTTGCCTGGTCCACGATCACCTGCGCTCGGTCCCCCAATTGCGCGATCGCCGGTGACCCGGTGAATGCGATGGAGGACAGCACCCCGTCGGCGATCTGCGCGGGCAGCCGGCTGACGGCCTCCGCCATCCCGTCGCGATACTGCTGGTTGAGGATGCTGCCGAGGATGGCGATCCCAAGGGCGCTCCCGAACTCGCGAGCGGTGTCGTTCACCGCGGAGGCGACGCCCTGCTTTCGGAGCGGCAGCGAGGCCGTGATCGCGGTCGTGGCCGGCGTCCCAGCCAGGCCCATCCCGAACGCGAAGAACACCAGCCCGGCAACGAACAGCCAGTAGGGGCTGTCGACCTCGAGGCGACTGAACACGAGGAATCCGACCGCCATGAGGGCGAGCCCGATCGGGCCGATGCGACGGAAGCCCACCCGCGCGGCGACCAGTGGCGCGTTCCGGGCCACCGGCAGGAGGATGATCGGGAGCGGCAGCATCGCGACCGCTGTCTCGAGCGGGGAGCGGCCAGTGATGAACTGCAGGTACTGCATCGCGATGAAGAAGAAGCCGAACGCCGCCAGGAACTGGACGGTGATCGTCAGCGTGCCGGAACTGAAGCCGCGCAGCGCGAAGAGTCGTGGATCGAGCATCGGCTGCGGGATCCGCAGCTCCCAGCCCACGAACGCGAGAGCGGCGACGACCCCGACCGCGAACGCACCGAGGACCACCGGATCACCCCAGCCCTGATCCGGCCCCTCGATGATCGCGAACACGATCGAGGCGACCGCGACCAGCGACAGGAACGCGCCGACCAGGTCGAGCGGCGGCGGCCGATCGTCGCGCGACGCCGGCACCACGGCCAGGACGCCGATGAGCGCGAAGACCGCGAGACCCACGTTGAGGGCGAAGAACGACTGCCACTCGAAGAACTCGAGCAGGATGCCCGACGCGAACAGCCCGAGGACTGCGCCGCCGCCCGCGATGCCGACCCAGACGCCGATGGCCCGCGGCCGCTCCGATTCGGGGAACGAGGTGGTGATGACGGACAGGGTCGTCGGCATGATCCCGGCGGCGCCGAGGCCCATCAGGGCCCGGACCGCGATCAGGGCGCTCGGATCGCCCACGACCATCCCCAACCCGGCGGCGACGCCGAACACGACCAGCCCGAGCGCGAGCACCAGCCGTCGCCCGAAGCGGTCGCCGAGCGCCCCGGCGAACAGGAGCAGGCCGGCGAACACTACCGTGTAGGCGTCGATGATCCAGGTCAGCTCCGTCTGGCTCGCCCCGATGTCGCGGGCCATGCTGGGTAAGGCGATGTTGAGACCGCTCACCGCCGATACGACCGCCATGAGCGCGAGACCCACGACGGCGAGGATGGCCCGAGTCCGGGGCGGTGGAAGCTCCGTCGAGGCGGGACGCTGGGGTCCTGACGTGGCCATGGTTCCCTCCACAGGCACTGAATTCCTCAAGTGGGGAAATGATATTCTTCAACCGTGGAATTGACAAGTGGGGATGATCCGACGATGACACGACCGTGTCGAGGTCGACGACCCGGCGACAGCGGAACCAAGGAGCACATCCGCGCTGAGGCCCGGCGGCAGTTCGGGGCGCGTGGTTACCGCGCGACCACGCTCCGGAGCGTCGCGTCCGGGGCCGGCGTCGATGCCCGCCTGGTCCTCCACTATTTCGGGTCCAAGGAAGAGCTGTTCAAAGCATCCGTCGAGCTGCCGCTCGATCCCGAGCTCGTCGTCCAGCGCGCCTTCCGAGACGGCGTCGACGGGATCGGGGTGAATGTCGCGGCGCTCCTGTTCGAGGTGCTCGAAGACCCGCGGCGGCGGCAGCCGATGCTGGCCATCCTGCGCGCGACGCTCGCCGAGCCGGAGGCGACTCCGCTCATCCGCGAGGTGCTTCTGGACCAGCTGCTTCGCCCGATCGCTCGACGAGTCGGTGGCGACGAGCCGGAGCTCCGGGCCGGACTCGTGGCATCGCAGGTCGTCGGGGTGGAGGTGGTGCGCTACGTGGTCGGCCTCCCCCAGATGGCCGAGGTCTCACCTGAGCGGCTCGCTGCGATCCTCGCGCCGGTCATCCAGCACTACTTCACGGACCCGCTGCCTCGGGCCGAAACCGTCCGTGATGGCCGGTGAGCATCGACCAACCGAGGCGGTGTCACGAGGCGTTCCGGATCGGTGCCCCGTATGCTCATCGGGTGGAACGCTGGAAGACCATCATCGAGCCCTTCCGCATCCACTCGGTCGAGCCGATCCAGCTCAAGACCGTGGAGCAGCGCGAGGCCGCCCTTCGCGAGGCCGGCTGGAACCTCTTCAACCTCCACGCCGACGACGTCATCGTCGACCTCCTGACCGATTCGGGGACCGGCGCGATGTCGCGCGACCAGTGGGCGGGCATCCAGCGCGGCGATGAATCGTATGCCGGGTCCCCGTCCTGGTATGCCTTCGTCGAGTCGGTCCGGACCCTGTTCCCGTTCCGGCACATCATCCCGACACACCAGGGCCGGGCTGCCGAGAAGATCCTCTTCTCCGCCATCGGCGGCCCGGGCAAGGCGGTCCCGAACAACACGCACTTCGACACCACGCGCGCGAACGTGGAATACACCGGTGCCGAGGCCGTGGACCTGGTCATCGCCGAGGGCCGCGTGCCCTCGACGCTGCATCCGTTCAAGGGGAACATGGACGTGCCGGCCCTCGAGGCGTTCCTGACGGAGCGCGGGGCGGACGCGGTGCCCGTGGTGTTCGTCACCGTCACCAATAACAGCGGCGGCGGCCAGCCCGTCTCGCTCGCCAACCTGCGGGGGGTCCGAGCGGTGTGCGACCGGTTCGGGGTGCCCCTCTTCCTCGATGCGTGTCGCTTCGCCGAGAACGCGTGGTTCATCCACGAGCGCGAGGACGGGCAGTCCGGCCGGTCCATCCCCGACATCGTCCGGGAGATGGCGTCGCTGGTCGATGGTATGACGATGAGCGCCAAGAAGGACGGCCTCGCCAACATCGGCGGATGGCTCGCGATGAACGACGACGCACTGGCCGAGCAGTGTCGCAACCTCCTTATCCTGACGGAGGGATTCCCGACCTACGGCGGGCTTGCCGGACGAGATCTCGAGGCGATCGCCCAGGGCCTCCGCGAGGTCGTCGACGAGGACTACCTGCGCTACCGGATCCGCTCGACCGCCTATCTCGGTGAGGCGCTCGAGTCGGCGGGCATCCCGATCGTCCGGCCCGTCGGTGGGCATGCCGTCTACATCGACGCGCGAGCGCTGCTGCCCCACATCCCGCCGCTCGAGTACCCGGGCCAGGCACTGGCGGTCGCGCTCTTCCGGGAGGGCGGGATCCGCGCCTGCGAGATCGGGACGGTGATGTTCGGACGACACCCCGACGGCACCGAGACCGCGGCGGCCATGGATCTCGTGCGCCTCGCCATCCCGCGGCGCACCTACACGCAGAGCCACATCGACTACGTCATCGAGGTCGTCCGCTGGGTCGCAAAGCACAAGCGCGATCTGCGCGGCTACCGGATCCTCGAGGAACCGCGGACCCTCCGCCACTTCACCGCCCGGTTCGCGCCACTCGACTGACTAACGTTCGCCGGCCGCCACGGTTTCGGCCTCGATCCGGCGAAGCAGGTCGATCGTGTCGCTGAGATGCGCGTTGAAGATCCGACGAGTCGCGTTGAGCAACTCGAAGATCTCCGCGTCCGCCACGCGGTAGATGATCGTCGTCCCACGCCGTTCGGTGGCGAGGATGTTCCGGCCGCGCAGGACCGCCAGCTGTTGCGAGACCGACGATCCCGGCGCGCCGATCGCTTCCTGGATCTGGGTCACGCTCAGGGGACCGGTCCGCAGCAACTCGAGGATCCGGATGCGATCCGGATGCGCGAGCGCCTTGAAGAACTCCGCCTTGAACTGCCGGAGCCGCTCGGCGTCGTCGGAGTGCGGCGTTGTGCGTGCCATGCCGGCAGACTACCTTAGCCGTCGATAAACCGCAGTATCGTAATACTGCGAAATATCGAAAACAGGTAGCATTGCCGGGTGCGGAAGGCCACACCCCCTGGGACCCTCGCGGCGCTGCTCAAGAAAGCGGCGGCGGCTGCGCCGGACCGCCGGATCGAGCTACGCGACCAGATCGCCGCCCACGGCGCGCGCGCGATCGACGGCGTTCGGCCGTGGCTCGTCGATGCCCGGCTCGCCGCGTTCGCGATCCGCGTGATCGAGCGTGCTGGCTGCGATGGCGAGCCCGAGCTCGCCAGCCAGGTCCTCCGCTCGGGCCGGGCACATCTCCCGCCGGGCATGACGGGCGACGCTGAATGGGCGCTCCAGCACCTTCGCGCGGTCATGCGACCCGCGCCGCCGACCCGCGCGCCGGCGTCACCGAGGGTACCGTCTGCCCGGGCCGCCCTCAGAAGCCGACGCTGATCGGGAGGAACCCGGCCGTGACGGCGACCCAGACTGCGATGGTGCCCGGTCGCGGCAGGAGGCCGTAGGGGCCGATCAGCGCGGGCCGGTGCGACGGGCCGGGCCCGGGACGTCACACGGCGCAGCGCGACCTCGGGAGGACACCGGGACACCCGTGGCCCCAGGCCATGGTGCCGGTCAGGGCGTGTCGGCCAATCCGACCGCGTGGCTGACGAAGTTCTTCTGCGCCTTTGATTCGACGCTCAGCAGGATGACGCGCCCGGTGACGTCCTTTGGAACGGCGACATCGGTGGTCCACTCCGCGGTCCCCTTGGCCGGCGTGATCGGGGTGTCCGCGAGGTGGGGGCTCTCGTAGAAGCCATAGATCACCCCGTCGGAACCGATGACGGGCGGGGTCCCGATATGGACATACGTGGGATACGCGGTCGGGTTCTCGGTGTGCCACGCGAATGTCAGGCCGTCCGCTGACGGAGTGGCGGTCTTGAGGGTCAGCACGCACGTGTTGATGGCCTCGATCGGATCGGTCGTGGCCTGGACCAGGCCATCGACCGGTTGCGCGACCGGATAGGTAAGGTCCGCGGCGACCTTGTCGAGGTCGACCTGGAGCTTGGCCTTGACCGGTTTGGGCGGCGAGTAGTAATTGAATTCGCCGGTCACGTACGAATAGTCGATCGCCAACTTCGAGCCCGCCGCGGGCGCGGCGCCCTGACACTCCACGTACAGGAGCTGGGTCGTCGGCTTCGCCTTCGTGCCACCCGTATAGCCGCGCATCCGGAAGCCCGGCGCCAGGCTCGTTCCGCCGGTGCCGACGAACGACGTCGCGCACGTCGCCGTCTTGCCGTCGCCCGTCGTCAGGGCGACGGCGCCGCTCGACGCGACCTGCATCGCGCTCCAGTAACCCGTCTCGTTTTCGATCGCGAGATCGACGTGGAGATCGCCGCCGGCCGTCTACGAGATGGCGGTCGCCGTGGCCGACCAGACGCCGGCGGTCGTGGGCGTCGGGCTGCTCTCCTCGGCCGGCGTGACGATGTAGTCGCAGGCGCCGAACGCGAGGATGCTTGCGATCACCACGAACAGCATCGCCCGCGTCTTCATCTCACCGTCCGATCGTTCATCAGGGGGCCGCGGTGAACCTGGGCAGGATCGCCGAGAGCTTCCCGGTCACGAGCCAGTACGTGGCCGGGGCATCGGTCCCGCCGTCGACCGCCTAGACGGTCTTGGACTGGTCGTTGAGCGTCACACCCGTGAAGTAGGTGTAGCACTGGCCGCACGGCGTGTGGGACGTGGAATACATGTCGTCGGTGAACCAGCCGAGGCCCTCGATCGTCGTCAGCAGCGCCGTCACCTCCTCCGCCGTCGCCTGCTTGTCGACGGTCTGCGCACCGTTGTCGGCCGTGATCCGGCCGTCTGGGTAGATGGCGTACAACTCGCCCACGCAGGCGCCACCGCCATTGCGTTCATACACGATCGCTGCGCCGCCTGGGGCGAGGGTCGCCGCCTGGTCCTGGCGCGACGCCTTGAGTGTGCAGCCCGTTGTCCCGGTACCTGCGGCCGTGCCATCCTGACCGAGCCCGAAGACCCCGAGGACCTGTGCGGCGAGGACGACGATGACGACCGCGGCGGCACCGATGGCCACGCGCCGATCTCGCCATCTAGGCCCGCGGCGCGCCGTCGCGGTCGGCCCGGTCCCCCAGAGTCTGGCCCGCTTCAGGACTTCACAACGTCGAACTAGGCGCTGTTATCGTTCCCGTTATCGGTAACGGACCGTTGCAAACTAGCACCGGCCACCATCCCCCGTCAAGATTCGATCGAAACAACCGGTCTGGCTGCCTTTCAGCGGGACTCTGCGGTCTCCACGGCCTGAGACGTCTGGCCGGCGCGCGCCGACGTCCGCGACGCCCGGTTCATCGCTGTGTTCGCGGCCGGCGCGCTCTCGCGGACGATCAGCTGGGTCGCCAGGGTCAGGCCCCGGACGGTGGCTCTCCCGCGTGCCTCACCCGCGATGGCCAGGATCTCCCGGACCGCAAGCTCGCCCAGTTCGCGAAGTGGCTGGACGACCGTGGTGAGCGACGGGGTGAAGTGTGCCGCCTCGTCGAGACCGTCGAAGCCGACGACCGCGACGTCTTCCGGGACCGCGATCCCCCGGGCGTGTGCGAGGTGCAGGACGCCGAGCGCCATCTGGTCGTTCGCCACGAAGATGCCGTCGAGATCCGGCGCCAGCGACAGCAGCTGCTCGAAGCCCGCCTCGCCGCTGGCCGGCGTCCAGGTCCCGGGCACGACCGGACCGGGTTCCACGCCGGCATCGCGCAGGGCGTCGCGCCAGCCGTCATGACGATCCTGGGCTTCGCGCCATGGCAACGGGCCCGCCAGGTGTGCGATCCGTTCCCGTCCAAGCGCCAGCAGGTGGGCCGTCGCCTGCCGGGCACCACCGTAGTTGTCGATGACGATGGTCGAGAATGCCGGGGACGGTTCCGACTTCAGGAAGACGATCGGCGGGCAGGCGGCCGGCAGCTGCGCCCGGACCGTGGCGATGTTCGTGCCGAGTTGGGGTGCCGCGAAGATGATGCCTTCCACCCGGTGCGCGATCATGAACTCGATGACCGGGGCGATGTCGACCGTGTCGGTGCTTTCGATCTCCTTGAGCAGGAGGCCGTAACCCGATGACTGGGACTCCTCGGTGATCCCGTTGAGGGTCTGGGCGACGCCGAAGTACCTGAGGCCGGCGACGATGACCCCGAGCGTCTGCGACCGCCGGTGGACGAGGCTACGTGCGACCGCGCTCGGCTGGAAGCCGGTCGCTGCGATGGCCGCCTCGACGGCCTGCCGCGTCTCGCGCGACACGTCGGGTCGCTTGTTGATCACGCGTGAGACCGTCTGCGTGGAGACCCCGCACATGCGGGCGATCTCCTTGATCGTGATCCGGTCGTGGTCCTGCAATCGTCGATCCCTCAAGCGCGGGCTTGCCTCGAGGCCGCTCGGATGCTACGGTACTACAGGTCGTGAACGTTAGCGGGAACGATAACGGGCATCGGGTCGATCCACAAGGGCCGGACCGGCCAACGTGGATCACCGGAAGGCAGACATGCCCGCCGCGAGTCTATAGGGAGCGACGGTGAGCCGGTACGCGATCGGAGTCGATTTCGGGACCGCTTCCGGCCGCGCCGTTCTCGTGGACGTGGCCAACGGCTCACAGCTCGCCACGGCCGTACAGCCCTATCGCAATGGGGTCATCGACGAGCGGCTTCCCGACCCCGACGGGACCGTGGTCCTTCCCCCCGACTGGGCCCTCCAGGATCCGGACGACTACCTGCTGGTCCTCCGGACCGCCGTGCCGGCCGTGGTCCGTGACGCCGGGGTGGATCCCGCGGACGTCATCGGCATCGGCATCGACTTCACCGCCTGCACCATGTTGCCCGCCAAAGCCGACGGGACGGCGCTCTGCCAGCTCCCCGCATTCCGTTCGGATCCGCATGCGTGGGTCAAGCTCTGGAAGCACCATGCCGCCCAGCCCGAGGCCGACCGCATCAATGAGGTCGCCCGGGGAACGGGGCAGCCGTGGCTCGATCGCTACGGCGGCAAGATCTCGTCCGAATGGTTCTTCTCGAAGGCGCTCCAGATCCTCGAGGAGGCGCCGGAGGTCTATGCCGCAGCAGATCGGCTCATCGAGGCGGCCGACTGGGTCGTCTGGCAGCTCACCGGCAGCGAGACCCGGAACGCCTGCACCGCGGGATACAAGGCGATGTGGTCCAAGCGTGACGGCTTCCCGGACCCCGCCTATTTCGAGGCGCTCGATCCCCGGTTCGCCGCCGTGGTCGATACGAAGATGCGACGCGAGCTGACCCATGCGGGCGAGCGCGCCGGTGGGCTCTCGGTCGAAGCGGCCGGGTGGACCGGACTCCGGCCGGGGACCGCAGTGGCCGTCGCCAACGTGGACGCGCATGTCGCAGTCCCGGCCTCGACCGTCACCGAACCAGGGACGATGGTCATGATCATGGGCACCTCCACCTGCCACATGGTCCTTTCGCGTGACGAGCGAACAGTGCCCGGCATGTGCGGGTGCGTCGAGGACGGGATCATCCCCGGCTACTTCGGCTACGAGGCCGGCCAGTCATGCGTGGGCGACCATTTCGAGTGGTTCGTCGAGCAGGGGTTGCCCGAGTCCTACCGCGCCGAGGCGACGGCCACGGGCGTCGACCTCCACAGCCTCCTCCAGGAGAAGGCGGGCCGACAGCAGGTCGGCGAGTCCGGGCTCATCGCCCTCGATTGGTGGAACGGCAACCGATCCGTCCTTGTCGATGCCGAGGTCGGCGGCCTGCTCGTCGGGATGACCCTCGCGACGACCCCGGAGGAGATCTACCGGGCGCTCATCGAGGCGACGGCGTTCGGGACGCGCGTCATCATCGAGACCTTCGAGGCCAACGGCGTCCCGGTCCGCGAGGTCGTGGCCTGCGGCGGGCTCGCCGAGAAGAGCCCTCTGATCCTCCAGATCTACGCCGACGTCACGGGTCGGACGTTCCGGCTGAGCGCCTCCGACCAGACTCCAGCGCTCGGCTCGGCGATGTTCGGGGCGGTCGCGGCGGGTGCGGCGGCTGGCGGTCACGCGTCCATCGAGGACGCCGCGCGCGCGATGGCGCGATTGAAGGACCTGGCCTACGAACCGATCCCGGCGAATCACGAGGTCTACGACGTCCTGTACCGCGAGTACCTCCGTCTCCACGACACGTTCGGACGTGGCGAGAATGACGTGATGAAGGTGCTCAGGGGCTTGCGGGCCCAGGCGAAGGCGGCCGACCGCGTGGCGACGACGGCCTGACGATGCAGCTCGCAGCGATCCGCGAAGAGCTCGCTCGACTCCACGCCGAGCTGCCCCGGCACGGGCTGGTCGTATGGTCCGGTGGGAACGTCAGTGCCCGAGACCCGGCGTCGGGGCTCGTGGCGATCAAGCCGTCCGGGGTCCGCTACGAGGACCTGGACGCCAAGGCGATGGTCGTGGTCGATATCGACGGAAGGATCGTGGACGGCGATCTGAACCCGTCGTCGGACACGGCCAGCCACCTGTACATCTACCGCCACCGGCCGGACGTCAACGGCGTCGTCCATACGCATTCGCGGTACGCGACCGCGTTCGCCGCGATCGGTCGACCGATCCCGACCTACCTCACCGCCCAGGCCGACGAGATCGGCGGGGAGATCCCATGCGCCGGGTTCGCATACGTCGGTGACGATGCGATCGGGGCGCAGGTCGTCGATGGGATCGGCTCGTCGCCGGCGATCCTGCTGAAGAACCACGGGGTCTTCACCGTCGGTCCGACCGCGATGGCCGCCGTCAAGACCGCGGTCGTCGTCGAGGAGCTTGCGGCCACCGTCTGGTTGGCCCTCCAGATCGGAATGCCCGATGTCCTCCCCGACGACGTGGTGGAGCGCCTCCACGGCCGGTATGTCAGGGAGTACGGCCAATGAACGCGAGCCGATCGCCATCTCCAGGGCTCGATCTCGCCGCCTATGAGGTCTGGTTCGTCGCCGGCAGTCAGCACCTGTACGGTCCCGAGGCCATCGACACGGTGGCGGACCACGCGTTGGTCGTCGCCGCTGCGCTCGATGCGTCGGGATCGATCCCCGTTCGCGTGGTCGCGAAGCCGGTCGTGACCGATGCGTCGGGCATCCGCGCCCTCTGCGAGGAGGCGAACGCGACCCCGGCCTGCGTCGGGCTGATCGTCTGGATGCACACGTTCTCGCCGGCGAAGATGTGGATCGGCGGTCTCGACGTGCTCCAGCGGCCGCTGCTCCATCTCCACACCCAGTACCACCGGGCCATCCCGTGGGACACGATCGACATGGACTTCATGAACCTGAACCAGGCCGCGCACGGCGACCGCGAGTTCGGGTTCATCGCCGCCAGGATGCGCCTGGAGCGGAAGGTCGTCGTCGGGCACTGGTCGGATGCGGAGGTCCACGAACGGATCGGCGCCTGGTCGCGGGCCGCCTGCGCGAGGCGCGACTGGGAGACCGGCCGGATCGCCCGCTTCGGCGACAACATGCGAGACGTGGCCGTCACCGAGGGTGACAAGGTCGAGGCCCAACGTCGTCTTGGGTTCAGTGTCAACACGTTCGGCGTGGGCGACCTCGTCGCGGTCATCGACGCGGTACCCGAACGGGAGGTCGACGAGCTCATCGCGACGTACATCGATGAGTACGAGATCGCCCCGTCCCTGTGCCCGGGTGCCGAGCGAGCCAGCTCGCTGCGTGATGGCGCCCGGATCGAGATCGGGCTGCGGCACTTCCTCGATGAGGGCGGGTTCTCCGCCTTCACGACCACCTTCGAGGATCTCCACGGCCTCAACCAGCTGCCCGGCCTCGGGGTCCAGCGACTGATGCGCGATGGGTACGGATTCGGCGCAGAGGGCGACTGGAAGACCGCCTCGATGGTGCGGGCCATGAAGGTCATGTCGAGCGGCCTGCCCGGCGGGGTGTCCTTCATGGAGGACTACACCTACCACCTCGCCGACGACGGGGACCTGGACCTCGGGGCGCACATGCTCGAGGTCTGTGAGTCGATCGCCGGGTCGAGGCCACGGCTCGAGGTCCATCCGCTCTCGATCGGCGGCAAGGACGATCCGGTCCGCCTCGTGTTCGACGCGCACCCAGGCATGGCCGTCCTCGCGTCGATCGTCGACATGGGCCAGCGGTTCCGGATGGTCGCGACGGTCGTGGACGTGCTGGCACCCAGCCAGCCCCTCCCGAGACTGCCGGTCGCCCGCGCCCTGTGGCGGCCGAGGCCGGACCTCAAGACGAGTGCAGCCGCATGGATCTACGCAGGGGGTTCCCACCACACGAGCTTCGGATACGCGGTCACGCCAGAGCATCTCGCCGACTTCGCGGCCATGTCCGGGGTCGAGTTCGTGGTCATCGACGAGACCACGTCACTCGACCGGTTCCGGGACCAGCTGCGCTGGAACGACATCTACTACCTGCTTGCGCGCGGCCTCTGAGATCGACGACAGGCACATGACTCCCCCCGCGGGCTGGGCCGGGACCTCCTCCCCACGGCCCAGCCCGCGACCCACCTGATGGGAGCGCCCCGATCGCCGATGCTGGCGGTCCGGCTCCATGGGCCGCGTGACCTTCGACTGGACGACGAGCCGATGCCGAACCCCGGCCCGGACGAGGTCCTGCTGCGCGTGACGGCGGTCGGCCTGTGCGGCTCGGATCGCCACTGGTTCGAGGACGGGGCCATCGGCGACACGAAGCTGGGCCGGCCGCTCGTGCTCGGCCACGAGATCGCGGCCGTCATCGAGAGCGGGCCGCGCACGGGGACGCGAGTCGCCCTCGATCCCGCCGACCCCTGCGGCGCCTGCGGGTCGTGCCGGTCTGGGCGGTCGCAGTTCTGTCCGAGGATGCGCTTCGCGGGTTACGGCCCGACGGACGGGGGTCTGCGTTCGTGGCTGACCTGGCCGGACCGGCTCGCCCTCGAGGTGCCCGCATCTCTCACCGACGCGGAAGCAAGCATGCTCGAGGCCCTGGGCGTATCCCTCCATGCCATCGACCTCGGGGCGGTCCGGCCCGGCATGCACGTCGCGGTCGTCGGATGCGGACCGATCGGGTTGCTCGTCATCCGGGGCCTCCGGCAGGCGGGCATCACGGACATCGTCGCCTGCGATCCGCTGGCTCACCGCGTCCAGGCCGCACGCGCCGCCGGCGCGACCGTCGCCTGGCAGGTCGACGCGGGACCGGCCGAGGGCGTCCCCGAGCCTGCCGAGGTCGACGTCGCGTTCGAGTGCGCCGGCGAGGACGAGGCCGTCGATGCGGCGATCCGGCTGGCAGGGGCCTGTGGCCGTGTCGTCCTGGTCGGGATCCCCGGCTCCGACCGCACGACCTTCACGGCGTCTGTCGCGCGGCGCAAGGGCCTGACGCTCGTGCTGTGTCGTCGGATGACCGGCACGGACCTGGCCCGGGCGATCTCGCTGGTCCGGGCCGGCCGGATCGACCTGTCGTCGCTCGTCACGGACCGGTTCGCCCTCGCCGACGCCGCGGCGGCCTTCACGGCGCTCGAGGAGCGCCGGGGCCTGAAGATCGTCGTCGAGCCGTAGGGCGCAGAATTGGACGGCCATCGCGAGCACGAGGCAAGCCCCATGACTTTCTGGAGCACGACATGACGACTTGGGCCCAGTTCGAAGCAGCCGCCCCCGATCTCGCCATCGAGGGAAGGCGATTGATCCACCGCGGGGATGCGGGCGAGATGCTTCTCGCGACCGTTCGTGGCGACCAGCCGCCCCGGATCCATCCGGTCAATGTCTCGATCGTCGACGGCAGGCTGTACGCGTTCATCCTGCGATCCGCCAAGCGGACGGACCTGGAGCGCGACGGTCGGTACGCACTCCACACCCACGTGGATCCGGCATCGCCGAGCGAGTTCGCGGTCCGGGGACACGCGGCGCTCGTCGAGGTCGACGTCGCCCGGGCGGCTGCCGCGGCGCAATGGGTGTTCGACGTCGACGACAGCTACACCCTCTTCGAGTTCTCGATCGAGGCCGCCCTGCTGGGCGTTCGTGACACCGCCGACGACTGGCCACCGAGGTATTCGCGCTGGACCGCCCCGTAGGCTGAGCGGCCGCGGCGACCGGGCCGCCGTCGAACGAGTGCGAACTCGAGGCGATGACTGGCCGACCGGCACGGCCAGAGGGGCCGAATGGACCTCGCTCCCCCGGGCGCCAGCTCGTACGGTCGAGGGGCCAGCAGATCGAACGTGAGGCCGCCTCGATGCGCGCACATCCCATCCGCCAATTCGGACTTGTCGCGGTGGCGGCGATCCTTGTCGCCTGTACCGGCCCCGCCGCCGGCGTTTCCGTCGCCGACGCGTGGGCACGTCCCGCCGCGTCGGGAGCCGATACCGCGGCCTACTTCACCATCAAGAACCCGGGCACGGCCGACGACACGCTGCTGTCCGTCTCGAGCCCCGACGCTTCGATGGGCCAGCTCCACAAGACCTCCACCGACGCCTCGGGCATGACCGGCATGGCGCCAGTCACCGATATCGCGGTCCCTGCCGGCGGGTCGATCGCGCTCGCACCGGGCGGTTTCCACGTGATGCTCATGGGGTTGGGACGCGAGCTGACGGTCGGTGGGACGATCGAGCTTCGCCTCCTCTTCCGGACTGCCGGAGCGGTCACGGTCCAGGCATCCGTCCGACAGGGCTGACATGGCGCGGTCGCACCCCACCGCGCCCAAGGACGAGACGGCCCGGATCCTCGACGGCGGGTTCTGGCTCGTGTTGTCGATGGCCGCTGTCTGCGCCCTGCTCGTCGTCCTCAGCGTCTTCCGCGGCCTGGCGGCGCCTGCCGACGAGGGCTCGACGATACCGACTGCGGCCGCCGCCGGATCCACCGACCCGGCCGCCTTCCTGGCGCAGCCGGTCCGATCGGCGCCACCGCTCTCGCTGACCGACCAGGCCGGCCGGCGGTTCCAGCTCGCCGACCTCCGGGGCAGCCCGAGCTTCGTCTTCTTCGGCTACACGCACTGCCCCGACGTCTGCCCCGCAACCATCGGCCGGATCGGCCTGGCGATGGCTGACGTGGGCCCCGGCCCACGAGCGGTGTTCGTGACCGTGGATCCGGCGCGAGACACGACCGCGTGGCTCGCGGAGTACGTCCGCTTCCTGCCAGACGGCTTCGTGGGTCTCACCGGGACCGACGCCGGGATCGCCGACGCCGCGGCCGCCTGGGGCATCAGGTACGCCAAGGTGGACACCGGCATCCCGGACGGCTACGCGATGTCGCACACCGCCGACGTCTTCCTCGTGGACGGCGCCGGCAACCTGCGGGCGACCTTCCCGTTCGGCACGACCGACGAGGCGATGGCGGCGACGCTCCGGTCGGTCATCGCCCACCCGATGGCGGCTGTGTCGGCCACGCCGCCGCAGGCGCCGCCGGCCCCCGTCTCATCCGCACCGGCGACACCGACGACCGCGGCCGTCCGACGGCTCGGGATCGTCGTCCTCTCGTCCTCGATCTGGTCGGGTCCGGCAGGGCCGGTCATCCTCGCGCTGTCCGACGGTGACGTCCGCCTGGCCGACACCGCGCTCCGACCGGCTGTCCAGCTCACGACCGCGAGCGGCGAACCGGTGGGTGCGCCGGTCAACGCCGTGGCCGTGCAGCCACGTGGCGTGGCGGTCGTCTTCTACGTGGCGACCGTGCCGATCCCGGCCCCCGGGTCGTGGCGACTGTCGGTGACCGCCGATGCGGCGCCGGGACCCGCCAGCGGCTCGGTCGTGATCACCGCGCTCGACCCCGGGTCGACGCCGGCACTGGGTGGGCCGGCGCCGCTCGCCCATACCCCCACGATCGACGACGTCGGCGGGGTCGCCCGGGCGGTCACGACGGATCCTGCGCCGGACCTGCGGCTCTCGCAACGCTCCACGACCGACGAGCTCACCGACCACCGGCCGTTCGTGCTCGTGATCGACTCGACGCGATTCCGCGTTTCGCCTGCATGCGGTCGGGCCATCGTCATGGCTCGCTACCTGGTGGATCGCTGGCCGGACGTCGGGTTCATCCATCTGGAGCCGTACGAGTACGACGTGGTGACCGATACGGCCGTGCTCCGCGGCTCGCTCGATGACCCGACGCTCACGGGACCGGCCGCTGCGTGGGGCATCGGCGGTACGCCGTGGGGCGCTCGCACGATGCCGTGGATGTTCGTCATCGATGGCCGCGGCACCGTCCGCGCGACGTACCAGGGCGTCATCGGCAGCGACGAGGTCGACGTCATCGTGTCGCTCATCAAGCAGGGAGGCTAGCGACCCCCCAGGCGGGGACCTTCGGCATACGCAGAACGGGCCGGACGTCACGGGACACCGCCCAAGCGCCGCCGCGACCATCGATCGATGGACACCAAGACGACGATCGACCCGTCCCTGCCGGATCCCATCACCACGGCCCTGTCCCGTCGCCAGGTGCTGCGCGGCGCCGCGCTTGCCGGTGGTGGTCTGGTCGCGGCCAGCCTGGCGGCCTGCTCGCCGACGACTGGCTTCCCGACGGGGGGCTGGACGACCGCGACCGGCGCGAGTGCCGCTGCCTCTTCGACGCCCGCGCCCAGCGTGGTCCCCAGTACGGCCGCGAGCGCCCTGCCGAGCGCGAGTGGCGATCACGCTTCGGCGAGTCCGTCCGCGGGTGCACCCTCGTCCGCCCCGACCGAGCCCCTGCCGGACGGCTGGACGGAACATGACCTCGAGGCGCGCAAGGTCATCCGCCGCTACATCGGGAACCTGGCCCCGGGGCTCAAGGACATCTACGGCGACGCGATCTTCGCCAAGCTCGCCGATATCCTCGGGGTCGCCGATGCGTACCCCGAGCTCTCGCTGAAACCGGCCTTCGTCCAGGTCCCGCAGCTCGTCCTCAACGACGCCCTGACGCCGTTGACACCGAAGCTCGACGGTGACGTCAAGGTGTTCAGCCTGACGATCGACGAGTTCGAGCAGCACATCGATGAGATGCAGCCCCCCGTCGCGGCGCTTGGGTACAACGGCCAGTGGCCGGGCCCCACGATCCGTGCGACCCAGGGCGACAACCTGCGTGTCGAGTTCACGAACAATCTCAAGGAGACGACCAGCGTCCACTTCCACGGCGTGGAGTTCGCCGACTTCTTCCAGGACGGGGTCGCGTTCGTCAACCAGAAGCCGATCGTGCCGGGCGAGACCTACACGTACGAGTTCACCGCGGTGAACGCGGGCTCACTCATGTACCACTCACATCACAACGCCACCGACCAGGTGGGCCGCGGACTGCTCGGCGCCTTCATCGTCGAGCCCAAGCCCGATCCCATCAAGGCCGACCGCGAGTACATCTGGATCTCGAATGACTCGCTCGGCGGGTTCACGATCAACGGCCATGGCTTCCCGGCGGTCGTCCCGGTGCTGGCCGCAGTAGGCGAGACCGTCCGCGTCCGGTTCATGAACGAGGGGATCATGATGCACCCGTGGCACCTGCACGGGATCCCGATGGAGGTCGTGGCCCGCGATGGCTGGCCGCTCGATGGTGCCGGCTTCAAGTGCGACACCCTCGGGGTCAACCCGGGCGAGCGCTATGACGTCCTCATCAAGGCCAACACGCCGGGCGTCTGGGCCTTCCACTGTCACATCCTGCCGCACGCGGAAGGCGCGTCCGGGATGTTCGGGATGGTCAACACGCTGATCGTCGTCCCGGAGAAGGCACACGTGGACGCGATCGTGGCGGCCCTCCTCGCCTGACCCAGCGCCAGCGGTCGCGCTGGGTCAGGCGACGGCAGGTTCGGTCGACGTCGCGTGGACGCGACCGCGCGGATTCAAATTCCTTGACCTGGGCTCTCACCGACTCTTCAGAAAACGTTGCCATCATGGGGCACTCCGGCTGGTCGACAGCCATCCGACCCTCCCACTCGCAGCGTGAGATGAGCCGCCATGACGAAACCCGCCCCGTCGGAGCCGCAGGGCGACCTGCGTGCGCTCCCCGATCCCAGCGACGCCCGCGCCATCACCGAGGCGATCCTCTTCGAGGTCCGCCGGGTCATCGTGGGTCAGGATGCGATGCTCGAACGCATCCTGGTCGGCCTCCTCGCCGGCGGGCACATCCTGCTCGAAGGCGTCCCGGGCCTCGCCAAGACCCTGACCATCCGGACGCTTGCCGACGTCCTCGGAGGGACCTTCAAGCGGGTCCAGTTCACGCCCGACCTGATGCCGTCGGACCTCGTCGGCACGCGGATCTACCGGCCGGGTGAATCGACCTTCGACACCGAGCTCGGCCCGGTGTTCGCCAACTTCCTGCTCGCCGACGAGATCAACCGAGCCCCGGCCAAAGTCCAGTCGGCGCTCCTCGAGGTCATGCAGGAGTACCACGTGACGATCGGCCAAACGACCTACCCGGTCCCCTCGCCGTTCATCGTGCTCGCGACGGAGAACCCGATCGAGGCGGAGGGCACCTATCCCCTGCCCGAGGCCCAGCTCGATCGGTTCATGCTCAAGATCCTGCTCGACTACCCGGACGCGTCCGAGGAAGCCCAGATCGTCGCGCGGTCGCTGCGACGGGGCCTGCCGCCGCGCGAGATCCTCGACGCCGAGGGCCTGCGCGCCCTCCAGGCGAGAGTGGACGATGTCTACGTCGACCCGCGGATCATCAGCTACGCGGTCGCCCTCGTCGAAGCCACCCGGCGCCTCACCTACTGGGGCGCCCCGGATCTGGAGCCGTACGTCGCCTACGGGGCGAGCCCTCGCGGCTCGATCAACCTCGTCCACGGCGCCCGGGCGCTCGCGGTCCTGCGCGGCCGCCGGTACGCGCTGCCCTCGGACGTCGTGGAACTCGCCCCGGATGTCCTGCGGCATCGCCTGGTCATGAGCTACTCGGCCCTGACCGACGGCATCACGCCCGACTCGGTCGTCTCGCGGGTCCTGGGTCTCGTCAAGGCGCCGCAGCTCGACATGACCGCGGAGCCGACCGCGTGAACGATCTCGCCCGGGTCGGAAGCCGCGGCCGGACCGCGGCGCGGCCCGGTCCAGGGCCGATCTCCGACGACCTGGTCCGGCGCCTGGAACTGGCGCTGACCCGACGCGTCGGTGGCCGGATGGCCGGCGACCACCGCGGGCTGGGTCTGGGCGTCGGTCTGGAGATGGACCGGCTGCGGGCCTACGAACCGGGCGACGACGTCCGGCGGATCGACTGGAACGCGACCGCCCGCAGCCTGGCGCCCCAGGTCCGCGAGGACGTGCCAGATCGGCAGTTGACGGCCTGGCTGCTCCTCGACGAGTCGCCATCGATGCACTTCGGCACGGCCGATCGACGCAAGGCTGACGTCGCCGAAGGGGCGGCGCTCGTCGTCGGACGTTTCGTCGCCCGGCGGTCGGACCGGCTCGGCGTCATCACGTTCGGGTCGGGCGATGGGACCGGGGACCGCCTGACGCCACCGACCGGCGGTCGCAACGCCATGGCCGGGCTGCTCCGCGCGCTCGCGCAGGAGTCCCCTGACGAAGGTGGCGGGCCGACGTCGATGGCCCATGCGCTCCAGAGCGTGGCCGCGTCGCGGACGGCGGCAGGCCTGGTGGCGATCATCTCGGACTTCCGCGGACCGATCGACTGGCGGCCGGCGCTGACCGCGGTCGTCGGCCGGCACACGGTCCTCGCCATCGAGATCGTCGACCCGCGCGAAGGCGCGCTCGTCGACGTCGGCGAGCTGACCCTCATCGACCCGGAGACCGGGCGCACGCTCCGCGTCGACACCTCCGATCGGCGACTTCGTCGCGCGTTCGAAGAGGCGGCCGGCGCCGAACGCGACGGCATCGCCGCCGACCTCAAGCGCCTCGGCGTCCGACACCTTCGACTCGCCACGGAGGGATCCTGGCTGGCCTCGCTCGCGCGCGGCCTCGACTCGACTGGACGACCCGCATGACCTTCCTCGCGCCCCTGCTGCTCCTCGGCCTGCTGCTGGTCCCGGTCCTCCTGGGCCTGTACCTCTGGGCGCAGCGACGCCGGACCCGCTACGCGATCCGGTTCACCAACCTGGACCTGCTGGCGAATCTCGCCCCGCGCCGGCCGGCCTGGCGACGCCACCTGCCGCCGGCCATCTACCTCGGGGCCGTCGCGGCGCTGGCTCTGGCTCTGGCCCGCCCGACGATGGTCGTCGCCACGCCACGAGAGGACGCGACCGTCCTGCTGACGATCGACGTCTCAGGTTCCATGCGAGCGACCGATGTCGAGCCCACCCGGCTCGATGCCGCACGCGAAGCGGCCCGTTCGTTCGTGGCCCAGCTGCCCGAGGGCATCCGCGTCGGCATCGTCGCGTTCGCCTCGCGGCCCCAGACGCTGGTCGCGCCGACCACGGACCGCGTCGCGATCGAGACCGCTCTCCAGGGCTTGACCGCGAGGGACGGCACGGCGATGGGCGATGGGCTCATGCAGACGCTCGACCTCGCCGAGCGGATCCAGAAGAACGACGCCAACGGGACGCCGGACGTCGCTGCGGCGCCCGATCCGTCAGCGGCGCCATCGGCCACCGTCGACACGCCGTCCGGTCAGCCCCTGGTCGCTGCGATCCTCCTGTCCGACGGCGCGAATTCGGTCGGCGATACCCAGCCCCTCGATGCCGCGCAGCGTGCCGCCTCGCTGGGCGTGCCGGTCTACACCATCGCGCTCGGGACACCCGACGGCCAGGTTCAGGTCCGCGACGACGCCGGCCAGCTGCAGACCCTGGACGTCCCGCCCGACACCCAGACGCTCGCTCAGATCGCCGAGATCACGGGCGGAACGGCCTTCGACGCGCCGACGGCGCAGGACCTGAGCGCGGTCTACGACAACCTCCAGTCACGCGTCGGCCACGTCGACGAGCGCCAGGAGATCACGTCGTGGTTCGCGGCGGCGGCCCTCGTGCTGGTCGTCGTCGGGGCCGGCCTCTCGGCGCTCTGGTTCGGCCGGTTGCCATAGGCGTCGGGCATCGGTGCCCGGCGCGGTCCAGACTGGCGGGGTGACCCCAGAGGACCGTCGGGCGTTCATCGTCGCGCACACGACGCTCGACGTGGCGCCGCTCGTGCCCGAGATCCGGCTCCTGACCGGCGGCCTCGCGATGCCGCTCTGGGAGGGGGCGGCCCTTGCCGACGCGCGTCCGGCCGTTCCGCCGCCCTACTGGGCCTGGCCATGGGCGGGCGGCCTGGCGCTGGCCCGGTTCGTGCTGGACCATCCCGCGATCGTCCGTGGCCTGACCGTCGCGGACATCGGTGCCGGCGGCGGGATCGTGGCCATCGCGGCAGCGCTCGCCGATGCCCGGGGGGTCACCGCCATCGACATCGAGCCGTTCGCGATCGAAGCCTGCCGGCTCAACGCCGAGATGAACGCGGTGACCATCGCGGTATCCGAGACCGACCCGGCCGGCACCGACGCGGGCTGGGACGTGATCCTCGCTGGCGACCTCTGGTACGAGTCCGAGCTGGCGGCCCGGATGGAACCGTGGCTTCGGTCGCTTGCGACGAGGGGTGCCACGGTCCTGATCGGCGACCTTGGCCGCGCGTACCTGCCCGCCGACGGGCTCCTGGAGCTCGCCCGCTACGTGGTGCCAACGCTCGACGATCTCGAGGACGCCGAGTCGAAGGAGGTCCGCGTCTTCCGGGTCCTGGGCACCTGACCCAGCGCCGTCACGGCCTGGTCGCCCGTTTCGTGCTGCGCCCTGGTCGCTTGGCACGGCCATCGCCGAGCGATGGCAGGTTCCGCGGCGGTGCAGAGGCGACCACCTCGAACCCGGTGCGGTTCGAGGAGACCTCGACTTCGCCGTCCGACAGCTTGAGGGTCATGGCGCCCCGCCCGGCACGCAGGTTCGAGATCGTCAACTCCGGAAGCCAGTCCGGCAGGGCCGGGTCGACGTAGATCCGCGATCCGTCGGCATCGGTCCGGCCATGGATCCCGGCCAGGATCGCGACGAAGCGGATCATGGCGCCGGCCGCCCAGGCCTGCGGGACGTTGGCCCCGAGGTACTGGACGGGGAAGCTGCCCTTGTCGCGATGCAGGCCGGAGAACAGTTCGGGCACTCGGCTCGCCTGGAATTGCTCCGCCGCCTCGAACATGCCGCGAGCGACCTTGGCCGCTTCGTCCCGGAAGCCGTAGTGAGCGAACCCACCGGCGATGATCCCGTTGTCGTGCGGCCAGACCGAGCCCGTGTGGTACCCGAACGGGTTGTAGCCGGGATGGTCCGCGGACAGCGTCCGGATCCCCCAGCCCGACCACATGTCGTCGGCGAGCAGGCGGCGGACGACCCGCTCCGCCCGTTCGACGGGCACGATCCCCGAGTTCAGGAGGTGTCCGGCGTTGGACGCCACCGATTCGATCGGCTTCTTGGCGCCGTCGAGGCCGAGGTAGTAGGTCCCCTCGGCCTCCCACCACAGTCGGTCGTTGACCAGGTCGTACAGACGTCGCGCCTCGAGCCGTAGTCGTCCGGCGTCGTCCGGTCGATCGAGCAGATCGAAGCAATCGGCAAGCCGGAGCTTGGCGTCGTAGGCGTACCCCTGGAGCTCGACCAGGGCGATCGGCAACGGCGCCAGCGACCCGTCCCGATGCTGGATGGCGTCGCCGGAATCCTTCCAGCCCTGGTTGTAGAAGCCGTGCGACGAACGGGTCTGGTACTCCTGAAGGCCGTCGCGGTCCGTGTCGCCCCAGGTATCGATCCATTGCATCGCCGCCTCCACGTTGGGCAGGTAGCGGCGGATCACGTCCTTGTCACCGAGCCAGTGGTAGAGGTACGAGACCACGATGACGAAGAGGCTTGTCGCGTCGTGGGTCCCGTAGTACGGCTGGAACGGCAGGATGCCGAGCTGGGCCAGCTCCCCATGGCGGATCTCATGCGGGATCTTCCCCGGCTCCATGTCCCGTTCGGGGTCGTCGCTCGTCGCTTGCAACTCGGAAAGTCGCCGCAGCGCCCCGGATGCGAACTCGGGGTAGCCCGAGATGCACTGCATCGAGACGACCAGCGAATCGCGCCCGAACAGGGTCACGAACCAGGGCACGCCGGCGGCCGGGATGAAGACGCCACGGCCGAACGTCGGATCCTCGAGCTTGAGCGACTCCATGTCCCGGACCGCCTGGTCCCAGGCCCGGTTCACGGCACGGTTCGAGGTGGCGAGGGCGACCGTCGGCAGGCGGGCCGGCGCCGGCTGGCCGTCGCCGGGCGCATCGGTCAGCGTGTGGCAGGGCAGCGTAGCGGGCCGTCGACCGGCCTTCCTGGTGATGGGAAGCCACCGGATGCAGGTGTGCCAGCGTCCTTTCGGCGGGATCCGGGCGACGAACGCGAGCCGTCCGTTGGCGAATTGCGCCCGCGAATTGGCCCGATCGATGTCGACGATGAGCTCCCGTCGAAAGTCACGGTTCTCGTAGAACGTGCGCAGTTCGTGGCGCGAGCGGAACCAGCGGGAGTGCAGCACGCCTCGTCGAACGAGGCCGCCACCATGGACGTCGAACAAGTCGGCGAAGTCCGAATCGATCTCGACCTCGATGAGCAGATCGACCTCGCGCCTGGCGAAGTTGAGGATGTCGTAGTCCTCGTGGACGCCGCCGGAGATCGTGCGGTCCAGCCTGATCGAGAGGGCGTGCCGGTCGATGGGTCCCTCGGCGTCGAGCAGGCTCTCGTTCGTGAACTCGAACCGAGCCGAGTAGAACTGCACGGGTGACGAGTTGAGCAGGACCGGCCGGCGCCCGTTGACCCGCAGGTCCCAGCCGGAGACGAAGCGCGTGTCGCGCGCGAAGAAGCCCTCCTCGGCGGTCGGCTCGATCCGGCCGTCGGGTTGGCAGACCAGCACGCGATCGTCGCGGTTGATGGTGACGGTCGATGGCCCGACCTGGATCGGGAGGGTCACGAACCGGGGCCCGCTCGGACGTACGCCGCGATCAGTCCGCCGAAGGCGATGGGAACGGTCACCAGGGTCACGATGAGGAACGCGCTGACCGTCGTCAAGACCGGCAGCATCGCCCCGATCGCGATCGCTCAGTCCGTCGTGGCCGTTTCCCGTCTGTGCCCGAGCACGGCCTGCCGCCGCGCCTCGAGAAAGGTCCGCTCAGCCCCGTTCGAGGTCAGCTCGATCGCCCGGTCGTAGGCCGCCGCGGCCTCGGTCCAGCGCGCGAGCCGCCGCAGCATGTCTGCGCGGGCCGCGTGGAGGTACGGATACGTCTCGAGGGTCCCGTCGGCGGCGATGGCGTCCATCATCGCGAGCCCGACCTCGGGTCGGTCCGCCATCGCGGCGGCGACCGCGAAGTTGAGCTGGACGACCGCAGAGGGGTCCATGCGGACGAAGGCCGCGTAGAGCGCCGCGATCTGGGTCCAGTCCGTGTCGGCCGCGGTCGCTGCCTCATCGTGCAACGCCGCGATGGCCGCCTGGAGCTGGTATGGGCCGGGCCGGCCGGTCGCGAGCGCGTGTTCGACCATGGCGCGCCCTTCGGCGATCCTGGCTGCATCCCAGCGTGACCGATCCTGGTCGCCGAGCAGGATGAGCTCCCCCTCGGGTCCGACGCGGGCCTCGCGTCGGGCGTCGTGGAGGAGCATCAGAGCCAGGAGCCCGAGGGCCTCAGGTTCGTCGGGGAGCAACGACACCACGATCCGGGCCAGCCGGATCGCCTCGGTCGAAAGCTCGCGCCGCACGAGGGCGTCTCCCGAAGACGCGGTGTAGCCCTCGTTGAACACGAGGTAGAGGACCTTGAGGACCCCGCCCAACCGCTCCGGCAGGAGCTCGATGGGTGGCACTCGATAGGGGATGCCTGCATCGCGGATCTTTCGCTTCGCGCGAACCAGCCGCTGCGCGAGTGTCGGCTCGGGCACGAGGAACGCCCGGGCGATCTCCGGCGTGGTCAGGCCTCCAAGCGTGCGCAGGGTCAGCGCGACGCGACCGTCCATCGGGAGCGCCGGATGGCAGCAGGTGAAGATCAGCCGGAGTCGGTCGTCGGCGATGGGCATCGTATCCTCGGCCTGGACGGGGCCGATCGCGGCCAGTCCCGCTTCGATCTCGGCGTCGCGCTCGAGCGCCATGGTCTTCTCGCGCAGCCGCTGGCGCCGGCGGAGCCGGTCGATGGCCCGGTTCCGCGCCGTGGTCGTGATCCACGCCCCCGGGTTGTCCGGCACGCCCCGAACGGGCCAGGTCTCGAGCGCCGTGACGAACGCCTCCTGCACGGCCTCTTCGGCGAGGTCGAAGTCGCCGAGCACCCGGATGAGCGTCGCGACCGCCCTGCCGGATTCCTCGCGGAACAGGCGGTCGACGATCTCGTGGGCGGCGTCGGCAGCTGTCAAGCGCGAACGGGACCTCGCGCTCAGTTCGCGGCTGCGGTCTCGGCCGGCTGAGCCCCAGGCGCCTCGGACGGGAGCTCGAAGATCGGCCGGATCTCGATCGAGCCGTGCTTCGCGCCCGGGATGCGCGACGCGAAGTCGATCGCCTCGTCCAGATCGGCCGCCTCCACGAGATAGAAACCGCCGAGCGCCTCCTTCGTCTCGGCGAATGGCCCGTCGGTGGCGAGGGTCTGGCCGTCGCGGACGCGCACCGTCGTCGCCGTCGCGGTCGGCTGCAGCGCGTCGCCGGCCTGGAACGCACCTCGCGCCCGGATGTAGCTCGAGAAGGCCTCGTACTCGACGAACTCGGATGGCATCGCATCGGCGGCGTCCTCGGCCGGTTCGGCGATGTAGATCAACAGGGCGTAGCGCATGGGACGCGCCTCCTCTTCTGCGCCGGGCGCTTCGGTCCGGCCGTCACCCTCACGACGAACGGGGCCGATCCGAATCGACCGGGTCGCACGGCAGGCTGACGCGCCCGGGCGTCCTGCCCGGGCATCATCCGCCGGTCCGTCGGGCGTGTCGAGGGGTATCGTTCCGGGATGGCGACGCCCAAGGAGATCCTCCGGATCGGCGATCGCGAGGTCGCGATCTCGAACCCGCAGAAGGTCTACTTCCCGCGGACCGGGCACACGAAGCTCGACCTCGTCCGCTACTACCTCGCGGTCGCCGATGGGGCGCTTCGCGGGGCGGCGGGCCGACCGATGGCGCTCAAGCGTTTCGTCGATGGTGCCGAAGGCGAGCCCTTCTTCCAGAAGCGCGCCCCGGACAACCGGCCCGATTGGATCCGGACCGCGCAACTGACATTCCCATCCGGCCGAACCGCGGATGAGGTCGTCCTCGACGACGCGGCGGGCCTGGCGTGGGTGGTGAACCTCGGTTGCATCGACCTGAACCCGCATCCCGTCCGTGCCGACGACCTCGATCACCCGGACGAGTTGCGCGTGGACCTCGACCCCGTCCCGGGCGTGCCGTGGTCACAGATCCGCGAGGTGGCGCTCGCCTGCCGGGAAGCGCTCGCCGACGTGGACCTGGTCGGGTGGCCGAAGACCTCCGGGTCGCGAGGCATCCACATCAACGTCCGCATCGAGCGGCACTGGAGCTACTCCGAGGTCCGCCGTGCCGCGCTGGCCCTGGCGCGCGATGTCGAGCGGCGGGTCCCTGGCGCCGCGACCTCGAAGTGGTGGAAGGAGGAGCGACACGGCGTCTTCCTCGACTACAACCAGAACGCCAAGGACCGGACCGTCGCCTCCGCCTACTCCGTGCGACCGCTGCCCGATGCGCGCGTGTCGACGCCGCTCGACTGGGACGAGGTGCCGACGGTCGAGGCCGAGGCCTTCACCCTCGACACGGTCCCGGCGCGCTACGCGGACAAGGGCGATCCGGGCGCCGGGATCGACCAGGCGGTCGGCTCGCTCGAGGCGCTCCTGGAACTGTCCCGCAGGCACGAGGCGGACGGTCTCGGCGATGCCCCGTGGCCGCCGAACTACGCCAAGCAGGCAGGCGAAGCGCCTCGCGTCCAGCCGTCGCGCAAGCGCCGCGCCGACCACGAGTACGCAGGCGGGCGTGGGGAGGCCGGCGGGCCACCGCCCGAGGTCGCGGCCGAGCGGTCGCGGGCCGTTGCGGCCGGCGATCCGAACGCGGGCCTGCCGACCGAGTGGGCCGGTTCACGCCCGACCCCCACCGGCCGGCGCAAGAGCGCCATCCCGGTCATCGAGATCGCCCGTGCCGCCACGAAGGCCGAGGCGCTGGCGGGTCTGGAGCGCTGGAAGGAGCGTCATCCGGCCGTCGCGGGCGCCCTGGAGCCAGCCGACGTCCTCGTGGATGGGATGCGCGGCCGCTCGTACGTCTGGTACCGCGTCCGAATCAACCTGATCCATGTCCCGGAGGTCGACCGACCCGCCCAGGGAGCGCTCGAAGTCGACTACGACCCGTGGGCGGGCTACGAATGGCCGGACCGCTCCGGCCAGCCGCAGCGTGCCAGCCGCCGACGCGCCGAGGGTTCGGGCGGGTGACCGCGCGTCGGGGGACCGTCATCGTCCCCCTGTCGGCCACCCTCGCGGGTTGCGCGTCGGCCGGATCGGGCCGCTCCGGGCCTGGTGGCTCGTCTGCCGCGGCGACCCCGGTTCCCTTCTTCGGCCGCTCCGGCTCCCCGGAACCGGACCCGGGTGCGCACCTGGCGACCGCATTCCTCGAACGGATCCGGGACCCCGCCGCCCGGTTCCAGCTGGACCAGACGCTCACGATCGTCATCGGCCAGAACTCCTCCAGGGCCGTGTCGCACTCCGATGTCGCCGGCGCGGACACGATGGTCGTGTCCGATAGCACGGTCGCTGGCAAGACGACGCATTCGGAGCACCTCCAGTCCGGCGGGACCGCCTTCGAGCGAAGCGCTGGTGGCGATTGGCGCGCCACGGGTCCCGCCAGTGCGCGAGGGGATCCGTTCCCGTTCCTCGATGCGACCGACATGCGGTGCGCCGGTCGGGTGGTCAAGGCCGGGAGTTCCTGGAGTCACTCTCGCTCAGCCAGGCAGTCCAGCTCGGAGCGTCGCTCGCCCAATCGCTTGGCGTGACCGGTGGGTCGGCGAGCATCATCGTCTTCGACGCATTCCTCCAGCCGGACGGGAGTCCGGTCGGGATCCAGCTCGGGCTCCAGCTCACCGGGGCAGACGGCAGCACCGCGGGCTACGCCACGATCGTCCAGGACTACGCCGACTTCGGCGGCGATGTGGTGGTCGAACCGCCGGTCAGCTGATCGCCGGGACCGACCGTCAGCCGGGCGCCCCCGTCGCGGCCACGACGGCGCGCGTGAGTCGATCGGTGAGGAGCGCGTCCGCGTAGGTCGAAAGCACCCGCGTCGGATCGCCGGCCGCCACGGCGTCGAGGAAGGCCTCGGCCTGGACCTCGTATGGGTCGCGCCCGGCGGGCAGGTCCTCGACCGCCGCGCCGTCATCGAACCTGGCCAACCAGCGTCCGGGACGTCGCTCGGGGTCCGGCCGGATCGTGGTCAGCAGGTCGTCCGACACGAACTCGAGCTCGATGACGGCTGAAGCGAGTCGCCGGGTGTTGGCGAACGAGCCGATCGCTCCCCCTTCGAAACGGAGCAGCGCGGCGGTCGCGTCCACGACGTCGACGGTCGACGGTGACGCCGCCGGGTCGCGCGTCGACACCGCTCCGACGACGTGTGCCTCGCCGATGAGATGGCGGGCGAGATCGTAGAGGTGGGTCGCCTGCTCGACGACCTGGCCGCCCCCTTCGTCGAGCCGGCCCCACCAGGCCGGAGGCGGCGTCGAGTCGAGCCAGCGGGCGACCGCCATCCGGGGAGGACGGGCGGCGAACCGGCGCCGCACCTCGGGCAACACGTCCAGCCCCCGCAGGTGATAGCCCACCCCCGCGACCAGGCCAGCACGTCCGACCGCGGCCGCGACCCGGGCCGGACCGTCCGCATCGGTCGCCGCCAGCGGCTTCTCCGCGAGGAACGGGATGCCACGCTCGATCAGACGGTCGCAGGCCTCGACGGAGCGGTGGGGCGGGACGCAGACGAATGCGGCATCCGGCTTCGTCTGGTCCAGCATCCGATCCGCGTCCGCGTACGCCACGCCGCCCCACCGCGTGGCCACGTCGGCCGCACGTTCCGGAGAACCGGCGACGACACCCACGAGCTCGGACCGCCCGAGCCGCTGCAGCGCCTCCAGGTGGATCCCGGCGATCGACCCCGCTCCGATGAAGGCCAATCGCATGGTCATCGGGCGTCTCGATCGCCCCCGAAGATCCGCGCGATCTCGAACGGCGCGGTCTCCTCGAGCTGGTCGTATCGACAGTCGGACGGTGACTTGTCGGGGCGCCAGCGCTTGAACGTCGTCGCGTGCCTGAACCGATCGCCCTGGAGATGGTCGTAGGCGACCTCGACCACTCGCTCTGCCCGGAGCGGCTCCCACGAGAGATCCTTGCCGCGGTTCCAGCGCGACGTGGCACCCGGGAGTCGCTGGCCGGAGGCGTCGGCGTCCCCGTATCCCGCCCACTCGGCCCACTCGCGCCACGGGTGACCGTTCATCGCATCGTCGCGTAGGGGCGCCAGCTCCTCGGCGAGGGCCGCCCGTCGGTCCCATCCGAAGGACGCGGTGATGCCCACGTGATTGAGCTTGCCGGTGTCGTCGTACAGGCCCAGCAACAGCGACCCGACGTGCGTGCCGGGCCCGTTCTTGTGCCACCGGAAGCCGGCCACGACACAGTCGGCCGTTCGCTGGTGCTTGATCTTGAGCATCGCGCGCTTGCCGGGCTGGTAGGGGGCGTCGAGTCGCTTGGCGACCACCCCGTCGAGGCCGGCGCCCTCGAAGCGATCGAACCAGTCGCCGGCGGTCGAGCGGTCGCGGGTCGCGGGTGTCAGGTGGACCGGGGGTTCGGCGCCGGCCAGCGCGACCTCGAGGCGGGCACGTCGCTCTCCCTGGGGCATCGCTCGCAGGTCCTCGTCATCGATCGCGAGCAGGTCCCAGGCGACGAAGCTGGCCGGCGACTCGGCCGCCAGCATGCGGACCCGCGATTCGGCCGGATGGATGCGAAGCAGCAGGGCCTCGAAATCGAGCGAGCCGTCGCGGGCGATGACGATCTCGCCATCGAGCACGCAGCGCTCCGGGAGCGAAGCGCGGAGCGGAGCGGCCAGTTCCGGGAAGTAGCGGTCGAGGGGCTTGAGGTCGCGCGACTGCGTGTAGATGGTCTCGCCGTCACGGAAGACCAGGGCCCGGAAACCGTCCCACTTCGGCTCGAACAACCAGCCGTCGTCCGTCGGGAGGCCATCGACCGCCTTGGCCAGCATCGGCTCGACCGGCGGCTCGAACGGGAGGTGCAGGTCGGCCACGGTCGGAGTGTACGCGGCGTCAGCGGGCGCATGGCAGGGCCGCCGGCGAGGGCGAGGAACCGATACCGCTGAGGGGGCGTCTCCGCGATGCCCCGGGGGCCGACGCCATCCGGCGTCGCATCCGGGTCTCGGGAGGCCACATGGCCATGCGAACGTCCTACACGGTCCGTGCCGCCCGGCTGGCCGGACCTCGGCTCATCCTCATCGTCCTCTTGACCCTCCTGATGGCGGCCTGCGCCGGCAGCGGGGCCTCCACGATCCTCTCGACCGTCGGCAACCGGGTCGATGGTGAGAACGCCTACGCGGGCGGCGAACCGCTTCCCAGCGCCGCCGCCAGCGCCGCGCCGGCAGCGGCCGGGGCCACTGGTTCCGATGTCAAGGGCGACGGCGTCGGCGCTGTCGACGACGCCCGGATCGTGCGGACCGGCTCGATCGAACTCGAGGTCCAGGACGTGGCCCGTGCGGTCACCGTCGCCCGGGATGCGATCCGCGGCCTCGGCGGATACATCGGCGCATCGAACACGTCCAACGACGGCGACCAGCCCGTCGCGGAGATCACCTATCGGATCCCGGTCGCTCACTGGGAAGACGCCCTCACCGCATTGCGCAGCCTCAACGGCATGACGACCAAGGTCGTCACAGAACAGACCAACGCCGTCGAGGTGACCGGCCAGATCGTCGACCTCGATGCCCGGATCCGGAACCTCCGGGCGAGCGAGTCGGCGCTCCAGGCCATCGCCTCGAGGGCGACGAAGATCTCGGATGTCCTCGAGGTCCAGGCCCAGCTGACCGACGTCCGCGGCCAGATCGAGCAGCTCACCGCGCAGATCACCGACCTGGGCAACCGCGCCGATTTCGCGACGCTCAGCGCGACCTACCGGGTCCAGCTCGTGGCAGTCGAGGTCGCGCGGAAGGGCTGGGACCCGGCGGTCGTCGCCGACGAGGCATCGGCGAGCATGGTCGATCTCTTCCAGTCGCTCGCGAGCGCGGGCATCTGGTTCGCGATCGTCTGGCTGCCCATCCTGGTGACGCTGTTGGTGCTGGCCGCCATCACGGTCTGGATCCTCCGGCGCGTCGGGTTGGTTCGCCGAGGAACGCCACCGATGATGCCGCCCGGCATCCCGCCGGTGCCGCCGGCCGAGCCTCTCTCCAGCTAGGCTCGATCCGCCGTCCGCCACGGGCGCGTGGCACCATGCGGCCCATGGCGGACGTCGACCAGGCCGAGCGCTACGACCGGATCGCCGAGGGCTACGCGCAATGGTGGGCGCCGGTCCTGGCGCCGGCCGTGACCGAGCTCCTCGATCGGCTCGAGCCGACCATCGCCGCTGGTGCCCGACGGCTGGTCGATGTCGGGACCGGGACAGGCCAGCTGGCGTTGGGTGCCCTCGAGCGCTGGGAGAGCCTCGAGGTCGTCGGCATCGATCCATCCTCGGAGATGTGCGCGATGGCCGATGCGGAAGCGGACCGGCGGCTCCCTGCCCGCCAGCGCGACCGGTTCCGCACGAAGGTCGCCTTCGCCGATGCGCTCCCCATCGATGACGGCGCCGTCGACGCGGCGGTCTCTTCGTTCGTCCTGCAGCTCGTCCCCAACCGGGCGCGGGCCCTGCGGGAGGCACGGCGGGTCGTCCGGCCAGGCGGCCACATCGCGTTCGTGACCTGGCTCCAGGACGAGCGAGCCTTCGAGCCCGACCGCATCTTCGACGAGGTCCTCGACGAGATGGGCGTCGAGCCGCCAGGCTCGGACGGCCGGTCGGGCGATCTGCCATCGGTCGAGCGCACGGCGAACGAGCTGCGCCGGGCGGGCTTCCGCGATGTCGGCGCTGAGGCGAGCTGGCTGGGGCACGCGCTCACGGTCGACGGTTATGTCGCGTTCATGGTCGAGTTCGACGAGGCCTCGCTGTTCGAGGAGCTGGAGACCGCGTTCCGGGAGCGGCTGCTGGGCCGACTCCGCGAACGGCTCGCGCGACTCTCGCCCGACGAGCTGACGATGCGGTTCCCGATCGTCTTCGGAAGCGGACGGCGGGGCTCGAACTGATGGTCGGTCGACCTGGGTCGGCCGGCGGCGGCGTTCCAGGAGGCCTTCGACGGGATCGGCGGGGTGCCGCCCGCCGGGCCGGATCCTGAGCGATACCCGGGACCGTTCTGAGGTCAGTCCTTGTCGGCAGAGTCCCCGGAGCCATCGCCCGACGGTGCGGCTTCGCCGCCCTCGCCCTCGGCGGCTGCCTCGCCCTCTTCGCCCTCTTCGCCCTCGGCGGCGACCGGCACCTCTTCGACCTCGATGACGCGCGGCGCCTGGACCCTGGCGACGATCTCGTCACCATCGGTCAGCAGGGTCACGTTCTCGGGGATCGTCAGGTCGCGGACGCGGATGGTCAGCTCGAAGTCGGTCAGCGACCCGACCTCGTACTCGATCGACTGGGGCAGGTTGTCGGGCAACGCCCTGACCTTGACCGTCTCGTTGGGATGGAGCAGGGTCCCGCCGCTCAGCGTCGCGGCAGGCGCCTGGCCGTTGGCGACGAGCGGGACATCGATCGTCAGTTCCTCGGTCATCGTGACGAGGAACAGGTCCACGTGCAGCGGCCGGCGCGTGACCGGGTGGATCTGGACGCCGGACACGAGCACGGGCAGGGCCGCCTGACCGTCGACCGAGAGGTCCACGAGCGCGTTCGAGCCCACCTGGCGGCGCAACTGCTCGAATTCATGACCGTCGACCGACACGTTCGACGACTCGACACCGTGGCCGTACACGACACCCGGCAGGCGACCCTCCAGGCGCAAGCGCTTGACGGCCTTGCCGGTGATCTCGCGTGGCTCGGCGGCCAGCCTTGGTCGGGCGGTTGCGGTGGACATTTGGGAGCGGACCTCTGGATGTGGGTGTTTCGTCGGGTCGGAACGGGCTGCGGCTCGACGGCCGGGCCGGCCGTGGCGAGGCGCCCGCAACTGCGCGCCGTAGGGTACCACGACCGGACGGCACCTTCGATCGGCTCCCGCGCGTCTCGGTGTAGCATCGCCGCGTGGCCGCCACCATCCTCATCATCGAAGACGAGCACGCTGTCGCGCGAGGCATCCAGTACGCCCTCCAGCAGGAAGGCTATGAGGTGGCCGTCGCGACGTCCGGCGAGGAGGGCCTGGACCTCGCGGTGAACCAGGCGCCCGACCTCGTCGTCCTCGACGTCCGGCTGCCGGGGATCGATGGGTTCGAGGTCCTCCGCCGGGTCCGGGCGGCTGGGGCCAAGATGCCCATCCTGGTGCTCACGGCTCGCGACGACGAGGTCGACAAGGTCATCGGCCTCGAGCTGGGTGCGGACGACTACCTGACCAAGCCGTTCGGCCTGCGCGAGCTCATGAGCCGGATCAAGGCGCTCCTGCGCCGCTCGTACGGGGATCTTGCGGACGCGGTCGGCGGGCGGGTGATCCGCCATCGCGACCTGGTCATCGACCTCGAACGCCGCCGCGTCCAGCGTGGCTCCCGGCGCATCAGCCTGACCCCGACCGAGTTCGAGATCCTGCGACACCTCGCGTCCCGCCCCGGTCGCGTCTACACGCGCTCGGAGCTCCTCGAGCTGCTTCGCGACTACGAGGCCCTCGACCAGGACGAGAAGACGATCAATGTGCACGTCAGCCACCTGCGCGACAAGATCGAGGACGATCCCGCCGCGCCCGCCTTCGTCCTGACGGTGCGGGGTGTCGGCTACGCCTTCGCCGAGCGCTGAGTCGATCGGACGCCGGCGGATCCGGCTCCCGCGTCGCGTGCGCCGGCTCATGCCACGGACGTTCCAGGGCCGGCTGACCGTCGCGTTCGTGGCGGTCATCGCGCTGACGCTGGCGCTCGTCTCAGGGCTGGTCATCAACCGCCTCGACGCGTATTTCGCGGAGCAGCAGCAGGCCGACCTGGCGTCCCGCTCGAGGGCCGTGGCAGCCTATGTCGCGTACGTGGCCGAGCGAGCGGCACCCGACGCCCTCGTCGTGACCCTAGACAACAGGCTCCATCCCGGGATCGCCGACGCGATGGCCAATTCCGGCGTCCAGCACAGCATCGCGGACGTGCTCGGGCAGGCCGACGTGATCGTGCGCTTCGGACGGATGGTGCCCGATGGCGAGCGGTCCACCTTCATGCCCGCCGATGACGGCACGTTCCGCATCCCGGTCCGAGCCCCACCCTCACCTGGCCAGAACCAGGAGTCCATGGTCGTGCCCTCGACGATCCTGACCGGTGGTGAGATCTTCGGGCAGTACGCCGCGGAGGTCACGCTGGTCGATCCGTACACGGTCAGGGCGACCGCGATCGGCAACGTGACGGGGCTGCTCGGAGCCATCGCCCTCTTCGCGCTCGGCCTGAGCGTGCTCGTCGCGGCCGCCCTGGCGCGACGGTTCACCAGCCCGCTGCGGCAGCTGACCGATGCCGCGAGCGCACTGGCCGAGGGCGATCTCGGCCGGCGGGTGCCGATCGGTCAGGTGCGCGCCGGGCCATCGGAGATGACCGAACTCGCCGTCCAGTTCAACGCGATGGCCGACCGGGTCGAGGAGAGCGTCAAGATCATCCGCCGTGACCGCGACCGAAGTCGGGACTTCCTCGCCGACGTGTCGCACGAGCTGCGCACCCCGTTGGCGGCCCTCCGGACCTTCAACGACCTGCTGAAGGAAGGGGCCGGCGACGATCCCGACGCCCGTGCCGAATTCCTCGAATTGAGCGGTCAACAGATCGAGCGGCTGGACTGGCTGGCCCAGAACCTGCTGGAGCTCTCGAAGCTCGACTCCGGCCTGGTCCTGCTCGACCTGCGCCCGGACGACCTTCGGGCAGCCGTGGAGACCGCGGTCGAACAGAGCGCCGCCGCGGCCCGCAAGAGAGGCATCACGGTGCGCCTCCGGTTGCCCGACGCGCCCGTCCGGATCCGCCACGACCCCCAGCGGATCGGCCAAGTGGTCGCGAACCTGGTGGCCAATGCGGTCAAGTTCACGCCGCGCGGCGGGACGGTCGGCGTGGATCTCGTCCCGACCGGTGGTGGTGCGCGGATCGAGGTCATCGACACCGGCGTCGGCATCGATCCAGCCGAGCTGCCGCACATCTTCGAGCGCTTCTATCGAGGCTCGCGTGCCAACGAGGCACGTGGCAGTGGAAGTGGCCTGGGCCTCGCGATCGTGCGATCGATCGTCGACATGCACGGGGGGACGGTCGCGGTCGAGAGTCGCGTCGGCGAGGGCTCGCGATTCGTCGTCGACCTGCCACGGGACCCGCGTCTCGTCGAGGGCACGCCGGCGGCCGAGCGGGCCGATGTCGCCTCCGCGGCCGCGGCGACCCGCCGCGAGGCATCGCGCAACATGACGGAAACTTCACCGTCCGACCGCCCGCAGGTGAACCCGAAACCCGCACCGTAGGTCCCATACCCGATATCCCGGCCGCTCACCGGCCGCAACCCTGCAAGGACCACCATCAGATGACCGACGACCCGCAGCACCCCGACCCGTCAGATCCCGGAGAGGCGACCCAGCGCCACGAACTCCCCGTAGCCGACGCGAGCACGACCGCGCCGTTGCAGCCGGACAGCCAGGCGCCCCTGCAGCCATCCGCGTGGTCGGCTCCGGCCACTCCGGTCGCGGGGACGTACTCCCCGTCGTCCGAGTCGCGCCCCGAGTGGATCCGAACGTACGACACGCCCGCACCCAGCACGCCCGAACGCTGGTACGAACCGGCCCCTGCGGTCACCGCCGTCAGCCCGGCCACGATCAAGCGAGGAACGGGCTTCGGACCGGTCCTGGTCACGGCCCTGCTCTCGGCCGTCCTCGCGTCCGGCGGGACGGTCGTCGCGCTGGGCGCCGCCGGGGCCCTCGATCGCAGCACCCCGGCTGCGGTCACCGCGCCGGGCACGAACGTCGGCGCGGTGCAGCCCGTCACCATCGACGAGTCCTCGGCCACGATCGCCGTCGCGGCGAAGGTCAGCCCGGCCGTGGTCCGCATCACCGTGACCGGCAGTGCGAACGCCGGCGACCTGGGCGTCATCCCTGAGACGGGCGTGGGATCCGGGGTCATCTACGACAGCCACGGCTGGATCCTGACCAACAAGCACGTCGTCGAAGGCGGCGACAAGTTCGATGTCGAGCTCAAGGACGGGCGCATCCTGTCCGGCACCGTCTACGGCATCGACACCCTGACCGACCTCGCGATCGTCAAGGTCGACGCCACAGGCCTTCCGACCGCGGCGATCGGCGAGTCCGATGCGCTCAAGGTCGGGCAGCTCGTGATCGCCATCGGCAGCCCGCTCGGCACGTATTCGAATTCGGTCACGAGCGGCATCGTGTCGGCCACGGGCCGGACCATCACGACCGACGGCTCGGACCGGCCCCTCAACAACCTCATCCAGACTGACGCGGCCATCAACCCGGGCAACTCCGGCGGACCCCTCCTCGACGCGGATGGGAACGTCATCGGCATCAACACGGCCATCGCGTCAGGCAGCAACGGGATCGGTTTCGCCATCCCGATCGACATCGCCCGACCGATCATGGGCCAGGCCGTCGCCGGCGAGAAGCTGGCCCGCCCCTACCTGGGAATCAGCTTCGTGACGATCAGCCGCCAGTTGGCTGACGACCAGAAGCTGCCCGTGCAGCACGGCGCGCTCGTCGGCGGCACCGACTCCAACGGCCAGGCCACCAACGGCGTCGTCTCTGGCACCCCGGCCGCAGAAGCCGGCATCCAGAATGGCGACATCATCACCAAGGTCGGCGAGAAGGTCGTCGACGACGAGCACCCGCTCGATGCGACCCTCAGCCAGTACTCGCCAGGCGACGTGGTCGCCGTCCAACTGCTCCGCGACGGCAAGACGATCACCGTGAACGTGACGCTGGGAACGCGCCCCGCCGGTCTCTAGGCAGGCGCCTCGAACCGCGCAACGGCGCCGGTGTGGCCTTCGGGCCGCGCCGGCGTCGTCCTGCTCAGCCCGGGCGGAGGTCCCGGTCGGCCCGGGAGCGCCGGATCTCGACACCCGCGTAGTCGAGCGGTCCGCCGAGCCTGACCCCCGGCTTGCGGACGCGCACCACGACCTCGGTCACGTCGGGATCGGCCAGGATCGCATCCGCGATCGCCGTGGCGATCGCCTCCAGCAGCCGAAAGGACGTCCCCTCGACGATCCGCCGGACAGCCGCGTAGACCGGCCCGTAGTCGATGGTCCGCTTGAGGTCGTCGTCGGTCCCGGCGCGGCGCAGGTCGCAGTAGAGCTCCACGTCCACCTCGAACGGCTGGGGTTCGCGCCGCTCCCATTCGTGGACGCCGTGTCTCGCCACGAATCGCATGTTGGCGAGGACGATGCGGTCGCTCAAGCCGGACCTCCTGGTGTCGCCATGTCGCGCCATGTCCCGCGCACGATCGCGTCGCTCATCCGCGCCGCCCGGACGTTGGCCCGAACGTCGTGGACGCGAACGATATCGGCCCCCTCGGCGATCCCGATCGAGGTCGTCGCCAGGGTCGCCTCGAGACGCTGGTCGGTCGGGAGTCCCAGAACCCGCCCCAGGGTCGACTTGCGAGACGTGCCCAGCAGGATCGGCCGGCCCAGCACCCTGAGCGCTCCGAGCCCGCGGAGGATCTCGAGATTCTGCTCGGGTGTCTTGCCGAAGCCGAAGCCCGGGTCGACGATCAGCGCCTCCGGGGCGACGCCCAGGCGAACCGCCCGCTCCAGGGCCGCCTGCAGATCGGCGATGACCTCTGGCACGAGGTCGACGTACCGGGGCTCGGGCCGGTTGTGCATCACCACCATGGGCGCGCCGTGTGCCGCCGCGACGTGGACGAGCCTATCGTCCTGACCGACGCCCCACACGTCGTTGATCAGGTTCGCGCCCGCGGCGAGGGCCGCCTCCGCCACGGCCGGCTTGGTCGTGTCGACGCTGATCGCGACGTCCGGCAGGGCTCGTCGGACCGCGGTGATGACCGGCACGACCCGCCCCAGCTCCACATCCGCGGACACGGGGGCATGGCCCGGTCGCGTCGATTCGCCCCCGATGTCGAGGATGTCCGCGCCGTCGGCGACCATCGCGAGCGCCGCGGCGACCGCGGCCTCGATCGCGTCGGGCTCGTCCGCTCCAACCCGCGCCCCGGCCAGGAGGCCATCGCCGGAGAACGAATCCGGGGTCACGTTGAGGATCCCCATGACGAACGTCCGGACGCCCCAGGCGAAGGTCGACGAGCCGATGCGCGTCGGCGCCGGGTACGTGCCGTGGCCAAGCGAACGGGTCATCGGATCCCTGATGTGCTGAGAGGGGCGGGGTCGCGGAGGTCAGGGTCGTCCACCAGCACGGCCCGGATCGCCCCGACAAGATAGAGCGAGCCGGCGACGACGACGGGGCCACCGTGGTCGGCGAGGGCGAGCTCGAGCGCTGCCAGCGGCTCCTGGGCGACGTGCGGCCGCGGTTCGTCCGGCCGGGCCGCCGCCCAATGCGCCGCGAGCTTGTCGGCAGGCATCGCACGCGGCAGGTCGAGCGTGGTCGTGATGATCCTCGCCCCGGTCATGGCCCGGGACGCCCCGAGCGCGGCCACCACGCCGTCGACGTCCTTGTCCGACATCGTGGCGGTCACGACGGTCAGCGGCCCTTCGGCCAGGAACGGCCGGAGGTCGTCGAGCGCCGTTGCGAGCGCCGCTGCGCCTGCGGGGTTGTGGGCCCCATCGAGCAGGATCTCTCGCCCTTCCACGACAAGCAGCTCGAGGCGCCCGGGCCAGGTCGCGTTCGCGTACCCCGACCGGCGGGCCTCGGCGTCCGCGCGGGCGATGCCGGCAGCCTCGAGCGCGTCGAGCAAGGCGTCCGCGACCGCGACATTCGCGGCCTGGTGGCGCCCACGCAGGCCGACCCGGGTCCGCCCCAGCGCGGGCAGATCCACGATGATCCCAGCGCGGTCCCAATCGAGGAGCGGAGCTGGTCCGACCTCGATGAGCGGCACGTCGAGGCGCCTGGCCCGGCGCCTGATGATCGTGAGCGCATCGCCCGTGGCGCCGGTGACGGCGCGATCGCCCCGCTCGATGATCGGCGCCTTCTCGCGGGCGATCGCCGCGATCGTCGCGCCCAGCCGGTCGGTGTGGTCGAGATCGACATTCGTGATGGCCGCGACGCCGCCATCCCAGGCGTGCGTCGCGTCGAGCCGCCCGCCCAGGCCCACCTCCACGAGCGCGACGTCGAGGTCGACCTGCGCGAAGTGGCGAAACACCATCGCCGTCAACAGCTCGAACTCGGTCGGATCCCCGAGACGCCTGGCGACCCGATCGGCAAGGGGCAACACCTCGGAGACCAGACGCGTGAACGTCTCGGGGTCGACCGCCCGGCCATCGACCTCGATCCGCTCGCGATACGTCACGAGGTGCGGCTTGGGCGTCTGGCCCACGCGGAGCCCCGCAGCACGTAGCGCGCTGCCAGCCAACGCCAGCACGCTGCCCTTGCCGTTGGTCCCGCCGACGAGCGCCCCGCGAACCGCCAGCTGCGGCTCGCCAAGTGCGCGGAGCAGGGCGCGCGTGCGGCCCAGGCCGAGCCGGATGCCGAACCGCCCACGGTCCGCGAGGGCTCGAAGCGCATCCTCGTACGTGAGGACATCGGCATGGCGGGGCACGGTGTCGTCCGGACTCACGCGGGAACCGTCACTCCCGGGTCAGCTCGTCCTCGTAGAAGACGCACTGGTTGAAGCGCGGCGTCAGGCACACGTCGTTCACGAATCCCTGGTCCAGGTGGACGCCACCGCGAAGCTGGCAACGGGAGACGTTCACGTCCTGCCGGATGAGCGCCTTCAGGAGATGCGGGGCCTGGATCGGGATCGCGCCACGGGCGCCGGTCATGTAGAAGTGCGGGCAGACGTTCCGTCGCAGGCTCGGCAATCCGAAGCCCGGCCGGGGCGGAGCCGCGGCAAAGGGCTTGGCCGCCTCCCGATCGCGTTCGGTCATCGGGGACGGCGAGACGCGAGCGATCGGCCCGACGCCGAATTCCGGACGCCCGACCGCGTTGCCCGGCCGCTTGCCAGATCCTCCGGCTCGGCCGGTCCGTGGATCGCGTGCCTGCACTCGCTGCCCTCATTGGGGCGCGCGCATCATCGAATCACGCGCGCTGACCGCGCCAGAGTACATCGCACCGCAACGAACCGATGGTCTATCCGCGAGGCGAGACTGACCTCCACGTCCCCTTGGGCGCCGCCCGTGTCACAATCGGCCCGATGACGACCCGGCGCGGCCCGCGGCCCACTCACGTCCGACCTCGACCTCCGTCCAGCGGTCGGCCCGCCCCGGTCAAGGCCCGGCCCCGAGCTCCGCAGCCGAGTCGAGTCGCCTCGCATCGCCCGATCGCTCGCGGGCGCGGGATGCCCATCATCCTGCGGGTCGCGATGACCCTCGCCGTCGTCGCGCTCGGCGCGGTCGTGCTGTATGTCGGCGCGGGTGGCCTGCGGACCGTTGCAACGAGTCTCGGGACGACGTTCTCCGGGTTCGTCGCCGGGGTCACCGCGACCCCGTCGCCTTCGCCGACCGTCGTCACGATCTCGGATGCGCCGACGCTCGCGCCCCCGGAGGAGCCCTACACGAACGTCAGCACCGTCGACCTCGTCGTGAGCGTCCCGTCCGCGCTCGTCGGCGACACCGAGCACCGGATCCGCGTCTACCTCTCGCTCAAGGACCTGCCGACCCAGCCGATCCAGGAGGTGCCGATCGCCGACAGCCCCAAGACCGTCATCCCGGTCGAGCTGACCAACGGCATCAACGACTTCACGGTCACCATCGTCGGACCCGGTGGCGAGTCCGCCACGTCGGCCGTCGTTCGCTACGTGCTCGATACGTCGAAACCCAAGGTCACCATCACCTCGCCGAAGAACAACGCGGTCATCAACGGCAAGAGCGTCACGATCAAGGGCAAGGTCCAGGCGCGGTCGACCCTCATCGGCAGGAACGCCGACAACGCGCAGAGCATCGCGAACACGGCCGAGGCCGACGGGACGTTCACGCTCAGCCTCCCGCTGACCACCGGCGTCAACCACATCACGATCGAGGCCACCGACCCGGCGGGCAACGCGAGCACGGCGGCGCTGACCGTCCGGCGTGGCAACGGGAAGCTCACGGTGACCCTGACCGCGTCCGCTTACTCGATCTCGCGCAGCTCGCTGCCCAAGGCCATCAAGCTCAGCGCGACCGTCACCGACCCCGACGGCAACCCGTTGTCCGGCGCCGACGTGACCTTCACGCTGAGCATCCGAGGGATCCGGACGGTCACCGCCGACGCGAAGACCGACGGGAATGGCAAGGCGTCGTACCAGACCACGATCCCCAAGGGCGCGGACCGGGGTGACGGCAATGCGACCGTGCTGATCTCGAGCGACCAGTTCGGATCGACGACGGACGACATCGCCATCACGATCACGAAGTAGCGCCGGGCCGCAGAGCCATCCGTCTCCTGGGGGAGTCGACAGCAGCCGGCGTCGCAGCTACCATCCGCGCATGCCGATGTGGCGATGCCCACACTGCGGGATCCCGCAGGCCGAGACCGCTCGTTGCTGGGTCTGCCATCGCTCCAGCACTGCCTGTCTGACCTGTCGGAACTTCCGTCGGTCGGTGGCCGCCAACGTCGGGTACTGCGCGCTCGACCGTCAGCGACGCCTCCTCCGTGGGGACGAGATCCGTGCGTGCTGGGAGGCGAGCCCGGTGCCATTCGGCGCGCCGGAGATGCCGGCGGCACGGGCCTTGCTGCCCATGGTCGATGGCACGCCCGTCGCACGGCTCGAGTTCGTCGAGGTCGTCGACATCGTCGCGCGCACGCCCGGCCTGGAACCCGAGGCCGATACGCTCCCCGCGGAACCGCGATGGAGCCTGTGGGACGAGCTCGGAGCCTGACCCGAGCTTATGAAGCCGACGGGGTCGGCGTCGGTGTGAGTGTCGGGGTCGGTGGTGGGCGTGTGGTGTGGGCGTCGGGGTGGGCGTGGGTGTCGGAGTCGGGGTAGGCGTCGGTGTGGGTGTCGGGGTCGGCGTGGCCGTCGGTTCGGGGCCCTTCGAGATCACGTAGTCGATCGGCGTGCCCTTCGCGACGACGGTGCCCGCCCTCGGGTTCTGGGAGATGACCGAGCCCTTGGCGACGTTGTCGTCGAACGCTTCGGACTTCTCCCCGACGACGAGGCCCGCCGTGACGATCGCCTGCAAGGCCTGCGACTCGCGGAGGTCGGTCAGCGTGGGCACCGGCGTCGTGTCGGCCCCGCTCGCGACCGTGACATTGACGGTGCTGCCGGTGGGGACGGACGTCCCGACCAGCACGTCCTGGGCGAGGATCGTCCCGACCGGTTGATCGGAGGGCTCGCCGGTCGCGACCAGCGTGATGCCGAGGGCATCCGCCGCCGTGTTCGCATCGGTCAGCAGGCTGCCCACGAAGTTGGGGACCGTCACGACGCCGACCGACGGGGACGGCGACGCGGACGGCGAGGGGGAGGGCTCGACGGTCCCCCCGCCCCCGGCGAGCTGGAAGACGACGAATGCGATGGCGGCGAGCAGAAGGATGGCCACGATCCCGGCGACCCACACGAGCGGGCTCGTCGCAGTCGCTTCCTCGATCTCATCCGGCGGGGGCAGCCTGCGACGAGCCGGTGGACGGTCCTCGGGGTCCCGGTCGAGATCGGCATAGGCATCGGGCGGATACGGAACGGCCGATGGGTTCGGTCGCGCCACGCCGCTCATCGCTGCCGTGGCGTCCAGCCCGCCGGCTACTCCCGCGGCCGCCGCACCGGACCCGACCGAGGCGCCGCCGGTCGCGAGTGCCGCGTCGAGCGCGTCGGCCATCGCGGACGCGGAGGCGAACCGATCGCGGGGCTCGGGCGCGAGGGCCTTGCGGGTGATGGCCGCGAGATCGGGCGGCACCGACGGACGCACCGCCATCGGATCGGGCGCGGGCCCGGACAGCCGGGCGAGCCCGACCGCCGCGGCACTGTCGCCCTCCCAGGGGCGCTGCCCGGTCAGTAGCTCGTAGAGGACGATGCCCAGCGCGTAGATGTCCGAGGATTCGGTGGCGGGCTCGCCGCGAGCCTGTTCCGGGCTGAAGTAGTGGACCGATCCCAGCGTCGTCCCGGGCAGCGTGACCTGCGCCTCGGAGAGCGCGCGGGCGATGCCGAAGTCGACGACCTTGACCTGGCCGTCGCGGCCGATCAGCACGTTGCCGGGCTTGACGTCCCGGTGGATCAGGCCACGGGCATGAGCCGCGGCGAGGGCCCGGGCGACAGCGGCGGCGATCCGGGTGGCCTGGCGCGGTGGCAGGGCGCCCGTGCGACGGATGATCGTCGAGAGATCCTCGCCGTCGACCAGTTCCATGACGATGTAGGGGCCGGACGGGTCCTCGCCATAGTCGAAGACCGTGACGACGTTCGGGTGGGTCAGCGAGGCGGCCGCCTGGGCCTCCTGTCGGAAGCGGGCCGAGAAGTCGGGGTCACGCAGGTATTCCGCGCGGAGCAGCTTGACCGCGACGTCCCTGCCCAGCTGCGTGTCCAGCGAGCGGTAGATCGTCGCCATGCCGCCCTGGCCGAGGAGCTCGACCAGCCGGTAGCGACCGCCCAGGACCGTCCCGATCTCCGCCAAACGTGGTTCCCTCGTAGGCGCCGTCGAAGGTCGGCGCGTCGGGCGGCATCGTACCCCATGGGGGTGGCCGTCCGGCCGCCGTCCCGGGACTACCGGCCGGTCAGGCGCCGGCCAGACCAGATCGAGGATCCCCGATGGCCAGGATGCCACCGAGGAGTGGCCAGCGGAGCACGGGCAACGAGCCGGCGATCCGGATCGTCGCGATGACGATGACCTCGAGGGTCACCTCAGAGCTGGAGCTGTCGCAGGTACGCTCGGAATTCGGCGGCCAGGTCGGGCCGCTGGAGCGCGAGCTCGACCGACGCCTTCAGCCAGCCCATCGTCGTCCCCGCGTCGTAGCGGATCCCCTCGAACTCGTAGGCATAGACCGCCTGTTCCTGCATGAGATCGGCGATCGCGTCGGTCAGCTGGATCTCGCCGCCGGCTCCGCGCTGCGTCTGCTCGAGCTTGTCGAAGATCTTCGGAGTCAGGATGTAGCGCCCCACGATGGCCAGGTTGGACGGCGCGTCCTCGGGTGTCGGCTTCTCGACGAGCCGGGTCACCCGGTGAAGCCGCCCATGGTCAAGTGGGTCGACGGACGGCTCGGAGGCGATGACCCCGTACCGGCTGGTCTCCTCATGGGGGACCTCCATGACCGCGACCACCGAGCTGTGCGTCTGGGAGTAGGCGTGGATGAGCTGGCCGATGCACGGCCGGTCTCCGACGACCACGTCATCGGGGAGGATCACGGCGAACGGCTCGTGCCCGATGAGGTCCTTGGCCATGAGCACCGCGTGCCCGAGTCCCAGCTGTTCCTTCTGGCGGATGTAGGCGACCTGGGCGAGGTCGCTGATCGCGCGCACCTGCCGGAGCATCTCGATGTCGCCCTTCTCCTCGAGCAGGTGCTCGAGCTCGTAGGACAGGTCGAAATGGTCTTCGATCGCCCGCTTCTGGCTGGACGTGACGATGATGACCTGCTCGATCCCGGCGGCGACCGCCTCCTCCACCGCGTACTGGATGATCGGCTTGTCGACCAGGGGCAGCATCTCCTTGGGCTGCGCCTTGGTGGCGGGAAGGAAGCGTGTCCCCCAGCCCGCGGCGGGGAAAACGGCCTTTCGAACGCGCAATCGAACCTCGCGAAGGGCGGATGGGAAGGTCGGCCCAGTATACCGCCCGGCCCCCCGGCGGCCCGGATGAGCGCGGTCGGGTCCGGTCGGCGAAGCCGCCGTCGCGGCGACGTCAGGCCGGCGGACCCAGGGAGCGCCCGAACCGTCGGACCGCTTCGTTGAAGGCAGCCGGCCGGTCCAGGTTGGAGAGATGCGACGCTCCGGCGATCCGGACGAGCCGGCCGTGGCGGGCGGCCCGGACGAAGGTCCGCTCCATCAGCCGCAGCGGGACGTCGAGCGCGCCCTCGATGACGAGCGTCCGACCCGGATAGGCCGCGAGACGCGGGAGGAACGACTGGCCGATGATGGATCGCAGGGCCGCCGCGCCACCGCTCGAGTAGAACCCCGCCGCGATGATCGGCTCGGCGATCGCGGGTGGGAACCGTACTCGGAAGAACCAGCGGTTGAGCGCGTTCAGCGCCCGACCGTCGAACGTCGAGAGGACCCAGGCGAGCGCGAGGAACGCAAACCGTCGCGGGCCGGTCGGCTCGGCGCTGGCCCCGGCGAGCACCAGGCCGCGGACCCGCCCGGGCGAACGGGCGGCCAAGTCCATCGCGACGAAACCTCCCAGCGACAGGCCGACGACGATCGCGTGCCCATCGGCCTCGCGATCGATGATCTCGGCGAGCCGGTCGGAGGCGTCGGTCAGCGTGAACGGCACATCGGCCAGGACCCCGTGGCCGGGCAGGTCGATCGCGATGGTCCGGAACGCATCGGACAGCGCGGTCATCTGGGCGGACCAGGCCTTCCGCGTCAAGCGGGTGCCGTGGATGAAGACCATCGCGGGGGCGCCGGGGGGGCCTGCGATGTCGTAGGCGCTCGTCTCGGGCCTGTCCGTGACCTTGCCAACGGCGATCGCTCCGGCATCGGTGGCGGGCGTCGCGGGCCTCGTGGTCATCGGCCCGGGCCGAGACCGTGCTGGACGGCGAACAGGGCGGCCTGTGTCCGGCTCGTGAGGCCAAGCTTGGCCAGGATGTTCGAGACATGGGTCCTGGCCGTCCGTTCGGCCATCCCGAGCTCGTCGGCGATGGCCTTGTTCGACAGGCCTCGCGCCACGCCGGCGAGCACCTCCCGCTCGCGTGCGGTGAGTGACGCGAGGCTCGCTCGGGCGCTGCCGCGGCCGCGCGCCGGACCGCCGACGACCGCTCCTGCGGGACCGGCGCTCCCTGCCGACACGGCACGCCCCCGCGACCCGGACCGTTCCCGCATGCCCCGAGCGACGATCCCGGCGACGGCCGGATCCAGATGGACCTCGCCGGCCACGGCCGCGCGGATCGCATTCGCGAGGTCGTCCGCCTCGGCGTCCTTGAGCAGGAATCCGCTCGCCCCGGCCTCTATCGCGGCCGTGACCCGGTCCTCGTCGACGAAGCTCGTGAGGGCGATGACTTCGACGGCCGGGTGCCGCGCCTTGATCTCGGCGGTGGCGGCGATCCCGTCCATCCCGGGCATGAGCAGGTCCATGATCACGACGTCCGGCACGAGGGTGGCAGTGGCTTCCAGCGCGGCCAGGCCGTCGGCGGCCTCGCCGACGACCTCGAGATCCTCGTGGAGCGCGAGGAAGTCGCGCATGCCGCGTCGGACCATCGCATGGTCGTCGACGAGCAGGATCCGGATCCGATCGGCCACGGCCTACGGCCCGCCCGGCACGCGGAGGGCGAGCACATCGTCCGCGGCGGTGCCGGAGTCCGTTCCAGCGATGTCCGAGACGGACCGCGATGTCCCGCCCTGGAGGATGACGGCGGCGCCGAGGATCGCGAGCGCTCCGACGACCTGGATCGGGACCAGCGCTTCCCCGAGCAACCAGGCCGCGAGCACGACGCCGACGACCGGCTCGAACAGCATCAGGATCCCGGCACGGGTGCCGCCGATGGCGCGGATCCCGGCCAGGAAGGCGAGGGACGGGATGGCGGCCCCGAAGACCCCCGTGAACAGGAGCAACGGCACCACCGAGGGCTCCTCGATCGGGCGAACCAGGGACTCGGCGTGCCCGCTCACGATCGCGAGCACGGCCGCCCCGAGCGCCGTGACGACCAGCACCGTCGTCATCGCCTGCTCGGTCGAGACCTCGCGATAGCCATCGCGGCTGATCACGACGAAGACCGCCTGGCTCAGGGCGGCGATGATCGCGAGGCCTAGGCCCAGGGCGTCGATCCGCAGGCCGGTCTCGGGGTCGATCTGGGAAGCGACCACTGCCACCATCCCGAGCAACGCGAGACCCAGCGCCGCGAGCCGTGGAGCGTCCAGGCGCTCCCGGCCCAGGACGACGTTGACCAGCGCGACGACGGCGGGGTACGTGTAGAAGCCGAGCAAGGCCAGCGCGACCGTGATGCGATCGAAGGCGATGAACATGCACAGGTTCACCGAGAAGCCCATCAGCGCGGCCACGAGCAGCGTCACCCGGACTCGGGGTCTGAGCGACCCGAGGCGGACCAGGCTCCGGGAGCCACGCGAAAGCCTCCAGGCGATGAAAGCCAGGGTTCCGGCCACCCCGATGAGGGCACGCCAGACGACGAACGAGGCAGGCTCCATGCCGGCCTCGTAGGCGAAGCGAGACGTCGGTCCGAGCGTCCCGAAGAGCGCGGCGGCGCTCAGCACGACGACGAACCCGGCCGTGGGCGTTAGCACGGTGGGGTTGCTCGTATCCGTGGCGGCGCTTCGCGGCATCCGGTCATGGTAGGGCCGCTCGAGGCCCTGTGGAGGGGGCCTGCCTGCCGTTGGGAGCGACTGGCGATGGCGGGTAGGACGTGCGTGACCCGATGCGGGTCAGCCGGCGCCGGTCGCCTCGGCGGGTCGGTCGGTCGACGACTCGTTGATCTCGGCGAGCTGTCTGGCCGCTGCGGATTCGCGGCGACCGGTCACGACCGCGATCGAGGTGAACGGGATACGGATCGTGCGGAAGACCTCGATCGAGACGAGGAAGCCCGCGAACAGGAACAGCACGCCCAGGAACTTGCCGGACTGGAAGAGGCTGGTGACGCCGAAGCGGCTCAGCGTGTCGCCGGTTCCCGCGACGATCCCGCCGAGGGCGATCAGGAGTGTTGCCGGGACGCGGCTGTGAAGCCGCCCGGCGAAGAGGGCACGGATGGCGCCGGGCAGCGAGGCACCCAGGTTGACCACGATGGCGACCGGTGCGATCAGCAGGTTGAACAGGAACTCGTCGCCCGGCTGGTTCGGGTCAAGGGAGTACGCCAGGACGCGGCGCTTCGGCATGAACACGTACGCCGAGAAGATCGCCCCGAGGACGAGGGCGAACGCCCCGGTGATGTTCATGAACGGGGTGAGCAGCCTGAGTTGCGGCGGGAACAGGGTCGCCACAGGTACGCCGGTCGCCGGGTCCAGCACGAAGCCGGGTGCCGCCAGCGTCGTCGATGCCATGAGCACGATCGAGAGGACGGTCGCCCCCAGCACGGCCCCCATCGCGAGCTGCGGCCACCGTTCATTCCCGAAGTAGGTCTCGATCGCGACCGCCAGCGCGAGCAGCCCCGCCGCGACGAAGTAGAGGAGCGGGAGCGTCCCGGCGCCCAGGTACTGGGGGTTGTTGCGCAGGAAGAACGTGATCATCCCCGCGAAGAAGAGGCTGAACGCGAAGCTGTAGCCGAAGCGGGTCCGCCCGAGCAGGACGGCCGTGCCCAGACCCAGCCAACCCGCTGTCCAGACGGCGCCGGTGAGATACCAGGTTCGGTAGAGGGCCTCGTTCCAGCCCGATGCGGCGCCGATCGCCTCGCACGCCGACCCGATGCCGTAGAAGAGCATGCCGATCGTCCAGACGAGCTGGAATGCGCCGCGACGCTCGCGCCACTGGTCGAACAGGGCGAGCGCGAACGCGAGGGCAAGGATCGATGTCAACGCCGGCAGCACCACTCGCGCGTCCATGAGCTAGCGCGATGCCTCCTGGTGGGTCGCGATCAGTCGAAGGAGCAGCCGGTCCAGCAGGCTCGACGCATCCTCATAGAGGCCGCCGAGGCGCGCCGGGTCCAGCATCCGCCGGCGGCCGAGGCCGGCCAGCTCGGCCATGAACGGGCGACGTGCGGCGATGAACAGCGCGACCGCCTCGGTCAGGCTGGTCCGTGAGGCCGCCAGGCGACGGGCGAGCTCATCGACGAGGACTGTCGCGTCCGCCTCAGCGTTGGCCCGCGCCGCTCCGTCGAGCGGGTCGGCGTCGAGATAGGCGACCAGGGCGGTCACCAGACCACGGCCGTCCTGTCGGTAGGCTGCGCGATCCACGTCGTCCACGGCGGTCCGCCCCGGGTGTCCCCCTGGCGAAGATGCCGATCCGGCCGACGTGGCCGCGCTGTAGCTCCTGCGGTAGACCCGCTGGAGTCGCTCGGGTGTCGCGCCCATGCTGGTCAGCGACCGGGATGGCGGCCTCGTTGTCCGCCGTCCCATGCCCGGCCGGCGTTCCGATGCCAGGCGCTCCAGGGCGCGTCGTTCGAATCGCCGATGGCCCCCGGGGGTGGTGAAGACCGCGATGCGGCCCTCGTCGGCCCATCGGCGGAGCGTGCCGGGGTCGACGCCCAGGAGCTGGCTGGCGGGACCGAGCGAGAGCCAGGCGGTGGTGGTCAATCGGGCCTCGGCGTGTGGGCGGCCGGTCGGGGCGGCCGGGCCGGCGTGTCTCGACGAATCTAGGCGAAACTGGGCATCGGTCTGCGCGGGGAGCGGGGCGGAGGATAGGCTCGCCGTGGAGGCGCTGTCAAACGGCAGGGGAGCGCGCGAAACGGCGACGATCAGGCGGGGACGAACTCGTGATCGTCGCGATGGAGGCCGTCGCACAGGCCCCACTGGAGCGTCTCCCCTGGGATCGCGACCGGGCGCATGATCTCGCGGACCTGCCCACGGCGGCAGAAGAGGTAGTCCCTGCCGGCCATCCATGTTCGGACGTGCGCCGGGTCGGGGTGGAACTGGAACGGCCCGGGGTTGAGGAGCGGCCGCTCGGCCCACGAGACGGGCGTCTCGGCGGTCACGATATCGAGCAGGTTGATCCGCCACGGCGTGCCGTCGATGAGCTCGTGGCACCCGTCGCACCGACGCGCGTCGTTGTCCTCGATGATCGTGCTGATCTGGACGCCCATGATCTCCATCGCGCGGCGATGGTAGCAGGGGGGACCGCTCGGTCGCCCCGACGCCGACGGGAACGTGCCCACGGACGGCCCGAGGCCCGGTCGAGTCGCTCGGTCGGCCCCGATCGGTGCCCTTCCTCGCCCGGTCGTACCTGGCAGACGCCAAAGCCCGGCGAGGCGCATCGGCCGAGCTGGCGTCCCAGGCGTCGGGTCCGTGGGTGCTGTCCGGCAGACCCGGTAGGCGAGGAAACGGAGGCGACAACGCCGCCCATGGTGCGGCCCAGGACGTGCCCCGTGACGTGCCGTGCGCCGGGGCCGTGCCAGGGCAAGACGGAGCCGAGTACCGGAGCGAGCGCACCCCATGGTGCGTGAGCGAGGAAACGGAGGCGACAACGCCGCCATGGTGCGGCCCCGGCGCACGGCAGGAGTGCCCCCAAGGGGATTCGAACCCCTGATCTCCACCTTGAAAGGGTGGCGTCCTAGGCCTCTAGACGATGGGGGCTCGCGTGGCGGCAAGCCGGGCCCGAGTCTACCAGAGGGTCCCCGAGCGGCAGCCGATCGTGCGGTGCCGAGGGCCCTACGCGGGGGGGCCGATCAACTGGAACAGGATGATCGCGAAGGCCACGCATCCTGCCGCGACCATCGCCGCGATGCCACCGGTCACGCCCAGGGCGATGGCGCGCCCATCGCGGCCGTCGAGGCCGGCCTGCCACGTCGAGCGCGCGCAGTAGACCGCCAGCGCCCCGAAGACGAGGGCCAGCACGACGGCCCCCGAGGCCAGCAACGGGATCGAGGCGTCCCGGTTCGTGAGCGCGTAGAGCGCGTACGCCAGAGACCCGATGAGGGCGATGACGAGCATGGCCGCGCCCGGCGAGATGCGCCGGCGGGCGACCGGGGCGCCCTGATCGCCGGTGCGGCGTGACGATGGCCTGGCTTGCTGGGTACCGGACACGGCGGCAAGCCTATCAGCCCGTCGCGACTCCGCCCGCCGAGCCCTTGAAGGTCTTGTGGTAGACGGCGAGCTTGTAGGTCAGTCGCGGCCTCGTCATCTCCGCACCGACGGTCCGTCCGACATCGCCGAACGCCTCCGCCAGGAACGCCTGCGCGTCCTCGATCGACTCGAACGTCCAGAAGCAGTGGACGACGCGGATCCTGAAGCCGGCCCTGAGGAAGGGGCCGTCGCGACGGCTCCACGTCCCGTACTCCGGCCGCTCCCCCAGGAGCCTGGAGACGTCGTCCCGACCATAGTCGTGGACGGCGAGGAGGCGCCCACCGGGTCGCAGGATCCGGCCCGCTTCCGCGAGCTCCCCCGGGTCCGCCCCACGGAACGACGTCCAGCAGCCGATGAGCACATCGGCCGACGCATCGGGCACCCGGGCGCGCTCGCGGTCGCCCCATCCGATCACCGTCAGCCGCGCGCCCAGCTCGCGGAGCTGCCTGGCACGGATCCCGTCGGCCTCGCGCTTCGGGCGCTTCCCGTCGACGAGGATGACGTCGCGTCCGTCGACCGATCCGAGCGCATCGAGGACTCGGGGGATCTTGCCCTCCACGTCGAGGGCACGCTCAAGTCGCCCCACCAGAGCAGCGCCCAGCGCGATGGGGACGTCCGCCATTGAGGGGCGAGTATAAGTTCTGCCTCACGTCAGACGCAGGATCGCACCGCTCCGTGCGCCGACCTCGATCGGGGCGACGCCACCGGACACCACCGGAGCGGCCCCGACCTCACCGAGCCCACCCGCCAGGTCGAGGGGCACCGGGCGCCTCCCGTCAGCCGCGTCGAGCCGGAGATCGAGTCGTGTCGCGTCGTCGCCGGCATTGACCACGACGACCATTCGCGCATCGCCCAGACGCCGCTCGTAGGCGACGGCGCCGCCGGCCACCGCGACGACGTTGACCTGGCCCGCGCGCAGAGCCGGTTCGCTCGCCCGTGCATGCGCCAAACCCCGCACGAACATCCGCAGGTCGTGGTCCCAGGCTCGTTCGTCCCAGGGGAACGCCCGACGGCAGTCGGGATCGTTGCCACCGGCCATCCCGATTTCGTCCCCGTAATAGATGCACGGCGCCCCGGGCAGCGTCATCTGGATGAGTGTCGCCAGGCGGACTCCCGTCGGGTCGTCGCCGAGGACGGTCCGGAGCCGCGGCGTGTCGTGCGAGCCCAGGAGGTTGAGCTGTGCCGCGACCGCCTCGGGCTCGTACGCCGCCAGCAGGTCGGTCAGCCGTCCCGCGAACGCCGATCCGTCGAGCGGCGAGATGTTGGCCGCATACTCCTGGTGGCCGCGGACGACGTCCATGTCCAGCCGGGACCCGCCGGCGAACCCCAGGATCGCCTCGGCAAGCGGGTAGTTCATGAGCGCATCGAATTGGTCGCCGTGGACCCACTCGGGCGCGACCCGCCAGATCTCGCCGACGAGGTAGGCGTCCGAGCGGATCGCGCGGCAGCGACCTCGGAGCTCCTGCCAGAACGCCTCGTCGTCGATCTCGTCCGGCACGTCCAGCCGCCAGCCATCGATGCCGAACCGGAGCCAGTGCTCGGCGACGCCGAAGAGGTACTCGCGGACCGCCGGGTGGCCCGTGTTCAGCTTGGGCAGCGCCGCGAGGCCCCACCACGCCCGGTAGCCGAGTTCGCTCGGCGGTGTCCCGGGTGGCGGATATGCGAGCAGCGGGCGCCCCGCGTCGAGGGCCGCATCGTCGAACAGGAACCAGCTCCGATACGGCGAGGCGGCGCCGTTCTCGAGGACGTGGTGGAACGGCCAGAAGCCGCGCCCGCTGTGATTGAACACGCCGTCGAGGATGACGCGCATCCCCCGCGCGTGCGCAGCATCGAGGAGCGCACGCAGCGCTCCGTCGCCGCCCAGCAGAGGGTCGACCACCAGGTAGTCGTAGGCGTGATACCGATGATTGGAGGCGGACTGGAAGACCGGTGTCAGGTAGAGCGCGGTGACCCCGAGGTCCTCGAGGTAACCGAGGTGCTCGACGATCCCGAGCAGGTCACCGCCCTTGAACCCGTGGTCCGTCGGAGGGGCATCCCAGGGCTCGAGCGGGCCGGGCTTCGCCACTTGCTCGCTGGCGGCGAACCGGTCCGGAAAGATCTCGCAGAAGACCGAATCGCGAACCCACGCCGGGGCGTTGACGGTCATGGACGTCCTGTTGCCTCCTCTTCGAATCGGATCCGTCGGGATCCGATCAACGGCGGGCGGGGATGGATCCGCGACCGCCTTCGGCCGGTCGGACCGGCCCGTGGTCGCCGCGGAAGGGCGGCCCGCTGCGGTGCACCTCGGGCGAGCCGCACCGATCTCCTTGTCGCTCGCCGCACCGACCTCAGTCTCGGTCTCCGGCTACCTCCCGTCGGTGCGTGGGCACGGGACCCGTGGAGCCGCGGACGACGAGCCGTGTCTCCAGATGTCGGTGCTCCGGCTTGGCGTGACCCGTCGTTCCACGACGGCAACAGCGCCTGGACGGCTTCCTCGCCCGTGCGACCGTTGCGGATGGGCCGACGGTTGTCAATACCCGTCCGGGAGTCGGCCGCGCGGCCCGGTCGAACTCCGGAAGCGGATACCATCGGGGCCCGTGTTCGACCATCGCCGCCACCCGACCGTGCACCTTGCCTGGAACGCGCACGAGCACGACCGCTGTCACACAGGACCCGATCGATGATCGACCAGATCCGGGCGATGCCCGGTGTGATCCGCCTGTTCCTGGTCTATGCGTTCGCCATCCTGGCCGGGATCGGTCTCAGTCTGCGGTTCGTGGTCGACCAGGCCATCGCGGCCCCGGTCAGCCTGCCGGGCGTCGTCGTCATGATCCTGCTGGCCTACACGATCTTCACGACCACGCTCGTCCTCCAGCGCAAGCAGGCGGCTCGCGGTCTTGCCCTCGGGTTGGCCAGCCTGACGATCCCGCTCATCCCGCTGCTCGCGCTCAGCGGGCTGCCGATCGAGACGGTGTTCGTCACCGCGTTGGCCCTCCTGCTGTTCCGCGGCCTGCTGAAGGCGGAGGTCCGGACCTACCTGAGCGAACCCTGACCCGCGCGCCGCAGCGGTCCGGGCGGAACGGCGGGTCCGAGGCTCCGCGCACGATCCCGCCCGTGGGCGGTACCCTCACGACGCGCGGCCACCGTCGCCGGCGGGTCCGACCGTCGCCCGGCGACCCCATCGACCGCATCAGAGGCATCCATCCGTGAGCAAAGCTTCCCGTCGGCGTCAGCAGCGGCCCGCCAGCACCCCGACCGACGCCACCCCCCGGCCGCCTGCGGCGCCCGATGCACCCGGGACCTCGTCGTCCGGGACCGGCCCCGCGGGCGCGGCGCCCCGGCCCGCGGGCGCCTACCGCCAGAACACCGGCCCGATCGGCACGGCCCGCGCCGGTCGCCGAACGCGCTCGATGTACCAGCAGAAGTCGTTCGTCCAACGTTTTCGCGGCATGATCATCGGCGTGGCGGCCGTCGCAGGCGTGGCGCTGATCGGCGTGTTCGTGTTCGCCTCGGCGTCGCGGCCGCTGTACCAATGCACGAACCTCTGGGAGCCGGCCCCCACGGCGAGCCCGGCGCCCGGCGCGAGCCCGGCGCCCGGGTACGTCCAGGACGACATGGGCCGCCTCCATATCGCGCCCGGTGAGGTCGTCAAGTACACGTTCTGCCCGCCGGCGTCCGGGTCACACGACAACGCCGCCGGTCTCGGGCCGATCGCCGCGCGGTTCTACGGGGTCAACGACAGGACGCTCCCCGAGGGCTGGATCCACAACCTCGAGCACGGTGCCCTGGTCCTGCTCTACCGGGGCGATAGCGAAGGCGCCACGCCAGAGGGTCAACAGGCGCTGCGCGCGTTCTTCGACACCTTCCCGAACAGCCCGGTCTGCAACATCACGCGGGGCACGACCCAGGGTCCGGTCATCACCCGCTTCGACGACATGAAGATGCCGATCGCGGCGATCGTCTGGGGGCGGGTCCTTCCACTCCAGACGCTGGATACCGCGGCGATCCTCGACTTCTACAGGATCTGGGGCGAGAAGACGAACCCGGAGCCGCAATGCGCGGCCCCGACACCGAGCCCGACGCCCGTTCCGAGCGACGGCGCCTCCGCATCGCCGAGCGACGGCGCCTCCGCATCGCCGAGCGCGAGCCCGTCCGCGTCGCCGAGCGCGAGCGCATCGGCGGTCCCCAGCGCGAGCTGAACGGGGTCGGGTGACCGGGCCATCCCGGTCGTCCTCGAAGCGAGGGGCGGCGCCGTGCCGTACGGTACGCAAGTGCTCGCCCTCGTGAAGTCCGCGCCCGGCCCTGGCCTCCTCCTGCTCGAGGTGCCGGAACCGGTCATCGGGATCAACGACGTCCTGATCCGTGTCCAGAAGACCGGCATCTGCGGCACGGACCTGCACATCGAGTCATGGGATCATTGGGCGCAGACGGCGATCCACCCGCCGCTCGTCGTCGGGCACGAGTTCGTCGGCGAGATCGTCGAGGTCGGCTCCAACGTCGTGGACTTCCACCCGGGCGACCTCGTGTCCGGCGAGGGCCATGTCGTTTGCGGCCGGTGTCGCCACTGCCTCGCGGGCAGACGCCATCTGTGTGCCAACACGATCGGTCTCGGCGTCGGCCGGGACGGCGCGTTCGCCCAGTACGTCGCCCTCCCGATGACCAACATCTGGCACCACGGACCGGGCGTCGACCCCGAGATCGCCGCGATCTTCGACCCGTTCGGGAACGCGGTCCACACCGCGCTCGCCTTCCCGGTCCTCGGTGAGGACATCCTTGTGAGCGGAGCCGGTCCGATCGGCCTCATGGCGACCGCGGTCGTGCGGCACGCGGGCGCTCGTCACGTCGTCGTCAGCGAACCGAACGCCTATCGCCGCGAACTCGCGATGCGGATGGGGGCCACGATCGCCATCGATCCCCGGGAGCGCGACCTGCGCGAGGTCGGGGCCACGCTCGGCATGGTCGAGGGCTACGACGTCGCACTCGAGATGTCGGGCAACGCGACCGCGCTGCGTGCGGCCATCGGCGCGATGGCCCACGGCGGCGGGATCGCCCAGCTGGGGTTGCCATCCGAAGAGATCTCGCTCGACATCAACGAGATCGTCTTCAAGATGCTGACCCTTCGCGGCATCTACGGGCGCGAGATGTACGAGACCTGGTACAAGATGACGGTGATGCTCCAGTCAGGGCTGGATATCCGGCCGGCCATCACCCATCGATTCGGGTTCCGCGACTTCGAGGCGGCCTTCGCGGCCGCGCGGGACGGCGACTCAGGGAAGGTCATCATGGACTGGGCTGCATGAGCGACACCGACGCGACCCGCGGCTCGAGTCCGGCGACGCGCCCGGACCCGCTCGGGTTTCTCGGGGACGAGCTGGCTGCCTTGCGCGAACGACATCTCTATCGGCCGCTGCGGGTGATGTCGTCCGCACAGGGCCCGATCGTCTCGATCGATGACCGCCGGCTGATCAGCCTCTCGTCCAACGACTACCTGGGTCTCACCCATCATCCGCGCCTGCGCGAGGCGGCACTGCGCGCCGTCCGCGAATTCGGCGTCGGCAGCGGCGCGGTCCGGACGATCGCGGGCACGATGGCGATGCACCAGGCGTTGGAAGCCGAGCTCGCCGCGTTCAAGGGCACGCCCGCCGTCCTGACGTTCCAGTCCGGGTTCTCGGCGAACACGGGCGTCATCCCGACACTCGCCGGCGAGACGGACCTGATCGTGTCGGACGCGCTCAATCACGCCTCGATCATCGACGGCATGCGCCTCTCGAAGGCGCCGCGGAAGATCTACCCGCACGGTGATGTCGAGGCGCTGCGCGCGATCCTGGCCGAGGCTCGCGAACACGGTCGCGACGGCGATGGCGCGCCGTACCGCCTCATCCTGGTCGTGACCGACGGCGTGTTCAGCATGGACGGCGACATCGCTCCGCTCCCCGGCATCGTCGAGGCGGCGGAGGCATACGGGGCGGCCGTCATGGTCGACGACGCCCATGCCTCCGGCGTGCTCGGCCGGAACGGCCGCGGCAGCGTCGACCATTTCGGGCTCCATGGTCGCGTGGACATCCAGGTCGGGACGCTCTCGAAAGCGGTCGGCGCGCTCGGGGGTTACGTCGCGGGCAGCACGGCCCTCCGCGAGATCCTCACCCAGCGATCGCGGCCCTTCCTCTTCTCGACCTCGCATCCGCCCGCCGTCGTGGCTGCCTGCCGCGAGGCGATCCGGGTCATGGACGACGAGCCGGAGCTGGGGGAGCGCCTCTGGGCGAACACCCGGCGGTTCAAGTCCGAGCTCACCCGCCTGGGCTTCGACACCGGCCGGTCCGAGACGCCGATCACGCCGGTCATGATGGGGGACCCGGACACGGCAGGGCGCTTCAGCGAGCAGCTGATGCAGGAGGGTGTCTTCGCGCAGCCGGTCGTCTTCCCGACCGTGGCGATCGACAAGTCCCGCCTGCGGACCATCGTGACTGCCGCCCATGCCGACGCCCAGCTGGACCAGGCCCTCGAGGCCTTCGACGCCGTCGGTCACGAGCTGGGCCTCATCGCCGGGTGACCGACCGCCTGGCCCGCGACCTGCCGCTCGACGCGCACCTCCACACCGACCTTTCGCCCGACAGCGACGTCTCGATCGACACCTACGCACGCAAGGCGGTCGAGCGCGGCATCGCCGAGCTCGCCATCACCGATCACGTCGATTTCCGGCCGGGCGCCCCGGCCTACTCGTTCTCGACGTTCGCGCTGCGCGAGCACCAGGTCCGCGGGGCGGCCGAGCGGTGGGCACGCCAGGGGCTGGCCATCCGGTTCGGGACCGAACTGACCTACGAACGCGCCTACGAGGACGACATCCGCGAGCACCTGCGACGCCACAGTTACGACTACGTGATCGGCTCGGTCCACATCAGCGCCGACTCGCCGTTCGTGCCGAGCCGGGTCGCTGCCTGGGTCGCCGGTCGGTCGCTCGCCGAGGTCGTCGAGCCGTACTACACCGAGGTCGAGGCGGCCGTGCGATCGGGGCTTTTCGACACGCTCGGCCACATCGACTTCGTCAAGCGCTACCTGTCGCCGCACGTGACACCGGCCGAGCTGGCCGCGGCGCCCGAGCTCATCGACCCGATCCTGCGTGCCCTCGTCGAGACGGGCACGGCCCTCGAGATCAACACGAGCGGACTCCGCCAGGCGCCCGGCGAGGCCTATCCCTCCGCGGCGACCGTCGAGCGCTACCACGAGCTCGGTGGAGCGCGGGTGACGGTCGGCTCGGACGCGCATCGCGCCGAGCACTTCGCGTTCGCCCTTGCCGATGGGTACGGCCAGGCGAGCGCGGCCGGCTTCGATGCGTTGTGGTTTCGGCGCGGCGGCGAGGCCGTGACGATCCCGCTCGAACCGCTCATGTCGGCAAGCGACCATCCCTGACCCGACCGCCACGCTAGGCTTCACACGTGACATCGGACGAAGGGCGGCTCGAGCTGGTCGTGGCCGGTGCCGGTCCCTCGTACACCGACCGCCGAGGGGCGCTGGGCGCGGCCTACCTCGTGTCGCTGGGGTCCTGGCGCCTCCTGCTTGACCTGGGACAGGGTACGTTCCCGAACGTCGCAGCCGAAGTCGCGCCAGAGCGCCTCCTGGCGACGCTCGTCTCCCACCTCCACCCCGACCACTTCATCGATCTCGTCTCGTTCCGGCACTACCTGTACTGGCAGCTCTCGCCACGCGGCCGGACCCGGGTGATCGCTCCGGCCGGGCTGGGCGAGCGGCTCGATGCCTTGCATGCAGAATTGGGCTTCAGCGCCGCCGCCCTCGATATCGAGGCGCTGCGCCCCGGTCGGCTGGCCATCGGCCCGTTCGAGATCGAGGTGGCCAGGGTCCGGCACACGGATGACAGCTACGCCTTCCGCGTGTCTGGCGGCGGCACCGGGCTCGTGTATTCAGGGGATTGCGGGCACGCGGAGGACCTCGAGCCACTCATCCTGCGTGGCGATGTCCTCCTGACCGAGATCTCCTTCGGGCCGGGCCCCGTCCCGCCGGGCGCCGAGCATCTCGACGGGCCGGCGGTGGGGGCACTGGCCCAGCGCACGGGCGTCTCCGGAGTCCTGTTGACCCACCTCCAGATGGGCTTCGACCGCGACGAGACCGTCGCATCCGTGCGCGCTCGATTCGACGGCCCGGTGGAGCTCGTCGATCCCGGCCACCGGCTCACGCTCCCGGCGTAGGACGCGGCTCCGGAGGGCCCGCGGCATGGGACGGCACCGGGCTACCATGTGGCCCCGTGAACCCCACGCCCGATGCCCCCGACGTCGCCACGCCCATCCGGACCCAGGTCCGCGAGACTGTCGGCCGCGCCTGGGCAAGAGCCATCGCCGACGGGGCGCTTCCGCCCCTCCTCGACGATGCGATCCGCCCACCGGTCGAAGTCGAGCACCCGGCCGATCCCGATCACGGCGATTTCGCCAGCAATCTCGCGATGAAGCTGGCCAGGCCGTACCGGATGGCCCCGCTCGCGATCGCACAGGCGCTCAAGAGCGCGCTGAGCGGTCTCGCCGCGGACGACCCGGCGTCGACACCGATCGCCTCCGCCGAGGTCGCCCCGCCCGGCTTCCTGAACCTGCGCCTCGCCGACCGCGCCCTCGAGGCGGTCGTGGCAGGGATCCTCAAGGAGCCCGGGCGTTGGGGCCGGGTGGCGGCGACCCCCCGCGTGGTCAACGTGGAGTTCGTCTCGGCCAACCCGACCGGGCCGCTCCACATCGGCAACGCCCGGGGGGCCTTCGTCGGCGACCTGTTGAGCCGGGTCCTGGAGGCCGGAGGCCAGCGGGTCACGCGCGAGTACTACTTCAACGATTCAGGTGGGCAGATCCGGAACCTGGGGGCGTCGGTCGTCGCGCTCAGGCGCGGTGAACCGCTCCCCGAGGACGGCTACAGGGGCGACTACGTCCGCGATCTCACCGCCGAGGTGCCCGGCGACATCTGGGCGCAGGCGACCGTCCCGGACGCGGACGCGGCCGGTATCGTCGGGCACTGGGCCGCCGGGCGCGTGCGGGAAGGCATCGAGGCGAGCCTCTCGGCGCTGGGTGTGCGCTTCGACGTGTGGACCAGCGAGGCGCGGCTCCACGACGAGGGCTGGGTCGGCCGGGCGGTCGAGCGGCTGCGGGAGCGAGGTCACGTCTACGACCTGGACGGGGCGATCTGGTTCCGCTCGACCGCGTTCGGCGACGACAAGGACCGGGTCATCATCCGCTCGAACGGCGAGCCGACCTACTTCGCCGCCGACATCGGGTATGTCACGGAGAAGTTCAGCCGCGGCTTCGACCACCTGATCTACATCTGGGGCGCCGACCACCACGGGACCGTGGCGCGCGTTCGGAACGCGGCGGCGGCCATGGGCTACGACCAGGACGCGGTCGAGATGAAGCTCTACTCGTGGGTCCGCTTCGTGCGCGATGGCCAGGAGGTCTCGATGTCCAAGCGCGCCGGCGACTTCATCACCCTCGACGACCTGCTCGCCGAGGTCGGCGTCGATGCCGCCCGCTGGTTCTTCGCCTCACGGGCGGCAACCACGGGCATCGACTTCGACATCGAACTCGCGAAGAAGCAGTCGAGCGAGAACCCCGTCTTCTACGTCCAGTACGCGCATGCGCGCATCGCGTCGATCCTGCGCAGGGCGAAGGGCACTGGACTGACGCCGGCGTCCCACGTGGCCGGCGCCCTGGCCGACGCCCCGGAGGCGGCCCTCGCCCGGGCGATCGCGCGCTTCCCCGAGGTGGTCGAGGACGCGGTCGCGGCCGAGGAGACCCACGGCGTCACGGCGTACGCGACCGAGCTCGCGACGACGTTCCACGCCTTCTACCGCGATGCGCGCGTCGTGGACACGACCGAGCCCGCGCGCTCCGCGTCTCGACTGGCTCTCGTGAGCGCCGCAGGGGTCACGCTCGCGAATGCCCTGGGCCTGCTCGGGATCTCCGCGCCCGAGTCGATGTAGCCGTTCGGCCGGCGCCTCCCTAGCCCGCGAGGCCCAGGGCGCCGGCCACGGTCTGGAGGGTCTTCGCGTCGTTGCCGACGACGACCCAGCGGGCCTTGCCGCCTTCGCCGGGGAGGACCTGGCCGGGTCCGCCGGCCTTCTCGAGGGCGGTCGTGGCCGCAGTCTCGAACGCCGCCGCGTCCGCGGTCGTGTCCCACGCCGTGTGCATCGCCACCGCCCAGGCCCCGTCCGGTCCGTCGATGACGGCCAGGCGGTCGCCACCCCAGCCGGCCGCCGCATCGTTGGCAGCGGTCGTCTCTACCCCGCCCTCACGCAGCCAGATCCCCATCTGGAACTCACCGAACGTGTCCTCGAGCGGGACGCTCCAGCCGGCGCCAAGGTCCTTTGCGAGACCCTTTGGCAGGGTCACCGCGACCGGGGCCTCCCCAGCGGCGTACTTCTCCGGATGGAGGATCTGTTCGGTCGACTCGGGCATGCGGCCGTAGAAGTCGTTGACGGCGGGCCAGCCACCGGACACCTGGGCGGCCTGGACGTAGAACGCCCCGGTCGTGTATGGATAGAGCAGGGTCTCGCGCAGGATCGCCGGCATCCGGTCGAGCACCGCCTGCTGTTCCGGGTCGACGGCCGCGCCCGTGATCTTGAGCAGCTCGTCCTGGGTGAGGTTGCCGATCGCCCAGTACGACATGAGCACCGTCGCGTCGCCCTCGTAGATGGCCTGCCGGGCGAGCATCCAGTCGCTGCGATCGAGCACCTTCTCCTGATCGGTGAAGACCGTGAAGTGCTGGTCCTGGAGCGCGTGTGTGAACTCGTGCGCGTAGGTGATCTTGTCCTCGGCGCCGAGCGACCCACTCCGCGACACGACGTACATCTTCTTCTGGTCGTTTCGATAGAAGCCGGCGACGCCGGCGCTCAGGAGGTCGAGCGACAGTGCCTTGAGGTCGGCGTCCTGCGGCAGGAGCCCCAGCGCCTTGTAGAGCCGCTCGTTGGCCGCCACGTAGGCGGGCGGGCTGTCCTTGTCGTAGTCCGCGGTCAGGATCTCGCGGAGCTGGTCCGCATCGATGATCTCCCTGCCGACCTTCGCGGTCGGCTCGAGGCCTCGAAGCGCCTCGACCTGGCCCTCGATGGCGTCGAGGACCGCGTTCTCATCGACCGCGGCCGAGGGTTCGACGGAGGGCGCGGCAGATACCGATGGAGTGGCACTTGCCGGCGGCGCGGTCGACGGTGCGCTCGACGCCGAAGGACTCGTGTTCGTGCCGCCGCATGCCGTCGCCAGAAGAACGACGAGCGACAGCAGGACAAGCATGAGGGACGGGCCCGATCGGACCCGCGACAGGCGAGGGTGATCCATCGGCGGATTGTCGCACGAGGTCCGGCGCGACCCCATCCGCCGATGGTCCGGGGAGGTAGGCCCGGCCGGCCCGTTTCGCCCTGGCGCGACCTCGTGTCGCTTTCTTAACCGCTTGGCCTCTCGTTGCTGAATCCGCCCGACGTAGCGTACTGACCGGACGAACCCGCAAGGTTCCATCCTCCCTCCCTCCGACCGGAGGCGCCGATTGGGCAGGCGCCTCCGGTCTTCCTTTTGTCGCGGGCCCCATCCCGGAGCGGGACCTGGGCAACTCGATCCGAACCGCGGCGCATCAGCGGCGGTGCAGCCCGCTGTGTCAGAATCGCGGCGATGGAAGTCACCTGGTATGGACGGACCTGCGTCCGCCTCCGCGGCCGAGACGCCGTCGTCGTGGCCGACCCGTACCAGTCGATCGTCGGTCCGACCGGTCGGGGCATCACCGGCGATATCGTCACCTTCAGCCACCCCGACGATACGCGCCTGCCGAGGGCCAAAGGCAAGCCGTCGCGAGATGGCCTGACGCTCCTGCCCTCCAGCCTGGATGACGCGTTCGTGCTCGACGGACCGGGCGAATACGAGGTCAAGGACGTCCTGGTCACCGGAGTCCGGACCTATCGCGATGACGAGAAGGGTGCCAAGGGCGGGAAGCAGGTCGCCTTCGTCGTCGAGCTCGACGGACTGCACACCATCCATCTCGGCGACATCGGTCACCTGCTCTCGGAGGAGAAGCTCGGTGACATCGGGTCCGTCGACATCGCCCTGGTACCGCTGGGTGGCGCCCTCTCTTCCACTCGCGCGGCAGCCCTCGTCGCCCAGCTCGATCCGAGCATCGTCGTCCCGATGCCGCTTTGCGAGGACGTGAGCGATCCCGAGTGCGCGGAGGCGCTGGCGAAGTTCTTCCACGAGATGGGCGCCGAACCGACCGTTCAGCCGAAGCTGTCGGTGACCACCTCGAGTCTGCCGCCCGAGACGATCGCCGTCCTCCTCGAGTCGCGCGGCAAGCAAGCCTGAAAGGAGCGTCCTCGCTCGGCGACGGGGTTCAGGCCCGGTCCAGGACGACGCGCCCCCGCTTGACCACGGTCCGGACCAGCTCCGCGGCCGGCCAGTACGGGATCTGCGCCGTTGTCGGCACCCGCCAGATGGCGAGGTCCGCCGCCTTCCCGGGCTCGATCGACCCGATCTCGTCGTCAAGCAGGAGGGCCCGGGCCGCGTTGATGGTCACGGCCGCGAGCACCTCATCAGGCGTCATCCGGAGGCCAAGACAGGCGGCGGTCATGGCCAGCGGCAGGCTGGCCGTGGGCGATGTGCCGGGATTGAAGTCCGTCCCGATCGCGACCGGTACGCCGCGGTCGATGAATGCCCGGGCCGGTGCGTGGTGGTCCCTCATGAGGAACCACGTCGTCGCGGGCAGGAGCGTGGCGACGACAGGGCGCCCGGCCGACGCGGCGCCGGCCATCGCCGCGATCCCCTCGTCGGACGGCGTGGCCAGGTGGTCGGCTGACGCGGCGCCAAGCTCGGCCGCGAGCTCCGCGCCCCCCGATGGGGACAGTTCGTCCGCGTGGAGCCGGGGCGTCAACCCGTAGCCCCGGGCCGCCGTCAGGATCCGTCGTGCCTGGTCGGCAGTGAAGACCCCCTCCTCGCAGAACACATCGCAGAACCGGGCTCGTCCGTGGGCGGCCACGCCGGGGAGCTGCTCCTCGATCACCGCACGAACGTACGCCTCGGTCCCCTCCGGCCGGGTGCGGTACTCCGGGGAGACCACGTGGGCGCCGAGGAACGTCGGGACGATGTCGATCGGGCCCTCGCGACCCAGCCGGTGCGCCGCGTCCAGCAGGCGGATCTCGGTCTCGAGATCGAGTCCGTACCCCGACTTCGCCTCGATCGTCGTCACGCCGTGGCCCAGCATCTCGTCGAGCCAGCGACGGCCGTGGATGAGCAATTCCTCGGTGGTCGCGGCGCGCGTCGCGGCAACCGTCCCAAGGATGCCGCCGCCGGCGGCCAGGATCTCGAGATACCCCGCGCCACGCTGCCGCAGCACGAGCTCGGCCTCCCGGGAACCGGCGAACAGCAGATGCGTGTGCGGGTCGACGAGGCCAGGCGTGACCGACCCACCCCGTGCGTCCAATCGGGCGAACCGTCCCAAAGGAAGGCCGTCCGCCGTGAGCGCCGCCTCGACCGATGACCGCGCCCCGACCGCGGCGATACGTCCCTCCCAGACCGCCACGACGGGCGCCCCGGGTGAATCGAGTCCACCCATCTCAGCCGCGGTCAGCCGCGCGATCTCGCCCTGGGTCTCGCCGGCACGAACGCCACCCGCCAAGGTCGCGATCTCAGCTGCTCCGACGACCAGCAATCCTGGCGTGACGTCGTCCGAACGCCCGCCCTTGATGACCCGGAACAGGCCGCTCACGAGTGCGCGCCTCGCGCGGATCCACCGGCCCGAGCGGCCGCGAGCCGCACTTCGAGTGCCTGGAGCGGCGAGAAATCACGCAGGCGCAGGAATTCGGCCGCGGCTGCCAGCCGGCGGTCGATCTCGGCGTCGTGCGGCGCACCGGCATGATCCGCGACCGCCAAGAGCGAGGCCAGCGGCGCCAGCCCGATCAGCTCCGACTCGGCCAGCTCCACGCCGTCTTCGGCGGCCAGCTCGCGGACAGCCTCCCAGGCAGCCCAGATCGGCGTGGTTTCGAAGTCGAGCAGGTTCATGGAGACTTGCGCGCGACGAAGCTCCGCGATCCAGAAGCCGTTGGCCTGGACCCTCGGAAGTCCCCCGCCCGACTCGCGCGCACGGCGGGCGATCCTCTTGGCCAGGTCCACGTCCTCGGACGCCAGGTTGATGTTGTAGGCGATCAGGAACGGTCGCGCCCCGACGGCCGTGGCCCCCGCCGACGGGTGCATCTTCGCGGGGCCGAAGTCCGGCTCACGACCGCGCTGATCGATCTCGGTCTTCAGGCCCTCGTACTGGCCCCGACGGACATCCGCCAGCTTGACCCGGTCTGGACGCAGCGCCGCGTTGGCATACAGGTAGACCGGCAGGTCGAACCGGGTCGCGAGCCGCTCCCCGAACGCGCGAGCCATCTCCACGCAGTCGGGCATGGTGGTGTCGCCCAACGGCACGAACGGGATGACGTCGACGGCGCCGATCCGCGGATGCTCCCCGGTGTGCTCTCCCATGTCGATCTCGTGGATGGCCGCTGCGACCAGCCGCTCCAGGGCATCTCGGACCGGAACGTCCTCGCCCGCCATCGTGAACACGGACCGGTTGTGGCTGGGATCGCTGGTTCGATCGAGCAGGTGGACGTCCGGGACCGACGCGATCGCCCTGGCCAACCGATCGACCACGTCCATCCGTCGCCCTTCGGAGACGTTGGGAACAGACTCGATCAGCACTCGTCGATGCTAAGCCTCACGACTCGACGGCGAGACGCCGAAAAGCGCGGGAGGTGGCGCGGGTAGACTGCCGGCCGTGAACCGGGGACCCGCCAGTGTCTTGCGCGATCGCGACTTCGTCTGGCTGTGGACCGGCGAGACCATCAGCCAGTTCGGGACGCAGGTCAGCCTGCTCGCGATCCCCCTTGTCGCCGTCATCCTGCTCAAGGCCAGCCCGTTCGAGGTGGCGCTGCTCGGGACGGTGGAGTTCCTCCCGTTCATCCTCTTCAGCCTTCCGGCCGGCGCGTGGGTCGACCGGCTGCGTCGTCGACCCATCCTCATCATCGGCGACGTCGGGCGGGCGAATCGCCGCCCGTCAGCGCGATCGATCCACCGGGTCGCTGACCTGCTCCGGCATGGGCACGTGGACCCCGCGTTCGCGGGCGACCTCGCGAGCGCGCTCGTAACCGGCGTCGACATGGCGCAGGACGCCCATCGCGGGATCCGTCGTCAGGACGCGCTCCAGCTTCTGGGCGGCAAGGTCGGAGCCGTCGGCCACGACCACCATGCCTGCGTGCTGGCTGTAACCGATACCGACCCCACCACCGTGGTGGATCGAAACCCAGGACGCCCCGGCCGCCGTGTTGACCAGCGCGTTGAGCAGCGGCCAGTCCGCGACCGCGTCCGACCCGTCGCGCATGGCCTCGGTCTCGCGGTTGGGCGACGCGACCGAACCCGCATCGAGGTGGTCGCGTCCGATGACGATGGGCGCGGCGACCTCGCCACTCCGAACAAGCTCGTTGAAGGCCAGGCCGGCCCGAGCTCGCTCGCCGTACCCGAGCCAGCAGATCCGCGCGGGCAACCCCTGGAACGGCACGCGCGCCTGGGCCATCTCGATCCATCGGCGGAGGCCGGCGTCCTCGGGGAACAGCTCGAGGACAGCGCGGTCGGTGCGCCGGATGTCGCCGGGGTCACCGGACAGGGCCGCCCAACGAAACGGGCCGCGACCCTCGCAGAACTGCGGCCGGATGAACGCCGGGACGAACCCCGGATAGTCGAACGCGTCGGTCACCCCTTCCTCGGCCGCCTGGGCCCGAAGGTTGTTTCCATAGTCGAAGACCACGGCCCCGGCGCGCTGGAAGGCGAGCATCGCGCGGACGTGCTCGGCCATCGAGCGGCGCGAGCGGCGCTGGTACTCGTCGGGGAGTCGGGCGCGCAGCTCGAGCGCATCGGCCAGGCCGATCTCCGCGGGGACGTACCCGGCCAGGGCGTCGTGGGCCGAGGTCTGGTCGGTCACCACGTCGAACCGCTCGCCGGCCGCGGCCCAGGATGGTTCGATCTCGGCCGCATTGCCGACCAGCGCGATGCCCACGGCCTTCCGGGCGGCTGCCGCCTGACGAGCCCAGCCGAGCGCCTCCCCGGGATCGTGGGTCAGCCGGTCGACGTAGCCGATCTCGAGCCGCCGGCGGGCACGCGCCTCATCGACCTCGATGACCACGCACACGCCGTCGTTCATCGTCACTGCCAGCGGCTGCGCGCCGCCCATGCCGCCCAGGCCCGCGGTCAGGGTCACGGTCCCTCGCAGAGTGCCCGCGAAATGCTGGCGGGCGGCCTCGGCGAACGTCTCGTACGTGCCCTGCAGGATGCCCTGGGTCCCGATGTAGATCCACGAGCCGGCCGTCATCTGGCCGTACATCATCAGACCGGCCCGCTCGAGCTCGCGAAAGACCTCCCAGGTTGCCCATTTCCCCACGAGATTCGAGTTGGCGATGAGGACCCGTGGCGCCCACTCGTGCGTCCGCAGCACACCGACAGGCTTGCCGGACTGGATCAACAGTGTCTGGTCGTCGCCAAGCTCGCGCAGCTCCCGGACGATGGCGTCGAAGGCGTCCCAGCTCCGGGCCGCCCGGCCGGTCCCGCCATAGACCACGAGGTGATCGGGGTCCTCGGCCACCTCCGGATCGAGATTGTTCATCAGCATCCGAAGGGCCGCTTCCTGCGCCCAGCCGCGACATGACAGCTCCGGGCCGCGGGGCGCTCGGACGGGGCGGGGTCCGGACATGGCGCGAGCCTACTCCCGTAGCGCGGTCACGAGCAGGTCGCCGAGATGGCGAGACCCGATCGCGGTGACGGACACGAGGATGTCATCACCCAGGGCGACGTGGTAGGTCAGCGCGCCGCCGTTGCACGCCCCGACGAAGACGTCGCGCCCGCCGATCTGCTGCTCGTCGGTGGCGGCGAGACCACCGGCCGGCTCACAGGCCGCGCGGTCGTAGGTCGTCCGCCACGTCTCGAAGCTCGCGTCGCTGAAGGGGCCCGATCGCAGACGAACGATGCTCGCGATCGCGAGGTCGTCGCTCGCGGTCGCGACGACGCGGGCGATCGCGATGGCGGATGCATCCGAGGCGAGGCTCGGTGATGCGGCGATGCTCGCCGACGTCGCCGCGTCCGCCTCGACCGGCAGGCCGTCGATCGTCGCGGGCAGGTGATCGAGCAGCGACAGGTCCACGGCCACGACGCCCGACGCCCCGGTCGTCGGTGTGAAGGTCGAGGTGGGGGCTGTGGCGGGCGTCGGCGATCCCTCGATGGTCGGCGTGAGCGCCGAGGTGGACGCGGGGGGCGCGTCGCTCGCACTCGGTGCGCTCGTGACACGGGTGGAGCCGTCGCACGCGACGGCTCCGAGGGCAAGGAACAGGACGGTGGCGCCGGCCTGCCACGATCGGCGGCCCGCCGCCCGGCCGCTCAGATGAGCTCCCGTCGCATGACCGGGAACCGTTCGTCATCGATCGCGAGTGCGAAGCCGGCGGCCAGCCAGAAGGCCGGGGTCGCGGCGCTCGTCGCGTCCGCCCGTGCCGCGGCCTCCGGGTACGCTTCGACGGCGGCGAACCCACGCGCCGCGAGATCCTCGCAGACGGCACGGACCAGGCGCAGTCCCAGGCCCTCGCCGCGCGCCTCGGGCGTCGTGGCGATGCAGGTGATGACCGCCGGCAGCGGCGCGGACGGCAGTCGCGGATAGAGGTCGCGCGTCTGCTGCGCCCGGGGATAGGCGGTGAGTGGCCCGAACTGGCAGTACGCGGCAGGCACCTCGTCCCGCTCGAGGACCTTCGCGTAGCACCCGGCCACGCCGATGCCGCGAGCCAGCAGCTGCAGCTTTCGTGGCGCATCGGGCTCCACCGCAGGGCGTCGCACCGTCGTCGGCGCGAACGGATTCGTGACGGTCGATCCAGCGTCGTCATCATCCTCGAGGAGTGGGTTGCGACCGGAGCCGCGGCCGATGGCGAACGGGTTCATGCCCGCTGACGACTCGAGGTCCGCGAGGAACGGGTTGTCCGAGACCCGCCGCGCCGCCCGCTCGGGCGTCGGAGCCGATCGCTCGAGCCAGGCGAGCCGGGCCGCCCTCGAGCCCCGCGCGGCGTCTTCCCAGTAATCGCACGTCCGGTGGTCGAAACCCGGGTCCGCGCACGGCGGGATACGTCGAAAGCCGGCCTCATCGGTGACGTCGACGATGCGTAGGTGCACCACGTCCTGAGTCTACGGTGTGTCCGCGCACCGAGTGGCCTCCAACGTTTGCTACAGTCGAGAACGGCGGGTGTGCGGCCCAGTAGTCACACCCACCTCGGGGACGCGGAAGGACCACCGGGTGGCAGAGCGAGCGAACGATGCATACGCCGTGCTTGGCATCGAGCCGAGCGTGGACGATGACGAGATCCTGGTTGCCTATCGTGCGCTTGCGCGTCGCTTCCACCCGGACATCGCGGGCGAGCGGGCAACGAAGCGGATGATGCGGATCAATGCCGCGTTCGACCAGCTTCGCGATCCGGTGCGCCGGGCCGAATACGACCTCGAGCTTGATGAGATCGACCCGGCTCGTGCCTCAGCCGCCCGCCGGCGTCGCCAGCACCACGATCCGGCGTCGCCGGTGCATGCCGAAGCCGCGCATCGAACCGCCGCGGCGTACCACACGTACGATCGCGCATCCCAAAGCGACGGCACCGGCGGCGCCGGGCGACCGCCCGGACGACCGTCCGGCAGCGTCCTCGAGTTCGGTCGCCACAAAGGCTGGTCGATGGGCGAGATCGCGCGCGTGGATCCAGGCTACCTGGTGTGGTTGTCCGACAGGCCCGAAGGCAGGCCATTCACCGCGGAGATCGACACGTTCCTGCGACGAACGGGCATCCAGCAGACCGACGACCGCGGCATGGCCGGCAGGACCCGCTCGCGATTTGCCCGCTGACCTTTCGCCCCGGCCCGTCAGCCCGCGAGGTCGACCAGCGCCCCTGCATGCACGAGTTCGAGCGCGGCCGCGAGGTCCGGGCCCGGCTCCCGGTCCTCGGCAAGATGCCGTACCACGGCCCGTACGCGAGCCCGGGCCTCGCCCACGCCGACCCCCGGCGCAGGTGATCCGGCCGAGGCCAGGCGCAGGTCGAGTGCCTGCGTCGCGACCAGCAATTCGATCGAGATGATGCGCTGAACGCCCTCGAGGACCCTGCGCGCGTGGCGGGCGGAGATGGCCCCCATCGAGACGTGGTCCTCCTGGTTCGCGCTGGTCGGGATCGAATCGACCGAGGCCGGATGGGCGAGCACCTTGTGCTCGCTGGCCAGCGCAGCGGCGGTGTACTGGTAGATCATCATCCCCGAATCGATGCCCGAAGCGGCCGCGAGGAATGGCGGCAAGCCGCCGTTCAGCCGCGGATCGACGAGCAGCGCCGTCCGGCGCTCGCTGATGGAGCCCAGTTCCGCGAGCGCGATCTTGGCGAAGTCGAGCGCGAGCGCGATCGGCTCGCCGTGGAAGTTGCCGCCGCTGATGACCCGGCCGCCGCCCGTCGCGAGCGCGTCGACCGGCGCCACGCCCCCACCTACGAAGACGAGCGGATTGTCGGTCGCCGAGTTGAGTTCGATATCCAGGACCCGTCGGAGGTGGTCGAGGGCATCCTGTACCGCTCCGTGGACCTGCGGCACGCAGCGAAGCGAATAGGGGTCCTGCACCTTGTGTACGGAGTCGCGATGGCTGCGCTGGAGGTCGCTGTCGCGGAGCAGGTGCCGCAGCTGTGCCGCGACCGCCACCTGGCCCGGGTGCGGGCGCGCGAGCTGGTATGCCGCCGAAAAGGCGACATCGGTCCCGAGGAGCGCCTCCACGCTCATCGCCGCCGCGACCGAAGCGGTCCGCACCAGGCGGTCGGCGTCCGCCAGGAGCAGCGCACCGACCGCGCCCATCATCTGCGTCCCGTTGAGGAGCGCCAGGCCCTCCTTCGGCCCGAGCACGATCGGTTCGAGACCGACGTCCCGAAGCGCGTCGGCCGCCGCCACGATCCGTCCATCGACCTCCACCTGACCCAGACCGATGAGCGGCAGGGCCAGGTGGGCGAGCGGCGCAAGGTCGCCGGACGCCCCGACACTGCCCTGCTCCGGCACGACCGGGTGGATGCCATGGCCAAGGAGCGCGAGCAGGCGGTCCACGACCAGCGGTCGGCAGCCGCTGTGGCCGAGCGCGAGGGTGTTCGCGCGCAGCAGGAGCATCGCGCGGACGATCTCGCGCGGGAAGGGCGGCCCCACGCCAGCCGCGTGGCTCATGAGCAGTCGACGTTGGAGCTCGCTCGATCGCTCGGGATCCACGAACGTCGTCGCGAGGTCCCCGAAGCCGGTCGTCACGCCGTAGACCATCGCGCCCTCGGCCACGAGGGACTGGATGACGTCGTGCGCCTCCTGCATCCGCTCGCGCGCGTGGATGTCGAGCTCGACGGGCGAACCGTGGCGCGCGACCGATTCGACGTCGGCGATCGTCAGGTCCGCGCCGGTCAGGATGACCGTGTCGGATCCGCCACGGTCCGGGTAGAAGTGCGGGACCTCCGGTTCGCTCACTGTTCCGAGGATAGTCGGCTATCCTCGATGGCGTCCCTTCCTTTCCTCAACCTGAGGCCCGCGTGCTCGCGTTCATCGACCAGATCGTGATCCCGTTCCTCAACAGCCTCTACGGGGCGGTCGGCTACCTTGGCGTCCTGGTCGCGATGGGCATCGAATCGGCGATGGTCCCGTTACCGTCGGAGCTGATCCTTCCGTATGCCGGCTTCCTGATCTCGGATCCGTCCCAGGTCGAACCCCTCACCGGGGGCGCCTGGACCTTCTGGATCGTCGTCGTCGTGGCGACCATCGGGAACACGCTCGGCTCGCTCGTGTCGTACGCGATCGGAGCGTACGGCGGCCGGCCCTTCCTCGAGCGGTACGGACGGTACCTGCTGATCCGTCCGCACGAGATCGAGCTCGCCGACGGATTCTTCGAACGCCACGGCTCAGTGACCGTGTTCATCGGCCGGCTCCTGCCGATCGTGCGGACATTCATCAGCTTCCCGGCCGGCGTCGCCCGGATGCACCTGGGCAAGTTCGTCCTGTACTCGACACTGGGCGCCTTCCTGTGGTCGATCCTGCTCGTCTGGGCGGGCACCGTGCTCGGCGAGAACTGGGTCGACATCCGCCGGATGTTGCAGCCGTTCGACCTGGCCATCGCGGTCGCGGCGATCGGGTTGATCGTCGCCTTCATCTGGTGGCGCCTCGGCATGCCCGGCCGGCCCGGCCGAAGCGACGCCAAGTCCGACTGAGTCAGCGGGCTCGCTCCTCCGGCGGCCGGACGCTCCGGAACGCCCGATAGATCAGCAGGTCGTAGACGATCTTCAAGCCCCCTGCCAGGTAGAAAGGCACCGCCGCGAGTCCCGGCGCGGCGAGGAGTAACGACGAGATCGACGGGGAGAGCGCCGCGCCGGTCGTCCGAGCGATCCCGGTGACGCCCGCCGCTGCGGACCGCTCGTCCGGATCGACCACCGCGATCACATACGACTGGCGCGTGGGCACATCCATCTGGCTGAGGCTGAACCGCAGGAGCAGGACCGCGATCGCCAGCGGCAGGTTCGGCATCAACGGGACGAGGATGAGCAGCACGTTCGATGGGAGGTGCGTGAACACCATCGTGTTGATCAGCCCGATCCGCGCCGCGATCCTCGCGGCGGAGAGCGATGACACGGCCGCCAGGAGGTTCGCCCCGAAGAAGATCCCGCCGAGGACCGCGGGCTCGACGCCGTACTGGAGATGGAACCAGAACGCCATGAGACTCTGCGGGATGAATCCGCCGCCGAAGGCGTCGATGGAGAACAGCAAGGAGAGGCGCAGCACGACGCCCTTCGAACGACCGAGTCCGAAGCGCCGGCGGACGCCGTCCTCGGTCGCCTTGCCTGGCGGAGCTTCGATCGCCTCGCTGAGCCGCCAGAATCCGACCGCCATGGCGATCCCGATGAGCGCATAGCCGACCAGGACGGCTCGATACGAGTCGACCGGCGGGACGCCGGCTTCGAGCAGCACCTGGCTGAGCAATCCGGCGGCCAGGGCGCCCGTGGCCGTGGCGACGTAGCCCACGAGGTTGTACCAGGCGAAGGTCGCCGTCCGTCGAGCGTCGGGGATGGTCTGCGACAGCGCCGCCTGTTCGATCGCAAGGAACGGCCCGACCTCGTTGCCGGTCGGCGAGAGGACCCCGATCGTTGCCGCCAGGATGAGCAACGGCACCCAGTCGGTGAGAACGAACGAGACGCCGGCCACGACCATCAGGAGGGCCCCGACGACGAGGACGCGACGCCGGCCGATCCGATCGGCATGGGTGGTCAGCCATAGCGAGATCACCGTGTCGCCGACCAGGGTGAGGGTCAGGACGAGCCCGATCGTCAACGCATCGAGCCCGAGCGCGTCGAGGTAGAGGACCAGGACCACCGCAAGGAACCCGTAGCCGAACATCCGGAGGGTCCGCATCGTGAACAGCAGGCGACCATCACGATCGAGGCCGCGGAGGCTCGCGACGAGGCCGGGGTCGGGACTTGCGGCCGGCGTGACCATCACCGCGAGTCTACGGGCCTCAACGTCGCCGCAACGGGTCTGCCAGAATGCCGGCGATGAGCCACGACCCGCACGCCGACGACGCGCTCGACCATCCCGGTTCAGCCGGCCTCCATCACGCGACCGACGATCACGGCGACGACCATGGGCACGATGACCACGCCCACGCCGACAAGCCGCTCGGTCCGATCGATGTCGGCGCCTGGGGGGCCGGCGCGCTCGGCGTCCTGGTCGGGGTCGTGATGGCGGCCTGTTTCGCCCTGGCTACGGGTGCACTGACGCTCTAGAACAGACCGACGACGTTCCCGTCGGCGTCGATGTCGATGTTCTCGCCGCCCGGCCGCGACGGCAGGCCGGGCATCGTCCGCATCTCACCGCAGAGCGGCGTGATGAACCCCGCGCCGGCAGAGAGTCGGACCTCGCGGATCGGGACCGTGAAGCCCGTGGGACGACCCTTCAGGTTCGCGTCGTGGCTGAGGGAGTACTGCGTCTTGGCCATGCAGATCGGGAGGTGGCCGTAGCCGAGATCCTCGAACTGCTTGAGCGACTTGCGCGCGGCGGGCAGGTAGTCGACCCCGTCCCCACCATAGATCCTCGTCACGATCGCCTCGATCTTTGCGGTGAGTGGCATGTCGTCCGGGTAGAGGAGCTCGAAGCCCGCCCCGCCATCGTCGGTCGCGGCCCAGACTGCCTCTGCGAGGGCCGTCGCCCCCTTGCCGCCTTCGACGAAGTGGGTGGCGACCACCGCGTCGCGTGCGCCGGCGGCGAGCGCGACCTCGCGGATCGCCGCGACCTCGGCCGCTGTGTCGGTCGGGAACGAGTTGATGGCCACGACCGCGGGGATCCCGAAGATCGTCACGTTCTCGATCTGCTTGACCAGGTTCTGCGCACCGGCCCTGACGGCCTCCACGTTCTCCTCGAGGAGGACCGGATCGAGCGGCTTGCCTGCAACGATCTTGCCGACCCCGCCGTGCATCTTGAGTGCGCGGACCGTGGCGACCACCACGGCCGCATCCGGCGCGAGCCCCGACGCCCGGCACTTGATGTCGAAAAACTTCTCGGCGCCCATGTCGGCACCGAACCCGGCCTCCGTACAGACGATGTCGTTGGTCACGAGCGCGAGCCGGTCCGCGATGATCGAGTTGTTGCCATGGGCGATGTTGGCGAATGGCCCGGCATGGACGAAGGCCGGCCCGCCTTCCAGGGTCTGGAGCAGGTTCGGCTTGATCGCGTCGCGCAGGAGCACGGTCATCGCCCCAGCGACGCCGAGGTCCTGCGCGGTGACCGCTGACCCGTCGGTCCTCGTCGCGAGCACGATCCGGCCGAGCCTGGCCCGCAGGTCCTGGAGGTCGCGCGCCAGCGCCAGGACGGCCATCACCTCCGAGGCGACGGTGATGACGAATTCGGTCTCGCGCGGGATCCCGTTCTCCCGCCCGCCGAGCCCCACGACGACGCGGCGCAGCGCGCGGTCGCTGATGTCGAGGACCCGCGGCCACAGGACGCCGTGCTGATCGATCCCCAACGGGTTCTTGTGGTGGAGGCTGTTGTCGATGAAGGCGCCCGCGAGGTTATGGGCCGCACCGATCGCATGGACATCGCCGGTCAGGTGGAGGTTGAAATCCTCCATCGGGATGACCTGGCTGTACCCGCCGCCCGCGGCGCCGCCCTTGATCCCGAAGACCGGCCCGAGGGAGGGCTGGCGGAGGTTGACCGACGCCGTGTGCCCGATCAGGTTGAGGCCCTGCGCCAGCCCGACCGTGGTCGTCGACTTGCCCTCGCCCAGCGGCGTCGGCGTGATGGCCGTGACCACGACGTAGCGCCCGCGCGGACGTTCCGCCTCGAGCCGCGTGATCGCCTCCAGCGCGACCTTGGCCTTTGTCGGACCGTAGAGCTCCAGCTCGTCGTCCCGGATGCCAAGGCCCGCCGCGACCTCGACGATCGGGCGCGGCCGCACGGAACGGGCGATCTCGAGATCTGACGGGAAGCTCATCGGTCTCCTTGGGACAGCATTGATGGTGAGGCGGATGCGAGTAGATCGGCCGTCCGTGCGCGTTCTGCGGGGACCTGGCGCTCGGCAGCCCTGATCAGATGCGTCAGCAGGATGGCGTTGGTCAGCGGACCGACGCCACCCGGCACCGGGGTGATCGCCGACGCGACATCGACCGCCGAGGCGAAGTCCACGTCACCGACGATCCGTCCATCGACGACGTTGATGCCGACATCGACGACGACCGCGCCCGGCTTGAGCATCGCTCCCGTCACGAGTCCGGGATGGCCGGCCGCCACGATGACGATGTCAGCGCGTGCGACGTGCCCAGCGAGATCGCGTGTCCGCGAGTGACAGACGGTGACCGTCGCATCCTCCCTGACGAGCAGGAACGCGGCCGGCATCCCGACCACGGCCGATCGGCCGATGACGACCGCGTCGCGACCCTCGATCCTGATACCGGAACGTCGCAGGATCTCCACCGCGGCGTGGGCGGTCGCCGGCAGGAACCCGTCGTAACCCAGGCGCAGGAGCCCGGCATTGAGCGGATGGATTCCGTCGATGTCCTTGGCCGGATCGATCGCGTCGATGACGGCGCGCAACCGGATCGTCGGCGGGAGCGGCATCTGGACGATCACCCCGTCGACCGTCGCGTCCTCGTTGAGCTCGCGGACCGTTGACGTCACCCGTGCCTCTGTCGCCTCACCCTCCAGTTCCACGAAGCCGGCATCGATGCCGACCTTCGCGCAGCCCCGCAGGATCCGCTCCAGGTAGACGGTGGAGGGCGCGTCCTTGCCGACGATGACCACGCGGAGGCCCGGCGGGCGCCCGCGCGCGATGCGGAACGTGGCGACGTCCTCGGCGACCGCGACGCGGATCTCGTCGGCGATCGGCCCACCCTCGAGGAGCCGGGCGCCACCTGGTGGCGTCAAGGTCCTTCCCGGCCGGGTGCCGGGATCGCATCGCGCAGCTGGCCGGTCCCCACCGTCTCCCGCGCGGCGGCGGCCAGCCGTTCGACGTCGTGGACGAGCGCATCGACCTGGAGCGCCGTCGCCTCGCTGAACGCAGGATCCCCGACCGATGGCAGGTTGACGAGGACGTTCGCGGCGGCACCTCTCGCGCCCGCTTCCGCGAGCAGAGACGCGACCACGAGGTCACTCGCGGCATTGACGTTGCTTCGCCCGGCGAGGGCCTCGGCGATCTCGACGACTAGCAGGCAGGCTTCGACGCAGTCCCTGGGGATCTCCGCCGCCTCGCGGGCGGCGACCTGCATGGCAGCGGTCCGGGTCGCCTGCTCCGCCTCGGTCGCGCGTGGGAGCTTCATCGCCGCCGCGAATCGCCCGTAGGACGCGGCGTCGTCATCGGCCAGCGTCAGCAGGCGATCGACCAGCTCCTCACCCGTGGCAGCGGCCCATGCGAGGAGATCGGCGTGGATCGCGTACTTCGGACGGTCCCGCGAGAGCGCGGCGACCATCGCTACCAGGCCGGCAGCGAGGCTCGCCGCCACGGCCGAGGCGCTACCGCCGCCCGGGACGGGCTCGGAGGACGCCAGGCGGGCCACGAATCCATCGACTGTCAGGTCGCGGAAGCGATCAGGCGGTGAGGACTGCACCGCGCGATTGTAGGTACTGCGACAGACGAAGCGGGTGGCGAGGCGCGTCCTGCACAACCTGGCTTCGCTGCCGCTGAGCGCGGCTGTCGGGAACGGGGCGGGTGCGGTACCGGCGCACCCGCCCCGCGACCGACGGTGGCCGACCCCGGAGGGAGGGCTGCGGGCCGGCTCGAAGCCTGCGGAGTCAGGCGGCCGGGCGGACCGCGTCGTCCAGGCCGGTGACCGTCCAGCGCCGGGATCGATGGTGGTATGTCAGCGAGACTCGAGCTCGCGGCGTCTCGACCTCGAACAACGTGCGCGGTCCGGTGATGACCGGGTACGCCGCGGCTTCCTCGCGGACGACGCTCAGTCGGGTCACGGGCAGCCGGACGTCCCCCCAGGTGATCTCGCGCGGGCGTCCATCGAACCAACCGGTCCGGACGTGGACCTGGACCGGATCGACACGGGTGAATGCCATCGGGATGGCTCCTTTCCGGGGGCAGGATCGCTGGGTCGTGTCGTCCGGGGCACGCGTCCGACAGAACGTCTGTTCGATTACGACTGGAGCCTAGACCGAACAGGCGTTCGATGTCAAGGCTCGTCGTCCGGAATGTCGTCGAGGTCTGTGACAGCTCTCCTGTCACTCTCTTCGCCGTCGGTCCGCGCGAGGGCCGGATCGATGGGCACGCCCCGAGCGCGCCGGTCCAGCGGGTTACGCGGGTCGCGCTCGAACGGTGCCGGCAATCCCGCGTGCAGGAGGCGAGCCCGGGTCACGGCGTCCTCGCCGTACCGCCGGCGGACCGCATCGGCGGCGACCGTGGCCTGTCGGCGTCGAGGGTCGTCCTCGCTGAAGAGCGAGAGCTGCTCTCGGTCGCCGAGGTTCGACGCCGTCACCCCGAGCAGGCGGACCCGGATCCCGCGGACCTCGGGGCGGGCCAGCGCGAGCGCCGCCCGATAGATCGGCTCGGTCATGTCGGTCGGCTCGGCGAGGGTCCGCTGGCGGGTCATCGTGCGGAACGAGGAGTCCCGGATCTTGACCGTCACGGTACCGGCCCGAACGCCAGCCGAACGGAGCCGGGCGGCGACGCCATCGGACATCGCCAGGAGCGTTCGCTCGATCGTCTCGCGGTCGGATGTGTCGACGTCGAACGTGTGCTCGTGCCCGACGGACTTCGCCGGGTCGCCCTCGTGGACGCGTTCGGGATCGATGCCGCGCGCTCGCGTGAGGAGCGACGCCCCGTGCTTGCCGAAGCGTCTGACGACGACATCCTCCGGAAGCGCGGCCAGGTCGCCGATGGTTCGAACCCCGTAGTCGGCAAGGGAGGCGCCCGTCCGTTCGCCGACACCCCACAGCCGCGAGATGGGAAGGGGCGCCAGGAACGCGGCCTCCTCACCGGGCGGGACGACCACCAACCCATCGGGTTTGCGCAGATCCGACGCGACCTTGGCCACGAGCTTGGTCGTCGCGACGCCGACCGAGACCGTCAGCCCGACGTCCGCGCGGACCTCGTCCTTGATCCGACGTGCGATCGTCGGTCCGTCGCCGAAGAGGTCCGCCGATGCGGTCACGTCGAGGAACGCCTCGTCGATCGAGATCGGCTCGACGAGTGGCGTGAACCGACGAAGGACGGCCATGACGTCGCGGCTGGCGGCCTGGTACCGCCGCCCATCGACGTGGACGAAGATGCCCTCGGGACACCGGCGCCCGGCCTCACGCAGCGACATCGCCGAATGGACCCCGAACCGCCGCGCCTCGTAACTCGCGGCCGACACGACGCCCCGATCGCCCGGGCCGCCCCCGCCGACGATGACCGGCTTGCCACGCAACTCGGGATGGTCGCGCTGCTCGACCGACGCGAAGAACGCGTCCAGGTCCACGTGGAGGATCGTCCGGTCGGGCATGCTCGCTATCATCGACCCGCTGTGGAAGCCTCTGCCGGCGGGATCCCGGGCCGCGGTGTCATCGCGCTCACCCTCGCATCGGTGGTCGGCATCGCCGTCGCATGGGTCGTCCCCGCGGCATCGGTCGCGCTGACCTGGCCAATCCTGTTCGCGATCCCGGGCTGGGTCGTCGTCCGGCGCGTGGCCCCGGACCTGCCGGTGCCTGGCCAGGTCGGGATCGCAGTGGTGACCAGCGTCTACCTGTCGGCACACGTCGTCGACCTCGTGGCGCGTGTCATCGGCTTCGGGCGGCCGGCGATCCTCCTCGCGACGCTGCTTCTCCTCGGGGCCACGGCCGTCCTCGCCTGGGTCCGCCACCCGTGGCTGGCGCCGTTCGGCAGCCCGACGGCCGCCGGGATCCGCTCATCGCTCCGCGGGAGTACGACCGCCTGGGTGGTCGCCGCACTGTTCGGGTTGGTGGTCGGGTTCGTGCTGTTCGCCAACGGTTGGCACGCGACGCCCGATGGCTGGGTGTCGGGTGGCTGGAACTGGAGCGACCTGCTCGTCCACGTGGCGATCGGTTCGAGCATCGCGCACGGCAACTTCCCACCGGAGGTCCCCTACTTCGCCGGTGCGCCGCTGACGTACCACTGGTTCGCCGACTTCCACGGGGCCGTCGCCTCGAGCGTCGCCGGCGTCGACATCATCGGGGTCTATTTCGCGACGAGCGCGCTGTTCGCATCGGTCATGGCGCTGCTCGTCTGGGCCCTGGCCCTGCGCCTGACAGGCGACCGACGGGTCGCGGCCATCGCGACGGTCCTGACCTGTCTCGGCGGCGGGATGGGCTGGCTGCGGCTGGTCGGTGACGTCCTCGCTGGCAACCCCGACGTCGCGAGCCTCGTCACGCAGAACCCGTACGACAACAGCTGGGCGGACGGCTGGCCGTTCTTCCGGATCGCGTCCGTGCTGGGAACCGCGTTCCTGCCGCACCGCGCCTCGACGTTGGGGCTGCCCGGGCTCGTCGCGGCGGTGCTCCTCGTCGTGCAGTGCCTCGGCCGGCGGCCGGCCGGTGTGCTCGTGGCCGGCCTGATCGCCGCACTCCTGGCGCCGTTCCAGTTCTACGCGTTCCCCGCGACCTACGTCATCGTCGGGCTGTACGTCGTCACGACCGGCGCCTGGCGCGCCCCGACCGCCGGCCGCGACGCGGTGCTCTTCCTCGGACCGCTGATCCTGGCGATCCCGTTCGTCGCGGACTCCATCGCGGCGCAGAGCGGGAGCGGCGCCTTTCGACTCGTCGCGGGCTGGGGCGAGGGCCGCTTCGGGGACGGGCCGTTCGCGGTCCTGTTCTTCTACGCGACCAATCTCGGCATCCCGTTCGCGCTGGCGCTGCTCGCCGGCCTGTCCGCCCGTGGGTGGCCCATGAGGCGATTCCTCGTCGCGTGGCTCGTCGTCCTGTTCGCCATCCCCAACGTCGTCGTGCTCAGCGCCGTCGAGTTCGACATGAACAAGTACTTCCAGATGATGTGGATCGCCGTCGCGATCCTGGCCGCCTGGCTCATGCGGCGCTGGCCGCGACCCGTCATCGTCACCGTGCTCGCGGTCTGCGCCATCTCACCGACCCTCATCGCGGTGTGGCACGCGACCAGTTCCCTCGTCGCGCTGAGCCCCGATCAGGAGCGTGCGGGCCGCTGGATCGAGGCGAACACGCCGGAGCGCACGGTGTTCCTCGCCGACGCGTTCATCAACAGCCCGGTCGATCTCGCCGGGCGGCTGCGGATCACGACGTTCGGGCCGTACGTCTCGAACCTCGGCTACGACCCGGCGGCGCGCGAGGCTGACACCAACGCGGCGTACTGCGATGGTCCCGACGCCGCGGCCGAGATCATGGCCCGCTACGAGGCGACGTACGTGCTCTCGAGCGGCGGGGTGCTCTCGTGCGGCGACGGCGAACCGACCGACTTCGGCGCGAGCGCTCAATTCGAGGCCGTCTACAACGAGGGCGGCGTCGCCGTCTGGCGGCTTCGCGTCCCCTGATCAGCCCTTCGGCTCGACGATGATCGTGACCTCCGGGGTCATGCCGGAGAAGACCTTGACCGCCACCTTGTACGTGCCGAGCGATCTGAGCGGCTCGTCGAGGTCGATCTTGTGGCGATCGATCTCGATGCCACGGCGGGCGAGGGCGTCGGCGATGTCCTTCGAGGTGATCGAGCCGTACAGCTTGCCGCCCTCGCCGACCTTCACGCCCATCGTCAAGGTCGTGCTGCCGATCCGGGTGGCGGCGATCTCCGCCTCCTCGCGCTCGCGCTTGCGCTTGTCCTCGCGGCTCGCGACGTCATGCTGCCAGGCACGATAGGCGCCGCCGGCCGCGGGAACGGCCAGCTGCTGGGGGATCAGGAAGTTCGTCGCGTAGCCATCGGCCACCGTCTTCAACTCCCCGCTCTTGCCGAGCGAGGACACGTCCTTCGTCAGGATGACCTTCACGCGATGGGATCCTCCCTGGAGATCCAGGACCGCACGCGCGGCCCCAGACCAAGTTGCCTGATGGTGTCCCCGGCCGTCCCGAGGAGGGCAGGGACGCGGCGGATGGTCCGCCGGACCGGGCCCGGCGTCAAGCGCCGGATCTGGGCGATGTCGCGCTCGAATTCGCCGCGTGCGATGCCGAGCTCGTCGAGCTTCTCCCGAAGCAGGTCTTCGGGCGCCCCGTCGAGGAACAGATCGACCGCGAGCACCACGACCACGAGGTCGTCCAAGCCCCCGATGATCGGCACATGGTCCGGGATGAGGTCCCGACCGAGCACCAGGTAGCCGGCGGCGCCCGCAAGGAGGGCCTTGCGCCCAGCCGGCATCCGCTCATCGACCGCCAGCGCCGTGACCAGCCGCGCGTACATCGGGATCCGGCTGGCCACCGGCAGGAAGGCCAGCAGCGACAAGGCGCGGCCGAACGTCACGCCGGCGAAGCCAGCGCGACCCGAGCTCTTCGCCTTCGAGCTGTCCCTTGCCATCCCGATCCGCCTCCTCATTGCGCGCTCCTCGCGCGGGAGCCGGAGTCTAGCAGCGTTCGCACGCACGGCCGATGAGGTCAGACCGGATAGGTGGATCGGGTCGCTCGGCGCACCGACGCGCGAGGGGCACGGGCCAGCACCGTTCGGCTTGACATCGAACGTCCGTTCGGTATCATGGCGACCAAGGAGGCGCGATGACGAAGCACGATGCCGAGCGCAAGGTCAAGATCCTCGACTACATCGCGGCGACCCTCCGGGCCCGGGGCTATCCGCCGTCGGTCCGCGAGATCGCCCGTGCCGTCGGTCTGGCCTCCACGTCGGCCGTCCACCATCACCTCCAGATCCTCGAGCGTGAGGGCTACCTGGAGCGTGGCGCGGCGCAGTCGCGGGCGATCCGGTTGACCCCCACGGCCGCCATCCATCTCGGGCTGTCCAGCGAGCTCGTGCCGCAAGCCACCTCGGCCGACTCGCGAGTCCTGCCCGTCATCGGCGAGATCGCCGCCGGCGGTCCCATCGAGGCGTACCAGGACGCGTCGGAGACGATGGCCGTGCCGGATCTGCTGGCACCCAGCGGGGATGCCTATGTGCTGAAGGTCCGCGGGGACTCGATGATCGAGGCGCACATCGCGGACGGGGACTTCGTGCTCATCCGGCCGCAGACCACCGCCCGCAACGGCGACATCGTGGTCGCCCAGGTCGAAGAGAACGCGGTCACCCTCAAGCGCTTCTTCAAGGAGAAGGACAAGATCCGGCTCCAGCCCGCCAACCCCGCCTACCCTGCCCAGTTCTACGACGATGTCAGGATCCAGGGCAAACTCATCGGAGTGATCCGGAAGCTTGACTAGCGGCGGGCGCCGGGCTCGCCCAGCGCGGCGTTGTCCGGCTCCGCCAGTCGCTCACGCACGTCCAGTGCGCTCGCTCCCTTGCTCGCCGGCCGCCTTGCGCTGAACCAGCCTGGCGCCCGATTCTCAGTTCCTGTTGTCGTCCACACCATTTCCACAGGGGGGAGGGCGCGGTCGTGAGTTGGTGGACGGACTTGGGGGATAAGGCTCTTCACGTGACGCTGCGCGAGCGTGACAGTGGAGGTGACACGACCCACCGTCACGTTGTGAGCCCATGATCGATCGCCTGCCACCCCAGAGTCTCGAGGCCGAACAATCGGTCCTGGGTGCCATCCTCATCGACCGCGATGCCGTCATCGAGGTGGCGGAATTCCTCCGCGCGGAGGACTTCTACCGCCAGGCCAACGGGCGCATCTATGCCGTCATCCTCGACCTGTTCGAGAGACGCGAGCCCATCGACATCGTGACCGTCGCCGAGTCGCTCGAGCGTCGCGAGGAGCTCGACGCGGTTGGTGGACGGGCCTACCTCTCGAGCCTCTCCAACGAGACACCGACGGCCGTCCACGCCGCGCAGTACGCCCGGATCGTCGAGCGCAAGGCCGTCCTGCGCAACCTCATCGGGGCGGCTGGCCGCATCGCCGGCATCGGATACGAAGATCCGGCCGAGATCGGCGAGGCCATCGATCGCGCGGAGGCCGAGCTCTTCGCCGTCAGCCAGAAACGCGTCGACGTCGGCTTCAGCGCGCTCAAGGCGCTCCTGCACGATGCCTACGACCGACTGGACTACCTCCACGCCCATCGGGGTGAGATCAGCGGCGTACGAACCGGATTCGCGGACCTGGACGCGCTCACCACTGGCCTCCAGAAGAGCGACCTGATCGTCCTCGCGGCCAGGCCTTCGGTCGGCAAGACGAGCCTCGCGCTCAACATCGCCGAGTTTGCCGCGGTCAAGGAGCGTCGGAGCGTCGGGGTGTTCAGCCTCGAGATGAGCAAGGAGCAGCTCGTCCTGCGTCTGCTCTCGAGCGTTGCCAACATCGACTCGCAGCGGTTGCGGACCGGATTCCTCGAGGAGCTCGACTTCGCCCGGATCGCGCCGGCGATGAACGCCCTCTCGGAGGCGCCCATGTACATCGACGACACCCCCAACATTTCCGCGATGGAGTTGCGCACGAAGGCTCGGCGCCTCCAGGCCGAAGCGGGCCTGGACCTCGTCATCGTCGACTACCTGCAGCTGATGCAGGCAACCACGACCACGCGGGACGCCAACCGCGTCCAGGAGGTCTCGGAGATCTCGCGTGGGCTGAAGGCCCTCGCGCGCGAGCTCAACGTGCCGGTCATCGCGCTTTCGCAGCTCTCGCGCCAGCCGGAGATGCGCGAGTCGAAGGAACCGCGGCTCTCAGACCTGCGCGAGTCGGGCGCCATCGAGCAGGACGCGGATCTCGTCATGTTCCTGTGGCGCGACAAGGATCGGTCCGACGACCAGGACGCCGACGGCGAGGTGGTCAAGCTGAAGCTCGCCAAGCACCGCAATGGACCCACCGGGGAGGTGGACCTTTGGTTCAAGAAGCGCCAGACGCGCTTCGTCAGCTACGCGGGCGAACGCTACGCGGAGGCGGGCTGACCCAGCTACGGGAACGCGCCGTCGTCAGCCCTCGTATTCGAAGCCGATCTTGACCTCGACGCGGTACTCGACGATCTGACCGTCGTCGACGACCGCGCTCGACTTCACGACTTCGACGGTCTGGATGTTGCGGACGGTCTTGGAGGCGGTGGCCACGGCCTGGCGGGCGGCGTCACTCCACGACTGCGGGCTGGTGCCGACCATCTCCCGGATGATGATGACGCCCACGGATGGCACCTCCCGCCGCTTCCTGCCGCGGCCTCCTCACGCCATCGTGGCGCCGCCGCTCCGGGCCATGATGCCACGAGGCGGACCCGTCGCCGGGGCCGCCGCGGGGTCGCTCGGAACGCGTTGCGAGCTGTTCTGGGGCTAGACGCCCGCCGTGACCGACAGCGTGCCGGCCCGGACCTTGTCGAAACAGGTGCTGCAATAGACCGGCCGGTCGTTGCGCGGCGCGAACGGGACGATGGCCTGACCCCCGCAGGCCCCGCAGATCGCGGCGTGGAACTCGCGCGGACCCTCGTTCGATCGAGCCCTCTTGGCGGCCGCCCTGCACGACGGGCATCGCTGCGGGTCGTTCGTCAGCCCCTTGCTGGCATAGAAGGCCTGTTCGCCGGCCGAGAACGTGAATTCCTCGGCACAATCGCGACAGGTCAGCGTGCGGTCCTCGTACACCCTCTCCGGACCCTCCTCGGCTCGGGACGCCACAACAGAGATCCGTGCCCGAGGGACGGTCGGGACCGGCGCGGGGCGAGCGTGAACGGGGGTGCGCGCCCGGGTCGGCCGGGCTCGGAGCCCGGAACTCATAGCCGTGAAGATACGCGCGCCGTCAAGACCCGTTTGGACGCGGAAGCGCCCCGTGGAACCATGTCCGTGAGGTCAGCGTCGGGCGGCCATGCCAAACCTGACTCGCTCCGCTCTCGTCCCGGCCATCGTTCTCATCGTCGCTGCCTGCAGCAGTAGCGGTGCCACCACCTCATCGGGGCCGCCCTCGAGCGCGCCGTCGGGCGCTCCATCGAGCGCGCCATCGACGGCCCCGAGCCCGTCCACCGCCCCTGTCGGCGCGATCGACCACACGACCGGCACCACCGACGTCGTGCTCCGCTACGACGAAGGCGGTGGGTTCGTCCAGCCGGCCTTCCTGGCCACCCAGGCACCCATCTTCACCCTCTACGGCGATGGCACCATCGTCTTCCGCAACCCGGCGGCCGATCCCCCGCAGCCGATCGGCTCCGTCTTTCCCTCGGCTCCGTTCCGCACGGCCAAGCTGACAGAGGACCAGATCCAGGAATTGCTCGGTTTCGCGCTCGGTGATGGTGGCCTCGGAGTCGCCCGAGGGACCTACGAGCAGAACATGGTCGCGGACGCCGGGACCGCGGTCTTCACCGTCGACGCCGGCGGGGTCAACAAGACAGTCTCCGTCTACGCGCTCGGGATCGACACGGCCGGGGTGCCGGACGCCCCGGCCCGCGCGGCCTTCAAGAAGCTCGCGGATCGCCTGGCGGACTTCGACCAGGGCGGCACGGTCACGACCGACGTGTTCACGCCCGCGAACTACCGCGGCATCCTCATGGACGGTGCGGGCGCCCCGGACCAGAAGCCCTGGCCGTGGACGGACATCAAGCCCGCCGACTTCCCGTTCCCGGCCGACCCGAACGCCTTCCAGATGGCCCAGCGTGTCCTGACCCCCGCGGACGTCGAGAAGCTGGGCCTCAAGGACATCGAGGGCGGTTTCCAGGGGTTGGTCCTGGCGGGCCCCAACGACGGGAAGGTCTACTCGTTGTCACTCCGTCCGCTCCTTCCCGACGAAACCGAATAGACCGCCGTTTCCCGCGGAGGCATGCGGGTGCTTGAGTCGCAGCTAATGGGCGGGTGAGGGGCCAGCGTCACCATGCCTCCATGGCACTGCCGGACCCGCCCGTTGACACCCTGCGCAAGCGCTCCGTATCGTTCGGCCACCCTGCGGTCCACCCCCGCGTCCATCCGTCAGGCGAACGATCGCCGGTTTCGGTCGCCGTCAGCCGGGGAACGATCGCCGCCTCTCCGCCGAGCGGAGCCCACCGTGAGGACTTGAGCGGCTTTCCGATCCAGTATGCGAAGGTGCAGCCTCCGCTCCTGCGGGAGGAGACGCTGGCTCGGCATCGGCTGCTGGACTGGCTGGCCGTCAAGGTCCACCATCGGATCATCCTCGTGCTGGCCGATGCCGGATATGGCAAGACGACGCTGCTTGCCGACTTCTCCAGCCGAACCCGGCTTCGCACCTTGTGGTATCGGCTCGACGAGGACGATCGCGACTGGATCTCAGTCCTGCACCACCTGGTCGCGGCCGGACGCGAAGCGGACCCAGTCTTCGCACCGAACACAGCGGCCTTGCTGGCCGACAAGAGCCTGAGCGGCCCGACGCGCGACACCGTCATCGACGTCTTCATGCGCGAGCTGCAGTCCATCGCGCCTCACGGCGCCATCCTGATCTTCGACGACTTCCACCTGGTCGATGACGCACCCGATGTGCAGCTGATCGTTCGGGAGTTGGTCGATCGGGCGCCGGAGCGTCTGACGCTCGTGTTCGCCAGCCGGCGACCACCGGGCATCCCGATCGCCAAGCTTCGGGCGGTCGGCGAGGTCGCGGAGCTCACGCGGGACGACCTTCGCTTCGATGCGGACGAGACTTCGCGCCTGTTCCGCGAGACGTACGGTCGGACACTCGAGCCAGACGTGTTGGCTGCCGTGGCCGCCCGAACCGAGGGGTGGGCCGCTTCGCTCCAGCTGGTGCATGCCGCCCTGCGCGACCGGACGCCGCTCGAGATCCGCAGCTTCGTCCGAAATCTATCCGGTGGCGACCAGGACCTCTACGACTACCTCGCGGAAGAGGTCGTCGGCGACCTGCCGGCGGACCTCCAGGGATTCCTCATGCGAACCTCGATCCTCCAGGTGGTGACGCGCGACCTGGCCGCGGTCGTCACTGGATGGGATGCGGCCGAGGTCTCGCGGCTCACCGCCGCAGCCGAGCGCGTCACGTTGCTCGGTCGGCGGGCTCGCGGTCCACGGACGGAGCTGCGCTATCACCCGCTGGTTCGCGAGTTCCTGGAGACCCGCCTGTTGCGCGACGTCGGAGACGAAGCCGTCCGCGACCTGCATCGAACGGTCGCCGCATATGCGGAGGGCCGCGACTGGCGTATCGCCGCTCACCACCATTGGGCGGCCGGTGATCATCAGCTGGCCCACGCGATCATCGACTCGTCGGCGCCGAGCATCATCGGTCGGGGCGAGTACCTGGTCGCCGCGCCCTTCGTGGCCGACCTGGACGACGAGGCGCTTCGGGCGAGCTTCCTGGTCGTCCTCTCGCGCCGCGACTTCAAGCAGGGCGACGTTCGTCAAGCCCTCGCTCGGGCCAAACGGGCCGTCGACGTGGACCCCCAGTCCGACGTGGCCCTCGCGAATCTGGCTTCACTCAGCCTGACGTCGGGCGACGTGATGGCGGCCATCGAGACGGCGTCACGCCTCGCCGCGGTCACCACGGACGAGGGGTGGCTGGGGATCGCGCAGACCATGCTCCTCATCGTTCAGGGGTCCCTCGACGGCCACCTCCCCGAGACCGCGGCGCGCCTGTCCGAGCTTGCCGAACGGCAACGCCTCAATGGCGACACGCATTTCGAAGGCATCACCTACATGAACCTAGGCGTCACGCAGCGAACGATGGGCGACGCCACCGCGGCACTGGGGTCCGCGACGAAGGCCATCGACCTTCTCCAGGCCAGTTCCGAAGGCGCGGAGGTCGCGAGTGCTCGCTCGCTTCGTGCATGGGCCCTCTTCCATCTGGGTGACCAACTGGAGGCTCGGGCCGAGCTCGCTCGCTCACTTGCCGAATCGAACGAGACGATCCGCGTGGACACCCTCCTGGAAGCCGCCGAGATGGAGGCGTTCTACGGCGACGAGGCTTCGGCGTCCGACCATATCGGGGAGCTTCGAAAGATGGGCGCGGCGGCCGATTGGGCCGTAAGGATGACGGTGGTGACCTCGGCATACTTGGCGCTCCGGCAGGGCCGTGCGTCCGAAGCGGCCGACATCGCGCATCGTGTCGACCCTCACGAACTCTCCGTCGTCCTCGGGGCATAAGGCCCACGTCCTGGCGGTGCGCGCGCATGTCCAAGTCGCATTGGGCGCGCCGGATGCCGCCGACGCACTGGAACTGGCCAAGCGGCAGGCGAGCCAGCAGGCGGCCGGACTCTGGGCCGGCTACTGCGACGCCCTGGAAGCCGCAGGCGGTCCGAGTGGAGCCCTCGGCGTCTTCGTCCGACAAGCGAGTCGACGGGGAACCTGGGCCCTGACTTACGTCGCCGAACTGGTCGTCGAGCGCCTGGCCGAGCTTGGAGACGCTGAGAAGGCGGTAGTACAAATGCGAGGCTGGCACTCCGGCCCGAGCGCTGGCGGCCGGCACTGCGGTCCTGTGTCGACAGCGCGGGGGTCTCCTCGCTTGCCTGCGCCCCACTGCTCGAGGCCATCGGGGAGGCGGAGGATGTCGTTCGCCTGCGACTACTCGCTCGCCAACGCCGGCGCTTGCCGGAGGCCGACCTCGGCCGGAGTCTGGCTCGCCGCATCGCGGCCCGGGTCTTCGTCGAGGATCAGGGCCGTGTCTCGATTCACATCGGAAGTCGTGTCGTCGAGGGTTCGTCGGTTCGGCGAAAGGTCCTGGCCCTCCTCTGCTTCCTCCTGACGCGCCCGAGGTACGCCGCCACGCGAGACGAGGTGATGGACGCGCTCTGGCCCGAGTTCGACCCGTCCGACGCGTTGAATTCCCTCAACCAGACGGTCTACTTCCTGCGCCGGGTCTTCGAGCCGACGTACAAGGAAGATCTCTCGCCTGGCTACGTAAATCACGAATCGGATGTCATCTGGCTTGACGGCGAACTGGTGTCATCATCGAGCTCGGCGTGCCTGGAGCTCATCCGGTCGATGGCGACGGAGCCATCGCCGACCGAGGTCGAAGAGCTCTCGGCGGCCTACCATGGCCCGTTCGCCCTGGACTTCGCGTACGAGGAATGGGCAGCGGAATTCCGGACATCGCTGCATTCCTCGTACCTCCAGATCGTCGAGAAGGCCATCGCCTCCGACACGGCAAGTGGTCATTTCGAGCGCGGCATCAGGCTGGCAAGGCGTGCGTTGGATCTGACGCCGGAGGCCGATCAGATCGAGCTGTCACTCCTTCGACTGTACCGGTTGAACGGATCCCATGCCGCCGCAGCCGAGCAGTACACGCACTACGCGTCCGCCATGCGCGAGATGCTGGGAGTGGAGCCTCCCGCGCTCGAATCCCTCTAATCCGGAGCCCATTCGGGAGGATAGGTAAGGTGCCGTATTGACCCGCCACGTGCGCGCTACCTATAGTCCTGACACTTCGTAGTACCCCCGTACTAGGAAGCAATGTAAAGACATTCGGACGCGCAGAAGCACCACCTGAAATGGGCACTTAGGGTGGAGCGGAGCGAGTAGTGCAACCGACCGACCCACAAGGTCAGGTCGGTTTTCGTGTTCTTCGGAGCGCGAGGGCCGCTGAAGGAGGCACAGCGTGTCCAGACAGAAATGTCTACAAGGGCTGGTAGAACGCACCATGAAGGCCAGACTGCTGCGAATTCTGGTGACGCTGTCGAGCATCGCCATGATCGCGGCCGCAGGTGGAGCTTCATTAGCGGGTTTTCTAGTACGTTGTGCCATAACCTCCGAAGCACGAGCGGGGATAAGGTTCGAGGTCGATGGCACAGCGAACAGGGCAGATCGATGCCTAGGTCCCTAAGCTCTACATCGCCGGAGTCGTGGCCATGAGCGCGTTCGCGCTTGTGGCTGCGACTCTTGTGTTTCCCGCCGACCCAGCGCATCACCCTCAAGCTCGAGCCAGCTGGGCCGTCCGCGTCCGGGTTGGAGATCGCACTCGGCGTCGGCTTCTGGACGATCCTGACCCTGATCGCGTCTGCCCTCCCGGTCCGACTCCCTATCGGCTCGCACCATGCCGTGTCAATGGCACCAATCATCGCCGCGATGGCACTAGGTGGGCCGGCGGTAGGTGGCTGGGTCGCTGCCATCGGATCGATCGAGATGAGGGAGCTGCGGGGACGCATTCCCTGGTACGGAACCCTTGCCAATCACGCAGGAATCATCCTTCCCGCGATCGTCGGAGGAATTCGTAAGGCTTGCGATTGTTAGGTACGTAGCAGGATCTGCGGTCTGGCGAGATCTCGCCCATCCTGGACTTCGTCGCCGTGATGTGCGCAGCTGTCATCTACTTTCTGCTGAATACGTCTGTTGGCTGGCGGCCTTCTCGCGCTCCGGACCGGTCGGACACTCGCGGAAGTGATCGTTGGCGATGCCAAGGGAACAGCGTTCAACAACCTGGCGCTCGCTCCTCTTGGATGGTTGATGTCGATCGTGTACGTCATCCAGTGGTGGGCGGCGTTGTTGTTCGCATTGCCGCTGTACACGACCCGCATGGCGTCGCAGCGTTTCGTCGAGATGCGCGAGATGTTCACCCAGACGATCGGCGCGCTGGCGGAGGCGGTCGACAAGCGCGATCCCTTCACGGCCCGACATAGCCAGCGCGTGAAGGAGATCGCCGTCGATATCGGCCGCGTGATGCGTGTCTCGGACGCCGAGCTGGAGGCGCTGGAATGGGGAGGGCTGCTCCACGACGTCGGCAAGATCGGCGTGCCTGACCACGTCCTGAAGAAGGCCGAGCGGCTCACGCGTGACGAACGGATGGTCATGAATGCGCACCCGGTGTTGGGTGCGCAGATCATTGCGCCGGTCACGAAGCTGGCGCCGGAACTGCCGATCATCCGCCACCACCACGAGTGGTACAACGGCTCCGGCTATCCCGACCGCCTCATCGGCGACGAGATCCCGAAGTTGGCTCGCGTGCTTCATGTGGCCGACGCCTTCGAGGCGATGACCGCCGCCCGACCCTATCGGATGACGCCATTGACGCACGAACAGGCGCTGGGCGAGTTGCGCAAGTTCGCCGGCGTCCAGTTCGATCCGGTCGTGGTCGACGCCTTCGTCAAGACGCATCACGTGGACGGTGTCGCGGATCCGGGCCGAAGGCCCGAGCCCCGGCAGATCCCGCTGATCGCGCAGGTCGCGGATCGCATGACGATGGCCGCGGGCGTACAGGACGCGACCGGCACGACGACCAATCCCGCGTCACCCACGGCCCCTACCGTCGTCGGGGCCAAGCGGGCCTGACTTCCTCTCGCCGTCCGACGGGCCGCCCGTGTCGAGGTGCGCTTCGCCCGGCATCGCCGACCCCGACAGAACCGACATCGACTGACACGCCCTTCCTCGGGCGGCGATGATGGCTGATGTGGATGCACCCCCGGCGCTGAGGGAGGCCCTCGAGTGCTGATCGGCGGCATCGTTGTCGGCCTGGCTCTGGGCCTGCTGGTCGGCGGCCGGCTGTCCAACCTCGCCCTCGTCCGTCTGCGCCTGATCCCCGTCATCGTCGTCGCGGTCATCCTTCGATTCGGGACAGAGACCCTCCTCGGCCAGGGCGTTCCGATCGTCGAGACGCTCCGGCTGCCGCTGCTGGCCGCCGCGTTCGTGATACTGCTCTGGGGTCTGTGGGCGAACCGCGCCTACCCGGGCATGAACCTGGCCTTCGTCGGCACGCTGGCGAATGCCCTCGTGATCGTGGTGAACCAGGGGTTCATGCCGATCTGGGAACCGGCGCTCACTCTTGCGGGACTGCGTGCGGCCGACGTCGGGTCGTCGATCCATGTGATCGTTCCGCCGTTGCTGGACGCGTCGTTCCTGCTCCACCTGGGACCACTGGGTGACGTCATTCCGATCCCGATCCCGTTCATCCAGAACGTGGCCTCGGTCGGAGACCTGTTCCTTGGCGCGGGCCTGACGTTCTTCCTGTTCGCGAGCGTCGTGCGGATCATCCCGGAAGGCGACGGCTCGTCCGAAGCCACGGGCAGAGAGCCGCGCGCCCCGGTGACGGTCGGGAGCACCGGCCTCTCACCGGCGTTCGCCGGGGTCGCGGCCCTGGAACGGCCGCTGTCCCTGGGCGGCCGTGGGCCGAGACTCGCCTCACCGACCGCCATCCCCATTCCCGGCCCACGACCCGAGGTCGCAGCGCTGCTCCGCCGGCATCCGTATGTCCGGCTCGCGCTCAACGGGTCGTTCTCGGCGTTGTGGGCGGGCCAGTTCATCTCGGTGTTCGGCGACCGGATCCATCAGTTCGCCCTGGCGGCCGTGGTCCTGACGACGACCGGCTCTGAAGTCCTGACAGCGCTCGCGTTCGTGGCGGCGTCCCTGCCGAACCTGTTCCTCTCGCCGATCGCGGGCACATTCGTCGACAGATGGGACCGCAAGGAGGTCCTCGTCGTCAGCGACATCTTGCGCGCCGCCGTGGTCTTGCTCATCCCGATCGCGGCGGCCGTGAACGTCCTCCTCGTCTATCCGCTGATCTTCGTCGTGACGTCCATCTCGATCTTCTTTCGACCGGCACGAGTCGCGATCATGCCGCAGCTGGTCGAGAGGGACGAGCTGGTCACCGCCAACTCCGCGATGTGGATCGGGGAAACGATCGGCGATGTCGTCGCGTACCCGATGGCGGGACTGTTCGTTGCGTCCCTGATGACGGCACTCCCGCTTGCCTTCTGGATCGACTCGGTCACCTACCTCGCCTCAGCCGTCCTCCTGACGACCATCGTGGTGCGCCCGCGAGCCGCCGACGAGCAGGCCGAGGAATTGGAGGGGTTCCGGGCGGAGCTGGAGGCCGGTTGGCGGTTCCTGCGCAATGAGAGCACGCTCCTCGCCAACACGCTCCAAGCGTCCGTCGCCCAGTTCACCATCGGGATCCTCACGGTGCTGACGGTGATCTACTGCTACGACGTCTACCAGAACGAGCCGATCGGATACTCGGGGGTCTGGGGGTTCATGGAGGCTGGCATCGGCGCCGGGAACCTGATCGGTGGCTTCGTCATCGGCCTGATCGGGACACGGATCGCGAAGGGCCGGATGATCATCGCCGGGTATGCCGTGTTCGGCCTGCTGACGTTCCTGCTCGCCATCACGAACCACGTGGGTATCGCGGTGGGACTCGCGTTCGGGTCCGGCGTCGCGAACATGGTCTTCGTCATCCCGAGCCAGGCGCTGTTCCAGGAACGAACACCGGGCGCGCTGCTCGGCCGCGTCGTCAGCTTCCGGTTCGCGCTCGTGTTCGGGTCGATGACGGTCGCGATGGCGCTCGGCAGCGTCATGATCGCCGTGGTCCCCGCGACCGTCGTCATCGCGATGTTCGGTCTCCTGACGCTCGGGACCGGCCTCGCGGGCTGGTTCGTGCCGGCGATCCGGAACGCGTAGAGCCCCCGGGTCGAGCGACGGCATCCGGCGTTGGGGCGGGCGCTTGGGTACACTGGCGCCCGCGTGCCGACCGCCCGATCTGATCGCCCGCGCACCAGGAGTGACACGACCGCATGACTGATCGACCCGACGGGACGTCGGAGGAGACGCCGGACGAGAGCGAGCTGCCCGAGGCGGAGCCTGCGGTCGAGGCGGAGCCCGAGGCGGCCGACGTCCAGGCGGCGGGGGACGAGACTGGCGACGAACTCGACGCCGACGACGCGGATGAGGAATCCTATGCCGACCAGGACGGCGACGCGTCGTCGTTCGCCGACGAAGAGACGGCGAAGTTCGAGGCGGCCGGTCGGCCGGGCCCCGCACCGGCCCGCCCCACCTGGCGGCGCGCGGCCCCTCCACCGAGCGCGACGCGTGCCCCGACGGTGTCGGAGGTCGCGGTCCAGGTCAGTGATCCTGCCTCGAAGATCTTCGTCGTCGGCACCGTGGTGGTGTTCGTGTCGATCCTGCTGTTCGGGATCTTCCTTGGCAACGGCGGCGTCCTGAGCGCGACGCCGACGCCGGAGCCGACCGCCGTCCCGACCGCCTCGCCAAGTGCCGCTCCGTCGGCGTCGGTGTCGGTGTCGCCGTCGGGTTCGGCGTCAGCTGCACCGTCGGGCTCGGGGTCGGCCGCGCCGTCGGCCTCGGCAGCGCCGTCACTCTCGCCCTCTCCATCCTGATCCTGGCCTCCGGCCAGGTCCACGCGAGCGTATCCTGCGTGGCATGAGCGGCCGCCCGGCCGAGCCCGACCCGTGGCTGGCCCGTGCGCGCGACCGCATGGTCGACGACCAACTGCGGGCCAGGGGCATCGCGGATCCGCGCGTCCTCGAGGCCATGGGGCGCGTGCCCCGCGAGCGATTCGTCGGCGAATCCGAGCGTCGCCTCGCCTACGCCGATGAAGCGCTGCCGATCGAGTCCGGCCAGACGATCAGCCAGCCCTTCATGGTCGCCCGCATGACCGAGCTCCTGGAGCCTCGGCCCGGCGACCGGATCCTCGAGATCGGCACCGGGTCGGGCTACCAGGCCGCCATCCTTGCGGCCCTCGGTTGCCGCGTCACGACGATCGAGCGCCACGACGACCTGGCGGCGACCGCGCGCGATCGGCTGGAGGATCTCGGGTTCGGCGACACCGTCGACATCCGGGTCGGTGACGGCAGCCTGGGCCTGCCGGACGAGGGTCCGTGGGACGGGATCATCGTTACGGCCGCCGCCCCGAACATCTCCCGCGCGCTCTGCGACAAGCTCGCCGACGGCGCACGGCTCGTGATCCCGGTCGGGTCGCGCGATCGCCAGATGCTGACCGTGGTGCAGCGCCACGGCAACGAGTGGACCGAGCGACCTGGCGGTGCATGCGTCTTCGTCCCGCTCGTCGGCGCAGGCGGCTGGGACGGGTGACGCGCGCCTGAACGCCGGCGACCGGCGCCTGGACGAAGGCCCGCTCTCGCTCGGTATACTCGGCCGGCCATGACCCATGTGTTCGTCGCGCCCCATCCGGACGACGTCGCGCTCTCGTGCGGCGGCCTCATCGCGAGCCTCCGGGAGCTTGGCCAGACGGTGACGATCGTCACGGTCTTCTCGGGCAGTGGCTCCGACGATGGGCTCAGCACCTACCAGCGCGAGGCCCTTGGCTTCGGTAGCAAGGCGATGTGGCCGGCGACCGAGGCGTTCAATCGAAGCAGCATCCTCGCCGACTGGCCGACGGCCTCCGCGGTCCCGTCCTGGGCCGCCACCGAGGACCGCCTGGTGGCGACGCAGGGGGACGCGGATGCCGCCGCAAAGCGGTTCTGGCAGCGCTCGTCGTGGTATCGGCGCGCCAGCATCCGCAACGAGTCGCTCGCCGACCAGCCGGTCATCGACGACCTCTCGACCCAGGGCGCCATCTACACCGACGACGTGATGGCCGCGGCAGCGGCCGGCGAGCTGATGGCCCGTCGGCGCGTCGAGGACGAGCGGTTCGCGTACTTCTCCGAGGCGTCGATCGTGTTCCTTGACCTGCCCGATGCGGTCTTCCGCGGCTATGAGGGCGACGACCAGCTGCTCGGCGCCCCGCGCGAGGACGACCATGCGCCGTTCGACGTGCTCCGCCGGGAGATCACCCGCCTGGAACCCCAGAAGCTCTACCTGCCGCTTGGTGTCGGTGGCCACGTCGACCACCAGCTCTGCCGCGAGGTCGGTGTGCGCCTCCTCCAGGAAAGCCGCCGGTGGGTGATGCCGGGGCCCGAATACGCCGGGATCGTCACCTTCTACGAGGACTTCCCGTACGCCTGGTGGAACGACTTCCGGCGACTCGACGACCTTGGTCCGGGCACGCTCGACAGCCTGCCGAGCGACGTCTCGCTCCTGCCGACGTTCGCCGACGTCACCGACCAGCTCGAGCGCAAGATCCAGGGCATCAACCTCTACCAGAGCCAGCTCGAGCGCCTCTTCGACGGCACGAAGGATATGGCCGACGCGGTGCGTTCGTACGGGCGCGCCATCGGCGAGCTGGGCGAGGTCGACGGGTCCGCGGAACGGTACTGGGTGTCCGGCCGCGTCTGACCAGATGACGCCCGAGGGCGCGGCCGCCGGCGGGCAGCCTGCGGACCGGTGGCCGGCGTCGCTGATCCTCGGCCTGGTCGTCACGCTCGCGGCCGGCGTCATCATCCGCGCGTTCCTGCTGCCGACCGGTGGGCTCCGCGGCGACCTCGACCAGTTCGTCCTATGGGTCCACGGCATCGCCGTCGGCGGGCTCCCGAACGCCTACGACCAGAACCTCTCGTTCCCGCCGGTCATGGCCTACGTCTGGGGGCTGCTGGCCGCGGTCCAGCCGGCGTTCCAGACAGTCACCGACGCGTCGGACCCGGCGATCCGGGCACTGATGAAGACCCCGGCGTCGGTCGCCGACATCGGGCTGGCGCTGCTGGTCGCGTCCGCGCTCCGCGATCGGCCGCGCTGGGCGGTCGTCGCGGCCGCCGCGATCGCCCTGCACCCGGCCGTGTTCGACATCAGCGCCTGGTGGGGCCAGTACGAGTCGCTCTACATGGTGTCCGCGCTGGCCGCGGTCATCTGCGCCGTCCGGGGCCGGAACGGGCTGGCCGCCGCGCTCCTGGCGGTCGCCCTGATGACCAAGCCCCAGGTGCTCCCCTTCCTGGTGCCGTTCGCCGCGTGGTTCTGGGCGACCGGCGGGTGGCGCGGGCTCGCGCGGACGGCGCTCATCGGGGCCGCGGTCATCGTGGTCCTCTGGCTGCCGTTCATCCAGGCAGGCGGCCCGGCGAACTACCTGAAGAACCTCGGCGAGTACCAGGGCGAGATCTTCAACATCCTGTCACTGCGGGCGTGGAACCTCTGGTGGCTCGTCCAGTCTCTGTTCGCGGGCGGCGGGTTCGTCGCGGACGACGTGGCGTTCCTCGGTCCGCTCACCCTGCGGCATGTCGGCTACGTCCTGACCGGGCTGCTGGAGGTCCTCGTCGCCCTCTCGGTCCTGCGGGATCCGCGGCCGCGGACGCTGCATCCTGGGCCTGGCCGCCTCGACGCTGGTCGCGTTCTGCTTCCTCACGAGCATGCACGAGCGCTATGCCTTCGGGGCGCTCGTCTTCCTGATGCTGCTCATCCCCGAGACCCGGGTGCGCTGGCTCGGCATCGCGTTCGGCGCCGTCTTCACGCTGAACCTCCTGGCCGCGGTGCCGCCGACACCGGAGATCGGCGCGCTCGTGCCGGTCGGCGGCTGGATGGGGATCGGTGGCTCGATCGCGATGCTCGCGATCGGCATCTCGATGCTCATCTGGCTGGTGCGCGGCGCGCGAGCCCGGGCCGAGGTCTTCGGGTTCGGGCCGTGAGCGCCGCGCTCCGAGCCATGCGCCTACGACCCGCCGCGTCGGGTGCTCACGCATCAGCGTTAGCGTGATCCATCAGGCCACGCGGCCTCAAGGGAGCTTGGCGGTGACATCGTGCCGCGGGGTCGGGCGCGATCTCCAGCGATCGCCCGGGGTGGATCGCCGCCCGAGCCATGCCACCATCGGGATGAGCATCAACGGCAGGCTGCCCAGTGAATAGTCGAGACCGGCGCGAACGCTGCGCATGGCGGTGAGGTAGTCGATCCACAGTGGTGCCATCGCCAGGCCCATGACCAGCAGGACGGCCGCTCCTCCCCACCACGCCCGTCGATCGGCACCAAGGAGGGCGAAAGGTACGAGGGTGGGTTTGAGCGTGAGGGCCAGCGCCGGCCAGCCCCACGCCAGCCCGGCCGCGATCCCGGCCACCATCCAGATGTCCGTATTGCCGTACAGGAATGCCGCGTTCGCCCGCGGCCACATGAGCAGGAGGATCACGATCGGCCACGTCCACGGTCCCGGGTGCCATCGCCGGACGGTGACGCCCAGGACGGTGATAGGAACGATCCACCACATCGCGGCCGGGAGGAAGGCAAGGGGCACGAACAGGAACAGGGCATGGGGCGGATACAGGACGTCGGCCGCAGGAGTGACCGGGTATGGCAGGCCGCTCAGCTGCTGCGGGAGGTAGTAGGAGCCATCGGCCAGCCACCTCGCCCCGATGTCGCGGTAGAAGTCATAGTCGATCCAGAGGTCGCCAGCGCGGGCGATACGGCCGTACACGATCGCGAACTCCGCGATCAGAAAGCCCCCGAGGACGGCCGCGACGAGAATGAACCCGGCAGGCCGCCGCCATCGCCGGATGGAACTCGGCGCCACCGCAGGCGTCACCGGGCCGAGACGCGCGCGAGCATCTCGACCCGGCAGGGCGGCAGATCGAGCCGACGCAACGTCCAGATGGCCAGGGCGGCGCCGCCGACGACCCCGACGAACCGCGTGAGATCGAGTGGCAGGTTCACGAAGGGCACGAACGGCAGGAGCATCGAGGACCGACCCGCGAGGACCGCCACGTGCGAACCGATGCCTCGGACGTCCACTGCCGACTCCAACACCGAACGAGCACCGATACGCGCGAACAGCACCGGAAGCACCACATTCTGCGGACGCTGCCGCGTCGGGGGCTCACGGTCGTTCAGGACGTTCGGCCCGCGAACCGGGTTCGATCGCGTCCAAGCCACGCAACGATCGGGACCAGCATGAACGGGATGGAGCCGATCGAGTAGAGCGGACCCGACTGGACATTGCGCAGGACCGTGACGTAGTCGAGCCACTGGCCGAGCATGAGCAGCGCCACGAAACACCAGATGGCCATGGCGATCCACCACGACCGATGACGGACCCCGACGAGCGCGAAGGGCGCGAGTGAGGGTTTGATGAGGATGAGCACCGCCGGCCAGGAGTAGAGGAGCCCGGCCGCCAGGAACGCGACGATCCACATGGTCGTGCTGCCGACGATGATCGATGCAGAAACATCCGGGTAGAGGAGCGCCAGGCTCATGATCGGCCACGTCCAGGGAGCCGGCCGCAGGCGCCAGATGGCGTAGGCGATGAAACCAAGCGGGATCGCCCACCAGAGGACCGACGGCAGGTACAGGAACGGTAGGAACAAGAAGATGGCCGGCGGCGGGTACAGGCTCGGGAGGACATCCATCGTCGTCCAGCCCATCGGCTGTGGGTCGAAGGGCCCAGCCAGCTGTGCGCTCGTGTACATGGAGCCGGTCGCGAGCCACCGGTCGGCGATCGTGAGCCAAAGGCGGAAGTCGATCGCGACGGCATCCGCTCTGACCGCCGCGCCATACCGAGCGATCGCGACCCCGACCGCGGCCATCAGGATGAGCCCGGTCGTGCCGACGATCGCGGGTCGCCGCCATCGCTCGACCTCGATCGACAGCGGATGCGCGGTCATCGCCCTGCCCATCGGTCAAGCACGGCCGGTCGCGCTCGACCGGTTGCCCAGGCCATCAGCGGCGCCAGGATGAGCGGCGCCGTCGGCAGGTTGTAGAGGAGCGGGACGCCCGAGTTGCGCACGACCGTGAACCAGTCGAACCAGACGGGCAGGAAGAACAGCGACGCGACCCCGAGGACCGCCAGGGCGACCCACCAGCTCCGGCGACGAACGCCGAGGAACGCGATGGGCGCGAAGGTCGGCTTCGCGAAGACGAACACGAATGGCCAGCGCCAGACGGTGCCCGCAGCGACAACGGCCACGAGCCACATCGACGGGTTCCCGAACACGTAGACGTTGAGCGACTTGTCGAATGCGAAGACCGACACCATGACGACCCAGGCCCAGAGCGGCGGGCGGTGCCACCACAGGCAGTATGCGAGGAGCGCGACCGGGATCGCCCACCACAGGACCGCCGGTAGCCAGATGAACGGGATGAACAGGAGGAACGCCGTCGGCGGATAGAGGATGGCCCCATCGCCGATGACGAAGGGACCGGCCAGTTCGAACGGCAGGTACGGCGTGCCGGTGTCCAGCAGTCGTTGGGCCGCCTCGACATGCCAGCGATAGTCCAGTCCGAACGAGGGCTTGCCCAGGCTGACGGCGATCACGTAGGCGATCCAGAGGATCTCCACGCCGATGATCGTCAGTCCGATGACCCGACCGATGGGACGCCGCCGCCCGAGGTTCATCGAGCTTGGGAGGTAGCTCACGACCGCTGGGTCGCTATCCGGCGACACCGTGGTCTCCCCGGCTCGGCCGGCGTGCCATCCGGCCCCGGAACGCCGCCCAGTACCAGTGCAGGTAGTGGGGCAACCACTTGCGGAGCTTGAAGTTGCTCTGGCCGGCCGTCCGGTCGCGCCAAGTGGTCGGGACCTCCGCGATCCGCCGGCGAGCCAAGGTCGCCTTGACGGTCAGCTCGAGCGCGAGCTCGAAGCCGGCCGTGCTCTCGATGGTCACCGTGTCGAGGAACCGACGCGAGTAGAGCTTGAAGTTGTTGGTCGGGTCGTGGGTCGGGACCCCGGCGAACCAGTGCAAGGTCAGTCCGGCGACCCGGCTCATCAGGCATTTCAGTGGGGGCCCACCGACCTGGTGGCCACCGCGCATGTAACGCGACGCGGCGACGACATCCGCTCCCTGCCGAGCGAGGGCGACCATCGTATCCACGACGTGGGGCTCGTCCGAGCCGTCGGCCATGGAGATCAGCACGTACGGCGACCGGGTCCCGGCGATGCCGGCCTTCATCGCGTTCAGGACGCCCCGCCCCAGGTCGTTGCGCAGGCCACGGAGCGCCGGGATCTCGGTCGCCAGCCGCGCGATGACGGGCACGGTGGTGTCCTCGTCGAAGTCGTAGACGACGACCAGTTCGTGCGCCGTCGTGACCCCCGCCGCCAGTGCCCGCAACACCGGCTCGACGGCCTCGCCCTCGTTGTAGACAGGGAGGACGATCGCCAGCTCGGGCGCCGTCTCGGGGGTCACAGCCGCCCGGCCTCGACCTCGATGCGGATCCATGGGATGACTTCATCGAGCATCGCATCGAGCGACGTCGTGGCCTCGAAACCGAGGACGTCACGCGACTTGCGCACATCCGGCACGCGGAGCTGGACGTCGTGCTCGAAGGGCGGATCGTTGACGTAGCGGAATCCGCGGCCGTCGGAGTGGACCTTGTGCCAGATGGTCTCGGCCAGCTCCAGCACGGTCGTCGACGTGGCGGTCGAGAGGTTGAAGTCGTCGTTGACGGTCGCCGGGGACTCCATGGCGAGGCGGATGCCGTGGGCGAGATCGCCGCCGTAGGTGTAGTGGCGCACCTGGTTGCCCTCACCCAGGATGTGCAGGGGATCCTGGCCCTTGAGGACCTTCAGCACGAGGTCGGGCACGACATGGGACAGCGCGAGCTTGACGTTGCCGGACATGACGTCCGTATCTCGCACCGCCCGTCGCTCGCCGATGCCGACGCAGTTGAACGGCCGGACGATCGTGTACGGCAGCTGGTACTGCTCCCAGGCGCCCTTCGCGAAGTACTCCGAGGCGAGCTTCTGGAACCCGTAGGTCGACACAGGCGGGGGCGACGTCGTCTGCGCGCCCTCCGGCGTCGGGAAGACGGTCGCCGACTCGTAGACCATCGAGGACGACACGACGACGATCCGTTCGAGGTGCCCGTCGCGGTGTGCGTCGATGGCGGCATCGAACGTGGACGCAAGGATCCGCTCGTTCTCCGCGAGCAGGTCATAGGCGAACTCGTGGAAGTAGCTGATCCCGCCGATCATCGCGGCCGCCGCGACGACCTGGTCGACGTCGGCCGCGAGCTCGCGCATCAACGCGACGTCCTTGGCATCGCCCTCGACAAAGCGGTAGTGCGGATGGTCGTCGTAGCTCTTGGCCAGCCGGCCGTACTTGCTGAAGTCGTCGAGCCCGACGACCTCGTGGCCCGCTTCGAGCAGCTCAGGGACGAGGTAGCCGTTGATGAACCCTGCGGCACCGGTGATGAGGACGCGCACTAGAGTCGGATCCCCTCGCCCAGCGAGCCCCAGACGTCGACCACGTCCTTGCCGCCGACCTTCAGGCCCCGGTACGCCTTGTGCGGCGCGCCGAGGACCAGGACGTCGCTCTCGTCGAGCACGCGTTCCAGCGGGACGAGCCGATCATCCTGCACGAAGGGATCGGTCGCCAGGACGCTCGCCCCGGCCCAGGCCAGGAGCTTGCGCAGCTTGTAGCTGAGCGACGCCCGGGTATCGTCCGATTCGCTCTTGAAGGCCATCCCCAGGATCCCGACCGTCTTGCCCTGGAGCCCGCCGTACCGGCGTTCGAGCGCCGACACGATGTAGGCCGGCAACCCTTCGTTGACCTGCATGGCCGCCTGACCGAGCGGGAAATGGTCCGAGGTGAACGCCGCCAGCTGCATCGTGTCCTTGAACAGACATGGTCCCGCCGCGAAGCCCGGGCCCGGCAGGTCTGCCGCGCGCGGGTAGTCCTCGCGGACCGCCCGAAGCACGTTCGTGTAGTCCACGCCGGCCTGGTCGGCGATCATCAGGAACTGGTTGGCGACGGCGAACTTCATGTATCGCCAGGTGTTGGTGAAGAGCTTCGCGAGCTCGGCTTCCTTCGTGCTGGTGCGGATCGTCGTCGCGGTCAGATGCGCGAACAGCGCGGACGCACGGTCGGCCGCACGGTCGTCGTCGGCGCCGATGATCTGGGGGAGCGAGTGGAGCTCCTCGAGGGCGTGGCCCTCGGCGATCCGCTCCGGGCAGAAGGCCACGTCGGCGGTGCATCCGCGGTCGGCCAGGTGCTGCGCGACGTAGGCCGACGTGCCAGGGTAGACCGTGCTTCGCAGGACGACGAGCGCGCCCGCACGCAGATGCGGCGCGATCTGGTCGACGGCCTTCTCGAAGATCGTCATCGATGGGCCCAGGAATTCGTCGACGGGCGTCCCGATGACGACGACCAGCTGCGATGTCCGGGTGATGATCGAGCTGTCGGCACCGAAGACCAGACGACCGGTCGGCAGCAGCTCGCGCAGGAGCTCATCCGCTCCCGTCTCCATGAACGGCATCTCGCCTGCGGCGATCCGGTCCAGTGTGGCCTGGTTCGTGTCGTACACGCCGACACTCAGGCCCGCCCGGGCGAATGCCATGCAGAGCGGCAGGCCGACGTGGCCACCACCACCGAGCACGACGATGTCGAGGTCCCCCGAAACGCTCATGTAGGCAATCTAGCAGCCCGGTGCGTACGGTCACCGGGGCTCGATAGTCCTAATCCGACGTGGCGGGTGACGTCCGGCAAGTGGGGGCTGACGTCGAGCAGCACCGGAACGACGACGCAGCGACCCCATCCACAGGTCGAATCGACCTGACGCCCGACCGGCCGGCCAACCTGGCCGCTCGGCGGTCTGTCGGTCCGGTCGGGTTCATCGACCCGGCCGGGCAAGGACCGTGCCGTCACCGTCTTCGAAGGCGACCGTCCAACCGGCGGCCACCAGGCGCTTCTTGAACGCGTCCTTGCCGTCGCCCGCCGCAACGACGATCGTCACGCCCCAGTCGTCGAGTTGCCGCTGCCAGCCATCACCTCCGGCGACGACTCGCTCGTAGGCATCCCAAACCTCGACCGGGAAGACTTCGATCCGCGAGTCGATGGCGACCGGCAGGGCGGGTAGGGCGAACTCGAACCACGATCCCCACGGCTGCGGATCGAAGACGCGGTCGTCCGGACCGGCCAGATCGCGCAATGCGGCCGTGATGCCGGGCGGCGCGTTGCCGACCACTCCGGCCGGTGCCCCGAGCCCGGCCTCGACCGGCCGCCAGACCGGCAGCAGCGCGACCCCCGCCACGACGATCGCGGCGACCACCACGACGTTCATGCGCCGGACGAGTGGCTGGTCGATCCGAACCTCGCCGGCCCCGGGATCGGGTCGCGTCACGAGCGTGCCCGCGATGGCCGCCACGGCCGCCAACGGCCACCACGCGACGCCGCGGATCGCATATGCCCCGATCGCCGCGAACGTCCCGAGCCACGCGAGCCTGGGCCAGCTCGTGCGATCGCCTCGCCGAGCGATGAGCACGATGACCGCGGCCACCGAGGCGAAGAACAGGATGCCCGGCACGCTTCGGAGCGAGGTCGCCTGCCACTCGCTGATCCGGCCGGTCACCTGCGGGTTCGTCGTGAGGCCGACCGCGTAGAGCCAGACCGCCGGTCCGAACGGCGTGATGCAGGCTGCGACGGCGCTGACGACGCCGACGAGGGCCACCTGCCGCCATCGTGCATCGCGATCGTGCACATCCTCCAGCGCCGCCAGGGCCAGGACCAGCGGTCCGAGGAAGAAGCTCCCGTGGAGGTTGGCCCAGACCATCACGATGACCGGGATCGCCCACAGGCGACGGGGATGGGTCCGTCGATCGACGACAAGCAGCAGGACGAAAGCGAAGATCGCCATCCCCAGCAGCTGCGGCCGCAGGGCAAGCGCCACGGCCGAAACGACGAACGCCGCGAGCGTCAGCCACGCGGCGCGGCGCGTGCCAACGCCGTTGCGGCTCGCGACCAGGTAGATGCAGGCGAAGGTGACCCCGACCAGCGCCGCCCGCAGCAGCACGAGGCCGGTCCAACCGCCGATCCGGTAGATACCGGCCAGGATGACCTGGGCGCCCCACTGCTGGTCGACCCATGTCGCGCCGGCAGCCGTGTAGGTCCAGGTATCGGAGGCGGGGATCCCCCCGCCGGAGAGGATCTGGTCGCCGGCTCGCAGGTGGTAGGCCAGATCCACCGAGGACAGGTTCGCGACGAGCGCCGCCAGGACCGGCAACGCCACGGCCAGGAATGCCCAGAGTCGAGTCAGGCTCACCTGGCGATGCTAGCGAACCGGGGTGTGCCGCGGTTCGCCGCCCCGGCAGTCCTAACCGACGGCCGCGACCTCGGACGGACGCACGCGACGCAGCGCTTCCTCGTAGATGGTCTCGATGGCGCGGACCATCAGCTCGACGCAGAACTTGTCGTGGACGACGTCGTGACCGCGCCGGCCCAGCGTGTCGGCGTAGGGGTGATCCAACAGGAGCCGGATGATGGCGGCGGCCAGGGCGTCCGGATCGTGCGGCGGCACGAGCAGGCCCGTCACCCCATCCTCGATCATCTCGGGGATCCCGCCGACGTTCGAGGCGACGACGGGGCGCGAGAGCGCCATCGCCTCCAGCACGCTCAGGCCCTGGGCCTCGCGATACGACGGCAGGACGGCGACGTCGAGGGCCGCGGTCACCGCCGGCACGTCGTCACGCCGGCCGGTGAAGACGACACGGTGCGCGACGCGGAGTTCGCGCGCCTGCGCTTCGAGCGCGTCGCGGCGACTGCCCTCCCCGACCAGCAGCAGGTAGGCGTCGGGCACCGCACGAAGGACGGTCGGCCACGCATCGATGAGCGTCGGATGGCCCTTCTCCGGTTCCAGGCGCGCAACCACGCCCACGATCTGGGACCCCGGCTCCATGCCGTATTCCTCGGGCAGCGTGCAGCACGCCTCCTGGTTGTCGTAGCGCTGGAGGTCGACCCCGTTGTAGATGAGGGTGACCGGGACCGTCGTTCGTTCCTCGTCCACGAGCTTGTGCTCTATGGCGCGCGACACCGCGATCAGGTGGTCCATGTGCGCTGTCAGCTCGCGCAGGAGCGTGCGGTCCTCGTCGGACCGGACCCGGCTCGAATGCACGGTCGAGACGAGATACGGGCGGCGGTGCCCGATCTCGGCGAGGGCCAGGACGGCGCGCGTCGCCACGGTCTCGGCGCGATACATGTGGGCGTGGACGACGTCGGCACGGACCTCGGCGAGGTGCGCCGCCAGCGCCCCGACGGCGATCGCGTCGTCCGGATCGTCGATGACGATGACCGGGATGCCGGCACGCTGCATCTTGCGGACCGCGCTGCCGCCCGAGAGGGCCACGACCGACACGTCATAGCGGGCCTGGTCGATCCGGCTGACGAGCGAGAAGAGGTGCTCCTGGGCTCCGCCGTTGGTCCCAGTGGCCAGGACCTCGACGACCCTGATCCGGCCGCCGATCAGGGCCGGTCGATCGACCGGCTCGAGGCAGGGGTCAGTGGCGCGGGGGGCGGTCATGTCACGTGCCCTTACGTCGGACCAGGACGCGCTGGATGGGCTCGTCGACGGCCCCCCACTCGTACTTGTAGGGTTCATCGCCGCGCAGGAAGTCGAGCCGCCGCTTGCCCTCGGCGAGCGCACGCTCGACGTAGGCGTGAACCATGACGACGCCCGGTGACAGGTCGCGGGCGTCCGGGTCGACGCCGGCGTTGTAGTACAGGTATCCGTCGGACGTTTCGAAGTGGACCCCGGCCGCGATCCGCCGCCCGCCGACGGTCAGGAACGCGAGACGGATCGGCCCGTCGAGTCCCCACAGCTCGAACATGCGACGGAACAACGTCCGGCTCTGGTCGCCACCGATGGTCGGCGGGAACAGGCCCGCCTCGCCCCAGCGTTTCTGATGCAGCTCGATGAAGGCCTCGAGATCCACGAGCGGATCGGCCGAGTCCTCGAGGCGGATCTCGCCGGCAGCCTCGGCGCGGCGGACCTTGCGCCGGATCTCGTGTCGCTCCTTCTTGCCCAGGCCCGAGAGGAACGCGTCCATGTCGAGGCCGTCCGGCAGCGTCACGACCGGGCACACGTCCTCGCGTTCGACGTTCAGGGTCCAGCCGTTCGCGATCTCGACGGCGCCGAGCGCGCCCGCGAGTTCCTCCGCCAGCAGATCGCCGCAGCGGAGGCGCCGCAGGTCGACGGCATCCCACGCGCCCGCGTCCGGGCCCCCAAGGTATGTGGCCACGGCGGCACTCACCGCGGGCGCGTCGGTCGGTGCGGCAAGGATCGTGGCGTAGTCCGCGTGGTAGGTCGCTCCGAGGAGGATCGCCGTGGCGTCCGGGGCGACCGCGGTCAGGTCCGCCTCGGCGCCGTGGCGCATCATCGTCCGGGTCAGTGCGTCCGATGGCTCGACCTCATGGCGATGCATGAGCGGGACGATGGCGATCGGTGCGGCGCTCCCGTCCGTCGGGCCGGCGGCAGGGACGACTGCGAGGGTCTGCTCGTGGGCATTCGCCCCGTAGGCGTCCCACCACGCGCGGTGGAAGGCCCAGTCGGAGAACGGGGTCGCCCACGGGTTCGCGGCGGCGAGGGCGTCCCAGGTCGCACGCGGGATGGCATCGATGGACCGCTTCTCGACGCGGAGAGACGGCGCGAGCGCCATCGTCTCGTGATCGTGGAACGTGATCGGGCCGGGACAGGCGGGCTCCGCGTCGAGGGTCAGGGGGGTCATCAGTGGCGAGAATAGCACCGGGTCCGGAAGGGTGGTTGCGCCGGCAACGGGACGGGATCACGGCTACCGGGTGTTCCCGCTCGAGAGGCGACGGATGAGGAAGTACTCGGGGCGCGGATGGTCATCGGTGATCAGCGGTCCGTCGCCGGCATAGGCCGTCACGGCCGGACCCGCCAGCCACTGCTGTCGGGCGATGACCGAGACCCAATCGTCGATGGTGCTTGCCGGTGAGTCGTACGCGGACGAGATGTCTTCGAGGATGCCCGGTCTGGCCAGGACCTCGCGGATGGCATCGGGTTCGAAGCTGAGGGGTTCCGCTGAGCCCAGCATGTAGGCGCCGTAGCCACCGGCGCCGCGGATGACGGCCACGTTTGGGTAGACCGAGGCGAAGGTCCGGACGTGGTCCTTGAAGTCCGCCTCGGGCGAACCGAACGGGACCCACTGCATCATCACGCCGCCCGGCGTCAGGTGGTCACGGCCCGCCTGGTAGTACTCGAGCGATGAGATGACCGAGGCGCCGGAGCTCTCCATGGGCGGTGGCGGGTCGGTCACGATGATGTCGAACCGCTCGGTCGAGAGCTCCAGGTGGTTCCGGCCGTCGGCGACGATGACCCGTCCGTCGGGGTTCGCGCGCACCGCATGGGCATCGGGGTAGTAGTAGCCGAACATCTCCGGCACAGACGGGACGAGCTCGACCGCGTCGGTGTGCAGGCCCGCGATGAGCGCCGCCCGGAACGCCGTCCCCATCCCGAACGCAACGACCAGGGCTCGCATCGAATCGGGGCGGGCGATGAGCGGCAGGATCGGCATGAGCTTCGCGTCGACGGTCAGCAGCGTCATCGACGTGCCGGCCACCCAGAGTTCGGGCGTCGCGTGGATCTGGCCCGCCTGGACCGAGGCGATCTCGTCCTCGGTCGAGGCGAAGATCCGGCCGCCAGCCGCGCGGATGAAGGCCTCGTTGGGCTGGGCGACCGCGTTGGGCTGGACGATGAGCAGCCCCACGACGGCAAGGACCGCAGCACCGAACGCGACCGTCTCGAACCGCCGGGGGGCGCACAGCCAGGCGAGCGACATACCGACGATCGCATTCGTGGCGGCCAGCAGGACCACGACCCACGGCGACCCGATCGTGGGCATGAGCACGAACGGCACGAGCAGGCTGCCGATGATGGCGCCGGAGGTGTTCGACGCCAGCAGCGCGCCCGCTTCGGCGCCGGCTGCCGCCGCCTCATCGCGCAGCAACGCCGAGGCGGTCGGAAAGGCGATGCCGAGGACGATGGTCACCGGCAGGACCACGAGGATGGCCGACCCGAACAGCGCCTTGAGGGTCTCGATCGGCCTGCCCGGATCAAGCGCCTCGGCGCGCCCCAGGATCCCGACGAGTCCGATGAGCACCAACGCCGCCACGAGGATCTGTGTGAACGCGAGCAGCCTGAGTGGGTCGCGCAGGAACGGCCGGATCACGTTGAACACGAGGGCCCCGATCGCGATGCCGGCCAGGAAGATCGCGAGGATGACGGTGAACACATAGGTCGTGTTGCCGGTGCCGGAGGCGAGCAGGCGCGTCCAGGTCACCTGGTAAGCGAGCGACGTCAGGCCGGACAGGAACGCGATCGCCATGGCGAGTCGGGCGCGCGAGGCCGGCCTGGCCCGGGCGGGTCTGGCCGCCTCGGTGGATGGAACGCTGCGTGCCGCAGCGACGGTGACCGTCGACGCGGAGACGGTCCGATCGCTTCTCGCAAGAACGAGCGCGGCGAGACCGGCGACCGCCGAGCACCCGGCCCCGACAGCCAGCGCCCCCGACAGGCCGAGCAGCTCGATCAGCACAAGGCCCGCCCCGAGCGTGCCGACGATGGCCCCGATCGTGTTCGCCGCATACAAGCGGCCGAAGGCGCGACTCAGGGCGTCAGACCGAGCGAGATAGCGGGTCAGGCTCGGGAAGGTCGCGCCCATCAGGATCGTCGCCGGAGCGAGCGCCGCCACGGCCAGCACCAGCCGGACGAGGGCCAGGACCTGCGGCGAGCCCTCGAGCGATGGGTAGATGCCGCGGTAGAGCTCGTGGATCAGCCGGAACGAGACGGGCGTGACGAGGACGACCACAACCAGGGTGAGCTCGAGGAGCCCGTACATCCGTAGCGGCGATCGGACCCGGTCGGCCAGGCGACCACCGACCGCCGCACCGATCGCCATCCCGCCGAAGAAGCCCGTCAGGATCGCCGACACCGCCTGGGTCGTGTTGCCGAACACGAGCACGAGCTGGCGCGACCAGACGATCTCGTAGACGAGGCCGGCGGCGCCTGACATCACGAAGATCGCGAGGATGGCCAGGGTCATCCAGGCCGCCCGGCCCTCGTCCCGGTCGCGCGCGGCCGGAGGTCGCCCGCCGGTCATGCGAGGTTGTAGGCCCAGTAGACGCCGATCGCGTTGATCACGACGCCGAACGCGATCAGGGCGCGCCATCCCGTCCCGACGCGTCCGCGGTTGGCGGCGGCCAACCCGCAGAGGGCGATGACGAACGGCACCGAATCGAGGAAGTAGCGGTAGCCGTACTGGAGCCAGCCGCCGCCGTAATAGAGCAGGGTCGGCACGAGGACCGCGATGGTCGCCCCGAGCAGCGCCCAGGCGTGTCGATCGCGCCAGTCCGCCAGGGCAGCGAGCAGGAGGCCCGGGCTCGTGAGGAACACGGACATCCCGAGGCCGTCCGGCCTGAAGAAGGGAAACGTCGGTATGGCGGTCGGCAGATGGAGGAACAGGTAGTCCAGGTTCATCGGGACATGGGCCAGGGCGAACAGGCCCTGAGCACGCTGGATCTCCAGGAACGGCGGCAACGTGGCGAGCGCGTAGCCCGACTCGAGGGGCGTGCCGAAGCGGACCTGGTTGTAGGCGAAGAACGCCACGACCGCTGGAAGCACGCCGAGTCCGAACAGGAACCACGATCGCCACGGGATGGCACGCGATCGGGCCACGTACGCACCGAACAGGGTCGAACCGATGACGCGAGGCGGGTTCTCGAGCAGCAGGGCATAGAACGGGATCGCGAACGCCAGCGGCGCGCGGGTCAGGAACGCCGCACCGGCCAGGAGTCCGACCAGCCACGCCCGCTGCCGGCCCCACAACTCGATGAGGCACGCGAGGGTGAGGATCGTCGCCACAAGATGGCCCGTATGCCAGACGCCGCCACGGGTCGTCACCCAGAGGATCTGTGTCGAGAACGCGAAGAGGATCGTCAGCCAGAAGCGATCACTCCGACGGGCAGCGCCGACCCGGCCGAGCAGCCACCAGCACAGGCCGACGCCAGTGGCCGCCAGCAGCGCGTTGACACCGGATTCCCACTGGTCGGCGGTGATCGGCCCGACGATCGCCACGAGCGGCATCAGTGCGACGGCCGGGAACGGGGCAAAGGGCACGAAGAAGTGGCCCCCCGACACGATGACGTCGTATGGACCGGGTTGGAACTCGAGCCACGTCCGGCCATGGAGGAACGCGTCGGCCAGGTAGAAGAGGTCCCCGCGGCCAGCGTCGAACTGGCGGTTCGCCAACCAGAAGATGACCGCCGAGACTCCGGCGAGAGCAAGACCGAGGAGGGCCTCGCGGTCGAACCGTCGCGTCACCTGGCGAGCTCTGCTGCCCGGGCGGGTTCCTGCGCGCGTGCCCGGACCCCGACCTCGAGCACCGCCACGAGCGCCAGCCAGAACACGACCGGGTACGCGATGGCCGGCGTGACCCCGACCAGCGGGACCGCGGTGGCGAGGGGGATGAGCAAGGCCCACCAGCGACCGGCCGCCAGGAGATACGCGACCGGCAGGAGCAGCAGCATCGCGTAATGGTCCCAGAGGATCGGCGAGAGGAGCTGACTCGCGACCAATGCGACCAGATACGAGGCTTCGGACACCGCCCGGCGCGCCGCCACCACGACCGCGGTCAGCACCAGGACCGTGCTGACGAGCTGGATCACCGAGGCAGCGTCAGCGCCCACGCCCAGCTGATAGGCGACCGCGCCAGGCGTGAAGTTGTGCGCCGTGGTGATGGGATCGTTGACGCGCCGGACCAGCGTGATGAAGTCGGCCCACGCCCCTCCGCCGGTGAGCATCGTCGCCGCCACGGCCAGGACGAGCAGCGTGACGGCACCGGCGGCCACCGCGCGGTATCGAGCGGTCAGGAAAGCCCAGACCAGGATCAACCCCGGCTGGAGCTTGATCGCGGCACCCACCGCGCCGCTCAGGCCCAGGCGGAGTGGGTCGTCGAGCCAGCGCCACCCGACCGCGAAGCACAAGAATAGGAGAGGCCCCACCTGGCCGAGCTTGACGGCATACGCGAAGGGCCACGACAGGCCCGCCAGCAGCACGACCCACCAGCGCACCGTGGCCGACACCGGCATGATCGCGACGCCGATGAGGAACATGCCGATGAGCAGCACGGTCCAGGCCCAGACCGCGGTCGTCGCCGAGAGGAGCCCGAACGGCAGGACGAAGGGAACGAACGTCGGCGGGTAGTAGAAGAGCCCGAACCCGCCGCTCGTCGCGAAGTCCATGTCGTAGACCGCGCTTCCGTCGAGGAGGCGCGTCGCCGCCTGATGGTAGGCGAGGAAGTCGAAGCCGAGCGTGTCACCAGCGACCGCGACCGTCGTGCCGACCACCCCACCGAACACGAGGATCGCGACGATCGGCAGCGCCGTCCTGGCCAGCCGAGGCGTCTCGAGTGCGGCGGTCACGAGGACCGGCGGGAGCCCCGGCCATCCGCCCGATGGATGAGCGGGATCCGGAAGAGGTCCCAGGCCACCCGCAGCGCCAGCCCCGGGCGAGCCCGCATCCGGGACCCGTGCCGGTCATTCCAGCGGATCGGGACGATGGCCATCCGGTAGCCGCGCCGCCGAGCCAGGTAGATGACCTCCACGTCGAACACGATGCTCGTGATCCGTTGTCCCTCGAACAGGCCCCGGGCCGCCTCGCGCGTGAAGCCCTTGAAGCCGCACTGCGTGTCCTTGACCGGGCCTACCACCCAGATCGATGCCAGGAGGTGGAAGGCCTGCCCGAGCATCCGCCGATACCTCGGTTGGCTCGCGCGCATGTCGGAGCCGTCGGCCTGGATCCGCGACCCGAGGGCCACCTCATGGTCGGCCAGCGCCGCGACGAGCAGCGGGAGCTCGTCGGGCGGAGTGGCCATATCGGCGTCGGCGAAGATGACCAGGTCGCCGTCGGCGGCCAGCATGCCGGCGCGGACCGCGGCGCCCTTGCCTCCGTGCGGCACGGTGATGACACTCAGGCGGACGTCCCCGGTCGGCACGACCTCCGGCCGGGCTCGCACGAGTGCGGCCGTGCCATCGGTGCTGCCGTCGTCCACGACCAGCACGTCGATCCGTGCAGGCAGGCCGGCAGAACCGGTCGGGGCGCCCTCGCGCGCATGCTCGCCACGGCGGCGCAGGTAGCCGAACAACTCGTCGAGGGCCGGACCGATCCGTTCCGCCTCGTCGTAGGCGGGCAGCACGATGGTCAGACTCTCGGCGGCGGACATCGCCGGAAGTCTACGGGCTGGCCGCCGCGTCCGGGTCGTCCACGGGGAAGAGCTCGAAAGCGCTGTTCGACCCGAACATGTACTGCGTATCGGGTCTTCGGACCGACTCGACCCCGTACAGCTGCTCGAACAGGCTGGGGAACAGGTTGACCAGCGTCATGTTCGGCTCCAGCGTGACCTTGGCGCCTGAGGAACGGACGGCCAACAGGTTCTTGAAGCGCAGCCGGATATCGCCGCCATCCGCGCCGATCCACGTGCCGTGGTCCGAGAACACGATGACGACCGCCGGTCGGCCACGGGCCGCGATCGCTGCATCGAGCTTCGGCAACGCCTCGAGAAGGCGCCGGTCGACATCGGCGACCTGCTCGGCGTATCCGACCTTGAGCTGCGCGATGGTCAACCCGGTAGAGGCTGGCGTCTCCGCCAGCCATTGCTCGTGGAAGGTAACGGTCCGGGGCGAGCCGTCGGCATGGAAGACCCACGGCGGGTGCGGGCTCGGGACGTGGGCGAAGACGAACTGAGGACCGTCACCGATCCACGACGGCGCCGTCGCGATCGAATCGAAGAGGCCTCGGATCCGGGCCCGTTGGTCGGCACTGACCTCGTCTGGTGCGAGCACTTCAAGCAATCGTCCGGTGATCGAGCGCTTGAGCACCGCCAGCTCGAACTCGTTGAGCTGGCCAGTGTCCACGAACCGGTCGGCTTCGCGAAGCGCCACCTGCTCGAAGCCTGACGAGACCGCGTCGATCTCATAGCCTCGATCGCGAAGGAAGGTCAAGGTGACGTTGTCATTGATGACGTTGCGGACGATGCCGCCCGGGGGCTGGCCCTCGGTCATCCCCAGCAGGCCGGCCATCCGTGGGACGTCCCGGAGCTGGGCCTGGCTGAACATCGAGCTCAGGGTCTCGCCCGTCTGGGTGTAGTTGGACCGGCTCCGCGGCTCGACCGCGAAGCCGTCGGCTTCGAGCGCTCGCGTGAAGACCGTCCCATCGACGTCGAGGATGTCGCCGAGGACGTCCGATCGCGCATGGCCGTCGAGCAGGATCATGTAGATGTCGGGGTCCGGGGAATCCGGCGCGGCCCTTGCGGGAGACGGTCGTAGGGCGGTCTCGTGCGTGAAGGACCGGATCGCGCCCACGAGTGCGCCCGTCTGCACCGATTGGATGACGACGGCAAGCGCAAAGACGATGACCAGCCTGGAGAAGAACCGTCCGATCCTCGGCCAGCGGATGGTCTGGCTCGCCTTGGGCAGGAAATAGCGCTCCGCGATGAGCAGGACGGTCGCGAGGAGGACCACCAGCGCCAGGCGCGGGTCGTCGCCGCCCAACAGGGCCAGCACCCAAAGCGCGGCGACGACGCCACCCCGATCGGGATCGCGCAGCAGCAGGCGACCGAGCCAGGAGAGCACCGTTGCGACGACCAGGGCGACGACCATCGGCCGGCCAGCCGCGAAAGGGCTGACGCCCGCGACATTGATGAGTTCGACGATGAGCGCCGCCGCCAGCAGCACCGGATAGAGGGCCACGTTCCGGGTCACGGTACCCGAACGGCTAGGCGCGAGCGCGGTCACGGCGGGCTGGCGACCGCGTGACGGGTGGTCAGGCGGGGCGGTCCGTCGGCGGTTCGCCGGTCCGGTCGCCGCGCACGGTCCGGGCGACGCGTGCGATCTGTGTCCTGAAGAAGAACGGGATCGCCACGAGCGTCGCGATCACGGCCTGGATGATGAGGCTCCCCGAACCCGCGTCGATGTATGCAAGGAGATGAAGCATCGATTAGTCCTCACTGGACGGCCAAAGCGCGGCTGACGACACGGCGTGCTGAACGCGGTGCCATCACGCAACCGTTGCGGTCCATCATGGCGCACGGCGGCTGGAGCGACGCATCCCCCGATGGTCCGGGTTGGGGCAGGAACCAGACGGCGACAGGAGGCGGATGGAACGACCGACGGTAGCCCAACGGAGCCGGCTGGTCAGCCGCGCGTTCGTCGTGGTCGGGGTGGCTGTCTTCGCCATCTACCTGGGACTCTGGGCCGCACTCATCGGCGGCGGCCACACCCCACAGGCCGACTACACCGCGTTCTACACCGGCTGGACCATCGTCGCCGACGGCCACGGGTCCGACCTGTACGACCCGGTGGTCCAGACCGACGTCCAGCGCGAGATCCTGGGCGGTCGGACGTTCGAGGCGGGCCTCAACCCCTTCAACAACCCACCTCACCTCGTGGTGCCCTTCGTCCCGCTTGCCTGGGTGCCACTCCAGGCGAGTTACCTGCTCTGGGCGGCCGCGCAGCTGGGGTTGCTCGGGTGGCTGCTGTGGCGCCTCTGGACAGCGGTCGCCGCCGACTGGTCGCAGGAGGAGCGGCTGGTCCTGGTCGCCGCGTCCCTCGCCGCCTCGCCGCTACTGATCACGTTCTTCCAGGGTGCCTTTTCGCTGTTGGTGTGCGTCGCGGTGACCGAGGCCTACCTCGGTCTCCGGGCCGCGCGCGACGGCCGTGCCGGGGCCTGGCTGGCACTGGCGTCGATCAAGCCGCAGGCGGTGGTGACGCTCGGGGTCATGCTGCTCGTCGGTCGGCGCTGGCGAGCGATCGCCGCGGCGGCGGGGATCGGCCTGATCCTGGCGATCGTCGCGACGGTCGTGCTGGGTCCGGCCATCTGGGCGGACTACCTGGGCTTCCTGTCGCGATACGTCTCGACGTTCGACGAATTCAGCGTTCGGCCGTCGGTCATGTGGAACCTCCGCGGCACCCTGACGTTGCTGATCGGGCCGGACCAGGCCGGGGGCCAGGCCACCCTCATCAACACCGTCGGACTCATGGGGCAGGTCGCCGGGCTGGCGGCCGTGGCCTGGCTTTGGCGAGGACCCTGGAAGCCGACGAGCGTCGACTTCGACCTGCGGTTCGCGCTCACCCTGGTCATCGGCCTCCTGACCAGCCCGCACCTCAACCCGCACGACGACCTGCTGCTCGTGCCGGCCGCCGCGATCGCCTGGCGGGGATTGCGCCTGCGTGCGGACGCCGGCTGGATCGGGATCGGTGTCGCGCTGTCGCCGCTGGTCATCCTGCTCACGAACTCGATCAGTGCGAACGACGTCGAGGGCCCGCCGGTCCGTGTCCCCGTGGTCCTGATGACCGTGTTCGCGATCATCCTGGTCCTGGCGATCCGTGGTCGACCCGGGCTCGTCATCGGCCGCGAGGTCCGTCGGCACGAGGCATGAGGAGGACGACCTCGGCGCGCCCGGACGTGGGCGGATCAGTCGCCCGGGGTCGTCTGGATCGGGACGACGTTGAGCACGGACCCGTCAAAGGCGTAGGTGACGTCCGGCTGGCGCGGGACGTGCGTCTCCAAGTAGGCGTTGGTCAGCGTGCCGATGACGTTCACGGGGGTCGTCGGCTCGCGGAAGAGCTCGGGCTGCCCTGGCGTGAGAGTCGCGAGGAACGAGCTCGATCGCTCGGTCAGGTCGGACCCGAGGGCGTTGCCGGCCACCCAGCCGATGTCGGTCGCATGGTCCGAGAACAAGATGATCACCGGCGGCGTAGACGACGCGGCACGAACCGCGTCGACCCCCTGGAGCGTCATCGCCGCGATCGCTTCGACCTGTGCGAACGAGCGCTCCCGCCGCAACTCCTTGGTCTCCTCCGATCCCTGGAACGAATCCCAGGCCGCATCCGGGCTCCCGTCCTCGGCCGATCCATCGGCCCGGAAGACGGTGGGTGGATGCGGCCCGGAAACGTGGACGAAGACGAATCGCGGACGAGTGTGCGGTTCCGCCGCGATCGTCGTCGCGGCGGCGTACGCGGCACGGACCCGGTCGCGGATGACGCGCGACCAACCGTTGCGGTCGATGGCCTGGAGGATGGTGCCCAGGGCAGTCGAGCGGATAAGCGCGATCTCGAGTTCGGACGGACCCGACGCCTCGACCCATCGATCGACGTTGCGGACATCGAGATGGTCGTAGCCCGACGACACCCAGACCACGTCGTAGCCGGCCGCCCGAATCGCCGCCAGTCCCGCGGCACGCTCGGTGACGGATCGAAGCCGCCGGGCGTCGACCGCCTGGTCCGGGCCGGACGGAGGCGCGAGCGCGTCGATGTCGACGACGTGGCGGCCCTCGAACATCGTCGGGATCACGAGCCGTGTCAGCAGGTAGTTCGTCCGCGAATCGTCGTGGACGGTGAACCCGCGTTCCGAGAGCGCGGCGGGGAACGCCGCCGCATCGAACCAGGGCGCCTGGGCAGCGGCGGTCGCACCCGGATACCCGTCTATGAGGTACATGAACATGTCGGGCGCTCCAGCCGTCGCCTCGGGGCGCTCCGACGGACCGGGCGGCGCCAGCAGGCCCTCCTCGATCGACGACACGAACCCCGGCCGCCCGACGACGGCGATGACGGACGCGACGATCGCGATCGCTGCAACAAGCGCGATGAGTCGGGTCGCGAGCGGAAGGAACCGGATCGCGCGGCCGCCGGGCAGACGCGCGATGACGACGAGCAGGACGGCGACACCAGTGAGGAGCAGGGTGGCCTCGACCCGATCGACGACCAGCCCTACGAGGAGGGCCGTCGCGGCGATACCGCCCAGCCGTCGATCGCCTGCAAGAAGCGTCAGCACGACCGTGACGAGCAGTGACGACGCGATCGCGACCACCGCCGGGCGGACGAGGGTGAGCACGTTGAGCTCGGACTGCCCCCAGAGCAGCAGGACGATCCCAAGCGGGAACGCAACAGGGTAGATGGCGATCGGCCACCAGGCCCTGCCACCGGCAGGGGTCGAGGGTGTCGCGCTGGAGCCCCGGTCGTCAGTCATCCGTGATCAGTCGCCCGGGGTCGTCTGGATCGGGACGACGTTGAGCACGGACCCGTCATAGGCGTAGGTGACGTCCGATTGGCGCGGGATGTGCGTCCCCATATAGGCGTTGGTCAGCGCACCGAGCAGGTTAACCGGCGTCGTCGGATCACGGAAGAGCTCCGGGTGCCCCGGGGTGAGTGCCGCGAGGATCGAGCTCGATCGCTCGGCGAGATCCGATGTGAGGGGCGACTTGTCGTCCCAGCCGACGTCGGTGCCATGGTCCGAGAAGATCACGATGACCGGCGGGGCCGGAGCTGCCGCCCGCAACGCGTCGAGCCCTTCGATGGTCTTCCGGCCGATGGCCTGCACCTGGTCGGACATCCTCGTCGCGCGTTCGCTCCGGGATTGCGTGGTCGGGTCGGTCATGCCCCAGCTCGAATCGGGGCTGCCGTCCGTCGGCGCGCCATCCGCGGTGTACACGGGCGGAGCGTGGGGCGCGGGGACGTGGATGAAGACGAAACGGGGACGGTCGTGCGGTTCGGCGGCGATGGCGGTCGCCTCACGGTAAGCGGCGTCGATGCGCGTCCGCACGACGTCCGCGTAGCCGCCCGGGTCGATGAGCTGGAGGCCGTCCGCGAGTGCCGTGTGGCGAAGCAGCACCGTCTCGAATTCGCTGGGACCGGCCGCCTCGATCCGGCGATCGACGGTGCGGATGTCCAGGTGGCTCCAGCCCGATGACACCCAAACGACGTCGTACCCGGCGCCGCGGATCGCCGCCAGACCATCCGAGCTCTCCATCACGGACCGAAGACGGCGGGCATCGGCCGCCTGGTCGGGCCCGTACGGTGCCGCCAACTCCGCGATGTCCCCGATGTGCCGCTCCTCGAACATCGAGGTCAGCACGATCCGCGTGATCAGGTAGTTGGTCCGGGAGTCCTCATGGACGACGAACCCTCGCTCTCTCAGGCTCGCGGGAAACGACCCGGCATCGAACCCGGGGAGGCGCGTGGCCGCCGTCGCACCCGGGTACCCGTCGAGGAGGTACACGAAGATGTCCGGGGATCCAGGCGGCGGGACCGGGCGATCGGCAGGACCGGGCAGGGCCCGGAATGGCTCGCCCATGACGAAGAGGAAACCAGGCTGACCGGCGGCATACAGGAGCGAGGCCAGCAATGCGGTGGTCGCGATGAGCTCGAGAAGCCGGGTGGCGGTCGTCGTGACGCGCAGGATGCGGCCCTGCGGGACGTGGCCGATGAGGACGATCGCGCACGCGACGACGATCAGCAGGAGGCGTGCCTCGGGCCGGTCGACGATGACGCCGATCAGCAGGGCAGAGGCGGCGATCGCGCCGAGCCGCCGGTCCCCCGCCAGCCAGCCGAGCAGGAGCGTCAACCCCACGGTGCTGGCTACAGCGACGACGACGGGCCGAACGATCTCGACCAGGCTGATCTCCGACTCGCTCCAGATCAGCACGATGAGACTCAACGGGAAGGCGACCGGGTAGGCGAGGGTCGACCACCTGGACCCCCGACGGCGGGACGCTGGCTGATCTTCCGGCGTGGCCTGATCCGCCGGCCTGGCCGGATCGATGGAAAGCGTCATGAGCCCGGAGCGGCCTCGATCGCGACGGGCTGCGGCTCGCCGGTCGGGTGCGTCGCCACGGGTGGACGCAGCAGCGGGAGACACGCGGCGCAGATGGCGAACCCGCTGACCCATAGGACCGGCAACGCAAGGGTCGCCGCGAGCGGGACGGTCCAACGGCGATCGGTCAGCCCGCCCCAGGCGACGAGGACGACCGCGAACGGCAGGCGGACGAGCAGGGGGATCGCGATCTGGAATTGCGCGACGGACCCGCCTTCCGGTGTCGAGGACAGGAAGCCGAGCCAGTCGAGCCAAAGGCGCCCGTCGAGAACCAGCGACACTGCGACGATCGCCCCCGTGACGCCCACTCCGATGGCGAGTGCCCGCCACTCACGCCGGACAGCGAACCAGATCAGCCCGACGCCCGGCGTCACCTTGGTCAGCAGGATGAACGCCCAGGTCCACGGGTAGCGGAAGCCCAGCACGATCGCGGACGCGATCCACAGGTGGATGTTGCCGTGGTACAGCTCGAGGGCGACCGGCGGCAGGGCGAGGAGCCAGAGGACCTGGACGCCGCGGCGCCCGAGGAAGATGAGGTTCCCGACGAGGAGCGCGGTCCAGATCCACAGGAAGGTGGGCCATGGGATCGCCCCGAACGGATCGAACAGGCGGGCGATGACCGGCGAGTAGTTGAACGCACCGAGCCCGCCGACACCGGTCGCATATGGGTCGTTGCCATGGACGGCCCAGTAGGCGAAGGCGTCGAACCCGAACGTCCCGGTATTCGGCGCCGGCGCCACCACGAGGAAGAGGTACGCCGCGAAGAGCAGGCCGGAGATGATGGCGCCGTCGCGGACGGCACGGGCGGCTGTCATCCGCCGATCGTGTCAGCCCGGGCCCGTGGTGGACACCAGACCATCGTACCGTCGCGGTCGCCGCACCGACGGTGATACTTCCGCGGTGACGAGGAACGACGAAGCGCCAGCCATGCTCGGCCCAGGCACGAGGGCGACGACCGCCGTCCGCGTCGCGTTGGCGGTCGCCGCGCTCGTCGTGTTCATCGTGACCGACCTGCGGATCGCCTCTTCGATCGCTCCCGCGGTCGACGTGGGCATCCCCCTCGACGCAGCGACGCGGTGGCTGGCCGGTGGGCCGGTCTACCAGGCCGCGAGCTTCACGGATCCTGCCGCCTACGGCCAGCCGTTCCTGTACCCGCCGTTCGCGCTCCCGTTCCTGGCGCCGCTGACCGTGATCCCCGAGGGCCTCGTGCGCGCGGTCGTGGCGGCGTTGACACTCGCAGTCGCGGTGGCGGTGTGTCGCCGCCTGGCCGTCCCGTGGATCGTCCTGCCGGGCGTCCTGCTCTGGGAGCCGATGTTCGGCGGGATCTGGGGAGCCAATGTCCAGATGCTGCTGTTCGGCGCCTTCGTCGCCGCCTGGTGGAGCGTTCCCGTCCGTCACGACCTCGTTCCGGAGCCGCGCGACCTGGATGCCCCGGGCGGGGTGACACCGAGGATCGGCTGGTACGCGGCCACGGTCGCCAGCGTCAAGGCGACCCAGGTCCATGCCTGGCTGGCGGTCGGTCGCCGAGCCCCGAGGGCCGCCATCGCCGGCGCCGTCCCCTGGGCGGCCATCGCGTTGGTCACGCTGCCTGTCGTCGGCATCGCACTCTACGGCGACTGGTTCGCCCAGCTCGCACGAGCATCCGATCCGAGCTGGAACGCGATGGGCCCGTCGCTGCTGCGCTATCTGCCGGCATGGACCGTGGCGGCGCTGACGGTCGCCTCCCTCGTCGCCGCCGTGCGGCTGCGCGGGCCGGAGACCGGGGCGTGGCTCGGCCTCCTGATGCTCCTGGTGTCGCCGAACATGCACGACTTCAACGGCCTGTTCCTCCTGCCGGCGATGCTCCGTATCCGGCGCGAGTTCGCCCTGCTGGCCGCACTGCTCACGGCGACGGCCACGGCCGAGGGCTGGTGGCTCGGCATCGGGATCGTCGTGCTGACCATGCTGGCCGGCGGTCGATGGCCGGTCGCCTATGAGCCACCGCCGATCGGGCGAACCCGGACGGGGTGATATCCGACCCTCGCGCCCGATAGCCAAATCGTACTGGGCGGCGAGCGCGGGACCCGGTGCTACGCTGCACCGGCCGTGCGTATCCCCCTACTGCTGTACGGGCTCGCCCTCGCCGTTCGGGCGGTGCTCATCTGGCATTTCCCGGAGCCGGCCTATCCCGATTCGTCCTACTACGTGGACGTGGCTCGGGCGCTCCATGCCGGCCAGGGCTTCAACGTCGACTTCGTTTGGATCTTCGCAGAGGTTGGCGGCAAGATCCCGGCCGACCCCATGCTGCCGATCCCGTCGAACGCCCACTGGATGCCGCTCGCGTCGATGGTCCAGGTGCCGTTCCTGGCTGTCTTCGGGAACGTGGCATGGGCATCGGCGGCGCCGTTCGCCCTCATCGGCTCGCTCGCGGCGCCGCTGACCTGGGCGATCGCCCGCGACGCCGGGGCCCGCTCATGGGTGCCGACAGGCGCCGGGATCCTGGTCGCGATCCCGCTGCTGTCGGCCGTTTACCTCGTCCAGCCGGACAACTTCTCGCTCTTCCAGCCGCTGGTGGCAGGCTCGTTGTGGCTCGGCGCTCGCGGGCTCAAGGGTTCCGGTCGCGCGTTCGCCGGGGCGGGTCTGTTGGCCGGCCTCGCGACCCTGTCGCGCAATGACGGGTTGTTGGTGCTCGCAGCCCTGGGGCTCGCCTTTGCCTGGGACCGCTGGCGCGCCTGGCGCTCGGCGGGCGCTCGGCGTCCCGCGATCCCGTTCGTGGCGGCCGTCGCCTGTGTTGCGCTCTTCGCGCTCGTCATGGTGCCGTGGTGGATCCGTCAGCTGGTCGTCTTCGGATCGCTGTCGCCCTCGACCGCGTCGGGCAAGGTGCTGTTCATCCGCGACATCGCCGAGTGGAACAGCATCACGACACCGGCCACACTCGAGCACCTCCTGGGGATGGGCCTCGGTCCGCTCGTCCTGAGCCGGATCGGCGGCCTGGTGGCCGCGGTCATGATCTACGTCACGCTGGTCGCGGGGTTCGTTCTGTCGCCGTTCATCGCGATCGGCGGCTGGGCCCGACGGCGGTCTCTCGATTTCGGGCCGTTCTTCCTGTACGCCGGGCTCCTGTTCGGCTTCTCGGCGCTGGTCTCCGCAGTGCATGTCCCGGGAGGCACCTTCATCCACTCGGCGGTGGCGCTGGCGCCACACACGTACATCCTCGCGCTCGAGGGGATCGTGGTCGGGGTCGCCTGGGTCGCCCGTCGGCGGCCCGCCTGGGACGCGGACGGTGCCGCCCGGTTCTTCGGGGCGGCGGCGATCGGGTTCGCGCTCCTGTGCACGGTCGCCGGCTCGCTCGTCGTCCATGCGAACTGGGCCGAACGCGCGGATCGGTTCCGCACCGTGGCAGCGGCGCTTGACGCGGCCGGGGCGGCTGCGACCGATCGGGTCATGTCCATCGACGCGTCGGGCACCCGCTACTGGACCGGTCGTGGCGGCGTCGTGCTCGTCAACGACCCGCTCGATACGGTCGAGGCGGTCGCGCGTGCGTACGACATCAGGTGGCTCGTCCTCGACGCCGGCGATTCGGTCGCCGCGGCCGGGCCGATCATCGGGGCCGGCGAGCGACCCGACTGGATCGGGCCGCCCATCGTCACGGACGGCCTGACGCCGCCGGCCAGCGGCGAGCTCACTGCGCTCGGTGTCTATCCGGTCTGCCTGGAACCCGCGGATCGACGGTGTGCCGCGTCATGACCCGCCGCGAAGCGCTCCTGACCGCCGGGCTCGTCTTCGTCGTGGCGCTCGTCACGCGGGCCATCTTCGCCTCGCAGATCGTCTTCCCGAAGCCCGAGGACACCGCCTACTACGTCGGGGTCGCGCGCAACCTGCTTGACGGCCACGGCCTGGTCGCGGACGCCCTGTGGAGCTACCAGACGCCGCCGCTGGTCTTCCCGCGCCCCGCCTTCGAAGTGTGGCTGCCGTTGCCGACCTTCCTGGCCGCCATCCCGATGGCCGTCGCCGGATCGACCTTCGCGTCCGCGCAGGTCGCGTCCGTCGTCGTCGGGGCGCTCGTCCCGGTCCTGGCGTGGCGCCTGGCGGCCGACGTCGCCGAGGAGCGGGGCCTGCCGGTGGGTCGAGCGCGAACCCTGGCGCTGGGCACCGGGCTGACCTCGGCTGCCTACCTGCCGCTCGTGCTCCACTCCGCGCTGCCGGATTCCACGATGCCGTTCGCGGCGCTCGCCCTCGCGGCCTGCCTGCTGATGACCCGGATCGCCCGCGAGCCGCGGGGCGCGCGCCTGACCGACGGCCGGGTCATCGGCCTGGGCGCGCTCATCGGCCTCGCCGCACTCACCCGCAACGAGGCCATCTGGCTCGGCCTCGCCTGGGCCATCGTCGCCTGGACAGCGCCCGGGACGACACGGCCGCAACGCGTCCGGATGATCGGCCTCGCAGCGGCCGTGGCCATGCTCGTGTTCGCGCCCTGGGCGTGGCGCGACTGGGTCGTGTTCGGCAGCCCGCTGCCGGGCCAGGCGGCCGCCAACGCCCTGTCGGTGACCGGGTTCGACATCTTCGCCTGGAACGATCCACCGACGCTTGCCCGCTACCTGGCGGTCGGGCCCACCCGGCTCCTCGAGATGCGCGTCGAGGGAGTCACCCACAACCTGTTCTCGGTGCTCTTCCTGCCCGGCCTGCCGATCTCGCTGATCGGGATCGCCGAGCTGCCCTGGCAGGGGCGCGGCCGGGCGGTTCGACCGGTCGTCATCTTCAGCCTCGTCGCGTTCCTGGTCACGAGCCTGGTCTTCCCGGTCGCCACGACGTGGGGCACGTTCCTGCATGCCGCGGGACCGGTCCACGTGTTGCTCGTGCTCTCCGCACTGCTGGCGCTCGATGCCGGTATCGCCCGCCTGGGCGCTCGGCTAGGCTGGACACGTCCCGTCGCCTGGCTGGGCGGGGCGCTCGGCGTGTTCGGTTCGGTGCTGTTCTCGGTTGCGCTCCTGCCATCGTTCGGCGATGGCTCCCACTCGACCGCCGACCAGTACCGGGAGCTGGCTCGCCGCATGGCCGCGGTCGGGCACCCGCTGGACGCCTCCGCGGGACCGATCATCACCAACTTCCCGATCTGGCTGGCGGAGACGCCCGGCGTGCGTGCTCTCGCGCTCCCCGCGGAGTCTCCCAGCGACGTCGTGGACCTCGCTTCGGACCCCGCCTTCGCCGGAACGCGGCTCCTGATCGTGATCGGTCACGACCATGGCGGCTGGCCGGCCGTGCTCGACCGGCCTGGCCCGGCGGTCGACTGCTTCCACGAGCTGTCGCTGGGGGCCGGACCCTCGGGCGTGACCGATCCACTGGCCGACGTCCGGGTATTCGAGGTCGCTTGCCCATGAGAGGCGGCCCCTATACTCCGAAGCTGATGGAAGCACGGGCCGGGAAGCCGTCCGGCGACAATCGTTTCGACGGACTGCACGCGGAAGCTAGCGCCGCCGTGGGCTACAGCGCCAACACGTTGCGGGGCATCCGGGAGCGATATCGCGAATCCTACGCTGAGGCGCTCGTGCACTGGCAGGCGCTCCGTGACCAGCTCGACGGCATCGACCACATCCCACGCGAACACCGGAAGCCGCCGACCCCGAGGGCGACCGACGCCGACCGGGCGGCGAGCGCGGCCGAGGCGGGTGCGGACGACGCCCTGGAGCGGAACCTCCGAGCCGAGGTTGATCAGTTGGCCGAACAACTGGGTCGCTACCAGGGGGAGCTCGCCAGGCTGGAACTCGCCCAGAACACCCTCGAGCGGACGTGGCTCTTCATGGAGCGCGGGGACGTGACCCTGGTCAACGAGGCGGGTGGTCCCGCGACGTCCGGGGACATCCAGATGCGGATCGTCGAGGCGCAGGAGGCCGAGCGCTCGAGGCTCGCCCTGGAAATCCACGACGGACCGGCCCAGGTCCTCAGCAACTCGATCTTCCAGGTCCAGTACATCGAGCGCGTCCTGGCCTCCGATCCCCGCCTCGCAGCCACGGAGCTGGGGATCCTCCGTGAGCAACTCCGTCGCGAGCTGAGCAACCTCCGGGCGTTCATCACGCAGCTTCGGCCACCCTTGCTCGACGAGCTTGGGTTCGACGGCGCCATGATGGACACCGTCGAACACGTCCGGTCGCTGACCGATCTCTCCATCGAGACCGATCTTGCCGCGTCGAGCAACGAGCTCGACGACCGTGCCCGCATGGTCGCCCTTCGAGTCGCGCAGGAGGCGCTCCAGAATGTCCGCAAGCACGCATCCGCGGAGCACGTGACCGTGACCACGACGCTCAAGGACGACCTCTGGACCGTCGAGGTGCGCGATGATGGCCGCGGCTTCGATACGGACCTCGTGGCGGCCAGGGGCCGGAACAACTTCGGCCTCCAGTTCATGCGCGAACGCGCCGAGTTGGTCGGCGCTCGATTGGACATACGATCGCGACCCGGCGGCGGCACCGTCGTCCGGCTGGCGATCCCCACCCACGCAGTTGCGGAGCAGAGGGAGAGCACATGAGTGCGATCGACTACGGCGGACCAGAGCGACGGCGAGGCGGTCCTGATCGAAGGACCGTCGGCGATCGTACCCGGATCCTGATCGTCGACGACCACGCCCTGTTCCGCGTGGGGATCGCCAACATCCTGAGCCGCGAGGCCGACCTGGAGGTCGTTGCGGAAGCGGACGACTCGAGGAGCGCCATCGATCGCGCCCTGGAGACCTCGCCGGACATCGTCCTGATGGACCTTTCGCTGCCGGCACCAGGCGGCATCGAGACGACCCAGCGGATCAAGCGCGAGCTGCCCTCGACCGGGATCATCGTGCTCGCCCAGACCGAGGATGAGGACGCCCTGTTCGATGCGATCAAGGCGGGCGCGGCCGCGTTCATCCTCAAGGACGTCGGGCCAGATGACCTCGTCACCATCATCCGGCGGGTCGTCGCTGGTGAGTACCTCATCAACGACAAGGTCTTCGCCAAGCCGGCCGTGGCCTCGCGCGTCCTCAAGGAGTTCCGCGAGCTGGCCGTGTACGGGCAGGAGGCAGCGCCCATCTTCGCCCCGCTCTCGCCGCGAGAGGTCGAGATCCTCGACAACATCGCCCAAGGGATGACCAACAAGCAGGTCGCCTACGCGCTGTCGATCAGCGAGCAGACCGTCAAGAATCACATGAGCTCGATCCTGCGCAAGCTGTCCGTCAACGACCGGACCCAGGCTGTCGTGTACGCCATGCGCCAAGGCTGGATCCGGATGCCGGAGGACTGAGCGATCACGACCCGAGCGAGACGCGCGACCACCGAACCCCGATGAGCGACGCATCGACGGCCAAGCCGACGAGATCGACGCCCGACGCCGCGTCGAAGGAGGCCCCCACGACGGAGGCCCAGTCGCCGCCCGTGCCGATGACCCTGGCCGATCTGGCCACCCGCCTGACCGAGGAGGTCGCCCGCCTCGACAGCGAACTCGGTGAGGTGGACCTGATCATCACCCAGGCCACCACGGAAGCCGCCCGCCACGAGAGCCGGAGGAGCACGGCGGCCGACAAGCTCACGGCTCTCACCACGCAGGGTGAGCCGAGCGAGCTGGTCGATCTCAGCACGCAGGTCGCGTCGCTCACGCGGCGTGCCGCCCTCATGGAGTCGCAGGTCGAGGTCCTCGAGGGCAAGCGGCGGGCCCTGGCCCGGCACCGCGAGTCCGTCGCGGGCTACGCCGACGTCGTGGCCGCCATGGATCCGGCGACACCGGTCGCCGCGGTCCAGGCACCGGCCAAGGCGGGCCGGAGGTCGGCGGCCAGCGCCACCGACGCCGACGCCCCGATGGCCCCCGCCGTCTCCCGCCTCGTCCTGACGGGCCAGGAGGACCTTCGGCGCGAGATCTCCCGAGCCATGCATGACGGCCCGGCCCAGAGCCTCACGAACATCGTGCTGCAGGCGCAGATCGTCGAGCGCCTCGTGGCCAAGGACCCGGCGTCGGCGCTGGGCGAGGTCCACCAGCTCATCGGCATGGTCCAGCGCACGCTCGAGGCGACCAAGACGTTCATCTTCGACGTCCGGCCCATGGTGCTCGACGACCTCGGCCTCGTGCCGACGCTGCGGCGGTCCGCACGCGAGCGGGGACGCCGGGCCGGCGTCGCGGTCGACTTCGATTCCATGGGACAGGACAGGCGGCTGCCGATGGATCTCGAGAGCGGGCTCTTCCGCATGCTCGACGAGGCCCTGGTCGGGTACCTGGAGCGGTCACCGACCCGGATCACGATGCGCCTGGACTGGGCGGACCAGGTGGAGGCTCGCGTTCATGCCGTGCGGGCCGCAGACAAGGACGCGAAACCCGCACCCGAACCGATCGAGGAACCCGCGCCGGGCACCGAGCTACCGCCCGCGCTTGCCGCGATGATGGCTGACCGGCGAGCCGACGCCCGCGACGCCGCCGAGACGGCGCGGCGCGATGCGATCGTCGCGCTGCCGGTCACGACCTGGCAGGAGATCGAGAGTCGCGCGGCCAGCCTGGGCATCCTCGCCGACCTGTCGGAGGACGGCTCCGAGCTCCACATCGTCGCCGAGACGCCGGTGCCGGCGGAGCGATGACGTGCGGACCCTGGCCGGCGTCCGCGGGCAGGGCCTGGTCGAATACGGGTTGATCCTCGCCCTGACCGTCGTGTTCACGGTCGTGATCCTGGGTGTCTTCGGCGGGACGGTGGCGGATCTCCTCGCGGGCATCGGCCAGGCGATCGACTCGGCCACGGGCGGAACCTGACCCGTGACGATCAGGGCGACTCCCGAATGGCGCGCGGACGCAACGGAGGGGCACCCGGGAAGTCCCGGCTGTTTCGGTACCATCGACCTAGTGCGTTCGCGAGGCCCTGCTCCATATAGTGATGACAGCCCTCAGATTCCGAGGGCAAGTACTCATCCAGGAGGCTGCCACATGGCGCTCTTTACTTCTTTCCTCGCTTCCCTTCGCCGGGACGAGGAAGGCCAGGGTCTCGCCGAGTATGCGTTGATCCTCGCCCTCATCGCGATCGTCGCGATCGTCGCTCTGATCTTCCTGGGCGGCCAGGTCAGCACCATCCTGAGCACCGTCGGCGACTCGATCTAGTCGTCGATCCTCAGTGATCGAATCAAGACCGCCGGACCTCTTGAGGCCCGGCGGTCTTTCGTTTGCCCCGCCGAGGATGCGCCCGCATCGCTCAGCCTTGACAGTCGCCGGGACCACTCGTACCGTGACACGGCCCATGAGCCACGCTCGTGGAGCCTGCACTGAGAGGAGGTACCCCCAGACAGATGTCGCAGCTGCACGCTCTTATCTCGTCCTTCCGCCAGGAAGATGGTCAGGGTCTCGCGGAATACGCGCTGATCCTGGCCCTCATCGCGATCGTGGCGATCGTGGCACTCATCTTCCTCGGCACCCAGGTCAGCACCATCATCAGCACGGTCGGCGACTCGATCTAGTCATCGACAGCGCTCCGAGACCGATCGAGGCCGCCGGCGCCCGGAGGGGGCACGGCGGCCTTTCCTGTTGCTGGTGCACGAACGTCGACAGGCCCAACCTTCGGGCTATTGACACGTACCCTCCTCGACCTATGGTGGGATCACCGGCCCCATTCGGTCGGGACCTCTAACGAGCCTCGAGGAAAGGAGGTGAATCAAGATGACAGCGCACCCGCGTCTGGTCGCCATCATCGACCGGATCCGTCAGGTCGACGGCCAGGGCCTCGCAGAATACGCTCTTATCCTGGCCCTTATCGCCATCGTTTCGATCGTCGCCCTCATCTTCATGGGCAGCCAAGTCAGTGACAAGCTGAGCATCATCGGTAGTCAGCTGGAATCGGTCGCTCCATAACGGACGGGACCCTCCCGGGCTCCCATGCTGACAGCCCGCCGATCGGCGGGCTGTCGACGTTCCCGGCACGCACCAGGCCGCGCACCACCCACGAGCGGCCAGGCGCGCCTCCCGTCGGACCTTGCAGAAAACCTTGCATCACGCATGGATTCCTGCCGTTTCCTCCTAATGGTCCTAGGCCATTCGTATAGTCGCGGGCCTCTGGGCCGGTGCTACAGTGGTGCCACCTGTCACAAGCCTCATCGGGGAGTAACAACTTGAAGCGCTCTAATCGTCTGGTCCTGCTCGTCGGGGTCTTCCTCGCGATCGTCGCCTTCGTCGGCATCCTCCTGTTGGTGCGCCAGCAGCCTGAGCCAACGAAGAAACCCACCACGGGAACCGTGCTCATCGCGACCGTCGACATCCCGCTGTCCGCGGAGATCAAGGCGTCCGACGTGAAGAAGCAAGATCTGCCGCTCGATGCGATCAACACAGGGGCCTTCGCGGATCCCTCCCAGGTCATCGGCAAGATCGCCCGACAGGCGGTCGTGGCCGGAGGCCAGGTCTCCCAGGCCACCATCACGGGCGGGACGCCCGGCGAGATCGGCAACATCGCAGTGCCGCCCGGCCTGCGTGCCATCGCCGTCCAGGTCGACCAGGTCACGGGTGTCGGCACGGTCGTCCAGACCGGCGATTACGTCGATCTGATCTCGGGCGTCACCGGTGACAAGTTCCCGGTGATCACGGTCAACCCGGCCGACAGCTCGGTCACCGTCGTCAGCGGCCTCAACAGCACCAGCGTCAAGGTCCTCCTGCAGGGTCTGCAGGTCCTCGGCACGCTGCTTCCGCCCGCCGCGCAGACCACCACCACCGGCGGCGACACCGGCACCGGCACCGACACCTCCGGCAACCCATCCCAGCCGGGCACGGCCCTCAACGGCCAGCAGCAGATCGTCATCCTCGCGGTGTCCGCCCAGGACGCTGAAGTCATCAAGTTCGCCGAGCTTGACTCGTCGATCACCCTCGTCCTCCGCTCTCCGAAGGACTTCGTGGATCCGGTCACGAATGAGGCCGTGACGCCCCTTCCGAACACCACCACCGGCATCAATCTCAAGACCCTCGTCGACACCTACGGGGTCGTCCCGCCAGAAGTCGTCGAGACCGTTACCCCCGCGAACCGATAGCCCCAGACCCGGCTGAAGACCGGCCGAGCTGAGACGGCCCCAGACGCGGCGGGCGCGACGGACCCACAGGTCCCGCGCCCGTCGTAGTCCCGGGCCCCTTCATCCGGTCCTCCGACCGATCAACCACTGCATTGCAAGACCAGAGCGAGATGGCCGACCAGATCCGCGTCCTCGTCGTTGACGACATCCCCGAAACCCGCGATCACCTCACGAAGCTGCTGAGCTTCGAGAGCGATATCGACGTGGTCGGTGCTGCCTCGTCCGGACAGGAGGCCCTGGACATGGCCAGCAAGCTCACGCCCGACATCATCCTGATGGACATCAACATGCCGGACATGGACGGCATCACGGCCACCGAACAGATGGCGGCCACGCTCCCCTCCGCGGCCGTCGTCATGATGTCCGTCCAGGGCGAGGCGGATTACCTGCGCCGTTCCATGTTGGCCGGGGCGCGCGAGTTCCTCGTCAAGCCCTTCAGCAGCGATGAGTTGACCTCGTCGATCCGGCAGGTCCACTCGCGCGAGGTCGACAAGGCCCACCGGATGGCAACCGTGCCTATCGTGGGGTCTCCTTCCGGTTCGGACACGCCGTCGGGCGAGACAGGTGGGGATCCTGGCAGGATCATCGCGGTCTTCAGCCCGAAGGGCGGCGTCGGTCGCACGACGGTCGCCGTCAACCTCGCGGTCGCGGCCGCGACGGAGCTGGGCAAGAAGGTCATCCTGGTCGACGCGTCGTTCCAGTTCGGCGACGTCGGGGTCCTGCTCAACCTGAACCCGAAGAGCAAGTCGATCGCCGACCTGCTCCCGCAGCTCGAGGCGGGCGAGCTCGACTCGCTCGACGTGTTCATCATCGACCACACGTCGGGCGTTCGGGTCCTCCTGGCGCCACCGACGCCCGAGACGGCCGAGCTCGTCACGCCGGCCGCGATCCGGAGGCTGCTCGAGGCGCTCCGCAAGGATCACGATCTCGTGGTGGTCGACTGCACCGCATTCTTCAATGACACCACGCTGGCGATCCTTGACATCGCCGATGTGATCCTCACGATGCTGAGTCTCGAAATCACGAGCATCAAGAACATGCGCCTCTTCCTGGAGGTGACCCAACAGCTCGGATACGAGAGTGGGAAGGTCCGTCTGATCCTGAACCGAGCGGATTCGGCGTTGGGCATCCGCGTCGCGGATGTCGAGCAGTCGATCGGCCGAAAGGTCGACGAGACGATCGTGAGCGACGGTCGCAGCGTCGTGTATGCGCTCAACCGTGGAGTACCGTTCTTCCTGTCCAACAAGGAGGCCCAGGTCTCCCAGGACATCCTCCGCCTCGCGCGGTCGGTCATCGGCGATCGACCAAGCGTGCCAGCCGGCGACGACAGCCGGAAGACCAAAGAGAAGAAGTCCCTGTTCGCGTGGCGATGAACACGGCCGTAGTGAGCCCCTCGGGGCGAAAAGGGGTGTAGGCGATGTCCCTACTGAAGCGGATCGAGAGCGCTCGACCGGGATCCACAGGATCCGATGCCTCGCCGGGAGCTCCCGGCTCCAATCTCCCGGTGGCACCGGGCGGGCCGCCCAGCGCCCCGTCCTCGCCACGGCTGACCAGCCAGGCACCGGTCCGCGAATTGTTCCGGGACGTGAAGTTCCGGATCCAGAACCGGGTCATCCAGGACCTGGACCCGAAGCTCGACCTGTCCAACCAGGTGGAGGTCCGGCGCCAGATCGAGGAGATCTTCGGCAAGGTCATCGACGAGGAAGGCCTCGCCCTGACACGCGCCGAACGTGTCCGAATGCTGGAGCAGATCACCGACGAGATCATCGGCCTCGGGCCGCTGGAGCCGCTCCTCCGGGACGAGTCGATCACCGAGATCATGGTGAACGGCCCGCGCCAGGTCTACATCGAGCGTTCCGGCAAGCTCGAGCTGACCAACGTCGTCTTCCAGAATGACGACCACGTCATGCGCATCATCGACCGGATCATCGCTCCGATCGGTCGCCGGGTGGACGAGTCGAGCCCGATGGTCGACGCCCGCCTGACAGACGGATCCCGTGTGAACGCCATCATCCCGCCGCTTTCATTGGTCGGCCCGGTCATCACCATCCGCAAGTTCTCCGCGTCGCCGTTCACGGTGGACGACCTCATCCGGTTCGGGACCGCCACGGCTGACATGTTCGACTTCCTGCGAGCATGCGTGGAAGCTCGACTCAACATCTTCGTCTCCGGTGGCACCGGCTCCGGGAAGACGACGACCCTCAACGTCCTCTCGTCATTCATCCCGAACGACGAGCGCATCGTCACCATCGAGGACGCCGCCGAGCTGCAGCTCCGCCAGGAGCACGTGGTCACGCTGGAGTCCCGCCCGCCGAACATCGAAGGCAAGGGCGCGGTCCCGATCCGCGAACTCGTCCGCAATGCCCTGCGCATGCGGCCCGATCGCATCATCGTCGGGGAGTGCCGCTCGGGTGAGGCCCTGGACATGCTCCAGGCCATGAACACCGGCCACGACGGCTCGATGTCGACCGGCCATGCCAACAGCCCGCGCGACATGCTGTCGCGCCTCGAGACGATGGTCCTGATGGCCGGCGTGGATCTGCCCCTGCGGGCCATCCGCGAGCAGGTCGCCTCGGCGGTCGACCTCATCGTCCAGCAGAGCCGTCTCAAGGACGGGACCCGCAAGATCGTCAACATCACCGAGGTCCAGGGCATGGAAGGTGATGTGATCGTCATGCAGGACGTGTTCGTCTTCGAACAGACGGGCGTTGTCGAGGGCAAGATCCAGGGCCGGCTGAAGCCGACCGGGATCCGCCCGAAGTTCGTCGAGAAGTTCGAGGTCATGGGCATCAACCTGCCGCCCGGCCTGTTCGGCTTCACCTACTAGGCCGCGGAAGGAGCATCACCCGTGGATACCATGACGCTCGCGATCGCCGGAGTCGCCGCTTTGGCGATCCTGCTCATCGCGATCGGCGTCGCCACATCGGGTGGATCGGGCATCTCCGACCGCCTTGAGCGCTACGCCTCATCCCGTCCTGCCAAGGCCCCACCGAGCGGCCAGGGCGCTATCGCCGATCTGATCACCCAGAGCGCCACGCTCGCGAGCCTGAACAAGGTCGTCGAGCAGCGCGATTTCGGCGCGAACCTCCAGCGCGAGATCGCGCGCGCCGACCTCAAGCTCAAGCCATCGGAATACCTGCTCATCTGGGGCGCCTGCATCGTCGGCGTGCCGTCCGCGATGCTCGTGCTGTCGTTCGTGCTGCCGACGCTCGGCAATCCGATCGTCCTGCTGATCGGCGCGCTCGTCGGGTTCTTCATGCCGCGCTTCTGGCTTGCACGCCGGCGGAATGGACGCCTCGGTGCGTTCAACAAGCAGCTCCCGGACACGATCACCCTGATCGCGAACGCCCTGCGCGCCGGTTCGTCGTTCCTGCAGGCCATCGAGCTGGTCGTCCGCGAATTGCGTCCGCCGATCTCCACCGAGTTCGGTCGGGTCATCCGCGAGGTCAACCTGGGCCTGCCGTTCGATCAGGCCCTCGAGAACATGGTCCGGCGCGTCCGATCCGATGACCTGGAGCTGATGGCCACGGCCATCTCCATCCAGCACCAGGTCGGTGGCAACCTGGCCGAGATCCTGGACTCCATCGCGTTCACGATCCGCGAGCGTGTCCGGATCAAGGGTGAGATCCGGACACTGACCGCGCAGCAGCGACTCTCCGGCTACGTCGTCGGCCTCCTGCCGATCGGCCTGGCGGGCTTCCTGTTCATCGCGGCCCCGGGCTTCATGGAGCCCATGTTCACGAAGCCACCGGAGGTCCTTGGCCTGCCCGGCGGCGTCATCATCCTGCTTCTTGGCGGTTTCATGATGTTCATCGGCTTCATGCTCATCCGCAAGATCGTCGACATCGAGGTCTAGGCCGATGCCCATCCCCATCATCATCGCGGCCGTCGCGGCCGGAGCCGTCCTCCTCATCTTCATCGGGCTCGCCGGCAGCTCGCCGGTCGATCCCGTCCAGGCCCGCCTGACCCAGCTCGGGTCCATGACGGCCAAGAACCTCGAGGAACTGGAGCTTCAGGCTCCGTTCATCGAGCGGACCCTGCGCCCGCTCGCGGCTCGCCTGTCCAACAGCGTCTCGCGGGTCACCAGCACGTCGTTCTCGGATCGCACCGAGAAGCGCCTGGCGCTCGCCGGCAACCCCGGCGACCTCCGCACCGCCGACTGGCTCGGCATCAAGGCCATCGGGGCCATCGTCGGTGGCATCATCTTCTTCCTGCTGTTCGTGGTGCTGGGGCTGCTCAAGTTCCCGCTGCCGATCGGGTTCGTGCTGAGCATCGTCGGCGTCGCGTTCGGCTACACGATCCCCGAGTTCTGGCTCGGTGGCCGGGTGCGCAAGCGCCAGAAGGCCATCCTCATGATGATCCCGGACTCGCTGGACCTGCTGACGATCTCCGTTCGCGCCGGGCTCGGTTTCGACGCGGCGCTCGGACGCGTCGTCGAGAAGCTGAAGGGTCCTCTGTCCGACGAATTCCGTCGGGCGCTCGCCGAGGTCCGCGTCGGCAAGGCGCGTCGTGAAGCCCTCCGGGACATCGTGCCCCGGACCGAGGTCCAGCCGCTGACCAACTTCATCGGCGCGATCATCCAGGCCGAGCAGCTCGGCGTGTCGATCTCCAAGGTGCTCCAGGTCCAGTCCGAGCAACTCCGCATCGAGCGGCGCCAGCGGGCTGAGGAGCAGGCGGCGAAGGCGCCGATCAAGATGCTGTTCCCGCTCGTCGGGTGCATCTTCCCGTCGCTGTTCATCGTCATCCTCGGTCCGGCCATCATCCTCATCATCCAGAACCTGAAGACCTGACCACGGACGCACGACCCGACGAACCGGCGACCGCACTGGTCGCCCGGAACGTCACGCGCGGGACCCTGCTCGCCACCCGGCTCGAGGTCGCCGCGAGCCTGTGGGGCAAATTCATGGGCCTGATGGGACGAGCCTCGCTCGCCCCGGATGCCGGCCTGTGGCTGCCCGACAGCAACGGTATCCACATGATGTTCATGCGCTTCCCGATCGACGCCGTGTTCGTCGATCGGCCGAGCGATGCCTACGGTGGGGCTCGCCGTGTCGTCGCCGTCCACCGTTCGTTGCGCACGTGGGTCGGGCTCGTCCCGCTCGTGCGAGGCGCCAACGGCGTCCTGGAGCTGCCGGTCGGCACGATCGACCGGACGGGCACGGTCGTGGGCGACATCGTCGCCCTGGAGGGCCCAGCCGCGCGCTGAGGCGCCTCCGCACCCGCGCCTGTCCCAAAGTGCCACTCGCCGCCGCGCACGGCCTCTCGCCCCGTTCCTCGGACCGGGAGGACGGCCGCCCCGAACCCGGATAAGCCCGCGTGAAGGCCACGGTCCGATGATGGCCCGATGTCGGTCATCGGGCAGGTCGCGGTACGGGCCCTGGATCTTGCATTCCCCGCATCGTGTGCCGGCTGCGGTCGCGAGGGCGACCCGATCTGTTCGGCGTGCCTGCCGGCCCTCGACGCGCGTCTGGACCTGCCGCCAGGCGTCCCGCTCGGGCTCCCCGCGGACCTGCCCGACGGCCTCGTCCAGCTCGAGTGGTGTGCGCCGTTCAGCGGCGTCGTCCGCGCCGCCCTGCATCTGCTCAAGTACAGCGGCGAACGACGACTCGCCGACCCGCTGGGCGACGCGCTCGCCCGACGCTGGGCCCGAGCCGGCGCCGGAGGCGACGTCCTGGTCCCGGTCCCGGTGCACCGTGACCGTGCCGCGCAGCGTGGCTACGATCAGGCAGCCCTGCTGGCACAGGCGTCGGCCCGGAGGCTCGGCCTGTCCGCCTTCGACGCGCTCGAGCGCTGGCAGGCCACGATCGCGCAGTTCCAGCTCGATCGACGAGCCCGGGCGACCAACGTCGAGCGGGCGTTCCGTCCCAGCTCGGCGGAGGCGCTCGAGCGCATTCGCGGTCGGTGGGTCGTCCTCGTCGATGACGTCATGACCACCGGCGCCACCCTGGCGGCCTGCGCGAGCGTGCTCATGGACGGCGGGGCCCTGGCCGTGTCCGCGGTCACCGTGGCCCGTGAGCGGTGAGCGGGGCATGCCCAGGACAGAGCCGGACGACCGGCCGGGCTATACTCGAATCAGGGCGCTCGGCCCGGGAGGTGACGCATGCGGACCATCGTCAAGGGCAAGAACGTCGAGGTCCCGGAACGCGTCCGAGCCTACGCCGAACGCAAGCTCGGGCACATCGCGAGGCTGGTCGACGAGCGGACGGAGGCCCTCGTCGAGCTCTCGATCGAGCACCATCGCAGCGATTCGGATGCGCACATGGTCGACGTCGCCCTGGTCATGAACGGGCAGACGCTGCACAGTCACGCATCGGGCTCGAGCTACCAGGCCGCGCTGGACACCGTCGTCGACAAGGTCGAGCGGCAGACGGTCTCGCACAAGGAGCGGCCTCGCCTCCGAGCCCGACCGACGCAGGAGAAGGCGATCCTCCGACGGGTCGCGGATGGCACGGTCGAGGCAGCCCAGGTCTCCCGCGTCGTGAAGAGCAAGCGCTTCGCTATCGAGCCGATGTTCGAGGAGGATGCGATCACGGCCATGGAGGAGCTCGGCCACCGGTTCTTCGTGTTCGTCAACGCCGAGAACGAGCGGGTCGCCATCCTGTACGTTCGGAACGACGGCGGGTACGGTCTGATCGAGCCGATCGTGGGCGGCGACTACACCGGCGGCCAGCGCGGCCCGAACGGTCGCTCCTGACGGTCGTCCCCCGGTTCACCGCGGCCGTCGATACTCCCCGGCCGCCCGCGTCAGCAGTCCCTCGTCGACCATGTACCGACGAAGGGCCGCGACGTCGGGGTGGAAGATCGCCAGCCGCTGGTTGACCTCCTTCTCCGGGTAGGCACGATCCTCGGGAAAGCAGCGGTCGCGCAGGTAGCGCAGGACCACGAGCCGCTTGGTTCCGCTCGCCGGGATGGTCGTCATCCGGTCGGCTTCGAAGAAGGCACGGAGGACGCGCGCCACATCGGGCGGCAGGTCCTCGCCGGCCGGCCCCACCCCAGGTCCCGACTCCCCGCGGGCGTCCGGTTCGAGCTCGGCCAGGCGCCGACCCAGAGCACCGAGGGCCTCGGGCCGGAGCGCGTGACGGGCCCCCTGGCCCTCACCGCTGACCGATACCAGGCCGGCATCGACGAGCTTCGCCAGCTGGCGCCGGAGCGCCGGCGGCGGGAGGCCGAGCTCCCTGGCCAGGTCGGTCTCCGACGCCGGTCCGGCCGACAGCCGCCCGGCGATCCGTAATCGAGACGGGTCCACGAGGGCCCGAAGCGCGGTCAGCAGGTCGTGATCCATGGCGCGCGCATCGTACGATGCGCCGGTGCTTCCAGACGGCCGACGCCTCGGTGCCCACTTGCCCATGGCGAACGGCATGGCGAAGGCCGTGGAGCGCGCCCACGAGATCGGAGCCACGGCGCTGCAGGTCTTTGGGGACAACCCGATGGCCTGGCGTCGACGGGCCGAGCCGCCGGCCGAGCTGCCGGCCTTTCGTGAACGGCTCGCGGCGAGGGATATCGGCCCCGTGGCCATCCACGCCTCGTACCTCATCAACCTCGCAGGACCGGAGCCGGAGCTCTTCGAGCGCTCGGTCTCGCTGCTCACGCACGAGCTCCGCACCGCACCCGCGTTCGGGGCGACCTACGTCAACGTCCATATCGGATCGCATCGCGACACGTCGGTCGCGGCCGGGACGGCACGCCTCGCCGGTGCGGTGGCGCGGATCCTGGCCGACGTCGACGACACGCCCGACGCGGCGCGGCTCGTCCTCGAGAACTCCGCGGGGAGTGGCTTCGGGCTCGGCACCGATGTCGCCGAGCTCGCGGCCATCGCCGAGGCGATCTCGGCGAGCGGCGTCGCGGACCGCCGGATCGGCTTCTGTCTCGACACGGCCCACGCATGGGTGGCGGGCGTGAACCTTGCAGAACCCGATGCGGTGGACGCCTTCCTGGCCGATTTCGATCGGCACATCGGACTCGGGCGGCTGGTCATGGTGCACCTCAACGACTCGAAGTCGGAGCGCGGGTCCCGCTCGGATCGCCACGAACATCTGGGGGCCGGCCGGATCGGTGCCGCGGGCCTCGCACGCGTCCTGACCCACGCGGGGCTGGCCGGGACGACGTACTACCTCGAGACACCGGGGATGGACGAGGGGTACGACGCGGTCAATGTGGCCCGCGCCTACGACCTGGCCGCCGGCCAACCGCTCGCGGATTTGCCGCCCGAGGCCATGACCGTGCACGACAGCCGCGCCCGGACCGGACCGGCCGACCCCGCAGCCACGGGACCTGCCGCCGGGGCTGACTCGTGACCCTGGCGTCGCCGTCCCGGCGCATCGCCACGGTCATGGGCGGGATCACGCCGCTGCTCCTCCTGCTCGGGATCGCCGCGCTGATGCGCCTGCCGGATCTCGCGACCCGCGGCACCTGGGACGCCGACCAGGGTCACGACATGCTGGTCCTTCGGGCGTTCGTCCGTGACGGCGTCGTGCCCCTCCTCGGCCCTCCGACCTCGATCGGCGACTTCCACCACGGCGCCCTCTACTACGTCCTGCTGGCGCCGTCCGCGGCACTGACCGGCGGGGACTCGCCGCTCGCCGCGGTGCTCCAGATCGCCGTGTTCGGTATCGCCGCAGTGGGGGTCACGTGGTGGCTGGCTCGCTCCGTCGCAGGGCCGGTCGCCGGGTTCGTTGCCGGCCTCTCCATGGCGGTCTCGGTGTCGGCGATCGAGGAGTCGACGTTCATCTGGAACCCGAACCTCATCGCGCTCTCGAGCGCCGTCGCGCTGGCCGGCGCGTGGCGAGCGTGGTCGACTGGCCGCCCGCGGTGGTGGTTGCTGGCCGCGGTGGGGACGGCGATCACGATGCAGTGCCATGTCCTGGGAGTGACGATGCTGCCCGTCATCGGTGCCCTGCTCGTCGCGGACGCCCGGCGTCGAGGGTCGGGGCCGGCGCGTCGCGCCATCCTGCTCGCGGGCCTGGCGGGACTGGCCATTATCGCGCTGACCTACGTTCCCCTGGTCATCCACGAGCTCACGACCGACTTCGCCGAGGTTCGCGCGGCGCTCGACTACCTCCAAACCGGCGGCGAGCCCAACGATCTGCCTCTCCCGACCCGTTTCCTGGTCGTCGTCATCCGTGTCGTCTCATGGCCATTGACCGGCCTGATCACGGTCTCCCTTGCGGCGGCGATGACGGCCCTCGCGATCGTCCTCGGGGTCGTGCTCTGGCGATGGCGGGCGACCGATGCCTCGGAACGCATCGTGGTCCGCTGGCTGGGTCTCGGACTCCTGTGGACGGCCGGCTTCCTCACGTTTGCGGCACCGGGCCTCGCCGTCGTCGTCCCGGGCCTGCCCAACGACCACTACCACGCGTTCGCCGATCCGATGGTCTTCGTCCTCGTCGGCATCGGCGCCGCAGCCATGTGGCGGACCTGGCTCGCGCCGAGCGGCACGCGACCGCGCGCCGCCATCCAGGCCGCCGCGACGAGCGCGGCGGTCGCTGCGGTCCTGGCGTTCATCACCTGGAACGCGATCCACCTGCCACCGGCGGTCGCGCCCGATGGTGGCTTCCCCGCGGCCGCCGCGGCCGCCTCGCGGATCGAGGCCTCCACGAGCGATGGGACGATGGCCATCCGATCGTTGCCGACGTTCAAGCCACCCGACACCTACGTCTACCCGTTGACGCTCGACGGTGTCCGGATCGTGCCTGAGGGGTCCACGCAGACGCTCGTGATCGTCTGCGACGCACTGTTCGAGACGGCCATCGGCGCGCCGTGCGGCGGTCCGGCCGAGGAGGCCCTGCTCGCGGCGCAGCCCTTCATCCCATCCGGTGCCAGCGATCCAGGTCCCACGGTCGAAGCGCGTGACCGCTTCGAGGCCGCGCCCGGAAGGTTCGTGACGGTCTACGTCTCCCACTGATCCCGACGAGGGAATCGCGAACGCCGGCGCCCCAGACGCCGGCGTTCGCTGTCCCCGAGACCCGGACGGTGGAGGGCGGTCCGGGTCGTGCCCTGGTGAATGCTCAGTAACGGCCCCGCTCGGGTCCCACGCTCCGCGAGACCGGTCGAACGGACCCGATGCCCACACCGACCGGTGTCGAGCTGCCGCCTGCGCCCATCGGCCGGCCAGGCGCGGCCGGACGACCCAGCATGCGCTCGTTCGGTCGATCGGAGCCGCCGGTGGTGGGCTCGGTCGGCTGGAACGGACGGCCGTAGCGGCGCATCCGCACGGCCAGGTAGTACTCCATGATCTGGCGGACCTGCGGCTCGGTCAGGAGCTCGTCCGCTCGAAGCGAGTACTCGACGCGGGCGGTCGGGTTCATCGAACCCGAGGCGACCAGGCCGAGGTACTGGGGGGTGTCGGCGTCGTCGCGCAGCTCGCGGAGGCCCCGGGCCAGTTTCGTGGCGGTGCCGAGCGAGGGCATCCGGTCGCCCCGAATGAGCCTGGAGATCGTCGAATGGTCGACGCCAGATTGCTGGGCCAGTTGGCGCTGAGACATCTTCTTGGCCTTGAGCTGGGCTCGCAGCCATTCGTTGAATGCTCGGCCGTTCTGCGTCGTCATGTCAGGGTGCGCGCTCCGTCCGGGGTCGGCCCGCGGCCGATGCCGCGATACCCCAACTATCGAGTGAGGCGGAGGGCTCCTGTATCCCCCGTTGGTACCGCTACCACGCTCGCCACGACCGACTCCGGACGGGTGGGTCCGGTGCGGTGCCGCCGGGAGAAGGGTGAAGAGGTTCGGGGCCTTCCCCCGGACGAAGGTACGTCCTCCGTCAACCAGCGGTTCAGCGCCGGTCGCGTTCCGGTTCGAGGAGTCAGGCGTTGGAAAGCGGTGTCGTGACCGGGACCGGCTCGACGATCCGTCCCATGCCCCGCGGCTTCGGCGAGAGGACGTACGCGATCGAGCCAAGGACGATGATCGAGAACACGCTGATCACGCGGTCGAGCAGGGCGATCGCCGTGGCCTCCGGCAGCGGGACCTGGTAGGCGACCGTCAGGACACCCACGACCCCGGCCTCGACGATGCCCAGACCCGCCGGGCTGAGCGGCACCGCCGTCAGCAGGGACCCGATGAGGGCCACGAAGACCACGCCTGAGAGGCCGAGTTCGACGCCCGGGAAGCCGAGCGCCTGGACGACGAAGAAGAGGCGCAGCGACTCGGTCATCCAGATGAGACCGGTCAGGAGACCCAGCACCGGCAGGAGCCGGAGTCGGACCGCGCCGAAGACCCCCTCTTCGAACCGGTCGTACAGCTCCAGGATGGTGGCCGGCAGCGGCAGGGCGATGATGATCCGTCGCCCGAAGCTGCGCATCGTGAAGAGGCCGATGCCGAGCACGGCGACCACGACCAGGCCGATACCGAACACGACCTGGATCGCGGGCGGCAGCCCGCCGCGGAAGCTCCAGAAGCCGGCCGCGATCCCCAGGAGCGCGATCGCCATCAGATCCAGGCAGCGTTCGATGAACACGGTCCCGAAGGTTCGGCTCAGCGATGCGGTGCTGTTGATCTTGAGGAGATACGCCCGATACACGTCGCCGAGCTTCGCCGGGACGATGCAGTTCACGAGCCAGGACAGGAAGATGATCTCGGTCGAGTCCTTGGTGCCGATCCGGAAGCCGGTCCCACGCAACAGGAACGCCCAGCGCAAACCACGCATCGGGAAGCCGCTGTAGAAGATGAGGAAGGCGATGGCCACGAGCGCCGGGTTCGCCGCGGCGATCAAGGTCGGGACCTTGGAGAGCTGCTGGCCGTTGATGGCCGCGAACAGGACGATGATCGCCAGCGGCACGAGGATCGAGACGATGGTCCGTGGCTGGCGCAGGCGCCGCCCGAGTGAGACCTGCTCCGGAGTCAACTCGTCCTCGATGGCCTCGATCGGGACCGGTGGCGGGGGGGTGTTCGCGGGCGCCGGTTCGTTCGCGCCCCGCGGGTGTGCAAGGTTCAGGCCGGGACTGATCTCCATGGGGCCTGAGGCTACCTGCTCGCCCTGCCCATTCGTCACCGGCCGATGGTCCTGTCCGTCGGGCCCGCTCACGACGGACCTTCGGCCGACGGACCGTCATCGAGCATCCGGGGGCTGACGCGACCCCGGCCGCGGGCACGCTGGACCACCTTGGCGAGCGGGGTGACGAGCCGCACCACGTAGCTCGCCCGTCCGGGCACGAGCTCGGCGGAAGCGAGCGCCGCGAGCAAGCCGGCCGGCGTCGACGGATCGCCGTCGAGGACCGTGTAGGCCACCCCGACCTCCATGACGCTGTGGGCATCCGACACGGCGACGACCGCTCGATCGTGCGCGGTCGCGAAGTCCATCGCGCGCTCATTGCCGCCGCCGACCAACCGTGCGTTGTGGCCTTCGACCCAATCGACGAGCGGCGCGATCGTCTCCATCCGCCCGTCCGTCAGCAGCGAGCCCCGCAAACGATCGAAGGGGTGCGGGATCCCGACCAGTCCACCCTGGTCGCGCGCGGCCCGGATCGTCTCGACCGCGGATAGTCCGGGCGGGATGGCGCGCTCGAGGAACACGCAGATGAGGTCGCCGTCGGCGGTCCTGACCTCCTCGCCCAGGATGACCGTCAGGCCCTCGGGTGCCGCCGCGCGGGCCCTGAGTGCCCCATCGATCCGATCGTGATCGGTGATGGCGAGATGCGTCAGCCCCCGAGCCGCCGCCGCCCGCACCACATCCTTCGGCCTCGACAACGAATTGAACGAAGCGTCCGTATGACAGTGCAGATCGATGAATGCCCGCATGACTCAGAAGCGAGCCCCGCCAGATCCGGGCCCCAGGGCGTCGGCGGGTGGCGCCGGGCGGTTCTCGGATCGCGCCGGACCTGCAGCGAAGCGAGGTCCAAGCGAGCCGAGGTTCGCCCGGGGACAGGACCCGCCGGCGCCCTGTCGAGGCACGCTAGATCTGCTGGACGAGCGACTTCTTGAAGAAGTCGAAGTGTTCGAGGGCGAGCCCTGTCCCCAGTGCCACGCAGTTGAGCGGGTCCTCGGCGACATGGCACGGGACCCCCGTCACCTGGGTCAGGAGCCGGTCGATGTTGCGCAGCAGCGAGCCGCCGCCGGACATGACCATGCCCTTGTCGATGATGTCGCTCGAGAGCTCGGGCGGGGTCTGCTCGAGCACGCTGCGGACCGCGGCGACGAGCTGCTGGAGCGGCGCCTCGATGGCCTCCATGACCTCGGAGCTGGTGATCGGGATCGTCCGTGGAAGGCCGGCGATCAGGTCGCGGCCGCGGACCTCCATCGTCATCTCGCGTTCCAGCGGGAGGGCCGTCCCGATCTGGATCTTGACCTCCTCGGCCGTGCGCTCGCCGATCATCAGGTTGTACTTCTTGCGGATGTAGGTGGCGATCGACTCGTCGAACTTGTTGCCACCCACGCGCAGGCTGTGCGACACGACGATGCCACCGAGGGCGATGACCGCGATCTCGCTGGTCCCGCCACCGATGTCGATGATCATGTTCCCCGACGGGCCGCTGATCGGGACGTTGGCGCCGATGGCGGCCGCAAGCGGCTCCTCGATGAGGAACGCCTCCTTGGCACCCGCTTTCAGGGCCGCATCGCGGACCGCCCGTTTCTCGACGCTGGTGACGCCTGCAGGGACGCTGATCATGACCTCGGGGCGGCTGAACCCGACCCGACCCTTGGTCGCCTTGGCGATGAAGAAGCGCAGCATCGCCTCGGTGATGACGTAGTCGGCGATGACCCCGTCCTTCATCGGCCGGATGGCCTGGATGTTGCCCGGTGTCCGCCCGATCATCTCGCGGGCCTCTTCGCCGACGGCGACGATCCGATTGTCGTCGGAGACTGCCACCACGCTGGGTTCGGTGATGACGATGCCCTTGCCCTTGACGTAGACGAGGACGTTGGCCGTGCCGAGGTCGATGCCGATCTTCATGGGTTGGTGTCTAGGCCCCTTCCGCGAGACGCTCGATCCGGGCGCCGAGGTCGACGAACTTCCGCTCGATGTTCTCATAGCCCCGGTGAACGTGGTGCGCACCGTGGATGGTGGAGGTGCCCTCGGCGGCCAGCGCCGCAAGGATGAGCGAGGCGCCAGCCCGCAGGTCGCCGATCTCGACCTCGGCGCCACGCAGGGCGGCCGGGCCGGTGATGGTCGCGTGCTGGGCGTCCTGTGCCTCCGCCACGACGCCCATCTTGCGGGCCTCCGAGAGCCATTCGAGCCGGTCCTCGAAGATCGCCTCGTGGACGTGGGACAGCCCGCGTGCCTGGGTCAGGAGCACGCACGTCGGCGGTTGGAGGTCGGTAGCGAGCCCCGGGTACGGGGCGGTCTCGATATCGGTCGCGCGGTAGCCGAGGCCGTGCAGGGCCGTGCCGTCCACCTCGATCGTGTCGGTGCCGCAGGCGATGCCGACCCCGACCCGCGAAACGGCGTCCAGGAACTCCCCGAGGTGGTTGCAAGGCGCGCCCTGCAACGTCACCCGCCCACCGGTCACCGCGGCCGCCACCACGAACGTCCCCGCCTCGATACGATCGGGAACGACGCGGTGCTCGGCTCCACGCAGGCGCCGGCGTCCCTCGATCTCGATCGTGTCGGGCTGCGTCCGTTCGACCGCTGCCCCCATCGTGCACAGGAAGTCGATGAGGTCGTCCACCTCCGGCTCCTGGGCCGCCGGGCGGATGACGGTGTGGCCCTCGGCGAGCGTCGCCGCGAGCATCGCATTCTCCGTGCCCATGACCGACACGAACGGGAACCGGACCTCGGCGCCGCGCAGCCGTCCCGGTGCCGTCGCGAAGTAGTAGCCGTTGCGGTAGTCGATCGAGGCACCAAGCGCCCGCATCGCCTCGACGTGCAGGTCCACGGGCCGGCGCCCGATCCGGTCGCCGCCGGGGTTGCTGATGATGACCCGCCCGAAGCGGGCCAGCAGCGGGCCGAGCAGGATGAAGCTGGCGCGCATCTTGGCCGCCGCCTCGAGCGGCACGAACAGCCACTCGACGTCACCCGAGGCGATCTCGTAGGTGTTGGGTTCGGTCTTGTCGACGACGACGCCAAGGTCGCGGAGGATGTCGGCGAGGACGCGAACGTCCTCGATGTCGGGCATGTTCGTCAGCCGGCAGCGCTCGCCGGTCAGCGTGGCGGCCGCCATCATCTTGAGTGCGGCATTCTTCGCGCCGCTGATCGGCACGGTCCCCGCGAGCGGCCGGCCGCCTTCGACGCGGAAGAGTTGTCGGGCCACCGGGTCCGGCCGATATTCCCAATGGAACGGCCGCGCATCAGCCACGGGATGCTCCGAAGGTCGAGGTGACGCCCCTGCGAGCCATCGACCGGAGGATTCGAGCGTCAGCCATGACGCGTGTCTGTGAAGCCGTCGCCCCGCCGCCCATGCCAGGACGGCGCCGAAAACAGCCACATCGGCCGGAGGTTTGGGCGAGTGAGCGGGCGGAGGCGCCAACGCCGGCATGGGCGAGCGCCGAGGCGGCCCCGTTGTTCGTCGGCACGACCGTCATCCGCGGTGCCGCGGACCCTCCCGGTAGCGACGCTCGGCGACCCGGATGCGAAGGAGGGCTTGCTGGAGCTGGGCGCGCGCCTGCGCCAGGTCGGCCGGCTCGCGGCCGGTGTCTTCGAGCGCCCGCTCGGCCTCCCGGCGAGCGGCCTGGGCTTTCTCGAGGTCGATCTCGCTTGCCATGTCCGCGGTCTCGGCCATGACGACGACCTTGTCAGGGCGAACCTGCAGGAAGCCGCCGATGATGGCGAACAGCTCCTCGGCGCCGCCCTTGCGGATCCGCAGCTCACCGACCCCGAGCATCGAGATGAGCGGGGCGTGATGCGGCAGGACCCCGAGCTCGCCCTCGCTGCCGGGCAGGACGACCGAGTCGACGGTATCGGAGTAGGCCAGCCGTTCCGGCGTGACGATCTCGAGAAGCAGGGGCATGTCAGTCGGCCAGCTTCGCCGCGTTCTCGCGGACGTCGGCGATCGTGCCGGCCAGGAAGAACGACTGTTCGGGCAGCGTGTCCACGTGGCCGTCCAGGATCTCCTTGAACGAGGCCACCGTGTCGGTGATGCTCACGTACTTGCCGGTGCGACCGGTGAACACCTCGGCGACGAAGAACGGCTGGCTCATGAAGCGCTGGAGGCGCCTGGCGCGCGCCACGGTCGCCTTGTCCTCTTCCGAGAGCTCGTCGATGCCCAGGATCGCGATGATGTCCTGGAGGTCTCGATAGCGCTGGAGGACGCGCTTGGTCTCCTGGGCGACGTCGTAGTGCTCCTGGCCGACGACGAGGGGGTCGAGCACCCGGGAGGTCGAGGTCAGCGGGTCGACCGCCGGATAGATGCCGAGCTCGGCGATGCTGCGCTCCAGGCGGATCGTCGAGTCGAGGTGGGCGAACGTCGTCGCGGGTGCCGGGTCGGTGTAGTCGTCGGCCGGTACGAACACCGCCTGCAGCGACGTGATCGACCCCTTCTTGGTCGAGGTGATCCGCTCCTGGAGCTGCGCCATCTCCGTGGCCAGGTTCGGCTGGTAGCCGACGGCGGACGGCATCCGGCCGAGAAGCGCGGAGACCTCCGAGCCCGCCTGGGTGAATCGGAAGATGTTGTCGATGAACAGGAGGACGTCGCGGCCTTCCTCGTCGCGGAAGTACTCGGCCATCGTCAGGCCGGTCAGGGCGACACGCTGGCGTGCGCCGGGCGGCTCGTTCATCTGGCCGAAGGCGAAGGCGGTCTTGGCGAGGACGCCCGACTCGGTCATCTCGTGGATCAGGTCGTTGCCTTCGCGACTGCGCTCGCCGACGCCGGCGAACACCGAGTAACCCGCGTGCTCCTGGGCGACGTTCCGGATCAGCTCCTGGATGATGACGGTCTTGCCGACGCCGGCCCCGCCGAAGATGCCGATCTTGCCGCCCTTCTTGAACGGGCAGATGAGGTCGATGACCTTGAGCCCGGTCTCGAACACCTCCACCTCGGTCGACTGCTGGTCGAACGCGGGGGCCGAGCGGTGGATCGGCAGCGACACCTCGCTCACGACCGGGCCCTTGCCATCGATCGGGTGGCCCAGCACGTCGAAGACGCGCCCGAGCGTGGCCTCACCGACGGGCACGGTGATCGGCGCGCCGGTGTCGCGCACGGACACGCCGCGGGCGAGGCCGTCGGTCGTGGTCATCGCCACGGAACGGACCCAGTTGTTGCCAAGGTGCTGCTGGACCTCGCAGACGAGCGGATCCGCGTCGCCGCGGTCGATCTCGACCGCGTTGAGGATGCTCGGCAGCTCGCCTGCCGGAAAGACGATGTCGACGACGGGTCCGGTGATCTGGATGACCCGGCCGGGGCCGATCGGTGTGGCGGTCGCCATGGGTGGTCTTGCCTCCTGCGTCCTGTGAGCGTCAGCTGGCGTTGGCGCCGGACGCGATCTCGATCATCTCGCGGGTGATATTGGCCTGACGGACCTTGTTGTAGGAGACCGTCAGGTCGTCGATGAGGTCTTCGGCGTTCTCGGTCGCGTTCTTCATCGCGACCATCCGGCTGGACTCCTCGCTGGCCTTCGCTTCGAGGACCGCCTGGTAGAGGCGGGTCGCGACGTAGCGTGGCAGGAGCCGCTCGAGCACGGCCGACGCGCTCGGCTCGAAGATGAACTGATTGCCCGGGATCCCGGCCGTGTCCTCGGACGGCTCGATCGGTAGGATCGACAATCTCTCCGGGCGCTGGACCAGCGTCGAGACGAAGCGGCTGAACACGACGTCCACCCGCGTGTACGTGCGAGCCAGGAAATCGTCGGTGACGAGGCGGGCCAGCGGCAGGACATCGGCGAAGGTCGGCCGGTCTCCGAAGGTCGGGAAGTGGGCTTCCAGCGGGACGCCGGCCCGGCGCATCGCGTCGCGGCCCTTGCGTCCCACGGTGATCAGCACGAGGTCGTCGGACTTCTCGATGATGTCGCGCGCCATGAACCGGACGATGTTCGTGTTCAGCGGCCCGGCCAGTGGTCGATCCGTGGTGATGAGTACGATCAGGCGCTTGCCGCCCTCTGGGGTGGCCAGCAGCGGGTGGTCCTCGCCACCGAGGACCGCGGCCAGGTCGGCCAGGACCTCATCGAGCTTCTCGCTGTACGGGCGCGACGCAAGCGTCGCCTCCTGCGCACGCTTGAGCTTCGAGGCGGCGACGAACTGCATCGCGCGCGTGATCTGCTTGATGTTCTTGACGGCGCCTATGCGGCGCCTGATGTCGCGCTGGCTAGCCACTGCGTGGTCCCCGGCGGCCGATCCTCAGTTCGATCACGACGTCACGCCAGGAAACTGGTGCGGAAGGCGTCGGTGGCTTCTTCGAGTTTCGCGGACAGGTCGTCGGACAGGGCTTTCGTGTCGCCGAGTTCCTTGAGGATGTCGGGGCGCTCGGTCTCGAGGAAGCGGTAGAACTGGATCTCGAACTCCTTGACGCGTGGCGTCGGGACGTCGTCGAGCTTGCCGGTCGTCGCGACATACAGGATCGCGACCTGCTTCTCGACCGGCAGCGGCTGGTACTGCGGCTGCTTGACGATCTCCGAGAGCTTCTCGCCTCGGGTCAGCTGGTCACGCGTCGCCTTGTCCAGGTCGGACGCGAACTGGGCGAACGCCGCCAGCGCGCGGTACTGGGCCAGGTCGAGCTTGAGCGGCGCCGCGACCTTCTTCATCGCCTTCGTCTGGGCCGCCGACCCGACGCGGGACACGGAGATCCCGATGTTGAGTGCCGGCCGCTGGCCCGCATTGAACAGGTCCGTCTCGAGGAAGATCTGGCCGTCGGTGATGGAGATCACGTTGGTCGGGATGTAGGCGGACACGTCGCCCGCCTGCGTCTCGATGATGGGCAGGGCGGTCAGCGAACCGCCGCCATTCTCCTCGCTCATCCGGGCGGCCCGCTCCAGGAGACGGCTGTGCAGGTAGAACACGTCGCCCGGATAGGCCTCACGACCGGGCGGGCGGCGCAGGAGGAGGGCCATCTCGCGATAGGCCCAGGCGTGCTTCGAGAGGTCGTCGTAGACGCACAGGGCGTCCTTGACGGTCTGGCCGGCGATCTCCACGCCGACCTCCATGACCTCCTCGCCCATGGCCACGCCCGAGTACGGTGCGAGGTACTGGAGCGGGGCGGGCTCCTCGGCGCCGGCGACCACGACGATCGTGTGCTCCATCGCGCCGTACTGCTCGAGGATGGCGACCGTGTTGGCCACCGTCGAGAGCTTCTGGCCGATCGCCACGTAGATGCAGACCAGGCCCTTGCCCTTCTGGTTGATGATCGTGTCGATCGCGATCGCCGTCTTGCCGGTCTGGCGGTCGCCGATGATGAGCTCGCGCTGGCCGCGGCCGATCGGGATGAGGGCGTCGATGGCCTTGACGCCGGTCTGGACCGGCGTATCGACCGCCTGGCGCACGATGACGCCAGGAGCGATGCGTTCCACGGGCCGGGTCTTCGTTCCCGAGATGGGGCCCTTGTCGTCGAGTGGGCGACCCAGCGGGTCCACGACCCGTCCGAGCAGTGCCTGGCCGACGGGGACCTCGACGACACGGCCGGTGGTCTTGACCGTGTCGCCTTCCTTGATCGCCGACGATTCACCCAGGATGACCGCCCCGACCGTCTCCTCCTCGAGGTTGAGGGCCATGCCCATGACCCCGCCCGGGAATTCGAGCATCTCCGACGACAGCGCGTCGGCCAGGCCGTAGATCTGGGCGATGCCGTCGCCGACCTCCACGACGGTCCCGACGCTGCGGGTCTCCACGCCCGCGTCGAACTGGTCGATCGCGGACTTGATGATGCTGGTGATCTCGTCGGAACGAATGGCCATGTGTCGGATCTCCTAGAAAGCGCCTGAGACCAGCTGGTTGCGCAGCCGCTCCAGGCGGCCTCGGACGCTGCCGTCGATCATGCGGTCGCCGACCCGAACGACCAGGCCGCCCAGCAGGCCGGGATCCACCTGGAGGTCGAGCTCGACATGGGCGCCGGTCATCTGTTCGAGCCGGCCCACGAGCGCCGTGACCTCGTCCTTGCTGAGTGGAGCGGCTGACGTCGCGCTGGCGGGGACGATGCCCTTGGCGGCGTTGTCGAGGCGGCGGAACTCCGACGCGACCCGTGACAGCTGCTCGATCCTTCCGCGTCGGAGCATGAGCTTGATGAGGTTCAGCACCGGTCCCGAGACGATGGGACCGACGGCCGAGTCGATCATCGCGTCGCGGCTCTCGAGGGCGATGGCGGGGTTGGCCAGGACGCGCGCGACTTCGTCGTCGGCGACGACGGCGCCTGCGATGTCGAGCTCGGACCGCCACGCATCGACCGTGTCATCGCGCACGGCGACCTCGTAGGCCGCTTCGGCATACCGTCGCGCGGCCGTCTCCCGGCGGGCGGCCATCAGTTCTTCGACCCGTCGACGGCCGATTCGCTCAGGAACTCCTCCACGAGTCGCCGCTGGCGTTCGCCGGTCAGCGACTCGCCGACCACGCGGCTCGCGGCGGCGAGAGCAAGGTCGGCTACCTCGCCGCGCAACTCCGCGATCGCCCTCAGCTTCTCCGCCTCGATGTCGGCTGCAGCCCGCACCCGCAGGCGCTCGAGTTCCTCGCGCGTCGCGGCGATATCCGAGTCGCGCGATTCCTGGGCGACCTTCTGTGCCCGGTTGATGATCTCGTTCGCCTCCCGACGGGCCTCGGTGAGCGCCGCGACGCGTTCCGTCTCAGCGTTCTCCCGGTCCCGGCGCGCCTGTTCCGCGTCCTTGAGGCCCTGCTCGATGCGATCCTTGCGGTCCGCAAGCATCTTCGTGACCGGCTTGAACGCGAAGGTCCAGATGATCGCGAAGAAGAGGATGAAGTTGAGCGCGCTGACGATCACCCAGAAGAGGTTGATCTGGAACAGCGCCCCGCCCGCTTCGGCCGCCATGCGGACGAGCTCGCGCCCGTCCTGGGACGCGACGGCCATGAAGTCCACGATACCTACTCCGTGCCGAGTCGCTTACGGGGTGGTCGGCTGGATGAAGATCGCGAGCAGGCCGACGACGATCGCGAGGACGCCGAGGCCCTCGGCGAATGCCGCCAGGATGATCGCGATGCCGCGGATCTGTCCGGCCGCGTCGGGGTTGCGGCCGATGGCCGTGGCGGCGAGCCCGCCGAGGATGCCGATGCCGATGCCGGGGCCGAAGACCCCGAGAGCGGCGAGTCCGGCGCCGAAGTAGTCCATGTCCTGACTTCCTCCTACTTCCCGAGCGGGCAGCTCGGGATCATTGGGACCGTGGTTGGACGCGCTCGACGGCGCGTCAGTGGGCGGGCTGGAGCTGGCGCTCCTCCCCATCGATGGCGTCGATCGCCTCCTCGGCGATGTGGCCCTCCTCGTGACCGTGACTTTCGATGGCGAGGGTGATGAACACGAGGGTGAGGACACTGAAGATGAGGGCCTGGATGGCATTGAGCAGGAAATCGAGCCCGAGCAAGCCGACCGGGATGACAGCGATGGTCAGACCGGTGATGACGCCGAGGGCGACCTCGCCACCATAGATGTTGCCAAAGAGTCGCATCGAGAGCGTGACCGGCTTGACGAACTCCAGCATCAGCTCCACGAGCCCGACGAACATCGCGATGATGCCCGCCCCGATCCCGGCCCTGAACTCGTAGAGCGGAAAGAACTTTCCGAGGTAGCCGCGCACGCCCAGCTTGCGGAACCCCTCGACCTCGAAGATCGTGAACGAGACCAACGCGAGACCTACCGTGATGTTGACGTCGCTCGATGGCGCCCGCAGCTCCTCGAGCCGACCGACTGGCGGCACCAGCCCGATCCAGTTCGAAAACAGGATCAGCAGGAAGAACGCCGCGAAGATCGGCACGTACGGACGGGCCGTGGGGCCAGCCAGGCCCACCCCGAAATCGCTGAGCGTCTCGTAGAACGTCTCGAACATGTTCTGGGCGCGCCCGGGGATCAGCTTCGCGCCCCGCGTCATCAGGATCGCGGTGATCAGGATGACGGCGATCACGATCCATTGCGTCAGGATCGTCGAGCTGATGCTCGGATAGAACGTGATCAGTTGCGAGGCGCCGGGGACCGGGTCGGAGGTGAGCGCCGTCACGATGTGCGGCGCCGGGAATTCCAGGGTGCCCTGGATGAAGCAGACCGGGAACGCGCACGGTTCACCGGGCGCGCCACCCTTCGGGAACGGCGGCACGAGGATCAGGGCGAGGACATTCAGGACGACGACCGCCCCGATGAGGAGCAGCCAACGGTTGCGCGATGACTTCTTCGGCGTCGCGGCGCCATCTGGGGCTTCGGTGACCGGGTCGGTCACGACCTGCTCGCTCGTCACGCTTGCTCCACACACAGGAGCGCGGCTCGACGCCGCGCTCGCATCCTCCCTGACCGGTCGAGGAGAAGACCGGCTATTCGATCGTCTTCAGGAACCGGCTGACCAGTCTGTAGATCATGAGGGTCCCGGACCCGGCGCCGGCGAAGAAGCCGACCAACGTGAAGACCGGGAGGGTCCCGAGTTGCCCGTCGGCCCACCGGCCGACCAGCACGCCGAGCAGCGTCGTCACCAGGAGTGAGATGCCGATCTCCGAGAAGAGGGCGACGTAGGCCATCCCTCGGCCGGGCTCGATCATGGGCGACCTGTCACGGCGGCGGCAGTATAGCAGAGGCGCTTGGGCGATCACCGCGACCATCCCGCAACATTCGCCGTGCATCGCGACCTTGGACCCGCGTGACGGACTGGCGCGAATCCGTCGATGCCAGCGGGCGTGGAGCTCGGCTCAGGTCATCCGATGGTGAACGGCTGGGTCGACGACCTCGAACCCCACGAATTCCGTACCGTCAGCATCACCAGGTACTGCCCCGACCGGGCAAAGACGTGCGACGCGTGGGGACCCGATTGCGTGTCGCCCTCCGCGAAGTCCCACAGGTAGACGACACCGTCGACCGCCTTGGCCGCGTCGCACGAGAGCGTCAACCCATCGCTCGTGCACTTGAACGTGGCGACCGGCGGCAGATGCGGCGTGGGCAACGGCTTGCCGCTCGGTCGAGCCGTCGGCGCGGCCGTCGGCGTGGCCGTCGGCCTGGGCGTGGCAGTGGGACGATCGCTGCCGACCGCGAGCTCGACCGTGCCGGTCGAAGGCGACGAGGGCGCCGAGGCAGATGGCAGGACGGCCGTCGAGCTCGGGCTCGGGCTCGGGCTCGGGGTAGCCTGCGGGGTCGGGGATGTCGACGGCTCCGGGGTCACCGCAGACGATGTCGGCGTCGGCGTATCGACGGCGACGGCGCCGGGGTCGGCCGTGCTACTCGGACGGCCCGTCTCACTAAGAACACTACCCTGCTGCGTGAGGTCGGGAAGCACGACGACCGCGGTCATGACCCAGGCGAGGGCGACCGAGGCCGCGGCGATGCGAAATGCCGTGCGTCGGCGGCGACGCGGGGAGGAGGGCCATGTCTCGGTCGCGACCGTCGCCGGGAGGGCCGCCATGCGCCGCTCCCTGCCGGCGACGATGAGGGCCTCGGGTCGCGACGGGCGCTCCGCCCCCGGCACGCCGATCCTGTACGCAAGCTCGTCATCGGTCGTGGTCTCGAGCGGCTGTTGTTCCTTGGGGCGCCACGTCACGGGGGCCGAGAGGCTGATCACCGAGAGCGATGCCGCGGCGACCGGAGCCGGACGTTCCATCGGGGGCGAGGTGGGAGGCTCCGCCACGGGGTACGGATCGTCGTCAGCGTCGGCGGCGACCTCCGCCATCACGGGTAGTCCGGTGATGGAGATGTCAACAGGTCCTGGCTCGGGGAGCGCTGGCTCGGGGAGCGCCGACTCGGCGTCGGGCACGATGGCGGCGTTGGGCTCCATGACCGGGGCGGGTGCTGCCGCTGGCGCCGCCTCCTCCTCTGTCGCCGGCTCCGGGTCGGAGGCATCCATGACCGGGACCGGTGCTGCCGGCTCCGGGTCGGAGGCATCCATGACCGGGACCGGTGCTGCCGGCTCCGGGTCGGAGGCATCCATGACCGGGACCGGTGCTGCCGGCTCGACCGCGAGCGAGGGCGACGGGTCCGCTCGAAGCGCAGCCAGGGTGTCGGCTCGCGTTGTTGCCGAGGCACCGGTCCGGACCGGTGGTGGAACGGCGCGCGCGAGACGCCGTGCGTCGACCTTGCGTGGCCCGCGCGACGCCCAGGGCGGCCCGGATGCCCGCTTCTCCAGCAAGGACTGGAGCAGCGACGCCATCACGGCAAGGACGGCGACGACGATCGTCGCGATCAGGAGCAGGATGTCCAGGCTCATCGAACCTCAGGGCCGATCCCGGCCTCCCTGCCGGGAACGAGTTACCAGCCGATGCTAGCACCCGCTCGTACCGGCGCCCACGACGATGCTCCGCACCGCACCGCACCCGACCGACAAGGACTGTTGGCAGGCGGCAACAGGACGAAGGTCCTGGTCAGCCCGGTGGACGACGGCCCTCGGCCGTGTGGTCGAGCGGTGCAGCGCCGGGGGCGGCGCCGGGCTGGTCGTCATAGGTCGTCGCCTCGAGCTCCTCGGGTCGGCGGAGCGCGCCGCGCGTCGGGATGAACAGCACGAGACCGAACACCAGGAAGACCCCCGTGAACGCATAGAGCTGTGTCACGCCGGAGAGGACCAACGCGAGGAGCGCGAGCACCAGGCAGAGGCCATAGATCGCGAAGACCGTCTGGCGGTGGGAGAGTCCCAGATCGAGGAGCCGGTGGTGGATATGCCCGCGGTCCGGAGTGAAGGGAGAGCGTCCCTGCGACAGGCGGCGAACGATGATCCAGAACGTGTCGATGATCGGGACACCGAGGACGAGCAGCGCGACCGCCACCTTGGCCGTGCCGAGGATCGCGAGCAGGGCCAGCGTGTACCCCACGAACTGGACGCCGCTGGTACCGGTGAAGATCGAGGCCGGGTGCAGGTTCCAGCGCAGGAACCCCAGGAGCGATCCGGCCAGGATGAAGCAGAGGACCGCGACGAGCGGCTGGTCGATGTCTCTCGTCAGGCTGATGATGCCCAGCGTGGCGGCTGCGATGACGGCGATCCCCGACGAGAGGCCGTCGAGCCCGTCGATGAAGTTGATGCTGTTGATCATGCCCACGATCCAGAAGATCGTGAACGCGATCGCGAAGGGCCCGTCGAACAGGAACCTGCCGTTCGTGAATGGGTTCGCGATGAACCCGATGTTGATCCCAAGCACGACGGCGAAGAGCCCGAGACCGATCTGACCGGCCAGCTGCCAGCGCGCGCGAAGGTCGAGGAGGTCGTCAGCGGCACCGATCGCGGCCGCGAGCGCGCCACCGAGAAGCAGGGCCATCAGCTGCTCCGTTCGCAGCGGACTGAACAGGCCAAGCGCGGCGGTGTTGACCCCGAGGAAGATGAGGACGACCACGATGAACGACGTCGCGACCGCGATGCCGCCACCTCTCGGGATCGGGGAGGTGTTGACCCGGCGAGCGTCGGGCCGATCGACCATCTCGTAACGGAGGACGATGCGGCGAACGAGCGGCGTCAGCGCGAGCGACACCACGGCGGCGGCGGCGAACGCGACGATGATGGGGCCGAGGGCGTCCCCGAGGGTCGAGATGAAGCTCATCGGGACGAACGCCGACGAGCTCGGGCGGCCGCGCCGATCGGGTCGATGGCTGGCGGGTTCGACCTCACGCCGTGGGCAGGCCCGGGACCGGGAAGCGATCGACGATCTCGCGAACCTCGCCGGCAAGTCGGGTGTGGACACGGGTGTCATCGCGCTGGCGGATGGCGTCGATGATGATCCGCCCGATGGTGCGCATCTCGTCCGGGCCAAAGCCCCGCGACGTCGTGGCCGGCGTACCGATCCGGATGCCCGAGGCCGTGTTCGGCGGGAGCTCATCGAAGGGGATGGCGTTCTTGTTGACCGTGATGCCGATCTCGTCGAGCAGGTGTTCCGCCTCCTTCCCGGTCACGCCGAGCGGCGTCACGTCGACCAGCAGCAGGTGGTTGTCGGTGCCGCCGGAGACGACCCGGCCGCCCAGGCCGGCCAGCGTCTCGGCCATGACCTTGGCGTTCTCCACGGTCCGGCGCTGGTCGTCGCGGAACGTCTCCTCGGCCGCCAGCTTGAACGCGACGGCCTTGCCGGCGATGGCGTGCATCAAAGGCCCGCCCTGGATGCCCGGGAAGACGTTGCGGTCCACGGAGGCGGCGAGGCTGCCCTTGACCGCCGGGAAGTCGGCCGCATCGATCGACGGCGGCAGGTCGACCCGACTGAAGATCATCCCGCCGCGCGGACCGCGCAGCGTCTTGTGGGTGGTCGTCGTGACGAGGTCGGCCTGCGGGAACGGACTCGGATGCACGCCAGCCGCGACGAGACCCGCGACGTGGGCCATGTCGATGAAGAGGACGGCGCCGACGCTATGCGCGATGTCGGCCATCCGATCGAAGTCCCAGATCCGGGGGTAGGCGCTCGCACCCCCGACGATCAGCTTCGGCCGGACCTCCTGCGCCTGCGCCTCCATGGCCTCGTAGTCGATGCGCTCCGTGTCCCGGCGGACGCCGTACGGGTGCACCTCGTAGAGTCGACCCGAGAAGTTGAGCGCCATGCCGTGGGTCAGGTGGCCACCATGGGCGAGGTTCATGCCCATGATCCGGTCGCCTGGCCGGAGGACGCTGAAGTACGCCACCATGTTGGCCTGGGCACCGGAGTGCGGCTGGACGTTGACGTGCTCGGATCCGGGGAAGAGGGCCAGGGCGCGCTCCTGGGCGAGCCGTTCCGCGATGTCCACGTACTCGCAGCCGCCGTAGTAACGCTTGCCAGGCAGGCCCTCGGCGTACTTGTTCGTCAGCCAGCTGCCCTGCGCCTCCATGACGGCGGCAGAGACGTAGTTTTCGCTGGCGATCAGCTCGATCTTGTCATGTTGGCGGCGGCGTTCGCCCTGCATCGCCTCCCACAGGACGGGGTCGACGTCCGCGATCGATTCCAGTGCGACGCCCCTGGCCGGGGAGATGGTCATGGCTCGCCGACTCCTTCCTGCCGGTCGCATGGTGCGACCGACACGCCGTTGGGTATCTTCCCACGAACCGGTCAGGCCCCGACCACGGGCACGCCGGGGGGCGTGTTCTCCGCCGGCGCTTCGCCGGCGGCTCCCTCGTCAGCCCGGCGCGAGGTCGTGCGCGATCCCGGCCGCGTCGAGGATCCCGATCAACCGCGCCAGCGGGATCGCCCCCACGCGGATGGCTCGGGGCCGCTCCCCGGAGCAGTCGATCACGGTCGACGCAGGGCCGCCATGGGCCGGACCCCCATCGAGGACCAGGTCGATCGCGTCACCCAGCAGTGCGTCGATCTCGTCGGCGTCACGTGCTTCCGGATGGCCGGTGAGGTTCGCCGACGTGACGGGGATCGGTCCGAGCTCGCGAGCGATCGCGCGCGGGGCGTCGTGATCGGGCACGCGGAGCCCGATCGTCGACGTGTCAGCGGCGAGTGCCTCGGGCAGCCCGGCGTCGGCTCGGCGCGGGACCACGACCGTCAACCCGCCCGGCCAGCAGGCGGCGCCCATGGCCGTGGCCGCGGCCGTCATGATCCCGAGCCGACCGGCCTGGACGGCGCCGTCGAGCAACAGCACGATCCCCTTCTCGGGCGGCCGCCGCTTGACGCGGAACAGGCGCTCGATGCCCTTCGGGGTGTCGAGTGCGACGGCGATCCCATAGACGGTATCGGTCGGGATGGCGACGATGCCCCCACCGCGGAGCACGTCGATCGCGATCGATCGGCCAGCCGGATCGTCGGCGACGATCCGTGCCATCACGAGGCCTCGTCGGCAAGGGCTCGGGCCGCGACGGCCTCGGCCGAGAGCCTGCGGGACGCCTCGCGGGCCGCCTTCGGATCGGCGAGGACCAGCGACTCGATGAGGGCTGCCACACCCTCCTCGCCGACCGGCGGCGCGACGTAGCGGGCGACCGCCCGGACCCCGGCCGGAGCCGTCGGCATGGCCGCGCCGTGCCCGACGTCGGCGAGCATCTCCAGGTCGTTCCACTGGTCACCGATCGCGAGCGTGGCCCCGAGCGGGATCCGCAGCCGTCGCGCCAGCCAGCGGATGGCCCGGCCCTTGGAGACGCCCGGCGCGACGAACTCGAGGAAACGTGGGTGACTGATCGTGACGTCCGCGACCCCTGCGAAGTGCGCAACGGCGAGCGGGGCCACCTCGTCCGGCAGCGGCGGCTCGCCGACCGCCAGGACCTTCGTGATGGGATGCGTGATCGAGCCGGCCAGGTCCGGGACGAGCTCCGCGCGGGCACCCATGAACGCCGAGTAGTCGTCCGCCCGCGGGTCGTCCGCGCGCAGGATGAATCGCTCGAGGTGGTTGAGGTGCGGGTCGAGACCACGCGCCAGCGTCCACGCGACGATCTCGCGGGCGGCGGAAGCCGGCAGCGGCGTATGGACGAGCAGCTTGCCGAGGCGCGTGGAACCGGTCGGGGGCATCGCCCGCACGATGCCGCCCTGGTAGCCGACGATCGGATCCGTCAGTCCGAGCTCGCGCGCGAACCGCATGGCGCTCGAGACCATACGACCGGTGACCAGGGACACAGCGACGCCGCGTGCCGCGGCCGCACGGACGGCGTCGCGGGTGTTCCGCCCGACGACAAGGTCCTCCCCGACCAGCGTCCCGTCGATGTCGAGGGCGATCAGGCGGATCGGGAACACCGGCTCGACCGGCGGGACCTGGTGTCGGATCATGCCCGGCGCCTCGACGCGCATCGAGCGACGGGGGCATGCCGGTCGATCGCGAAGACGGCCGGCTCGTTCGTGTGCATGGCCCTCGATGCTACCGCGGGCGGGTCATGTCGCGGGAATGTGCCCACCAGACAGCACCGCGGCCACGAGGCCTCCCTGCCCGGGCCGCTCGACCACCGCAGGAGTCGTTCGCCCGGAACGCAGGCCCTAAGCCGCCCGGGGCGGGCCCCGTGGCGGCTTGGCGTCGCGCCCTACCGTTCGAGGCGGGCCACTCGTGGGAGCCCGGCCAGATCGGCCAGGACCGAGACGTGCCAGCCGGGCAGGGCCGCGCCTGCGATCGCCACGATCGCCTCGCCCTGGTCGGCCCCGATCTCCAACAATGCCACCCCGTCCGGGGAAAGCGCCTCGGGCAGCCGTCCGAGGAGGCGTTCGATGACAGCGAGACCATCCTGACCGCCATCGAGCGCGATGACCGGCTCGAATGATGCGGCGATCGGCAGCCCCGCGATCGCATCGGTCCGGACATACGGCAGATTCGCGAGGACCACGTCGTACGGGTCGACCAGGACCGGCGGCAGGAGATCCGCCTCGAGGAACGAGACTCGATCAGCGACCGCGTGGCCGACCGCGTTCTCACGGGCGAGGTCCAGCGCTTCGGGCGAACTGTCGGTGGCGACCGCGGTGACGTCAGCCGCCGCACCTCGACGCCGCAGCATCACCAGCAGGGCGATGGCGACCGCGCCGCTGCCGGTGCCGACATCGATGACACGCACCGGAGCCGAGCCGACCGGTCGCGCCGCGGCGGCGAGCCGAAGCATCACCTCGGCCTCCCCCAGCTCGACCAGCCGTTCGGTCTCCGGCCGCGGGATGAGCGCGCGCGGGTCGACGCTGAAGGCCAGGCCGTAGAACTCCTTGATCCCTCGGATGTACGCCACCGGCTCGCCGGCAGCTCGTCGTGCCAGGTTGGTCCGGTAGGTCGCCTCGGCATCGGCGCCGACCGGCGCGTCGGAGTGGGCCACGATCGCGGTCCGATCCACGCCGATCGCATGTCCCAACAGCAGCTCGGCGTCCAGCCGTGGTGACTCGGACCCGCTGGCGGTGAGCCGCTCGATCCCCTCGCGCAACAGCACCCCGACCGGGGTCATGGGCGGGTCGCCGCCATCAGAGCCGGATCGTGACGGCCACGTCGCCCACCTTGCGCAGGACCTCCGCGCTGGTCGTCCCACGCCAGCGGTGGAACAACAGGTCGACGGAGGCTTCGCCGACGCGGAGATTCGTCAGCGTCACCTTGCCCAGCCAGTCGGGCAGGTGCGGGTGCCGCAGCTCCAGCTCGTGTCGGTCCGCGTGGGCGCGCAGACCCAGCATCGTCGTCAAGAACAGGAACGAGGACGCGGCCGCCCACGCCTGTGGCGAGCACGCCACCGGGTACGGCACGGGAATGTGCGCATCCTCGCGATCGAAGCCGCAGAACAGTTCGGGCAGGCGGAACTCCGGGAAGCGCTGGGCCGCCTCCAGAACGGGACCGACCAAACGGTTGGCGGCATCCTCGAAGCCATATCGCTTCATGCCGGCCGCGATCAGCGAGTTGTCGTGCGGCCACACGGACCCGGTGTGGTACCCGATGGGGTTGTAGCCTGGTTGCCCGGACGCGTACGTCCGGATCCCCCAGCCCGAGAACATCGCCGGCCCGAGGAGACCCTCGATCAGGGCTGGCGCTCGGTTGTCGGCGGCGATGCCCGTCCAGAGGCATTGGCCCGCGTTGGACGCGACCGCATCGGCCTGGCGCTTGTCCCGATCGAGTGCCATCGCATACGTCTGGAGATCCTCCACCCAGAACGCCTCGTCGAACCGGGCGCGAAGGGCGGCCGCCTCCGTGTCCAGGCGAGTGGCCAGTCCGTCGTCGCCGCGGACCCGCGCCAGCTTGGCCAGGCGCCGCTTCGCGTCGTAGACGTAGCCCTGGACCTCGGCCAGCGCGATGGGTGGCACCGCCCCGAGCCCGGCCCGATCCCGGATGGCATCACTGGAATCCTTCCAGCCCTGGTTCAGCAGGCCGCGCTCAGAACGGCGCTCGTACTCGACGAAGCCGTCCCCGTCCCGATCGCCGTATCGATCGATCCACTCGAGCGCCGCCAGGGCGTTCGGCCACAAGCGGTCCACCAGGGCCCGATCGCCGGTCCAGTCGTAGGTGGCGCCGAGCAGGACGATCCACAGCGGCGTGGAATTGACCGAGCCGTAGTACGGGGTATGCGGCAGCTCCCCGCTTCGGGCCATCTCGCCGGTCCGCAGCTCATGGAGGATCTTGCCGGGTTCGGCGTCGCGGAAGTCGTCGATCTCGGTCGCCTGGTACGCGGCCAGGACGGTGAGCGTCTCGACGGCGAGTTGCGGACGGAAAGCGATCGACTGGATGGCGGTGATGATGGCGTCGCGTCCGAACAGGGTCGCGAACCACGGGACGCCCGCCGCGACGTAGCGTTGATCCGGGCCGGGGCCCTCGTTGACGAGGAGCCGCAGGTCCGCGACCGAGCGCTTGATGACGAGATTGAACAGGTCATGGTCGCTCTCGACGGCGGTGGTCCCTCGTTCCCACGCCAGATAGGCGGCCGCGCCTTCGTCGCCGGTCACCCGGGGCGGGTCGGGGAAGAGGGCAAGGACGGCGCTCGCGCTCTCGGAGGTCGCCGTTCGGGCTCCCCGCCCCGGCGGGACCGGGCCTTCGCTCGACCACACCGTCCAGCGGATCGTCTCGGTCGCGCCCGGCTCGAGCTCGATCTCCCATCGAACGCGGAGGGAAGCGCCGATATCGATCGCATCGGTCGACGCGTCGACCGGCGAGATCTCGGTCGCAGGTTGGGAGAACGCGACATGGGTCGAGCGTCTGATCCCGTCGAGGCCGTCGTAGCGGAAGGTCACGCGCTCCGTCGAGACCGCCATCGGAAGCAAGACCCCCCGGGCCCTCCGCGGGTAGCCGCGCACCTCGAAGATGTCGGCTGCGTCGGAGCCGAGTTCCAACTCGACCGAGATGCGCTCCACGTGTGCGGCGTGACTCACGATCCGCACGCGTTCCTCGAGTGCCCCGCTCGCGATCAGCTGGTCGCGCGTGATGCCGATCGTGCGCCCGACGAGGTCGTCGAGCGGATGGACCTTGGCGTCGGGGTTGCGGTCCGCGCTCGGGTTCGTCAGCTGGATCCGGCCGCGGTAGTTGTCGCCCATCGAGCCCTGGAGCAGGACGGGTCGCTCGCCACCGACACGCAGGACCGAACACGACAGGATCCGGGTATCCCCCTGGTAGATGCCGAGGCCGCGCGAATCGGGATGGATGTCGCCGAACGGGTCGGTCAGCTGGTAGAGGTTGCCGTGCTTGAGGACCTGGACCGAACCGAGGTCGGTCGCACGAGCGACCGGGATGACCCTCGGCTCGAGGAACCGGACCGTCGCTCCGTCAGGCAGCGTCATCGGTCCCGGTCAGGCTCGACAGGCGATCGGCCTGGTCGGCCATCACCAGCGCATCGATGAGCCGGTCCAGGTCGCCTTCGAGGACGCCTGGCACGTCGTGCACGGTCATGTGGACGCGGTGATCGGTGACGCGGTTGTCGGGGACGTTGTACGTGCGGACCTTCTCGGAGCGGTCGCCGGAACCGACCATCGAGCGGCGGGCCGCGGAGTCGGCGGCGCGCTGGCGCTGCAGCTCGAGGTCGTACAGCCTAGAGCGTAGGACGGAGAGGGCCTTCGCCTTGTTCTTGTGCTGGCTCTTCTCGTCCTGGATCTCGACCACCAGTCCGGTCGGCAGGTGGGTGATGCGCACGGCGGAGTCGGTGGTGTTGACGGACTGGCCGCCCGGTCCGGACGACCGCTTGACGTCGATGCGCAGGTCCCTAACCTCGTCGATCTCGATCTCGACCTCGTCCGCCTCGGGCATGACGACGACCGTCGCCGTCGACGTGTGGATCCGCCCGGACGACTCGGTGGACGGGACGCGCTGGATCCGATGGACCCCACCTTCGAACTTCAGGCGGCTGTATGCGCCGTCGCCGGCGATCTCGACGATCGCCTCCTTGATGCCGCCGATGCCGGTCTCGTTGAGGTGCATGACGTCGGCCGAGAACTTGTGGGCGTCCGCGTAGCGGAGGTACATCCGGAGCAGCTCATTGGCGAAGAGGGCGGCCTCCTCGCCACCGGCTCCGGCCCGGATCTCGAGGATGACGTCGCGGTCGTCGTTGGGGTCGCGCGGCAGCAGGAGCACCTTGAGCTCTTCGAGCAGACGCGTCTCGTCGGCCTCGAGCGGCTCGATCTCGTCGCGAGCCATGCTGCGCAGCTCCTCGTCGCCCTCGCCGGCGTCGCGCAGCTCGCGCAGCCCGGCGAGCTCGCTGCGAACGGCCTGGAGCCGGCGGAACGCCTCGACGGTGGGTTCCAGGCGAGCCATCTCCTTGCCGAGACGGCGGATCGCATGGGGATCGGCGGACACCTCGGGACGCGCCAGCTGCGCCTGGATGTCGTCGTACTGGCGTGCGACCTCGGAGAGCTTGTCGTCGAGCTCGCTCATGACCCCGGTGGCGGATCGATCGGCGCAACCGCTGGCGTGGGCGCGACCCCGGATCCGGTCGAGACCGGAGCGGGTGCCCCGACGTGCCCCAGCAGCATCGGCCCGCGCTCGAACGGCGTGGAACCCTGCGGCACGGCTTCCCCGTCGGCCAGCAGCGCTTCCTCCATCGACACGATGGCGACCTCGATCATGTCATCGGTCGGCTGCTTCGTCGTGATCATCTGGACGAGGAGGCCGGGGTACATGAGGACCCGGACGAGCGGGTTGGCCCGATGGCGCGCGCCGAACTTGAGGATCTCGTAGCCGACAGCCGCGATGACCGGGATGAGCAGGATGCGGCTGCCGATCATGACCACCGGTGTCTGCCGGCCGACGAGCGAGAACGCCAGGATCGACAGCAGGATGACGACGACCAGGAACTCCGTCCCGCAGCGCTGGTGCGCCGTCGGGTACTTGCGGACCTCGTCGACCGTCAGCGGATCGTCGGCCTCGAGCGCGTGGATCGTCATGTGCTCGGCGCCGTGATACTGGAAGACGCGGTGGATGTCGGGTGCGCGACTGATGACGACGAGATAGCCGAGGAACAGGGCGACGCGGATGAGGCCCTCGACGAGGTGCTGCACGAGACCGTTGTCGATATTGCCCGTCGTCACGCTGGCGATGAGCAATGGCAGCAGGAAGAAGACGCCGATGCCCGCGAACAGCGTGATGCCCAGCATGAGGGCGATCGCGCGCTTGCCCAGCTCGATCCCTTCCTCGTGGGCCTGGACGTTGGCGCTCCGGACCAGCCAACGCGTGCCGACGATCAACGTCTCATAGAGGACGACCAGGCCCCGGACGAGCGGCAGCTTCGACCAGGTGGTGCCGTGGAAGCCGGAGTCGAGGCGTTCGGTCGCGAACACGATCCGCCCATCCGGATGGCGCACGGCGACCGCGATCGCATCGCGGCCGCGCATCAGGACGCCCTCGATGAGGGCCTGACCGCCGTAGGTGTATCTGGGCATGCCCGGAAGTCTACCGGCGATGGACCGCGAGCGGCCGTGGGCCGATAGTCCCGACGATGAATCGGAACGGCGGGCCCGAAGGCCCGCCGTGTCGACCGTCGTCCGGAAGGTGGACGGGTCGCGGGGTCTAGCTGCGGACCTGCCGATCCAAACGCTTCTGGAAGCGCTCGACCTGACCAGCCGTGTCGATGATGTTCTGCTTGCCCGTGAAGAACGGGTGGCAATTGGCACACACGTCCACGCGCAATTCCTCGCGAGTGGATCCGACGACCCACTCGGTGCCGCACGAGCCGCAGTGGACCTTCGCCTGGAAGTACTTGGGATGGATATCGGGTTTCACGGTGGTTCTCCTCCGACGCCGTCCGTGCAGGGCCATCGCCCCGCCGGTGGTCGCCGGCTGCGGTCCTGTGCTAGGCGGTCGCTCCGGTCGGGGTGGCCTCGGTCGCCTCGACGCGGATGCGCTTCTTGTCCTTGGTGGCGTGCTCGAACTTCACCTTGCCCGCGACCGTCGCGAACACGGTGTAGTCCTTGCCGAGGCCCGTGCCGGGTCCGGCGAGGAACGTCATGCCGCGCTGGCGGACGATGATCGAGCCAGCGGTGACGAGCTGGCCGTCGCCGGCCTTCACGCCGAGTCGCTGACCGGCGCTGTCGCGTCCGTTCTTGACGCTGCCGCCAGCCTTCTTGTGGGCCATCTCGTCTACTCGTCCTTCTTCGTGGCGCGGGTCCGCTTCGGGGCGGCCGGCTTGGCATCCGCGGCGTCGGCCTTGGCCGAGGTCGCCTTGGTGGTCCTGGGGCCGTCGGCCTTGGCGGCGTCGGCCTTCTTCGCGGCCGGCGCGGTGTCGGCCTTCTTCGCGGCCGGCGGTTTCGCCGCGTCGGCCTTCGCGGCCCGTTCGGGCATCGCGTCACTCTCGGCGCCAGCCTTGGCGGAGGTCTTCGTCGGTGCCGCCTTCTTTGGTGCCGCCTTCTTCGGTGCGGCCTCCGCGCCGACGGCCAGCTTTGCAGCAAGGGCTGCATCCTTCGCGGCCTGAGCCGCGGCGGCTTCCTCGAGGCGCTGGCGCTCGGTCTTCGCGTCGTGCGCGGCCTTCGCGGCATCCTTGGCAGCGCTCTTGCCCTCGAACGTGATATCGCTGATGCGCAGGACCGTCAGCTCCTGCCGGTGGCCCTTCTTGACGCGGCTCCGCGCCTTGGGGCGGTACTTGAAGCTGATGACCTTCTCGCCGCGCATCTGGCGAACGACCTCGGCGCTGACCTCGGCGCCGGTCACCAACGGACGGCCGATCGAGGCGTCATCGCCGTCGGCGACGAGGAGCACGCGCTCGAGCGTGATCGTCTTGCCGGGCTCGACGTCGAGAAGCTCGACCTGGAGCTCCGTTCCGACCTCGACACGGTATTGCTTCCCGCCGGTCTCGATGACTGCGTACATGGGTCCTCAGGCTGGTGAACCGCCGGCGGGCGACGAGCACGTGGCGATCGTGGTGTGAGACATGGGATGACGCTCGGCACAGGCCGAGGCGCGGACTGCGAAGTCTACCGTTCGAACGGCCGAACGGTCAATCGAGAGCGATGGCTCGGAGCAACGTTCGCAGTGCGATGTCCCGGGCGATCGGGGTCGACCGCTCCCGGAAGAAGCTCGTGCGCGATAGATGGCGGCACCCCGACCGCCGACGTGACCCGCGACAGGCCTAGCCAGGGGCCCTGGACGGTCGTGGGGTCCCCTGGTGGAAGCGGACGACCCAGCGACCTCCTCGCCGGACCCAGAGTGACGAGCGATTGACCGACGGCGATCCCGGGACCACATACGTCGCCAGGACGACGCCATCGCCGATCTCCGCGACATCAAAATCCTCGATCGATACCGCCGAGACGGGCTCACCCTCGAGGAGCTCTCGGGTCGACCGAGCGTCCCACACCCGACCACTCGCCCCGAATTCGACGAAGTCATCCGCGATCAGATGGGCCAGGCCGCCCGCGACGCCAGCGGGGTCGCGTGAGGCGAGGGCCCGCTCCATCCGAAGCAGCTCGTCGCGGACCGACTCGTTCATGCCTCGCTCCGATCAGTCGAGCTCGTCGGCCAGGATGAGACGCTCGCGCACGGTGTTCGAGGCCGTCAGCGGGCGCCCCAGCTCGTCGGCGAGGGCCGCGACGACCTCCTCGGGCCGTCCGGTGCCGAGCGATGGATGGAAGCGTGCCCTGGCCCGGACGACCACCGGCGGCCCGGCCTCGACGACATCGACGCTGAGCAGCAGCGGGCGAAGGTCGTAGGCCACCGGCCCGCCGCCCTTCTCGCGTTGACGAGGGAGGGACGGAGCGGCGGTCACCGCCTTCGCGGCGGCGACCACGTCCGCACCGTTGACCCCATCCGTGGCCCCCAGCGTGATGCGGTAGTCGGCCGCGGCGACCACGCCGGCCAGGGCTGGACCGCCCAGCCACACATCGGCGAGGTCGAGGAGCCGCCACCCCGGCGGCAGACGGGGCACGAGCGCGTCACGGACTCGCCATCGGGGACAACGCTCTGTCAGGAACAGGTCGATGAGTTCCCCGTCGGCGGTCATCCCGAGCGGCAGCGGCGCACCGAACGCCAGCCGTGGCCGTGGCGGGTCGGTGGACCCGGGCGCGGCGGGCAGCCCGGACGCCTCGACCGCCGCGATCCAGGCATCCGCGACGTCGCGTTGCGACAGCGAGGCGGCCTCGGGGCCGCGACCGACCACGAGGCGCCAGCGCTGCCGAGGTTCGGGCGGAGCCGCGCGCGGCGACACGGGATGGGGGCCCACGTCTGCTAGTCTGCGGCACCATGAACGAGCCCGCCCGACCCGCATCGGGCGCCGCCGCGGGAACAGGGGCCGCCGGCTGGGTCGCCGCCTTGCCGCCCCCGCCGTTCGTCGTGAAACCGGCTGACGGCTCACCGCCACGGTTCGCCCCGTGGTCTCCGCGCGTCGCGGTCCTGCTGGTCGCCGCGATCGTCGTCGGCGTGCTGCTGTGGATGGCCCAGGACAGCGTTCGGCCGTTCATCGTCGGCCTGCTGCTGGTCTACCTGCTGGACATCCCGGTCAGGTGGCTCGTCCGACGCCGCGTTCGACGCACGCTCGCGATCATCCTCGTGTACGTCGTCACGCTCGTGCTGTTCGTCGAGTTCCTGGCGCTGACGCTGACCCCGTTGGTCAACGAGATCCTCCGCTTCATCGATGACTTCCCGAAACTCGCCGAATCGCTGAATGCGCGGGTCCAGGACCTGACCGAGCTGTACTCGCGCCTGCAGATCCCGCCGGTCATCCGGGACTGGATCGACGGCATCATCGCCGGCATCAGCGAGGGCGGCCCGGTCGGCGGCGGGATCGACCTGTCCTTCCTCCTGCCGTTGGCGACCGGCGCCGGTAGCCTCATCGGCGCGATCTTCGGCTACATCATCCTGCCGGTCTGGGTCTTCTACATCCTCAAGGACCGCGTCAGCCTGGCGACGTCATTCGACCGGGCGCTGCCCGCCGCCTGGCGATTCGACACGTTGGTCGTCCTCCGCAGCGTGCAACGCGTCCTGAGCCAATGGGTACGCGCCCAGTTCGTCCTCGGCTTCAGCGTCGGACTCGGCACGTTCATCGGCCTGCTGGTGCTCAGCCGGCTGGTGGATCCCATCTTCGGCCGGTACGCGATCCTCCTGTCGGTCATCGCCGGGATCCTTGAGCTCCTGCCCATCATCGGACCGATCATCTCGGCCGTGCCCGCGGTCCTCCTGGCGGCAACGGCCGGTCCGGAAGCCGTCATCGCGGCGCTCATCCTCTACACGCTGGTCCAGCAGATCGAGAACAACTTCCTGGTGCCCAAGATCCAGGGCGACGCCGTGGAGCTGCATCCGGCGGCGGTCATGTTCGCGATCATCATCGGCGGCGCGCTCGGAGGGCTGCTGGGGGCGATCCTTGCCCTGCCTGTCGCGGCGGCCGGTCGAGATGTCGTCCGTTACCTGTTCCACCGCGTCGGGCCAGACGACGACCCGGAATCGCTCGCGGCCATCGTGCAGGCGGTCGGGATGGCCCCGGTCCCGGTGGCAGAGGGATCGGTGGCTGCCGGACCGGTGCCGGTCCCCGGCGATGTCGGGGCCGTCGATGCCTGAACGGCTGGACCCGTACAAGACCCTCCAGGTCGACCCCGAGGCGGAGGATGAGATCATCCAGGCCGCATATCGCCGGCTGGCGCGCAAGTACCACCCGGACGTGGCCGGCGAAGAGGCGTCGTCGCGGATGGCCGCCATCAATGCCGCCTGGGATTTGATCGGGGACCCGGCAACGCGACGCCGGTACGACGACGATCAGGCGGTTCGGGCGCACAGCGTCGGGACCGCGCGGCGCGCATCGCCAGCCTCGTCGGCCTCACCGGCCGCGCCGCCGAGCCGGCCGACCGACCCGATGGCCACTCGCGAGCGACCGGCGACACCTCCCCCGCCGCCGGATGAGGTGTCGCGCGACTGGACGTCGGGCCGATCGTCGGTCGGGGGTGGCTACGACGCCTCGATGCACGAGCCGGATGGCCTGGGCGCCGCGGGCCCCCCTCCCGGGCGGCCTTCCGGCAGTGTCCTCAACTTCGGTCGTTACGCCGGGTGGTCATTGGGGGAGATCGGCCGGTCGGACCTCGAGTACATCGAATGGCTCGACCGCGCGCCGATCGGGCGCCAGTATCGCGATGAGATCGACGGCATCCTGCGACGGTCCGGCCGACGACGCTCCGCGACCGCCGAGGCAAGCGACCGGCGAGGCCTGTTTCGCCGGCGTTGACCGGAGCCCGTCGACGTGGGCCGACGCGCGGTCAGGCAGAGCGACGTGAGGGATCGCCCGCGCTCCGCGCGACGATCCGGCCGATCGTCGTCCCCTGGACCAGCAGCGTGAACAACACGACGCCGAACGTGATCTCCTGGAGCAGAGCGCGTTGCGGGATGTCGGCCGGCAGCGCGAGCGCCATGGCGACCGCGACCGCGCCTCGGAGGGCTCCCCAGAACAGGACGTGCAGCCAGTCGGCCGGCACGGGTGCGGCAAGGCCGGGCAGTGGCGCCAGGCGCGAAACGCCACCCAGCAGGAGGTAGACCACCAGCGCACGGCCGATGAGGATGCCGACGATCGCCCACGCGATGGGCCCCAGCGAGGCCAGGAGCCCGGCCGGCGGGATGGTCAGGCCGATGAGCAGGAAGACAACCGCGGTCAGCAGGAACGCGAAGAACTCCCAGACCGTGTCGATCGCGTCCGCGCCGGTCCCGGTCAACGACCGGCCGGGTCCGAAGTTGCCGAGGATGATCGCCGCGACGACCGTCGCGATCACGCCGGAGAAGTGCAAGTCGTCGGCCAGCAGGTAGCTGCCGTAGGCGAGGACCACCGAGATCGTCAGCTCGACGAGGTGGTCGTCGATGTGGCCGATGAGCCAGGTCGCCAGCGATCCGGTGCACACGCCGACCGCGACGCTGACCGCGACCGACCCGATGAATGAGACGGCCGCGTCGACCGGACCGGGGGGCAGGGCCACGGCCTGGACCGCGATCGCGAAGAGGACCAACCCGGTGCCGTCGTTGAACAGACTCTCACCGTCGACCATCGTGGCCAGCGCCCGCGACGCCCGGAGCGGCTTGAACGTGGCGACGACGGCGGCGGGGTCGGTGGCGGACACCATCGCCCCAACCAGGAACGCAAGGTCCAGACGGAGCCCGGTCATGAGGGACAGCACGATCGCCACGACCGCCGCGGAGACGAGCACCCCGGGCACGGCCAGCAGAACCAACCCGCTGAGCCAGCGGCGAAGCTCGTCCACGCGGAGGCGGTAGGCGGCTTCGAAGACGAGCCCTGGGAGGAGCACGATCAGGACGAGCTCCGGAGTGACGACGATGGCAGCCAGCCCGAGCCCCGCGGCCAGGCCGCCCACCACGAGGCCCGCGACCACCAGCGCCACGGTGTACGGCAGGCGCAGGGGGCGGGCGACGATCGCGACCAGCCCCGCAAGGCCGAGCAGGCCGACGAGCAGCTCGATGGTGTCGATCGTCGCCGGTCCGTTCATGGGCCGATGATGCCTGAACCGGTCACCGGCTCGTGGGTCGGATCGTCCTCAAGGGCAGGTCGCGTCCTCGAGGATCGGTCTGGTGTCCACCACGTCGTGCATATCGCCCTGCGCCGCTGGGTTCGGGTCCTACCACTCGGCACGCGTCTGGCGGACGTTGATGCTCTGGAGGATGCCGAGGCCGAGGGCCATGCTGACGAGCGACGCGCCGCCGTGGGTGACGAATGGGAGCGGGATACCGGTGATGGGCATGACGCCCATGACCATCCCGACGTTCACGACCACCTGGAACAGGATCATCGAGGCCATCCCGGCCGCGAACATCGTCCCGAACGGATCCATCGAACGCCAGCCACCGGCCAGGATCCGCCACAGCAGCAGGAAGAACAGGGTGAAGACCACGATGCCGCCGATGAAGCCCAGTTCCTCGGCCAGACCGGCGAAGACGAAGTCGGTGGTCTTGACGGGCAGGAAGTCGCCCTGGGCCTGCGTGCCGTTCGTGAGTCCCTTGCCCATCCAGCCTCCGGACCCCACGGCGATCTGCGCCTGGTGCAGTTGATAGCCGGAACCCTTGATGTCCGGATCGGCATCGAGGAACGACAGCAATCGCTGCTTCTGGTAGTCGAGGAGGAAGTACGTCCACCCGATCGGCACGAGCGCGGCGACGCCAGCGGCCAACGCTGCCAGCCACTTCAGGCTGGCTCCCGACATCCAGAGCGTGCCGGCCAGGATCGCGGCGAAGACGAGCGACGTTCCGAGGTCCGGCTGGAGCATCACCAACACCAGGGGAGGGACGATCAGCACGCACGCCCCCAGGATCGATGCCAAGGAATCGAGTCGACCCTGTCGAGCCGCCAGGTAGTTCGCCAGCACGATGATCATCAGGACCTTCGCGAGCTCGCTGAACTGGAAGGTGAACGGGCCAAGGGCGATCCAGCGCGCCGCGTTCCCGACCCCGTCACCGATGGCCAGCGTGAGCCCGAGCAGCCCGAGCTGGAGGACATAGATCGGCCAGGCGAGCGTCTTCAACCACCGGTAGTCGAACGCCGTGGCGACGACGAAGATGACGACCGCGAGGCCGGTCCACATCAGCCCACGGGTGAAGACGGTCTGCGACTCAAGCGTGAGCTTGCCGTTTTCGACGCTGTTCGTGTACGCCATGACCAGGCCGATCGCGGCGAGCAGCCCGGCGTAGGTCATCAGCTGCAGGTCGAAGGCGCGCCACGCGGCGCCGACGGACTTGGCTGCCCAGTCGGTCACGCGCGCAGGCTCAGCTCGGATGACGCCCATCATTCGGTCCGGTAGAAGTTGCCGCGTTGCATGAGATCGAACCGGCGGTAGTCATGCTGGATCCCGAAGTGCAGCTGGTAGAAGTACTTCACGACCTCGGTGCCCGCGTTGCCCTTGGTCCGGGAGTCGTACATGAAGGCCATCGCGATCAGCGGCGAGTCGGTCCTGTCGAAGGAACCGTGATACGCGTCCTTCGGCACCCAGCCGACGAACCAGGAGTGGTACGGAAGACGGCCCAGGCGGTCCCTCGTCCCGAACTCGGCGGTCCCGGACTTGCCAGCGATCTTGATCGGCATGTCGACGAGGTTGTAGGTGTGGCGCAGCAGCACGGTGTTGCGAGCGGCGTTTCGCATCGTTCGCAGCACGCTCGCCTTGACCTTCAACTTGTGGATGAGCTTCGGCTTGAACGGTCGCACGATGGTGCCATCCGGACCGACGACCTCGCGAACGACCTGCGGCTGATAGAGCTTCCCCCCGTTCGCGAGCGCCGCGTAGGCGTTGATGAGCTGGATGGGCGTCACGGTGTCGTATCCCTGGCCGATGCTGGCCTGGTACGTCTCCCCGGTGAAGATCTGGGCACCCAGGGTGTCCTGCTTCCAGCGGTTCGTCGGCACGATGCCCGAGGCCTCGCCCGGTAGGTCGATGCCGGTCGGATGACCGAACCCGTACTGGTTCGCCCAGTAGCCCAGGCGGTCGATGCCGAGCATGCCGCCCACCTGGAAGAAGAAGGTGTCACTCGAGTGGCCGAACCCGCAGTAGATGTCGCATGGACCGAAGCCGCGGTGGTTCCAGTCGTAGTACTTGGTGGCCCCGACCGTCAGGAACCCCTTGGTGGCCACCTTTGTCGTGGCCGTGATCTTCTTGTCGGCGAGGCCGCCGGTCCCGGCCACGAGCTTGTAGGTGGATCCGGGCGGGTACTGCGCCTGCACAGCGTGGTTCAGCAACGGCAGGTCCTTGTTCGAGACCAGCTTCTTGAACGCCTTGTTACTGATGCCCCGGGCAAAGAGGTTGTTGTCGTAGGTGGGGAGGCTCACCATCGCGAGGATCTCGCCCGTCTGCGGGTTCATGACGATGAACACGCCGCGACTGCTGCCGATCGCCTTGATCCCCCACTTGAGCGCCTTCTCGGCTTCCTTCTGGATCTTGGTGTCGATCGTGAGCCTGAGTGAATCGCCGGGTTGGGCGACGGTCTCCGTCGCGAGCACCTGCGTCTTCTGGCCGCGGGCGTTCCGCTCGACCCGTTCCGTTCCGTAGACGCCGCGGAGATACGTCTCATATGACGATTCGACGCCCGCCTTGCCGATGAGATCGTCCGAGAGATAGCCCTTCGCTCGGAGATCCGGCAGCTGGTCGGGTGAGACCGGGCCCGTGTAGCCGAGGATCTGCGACATCAACGGGCCATCGGTGTACTCGCGGCGCGCCTCCACGACGACCTCGACGCCGGGCAGCTGCGTCGACGACTCCGAGATGAGTCGAGCGGTGTCCTGATCGACGTCATCGGCGATCCGAACGAGGTCGAACGATGACCCGGGGTTGCTATCGATGGCCGAATTGATGTCGGCCGGGTCGATCCCGATCATCGCGGCAAGTCGATTCACGACCTCCGGGCGGAACTGGATCGGCAGATCCGCCGGCCGGAGCTTCACCGCGAAGGTCGGCACGTTGGTGACGAGTGGCCGGCCAGCACGGTCGTAGATCAGGCCGCGCGTCGATGGGATCGACTCGATCACCGTCCGATTGGCCGTCGCCAAGGCCGTGAACTGACCGCCGTTCACCACCTGAAGGTAGAACAGGCGAGCCGTCAGTCCGCCCATCGCCAAGACGACCGCGAGGCCGAACACGAGGAAACGCGACAAGCGCCTCGTCGCGGGTTCGCGCCGGCCATCCAGGTACGTGTTCACCAGTCGACTCGCTCCACCTGGACACGATGGTCATGGACGGACACGGCGAGCGGCCCGATCAGGGTTGCCAGGATCGCGTCGTACACCGCGCCGGGCAGGATGACGCTCAGGGGGTCAGCCACCGGGAGCGGCGCATGAAGGGCGCTGAAAAGGGCGAATAGCGTCATCGAATACACAACACTGAGGACGAGCGTGGCGATGATCGGAGCGAGTGGTCGAACCCGCGAGAACGCACGCCCGAAAGCGGACGCTCCGCCAACACAGAGCAGGAGCGCGAAGGCCGACGATCCGAGTGGTCTTTGCGCCAGGACATCAAGTGCGAGCCCGCCAACGAAGGCCCAGACAAGCCCTGCATCGAGCCCGACCGCGATCGCCACGACGATGGCGAGCACGAGCACGAGGTGCGGCTGGACGCCCCCGACCCGAAGGTAGGTGGTCACCGTCAGTTCGAACAGGGCCGCCACCGTCGCACCGACTGCAGCGAGCAGCAGGGTCATTGAGCGTCGATCCTCGGCATGCGGCCGAAGGTCGCGCGCCCGCCTACGCGGCTCTCGACGCGGTCGATTCGGCGGCGACGTCTCGACGAAGTATCCCACGGACCCCGGTGAGCGGCAATGACCCGCCGAGAGATGCGACCGCGTCCGAGGCCGCAGGCGCGTTTCACGTGAAACACGGGGCCCCTTGGAGCAGACCTACGCCTGCTGATGATCGACCGTGCATGGTCGTGTGTCACGATCCATTCCGATCCACCCGGACCGAGGTCAACCCGTCTCCGATGGTAGAATCAACGACCGTGAGAGCAATCCAGGCAGGACGCTGAGTGGGCCGATCGATCGCCTGCGCGAATCAGAAAGGCGGCGTCGGCAAGACCACGACGGTGGTCAATCTCGCGAGTTATCTCTCGCTCGCGGGCGACCGGGTCCTCGTCATCGACCTCGATCCCCAGGGGAACGCCACGAGTGGCCTGGGGCTCGACCGGACACGCTTCGAGTTCTCGATCTACGACGCACTCATCGACGAATTACCCCTGGCTCCGATCGTCGTGGAGGGCCCACTCGGCCTCGATGTCGTCCCGTCGGCCGTCGCGCTCGCGGGCGCCGAGGTGGAACTGGCCGTGATCGAGTCGCGAGAGCGGCGGCTCTCAAGGCTCATCCGGGACATCGCGGACCGATACGACATCATCTTCATCGATTGCCCGCCGTCACTCGGGCTCCTGACGGTGAACGCGCTGACCGCCGCCGGTTCGGTGCTGATACCGCTGCAATGTGAGTACTACGCCTTGGAGGGACTGACCCAGCTGCTTGCCACCGTCAATCTCATTCGCGACAACCTCAATCCCGACCTCGAACTCGAAGGCGTCCTCCTGACCATGTACGACAGTCGGACCAATCTGTCGGCCGACGTTGCGGCGGAGGTGCGGCGACACCTGGGGCCTTCCGTCTTCGACACGGTGGTGCCGCGCAGCGTCCGGCTTGCCGAGGCGCCAAGTCACGGCCAGCCCATCGCCATCTATCGACCCGAATCCTCGGGCGCGATCGCCTACCGATCCCTCGCCGACGAGCTCCGGCGACGCTCGGATCGCGACGGCCGCGCGCTGAACGACATCGATGCGCCGCCGCCTGCCTCGTCCGACCAATTCGAACCGCTGGTGGCGTCATGACCGTCCGACCGGAACGGTCGGCCAGCCTCGGTCGTGGCCTCGCCTCGCTGATCCCACAGCGGCACAGCGGACACCCAGGTCCGATCGAGATCCCGACCGCACGCGTTCAGCCCAACCCGAACCAGCCGCGCAAGCGGATGGCGGATGCGCCGATGGCGACGCTCACCGCGAGCATCGTCGAGCACGGCGTCATCCAGCCGATCCTCGTCACCGAGACGATCGACGGCTACCAGCTGGTCGCAGGCGAACGTCGGCTGCGCGCGGCGATCGCGGCCGGTCTAGATCGGATCCCGGCCGTGGTGCGGCAGCTGGCGGATCGCGAGCAGCTCGAGCTGGCGCTCGTCGAGAACCTCCAGCGCGAGGATCTCGATCCGATCGAGGCGGCGGGCGCGTATCGCCAGCTGATCGATGAGTTCGGCTTCACGCACGAGCAGTTGGCCGAGCGCGTCGGCCGGGCGCGTTCGACGGTCGCCAATACCCTTCGCCTGCTCGAGATGGCCCCAAGCGTGCAGGCCGCGATCGGGGAGGGTTCGCTGACCGAGGGCCACGCTCGCGCCCTTGGCGGGCTTCCGCCCGAGATGCAGGAGAGGGTGCTCGACAGCGTCATCGGGCAGGATCTGTCCGTCCGCCAGACCGAAGAGCTGGTCCGGCGCCTGCGCGAGCCGCGGCCCGTCGCACTCGTTCGACCGCAACGGGCAACCGATCCGGACCTCGAGCGCGTCGAGGAGGATCTGCGCCGCTCGCTCGGGACCAAGGTGAGCCTCGCTCGAACGAGGCGAGGCGGCCGGATCGTCATCGAGTACTACAGCGACGAGGAACTGGGCCGACTCTACGAGCGCCTGACCGGAGGGACCGCGTGACCGAGCAAGCCAAGCAGCCCGACAACGCCGCGCGGAAGAGGCCGCCGGCGAAGCGGGCACGGGCCGGCGGCTCTGAGTACACCGCGGCCAGCATCCAGGTCCTCGAGGGCCTGGAGGCGGTTCGGCGGCGGCCGGGCATGTACATCGGCTCCACGGATGAACGCGGCCTGCACCACCTCGTCTGGGAGGTCGTCGACAACTCGATCGACGAGGCCATGGCCGGCTCCGCGCAGCGCATCACGGTCACCATCAAGAGCGACAACATGGTCATCGTCGAGGACGACGGCCGCGGGGTCCCGGTCGGCAAGCACTCGACGGGGAAGGACGCCCTCGAGGTCGTCCACACCGTCCTGCACGCCGGCGGCAAGTTCGGTGGTGGCGGATACAAGGTCTCCGGCGGCCTGCATGGCGTCGGCGTCAGCGTCGTCAACGCCCTTTCGGAATGGATGCGGGTCGAGTCCGCCCGAGACGGGCACATCTGGGCGCAGGAGTACGAGCGCGGGACGCCGCGTGGGCCGGTCAAGAAGATCGCACCGCAGGGTACGCGTCGAGGCACGACCACCTCCTTCCGGGCCGACCCGACGGTGTTCGAGACCATCGACTACTCGTTCGAGACGATCAGCGAGCGGCTGCGCGAGTCCGCCTACCTGAACAAGCGCGTCTGGATCACTCTGATCGATGAGCGAAACGACCGCGAGCGCTCGTTCTACTTCGAAGGTGGCCTCCAGTCGTTCGTTCGACACATGAACCGCAGGAAGGAGGTCCTGCACCAGAGGCCGATCTACGTGGAGCGTCGCGAGGGGACGACCGCGGTCGAAGTGGCGCTCCAGTACAACGATTCGTACACGGAGAACGTCCTCGCGTTTGCGAACAACATCAACACGGTCGACGGCGGGACACACGTGACCGGGTTCCGGGCGGCACTCACCAGCTCGCTCAACGACTGGGCGCGCCGCGCCGGTGTGCTCAAGGACTCCGACGCCAATCTCTCGGGCGATGACGTTCGCGAGGGGTTGACGGCGGTGATCAGCGTCAAGCTGACCGACCCGCAGTTCGAGGGGCAAACGAAGGCGAAACTCGGCAACGCCGAGGTGAAGGGGCAGGTCCAGACGGCCGTTTCCGACAGCCTGGGCCAGTACCTCGACGAGAACCCGAACGACGGTCGCCGCATCATCGAGAAGTGCCTGACAGCTGCCCGCGCGCGCGAGGCCGCTCGCAAAGCGCGCGACCTGGTCATCCGAAAGGGCGCCCTCGACGGCATGTCCTTGCCCGGCAAGCTCGCCGACTGCCAGGAGCGCGACCCCGCGCGGAGCGAGCTCTACCTCGTCGAGGGTGATTCGGCGGGTGGCTCCGCGAAGCAGGGTCGCGACCGCCGCTTCCAAGCGATCCTGCCGTTGCGCGGCAAGGTCCTCAACGTCGAGAAGGCGCGCCTCGACAAGATCCTCTCGAGCGAGAACGTCCGGCCGCTGATCATCGCACTCGGGGCGGGGATCGGCGAGAGCTTCGATCTCGCGAAGCTGCGCTACCACCGGATCATCATCATGACCGACGCCGATGTCGACGGTGCCCATATCCGGACGCTGCTGCTGACGCTGTTCTACCGCCACATGCCGGAGATCATCGAGTACGGGTACCTGTACGTCGCGCAGCCCCCGCTGTACCGGATCAGCACGGGCAAGGTCACCCGCTACGCGCAGTCGGAGAAGGAACGCGAGCGGATCATCAAGGAGTTCAACGTCAAGAACCTGTCCGTGCAGCGGTTCAAGGGCCTCGGTGAGATGAATGCCGATCAGCTGTGGGCCACGACGATGAACCCCGAGTCGCGGACCCTGCTTCGCGTCAACTCCGAGAACGCGGCGCAGGCGGATGAGGTCTTCACCATGCTCATGGGCGAGAAGGTCGGCCCGCGCAAGGACTTCATCAAGTCCGAAGCCCGGAAGGTCCGGAACCTTGACATCTGACGTCCGTGACGTCCGGGTCTCTCCGATGGGCCGATTCGAATTCGCTCCCCATCGATGCTTCGGCTGCGGCACGCTCAACACGCATGGGCTTCACATGGCACTCCACCTCGAACCGTCACGGTCGTGGACGGAACTGCAGCTCGATCGACAGTTCGAGGGCTGGGAAGGGGTCGTGCACGGTGGCATCGTCTGCACGATCCTCGACGAGGTGATGGCCTGGGCGCTCGTCGCCGAGGACAACTGGGGCGTCACGGCACGCATGTCCGTTTCGTTCAAGAAGCCGGTCTCCATCGCACAGGCGATCCGTGCCGATGGCTGGGTCGTGCGATCACGACGCAGGCTCGTCGAAACGGCCGGGCGAATCATCGACGCCGAGACGGGTGTCGAGCTGGCGACCGCCACGGGGACGTACGTGGCCGCCGATGCGGAACGCAAGGCGCTCCTCCAGGCGCGCTATGGCTTCCGGCCCAACGGTTCGGCTGGGACGGACGATGTGGCCAGTACGCCCGACCACGTGGACACGCGGGCGTGATCGGGACGGTCATCCCGCCGTTCGCCTCCAGCGAGGCCACAGCCCGGGCGGTCACGTTCGTTGCCGGGCACAAGCCCTCGGCGGAGGTCCTCGGCGCGAGCCTCGCCGACCTGACGAATGACCCAGAGGCCTTCGCGGGCGAGCTGACTGCGGGACTCCAGGACCTGGCCGACCCCGAGTACCTCGCGGGACAACAGCGCGTGGCTCCCGGCATCGGGGCCGTCTACGGCGTCCGGAGGCCGCTCATCGCGGCGGTTTCCCGAGGGTTTCGCAACGCGACCCGCAAGGACCGCCCGACCCCGTGGTTGTTCGTCGCCGATCGCCTCTTCGCGGAGCTGCACCTGGAAGCGCGGTGGTTCGCATTCGGTCTGCTCGAGCGCACGCTTCCGATCGAGACCGAGCGGACCTGGCAGCTGATGCGCCGCGCGGCCCGGGAGGCCGGCGACTGGATCACGGTCGATGACCTCGCGCATCTGTACGCCAAGGGCATCGCCGCGGAGCCGTACCGCTGGGCGGAGCTCGAGCAGTTGCTGTACTCGCCATCGCGCTGGGAGCGCCGCCTCATCGGCTCCACCATCGCGACGCTGACGCACGTGGACCGCCGCCGCGGCCGCGACCCACAGGTCGTCCGGCACGCGCTGCCGTTGCTCGGGCAGCTGATGGGGGACGCCGAGCCCGATGTCCAGAAGGCGCTCTCGTGGGCATACCGTTCGCTCGCGACCATCGACCCCGGCGCGACGACCGATGCCCTTCGGGCCGAGACGGAACTGGCCGCCCACACCGGCGACGGCCACCGAGCCTGGGTGATCCGCGACACGCGGGCCAAGCTCGAACCCGCGGTCTCCGACGAGTTCCGAGCCCGCCTCGCCGGGATCCGCAAGCGAGCCGGCGCCCCGACGACATCGCTCGCCGCCGAGACCGCCGCCCAATTCGGCGAGCTGCCCGACCCCGCCACCCATCCAGAGCCCCCGCTCGCATGACCCGTCTTTCGAGGAGTAGCGCACCGTGACCGACGACCTGGGCGACATCCGGGCCATCCGCATCGAGGACGAGATGCGGACGAGCTACCTCGACTACGCCATGAGCGTCATCGTCGCGCGCGCCCTGCCCGATGTCCGTGACGGCCTCAAGCCGGTGCACCGGCGGATCCTGTACACGATGGGCGACATGGGGCTGGCCGGGAACAGCTCCTACCGCAAGTGCGCGGCGATCGTCGGCGAGGTGATGGGCAAGTACCACCCGCACGGCGACCAGTCCATCTACGACGCCCTCGTGCGACTCGCCCAGGACTTCTCGATGCGCTACCCGCTCGTCGATGGGCAGGGCAACTTCGGCTCGGTCGACGGTGACGACGCCGCGGCGATGCGGTACACCGAGGCGCGTCTCACCCCGATCGCGGGCGAGATGCTCGCCGACATCGAGAAGGAGACCGTCGACTTCGAGGAGAACTACGACGGGACGCAGCAGCAGCCGACGGTCCTGCCGTCGAAGCTGCCGAACCTGCTCATCAACGGCTCGTCCGGCATCGCGGTCGGGATGGCCACCAACATCCCGCCGCACCACCTCGGGGAGATCTGCGACGCGACGATCGCCCTCATCGACGACCCTGAACTCACCACCGATGATCTGTGCAAGTTCGTCAAGGGCCCGGACTTCCCGACGGCCGGGACGATCTTCCGCTACGAGCGGCAGCGCAACGCGCTCACGGGGGAGTGGGAGACGGTCGACGCCATCCGGCAGATGTACGCGCACGGTCGCGGCCGCGTGGTGATGCGCGCCCAGGTCGCCTTCGAGGAGGTCCGCGGCGACCGGACCGCGATCATCGTCACCGAGCTTCCATACCAGGTGAACAAGGCCAACCTGCTCGAGAAGATCGCCGACATGGTCAAGGAGAAGCGCATCGACGGGATCTCCGACCTGCGCGACGAATTGGACCGCGACGGGATGCGCATCTACGTCGAGATCAAGCGGGACTCGAACCCGCACAAGGTGCTGAACAACCTGTTCAAGCACACCCCCATGCAGCTCGCCTTCAACATGAACATGCTGGCGCTCGTCGACGGCCAGCCGCAGACCCTGCCACTCCGCGGCGTCCTGGTCCACTACATCGATCACCGACGCGAGATCGTCCGCCGCCGGACCGAGTTCGACCTCGGCAAGGCACGCGCCAGGGCGCACATCCTCGAGGGCCTCAAGATCGCGCTCGACAATCTCGACGCGGTCATCAAGACGATCCGGGAGTCGCCCGACGTCGACGACGCCCGCTCGAACCTGATGAGCCGGTTCGACCTCTCGGAGCTGCAGGCGCAGGCGATCCTCGACCTGCGGCTCGCCAGGCTGGCTGCGCTGGAACGCAAGAAGATCGAGGACGAGTACCTCGCGGTCATCCAGCTCATCGCGGAGCTCGAGGACATCCTCGCCAACCCGGCTCGGGTCCTGTCGATCATCAAGGAGGAGCTCGCCGACCTCAAGAAGAAGTACGCCGGCGATCGGCGCACGCGGGTCGCCGACGATGCCAGCCGCGAGATGACCGACGAGGACCTCATCGCCGACGAGGACGTCGTGGTCACGATCTCGGGCCGGGGCTACATCAAGCGCCAGCCCGTCGACACGTACCGCCGCCAGCACCGTGGCGGCAAGGGGATCATCGGCCACGTCACCCGCGAAGAGGACGCCGTCGAGAGCCTGCTCGTCGCGAACACCCACGACTGGGCCCTCTTCTTCACGAACCGCGGACGCGTCTTCAGCGCGAAGGTCCACGCCATCCCCGACGCCAGCCGGCAGGCAAAGGGCATCCCGATCATCAATCTGCCCGGCGTCCAGGTGGAATTGGGCGAGGTCCCGATGGCGACGATCATGCTGCCCGACTTCACGGCCGGCTCGTACCTCGTGCTCGCCACACGACAGGGCATCGTCAAGAAGACTCCGCTCGAGCAGTTCGAGCGCGTCCGCTCGTCCGGCATCCGGGCCATCACGATCGCCGACGACGATGAGCTCGCCTGGGTCGACGTCTCGACCGGGACCGACGACGTCATCATCGCCACCGCCAAGGGCAAGCTCGCTCGCTTCGCCGAGGCGGAGGTGCGCGCGATGGGCCGCGACGCGGCCGGCGTCATCGGCATCCGCCTCGCCCGCCAGGGCGACGCGGTGGTCGGGATGAACGTCGTCGAGCCGGGTGCCGATATCCTCGTGCTGACGGAGACCGGCTATGGCAAGCGCGTGCCGCTGACCGAGTTCCGCCGGAAGCATCGCGGTGGCCAGGGCGTCGGGCTCATCTCGCTCGAGGGCCGCAAGACCGGCGATGTGGCCGCGATGCAGCAGGTGACCGAAGCCGACGAGGAGCTGCTGCTCATCAGCGCGGGCGGCCAGGTCATCCGGACGGAGACCAACACGATCAATCGCTACTCGTCGTCCGCCCGGGGGGTCATCGTCATGCGCCTCGCCGAGGGCGACCGCGTGGTGGCGATCGCCGCGTTCCGCGCGGGGCTTGCGGAGCGCGACGGCATGGGCGACGATGGCGACCCCGCACCGGAGGGGCCCGCACCCGCCGGCCCTGCCGGCGCGTGACGCCGGTGTGACGGGTATCTGAAGTCCTGGGCGGCAGGGAGGCGGCGCGGTTGTACGCGGACCAGTTCGAGATCTACCACGGCAACTCGAACCCGGGCCTCGCCCGGAAGATCTGCCATTACCTCGGCAGCGAGCCGGGCAAGGCCGAAGTCTTCCAGTTCGCGAACGAGAACATCTTCGTCAAGATCCTGGAGAACGTCCGCGAGAAGGACGTCTTCCTGGTCCAGCCGACCTGCCACCCGGTCAACCAGTCGATCATGGAACTCCTGATCATGATCGACGCCTTCAAGCGGGCGAGCGCCGGTCGCATCACCGCGGTCATCCCGTTCTACGCGTATGGTCGGTCGGACAAGAAGGACCAGCCTCGGGTGCCGATCACGGCGCGGCTCGTCGCCGACATGATCACGGTCGCCGGTGCCGACCGCGTCCTGACCATGGACCTCCACCAGGGTCAGATCCAGGGCTTCTTCAACATCCCGGTCGACGAACTGACCGCGGTCCACATGCTCTCGAACTACTTCCGCCACAAGCACCTCGAGGACATCGTGGTCGTGACAGACCTCGGGTTCGCGAAACGAGCCCGGGCGTTCGCGGAGCTCCTGGACGCCCCGCTCGCGATCATCGAGAAGCGACGGGTCGGCAACCTCGACCGTGCCGAGCTCATGAACGTCATCGGGACTGTCCAGGGCAAGCGGGCGGTCATCGTCGACGACGAGATCGACACGGCAGGCACCCTGATCGAGGTCGTTCGGGCGCTCGAACGGGAGGGCGTGAACGAGATCTACGCGTGCGCCACGCACGGCGTGCTCAGCGAACCGGCGGTCGATCGGATCGCCGCGTCGTCGGTGCTCGAGGTGGTCCTCACCGATTCGATCCCGCTACCCGAGCGCAAGCGCATCCCGAAGATCACGACGCTCTCGGTGGCGCCGCTCATCGGCGAGGCCATCAAGCGGATCCATCGCGGTGAATCCGTCGGAGCTCTGTTCTCGAGCGAGGTCTCCCTCACGCAGGAGATGCTCCTGTGGGAGGACGGCACCGAAAGCACCCTCGACACCCGTGAAGATGGGGGCGACGGGGGCGACGGAGGTGGCGGCGACGATGGCGATCCCTCAACAGCGGATCTGCTGAGCGCCGTGCCATCGGTCGACCGATGATCGTCCAGGGCCCGGGATGACGCTCCAGCTGCACCAACCCGATGGCGAAGGCGGCCTCGAGCCGCGGTCCGCCGCTCCCCAGGACTGGCGCACGCAGCTACGGTCCCGCCGGTGGGGCAGCGGCCTGGACACCGGGCATCTCTCGGACCTCAAGAACACCGAGATGAACCCGACGTCGCGGGTCATGTCGGTGCTGTTCTGGCTCGGTCTCGGCATCGCGACGTTCGTCCTGCTCGTGCTCGGCTACGGCACCGGCTTCTGGCACTGAATAGCGCACCGGGGGGTTCAGATGACCCTCCCCTATACTTGATCGTCCCATGAAGTTCTTTTCCCAATTCGTCGACTCGAATGACCGCGAGATCCGACGACTGCAACCGCTGGTCGATGAGACGAACGCCCTCGAACCCGAGTTCGAAGCGCTGTCGCCCGAGGAGATTCGCGCGCGGTTCGCGGAGATCCGTGAGGAGATCCTCGAGGTCGCCGTCCCCGATGAACCGTCCGAGGACGAGCTCGAGAATCCGGACCTTGAACGCCGTCGCGAGCTCGCGAAGTCCCGCCACAAGCGCGAGAACGAACGGGTCCAGAAGGCGCTCGACGATGTGTTGCCAGAGGTGTTCGCCATGGTCCGCGAGGCCATGAAGCGAACGCTCGGCATGCGCCACTTCGACGTCCAGCTCATCGGTGGCGCGGTGCTCCACCAGGGCCGGATCGCCGAGATGCGAACCGGCGAGGGCAAGACCCTCGTCGCCCCGTTGGCGGTCATCCTCAATTCGATGACCGGACGCGGCGTCCACGTCGTCACGGTCAACGACTACCTGGCCAGGCGCGACCCGCAGTGGATGGGGCCGATCTTCCACTTCCTCGGGGTCAGTCTCGGGATGATCACCCACGACGCGTCGTTCATCTTCGAGCCCGGCTACCCCACGACCGACGAACGGCTCATCAACCTCCGACCGGTGACCCGCCAGGAGGCCTACGCGGCCGACGTGACGTACGGCACGAACAACGAGTTCGGGTTCGACTACCTGCGCGACAACATGGTCCTCGAGCTCGACCAGCGCGTGCAGCGGGAGCGGAGCTTTGCGATCGTCGACGAGGTCGACAACATCCTCATCGACGAGGCGCGCACGCCGCTCATCATCAGCGGCCAGGCCGAGGAGTCGGCCGATCTCTACTTCACGTTCGCCCGGCTCGTGCCCCGGCTCAAGGAGCGGCCCGAGGGCGAGGAGGAGGGCGGCGACTACTTCATCGACCTCAAGGACAAGGCGGTCAGCCCGACCGAAGAAGGCATCGACAAGATGGAGGGCTGGCTCAACGTCGCGAACATGTACGACGCCGACCCCCGGCTCGCCCGCCATTTCGAGCAGGCGCTCAAGGCGCACGCGCTCTACAAGCGCGACCGCGACTACATCGTCAAGGACGGCGAGATCATCATCGTCGACGAGTTCACCGGTCGCCAGATGCCGGGCCGTCGTTGGAGCGAGGGCCTCCACCAGGCCGTGGAGGCGAAGGAGGGCCTGCGCGTCCAGCGCGAGAGCGTGACGCTCGCCACGATCACCTTCCAGAACTACTTCCGCCTCTACGACAAGCTGGCGGGGATGACCGGAACGGCCATGACCGAGGCCGAGGAGTTCCACAAGATCTACAACCTCGAGGTCGTCGCGATCCCGACCAACGTGGAGATGATCCGCGAGGACGAGGCGGATCTCGTCTTCCGCGACGAGAAGGCCAAGTTCAACGCCCTCATCGACGAGATCGCCGAGATGCAGGAGATCGGGCGCCCGGTCCTCGTCGGGACCGTCAGCGTCGAGAAGTCCGAGATCCTCGGGACGCTCATGAAGCGCCGTGGCATCCCGCACGAGGTCCTCAACGCCAAGTTCCACGAGAAGGAGTCCGGCATCGTCGCGCAGGCCGGGCGGAGCGGTGCGATCACGATCGCCACGAACATGGCCGGACGCGGCACGGACATCCAGCTGGGCGGCAATCCGGCCGGCCTCGCGTCCGACCTCCTGCACAAGCGCGGCCTCAATCCGGCCGAGGTCGATACCGAGACCTACGAGACGGTGCTGGCCGAGGCGAAGGCCATCACCGAAGAGGATCACATCCGGGTCGTCCAGGCCGGCGGCCTGCACATCATCGGGACGGAACGCCACGATTCCCGCCGGATCGACAACCAGCTCCGTGGCCGGGCCGGGCGCCAGGGGGACCCGGGATCGTCGCGCTTCTACCTGTCGCTCGAGGACGACCTCATGAAGCGCTTCGCGAGCGAACGGGTGACGGGCCTGATGGAGCGCCTCGGTCTCGAGGATGACGTCGCCATCGAGTCGCGGCTGGTCTCGCGCACGATCGAGTCCGCGCAGAGTCGCGTCGAGGGCTTCAACTTCGACATCCGCAAGCGCGTCGTCGAGTTCGATGACGTCATCAACAAGCAGCGCGAGACCATCTACGCCGAGCGAGACAAGGTCCTCCACAACCTGGACCTGACCGACACGGTGCGCGCATTCCTCGACGAAGAGATCGAGACCCTCATCGATACGGACCTCGCGGGCGAGGACACGGAAGGATGGAACCTCGAAGGACTCTCGAACGCCCTCCACCAGATCGGCCTGACCGGCGAGGGCACCTCCCCGGACGAGCTGTGGGACGTCGGCGGTCGCGAGGCCATCGCCGAGCACCTGCGCGAGCTCGCAGATGCACGACTGACCGCCCGCGAGGAAGAGGTGGGGGTCGAGGATTGGGCGACGGTGGAGCGGCTTGTCCTCGTGCGCACGATCGATTCGCTCTGGGTCGAGCACCTGACCGAGATCGACGACATGCGACGCGGCATCGGCCTGCGCGGGTACGCGCAACAGGACCCGCTCAATGAATTCCGCCGCGAGGCGTTCCGCATGTACGAGGAGCTGCGCGGGCTGATCCGCCACGGCGTCGCCTCGACGATCTTCCGTGTCACGGTCACCCGGGAGCCGCCGCCCGGTGACGGGCCACGCCCGATGCCCGGACCGGGACAACCGCCACGTCCCGGCAGCCCCGGCAGTCCAGACGGCTCGGACCGGCCCGGGGGACCCGCGGACGGCGGCCCGACGAATGGCCGACCACCGAGCGAAGGACCCGGCACGCCCGCAGCCGTCGTCGCGGGCGGTCTCGCGGCCGGCCCGGCCGCACGCAACATCCGAGAGTCGCTCGGCGACGCACCGCTGACGCCGGCGGCGGGCGCCGCCGGGGCGGCCGCCCCGGGAAGCGGCGTCCGCCCGGGATACACGCCGGACGGCGTCCGCATCGGACGCAACGATCCCTGCTGGTGCGGGTCGGGTGCCAAGTACAAGAAGTGCCACGGTCGCTGATTCGGGACATCGGCAAGCTCGCGGCCGTCGGGGTCCTGGGATCCACCCTCGTCGCGGCCTACACCGCCTGGCGGATCGTCGCCCAGGGCGCCCGCGACGACGCCCAGCCCGCCGATGCGATCGTGGTCATGGGCGCCGCGCAGTACGACGGTCGACCGTCACCGGTCTTCCGGGCCCGGCTCGACCATGCGGTGGCGCTCTATCACGAGGGCATCGCCCCGTATCTCGTCGTGACGGGCGGCAAGGCGGAGGGCGACCGAACGACCGAGGCGGCCACCGCCCGCGAGTACGCGATCGGACATGGCGTGCCCGCGGCGGCGATCCTGATGGAGGACCAGTCCCGCACGACCCTGGCGTCGATCCGTTCCGTCGGGGCCATCCTGCGAGGCGCCGACCTGCGATCCGCCGTGTTCGTGTCGGACCGCCAGCACATGCTCCGGGTGCTCCGGATGGCCGCCGACGAGGGCATCGTCGGGTGGGGATCGCCGACGACGAGCAGCCCGATCGACCGCGATCCGATCGCTCGCCTGGACGCCACGGTCCACGAACTCGGGGCGCTCGCGATCTACTTCGTGACGGGGGACTCGCCCTGAGCAGCGCTACTGACCGCGAGATGTCCCACAGAGCTGTTTTCCCTCTTGGCGGAGGGTGTTTGGACCCGTATACTCGTCCAACCCTGCCGTTCCGGACCGCCCGAGTCTGTGGCAGGGGTCGCCCCCCAGCGAGCACGCCCTGCCCCCGCGCTACAGAGAGGGATGTCCGTGAAGCAGGCCGAGGAAGCATCGTTCGTCGATCTGATCGCCTGCGAGCGGGACTGCCGGACGTGCAGCTATGCCGCCGCGCTCGATTGCGACGGCAACTGCGGCGTCTGCCCCCACAACGGCTACTGCCCCTGCGTCAACCCCGTCGTCGCCCGGAGCAAGACGGCGCTGCGGCTCATCGAGCTGCGGCCCCTGTTGCTCCAGGATCTGCAGACCAAGAACTAGGTGGACCCAGCGGCCATCCGGGACCTGGCCGAGCGGATCCGGTCGACCTCGGGGCGTCTTTGACCTCGACGCCAAGGAAGCTCGCGTCGGCGAACTCGAGACGCTGACCCAGGAACCCGGTTTCTGGGATGACGGGCGGGCCGCCCAGTCGGTCCTGCGCGAGGCGAGCGGCCTGCGCGAGGAGATCGGCATGTGGCGCGAGCTGCTGACCCGTGCCGATGACCTCCTCGCCGCTGTGGACCTGCTGGCGGAGGGACCGGACGCCGACCTGGAGGCCGAGCTCGAGCGAGACGCCGCCGCCCTCGAGACGGAATTCCGTCGCGAGCGCACCGCGCTCCTCTTCGCCGGTGAGTACGACGACCGCAGTGCCCTGCTCATGATCAGCGCGGGGGCCGGGGGGACGGAGGCCACCGACTGGGCCGAGATGCTCCTTCGCATGTACCTGCGCTGGGCCGAGCGGCATCGGTTCGCGACCGAGATCCTCGACCAGCAGGAAGGGGAGCAGGCCGGCCTCAAGAGCGTGACCGTCGCGGTCCAGGGTCGCCGGGCGTACGGCTGGCTTCGCCCCGAGCGCGGCGTCCACCGCCTGGTGCGCATCAGTCCATTCGACGCGCAGAACCGGCGCCAAACGACGTTCGCGCTCGTCGAGGTCCTGCCCGAGGTCGACGACGACATCGAGATCGAGCTCGACTGGGACGAGATCCGCGTCGACACGTTCCGCTCCCAGGGCGCGGGCGGCCAGCACGTCAACAAGACCGATTCGGCGGTCCGGCTCACGCACCTCCCGACCAACATCGTCGCCCAGAGCCAGAACGAACGAAGCCAGACCCAGAACAAGGAGATGGCGATCAAGGTCCTGAAGGCCCGCCTGCTGGAACGCGCCCTCGAGGAGCGCGAAGCGGAGACGAAGCGGCTCAAGGGGGAGCACGTCGAGGCCGGCTGGGGGAACCAGATCCGAAGCTATGTCCTGCACCCCTACCAGATGGTCAAGGACCTGCGGACCGAATACGAGACGAGCAACACGGCCGCCGTCCTGGACGGCGACCTCGATCCGTTCATGCAGGCCGAGCTCGAGCGCGGCATCGGCGGCGACGAGGACGATGCGTGAGGCGGTGACCGGGGACGCTCCACGCCCGGACCGGTTGGCGTACCGTCCGGTCCGCGCCGACGAGCTGACGGCGTGCGTCGAGATCTGGCGCGAGTCGATCAACGACTACATCGGCCGCCTCGGGCAGCCGGAGATCGCGTCGGAGACCGGTCCGCTCCTGCGCCTGTACGGCCACCTGTCCACCACCGACCCGGATCGCTTCGTCGTGGCGACGCAGACCACTCAGGAGACCGGCGCGGAGCGGATCGTAGCCTTCGCCTCGGCGGTCGTGCGTGAACGGCTGTGGTTCCTCTCGATGCTGTTCGTCTCGCCGGACATCCAGGCGTCGGGCGTCGGACGGGCGCTCCTGGCCCAGGTGATGGTCAGGCCCGGTTCCGGGATGTCCATGGCGACCGCCACGGACAGCGCCCAGCCGATCTCCAACGCGCTCTACTCCTCGTACGGGATCGTGCCTCGGATCCCGCTCCTGAATCTCATCGGACGCCCCGACCAGGCCGGCTCGTTCGAGCCCCTTCCGTCCGGCGTGACGCCCATCCCGTTCGAGTCGATCGCCGAAGGTCCTCCGGGCGGGGCGGGACATCGGGAGCTCGCCGATGCAGTGGACGGCCTCGATCGCGAGGTGCTCGGCGTCGCGCATCCGGTCGACCATCGGTACCTCCGCGCGGAATCGCGTCGCGGTTGGCTCTACCGGGGCCCCGATGGTGCCGCGCTCGGATACGGGTACGCGACCGAGGCCGGTCGCGTCGGGCCGGTGGCGGTGCGGGATGTGAGCCTCGTGGTCCCGGTACTCGGCCACCTCACGACCGCCGTCGAACCCCGCGGGGCGTTCGCCCTGTGGCTGCCCGGGAACGCCGACCACGCGGTCGTCGCCGCCCTCCGGGCCGGGTTCCGGCTGGACCAGTTCCCCGCGCTGTTGTGCTGGGATCGGCCGTTCGCCGACTTCGCGCGGTATCTGCCGATCTCCCCCGGCCTGCTCTAGGGGGTCCGCCCGGTGCCGGGCCGGGCGACGATGGTCCGGTGCCCCCGTGCGCCGCTCGTCCCGTTTGCCGGAGCAGGGGTCGGGTGGTAGCCTCACGCTCGAAGTGGCTCCCCTCGCCGTGCCCGCGGACGGAGTCCAGCCGCCACCCATCGGCGACGGCCGTCGCCGGGGTTCCCGCCCGCGGAGCCGAATGTGAGCATCGTCCCCGCGCCTTCGGCGCGCTCCTTCAGGAACCGGGTCCTGCGACGTCCGCTCGAACAGGCCGCCCGCGAGCGTGCGGTCCTGGTCATGCACGACGTCACGAAGCGGTACTCGAACGGCAAGCTCGCACTCAGGGACGTGGACCTCGTCATCCCCGAGGGCGACTTCGTCTTCCTCGTCGGACCGTCCGGGGCGGGCAAGTCGACGCTCATCAAGCTGCTCATCCGCGACGAGCTGGCGACCAAGGGCCAGGTCGTCCTCGATGGCCAGGATCTCGCCCGTCTCCCGCGGCGGCACGTGCCCACGATGCGCCGCAAGATCGGCATCATCTTCCAGGACTTCAAGCTGCTCCCGACCAAGACGGTCTGGGAGAACGTCGCGTTCGCGCTCGACGTGACCGGCACCCCCAGGCGGAAGATCCGGCCGGCGGTCGATCGCGTCCTGGCGCTGGTCGGGTTGACCGCCCAGGCGAAGCAGATCCCCTCGCAGCTGTCCGGCGGCGAGCAGCAGCGGACCGCCATCGCCCGCGCCCTCGTCCATGACCCTCGGCTCATCATCGCCGACGAGCCGACGGGCAACCTGGACCCGCTCATCAGCTGGGAGATCCTGCAGCTGCTGCTGCGCATCAACGAGCTCGGCGTGACGGTCCTGATGGCGACCCACAACGCGGATGTGGTCACCGCCCTCCGTCGCCGGGTCGTGGCGCTCGAGGAGGGTCGGATCATCCGAGACGAGGTGGGCGGTGCCTACCATCGCGAGGACTGACGCGTGATCACCTTTATCGTCTTCAGCGTCAAGCGAGCGTGGGAGGGCTTCTGGCGCAACGCCGTCATGAGCCTGGCAGCGACGGCAACGATGGTCCTGATGCTGCTGCTCCTCGCGGGGTTCTGGATCATCCAGACGGGCCTCATCGCCGGGCTCCAGTTCACCGAGCAGAAGGTCGAGGTCGTCGCGTACCTCCAGACGAACGCGACCGATTCGCAGATCAACACCCTCGAGGAGCAGGTCCGCGCGATGCCGGAGGTCGCGTCACTGACGTTCGTCAGCCGCGATCAGGCACTGGCCGACTTCCGGTCCTCCCTCAAGGCCCAGGGCCGCGAGGATCTGACCCCCTACCTCGAAACGAACCCGCTGTATGCCAGCCTGGAGGTCAAGCTCGTCGACCCGTCGGCCGTGGGGGTCGTCACCCAGTCGCTCCGCGACGAACCGGTCATCCGCAACGTCATCAACATCGAAGACCTCGTCAAGCGCGTGCTGACCGTGACCGACATCCTCCGGACCGCCGGTACCGTCGTGCTGCTGGTGGTCGGCATCATCGCCCTGTTCATCATCGTCAACACCATCCGGCTCGCGGTGTTCGCGCGCGCCGAGGAGATCGAGATCATGCGCCTGGTCGGCGCCTCGGACGCGTTCATCCGCTGGCCGTTCGTGTTCGAGGGCGCCTTCGTCGGCCTGCTCGGTTCGCTCATCACGCTCGGCGTCCTGGCCGCGACCGCCGACCCGATCAGCGGCTTCATGGTCGATTTCTTTCGGGTCCTTCCGCTCCAGTTCGGGTCGCTGACCCGGGACCTCGTCCTCCTCGTGATGGGCTCCGGCCTGGGCCTGGGCATCGTCGGATCGTGGCTCTCGGTCCGTACCTATCTGATCCGCTGAGGCCCCGGGGGCGGCGCGAGCCGGAAGGCCGTTTCGGAGACCCGTTGTACCCTTGTCGCCCCGTTCAACCCGTCCTCATGAACCCACGCAGGAACGCCTGATCCGATGCTCCCCGACGAACCCGTGACGGCCGCCGACGAGGTGCCCGCCGCCGACGCCCCTCCGGGCCCGGCCGTCGATCCGACGTTCGACCCGCTCGCCGACCGGCTCGACGTCCCGGTCCCGGCGGTCGCGGCGGCATCGCGCCGGCGGATCCCGGTCCTGTCGATCGCGATCGTCCTCGTCGCGGTCCTGACCGGTGGCGCCCTGTTCATGTCGGGCTACACGCTGGGCGTCCACACGTCCGAGGAACCGGGGACCGCCGTCACCGACGAGCAGGCCTTCCAACCCTTCTGGGACACCTATCACACGGTCACGGACCGCTACGCCGGCGGCGAAGTAGACCGCCAGGCGCTGATCCAGGGTGCCATCAAGGGGATGATCGACGCCCTCGGCGACCCATACTCGTCGTACCTGACCTCGCAGCAGTATCGCGACAGCCTGCAGGGGATCAGCGGCGAGTTCGAGGGGATCGGCGCGGAGATCGCGACCCAGGGCGCCGACGGGACCCAGGGATGCGCGACGCTGGGGGCGGACTGCCGGCTGCTCGTCGTCTCGGCCATCGCGAGTTCGCCGGCCGAGCAGGCCGGGCTGCGGTCCGGCGACCTGATCCTGTCCGCTGACGGCACGTCCCTCGACGGTCTCACCGTGGACGAGGCGAGGGACAAGATCCGTGGTCCGAAGGGGTCGGTGGTGACCCTGACGATCAAGCGGGGCACGCAGGATCCGTTCGACCTCGCCATCACCCGGGACGTCGTCCACGAACGCGAGGTCGTGAGCGAGGATCTCGCCGGCGGGACCGTGGGGTACGTCCGGTTGACCGGGTTCTCCGACGACAGTGCGGTCGAGTTGCACGACGCGCTCGCGACCCACATCAAGGACGGCCGGACGAGGCTGATCCTCGACCTCCGTGGCAACCCGGGCGGGTATGTCACCGCCGCCCGGTCCGTTGCCAGCCAGTTCATCGCGTCGGGCCCCATCTTCTGGGAGCAGGACTCGAAGGGCGCGCAGGTGGCCACCGCGGCCCTGCCCGATGGGGTCGCGACCGACCCCGACCTGCGCATCGTGTGCCTCATCGACGGGGGGAGCGCGTCGGCAAGCGAGATCGTCGCAGGCGCCCTGCAGGACACGAAGCGCGCGACGCTGGTCGGCCAGACGTCGTTCGGCAAGGGCACCGTGCAGCAATGGCAGGAGCTCACCGGCGAGGGTGGGGCATTCAAGCTCACGATCGCCCGCTGGCTGACGCCCGAGAAGCGCTGGATCCACGGCGTCGGGCTCACCCCGGACGTGGCCGTGGAGGTGCCCGCCGACCTGCCGCCAGGCAAGGATCCAACGCTGGACAAGGCGCTCGAGGTGCTCGGCGCCTCAGCGGACGCCGGTGCGCGCGCGGCGGCCTGAGCGGGTGGTGGTCGCCCGGTCTCGACGGGCGCTGGCTGATCGCCTGCAGGTGCCGGGTGAAAGGTGGCGGCGGCGCTTGCACGCGGTTCGTGCATCAGGTACGGTTCTTGGGAACGAAAGGAGGTGATGTGCAGTGATCGACAGTACGCGTAGCTGCACCACCTCGCAGGAGATGGCCGTCTAGTCGGACACCCTGTGGGTGGGGTAAGCAACTCGGACGCCGGCCCGAATAGGGTCGGCGTTCGTGCGCTCAGCCCATACTCCACGCAGTCGCGGTCCGAAGGAGCCCTCCATGCGCGACGAGCACACCGTCGCCCTCAACCGAAGAGCCCGCTACGAATTCACGATCGATGACACGTTCGAGGCGGGCATCGTGCTGACCGGCACGGAGATCAAGTCGATCCGGGCCGGCAAGGTCAACATCGCCGATGCCTACGCGCGCGTCGAGAACGGCGAGGCCTGGCTCATCGGCGCCCACATCGCGCCGTTCGAGGGCGGCAACCGCTACAACCACGAACCCAAGCGGACGCGCAAGCTCCTCCTGCGCCGCTCGCAGATCGACGAGCTGCTCGGTCGAGCCAAGGCCAAGGGCCAGACCATCGTCCCGCTGCGCCTGTACATCTCGGGCAAGGGCCGGGCGAAGGTGGAGCTCGGGCTGGCACGCGGCAAGCAGCTCCACGACAAGCGACGCGACATCGCCGACCGCGACGCCCGGCGCGACGTGGCGCGCGAGCTCGCGGACGCGCAGCGCGGTCGGTAGCACCCTCGGAGTGGACGTGACCCGCATCCCGGATCGATTGCGGCTCGGCTCGACCATCGAGGCGGTCGATGCCCACGCGGGCGGCGAGCCGGGTCGCGTCATCGTCGGCGGGGTCGAGAGCGTGCCCGGCGCCACGATGTTCGACAAGATGACCTGGCTCCAGGCGAACCGCGACGACATCCGGTTGCGGATGCTCCGCGAACCACGGGGCTATCCGGCCGCCAACTGCAATCTCATCCTGCCCTCGAGCCATACGGATGCCGATGCCGGCTACGTGATCATGGAGCAGGTCGAGTATCCCGGCATGTCAGGCACGAACACGATGTGCGTCGTGACCGTGCTGCTCGAGACCGGGATGCTGCCGATGCACGAGCCGGCCACCGAGTTGACCCTCGAGGCGCCGGCCGGGCTCATCCGCGTCACCGCCGAATGCCGGGACGGCAAGGTGACCAGCGTGACGTTCCGCAACGTGCCGGCGTTCGCGACCCACATCGGCGCGAGCGTCGAGGTGCCCCACCTGGGCACGGTGTCGGTCGACGTCGCGTACGGCGGCATGTTCTATGTCATCGCCGAGGCCGAGCCGTTCGGGCTCCGGCTCACGCCGGACGAGGGTGCCGACATCGTCCGCATCACCGAGATGATCAAGGCGGCCGCCAACGAGCAACTCCCGGTCGTCCACCCGGATCAACCGGGGTTCGCGGGCATCACGATCGGGCAGTTGTCAGGGCCTGCGCACGACCCGACGAACAGCCGGCGGAACGTCGTGACGGTCTCGACCGGGACGCTCGACTGGGAGCGGCCGGCGACCTGGACCGGCGCCATCGACCGGTCGCCGTGCGGCACCGGGACGTCCGCGAAGATGGCGACGCTCCTCGCCAAGGGCGAGCTCAAGATCGGGCAGCCGTTCCGCCACGAGGGCATCCTCGGCACGGCCTTCACCGGGCGCCTGGTCGAGGACACGACCATCGGGGAGTACCGGGCGGCCGTCCCGACGATCACCGGTCAGGCCTGGATCACCGGCTTCGCCAGCTACGTCGTCGACCCCACCGACCCCTTCCCGGACGGGTTCACCGTCGGCGACATCTGGGCGTAGCGGCGACACTGGCCCGTGCGTCAGCGCAGCCAGTAGCGGCGGTTCAGGGGTAGGTCGGCCACCGGTTCGACCTCGAGCGATCGGTCGGCGAGGCTCACGTGGCCATCGACGGGGTCGATCTCGATCGCTGCCGTGGCGCGGTTGCGGTTCAGCGAGTCGCGCGTCAGGCCGCGCGTCCCGTGGACCGCCAGCACGGTCCGTCCGGTTGCCTCGAGCCGCGTGCGCAATGCCCCGTCAGCCGCGCCGCGCGCCGACACGAACGTCACCGAGAGCGTGGCCGCCGCCCGACCCGACCCGCCCCAGTCCGGCCGGTAGCGGGTCGGCTCGGCGCGCTCCACGGTGGCGTTGCCCTCGCCCAGCGGCGCCCACGCCCAGTGGCCGCTCTTGAGCACGGCCTCGGGCTTGACGCCAAAGTACGCCGGGCGCCACAGGACGATGTCGGCGAGACGGCCCGGTGCCAAAGATCCGACGTGGTCGGCGATCCCGTGCGTGACCGCGGGCTCGATCGTCACCTTCGCGAGGTAGCGGAGCACGCGCTCGCTCGCGTCGAAGGCGTCATCGGGCTCGTCCGGCAGGCCGGGGTGGCCGGTCCCGGCCGCCGTCCGGCGCCAGGCCCGCATGACGTGAGCGAGCTGGAACGTCCGCCGGACCGTCTCCATGATCCGGCCCATCCCCTGCGAGTCGGAGTTCACGATGGCGATGGCGCCCAGCTCGTGGAGTGGCCCCTCGGCCGCCATCGTCGGCGGATGGATCCGTTCGCGAACGAGGTCGAGGTCCTCTCCCACATCGAACGACGCCCCATGGTTGAGGACGATCATCGGGACCTGTTCGGCCCCGGCGTTGACCCCGAACGGGACCGTCGGCGTCGTCGAGGAGCAGATGATGTTCGCCTCGCGGACGAGTCCCAGCAGATCCGGGACGTGCCCGCCGCCGCTCCCTTCGACGTGATAGGCGTGGACCGTCCGCCCGTCGATGGCGGCGATCGTGTCCTCCAACTCGGCGGACTCGTGCAGCCCATCGGTGTGGAGCGAGACCGTGACGTCGTGCGTCTCGGCGAAGCGCAGGACGTGGTCGATGAGCGCCGGGTACGCGCCGTAGTCCTCGTGGATCTTGAAGCCGCAGGCGCCGGCATCGAGCAGCGCCTCGAGCGACGGGTCGTCCTCGGCCCGGGCACCCGCCTGCAGCCCGACGTTGACCGGCCAGTCGGCGAGGCCTTCGAAGGTGCGGGCCATCGCCCAGGGCGGTTCCTCGAATCCCGCGGTGATCAGCGTCGTCACGCCGCCGGACAATGCCGCGGGCAGCAGTTGCGGGCTGATCGAGTGGACGTGTGAGTCGATGGCGCCCGGCGTGGCGATCAGGCCGTAGCCCATGATCGGCCGCGTGTGCGGGCCGATCGGCAGCTCGATGCCCTCGCTGATCGACGGGTTCCCGGCCCGCCCGACCCCGACGACGCGCCCGTCCTTGATCCCGATATCCGCCTTGACGATGCCGATGACGGGGTCGACGACGAGCGCTCCCGCCACGACGACATCGAGCTCCGACGGGCCGGCCCCGCCCTGGGTCCCACGCGGTCGAAGCGTCTTCGCATATCCCCAGATGGGCTCGTCGCCGGGAGCCTGACGGTCGGCATCGACGCGGATCCAGAGGTCCGTGTCGGCCAGCCGGACGCGGTCGCCCGTGGTGGGACCGTACCGCGCGAGGCGCTCGTCCGGCGAGAGGCGGCTCAACGTCCCGCCTCGCTATCGACGGTGCCGCGGCGGACGAGCCGAACGGTCTTCGTCTCGCCCGGCGCCCACCTCTCGCTCGAACCGGCGGGGAGGTCCAGGCGGAAGCCGGTCGCCGCGTCCCGATCGAACATCAGGCGCGAGTTGACTCGCTCGAACGGATAGTGCGACGAGACCCGGATGACCCGGTCCGAAGCGCTCCGGACATCGAGCGACCGCCGCTCGCGATCGTCGACGTGCGGCTGCGGAGGTGCCGCACGGACCGAGCCCGGCCCGCCCTTGACCGAACCGAGTGGGCGGGTCAGCACGATCAGCCGGGCCCCGTCGCCCATGAGGACCTCGAGCGTGACCTGGTCGACGAGCGCCTCGACGCCCGGGATCACCTCGCTCGGACGGACCGCCGAACGGCCGGCCGCCTCGACCTCGTCGTAGGTGGCTCCGGCACGCGCCGCTTCCAGCATGGCATCGCAGATCAACGCGACCACCTCGGGCGCGTTGAGCGCGATCCCGGCCGCGCGATGGCGTCGCGCCAGCTCGGCGGCGCTGAAGATGAGGAGTCGCTCCTCCTCCCAGGCGGTCAAACGCATCGCCGCCATCGTAGCGGCGCGGGACGACCCCTGGACGCGCCGTCGCCCGAGCTGGCGAGATCAGCGGCTGACGACCGCCCGAAGACCCGCCGCCACGCGGACGACCCGGGTCGGTTTGGGTGACACGGTCGCCGACGTCACCGGCTGATACGTCCCGGTCCCCAGGTAGAGGGCGACGCCGATCGCCGACGTGACCGCGCACAGGAGGAGCCCGGTCGTGACGTCGACGATGCCGGCCTGGAGCAGGGCGCTCATCAGGAACGCGGCGACGATGCCGCGCGCGCCCGTGATCGCGTTCCAGCCGGCCATCGCCGGTGCACGCGACGCCATCGTGGTGTGCTCGCTCACGATCGAGGCGATGCCCAGGTCGATCGAGGCCCCACCCGCGCCGAGCCCGACCGCCGCCGCCCACAGCACGGTCACGTCCGGTGCGATGGCGTACGCCACCAGGGCGGCGAGACCCATCGCGCTGCCGATGCGCATCGCGACCATCGCGCCATAGCGATCGGCCACGACGCCCCAGGCGAGGAACGACACCGTCGTGGCCGCGGCGGTCAGGATGCCGATGATGCCGACGGCCGCGAGCGAGAGGTCGAGGCGGTCGACATACACGATCGCGAAGAGCGGGGCCGCGGCGATGAGACCGCCGCCATAGAAGCCCTGTGCCAGGGCGACGCGGCCGAGGACCGGGCGGTCGCGAAGGGCGCGGATCGAGTCACCGGCCGAGAACCGGGGTGGATCCCCCGCGGCTTCGGCGTGAAAGCCTGCGTAGCCGATCGCGCAGACCATGCCGACGACCCCGGCCAGCGCGACCGCCGGCGGCCCGCCCAGCCGGTCCGCGAGGATCCCGCCCGCGAAGGCGGCCAGGGCGCCGGCAGCGGCCCGACCCGTCCCGATGAATCCGACGATGCGCCCACGGAGACGAGCCGGGTACATGGCGCCCCAGAGGCGCAGGTGGAAGGGCCCGCCGAACGAGATGCTGACCCAGAACACCACCGAGACCGCGATCATGACCAGTGGCGTCGGGACGATGAAGAGCGCGATCAACGAAGCGGCGCCGGCGCCACGGATGACGGCCAGCTGCCGCGGGGAGCGGGGGCCGAACCGCCCCGCGAAGGCACTCGACAGGTTGGCGACGAACGGCGCCGAGGCGAGTGCGGCGAGGCCCACCGGTTCGAGCCCGCCGCGGCGGGCGATCGTCGGCAGCAGGGTGGTGACCAGGGCCAGGCTCACGCCGACGCCGATGGCCGCGAGCATGTCGAGCGCGAGGTTGCGCCCGAGCTCGCGCCGGGTCGATGTGAGAGACGGCCGGTGCACCACGTACCTCGAAGCAGCCCGCGTGGCCTGCGAGGTGAGCTGTCGGGCTCGGCGTGGGTCCGCCGTCGCGTCGATCCGCGATTTGCCCCAGGTAGTGGGTCCCCCGTCCTCGATGAGGAGGCTCGGCCGCCGTCAACGATAGCAGCCCGGACCGGCCGGTCGCATGAGCCGATGGTCCCGGCAACGTGCCCACCGAACGGTCCGGTGCGCCACCCCGTTGGTCGGGGGTCGGGTCCCGGCTCCCTAGACCGTCGCGCCGACCTCGGGGTCGGCGGCCGCACAGGCAGCGCAGCGACCGGTGATCGTGATGTGGGAGCGGTCGACGGTGAACGCGCGCCCGGCGTTCAGGGCGCCGGCGATCGCGTCCGCCTCGCCGGCCTGGATCTCCCACGATCCTCCGCACGACCGGCAGTGCAGGTGCCCATGCTCCTCGGTCGGGAGGACGTGGAACTCCTCGCGCCCGTCGATGCCGTGGTGGTGGCTGACGTAGCCGAGGTCCTCGAGCACGTCCAGGGTTCGATACACCGTGGACGGCGTGGTGGTCGGGTCGACCGTCCGGCAGCGTTCGACCAGCTCGGATCCGGTCACGTGGCCGTCGGCCTCGCTCAGGACGTCCACGAGGGTCCGCCGTTGCGGCGTCCAGCGCAGGCCCTGCGCGTGCAGGCGCTCGCGGACCAGCTCCCAGGCGGCCTCATCGGCTCGGTCGTGCATCTTCGCGGCGAAGTATAGGTCCGTGTCGCGACCCATCCGAATGGTGCCGTCCGTCGTATGCCTGAACAGGGTGTCGTTCGTGGAGACGAGGGGAGTCCACGAGCGGCGCGGGTCGATCAGGTCCGATGATCCGCGACGTGGTCGAGTGCCTTCGCCAGGTTGACGTCGATCGGATCGGCCGAATCCAGCGTCAGGTGGGGCTCGGGCCACGGCGTCCATTCGGCCCGTCGGCGTTCGACGTCGTCCCAGCTCGGCTCGGCGAGTGCAAGCCCCCGCCGGCGCGAGGCGAGCCGGTCCCGATGCAGGTCCTGGTCCGACGCCACGCACTCGATGACCCTGAGCTCGACGGCGTGTTTCGCGGCGAGCCCGCGCCACATATCGCGCGCCTCCTCGACGGAGTTCACCGCGTCGATCACGACATCGAGACCAGCGGCCAGGTTCCGGTCGGCCAGCGTCTCAGCGACCAGGTAGGCCGCCAGCCCGGTCTCGAACGACGCCGGGATGCCGGCGCGCACGATCTCCGACTCGATGGGGTCGACCGAGAACACGGGAACGCGGCGGGCGCTCGCGATCCCGTCGGCGATCGCGCTCTTGCCCGTCCCGGGCATGCCCGACAGGACGATCAGCACACGACGGTCCTCCCAGATCGAGTGACGAACGGGACCACAGCCGAGACAGTACCCCGGCCGGTGCTCTTCTTGGCGCATCGGGGCGTCGGTGGTACGATCTTGAATCCGAACCGGTGTTCGGTCCTGTGGGGATGTGTGGTTTCGACAGGGCTTGGCTACCGGAGAACGCGAGCCGAGGATGCTGCTCAGGCCTCGTTAATCAGGCAGCAAAACGAAGTACCTGGCAACCGCCAGTCGACTCTCGCCCTCGCTGCTTAGGCAGTAAGGTGAGCGTGGAAGCTACCTCCGTCCCGCGGGTAGTGGAAGCGTCATGCAGCGGGGCTGCGATCCGGATCAGCGTTGCGTAGTCCGGAGTCAAGCCCGATCTAGGGGCACGTGACTGGACCGTCCGGCAGAGTGCCGATGCCCGTCCGGGCGGTCGACGACAAACCATCGGACACGCTCGTAGTGGTCTCCGGCGAAGGGTCCTGGACGGGGAGTTCGACTCTCCCCCATCTCCACCAATCCAGCGTCTCGTCTCGCGGCCACGATCTGGCCTCCTTGCGCGGCCCTGCGTTTCGGGCCGGGTCGTTCTGCCGTCGGGCTCAGCGCACGGGCAGGATCAGCACCCACTTGCCGTACCACTCGCTCTTCGACGCCCTCCGACCGGGCGTGTACGGGTCGTCGTACGGGCTGTCGGTCTCGCGGTACTGTCGGAAACGGATGGTCGGGTCGGAACTGCGACCCAGCTTCGAATATGTGATCCGGACGATCCTCCGACCACTCTCCCTGAGCGGATCGCTGAGATAGAAGCCGGCGACGGTGAAGGTGTTCGCGTACCTGCCGTCACGGTTCTTCGCGAACGGGTCGCCGGACAGGCCGTAGTAGCCGGTGATCATCACCGCGTGCTTCCCGGCCCACGCCGCCATGGCGACCGGCTTCCGGGTCGAGATCATGGCCCGGACGGCGGCCTTCATCGCCGAGCTGTAGGACGAGTACGAGAAGTCGTCGTAGATGCGCGAGCCGCTCTGCAGCGCCGAGCGTCCCCAACCGAAGTAGTTGAGCGCGTTGCGCCATCCATGGACGTCGGTTCCGCGGCCGTGCGCCATCGTGTCGTGCGCCCGCTCCCAACCCAGGATCGCGTCGCGCGTCCTCGACGACAGGCTCCGGTTCCACCTGAAGTGAGCTCCCCCGCGACGACCGAGGCTGACGAAGTTCAGCATGTCCATCACCGACGTCGAGGTGCAGGTGACGTAGCTCGGGTTCTGGTAGCGGAAGCCGGCCGACTTGTAGAGGTTGAGACTGGCCGGCGGCTTCGGGCTGGGCTTCAGGGTCGGCGTCGGGGTCGGCGACGGCGTGGGTTCGACGATCGGCGCCGGGCTGGGCGGGGCTGTCGGTTCGGGACTCGGAGGCCAGGTTGGCGCGGGCGGCCGTTCGACCGGTGACGTCGACGTCGGTTCGGGCGTCGCCGCGAGGAGCGCCCCCGGGGCGGCGACCGTGATGGAGATGAGCAGCGTCACGGCGGCGGCAAGGGCACGGCGCGACGGGAGATGTATCAGAGATCCGAGTGGCCAGATCCCGCGTTCGATCTTCATGGGCGTTTCGTGGGTTCCCGCTGTGCGGCACCTGTCGTCTGCCTGGAGCGACTCACCAGCAACGTGACACCCGCCCTGGCAGGTCCGGTCCTAGCCGGAAGTCATCGGATCCGGGGCATCCGGCTGGAACGAGCGTGCGACCCGGTGCACATCGTCGACAGGCGCGCGTCATCCGACGTAGGGGTGCACGGCCACACGGCCGTGGCCGCACCCGCAGAGGCTGGCGTGCCGCATCGCCGCTCCGCGACCCGGGCGGGACCTTCGTACCACGGCACCGGTGCGATGACCTGAAGTACGTTGTCCGCGGCGCGACGAAGCTGCTCGAGTGCCTGAGCGAGCCGGCGGTCGCCCCGATCCTCCCGGAGAGACATGGCTGACGACTGGGTCTGCGGCGACTGCCGCTCGTTCAACAAGAGCAAGGCCGACCACTGTTACCGCTGTCACGTGCCGCGGAAGGTCGCCGAGATGACCGAGGCGAGCGCGGCGTTCACGACGGCCGCGACACAGGAGTCGCGGACGCTCCTCGCCCAGGTCGAGCGGATCGGCCTCCGCTACCACGCCACCTGGCCCTTGGCCGTGCTGCTGATCCCGATCATCGCGGTCGCGACGGTGACGAGCGTCCTGCAGGTCGCGGCCGTCTCCGCCCTCGTCAGTCCTGAGGGCCTCTTCATCGAGAACCGGGTCCTCATCGACGAATCCGTGAGGATGACCGCGATCTCCTCGGGTTCGTTCCTGCTGGGTCTCGTGGTCTGGTCGATCTGGATCGCCCGGGTCGTGACGAACGTGCCGTCGCTCGTCGCACGCTGGCCGCGCTACGGCTGGCTCGCGGCGCTGTTGGGCGCCTGGATCCCCATCATCTGTGCCAAGCGACCGTTCTCCGTGGTCCGCGAGGTCTGCTCGCAGCTGAGCGACCGGCCCAACGGCGCCATCCTCATGGCCGCCGCCTGGTGGCTGTGCATCCTGCTGTGGTACTTCGGGTCGAACGTCGTCGTGTTCGGGCGGGTCCTCGGCGGCAACGACCCGTCGGTGCTCCAGTCCCAGCTCATCGGCGAGCAGTTCGGCCAGGTCTTCTTCGTGCCGGCCGGCATCTTCGCGGCCGGCGTCGTGTTCAGCGTCGAACGCCTCCAGCACCAGGCGCGTCGGCGGCGCGAGACGACCGTGGTCATGGCCGACGGAACGGCGTCCGCCTAGCCGCACGGCGCCATCGCCTCGACTGGAGCGTGGCCGGGACGTGACCGTCTCGGGTATCGTGTCTCGACCACCCAGTCGTCGTTCTGGCCCGGACCCGCGCCAGTCCTGCGCCCACCTCCGCGAGCGGGAGGAGCCATGGACCACGAGCCCGTACTCATCTCGACCATCGCGATCGGGCTCGTCGCCGCGTTCATCGGCGGGCTGATCGCCCGGCGGCTTCGGCTCCCGAGCATCGTCGGGTATATCGCGGCGGGGGTGGCGCTCGGCCCGTTCACCCCGGGCATCATCGCCGACGCCCAGCTCGCGGGCGAGCTCGCCGAGGTCGGCGTGATCCTGCTGATGTTCGGGGTCGGGATCGAGTTCTCGATCAAGGACCTCCTGACCGTCCGCCGCATCGTCATCCCGGGCGCCATCGGCCAGTTCCTTGTCGCGACCTCGCTCGGGATCGGGCTCGGGGTCGCGCTCGGCTGGGGCATCGGCGGTGGCCTGATCCTCGGTCTCGCCGTGTCGGTGGCCAGCACCGTCGTGCTCCTTCGGGCCCTCGGCGACCGGGGTGAGCTCGACACGCCGCAGGGCCGGATCGCCGTGGGCTGGCTGATCGTCGAGGACCTGTTCACCGTCGTCGTCCTCGTCGTGCTGCCGACCATCGCGCCGCTCCTCGGCGGCGCCGCCAGCGGCTCCGACCCGGGCGGCCTCGGGGCCCTGGGGGGCGTCAGCCTCGCGCTCGGCAAGGCCGCCGTCTTCGCGATCCTCATGGTCGTCGCTGGCGCTCGGCTGGTCCCGTGGCTGTTGGACTTCGTCGCGCATCAGGGATCGCGTGAACTGTTCACGCTCGCGGTCCTGGCGATCGCGCTTGGGATCGCCTTCGTCTCGTCGACGGTGTTCGGCGTCTCGTTCGCGCTGGGCGCGTTCCTCGCGGGTGCCGTGGTCAGCGAGTCCGACCTGAGCCACCAGGCGGCCGCCGACGCGCTGCCCCTTCGAGACGCGTTCGCGGTGTTGTTCTTCGTGTCGGTGGGCATGCTCCTGGACCCGACCTTCCTGATGACCGATCCGCTGGCGATCCTGGCCATGGTCGCCCTGATCGTCGGGTCGAAGGCGGTCGTGAAGTTCGCCATCGTGATGCTCTTCGGCTATCCGGTCCGGACCGCCTTGACCGTCGGGGTCGGCCTGGCCCAGATCGGTGAGTTCTCGTTCATCCTCGGGACGGTCGGGCTGATGCTGGGGCTGCTGCCCTCCGACGGGTTCCAGTTGATCGTCGCGAGCTCACTCATCTCCATCGCGCTCAATCCGTTCCTCTTCCGGATCGTCGAGCCACTCGACCGCCGCCTTCGAGCGCTTCCGATGCTGACCCGCTCGCTCGAGCGGCGAGCGGGGCAGCTCGCGCACCTCGAGCCGGAGCGGGGCGATCCCGGCCTGCGGGGACACGCGATCCTGTGTGGGTACGGACGCGTCGGGCGCCTGATCGGGCCGGCCCTGGAGCGGCGAGGGTTCCGATACGTCGTCATCACGCTGCAACGACGAGAGGTCGAACAACTGCGGGCCCGCGGCATCGTCGCCATCTACGGCGATGCGTCGAACGCGGATGTCCTCGATCGCGCCCTCATCTCGACTGCCCGACTCGTCATCGTCGCGAGCTCCGATCCCCATGTCACACGCCTGGTCGTCGAGCGGGCGCTCGCGGCGAACCCGGCGGTCGACTTCGTCGTGCGCACCCACAGCGACACCGAGGCGGGCCACCTGCGCGCGATCAGCGGACGGGTCCAGGCCGTTCACGGCGAGCGCGAGCTGGCGGTCCAGATGGTCCGCTATGCCCTTCGACAATTCGGCGTCGATTCGCGCGAGGCCGAGGCGATCGCCCAGGGCATCCGCCGCCTGGCCGCCCCTGTCACGCCACCGACGGCCGCCGACGCACGTGCGGCCGGGACGCTCGGCCGGTGGCGCGACCGGATCGGGGGTCGCCTCGGCGGCGGAACCAGCCGGACCGGCGAGCCGTGAGCGTCGGCGCCCCGATCGGCGCAGCGCGCGGTCGTCAGTGGATCAAGCAGGGGCGCGCGGGACCAGCACGACCCGCCGGTTCGGCTCCTCGCCGATCGACTGCGTCGCGACGCCCGGGTGGTCGCGCAGGGTCAGGTGGATCCAGCGCCGCTCGAGGGCGGGCATCGGCTCGAGCTGGAGCATCTTGCCGGTCTCGAGGACGCGTGCGGCGGCCCGGGTCGCGAGATCCCGGAGCTGACGCTCGCGCCGGCCGCGGTAGTCCTCGACATCGACGAGCACACGGGTCCAGCTGCCCATCTCCTTCGAGAGCATCAGGTTGACCAGGTGCTGGAGCGCTGACAGGCGCTCCCCTTTGCGGCCGATCAGGGCGCCGAGGGCGTCACGTTCGTCTCCGTCGCCGACGACATTGAGCCGGCTCGTCTCGCCCGTGTCGACCTCGACCTTGACCTCGAAGCCGAGGTGGGTCATCAGCTGCTCGAGGATCGCCTTGCCGGCGGCCAGCGCTTCGGGCGAGGCCTCCGCGGCCTCGAGCTCGGCGCGTTCTGTGGCGAGCGATCCGCGCGCGGCGGCCACCTCGGCCGCCTCGGACGCGGTCAGGCCGCCGCCGGAGCTGTCGCGGCGGGGCCCACGGTCGTCACGACGGGGCGGGCGGTCGTCGCGACGGGGCGGGCGGTCGTCACGACGGGGCGGGCGGTCGTCGGTTCGGGGAGCCTCGTCGGTACCCTGGACCGCGCCGGCGGCAACCGAAGGCGGCCGCCGGTCGTCGCTCCGGACGGGCCGGTCGTCGCGACGCGGCCCGCGGTCGTCGCGCCGTGGTGGTCGATCGTCACGACGCGGCGGACGGTCGTCCCGGTCGTGGGTCGGGGTTGGCAGCGGTGTCGCCGCAGCGGCTTCGCGCTTGGGTGCCGCACCGCCGAGCGCGGCTCGCGGTGCGGCCACGATCCGGGCCGGTTCCGCACCCATGCCGAGTACGCCACGGCTCCCGGGAGTCAGGATCTCGAAATCGAGGTCCTCCAGCCCAGCCCCGAAGTCCTCACGCGCCAGGCGCAGGGCCTCCTCAACGGTCTTGCCGGAGAACTCCTTGTAGGCACTCATCTAGCGTCGTCTCCCTCGTCGGCCTTGGCGACCACGCTCCCGATGGCGGATCGTCTTGTCGGCCGTCGTCTTCTTCTCAGCGTCGGTCAGGATGGCCGAACGCTTGCTGGGCTCGGGTGGCAGTGGCATCGCCACGGGGAATCGCGGGGTATGACCCACGGCGAAGGCGGGTGTCCAGCCGCGGATCGGGAACATCCCGCCCCAGCCCACGATGAGGTACTGCTGGACGATCCCGAAGATCGTCGCCGTGATCCAGTAGATGAACAGTCCGGCCGGCAGGAAGCCGCCGTAGGCGATCGAGATCAGCGGCAGGAACAGCATGGTCTGCCGCTGTATCTTGGTGTTCTGGTCGTCATCGCCGCTCGACGGCGGGAGCATCATCCGCGACTGCACCAGCTGGAGCAGCGCCGACGCGATCGCCATGATGCTGATCCCGAAGCCGAAGACGGCGAACAGTGTCGACGGCTTGCTGACGTCGATGCCGCCGAGGAACGGGATGATCGTGTCGATACATGGCTTCGCCGTGTTGACGACCGCGGTGCCGGCGCCGTTCTGGCAGACGAGGTGGATGAGCTCGACCCCGCCGACCGAGAGCATCGCCCGGGGATCGTAGTTGGTCAGGCCATTCTGGATGACCGAGTACATGATGAACAGCAGCGGCATCTGGAGCAGGAGCGGGAAGCAGCCCGACAGCGGATTGATGCCGCGCTCCTTGAAGAGCTCCTGCTGAGCGGCCCGCGCCTTCATCGCATCGCCCTTGTAGCGCTTCTGGATCTCCTTGACCTCGGGCTGCAGGAGCTGCATGCGTCGCTGCGAGACCAGCTGCTTGCGCACGAGCGGGATGACCAGGGCCCGCACCAGAAGCGTCAGGACGACGATCGCCCACCCGATGGCCGCAGGCACCCCGATGTTCTCCAGGAACGTGTAGACCGCCAGGAGGATGACGAGCATCGTCTGGAAGATCGGGGTGAACAGCCAGGCCAGGAGGCTGATCGGATCGGCGCCGGGCTGGGCCGGCGTCAGTGGCGGGTGCGGCGAGGGCGAGACGGTCGGACCCCCGGAACCCGCCGAGCCACCGGGTGCCGCGCAGGCCGCCGCCAGGACGACGACGACGACCAGCAGCGCGATGGATCCGAACGGGATCCGCCGGAGGCGGGAGCGTGTCACGAGCGGAGCGCCTCGCTAGCGGACCGGGTCATAGCCGCCCGGGTTCCAGGGGTGGCAGCGGGCGATCCGTTTGGCGCCCATCCAACTGCCTTTGAGCAGTCCGTACTTCTCGATCGCTTGCTCCGTGTACCGGGAGCACGTCGGTTCGAACCGGCAACTGGCCGGCAGCCACGCGAAGACGATCCGGTAGAGCTTGATGAACCCGATGCCGATGCGCTTCACGCGTCTGGTCCTCCGAGCGCGCCGCCCCTGGTCAGGATCCGGCGCAACGCCCCGACCAGCGTGTCATGGTCGGACTCGACGATCGCAGGCCGGGCGATGATGAGGACGTCCCAGCCGGGCTGGAACGAGGGCGCCATCACCCTGAGCGCCTCTCGCAGTCGTCGGCGGACCCGGTTGCGGACAACGGCGCCGCCGAGCTTTCGCCCGGTCGACAGCCCGAACCGGGTCGTCTCGAGGTCGGTCCGCAGGAACCGGGCGGTGAACAGTGGATGGGACCGTGTCGTCCCGGTTCCGCCGATCGCCGTGAAGTCCGTTGGGCGGGAGAGCATCACGAGCCGCGGCGAGTTAGGGCCGCGCTCCGTCGTCAGGCTGTCAGCCGTTTTCGACCGCGTGCCCGTCGCGCTGCGAGGACTCGACGACCCGGTGTCGTCTTCATCCTGGCGCGGAACCCATGTTCCTTTGCGCGATGGCGCTTCTTCGGCTGATAGGTCTGCTTCATGGGGTGGTCCGGGATCCTCTCCATCCGGCCTCGGGGACGGTGTCGCTGTTCGACCCCTAGAGGCACGCAAACGCGCCCGGCGCCCGAAAGCGCTGAGCGCGTCGTCGTCCGGCGGATGATACGGCCCGCTCGGAAGGGGTGTCAAACGTTCGCGGTCCCGATTCGACTGACCGCGAATGGCCCGCCTCGCGATCCCCTTGAACGACGGGGTTCCAGTCAGCACCGGAACCGGTCGTGCCCGGTCGTTCGGCGCCGCCCTGGACGGCCCGTGTTCCGACTCGGTCCGATGCGGACGAGCCGCCCACCAGGCCAGGTCCCACTTGGCCGACTCGTGCTGACGAGCGAGACGACGCCGACGAGGTCCGGTCGCGCGCGGGGCGTCCCGTTTCGAACGCGACCGCTCGACCCCTCCTATGCTCGCATACTCCCCCCGAGTATAACGAAATCGCCTTGCGACGCGCCTTCCGCCGGTGCTATCCTCTCCGGGCCCATCGGCGCCGGGACGCCTGCGGGAGGACCCGGAGACCCCACGATCAGGGGCCCGGGACCGCGCATCGCCCGGTGTGAAGTCGGCCACTTCGAGAACGTTCGCGTGCCCCCGGCCCTTCGCTCGGATCCTTGGTCAAGGCTACCCATCCACGTCCCTCCCGTATCACAGGTCCCATCGAACGAATGGATGCGAAGCAGGTCTGGCGAGCGGCCCTCGGGGAGTTGCAGGTATCGCTCTCGCCTGCCAATTACGAGACGTGGCTGCGGGACACGCAGCTGGTCGACGTCGATGAACAGCGCTTCAGGATCTCGGTCCCCAACGGGTTCGCCAAGGACTGGCTCGAGACCCGCTACCGCTCGCTGATCAGCCAGACCCTCGCCCGGATCGTGGGTTACAGCGTCCAGGTCGAGTTCATCATCGGCAGCGCCCCGGCTCCGGCCGAGGGGTCCCATGACGAAGACCGCTCGATGGTTCCGCCGGCCCCCGCGGGTACGCACCAGGTCCGGGTGGAGCCCACCCGGGTCGGTGGCGAGGGCGGCACCACCAATATCAACCCGCGATACACCTTCGCCAATTTCATCGTCGGTTCGGCCAACCGCCTGGCTCACGCGGCCAGCCTGTCGGTCGCCGAACGCCCCGGTCACGCCTACAACCCGCTCTTCCTGTACGGCGGGGTCGGCCTCGGCAAGACCCACCTGATGCACGCGATCGGCAACCAGGTCATCGCCAAGTTCCCGCGCAAGCGCGTCGTCTACGCGACGTCCGAGAAGTTCACGAACGAGTTCATCACCTCGATCCAGCAGGGCAAGATCGACGACTTCCGGGCCCGCTATCGGCGGATCGACCTGCTCCTCATCGACGACATCCAGTTCATCGCCGACAAGGAGCGGACCCAGGAGGAGTTCTTTCACACCTTCAATGCGATCCACGAGGACGGCAAGCAGATCGTGATGTCCTCGGACCGGCCACCGAAGGCGATCCTGACCCTCGAGGAGCGGCTGCGCAGCCGGTTCGAGTGGGGTCTCATCGCGGACCTGACGGCGCCGGACCTCGAGACGCGCATCGCGATCCTGCGGGCCAAGGCGGAGGAGGGGGCGCTGCCCATCACCTCGGACGTCATCGAGTTCATCGCGCGCAAGGTCGTGAGCAACATCCGCGAGCTCGAGGGCGCGCTCAACCGGATCATCGCCTTCGCGAGCATGGGCGCGACGCCGATCAGCATCGAGCTCGCCCAGGCCGTCCTCTCGAACGTCCTGTACAACCCCAAGAAGCGCCAGGTGACGCCCGAGCGTATCGCCAAGGCCGTCTCGGACTACTACAGCGTCCCGCTCGACGTCCTCCAGGGCCAGAAGCGCGACAAGTCGATCGTCATGCCCCGCCAGATCGCGATGTTCCTGATGCGCGAGGAGACGGACGTGTCCCTCCTGCGGATCGGTGCCGAGCTCGGTGGCCGGGACCACTCGACGGTCCTCCACGCCTGCGACAAGATCACCCGCGAATTGGCGGTCAACGACGAGCTGCGGCGCGAGATCGCCGCGGTCCGGGAGCTCATCTACGCCGACTGAGGGGCGCGCCTTGACGCGTTCCCGGGGCCTTCCGGACCCTGTTCGTGTGGATAACCACGCAGAATCCGTGGAAAACCCCTGCCGGTTGTGGACATCCGCAACCTTGGCCGTCGACGAGTCGGCTCCCGCGGGCGGACGATGTGGAGTGGCTTCGAACCCGTCCACCACTTCTCACCGAGACCGTCCGCGCGCCGGTCACGCCCATCCACGGGTCGTGGTGAGTCGTCCACGTCCACCGCGAACGGAGCCACGCAGCGCCGTCCACGCGCTCCACACCCTGATGGTGATGATGACGGGGTGAGAAGATAGAGAGAAGATACTCACGATCCCACGCGGACCGCCCGGGGGCCGGCGAGCGAGCGATCGCCGCCGACCTGCGTCCGCGACACGGTCGCATCGCCCGCCGTCACGACATGCTTGGAGTGAACCCGACGTGAGACTCTCGGTGATGCAGGAACACCTGGCGCGCGGCCTGTCCATCGTCAGCCGGGCGGTGTCCAGCCGGAGCACCCTGCCGGTCCTGGCCAACGTCCTGCTCAAGACCGAGGACGCCGGGCTGAAGCTGACCGCCACGAACCTCGAGATCGGCATCACCTACTGGGTGCCGGGCAAGATCGAGACCGATGGCGCGACCACGGTCCCAGCCAAGCTCCTGACCGATCTCGTCAACTCGCTCCCGGCCGGCGACAAGGTCGACCTCGAGCTGGGCCCGGGCGAATCGCTGCACCTGCGGAGCGGGCGCTTCGAGACCCACATCAAGGGAATCGAGGCCGACGAGTTCCCGGCGATCCAGACCGCCGGCGAGCGGCCGACGACGCGTGTCGCCCAGAACGTCCTGCGACGCGCCCTCAATGAGACGGCCTTCGCGGCCGCCAGCGACGAGGCGCGACCGATCCTGACCGGTGTACTCGCCCAATTCGAGGGCAATCAGCTCACCCTCGCCGCCGCCGACAACTACCGGATCGCCGTAAAGACCATCCCGATCCTCGACGCCGTGCCCGAGACCAGCGTCGTCATCCCTGCTCGCGCCCTGAACGAACTGGCGCGCGTCCTCGCCGACGTCGACGACCCGGTCGAGATCGTCCTGGCTGGCGGCCGGAACCAAGTGCTCTTCCACCTCGACGGGATCGACCTGGTGAGCCGTCTCATCGACGGCCAGTTCCCGAACTACCAGCAGGTCGTCCCGAAGGAGCACTCGACACGGGCGGTCCTCGACCGGGAGGAGCTGCTGCGGGCCGTCCGTCCGGCGGCGCTCATCGCCCATGAGTCAGCGAACATCGTCAAGCTCCAGATCGGCGGGGACGGCGAAGCCGGGATCACGGTCAGCGCCAACGCCGAGGTCGGCGACCATGTCGGACAGGTCGAGGCGGCTGTCGAGGGTGACGGGACCACGATCGCCTTCAATGCGCGCTATCTCGCCGACGTGTTGACGAACGTCGAGGCCGACCAGTTCGCCCTCGAGCTCAACGGGCCGCTGTCGCCGGGAGTCTTCAAGCCGATCGGTGACGATCACTACATCCACGTCGTCATGCCCGTCCGGACGACCTCCTAGCGACGATCGGAGGCCGGACCGGGCGCGAACCGGACCGGGGAGACCCTGCTCGATACCCTCAGCCTGCACGACCTCCGCGGGTACGCCGCGCTCGACGCGGCCTTCGGACCCGGTCCGCAGCTCATCGTGGGCCCCAACGCCGCCGGGAAGACGAGCCTGCTGGAGGGGATCGTCCTGCTGGCCTGGGGCCGCTCGCATCGCACGTCTGCGGACGGCGAGCTGATCCGGTGGGGGACGGACCTGGCCCGGGTCGAGGGCCATCTCGGGCGGGACGTCGTCGAGGTGGCGATCGTCCGGTCGGGGGTCGGCGGCACCGGCGGCCGCAAGCGCCTCCGAGTGAACGGCATCGGGCGCCGGGCGAACGCGCTCGAGAGTCCGCTGCGCGTCGTCGTCTTCGCGCCGGAGGAGATGCTCCTGGTGGCCGGTTCGCCAGGTCTACGCCGTGCGGCGGTGGACCAGCTCGCGAGCGCGGCCTTCCCCGGCTATGCGAGCGCCCTTGCGACCTACGGCCGGACGCTCCAGCAGCGGAACGGCCTCCTGCGCGCGATCCGCGAGGAGGGTGCGCCCCGCGAGGAGCTCCGGTTCTGGGACGGCGCGTTCCTCGACGCCGCGGGGCGGATCGTCGCCGACCGGCTCCGGCTCGTGGACCAGTTGGCGGCGCCGATCGCTGCGGCCCACGCCGAGATCGCTCCGGACGAGGCCGCCGCGGCCCCGCTGGCCGTGCACTACAGCACGAACGCCCCGGTCGCCCCTGGCGAGACGCCGCGCGATGCCCTGGCCCGCCGCCTGCTCGAGACCGCGGACAAGGAGGTGTGGAATGGCGCAACCCTCGTCGGCCCCCACCGCGACGACCTCGTGTTCGACCTCGCCGGCCGCGACCTGGCCGGCTTCGCGTCGCGCGGCCAGCAACGGACGGCGATCCTGTCGTTCAAGTTGGCCGAGCTGGACCTGCTGACCGCCCTGGATGGGCGTCCCCCGCTCCTGCTGCTGGACGACGTCTTCTCCGAGCTCGACCCGGTCCGCCGCTCGCATCTCGTCCGGAGGATCGCCGAGCTTCCGCAGGCGTTCGTGACCACGACGACGCTCGACGACCTGGACCCGGCGCTGCGCGAGATCGCCACGACCTGGGAGGTGCGGGCCGACCTCGACGGCGCCCTCCTCGTGCCCGGTCCGACGACGGCGGGCCGACCGTGAGCCCGCGGCGCCGGCCGATGGTCCGCCTCGGCGACCTGATCCCCGACGCGGCGCGTGCGCTGGGCCTGGACGAGGAGCTGCGCCTCTCGAAGGCGATGGCCACATTCGAGTCGCTCGTGGCGGAACGCGTGCCGGCCGCCGCCGGAGCGTGTCGGGTCGTCCGCCTGGAGGGGTTCGTCGTCGACGTCGAGGCGGATGCGCCGATCGTCGCGCAGGAGCTTCGCCTACGGTCGTCCGAGTTGCTCACGGCCTTCGCGGCCTCGCCGGGTGGGCTCGGGGTGCGAGAACTTCGCGTGCACGTCCGCCGCGTGGGTCCCCGCGTATAATCCCCGGCACCTGCCTGCCATCTCGGGGCGAACGTCCCCGATCCTACCGGGAACGCCCGCCGCTCGAACGCCCGCCCTCCTGCTGGAGGGCCGGGATCCGCCCGACCACGAGAGGCCCGCATGGCCGTCCGACTCCAGATGAAACTCGGCATCGTCGCCGAACATGACCGCCTCCCGGACTCGCCGGACACGCTTGTCGTCGTGGAGCCCAGCGTCGGGTCGGTCGCCCGCTCCAAGGGCCTGCTCTACCTGCTGGTCACGTCGCGCATCAGCTCGCGCCACGCGCTCGAGGCGACCCGCCTGGCGGCGGAGACGATCCGGAACGAGTACTACTACGACGAATTGGCCGGGATCCGGGTCTGCCTCCAGAAGGCCATCGGGACCGCCAACAAGCGGCTCGCTCATCAGGCCGACCGGCTCGGACTGAAGTCCCCCGACGAGAACGGGCCGATCGGCGTGGCCGTGGCCGTCGTGCGCGCCAACGAGATGTACGTGGCCACGGTCGGGCCCGCGGAGGCCTACCTGATCCGCCAGGCCCGCCTCTCGACCCTGCCGGACCCGCACCGGGAACGCGGCCTGCCATCGGGCGAGCTGGAGCCCGATGTCTGGCGCGGCGAGGTGTCCGTCGGCGATTCGCTGGTCCTCGTGTCACCGAACGTCATGGCCAAGCTCGGCGCGGACGAACTCAAGGACGCGATGCTGACGCTCCACCCACAGTCGGCCATGGAGCACCTCCACCACCGTTTCGTGGCGGATGGCGGGGCCGGGAGCGACGGGGCAATCGCCTTCGAGGCGGGCGAGGTGTCCGCGACCGCGCGCGGACGGGCGCCCGTTCCCGTCAAGCCGGCCGAGCCCCTGGCCGGCGCCCCGGACCGCTCGCCGATCCCGCTGGCGGACAACGTCCAGGCCGCCGGTGTCGCGATGAGCGCTGCCGCAGGGAGCGCCCGGGTGGCGGCCGGCGGCGCCGTGCAGACGGTCATCCGACGGGCCCAGGAGCTGTTGCCGCGCCGGAAGCCCGCCTACCGGCGCGTGACGCCGCTGGCCACCCGCCGCCAGACGCAGCGCCGGGCGGCGGTCGCCCTGCTCGCCCTGCTGGTCGTGGCCGCCGGGCTCGGTTTCGGGGTCTACGTCTTCGGTGGCCAGGGCAAGCAGGAGGCGATCCGCTCGGCCAACACCGGTCAGGCAGCTCTCGACAAGGCCAAGGAGGACCTCGCGAAGGTGAAGGGTCCGGGCGTCGATCTCGTCGTGGATGACCCCCGCACCGCCAAGGACCTCCTGACCGAGGCGTACCAGCAGCTGAAGGCCGCGGAGGCGGCGAACGTGAGCGCCGGGGTCATCGAGCCGTTGCGCAAGCAGGCCGTGGCCGGACTGGACCGGCTCTACGGCGTGGTGCCGGTCGCCTCGACCACGCTCTTCACGTTCACGCCGGCCGCGGGGGCCGCCCCCTTCGACCTGCGCGCGATGGTCAAGGGCCCCGACGCGGCGCCGTACGTCATCGACCAGACCACCAAGACCGTCTACCGGGTCGACCTCAAGGCCAAGAAGGCCACGGTCGTGGCGCGCGCCGGCCAGAAGACGGACGGGGCGACGGTCGCGACGCCACGCTTCCTGGCGGTCGGTGGGCCGGACCTGCTGGTCCTCGACTCCAAGAACGTCCTGTGGCGGTGGCGTCCCTCGAACGCGAGTGGGCAGGGGACGCTCAAGCGGGTCAAGGTCAATGGCTCCGCCTCGTGGGGCGACGATGTCGCGGGGATCGGGACCTATCTCAAGGACCAGAACCGCGGTCTCTACAACCTGTACGTCATCGACCCGTCCGAGCAGCAGATCCGGGCGTACTCGCCCGCCTTCGACGGCAGCGGGTTCCCGGCCGCCTCGACCCCCTGGCTCGCCACCGCCCGGGCGATCGACGGGATGAACGCCCTGTACATCGATGGCGACCTGTTCGTGACCGAGAACGGCACCCTGGAGCGTTTCGCTTCGGGCAAGGACGATGGCTGGAAGGCGCGCGCCCCGGATGACAGCCTCCTCCGGCCCGCCCCGAAGTACGAACTCGTCGCGGGTGGCACCGACCGCCGCACGGGTGTCGTGTACGCCTATGACGGACCGAACGGCCGGATCATCGCGATCGACAAGGCGAGCGGCGACTACGTGGCCCAGTACCGGCCGGCCGGCAACGTCGGAGACTGGGAGGACGTCCGCGCGATCGCCGTGACGCCGGGCGTGGATACCGGGCCGGCGATCCTCATGTGGCTCTCGCCGTCCGGCGTCCACCAGGCGTTGCTCGAGGCCGTCGAGGACGTGGCTCCGGCTTCGCCCGAGCCGTCGGCCGCGGCGACCCCGAAGCCGACCCCGAAGCCGACGCCGAAGCAGACCGCCAAGCCGACCAAGAAGCCGTAACGAGGATCTCCGGTGATCCCGCTGCGCGACGCCAACCCGACGCGGCGAACGCCGGTCGTCACGATCGGCATCGCCCTGGCCTGCTTCGTCGTGTTCGCCTACGAGCTCGGCCTGTCGGCCAGCGGCGGGGACGCCGCGCTCGAGACGTTCGTGCGGCAATGGGGCGCGGTGCCGGCCGACCTGACCGCGGCATGGGGGCGCGGCGACTTCCTGTCCGTGGAGACCACGACCCTCATCACGAGCCAGTTCCTGCACGGCGGCTGGGTCCACCTGCTGGGCAACCTGCTCTTCCTGTGGATCTTCGCCAACAACGTCGAGGATCGCCTTGGGCGGCCGGTGTTCTTGATCTTCTACGTGGCCGGTGGTGCCGCTGCGGCCCTCGCGCAGATCGCGGTCGCGCCCACCTCCACGGTCCCGACGATCGGGGCGTCCGGTGCCATCGCCGCGACGCTCGGCGCCTATTTCGTCTTCTTCCCACGGGCGCGGATCACGTCGCTCGTGTTCCTCGGCTTCTTCTACCAGCTGATCGACGTCCCGGCCGTCCTGGTGCTCGGGTTCTGGTTCGTGCTCCAGCTGATCGACGGCCTCGGGTCGCTTGGGCTGATGGCGTCGAGCGGTGGCGTGGCCTTCTTCGCCCACATCGGCGGGTTCGTGGCGGGTGCGCTCGTCGCCCGGCTCCTGGCGGGCATCCCGGGACGGCCCGGCCGGCCGCCGGCTCGGGCGGCCGTGGGATAATCGGTCGATGCCGGAGACGGAGCTCGTTGAGATGGTCGTCGAGAGCGTGCGGGTCCACATGCTCTCCAGCCGGCACGTGGTCATCCTCAAGGAGACCGGCCGCGACCGCTACCTGCCGATCTGGATCGGCCCCTGGGAGGCGAGCGCCATCGCGATGAAGCTCCAGGGTCTCTCTCCGGAACGCCCGCTCACCCACGACCTGTTCGCGACGACCCTGGACCAGCTGGGCGTGCGCGTGGAGCGAGTCGTCATCTCCGAGCTGGCAGATGAGACGTTCCACGCTCGCCTTGTCCTCGAAGGCGCTGGTCGGACCGTGGAGATCGACGCGCGGCCCTCGGACGCGCTCGCGCTCGCGGTCCGGGCGGGCGTCCGGATCTTCGCCGCGGGTGCCGTCCTGGAGCAGGCCGGCCTCGGCGCCGACGGCGGCCTCGACGACGACGAGGGCGAGGCAGGGGTGCCGCTCGAGACGACCGGCGAGTCGGTCGTGGATCCACGCCTGGACATGTTCCGGGACTTCGTGAATTCGCTCGATGTCGACCCCGACGCCGAGGGCCGGCGCGACAGCTAGCGCGTCGGGGGCGCGTCCACCAGGATCGGCTCTCCGCGGTCGAGCGCGCTGTGCCGGTTCACCCAGAGGTACAGCCGGAGCCGCCAGAAGTCGCGCACCGCGCGCACGATGACCGACGGCCTGGCCCCCGTGGCGGCGCCCGCGGTCCGCGGGTAATGGGGCACGCCGACCTCGACGACCGAATGCCCCGCCGCACGGAGCTTGATGATCAGCTCCGCCGAGAAGAACGCGCCGTCGGACTCCACGCGGATGTCCGCGAGGGCGGCGCGCCGGAAGAGCTTGCAGGCACCGTCGACATCGGTCACCCGCAGCCCGAAGAAGATCCTGTTCGCCAGCCGGAATGTCCGCGCGTAGGCCGTCCGGATCGGGGGGTCGGCGCGCTTGATCCGGAACCCGACCACGGCGTCGGGCGTGTCCGGTTCGGCCGAGCGCGCCGTGAGCCGCCCGATGTCGGCGACCCTGAACTGGCGATCGCCATCGGTGAACGCGATGAGGTCGTAGCGCGCGGCGGCGAAGCCCGAGCGGAGCGCGGCCCCGTAGCCCAGGTTGGTCGGGTGGTGGACGACCCGTACGAGATCCGGGTGGCGCCTCGCGAGCTCATCGGCCAGGCGCGCGGTGGCATCCCGGGAGCCGTCGTCGACGGCGATGATCTCGAATTGTTCCGCCAGCGACGGCAGCGTCTCGAGGGCTTCGGCCACGAGGCCCTCGATGTTGGCTTCCTCGTTGTGTGCGGGAAAGAAGTACGAGAGCCGTTCGACCCGGGTCATGGCGCCGCCCGGGGGCCGACCACGCGGACCAGCAAACCTGCCTCCAGTGGGGTGACGTACTCGAGTTCATAGCGGCCCGCGAGCGCGTCGATCTCACTCGGAGTCTGGCGCATCACGTAGACCGGTCGCCGGCCGAGGTTGGCGTCGATGACCTGTGGCACGTCGCCCAGGTCCTGGTCGAGGCGTGTCCGGTCGTCGGCGATGAAGATATCAGGCCTTCGACCCTCGACCTTCTGGGCGTACCACAGCGGGGTGGAATAACTCCACCAGGAGACGACCACCGCATCAGGCTCGATCAGCGGAAGAACGCGGTCGAGCCAGTCGGCCGCCGTGTGGTCCCGGCTCAGGTCGACCGAACTGAGACGGCTTGGCAGGACGACGAGGGTCGGCACGAGGAGGACGAGGGCGATGAGGGCAGCCGGCACGGCCGGACGACGATCCGTCAGGGTGACCATCAGGGCCTCGGCGGCCATGCCGGCCAGGATCGCGAGCCAGGTCCAGGCGAAGAGGATCGGGCCCAGGTAGTAGCGGTTGATGTCGGCGTTGACGTACGAGGCGGCGAAGAAACACGTGATCGCGACCGCCAGGCCGCTCAGCAGCGCGTATCGCGGCCGGCGCAGGACCGCGGCGACGAAGCCGACCGGGATCAGCGGAGCGAGGGGCCCGAATTGCGAGACGGTCAGCGACACGAGCTGACCGGCCTTGGCCCACAGGCCGCCGAACGGGTCGAGGAGGCTGCCGCGGAACTGTTCCGCCAGGACGACATACCAGAAACCATCCCAGGTGTCCGGCCGTCCGTAGACCAGCGCCGCCTGGAACGGGCCGGCACGCAGGGGCAGCTCCAGGTAGACGAGGACGAGGGTGAGCGCCATCGCGCCGATGCACCCGAGGATGAGCCGGGGCCGCCGCCACACGTCGGGTGCCACTGCGAGCACGTACAGGCCGACGGGAATGGCCAGCAGGAGCGTCAACGAGTGATTGCCGACCGAGAGCCCGAAGACGACCGACGCCGCGATCAGGAAGCGGTCGGCGTGGTCGTCCGGCCGCGGGCCGCGGACCCGGTCCTCCCAGGCGACCAGGAGCCGCAGCAGCGCCGCCAGGAGCGCGAGGTGGAGTGCGTGGGCGTCGGCGTGGGTGCCGATCGCCCAGGCGATCGGGGTGAGCGCGAGGCCGAGGCCCGCCAGCATCCCCAGCGCGACCGACCCGGTCAGTGTCCGGACGAGATCGACGGTGATTCCCGCCGCGACCGCCAGGCACAGGGCGGACAGGAGGTTCATCCGGAACGCCGGTTCGCCGAGCGGTTGCAGGACCACCGAGGCGAGCCAGCCCAGCAGGACGTAGGTCGGGAAGCCGGTGGGGTGGGCGGTGCCCATGAGCGGCCCGACGGTCTGGAACTCCCCGGTGTCCCAGTACGCGACACCGGGCAGCAGGGCGAGCCGGGCCGCCGCGAACGCGACCACCGCGACGGCGATGGCCGGCAGCAAGTCCGAGGGGCTCGCCCGGCGACCCTGTGCTACGCTCCGATCCACCTTCCACGCTCGTGCAGGAGCCGTCCCCGGTGACCCGCCCCGCATCCGGCGGGACCGAGCGAGGCACGCGAGCGCCGTCGCGGTCGACCGGGATGCGCGGAGCCGTCGGCGCGGTCGTGATCGTCCTCGCGCTCGGGCTCGCCCTCCGCCTCATCATCGCATACCTGCTGCCGGGATCCGGTTTCGGCGTCGACCTGACCTCGTTCCGGTACTGGGCCTCGAACCTGGCCGACCAGGGGCCGTGGGGCTTCTACGGCCGCGACTTCTTCCATGACTACACGCCCGGGTACCTGTACGTCCTGTGGCTGGTGGGACTGGTCGGCAAGGCGGCCGGCGGCGTCGGCGACCTCATCAAGATCCCGCCGATCGTCGCCGACCTCGCCATCGGATGGCTCGTCCACTCGATGATCCTCGAGCTCGGCGGCCGGCGTCGGCTCGCGCTTGCGGGCGCGTTCGTGGCGGTCATGAACCCGATCAGCTGGTTCGACAGCGTCGTGTGGGGCCAGGTCGACTCCTTCGGGGTCGTCTTCCTCCTGCTCGGCCTGCGGGAGCTGTGGCGCGACCGCACGGAACGGGCCGCGGTCTATACGGTCATCGCGGCCATCATCAAGCCGCAACTCGGGATCCTCGTCCCGCTCGTCGCGATCGTGACGATCCGTCGCGCCGTCTGGCCGGATGAAGGTGAGCAAGGCCGGGTTGTGCCGGCCAGGGGCCCGAGGCGGATCATCACGACCGGCCTGGCCGGCCTCGTCACCGCGGTCATCCTCTCGATCCCGTTCGGGCTGACGCCGATCGGCCTCATCGAGCAGATCGCCACTGCCGGTGGCGGGTATCCGTACCTCTCGGTGAACGCCTACAACCCCTGGGCGCTCGTCTCGTCGGACACGGGGGTCAGCCTCGCCAGCACCGGCCAGTGGGTCTGCGACGCCGCGCTGGGCGGGGACCAGTGCGGGGCGGGCAGCGCCGTGTTCGGCATCATGCCCGCGATCGCGATCGGGACCGCCCTCCTGGTCGGGGCCTTCCTGGTCGTGTTGTGGGTCGTCTGGCGGCGGCCCGACCGGCTTACGATGCTCGTCGGGCTCGCGGTGCTCGCGCTCGCGTTCTTCGTGCTCCCGACGCGCGTCCACGAACGGTATGGCTACCCGTTCTTCGCGCTCGGCATCATCCTGGCCGCGGTCTCGCCCCGCTGGCGAGTGGCGTATGCGGTCCTCGGTGTCGCGACGTTCGCGAACATGTACGTCGTCCTGACCACGCTCTACACGGACAACCCGTCCATCAGCGACTGGCTGGGCCTCGGGCCGGCGATCCGTTCGGAGGCCGGCGTGGCCGTCATCGTGGCGCTCCACACGCTGGCCTTCGCGTGGGCCGCCTTCCAGCTCCGGGCGAGCGCCCGCGAGCGCCTCGCGGACGACCTCGGTCGCGCGCGGGCGGCGCCCGGCGAAGCCCCGCGCCCGGCCGGCGTCCAGAAGGGCGACGCCCCGCGCGACCCGGGATCCCCCCGCGGGCATCGTCCACCCGCCAGCGGTCCGCTCGGCGCGACGCCGGGCCGGGCGGGGCTGGCCGTGGGCGCGTCCGATCCCGCGGTCGCGTCCGCCACGATGCCCATCTGGACGCGGCCCCCCGGGCTCATCGAGCGCGGCGTCGTCGGCTGGTTCCAGGATCGCCTCGGCGAGCGTCCGATCCGTCCGGACCGCAGCGCATCGCTGCGCGGCGAGCGCGGTGGCCGGCTCGACCGGCTCGACCTGTGGTTCCTCGCCGTGCTCGTCATCGCGAGCCTGACGCTGCGGACCTTCCGCCTGCCCGAACCGCTCCAGATGCACTTCGACGAGGTCTACCACGCCCGGACCGCGACGGAGTTCCTCCAGGACTGGCGGTACGGGCTCTCGCACGACATCTACGAGTGGACCCACCCGCATCTCGCCAAGTACGCCATGGCGCTCGGCATCATGGCCTGGGGCGAGGACCATGTCAGCGCCACCAGCGAGCTGGGCGTGCCGGTGGTCGCGGCCGCCGTCGAGCCGCGGCGTGACGACCCGACCGCGCCGGGTGGTCGCGCCGGGGAGCGGGTGCACGTGGCGACCGGCTCGGAGATCCGCACCTACGACCTGCGCGACCGCAGCCTGATCGCCACGATCCCAGCTCCCGGGGTCAGCGCCCTCGCGATCGATCCGACGGGTGAGCAGCTCATCGTGGGCTTCGACGACGGACGCCTGGCCACGCTCGACCTGGCCGCCATCGGCCCCGACGCGACGGCCTCAGGGGTCACGCCCCTGGCGATCGGCAAGGTGGCCGCCCGCGTGGACCTGCTCTACCTGACCAAGGACGGAGCGACGTTGATGGTCGGAGCGGGCGACCATCTCGACGCGGTCGACTTCGCGACCGGCACCGTGATCAGTGGGCTCGACCTGCCGGGCCTCGCGGACGTCGCCGACGGCGGCATCGGCGCGACCGTCGTCGCGACGACCGCGTCCCTCGAGGATCCTTCCGCCGAGGCCGCGGTCCTGGCCGAGGCGCTGGGCGGCCAGGCCTCCGACTTCGAGGCCAAGCTCGCTGCAACCGGCCCGACGGTCCTCCTGGGCAGTCCGGGCACCGACAAGACCCGGGAAAAGCTCGAGAAGGCGATCTCGGACGGGCGCCTGCCCGGTATCGAGATCCAGGACATCGCCCGGGTCGCGGCAGCGACAGACGACGGCGTCACGTTCGTCGACCCCGCCAAGGGGGCCGTCGTCACGACGGTCGGCCTCGACGGCGGTGCCCACGGACTCGCCGAGGCGACCGGCCTCGATCACCCGGAGCTCTACGTGACGTCGGGGCCGCCGACCGATCCGGCCTATCACGTCGTCGTGATCGGGGGCGATCCCGCCGCTGACGGTCCGGTGGACCAGGGCAGCCATCCCCTGCCGGCACCGGGCACGAAGGTCGTCTACGACGACGCCAGCCAGATGGTCCACATCCTGGGCCTTGCCCCGGATGCGCCGGTGCCGGCCGCCGGCGAGGCACCGGGCGGTCCGTGGACGGTCTACGTGGTCGAACCCCACGCGAACGCCGTCTACGCGGACGCGCCGCTCGGCCCGGACGTCGTGCCAGTCGCCTGGGCCGCCGATGTCGAGGCCGACTATCCCTCGGAGGACCGGCAACAGCTGCTCGTGTTCGACAGCGGCGGAACGGTCTCGGCGATCGAGCTGGGCTCGCACGCGTTCGCCTGGCGCCTGCCTGGGGTCATCCTCGGCGCGCTGACCGCCGCGTGCCTGTACCTGCTCGCGCGGATCCTCTTCCGACGCCGCCTCGTCGCCGCTCTCACGGGCGTCTTCGTGCTGGCCGACGGCATGTTCTTCGTCCAGTCCCGCATCGGCATGAACGACATCTACGTCGGCTTCTTCATCGTGGCGGCCTACACGCTCTTCGCCGCGGTCTGGACGGGCTGGTGGCGCGGACGCGCGGCGTTCTGGGTGGCGATGCCGTTGATCGGCGCGCTGCTGGGACTCGCGCTCGCAAGCAAGTGGGTCGGGCTCTACGCGATCGGCGGCGTCGGGCTGCTGATCCTCCTCCGCAGCGCGCTCGGGCGGGTCGTCGCGATCCACGCGCTCATCGGATTGACGAGTGTCCTCGGCTACATGGCGATGACCGTCCCGAACGGGCAGGGATTCGGCAACCTGACGTTCCTCATCGTCATGGTCGCGCTCACGCTCATCGCCGTGGTCGTGGCCATCTTCCATCCGATCGCCTGGACCGACGATGAGATGCGGTTCGCCGTCGTTGCACCGGCTGCCCTCGGGGCGCTGGTCTTCTTCGTGGCCGTGGCACTCGGGCGATCCGACGCGCAGGTCGTGGTCGCCCACGTGGCCATCACGCCGTTGCGGGCGGCCATCGTCCTCGCTCTCGGCTCGATGGTGGTTTTCGTGCTCTTCACGCTCGCCGGTCGCGTCGGGTTCGGGCCGCTGGCCGTTCCGCCGGGCCCGGGCGATCCGGGGTCCGGCCTGGAACCTCCGGCGCCGCCACCCGAGGGTTGGCTGCGGCCCGGCTGGCTCCTGGGCCTGCCGGTCGCCTGGATGGCCATCTGCCTGGCCGTGCTACCTGTCGCGATCTACGTCGCGTCGTACATCCCCTGGGCGATGGTGGAGAACCACCAGATCGTCGCCGGGTGGCCGCCCGGTCACAACGGGCAGACGTTGCTCGACCTGACCGGTGCGATGTACCGGTACCACAACGGCCTGGTCGACGCCCATCCGGCGTCGTCGCCGTGGTGGGCCTGGCCGCTCGATCTCAAGCCGGTGTGGTTCTACCAGAAAGGCCTTGGGGCGGGCACGTCGGCGGCGATCTACGACGCCGGCAACCTCGTCATCTGGTGGCTCGGCGTGCCCGCACTCATCTTCGCGAGCGTCATGGCCTTCCGCCGCCGGAGTCTTGCCCTGGCGCTCATCACGATCGGGTTCGCCGCCCAGTGGATCCCGTGGGCGCGCATCGACCGGGCGGCGTTCCAGTACCACTACTACACGGCGCTGCCGTTCGTCGTGCTGGCGCTCGCGTACTTCATCGCCGAGCTGTGGCACGGTGCCTCGCAGGCGACGTGGCGACTGGCGCGGCTCGCCGGCGCGACGGCCATCGTGTTGCCTGCCGCGATGTGGCTGTTCTCCCGACCGTTGTGCGGCTTCGTCGGCGTCGAGTCGGTCAACCCGGGCTCGCAGGCCTGCCCCGCGGTCATCCCCGACTTCGTCCTGACGGCCCGGACAGCCGGACTGGCGATCGTGGCCGGCATCGGGTGCTACCTGCTCATCCGCGCCGTCCTCGCGCTCACCGACGGGGGGCGGGACGCGTTCGGGTCCGACCGTGGCTGGTACCGGACGGTCGGCTTGACCGGCGCGGCGGTGGCCCTCGGGTTCGTCGCGGTGTCGTTGCTGCCCGAAGCCGCGATCCTGACCCTGACCAGCATCCCTGTGGAGCCGATCGTCCTCGTCGCGGGCCTGCCCCTCGCCTACCTCGCCCTCGGCGTGATCGGCTCGCGTGATCCCCGCCGGTTCGTCGTCGGCTTCGTCACGGCGGTGATCGGCTGGTTCGCGATCCTCTACCCGAACATCGCGGCCCTGCCGTTGCCGGCCGCCCTCGTCAATGCCTACCAGGGCATCGTGCCGACCTACCTCTACGCGTTCCAGTTCCCGGTCAGCAAGATCGACCGAAACGTCGCGATACCCATCCTCACGCCGACGCTCGGCGTGCTCCTGGTGGCGGTCACCGTGACTTGCCTCGTGGTGGCCTACTCCGCCTGGACCTGGAGGCGGTCGGTGGCCATCTCCGGGTCGGATCCCTCCGAGGATTCCGACGGTTTCGTGCGGAGCGGGGGCGCCTGAGGGATCGGTGCCCCGAAGCCCGGCGGCAGCCGGCCGGAGGCCGCCAGCCGCCGGATGACGAAGCCGTAGTACTCCTCGACCTTGGCCGTCACGCGCGGCCAGCTGAAGTCCTCGGCCCGCTCGCGTCCGTTGGCGCCCATCTCGGCCCGCAGGTCCGGCTCGTCGAGCAACCGGGCGATGGCCTGGGCCAGGGCCTTCGGGTCGCGCGGCGGGACCAGCAGGCCCTCCCGGCCCCGCCGGACGACGCCCTTGTAGCCGTGGATGTCCGAGGCGACGACGGGGGTGCCGGCGGCCAGGGCCTCGAGCAGCACGATCCCGAACGACTCACCACCGGTGGCGGGCGATGCGAACACCGTCGCCGTCCGGTAGAGCTGTGCCTTCTCCGCCTCGGGGACGCGGCCCAGGAACTCCACGCCCCGGAGACCGCGCGTCGCCACGTACCGACGCGCCTCCCGTTCCTGCGGCCCGGACCCGACGACCAGCAGGCGCGTCCCGTAGCCGGTCTTGCGGAGGATTCGCTGCGCCTTGAGGAGGTCGAGCAAGCCCTTGCGCGGCTCGTGCCGCCCGACGAACAGGATGTTGGGTGTGCCGTCCTGCCAGCGCGCGATGGGGACCGCGTTGGCGAAGCGGGCGATGTCGACGCCGTTGGGGATGACCTTGTAGTCGCCCGGAAAGAAGCGATCGATGAAATGCCGCGCCGCGCCGCTGACCGCGATCCGGCCGTGGAGGCGGGCGGCGTGGCCGCGCATCACGCGACTCCCGAGCTCGTAGGACGGCGAGAAGCCGGCATAGGCGTGGAAGGTCGCGATGTTCACGCTGGTCGATTCGCGCAGCAGGAAGAGCGAGAGGAACGGGACGAAGGGCTCGTGGAAGTGGAGCAGGTCGAATCGCTCGCGCTCGAGGAGCCGCTTGACCTGGCCGATATAGCGCGGCGAGAACGTCAGCGTCCCGACGGAGCCGTTCGTCGGCATCGAGAACCCCACGCCGATGCGCAGGATGTCCCCTTCCGAGGACCGCTGGGGTCCGTGGCTGGCGGTGATGATGCGAACGTCGTGGCCAGCCTGGCGCAGGTTCTCGTAGAGGAACCGGACGTGCTGGGCGACGCCGCCCGCCTCCGGGTAGATGTACGGACAGACGAGACCGATCTTCATGGCTCCGAGGTGTCCGGGGTGCCCACGGCGTCCTGGGTGCCCGACGTGCCCGGGGCGTCGACGGGCGCGGAAGGTCGGTCCGATGGCTCGTGGCGTGGCGGTCGCCGACGCCCGCCCGGGTAGCCGTGGTCCCGGCCGGTCCCGTCCCGGCGCAATCGACCGGCGAGCTCGTCGCGCGCATCGCGCCCGCGCTTCGAGAGCTGTCGTCCGAATGTCCCGAGCTGGCCGGCCGTCCCGTGGAACGACCCGTGATGTTCCGTGGCGCCGACGGCGATGGCGGCCCGGAGATCGGCGGCGGTCCGGCCCGGGAAGCTGGTCCAGCCCGACCCGATGGCTTCGAGCGCATGGGCGTCGCTGTTGCCGACGTGGGCGAGGCCGTGTCGATCCGCGAACCGGACGACTCGCGCGTGCCAAGGCCGGCCAAGGGCCGTCGGGTTGAACGTCTCGATCGCGTCCGGGTGGAACCGTTCATCCGCGTCGTCGATGAGCCGGCGCAGGACCCACCCCTGGGCGCACAGCGGGACGGGCACGAGCGGGTGCGCCGGGATCGCCAGGCCGCCGGCATCATGGATGGCCGCGACCGTGTCGCGCAGGGAGCGGTAGGGTCGGATCCGGGTCTCGACGTACAGGGCCAGCAGGTGACCGCCGAGGGTCGTGACTTCCTCGCCCACGACGACCTCGATCGACAGGCCGCGGTCCGCCGCGATGGTCCGCGCGGCGAGGGCCGCGTCGATCCGCTCGTGATCCGCGATGGCGATGACGTCGAGGGTGCCGCGCGCGACGACGTGGTCGAGGATCTCGCCGACGGAGGCCGTGCCATCCGAGGCGACCGTGTGGATGTGCATGTCGGCGCGCCCGAGCGGGACCGGATCGGCGGGCCCTGCGTGCCTGGCTGGCTCGGCCGGCCGGACCGCGCGGGTCCGGGTCGCCGGCGGTCGTCGGGGGCTCATGCTGGCGCCTCCTCGAGATCCGGCCAGATCGGGAAGAAGACGGCCCACCATTGCGCCGGCGCATCCTCGATGATGCGCTCGAAGGCGGCCGCGATCACGATCAACGTGGCATGGACCCGCTCGCGCCGCGACCCCTCGGCCGGGACGTCGATCGGCTCCAGGCGCCCGCGGTACCGGCCATGCGACGCTCGCCGGACCCCGACCACGAAGGGAGTGGCGCCGCTCTCGACCGCGAGCATGGCCGGGCCGAGTGGCAGCATGGCCGGGGCCCCGAACAACGGCACGAGCGTCCCGCCGCCAGTCAGGTCGCGGTCCCCGACGAGGCCGACCGCCGTCCCGTTCCGGAGCGCGGCCAGCAGCTCCCGTCGCGCCTCGCGAAGCCCCACGATGCGGACGCCGGCCGCTCCCCGGGTCCGCGTGAACCAGGCCTGGAGAGCGACGTCATCGATGGTCTCCATCGGCGCGACCGCGCCACCGACCCGCGACGCCAGGAAGAGCGCCGGCAGCTCGATGGCGCCGAAATGGAGGCCGATGAACATGACCGTCCGGCCGGGCTCGAATGCCCTCGCGACCACGTCAGGGGTCTCGATGTCGAGGCGCCGGTCGATGTCGTCCGAGCGAAGCGAGGGCGTCCGGGCGACCTCGAGGTAGTACCGGGCCTGGTGGCGGAACGCCGAGCGGACCAGCCGTTCAAGGGCTCGCGGGTCGGTTGCGGCCGCCCGAACGGCTGGACCCCCGCGTCCCGATTCAGCCAGCGCGACGCAGACCCGCCGCAGGTTGCGCCGGGCCTGAGCGGCGCGCCCGGGCGCGAACCGGTACCAGCCATCGCCGGCGAACTCGGCGGCGCGGGTCAGCGGCCCTTCCGGGAGGTGACAGGCGAGCCAGGACGCGGCGAGGAGGACGCGCGGTCGCAGTGACCGTCCCACGGCCGTCACGACGCCGTCTCGCCCTTCGCCGACCGCACCGGCGCCATATCGCCATCCGCTGGAGCCCACGCTCGGCCCGGGCCCGGGTCTTGCTGGCCCGCCTGCATGATCAGTGCGCGGCGCTCCAGGTCGGCCGCCTCGGCATCGGTCGCCGGCCAGATGGGCTTGAAGCTGTACCACTGGTCCGGTGCGACGGAGACTCCCTCGGCGAGCGCGTCGGCCAGGAGCTGCGTCACACGGTGGAGTTCGGCTGGGTCGCCGGAGCGGATGTCGATCGCCTCGCCCCACGCCACCTGGAACCGGTTGTCCGGCCGCCGATGGATGGTGACGGGCAGGATGCGCGAGCCGGTCCTGGCAGCGAGGATCGCGGGCCCGGCCGGGAGCGCGGTCCATGCATCGAAGAGTCGCACCGGGATCCCGTCGCTGCGGTAGCCCCAGTCCACCAGCAGGGCCAGCATCTCGCGACGACGCAGCACGCCGAAGATGGCCCGCAGGTTCCGCCAGGCGACCACGCGGACGCCCCAACCCTCGCGCTGGCGCCGCAGCAGCTCGAAGAGCTCGGGAAACGACGAATTGTCGGCGACGACGCTGATCGGGAGCCCGTGGCGGCTGATCGCCGCGGCGACGGCCTCGTTGTTGCCGATGTGACCCACCGCGAAGATCAGGCCGCCACCGCCTGGCGCCTCATGCCAGATCCGTGTGATCTCGACGGCATCGAGATCGGGGACCAGGTCCGCGACCTCGGCGAGTGGCCGCGACGGCAGCCGCATGAGCTCGACGAGGTAGCGGCCGTACCCGCCGTAGGCCCGTAACGCCATCCGGCGGACCCGCGGGTCCGAGGGCGGGAGCCCGAGCACGTGGCCGAAGTTGCGGTTCGACCAGGTCCGCTTGGTCGGCCAGAACAGGTAGGACGCCTGCGCCAGCAGGCCGAGCACCGGGCGCGCCACGGCCGGTGGCACCCGGGCCAGCATCCACGAGGTCGCCCGGTAGCCCAGGATCGCCAGGCGCTCGACGACGCGCGGACGCGCGCCCCCACGTCGGTGCGGGGCCTCGAGCCGATGCTCGGTCGCACCCGGGGCCGTCGGTCGGCGTGGACCCTCGGTCACTTCGCCGCGGCGGTCGCGACCTTGGCTTTCGTCCCGGCCAGCTTCCTCAGGGTGCGCTTGGCGGGGGCCTCGGTGCCGACGAGGGTCTCGTCGTCCTCGCCCCGGATGAAGGCTTCGACGCGGTTGAACGCGATGTCGTCGTGGATCTGGTGGGGCGGGCTCTTCATGAAGTAGCTCGACGGCGCGACGAGCGTCCCCTTGAGGCCCCGGTCGAGGCCCAGCTTCAGGCAGCGGATGGCATCGGTGATGACGCCGGCGCTGTTGGGGCTGTCCCAGACCTCGAGCTTCAGCTCGGCCTTGAGCGGCACGTCGCCATACGTCGTGCCCTCCATGACGATGTAGCAGTACTTGCGGTCGAGCAGCCACGGCACGTGATCGCTCGGGCCGACGTGGATGTCGTCCGCGTCCAGCTCGTAGTCGAGCATGGACGTGACCGCGTTCGTCTTCGAGATCTTCTTGGACTCGAGGCGTTCGCGTTCGAGCATGTTCAGGAAGTCGGTGTTCCCGCCGAAGTTGAGTTGGTACGTCCGATCGAGGCGCACGCCACGATCCATGAACAGTCGGGTCAGGACGCGATGCGTGATCGTTGCGCCGACCTGGCTCTTGATGTCGTCGCCGATGACCGGCAGGCCGGCCTCCGCGAAGCGGCGCTGCCAGTAGGGTTCACGCCCGATGAAGACCGGGATCGCGTTGACGAACCCGACGCCCGCGCGAAGTGCCTGCTCGACGTACCACTTGGTCGCCTCCTCGCTCCCGACCGGGAGGTAGGAGACCATGACGTCGACTTCGCGTTCCTTGAGGATCTTCACGATGTCGGCCGTCGGGCCGGGCGCCTTCTCGATGATCTGGGAGAGGTACTTGCCCAGGCCGTCATGGGTCATGCCGCGCTCGACGGTGACGCCGGTATGGGGGACCTGCTGGAAGGTGTAGGTGTTGTTGGGCTTCGTGTAGATCGCCTCGGAGAGGTCCTTGCCGACCTTGTTCTTGTCGATGTCGAAGGCGGCCACGAACTCGATGTCGCGGATGTGGTACCCGCCGAGCTCGACGTGCATGAGGCCCGGGACGAAGTCGTCCTTCCTGGCATCCTCGTAGTAGTAGCGGCCCTGGACGAGGCTGCTCGCGCAGTTGCCGACCCCGACGATGGCGACGCGGATCTTGCCGTCGCCGCGCCGTCCGGCGCCCGCCCAGGTGTTGCCCGGGGTCGTGGGGTTCTTGCCGTTGCTTCCGTTCTTGCTCACGTTGCTCTCCGTTGCTCCGTTACTGGACTGGATGGATGGACTGGGACTTCGCTTGGTGGCGGACGTGGAGGATCCGCTGGATGACGGTGATGACCGAGCCGATGGTGATGATGCCGAGGGCGATGAACAGCACCCAGACACCGGGCAGGATCGCCCCGCCGCCGGCGCATCCGGCACAGCTGGTGTCTTCTCGGAGGGTCCCGAGGATGCCGGCGAGAACGAGTCCGACGGACAGGATCACGAGTCGGACCTCCCGGGGCATGATCCCGACGGCGGCCATGCCGGTGCCCTCGGTGAAGCCGAGCCCCTCGGACTTGGCCCGGGTGTAGCTGACCATCACGGCCGCGCCCATCGCCGCCCCGGCGTAGACCGTTCCGTCCAGGACGCCGACGGCCTGCAATCCGGCGATGACCCCGATGTAGACGATGATCTCGCCGGCGCGGTCGAAGACGGAGTCCATGAACGCGCCCAGCTTGCTGACCTTGCCCGTCGCGCGGGCGAGCGTGCCATCGAACATGTCGAAGGCGCCGCCAAGGAAGATGACCACGCCGCCCAACGGCCACTGTTGCATGGCGACGAGGACCGCTCCGACGACGGTGATCCCGAAGCCGATGAGCGTGAGCGCATCGGGCGTCAGGCCGATGCGGCCCATGCCGAGCGCGATCGGTTCGAAGACCTTCTTGACGCGGGCGCGGGAATCGTTGGAGATCGTCATCGTTCGAGGACCTAGCTCGCGACGCCGAGGCCGAGGATGGCGCGCTCGCGTTCGGCGACCTCACCGAACGCCTCGGGACGGAGGCTGCAGACCGTTTCGCGGCCGACGCGGCGGCTCTGGATCAGCCCGGCCGCGCGCAGGCGCTTGAGGTGATGGCTGACGAGCGGCTGCGACAGGCCGACGTGGGCGATGAGATCCCGGGTCGACGCCTCGCCCTCGGCCAGCCGCCGCACGATGCGGAGCCGGTTCACGTCGGCAAGGGCCTTGTGGAAGGCGCGCAGCTCGCGCAGGTCATCGGGCTGGGTGACGATCGACGCGATCGTCGAGCGGATCCGGGCGGGGGTCGGCACGATGGGGTGGAAGCTCCTCGAGACGTCGCATCAACGGCGGTTGATATCAACGGGCGTTGATGCTAGGCGCGCCGGGGTGGGCTGTCAAGCGGGCCCGACTTACACTCGCGGCGATGGACCGCCGGTCGACGCTCGTGCTGCTCACCGTGTTCGGGACCGGCGTGTTCCTTGCCGGCCTCGAACTCATGATCACGGCGGTCGCGCTGCCGTCGATCCTCGACGACCTGGCCGATCCGACCGGCGGCTCCGCCTGGATCGAGCTCCGCAAGGCGAGCTGGATCTTCAACGGCTACCTGCTCGTGTACATCCTCACGATGCCGCTCGCCGGGCGACTGACCGACCTGTGGGGCGCCCGCCGGCCGTTCATGGGCGCGCTGGCCGTCTTCATCGTCGGCTCGTTGCTGGCCGGTGTCGCCCAGAGCCTCGACCAACTCATCGCGGCCCGGATCATCCAGGCGCTCGGCGGGGGCGTGCTGGTACCGGTCGGGACCGCCGCCGCGGCCCACCTCTACGAGGGGGCCCACCGGCCGCGGGCCCTCGGCATCATCGGAGCCCTGACGTTCCTGGGGATGGCCGCGGGACCGTTCGTCGGGGCCGCCATCCTCGCGTCGGTCCACGCCGAGGGGGCCCTGGCCGGCGCCGGGCTCGACGGGTCGTGGCCGGACCTGTTCGCGCCGGCGTGGCGCTGGGTCTTCTTCGCCAACGTCCCGATCGGGCTGATCGCACTCATCCTGGGTTGGGCGGCGTCCGCCGGCTGGGACACCCCCAGGCGTCCCGGTCGGGTCGATATCGTGGGCGCCCTCTGGTTCGGGTCGGCTCTGGTCGCGGGCCTGGTGGGTCTGACCCTGATCGGGGCGACCGAGATCGCCGGGAGCGCGATCGAGCCGGCTGCGGTCACCGCGGGCCTCCTGGCCGCGGCCGCGCTCCTGACGACGGTCTCCGTGGTTCGCGGGCTGCGCGTCCACGATCCGTTCCTCGATCCGCGGCTGTTCGGGATCCGGGCGTTCTCGGCGGCCTCTCTGGTCTCGCTCCTGACCGGCTATGCGTTCGCGACCGCCATCATCGGTGGCGCGGTCTTCGTCGATCGTGTCCTGTATGGGGGGCCCGAAGAGCAGCGCCTGGCCCTGGGGGCCCTGGCCGGCGCGACGGCCATCGGGGCGCTGCTATCCGGATTCGCGGTGCGCGTCCTGTCGCTCCGCCTCGTCACGATCGTCGGCCTCGCGCTCACCATCGGCGCCCTGGCCGGGATGGCGTCCTGGACGCCCGGGACGTCCATCGAGGCGGTGGCATCGACCCTCGGTGTCTTCGGGCTCGGGTTCGGGATGACCGTCACGCCACGCTCGACGGCCGCGGTGGAGGCGGCGGGTCGGCGCGCGTTCGGGGCGGCGTCATCGATCGTCACGGTCGCGCGGATGATCGGGATGGCGGTGGGACTCGCGATCCTGACCGCATACGGATCGACGACGATCGACCGGCTCGCCGACGAGGTCTACGCGACGCCCGACGCCTATCTCGCCTTCATCCCGGCGTCCCTCCGGGACCGGCCCATCCGGGACCCCCTGGTCGTGGGGGCCCTGGAGGAGTGGGCGTCGCGCGAGGCGGCCCGGATCATGGTCGGGCTGTTCATCGTGGCCGCCGGGGTCAGCGTCCTCGCCATCCCGCCGTCGCTGGTGCTTGGCGGCAGGCCGCGTATGCTGACAGGCGACCAGGCCGCCGCTGACGCGGCCTCCGCCGCCGGAGGCGCCGATCCCGATGGCAGCCCAGCGACCGAGGCCGGCATCGCGCTCTGACTCGTCGAAGCCTCTGGCGGGCTCCCAGGTCCCGGGCGGAGACCCCATGACGCCGAAGCGACGGGGCGCGACCACCTCGGGCGGACCCGGGATCCTCACGGTCGTCGAGATCGTCGACGGTCACGCAAGCGAAACGACCGGCGAAGAGGCGCTCACCCGTTTGCCCGAGGCCTTGCGCCAGCCGGCTGCGAGCGTGTGGGTCGACCTGTCCGGGCCGTCGCCTGCGCAGGTCGAGCAGGTGGGCACCGCGCTTGGGCTCCATCCGCTCGTCGTCGAGGACGTCCTCGAAGGCAATCAGCGCGCGAAGATCGAGATCACCGAGGGCATCGTCCATATCGTCCTGTTCTACCTCGACTACGACGCCATCCTCACGGCGTCGGAGCTCGATATCGTCCTCGGCCTGGGGTTCCTGTTCACGGCCCACGATTTGTCGTGGGAGCCGCGCGCGACGCACCACCTGCAGTCCGGGGTGGAACCGATCCTGAGTCATGGTCCCGACCATCTCCTGTGGGCACTGGCCGACGACGTGATCGATGGCTACTTCCCGTTCGCCGATCGCCTCGGCGATGCGATCGACGAGATCCAGGACGAAGTCGTCCGCAGCGCCAAGCTGGAGACGCTCGAGCGCCTGTTCGCGGTCAAGCGCCAGCTCATCGAGGTGCGCCGCTCGATCAGCCCGGTCCGCGAGGTCTTCAATCAGCTGACGAACCGGGACATGCCCCTCATCGGCGAGGACGAGGTCGTCTACTACCGCGATATCTACGACCACGTCATCCGCCTGACCGACGAGCTCGACAATTACCGTGAGCTCGCGTCCGCGACGCTCGACGTCTACCTGACGACGGTCAACAACAACCTCTCGGTCATCATGAAGCGGCTCACCGGTGTCACCGTCATCGTCGCCGGGGTCGGCGCCATCGCCGGCATCTTCGGCATGAGCGAAGCCGGGCTCGCGCTGTCGGGCGAGGAGGCGACGGGGTTCTGGGCGATCACGGCCCTGACGATCGCCCTGGCGGCGGTCGCCGCGGTCTTCTTGCGCCGGATCGACTGGATCTAGCCGGTCCACCCCGGGGGGGTGCAATCGACGGACGTGTCCCTGGGATGGGCCGCTTGATGGTCCGCGGCCTCCTGTGAAAGCGGCTCGGCGACGATCTGGAGCTTCGGGAACGTCTTGCCGCTGCCCTCCGAGGTCTGGAGCCACAGCTGTTCGCTCGTTGCGCTGAACGGCGCGTCAAGGGCGCCCGCGTATGGCACATGGCGCAGGACCCTGGTGATCATGTAGAGGAAGCGCTGATCGTCGCTCGTCCAGACCTCGACGACCATCCCGAGCATCTTCTTGCCGTTCTTCACCTTCGAGGCGGTGAGCAGGGGCAGGAACATCCCGGTGCGGGCATGGGCGTAGAGATATGTGGCGCGGCCCTGGCCCGGTTGACCCAGCGCGTCGGCCTTGAAGTACTGCGCCGCATCGCACAGCGGGTAGTCGTGCGCTCCGCCCGGCTTGAGCACGGGTAGGTCGATTTTGAGGGCCGCGATCCGGACGCGCGTGGCGACGCGGTCGGCAGGGGCGCTGGGACTCGCCGTCGGGCCGACTGATCCGAGCGGCGGCAGCGTGATGCGTGGCGCCGCGGTGACGGCGGCACTTGGCTGCGGGCTTGCCGTCGGCCGCGACTCGGCGGTGACCGGCGTCGTGTAGTTCAGCAGGCCCGCGGCCAGCAGTGTGACGCCGAGAGCCGTCAGGAGGGCGGGAACGAATTGATTGCGGACACGCTCTGCCAGACCTGACATCGGACCGGCATCGTACCAGCGGGTATCCGCCGCCGCCGCCGACCGCTCGTACTGGTACGCTCCCGCCCATGTGGGCTCGTCTGTCGATCATCGCCGGCCTCCTGGCCGGGGTTGCCGTCGCCGTGCTGGTCCTCGGGGGACTGCTGTTCCTCGGGCCGGGGCCGACGCCGGCGGTCAACGATCCGCCGTCCAGCGCCGTCCCGAGCGCGAGCCCATCGGTCGTGATGCCTTCACCGACCGCGACGCCTACCGCGTCGCCTTCCGCCTCGCCGTCGCCGACGCCGTCGGGTTCGGCCGCGGCGTCGCCCTCGGCCTCGGCCGCGCGATCGCCCTCGGCCTCGGCCGCGGGTTCGGCCGCGCTCTTCGACGTCGGGGAGGCCGCCCCGCGACTCGTCGTGCCGAAGGTCGGCGGCGGGATCGTGCGCGACGGCGCGCTCGGTGGCATCGGGCCCGACGACATGGCGCGCGGTCTCGGCAAGATCCTCCCCGGCGTCAAGGTCACGCCCTGAGCGTGCCGGCGCCGAGGCTGCCCGGGACCCGTGGCGCCGGGAGCGCCGGGACCACGACCGCGACCGCCTCCACCGGCTGCGAGCCATCCGGTCCGGCCGAGATCGCCGCCGCGCTCGACCGGCTCGCCGCCGCCCCGCCGCCCCTCCTGATCGTCGCGGATTTCGATGGCACCCTGGCGGCCGGCACCCGCGATCCGGCGGCCGCGGTGATCGATCCCGGCGCCCGGCGCGCGCTCCGGCGGCTCGCCGGGGTCGCGGTCGCGCGGCCGGGCCGGCTGCACGTGGCCATCCTCACCGGCCGGACGGTCCCCGATGTCGCGGCCCGGGCCAGGGTGGGCGGCATCGAGTACCTCGGCGACCACGGCCTCCAGACCGGGTGGCTCGACCGAGGCCGGTCGGCGGATGCCATCGCCGCCATCGTCGAGCCCGGCTTCGAAGCCCACGGCGTCACGGCGGAGGCGCTCGCTTCGGGCGTGGCCGAGGAGCTGCGGCGGCCGGCATGGCTGTTCGTCGAGCGCAAGGGTGCCTCGGTGGCGTTCCACGTCCGCCAGGCCGACGACATCCCGGCGGCCAAGGCGGCAGTGTTCGATGCGATCGCCGCCGTCGAAGCGCGGCTCGGCCTCGCCGACCACGGCCTGCGCCCCTATCGCGGCCGCTCGGTGGTGGATCTGCGGCCGGGCGACGCCGGCGGCAAGCGCGAGGCGGTCGAGCGCCTGATCGCGCGGCATGGGCCGGGGACGATCGTCTCGTTCGGTGACGACCTGAGCGACGCGGACGCATTCGATGCCGTCCGGGCCGCCCGGGACGACGGCCGGGTGGCGGGGCTGACGGTCGCGGTCCATGGTCGGCTGGCGGCGCCGCCGGAGGTGCTCGAGCGGGCGGACCTGGTCGTCGTCTCGGCGCTCGAGGTCGGCAGGTTCCTGGCTGCTCTCGCGCGGCGGATCGCGCGCGAGCGAACCGCCCCGCTCTAATGGCCCAGCGATCTCGATGCTCCAGCGACTCTTCGGTCCGCCGAATGGAGATCGAATCGGGTCTACTCTGGGCGAGTGCAACCCCGGATTAGACCGAGTCGTCGGAACCTGGCGCAGGTCGTTGCGCGGACATGCCTTACGGCGGTCCTCATCTCTCTCATCGGGGCATGTTCCCCCGCGGCCGCAGATCTTCCCTCGTGGTGCGCGTCGGGTAGTTGTGTTGGCGTTCCGGCGGACGTCCCCAGGACTGCGACGGTCCAGTCCAGCGGCAGATGCATCTGGCTGGAGGTGGACGGCAAGCGGGCCGCCGCTTTGTGGCCAGCACACTACACGGCATCCTATGAACCCTTGATCGTATTCGACGAGAAGGGAGGGCAAGCCACCCGAGAAGGCGCCGTTCTCCACACGATTCTCGTTGGCCCGGTAGCCATTCCCAAAGATTTCGTGTGGCCTCGAGTTGAGCGTCAACGTCTACTTCGACGAGTTCGCGTCGCCCTCCAGGAAAGCTAGTTGATGACCATTGTGAGGAAGTTCTTCCAGATCTCGACGTCCTGCACGGGGCTGTAGCAATCGAGGTTGGCGGATCCGCGGTGAATCTCAGCTAGGTCGGGAGGATCGCCTTGGCGGCCACCCCGACCGCCTCGATCACGACGGTCGGGAAGAGACCCAGCAGGATCGTCAGTGCCGTCGCGGCCGCCAGGCCGCTCCACACGAGCCGGCCGTGACGTGGCGCCGGCGCGTCGCTGGCGGGGTCACGCATGAACATGTAGACGACGACCCGCAGGTAGTAGAACGCGGCGGCGGCGGCGTTCAGCATCGCGAGCACGGCCAGGATCGTCATGGGCCCTCCGGCCTGGACGGCGGCGAGGATGACGTAGAACTTGCCGAAGAATCCCGCGGTCGGCGGGATCCCGGTCAGCGATAGCAGGAACAGCACCATGAGGATGCCCAGCAGCGGCTCCTTGCGGCCGAGCCCCGCGAACGTGTCGAGCTGCGACGTCACGCCGGTCCGCTTCTGGAGCGCCGCAACCACCGCGAACGCCCCCAGGTTCATGAACGTGTACGCGGCGCCGTAATAGAGGAGCCCCTGGAGACCGAGCGTCTGGCCCGCGGCGTACGCGGCGAGACCGACGAGCATGTAGCCCGTATGGGCGATGGAGCTGTAGCCCAGCATGCGCTTGACGTTGTCCTGGGTCAGCGCGACCAGGTTGCCGAGCGTCATCGTGAAGGCGGCCAGCACGAACATGACCGGCAGCCAGACGTCCGACAGCGGGCCGAGGGCCTCGACGAACAACCGCAGGATGAGCGCGAAGGCGCCGATCTTGGGACCGACCGAGAGATAGCCCGTGACTGGCGTCGGCGAGCCCTGGTAGGCGTCCGGCGTCCAGTAGTGGAACGGCACCGCCGCGATCTTGAAGGCGACGCCGGTCGTCATGAACGCGAGCCCCATGGCCAGACCCGGCGAGAGCGGCGCGGCCCCGGCCACGATCTCCTTGAGCGCCGCGGCCACGCCATCCATCCGGGTCGTCCCGGTCAGGCCCCAGACGAACGCCAGCCCGAAGAGGAAGATCGCGGAGCTGAACGAGCCCAGCAGGAAGTACTTGATGGCGCCTTCGGTCGAGTAGGAATTGGTCTTGTGGTAGCCGGCCAGGAGGTAGCCGGGCAGGACCATCAGTTCCAGCGCGAGGAACAGCAGCAGCAGGTCGGTCGAGGCGGCCAGCAGCATGGCCCCGGTGATCGCGAAGATGAGGACCGTGGCGAACTCCGCGACGGGCAATCCGCGCGGCACCAGGTAGTCCGGGCCGAACATGATCGTCAGGACGGCGATCGAGATGAACAGGATGTCCAGGAACGACGTGAGCGCGTCGACCGTGTAGGCGCCCCCGAACGCGGTCACGGAAATCGCGTTCTCCGGTATCGAGGTGCCGGTCGCCACCGTGGCGGCAGCCGTCAGGGCCAGCCCGATCAGCGCCGTGCCGACCGCCAGCGTCGTCGCCCCGGGCCGGATCAGGTCGACGATCAGGACCGCGACCGCGGTCAGGATCGCAAGGACGAGCGGACTGATCGTGACGAGGTCCTGCCAGCTCAATGGGCGGCCCCGCTCTCGGTCGGGACGGAGACGGGCGACGTGATCTCGCGGCGGCCATTCGAGAGCGCGTAGAGGACCCGGGCGAGGATCCCGCCCGTCAGCAAGAGCAGGAGGCCGATGACCAGCGCCGACGGGATCGCGATCGGCGTGCCCGCGTCGGCCGCGGCGATCGTGTCGGTCACGGTCGTCCCGAACAGGTTCAGCAACAGCCCCGGCTGGATCCCGAATGCGACCACCAGCGCAGCCAACGGCGCGAGCGTCAGGATCTCGACCGGGGTCATGTCGGTCAGGTGGTCGCCGAGGCTCGTGAAGAACTCGGAGAGCTCACCGAAGACGATCCGTTGGAACATGAAGAGCAGGTAGCCGGCGGCCAGGATCATGACGAATGCGGCGATGACCGCCGCCCACGGGCTCACCTCGAAGGTCCCGACAAGCGCGAGGAACTCCCCGACGAAGCCGGACAGGCCTGGCAGCCCGCCGGACGCGAACACGAAGAAGCCGAACACCGCGACATATACGGGCATCTTCGCCGCGAGGCCGCCCATCTTCGCGATCGTCCGGTCGTGGGTCCGCTCGTAGATGACGCCGACCAGCAGGAAGAGGGCGCCCGTGATGAGGCCGTGGTTGATCATCTGCAGGATCGCGCCCTGGATCCCCTGCTGCGTGAAGACGAACAGGCCCAGGGTCACGAAGCCCATGTGGCTCACCGACGAGTAGGCCACGAGCCGCTTGAGGTCGGGCTGGACGAGGGCCACGATCGCGCCGTAGATGATCGCGATGAGCGAGAGGACGATGATGGCAGGCGCGAACGTCTGGGCCGCGTCCGGGAAGAGCGGCACGGCGAACCGGATGAAGCCGTACGCGCCAAGCTTCAGCATGATCGCGGCCAGGATCACGGAGCCCGCCGTCGGGGCCTCGGTGTGGGCGTCCGGCAGCCAGGTGTGGAACGGGAACATCGGGACCTTGATCGCGAACGCCAGGAAGAACGCGATGAAGGCTCCGATCTGCAGCGCGTCGGTGAATCCGCTCCCCGGGGTGGTCGCGAAGGTCCGCAGCGTCTCGAAGTCGAAGGCGCCCACCCAGCTGCCGGTGGTCGCCTGGTACGCGTACGCGGTCGCGAGGATGGCCACGAGCATCAGCAGCGACCCGACGAGCGTGTACAGCACGAACTTGATCGTCGCGTAGATCCGGTTCGCCCCGCCCCAGATCCCGATGATCAGGTACATCGGGACGAGCACGATCTCCCAGAAGATGTAGAAGAGGAACAGGTCGAGCGCGAGGAAGACCCCGATCATGCCGACCTCGAGCACGAGGAAGGAGACCATGTACTCCTTGATCCGCGTCTGGATCGGCGCGAAGCTGGCCAGGATGCTGATCCACGACAAGGTCGTCGTCAGCACGACCAGGGCGACCGACAGCCCGTCGGCGCCGACCTTGTACTGGATGCCGAAGAACGGGATCCAGTCGACGGTCTCGGTGTACTGGAAGCCCTCATTGCCTGGCAGGTAGGCCATCAGCAACACGAGCGAAACGACCCACGTCGCGAGCGCGAAGCCAAGGGCCACCGGCCGCGCCGCGCTCGCCGGCAGGATCGCAACGGCGAGCGCACCGACCAGGGGCAGGAACGTGACGATCGTCAGGATCGGCAGGCTCGCGAGGTCCATGCTCAGCGCCCCGCCAGCACGAGGTACGAGCCCGCCATCACGATCAGGCCGATGGCGATGCCCAGCGCGTAGTTCTGCACGCGCCCGGTCTGGACGCGCCGGAGCCCTCGCCCCGAGGCGACCGTGCCGCGGCCGATGGCGTTGACGGTCCCGTCGACCACCTCGCGGTCGAACCACCACATCGCGTTCGCGATCCGGCCGCCGATGACGATGAACAGCAGGTGGTACAGGTCGTCGAACCACCACTTGTTGAGCGACGCACGGTACAGGAAGGGCACCCTTGCCGAGATCTCGCGGACCTGCTCCGGTCGGCTGCCCAGGCGCAGGCCCAGCAGCTCGGCGCCGAAGAGCCGCCAGGCGATCGCGATCCCCACGACCGCCACGGTGACGCTCGCGAGGATCAGGACGCCATCGATGCCGAACAGCGCGAAGCTCTCGGACCCATGGCCCAGCGCCACGTCGGAGCCATGGAACACCGGTTCCAGCCAGCCCTTGATCGGACCGCTCCCGAACGGCAGCCCCAGGGCCAAGCCCAGCAACGCCGACGGGATCGCGAGCAGGATGAGCGGGATCGTCATGACGGGCGACGATTCGTGGATCTTGTCCCAGATCGCCTTCGGGCCGCGGAACGCGCCCCAGAACGTCAGGCCCATCAACCGGAACATGTAGAACGCGGTCATGCCGGCGACGACGAACCCGACGAGCCAGACCCACATGAACCCGAGCTTGAGCGACTCGCCCAGGATCTCGTCCTTCGAGAAGAAGCCGGCCAGGGGTGGGATGCCCGCGATCGCGAGCGAGCCGACGAGCATCGTCATGTAGGTGATCGGGATCTTCTTTGACAGGCCGCCCATGTGGCGCATGTCCTGTTCCTCGTGGACGGCATGGATGACCGAACCCGAGCCGAGGAACAGCAGGCCCTTGAAGAAGCCGTGGGTCATGAGGTGGAAGATGGCCGCGGTGAACGCCCCGACGCCCAGCGCCGCGAACATGTACCCAAGCTGCGAGAGCGTCGAGTAGGCGAGCACGCGCTTGATATCGGTCTGGGTCATCGCGATCGAGGCCGCGAGGATCGCCGTGAAGATACCGATCCCGGCGACCACGACCATCACGTCCGGCGACGCCGCGAACAGCGGGTTCGCGCGCGCAACCAGGTAGACGCCGGCGTTGACCATCGTGGCCGCATGGATGAGGGCCGAGACCGGCGTCGGGCCCTCCATCGCGTCGGGCAACCAGACGTGGAGCGGGAACTGGGCGCTCTTGCCCATCGCGCCCGCGAAGACGAGCAGCGCGACGACCGGGACCGCGATGGGGAACGCGGCGACCGTCGGGCTCGTGAGGACCTCGATCGACCGGCGGATGTCGAGGGTGCCGGTGTTCACGAAGATCGCCATGATCCCGAGCGCGAACCCGACGTCGCCGACGCGGTTGACGATGAAGGCCTTCTTGGCCGCGAGCGCCGCCGAGCGCTTCCGGTACCAGAACCCGATGAGCAGGTAGCTCGACAGCCCGACCAGCTCCCAGGCCACGAACACGACCAGCCACGACGCGGCGAGGACCAGCAGCAGCATGCTGAACATGAAGAGGTTCAGGTAGGCGAAGAACCGCCAGTACCCCGGATCGTGGCTCATGTAACCGATCGAGTAGATGTGCACGAGCAGGCCGATCGTCGTGACGACGATGAGCAGGCAAGCCGTCAGCGCGTCGACGTAGAAGCCGACCTCGACGACGAATTGGTCGGCCGGGATCCAGGTGAACCAGCCAACCACATAGCCGTGGGTGTCCTCGCTGCCCGCGATGAGCGGGGCGGCGCCGGTGAGCACCTCGTAGGCGAGCCCCATGGCGATGACCCAGGCGCCCAGGACGACCAGGACCGGGATCCAGTGGGCTTGCTTGCCCAGCCGCCGTCCGATCAACGCCGTGACAAGGAAGCCGGCGAGGGGCAGGATGACGAGCAGGGGGATGAGCTGGTCGGGGCTCATCGACTCATCGGCTCATCGCGTCGTACTCGTCGACGAGCGGCGTCTTCTTGTTGCGGTAGATGGCGATGACGATGGCGAGGCCGACCGTGGCCTCCGCGGCCGCGACGGCCATGACCATGAGGGCGATCACCGCGGCCTGGTTCCTGAGCGCCGGGATGAACGCCCCGAACGCGACGATGGCGAGATTGACGGCGTTGATCATGAGCTCGATCGACATGAGCATGCTGATCGCGTTGCGCCGGGCCAGGAAGCCGAAGGAGCCGATCGCGAACAGGATCCCGGCGAGCGCGAGATACGCGTCGAGCGAGTCGCTCACGACGGGCCGCCCGGCTCGCGCTTCGCGAGGAAGATGCCGCCGATGACCGCGGCGAGCAGCAGGACGCTCACGATCTCGAAGGGCAGCACGAAGTCCGTGAAGAGCTTCGTCGAAATGTCCTTCGTGCCCTGGTCGACCCGGCTGGCGCTTTCGCCCCAGTCCGTCGCGTTGACCGACAGCGCGATGACCACCCCGATGACGACCGCCGCGATCGCGGCCGGCCCGGCCTGTGTCTGGAAGACCAGCCGGCTCGGCGCGTCCTTGGTCTGGGTCAGCATGATGGCGAACAGGATCAGGACGCTGATCGCCCCGATGTAGACGATGACCTGGGCCGCGCCCAGGAGCGGCGTCCCGATCAGGACGTAGATCCCCGCCAGGGTCCCGAAGCAGACGATCATCGCCAGGCCGCAGCGGATGATGTCGCGCATCGTGACGACCAGGAGGCCGCTGACGAGCAAGAGCGCGGCGAGGACGAAGAAGAGCGCGTCGGCCCAGTCCTGGCCAAGGAACACGATCATCACGCCCGCGAAGGTGAGCACGGCGCCCACGACCGTGGCCGCGAGGATGAGGGAGATGAGCGTCTTGAGCACGACCCGCTACTCGTGGCCGCCGGGGCCGAGCGCGGGAGCGTCGCGGTGCCCGTTGCCGTGGTCGTGCCCGTTGCCGTGGTCGTGCCCGTTGCCGGTTGCGGCGGGGACCCCCGCGATCGTCGCCGGCAGGACGGGCAGGAGGCGCGCCGGGTCGAACGTGCGGCCCTCGGCGGCGGCCGCGGCGGCCCAGCCCCGCTCCCGCCGGACGTACGTGACCTCCGTCTCTCGCGCGATCGCCGCGAGCGAGATCAGGTCGATGTCCGGTTCGGCGCGACTGGTATGGGCCAGCTCGAAATCGCCGCCGTCGCGCAGCGCGTCATACGGGCAGGCATCGACGCAGATCCCGCACAGGATGCAGCGGCTCTCGTCGACGTCGTACTTCTCGAGGACCCGCGGCTTGGGCATGAGCGCGCCGGTCGGGCACGTCTCGGCGCAGCGCCCGCACGACACGCACGGGGTGTCGTTGAGGCTCATGTCCAGCGGGGTCGTCACGAGCGTGTCGAAGCCGATGCGCATGAAGTCGTAGCAGGCCGCCCCGACGACCTCGGAGCAGACCTGGGCGCACCGGCCGCAGTCGATGCAGCGCGACGGCTCGCGCAGGATGAAGGCATGGGAGTCGTCGCGGATGTAGTCGTGGTTCCGGCCCGCGAAGCGGTTCTCGGTCACGCTCCGGTAGCCCGCACCCGAGTGGTAGGCGGGTTCGAGGGTCTTGAGCGTCGTGCCGTACTCGATGCCGAGGCGTCGAAGGTCGCAGAAGCCGATCGCCTCGCACGTGCACTGGAGGCACCGGGTCGACTCCGCGACGGCGTCCTCCCGGGTGTACGGCAGCTCGTACTCGATGTAGCTGCGATGCCGCTCCTCGGCTTCGAGCGTCGTCATGCGATAGCGCGGTTCCTTCACCTCGCCGGTGAAGGGCACGATCGAGAGGAACTCGGGCTGCGGCTCGGCCAGGGTCTGGCGTGTCCGGATCGCGGACAGGTCGTTGCCCTGCAGGTACGCGTCCACAGAGTACGCCGCCCGGCGGCCTTCGGCCACGGCCTGCACGACGGTCGCGGCACCGATACGGACGTCGCCCGTCCCGAACACGCCCGGGCGACCCGTCTCGAACGTGACCGCATCGGCCTTCAGGCGGCGCTGCTTCGTGGCCTCGACCCCATCCGCCCCGGCGCCAAGCCAACTGAGGTCAGGGCCCTGGCCGATGGCGAGCAGGACTCGGTCGCATGGGACGGTGAACTCCGTGCCGGGCGCCGGTTCCGGGCGTCGCCGACCGGACGCGTCGGGCTCACCGAGCTGCATCCGGATGAACTCGACGCCGGTGACAGTGCCCGCCTTGTCGGTGATGACCCGCGTCGGCCCGGCCTGGAAGATGGCGGTGACGCCTTCCTCGATGGCTTCGTGGACCTCGTTGGACGCGGGCATGTCCTTCATGTCGCGCCGGTAGACGAGCGTCACCTCCTTCGCGCCCTGGCGGATTGACGTGCGGCTGCAGTCCATGGAGGTGAACCCGCCGCCGACGACCACGACGCGCTTGCCGGCGTGACCCGGATACGGGAGGCCGAGGGTCGCCGTGCGCAGGTACTCGAGGCCGTCGAGGACCTCGGCGGCGTCCTCCCCGGGGATCCCGAGCTTGTTGGTGTCGTAGCAGCCGATGGCCACGACCACCGCGTCGAAGCCCTGGTTGGTCAGGTCGTCGAGCGTGAAGTCACGGCCCAGGCCGACGTTGCAGACGATCTTGCCGCCCAGGCGCGTGACCGACTCGTACTCGGCGTCGAGGACCTCGATCTTCGGCAAGCGGTATTGGGGGATCCCGTACCGGAGCATCCCGCCGGGCGCCGGGTCGCGCTCGAAGACCGTCACGTCGTGACCGGCGATGAGGAGGTAGTAGGCGGCGGCCATGCCGGCCGGACCGGATCCGATGACCGCGGCGCGGCGGCCGGTGGGCGCCTGGCGCTCGAACGGGAGCGGCGGATCGACGCCCTCGTCGAGCATCGCCTTGAGGACCTGGTCTCCGGCGTAGCGATGGCTGTCGCGGATGGCGATCGCCTCGTCGACCTCGTCGCGCCGGCAATGCTCCTCGCACGGGGCGGGACACACGCGGCCGAGTACCGACGGGAACGGGATCGTGCGCTTGAAGATCCGCGTGCTCTCGCGCCAGTTCGCCTCAGCGTTGGCCTTGAGGAAGCCCGGGATGTCGATGTGGCTCGGGCACTTGTTCTGGCAGGGCGGCAGGCAGTAGGCGTTGTGGTCGCTGAAGATGAGCTCGAGGTTGGTCCGACGCAGCCGGCGCACCTCCTCGGTCTGGGTCTGGACCTTCATCCCGGGCTCGCACGTCCGCGAGCAGCTGATCGGCGGATGCTCCTCGCCCTCGACCTCAACGACGCACATCCGGCACGCGCCGAAACCGGGGAGCTTCGGCTCGTAGCAGAGGGTCGGGATCTCGATGCCGTTGTCGCGGCAGACCTCGAGGATCGTCTGCCCGGCGAAGCCTTCGACGACCCGCCCGTCGACCTCGATCCGGATCCGCGGCGAGGTCTGGGGTCGCTGCGGCGACCGCGTCTCCAGGAGCCGCTCAGCGAGCGAATCCGTCTCGGTATCGGGGTGGCTGTCCGGGCGCGTCAGCAGGTCGGCCATGGGTCGCCTTATCGGCCCGCACCGACCGCCACCCGGATCGGGTGGCAGACGCCGGCAGGGCAGGTGCCATTGAGGAGGTGCTCGTCCAGTTCCGACCGGAAGTATCGCATCACGCTCGTGAGCGGGAGGGTCGCGAGCCGCTCGTGGTCGCAGAGGGCCGAGCCGACGATGTCGGCGCACAGGTCGATCGTCAGGTCGACGTCGGTCGGGCGCGACCGGCCTTCCACGGCGCGATCGGCGATCTCGAGGAGCCGTCGCGTGCCGATCCGGCAGGGGATCGTCTTGCCGCAGGCCTCGCTCGCGCAGAACCCGGTCAAAAGGCGAGCGAGGTCGACCGCACAGGCCCGGTCGTCGGCCACGACGACGGAGCCGGAGCCGACGTGGGCGCCGGCGGCGCGGAGCGGTTCGAAGTCGTATGGCGTGTCCAGCCGCTGGGCAGGCAGGAGGCCGCCCGACGGACCGCCGACGAGGATGGCCTTGATCGACCGGCCGGCCGGGAGGGCTCCACCGAGTGCGACGATCTTGCGCAGCGGCGTCCCGAGCGGTACCTCCGCGATCCCGGCGCCGGAAGGGGTGCGAACCTGCACGAGGACGGTCCCGGGGCTCGCCTCCGAGCCGGTCTTGGCGAACGCATCCGCGCCGTGCCGGAGGATCCATCCCAGGGCGGCCAGCGTCTGCACGTTCTGGACCACGGTCGGGACGCCCCACAGGCCGCGTTCGGCGGGATGCGGCGGTCGCTGTTCGGGCTGGCCGCGCTTGCCCTCGAGGGCCTTCAGCAGCACGGTCTCCTCGCCCAGCATGTAGGCGCCCTGGACCGGTCGGACCGTGACCGCGAGATCGGTCCGCGGGCCGAAGGCGTCGGCGCCGATGTAGCCGGCCTCCTCGGCAGCGCCGATGGCCGACTCGAGGCGACGGATCGCCTCCGCGTCCTCGGTGCGGACCGCGATGATGCCTTCGGCCGCGCCGATGGCGAACGCGGCGATCGCCACGCCTTCGATGATCGCGAAGGGGTCCCGTTCCAGCAGGAACCGGTCCGTGCCCGACGCCGGGTCCGCGCCGTAGCCGTTGGCGACCACGATGCGACGCGAGGCGCCGCTCGCGGCGGCGGTCCGCCACTTCTCGGCCGCGGGGTAGCCGGCGCCGCCGCGGCCGCGGAGGCCCGATGCCGCCACCGCGGCGATCGTCGCGGTGGGGCCGAGGTCGCGGACCGCCATCGTCAGCCCCGCGAACGCGCCCGCCCGAACGGCGGCATCGAGATCGGTCGGGTCCGCGGCGTTCGCGCGCTCCAGAAGGATCGCCGGCCACGCGGCTGGGGTCTTGAGTCGGTCGACCATCGTCAGCTCTTCGCCACCGAGCCCCGACCCCGGCCGGCCCGAGGTGCGGATCGGCCGATCGCGGTCTGCAGCGCTGCTACGTAGTCGGCCTCGGGCGGTCGATGGGCGGTCACCGCGGCGGCCTGGTCCGCCGCGGCCGGCGGCTCGAACCGCAGGTGGGCGTAGTAGCTGGCGGTCCCGTAGATCATCGCGTACCAGGCACCCGTGAGGTGGCTGATGCGCTTGAGCGCGGCGACCGGCAGGTAGCCGTAGGCCGCCTGGGTCGCCTCGAGGATCGCCAGCAACCGGGCGGGGTCGTGGTCGTGCTCCTCGAGGATGGCATCGACTGCGGCCAGGTCGATCGGCGCGAAGGGCAGGTACGCGGGATCGGGCACGGGTCGCCCGGAGCGGCGAAGGGCCGATTCTTCGCGCCGCTCTCCGTACGTCTCCGGCGCGCCCCAGTGGACGTGGTAGCGGCCGCGCGTGTCGATGCCGCCCATGTCGATGCACTCGATCGGGCAGGCCTGGGCGCACTGGAAGCACGTCTCGCACTTGAGCGTGCCCCACTCGTCGTACAGGAGCTGGAGCCGACCGCGGAACTTGCCCGGGACATCCAGTCGGACCTCGGGGTACATGACCGTCACCTTGGGCTCGAAGAACCGACGGAGGGTCAGGCTCATGCCCTTCACGATGCCGAGGCCCGGAATGAAGCTCATGGCCCGAGCCTCGGGGGCTGGATCACGACGATGGCCGCGGCGGTCACGAACAGGTTGAACAACGACGCCGGCAGCAGCCACTTCCAGGCGAAGCCCATCAGCTGATCGATTCGCACCCGCGGGAGCGTCCCACGCATCCAGACGAAGGTGAACACGAACACATACGTCTTCCCGAGGAACCAGACGACGCCGGCGACCCAGTCGAGGCCGATGTAGGCCCACGCGCCGACGACCGCGATGATGAACAGGTTGGCGAGCACGAACCCGGCGATGAGCGCCTGCCAACCCTTGATCCGGGAGCTGGCGAGCCAGACGGGCGCGGCGAAGACGAGGGTCAGGACGAGCGGGACGATCGCCACGAGCAGCAGCAGCTCGATCCCCAGCGAGCCCGGATCGAGCGACACCGTCACGGGCCAGGGCCACGGGAACGGCGCATTCCAGCCGCCGAAGAACAAGGTCACGAGCAGCGCCGAGATGATGAACACGTTCACGTACTCGGCGAAGAAGAAGAAGCCGAAGCGCATCCCGGAGTACTCGGTGGCGAAGCCGGCAACGATCTCGGAATCCGCCTCGGTGAGGTCGAAGGGCGTCCGGTTGGCCTCGGCGGTCGCGGCGATGAAGAAGATGATCGCGCCGAGCGGCTGTCGGAAGATGTACCAGTCGGTGAACCACCCGGACTGGTTGAGGACCATCTGGTTGAGGCTCAGCGTTCCGGCCAGGAGGATGAGCCCGACCACCGACAGCGTCAGCGGGATCTCGTAGGACACCACCTGCGCGGCGGAGCGGAGGCCGCCCAGAAGCGAGTACTTGTTGTAGCTGGACCAGCCGGCCATCAACAGGCCCACGACCGACAGGCCACCGATGGCGAAGAAGTAGAGCAGGCCCAGGTTGAGGTCCTGCCCGAAGAGGCCGGGGGCGAACGGGATGACCAGCAGGCTCATGACGCTGGCCAGGTACACGACGACCGGCGCCCAGGTGAACACGACCGGATCCGCGCCGGTCGGGGTGAAGTCCTCCTTCATCAGGACCTTCAACCCGTGCACGACCGACAGCAGCGACCCGAACGGGCCCACCCGGTCCGGCCCGATCCGAAGGTTCATCAGCGCGATGACCTTCATCTCCATGTAGATGATCAGGAACGCCGTCGGGATGGTCATCAGGAGGATGACCGTCGCTGCGACGACGAACCGGACGATCGGCAGGTTGGCCGCCAGGATGTCGACGATGCCCGCCCCGAAGATCGTGATGACCGCCACGAGCGCGACCGTCGCCGCGACCAGGATCGGGATGAGCGTGAAGACGACCTTCCCCGGCAGCGTGAGCCGTCCCCACGACCGTGCGAGGACGGTCACGTTGAACTGCCCAGCGCCGAACTGCCCAGCGCCGAACTGCCTCGCGAGTTGCCGGACGAGTCGAGGCCAAGGCGGAGGCGAGCACGTGAACGAGCGCACCCCAAGGTGCGTGAGCGAGCGCGCGCAGCCGACAACGCCGGCATCGGCCGTCCCGCAGCTCGCCGGGAGGCGGGAGTCATTTGTCGACTCCACCCATGATCGGGTCGAGGGACGCCATGACCGCCATCGTGTCCGCAATAAGGTGACCGGGCATCATCAGCCCGACCGCCTGGAGATGGATGAACGAGGGGTCGTGGATCCGCATCCGGAACGGCTGGTCCGTGCCATCGCTCACGACGTATGCGGCGTACTGGCCGCGTGGCCCCTCGACGGCCGCGTACGCTCTCCCCGGCCGCGGCCGCAGGAGGCGTGGCAGCTTCGCCATGATCGGGCCGTCGGGCATCTGGTGAAGGCACTGGTCGATGATTCGAAGGCTCTGCTTGATCTCGTCCATGCGCAGCAGGTAGCGGGCCAGGCAGTCGCCCTCGTTCCGTGTCGGGATGTCGAACTCGAGCTCCGGGAAGACGCTGTACGGGTGGGCACGTCGGACGTCGAAGGGGACCCCGGTCGCCCGAAGGTTCGGGCCGGTCATCACCATCCGAAGCGCGGTCGGCGTGTCGATGGTCCCGAGACCGCGCATCCGCCGGACGAAGATCTCGTTCTCGTTGAGCAGCGCGTTCCCGGCATCGATCTGCTCGGTCGCGTGGCTCATCCAGTCGCCGAGTCGGCTCAGGAACTCGTGGTTCAGGTCGCCGTTGACGCCGCCGATGCGCATGTAGTTGAAGAGCATCCGCTGGCCGGTCAGGGCGGCAAGCATATCCACGATCTCGTCTCGTTCGATGAACGACCACAGGATCGGCGTCAGGCCACCCAGGTCGAGGGCCATCCAGCCCAGGAACAGGGCGTGGCTCGCGACGCGGTTGAGCTCCGTGGCGAGGACGCGGATGTACTCCGCGCGGCGCGGCACCTGGACGTCGAGGAGCTTCTCGAACGCCATGACGCCGGGCCACTCGCAGAAGAGCGAGCTGACGTACTCGAGCGGGTCGAGGTAGCAGATGGCCTGGTGGTAGTCGGCGTTCTCGCACAGCTTCTCGACGCCGCGATGCAGATAGCCCAGGACCGGGTCGAGATCGACGACCTTTTCGCCATCGAGCTTGAGCACGACGCGCAGCACGCCATGCGTCGACGGGTGCTGCGGCCCGATGTTGATGAGCATCTCGCCGTCACCGAGCGTGTAGAACTCGGCCTCGCGCTCGGTCCGCGGGGGATACGGCGGCACCGGCTCGAAGACACCCACATCGCGGTCGAGGGTGACGCGCGGGTCGTCGGACGGCGGGCGTTGGGTCGTGCTCGTCATCGGTCGGGGCCTCGGTCAGTTCGTCGCCCGGCGGACGAGCGCCGTGGTCCGGACGGGAGGGGTGTGGGTCCGCTCCATCGGGCGGACTCCGCCGCCGGGCGATCGGGCGGCGTCATCGGGCAGGTAGAAGTCCTTGCGCAGCGGGAAGCTCCCGTAGTCGGGCGGCATGTAGATGCGTCGCAGGTCGCGGTTGCCCTCGAACGTGATCCCGAACATGTCGTAGGCCTCGCGCTCCATCCACTCGGCGCCCTTCCACAGGAAGGTGGCGGACGGCACCCGAGGATCGTCGCGCGAGAGTCCGTCCGCGATGACCCGCAGCCAATCGGGCGTCGTCTCGCTCCAGAGGTGATAGACGACCTGCATGACCTCGCCCGTGTCCACGCCCGCGAGGTCGGCGAGGAACTCGAAGTGGAATGCGGGCTCGTCGTGCAGTGCCGTCAGGACCGGGATCACGTCGCCGGGCGCGATCCGGATCTCCGTCTCGTCGTGGCGCTGGCGGACGGGCCCCGTCAGCTGGTCGGCGAACCTCGCCTCCAGGCGCTCCTTGAACCGTCGATCCACGATCAGACGTCCTGGGGCACGGTCGGTCCGATCGCCCGGTCCGGCCAGTGTCCGCGGCGTTCCTTGACCAGCTGCTGGAGCTTCATCATCCCGTAGATGAGGCCCTCGGGCCGAGGCGGGCACCCTGGCACGTAGACGTCGACGGGCATGACCCGATCGATGCCCTCCACGGTCGAGTAGCTCCGCTTGTAGCGCCCACCCGAGCACGTGCAGTCGCCCATCGCGACGCACCACTTGGGCTCCGGCATCTGCTCCCACAGCCGGACGAGCGGCCCGGCCATCTTCGTCGTGAGCGTGCCGGCCACGATGAGCACGTCGGCCTGACGCGGGCTGGCACGGAACGGGAACATGCCCCATCGATCCATGTCGTTCTTGGACGTGGCCGCCGACATCATCTCGATGGCGCAGCACGCGAGGCCGGACAGCAGGGGCCACAGGCTGTTCATCCGGATCAGGTCGAGGACGTAGTCCGCCCTGGTCGGGATGACTTCGAGCACACCGCCCCAGCGGGCATCGTCGCGTCGCCCGAGTCCGCTCTCCTCGAATTCGCGCAGGTGCGTGATGTCGCTCTGACGCCCGCCGTCGTACGCCGCCGGATCGGCCGCCTGCCAGAGCGTGTTCGGGACCACGATGGGCGCGAGGACGTCGCGGTCGCGATCCGTCGTGGTCAGTGCCCCGGCACCCACCTCGGTCCGGGCCGTCCGCCCATCCGGGGTCCGTGGGCCGCCGGGGGTCAGCGCCACGTCAGCACGCCCTTCCGCCAGGCGTAGGCGAGTCCCAGCAGGAGGATCGCCACGAAGATGAGCATGCTGACGAAGCCGCCGATGAGCAGGTCGCGGAAGACGATCGCCCAGAGGTAGATGAACACGACCTCGATGTCGAAGGCGACGAAGAGCAGCGCGTAGATGTAGAACGACAGGCCGAAGCGGCCGTGCGTGTCACCGTAGGTGTCGATGCCCGATTCGTAGGGCAGGCCCTTGTGCACGTCCCCGCGATTCCGATGCGAGATCAGCCACGCGGCGCCGATCGTCACGAACACGAACGACACGCCCGCGAAGGCGAAGCCCACGACGTACCAGATGCCGGTCAACAGCACTCCCTTCGAACGACGCGCGGGATGGCCGACGTCGCTGCTGGAGGACCCCTGAGCGAGCGGGCAGGCGCACCCACAAGAGGCGCACCGGCGCCCAGTCGGCATTCTAGCAGTGGACGCCGCGCCGACGCGGTCGAGGGTCGGAGGCGGGGAGGGGTCGGGAAGGCCGCTTTGGACGGCTGGGAGGGATCGTCGGGGAGCGGCTCGCGCCGAGCGCGCGTGCAAGTTCGCGTGCCGCTCCCCGTCAGGTCGTGCCCGACCGACGCGAAGCCTGCGCGACGTCCCGGATGGGCGGCAATAGGTACATCGCCCTAATCCGGTGGGGTCCGAGGCGGTCCCGGGGAGTCGGCCGGTCGCGATGCCCACGACCGCTCGGGCAACCGATAGGCGAACGCCGCGAGCGGCGGGCCGGGTGGCCAGTCTCGCCCGAAGGCCATCACCCGGAACCGGCCCATCGCCGCAGGATCGAGGAGGCGCATCAGGACGGAACGCACCGTGAGGTACTCCTCGAGCGTGGTCGCCGGATCCGACTGGATCTCGCGCAGCAGCTCGTCCGTGCCGGCCCCGACGAGGAACTCCGCCTGGGTCGTGGTGGCCAGGTGCGTCAGGCCGGCGGCGGTCGCGGCGCCTTCCACCGCCGTCACGTCGACGTGCGCGGTCAGGTCCTGTCGGCCGACGTGCCGGTACGGGTCGTCGTGGACGCGGTGGCGCACGTAGGCCCGAAGGGTGCCGTCGCGCCGACGAACCGGATCGTAGAGCTCGGTCGCGATCGCCCCGTAGTCGATGAGCAGGAGAAGCCCACCGGCCAGGCCCGATGCCGCGTCGGCGATCCAGCCGTCGAGTGCGAGGCAGATCTCCGCGGTCTGGCCATCGACGAGCTCGATCCCTTCCGACGCCAGCCGGGCGCCGAGGGCCGGAGTCGTCGGATCGACTTCGACCTCGACCAACCGGTCGCCATCCAGGCCGACCGCGAGCTCCCGGAGGACATCTCCGCGCCGGCGCACGCGGTGGACCGGCAACGCGTCGAGGACCTCGTTGGCGAGGACCGACCCGATGACCGGTGCATCGTGGCGGTCGGCCCGGATGAGGACGTCGCCGAGCCCTGCCTCGGCGAGGTGCGACTCGATCGCGGCGATGCGCCGAGGTTCGACCTCGACCGGGTCATAGGCGATCGCGTCGCGGAGTCCGGACCCGTCTCGCCGGAGACCGTCGAGGACGGCCAGCGCGAGCGTGCCGTCGCCGGCGCCGTACTCGCGCAGGACGAACCGCCCGGGTTCGCCGAGCTGGTGCCAGGTCTCGTCGAGGACGCGGGCGACGGCCCGACCGAAGATGGGATGGGCCTCGGGCGCGGTCAGGAAGTCGCCGGCCCGGCCCGGCCGCGGCTCCGCCGCCCGGTAATAGCCGCCCTCCGGGTCGTACAGCGCGAGGTCCATGAAGTGGGCGAACGACATCGGGCCGTCGCGCCCGATCTCGTCACGAATCCGTGCCACCAGGGCCTCGTCGTCGCCGACGGCCGCGAGGTCCGACGCCGGGTCGCGCCGGAGGCCAGGGGTCATCTCCATCTCGGGTCCCCGCGTCGTCGCGCACGACGCCCGACCACGAGCCGGACGCCGGGTCCGACCAGCGAGTGGCCGCCGAGCAGGACCGGGATCGGCGCAGCCAGCGCCGACGCCGTCAGTGATCGCAGCCACGGGTCCGCGATCCGCTCCGGGAGCAGGAGGTCCGACGCGAAGCGGTCCACGGCGGGCGGCCAGGTCGCCTCGTCCGTTCCGAGCCGGTGGGCGAGCAGCACCCGGCTGTCGACGAGGGCCGCGTCGGCGAGTCGGACCAGGTGGTCGCCGAGCGACTCCGGCCCGTCGCGGTCCAGGAGCGCCCCGAGGACGGACGCCGGTGGCCGTTGTCCGGGCAGGCTCGTCCGCAGGCCGCGCTCCTCGATGAGCGCCCGCGTCCTCGACGAGGTGTGTCGTTCGAGCCACGCCACCGTGGCCGCCGAGGTCCGCCCGGCGACCAGCAGCTCGGACCGCGCGTCCGCGGCCGTGCGACGGATGCATCGATGGCGCCCGAGACGGGGGCCAGGTCGACCCCGGCCGCACCCGCGTTCTCCGCCACGTCGTGTCCGTCGATGAGGACGACATCGAGTGGCCCGTCGATGTCGATCGCCAGGCGCCAGCGCCGGCGCAGGTCGTGCACCGTGGAGCCCGCGACCTCCTCGAGCCAGCGCGGCAGGGCGTTGTCACCGGGCAGGTCGGGGAGATCGGCCAGGACATCGCTCGCATGGGCGATCGCCACGATGTCGGCGGAATAGCGGTTGTTGGCGAGCGCCCGTCGGTCGTCGGAGCCCGCGACCTCGACGAACTCGCGGCGATCCTGGGTCGTGGCGAGCGGGATCGAGCCCGAGCCAAGGATCACGAGGCCGGCCGGGCGTTCGGCACGGACCAGGTCGCGGAGCCGGTGTCCGAACGGTGTATCGTCGGGCGGTCCCACGAGGACCCGGACATCGTCCGCGCCGGCGGCCGCGAAGCCCATCCGGTGGCGCTCGGCGACGATCGCCCGCGACGCTGCGACCCAGCGCTCGATGGGACCGGCGCTCGTCCCGGGATCCGGGTGCAGGATTCGGACAGCGACCGGGCGCATGATCCCGAGTCTAGCCGTCGTAGTTGGAGGAGCCCATGTCCATCCCCCACGTTCGCGCGTACATCGGTCTCGGCGCGAACGTCGGTGACGCACGGGCGACGCTCGATCGAGCGGTCTCGGCCCTCTCGGGATCGCCGGGTACTCGCCTTCGCGGCGTGTCGCGCCTCTACGCGACCATCCCCGTCGGCGTCACCGACCAGCCCGACTTCCTGAACGCCGTCGTCGCACTCGATGTCCCCGCCGGTCCGGACCCGGCGACCGGCGCGACGAACCTCCTCTCGGTCCTCAAGGGCCTCGAACGCCGGTTCGGTCGCACGCCACGCGAGCGGTGGGGTCCGCGTGAGCTCGATCTCGACCTGCTGGTGTTCGGTCGGGCGCGGCTCGCCATCGAGCGCCCGAAGGATGCGCGATCGCTCGACGCCGACGTCGATCCGTCCAAGGCGACCAAGCTCCTGGTGGTGCCGCATCCCGAGGCGCAGCACCGGCTCTTCGTGCTGGCGCCGCTCGCGGACCTTGCCCCAGGGCTGAAACCGCCGGGCTGGAAGGAGACGGTCGAAACCGCCCGGCACCGCCAGGAGCGGGCCGAGGGTGCCGAAACCGTCCGTCCCATCGGGACCTGGCAACCCGCGTTCCGGGCATGGGACCGCTCGGATGCTACGCTCCGGTCATGACGACGATCGGCTACGCCGCGATGCTCGAGCAGTTCCACCCGACCGACCTGCTCGACTGGTGCGCGCAGGCCGAGGACGCCGGCTTCTCGGCCGGATTCATGGTCAGCGAGCACTTCCACCCGTGGACCCCGCAGCAAGGACAGAGTGCCTTCGCATGGTCGTTCATGGGTGCGCTCGGGACGCGGACGTCGCTGCCGTTCGGGACCGCGGTGACGTGCCCCGGCTTTCGCTACCACCCGGCGGTGATCGCGCACGCGGCGGCGACGCTGGGCGCCATGTTCCCCGGCCGGTTCTGGCTGGGGCTGGGCGCCGGCGAGGCGCTCAACGAGCATGTCGTCGGGGGCGAGTGGCCGGAGGTCGGCGTCCGCAGCTCGATGATGTTCGAGGCCATCGAGATCATCAACAAGCTGTTCGCAGGCTCGGTCGTCAAGCACAGGGGCGACCACTTCACGCTGGAGAGCGCGAAGCTCTACACGCGGCCTGAGACGCCCGTCCCCGTCTACGTGGCGACCGCCGGGCCGGTCAATGCCAAGCGGACCGGCAAGCACGCGGACGGGATGATCACGGTCGGGGCGGCGGACGACAAGATCGGCATGCTCTGGGAGAGGTTCGACGAGGGCGCGCGCGAGGCGGGCAAGGACCCGACCGGCAAGCCCAAGCTGCTCCAGATCCACGTCTCGTGGGCCTCGACCGACGAGGAGGCCATCGACAACGCGGTCCGCGAATGGCCGAACGGCGGGATGCCCTTCCCGAAGCAGGACATCAAGAACCCCGAGGACTTCGCCGCGATGGCGACGCTCGTCAAGCCGTCCGACTTCAAGAACCGCGTGCTCATGACCAGCGACCTCGAGGCGCACACGAAGCACATCCAGCACTACGTCGACATGGGTTTCGACGAGGTCCACATCCACAACGTCGGGCGCAACCAGGCCGAGTTCATCGAAACGTTCGGCCGCGAGGTCCTGCCGAACCTCAAGCAGGGCTGAGACCCAGCGGGGAACGGGATCAGGGACCGGTGCGAGGCACCGTGATCACGAGCGCCGCAGTGGCGCCCGTCGCATCCGAGATCCACACGCTCGTTGCGGAAACGGACTGACCGACGGTGAGCAACGGATCGCCCCGCCGCTGTAGCACGTCGCTGCAGACCTCGGACCCGTCGCTGTCCTTGATCAGGCAGATCGCGGAGCCGGTCTGGTTCACGACCGACACGACCCCGGCGACCTCCCCATCGAGCCGGACGACGCCGTAGGCGTGCGTCTGGAGCGCGACCCCAGTGCCTCCCACGCCGGCACCGACGGCCGCAGCTCCGAGGAATCCGATGACCAGTATCGAGGTTCGGATGAGATGCCGCTTATTGGCTGCAATGCCCTTCGCCCGACGGTGCGCGCACCCTGCCCCACTGTCAATGGACGGGTGGGCTTCCTGGCCTGTCGGGGAGCCGACAGGCAATCGGTTCGGATCCGAGGTTGTGCAGCATCAGAGACCGTGAAGGCGCGCGGCGCCTCGCAGGTCAACGGACGAACGAACGGCCGGCCCGGATTGGCGACCAGGGCGAACTGTTCCCAAATGCTGCCCGGGTGGAGTGTGCCAAGTCCGGCCAAATCGCCCCAGTCACGGTGTTCATTGACGCTCCGCCGGATCTGCCCCATACGCCCGCCGGGGTGGCGCTAGCAAGAGCCCAGCACAACAACCGGCCTTGATGCGACCTGGGAGACGCTAGGCCACGCTCGGGCGCCCTTGGGATCCGCGCGATGCGAAGGCCAAAGCCGGGTCAGCTGCCGGCTAACGCCACCATGTGTGGCAAATGGGAAAGTGTCGTGCCGCGTGACACACCGCCGGCTTGCCGCGGTCGTCGTCATTCTTGGTAGCGCGCCCAGCCGAACGCGGTTTCGAGCCGAGCGATCGAGTCATCGTTTCCCTCGATGTCATACCACGTACTGTCGAAGGCGGAGATAGTCACGATCGGCTGAGTCGCTCCACGCGGATAGCCGCGCAATTCTCCCCAGATCAATTGGAGTCCATGGCCTTTGGTCAAGGCAGCGAGAAGCTGCGCGGTCGTTACTCGTTGCCGCTTTCTATACCAGCCCATCGCATCGATGTAGCCGGTGCTTTCACCGCCGCTGAACTCGACCTCCTCATGGCCGTCGGCGATCGTCCATTCCAACTCGTCGGAATCGCCAAGTGCTTGGAGGAGTTGACCGGGCGTAAGGAGTTGTCCGTCGGTCCCTCCTTGTGCTCCCGGCCACTGAGCGAGCCGAAGGTTCACTGATCCGTCAGGCCGCCGCCCTACAGCCTGACGCGCGGCGGCGAGTCGCGGTCGAACATGTGGACCGTGTCGACGAAGCGGACCTGCTTGCTCTGGTAGGCCATGACCATCGAGTGCGTGCGGGCGCCGCCGCCAAAGAAGAGCACGCCGTGGAGCAGGTCGCCCGCGGTCACCCCGGTCGCGGCGAAGACGAGGTTCTCGCCGGGGGCCAGGTCCTCGGTCGTGTAGACCCGATCCTCGTCGCCGTGGCCCATCCGCGCGCCGCGTGCCCGTTCGTCGTCGCTGCGGTAGCGGAACCGCGCCTGGATCTCGCCGCCGAGGCAGCGCAGCGCCGCTGCCGTGATGACGCCTTCGGGGGCGCCGCCGGTGCCCATGACCGCGTGGACGCCGGTGCCCGAGACCGCGCACGAGATGGCCGCAGACAGGTCGCCGTCGCCGATGAGCTTGATGCGGGCGCCGGAGTCGCGGACCTCGGCGATGAGATCGTCGTGGCGGGGCCGCTCGAGGATGACGACGGTGATGTCACGCACGCGCCGACCCAGCGCCTCCGCGATCCGGCCGAGGTTCTCGGTCGGTGACACGCGGATGTCGACCTTGCCGGCCGCGATCGGTCCGACGCACAGCTTCTCCATGTAGGTATCCGGGGCGTGGGTGAGCCCGCCCGCCTCGGACGCCGCGAGGACCGTGATGGCGCCGGCCTGGCCGTGGGCCACGAGGTTCGTGCCCTCGAGCGGGTCCACGGCGATGTCGATGTCGAGCCCGGCGTTGCGCCCGCGCCGCGAACGCCCGACCTTCTCCCCGATGTACAGCATCGGCGCCTCGTCGCGCTCGCCTTCGCCGATGACGATCCGTCCGGCGAACTCGATCTCGTCCATCGTCCGGCGCATGGCCTCGGTCGCGGCCAGGTCGGCGCCGTCGTGATCCCCTCGACCCATGAAACGCGCGGATTCGATGGCCGCGGCCTCGGTCACGCGGATCATCTCGAGCGCGAGCAGTTGTTCCACGCATCACCCCGTTCTGTCGTCCGCTCGTGCGGCCCCGCGACTCAGTGGCGGAAGTGTCGGCGCCCCGTGAAGACCATCGCCATGTGGTGCCGGTCGGCGACCTCGATCGCCATCTCGTCGCGGATCGAGCCGCCCGGCTGGATGATCGCGGTCACGCCCGCCCCGGCCGCCGCCTGGATCCCGTCGGGAAACGGGAAATAGGCATCCGACGCCATGACCGCGAGCTTGGCCCGGTCGCCGGCACGGCGCAGCGCGATCTCCACCGACACCTGGCGCGACGCCTGGGCAGCGCCGATCCCGACGGTCGCGCCGTTGCGTGCCAGGACGATCGCATTGGACCGGACATGACGGACCGCCCGCCACGCGAACAGCAGGTCGGTCAGCTCCTCGAGTGTCGGGCGTCGCTTGGTGACCACCTGGAGCCGCCCGCGATCGAGCCCGAGGTCGTCCTGCGTCTCGACCAGCAGGCCACCGGCGACCCGCTTGAAATCGAGGCTGGCGATGCCGTAGTCGCGCATCCCCTCGATCGGATCGGCCGGCACCGCGAGGAGCTCCAGACCGGGCTTGCCGCGCAGCAACCCGAGCGCGGACTGGCTGAACCCGGGGGCGATCACGGCTTCGAACGAGTTCGCCGCGATCTCCCGCGCCGTCGCCCCGTCGAGCTCGCGGTTGACGCCGACGATGCCGCCGAACGAGGCGACCGGATCGGTCTCGAGGGCGTGCCTGTACGCCTCGACGAGCTCGTCGTGCGAGGCGAGACCCACCGGATCGGTGTGCTTGACGATCGCGACCGTCGGCGCGGTGTAGTCGCGCGCGATGCGGTACGCGGCATCGAGGTCCATGAGGTTGTTGAACGTCGGTCGCTCGCCCTGGATCGCCGTCGCATCTGCGAGCGTCCCGCTCCGGTGGGTCGTCTCCCGGTAGAAGGCGCCACGCTGTTGTGGGTTCTCGCCGTACGGCAGGTCGGCGACCTTCTCGAGGACCATCGCCAGGCGGTTCGGGAACGTGTTGCCGGAGATCTGGTTGAGGTAGGCCGCGATCTCCGCGTAATAGGCCGCGACGACGCCGAACGCCTCCGCCGCCAGATGCGCTCGCGTCTCCGGGCTGACGTGACCCTGCGCGCGGAGCTCCCCGACCACGGTCCCGTAGTGCTTCGGATCGGCCACCGCGGTCACGCCGGCGGCGTTGCGCGCGGCGGCGCCCAGCAAGGCCGCTCCGCCGACGTCGATCATCTCGATGGCCTCGTCGAGGCCGACGAGGCGCGCCCCCACCTCGGGGGCGAACGGCTTGACGTTGACGACGACGAGATCGATGAGGCCGATGCCCTGGGCGACCAGCTCATCGAGCTGCGCCGGCACGTCGCGCCGGGCGAGGATCCCCGCGTAGACCGCTGGGTGGAAGGTCTTGACCTGGCCTCCGACGAGCGGAGGGACCTGGGTCAGGTCCGAAACGGCGCCGACGTCGATGCCGTCGCTGGCGAGGTGCTCGCGGGTGCCGTCGGTGGCGAAGATCTCGACGTCAAGGCCACGCAGGTCGCGGGCCAGTGCGGAGATCCCGTCGCGATTGGCGACTGACAGCAGGGCTCGCACCCGGGCCTCCTCCATCCGGTCTCGGCGGCGCGCTCGGGGGTCCGGCGGATGGCGCCCCCGGGTGGGTCAGTGGCGCCGCACCGCTCGGCCGAGTATAGCGCCCGACATGGCATACTCCGGACACCGATCAACATCCAGCCACGAGGTCGGCGCGTGACGCTCGCCCCCTGGGACTACCTGTTCCTCTCCTTCAACCATGCCAACTTCCCGGACCTGTTCCACCCGACGTGGATCGCCGCGCTGGTCCTGCTCGTCGTGCTGCTGATCCTCTACAACGTCCGGACCAACGCGCTCCGGCGTCACCCGCCGTACGCGGAGATGTGGGAGTGGCTGTGGTGGACCGGCCTCATCACGTTCAGCATGCTCATCATCGAGGCGCTGTTCGTGTTCGACTTCTTCATCGTCCTGCTGACGGCGTTCATCGGCATCGGCACCTTGGTCTGGGTCCGCTTCCGTCGGTTCCCCCCGATCCTCGCCGCGCACCAGGCCCGCCTCGCCCGCGAGCGCTACTACTCGAAGCAGAAGTTCGCCGATCCTGAGGCGACGATCCGCAAGCGAGGCACGAGCCGCCGGAGTCGGACCCAACGCCGTCGGCGCTGATCCCGGCGTCGGCGCGAGCCACGAGGGCATCATGGCCATCGAGATCCGCCGATTCGGCGTCGGGCATCGCCGCCCGCACGGGCCGCCGGGGTCGGTGGGCCTGACCGGTCAGGTGATCCATTCCGACGGGCGCGGTCTGATCAGCGAGCTGGCCTTCGGGCGTGGCGCGCGGATCGAGCCTCACTCCAACCCGAACACCACCTGGTTCGTCGTCATCGAGGGCGGCGGGTGGGTTGGCGTCGGTGAGGAACGGGCCCGGATCGCGGCCGGCGAAGCCGCGCTGTGGCCCGCCGACGAGCCGCATGCGGCCTGGACCGAGCACTCGGAGATGCGCGCGCTCGTCGTGGAGTTCGCGGGGGCGGACGATTCGGAGGTCGTCGGGGTCGTCGCCGGCCGAGCGCGCGAGATGACCGCTCCGGCTGCGGTCGAACGTGGTGATGGCGAGCTCGCCGACGGTCGGCGGCGCGAGGCCGGCGACCGCTCGAGCGGCGAACCGGCCTGACCGCGGCGATGCCGCGTTCGGGCCGGAACCTCCTCCGGTGACTTAGGGCCTGTGGCCGATTTCGCTCCCCGCCGGTGGGGCGAACCCGGGCATCAGGTCAGGCGTAGCCGGTCGCGGACTTCGGGCGAAAGCACCGCTTCGACCCAGGAACTGACTTGGGCGTGCTCGGGCGTCCATGAGTTCCAGACGCTGCGCGCCCAGGCTTGGACGCGGCTCGCGTGTTCGTCGGGCGTGGTGGCTCCGGCGACGTCGGCGACGGTGAGCACCGGGCCGTCCAAGCGGCCACGGAACGACGGCCACTTCGAGTAGCGCTGGGCCAAGAACTGATGCGTGGCCCGCACGGCGGTCCCCGACCACCCATGCTCGAGCGCCAGGTCGAGCCCGATGAGTCCGAATGCCGTTGCGATCGGCGGCGACGGCGCACCGGCGTGCTGTGCGCCGTAGACGTCGACGGTCAGCTGGTGGTAGCGGCCCAGGAGCGTCTGATGCTCCGTCTCGTAGCTGAGGACCTCGGTATAGATGTGCCAACAGGCAGGCGAAGCGTTTGCCCGGCGCGCCATGGGCCAATCCGTCGCCTTCAGGATGACGCCGCATCCCGGACAGCGGCTGGCAGTGTCGACCATCGCCCCAGCATGGGAAGGCGTCGGCCGCGGGTCAACCGCTCACCGCCGGCCGGGCCGGCCGATCAGGCGACCACGCGCCAGGCGAGGTAGCCGACCGAGGCAACTTCCAGCCACGCCCGGGCACTCGCAGCCGTGCCCTCATAGCAGCGCGACAGCCGCCTCCAGCGCCCGAGCTGGGCGAAGGCGTGCTCGATCCGATAGAGCGGCCGGATCGGGACGAAGCCGCTGACACCCGGTGGGGGCGCCTTGATATCGAGCGCGAGGTGCTTGCGCTCGGCGAGCCGCGCAAGGCCACGATACGCACGATCGCCGCCAGGCGCGGGAGCTCGTCGAGGCGATCGCGCAGCAGCTCGCGGGCGGCCACGACGTCATGGGGTCGAGCGGAGTCCGCGCGAGCGGCGAGCGGCAGGCCGAGGATCTCGACCAACAGCGTGCGCTTCGTGCCGATCGTCCGGCCGCCTCTGCCGCCGGCCTCGTGGAACGTCGGGCCGTAGCGGCCGCCCTTCACCGTCTGGGCATCGACCATAACCATCGACGGGATCGGCTCTCGATCGTGGAGCACGCGGACGATCGCCGCGAGGCGCTCCATCGCCCGCGCCCAGACACCGTTCGAGCGCCAGCGCCGCCACTGAGCCCAGACCGCCGTCCAGGTCCGACCGTCCTCCGGGTCTGACCAGCGGAGACGTACGGTGGCCAGCCGTCACTGCTGCAGCCGGCGGCCACGAGGGCGGCGGCCACCAGGGACAGTAGTGGCTTGCGCATGGCGCAACCTCCCAGCGAGGAGCCGTTGGGACGACTCCCGGCCACATGGGCGGGCCGCCGGAGCAGACCGCAGGTCCCGGATCGGCGCCACGAGGTGCGTCGTCGGGCCGCCGCCGTGACGCCGGACGTCATGCCCGGGTTCCCTCCCGGCCGTCAGGGGCGCGGATCGTCCCCCGTCGTCGGCCGACGACCGGTCACGGTCGCGATCCGGTCGCGGATCGCATCGGTCGCCCGGTTCCACCGGATCCGTCCGGATCGGCGCGCCCGGAAGTCCAGCCGCCTGAGGCGCCGCCGCACGGTCCGGGCCCCGGGATCGCCGCCGGCCTCGACGGCCGGTGGGTACTCGATCTCGGCGACCCGGCGGTCGAACCAGGTCGGGTCCTCGCCCTCCGCGAAGACATTGGTGAGGCCATGACGCGTCAGGAAGTCGGTGAAGGCCGCGAAGCGCCGCGGGTGCCCGCGCATGAGAGCACCGTAGTCGGCCTCCGCGTAGAGCTCCGCGGCATCCGTGTCGGGTCCGATGTCGTAGATCCGCCGGTGGGGGATCTCGAAGTAGCGCGCCAGCTCAAGCGTCCGCGAATCATGCGCGAGGACGTAGCCCGGCGTGCCCGCCAGCAGCGCGGCGATGTTGCCGTGGATACGGGTGCCGAACGCGAAGTCGGCGGTCCGGAGGGCGTCGATCCAGGGCCACGGATCGACGAAGAACCGGACCTTGTCCTCGACGAAGATCGGATGCGACGTGTGGATCGGCAGCTTGTCGGTCCGCTTCGCCTCTCGATCCGACTCGCCCCAGAGCAGCAGTTCCAGCGTGGCGAGATCCTGGGCGATGTAGCGCAGGTTCGGGTATCGCGCATGGTGCGACACCACGACATCGCCCATCCGCGCGACGTACGGCGTGACGTTCATCGCGAGGGCGGCGTCCGGCCCGAGCCCGGGGATTCGCTTCTCGACCGCCAGCCGGTCGCCGTGAAAGAACATCGAGGGACACCCGATGATCTCGACGTCGCGGAATCCGAGACCCTGCAGGTAGTCGTACGTGCACTCTCCGCGGACGCCGATGGACGGCGAGCGGTCCAGCACGGCACCGACGAAGGCGCGCACCGATGCTTCGATGGGACGGAGGCGTTCGGTCTCGTAGCGGAGGGTCCCCTGGGCGCCGACGCCGAGGACCGTCACCGGGATGCGCAGCCGCCGGATGAGCTGCGTCGTCCGGTCCATGACGGCCTGGTAGCTCGGGCGGAACGCGTTCGCGAGGGGGATGACATAGGCGTCGTACCGCTCGTTGATCCGGTCGGCCTGCCCCGGATCGATGAGTAGCCGATCGGCCGTGACCGTCGTGCCGCGCGTGGCCAGGATCTTGTACGCGGCTGCCTGGAAGATGAGGTTCCCGCTGTTGTTCGCGATGATGTTCTGGATCAGCGTGTCATCGGGCGACACCACCTCGAAGGGGTCCTTGCGTGCCCGCAGCAGGATGTTCGTCACCCGCCCACGATATCGTCCCAGGCGGCGCCGGGCTTCGCCAGGTGCGACCGTCAGTCCCGGCCCGCGAGGACGGCCCCCAGCTGGCTCAGGATGCGCGCCGTCGCGCCCCACACCGACAGGCCGTCGACCTCGTAGGCACCGTAGCGCAGGGGCCAGTCGCGGACCGTGCGTTCGACGATCCGGAACGGGGCTCCCGGCAGGAACGCGGCCATCGGTGCCTCGACGATCCGGGCCACTTCGGCCGGCGATGGGCTCAGGGCCGGCCGGCGATCCGCCAGCGCAACGACCGGGGTCACGGCGAAGTCGCTCACGGGGATCCAGAACGGCTCGAGGACGCCGACCACCCGGACCCCCGCGGCCACCGGGTCAAGGTGGACCTCCTCCGCCGCCTCGCGCAGGGCGGTCGCGGCCACGTCGACGTCCTCCGGCTCGGCCTTGCCGCCTGGCAGGCTGACCTCGCCCGAGTGGTGCCCGCCGCCGGTCGAACGCTCGATGAGGATGACCCGGGCGCGGTCCTCGTCATCGGGAAAGAGCAGGGCCAGCACGGCCGCGGCGCGCCCGGGCAGCTTCGAGGGAGCGTGCCGCGTGGGACGCCAGTCCGGCTGGCCCACGACGACGGGCATCAACGCTTCGGCCGGGGCGGGCAGCGGCTCGGGTAGCACCGCGAGCCGCTCTACGACTTCCTCGAAGCGCACGGCCCGTGGCGCCGCGCGCCTAGTTGACGAGCTCGCCGTCGCGTCGCCTGCGCCGCGTCGGCGGCAGGTCGAGCGGCGAGGCTTCGGGCTCCGCGCCGGCGCCATCGGCGTCGGCCCTGCCGGCCGGCGAGCGAGCATCTCGTCGCGCGCCACCCTCGGTGACCACGGTCGCGCTCTCGGTCGTGAACACGAGCGTCCCGGACACGAGGTCCGCATCGCCGATGATCCGGTCGCCGGGCTTGAACTGGCCGGCGACGAGGGCTCGGGCAAGCGGGTTCTCGACGAGGCGCTGGATCGTCCGCTTCAGCGGCCGGGCGCCGAACGCGGGATCCGTGCCCTCGCGGACGACGAGGGCCCTGGCGCTCGGGGTGAGTTCCAGGACCAGGTCCTGCCCGGCCATCCGCCGGGCCAGGTCGGCCAGCAGCAGGTCGACGATGGCCGCGAGGTCCGCCTCGGTCAGGGCGTGGAACACGATGACCTCGTCGACGCGGTTCAGGAACTCCGGTCGGAACTGCGCACGCAACGCCTCGGTGACGTCGCGCTTCATCGCCTCGTAGGCGGCGTCGCCGGCCCGCGCCCCGGTCGCGGCGATCGACGCACTCCCGACGTTGCTCGTCATGATCACGACACTGTTCTTGAAGTCGACGGTCCGACCCTGGCCGTCGGTCAGCCGACCGTCGTCGAGGACCTGGAGCAGGACGTTGAAGACGTCCGGATGGGCCTTCTCGATCTCGTCGAGCAGGACCACCTGGTACGGCCGTCGTCGGACCGCCTCGGTCAGCTGGCCGCCTTCCTCATAGCCGACGTAACCGGGCGGCGCGCCGACGAGTCGCGAGACCGAGAACTTCTCCATGTACTCGCTCATGTCGATACGGACCATCGCCCCTTCGTCGTCGAACAGGAACGATGCGAGGGCGCGGGCCAGCTCGGTCTTGCCGACGCCGGTCGGCCCCAGGAACAGGAACGAGCCGATCGGCCGGCGCGGGTCCTTGAGCCCGGCCCGCGCGCGCCGCACGGCGTCGGAGACGGCCTCGATGGCCTCGTCCTGGCCGACGACCCGCTCGTGGAGCCGATCCTCCATGTGGAGGAGCTTGGCCATCTCGCCTTCCATGAGCCGGCTGACTGGGATGCCCGTCCAGGCCGCGACGATCTCGGCGATATCGTCGGCCGTGACCTCTTCCTTGAGCAGGGAGCCGGGACCGCCTTGCAGGACGGCCATCGCGGCTTCCTGTTCGGCGAGCCGGTCATCGAGCTCCTTGAGGGTGCCGTACTTGAGCTCGGCGGCCGTGGCGTAGTCGGCCTCGCGCTCTGCCTGCTCGACGCGGACCTGGAGCGACTCGATCTCCGACTTCGTCCCGCGGATCGCGGAGATCGCGGTCTTCTCCGCCTCCCAGCGCTGCTTCAGCGCGCCGAGCTCTTCGACCAGGTCGGCGAGCTCCTTCTCCAGCGCCGAGAGGCGCGCCTTCGACGCGTCGTCGGTCTCCTTGCGCAGGGCCTCGCGCTCGATCTCGAGCTGGATGCGGCGCCGTTCGAGCTCGTCGAGCTCGATCGGCATCGAATCGATCTCCATCCGGAGACGGGACGCGGCCTCGTCGACGAGGTCGATCGCCTTGTCCGGGAGGAAGCGCTCGGTGATGTAGCGATCCGAGAGCGTGGCCGCCGCGACGAGCGCGGAATCCGTGATGCGGACGCCGTGGTGGACCTCATAGCGCTCGCGCAGCCCGCGGAGGATGGAGATGGTCTCCTCGACGCTCGGCTGGTCGACGACGACCGGCTGGAAGCGCCGCTCGAGCGCGGCGTCTTTCTCGATGTGCTTGCGGTATTCGTCGAGGGTCGTCGCGCCGATGGTGTGGAGCTCGCCCCGGGCGAGCATGGGCTTGAGGAGGTTGGACGCATCCATCGCGCCCTCCGCCGCGCCCGCCCCGACGACGGTGTGCAGCTCGTCGATGAAGAGGATGACCCGCCCGTCGGAGTCCTTGATCTCCTTGAGCACCGCCTTGAGGCGTTCCTCGAACTCGCCACGGAACTTGGCCCCGGCGATGAGCGCGCCGAGGTCGAGCGCGACGACGCGCTTGTCCTTGAGGCCCTCGGGCACGTCGCCGCGGACGATGCGCTGGGCGAGCCCTTCGGCGATGGCCGTCTTGCCGACGCCAGGCTCGCCGATCAGGACCGGGTTGTTCTTCGTGCGCCGTGACAGGACCTGGATGACACGGCGGATCTCGTCGTCGCGGCCGATGACCGGGTCAAGCTTGCCCGCCCGGGCCTCCGCCGTGAGATCGCGGCCGTACTTCTCGAGCGCGGCGTACGTGCCCTCCGGGTTCTGTGAGGTCACGCGCTGGCCGCCTCGGACGCTCTGGAGCGCCTGCAGGATGGCTTCGCGGCCGGCGCCATGGCGCTCGAGGAGGGCCTGGCCCTCGCCGCCCGCCTCGGCCACGCCGAGGAGCAGGTGCTCGGTCGACACGAACTCGTCGCCCAGGCGGCGGGCCTCGGCCTCGGCCCGTTCGATGACGGTCTTGGCACGCGAGTCGAGCGCGAGCGAGCCGCCCTGGATCCGGGCACGCTTGGCGAGGATCGCCGCGACTTCGCCACGGAACGCGGGCAGGTCGACGCCGAGTCGCCGGAGGGTCTCCGCCGGAACGCCGTCATCCGGTTCGATCAGGGCGGACAGGAGGTGCTCGGCATCGAGGATCGGGCTCTGCAGCCGCTCGGCTGTCCCCTGGGCGGCGATGACGGCCTCCTGGGCCTTCTGGGTGAAGCGATCGAGTTGCATGTCGTGTCTCTTGGTGTCTCCGAGGTGATCCAGGTCAGCGTGGGTCGGGTTGGTCGACGAGGTCGAAGAAGGCACGAGCGGCGGCCCCGGCCTCGTCCGAGAGACCCGTGGGCAGCACGATCCTGGCCTTCGCGTAGAGGTCGCCGTGGCCGCCGCCACCGAGGCGTGGCATGCCCTGCCCGCGCAACCGGAGGGTCCGGCCGACCTGCGTGCCGGCCGGGATCTTGAGAAGGACCTTGCCCTTCAGGGTCCGGACCGGGACCTCGGCACCCAGGACGGCCTCCTCCAGCGTGAGCGCCAGCTCGCGCTCGAGATCGACACCGCGCCGCGTGAAGACCGGATCGGGCTTGACCCGGACGATGACGAACAGGTCGCCGCCACCGGGCGCCTTCCCGGTCAGGCGGACGCGCGTCCCGTTGTCGGCGCCGGCCGGGATCTTGACTTCGAGCCGCTTCCCCTCGACGTCGACGAGTCGAGTCGTGCCACGGTACGCCTCGTCCAGGGTGATCTCGGCCACGGCCTCGGCGGCGGGCTTGGGCACGGCACGCGTCCCCGAGCCGGAGCCCGCAGGCCGCCCGGCGCCCGACGATGAAGCGGCCGGATCGATGCCCATCCCGGCGAGGATCTCCTCGAAGCTCGGACCGCCGGTCGGCCGGCGACCTCGGCCGGGCCCAGACGAGGTCGCGACCCGCTCCTCATCCGCGAAGAAGACACGGAAGAAGTCGCTGAACTCGCCGGCATCACCGGTCGTGTGGAACTCATAGCGAACGCCTCCGCGTCCGGCGGACGTGCCGCTCGAGCGGGTGAAGCCCGCGAACGGGCCGCCCGGCGCGAAGGGGTCGGCGCCTCCGGCCCTGCCGGTCCCGTACGCGTCCCAGTTGGCGCCGAGGGCGTCATATCGCTTGCGCTTGTCCGGATCGGAGAGGACCTCGTTCGCCTCGTTGGCGTCCTTGAACCGGCGCTCCGCGTCCTTGTCGCCGGGTTTCCGGTCGGGATGGTGCTGGCGAGCGAGCTTGCGGAAGGCCTTCTTGATGTCGGCCTGTGACGCGGTCCTCGGCACGCCGAGGACCGCGTAGTAGTCCTTGTACTCGAGGCCCGGCGCTCCGGGCCCGCCACTCGCCATCGGGGGTCTCCCGGTCAGGAACCCTGGACCACGACCGGCGGCTGGTCCGTCGGTGGGAAGTCCGTTCGCCGGACGCGAGACGCCGGCGATGGATCGATCGGTTCGTCGCCCTTGATGACCTTGGGAGCGGTGACCGGGAGGGCCTTCGGCTTGCGACGAAGGGCGGCCTCCAGGACCTGCTCCATGTTGTCGACGAGGACGAGCTTCATCGACTTGCGGATCTCCTCCGGGATATCGCGCAGGTCCTTCTCGTTCTTCCTCGGGAGGATGACGATCTTGGCTCCCGACAGGTGGGCGGCCAGGATCTTGCTCTTCAGCCCGCCGATCGGGAGGACCCGACCGCGCAGGGTGATCTCGCCCGTCATGGCCACGTCCTTCCGGACGGGGATGCCGGCCAGTGCGCTCACGATGGCCGTGGCCATCGTGATCCCGGCCGACGGGCCGTCCTTGGGGGTCGCCCCCGCGGGCACGTGGATGTGCAGGGTGTTCGTCTCGAAGACCTCGCGCGAGATGCCCAGCTCGTGGGCGTTCGCCCGGGTCCATGAGAGGCCGGCTCGCGCCGATTCCCGCATGACCTCGCCCAGCTGGCCGGTGAGGATGAAGTCCTCCTTGCCTTCCATCCGGGTGACCTCGATGGCCACGACGTCGCCACCGACCTCGGTCACGACCAGGCCGGTCGCGGAGCCGATCTGGTCCTCGGCCTCGAGCTCGCCGTACTCGAACCGCTGCGGGCCGAGAAGCTCGGCGAGCTTCTTCGGGTCGATGACGGTCCGGCGCTTGCGGCCCTCGGCGACCTGCCGCGCGACCTTGCGCATGACGTTGGCGATCTCACGCTCCAGATTCCTGACGCCCGCCTCGTGGGTGTACGAGCGGACGAGCTCGGTCATGGCTTCGTCGGTGATCTCGATGTGCTTGGCCTTGAGACCATGGTTGTGCATCTGCTTGGGAACGAGGAACCGCTTGCCGATCTCGATCTTCTCCTGCTCGGTGTAGCCGGGCAGCTGGACGACCTCCATCCGGTCGCGCAGGGCGGCAGGGATGGGATCGAGCAGGTTGGCCGTGGCCACGAACAAGGTCTTGGACAGGTCGAACGGCACCTCGAGGTAGTTGTCCTGGAAGGTGTTGTTCTGCTCGGGATCGAGGACCTCGAGCAACGCGGAGCTGGGGTCGCCACGGAAGTCCATGCCGACCTTGTCGACCTCGTCGAGCATGAACACCGGGTTGTTGGTGCCTGCCGTCTTGATGCTCTGGATGATGCGGCCGGGCAGGGCGCCGATGTACGTGCGTCGATGGCCGCGGATCTCGGCCTCGTCATGGATGCCGCCGAGGCTCATGCGCACGAACTTGCGGCCCATGGCCCGGGCGATGCTCTTGCCCAGCGACGTCTTGCCGACGCCGGGGGGCCCGACGAAGGCGAGGATCGGGCTCCGGATCTCGTCGGCGAGGGTGCGCACGGCGAGGTACTCCAGGATCCGTTCCTTGACCTTCTCCAGGCCGTAATGGTCCTCGTCGAGGATGCGGGCGGCTTCCTTGATGTCGAGCTGGTCGTCGGTCGAGACGTTCCACGGCAGGCCGACGAGCCAGTCCACGTAGGTCCGGATGACACCGACCTCCGGCGAGGCGGAGGGGATCCGGCTCATCCGGTCGATCTCCTTGATCGCCCGCGTCTTGATCTCCTCGGGCATGCCGGCCGATTCGACCTTCTCGCGAAGCTCGTTGATCTCGGCCTGCTGCGGGTCGTCCTCGCCCAGCTCGCGCTGGATGGCCTTCAACTGCTCGCGCAGGATGTATTCGCGCTGGGTCTTGTCCATCTCGGACTTCACTTCGGACTGGATCCGACCCTTGAGCTCGAGGATCTCGATCTGGCGGCCGAGGAACGTGGAAACGAGCTTGAGGCGCTCGACGATGTCGATGGTCTCGAGCAGCTCCTGGCGCTGTTCGGTGGACATGTCGGGGCTGTACGCGACCATGTCGGCCAGCAGCCCGGGCTCGCTGATGTTGCGCGCCGCGACGGCGGCCTCCGGCGGCACCGGAGCGCCGTTGGCGACGTACTGCTCGATCTGGGCCTGCACGCTGCGCATGAGCGCCTGGACCTCGAGGCTGCCCGGACTGTCGTCCGACAGCTCCTCGATCGTCGCCCGGAGATAGGGGCTGGTGCTCGTCAGAGCATGGACACGCACGCGAGCCTGGCCCTGGACGATCGCCCGGACGGTACCGTCCTGGAGCTGCACGACCTGGGCGATCTTCGCCAGGGTGCCGACCTCGTAGAGCTCGGATGGATCGTCGATCTCTTCCTGCTCGGCCTGTCGCTGGGTGACGAGGACGATCGGTCCGCTGTCGGCGACCGCGGCGTTGAGCGCGTTGACGCTCTTCTCGCGGCCGACCTGGAGCGGGACGATCATCTCGGGAAAGATGACCGTCTCCCGAAGGGCGACGAGCGGCAGCTCTCGTGGTCCGGTGGTGGTCGGCTGCACTTCGACCGGGGTGGACGGTCGTTTGGCCATCAGGGTTCTCCTACGTTGCTGAAGTTGGGGTCGGATCGTTCTTTGGCTTGGTCGGTGTCGGATCGGGCGTCTCGCTGTCGCGGGTCCCCTCGGCATAGAGGGCTTCGAGGATCCGAGCCCCGAGGCGCTCCTCGAGCTCGAACAGGATCCGGATCCCGGCGAGGTTCACGCCTCGTTCGCGGGTGAGGTGGCGGATCCAGAGGATCCGCCGGATGTCGTTCTCGCTGTACAGGCGGATGTTCGTCGGCGTCCTGGCCGGACAGAGGAGACCCTCGTCCTCGTAGATCCGCAGGGTTCGCGGATGCGCGCTGACGAGCGTGGCCGCCACGCTGATGACGTAGACGGGCTGCGTCGGGTCTCGCTCCGGTCGGGGAGATGCCATGTGCGGATGCTAGAACCCTGACAATCCCGTTGTCAAGAGTGTTACGCGATTAGGGAATCGAAACCTGGGGGCATCGATGCACCGCCACGCCGCGGCCGGTGGCGCCGGCCAGCCCGGCCCCCCAGGTCGGCCGGGCTAGATGTCGAGGCCGACCGCCTCCGGGTCGCCGATGAGCTGCCCGCGCAGGAGCGCCTCGCACTCCTGCTTGCCGATGGCGATGACCTTGTCGCCCTCGAGCATGACCGTGTCCAGGTGCAGCGGCGTCGCGATCCCGTTGCGGATGACGGCGAACAGCGCGCAGCCGTCTGGGATCGACAGGTCCTTTGGCGCGTGGCCGATCGCCGGGGAGCCCGTCTGGAGATGTGCCTCGATGAGCTCGAGCTCACCCTCGCCGAGCGTCGCGAGATGGAGGAGCTCGTGGACCGGGATGTCCTGCTCGATCGAGCCCAGGATCATCCTCGTGGGGCTGATCAGCTCGTCCACGCCAAGATGCCTGAAGATCGCCTCGTTCTTCGGGTTGTTCACCCGGGCGATGGTCCGTGGCACGTCGAAGTGATGCTTGGCCATCTGGCAGATGACGAGGTTGTCTTCGTCGTCGCCGGTCACGGCGGCCACGACGTCGGCCCGGTTGCAGCCGGCCTCGGCGAGGTACTTGCCCTCACACCCGTCATGGGCGATGACGATCGAGCCGATCTCGTCGGCGATGTGGCTCGCCCGCGTCGGGTCCTTCTCCATGAGCGCGACCTCGTGGCCGGACTCGATCAGCTCCTTTGCGAGGTAGTACCCGACCTTCCCACCGCCGACGACGAGGACGAACACCTCAGGCCTCCAGGACTTGGGACGCTGCCGGCGTCGGTGCGGAGCCGGCCCCCGCTCCCGCGCCATGTTCGTGGTCGAGATGATGGCCACCACCCGGGTGCGTTCCCGACGGTGTGAGCAGGCCGCCGAGGCCCGACGGCGGGAACCCGAGGTAGGCGTTCACCGCATCGGCCATCAGGCCGGTCCGACACAGGGTAGCGACGCCGAGTTCCGCGTACGCCTGGGCCCGCAGCGGGTCGTTGATCTTGGCGACGACGCGACCGACGCCCAGCGCCTCGACTGCCAGCTGGGCCGACATGATGTTCCGGTTGTCGCCCTCGGTGACCGCCAGGAGGACGTCGGCGCCCTCCGTGCCGGCGCGGCGAAGGACGTCCTCATCGGTGCCGTCGCCGCGGATGGCCTTCCCGCCGAATGTCGATGGCAGGCGGTCGAACGCGCTGGTCCGAAGATCCAGGATCGTCACCGCGTGGCCTTCGCGGTCGTAGAGATCGGCGAGACAGGCGCCCACGCGGCCGCAGCCGACGATGACGATGTTCACGAGGCTTCCTCCGACATCGGCTCGCGCACCACCCAGACGGCGCACGGCGCGTTCTGCAGGACGTAGGGGATGGTCCGGCCGATGGCGAAATCCCCGCCGAAGCGCGTCCGGAACGGGACCCCCAGGACGACGAGGTCGGCATCTCGCTCGACGGCCTCGTCGACGATCGCGGCGCCCACGTCACGGGCCTGGAGCAGGACCGGTTCCAGCGTGATCTTCGAGTCCTCGGCGATGGCCTCGGCGCTGTCAAGCACGCGCTGGACCTCCTCCGAGCGCCCGGCGATATCGGCGTCGAGCGGCAGCGTCCAGTCGATCTCGACCACGTGGACCGCGATCAGCTCGCCCTTCGAGAGGCGTGCCAGCTCCGCGGCGAGATGGACGGTCCGGGTGTCGCTCGATCCTCCGTTGAGGGCGACGAGTGCACGCCGGAACACAGGTTGTTGGGCATCTGACATGGACGGCGGTCACGATACCACCGGCGGCCTCGAAGGTCGTCGGTCGTTCGAACGTCTGGTCGGGCCACGCGCCGCTCGGTCGCGCCGGGCCCGCGAGACGATTCGAACGCTCAGGTCCCGCGCGGCGGGTCCTTCCTGTCGCGGTCCTGGTCGATCTTGCGTGCCACCTCGCGGGCGCCCAGGGCGGCCTCGAACAGCTCGGGGTCCTCCCGCCGATACGGGACATTGACCACGACCGTATGGGGTCTGCCGAGGAGCACCGTGCGCAGACGCTTCGCGGCCTGGTTGTACAGGATCCGCTCCCACCAGCTCCGCGCGACGTACTCGGGGACGACGACGAAGGTGATCGGTTCGGGCTTGCCCGGGGGCCATGCCGAATTGAGGACGTCCAGGTACGCGAGCAGCGGTCCGGCCAGCGCGCGATACGGCGACTCCACGACCACCAGCGGCACCCCCGGTACCTGGCGCTCGAATGCCGCGCGGAGGCGCACGGCACTCTCCTGGTCGTCGGAGATGTAGACCGCGCGGATGTCGTCGCTGACCGAACGCGCGACGTTGATCGCCTGCACGACCGCCCGGTTCAGCCCGGGGATCGGGATGACCACTCGCTCCTCGCGGTGTGGTGGCGTCACGACCAGGTCCGGCCGGATCGAGAGCTCTCTGGCGGAGCGCGAGTACTGGCGGCTGATGAACAGCATCATCGCGACCAGGGTCGGTACGAGGATGACCACCAGCCATGCGCCGGCCTCGAACTTCTCCAGCGTGACGACCCCAAGGACGCCCCCGGTCAGGACCGCGCCGGCGCCATTGACCACCATCCGCCATCGCCACCCCGTGCTGCGCTCGCTGAGCCAGTGGCGGACCATCCCGATCTGGCTCAGCGTGAAGCAGACGAAGACGCCGACCGAATAGAGCGGGATCAGGGAATGGGTATCGCCGCCGAACGCCCACAGCAGGCCGAAGGCGATCCCAGCCAGCAGGACGATCCCCCACGAATACGCCAGCCGATCACCGCGGAACGAGAACTGGCGCGGCATGTAGCCGTCCTCGGCCAGGATCGCGGCAAGTCGTGGGAAGGCGTTGAAGCTCGTGTTCGCGGCGAGGAACAGGATCAGCGCAGTCGACGCCGCGAACGTGACGAACAGGACGGAGCCATCGCCGAACGCGGCCTGCGCGGCGAGCGCGACGATCGACTCGCCGCCCGGGTTCGTCGGGCGCAGCCCGTACTGGACGGCGACCAGCGTCAGGCCGACGAACAGGATCCCGAGCAGGATCGACATGGCCGTCATGGTGTTCGCCGCGTTCTTCGCCTCGGGCGGCTTGAACGCCGGGACGCCGTTGGCGATCGCCTCCACGCCGGTCAGTGCGACGGAGCCGCCTGCGAATGCCTTGAGCAGAAGCAGGATCCCGATCGGCTCGAGGCGGGCGGGGAACCGCGCTGCATCGGGTTGCGCGACCGGCACGACGGTGCCGCCGACGATGTTGACGATCCCGATCGCGACGATCGTCAGGGCGAGGCCCACGAAGAGGTACGTGGGGACGGCAAAGATGTTCCCCGACTCTCGAAGTCCGCGCAGGTTGGCGATCGTGATGAGCGAGATCGAGATGAACGCGATCTCGATCCGGACATCGTAGGCGGCCGGGACGACCGACTGGATCTGCGCGATCGCGGACGCGGTCGAGACCGCGACCGTCATGACGTAGTCGATCAGCAGGGCGGCCGCTGCGACGAGTCCGAGGATCGGCGCCAGGTTCGTCTTCGCCACGACGTACGCGCCGCCCCCGTTCGGATAGGCGCGGCAGACCTGCCGGTAGGAGATGGACACGACCGCCAAGAGGATGGTGATCGCGATCGAGACCTCGAGCGATAGGAAGAGCGCGCTGGCGCCGGCGAGGAGCAGGACCCGCAGGATCTCTTCGGTCGCATAGGCCGACGAGCTGATGGCGTCGGAGCTGAAGATCGCCAGCGCCTTCGTCTTCGACAGCCGTTCGCCGATCTCCTCTTCGTTGGAGAGGGCCCGACCGAAGACGATGGCACGCAGGCGCCAGAGCAGTCGACCTGTCGGGGTCAGTGGAAGACTGGCGGCGGGCTTGGCCACGAGCTGGCCTGGGCCGAGGTAGCGGAAGAACGGGGCGTGCGGGCGGTCGACCCGGACGCGGCGGTCCGCGGGCTTCCGACCGTGCAGGGGCCGCCGGCCACCGATCAATGCATCTCCATCCTGGGCACGGCGCGGAGCCGGTCAGTGGTCGCGGCGGTACGGGACGTCCGCGATGACCGTGTGTTCGCGCCCGACGAGTTCAGCCTTCAGCCGTTTGGCGGTCTGGTTATACAGCAAGCGGTCCCACCAACGGCGTGCCACGTACTCGGGAAGGACGACGATCGTGGTCGGCGCTTCCTTGTCCGGCGGCCACGCCTGGTCGAGGATGTCCAGGTAGGCGATGAAGGGCGAGGTGACTGCCCGGAACGGCGACTCCACGATGACGAGGGGGACGTCGGGCAGCTGTCGCTCCCAGCGGGCGCGGAGGACATCGGCGACGTCGAGGTCGTCGGTGACATAGACGCCTCGCACGTCGGTCGTCAGCGCCCGACCGAAATTGATGGCCTGGACCACCGCGCGGTTGAGCCCGTTGACCGGGACGACGACACGCTGTTCACGGTGCGGCCCGGGCAGGACGCCGTGCTCGCGGACCTCGAGTTCACGTTCCTGCCCCTCGTACTGGCGTCGGATGAACGACATCATCGCCACGAGCACTGGGATCAGGACGAGGACCAGCCAGGCGCCGTCGAAGAACTTGACCGACGTGACGATGATGGCGACGGTCCCCGTCAGGCCGGCACCGAACGCGTTGATGCCGAGTCGCCGCCGCCAGCCCCTGGTGCGCTCGCGCCGCCAGTGCCGAATCATGCCGGTCTGGCTGATGGTGAAGTCGATGAAGACCCCGACCGCATACAACGGGATGAGCCGGTGGGTCTCGCCCCCGAAGATGATGATCAGGGTCGCCGCCACCGTCGCGAGCACGATGATCCCGTACGAGAACGCCAGTCGATCCCCGCGCAGCGCGAACTGGCGAGGCATGTGACCGTCCGCGGCAAGGATGGCCAGCAGCCTCGGGAACGCATTGAAGCTCGTGTTGGCGGCCAGCACCAGCAGGATCGCGGTGAATGCCTGGAACAGGTAGAAGGGGACCCCGTCCCCGAAGACTCGCAGGGCGACCTGCGAGATGACGGTCTTCTTCTCGGGAGTGTCGATCGGAGCGATCCCGAAGTTGACCGCCAGGAACGTGATCCCGATGAACAGGACACCCAGGAGCCCGGCCATGATCGCGAGCGTCGTGGCCGCGTTCTTCGACTCCGGCGGCTGGAACGCCGGAACGCCGGTCGCGATCGCTTCGGTACCGGTCAGGGCCACCGCCCCGGCCGCGAACGCTCGCAGCAGGAGGATGGCCGTCAGCGGCTGGATCGTGTCGCCGACCTGGCCAACCAGCGTCGGAGCGTAGGCCTGGCCTTCGCCGAGGACCGAGATCCGGAAGACGCCGACGGCGATCATCAGCAGGGCCGAGCCCAGAAACAGGTAGGTCGGGATCGCGAAGATGTTCCCGGCCTCGCGGAGCCCTCGCAGGTTGCCGATAGTGATGAGGGCGATGCAGGCGACGCATATCAGGACCCGTTCGTCGAACAGGATGGGGAACGCCGAGGTGATCTGCTCGACCGCCGACGTCGTCGACACCGCCACCGTCATGACGTAGTCGATGAGCAGCGCGGACGCCGCGATCAGGCTGACCGTTCGGCCGATGTTCCGTCGTGAGACCGAGTACGAGCCGCCGCCCGTCGGGTAGGCGATGCAGATCTGGCGGTAGCTGATCGCCACGGCGATGAGCAGGATGGAGATGGCGATGCTGACCTCGAGGCCGAACGCCATCGCGGCGGCACCACCGAGGATGAGCACCCGCAGGATCTCCTCGGTCGCGTAGGCCGAGGAACTGATGGCGTCGGAGCTGAAGATGGCGAGCGCCTTCTTCTTGGAGAGTCGCTCACCGAGCTCCTCCTCGCTTGCGAGCGGCCGTCCGAAGAGGAAGCCGCGCACGGTGGCCAGGGCCTTGCCGACGGCCGTGGTCGGGACGCTAGCCGCCTCCTTCGCCGTCAGGGTGCCCCGACCGGTGTACCGGAAGTAGGGCGCGTGTGGCCGCTCGACGCGGACGCGCTTGTCGCCGGGCTTGCGTCCCTGGAGGGACCGTCGACCGCCGATCAATGGCTGGCCTGAGGCTCAGACACCATGGTGCAGGCGTTCGGCGAGCCGGTCCGGGAGGCCAGCCGCGCGCATGGCCGTCGCCACGGACCCGATGTCGTACGGGACGCGGTGCCACACGATCGATCGCGTGTCCGTATCCAGCACGAGGTAGCTGGCCCGTGAGTCGCCATCTCGCGGCTGGCCGACGCTTCCCGGGTTGACCAGGGCGATGCGGTCCTCCAGCTCGAGGCCGGACCCGTCCGATGGGACGATCGCCTCGAGGCGGCCTTCGGTGATCACGAAGGCGACCGGCACGTGGGTGTGGCCGTGCAGGCCAAGCGTCGTGGTCATGACCTCGATGCCGGCCCGTGCGATCGACAGGGACGTGACGTACTCCCAGATGGGGTCGCGGGGGCTGCCATGGACCAACGTGACATCCCCGGCCAGCCGCCGTTCAGGGAGCGCGGCCAGCCACTGGCGGGTCGCGTCCGTGATCCGGCGCCGCGTCCACTCCATCGCCGAGCGAGCCTCCGGGTTGAAGAACTCGATCTCACGACCGCCGGCCGCGGCCGCGTCGTGATTGCCACGGACCCCGGTCGCCCCGATCTCGGCCAGGCGCTCGACGACGGCGTCGGGCTCCGGGCCGTAGCCGACGACATCGCCCAGGTGCCAGACGGCGTCGACCGAGCCGAGATGGGCGAGGACCGCCGCCAACGCGACGATGTTGCTGTGGATGTCCGAGAGGACGGCGATCCGCATCGGCGGTCAGCCTAGCAGCCGCCCGCTCACCACGGCCGTCGCTTGCGCGCCGCGGGATCGCGAGGGTAGCCGACGGGCGCACGCCCACGTGGCGAGATGACGACCAGCCGATGGTCGCGCAAGCCGGTCACGCCCGTTGTGATCGATGTCATCGAGCCGCCTCCGAGTGCCGCGACCGCCCGCTGGGCGGCGCTCACCTCCGCGACGATGTCGCCGCGCTTCCAAGCCAGCAGGACACCACCTGGCGCGAGGAGCGGGAAGCTCAACTCGACGAGGTCGGCCAGGCTCGCCACCGCCCGTGCCGTGACCGCCGGCCAGTGCTCGCGATGCGCCGGGTCGGCGGCCAGGGTCTCTGCCCGGGCGGCCGCGACTTCCACCCGTTGAGCGAGGCCGGTGGCCTCGACGACCGTTTCGAGGAACCGCGCCTTCTTGCCGATCGGTTCGACGAGGAGGACCCGTTCGGCCGGCAGCACGGCCGCGATCGGCAGGCCCGGGTACCCGCTACCGGAGCCGAGATCGAGGATGCGCCCGATCCCCCGCTCACGCAGGGCCGCTACCGCGGTGAGGCTGTCGAGGACGTGGGCTCGGGCCACCTCGACCGGGCCGCGGATGGCCGTCAGGTTGATGGCCGCGGTCCAGGCGAGCAGCAGGCGGACGTGATCGTCGATGGCTGTCCGGATGGCCGGCGGCAGCTCCAGGCCGAGCTCGGCGAGGCCGGTGTCCAGGGCGAGGCCGTACTCGAGCGGGAGCTCGGGAAGGCCTTCGACGCGCGTCGGGAGCGGCTCACGCACGCGGTCCAGGGCACGCCTCCTGATCGTTCACGTGCCGTGTCCTCGCGCGCCGCCGCTCCCGGCGTCGGCATCGTCGCGCACCGCGGGCGAGAGGACCGGTCTTCCGCCGTCCGTCCGGTTCTTGGTCGGGTCTCCCCGGACCCCTCGCGGACTGCGTTACCCTGCCTGCCCCAGTGCGGATGCCGGACGTTACGGCGTGGACGGGCCGGCGTCAACGCGGTTATCCACGAACTGCCGGCCGGCCCGTGGATTGGTGGAAAACTGCTCGTCCTGGAACGATCCGGTCAGCCCGATCGGCCCCCGCCACGGACGGGTCGGCCGAGCGTCCGGCGCACGACGTCGATGACCTCGGCAACGTACTGGTCGGCCTGGCCCGCCTCGGCGGCGGTCCGAACGCAACCCTGCACGTGGTCTTCGAGGACCAGGATCGACAGCGCATCGACGGCGGCGCGCAGCGCGGCGGTCTGCTGGAGGATGTCGACGCAGTACTCCTCGCGCTCGATCATCCGGGCGATGCCCCGGACCTGGCCCTCCATCCGCGACAGGCGACGGATGAGCTGGGTCTTGTCCTTGGAGTAGCTGTGGCGGAAGTGGCTCGGGTCGGGCCGGGGGGCCGGACGGGCGACCGGATCGGGACTCATCGGACAGGGACCTCATCGGGGGCCGCGATCGATGCGTGTCCGCGACCCATCACGCCGAATGGTACCATACCCCCTGGGAGTATCTGGGTTCGAAGCCGCCCGTCGCACCGCCCCCGGCGACGCTTCGGCTAGACTGTGGGCCGATGGATCGTCGAGATCAGTTCCGCCCGGCTCCCGACGGCGTGGCCCCCACCACCTGTGGCGCGAGCGTCCCGACTGACCCGATCAGGATCCTCGCCCGTCCCGACCGCGCGATCAGCACCCCGTGACGACGTCCTTCGCACACGCCAGTGAGGCCGAGATGGCACGCATCCTCGACTTCTACGCGGTCCGCTGGGAATACGAGCCGCACACGTTTCCGATCCTGTGGAACCTTGACGGTGCCGTCGTCGAGAGCTTCTCGCCGGACTTCTACCTCCCCGATCTCGATTGCTATCTCGAGATGACGACCCTGCGACAGAAGCTCGTGCGCAAGAAGAACCGGAAGCTGCGACGCCTGCGCGAGCTCTACCCGGACCTCAACGTCAAGCTGTTCTACGCGCGCGACTTCCGGGCGCTCATGCTCAAGTACGGACGACTGGCCCTGGTCGACGCGCTGTCGGGCAGCTCCGGCCAGTTCGTCGCGGCCCCCGCTGCCGACATCGCCGTCGCGGCGCTCCCCCCGGTGCCCGACCGCGATCCGGCGACCTCGCCCCTGGTGAGCGCGCCACGCCGCCACCGGGTGGTGCCTGATGGATCGGCGGTCCGTCGATGACCCACGTCGTCGACCTCCACGCCGACATCGGCGAGATCCTGCTGACCGAGGACCAGATCCAGGCCAAGGTACGAGAGCTCGGGGCGCGGATCACCGCGGACTACGCCGGCCGGCAGCTGACGCTCGTGTCGGTGCTCAAGGGATCGCTTCCGTTCATGGCGGACCTGATGCGTTCCATCGACCTTCCGGTCCGGATCGACCTTATGGAGGTGAGCTCGTACGGCGGGACCAGCACCGAGTCATCGGGTCTCGTCCGCATCCTCAAGGACCTCTCGGCGAGCATCGCCGGCGAGGATGTACTCATCGTCGAGGACATCATCGACACCGGGTTGACCCTCAACTATCTGATCCGATATCTCCGGGGCAAGAACCCGGCGACCCTGCGGATCTGCACGCTCCTCGACAAGCCGGCCCGACGCCTGGTCGAGATCCCGGTCGACTATCGCGGCTTCGAGATCCCGGATCGGTTCGTGGTCGGATACGGGCTGGACTACGGGGAGCTGTACCGGAACCTGCGCATCGTCGGCGTCCTTCAGCCAGCGGTCTACTCGGGAGAATCGGACGAGTGACCATGCATCGTCGCCCACTGGGACGCGGACGAACGCTGGCCACGGTCGCCGGCGTCATGCTGGTGATCGGATGCGTGCTGCCGTGGTGGAAGATCGGGGGCGCCGGGACCGGGATCACTCCCGAATCGGGAAACGGGTTCGCCGGCAGCGGGATCATCGTGTTCCTGGTGGGTATCGCCTCGCTCGCGCTGGTCGCCCTGCCGTATGCGACCGGAGACCGCCCACTGGCGATCGATCGTTGGCTCTCCTACCTCCTGCTGACGATCGTCGGCTGGATCGGCCTGGGGATCAGGTTCGTCGCCCTGCTGATGGACGGCGCCTTCCACTTCTCCGAGCCGGCCCAGGTCTTCACCAACGGACCGGGCCTCTGGATCGTCGCCGTCGGCCTGGCGATCCTGTCGCGGGCGACCTACGACATGGCCCGCGAACCGGCCTACCGCTGACCACCCCGCGCCGATGACCGGCATCGAGCGCCTGCAGGGCGTCTGGAACATCGTCCCCACCCCGTTCAGGCCCGACGGTTCGCTCGACGAAGCGAGTCTCGCCGGCCTGACGGCATTCGTGGCCGGCTGCGGGGTCGATGGCATGACGATCCTGGGTGTGCTGGGCGAGGCCGCCAAGCTGTCCGACGAGGAACGGCGCAGGGTCATCGGCGGTGTCCTGGCCGCGGCCGGGGGCCTGCCCGTCTGCGTCGGGGTGACGCATGCCGCCACGGACAGAGCCGTGGCCTACGCCAGGGAAGCGATGTCGCTCGGTGCGCACTCGGTGATGCTCGCGCCCCCGGCGCTGGCGCGCCCGAACGACGCCGCGGTCCTCGCGCACTACCTCGCCGTGGCCGCTGCCATCGACCTGCCCGTCGTCGTCCAGGACCACCCCGCGAGCAGCGGCGTTTTCATGAGCGTCGAGCTGTTGGCCTCGATCGCCGAGCGAGCGCCGTCGTGCCGCGTCGTGAAGCTCGAGGACGAGCCGAGTCCGCCGAAGGTGGACCGGTTGCTCGCGGCGGCCCCCGAGGTGCGCGTCCTCGGCGGTCTTGGCGCGAGCATGCTGCTCGAGGAACTCCGACGGGGGGCGGCCGGCACGATGACCGGGTTCGGGTTCCCGGAGCTACTCGTCGACATCGTGCGACGGTTCCAGGCCGGTGATGAGGCCGGCGCTCGCGACGTCTTCCACCGGATCCTGCCGCTCGTGCGGTTCGAGAACCAGGCGGGCCTCAATCTTGCGATCCGCAAGCACATCTACCGGCGCCGCGGCGCGATCGCGTGCGAGCGAGTCCGGGCGCCTGGGCCCACCCTGGATCCGGGCACGATCGCCGACCTCGACATGGTCCTCGCCGCGGTCGGCCTTGCCGACAGGCTGGACGCCTAGGGAAGGGCGCGGATCATCCCACCATCGACCTGGACGATCGCGCCGGTGACATACGACGCGGCCGGTGACAGCAGGAACGCCCCGACCCGGCCGAGCTCCATCGGGTCTCCGTAGCGGCCGAGCGGGATACGCTCGATCGACCGGCGCCGGATCTCCTCGACCGGGACGCCGGCCGCCCGCGCCCGCGCCGCGTCGAGCTCGGCGATCCGGTCGGTGGCGATTCGCCCCGGGGTGAGCCCGTTGATGCGGATCGGGGCGACCTCGTCAACGAGCGACTTGATGAGGCCGGCCAGACCCGGGCGGAGCAGGTTCGACGTCGCAAGCCCGGGGATCGGCTCGCGCGCCGAGCTCGACAGGATGATGAGGATCGCCGGATCGCGGCCGTCGCGCAGGTGCGGCAGCGCCGCTCGGAGCAGGCGGATCGCGCTCCATAGCGTGCCGTCCAATGCCCTCTGCCAGGCGGCCTCGTCCAGTTCCTCGAAGCGACCGGCGGGCGGGCCGCCGGAGTTGACCACGAGCAGGTCGAGGCCACCGAATGCGCCGACCGCGGCCGCGACGGCGGCGCCCGGTCCGTCCGGGGTGGACAGATCGGCCGGAACAGCGAGCGCGTTCAGCCGTGCGGCGCTCGCCTCGAGCCGTGGACCGGACCGGGCGACCAGACCGACTGTCGCTCCCTCCGCGGCGAGGACCTCGGCGATCGCCCCGCCGAGGCCCCCACTCCCGCCTCCGATGAGGGCGCGCGCCCCGGTGAGTCCGATCTCCATGCCGACATCGTACGTCCAACGATCGCATGAGAAGAGTGAACGACGAATCGTCGGGCTCTCACGTCCTTCAGGCGTTCGCGTCAACCGGATGCGCCGGCTCCCTTGATGAGGTCGATTCGCAGCCAGCGGACGACGTCCGGGCCATCCGAGGGGAACCGGAACGCGATCGCGTACGACCCCGTCGGCCACCTCGTCGAACCTCGCGTCGGAGCGGTCGCGCGGGGCGGGACGGTCGAGCCGGCGGGACGATCGGACGGACCCGGATCGACCGATGGTTGCGGGGTCACCGCCGGAGCCCCGAAGAGCAGGGCCGGCTCCGGGCCGCTCGGCTGCACGGTGATGAGGTCGGGCGTGCCGAGGTCGACAGCAAGCGGGCCGTCCACGGTCTGGACGATCGAGCGAACGTCGAGGAGCCGGGCGGCGGGCTGCCCGGCGCCGGCGAGCGCCCGGGGAGCGCAGACCCCGATCCCGATCACATGGCTCGAGAAGACGACGATCGGCGCGAGTCGATCGTCGAGGGGCCCGGACACCGTCCGGTCCGTGGAAGCGACCCAGCTCCGGACCTCGTGCCCGGCCCAGCGCTCGATGATCAAGACCTGCTCGACCGCATCTGTCAGGCAGGGCATCGCGTTCGGATCGAGGATCGGAGGCGCGGCCGAGGGCGACGGCTGGGCGCCAGCCGCGAGCCCGTTGCCGGATGAGGTATCGACCGGGGCTCCCGATCCATTGCTCTCGGATCGGCCCTGACCGAACGACCACGGCTTCACGAGGGCGATCAGGAGAAAGATGGCGACCACCGCGACCAGGACCGAGGGCTCCCGTCGCCGTTTGAACGGGCTCTGCACCCGAACGGTGTCTGTTTCGTGATCCACCTGGCTGCCCCCTGAACGTCGAGCCAGTCCCCGCGGGACCCGCTGCGGCCTAGATCTCGCCGAGGTACGCCCGCCGGACGTCCTCGTTGGCGGCGAGGCGGTCGGCCGTGTCCGCGAGGATCACGCGGCCCGTCTGCAGCACGTAGCCGCGCTGAGCGACATGCAGCGCCTGGAGGGCGTTCTGTTCGACGAGCAGGATCGTCGTCCCGCGCGTGTTGATCTCCGTGATGATGGAGAAGATCTCCTGGACGAGGATCGGTGACAGCCCGAGCGACGGCTCGTCGAGCAGCATGACGCTTGGCCGGCTCATGAGCGCCCGACCCACCGCGAGCATCTGCTGCTCCCCGCCGGAAAGCGATCCGCCGAGCTGCGTCGCCCGCTCCCGGAGCCTCGGAAAGAGCTCGTAGACGTGCTCGAGGTCCTCGTGGGCCTCGGCCTGCGTCCGGGTGAAGGCGCCCATCTGCAGGTTCTCGTAGACCGTCAGCCGCGAGAAGATGCGGCGGCCTTCGGGTGCGTGGCCGATGCCGGCCTTGACGAGATCGTGGGCGGGCCGTTGGGTGATGTCCTTGTCCCCGAAGATCACCGTCCCTTGGCGCGCGTGAAGGAGCCCCGAGATCGTCTTGAGGATCGTCGTCTTGCCAGCGCCGTTGGCACCGATGAGCGTCACGATCTCGCCGCGACGGACCACCAGCGAGACGCCCTGCAGGGCGTGGATCCGGCCGTAGTAGGTGTGGACGTCCTTCAGCTCGAGGATGACCTCGGCCGCCGGGCCGGCGGTTCCGTTCGCACCCTGGGTCGCCGTCATTCGGCCGGTTTCCCGAGATACGCCTCGATGACCCGAGGGTTCGCCCGGATCTCTTCCGGCGATCCCTCGGCGATCCGCTCCCCGTGGTCGAGGACGCAGATCCGGTCGCTGATGCCCATGACAACGCGCATGTCGTGCTCGATGAGGAGGATCGAGAGGCCAAGCTCGGTGCGCAGTTTGTTGATGAGATCCATCATCTCCACGGTCTCGATCGGGTTCATCCCGGCGGTCGGCTCATCCAGCAGCAGCAGGGAGGGGTCGCCGCCGAGGGCTCGCGCGACCTCGAGCCGGCGCTGGTCGCCGTACGGCAGGTTGCGGGCGACGACGTCACCGCGTCCGGCCAGGCCGACGAGCCCGAGCAACTCGTCCGCGCGACCGATCGCCCACGCTTCCTCTCGCCGGGCCTTACCCGTGCTCAGCAGTGCATCGAGGGCGTTGGCCCGGAGCTTGAGGTGCATCCCGACGAGGACATTCTCGAGCGCCGTCATGTTGGCGAAGAGGCGGATGTTCTGGAACGTGCGGCCGATCCCGGCGTGGGCCATCTCGTTTGGTTTCGCGCTGCGGAAGATCCCGAATCGAAGGAGCAGGCGGACGTAGACCATCGGCCGGATGATCGCGCCGAGGAACATGGCGGCCAGGGCGAACAAGGCGATCGCGCCCCCGAGCGCGGCGATCTCGGCGGAGTCGGTCAGCGCGAACGCCAGCGTCGTGAGCAGGGCGACGACGGTCGCGGGGGCGACCCACAGGATCGGCTCCAGCCAAGCCCGGACCGGGTGTCCGATCATCCGTTGGCCCGAGATCCGGACGTCGCCGGCGGTCGGGTCGAGGATGCCCACGATCACGTTGAAGAACGTCGTCTTGCCGGCTCCGTTGGGACCGATCAGGCTCATGATCGAACCGCGCGGGATCTCGAGGTCGACCTCCTTGACGGCGACGAGGCCACCGAACTCCTTCGTCACCTTCTCGGCGTGGAGGATGAGATCCGCCGCCTGCAGGGCAGGCGCCATGCTGGCCGTGGCCATCAGGCTCCGACCGCCTCGGTCGGTGGCGGGATGTCGGCGACGTCCTCGCTTTGCTCGTGCAGCTCCTGCTGCCGACGGCGGTTCGGGAACAGCCCCTCCGGTCTGAGGAGCATCATCCCCACCAGCGCCATGCCATAGAGCAGGAACTGGTACTGGACGAAGTTGATGTTCTCGAGCACCGGGACATGCAGGCCCTGGAAGAACTGGTTCAACTGCTTGAGCAGGACGCTCTGGATCTCGTACAGCGTGAAGGCACCGACCGCGACACCCCAGATGTTGCCCATCCCGCCGAGCACGACCATGGCGAGGACCGTGAACGAGACGGTGAACCCGAACTGGTCGGGGCCGACGATGCCCAGCTTCGATGCGTTGAAGACGCCGGCGAACCCGGCGGTCGACGCGCCGAGCGCGAATGCCAGCAGCTTGGTCGTCACGGTGTTCACGCCTGCGCTGGCCGCGGCCAGCTCATCCTCCCGAACCGCCATCCATGCGCGACCCAGGCGGGAATCCTGGAGGCGATACAGGAACACCATCACCAGGGCCAGGATGACCAGCATCGTCACGTAGAACGGCACCGGGTCCGTAAAGTTGAACTTGAGGAACGGCAGCTCCGGCTGCGCGACCCCACCGATGCCGTTCGTGCCACGGGTGTACGTGTCGGCGTTGAGGAAGACCGCCGGCACGATCTCGCCGAATCCGAGCGTGACGATGGCCAGGTAGTCGCCGCGCAGGCGCAGGGTCGGTGCCCCCAGGAGGATCCCGAAGGTCGCGGCTGCGAGCGCGCCGACGAGCAGCATGGGCCAGAACGGGACATGGAACCCGGTGAACGACGAGGCGCCGAAGGCGTAGGCGTACGAGCCGATGGCGAAGAACGCCGCGTAGCCCAGGTCGAGCAGACCAGCCAGCCCGACGACGATGTTCAGGCCGAGCGCAAGGAGGATGAAGACCCCGGCGTTCGAAAACCCGCCGACCCAGAGGCTTGTCTGCTGGAACGTGCTGAACGGAGGGATCTGGATGATGACGGGCAGGAGTGTGCCGACCAGCACCCAGCCGACCAACACGGACAGGGAGCGGTGTCGGCCCGACATCGCGGCGAGCCGCGCGATCGCGTTCCTCACGCCCGCTCTCCAAGCGGCCGACCGAGGATCCCGCTCGGGCGGAAGACCAGCACGAGGACCAGGACGGAGAAGACCGCCACTTCGGACCAGCGCGAGTACCCGAGCTGGGCCGCGCCGACCTGGATGAACGCGATGGTGAACCCACCGATCGCCGCGCCCGTCGTGTTCCCGATCCCACCCAGGACCGCGGCGGTGAACGCGAACAGGCCCGCATTGAAGCCGAGGTTGTACTGGATGCTGCCGGCGTAGAGGCCCTGGATCACGCCCGCCGCGCCGGCCAGCGCCGCGGCGATGAAGAACGTGATCGCGATCGTCTGGTTGATGTCGACGCCCATGAGCTCCGCGGCTTCACGGTCCATGGCCGTGGACCGCATCGCCCGGCCGAGCCGGGTCCGGCTGACGAACAGGTGGAGGCCGACCATCAACCCAAGTGCGATCGCGACCATGAAGATGTTCAGGGCCCCGATGGTACCGCCGAGCAAGTCCAGCTTGACCCGCGGGAAGATCTGGGGCGTGACGTACGGGGAGGTCGAGAAGAGCGACTGGATGATGTTCTGGAGGATGAACGACACGCCGATCGCCGTGATGAGTGGGGCGAGTCGTGGAGCATGGCGGAGGGGACGATATGCGAAACGCTCGATGATCACGCCGACCATCCCGAGCACGACCATCACGACAAGCACGACGAACACCAGGACGCCGGTCAGGCGGATAGGATCGTCGATCGGTTGGTCGGGGAGGCCGAGCGGCCCGGTCATGAGCCACATCGAGGTGAACGCCCCGACCATGAAGACGTCGCCGTGGGCGAAGTTGATCAGCTCGATGATCCCGTAAACCATCGTGTAGCCGAGCGCGATGAGCGCGTATACGGCGCCGAGGGTCAGGAAGTTCACGAACTGCTGGACGCCGAGGACCACGAAGCTCAGTACGAGCGCGCCTGCGACGATCGCCGCGATCCGTAGAGCGCGCCTTCGGGCCGGTCTCATGGCCTCCGCACGTAGGGGTCGAGCGAGGGTATCGAGGAGGCCGGGCCTTGACCCGGCCTCCTTGAACCATTCCTACTTGTTCGGGTCGGTGAACGCCTGCTGCTTCACGAACGTCCAGTCGCCCTTGCCGCCGTTGGCGGTCAGATCGACGGTGTAGAACGACATGAACGGGGTCGTGATGTCGCCGTTCTTGTCGAACGCGATCGAGCCGATGACGGTGTCGAACGAGTCGCCCGAGATCGAGTTGACCCGGACGGCCTCGCGGATCGCCGCCTCGTCGGTCGTGCCTGCCGCGACTGCCTTGGCGATCCCGGCGATGATCACCTGGGCGCAGGTGTACGCCGCGGCGCTGTACGCGCCGGGGGCTTTGCCGAACTCGGCCGTGTAGTCGGCCACGAAGGTCGAACCGCTTGGCAGGTCATGGACGCCGGCGACGGTGCCGGACACATCGTGGGCCGCCTGGCCGGCGATCGTGATCGTGCCACCCTCGGTTCCACCCGGGGCGAGGTCGGCGACGCCGTCAGGACCCATGAACGGGATTGTCTCGAAGCCGGCGACCGTGCGGCCCTGCTTGAGGGCAAGGCCCATCCCGCTCGGGGTGGTCCCGGCAAGGTAGACCGCGGCCGGCTTGGCGGCTGCCGCTGCCGTGAACAGCGGGGTGTAGTCGGTGGTCGACTTCGGCGCGCTGGCGCGCTTCGTGACCGTCCCGCCGTCCGCGATGAACTGCGCGGAGAACGCATCGCCGACGCCGACGCCGAAGGTCTCGGTGTCGTCGAGGATGTAGACCGAGGTGGCCTTCAGGTCGTTGTAGACGTAGTCCGCGCCGGCCGGTCCCTGGATGCTATCCGGTGCTGCGACGCGGATGTAGTTGATCTTGTCGGGGTTGTTCGGCCGGTACTGCGCCGAATCCGGAGGATAGGTGAGGCCGGTGTTCGTGTTGGCCGGGCTGCACTGGGTCAGGCCGCCCGCGTTACTGATCGGGATCTCGGCCTGGCCGACGCTCGAGTTGAACGGCCCGACGACGCCGACGACCGACGAATCGGCGACGAGCGTGTGCATGTTCGTGGCGCCCTGCTGCGGGTCGTGGACGCCGTTGACCGCGTCATCCTGGACGCTGATGTCGAGGGTGTAGCCGGGGACCGCGCTCTTGGCGTTGGCCTGCTTGATCGCAAGCCGCACGCCGTTGGCGGTCGGTTCACCGTTGGCCGTCTCGGCACCGCTCATCGGCAACTCGGTGCCGATCTTGATCGTCTTGCCGGTGGCGCCCGATCCAGTGCTATTCGAGCAACCCGCGAATAGGAGAACGGCTGTGACCGCGAGCACGCCGATCTTGGCGAGCTTCATGTATGACTCCTCCTCATCTCGCGCCCGCCTGGTGGCGGACGATCCGATCGGACGACCCGCCACCACCGGGTCGCCGTCCCGAGTCCGCCGTCGGCGCCCGGCCCGTCGGTCCGTTTCGACCGTGCCTCGCATGGAGAGGTGCGATCGGGACGCGGGACTGGAGGTGCGGAGCGAATGCGGTACGAGGGACCGGCCCAAGCGGCGCGCAGGTAGCCGTCGAAGCGATGCCGTATCATAGCCGCCGGCGTACCGATTGCAATACCGGTCGGCCGCACCCGTCAGCACGTCGCGAGCGCCCGTCGCTCGCCGCCGACGAGGGGAGCGCGAATCCGGTACGGCCCCTTGGGTCGCCCCGGTCGGGGCCAACGGACGCCAGCCCCGCGAGGTGCACCGTTCGGCGTGGAATACCTGGTCCGAGCAGCCCGTGTCACGGACATCGATCGACTCGTCGCCTTGAGTGGCGGGTCCGTTGGTGCCGCCCGCGACGAGAGCCCGCTCGCGGCCGCGGACCTGATGCGCCAACTGGTCTACCTTCCGCAGGCCAGCATCTTCGTCGCGGAGACGCGGCGCACGGTCGTGGGTGGGGCGGTCCTCGCCCTCCGGCCATCGGTCAGCTCCGGCGGCTACGTCGGGACGATCGACCTCCTCGTGATCGATCCCGATCACGACCCGGATCGGCTGACCGAGGCCCTCATCGACGAGTGTCTTCGGTCTGCCGCCAACAAGGGCTGCACCGTCGTCGAGACGGCGCGGCCGACCGATCGCGCGGCCCGTGCCCGACTCGAAGCGATGGGCTTCGGCGAGGCAGGACCGCGACTACAACACACCGTGGCAGCGGCGGGATCCGCCGCGCGCCGCACATGATCATCGCACCCGCCGAGCAGCGTGATCGCGCCGGTGGGGCGCATCCATAGATCCAAGGAGTCAATGTGGGCAAGAACGTCGCCGTCTTCGTAGACGTGGCGAACATCTTCTATGCGGCCAAGGCGGCCGGGGTGGACATCGACTACGTCACCCTGCTGAAGTCGGCCTCGGCCGGTCGGGATCTCGTGCGGGCGTACGCCTACACGGGCCTGGACCCGGACAACGAGAACCAGCGCAATTTCCATGAATTCCTGCGCCGGAGCAACTACAAGGTCGTCAGCAAGGACATCCGCAAGTACGGCGACGGGAAGGTCAAGGCGAACCTCGACATCGAGCTCGTGGTCGACATGATGAAGACGGCCAGGAACCTCGACATCGCGATCGTCGTGTCGGGCGACGGCGACTTCGCCCCCGCGATCCGGGCGGTCCAGGAGATGGGGGTCCGTTGCGAGGTCATCAGCTTCCGAGGCAACACCAGCTCGGACCTCATCGAGGTGGCGGACCAGTTCACGGACATCGTCCAGCTGGCGCGCGTCGAGAAGGGCTCGCGCTCGGGACGACGGGTGTCCGACGACGACGCGGACCTCTCGATGACCGAGGTTCCGGACAAGCAGACCGAGGGCGCCGGCGGCCGCGGTCGGGGGCGTGGCCGGGGTCGCGGGCGTGCCGGCGAGGCCGAACCTGTACCCGCGGTGGCAAGCCGTGGCCGTGGCCGTGGCCGCGTGCCGTCGCCGGTCGCCGGTCCGGACGAGGCCGTTGCCGCGGCCGGTCCCGGGGTCGTCGCGCTGCCGGGTGAGCGGCTCTCCAAAGCGACCGGCACCCTGTCGGAGGCTGATCTCGCCGCGGCCGAGGTCTTCACCCTCGACGACGTCGACGTCGACGTCGACGTCGAGGTCGACGTGGCCGGCGATGACGAGCCGTCGGCCGACGGCTCGGCGGGCAGCGGAGCCGATGCCGAGGAGGCGACTCGTCGTCGCCGCCGGCGCGGTGGTCGCGGCCGTGGACGAGGACGCGGCCGTGGCGAGGGCGAGTCGGCCCCGCTGGCCGGTGGCAGTGGCGGTCGCCCGGTGTCGGCCGAAGAGGATGCGCAGGAGGACGAGATCGATGCGATCGCCTCTGCGCCCAAGGCCCCGCGCACGACGCCGTTCGGTTCGGTCTGGGACTCGCAGCTCGGGACCCCGACGCCGCCGGCCTCCGGCACCTTTGCGCCGCTGACCGAGGAGGACGACCTCGAGGAGCCCGAGATCCCCGAATACCTCATCGCCGAGCAGCGCCGCGGGGTCGGGCTTCGCGGTGGCCAGGGCGGTAACCGCGGACCGCGCGGCGGTCGAGCGGCGTACCAGTCGGCCATCTCGCGCGAGCGCTACGGGCGAGGCGGGGGTGGCGGCATCAACCGCTATCCCGATGTGAGCGGTCGAACGGCGCCTCGAGTGGACCGCTCGTACGACCGGGGCGACCGCGTCGAACACGTCGATCGCGCCCCGGCGCCCAGGCGCGGGTCCGGGGAATGGAGCGAGGTCCCGCCGGAGCTCGAGGCACAGCTGCGCGCGCAGCTGGCCAACAACGTTCCCGCAACCGCGCCGCTGCCCCGAACGGAACCGTCCGTCGCCGAGACGGCACCGCCTGCGGCGGCCGCCGTTGCACCTGTCGCGCCGAAGCCCCGGACGCCACGCAGGTCCGCGGCAGCATCGACGAAGACCGCCGCGCCGGCCGACGCATCCGCGGACGGGACCCCGACCCCGAAGCGCCGGACCACGCGGAAGGCGGCCGCCACCGACGTGGACGTGCCGGTCGCAGCCGAGGCGGCGACGGCCGCCCCGAAGCGCCGGACGACGCGCAAGGCGACCGGTTCGGCGGGCGCCGAAGGCGAGGTCGGGACCGAGGGAGTGGCTCCCAAGGCGGCTCCAAAGGCCCGGACGCCCCGCAAGCCGGCCTCCGCCTGACCGCTCCGTGGACGGTGCCCGGACGCGTGGCCACGGGCCGGCCCTCGCGGCGATCGAGGCCATGGTCCGGGGGACGCCGCCACACGCGATCCTGCTGAGCGGGCCGGGAGGCGTCGGCAAGACGACGCTCGCGCTCGACCTGGCGGCCGGGCTGCTGTGCGTGGCCGCCGACCCGACGGCGCGACCGTGCCGAGCGTGCCGTGGCTGCAGGCTCATCGAGCACGGCGGCCATCCGGACCTGCACCGCCTGGGGCCTGAAGGACCGGGCGGACAGATCGTCATCGGTGGACCGGGCGCCGCCTATCGCGGTGTCCGTGACCTGATCGCCGACCTCTCCCTGCTGCCGCTCGAAGGCGGGGCGCGCGTCGCGATCGTGGAATTGGCCCATCGCATGAACGACGATGCGCAGGCGGCGTTGCTCAAGACGCTCGAGGAGCCACCGTCCGGCGTCACGATCGTCCTCTGCGCCGACGACGAGGCCCGGCTCCTGCCGACGGTCCGGTCGCGGTGCGCGCGCATGCGCCTCGGGCCGGTCGGCCCCCGCGCTATCGAGGCGATCCTCGCCGGCCGCGGCGCCGCGGACCCGCCCACCGCCGCTCGACTGGGACGCATGGTGGGCGGCCGTCCCGGACTCGCGCTCGCCTATGCCCACGCGTCCGACGCGCTCCGGTTGCGCGGCGAACTCGGCCGGGTCCTGCTCGACATGCTCGACGCCACGCCCGCAGATCGCCTGACCGCGATGCGGGCGGCCATGCCCCAGGCGCTGGCACTCGCGGCCGACCTCGAACGAGGTGCGGCTGCCGCTCGCTCCGGCGCGGATGCTGCCGCGGACGGCGGGACGGCCGCGAACGGGGGCCGTGGTCGATCGAGGGGCGCGGGTCCGGCCGCTGTCCGCGCTTCGAGGGCGACTCCTGCCGCTCCGGACGCGATCGACGATCCCGACTCGGACGACGTCGATCCGGACGCACCCGTGCGGGCGATCCCGGCCCCCCTGCGGCGTCGCGCGGCCGAGGCATTGATCCTCGTCTGGACCGAGGTCGCGCGCGACCTGGCCCTCGTTGCCGCTGGTGGAGCCGCGTCCGTCCACGACCCGGCGATGCTCGAGGAGACCGCGAAGGCCGCCGACGGGCTGGGACCCGACGTCGCGGTGGAGGCGCTGCGCCGGCTCGAGCGGGCCGGGACGCTCCTGGCCGCCAACGTCTCGCCCGAACTGGTCCTCGACGCCATGGCCATCGCGTGGCCACGCCGCCGGCGCGCGCCAGCCGCCTGATGACCGACGGGGAGGATCGCGACGATGTCGCGCGTGTCGAGGCGGTCGTGCGTGGTCGCGTGCAGGGTGTGGGTTTCCGCTACTTCGCCTGGCGGGCGGCCCAGGACCTCGGGCTTGAGGGCTGGGTCGCCAACGAGCCGGATGGTTCGCTCCGCTGCCTGGCCCAGGGTCCGCGCGATCGCGTCGAGGCCCTGATCGAGCGTCTCGAAGCGGGTCCGGCGAGCGCGATCGTCGAGCGCGTGAGCAGCACCTGGTTGCCGGCATCCGGCTCGCTCGGACCGTTCTCGGTGCGGAGCGGAGCCCATCGTGGCGACTGAACACTCCACACCATCGGACGCGATCGACCGGGACCGCTGGGCTATTCCCACCGGGACCGTTGACGGAGCATCGTGGGCACGATGGAGCAGATCTCTCCGGCCGAGGAACTGCCCGCTTTGTATCGAGCCATCCTGGATCGGGTCGCCGACCTGGAGTCCGATGGCGATCGAGTGCGGGCCGCGCGCGTGCGCGCCGCCGCCACGCGGATCTACTCGCGCGCCTGGGACGAACCGGCTCGACGCGGCTTGACCGACCTGCTTCGGAAGGCCGGCCCATCGACGGGCAAGGCTGTGCCGGCCCAGGGCGGGGTACGGACCGGCAGCATGGCCGCCTCGGAGGGCTAGCGGCCCTTCGCGCCACGACCGGGGGATCGCGAAGCCCTAGGCTGTGTGCGATGGATCCCGTGTTCGTCGACGACCTGATCGAGCGTGCGCTCGAGGCCTATGCCGCGCTCGAGCTGCTCGGCGAGGAGATCGAGGACGAATGGACGTACGTCACCGACCTCGAAGCCGCCTGGCGGGCGCGCCTGGGTGAGGTGGCAGCCGCCCGAGGATCCGATCCCGTCGCACCCCCGACCATCGCCGCTATCGAGCGCGCGATCGAGGAGATCGGGCACGTGCGGGACGCACACCGCGCGATCGACTGGCTCTCCACCTTCCCGCAGGTCGTCCTGGTCGCCCTCGGGGAGGGGCCGTGAGGTTCCAGGACGCCGCGCGTGACGCCCGCGCCGTGGTCTATGCCGGGGTCCAGGCCGACCCGTTGGTCGCGGGCGCCGCGGCCCTCATCGCCGATGCGACGCCGGCGCTGCGGGTGCTCGCAAGGGCCGTCATGAACGGGGAATTGACCGATCCCGACGCCTGGCGCACGATGTTCCCGACCCTGCTCGGGGCCGGCGTCGCGCCAGCCGAGCGTGACCGTGCCGAGGCCATCCTCGCCGCGTCGATCGCGGTCGCCGATCGCGGCGAGCAGGTCCGCAGCCAGGTCCGGGGCGCGATCGTCGAGGCACTCACCGCCATCCTCTTGGCTCGTCGAGTCGGTCCGGAGGCAGTGCGGCGGGAGCGGCGCATCCTCTTCGACGGCGTGACCGCGGAGATCCATCCCTATGACGTGACCGTGGAGAGTCCCGGCGCGGCCGAGGCGTACGACTGCAAGTGGGGCGCCCGCGGCATCGGGGCCGACGTCCTGTACCAGCTCGACGAGGCCCGCGCCAACGCGGCGGACGAGGACGAGACCCTGGCCGTCTCGCTGGTCGTGTTCGATGCCCGCCGCTCGTGCGAGGTCCGCCTCGCCCGACAGACCGCGCCGACCGCCGGCATCGGCCTCGTGAGCCTGGAGTCGCTCGAGGACCTAGCCGAGAAGGTTCCGTGAGCAGCCCCGAACCCCTGGTGACCGGCTTCAGCGCGCCATACCGGGTGCGGTTCGACGAGGCCGGGCCGGATGGCCGGCTGCGGACGTCAGCGCTCCTGCGCTATGCGCAGGACCTCGCCTGGGTGCATTCGGCCACGCTCGGGTTCGATCGGTCGTGGTACGGCGAACATGGCTTGACATGGATGGTCCGGGCGGCGGAGCTCGCCGTCGTGGCCCCGATCCTCGTGGGCGAAACACTGACCGGGACGACCCGAGTCGTCGGATTCCGGCGTGTCTGGTCGCGTCGGCGATCCGAGTTCGTCGATGGCGATGGCCGGCGGGTCGCCTGGATCCACATCGACTGGGTGCTCCTGGACGCGCGAGGCGCCCCGACCCGCATCCCGGCCGTCTTCGAGGAGCTCTTCCACGGCCCGGTGGCGACCATCGAGCTGGCCCGGGTACCGCTCGGCGACTCACCTGCCGCGGCGGCACACCGGACGTTCCCGGTCCGGCCGCAGGAGCTCGATCCGCTGGGCCATGCCAACAACGCGGTCCATGCCGACTGGCTGGACGAAGCGGTCATCGCGGCCGGCGACACCGACGCGACCCGCGCGGTCCCGCGCATGGTCCGCCTCGAGTACGCCTTGCCCGCCGAAGCGGGCGCCACGATCGGATCGGTCGTCTGGCGCGCTGACGGCGGCTGGTCGTGCCGGCTTGTCGACCTTGAGGGCAACGACCTCCTGCGCGCCCGTCTCGAACCGGGCTAACGGATCGACGGGAAGACGAGATCCCGTGCCTTGCCCTCGATGTGGCTGTCGTCGATCGCCCAGGTCAGGTCGGCATCGAGGCCGATGACGCCTGGCACGGCCGCGACGAGCCGCTCGATCATCTGGGCGGTGGAACGCGTGTCGGCGCGGCCGCGGATGGTCACGACCCCGTCGGTCACCGCGATGTCGAAGAGGACCGGGTTGACGAGGAGATGGTGGAGGAGGACGTCGTCGCGGATCGTGTCCGCGATCTGATCGTCGGATCGGACGTACGCCCGGATGAGGTCCGCGCGCGTGACGATCCCGACGAGTCGGCCGTCCTGGGTCACAGGCAGGCGGTTCACGCCGTGTCCCACCATGATGCCGGCGGCGGCCTGCAGCGAGGCGCCCGGCTCGATCGTGATGGCGGGCGAGGTCATGGCTGCACCCGCGGTCGTTGCTTCGAGCTTGGCGAGGCTGGCCTTGGTCGTCCGCGATTCGCCTCGGACGCGGGCCGCGCGGCGATGCGGCAGTGCGTCGGCGCCCTGCTCCTTGATGAGCAGGTCCGCCTCGGAGACGACGCCGACGACGTGGCGGTCCACATCGACGACCGGCAGGCCGCTGATGCCGCCGGCGACGAGCAACCTGGCGACGTCCTTGAGTGGGGTCTCCGGGTGGACCGCCGTGACCGTCTGGGTCATGACATCGTGAACGCTCATCATGGTGGACACCAAACCTTCCTGATGGGTGCGACGCTTCGTCGACCAGTGCCCTGAGCTTGAGCGCCACCGGCGCCCTTTCACAGGGTCGAAGGTCACATCGCGACGGGCGTCGCGGGCACCCTGGCACCTGTTCGGCCCATGGAGGACAGGCCGATCGGCCCCTCAGAGCGTCGTGTTCGCGGCGTCCAGGTTGCGCTGCGTGACCGACATGAGCCGTGCCGCCTGCGTCGGCGTGAGTCGACCGCAGATCCGTTCCCAGTGGACCGCGACCTCGTCGCCCAGTAGCAGGATGTCGCCGAACCCCTCGCCGTCCACCGGTGGAAGGTGGGCGACGCGCGGTGCGCCGAAGCGGAGCTGCCCGTCACCAAACTCGAGGGCCGGGAGCTCGACGTCCAGCGAGCCCTCGCCGACCGCGACGACACGCCCGGGACGCACGAGGCAGCGTTCGAGGACACCGGTGAGGTCCGGCGGGAGGCCGCCGCGGATGAGCCCGATCCGCGGCAGGATCTCGAGGACGTGGAAACTGTGGTGGACCGCAGACGCGCCGTCTGCCTTCCCCTCGAGCCACCGCCACTCCTTCGTCGTGGTTCGTGCTCGGAACCGATCGGTCAGGTCGTCATGGCGTGCCCGGGGACCGACGTGACCGAGCAGCTGGTTGCCGAGCCAGTAGGCCTCGACGACCCGCGAGTCCAGGGGATCGGCGACGCCGTTCTCCGACGCGATGAGCTCGAGATACGGATAGGCGCCCTCGAACTCCTGGGCGATCCTCGTCAGCTCCGGGTCCGGCCGGCCGGACCGGACCCGCTCCGGGAGCGTCGCTCCCGATTCGGGTCCGCACAGCCCGAGGCGGTTCGGCGGGAACGCGAATCGCGCGAACAGCAGGGGGCCAGGGAGCCATGACCCGACAGCCCCCGCGCGGCCACGCTCACCATCGACGCGGCCTCGGACGTGGCCGACCACGGCCGGGCCATCGGTGGCGGGAACGCCCGGTGCGGGTGCCAGCGGTTCGATCACGCGGCCGCGTCCGTCGTCCCGGCCGACACGTGCCGACCACGGCGGGCCGACGTCCAGATGGCGACGGCGATGCCCACGGCAAGCAGGCCGAAGCCCATCTCCGCGGTGGGCGCGGGGACCGTGCCTGTCCGGATCGTGGCGAGGGCCGAGGTCACGAGTGCTCCACCGACGAGGACCGAGGTGACGAGGCTCGCCGGGGCCCGCTGCAACGCGGCGTACCAGGTGGCGACGTAGCCCAGGAGCAGGGCACCCGTCGCGGCGACGATCGCCCACTGCCACGGGGAGAACGCGGCGACCGCACCGACGCGGCCCGAGGCCACGAGGAATCCGAGGATGACGATGCCACCCAGCGCCATCCGCGAGGTCGCCGCCAGCCTGACGCTGACGAGATCACCGCCGAGCATCCGGCGGGCGATGACGACCTCGACTGACCACATGAGCGTGGCGGCGAGGATCATGATCTCGGCCGATCCGAGGCCGATCGCGCCCGTCGGGCCGATGAGCAGCGTGCCGCCGAGGAGCGCGACGATCGCGATCACCTGGGCGAGCCCGAGCGTCTCTCGCAAGAAGATGACCGCGAGCGCGGCGACCCAGATGAAGAGCGTCTTGTGGATCAGCGCGGCGCCCGGTCCGCTCGCCTCGGCAAGGCCGCTGAAGAAGAGGATGAACGGGACGCTCCCGCCGATGAGGGCGAGGGCGAGCAGCCCACCGGCCTGCCGGCGCTGCAGGGCACCGACTTCACGGCCACCCCCGCTCGCGACCAGGACGCCGAGGAGCACGAGCCCCACGAGCAGGTTGCGGGCACCGGTGAGGGCGACGGGATCCCCGAACTCCTTCACGACCAGCCCGTTGATGAAGATGGACACGCCCGAGATCATCGCCGTGGCCGTGGCCAGGGCGATTCCCCATCGGGTGGTACGCGGGATCGACATCGACGTTCTCCTAGGCATCCGGTTGGTTGGTTGACGTGTCAGGCCGAGACCCTGCCGTCCTATCGAGGGCAGCGAGGGCCGCCCTGTCCGCCGGCTCGACTCGCCCGAGGACGGTGCCGAGACCGACGAGGACGAGTTCGCCCGGCTGGAGGTCCGGGACCATCAGCGAGATCGCCCGGCGACGCAGCCCATCGAGATCGACGATGGCCTCGCCGCCCTCGACCGCGATGACCTCGCCGATGGTGGTCCGACACATCTCAGGCCTCGGCGCCCTGGGCCGGTGCGTGCGACCGTTCGACCAGGGCAAGGTCGTAGAGCTCGGACTCGATCGCCTCGCGGAAGGCCGGCATGGCGGCGCGTGCCACGCGGGACAGCGGCGTGCCGTATCCGAACCCTCGGCCGGCAAGACCGACGAAGGTCCCCTCGATCGGTCTGTCGCGCAGGACTCCGGCCAGCCCGACGACGAGGTCGAGGGGGAGCTGATGCGACGAGCGTGGCGTGAACGGGGGGCGTCCGGCGAGGTCGCCCAGCGTCAGGCGGACGACGGTGCCCGGGTCCACCCCGGCGACCGCGTCGAGGATGAGGCACGAGACGTCGGCCGGCAGGTCGATGAGGTCCTCGACACGTAGCTCCAGGCACCGCCGGACCTCGAGCCTCTGCAGGAGGACCTGGGGCAGGGTCGGCAGGAGCGTGGCGATGGTCGCCAGGGCCAGGCCGTCGTCACCACGGTCGGCGTTCCCGCACACGACGATCCGGACGGTGGGATCGGGGAGGGCCCGCCTCATGGCGCCGGCTCGACGGTCAGGTCCAGGAAATGCGTCGCGCACGAGATGCATGGGTCGTAGCTCCGGATGAGCTGTTCGATCCGATGCGTGGCGACGTCGTGGGGGTCGTCGAGGATCGACGGTGCGAACGAGGTCATGTCGGCCTCGATCGCGGCCTGGTTCTGGCTCGTCGGCGGGACGATCTTCGCGGTGGCGATCCGGCCGCGCTCGTCGAGCTCGTAGTGATGGAAGAGCAGGCCGCGCGGCGCCTCGGTCGCCCATGAGGCCGTTCCCGGCCCCGGTGTCCAGGGCTCGGCGGCGCGGTCGGGCGGGACGTAGCCATCGACGATGTCGAGCGCCTCGGCCACCGCGTGGACGAGCTCGACCGCCCGAGCCGCGATGCTCCAGTACGGGTTGAGCCTGATCTCGTCGGCGAGCCCGATCCGGTCCAGCGCGGCGCGCGCCTCCGGGTGGAGCTGGTCGCCCGCCAGCGTGATCCGGGCCGCGGGGCCGAGCAGGTACGGGACCCGGTCGCCCATGTGCGACTGGAGGGCGTGCGACCACGGCACCTGCTCCTCGTGGAAGGCCGCTTCCCAGTCGGTCGGCGCGAGGTCCACGCCGTCGGAGGAGACGATCCGCCCATCGTTCATCGGGTACTCGGAGGGGTGGCGGAGGGAGACGAACCGCTCCTCGCGACGGAACTCCGGTGCGACGAATGTCGAGACCCAGTCGACGGTGGCGAGTGCCTGCCCGAGAGCGGCCTCCAGGTCCGGGCGCATCACCTGGAGCTCGCGCTTCGTCGGGACCTTCGAGAAGCCACCGACCCGAACGCTGACCGGATGGATGGGCCGGCCGCCAAGGATCGCGACGATCCGGTTGCCGGCCTTCTTGAGCGCCAGTCCGCGCTCGACAGCGGCCCGGTCGAGGGCCGCGAGCTCGACGGCGTTGGCGACACCGAGGAAGTCGGGCGCGTGCAGCAGGTAGACGTGGAGGGCGTGACTCTCGATCCATTCGCCGCAGTACAGCAGGCGTCGGAGCACCCGAACCGACGGGTCGATGGCGATCCCGCCGAGATGCTCGAACGCGTGGACGGCGGACATCTGGTATGCGATCGGGCAGATGCCGCAGATGCGCGCGACGATGTCGAGGACCTCGTTCGGCGTCCGGCCCACGACCAGCTGCTCGAAGTAGCGGGGTGCCTCGAAGATCGCGAGCTGCGCCTCGGTGACCTGGCCGTCGCGGACGATCAACTTGAGCGATCCCTCGCCCTCGACCCTCGTGAGTCCGGCGACCTCGAACCGGCGCTCGTCGACGGTGGTGACATTCGTCCCATGCATCAGATGTCCTCCCGGCTGTCGCTCACGACCGGGGGTCCGCCCAGTGAGTCGATGACCTCGCGGAACGGCTTCGCGTACGCGTTGAACCCTGAGAAGAGCCGAGCCGTGTCGGCGTCGGATCGGCCGTCGCGCCCGAACCATCGGGCGAGGCTCGGGGCGTTCCCGGCCTCACGTGGACCAAAGCAGCCGTAGCAGCCTCTCGCATACGCGGGGCACAGGGCGCCACAGCCCGTGTGCGTCACGGGGCCGAGGCACGGGCCGAGGCCGCTGACGAGCACGCAGACCGTGCCGCGCCGCTTGCACTCAAGGCAGACGGACTCGTCGGGCAACTGGGGCCGGCGCCCGACGACGAGTGCCGTCAGGAGCTCGAGGAGCTGGTTCGGATCGATCGGGCAGCCGCGCAGCTCCGCGTCCACCGCGACGTGATCGGAGATGGGCGTGGATGTCGCCAGCGACTCGACGTACTCAGGATGGGGATAGACGGCGGCCCGGTAGGCATCGTGGTCGGCCCAGTTGCGGAGGGCCTGGATGCCACCCGCGGAGGCGCACGCGCCGATCGTGACGAGCAGCGGCGTCTCGCGCCGGATGCGGAGGATCTCCTCGGCCTGTTCGGGCGTGCTGACCGATCCCTCGACGAGCACGACGTCGAACGGACCGGATGAGCGATACGACGAGGCCTCGGCGAACTCGACGAGGTCGAACCGTTCGAGCAGGTCGAGCAGGTGGTCCTCGAGATCGAGGATCGTCAGCTGGCAACCGTCGCACGAGGCGAACTTCATGATGCCGAGCCGCGGCTTCGACGGGACGGAGGCACGTGCCGCGCCACTCATCAGATTCCCTCCCGTCCGAATGCCGGACCCATCTCGGTCAGCGAGAAGACCGGGCCGTCGCGGCAGACGAACGTCTTGCCGAGCTGGCAATGGCCGCACAGGCCGACGCCGCATTCCATGTGTCGCTCCAGCGTCACGAAGATCTGGTCGTCGGTGACGCCGCGGCCGCGGAGGACCTTCACGGTCGCCTCCATCATCCGTTCGGGTCCGCAGATGAAGACCGTCGTGTTCGGACCGTCCAGGCGCGCGACGTCGAACAAGCCGGTGACGACGCCGACCCGTCCGAACCACTCGGGCCCGGCGCGGTCGACGATCTGGCCGACCTCCATGTCCGGACGCGCGGCCAGCTCCGACAGCTCGTCGACATACAGACGATCGGCCGGGCTCCGGGCCCCGTACAGGAGCCGGATCTCGCGGAACCGCGTCCGGTCGGACAGCAACGCGTCCACCAGCGGCCGGAGCGGCGCGAGACCGATGCCGCCCGTGACGATGACGACGTCACGGCCTGCGGCGGCCTCGACCGGCCAGCCGCGGCCGAGTGGCCCACGGAGACCGAGGGAGTCGCCGCGGCGCAGCCCGCACATCGCGCGGGTAGCGGCGCCGGCGGCGCGGATCGTCAGCTCGAGGCCATCGGGCTGGAAGCGAGAGACGGAGATCGGCGCAGCAGAGAAGGCCGGCAGCGCAGCCATGACGAACTGGCCGGGGCGACCCGCCAGGAGGTCCGGGTCGTCGGTCTCGAGTCGGAGTGTGACCGTGTCGATCGTCTCGCGACGATGCTCCAGGACGAAGGCGCGTGAGTAGGTCGGCGGCGCTTCCATGACCGCAGGCCGCGGCATCGTGGCCGTCCGGAGGGCGGCGCTCGTCGCCGGACCGGCTGGCCCGGGCGTCCGGACCGCCTCGACGGTCGCGACGGGTGGCGGTGCGACGGCCATCAATTCCTCGCGCACGTCGATGCCGACCGGGCACCAGGTGATGCACCGCCCGCAACCGACGCAGCCCGACATCCCGAACTGGTCCCACCACGTGCCGAACTTGTGGGTCAGCCACTGGCGATACCGGTCCTGCACGCGCGGCCGGAAGTTGCCGCCCGCGACGCGGGCGAACCCGAGCGTGAAGCAGCTGTCCCAGGTGCGCTCGGCGACCGCGTCGATGCCATCGAGGTCGGAGACCTGGGTGACGCCCGTGCAGAAGCAGGTTGGGCAGACCAGGGTGCAGTTCGCGCATGCGAGGCAACGCTCGGCGACCTCGGCCCATCGTGGACTGTCCGCGGCTGCGACCAGGCGCGCCGGCATCCCGGCCGTCGGGACCGGATCGCCGATCCTCTCGCGCGTCGCGGCGACCGCGGAGCGTGCGGCCGACTGCCGGCCTTCGTCCGCTGGTGTCAGTTCCAGGCGGGCGAGCAGGCGCTCGCCGGCGGGCGTGCCGGCGCGGACGACGAACCCGTCATCGAGTTCGGTCATCGCGAGGTCGAAACCGGTCGTCACTTCGGGGCCCGTGCCCATTGACGTGCAGAAGCAGGTGTCCGCCGCAGTCACGCACTCGACGGCGATGATGAGCGCCGCCGCACGACGGGCGGCATAGTCGCGATCGACGGCGGGCCCGCCGGCGAGCACGGCGTCCTGCGTGAGCAGGGCCGCGATCTCGCATCCGCGGACGCCGAGGAAGGCGACATCCGGCGCGGTCGGCAGCGCGTCCTCGAACGTCGTCTGGCCGTCCACCCGGCGGCCGATCGTGATCGGCACCCGGGGCGGGAAGGTCTCGTGCTTCCAGGAGGTCGGTCCGAGGACGTAGTCGAACTGTCGGTCGGTGCCGGTCTGCCGCAGCCGATAGACGCCGGGGGCCTGGTCGGCCGCCCACCCGGACGGCAGATCGGATGCGCGATGGATCTCGTCGTAGACGACGGCGCCCTGGCGGAGGGTCGGTCCGATGATCCGACGGCCGTCGGCGGCGAGCAGGGCAAGGAGGCCGTCGAGTCCGGCGCGCGGCAGGAAGCCTGGGGCCGTGGTCATGTCGATCACCATGGTTCATCCGCCGGCCGGGAGAACAGGTCGAGAAGCTGCATGCGGGTGCCGGTCAGGCGGTTGGCGAGCGCTTCGAGCAGCGACCGATAGACGAGTGCGGCCAGCACCGGGTCGGCATCGAGCGCCGTCCGCAGGCCTTCACCGTCGATGAGCAGGAGGTCTGTCGGGGCGAGGGCGACCACCGACGACGTCGCCCGGTTGGGGGGTACCAGCACCGACCATCCGATGATGTCGCCCTCCTCGACGGTCAGGATGGTCGTCGGACCGCGTTCGGGGACCCGCAGGCGAACGGCGACGCGGCCATGGAGGACAACGCCGAGGTCACCGGTCGGATCGCCCTCGCGCAGGATCTCGGCACCGGTTGCGTACGAGACGGAACGGCCGAGAGCCTCCAGACGTACGACTGCGTCCTCGGGCAGGTGTGCGCCGAACCACGTGTCGCGCAGAGACCTGGCTTGCGATCCACCGGTCATCGAGGGCCCTCCTTGCGTTTCCCAACCGTACGGAACGCGGGCACCGCCGCCCGTGTGCCGTTCGGCCTGAAAACGCGGCCAGACGTCACACGGCGTCCGGGCGAGATGGGGTTCGACCGGCGGAGGGCTTCGGCGAAGGTCCCCCTGGTCGCCCTCAGATGTCTGCGGCGTCGACCAGCAGGGGAAGGAGATCGCTGATCGACACGATCCCGATCGGGCTCGTCCCGTCGTCGGCGACGATGACCAGCCGATGGATGCCGTGGCGCTCCAGGCGCCGCGCGGCCTCGCTGAGCGGCGTGTCCTCTCGGGCGATGACCGGATGCCGGCTCATGACGTGACGGGCGGTGTACCCACTCCATGGCCGCAGTCCATGGCCGGAGGACGCGGCCGCCCGGATGAGGTCCGTCTGGCTGACCACTCCCACGAGGACCCCGGAGACGTCCACGACCGGTACGCCGGAGATGTCGTTCTCGGCGAGCAGTTCGGCGATCTCATCGAGCGACGTGTCGACACGGACCACGACCGGGAACGGGGTCATCACCGCGCCGACCCTGAGCGGACCTGCGACCCTGGGCATCTGCTGGATGGTCATGACCCATCGTTGCCCCGTGGATCGCCGGCTCGCACCGGTCCGGCGGCCCCATCCGGGGTGACTTTCGGCCCTTTACTCCCGACGTCCATTCGTATCACGACGGTCGGTGCGCGCTCCGGCCGACAGCTCGACCTTCGCGGGCCGGATGGCCCTCCCAAGTCGTGACATGGGGCCGGTGCGCCCACGACACGGCTGACGCAGGCTCGTCGTGGACAACGACGCATCGTCGTGTCCCGCGAAAGGAGCGGAGGTCGCCATGAAGCGGATCCTGCTTGCCTATGACGGCGCCGAGCCTGCGCGCAAGGCGCTCGTCACGGCGGCCGATCTGGCCAAGAAGTACGAAGCCAGCGTGACCGTCGTCAGCGTCGTGCCGGTGCATCCCGGTCGTGCCCCGATCGACCCTTGGGATGACACCGAAGTCCACGACGCCCAACTGCACCAGGCGGACGCGGAGCTTCGGAAGCTCGGCATCGAGGCCGAGCTGATAGAACCGGCCGGTGACCCGGCCGCCACCATCGAACGGGTCGCCGCCAAGGGCGACTTCGACACCATCGTCATCGGCGCACGTGGACTGGGTACGCTCGGGCGGATCCTGCAAGGGAGCGTCTCGGCGCACGTCGCGACACACGCGGAGGCCACCGTCGTCGTCGTTCGCTGAATGCCACTTCGGAGGAGGTCGAGTCACCGTCCGAGCCAACGGGCGCCCGGCACTGGTTGCCTGCCAGCTCGGACGGTACCTCGTCGTGCAGCACTGACGCGACCAAGCCGATGGTCGAGACCGCCGCCTTCAGTTGATCCGCTCGAACGCCAGGTCGATGCCCAGCCGAAGCGCCTCGCCCGGCGGCAGCATGACCAACCCGCCCGGTTCGCCGCCGAGCAGTCGGCGGAGCGCCTGCGGGGCATGGGTCTCTGGCTCGACGGCGATCGCGTCGACCCGGGCGGGGCTCGCGGCGACGATGTAGGGCACGGCGGGCGTGGTCCGCATCGTCATGCGGAGGCCCAGGTCGTCCCAGCGGAACTCGACGGGAGGGTCCCCGACGCTCGTCCAGGTGCCGTCCAGATCGTCCGCCATCACGCCCATGGCCCGGAGGTCGAAGGGGCCTTCGACAGGCTTGGGCCGAGCCTCGGTCGCGAGGTTGTCCGCGTAGAACTCGTCGGCGTGGATCGCGACCCGGAGCGGGCGGCGGAACCACGGATGGATCCCCAGGCCGGCCGGCATGGGGTCCACTGACGTGTTCGTCAGGAGCAGGTCCAGCCGGAGCGTCACGCCGTGGATCCCGACTCGCATCGTGGTCTCGTAGGTCCACGGCCAGCCATCGCCACCGCCCGAGACCCGGAACGTGCCGTCGGCCTGGCGGTCCCAGGGTCGTGCGTACACCTGGCCATGGATGGCGCTCCCATCGGGGAAGTTGGAGGCCAGGTCGATCTCGTGCGAGTCCAGCGCGGTCGGACGGGATTCGATCCGGTTGCACCAGGGTGCCATGACATAGGCCCCCCAGAAGAACGGATCATCGAGGTGGGTGGCCGGGTCGTCCGGCGTCCGCAGCACGTCGTGGCCGAACGCTCGGAGTCGATGCAGCCGGGCTCCCGCCTCGGGCAGGACGACCAGCTCGAGCGACCCCTCGGCGATGACGACCTCTTCCATCGTTCCACCACCCTCCTTCAGCTGGCCACGACCATGGCGCGGTCCGGCCGCAACAGGAACGGCGGCAGGACCGCCGGCATGTTCGAGAACGGCAGCACGTCCGGATGGAGGTCGATGCCAAGTGTGCCCGCCATGAACCGCCGCCGCGCCTCGATCCGCCCCCAGGCGGCCGGGTAGCGGGCGGCGAGCTCGGCGCGCAGCGACCGGTCGGCCAGGGCGATGCCGTCCTCGATGTTGGTCGTGAAGTAGTCCGTGCCGGTCGCCGGGATGATATCGACCTGGAGCGCCATCCCGGAGCGCAGTTCGGTCGTGGAGCCTGGCCCGATCGGCGAGTTGACCCATTCATCGAGATGGAGCTGGTGGCCCGGGTTGAGGAAGATGCCGAAGAACGGGTCGCCCAGGTGACGGTCGATGATGGCCTGGAGCGCCCCACCGGTCTGGCCGATGTGCAGCGCCCGATACCAGTCGACGACGGCCGCGAAGTACGGGGCGACCAGCCGGTCCACATAGTCCCCGATGCCCTCGGGCAGCTCGGCCGCATCGTCGACCACGAAGCCGGCCCGACAGGTCAGCGAACCCCAGATCCCGAAGGCCGTGGTGAACCGATCCCCGCGTTCGATGACCCGATCGCCAGGGCTGAGGAGTCCCAGCGTCGCCCGAGGTCCCGCCGTGAGCATCAGGTGGCAGGACAGCGGGGTCCCATCCCATCCGAGCAGGCGGACCGCCTCGCTTTCGCGCAGACCCGGCCGGAGCCCGGACAGGAGGTCCCGGATCCCGTTCGAGGTCCGCGTGGCGGCGTGCTCGAAGGCCGCCAGCTGGTCCGCGTCGTTGACGATTCGCAGCCCGTCGGCCGGGTCGATGAGCAGGTCGTTCGCGTTCTCCACGAGTCCGGGCGACCCGGTCAGCCGGCGCAGCTCGTCGACGAGGAAGGCCGGTACCTCCATGGTCTCCCGACTCGCGTAGGTCTTCCAGCCGAGGACCCCGACCCGGCTCCCGGCGCGGATCCCCTCACCGGCCAGGATCTCCCCGAGCGACAGCGACCGATCGCGCGGCTGGCTCGGGAGGCTCAGGTCCTGGAACCGGCGTCGCTCCATCGGGAGGGGCGCCGTACCGGCCATGCCCCAGCACTCGTTGCCGACGAGGATGGCCGGGGGGCCGGCCGGCCCGAGGACGAGCACCGCCTCCTCGAACCGCGGGTCGAACCCGGTCAGGAACGAGAGGTTCGCGCTGTGCTCGCGGTCGGCGTAGACGACGAGTCGATCGTAGCCGCGCTCGTCCGCCCGGGCGCGCAACTGCTCCACCCGGCGGGCGTAGGTCTCGGCCGGGAGGTCCGGTCGCTCGCCGGGCATCCCGAAGTCGGGCAAGTCGACGGTGTCGAGGCGGACTGTCGTCATCGTCATGCGCTCAACGATCGGGCGGCGTCCAGGGCGTCGCCGCAGCCGCGCCGCGCTCGATGTCCACGAACTCGTTCGTCGCGGCCGTCATCCACGGCCCGACCTCGCCATCAGGCCAGGTGACACGGATATCGGCCTGGTCGGCCTGCCCGAGCCCGACGTGGGTCCAGCCGAGCTGCCCGCCTTCGTGGCCGCCGCCGATGACGATCTCCCGCCGCGACGACACAGCCGATGTCCTCGTCTCGAGGACCGCCCCGATCGCGTCCCGGTTGCCGCCCGGCTGGCTGAGCCTGACCGCGAGCCAGTCGCCCATCGGCGCGGGAGCCGCGGCCGATCCCGAACCCACGTTCCGCCAGAGACGTGCGGGTGCATCCAGGTTCGCCACCACCAGGTCGAGCAGACCGTCGGCGTTGAAGTCCGCCAGGGCCGCCCCGCGACCGCGGTCGAACGACACGATCCCGGCGGCCCCTGCGCTCTCGGTGAACATGCCATCGGCCTGGCCCAGGAACAGGTCGTTCGGGTCCTTCATGGCGTAATCGGGGATCTGGTTGACGTTGCCCTTGCTGATGAACAGGTCGATGAGGCCGTCGTTGTTCACGTCCTGGAACTCCGGATGCCAGGCGGTGGAGGGCAGGGGATCGCCGCCGACGGCCGGTCGGGTCGCTTCGATGTGGCGCTTGAGCGCCAGGTCGTGGAAGGTGGGTTCTGATGGTGGGCCGGCCAGCGTCTGGAGGGTGTTCGCCCCCTGGCTGGTCAGATAGACCTCCGGGTAGCCGTCGCCAGTGACGTCATAGCTGGCGATGCCCATCCCCCACAGGCGCAGCAGGGCCCAGCCATCCGCAGCCGCGTACGCCCGTGGTGGTCGGCCGGGGTCGAGTCGCCAGAGCTGCTCGCCGCCGACGTCGTTGTCGTAGTACTGGCGGTCGTTGCTGATCCGCAGGTCGCGCCGTCCCGATCCGTCCCAGTCGCTGAAGAGCATCGATAGTGGACAGTAGCCGGGCGCGAGCGGGATCAGTGAGCCGTACCGCGTGTCGGTGGTGCCCGGTCGGAAGACCTCGTTGTCCGGGCAGAGGTACGTCCCGTCCGGGTTCGTCACCACGTAGTGCCCGAACGCCAGAGTGGGCAACGTCGCGGAGCCTTCCCAGGCGGCGCTAAACGCCGTGGTGGCCGCCGGTGTCGGCGACAGGCCCCATCGTTCGTTCGCCGGCTCGAACCGGCAGTCGCCGCTACCCCGGAGCAGCAGCGGTCCCTCGATCCCGAGCACGGCCAGGTCGACGATCCCATCGCCGTCGATGTCGATCGGATAGGCCCCGGTCACGCCCGTGAGGTCCGTCGCCGGCGAGACGACCCTCACGAATTGCAACGCTCCGCCGGTCGGGCTCGTGTTGCGGAAAAGCGAGGCGGGGTTGCCGCCGCCCGCGAGGTAGATGTCAGGACGGCCGTCGCCGTCGCAGTCGAAGACGGCGACCCCGCCACCGACATCGAATCGATCGTCGCCGCCATAGGTGTGCGTCAGGCCGGCGCTGACCGTCTCGTCGACGAATCGAGGTGCCGCGAGCGCTCCGCGGGAGCTCATCGGGCCGATGACCAGGGTGGCGAGCGCCGTGCCCACGCCGATCGCAAGGACCACCGCGAGCGTGATGCCGACGACGAGGCCCCGAGGACGGCGCGTCCGGAGGGCACCGAGCCTCGACCTTCCCCGTCCCTCACGTGCGTCCGGGCCGGGCGGGACCGGGGGCCCATCGGTCACGTCGCGTCTCCTGCGGATGGCCGCTCGAACCGGAGCCGAGCAGGGTGGCGATGGTACCGTCTCGTCGCGCCGGGGGTCTCGAACCCCCGTCGTTCAGCCGCCGGCGGCGAAGACGGCCTCGATCACCCGGAGGTTCGCCACCGCATCTTCGGGCTCGACCGAGAGCGGCGTGCCGTCGAGGACCGCGTCCGCGAACCGGTCGGCCTCGCAGGCGTATGGATCGGCGATGTCGAACTCGAACGTCTCGGTCGCCGGTGCCACCGGGGGATCGCCGCCCGCCGTGAGGAAGATCCGCGTCGGGCGATCGGGCGGGATGTTGAACGGGATCTCGATCGAGATCCTGCCCTCGGTGCCATAGATATCGACCCGCTGGTCCGGTTCCGCACGCGTCGAACAGGTGAAGGTCGCGACCCCACCCGCGAACTCGAGGACGGCGCTCGTCACGGTGTCGACGTGCAGGACCGGATCGCGGGTGATCGCCGACTGGACCCGCGTCGGCTCCGAGGCGAACAGCATCCGCGACAGGTTCACGCAGTAGCAGCCGACGTCGTACAGGGCGCCGCCGCCCGCGTCGCTCACGTTGCGGATGTTCCGCGGGTCGTCGTTGAAATACGAGAACCAGCTGTCGACGGCCTGGAGCCGGCCGATCCGGCCCGACTCGACGAGCTCCCGTGCCGCGATCCAGGACGGGTGCTGTCGGTACATGAAGGCCTCCATGAGCAGGACGCCGGCATCGCGGCAGGCGTCGACCATGTCCTGGGCCTGCGCGGCCGTGAGTGCCAGCGGCTTCTCGCAGAGGACATGCTTGCCGGCCCGCGCCGCGGCGATCGTCCACTCGGCGTGGCGGTGGTTGGGCACGGGGACGTAGACCGCGTCGATGTCCGGGTCCGCGAGAAGCGCCTCGTAGGTGCCGTACGACTTCGGGATCCTGAGCTCCCTGGCGGCCGTGCTCGCTCGCCCGCTCTCGCGAGAGGCGATCGCGATGACCTCGCTTCGCGGTGAGCGACGAATCCCCGGGATGACCTTGGTCCGGGCGATGTCGGCGGTCGAGAGGATTCCCCAGCGCAGCCGATCGGCCGTCCGATCCATCCCGTCTCCCTGTATTCGGGTACCACGGTCTACCCGGGCCGTTCGCCGCCCGCCCCTACGGCGGCGTCGTCGGGAACTCTGACTTGACACCATCAGGCCCTTTGTATGAGTCTGACACAAGTTTGCAAGAGAGGATGACAAATCGTGCAAGCCGGACGGGTCGACGTGGGACAGCGAAGCGAGAGCGCCCATCGAGCCAACCTCAGCGCCATCGTCCGGGGCCTCCACGAGCGGGGGCCGGAGTCACGCTCCGAGCTGGTCGCCGCGACCGGACTGACACGGAGTGCGATCCGCACGCTGGTCGGCGAGCTCGCCGGCGCGGGGCTGGCCGCGGAGGATCAGCCCGTCCGGCTCGGGACGCCGGGTCGTCCTTCGCCGCTCGTCAGGCTCATCCCCAACGGGGCCGTCGTCCTTGGGCTCGAGATCCTCGTCGATTCGATCGCGGCCGCGATCGTCGGGCTCGGTGGCGAGACGCAGGACCGGATCCGGATCGACCGGCCCCGCCGGCACCTCGCCATCGATGACGTGGCCTCGGACCTTGCCGGACTCACGCGCGAGCTCCGCGCCCGGAACGATGGCCCGATCATCGGCATCGGGGTGGCGGTCGCCGGGGTCGTCCGCCGCAGTGACGGCCTGGTCTCGATGGCACCGAACCTGGGCTGGGTCGACGTCCCGCTCGGTGCGCGATTGGCGAGGGCCCTGGAGGTCGCGGTGCCGATCGTGATCTCCAACGATGCGGACGCCGGGATCGTCGCCGAGCATCGTCGCGGCGCCGCGGTCGGCGTCGACGATGCGCTCTACGTGTCCGGCGAGGTCGGGGTCGGCGGTGGGGCCATCGTCGGCGGTCGGCCGCTCAACGGGAATTCCGGGTTCGCCGGGGAGATCGGCCACATGCCCGTCAACCCCGACGGGACCGATTGCCGATGCGGCGCCAGGGGCTGCTGGGAGACCGAGATCGGCGAGGGCGTGCTGCTGGCTCGCGCGGGCTATCTGCCCGACGCCGGGCGGGCTGGCGTCGACCGGGTCCTGCGCGACGCCGCCGACGGATCCCCCGCCGCGCTGGCCGCCATCGACCACGTCGGGCGCTGGCTCGGCATCGGCCTCGGCGGACTGGTCAACATCCTCAACCCGCGGATGATCGTCCTCGGCGGCTTGCATGCACGGCTCTACCCCTTGGTTCGTGAGGCCCTCGAGGTGGAGCTCGCCCTGCACAGCCTGCCCGCACCGCGGGCGCAGGTCCGGATCGTCCCGGCGACCCTGGGCGTCGATGCGCCGCTGGTCGGTGCCGCCGAGCTTGCCTTCGAGCCGTTGCTCGCAGACCCGGCCGCGTGGTTCGCCACGCGCCCATCCGCCTATCGACTCCAGAGCGCCTGATGAAACGCGTGGATCATCGCGGATCACGGGCTTGGCTCGAAACACCCACACTCGTCGCATGAAAGGGGTTGCCTAACGATGTAGCCTACGGGCCGGAACCAGCGCGTGACGGAGGAGATTCGTTGCGTCTAACTCGAGGAGGAGAAACGCGCATGGATATTCGCAGGCTTGCCTCCCTGGTGGGGGTCACAGCCCTCATCGTGGGTGCGTGCTCGAGCGGTGGGGCGTCAAGCGCTCCCGCCAGCGCCCCGGCCAGCGCTCCCGCGAGCGCGGTCGCATGCACCGTCGGTGTGTCATGGAACAACTTCCAGCAGCCGCGTTGGGCGGCGCACGACAAGCCGGGCATCCAGTCGACGGTCGAGGCCGGTGGCGGCAAGTACATCGATGCCGATGCCAACCTCGTCAATGAGCAGCAGGCGACCGACATCGACACCATGATCTCGAAGGGTGCCAATGTCCTGATCGTCCTCGCGCAGGACACCAAGGCCGTGCTCCCGTCGATCCAGAAGGCCAAAGACGCCGGCGTCAAGGTCATCGCGTATGACCGCCTGATCGAAGACACGAGCGTCCTGTACATCACGTTCGACAACGTCGGCGTCGGCAAGGCCGAGGCGGATGCGGTCCTGAAGAAGGTCCCCGAGGGCAACTACGTCCTCATCAAGGGCGACCCGGGCGATCCCAACGCGAAGACGTTCCTGCCGCAGGGCTGGGACGAAGCCGGCCTGAAGGCTGCCGTCGACTCGGGCAAGATCAAGCTCCTCAACGGGCCGGACGGCTCGTTCACGGATGCCTGGAAGACCGAGACCGCGCAGAAGAACATGGAAGCGATCATCGACAAGGCCGTCGCGGACGGCACGAAGATCGACGCCATCCTTGCCGAGAACGACAGCACGGCGCTTGGCGTCGTGGGCGCTCTCACCGGGAAGAGCTACGGCTACCCGCCCCTCAGCGGTCAGGACGGCGATCCGGCCAACCTGAACAACGTGGCGGCCGGGAAGCAGTACGTCGACGTCTGGAAGAACGCCAACGAGCTCGGCAAGGCGGCCGGCGCCGCGGCTCTCGCCCTGTGCGCGGGTGGCGACATGGCCTCCCTCACGCTCCATGAAGGCATGGTCGACCCGTCGGTCGCCCCTGTCGCGGGCCTGACCGCGCAGCCGTTCACCACCCCTGACGGCAACTCGGTCAGCTCGTTCATCCTGCAGCCGACCCCGCTCACCGCGGACAACCTGCAACTGGCCATCGACGGTGGACAGATCACCAAGGACGACCTCTGCAAGGGCGTCGACGCCGCGACGGCGCCGGCGGCCTGCAAGTAGCGGTCTCCGACTGCTGACCTAGCCATCAGGCCTGCGCCCCCGGGTCCCCCGGGGGCGCAGGTTCGTTCTACTCTTCGTCTTCCATCGTCAGGACTAGGAGGGCCGTCGTGACGAACGTGGCCGACGCGGCGCCGGTTTCCGGTCAGGTCCAGCCGCCTGCACGGACCTCGATCCGGGGCCTTTTCGCCCAGACGGAGATCGATCTCCGTCTCTTCGGCATGCTCGTCGCGTTCGTCGTCATCCTGCTGACATTCCACCTCGTCAGCGGTGGCAAGCTCATCTCGCCGACCAACATGACCACGATGGCCGTGCAGGCCTCCGGAATCGCGATCATCGCCACCGGGATGGTCCTGGTCATCGTGTCGCGGAACATCGACCTCTCGGTGGGGTCCCTCGCCGGGCTGATCGCCATGAGCTACTCGATCTGGATGACCGACTGGTTCCCCCACATGTTCGGTCTTGGTCCGGACGTCCCCTTCCAATGGGTGCTCGCGCTGGCGCTCGGTATCGGACTCGGCGCCGCGATCGGTGCCTTGCAAGGATTCATCATCGCCTACATCGGCGTGCCATCCTTCATCGTGACGCTCGGCGGCCTGCTCTCGATCCGGGGCCTCGTGTGGTACCAGTCGAAGGGGGCGGCGGTGACCGGCCTCGATCCGACCTTCCAGCTCATCGGCGGTGGCGCCCAGGGTTCGATCGGCGGGCTCATCACCTGGATCATCGGCGGCCTCGGCTGCGCCGCGATCGTCTTCCTGCTGTTCAACGGCCGCCGTCAGCGCCGCCGGTACGGCTTCCCCGTTCGACCCATGTGGGCGGAGATCCTGATCGGGGTCGTCGGCTGCGGTGCCGCCCTCGGGCTCGCGTGGTTCGCCAACAACAACTTCTGGCCCACGGGTCTCGCGAACCGCATCGCGACGGAGCAGAACTGGGGACCGCCGCCCGAAGGTGGCTGGCACATCGCGGCCGGCTTCCCGTTCCCGATCGTCCTGCTCATCGGCGTCACGCTCGCGATGACATGGATGGCGACGCGGCGCAGGTTCGGCCGGTACGTGTACGCCTACGGCGGCAACCCGGACGCGGCCGAACTCGCCGGCATCAATACCCGCTGGACGATCCTCAAGACGTACGTCGTGATGGGCGTGCTGTGTGCCCTCGCCGCGGCGATCGCCTCGGCGCGCCTCAACGGGGCAACACTCGACATCGGCGTCAGCTACGAGCTCTATGTGATCGCCGCCGCGGTCATCGGCGGCACGTCGTTCTCCGGCGGCATCGGGACGATCCCCGGCGCGGTCATCGGGGCCTTCGTGATGCAGTCGTTACAGTACGGCCTGAGCTTCATCGGCGTGAACTCGCCCGGCCAGAACGTGGCCGCCGGCATCGTGCTCATCGTGGCGGTCGGCCTCGATACCATCAACCGCCGACGCGGCAGCTCCTGAGCGGCAAGGAGGGACGACCTGTGACCGTCGCGGAGCGAACGCCGCTCGTCGAGATGAAGGACATCAACGTCGCCTTCGGCGGCGTGCACGCCGTGCGTGAGGTCGACATCGACCTCTACCCCGGCGAGGTCATCGGGCTGGTCGGGGGCAACGGCGCGGGCAAGTCCACGCTCATGCGTGTCCTGTCGGGCGCCCATCCGGCCGACACCGGCCAGATCTTCGTCAACGGCAAGCGGACGACGATCCGGAACCCACGCGACGCCAAGGCCCTCAACATCGAGACCATCTACCAGACGCTCGCTCTGGCCGACAACATCGATGCGCCCGGCAACCTGTTCCTCGGCCGGGAGCTGACGACCCGGATCGGCTCCCTCGACAACTCCAGCATGGAGTCGGAGACGCGCAAGATCATGGGGCGCCTGAACCCGAACTTCACGCGCTTCGCCATGCCGGTCAAGTCGCTCTCCGGTGGCCAGCGCCAGGCCGTGGCCATCGCCCGCGCGGTCTATTTCAACGCCAGGATCCTGATCATGGATGAGCCGACCGCCGCCCTGGGGCCGGCCGAGACGCAACAGGTCCGCAATCTCGTCCGACAGCTCAAGGACGAGGGGATCGGCATCTTCCTGATCAGCCACGACATCCACGACGTCTTCGACCTCTCCGACCGGATCAGTGTCATGTACCACGGCAGGATCGTGGGCACGGTCGACAAGGCCGAGGTGACCCCCGATGACGTCCTCGGGATGATCATCCTCGGCAAGAGGCCCGGAGAAGTGACCGAGATCGAACTCGCCGAACTCGAGCTCCGGGCACCCGGTTCGCCGACCACGAACTGATTGGCCCGCCGCCGACCTACCGCCTCGCGAAGATCGGGGCCAGCGCGGGGTACAGCTCCCGATAGCTGGCATGCGCCTCGGCGTACCGGTCGACATCCGGACCCGGTGACGCGACGGGTGACGCGTGCACGTTCGCCTCGGCCGCGGCACCGACCGACCCGTACCAGCCGGCGCCGACCGCCGCGAGCAGCCCGGCTCCGTACGCCGCACCCTCGGTGGTATCGACGGTCGCGATCTCGACCGCGAGGACGTCGGCGAGGATCTGGCGCCAGAGCGGGCTCGCCGTCCCGCCACCGGATGCCCGGATCTGGGCGGGGGCCGGCATGCCGGCGGCGGTCATGAGGTCGAGGCCGTCGCGGAGGCCGAACGCGACCCCCTCGAGCACGGCCCGCGTGAGGTGGCGCCGGTCGTGGGTGACCGTGAGTCCGACGAACGCGCCTCGCGCGCGTGGGTCCGGGTACGGGCTGCGCTCTCCCGTCAGGTACGGGAGGAACAGCAGGCCGTCGCTTCCGGGCGGGACCTCGGCCGCTGCCGCGACCAGGTCGGCGAAATCCGCGCCGGGAGCCAGGGCATCGCGGAACCAACGGAGGCTCCCGGCTGCCGAGAGCATCACGGACATCATGTGCCACCGACCCGGGACGGCATGGCAGAAGGCATGGACGATCCCGCGCGGCTCGTGGATCGGCCGATCGGTGGCGGCGAACACGACACCCGACGTCCCGAGAGACAGGGCCATCGAGCCTGGATCGATCACGCCGACCCCGACCGCATTCGCGGCCTGGTCGCCGCCGCCGGCCACGACCGGCGTTCCGGCACGCAGGCCGGTCGCCGCCGCAGCCTCGGCCGTGACCGTACCCGTGACCACGGGTCCCTCGAACGTTGGCGGCATCCATGCGGGATCGATCTCGAGGGCGCCCAGGACCTCGGGCGACCAGTCGCGTGCTGCCAGGTCGAAGAGGATCGTGCCCGCCCCGTCGGCCTTGTCCATGGCGTACTCCCCAGTCAGTCCGAGCCGGACGTAGTCCTTGGGGAGCAGGACGTGCGCGACCTGTGCCCAGATCTCGGGTTCGTGGTCGCGGACCCACACGAGCTTCGGGGCCGTGAAGCCGGTCAGGGCATCGTTGCCGGTGATCTCGATGAGGCGTGCCGGGCCGACGGCCGTCCGGATGGCGTCGCATTCGGCGGCCGTGCGCTGGTCGTTCCACAGGATCGCCCGGCGAAGGACCTCGCCGGCCCGGTCGAGGAGCACCAGGCCGTGCATCTGGCCGGTCAGCCCGATCGCGGCGACATCCTCGGCGGCCGCGCCGGTCGAGACGAGGACGGACCGGATCGACGCGACCGCCCCGTCCCACCACAAGCGCGGCGATTGCTCGCTCCAGCCAGGCCGGGGCACCTCGAAGCCGTACTCGGTGGTGCCGACCCCGCGGACCGCCCCCGACTCGTCGATCAGGACGGCCTTGGTCGCCGTGGTCGAGGCGTCGATCCCGATGACATGGGCCATCGGGTCAGCGGCCGGTGCCCGACTTCACCCGTGACACGTCGACAGCCCAGACTGACTGGTTGACCACGTTCTCGAGCAGCTCTTGGTGGCCCGATGTCGGTCGCGGGACGATCGTTCCGGCCGCAACCTTCGCCTCCAGGCTCTCGAGCGTTTCGCTGCCGTCGAGGATCGCGGTGCCGAGCGAGCCGCCCCACGCCGCGTAGCGTCGCTCCTTGCGATCGGCGAGTTCGCGTCGCTCGACGAGATCGGCCGCGACCAGGAGGGCCCGGGCGAGCGTATCGAGCGCCCCGACGTGGGCATGGAACAGGTCCGTCCTGTGCGTGCTCTGTCGACGGAGCTTGGCGTCGAAGTTGAAGCCGCCCGGGGCGATGCCGCCGTGCTGGAGGATCTCGTAGAGCGGCAGCGCGAGATCGTCGACCGAGTTCGGGAACTGGTCGGTATCCCAGCCGTTCTGCGGGTCGCCCCGGTTTGCGTCGATGCTGCCGAGGATGCCATTCGCGACCGCGAAGGCCACCTCGTGATGGAAGCTGTGACCCGCGAGCGTGGCGTGGTTCGCCTCGATGTTGACGGCGTACTCGCGCTCGAGCCCGTGCTTGACGAGGAAGCCATGGACCGTCGCGACGTCGTAGTCGTACTGGTGCTTGGTGGGCTCCATCGGCTTTGGTTCGATGAGGAGCTGGCCCCCGAACCCGATGCGGTGCTTGTGCTCGGCGACGAGGTGCAGGAAGCGGGCGAGCTGGGTCCCTTCTCGTCGAAGGTCCGTGTTGAGGAGGGTGTCGTACCCCTCCCGGCCACCCCACAGGACGTAGTTCTCGCCGCCGAGCCGCTTGGTGATCTCCAGCATGTGCTTGACCTGCGCGGCGGCGAAGGCAAAGACCTCGGGGTCGGGATTGGTCGCCGCGCCCGCCTGGTAGCGCGGGTGGGTGAACAGGTTGGCCGTCCCCCACAGCAATCGGACACCGGTCCGTTCCTGGTAACCGAGGGCATCGTCCGTCAGGGCGTCGAGGTTCGAGCGGAACGTCGCGAAGCTCGCGCCTTCCGGGGCGACGTCGCGATCGTGGAAGCAGTAGTACGGGATGCCGAGCTTCGTGAAGAATTCGAACGCGACGGCCATCTTCGTCCGCGCGGCCGCCATCTCGTCGGTCGGGGCGTCCAGCCAGGGCCGGTCCATCGTCCCCGACCCGAACATGTCGACACCCGGCCAGGCGAACGAATGCCAGAAGCACACGCCCGGCCGCAGGTGGTCCTCCATCCGCTTGCCGAGCACCATGCGGTCGGGCTCGTACACCTTGAACGAGAGTGGGTCGGTCGAGCCGAGGCCGCCGAACGGGATCGGCTCCGTCACGTCGGAGAAGAAGTCATCGACCACGGCCCGATCCCTCCTGTCGCCATTTCGGCGTGTCGCATGCCCGGTTCGACCCGGTGAATTGATCGTCTCCGTATCTTACATTTGTGCGAGACAAGCACAAACGCGTTTTCGGGCAGCCATCTCCGGATCCGTGACGCGAGTGGCGGGCCAAGTCCTATCGGATCCGGCCGTCTCGCAGCGCCTCGATCGATCGATCGATCCGGCGTCGCCGGGTCTCGTCGGCCTTGGCTCCGGTGACCTGGAGGACGTGCCAGGACTTGTTGCTGTAGGAGAGGGCATCGAACGTGCGTCGGGCATCTGGCTCGGCGTCCAGGGCGGCGGCGAAGTCGGCCGGGACGGTCACTTCACGCGGGGCGGTGTCGAGCTCGATGTCGATGTCGACCTCGTCGCCGCCGGCCACCTTCGCGCCCGCCCGGTTCTCCGCGCTGACACCGACCATGAACGCGCCGCCCATGACCGCCACGGTGCTGCGGTAGGTGAAGCCGTTGATCGTGATCCTGACGGGTGGTCGTTTGCCCGCGCCGAGTGCGGCGACAACCTCGTCCGGCACGACGATCCCGGTCGCGGTCTTGTCCGTCTGCCGGATGGCGGCGCGAAATCGCATGGGTTCCTCCTCGGCTGGTCGCGGTCGTCCATCATCGCCGAGATGCCCGTGCGATGCGCCGCGTGCCGCGACCGGCGACACGATGCGCTGACCCTGACCCGATGACAACCGACGGGACGGGAGACGCGACGTGGCCCCACCGTGGCCCGGGGTCATCTGGCCGGCCCGGCGTCGCTGGCCGCCGGCGGGACGTTCTGGTTGAGGCGGAAGAGGTTGGTCGGGTCGTACCGGTCCTTGATCGCCGCGAGGCGGTCCCAGGTGGCTCCCGGGTAGGCGGCGCGGATCCGATCCTCCCCTTCGTCGGCGAGGAAGTTCACGTACGCGCCACGGTCTTCCCCCTGGAGCGCTTCCACGAAGTCGGCGACCCACCTCGCCCGCCGGTCGCGGTCACCCGGGCCTTCATAGAACGACGCGACGTTCACCATGATCCGCGAGTCGCGATGGGCGAAGGCGGTGGCGTCCGCGGGAACGCGGGCCATGGCCCCGCCGAGGACGCGGAGCTGGGCCACGCGCATCGAGGCGTCCGACGCCTCGAGGTGGGCCATGATCGTCTCGGCCACGCCCAGATCGATCCGCTCGAGGAACATCGTCCGGGCGATCGCGAGCGGGTGGTACGACTCGTCCTCCGGCGGGTAGATCTCCGGATACGGCATCGGTCGGACCAGGTCGACGATGGGCGTGGCGAGGGCCCGGAACGGCGCGAGGGCGCGCTCGCCGGCGTCGGTCCCGCCGGCGAACGCCATCAGCGCCATCACGACGAGCTTGCCATGATGCTCCTCGGGAACGAACGGCATGGGCGGGCAGGGCATGACGTTGGCGATGGTCGAGAGCTCCTCCGGCGCCGCCTCCGCCGCCGCGATGAACGAAGCGACAAGATCCGCCGTCGCGGGCAGCATCAACATGCCACCGACGAACTCGCTCACGTGGTGGAGCCGGAATCGAAAGCGCGTGGCCACGCCGAAGTTGCCGCCGCCACCGCGGATCGCCCAGAAGAGGTCCGGGTGCGAGGAGGCGTCGACGCGCAGGAGCTGGCCGTCCGCGGTCACCACGTCCGCCGCGAGGAGCGAATTGATCGTGAGGCCGTACTTGCGAACGAGATAGCCGACGCCGCCACCGAGGGTGATCCCGCCGACGCCGACCGAACCCGTGTCCCCGAAGCCGACGGCCAACCCGTGGGCGCCGACGGCCGCGCTGAACCCGGCCGCGGTCAGGCCCGTCTGGGCCCAGGCGGTCCGTCCGTCGACGTCGATGTCGAGTTCCTTCATGGCCCCCAGATCGAGGACGATCCCGCCCTCGGAGACGCCGTGACCGGCATTGCTGTGGCCGCCGCTGCGCACCGCGAGCTCCAGCCCCGTCTCGCGGGCGAGCCCCAGGACGTGCGAGACGTCGTCCGCGTCGGACGCGCGGACGATGACTGCGGGCCGCCGGTCGACATCGCCGGCGAAGACCGTACGCGCCCTGTCGTACGCGGCGTCGTCCGGGGCGATCACCTCGCCGTGGACCGCGCCTCGGAGCTGCGGGATCGACAAGTCTGCGAGACGAGAGCGTGACGACGGCATATGGGACTCCTCTGCCCGATCGGGGCGGCATGGGTGTCAGTCATCGGAGGGTCATCATCGCGGACCGGCCCTCCTTCGGCGTTCGACCGTTCAGACCGGGTTCGGGCCGGGGACTCATCGCCCTCCGTGTCAGGTGAGCGGCGGGGCGACGACCGATGAGTTCTCGGAGCCTGTCGTGTCTATGTCATCGGCGCCCGCGAGTCCCCTCGCGGCGCCTCCGTCCCAGGGTCCGGGGACAAGCAGGGAACGCCGCCCGTTGGCCAGGTCTTCCGCGCCTCGATCGCAGCAGCCATTCGAGCGTCGCGATGCCATCCTGCTCATCGCGGGCGCGGCCGACTCGGGCTGGCCGTCAGGCCTCTGCGAGTCGGCCCGGGTGATCCTCGCGGAAGCCGATACCGACCTGCTCGTCTGCGACGTGACCGCCATCGAGGTGCCGGATCTCGGGACCGTGGACGCCCTCGCTCGCCTGACGCTCGTGGCGAGGCACCTGGGGGGTGACGTCCTGGTGCTCGACCCGGACCCCGGATTCCGCGACCTGCTCGACCTCGCCGGCCTGGCCGATGTCGTCCGGTGCATCTCGCGGTCAGGCGTCGAGCCTGGAGGGTAGGCCGAAGAGCGGGAAGAACCTGGCGGTGTCGAGGAAGAAGGTGATCCCGCTGATCCGGTCGCCCGCGAGCTCGAGGACCTGGATCGACCAGGGCTCGTACCCGCCGGCAGCGGAGGGCTTGTACTGTCCGAATGCGGGAGACCCGTTGGCGACGACCGGGACCAGCCGGGATCCGCGACAGCCGATCCCTGGACCCAGACACCAGCGCTCGATGTCGAGATGGGTCTGGAGCCAGAGCTCGTAGGGCGGCATGTTCCAGGTGGCGTCCTCGTGGAGGAGAGCGGTCAGCGCGTCCATGTCATATCGCTCGAAGGCTGCCACGTAGCGATCGACGAGCGCCCGCTGCGCGTCGTCCATCGCCGTCGGTGATGGGGTCGCGCTGATGTCCTTCGAAGCGAGCGTCGAACGCGCACGCTGCAGCGCGCTGTTGACCGAGGCGACCGTCGTCCCGAGCAGCTCGGCGACCTCGTCCGCTCTCCAGTGGAGGACCTCGCGCAGGATGAGCACCGCCCGCTGCCGGGGTGGCAGATGCTGGAGTGCGGCCACGAACGCGAGGCGGATCGTCTCCCGGGCGATCGCGACGTCGGCCGGGTCGCCACCCGACGGGACGGCACGAGCATCGGGCATCGGTTCGATCCAGGTCGCCTCGGGCAGGGGAGCGGGGAGTGTCCGGTCCGCTGTCGAGGCTGGCGACAGATCCATCGGGCGCGCGCGCCGCTGGGGCGCCGCGCGCATGTTGAGGCACACGTTCGTCGCGATCCGGTACAGCCACGAGCGCACTGCCGCCCGTCCCTCGAAGCGATCGAAGTTCCGCCACGCCCGGATCAGCGTCTCCTGGACGGCATCCTCGGCTTCGAACGTCGATCCGAGCATCCGGTAGCAGTAGCCGGTCAGCTCGACACGATGTCGTTCGAGCAGCGGCTCGAGCGCATCTGCGGCGTCCATGGACCGGCCGATCGCGGCCGGCCCGCCCGTCGTCTCCCTCATCCCGCGATGGTACCGGTCCCCGGCAAGGACGGGGTACGTCGTTGGGCCGGCCGCCTCGCGTAGGCGCCGAGGCCCGCCGGCGCGTCAGCGCTCGATCGCCTGCCCAGCCCCAAGCTCGAAGGCCATCCCGTCCGCCCAGGCATCGATCGCGCGTCAGTCGCGGAAATCGCCCTCGGGCACGAACCGCTTCGCCACGAAGCGCTCGGCGAAGCCGAGATCCGAGTCGTCGACCGCTCGTCGGTCAAGGGCTCCCGGAAAGACCCGATGTTCCCTCGCGTGGACGGCCGCGGCGAGCGGATGGATGTCCGCCGGTTCGACTGGCTCGCCCCTGGAGGCGACCTGACCCACAGGCCCGGTGCTGAAGAGCCAGACCGGGCGGCGGACTGGCACGACTTGCCACGCCTCGTGACTTGTGGCCCGGTGCGGGAGGGCCGGCCGGCACTCATCAGCGTCTGCGCATATGTCGATAGTCACGACATGGACGACATCACCATCCTCCAGGCCGAGGTCCTCAAGACCCTCGCCAGTCCGCGACGCCTCGAGATCCTGCACGCGCTCGCCCGTGGCCCCATCGAGGTGGGCCGCCTGGCGGACGTCATCGGAGCGAGTCAGCCCAACGTCTCGCAACACCTGGCGGTCCTCCGCAGCGCCGGCATCGTCGAGGCGGAACGCGACGGCCGCGAGGTTCGCTACCGGCTGGCGGACCCCGACGTGATGATCGCTTGTGGCCTCATGCGTTCCGTGCTCGAGCGGCGCCTGACCCGGCTGGGCGCGATGGCCGCCAACGCGGCCGATCCCTCGGCGGTGTCCGGCCGGGCCCCATCGGGGGCCATGCCATCTGCCACACGACGCGCTCCCGTCCCCGCCCGCTCCGCTTCGAGGTGACCGCCATGAGTGAACCCTTGAATCTGGTCCTCTTCTCCGGGACCGATGACAAGCTTCAGGCGGCGGCCGTGCTGGCCGCCGGTGCCGCTGCGCTCGACAAGCCCGTCAACATCTTCCTCCAGTACTGGGCCCTCGATGCCTTTCGCGCCGAAAAGATCGGCCTGGACCATGGGCTCTCCCCGGAGGCGGGCGTGGACGGCCGGGCCGCGGTCGACGCGCTCACGCGCGCGGGCCAGGCGCCCTGGGCCGAGACGCTGCGACAGGCCAAGGATCTTGGCTCGGTGGACATCCAGGCCTGCTCGCTGTCGATGGATCTGCTCCATCTCGAATCGGGCGATCTCGACCCGCTTGTCGACGGGGTCGAGGGCGTGACCGCGTTCTACCTCAACGCTGGCGAAGGCCAGGTCATCTTCATCTAGCCGACGAACCCGTAAGGAGTCTCCCATGCCAGTCGTCGAGATCACCCAGACGGTCGATGCCAAAGGGCTGTCGTGCCCGATGCCGATCGTGAAGACCGCCCAGGCCATCAAGACCGTCCCGTCCGGCGCGGCCCTGGAATTGCTCGCCACCGACCACGGATCGATCAAGGACGTCGCGGCATGGTGCAGGGCCACCGGCAACGAGCTCGTCGAGCAGACATCCGATGGCGCGATCTACCGCTTCGTCATCCGCCGGAAGTGAGGACAACCATGACCCCCGAGACACTCGCCCCATTCGATCCGCTCGCCGAGGCGATCACGACCGCCGACGGGTGGCCCGAGATCACCGATACGCCCCTCCCCGCCCCGGCAACCGAGGGTGAGGTCAAGACCAAGGATTTCCTCATCATCGACTACAGCGGGGACCTTGAGAAGGTCTGGGCCACGATGATCCTCGCCTCGACCAGCGCCGCGATGGGGGTCAAGACCCGCGTCTTCGTCACGTTCTGGGGCCTCCAGGTCTTCGTCAAGGACTCGAAGCGGATCACCGGCGAGAACTGGATGCAGAAGATGATGTCCGCGATGCAGCGGCCCGGCGTCAGCCACCGCAAGCTGTCCAAGATGAACTTCCTGGGCATGGGCCCATGGATGATGGGCCGCCTGGCCAAGCAGTACGGCGTGGCCAGCCCGAAGGAGCTCCTCGAGGCTGCCCAGGAGATGGGCGTCGAGTTCATCCCGTGCCAGATGACCATGGACATGTTCGGGCTCAAGCCCGAGGACATGATCGAGGGCATGGCGGAGCCGGCCGGCGCCGCGACGGTCATCGGCCTGCTGACGGACAACTCCGTCCCGCTGTTCATCTAGGAAAGGCCTGACCGCCATGACCGACACCGCCACCACCGTCACACGCACCGTCGACGCACGCGGCAGCTTCTGCCCCGGGCCATTGATGGAACTCATCCGGGCCATCCGCGAGAGCGAGGTCGGCGATGTCATCGCCGTCTACTCCTCGGACAAGGGCTCGAAGATCGACATCCCGAAGTGGGTCGAGAAGGCGGGGCATCGCCTCGTCTCCCTCGAGGCCCGCGACGGCTTCGACGAGATCATCGTCGAGAAGCAGCGCTAGGAGCGCGAAACCATGCAACGGATCCTCATCCTCGGTGGGGGCGTCGGTGGGACGCTGACCGCGAACCTGCTGGTCAAGAAGCTCCGAGCCCGGATCGACCGGGGTGAGGTGGAGATCCTGCTCATCGACCTGACCGGCCGGCATGTCTATCAGCCCGGGTTCATGTACATCGCCATGGGCGGCGAACGGGCAGCGAACCTCCAGCGGCCGGAGCGCTCGCTGCTCGACAAGCGCGTGACGCTCGTCGTCGGTGAGGTCGCGCGTGTCGAGGAGGATCGCCAGGTGGTGATCCTCACCGACGGCCTCACGTTCGGATACGACCATCTCGTCCTCGCGACCGGCTCCCGGATCGTCCCGGAGGCGATCGAGCACTTCGATACGGAGGCGCAGCACTTCTACACGGCGGAGGCAGCAGCTCGCCTCCGCGTCGCGCTCGACGCGTTCGAGGGCGGGCAGATCGTGATCGGCATCGCGGGCATGCCCTACAAGTGCCCGCCGGCGCCGCTGGAGGTCGCATTCCTCCTCGAGGCCGAGCTGCGGGAGCGCGGGCTGCGCGACCGGACGACGATCGAGTACTGCTCGCCGATCGGCCGGGCATTCACGATCGAGAGCGTCTCGGAGATGGCCACACCCATCCTCGCGTCCAAGGGGATCGAGCTGCACACCTTCTTCAACGTCGAGGCGATCGACCCGGTCCGCAAGGTCGTCCAGAGTCTCGAAGGGGAAGAGCTCCCGTACGACCTGCTCATCCTCGTGCCGCCGCACAAGGGCCAGCAGTACCTGATGGATTCGGGCCTGGCACCGGCACCGGGCGGCTGGCTGCCGACGGACCGAGCCACCCTCCAGGTGGGTGGTCGGCCGAACGTCTATGCCCTCGGTGACGCCACCGACCTGCCGCTGTCCAAGGCCGGCTCCACGGCCCACTTCGAGGCGCCGGTCGTCACGGAGCGGATCGTCGCGTCGATCGAGGGTCGCGAAGTCGACCACAAGCACGGCGACTACATGGGCAAGGTCATGTGCTTCTTCGAGATCGGCGACGGCAAGGGCACGCTCCTCCAGTTCGACTACGAGCACCCGCCGCGGCCACCGAAGCCCAACCAGCTCTGGCACCTTGGCAAGATCGTGTTCAACAAGACCTACTGGCACACGGTTCCGAAGGGTCGGGTCTGATCGATGGCGACGAAGACGGTGACGGCGCGCCTCGACGGCGACGGGATGCGGTTCGTCGCCGTGACGGGGAGCGGCCACACCATCGCGATGGACAACGTCGAGGGCGACAGCGGCCCGCGGCCGGCGGAGCTGCTCGTCGTCGCGCAGGCCGGTTGCACGGCCATGGACGTCGTCTCGATCCTGCGCAAGAAGCGCCAGGCCTTCACCCGTTACGAGGTCAGGGTGGCCGGTGAACAGCGCGAGGATCCGCCTCCGAATGTCTTCGAGCGGATGCGGGTCGTCCATGTCATCGAGGGGGACGTCGAGATCGAGGCCGTTCGGCGGGCCATCGAGTTGTCGGCGACGAAGTACTGCACCGTGACCGGCAATCTCTCGTCCGGCGTCACCCAGATCCACCACGCCTACATCGTCCGTGACGCCGCTGGCGAGGAGCATTACGGCGAAGTGGTCGTCACCGGACCGACCGAATCGCTCGACGCCCTTGGCGGGCGAGCCATGGCTCGAAGCGTCTGAGGTCGGCCAAGGGCGACGCGCCCACCACGACAGCAGGCAGCGGCGGTCCCTTCCCCGCTGTCCGGGACCGCGCTCGGGTTCACTCCCGGGCGCGGTCCGCGCGTCCACCACGACAGCCTCGCCTGCGGGCCATCGCGACCGGACGGATGTGACCGACGGCCCTGTCTGCCCCGTACGGAAGGGGACACCCTAGTCACAGGTGGTGGCCTCACCATGGGAGGTAGACAGCGAGGAGTCGAGCCATGACGACGGAAGCAGGCGGAACCCAGGCGGTCTGGGCCTACGCCGAACACGAGCACCGCGATCTCGTCCGCGGGATCAACCAGATCCACGATGTGGCCTGCGCGATCGGGCGGCGGCCGACGCCGGAGCTGTCCGTCCAGGTCCTCGACGTGCTTCGCTGGCTGGACGGCACCCTCGAACCCCACATCGCCTGGGAAGAGGCGTGGCTGTACCCCGAGATCGACGCACGACTCGGCACCCCTTGGGCGACGAGGGCGTCGCGGTTCGATCACCGGCAGATCCGAGAGATGGCGACGCGGCTCCGCACCGATCAGCGATCGCTCAGCCACCACGACGAGGGCGACCAGCGCCCCGAGATGCGCTGCCACCTGTTCGGGCTTGAGGCGCTCGTGCGGGCGCATATCGAGCGTGAGGAGCGCTTCCTCATCCCGCTCCTCGACGACGACCGACGGCCGCCCACGCCTGAGGCCGGCTGAAGCCGCGCGCTCAGCATGGCCGTCATCCGCCACGTTCCGACGCATCTCGATCCGAGCGCAGCCGCTCGACTCCTGGCGGAGTACGGGTTCCTGGCGATCTCCGATCTCCCCGATCGACCCGGGCCGGCGTACCTGCTGGTCGCGCTGCGTGAGAAGCCGACGCTGCATCACTACGATCCGGAGGCGGTCGAGTACTGGATCACCGAGTCCGGCCGGGGCGCCCGGCGGACACTGACGCGTGACACGGCCCTCCCGATCGACGCCGACTTCTCATGGGGCCTCATCCGGATCGTCGATCGGCTCCACGTGACCAACGAGTACCTCACGTTCGGCGGGCGGCTGTCGGCTGCGCTCGTCGACGGCGTCGTCATCGCGGTCTTCACGTCGCCGGCGCCGCTCCTCCGACGGGGCGGGCACTCGCAGGGCTGGGACGAGGGCGCCGAGAAGGTCGGAGCGTTCTTCAGCCGGTTCCTGCTCGCGGTCGATGTCGCGCCCGGGTTCGAGACCCGGGCGGCGCAGGCCGATCCGGTCACGCGCTACGCGGCGTTCCTCGCCGACGCGATGGCGCGATATCGCGCCAGCCCGCTCCTGCGCAACGAACAGCCCCGCTTGTGGACGATGCTCCAGGCCGAGGAGCACCGCCTGCAGATGAACAATCCCACCGAATGGGCCGGGGGCGAGGCCATCCGGCTCGAGGCCATCCGCTGATCCTGCTGAGGCAGGCGCCGGCGGGCGGCGATAGGCGCCGGGCCAGCGGCGACGTGAAAGGATCTGGGCCATGAGTGAACCACGATCGACACGAGTGATGGTCGGCGACGATCCACGAGCCCGGCGGCGCACGATCAGATATGTCGCCGCGGCGGCATCGGCCGTGACTGCGATCCTCTACTTCGCCATCGGCATCGGCGTCCTCAAGGTCGTCGATGGGGTCTCCGCGGACGCTCCCAGCTTGCTCGCGTTCGGCGCCCCGGCAGGAGCCGCGTTCGTGCTCGGTGCCGTGCTCCTGGTCGCGCTCGACCGGCGCATCCTGTGGGTCCTCGGAGCGGTTCTCCAGGTCCTGGTCATCGTGGTGTACATCGCGGTCTCGGCACAGCGAACGCCACCGTTCGAGACATGGGGCATCCTCATCAAGGTCCTGCAGGCAGCGATCCTCGCGGCGCTCGTCTATCTCGTCCTCGACACGCCCGCGCGAGGCGTCTCGCCGTCCGCGAGCGGCCGATCGGGAATCCCGCGACAAACGAAGCGTGACTGAGGCCCACCGACGCCGGCTGAGGGGCTCGGCGCGGTGCTTGCTGCCTGACGCATGAGCCGACGCGAGCAGGAGGAGGCGGGCTTCCGCGCGGCGCCCGACCGGGAGGCGTACCTACGCGCCCACTCCGGTCTGCCCGGGCCGCGGGGGAACCTCGAGCTGATCGCTGTCGCATCGGCCGTCTCCGATCGCGCCGACCTGGAGCGCTGGGCCGCCCTGGACGCGGCGATCGCCCCCGAGAACACGCCGGATGTCTTCCTGGCCTGCGTCGGGATCGTGGGCCTGGGCCGGCTGGTCGCGGCAGGCGACCGATCCCTCCTGCCGGCGTTGCGCCGATCTGGCAACGACCCGCGCTGGCGGGCGCGCGAGGCCGTGGCGATGGGTCTCCAGGCCTGGGGCGACCTTGATCCGGAGGCGCTCGTCGACGAGATGGAGCGCTGGACGGGCGGATCGGCGCTCGAAGGACGGGCCGCCATGGCCGCCCTGTGCGAGCCGCGCCTGCTGCGCGATCGAACGATGGTCGCACGGACGCTCGCGATCCTCGACCGTCTGACGGAATTGGTCCGCGACGCCACCGATCCGGCGGCCACGGATGTCCGGGTGCTGCGCCAGGCGCTCGGTTACGGGTGGAGCGTCGCGGTCGCGGCCGACATCGCGATCGGCCTCCCGGCGTTGGAGCGCTGGCTGTCCGATCCGGATCCGAACGTCCGCTGGATGATCAGCCAGAACCTGGGCAAGGCGCGGCTCGTGAAGCTGGCCCCGGCCTGGGTGGACGCGGCCCGGTTGCGGATCGGCGCCGCCCGTCCTGCGACCGGGAGGTCGGTCCGTTGAGCGCAGGTCGCACGCCAGTCTGGAGCCTGGCCCTGACCAGGCCGTTGGCGGGGCACGTCCCCGCCGGGGCGCGGCCCGCGGTGGTGGGCGCCATCAAGGCCGTGCACACGGCGATCTTCTTCTCGGTGGCGGGCCTGATCCTGGTGGTCGCCTGGGACGGCGTCCGGGGGCACCCGCGGCGCCGGACCGCCATCGCCGCTGGCGTCGCGCTCGCGGAGGCCGCGATCTTCGCAAGCAACAACGGGGTCTGCCCGCTCACGCCACTCGCGGAAGAGCTCGGAGCGTCGAGCGGATCGGTGACCGACATCTTCCTGCCGGACTGGTTCAGCCGGCGCATCCCGCTCGTCAGCGGGACCCTGCTGGTGCTGGGTCTCGTCCTCAATCTGCGGGCGGCACGGCTTCGCGCGTCCCGGCTTCGCGCGTCCGCCGACCCCGGGACCTCGGCGTCGGGTTGACCGTCACGCTCCGGCGACAGCGGCCCTGCCGACCTGACGCACGATCGGCTCGATGATCTCGGCGAGCGGCCTGCCACCGACCTCGGCGAGCTCGTAGCGCACGCGCGTGATCGGCTTGTTCAGGTCGAGCACGCGGGTGAGGTCGATCGGCGTCGCCGAGAGCACCAGGTCTGCGTCGACGGCGTTGAGGGTGGCCTCGAGCTCGCGGATCTGCGCCTGCCCGTAGCCCATCGCCGGGACGAGCGGCTCGAGGGCCGGATACCGCTCGAGGACGTCGCGGATGGAGCCGACCGCGACCGGCCGCGGGTCGACCACGCGAGCGGCACCGAAGCGTCGGGCGGCGACGATGCCGGCCCCGTACAGCATGCCGCCGTGGGTGAGCGTCGGGCCGTCTTCCACGACGACGACACGCTTGCCCTCGACCGGCGGACCGTCGAGCGACAGCTCCGAGTGCGCCAGGAGGACCTCGGCCCTGGGGTTCAGCTCGTGGATGGCCGCGCGGGCCGCGTCGACCGCGGCAGGCTCGGCAGAATTGACCTTGTTGATGAGCACGACGTCCGCCATCCGGACGTTGGTCTCGCCCGGGTGGTAGCGGCGCTCGTCACCTGGCCGAAGCGGGTCGGCGACGACGATGAACAAATCGGGCCGGTAGAACGGGAAGTCGTTGTTGCCCCCATCCCAGAGGATGACGTCGGCCTCGATCTCAGCCTGGCGAAGGATCGCCTCGTAGTCGACTCCGGCGTAGACGACCCGGCCGGCTTCGATGTGCGGCTCGTACTCCTCCCGCTCCTCGATCGTCGTCTCGTAGTCGTCGAGGTCGCCGAGGGTCGCATAGCGCTGGACGCGTTGCGCAACGAGGTCGCCATACGGCATCGGATGGCGGACGACGACCGGCGTGATGCCGCGCTCGGCCAGCAGGGCCGCCAGGAAGCGGGTCGTCTGGCTCTTGCCGGCACCGGTCCGGGTCGCCCCCACGGCGAGCACCGGGCGGACGCTCTTGAGCATCGTCCGATCGGGCCCGAGGAGCGTGAAGTCGGCACCGGCCGCCAGGACACGGGACGCCGCATGCATCACGGTCTCGTGCGTGACGTCGCTGTAGGCGAAGACGACCGTGTCGACCCGCTCGCTCGCGATGATCCGCTCGAGCTCGCCCTCGGGGAAGATCGGGATGCCCCGCTCGTACAGGGGGCCTGCGAGCTCAGGCGGGTAGCGGCGATCGGCGATCCCGGGAATCTGGGTGGCCGTGAATGCGACGACCTCGACATCGGGATCCGTGCGGAACACGACATTGAAGTCATGGAAGTCGCGGCCCGCGGCGCCCATGATGACGACTCGCCTGCGGTCCATCTCAGGTCTCCTGGCCGGCCGCCGTGCGATCGTGCACGTGCGCTCTTGCCGACCTGCATAGCGTGGCGGCCGCGCTCGCTCTCCGGCCAGTGCCCTTCGGCCTGTTACGGGGCCCGACTGTCAATAGGCACTGACCGTCCGCGATCGCGGCTCCACGCCTGCAAACCGACGGAGCCGCGCGACGAGCTCGCGATCGGTCCGCCGTGACGATGCCTCGAAGCTGACGGTCCTGCTCCGCCGCCCCTGGCGCGCGATCTCGACCCAGGTCCTGCCGTAGAGGCGTGCGGACCGACGGCCCGAACGTCAGGCCGTGACGTCGATGCCCGAACCCGCGTATCCCGCCGCGAATGCCGCGAGGTCCGCGGCAACGAGCGTCGGACGAGTCGGTCCCACGAGCTCGGTGAGCGCTTGCCGGACGGAACCGGCGCTGACGATCGCCCGACGGGCGAGGAGTCCGCCGAGCGCGACCACGCTCACGAGCCGATCGTCGCCGCCGGCGCGGGCCAGCGCCGTGCACGGAAGCGCGGCGACCTCGATGTCGGTCCGTCGGGGCTCAGCCTCGATGAGCGACGCGTTAAGCACCAGGAGCCCGCCCGGGACGAGGAGCGGCTCGAACTTCGCGAGGGACGGGGGGTTCAGGGCGACGACGCTGTCGGCGGTGTCGACGATCGGCGAGCCGATCGGATGGTCGGCGACGATGACGGTGCAGGAGGCGGTCCCACCACGCATCTCCGGGCCGTACGAGGGCATCCACGACACGTTCCGGCCCTCGATGACCGCCGCATGCGCGAGGACATGACCGGCGAACAGGAGGCCCTGGCCGCCGAACCCGCCGAAGACCGTGGCGTGTTGCATCGTCATCCTCCCGCTGCCCGGGCATCGGCGTGCGCCGGTCGATCGACGATCACACCGAGCGGGTAGGTCGATACGACGTCGCGGGACAGGTGCTCCATGGACTCGGTCGGTGTCAGGCCCCACCCCACGGGGCACGTCGAGAGGATCTCGACGATGGACATGCCATCGCCGGCGAGCTGGGTCTCGAATGCCCGTCGCATCATCGCCTTCGTCCGGCCGATCCAGCCCGGATCGGCGATCGAGCCACGCGCGGCGTAGGCCACGCCGGGCAGCGTGGCCAGCATCTCGGTGATCCGGAGCGGGTAGCCGGCCAGGCTCGTCTCGCGGCCGGCCGGGCTCGAGGTCGTCCGCTGCCCGACGAGGGTCGTGGGGGCCATCTGGCCGCCGGTCATCCCGTAGATGCCGTTGTTGACGAAGATGACGCTGATCCGTTCGCCGCGTGCCGCCGCGTGGACGATCTCGGCCGTCCCGATCGCGGCCAGGTCGCCGTCACCCTGATACGTGAACACGAAGGCATCCGGGCGAACCCGCCGGACCCCGGTCGCCACCGCCGGCGCGCGGCCGTGTGGCGACTCGACGAAGTCGACGGCCAGGTAGTCGTAGGCGAACACGCTGCACCCGACCGACGCGACGCCGATCGTCCGCGGAGCCAGCTGCATCTCGTCGAGTAACTCCGCGACGAGCCGATGGATGATCCCGTGACCGCAACCCGGGCAGTAGTGGGTCGCCCGGTCGGAGAGTGCCGCCGGCCGGTGGTAGATGATTCGCCTCGTGTCCTGGCTCGCGATCGACATCCGACTCACCGCCCGTTCCCGCCGTCGCCGGACGTGCCGAGCGGACCGGCGCCCGGGGCCTCGGGGTGATCGACGATCGACCGTCCGGCCTCGGCCCAGGCACCGACCTCGATCAGGCTGAGCGGATCGGGCTCCCTGGCCGCGGCGGCCTCATCGGCGTCGGTGAACCGGTGGCTCGGCACGGTCAGCCCCCACGCCCGCCTCACGACGTCCACGACGGCTCCGGGCGTCGGGACCATGCCCCCGGTGCGTCCATGGAAGAAGACCGGGGTGCGACCTTCGACCGCGAGTCGAACGTCCTCGACCAGTTGCCCGGCGGACAGCTCGACGACGACGATCGCCCGGATGCTCGGCGCGATGTCGGCCAGGGCGCGGGACGGGAAGGGCCACAGGGTGATCGGACGGAACAGGCCGACCCGCAGCCCGTGCTCGCGGGCCCGCTCGATCGCGGTTCGGGCGACCCGTGCCGCCGTCCCGTAGGCGACGATGGCGATCTCGGCACCGTCGAGATCCTCCGTGGCCCAGCGGACCTCGCGCTCCGTGACGGTCGCGAACTTCGCCTGGAGGTGACGGTTGTGGGTCTCGAGGTCCTCCGGCCCGAGATTCAGCGATCGGAGGACGCGCGGCGGTCGCCCGTTCGCGCCTGACAGCTCCCAACCGACAGGCCCTGGCGGTGGCACCCGGTATGTCGGGACGACCGGCTCCATCGCCTGGCCGATCACCCCGTCGGTCAGGATGATGACCGGGGTCCGGTATCGCTCGGCGAGCTCGAAGGCGTCGGGGATCAGCGTGACGGCCTCGGCGATCGACGACGGGGCAAGGACGGGGACCCGATAGTCGCCATGGCCGTGGCCCTTGGTCGCCTGGAAGTAGTCGGACTGCGACGGACCGATGCTGCCGAGTCCCGGTCCGCCGCGCATGACGTTGATCAGGACCACGGGCAGCTCCGAGCCGGCCATGTAGCTCATGGCCTCCGCCATGAGGCTGATCCCCGGGCTCGAGGACGAGACCAGGACGCGGGCGCCGGTCGCAGCGGCTCCGAGGGCCATGTTGATCGCGCCAAGCTCACTCTCGGCCTGGACGAACACCCGGCCCAGGTCCGGCATCCGCCGTGCCATCCACTCGAGCAGCTCCGCCTGGGGCGTGATCGGGTAGCCGAAGTACGCATCACAGCCTGCCTGGATCGCCGCCTCGGCCATCGCCTCGTTGCCCTTCATCAGGACCGGGCGCATGGGCTCTTCGGCCGAACCAGGGGTCACTGGCGCGGTGGCGACCGTCTCCATGTCAGGCGACCCTCGGTCGGGCGTAGACCGCGAACACGGCGTCCGGGCAGATGCGCGCGCAGAGGGCGCAGCTCGTGCACGTGGCCGCGTCGGTGAGACGGACCGGGTGATAGCCGAGCGGGTTCACGAACGACCCCTCGAGCTCGAGGACGTGCTTGGGGCAGATGGCGACGCAGAGACCGCAGCCCTTGCACCGTTCGGCGTCGATCTCCAGTGGTACGAATGTCTCGTCGGCCGCCTCGCTGGCCGCCGTCTCGTGGGCCTTGACCGCGCCGATGGTTCCGCTCATCGCTCGCGAGGCCTCATCCCGGCGCCGCTCAGCCGGCGAGAGCATGCAGGCGCCCGACCAGTTCCTCGGCGTGCAGCGAACCCGCCGGTTCCACATCGACCAGCCGCTCGGGCCGGCGGTAGATCCCCACGTATTCGCGCTCGAGGGCCAGGCGGATCGAGCTTGGACCGAGGATGACGATCCGTTCGCGGTCGCCCATCGCGCGAACGACCAGCGCCAGGTAGGCCAGCTCGGACTCGAGTCCGCGGTTGATCTCGCATGTCGAGATCTGCCCGTCGCAGCCCATCGTCGCGACGATCGCCTGGCGCCGGTTGATCCACACGACGGCGCTCGGAGGCACGGCTCGGGTCGTGGCTTGATCGACTGTCCGAAGTCCGGCCATCTGTCATGCCTCCTTCATGCGAAGGCTATGGCCGCCCCATGCACGGCGATACTGCCGATTGGCCCGGTCACGGGGGTCGAATGGGGCGAAGTTGGTGGCGAGGGGCACCGCGCGACCGTCGGCTCAGGCCGATGGACCCGGGTGAAGGGGACGGGCGGCACCTGTGGTTCCAACGACCGCTCGCCATCCTCGTCCGTGGCACAACCGGCCGAGCCCCACGGCGATCATCCGCCGTTCACGGGCGTTTGACGGAATCGCGCCGCGGCCCGATGGTGTGACGACACGTCGCAGGCGCCGGGCTCCGCATTCCGTCAGTCCGAAGCGCGCGATGGATCGGAACTCAGCATGGCACGCACGTCCTTCTCGCCGCCGGAGGCGACCATCGTCGTCAGCACGGACGGCTACTTCGATGTCTATCCGTCCGTCGACCGCTCGGATGGGGACAAGCCCGTCTATCGTGGCCGGATCGCCGAGCTCGGCCCGGGGATTCGCGGAGCGGACGACCGTCTCGCGGTCCGCCCCGGTTCCGTGGCGCTCGCGGATGCGGTCAGCGCCTGGTCGACGGCCAAGGGCGCGGCTGCCGTCCGCGGCGATCTCGGTGGTGGCCGCGACGGCAACGAAGCGAAGACCTGAAACCTCCGCCGCTCGTGCGCGGCCGGTGCGGCGCGGCCCGGAACCGATCATCTCCCGGCCCTCACGACCTGAAGGTCTAAGGATCTCGCCGCTCGTCGCTCCCGACCGCGGATCCGTTCAGATCCAGACGTAGGCGACGGTGGCCGCCAGCAGCGCGGCCAGGCACACGCTGGCGATCCGCTGCGTCCGTTCATCGGCGATGAAGCGACCCACGATGCCGCCGCCGCCAGCCCAGAGCGCGGCCGTCGGGATCACGACGATCATCATCGTGACCGCCACCAGGGCGCCGCCCGCCATCGCCGGGAGACCGGCCGGCCGGAAGGTCGTGATCGCACTGAGCGCGTAGATCCAGGCCTTTGGGTTGATGGCCTGGAAGGCGGCCGCCTGGAGCAGGCCGAGCGGTCGGGCGACGGTGCCGCGCTCGAGGGCCCGTGCACCGGCGATCTGGTAGGCGAGGTACAGGAGGTAGCCGGAGCCGGCGATCTTCATCGCGAACCCGATCTCGGGGACCGTGGTGACGATGGCACCGAGCCCGGCGGCGACGACGAGCACCATCGACCCGATCCCGAGCGAGGTTCCGACGACGTGCGGCATCGTTCGCCGAAGGCCGAATCCGGCGCCGGACGCCCACAGGAGGATGTTGTTCGGGCCCGGGGTCACGGCGCTCACGAACGAGAAGACGATCAACGCTCCCAGTCCATCCATGGGCTCGACGCTAGGAGGCCCGGGGTCACCGGGTCTTGTACGATCCTGCGATGGAGCTGCCGGCCGGCCGAGTCTCGATCAGGGCGTGGAAGCCCCCGGTCGAGGGCGTACGCGAGGTGCTGCACGCGCGGTTCACGGACCACGCCTACCCGCCGCATACCCATGACGCGTGGACGCTGCTCGTCGTCGACGACGGGGCGGTCAGATACGACCTCCATCGCCAGGCACGGCATGCCGAGCGGTCGATGGTCACGGTCCTGCCGCCGCACGTGGTGCACGACGGCCGGCCGGCCACGAGCCTCGGCTTCCGCAAGCGCGTGCTCTACCTTGAGACGAGCCTGCTCGGAGAGCACCTCATCGGTCCTGCCGTCGACCGGCCCGTCATCGGTGGTCGCTCGCTCCGGCCGGAGGTCTCGGACCTCCATGGCGCCCTGGAGTGTGTGGACGATACGTTCGAGGCGGAGACCCGGCTCGCATTCGTCGCCGAGCGGATCCGCGTGAGCCTCGGCGAGCGAACGCCCGACCGGCAGGCGGCGGCCGGTCGCGACCTCGCCGAGCAGCTCCGGGCTTTCATCGATGCCCACGCGTTCGAGTCCGTGTCGATGGGCGACGTGGCGACCGAGCTCGGATCGGGCCAGACGCAACTGGCTCGCGCCTTCACGAAGGCGTTCGGGATCGCACCGCACGTCTACCTGATCGGCCGGCGCCTCGACGCGGCTCGTGACCGGATCCTCGGTGGGCAGCCGTTAGCCGACGTGGCTGCCGAGGTCGGGTTCTTCGATCAGGCGCACCTGACCCGCCGGTTCAAGCGTTTCCTCGGGATCACGCCCGGCCGCTTTGCGCGCGGGTGATCCGGGACCGTACAGGACTATCGGGTGGCCCGCGTGCGGTTCTTGCCCGGTAGCGAGGGACGAGAAGGCGTTCGTACACTGGATCTGGGTATTCGTCCGGCAGCCACCACGACGTGGCGATCCGACGAAGCATCGATCGGGGCAGCCACATGACTCCAGGGAATCGTCGCCGCAGGACCGATCCAGAACCGCCCGTGAGCGAATCGGCTCCGCGGCCATCTGACGCTGCGGTGGTTCTTCGGGTCCTCCTCTCCCAGCATCCGGATGCGCTCGTCGCCGCGATCGACCCGGGAGCGGCCGGTGGGTTCGTGCCGGCGCCAGCGGGCCTGCCGATCGAGGGTCATCGGCTACTCAAGGCGTCTTCGATGCTCGATGTCGTCGTGCCGGCCGACCGCATCGTCGTCATCGAGATGTGGGAGCGGGCGCGGACGATGCGCATGTCCCGGGCGCCCATCCGCCTGCTCGCAAGCCCGGGGCAGGCCGCCGTCCTCCACTTCCTGGACGTTCGAGCCGAATACGGCGTCTTCGTCGGCATCGTGCTGCCGGGCGACGGCGAAACCGCGCTGGATGAGCCGCCCGAAGCGTCGGGGCTCCCACCGCGTATCGCGAGGGTCCGCAAGGACGAGCTCGCGATCCTCCTCCAGATCGACACAGCGACGACCCGGATCCTCGGTTGGACCGACGAGAGCACCGTGGGTCACCGGTCCCTCGAATTCGTCCATCCCGACGACCAGCAGCGGGCGATCCAGTCCTGGCTGCAGATGCTCGCGAATCCGGCCGCCACGCAGGCGGTGCGCCTGCGACATCGACGAGCGGATGGCTCCTGGCTGTGGATGGAGGTGTCCAACCTCAATCTGCTCGCCGATCCGGCCGAGCGATGCGTCTTGACCGAGATGATCGACATCTCCGACGAGATGGCCGTCCTCGAGGCGCTGCGCGCCCGCGAGCAGCTGCTCGATCGGCTCGCGGAGGCGCTACCGATCGGCATCCTGCAGATCTCGGCCGACCGGGGAGTCGTTTACACCAACGATCGCCTCACCATGCTGCTTGGATCAGGAGTGACGACGAGCCTCGATGAGCGGCTCTCCACGGTCGTGGCCGAGGATCGTACCGTCGTCGACACGGCCATCGACGCCGCCCTCGCTGATGGCATCGACAGGGACATCGAGGTCCGAGTCGAGTTGCGCGAGCCGCATCGGACCAGGCGTTGCATGATCCGCCTGCGGGCACTGTCCGACGAAGACCGCCAAGTCACCGGGGCGATCGTGTGCGTCGAAGATGTGACCCAAAGCGCGGAGCTTCGTGTCGAGCTCGAGCAGCAGGCCTCCCACGACATGCTCACCGAGTTGCCGAACCGGCGCTCGATCATGGACTTCCTTGACGTGTCGCTCGCGACCGACTCGGACGCTGGCACGGCGGTGATCTTCGTCGATCTCGACCGATTCAAGTCGGTCAACGACCGCTTCGGTCACCTTGCTGGCGACGAGCTCCTACGCGTCGCGGCCGACCGACTGGCGGCCACCGTTCGTGCTGGAGATGCGCTCGGACGGATCGGCGGGGACGAGTTCCTGATCGTCTGTCGGAACGTCCCGAGCGCGGCCACGGCTCGTGCAGTGGCTCGTCGAGTCTCTCGCGCGGTAAGTCGGAGCGTGGTCCTTCCCGGGGGGACGGTCAGGATCAGCGCGAGCATCGGCCTGTCCTACACGAGCCGACTCGATGTGACGAGCGACGAGCTGGTCGGCCAAGCGGACGCCGCCATGTACGAATCGAAGCGGCGCGGCCAAGGTCGCCCGGTCACCTTCGGGCCGGGACTCGCCGCTGCCTGAACCGGGGCGACGGCCTCTACGTGGCGGCCGGGCTCGATCGGGTGGGATCGGCATGGCTCACCGAGCTCGCCTGCCAGGACGCCGAGATCGCGCCGAGGTGTCGGACGGATGGCGTCGAGGCGCTGGTCCGTTCGGATGATCCGTCTCCGTCCGAACGACGTCGCGATCGTGCGCTTGCCCGTCAGGCCGTCCCTCGACTGTCAGCGCTAGCCAGTGCCAGTCGGCCGCCCGGTCCGCACGGCGCGCACACGGGGGTCGGACCCGTCGACCGCGGTCGCGTGGATCGCGCGGGCGGCTGCCTCCAGGAGCTTCGCCACCTCCGACTGGGCGGCCGGCTCGCCATCGGGCAGCTCGGCCACGAACGCCTGGTACCCCACCTCGAACCGCGCGTGGGCGTCCGCGTGCGCCCGCAGGCCTTCGCCCGTGAGCACGACGAGGTACGAGCGCCCGTCGCGCGGATTGGGGATCCTGCGGACGTGGCCGCGACGCTCCATCGTCCGGATCGCATCGACGACCGTCGTCAGGGGCATCGAGAGCTGCGCTGCCATGGCCGTGGGTGACAGCGCCTCATCCTCGAAGACGACGCTGTAGATCGCGTACTCGTCGGGACGGAGCGGCGACATCGCCATCGAGGCGGCGAGCAACTCACGGATCCGTTGCCCGAGGACGTAGACATCGAAGAACAGCGAGTAGGTCGTTCGGCGCGGCGGTTCGGTCACGGTGGCCTCCAGCGGCGAGTCCGCCGCGAGGCTATCACCGGGGTCTGGGTCAGGGACCCGCGAGGACCGCTGCGAGGGCCGGGTCGCGGCCGGCCCGCCAGTCATCGAACGCCAGTGGCACCGCCACGTCCGGTTCGATCGTCAGGCGCTCGTCATCCGGTGTCGTCCCAAGCTCGAAGAACGTCGCGACACTGATCGACAGGCCGGACCACGGCAAGGTGACGTCCTCGGCGTCGCCCCAGGCGTTCGGGCTGCCACCCATCGGCTCCCCGACGATCGTGACCGACGTTCGGGCCTGGAGCTTGGCCGCGAACAGTGAGGCCGCCGAGAACGTGTTCCGGCTCGGTGATCAGGAACAGCCTCCCCGGGCGATCCACCGCAGGCCGCTCCAGCACCTGCACGACCGTTTCGAGGGTCCGGACCTCGCCACCGTAGTTGTGGCGGATGTCGATCACGACTCGCTCGACATCCGCGAGCCGCAGCCTCTGCGGCGAACTCGGCGAAGAGCGGGCCTCCCAGGAACTCGACCCGGTTGTACTGGACGAACAGCGTCTTGTCGTTGAGCCGGGTCCACCACAGCGGCTCGTCCATCCGCGACAGGTACGGGACGTCGGGATCGGCCGGCAGGAAGAGGCCGTACGCCCCGGCCCAATCGTTGTACTCGGCCATCGGGATCGGGACGACCGACGCGGTGCGCGTGGCCCCGTCCGGATCGACCAGCCCGAGATCGACCGGACCGTCCCCGTCGACGAGCCCGAGGCCGCGCAGCACCTGCGGGATGAGCAGGTAGCGTGGCGTCAGGAGCCGGACCGTCGAATCGTTGTCGCGTGGGACGAGCGGATCGAGCGCCGCGACGACCGCGTCGGCGGCGCGTCCGTCGATGGAATCGATCCGTGCGCCGACGAGGTCCTCGTACGGGGCAAGCGCCGCGATGACATGGATGCCGTCGGGGAAGAGCCAGACCCGCAGCGGCAGGCTGTCCACCGGGTAATGGCTGGCCTGGCTCCACGGGTACAGGCCGGTGTGCGCGTCGCGACCGTGAGCGCTGACGAGAGCGACGGCGCGGATGACCCCGTCGAGCAGCTCGTCGTCCGAAAGGCTCCCGGCACGGTCCCGCAGGTTCGCGACGACGCGCTCGATCTCGGCCCGGGGCGTGTCATGGAAGAGGTCGGGGTGGAGCGCAGTCATCGCCGGCACGAGGGCATCGAGATCGGCTCGCCACCCGGCCACGCGATCGGGAGAGGAAGACGGCTTACCCGCCGGGACCGTCGGCGGGGTGGTGGCAGTGCTCGTCGAACCGGAGGCCGCGCCGCTGGGCGGAGTCGCCGGGGCGCAGCCGAGGAGTCCAAGGATCAGCACGAGGAGGACGAGCCGGCGCACCCCGATATACTACGACGCCGTAACAAATCGTCGGGCTCGTCGCGGCGACCGTTCGGGCGCTCCGAGTCGTGGACCAGGCGCGAACCGCCGTACATCTGCGACACTTCGAGCATGGAAGATCCGGTGGAGTGGACCTTCGATGCCCACGTGGAGGACATCCGCGCGGCGCCCGCCGACGATGGGCGGCTCGAACTCATCGTCCGGCGGCCGGCCACGGATGAACGCGAGGTCGTCGGCGAGGCCCGCCTCGACCCGGAGCTCGGTTTGGTCGGAGATCGATGGGGGGCTCAGGACGCGCGCTCGACACCGGTCTTCCTGGGCGCCCAGCTCACCCTGATGGGCACCCGTACCCTTGCCGCCATCGAGCCTGACCGCGCGCGATGGCCGCTGGCCGGCGATCAGCTGTACGTCGACCTCGATCTGAGCACCGACAACCTGCCGCCGGGGACTCGCCTGGCCATCGGATCGGCGATCATCGACGTGAGCGAGACGCCGCACACGGGGTGCTCGAAGTTCAGTGCACGCTTCGGCGGGGATACCCAGCGCTGGGTGAACTCGGAGTTCGGTCGAGCCAACCGATTGCGCGGGCTGAACGCCCGCATCGTGGAGGCCGGCACCGTCCGGGTGGGCGACCGCATCCGCAAAGTCTGACGAGCGTCACCGGGAACGGCGCGGGGGTGTCGCCAGACGTCCGGACCGTGTAGACGGGTCGGATGGCCCTTGCCCCCCGTTCGATCTCGCACGAGCATCCTCCTCGACGGACGTTCCAACCGCCGCGGTACGGAGGATCTGGCCATGACGACTCACCCGCTTGCCGCCGGCTCGGTCGCGATCATCCCGAGACCTGAGCTCCATCTCGCGGGCAAGCTGTGCGTCTCGTTCCTCGGACTGCTCGGTCTGGGCGCCCTCGCTGGGGGCATCGCGCTCGTGTCCCACCCGGACGGCAGCGTCATGCAGTTCGACGTGGCCTTGCTCGCCGGCAGCCCGTTCGCCGACTACGCCATCCCGGGCTTGATCCTCGGGGGGATCTTCGGGGTCGGCTCGCTCGCCGTCGTCGCCATGGGTCTCCTCCGGTACCGGGTCGCGCCCTTCCTGGCCTTCGCGATCGGCTGGGGCCAGATGATCTGGATCGTGGTCGAGCTTGCGATCATCAAGGAGCTGAGCTTCCTGCACCCGGTGTGTTTCGGCATCGGCCTGATCGTCGCTGCGACCGCCGTGCCCTGGGGCTGGCCGACGTTCCTGGGCTGGCGCGCCGCCCGCTGAGACCTCGACCGGGCGACCGGGGCCTGAGCCCAGGCGAGCCACGTGCTCGGGGCCGAGCCAGGTCTCCGCATCCTCGCGAATCAGGTCCCGGATCGCGCGGCCGTCGATGACCGTGAGGCCCTCGCGTTCCTGGCCGAAGATGGTCGTGGTGGAGGCGACCCAGTCTTCACGCCGATCGGGGTCGCCACCGCGTTCTCCGCGGAAGGCATCGATCATCGGGCCGCCCCGATCGAGCCGGCCCGGCCGGTTCGGTTCCGGGGACGATCGGCCGGATCAACCACGCACCTCCTCCGCCGGCCCGCCGCCGCCGTGGCGGGCACCGATGAACCCGTGACCCGTCCGTCCCGCAGGTGCCGCGAAACCGCCGGCGTCCACCGAAGCGTATCGTGGAGCGATGGCCGAGTTGCGACCCGACGGTGAGCAGGAACCGGTCCAGTGGTCCGGGCCGGCGCCGTATCCGCCGGACGATGGGACAGGCGGTGGTTCGCGCTCTCGGCTCTGGGTCGGGGTCGCGCTGTCGATCGTCGCGGTCGTCGTCGTATCCGTGGTTGTCGTGTGGAGCGGGCTGCTGGGACAGGGAGGCGGTGCGGCTGCATCACCAGCGCCCTCGGCGGCCGTGGTGCTGCCGTCGACCGTCGTTGTCGTGCCGTCGGTCGTGCCGTCCGCCTCGCCGCTCCCCTCGACGGCGTTCAGCCCGAGCGCATCGCCCCCGCCCGCAACGGCTCCGACGTCGCCGGGCCTGATCGCGGTCGTGAGCGATCTGGGCGTGCTCTCCACGATGGACGATGGCGGCGGCTCGCGGGTCAGTTACCCGGCGCCCGGACCCGTGCTCGGGTTCCCAGCGTGGTCGCCCGATGGCTCACAGATCGCGGTCATCGGCGCGGGCGCGAGCGACACCTCGATCTATGTCTTCGATGTCCCGGGGGCCGGCGCCACGACCCCGGGCGCGACATCGACCGCGAAGCCTGCCGTCGGCCCCGACCCGGTCGTCATCTATCGCAGCCGCGACCGTGCGCCGTTCTACCTGTACTGGAAGCCGGATGGGCGCCAGGTCGCTTTCCTGGCCACAGAGGCCGTGGGGCTGGGCCTGCGGATCGCGCCGGCCGACGGCAGCGCCCCCCTGGACGGAAGCGGGCCGGCCGCCCTCATCCGCCAGGGCGCCCCGCTCTACTTCGACTGGATCAACGCCAAGCGCCTGCTCCTCCACGTCGATGTCGGGTCGAATGCGTTCACCGGTGAAGTCGGCCTCGACGGCAAGCCGATCAAGCCCGCCCTCAAGGGGTCCGGCATCTTCCGCTCGGCCGTCGTCAGCCACGACGGCCACGATCTCGCCTACGTCAGCTCCGAGTCGGACGGGTCCGAGAAGCTCGTCGTCGCGTCTCGCGATGGATCTGCGAGCCACGAGATGGCCGTCTTCGGGCCCGCGGCATTCGCGTTCGACCCGGCTGGCGGCGGGTTGGCCTCGGTCGCGTCCAATGAGCCCGTCGATCCGGGGGCGACATTCCCGTTCGGGCCGCTCCGGCTGACCGACCCCCGCACGGGGAAGGTCCGGACCCTCCTCGACGGTCCGGCGGTGGCGTTCTTCTGGTCCCCGGACGGCCGGACCATCGCGGCCATCGTCCCGAGCCATCCCGGTGACACGCCGGGGCCCGCCGGGACGGCCGATATCCCCGCCGACGCGGTCGTTCCCGGCTCCTCGCCGGGCACGGTCCCGCCGGTCGCGGGCGTCACCGGCCGACTGGCCTTCGTCGACGTCGCGACCGGCGTCGAGCGCCCGGAACAGGTCGTCCAGCTGAACTCGACGTTCGTCAACCAGCTGCTGCCCTACTTCGACCAGTACGCCCTGAGCCACCGTCTCTGGTCGCCCGACAGCGCGTCGATCCTTCTCCCCCTCGTTGACGCTGCGGGTCGAAACGAGCTGGTCGCCATATCGGCGGCGGGTTCGGCGGCACGGCCCGTGACCACTGGGGCGAACGGCTTCTGGAGCCCGTGACCGAGCGTCGACGACGCAAGGGGCACAGGGAGCCTGGCTACGGGCCTGACTCGCTCACGATCTTGCCGATCACGGTCGCGTCGATGGTGTTCTTCGACGCGCCCAGCGTCGTCGTGTGCTTCACATGGAGCGTGTCGCCGCCGTTTCGCATCTCGATCGGACCAAGCACGGTCATGAAGCCCCCGACGGGACCCGCGTCGCCCGCCCCGACGAACGATTCGAGGGGCACGCCGACACAGACGCCGCCCTTGAACGAGAACGTCGACGGGACCCATGTGACCGTCCACTTCCCGTCCAGCGTCTCGTCCTTGGTCACCTCGAGTTCGGCTCGGAGCTGGAACGTGCCCGTCTCCGTGTAGGGCTTCGGGCAGTCCGGGATGCCAAGGAGGACCTTCGCGGTCGCCGGACCCGATCCCGAATAGGTCAGGTACTGCGTCCCTCCATCGGGTGACACCCTGGGTGGATCCGTCGTCCTGCTCAGCAGGATGGCCGGAACGTGCATCGTCGTCACGTACGACACGCCGAAGCCGCTCGTGGTCATCTTCCCGTCGATCGAGACGCTGAGCTTCTTGCCGCCCGTGTGGAAGGTGAGCTTGAGCTTGCCGACCCCCTGCCTCGAGGTCGACTCGAGGAGGACGTGGGCGTCCTGGCCATCATCGTCGGGCGCCACGTACGTGAGCGTGCCGGGCGCCTTCTCGATCACGTCGGGCGACAGGGTGTTCTTGCCATCAAGCGCGGCGGAGATCCTGGCGGTGACGCTCTGCCCGAATTGGTGGCCAAGCCTGACTTCGAACTGGGTCGTGCTGCCCTTGTCCACCTCCTCGGTGTGGGTCGGCTTCGCGTTGAAGGCGAATGCGCTCTCGGGGATGTAGCTGGGCGCGGTCACGATGACGCACCGCGAATCGCGCCACACCTTCTGGGCCGCCGTGTACGACGCCTCGATCGTCGCGTAGTCGTAACCGGCGTCGGTATCGATCCCATGACCCATGTCGGGCGTCACGTCGCCGGACTCGTCGACGGTCTTCGTCGCGCCCGACCAGTCGCCGATAGTGGCTCCGAACCCGCGGTCGGTCGCCGCGCCGTCATTGATCCCGCTGACCCCGACCGTGAATGCCCCTTCCTTCGTGGCCTCCGGCCCACCGTCGACCGAGGCCGTCCGCTTGAACTGCTTGTTCTCGGTGAAGGTCTGGCTGATGGTCCCGAGCGTCGCCTGGTCATCGGAGGTTCCGGAGAACTTGCTCGATCTCGTGGCGTGGCCGGTCGCGTGCGATGCGGCGCGACCACCTGCACCCGCGAACGTGCTGGCCTCTTCATCGACCGCAACGTCCAGCGAAGCAGGAACGGAGCCAGTCGCGTTCGGGCACGCATCGATCTCGCCGGTGATGGTGTTTCGCACCGCTTCCGTGAGGACCGTGGACCCGGTGGCCGTGTCCGTGACCGTGTTCTGGATGTCGGTGTCGAATGTCGCCTTGACGTCCGATCCGGCGAACATGACGTCGATGGTCGTGTGGATCTGCGATGTGCCAGACAACGCACCGTCCGCCTGTGTCGCCCGCTGGATCCCGAGGTCCGCATGGAACGGGTTGGGACCGTCGAACCCGATCGCGTCGACGCCGCCGGCCAGATACTCCTTGAACTCCTGGTGCGGCGCGACGGGCCTCTTGACCGCGGCCACGATCGCCATGGCGTTGACGAACGCGCCGTCAGGGGCGGCCGCAGTCGTCCGACCGAGCCCGGGCGGGATCGGCTCCTTCGAGCGGGCGGCTTCCTCGCTGGCGGCGGCCAGCCCGAGGACCCGGTCCGCATCGCTGCCGAGCGATGCCTGCAGCCCCATGTCCGTCATCAGCCGTTCCCGGGCGACATCGATGTCGAGGTCGGTGACCGGCTGTCCGGCGTGTGCGATGGCATCGGCGAGCAGCCCCGCAAACAGTGGATCGTTCGACGCCTGCGCAGCGGACGAGTCGGGGGTCGGTGCGGTGGACGCCGCGCCCGATGGGTTCACGACCGGCTGTCCGCCGCACGCCGAGACGATCAGGGCGACGAAGAGAACCAGGGAGCGATGAGCGATCGCGCGCTCGGTGGGCACCGCAGGAGTATGTGGCCCGCGTCAAGCTGCGGCCCCCGCGTCGACCATCCTCGCGTGTCCAGATCCCGACGCGGGCTCGATGCCGTTGCGCGCCGTCACCATCAAAGGTCGGGTCCGGTGGCGTTCGCGGCGGTTTGGTGTGGTTCGCGGTCACCCGCCGACGTACGATCGCGGTCACCCCCGGCAAGCTGCAACCTGAGGAGGATGAGCTCATGAGAGGACCTACATCGGTGCGAGGCTCCCGGCGACTGACGATCGTCATCGCCGCGACCCTCGCGATGTCGCTGGCGTTCTCGGTCGTCGCGGCGGCGGCCGGGCCGGCCATCCAGACGTTCACGCCGCGTTCCGCGAACCAGATCACGAACATCGACGTCCTGCGCCAGCAGATCCGGAACTACTACGGCGATCCGCTCGGCACGGGCGTCTTTGCCATGGACAGCTCCTACGCGCGCGAGGCCCGCTCGGTGGCCAGGAGGGGCGAGGCGTACCTGAAGGCGCATGCCCATCACCACGGGTCGGGAAAGCGCGCGATCGTCCTCGACGTCGATGACACGACGCTCGCGACCTGGAACTACGAGATCTTCAGCAACTGGGCGTACAACCCGGGCACGAACGCGACGTTCGTCACCGGTCAGCTCTTCCCGGCCGTTCCAGGCATGGTCCGCATGGTGCGGAAGGCGCAGCGCGAGGGCTACGCCATCATCTTCCTGACCGGCCGACCGGCCTCGCAGGAACTCGACACGCTCCAGAACCTCACGACCGACTCGATCCCGGCGCCGGACATCGACGCCGGCTACCCGATGCCGACGACGCTGGTCAACGGCGAGGATGGCCTCTTCACGAAGCCGGCCATCGCGGACTATCCGCAGTACCTGCTCGACGCCTGCGCCGCTGAACTCAGCCAGGTGCCGCAGAAGTCGTGCACGACGATCCATTACAAGTCGGCCACGCGGAAGCACATCGAATTGCTCGGCTATGACATCGTGGCGAGCTTCGGCGACCAGTTCAGCGACCTGAAGGGCGGCTTCGCGGACAAGACGTTCAAGATGCCGAACCCGAACTACTTCCTGCCGTAACCAACACGCGGCAGGTCGCCACCGGGGCGTGCTTTTGACGGCGGATCCGGGCCAACGCCCGGACCCGCCGTCGGTCTGTCTCCGTTCCCCGTTGCGCTCGTCTCCTGTGAACCCCGTAGTTCCTCCGTAGTTCGCCCCGCGACGAGGGACCTAGGGTCTGTGCCATCGGTTGCCCTTCCTCCGAATTGGCAGCTGCACAGGAGGACGACATGATGGCCACTTCCCCGATCCCGATCGACATCGGATCGGCTCCTCACCCGGAGGCCGTCGCGACCCGGGTCGGCGAGGCCTATCTCCGGGCGCTCTTGACCCACGACTTCGACGCCCTTGAAGCGGTCTTCGCACCGGACGTGCGGTTCCGCGCGCTCACGCCGGGGGCGGTGCGCCTGGCGGAGACCGCGTCGGGCGCGCGCGGATGGATCGAGCGTTGGTTCGGCGAGACCGATCGGAACCAGCTTATCGGATCCCGGGTCGAGATGGTCGCCGACAGACTGCATCTCGCCTATCGGGTCCGGCTGGTGGAGGAGGGCGTCTGGCACATCGTCGAGCAACAGCTGTTCGGTTCGCTCGGTGATGCGCACCTGACCGACGTCGCCCTCGTCTGTTCGGGGTTCCGTCCGATCGAGGACCCGACCGGCGAAGATCCGGGCACCCCCGAGCGTCGCGTCGACGCACGGCTTGACGCCATCGGCAAGAGCTGCGCGACCTTGACGCCCGACATCCGGGCGGCCGTCCGGCAGCTGGAGCCGGGCCAGGTGCTCGAGATCGTGGCCGACGACCCGACGGCGGAAGACGGTCTCCGCGCGTGGGCGCGACTCACCGGCAACGAGCTGGTCGACATGGCGATGCGCCCCGGTTCGACCGGTCACTTCTATGTTCGACGCGGCGCCGGACCAGCCCCGGCCGGACGCCAGGGAGGGACAGACGCATGAGCACGATCCTCATCAACGCGACCCACGGCCCGGAGGATCCCGAGCGGGCGACGCTCGCATTCGTCGTCGGCAACGTCGCGGCGACGGCCGACCAGGACGCGATCGTGCTCCTGACGATCGACGGTGCCTGGCTCGCGGTTCGCGGTCGGGCCGACGACGTGGCTCACGAGGGTCTGCCGACCCTTCGCGACGTCATGGCACAGTTCGTCTCGGCGGGTGGGCGCATCTGGGCCTGCGGTGCGTGCACGAAACCGCGCGGGATCGGGGCCGACGATCTCGTCGACGGCGCCACCATCGTCACGGCGGCCCAGGTCGTGGAGATCCTCGCATCGGGGGCGCCAGCGCTGACCTTCTGAGCGCTCGCGGTACCGTGTCGCCATGAGCGGACGGTCGTGGTGAGCCGGCACGGGCTCGTCGGTCGCGAACACGAAGCCCAGCGGCTGAGCCAGGCCCTCCGGTCGGCCAGGCGGCGGCGCGGTGGTGTCGTGCTCGTCGCCGGCGAGGCGGGCATCGGGAAGACGGAGCTCGTCGAACCGATCGTCAGTCGTTCTTCACAGATCGTCCTGCGCGGCGGGGCTCGTTCGGCCGCTACCCCGCCGCTCGGGCCGATCGTCGCGGCGATCCGTTCGCATCCCGCCTGGCCTCACATCGCGGTCGAGGTTCTCGACCGCGGCGGCCGCGAGCAGCTCCGGTCGCTCGTCCCGGAAGCTGCGCCCGATCCGGTCGAAGGAGCCTCGTCATCGGACCGTCCCGATCGGCTCCCCGCCATCGATGTTCCGAGGGGCGACGGGACGTCGGCAGGCGCACCCGACGAGCTCGCCGCCATGTGCCGGCTCATCGTCGGGCTTGCCCGGGAGGCGCCTCTGACGATCGTCCTCGACGACCTGCAATGGGTCGACCACGCCACGGTGGAGCTGTTGCCGGCGCTCGCCGGATTGATCGAGCGCGAGCGCGTCCTCCTCGTCGGCATGTACCGGACCGACGAGCTGTCCCGTGCCAGCCCGCTGCGCCGCCTCCGCGGCGAGCTGCGGCGCTTCGGCCGGCTGACCGAGATCGTCCTTGAGCCACTCGATCCCGCCGGGATCGTCGAGCTCTCGACCCGCTTGCTCGGGGCACCCCCCGGCGGGGCGCTCGCACGGCGCCTGATCGAGCGGAGTCAGGGTGTTCCCCTGTTCGTGGAGGAGCTGATCGGCGCGCTCGTCACCGAAGGTGCCATCACCATCGAGGATGGCGCGGCGACGCTCACCCGGGACGACCTGCCGATCCCCGACACGCTGCGTGACAGTGTCCTCGTGCGCGTCGACGGTCTGCCGTCGCGGACCCGGGAGGCCCTGGGCCTCGCTGCCCTCATCGGCGACCGCGTCCCGGTCGCGCTCGTCGACGGGCTTGTCCCGGGAGCCGGTTCCTGGCCGCGTGCGGGAGCCGACGCGGGGATCCTCGTCGGCTCGGACGGGGACCACGTGGCATTTCGTCATGCGTTGGTGCGCGAGGTGCTGGCGCAGGACCTGCCATCGCCCGAGCGCCGGGCCTATCACGCGCAGCTCGCCGCGATCCTCGCGGTCGGGCCCGGCGACCCGCTCGAGGTCGCCGGGCACTGGCTCGCGGCGGGCGAGACCGAGCAGGCCGTGTCGTGGTTGATCGTCGCGGGCGAGGCATCATGTCGGGTCCACGCCTTCCGGGACGCCGCTTCGGCATTTCGACAGGCCCTCGATGAGGACCGCGGCACACTGTCCGAACGCGTGGCCATCCTGGAACGGCTCGCGGAGTGCAGCGAGCTGTCCGGCGCGATCGGCGAGGCATCGCGGACGTGGGAGACCGCGGCGGCGATGCGCTCCGCGAACGGCGACGGCGCGGCGACTGCGCAGGACCGCCGCCGCCTCGCGAGGACGCTCGAGGTCCAGGGACGTTGGAAGCGGGCGATCGAAGCGCGGCTCGCAGCGGCGGACGCGTTCGACGCGTCGGGCGCCGCGGCCGACGCCGCCATCGAGCGGCTCTCCGCCGCGAGCCACCTGCGCTCGGCGGCGAGTTTCAGCGCGGCGACCGAGATCCTCGCCCTGGCGAAGCGGGACGCGGCGGCGGCCGGTCGCCCCGATCTTGAAGCCCGTGTGATGGGCCTGGAGGGGAACGTCCTCGCCCGGATGGGCCAGGCCGAAGCAGGCCTCGAGCTCGTGCGCCGGGGCCTGACCCTGGCGCTCGACCACGGCGCCGCCGGCGCGGCGGCGGAGCTCTACCAGCGGCTCGCCGATTCTCTCGAACACGGCGGGCGGTACGAATCCGCACGGGGCGCGTACGACGAAGGGGCCGCGTACTGTCGGGCTCGATCGATCGAGGGCACCGCGCAGTTGTGCCTGGCCTGCATGTCAGTGGTGCTCTGGCAGACGGGCGAGTGGTCCGCAGCGGAGCGCACCTGCCGCGACGTCCTCGCATCGCCCGACGCGACGGCCCATGCCCGCGCGGTGGCGGAAGGCATCCTCGGTCTCGTGTCGGCAGCCCGCGGACGCCCCGGACGAGCGCGTCCGCATCTCGAGGCCTGCCTCGCGCTCGGCCGACGCATCGAGCTCGTTGCGATGGAGATCATCTCGACCTGGGGCCTGGCGCTGGTCGACCGCCTCGAGGGCGACGAGGACACGGCCGTCGAACGCTGCGGCGACCTGCTCGGGCGGTGGCGCCGGACCGAGGAGCGCCACTACGTCGTGCCGGCGTTGCGATGGGCGGCAACCCTCCACGCGGAGAGAGGCGACGCGACCGCCGTTCGCGCCTGCGCCGAGGCCCTTGCCCGGGTCGCCGCGGAGACGGGCCAGCCGGAAGCATTGGCGGCCCTCGGTCTCGCGCTCGGCGAGGCGGCGCGTCTCGAGGGTGATCCCAGCGCCGCCGCCGACCACCTCGGACGCGCGCTCGAGGCGCTCTCCGATCGCGATCTCCCGCTCGAGCGAGCGGAGATCGGGCGGCGGTGCGGGCTCGCATTCGTCGCGGCGGGCAGACGGTCCGACGGGATCCGGGTCCTCGTCGCCGCGGCGCGAACCGCCCGGCGCCTCGGTGCGGTCCCGCTCGCCGAAACCATCGGGGCGGATCTCGTGGGGCTGGGTGAGTCCGTCGAACGGCGACTCGGGCGGCGCGAGGCGGCCCGCCTCGCCGACGGCGGACTGACGCGGCGCGAGCTCGAGATCCTTCGGCTCGTCGCGCACGGCATGACGAGCCGGGAGATCGGCGGGAAGCTGTTCATCAGCACGCGCACCGTCGAGATGCACGTCGGCAGCGCCCTCTCGAAGCTCGACTGCCGGACGCGGGCCGAGGCTGCCCAGCGCGTAGCCTCCCTCGGACTCCTCGTCGATGACGCGGGTCGGTTCGTCCGATCCGCGCCGGGCGTCCGCGAACAGCGCGTCGACGATCGGTGACCCGGACTGCTGAGGAGCAAGTAGCCGAGGTCGGTCGCAGGCGGGCGGGTGAGCGTGACCATCAGGAGCGTCAGATCGTCATCCCGCCAGGGGCTCTGAAGTGGCGAAGGCGCCCACCAACTGCCAAGCGCGGCGAAGCCACGACCAGGGGACGCGCGCGCCCTAGCGCGGGAGGACCGAGGGGCTCATCGTGCCGACCCTCGAGCGCGACCGAGGCTCATGCATTGCCGCGATCCAAAGCGCGTGGCGTTGCTGGCCCTCGCGGCCGCGGCGCAGGTAGTCAGAGGGAAGAAGGTGGGCTCACGGTCGGTCCTGCGCCGGCGGACGCGCAGGCGACCCCAACTCGAAGGTGACGCGATACCACGTCGCGGTCGTGCGTGGAGCGCCGATCACCGGCAACGAGAACATCTGCGTCGAGGTGACCAGGTACCCCTTCTTCCGCATCGCGGCGGCATCTTCCTCGATCCTGGCTTGGAGTTGCTCCTCGGACTGCACGCCCACACGCAGTCCGAGCGCCGCGAACAGCCAGCCCAGCAGCAGGTTGGCCCAGACGAGCAGACTGTCTCGGCCGTACTCGCGGACAACGATGGGCCTGGGCTCGGATGATCCACGCCGGCTCTTCAGAGCGGCTCGCCAACTCATGCCGGCAACCTCCATCGATCCAACTGGCGACGATGCGGCATCGTCAAGATCGAGACCGCAGTCGGCTCCAGGACGAGGTCGACCGCGTGCGTCACTAGCTGATGGTTCGTAGCGCTGGCCACATCACCGACCACGGCTGGCGCAGCCCGGTGCACACCGAGACGGCCTCGCCCTGCTCACCATTCTCGATCCCGAGCCCGTTGTCGATGGTGGCGACGTCGCGGCAGCCGGTGAAGTAGTCGCCGTAGTCGGTCGGTCGCCAGTCGCCGACGTGGATGACGACCGTGCGATCGTCCGGCGGAGGGCCCCACGACCAGTAGCTGTTGTGGCCCGAGTGGACCGGTGGCAGGCCCGTGCCGAGGAGGATGAGCGGGCTCGCCTCGCTGTAGTCGTTGGTCAGGATCACGGCACGAGCGCGCTCGTCCGCGGGCAGCGAAGCCACCGCCTGCTCCACGGTCGCGACGAACCGCGGCCAGCCGACTTCGTTGGCGGTGTCGGGGACGGCCGCGGGGAGCGACGAGGTGGCATACGTCGACAGGGGCAGGATCGGCAGGGTAAGCAGTGCGATGAGCAAGCCCGAAAGCCCGGCGGCGACCGCGAAGCCCGTCGCCTTGAGGCGGAGGTGTCCGCGGGACAGCCAGCGATCGAGAAGCACTCCACCAGCGGCCATCGCCACGGATGCGCTGCCGAGCGCGTAGTAGGCCTTGCCTCCGATGACGAATACGAGGACGAGCGCGACGATACCGCCGATCCCAATCGCACGCCATGGCGCGGAGGCCTTCGCGAACAGGATCCAGGCCAGGCCCGCCGCGCTCAGCGGGAAGAGGAGCGGCCCGGTGAAGAGCCACAACAACGGCACCACCTGGGCGCGGTTGTCGCCGGCATATCCGGCGATGGCACGGGCCATCGAGAGCTGGGGCCAGTCATTCGCCGCCTGCCAGGCGAGGTTCGGCGCCCAGAGGAGGAGCGCGATCCCGATCGCCCCCCACGCCCACGGCGAGCGCACGACGTCCCATCGTCGTGCGAGGACGAGACCGACCGCGAGCCCGGCGCCCAGGAAGACGAGCGTGTCCTTGTTCTCGAGGCCGATCCCGGTCGTCACGCCCACGCCAAGCCACAGACGCCTGTCGCCACCTGCCAGGAGCTTGACCAACAGCCAAAGGACGATCGCCCAGGCGAGCAGGTCGGGGTCGGTCGTGGTGTCGAGATGCCCGGCACCGAGATAGCCGGACAGGGCCGCCGTGATCGCCGCCAGGACCTGCGCTCGTCGCGAACCGCCGAGGTCGCGCGCCATCAGGGCGATCAGGACCACGATGATCCCCATCTCGAGGGCCGGCAGCACCCGCACGGCCGTCGGCGAGACTCCGAGCAAGGCTACCGACGCGGCGGACAGGAGCGGGGTCAGGGGCGGCTGGTCCACGTAGCCGAACGCGGGATGCTGCCCCGCGACGACGAAGTACATCTCGTCGCCGTGGAACCCGTACTGCCCCGACACGGCGAGCAATCCGGCGACCATGAGGCCGGCGACGACGAGCACCGGCCAAAAGACGGTGAGCGTCGGGCCCGGCAGGTTCGAAGTCTTGGCTGCGGTCACGGTCGGGGAGCGTCTAGATGCCGGAGCCGCAGACGACGGCGCCAGACGTTCGGGCAGCGGACTGCACCGACGGGCTGCCCTCGCCGCATCCACACCGAAGGCATGGGCACATGGGAAGCCGCACTCGGCCCTCGGGAGCCAGCTGCGTCGTCGCGCCGGCCGCCGTCTGTGCGTTCCGCATGGCTCGCGCTACTTCCGGAGGATCGGCTGATAGACGGCAAGGATGTTGCCCGAGCCCTCCCAGGTCCGCGACGAAAGGAGCTTGAGCGACACCGGCGGACGCCCGGTGAAGATCGATATGCCCTCGCCGCCGATCAGCGGGAAGATCGTCAGGTGGAGTTCATCGATCAGATCGTGGACCAGGAGGTCATTCCACAGCTTACGGCTCAGCATGACCACGATGTCTCCACCGGGCCGCTGCTTCAGCGCCGCGATCTCCGTGTAGAGATCCGGCCCTCGCAGGATGCGGGTGTTCTCCTCCCAGGGAGCCAGGTCCTCCGCTGTGATCGAGTTCGACACGACGATCTTGTCGGTGGTCCGCATCAGCTCGGCAAATTCGAGCCGGGTCGCGGACGCCTTGGGGTTGTCCGGGACGCCAACCCAGTACGCCTTGTTGGCGATGTATGACGTCCGGCCGCTCAGGATCAGGGTATCGGCGTTGCGCAGCAGGTCCCGGTTGTAGACATCGAAGGCTTCGTTGTTTCCGTATTCGGGAAGGAAATACTCGAAGAACCGGGTGAACGTCTTGTCCTTCGATTCGTAGTAGCCATCCAGCGTGATGAAGTTGCTGACGAGTAGTTTGCGCATGACAGTGCTCCATGGGCATCGCCGTTGAGTGGCTCCGAGTCACCTCGAACCGGTGACCAGGCGCTCCCGGTCGAACAGGCGCGAGGTGATTCGCCAGCCGAGTCCGTCGAGGACGAGCAGGATGACCGCGAGGCCGACGGCCAGACTGAGCGTCGGCGGGATGACGTTGAGCGCGATGAGCACCACCAGGAAGACCGAAGGCAGGCTGGCCAGGACGCCGAGCTGCTGCGCGACCCTGATGTCGCTCGACCGGGCGGAGATCGCGATCCCGACCCAGATCGACCACACCGCGAGGAGCGGTGTGTAGAGCACCTGGGCGAGCAGGTCGGGCACCTGGAGCAACGCCGAGGCGACGGTTGGTTGCGCGAGGAGTCCGATGCAGGCCAGGAAGAGGGCGAAGACCACGTAAGCGACGACGAGCGACGGCAGCAGGGCCGCCAGCGCCTTGCCCAGCAGGAACTCCTCACGGGGGATCGGCGTGGTGAGGACCGGCTCGAGGGTGCCCTGCTGGCGCTCGCCGACCACCGCGTAGGCGGCGATGAAGACCGGCACCAGCGCAGGGATCCCGAGCAGGTACAGGAGGACATGCTCGTTGACGAGCAGGCTGGAGGCCGACGCAGGCAGGCGGAACACGACGATGAGCGGTTGGATGCAGAAGATCAACGGGAAGATGGCCATCGACCAGATGAGGGAGCGGTTGCGCCGGTACTCGCGGAGTTCCTTGCGGACGATTGCCCGGACCCGCCGTGGGCTGATCCTCATCGCCCGGCCTCCACGTCCTGGTCGATCAGCTCGAGGTAGACATCCTCGAGCGAGTGGTGTGACTCGCTGATCGAAAGGACGTCGGCATGGGCGCCCACCAGCGCCCGGGTGACGGCCGGTGCGGCGAGGACCGGATCGGACACCACCAGGACGTAGTCGCCGCCATCCAGGCGCCAGCTGTCGACGGCCGGCAAGCCGCCAAACACGCGGTCCGGTGCGGGGAGCGGGGAGAGCGTCCTCACCGTGAGTGTCTTGGCGAACAGCTGGTCGCGAAGCTCGCTGGGTCGTCCGATCGTTCGCAGGGTCGTATTGAGGATGGCGACACGGTCACAGAGGCGCTCCGCTTCCTCGAGCCGATGGGTGGTGAGGAAGATGGTGACACCCTGCTTGCGCAGGCCGTCGATGAGGTCGTGAACCTCCCGCGCGGCCACCGGATCGAGGCCGGAGGTCGGCTCGTCGAGAAACAACACCTCCGGATCGCTGAGGAGGGCCCTCGCAAGGGCGACCCGCTGGCGGAGCCCTTTCGACAGCGTGCCGCCGGCGTCGTGAGCCCGGTCGGTGAGATTGACCGCTCGGAGCGCGCGCTCGATGCGATCGCGCGGGTCGGCCACCTCGTACAGGTCGGCAAAGCACTCGAGGTTCTCGAACACACTGAGCTGCAGGTAGAGGCCCGGCGTCTCGGGCATGATCGAGATCCTTCGGCGGATCTCCGAGCCGTTCTCCGGGGTCAACGGATAGCCGGCGACGACGGCCGTGCCGGACGTCTGTGCGATGAGGCTGCCGAGCGTTCGCACTGTCGTGGTCTTGCCCGCGCCGTTGGGGCCGAGGAACCCGAACACCTCACCGCGTCCGACCTCGAACGAGACGTCGTCGAAGGCGATGCGGTCGCCGAATTGCTTCGACAGGTGCTCGACCGATAGCGCTGGGTCGCGGCGCTCACCGCCCGACGAAGACACAGCGGGCTCGCTCATGAAGCGGTCATCCCCTTCGATGGGTCGCGGTTCGACCTGCGGCCTGGGCGCAGACGTCCGAGCCTGCCGAGATCCTTTGAAAAGACGAGCGCGGCGGCCACGACCTGAACGAGGCAGAGAGCGATCCCGATGGCCAGATCGGCATGAGCGTCATTGGCCGAACCCTGGGCGAGGCCGTTGTACAGGCTGCAGAGGTTCCCGATAACGAAAGCCACGCACGCCATCCTGGCCCACCGATGCCCGCGGCCGATCCCCCAGGCCACCCCAAGCCAGATCGCCGCGGCCACGCATGCCACCAGCGCCACTGGTTCGAGGTGGCCCGCCACGACCGCACTCCACTGGGCGTCGGTGTATCGAAGGTTCCGGCTGGCCTCGCTCGCGCGGATGTCGCCGGAGGTCGCAACGATCGTGATCGCGGCCACCAGCTCCAGCACCGCGCCGACATACAGCAGTGGGACGGCCAGGGACGCCAAGCGCTCTGACCGTGGCAGCGTCGGCCGCAGGCGCAGACGCAGCCCGTTGCTCATCAGGTCAAGGCCGTCCATCGGACCCGGGTGGCCCTGGCCGTCTCGAGCGCCGGCCATGAGCACCCCGATGATCTCTTCCTCGTGCTCTCGCCGAAACGATGTCGGATACCACTTCAGCCATCGGCGGTACCGTCGCTCCAGGTCGTCGACGTCGGTCACTCAGCGCCGGCCCTCGTCACGTCGAGACGCGCGAGCGCAGTCGCCGCGTTGGATCGGACCCGAGCCGCCTCGGTGGCCAACTGGCTCATGCCGTCCGGCGTGAGCCGGTAGTACCGGCGCAGGCGACTCTCCACGATCTCTTCCCGGTCGACCGTGATCCACCCGTCGAGGCGCAGACGGTCCAGTGCGGCGTACAGGGTGCCGGCGCGCAACGTCACGCGTCCGTCCGAGATCTTGGCGACGTCGGAGATGATCCCGTAGCCATGCTGGCTGCCCGCAGCCAGCGCCGTGAGGATCAGGAAGGTCGCCTCCTGCATCGTCCGCCTCGGCATGTCGGCAGTATATATCGATGAACTGGCTATTCGTCTTCGAGGCTCCGCCGCACGGTCGCAAGGACGGGCCCTGGTCTCCAGACCGCTCGACGAGGCGGGCCCCGCGGATGGCTGCCGGGACTCAGGTTGGAGGAGCCGCGTCGGAGCTGGGGTCGGCCGTCGCTGGCGCCCTCGGCCGTCGGATGACCCCGAGGACGCTGATGGCGATGCCCACGCAGATGATCAGCCAGGAGGTGATGGTGAGGAGCCCGGCGATCGAGTCACTGGTCGCAACTCGATACAGGAGCAGAAGCGAGATCAGCACGAGCAGGAGATCGAACACCGCGGCCGTCCAGTTCAGCTGTCGGCGTCGGATCGCCGGCACGGTGAGCACGAGCCCCAGGAGTCCATAGGCGAGGCCTCCAACGCCGATCGCTATCCGGATGCCCACCACCGTGATCTGCTGGAGCAAGGAGAGGGCCAGGACCAGGCCGCCGGTCACGATTCCGACAGCACCGCGCGTGAGTGTCAGATCGCGCGAGCGGCCAAGCCCGAGGCGGCGGTAGCCCAGGAGCCATTGACGGATCCCGTCGAGCAGTAGGGCGGCACCGAGGACCAGCCCGAGGATGGATTCGGCTCGTTCGCCGTCGGCCAGCAGGTAGCCACCTGCCAGGATCAGCACGAGCCCTTCGCCGATGAGGATCCGCCAATCGGCCCTGCGCCACGGCGCGATCCGGTCCGCCGCGGAATCGACCAAACGCGACATCGTGCGCCCTCGCTCAGCCGGGCGAACCGGTCGACGACCGGCAGCCGACCCGGTCGCATCGTGCGCCATCGTCGGTGCGTTTTCAATATGGCCGCGATGAACCGTGGCTGAGCGACATCGCTGGCATGCGGGTGGACCGAGGATCGATCCGGCCCCGCGATCGCCACGTCAATCGATCGCGTCAGGCACGCGAGCCACATGTTTCGCCACGTACTCGGGGATCTGGAGGAGCGGAGGACGCTGATGGTCACCGAGCTCGATCACCTCAAGGAGGAGCTCATTGGGACCCGAGCGGGGGAGCTTCATCCGCGAGCCGAGCTCGGCAAACAGGTGCGCCCGGCGTCCTGACTCGAGCCTGGTGAGCACCGCCTGGAGGATGGCGAAACTCATCTTCGAGAGGCCCTCGATCTCCTGGTTGCGGTGGACGCGGCGCTCCAGGTCCACCTGGCCGAGCCCGTCGAGTCCGACCCGCTCGTAGATGTCGATGAGGTGTCCGATCTCGACGGCGTACCCGCTGAAGAACGGGATCGACTCGAGCAGCGTCCGCCGGCCCGCGTACTCGCCGGATAGGGGCTGGATGAAGCCCGACAGCTCCGGATACAGGAGGTTGATCAGCGGCCGCGCAACGAGTTCCGTCACTCGACCGCCGCCGCCTTCCTTGAGGACGCCGCCCTCGACGATCGGGCGCTGGTAGTAGCCCTTCACGTACTGGATCCGCGGCTCGACGATGAGCGGCCCGAGCGTCCCGTAGACCATCCGCGGATGCCAGTCCTGGACGTCGGTGTCCGCCCAGGCGATGAGATCGCCGGTCGTCTCGTGCAGGCTCTTCCACAGCGCTTCACCCTTGCCCTGAAGCGAGCCGTACTGCGGGAGGACGTCCGGGTGCTGGACGACACGGGCGCCTTCTGCCGCAGCGATCTCGCGGGTCCGGTCATCGGATGCGGAGTCGATCACGAGCAGCTCGTCGACGAGTGGGAGCCTTTCGACGAGCTGCTCCCGCGCCCTGCGCACGATCGGGCCGATCGTCGCCTCCTCGTTGAGTGTCGGGAGCACGAGGCTGATCGTGAGAGCCTGCCGCTCCTTGTGGTCGACGAGGCGACGCAGGTCCGCGAACTCCCCGTGGTGGTAGTTCGATTCGGCGAACCACCGATCCACTCTTCGGGGAATCGCGTGTAGCGCCTCAGCCGCACGGTCGACGGCCGGCAGGGTACCGGGACGGGAGGCGAGAGTTTCGAAGGTCTCGGCCACGACATCGTCGCGCGTCCGAACGACCATGACCGACCCTCGCGCCTCTCGGACGAGGCGCCCTGGCACGGCCCCGAGCGGATCGGCTTCCGCGTCCGTCTGGGTTGCGCCTTTGTCCACGTTCTGATTGGCATCCATCCCCGAGACGGACGCGCCGAGGAGGAGGAGGTCGCCCGGACCGGTCTCGTCCCGGATCGCGGCCACCACGTCAGACGCCTCGTGCACGACCCGCTGGACTTCGCCGCCGACGTGCTCGAGCGCCATCGCGAGCAACGACTGCTCCGACGCGCGGCGGGCGTCGCCGGTGAGCCCCGGCGACATCACGTGGATCACGGTCACAGGGAGGTTGCGACCGCCGGCGATCGCCCCCGACAGTGCGAGGGCCAGCTCGGCATGCGGTCCGCCGCGAACAGCGACCAGAACGCGATCGATCGTCCGTTCGCGGCTCAGGCGGAGCATCGCGACGTGGCAGACGGAGGCATCCCTGCAGGCACGCACGATCGCCTCGACCGCCTCGCGCGGGTGACTCCCGATCGGGTCACGGTCGGCCCAGCCTGCGAGAACGAGATCAGGTCGGAGCTCCGTCGCAGCGGCGACGACGCCCGCCGCGGCCGAGCGATCGATCCGTACCAGCGGATGCACCCGGTGGGGCAGAGCTGATGTCAGCTGATCGAGACGGACGCGCGCCGCCCGCGCGGCGGTAGCGCCGGCGCTCAACTCCTTGTCCGGCGACACCTCGATCACATGAATGGCCGTCAATTCGGCCGTTCGGGCAGGCCCCCACGCGATCGCCAAGTCAGCGAGCCGGACGAGATCGGCATGGTCGACGACCGGGATGAGGATCCTCGGCGGCTCAGCGAAGAATGGCATGGGACAGGTCCTCCGTGACGGGTCCCCCTATGCGGCGCGTGCGCAACATCTCGCCCGTCGCGTCATCGGCGGCCCCGGACGTCACGTTCCCGGGAATGCCCGGCGTATTGTTGCCCGACGGAACGCCGTCGATCACCGAGTGGGCCGACGACGAGTTGTCCCGAAGATGCGCGACGTCGAGGTTGGGCCAGCGTGGGACTCAGATCACCGTCGTCAATCGTACCGTTGCGGCTTGCGGTCCTGGCCGGGATCTGTGCTGTGCTCGTCGCCTCCCTCTATGCCCTGACCGTCGAGACGAGCGTCGGCCAGCTCATCGGCGAGCTCATCCTTGGAGGTCGGCCAGAGCGGGCGGTCGCCGACGCCGTGTCGATGCCGCTCGCCTCGGTCAGCTGGACGACGCTCATCATCGGATCGGTCGGGCTCGTGGGGTGGCCAGTCCTCCAGGGTCGGCCGCGTCTCGCCCTCGGCGTCCTCGTGGTGATCGTCGGTGCGAACCTGACATCGCAGCTGGCAAAGAGCGTGCTTCTCGAACGGATGGATCAGCTCGATGGGCTGTTCTATCCGCTGAGCAACAGCTTCCCGAGCGGCCATGCCACGGCGGCCGCCTCCCTGGCCGTTGGGCTGTTGCTGGTGGCGCCACCCTTCCTCCGACTGCCGATCGCGATCCCTTCCTCCTTGCTCGTCGCATTGGTCGGCGTCGCCACCATGGCCCTCGGCTGGCATCGCATGGCAGACGCCGTCGGCGCCAGCCTCGTCGCCACATCGTGGGCAGCGGCCGTTGCTGCCGTTCTCGCTTGGCGTCGCGGCACGGAAGCGGTCGGCGCGCGATCCGGGCAACTGGGACGCGTCGGGTCAAAGGTGCTCATCGCCGCCGGGCTCATCATGCTCGTCGCCGGGTGGCTGGCCTACCTGCTCGCCGCCCTCGATCCGCTCGGAGTCCTTCTCGTGCTCGCCGATCGTGGCGGCAGCCCGGCCCTCTTCGCGGTCGGCGTCGTGATCGTGATCGGGTCGTCGTTCGTCGCGCTCGGCGCGTTGGTCTACGCGCTTCGCGATGTCCGGCTCGACCCGGTCCTCCCGGATGCAGACCGTCGTGGGCGTCGGTCTCCGAGGGCTGGACTGCACGGTGGAAGCGCGGGATCCGCAGGCGGCGATGCAGGGCCCGGACCGGCGCCATCGAGCGCCAGTGGCCCAGGTCACGCACCGCCGGAGCCTGGAGCGTGATCGGGAGCCAGAAGGACCCCGCAGCGTGAAGCGCCTGCCGCCTTCGCTCGACGAGATCGGCGGCCGTCCCGCGAAGCCCGGCGCTCGATCGTCCTAGGTGCGCGTCGCGAATGCGACGATCGCGGCGACGACAAGCGCGGCGCCCGCAGTCCCGATCGCGACGATCGTCCATTCGCGCGAGACCGCCCTCTGAGCGAGCCGGTACAGCGTGCCGACCAGGCCACCGAGGACGACGAGTCCGAGCAGATCCCATGATGCCGCGCCGTCGACAAAGCTCCGGTACGCGACGATCGCGAGGAGGCCGAACGACAGCACGAGGTACGCGAGGCGGTCCGCCGCCTGATCGACACCGTGCTCTCGTTCATCGCGTCGCACGAGGTGGTTCATCGAGCATCTCCTTCGAGCCAAAAGAGCTCGTCGACGGGGACATCCAGAACACGGGCGAGCCGGAACGCGAGCAAGGCGGAGGGACAGTACTGGCCGGTCTCGATCGAGCTGATCGTCTGCCGACTGACGCCGGCGGATCGCGCGAGCTCCCCCTGCGAGAGGTCACGCTCGGCGCGGGCGACCCGGAGACGGTTCTGGAGGCGGATCGAGGTTTCGATCGACATCACACCGATTCTGCGCGGCCGGTACCGAGCTGTCAAGTATCCTTGGCATCATGCCAAGTATGACGGTCCGTCGGCCAACCGCGGCCCTGCAATGCGCCTCCGCAATGCACGGTCTAGCTGCTGCCCCGGGCCCGCTCCAAGCCGTCGAGGATCAGGTCGAGCACGAATTCGAACTCCCCCTTGCCATCGGGGCTGCGCGGGCGTTTGTGGTAGGCCACGTGGTCTGCCAGGTTCGGGTAGTCCTCCATCGGCAGGTCACGCAGGAACGTCGATGCGAAGTCCGGAGGGAGGCCCCTGAAGGCCTGGGTGTAGCCGGCCTCCCAGAGCGTGAATCCCAGGATGTGACTGTCGAGGGCGTGATAGGCGAGATCGGTCAGCTCGGCCGGCAGCCCGGCCTCACCGAGGCGACCGAGGAGCGCATCGATGTACCGCAGGCGGCCGGGCAGGACGCGGGGCGCCGACATCAGGAGGTTGCACGCCCAAGGATGCTGTCGTAGGACCCGGTGGGCGGCGACCGCGCTCGCGCGGATCGCCGCCTTCCAGTCACCATCCGGGGCCGGGAGCCCGATCTCCCGGACGACGAGGTCGACGATTCCGGCGAGGATGTCGTCCTTGTTGGCGGCGTGGTAGTACAGCGACATCGCCTCGACGCGAAGCGCACGGGCGAGCCTGCGCATCGTGACGGCATCGATCCCGCCCTCGTCGGCGAGGTCCATCGCGGCCCGAAGCACCCGATCCCTCGTCAGGGGAACTCTCGGCTCGGCGCTGGCCTCGACCTCTGACACCACCTCACCTCGGCCCGCGTTCGGCTGCGGTTCTTGACACCATACGCTGTAAGACGTAGCCTGCTCGTGTCATCTTACACCGTAAGGGTCCCTGTGAGGAGCGAACGATGGTCGCGCCTGTCCAGGACACTCGCGCGAATGCGGGATCTCCGGCGATGCAGGCGGTCGTCCAGGATCGCTACGGCTCGCCCGACGTCCTGGCGTTCAGGACCCTCGAGCGGCCTGTCATCGGCGACGACGGAGTGCTCGTCGAGGTACGTGCGTCGTCGGTCAACGCAATGGACTGGCACCTCATCCGAGGCCGGCCGTATTTCGCCCGCCTGATGTCTGGCGTCCGGGCGCCGAAGAGCGCGGTGCCCGGCTCCGACGTCGCAGGGGTGGTGGTGGCGGTCGGCCGGGGCGTGACCGAGCTCCGACCGGGCGACGAGGTGTTCGGGGCCAGCAGTGGGGCCTACGCCGAGTACGTCGCCGGCCGGGTGCGCAACTTCATCCCGAAGCCGGCCAACCTCGACTTCGAGCAGGCGGCGGCGATCCCGGTCGCGGCGATCACGGCCTTGCAGGCGCTTCGCGAGAAGGGTCAGGTCCAGGCTGGGCAGCGCGTGCTCATCCTCGGCGCGGGTGGCGGCGTCGGCTCGTTCGCCGTCCAGCTTGCGAAGGCATACGGCGCCGAGGTCACCGCGGCAACGCGCACCAGCAACCTGGACATGGTTCGCTCGATCGGCGCCGACGAGGTCATCGATTACACCCGCGAAAACGCCGCCCGGAGCGGTCGACAATACGACCTCGTCCTCGATGTCGGGGGATATGCATCCATGGGCGAGCTCAGTCGCACCGTGGCTCCGGGCGGGACGGCCGTCCTCGTCGGCGCGGGTGACGCGAGCTCGCTCGCGATCGTGGTTCAGATGCTGGCCGTGGTTCTCCGTTCGCGCATGCGAGGCGCACGGATGCAGTCCTTGCTGGCCAGGGTGACAAGGGCCGACCTGCTCGTGCTCGGCGAGCTCGCGGCCGCTGGGAGCATCGTGCCAGTCATCGACCGGACCTATCCCCTGCGTGAGGTCGCGGAGGCTCTCCGGTATGTCGAGACCGGCCAGGTGCGAGGGAAGGTCGTCATCACGGTCTGAGCGCGATCCTGACCATAGACCCCGGCGACGAACCGGCCGACGTCGTTGGCGGCCGGTCCGAAGCCAAGCCCGACGTGCTGCACTCGATCCACGAGCGGATCACTGATGTGGGTCGCCCCATCGTGTCGGCGGGCCCGACGCCAGCGGCCTCTGCGAACGACCTGGTCCTCGCGCTGCCGCATGTTGTCAGGGCGCCCGCGTTCGAGCCTGGCCTCCCCACGCGCTACGGAGCGCGCACGGGAGCGTGTCGGCCAACAAGGGACGCGTCCACCGTGGCCGTGGAGATTCATCGTGAGAGCGGGTCCACGGCCGTGCCGAAGTGCTCTGTGCGGGCATGTGGCGATCCCGCTTACGCTGGGCATGAGCGGGAAGCGCCGCTTCTCGAAGGCGATGGCGATGAGAGCCATTCCGCCAGCAGGTCGAGGTTCGACCGGCAGGGATGTTCCAGCGAGACCGGAGCCGGTCAGGCCGGCATCGGCCTCGGCTGCCACAACTCGATCTTCGTCCCTTCCGGGTCGAGGATGTGGGCGAAGCGGCCATTGGGCTCGTCAGGGAGGGCGTTCGCCTCCACGCCGTGTTTGGCGCAGCTCGCCAGAATGCCGTCGAGGTCATCGACCGCGAGATTGATCATGAAATCCTTGGTCGAGGGCGCGAAATAGGAGGTGTCGGCCTCGAACGGGCTGAACACGGTGCCAGCGCCCGGATGGGCGGCCATCGCCTCGGGCCGAAAGACGACGCCGCCCCAGTCCTGCAATTCGAGGCCGATCACGTCGCGGTACCAATTGGTGAGCGTGCGCGGGTCCTTCGACTTGAAGAACACGCCGCCTATCCCGAGAACTCTGGCCATGTGACCCTCCTGATCGGCTGGAAACACCCTAGGGCGGCAGGACCTACTTGGCGCGCCTGACGGCGCTCCGCGAGACACGAAGCGCCGTCACGGACCGGACGGCAATCGGAGTGGGTCTCGCTGATCGCATGCGCGCTCGCGTTACCGGGTCGTGGCATTCTGGACTGCTGTCGGCGACGCTCGTGGCGAGCAGCTCAACTCCTGTCAACGTCCGTGTCGATCGGCATCGATGAGCTCGCGCACCTCCCGGCCCCTACTCGTCTCGTACAATCTCGCGACCAGTGTCTGGCCGGAAGCCCCCGCCACCCGATGACGGCCGCCCCCGCTTTCACCTGACGCCGCCCGTCAACTGGATGAACGACCCGAACGGGCTGCTGGTCGTCCAGGGCCGGCTGCACGTGACCTACCAGCACAATCCCGACGCCCCGCATTGGGGGCGGATGTGCTGGGGGCACGCGGTCAGCGACGATCTCCTGACCTGGCAGCATCTCGCGATCGCCCTCTCACCCGACGAGAGCGGCCCGGACGCCGACGGGTGCTGGTCGGGCAGCATCGTCCGCGACGGCCGGGAGTCCGTGCTCTTCTACACGGGTCTCCAGGTCGACGGGAAGCAGCGTCGCCAATCGATCTGTCGGGCGGTGAACGGCGACCGCGATCTCCTGACGTGGACGAAGGACCCAGGCAACCCGCTCATCGCGGAGCCACCGCCGGGGGTCGACCCCGATCTGTTCCGCGATCCGTTCGTTTGGCGCGATGGGCATGGCTGGGCGATGCTCGTCGGGGCCGGCACGACCGGCGGCCGTGCGACCGTCCTGCTGTACCGGTCGACCGACCTTCGCCGGTGGGCGTTCGTGGGACCGATCCTCTCCACCGACGAGGTCGACTCGGCAGCTGGCAGCGGCGGTCCCATATGGGAGTGCCCTCAACTGTTTCACGGCCGGGACGCGGACGTGCTCATCGTGTCGGAGGTCGATCCGGCGCCGGGCATCCGGCCCTCGCATGTGTCGGCGTTCGTCGGGCGGCTCGAAGGTGATCGCTTCGCTGTCGATCATGCCCAACAGCTGGGGATGGGCCCCGACTTCTATGCCCCGGCGACCACGGTGTTGCCGGATGGTCGGTGGCTGCTCTTCGGCTGGATCCCGGAAGATCCGCCGGGCCCGGCGTCAGGGCGGACGTGGGCGGGCTCCCTGACATTCCCACGGATCGTATCGGTCACCGAGGGCGGAGGGCTGTCGCTGTCACTGGCTGCGGAGCTGGAGTCGCTGCGCGGGCGCCACGTCCAGCTGGGGCCGCGAGTCCTGCCGGCCGACGCCTCTCCCTGGCGTGTGCCGATGCCCGATGGGCCGTTCGAGGTGTTGGTCGGTGTCGAGCCTGACGATGCTTCCCAGGTCGTGATGGAGCTGCTCGACGACGACCCGAACGAGCCGGAAGCCCGCATCGCGTATCGACCCTCGGACCGCAGTCTTACCGTCGCCCGTCGCGGCATCGTGAGCTTCGCTGGCCGAAGCTCGATTTCGGTCGCCACCATCCCCGACGCCGACGGACCGGTGGTGCTCGTCCGGGCCATCCTCGATGGATCGGTCCTCGAGCTCGAGACGAACGGTCACCTGATGGCCACGCTTCGCCTGCCGGGACACGCCACGCCGCCACGGCTCATGACCCTCGCCGCCATCGGCGGGCCGGCCCGCGTCCTCCAGTTGGAATCGTGGTCGCTCCGGCACGAAGCCGGCTGACTCAGCCCCGGTAACCGCGCCCGTCCATCCCCCCGGGGATGCGACGATCGCCTCACTTGGTCGGGATGACGAGCTTGTGGCCGACCTGGAGCAGCCGAGGGTTCGTGATGTCCGGATTGGCGGCCCGGAGAGCCGCCAGACTGACGTTGAAATGCTTCGCGATCCCGGTCAGGGTGTCGCCCCGACGGACGACGTAGATCGTCCCGCTGGGGGCGGGCGTCGCTGCTGAGGGCGACGCCTGGGGCTGGATCGTCTGGCTGGCGGTCGGTCCGGTCGGGAGAGCCGGCGTTGCGGAGACGTCCGGTGTCCGGGGCGACGGCGAATTGCTGCCTCCGCCGCAGGCGACGAGGCTGACTGCGAGGAGCAACAGCAAGCAGTAGGCATTCGGACGCATCGACGACCTCGATCCCGATCTTGCCTCGGTCCGATCCAGCCAGGGCGGCCGATGGGCTCACGCCCGTCGGCGATCGGGTGGCTAGGGTCATTCCGACCGATTCGATCGACGTCGATGATACGGCCGTCGCTGATCGCGAAAGGCACGATTCGGGCCGAGCGATCGCCGCGGCGAGGTCTTGCGTGCTGGCCGGTTCCTTGGGATACTAAACCCAATGGTTAATGATTCCGCCGCCTCGCTCGACGCGATCTTCGGTGCACTGGCGGATCCGACCCGGCGGGCGATCATGCGACGGCTCGCCGCTGGGGAGGCGTCGGTGTCCGAACTCGCAGCCCCATTCGACGTATCGCTCCCGGCGGTCAGCAAGCATCTCACCGTCCTCCGCCGGGCCGGGCTTGTCCAGGATCGGAAGGACGGCCGGGTCCATCGATGCACGCTCCGCGGCGACCCGCTCGTCGTCGTCGACCACTGGCTGTCGGATTACCGCGTCTTCTGGGAGCCGCAGTTCGACGGACTCGCGGCGCACCTGGCCAAAGTCGAACGATGACCGACCGAGATTCGATTCGGCTCGTGCGCGTGTTCGCCGCACGACGCGAGCGCGTGTTTCGAGCCTGGACGGAGCCCGATGAGCTGCGCGACTGGTGGGGTCCGGGCCTGTTCACGACATCGCGCGCGGAGGTCGACCTTCGACCCGGAGGCCGCTATGAGCTGGTCATGCACCCGCCGACCGGAGAGACGCTCCTGCTCGCGGGCACCTACCGCGAGGTGCTCCCACCTGAACGGCTTGTCTACACCTGGCGGTGGGAGGTGGGTGTCCCTGATGGTCGCGAATTGCTTGTCGTTGTCGAATTCCACGACCATGGTGATGAGACAGAGGTCGTGCTGACCCACAGCGACCTGCCGGCTGGCCCATCGCTGGAGCCGTATCGCGACGGCTGGGAGAGCGGGCTGGACAAGCTCGCGCTCGTCCTCGCCGCTGATCGGCCATGACGAGCCCGGTCGTTCGGATCAACAGCAGCTGCTGAGGAGGTTCCGGTGCCCCAAGCCAAACACTCAGTGACCATTCGGCGCCCGGTCGAAGCCGTCTTTGCCTTCGTCGCCGACGGCGAGACGTGCCCCCAATGGCGCTCCGGCGTGCTCGACATCAAGCGGGTGTCAGGCGACGGCGTCGGGACGCGTTACGCCCAGGGCGTGAAGGGTCCGATGGGTCGTCGGATCGCCGCCGACTACGAGATCACCGTCTTCGAGCCGAACCGTCGTCTCGACTTCCAGGCCATCGCCGGACCGGCCCGCCCGCACGGGCGCTATGACTTCGAAGACGTCGATGGCGCGACGCGCTTGACGTTCGCCCTCGACGCCGAGCTTTCGGGCCTTCGAAAGCTCCTCATGGGTTCCGCCGTCCAAAAGACGATGGACTCTGAGGTGGGGGCGCTGGAGAACCTCAAGCGGGTCATGGAGACCTGAGGCGTGGATCGACCGAGCATCGCCGAGGCGACCCAGGTCGCGTACGACCGGATCGCCGAACAGCTTGTGGTCGAGGCCGGCGTGAAGCCGGGGCAGATGATGGGCATGCCGACCCTGTTCAGCGGCGGCAAGGCGTTCGCCGGCCTGTTCGGCGACGCGATGGTCTTCAAGCTCGACGGCGAGGCGCATGCTGCTGCTCTCGGCCTGCCGGGGGCGAGGCTGTTCGACCCATCTGGCATGGGACGGCCGATGAAGGCCTGGGTCCAGCTGCCGGTGGCGAGTGCGTCGGATTGGCCCCGTCTGGCCAGTCATGCGCTCGCAGCCCTCCGGGCCGGTCCGTAGGGGCGCTCACTCTCTGAACCCCTGCTGGAAGCATGATCCTGGCAGCGACGAACCCTGTCGGGCCGTCCGCCCCATCGACCGCGCCGAGTCGAGCAACCAGCGTCCGCCGTTACACCGATTTCAAGCGGGAGAGAAGCCGGGACATTGGGTGCCTGATGGGTTTGTCTCTCGCCCCGACCAAACAACCTCCTCGTCGGGTGGTGGCTCTCAGGGGGTGACCTCGTCCACGGCCACCCCCGGGGAGCGATCACCCGGAACGGTCAGTCAAAGGCATGCCGCCAAGCGGGCTTCGTCTTCATGTACTCGATCGCCTTCTGGCGAGCGGTGACGTAGTCGAGCCCGTCCTGGCGAATCGACCACTGGGTCATCCGCTCGAGGCGCTCGTCGCGCGGCTGGAGCGCGCCCTTCTCGTCCGTGCAGTACGGGCAATACGGGATCGCGGCGTCCCCGAGGGCATGATCAGCGGCGGTCGCGAGGGGCATGCCACAGCTCTCGCAGTTGTCGGCGGTGGTGGTCATCGGTTGGTTCCTTTCACTGTGCTGGCGTGCTTGTGAGGTTGGGCGGCGCGAGGTGCTCGGCTCGTGCGAGCAACTCGAAGCCATGGACGACGATCGCCCGCTCGCTGGCGGAGAGCCCCGCGAGCGCCTCCTCGAGCCGATCCGGAGCGAGTACCTCCCCGATCCGGTCGACGACGCTGAAGCCGGCGTCGGTCAGCCAGACAAGGACGCGCCGCTCGTCGCGCTCGTCGCGGATCCTGGCGACGAGCCCACGGCTCTCGAGCCGCTGGAGGAGTTCCGAGACCGAGTTCCGCCGCAGCCCGAGGTGGACCGCCTGCTCGCCGACGGTGAGCGGCCCAGCCGCGGCGAGATGACGGAGCACCTCGAGGCTCCGACGCGTCATCGGCAGCTCGGCTCCCGGATGGAGCCGACCGGCCGAGTGATAGCGGCGGTACACCTCCGGGAAGAGGCGGGCAACACGCTGGGCGGCTGCCGCAGCGTCGGGCGCCTCGTCCTGGGAGTCGATTTCGATGGTGTCTCGGTTCGTGGCGATCATGTCGTTGCGAACTATCATCCCGAGGCGCGACCCGGTCAACGGATCTGATCGGGGCCTACGACACGGTCGGCGCCCCGGCTGGGTTGACACCGGGCGGATCGCCGCAGAACAATCCAGGGACAACCGATACGCGATGAAGCTCGCGTGGAATCCCGTATATCGGGTGATGGCTTCTGGGGCTCGGCTCCAGGAGCCGTTTGTGTTCCTGGAGCATCGCCGTCGAGGCACGTGTCCCGTGGCCCACCCGAAGAGGTGGACTGCCACGTCCTCATTCACCAGCATCCTCTACGACGGAGCCGACGAGCGCCTGCCCTCGGCCGCCACCGAACCGCCCGACTACTTCGCCGACCTGCATCTCGCCGATGTCGTCGGCTCGGTCACCGCCGGGCGCGAGGCCTATGAGCTCGCGCCCATCTTCTACGAGCCGCTCGTCGACGTCGACGCCATCACCTATCGCCACGACATCTTCCGGGACCTCGATGACGGCGCGCTCCTTGAGGCGATCCGTGGCTTCGGCCAGCAGATGCAGGTCGCGCGGCGGCGGCTCGCTCATGCGGCGAAGACCTCCCACCTCTTCGACCAGGAACGCTGGATCCTCGCCGCGGCCGAGGCGTTCGGCGCTGCCGTCGGCGAGCTGAACGCCGGGTTGGGGAGGGCGCGACTGCGCTCCGTCGGGCTGCGTGGCTTCCGCGACTACCTCGTGGCGTACACGGCGTCCGACGCTTCCACGGCTCTGGTGGCCGACACGGAACGGGTCAGGACCGTCATCTCAGGCGTCAACTATCGGCTGCGTATCCATAGCCCGAAGGTCACCGTCACCCGCTTCGCGCCCGAGCCCGACTACAGCGCCGAGGTGCTCGCGACCTTCGAGAAGTTTCGACAGGAGACCCACAAGACCTACGACTGGCGGTTCGACCAAGGGTCGGACATGAACCATGTCGAGGCGGCGATCATCGAGCGGGTGGCGCGCTTGTACCCCGATGTCTTCGCCGCCCTCCATGAGTTCGCGACGCAGCACGGCGACTTCCTCGATCCGACGATCGCCCGATTCGAGCGCGAGGTCCAGTTCTACGTCGCCTACCGCGACTGCATGGATCGGGTGCGACGGGGAACGGGCCTACGGTTCTGCTACCCAGAGGTGGCGGCGGGATCACACGCGGTCGAGGGACACGCGGTGTTCGACCTCGCCCTTGCCGACAAGCTCGTCCGCGAGGGCCGCGGGGTCGTCCCGAACGACATCGAGCTGTCGGGAGCCGAACGGATCGTCGTGGTGTCCGGTCCCAACCAGGGCGGGAAGACAACCTTCGCGCGGGCGATCGGACAGCTCCACCACCTCGCCCGGATCGGCGTGCCAGTGCCAGGCGACCGCCTGCGGCTGCCCCTCGTCGACCAGATCTTCACCCACTTCGAGCGCCGGGAGCAGGTCGAAGACCTGAGCAGCAAGCTCGAGGGCGACTTGCGCCGAATCCACACGATCCTCGGTCGAGCGACATCGGCGAGCCTGCTGATCATGAACGAGAGCTTCAGCTCGACGACCGTCGGTGATCAGCTGTTCATCGGCCGGCGGGTCATGCGCCAGATCGTCGACTGCCGTCTGCTGTGCGTGGTCGTGACATTCCTCGACGAGCTTGCCGGCCTCGGCCCGGCGGTCGTCAGCATGGTCAGCACGGTCGACCCGACCGACGACACGCGACGCACCTTCGAGATCGTGCGGCGCCCGGCGGACGGGCTCGCCTACGCCATGGCGATCGCGGAGAGGCATCGGCTCACGTATCCGACCCTCAAGGCACGCCTGGTCCGATGAACGTCCACCTCGCCCATCGCGATCGCGATCTCGACCTCGAGGCGGAGCCGCCGCCCAACGCCGACGCGCTGACCGAGGATCTGGGGATCGGGATCCTGCTGGGCACCATGGCCGGCGGCGACAGGTACCTGTACGAGGTGGCACGGAGGACGATCTTCGCGGGACTTTACGAGCCCGACGCCATCCGCTACCGCCAGGCGGTCCTCGCCGACTGCCTCGCGCATCCGGACGTTGTCCGGGAGCTGTACGCGCTCACGGTGGCAGCGCTCGAGCAGGGGCGACGCCACTGGGTGTACTCGACGCAGTACCCAGAGTCGGTGCTCCATCGGTCGATCGCGCTGCTCGGCCAGGTGCTCGTCCAGCTCCGACGCCTCCGGGAGATCGCCACGGAACAGTCGACCGCCTTCGCCTCTGAAGGGTTCCGGCGCCTCTTCGCCGAGCTGCGCCAGGAGCTCGATGATGCGTACCTGCGGACGGTCGAGGGACATCTGCGGCGCCTGGAGTTCCGGAGTGGCGTCCGGCTCAGCGCGACGCTCGGTACGAGCAACGCCGAGACGGCGTACGTCTTGCGCCGCCGGGTCGACAGCCCGGGGTGGCGCGAGCGAATCGGGTTGCCCGAGACCGAGAGCTACACGTACCAGCTCCACCCGCGAGACATGGCTGGTGCCGAGGCACTTGGCGCGCTGCGAGGGCGGGGCATCGCCCTTGCCGCAGCCGCCCTTGGCGAGTCGACCGACCACATCCTTGGCTACTTCGCGCAACTTCGGGCGGAGCTCGGCTTCTATCTCGGCTGCCTCAACCTCTACGAGGTCCTGGCCGCGAAGGGTGAACCCACCTGCATGCCTGAACCGGTCCCGGCCGGGACACCGGCCCTCGCTGCTCGAGGGCTGTACGACGTCAACCTGAGCCTCTTGATGGGTGCGGCCCGAGCGGTGGGCAGTGATGTTGATGCCGACGACAAGCGGCTGGTCGTCATCACCGGCGCCAATCGGGGCGGCAAGTCGACATTCCTGCGCAGCCTTGGGCTCGGCCAGCTCTTATTGCAGGCTGGGATGTTCGCACCAGCCCATGCATTCCGCGCGGACATGCGCCGCGGCCTGTTCACCCACTTCAAGCGCGAGGAGGACGCGACGCTCCGCAGTGGCAAGCTCGACGAGGAGCTGGGGCGGATGAGCATCGTCATCGACCAGGTCGACCCGGACAGCCTCGTACTGCTCAACGAGTCGTTCGCGTCGACCAACGAGCGCGAGGGCTCGGAGATCGGCCGCCAGATCGTCCGGGCCCTGCTCGAGAGCGGGGTCAAGGTCGGCTACGTGACTCACATGTTCGACCTCGCGAGCGGGCTTCGCGCGGAGCGGAACGGCGAGGCGCTCTTCCTGAGGGCGGAGCGGCTGCCCGATGGTCGCCGGACGTTCCGCATGGTCGAGGGCGAACCGCTGCCGACGAGCCACGGTCAGGACATCTATCGGCAGATCTTCTTCGAAGCTGCGTTGAGCGAAGATCCGCCTTCGGGAGAGGTTGACGTATGTCAGGGATGACTGCCCTGACACGCTACTGCCCGGCGTGCTTCGCCCACAACGACTGGGACGAGGACCGCTGCGAGGCTTGCGGTGCCGGCCTCGCCAGCGCCGATTCGTTCGACGAGCGCCTCGTCTGGGCGCTCGACCACCCCGACACCGCGACGGCCATGCTCGCCGCGGATCTGCTCGCAAGGCGCGATGCGCGCTCCGCGATCGATCGGCTCATCGAGGCGACGGATTCCGCGGACCCGTATCGCGCTGCTGCGGCGGCTCGGGCTTTGGCGGCGTTCGACGATGATCGGGCGCGGGCCGCCGTAGAGGACCTGCGGCATCATCGCTCGGCTCTCGTCCGGCGAACGGTCGCCCGACCATGACCTCGTCGTCAGCCGCTTCGATCAATCTCCTGCGAGTCGCCCAGGTCGGGCGGGCGATCAAGAGCAGTTGGCGATCGCCTTGCGGGCCAAGCGCACGAAGGCCGCGCCGTGGTCGACCAGCGGTGCAGGATACGAGATCCCCAGCTGCGCCCCGAACGACAGGCGACCGACGAGCGGCGACAGGGTGAGCGAGATGGCCGGCACCGCGTCGAGCGCGAGGGCGGTCCGTCGATCGGTCGAGGCGAGCTCGACGCCTCCTGGCCGGAGGATGAGCGCCGCCGCCGAGCGGTGGCCCGGGCGCTTGGGAGCGAACAGGAACGCGAGGACCTCGCCGGCGTCCAGCACGGTCTCGCGGAGACCGCGTGCGTCGGTTTCTTGCCCGAATCGGGCGGCGGTCTCTGGGTCGAACGCGATGGCCTCGAGCTCGTATCGACGGCGGGGCAGCGATCCGGCCGCATCCGGCGCGAACCGTTCGATGAGGTCGCGCATGACGCGGACTTCGTCGCGCAGCTCGACCGGTGTGACGTAGCGTCGGATGCCGGCCGGCGTCGTCACCGTGAGCTCGACGCTTTCACCGCGCTCGGCGCATCCGCCGGCGAGCACGCGCTCGACCGGCACCGACTCGACGTCGACGCCCCAGTCGGACAGGTACTGGTCTGGCTGGGCGTGGTCGACGATCCAGAGCAGCTGGCGATCGGTCAGGGCAAGCAGGGCCGCGCGGCGGTCGACCCGCCCGCGGAGGCGGCGGACGACGCCGAGGTCGGTCAGCATCGGCCGCTCGATCCAATAGAGGATCCGCTCGTCGTCGTCGAGCAGCCCTTCGAGCCCGCGCAGGAAGCGCGGCGGGAGTCTGGCGAGGCTGTACTCGGCCGACGAATGCGGCGTCGCGAAGCGGGCGACCTCGGGCGGCAGCGCCCCGAACGAATGCCACGCCCGGCCGCCGCGGATCCGAGCGTGGCTCTCGCGCTCGCGGTGGCGCTGGTGCGCTCGGAGCGTCTCGAGCTCTGCCGCCTCGGGATCGAACCAGGTTGCTCGCTCATCGAGTCCACCCGCGATCAGGGCGAGGGAGGGCACAGGCCAGGGACCTCCGGGCGGCGTCCCGACGAGGATCGTGCCCGCCTTCGAGGACCAGCCGCCGCACAGTTCGACCTCGAGCCGCGCTCCGGCGAAGGTCGAGGCGGGCAGCGCCACCAGAACTGGGACCCGCCGGCCGAGCCCGTCGTCCGAGTCGACGAGTCCACCGCGGTCGAAACCGAGCCAGGCGCCGCCGGACCTCACACGCCGGCCGACGAGGACGGCCCCGCGATCGCGTCCGAAGTCGACGCCGGGTCCGAGCGCCTGCTCGATCTCGACGATCACGAGCCGGCTCACCCGACGAACCGCCTCGTCGCCCACGTCACGACCGGATCGGCCACGCGCGGCCTGACCGTGGCTCGCGAAGGAGCCCGCCGAACGCCGGTGGATCCGTCGCTGACGCGGCCGAGGTCGTGGGCATCCGGCCAAGTACTGTGAAACGGCACCTCGCCGACCTCCGTGCGCGGTCCGGTCTCACGACCGAGCAGCTGATCTACGCCGGACGAGCCTCCGGTCGGCTTGTCGTGCCGAGCCTCGAGCCCGAGTGAACTGGTCATCGCCGATCCTGTCGAATGCGGCCAAGTATTGATATTGTCGAAGGCGCTGGGCATCTCGGTCGCCGCGCGGCTGATCGGATGGCTCACTCCCGTGATCCAAATAGGTTCGCGAACGAATCCGGCTGGCGGTGTCGGATTGGGCCAGATGCGTTCGTAGTTGGGGTGAGAGGCCGGCCACGAGGGGCGGCCCACAGGGACGAGATCCCAACGAGAAAGGAACGGACGTCATGAAGCTGACGACCACCGTACAGGTCTCCGTTGACGGCGTGATGCAGGGGCCCGGCGGGCCGGAGGAGGACGAGCGCGGCCGCTTCGAGCGCGGGGGATGGGCCCACTTCGATAGCGAGGCCGGGTCAGTCATGGATGAGATCTACGGGCGCGCCGACACGTTCTTGTTCGGCCGCCGGACCTACGAGATCTTCGCCGGATCCTGGGGAACGTGGGACGATCCGGGCGACAGCCCGATATGGACGGCGTTGCACACGCGGCCCAAGTACGTGGCATCGACCACACTCAGCGACCCGGGTTGGGCGGGGACGAGCGTCCTCTCCGGTGACGTCGCGGCCGCTATCCGCGAGCTGAAGGCCGCGCCGGGAGGCGAGCTCCAGGTCCACGGCAGCGGCGCCCTGTTCCGGTGGCTCCTCGACAATGATCTCGTCGACGAGATGAACCTGTTCATCTTCCCCGTGGTCGTCGGCCGCGGCACGCGGCTGTTCCCGGACAACGGCCCGGACAAGACGCTCGAGCTCGTCGAATTGCGGGCAACACCCGGCGGGGTGACCATCCAGGTCTACCGGCCCAGCCGACCGCAAGACGGAACGGCCGGCGCGGCCAGCAACGCGTGACGTCGGTCCCTGGGTCGGGGGCGACCGCGCTGGCCACGGTGCACGCGGTCGCCGCCACCCGAACGGGTCGTCGTGCAGACCTGCCCGCCTGCTGAGGCCGGCTCAAGCTGCTTCCCGAACGGCGCTGCGTCCCTCCGTCGACTAGCTGTGGCGCCATGATGGAGATCCAAGACAACAGGAGATGACCCGAGATGCACTACCTGGTTTCCGTGATCACCGACACGGCCGGCCTCGCCACCCCGGACGAGCAGGCCGCGATCGACGTGTTCAACGACCGTCTCCAGGCCGAGGGCTACTGGGTCTTCGCCGGCGGCCTCGCGTCACCCGGCGCGGCCACCGTCATCGACACCCGGGGCGGGGTGCCGGTGTTCACCGACGGCCCCTTCCTGGAGTCGAAGGAGTTCCTCATCGGCTTCTGGATCATCGAGGCACCCGACCTCGACGTCGCGCTCAAGCTAGGCGCCGAAGGGTCGGTGGCCTGCAATCGGAAGATCGAGGTGCGCCCGTTCCTGGGCATCGCGTGATCGACGTCCGGGCGGCAATGACCCAGGCCCACCACCAGGAGTGGGCGCGGGTGGTCGCCGCCCTGACCAGGCGTTTCGGCGACCTCGACATCGCCGAGGAGGCGACGGCGGAGGCGTTCGCGATCGCCGTTGAGCGGTGGTCCGCCGACGGCGTGCCCCCCAACCCGGGCGCGTGGCTGACGACCACCGCCAACCGCAAGGCCATCGACCGGATCCGGCGCGAGAACAAGCGCGACGCCAAGCAACAGGAGGCGCAGGTGTTGCACGACAAGGACGCGCCTGAACTGCTCGGCGCCATCGACGACGACCGGCTCCGGCTGATCTTCACGTGCTGCCACCCGGCGCTCGCGATGGAGTCCCGCGTCGCGCTGACACTGCGCATGATCGGCGGGCTGACCATGCCCGAGATCGCCCGTGCGTTCCTGGTGTCGGAGGCCGCCATGGGCCAGCGGATCACCCGGGCGAAAGCCAAGATCAAGGCGGCTCGCATCCCGTATCGCGTGCCGTCGGCGGAGGATCTGCCGACGCGGGTCTCGGGCGTCCTCGCCGTCCTGTACCTGGTCTTCAACGAGGGCTACCTGGCGACCGGCCACGACACCGATCCGGTCCGTCACGAGCTGACCGGCGAGGCGATCCGCCTCACGCGCCTGATCAACGCGCTGCTGCCGGAGGACGGAGAGGTGGCGGGGCTGCTGGCCCTGATGCTCCTCACCGAGGCCCGCCGCACCGCCCGGGTCTCGGTGAGCGGCGAACTGGTCGCCCTCGACGAGCAGGACCGTGGGGCCTGGGACCCGGCGCTGATCGAGGAGGGCCATCGACTGGTCCGCGAGCGCCTGGCCGCCCGGGTGGCCCCGGGCCGCTACCAGATCCTCGCTGCGATCAACGCCGTGCACACCTCCGCCCGCGACATGGGCGACACCGACTGGTCGCAGGTCGTCGCCCTCTACGACCAACTCGCGCGCCTCGACCCCTCGCCGATCGTCGCCCTCAACCGGGCCATCGCGGTCGCCGAGCTTGACGGCCCGCAGGTGGCACTGGCGGCCGCCGAGCGTCTCGAGGACGAGCTTGCCGGCTACCACGCCTACCATGCGACCCGCGCCGACCTCCTGCGCCGGTTGGGTCGCAGGCACGAATTGCGCGCCGCGTACGACAAAGCCATCGACCTTGCGGGCAACACCGCCGAGACGGCCAGTCTGACCCGCCGCCGCGACGAGCTGGGGTAGGGCAAGCACGGCACCGGACGTCCGGAACGCGGCCGAGGGCCCGCCGGTCGGCCTGGGCAGCACCGCGACCGAGAGGCCAACCCTCCTCGCAGAAGCCTCCGCGACGTTCAGTCGCGAAGCGTCTCCTGAAGGAGTGCTCGCAGGCGCACCACATCCGTGGGCGTCAGCCGAGCCAGGAACTCCGCCTCGGCCTCGTCCGTGGCACGCGAGCCCGCCAGCAGCACGCCGCGACCGCGATCGGTCAATGTGACGACATTCCTCCGCCGATCGCTCGCGTCGGGATGGCGGGTGGCGAACCCTTTCTGCTCGAGAGCGTCGATCAGGGTGACCATCGTGGTTCGATCGACGCCCAATCGCGCGGCGGCCTCGAGCTGCGACGGTGGCGGCCCCGTTCCGATGACCGTCAGCACCGCCAGTTCGCGCCCTTCAATCCCAAGTTCCGCAAGGCCCGGCGCGCTCAGCGTTGAAAGACGGAGCCGCGCGTGCTTGAGAAGGTAGGTGAGTCGGACCTCGAGGGGTGGGATCGCCGTGTCGTCCGGCATCGCCCGATCGTAGCAGCGAAGGGAATGGAGCGCTGTCGGCATGACCGTCAGTTACACTGATGGTCTAGGTCGGTGACTGATTGGTCGGAAGCGGCTCCAGGAGGACGCGTGCATGGCAAGCGGGATCGGTGTGCCTTCGTTCGGCATCAAGACAAGCCAGGCGAACGTCTCGTACGCGCAAGTCTTGCGAGTATGGGAGGACGCCGACGCGATCGATGTCTTCGAGTCCGCCTGGTTGTGGGATCACCTCGTGCCCCTTCGGGGGCCCATCACGGGGTCGGCACTCGAGGCGTGGACGCTTCTCGCCGCGTTGGCCGCGCGAACCCGGCGTCTGCGACTCGGGGTGATCGTCAGCTCCAATCGGCTCCGCTCGCCGGCGATGTTGGCAAAGATGGCCGCAACCGTTGACCAGATCGCGGGCGGTCGACTCATCCTGGGCATCGGGGCAGGAGGCAGCCGGGTGGCCGATCCGGCTGGTTTGGCCTTGGTCGAGCGCGAGCTCAACGCCTTCGGCGTGGGGGTCGTCTCCCCGGCCGACGCCATCGAGGCGCTGGGCGAGGCCGTCGCGATCATCAGGCGGCTCTGGTCCGAGCCCGAGCCCTTCGACATCGAGGGCCGGCACTACCGGCTCCGCGGTGCGATCTGCGAGCCGAAGCCGGTCCAGCGTCCGAGCCCGCCGATCCTGATCGGGACCGCCGGCCCGCGCGGGCTACGGATCGCGGCGGAGCACGCGGACATGTGGGTCTGGCCTGGCGACGTTGACGGGTTCCGGCGCACCAGTGTCGGCCTCGATGACGCCTGCGCCGAGATCGGGCGGGATCCATCGGAGATCGTTCGGGTCGCCCAGGTCGTGTTCACGCCCCGCCCGGCCCCGCCACCGTCGGGCGCAGGGCTCGTCCGCCGGCTCGATGCTGCGCAGGCCCGTGACCGCTTGCTGGAGCTCATCGAAGCCGGGGCGAGCCACCTTGTCTTGGCGCCGGTGCTGCCCGCCGGGGATCGGCCGGCCCGGCTTGTGGCTGACGAAGTCGTCGAGCCCGTTCTCGCGGCCCTCGGCCATCGCTGAACTGGTCTCGACTGCGGCGTCCGGACTGGACCTTGGTGCCGGCTCGCCGTGACGGGATGCTCACGACATCGACAACACATCGTCGTCAAAGGAGAAGACCCATGCGTTATCTGCTCGTCATGCATATGGACCCCGTTGCCTGGGACGCACTCTCGGAGGCCGAGCGCCAGGAAATCTACGCGGGGCATGCGCGGCTCCAAGCCGCGACCCGCGAGACGGGCGAATTCGTTCGGACCGAGGCGCTCGCCGACCCAAGTCAGAGCCGGGTCGTGCGCGTTCGGGACGGCTCGGCCGACGAGACGACGGGCGCGCTCGAGGCTGGGCAGACGTTCATCTGCGGCTACTACGTCGTCGACTGCGCCACCCCGGACCGAGCGGCCGAGCTGGCCGCACAGGTTCCAGAGGCGACGTTCTCGGCGATCGAAGTCCGCCCGATCCTGTTCGCCTCGGGCGACCGATAAGGAGGCGGCTGCGCCGCTCGACAGGAGGCACCCCATGATGCACAACGCGATCTCTGCGGACGGCACCGCCATCGCCTATGAGCAGGGCGGCGTCGGCCGACCGCTCGTCCTGGTTGGCGGGGCCTTCCAAACTGGCGGCGATCCTCTCATGGTCGCCCTGGCGGGCTCGCTCGCGGGCCGGTTCACCGTCGTGCGGTACGACCGGCGGGGGCGAGGCAGCAGTGGCGACTCCACGACGTACCAGAACGGGTGTGAGCAGGACGATCTGGCTGCAGTGATCGATGCAGTTGGCGGCCGCGCCGCCGTGTTCGGCATGTCATCGGGCGCCATGCTCGCCATCGAGTCGGCAGCACACGGCGTCGCCATCGAGGCGCTCGCCGTGTACGAGCCGCCTGTCATTGTCGACGGCAGCCGGGGCGCGGTGCCCGACGACGACGCCGACCGGATTCGCGCTCTCGTGACGGAAGGGAACCGGGACGCGGCCGTCACACGCTTTCTGACCGGCGCCGTGGGTCTGCCTGCGGACCTCGTCGCTGGCATGCGGCTGGCGCCGTTCTGGCCCTCCATGACCGAGCTCGCCCACACGCTTCCCTATGACGGGTCGATCATGCGGCCATACCAGCGCGGCCGTGCGCTCGACGCCGTGCATTGGCGGGCCCTCACCTGTCCGGTCCTGGTGGTGGACGGAGGAGCGAGCCCGCCTTGGATCCGCGCCGGGGCAGATGCCGTCGCCGACGCTCTGCCCGACGCAGCGCGTCGGACGCTCGAGGGCCAAGCGCACGACGTCGATCCGGGCCTGCTGGCCGAGGTCCTTGCAGGGTTTCTCACGAACAGCCGCGGCTGAGTGTTGCGGCTGACGGGGCGAGAGTGGAAACCGGTGGGAACGCCCAAAGCGAGTAGCAGCGGGGAGGAATCGCGACAATTGTTCGATCACCCTGCCGACAATGGACGGCCAAGGTCCTGTGGCTGAGCATGTTGACTTCTTCTGAGGACGGCTCAGACGTGCATCCGCTGTCTTCCCGAGCTATTGCGATCGCTCTCGCCATTGCCGTGGCGGTGGCGGGCTGTGATACTCCAGAGCGCACCAGCCCTGTCCCAGGTGCCCGCTCTTCGGAGCCCATTTCGACGAAGGCCGATCAAGGGGCGAGTCACGCCAGTCCAAGTACGGTCCCGACGGTCGGTGAGCCCGCTGACGACGGGGCGAGGACGGTACAAGAGACCGTAATCGACAGCCGTACCCGCGACCTGACGATCGAAACCGCGTCCGTGGGCACACAGAGGGTCCGGCTGCTGTTGCCGAAGCAGTACACCGGACAGCCCAGTCGCCGTTGGCCGGTGCTGTTCCTTCTTCACGGCGCAGACAACGTCGGGTACAAGGATTGGACGACGTCGACCGACGTCGCGAGCCTGACCGAGCCCACGGATCTCCTTGTGGTCATGCCCGACGCCGGTGGCTACGGGTACTACTCGGACTGGTGGAACCATGGAGACGGCGGGCCGCCGATGTGGGAGACGTTCCACACGGTCGAGCTCATACAGATCCTCGAGCGGAATTGGAGGGCGGGCGATCGGCTCGCCGTGGCTGGCCTCTCGATGGGTGGGTTGGGGGCGATGGACTATGCGGCTAGGCACCCCGGGTTATTCGTCGCGGCGGCTTCATATAGCGGAGTACTCGACACCCGTCAGTCGGGCTCCCCGGCGACGAACCTATGGGGTGAGCTCCCGGCGCAGGCCGACGTGTGGGCTGCTCACAACCCATACGACCTTGCGGTCGGGCTCCGCGGCACCGAGCTATACGTGTCGTACGGCAACGGCGAGCCGGGTCCGCTCGACCCGGCCGAAGCACCGACTTCCAGGACCGAAACGCTCCTCGGGAAGGAAGGAGCGGCGTTCGTGGCTCGTCTCCGCGACTTGGCCATTCCGGTCACGGTGGATGCATACGGCGATGGCACCCACACGTGGCCATACTGGGAGCGCGCCCTCCACCGATCTTTCCCGATGCTGCTCGACGTCCTCGGTACGTCCTGAGGACCTCGCCACACGATGTCGTCGGAGAGTCCGCCCCGCGCACCGAAGCTGGTAACGCGCAACCTTCTGCTCATCCTTCTTGCCACGTCGACGGGCGGTGGACGACTGGTTTGACGCGTCGAGCGTCATGGCGCGCAGCGGGGGCGGATCAACGGGCGAACGGAGCCACGATGGCGCGAGGTGGGCTCACCGAGCCAGGACAAGACGGCTCCGGGAACGCCACCCAAGATGCGCCCAGCCGACCACCGTCGACGCGAGCGTGGCCACCACAAGGACGCTCGCGATGCCAAACGCGGTCGCGGGGCCGCCTGCGGCCGCCGAAACCGCGAGTAGCCCGCCCGCCCCCATGCCGGCGTCGTAGGCAACGCTCCACACGGCGCTCGCGGTGTCGTATGAGGCGTGACCGACGCGCTCGAACATCACGACTAGCGTCACGTTCTGGATTACGCCGAACCCCGCACCGAAGAAGACCACCGCGAGCACGTGCTCCATGAGTTCCTGGGCGACCGCGAGGAGGATCGTCCCTGCCAAGACGGCGGCGAGACCGCCGATCACTTGGGCGATAGCCGGAACTCGGGTATGGATCCGACTCGACACCCAGCGCGAAACAGTGGCGGCGGTCGCCTGCAGAAACAGGCATGCCGCCATGGCTCCCCCGAGGCGAGTGCCGTCGGCGAGAGGCAGCAGCGTGACGAGCACGCCGTATGCCACAGTCGTGCTCGCAAACGCGATCGCCGGCGGCAGCAGTGCGCGCCCGAGCCCGCGCGCGGGTGATCCGCTGGTGGAGGCGGACGATTGTCGCCAGCGCTCGTCGTGCCGGATCAGGAGCACGCATGGCATGGACACGAGCGCGGCCGCCGCGCCGAGGAGCGCAACCGGCGCGGCGCCAAGGGTTTCGGCGAGGTGATCGCCGAGCGGCACGCCGACGATGGCCGGGACGCCAACGATGAGACCGTACGAGCCGAGGCCCTCAGCCCGCCGGTCATCCGGGAGGAGGGATGCGGCCAGCGACCCCGCGACCACGACGGTCAGGCCGAAGCCGGCCCCGCGCACGGCCGACGCCGCGACGACCGCCTCATGAGCTGGCGATAGGGCGAGGAGGATCGACGGGAGGCCGAGGAGGACCAGTCCAAGCGCGAATGTGAGGCGTCGCCCGGCGGATCCCGCCAGCGGCGGTGCAGCCACCTCGCCGGCTACGGCGCCGATCATCAGCGCGAATGTGGCCGTACCGGCCGTCGCGGCGGCATCAGCGCCGTGGGCAAGGGCAGGCACGGCGGCAAGCAGCAAGAAGAAGGAGAGGTCCCCGCCGACCGATGCGGCGTACAAGAGGAGCAGGTCACGGGTAGGTCGTGAGCTCCGGCTGGCTCCTTCGATCATGTCGGCGTCCCCTTCTGGCATCCGGCGCTCGTCGCCGAGGACCCGACTGTGCCGACTCACTGGTCACGTGCTAAGGTCCAGTGACATGGCACGGACGAGGACCAGTTCGTCGTCGGAGCTACTGGTCGAGCTCCGCCGTGATGGCGCCGGATCGCTTCATGGGCAGATCGAGCGAGCACTCCGCGCGGCGATACGCGAAGGTCGACTGACACCCGGCACGACCCTGCCGTCGTCCAGGGCGCTCGCCACCCACCTAGACGTGTCGCGGGGCGTGATCGTCGAGGCCTACGAACAGCTCGCCGCGGAGGGCTTCCTTGTCAGTCAGCAGGGTGGGATCACACGCGTCGGGCCGACGGCAACGACGCCGCCGGAGGCCACCGCCGCCCCGGTCTCCGACCGCCCCCGCATCGACTTCGCCTACGGCCGACCTGACGTCACGCAATTCCCGCGAAGCGCGTGGTTGCGGTCGGTCCGCGAGGTCCTCAACGTGGCGCCAAGCGACCTCCTCTCGTACGGCGACCCGCGCGGCGTTCCGGAGCTTCGGTGGGCCCTCGCGGCCTACCTCAACCGAGTACGGGGCATGGCGGTGCACCCGGACCGGGTCATCATCTGCAACGGGTTTGCCCAGGCGATCTCGATCGTGAGCGCGGTCCTCGCGCGCCAGCCCGAGACCCAGATCGCCGTCGAGGATCCCGGTCAACGCGACCCGATCGACGCTGCGGAGCGGGTGGGACTGCCCTGGGTGCCGGTCCCGGTCGACGAAAGCGGCGTGTCCGTGGCAGCACTCGGGCGGTCGACCGCGAGCGCGGTGGTCGTCACCCCGGCCCACCATTTCCCGCTCGGGTCGGTGTTGGCGGCAGATCGCCGCGCAGACATCGTCGCCTGGGCGAGGGACCGCGGCGGCCTGATCGTCGAGGACGACTACGACGCCGAGTATCGCTACGACCACGAGCCGATCGGCGCGATCCAGGGACTCGCACCGGAGCACGTCGTGTACTGCGGGTCCGCGAGCAAGGTGTTGGCGCCTGGGTTGCGGCTGGGTTGGCTGGTAGCGCCCGACCGGTTAGTCAAACCCCTTGCCGCCGCCAAGGAGGCGAGCGATCGGGGGTCGCCGGCCCTCGAGCAGCTGGCGTTTGCCGACTTCCTCGCCCGTGGCGATTTCGACCACCACCTGCGTCGGATGCGCTCGACCTACCGGCAGCGCCGCGGCGTGCTGCTCCGCGCTCTGGCGCGGGACGCTCCCGAGCTCGTGCCTGCGGGAGCCTCGGCCGGGCTGCACGTTACCGCCTGGCTTCCCGAGGGAGCCGACGAGGAGGCGGTCGTCGCGGCGGCCCGTGACGCGGGCATCAGGATCGCCGGGCTCGCCGGTTACTGGGTGGAGGCTCGCGACCGTCGCCCGGGACTGATCTTCGGCTACGGGACGGCCGGCGACCGCGCGATCGAGGAAGGCGTCGCCAAGATCGGAACGCTCGTGCGCGGGTCGCACGTTTGACCCCGGATCGCGTCGTGGGCGCTGCGATGACGGCGTCCGCCGCGCCGCGAGGTCACACCGAGCGCCCATCTCGGATTCCAGGCGCCGTGGTATGCATCGGCCGAATGCCTGGGGACCGGCCCGGATCCTGCCAGACGGGTGCATAGACGTCATCTGGGCGAGCGACGGGGAGCTCTTTGTCGAAGGCCCAGGATACCCGGGCGACGTCTACCAAGGTCGCTCCGCCACTTCGCTGACTGGGATCCGTCTGCCGCCTGGGCTTGGCCCGTTGGTGCTCGGGGTTCCCGCCCACGGGCTGCGTGACCGGCGTGTGAGTCTCGACTCGATCCTGCGCCCGGCCGAGGTCAGGGCCATTGGCAACGCTGCGGGTTCGATGGATGCGGCGCCCGTGCTCCGCGGCGGGTGGCATCGAGGGCGCGGCCAAGGCGGAGGATCCGAGCGAGCGTCCTGGGGCCGTAGCCGAACGCATCCACCGATCCGCGCTGGAGCCGCCGGTCGCTCCAGGTTCACCGCCTGCGCCACCGCGGCGACGGCCCAACCCTGGTCGAGGAGCCGGGCGACCATCATCAGACGCTCGGTCTCAGACGACCAGCCATCGCGCAGACGACCGCCGGCGAAGACGGATACCTTCGCGGTGCGGTGCCGCACCGAGGCGGCGCGCCCGCGCGCCGAGCCATTGGCCGTCGGAATCCCTCCAAGGCTTGACACCGCCCATTCCGCGTAGATACTGAACTCGATGGTTCAGTATTGGCCAGTCGATCGCACGTTCGCCGTCCTCGCGGATCCCACCCGGCGGCTGGTCCTCGAGCGCCTCGGCAGCGGCAGCGCCACGATCAGCGAGCTCGCCGAGCCGTTCGGCATGTCGCTGACGGGGATGAAGAAGCACATCCTCGTCCTGGAGGACGCCCAACTCGTCGCCACCATGAAGGTGGGTCGGACGCGGCTGTGCCGTCTCGGCCCGCGACGGCTCGACGACATCCAGCTGTGGGTCGAGACGTACCGGCGGATGCTGAATGAGCAGCTTGATCGGTTCGGGGACGTCCTCGACCGCACGAAAGGAGGCCGCCAGTGACCGTTGACCAGCGCAGCCCCGACGCCGTCAGGTTCACGAAGCCGAGTGATCTCGAGTTCCGGGTCGAGCGGACCTTCGATCATCCGATCGATCGGGTCTGGGCCTCTTATACCGATCCCGCGCTGCTCCCCCAGTGGTGGGGCCAGGGCATGGTGGTCGATCGCTTCGATCTCCGGGTGGGTGGCAGCTGGCGGTTCATCGTGAATCCCGGCACCGATCAACAGCGTGCCGTCAGTGGCGACTTCCTCGAGGTCAGCCCGCCGGATCGTCTCGTCCAGACGTTCGGGATGGAAGGTCCGTACGGCAAGCCGTTCACCCAGACGATCCAGCTGGAGCGGGTCGGCGATGGGACGCGCCTCGCCATCACCTCGAGGTTCGACACCACCCAGGAGCGGGACGGCGCCGTCGCGTTTGGGGCCGAGAAGGGGGCGATCGGCGGTTTGGCCAGCCTGGACGCCGTGCTGAAGCAGCTCGACGCCGGGTGACCCAACCCCCACTGGCGTCATCGCGCCTGACGGGGGCGCCTGATAGATCGCTCGCCCCCGCATCAGGTCGCGATCCGAGGGTCGTCTCATTGGACTCGCGCGGGAGGAACGCATGGCACAAACCAAGAAGTCCGGCTCCGAAACCACAGCCGAAGAGCGCGCAGCCGCGCGTCAGCGGGCCAAGGAACTCAAAACGCAGCAGGCTGCTGCAGCGGCGTTGAAGTCGGTACTCGACAAGATCGCCTCGCTGGACGAACCGGACAGGACGAACGCTGAACGCATCCACGCGGTCGTCACGCGGATCGCCCCGTCGCTGGCGCCGAAGCTGCTCTATGGCAGCCCCGCCTACGCCAACGCGGATGGCAAGCCCGTGTTGTTCTACCAGGAGCGCGCGAGGTTCAAGGCTCGCTACGGCAACCTCGCGTTCTTCGGGACGGCACAACTGGACGATGGCACGATGTGGCCCACGTCCTACGCCATCACCGAGCTCTCATCGGCCGACGAGAAGGTCATCGCAGAGCTTGTCCGCAAGGCGATCGGCGATTGAGGGTCGTTGACGCATCGGCGTCAACCCAAGGACGCCGCGTGGGCCTCTGAGGTCTCGGCTGCGTCGAGGTCACAAGAGGAAATTGATCTCCCCGTCAGTCATGGGCCGGCGGACGCGCAGGCGTCGCCAGCTCGAAGGTGACGCGGTACCAATTGGCCGTCGGGCGCGCTGTACCTATCACCGGCAACGAGAACCTCTCCGTCGAGGTGACCAGGTAACCCCTCTGGCGCATCGCGGCGGCATCGGCCTCGATCCTCGCGGCAAGTTGCTCCTCGGACTGCACGCCAACCCGCAGCCCGAGCGCCGCGAACAGCGGGGCCAGCAACAGGTTGGCCCAGACGAGCAGGCTGTCTCGGCCATACTGGCGGACCACGATCGGCTGGGGCTCGGAGGATTCACGCAGGCCTTTCAGGGCGGCTCGCCAGCTCAAACCAGCGACCTCGATCGATCCACCAGTTGACGATAGGTCATCGGCGAAGATCGCGACGGCCGGCGGCCCCGGCCGATCTCGACCGGGTGACCACGAGCGTCTCCGCCGCATGACGGCCCCGATGTCGCCCGCGGGGCGCCGCCATCTTCGCCGCGCCCCGACCGACGAGTTGGCGCTGCCAAGGTGTCGATATGGCGCCCGACAGGTGTGGGGCGCGCGTTAGCAACCTACACGATCCCGATCGAGGGCCGGGATGAGTGGCTGGCCGCGGCGAGGCGGCTGGCGTGAGAGACCGGTCTCGGGTTGGTCGCGGCGACCCTGAGCGCGCCACTACCGCGAGGTCAGCGCGGTCGCCGCCGTCACTGCGGCCGGCTCGGAGAAGGCGGCCTCCCACCGCCTCCCGAGCTAACGCGGCGGCGGCCGCTTGCCGACCGTCTCGTCCGCCTTGGACGGACCCACTCCTGGTCGCGGCACCGCCAGCGCTCGCGCCACGATCTCGCTGATGTCCTCGGTCCTGAGCTCGCGATCCATGAGGAGGCTTCGCACCAGGGCAGGGCCGATGAGGAGTTCGAGGATCGCAGCAGGGTCGGTGTTCGCTGGCAGCTCCGATCGCGCAACCGCCCGGTCGACGATCGCCCGCACCTCATCGAGGTGCGCGACCCAGAAGCGGTCGCGTGCCCGGGCGATGTTGGACGAGGGGTCAGTCGATCCGGCGAGCAGCACCTCGAACAGTGCGCGGACCGGCGGCGTGCGGACGAGCGCCGCGCCCTCCACCAGGAGCTGTTCGAGATCGCTGCGAGCCGCGCCAGTATCCGGTGTCGGGGCGAGCGGGTGTGCCTGCTCCAGAAGTGCTTCGCCCACCAACCGGGCGTCGTCCCCCAGCGGCGGTAGATGCTCGTCGGATGGACGCCGGCCCGCCGGGCGATCTCCGGCAGCGCGGTCCCTTCGTAGCCGCGCTCGGCGAGGAGGTCGAGCGTGGCCATCAGCACCGCGGCGCCGACGCGGGCACTGCGGCCACCAGGGCGTGCTCTCGAAGGGGAGTCGTCGGCGACCGCGAGCGCGTCCATAGGTGCTGCCGGGCACAGCGCGGGGGCGTGCAATACACATGATGTCTGATGTATGCTGAATCTTCCGGGCATCGCTATGTGGAGGAACCCACGTACATCGGCCGCTCTTATTGGTAAGGCATCACCGATACGAGTTACTTCGAAATGTCGCCGCGAGGGCTGAGTCGTCAAGGAAGTCGACCAATCTGAACAGGAGCAACGACATGTCTTTGCATCAACGAAGTGCGCCCCGCAGGTTGATGGGAGTGTCCGCAGCCGCAGCCTGCATCGCACTCGTGGCAACGGGCTGCGCGGGCAATTCGCCCACCAGCAGTCCGACTGGAACCGCTGGAACGCCCAGCGGTCCGACTGGAACCGCTGGAACGCCCAGCAGCAGTCCTAGCTCTGGCAGCACGTACGGCTTCCCCACCGCTGCGCAGGACCCAACCGCCAAGATCACCGTCTGGGTCGACGCCGACCGCTCGGCCATCGCCGAGGCCTTCCAGAAGGACCACCCCGAGTGCCCGCTCAACATCGAGACCTACGACGCCAGCGCCGGGGGTAGCGACACGTTCCACACCAAGATCACGCTGCTCGACCAGGCCGGCTCGGGCTGGCCCGACGTTGCGTGGTCGGGACAGGTGAACGACGCCAGCTGGAATGCCCGCCCTCAGAACGGCGTTCAGGCCTTTGCCGCGCCGCTCGACGAGGGCGTCGTTCCCCAGAGTTGGCTCGACGGCTATACGCCGGGCGCGCTCGACCCTGTCACGGTCGACGGCCATGTCTACGGCGCCCGCGACAACCTGGCGCCCGTGGTGCTCTGGTACAACAAGACTCTGTTCGACAAGTTCGGGTACACCATCCCGACCACGTGGGAGGAATACCAGGCCCTCGGCGACAAGGTGGCGGCTGAGCACCCCGGCTACGTCCTCGGCTCGATCGGCGATCCCTTCACCGCAGTGCTGACCGACATGTGGGCCGCCCAAGCGCCGATCTATACGGTCGACGGCACCACCTTCACCAGCGACTTCTCGGACAGCCACTCGACCCGCATGATCGCCCTGCTGGACCACATGTTCGCGAACAAGACCCTGGCGATCGAGGGACTGTTCACCCCCGACTGGACCTCGAAGTTCAAGGGCAAGGTCCTGGCGATCCCTGGCCCAACGTGGTTCACGGGAGCCCTCTTCCAGAACAAGGACAACATCGCCGGGGAGCCAGGCGAGTGGGGTGCTGGCCACGCCCTCCACTGGGCTGGCGAGCCAATCGGCACCGGCAACGTGGGTGGCGGCTTCTGGTACGGGTCGAGCCACTCGGCGAACCTCGCATGCGTGGGTACCTACCTGCAGTACGTGACGAGCGGACCCCAGTCCGTCAAGCTCATCACGGGCCTCCCGGCCTACGCCTCGACCGCAAGTGCGTGGTTGGACGCGCAGGTCACGGGTGGCTTCTGGGCCAACCCGGATACGTTCAAGGACGTCGTCGGTGAGGCAGCCAACAACATCTGGAAGGGCTGGGGTGCCACGCTCCCCTTCAGTTCCGAGCCTCCGTGGGCGGAGATCGTAAATCCGGCTCTGGCTTCCGGAAAGACCATTGCCTCGCAGGTCAGCGCTTGGCAGCAGAGAATGGTGAACGACGCCCAGGTGAACGGCTTCACAGTCGTGACCAAGTAACCGAAGGAACGCACCATCTCTCGTACTGACGCCATCGTGCCGACTGCCGCCCCCACAACGGGGCGGCAGTCGGCCGCTTTGCGCCCGCCAAGGCGGCCGCAAAGCGGAGCCCGCGCGCAGGCGTTCGCCGCCTACGTGTTCTCGAGCGGCTACGTGCTGCTGCTACTGGTCTTCGGCGTTCTGCCCATGGTCTTTGCCCTGTATCTCTCATTCACCAAGAGTGGGCAATTCGTCGGGCTCGACAACTACGTGAAGGCCGTTGGGGATTTCCGGTTCTGGCCGGCCGTGCAGCACGTCGCGGCTTTCCTGGTGATCTGGGTCGTGACCCTGACCGGGCTCGTCACCCTGCTGGCGCTCATCGTCCACGCCGTGCGCGTCAGGTGGCTTTCCTCTACCGCGCGCTTCCTGTTCTACATCCCCGGCGCGTTCGCGGGTTCGGCCAGCGTCATGCTCTGGCTCTTCGTGCTCAATCCCTCCGTCAGCCCGGTGTCCTTCGTCCTCAAGTGGTTCGGGTACACGAACTTCGTTCAAGCCATCGACCTGAACAACCTGCCCGTGATTTTCACGGTCATTGCGTTCTGGACCGGCGCCGGTGGATGGATCATCATCATGTACGGCGCGTTGAACAACATCTCCGACGAGATCATGGAGGCTGCCCGCTGTGACGGCGCCAGCGCCATCAAGACCGCGTTGTACATCCAGATCCCATTGATTCGGAAGTGGATCGCGTACATGGCCGTCATCGCGGTCGCCGCCGGGACCCAGCTGTTCGCGGAACCCAAAATCCTCGCCCAGGCGAGCAGGAACCAGATCCCGAAGCACTATTCCCTCAATGAACTCGCATACGTCACCGCCTTCGGCCCGCAAGCGGACTTCAACAGCTCTGCCGCGATCTCGATGATGTTGCTCGTCGTGGCGGCGGGGCTTGCCGCGTTCTTCGTCTTCCGAGGAGGACTCTTTGACCGCGACTAGAACATCCGTCGTGCGGTCTGACTTCGCGCCGGGCCGCTGGCTCGGTCGCGTGACAGCTTTCCTGATCGCCGGATTCTTCGCGGTGTTCTTCGTCCTTCCCCTGGTTTGGCTCCTGCTCGCGCCGACGAAGGACACCGCCCAACTCAACGGCTTTCACGGCGAGGCTTCCCTGAGTTTCGGCTCGTTCGAACAACTCGTCGCAAACTGGAACGAGCTGGCCGGGTTCCAGGATGGCCGCATCTGGACGTGGCTCGGGAATTCGGTGTTCTACGCCGGGGTCGCGTTGGTGCTCACGCTCCTCGTGTCAATTCCGGCCGGCTACGCGCTGGCCAAGACCAACTTCCGGTTTCGCCGCGCGATCCTCATCTCGACCCTCATGGTGATGCTCATCCCGAACACGGCGCTCGTGTTGCCGGTCTTCCTTGAAATCAACGCCGTGCACCTCGTGGGGTCGCCGTTGGCGGTCATCCTGCCATTCGCGTTCTTCCCGTTCGGCGTCTATCTCGCGTATATCTACTTCTCAACGAGCGTTTCGCGCGAGCTTCTCGACGCCGCCCGCATCGATGGCGCGGGCGAGTTCGCGGTCTTCCGGCGAATCGCGCTGCCGCTCGCGATCCCTGTCGTCGCGCTCGTGGGCTTCTTCAACTTCGTCACCAACTGGAACAACTATTTCCTGCCCTTCGTGATGTTTCCGGGGTCGAAGACCATGCCCATTCAAGTGGGTCTGGTGGAATTGCTCGCGAATGTCCGGGAGATCAATCCGACAACCGTCGCCTCCGACTCGATCCCATTTCCACAGCTGGCGCTCGCGACGCTGATCTCCGTCGCACCGGTGCTGATCGTGTTCATGTTTTCACAGCGATTCCTTGTGGCGGGCCTCACCGCTGGCGCGACCAAGGAGTAGGTCCGCCATCGTCGAGAGGACGCGAAGATTCGGCATTGCGTACCGCATGGTTCCGGACACGAGAGACGAATGTCTGGCAAGGATTCGACGCGGTGTGGCATCTCGACGGGGACGGTTCCGTTAGGTGGCGCCCGGCGCGCGCCTTCGGGTCCACGCCTTCGCGATGTGTTCTCGCATGGCAGTCGCGGCGGTGTCGCCGTCGCCCGCGGCGATCGCCTCGCATATGGCGCGGTGCTCCTCGAGCGACATCTGCGCTGCGTCGTCGGTGGTGATGCCCGTGAATCGACTGCTCTCGCGAGCGCGCTCGAACATGATGCGTGTGATGTTGGCGGCGAGCCGAATTCCCGATTGTTCCATGACAAGGTCGTGAAACGCGGCATCCGCGTCGTTGTACACAGAGATGTTGTCGATGTTTGCCGCGGCAAGGTCGAAAGCCTCACGCAACGCAGCGGTGCGCTCCGGGGTTTGCCGAGCTGCCGCGGCGCGCGCCATGGTCGCCTCCAGGCTCCCACGGACCACCGCCAACTCATCGAGCACCTCCAGGGTCTCGTCGTGGTCGACAAGAGCCGAAAGGACATCAGGATCGAGCACGTTCCACCGACTCGACTGGTTCACGACCGTGCCTCGGCCCTGACTGACGGTCACGAGGCCCTTTTCTTCGACTCGCTTCACGGACTCGCGAATCACCGTGCGACTCACGGCAAACTGTGTGCTCAGGGTGCCCTCTGGGGGGAGTACGTCGCCGGGAGCCACCGTGCCGGTGACGATCGCTTTCACCAAGTCCCTCACCACGGCGACGCCGAGGTTGGCTGCACGCACCCGGACGACGCTGTCGCCGAAGATGGTCTGCCCCTGTGAAGTGGCGGTGCTTGGGGGGTCCGCGTCGTTCTGCGCCATGTCCTCATCCTACTGTGGGGATCTATGTGCCGCGGCGACGCGACGGCGAGCTGATCGGGAGGCAGGGCTCGGTTCGGTGCGCACCCTCCCCTACTTGTATGATGTCGTATCAATGCTACGCCAGCTGAAGATGAGCCGCACGGCGAACGGTCCAGGTTGGCCGAGGGGTTCGTCACGGCGACACCCCGATCTCCGCACGAATGAGCAAGGGTGACGATGAAGATCACAGGCTATCGCACGCTGCAGACGATCCATGACTGGGGTCGTCCTGTGGGCGACGTCAACGGGCACATCGCATCGGGTATCACCGAGGTGCCGGTTGTCATCGTGGACACGGATGGGGGCGTCAGCGGCGTCGGAATGGGCTCGCACCAAGACTTGGCGCAGATCTTCCCGGCGATCGAGGGCGAGGATCCCCGCGCAGTATCCGCGCTCTACGACCGCATGCTCGCGCGCGTGTTCAAGGCGAGCCATGCTGGCGCGACATTCGGAGGCATCGGCACCTTTGACATGGCGCTTTGGGATATCAAGGCCAAACTTGCGGGGGAGCCGCTTTGGCGCTTGCTCGGGGGGCGCGATCGGTTTGTCTCCGGGTATGCGTCCGGCCTGGATATCGCGCTCGATGATGATGAACTCGCCCTCTTCTATTCCGACATGGCGGGCCGTGGATTCACGAGCGGGAAGCTGAAGGGCGGCAGAAACGTTGCCAGCGACATTCGCCGGCTAGGCATCATCGGCGATGCGCTTCGAGTCAACATCCCGGAGCCGGGCCTCATGCTCGACGCGAATGAGTCCTGGAATCTCAAGCAGGCC
>CAVXSS010000004.1:0-407854 GCA_963764515.1 uncultured Chloroflexia bacterium | reverse complement strand
GCACCCTTCATGCACGGAGCAGTTGGATGCGCCAGCCGGCGCACACCGGGATGTGTCGCTGGTTCGCGACGAGGAAAGGAGACAGCATGGGTCGAATCCTCGTGATGAACAGCGTGACGCTTGACGGCGTCATGCAGGGGCCCGGCCGCCCCGACGAGGACCCGCGCGATGGGTTCATGCATGGTGGCTGGGCGATCCCATTCGCCGATGAGGCGATGGCCGCCAAGATGGGCGAACGGATGGGCGAGGACCGTGCCTTCCTGTTCGGTCGCCGCACTTACGAAGAGGTGTTGGCATCCTGGGACGCGCAGGGCGGCCCGTTCAAGGACGCGCTGAGCAGCGCACGCAAGTACGTCGCTTCGAGCAACCCCGCGGCAACGCTCGGGTGGCCGAACTCGACGCTGCTGCACGGCGACGTTCCGGCCGCTGTCGCGAACCTACGGCGCAGCTCGGGTACGAACCTCGTGATCATGGGGAGCGGCGTGCTGATCCGATCACTGATGGTCGCCGACCTGATCGACGAGTACCTGCTGATGATCCACCCGCTGGTGCTGGGCAGCGGACGGCGATTGTTCACCGACGGCGCCGCGGCGTCGCTCCGCCTGGTCGAGAGCAACACCACGAGCAAGGGTGTGCTGATGGCCATCTATCGGCCCACAAGGGCCTGAGGGGTCGCGTCGGCGGCGGGCTGCCTCGACACCCAGCCTCCGAGACTTTGCTCGCGCTCCAGCGACCGATCTCGTTGGCTCTGGGCCGGCGCCCTCGATCTCGCCAGGCCACGACTGGCCGGTGGAGCGGCCGGGGCCGGGCCCACCGTTACTCCGAGTTGCGCGCAGCCGCTAGGGCAGTCCACGCGAGCGCCCAGAACATGAAGCCGAACAGCGCGAACCTGCCGAGCGCGAGTATGGGGAGGTCGGCCGACAGGGTGGCGAGTGCCCCAAGTCCGAACAGGAGAGCGGCGAGTACCCCGAGCGCCATCGCCGCGCGTCCTAGCCGCCTCCGATCCATCGAACGTCCCTCCTCAGGGTTTCTGGGTAGCGGGCGACCAGCATACGCGGACCTGGGACGTGACCCCACGAGGCATCGTGGACGAGCGCTGTCTCGTCTTCGAGAAGTCGAGGTCGCGGTAGTCAACTGTGGCGGGGGCCCGGGGCTGCCACGCGTCCGTCCGAGCCTCGTCCTCGCCCATAGGCAGCCGCGGAGCCGGGATCCACACCAGCTGCGCGTCGTCGCCGCGCGCACCTTGCACCGAGCGTTCGCCACGTGGTGCTTGACCGTCGAGTGCGACAGGCCGAGCCACTGCGCGGCCGCCTCCTCCGACCCCGGGGCCCGGGAGCCGTGTGGATCGGGCAAGCGCGCCGTCTTGCCCTCAAGAATGCAGGGGGCCGACGGCGATGCGTATTCGGCCGTTTGGGCGATGTCGTCGGGCTCGCGCAGCAAGCCCGCCCGTTCCCGAGGCTGACGTCAGCTACACCCGGCGCTTCGCCACGCCGGCCCGAACGATGGCCTCGACCGCCGCCGCATCGAACGCGTCGCCCTCGTACCAGTCGATGCCGCGCCGCCGGCTGCTGTCGGGATACGCGTTGAAGAGGTGGTGCGGGTCCGGCAGCAGCGCGCCGTCGCTCATCGTGAGGCGGACACGCTCCTTGAGGACATTGACGTGGCACACGATGCCGTCGTGTTCGAAGCAGGGCGTCCCCGGGAGCTTCGCCGAGACCCACTTCCACGTCTCGACGACGTCCGGATCGGCCGCATGGATCGCCGCACGAAGCCGAGCCACCATCTCGCCCTTCCAGCCATGGTTCGAGGCGATGAGCTCGTCCAGCCGCGCGTTTCGTTTCGTCTCCATTCCTCGGACTATGTCACAGCAGCGGGACGAGCCCGTCCGGCGCGGATCGGGCCAGCGCGCCGTCTTGGCATCAAGGGTCGCGCCGCTCGTGTCCAGCGGGGCGCGTTCCAGGATCCCCTCGAACTGCGCACGGTCTCGTCGACCAGCGTCCAACTGGCGAAGGCGTATCAGGGCACACGCGACGAGATGGTCTCGGTGATGGCCAGGGTCGCGATGATCACCCAGCCGTAGCCGCTGGTCTCCGGTCCCTGATCGTCAGAGCCAGCCGCAGCCCGTATCCGCCGCATCGTCAGTCGGGTCCGGCCACCAGCCTGCGAGCCGCGACTCGGACCGCCTCGCTCCGCCGTTTCAGCATCGGAGCAGCCGTCGCTCGATACGAAGCAAGGACGTGTGATGGTGCGGTATTCGGTGAACCGGCGGCGAAGGGCGGTTCGGGTGCGTATTCGAGACTCAGCTGGATTCGCTGCGCCGCCTCCCCTCCCGCGAGGAGGCCGGCGAGGTACAGGCCGAAGTCAATGCCGGCGGTGACGCCGCCGCCAGTGATCAGGTTGCCGTCGATGCAGACCCGTTCGTCGGCCGGTATCGCGCCGAAGGAGGAGAGAAAGGCCACTGAGGCCCAATGGGTTGCTGCATGTCGTCCCTGCAGCAAGCCGGCGGCTCCCAGGATCAGGGCGCCCGAACAAATGGAGGTGACGTACCTCGCCTCACCTGCCTGGCGCCGAACGAACCCGAGTAGCCCCTCGTCAAGAGTGGCGTCGTTGACGCCGTGGCCACCCGGGACGCAGAGGACGTCAACCTGAGGGCAGTCCTCGAAGGTCGTCGTCGGGACAATCGAGAGCCCGCTGTCGCTCCGTACGGGAGAGGTCGTCTGGGCGACCACGTGCACGTTGACGCCGGGGACCCGGGAGAGGACTTCAAACGGCCCCGTCAGGTCGAGCTGCGTCAGCTGATCGAACAGGATCATTCCGATTTGTGTCGCGGCGCTTTCGGTCATCAGTCGGATCCGTTCTTCGTCGCGCTTCGCGAGCCTCGCAGGGACAGGGAAACCGCTCCGTTTGTGACCACCTTCGGGCTCAGTGGGCGGCCGCTGATGCGCCGGCAAAGAGCGTGCCTATTGGTACGAACAGCGATGCCGGCAGCTGTGCCCATGATCGACCCGGAGCCCGGCTCAGCGACCTCCGGCGCCAGTTCGCCTACGCTCGACTGCTTGCCCCGGTGTTCGGCGCCGAGCCCGGGGCTCCGGGCGCTCCGTGGCGAGATCTCGGAGGGTATGCAGGGCGTCCGTCCAAAGCGCCTCGTACCGGGCGACCCATGGGCCGAACGCTGCCGTGAGCCCATCCTGATCGATCCGGTAGCGCTGGTGCCTGCCCTCCTTCTGGGCGACGACCAGCCCGGCGGCACGGAGGTTCATGAGGTGCTTGGAGATGCCTGAAGGCACGAGGTCGGGGAACTCGGTGGCGAGCTCGCCGACGGTGAGGCTGCCTCGCTCCAGGAGCAGATCGAGCATGCGGCGACGCGTCGGGTCCGCGAGCGCTCGGAACGGATCCGATTCGTCAGCCACGCTCGAGCACCACGTCCGCAAGACGCTGGAGCAGCTGATGCCGATCAACGCCGCGCTCGTACGCTTCCCGGGTTGCCGTCCAATTCGACGTTCCGATGCCGGCGAAGCCATCGTGCGTCAGCGTGACCTCGGTGCCGTCACCCTCGGCGCGAAGGGCAATCACCAGCCGACCGGGGTGACGCCACTCCGAACCGTCTTCCATCCATGACAGCACCAGGCGACCTTCGGGGACGAGCTCCAGCACCACGCCGCTGATCGACGTGGGGCCATCGCCACCGGGGATGCGATAGGCCCCGCCTTCCTGGAGATCGATGCTGATCGTCGGCGCCAGCCACCGGCGCAACGCCTGCTCTGACGCGAACTCCTGCCAGACGACGCTTGGCGAGCGGGGGATATGGATCGTGCGAGTGACCTGTGGCATGTCGGCTCTCCTAACGCATTACCAGTTGGTAAGACGTTACCATAGGGTAATGCATCACATGCGTCAAGCGACGATCAAGACCGGCGAATCGCCGGATCGCCGGGTCGAGAGCGGCGCGATCACCATGCCGGCCGCGCTCCGCTCCTGGGCCTCAAGCATCGACCTTCACCTGCGATCGGCACCGGTCGCTCGAGGTCACCGAGTGTCGGGTGCCCGACGGGGCGCTCGGTCCGCGTGGCCGGCGATCAGCAAGCCGACCATGTAGGAGGCGTTCCGGCTGACGCCGGCGTAGTCGCTCGGGCGTAGGCTCCCGGTGGTCATGAACCGGGCCAGGAAGCACTCCTGAGCTCGCCGTCCGTCGCTCTGACCCAGCCCGCTCGAAGAGGGGCGTGAAGACCAGCTCACGGTCCCGGAAGACCCGGACCGTGAAGAGGCGCCCGGTGATCGTTTCGATCGGCTCGTCCTCGAAGCGTCGGGCCAGGTTCAGCAGGGTCCTCAAACGTCATGGTTGCGCCCAGAGGTTGCACCGCTCGCTCGACGTTCCCGAACACGTCCATGGCCAGTCGGTGTCAAGCCCAGCATGAGGTGTCGCAGTCCCGTCACCGGGCCAAACCTGTACCGCTCGTACTGTCGCAATGCGGTGGCGATGTCGTCTCGGTCTGCAGCGTCACGCGCAGAGCGCCGCGTTGTTGGGCCGCCGCATGGACCGCGTCGAGTAGGGCTCGGGCCACGCCGGTGCGTCGCCACCGCGGATCGACAAAGACGTCGCGGACCATGCTGCTCAGCGGTCGATCCCCAGCTGGTCGCTCTGAACCAGCACCTGCAGCTGCGGTGCCCACGGTCACTCGACGGGCTCGAGGCCGTGCCGACGCATGGTGACCCCTTCCTCGTCCGCGCTAGGCGGTTGATCACGCGCCCATAGTGCGGACAGGTCCTCGAAGTACCGATCGAGGGCTGGCGCGTGGATGATGAGCGTGCGGGTCGGCGCATCGGATTCGTTGACGAAGGTGTGGGCGGCGCCCTCGGACACGACCACGCAGCCGCCGGCGTCGACTATCGTGCGCTCGCCGTCCAGGATGAACGTCAGGCTGCCCTCCAGCACCAGGAACATCTCCACCGTCGCTGGATGCCGGTGCGCCGCAGGCGGGCGTCCGTGCGGCGGGAGCGTGCGATCCATGAGCGAGAACCGTCCGCCGGTCGTGGCGCCAACCGCCTTGAAGAGCATTCGGCTGCCGCGCGCGATGACTTCCTTCCCGCCGTCGGGCGCCACAACAATCGTCATCTGGTCTCACCTCCGAACGCGTGTCCGGGTCCACTGAGCCAGCAGCCTGACGCTGCCGGGCGCTTCGCGGTTCAGGCCGGCTCCGCCAGGGATGGTATCGGCGTGGATCGGCAGGCCGCTCCGCAGGGACGGCTGGATCGCAAACCATTGCGGGCTGATCGTTGTGAGTCCTGGCGCCCTTTGTTCGATGAGGATCGAAGCGACGTTGCGCATCGCTCCTGCGGCCTGGAGCCGAAGATGTGAGGATGGCGGATAAAGTGGGCCGGAGCAGGCTGCGATCCGGCGACCCTGGCCGTTCGGCCAGAACCGCCTGGCAGGTGCCCCCTCCACAGCGGATGCAACCGTTGACCCCGTGTTGTCCAGCTCGATCATCGAATTGCGAAGAAGAGCCCGAGTCGGAGGTGGCGACGCGACCCCGGGGCCTAATTCAAACGATCAACTCATGGTGGAGGATCTGTTGCGTGCTTCGCGTAACGGAGACAGCGCTGCGATCAGGGCCGCTGCCGCGAACGCGACGATCACCCCGACGAGAGTGAGGCGATCACCGACCAGTCCGACGACGAGGCCCGCGATGAGAGCTCCGAATGCACCCATCGTCCGATTGACCGAGCGTCTGGTCGCGTTCACTCGGCCAAGAAGCTCGTCCGGCGTGAGCGCCTGCCAGTAGCCCATTTCGTTCGCGTTCTCGATGCCAGCTAGGAGGCCCTGGAGGAACAGCGCAACGAACAGGAAGCCGTCGCCGACGGCGGTCGCCGGAGCAAGGGCCACGAGAAGCCAGACGACCGGATACGCCGTGCGCGCGAGGACGATCACCCGGCTCGACCCGAGCTGGACAGCCGCCCACGTCGCGATCGACGCGCCGATCAACCCGGCGATCCCGAAGGCTGCCAACAGCAGGCCGAACGCAACGGCCGTGAAGCCAAGGGACCGCAGGGCGAGAAGGGAAAGCACCGTCATCCCCGCACCGTTGGCGAGGAACCAGACGTGGGTCGACGCCGCCAATGGACCCAGCGTGCGATGGCGATACGTCCACTGCAGGCCCTCGCGAACCTCCGCCCGAAAATTGCGAGGGCGGGGATCAGGTCGAGGCTCGTCGACCCGGATGCTCGCGTTGAGTGCAGCGTCGACGAGGTAGCTGATCGCGTCGACGGCAATCGCGACCGGGGCTCCCAGGAGCCCGACGAGCCCGCCGCCGAGCGCTGGTCCGAGAGTCTGGGCGGCGGCGTCTGTTTGATCGAGCCGGGCGTTGGCCGGAACGAGTCGTGCTCGGGGCACCAGGCGAGGAAGCAGCGACTGGGTCGCGGCAAAGCCGAACACGGAACACGCGCCGAACAACAGCAGCATGACGACAAGTGTCCAGACCTGGAGGGCCCCGATCATCCACAGGATCGGGACTGCGCCCAGAGAGAGCGCACGTCCGACACTCGCCCAGACGAGGATCGGTTGGCGACGCCACCGATCGGTGTAGACGCCGGCGATGAGCCCGAGGAGGGCATATGGCAGGAACTGGGCGGCGTTCACAACCCCGACTTCGAAGGGTGTCGCGCCGAGCAACTGGACCACCAGCACGGGCATCGCAACTGCCGTCACCGCCGATCCAAAGGAGCTGATCGCAGCGGCCGTCCAATAACGAGCAAATGAAGAGCCGGCCGTTCGAGTGAGAGCCTCTCCCATCAAACAACAGCCGTCATTCCGCACCGCGCCGGTCGCGTCGAGGCGAAGGTCGCCGGGCGACTCTTCACGGGTGCCAACACGCCATCAGATCGCCACGTGCGTCCAACGACAACCGCTACCGGACCGGCTCGTAGTGGAGGAGGATCTCCTTGTTCTTGCCCGGCTTCGTCTCGACCAGGCTGAGCGTGGTCTGACCGTCCATCCGGCCCCAGTACCGAGGACCCTTCCCGTAGACGACGGGCATGATGAAGAACCAGTAGTCGTCGGCGAGATTGCGGCGGAGGCACTCCCGGACGACGGCTGGACCGCCCTCCAGGATGATGTTCCCGCCCTCCTCGCCCTTCACCTTCTCCAGGATCTCGGCGAGATCCCCGCTCAGGATCCTCGAGTTCTCCCAGTCGGTGGACGTGAGGCGGTGCGAGAGGCAGACCTTGTCGACGCGGTCCAGGTACCGTCGGTAGTCGAGGAGCCAGGCCGCCTCGCCCGGCTCGAGCGCCTTTTCGCTCCACGTCCGCTGATGCCCGAGAAAGGATCGCCGGCCCATGACGACCGTCGTGACGTCGTCGAACCGGTCGTACCACATGTTTCGAAAGAGCGGGTTGGGCTCCGTCGAAGGCGGACCCGACGTCGGATACTCCGGAAAGGCACCGCGGCCGTCCAGGGTCATGTACACGTTTGCGGTGATCTTCCGCATCGTCTCGTCCTCCGTGCCTTCGGATCATGGCGTGACGTCCCCGTTGCGACGCATGGGAGCATACGGAACACCTCCCGGATGCACGGTCGGCCGGTGCCGCGATCGACGATACTCTCGCGTTCGTCGCACGAGCAGCGCTGTGTCACTCGTGCCCGGTGCCACGCTAGCTGTTGCCGTCGAGAGATCGGTTCGTCTACCGTCGAACCATGAGCGATGGTCCAGATATCGCATTCATCGCTGCACTGACCGGCGACCAATCTCGGGCCGACATCCTGACGGCCCTGCTGGCTGACCGGGCTCCCACAGCCACTCGCGAAGGCGATCATCCGAGAGGGCGTGTGGGAGCGGGGAAGCCCCGGACGCTACGGCCGATCGCCGGCCACGCGGACCGAGCGCCCCGTCTGGCACGCGACACCAGGTAACCTCGAGCGACCGGTGCCGATCGCAGGTGAAGGTCGATGCTTGAGGCCCAGGAGCGGAGCGCGGGCGGCGTGGTGATCGGGCCGCTCTCAACCCGCGGATTCGACGGTCTTGATCGTCGTTTGACGCATCGACATCGGCTATCCGACCGACGGCAACCGACACGGGACGTGGCTCACTCGCCTGTGGATGGCAACCGGCGACCTGGTCCGCGACATGGATGCCTTGTTCCGGTCGTGCGGGCTGACCGTCGTCCACGACGAGATCGGGGCCTGGGGCAGCATGCACCGCTGGGTCGCCACCCGGGCAGTCACGAACGATGGCTGACCGCGGGGCGATCCGCTGTTACTACGACCGGATCGGGCGCGGACAGGACACGCAGCGCGAGGCCCCCGCAACCCTCCCTGCTACTCGAGCTCGGCCGCTTCGACAGCGCCCTGGCGGTCGGGAATCATGCCAATTGCCCGGTGCCGCGCTGCGACGCTCTGCCTCGGGCGACGGCGTTCCGGCTTCGACTGCTCTTGAGCAATGCCCGGCATTCTGGGCAGTGCCGTTGCACAGGCGAGCGCCGCTCGACGACTTGATGGCAGTGGCGGCACTCGACCTGTGCGGCCTCCAGCCACTTGCGTGACCGACGGGGGAAGGGCAGCGAGATCTCGCTCGAGGTCACGCGGTTGGAATTCAGTACACGGCCAGCTCCGGCCCGCCGGAGCCACTCGTTTACGCCTATCGGCAGACGTATGCCGAGCAGCACACGATCACCGTGTTCAACAATGGTCGCGTCAAGGTGGACGTCAAGGCCACCGATACGAATTGGAAACCTCGACGACCCCACGGCGCCCGTGCTGAGCGAATCGGTCAATTTGGCACTTCACGGACACCCCGATGGCCATGAGGAGCAGTCGGGCGTCTTCTGGAAGCTCCGCGACGAGAACGGCACGCTCGTGGTCGTCCACGTGGGGCAGCTCGTCTTCGACGCGGACTTCAACCTCGTCAAGTTCACGCCGAATTCCGGCCCGGACTTCGTCGAGGTGATCTGCACCGCGATGGGCGGCCATCTTGCGAGACCCGTTGTCTCATTGGAACGCGCACATCACCGATGGAACACCGATGATCGCCTGGGTCATTGTGCGCCAGTCGACTTCGATTGACTCTCAGTCCGCGCCCGCTCAGGACGGCGCAGCGGCCGTCACGCGAACGCCAGGCCTATACTGCGTTTGGGGTGATCCGGGCCGTCGTTCGCCGAAGCATCATCGCGGTCACGCTCGTCGCCATGGCGGGCTGCGGGACGCAGACGCCCGCGACGGTTGCTCCCACGCCGACGTCCTCGGCGACCTCCGTCCTGTCCGTGACGACCTCACCGACGCCTACCCCGGCGCTGTCAATCCCGGAGTCCGTCTGGTTGTACGCGCAGCCGCCGTTGCCGCCTGGATCGACGCTGCCATTCGCCGACGGCTCGGTCGACTACCTCGATCTGTGGCAGGCCGACGCGCCGTGGGCAAACGCGGCGGCCAGCGTCGATGTCTTCATGATCGCCAGCGGGTGGGTCATGAACTACGCCGCACCCGCTGAGCTGCGCCAGGTGGTGACCGGGGTCGCGTCGCGCGGCATGAAGCTGGCGCTCGGCATCGGCGCCTTCTCGGCCGGCGAGGTCGGCTGTGGCTTTGGCGTGGAGGGCTACGATGCCGGCCTCGAGCCGCTGTGGAAGATTCGGGACGCCGGCGGACACGTCGACTTCATCGCGTTCGACTAGCCGTACGCGTTCGGGGTGCGGGATCCATCGGCCGATGCATGCCACTGGTCGCTCGAGGAGGCCGCGCAGCACGCGGTCTTCTTCGTCAGCCAGGTCCGAGACTACGACCCCTCCATCCTGATCGGCGGTGACGAGCCGATGTGGGCCGGCATCTCGGCGACCGACATCGGCGGTTGGCTCGACGCCTACGCAGCTGCCACCGGCAATCCGTACGCCTTCCTCCACGTCGACGTCGATTGGTCGGTCGCCGACTGGCCGGCGATGGTCCTCGCCACGGAGAAGGAGGCAGAGGGCCGGGGCGTGCCGGTCGCGGTCATCTACAACGGTGGCGACACCGTCACGACCGACGCCGAATGGGTCGACCTCGCGATGGAACGTGCGCGCATCTTCGAAGAGGTCACCGGGGGTCGCCCCGACCACACCGCGCTCGAATCATGGATGGACCGCCCCGACCACCTGCTGCCCGAAACCGATCCCACCACGTTCACCGCATTCATCAATCGCTACCTGGAGTTGCGAAGCACGCTCAGACCTTGAAGCGACCCTGATGGAGTAGTGCCGGCTCGTCGAGCTCACCGAACCAAACCGTCGTTGCCGTCGCAGTGGTCGAAGTGCACGTGTGTGTTGACGACGATGTCGATGCCGGCGAGGTCCAAGTCCTGCTTGCTCAGTGGCCGGAGGCGCGGATCGAGGTCGGCCAGCGCCGGGTGCAGCTCCGTCATGCCGGTGTCGACCAGCACGCGCGCATCGGGATGGTCGATGACGTGCACGTAGACCGGCATCCGCTCGCCCTCGGCGAGCAGGTCGGCAACGCGGACTGGCGTGATCGTGATCGAGGAGCCGGTCTGCTTCGACGTCCCGGGGCCTGTCGCGGGGTCCAGCGACGCGGGAATGGACGCGCTAGGCGCCCCACCGGCTCAGCTCTGCGGCACCCCTCGACGTCGGAAGCCGATCGCCGCCGTGACCCCGAGGACCGCGGCGAGGGCGCCGAGGACGACGAGCGGCAGCGCCTCGACCGTGCCCAGCGGCGGGTTGCCGACATGGGTCGTCGGGGAAAGGTCGAGCAGCCACGTGGGCAGCTTGAGTCCCGGACCGAGCAAGGCGATGAAGGTGATGCCCGCCAGGACGGCCCAGGCCGCCGGGATCGATGAGACGACGACGATGACCACGAGGCCGGTGACGATGACGAGCCCGTGGGCGGCGAGCCAGCGCATGCGGGACAGGGTGCCGGACAGCCGCACCTCGAGACGTCCGGCGGTCTCCTCGCCGCGCAGGCTGCCGACGGCCTGGACCGCATAGCCCGTGACGATGATGGCGGCGTAGAGCTGGGTGAGGGCGACCATCCCGTCCACGGGTTGCGCACCCGACACCCCAAAGGCCTCGGCCATGGCCTGGTTGCCCCCAACAGGGCTGCGGGACGTGGCCCAGGAGCAGCGTTCGTCGCGTCGGCCGGGGTTCCGGCCTGAGCGGCGCGGCTCCCGGTGCAGCGGTCGGCCCCGCCAGCGATCCCGCGTCACACGGATCAGGCTGCGGGCCAGCCTCCGAGCTGCGCGAGGGTCGGCGGGTCGGCGCCCAGACGCTCGCAGACCATCGCGGAAGCGCGTACGGCGAACTGGACCGCGCGCAGGACCGCCGCGGGCTCCGCGACGGACTCGCGCCCGGCCCCGCCCGCGAGCAGGCACGCGAGGAACGCTCCGCCGAACGTGTCCCCCGCGCCGACGGTGTCGATGATCGTGACCGCCGGCGCCCCAACCTCGGACACGGCGCCGTCGACCCACGCCCGAACGGGTCGGGCGCCGTCCGTGACCAGCACGACCCGGGGCCCGAGCGCTGCCACGCGCCGCGCCGCCTGGTCTGCCGTCTCCCCGGGCGCGAGGTATGCGAGGTCCTCGGTGCTCACCTTCACGACGTCGGCCCGGCCGAGGACGCGGCCAATCCGCGCCCGGAATCCGTCGGGATCGCGGATGATCTGGGGGCGGCAGTTGGGGTCGACCATCAGCAGCACGGTGCCCGGGAGCGCGGCGACGAGCGCCTCGAGGGTCGAGGCCATCGGTTCGAGCACGAGGCCGAGCGTTCCCACATGGACGGCCCGGGTCGATGCCGGCAGGCCGGCGAGGAGCGCCTCGGCCGCCACGGCGGGCGCGGACGTGCCGTCCACGTAGAACCTGTAGGTCGCCGAACCGCCCTCGTCGAGCTCGGCGACGGCGAGTGTGGTCGGCAGGTCGGTTCGCTGGGCGAGGGCGAGCGAGACGCCGTCGGCCACGAGCCCACGCCGGAGTACCTGCCCGAAGTGGTCGCGCGACAGCCCGCCGAGCCATGCCACCTCCAACCCGAGGCGCCCGATGGCGCGCGCCGTGTTGTAGGGTCCCCCGCCGGCCACGGGGACGAGCGGGCCGTCAGGACGCACGATGAGATCGATCAGGGCCTCGCCCGCGACGACGATCATGGCTCGCCCCCGGTCACCGGTCTCCCGGCGGGTGGTCCTTCTTCTGGTTCATGTCAGGCACCGGCGGATCCGACCGCGTATTGCATGACGATCTCTTCGCTGGCTTCGGCTCGTGACAGCTCCTTCACGATCCGACCCTGGCGCATGACCATGATCCGGTCGCTCATGCCCAGCACCTCGGGCAGCTCCGACGAGATCATGATGATCCCGACGCCCTGCCTGGTCAGGTCGTCCATGATCTGGTAGATCTCTGACTTGCTGCCGACGTCGATGCCGCGCGTCGGCTCGTCCATCAAGAAGATGCGCGTGCCAACGCTGAGCCAGCGTGCCAGCACCACCTTCTGCTGGTTGCCGCCGCTCATGTTGACGACCAGGAAGCCGGGAGTCGGCGTCTTGATGCGCAGTTCCTGAATCATTCGCCTGACGAGGGTCAGCTCCCTTCCGAAGTTGATCACGCCCAGGCGGGTCAGTCGTCTCAGACCGGAGATCGTGGTGTTGATCCGCACGCTCAGCTGGAGGAACAGCCCCTGGGCCTTCCGGTCCTCGGTGACCAGCGCCAGGCCACTGCGGATGGCCGCAGCGGGGGAGTGCGGCTTGTACGGCTGGCCGGATAGGCGCATCTCGCCGCTGGACGGGTCCGCGCCGAAAATCGCTCGCGCCAGCTCCGTCCGCCCCGATCCCACGATGCCCGCGAACCCGACGATCTCACCGGCGTGGAGCTGGAACGAGATGTCCCGCAGGAGCTTCGGCTGCGAGAGGCCGCTCACCTCGAGCAGGACGTCGCCGGGCTCGACGGTCCGCTTCGGGTACACGTCCTTCAGGTCGCGTCCGATCATGAGTTTCACGAGGTCGTCCATCGTCACGTCGGCGACGCGCTGCGTGGAGATGTAGCGCCCATCCTTGAGGATCGTCACCTCGTCGGCCACCGTGAAGATCTCCCTCAGGCGGTGGGAGATGTAGATGATCCCGATCCCTTGTGCCTGGAGCGAGCTGACAACCCGGAACAGGTTCTCGAGATCCCTCTCGCCCAGCAGGGCGGACGGCTCGTCCATGACCAGGATGCGGGTCTTCCGGTTGAGGGCCTTGGCGATCTCGACGAGCTGCTGCTCGGCGACCGACAACGACGAGATCGGGGCATCGACCGAGAACTTGACCCCCAGCGTGTCGAGGATCTCGCGAGTCCGGGTCCTGACCGTCGACCAGTCCACCCTTCCCCCTTTCGTGGGCAGGTGGCCGAGGAAGACGTTCTCGGCGACAGTCAGGTCCTGCGCGAGGTTGAACTCCTGGTAGATGGTCGAGATGCCCAGTGCCTGAGCATCGTGCGGGCCGCGGATCTCGACCGGCTGTCCCTCGAACAGGATCTGCCCCTCGTCCATCCGGTAGGCACCCGACAGGATCTTGATCAGCGTCGACTTGCCGGCCCCGTTCTCGCCGAGGAGGGCGTGCACCTGGCCCTCCCTGACCGTCAGCTGGACGCCCTCCAGCGCCCGGACGCCAGGGAACGTCTTGCCGATCCCCTTCATCTCCAGAAGGACCTTGCCGGGGGACGTGGAACCACTCATCGCGACATGCCTCCCGACTCGCTACTTGCTGCGGTGCGACAGCGCGTCAACGGCCACCGCGAGGATCACGAGGATGCCCGTGATGAGGACCTGGTAGTTCGACTCGACCCCCATCAACTGGAGGCCGTTCCGGAACACGCCCACGATGAGCGCCCCGATCAGTGTCCCGAAGATCAGGCCGCGTCCGCCGAACAGGCTCGTGCCGCCCAGGACGACCGCCGTGATGGCGGCCAGGTTGTCCTGTGTGCCCGCGCCCCCGGAGTTGGGGTCGCCCACGCCGGTGCGCGCGACCAGGAGCAGGCCGGCGATGGCGTAGAACAGGCCGGCCGTCGCGTACACGCCCATGAGAACGCGATTCGTATTGATGCCCGCGAGGCGCGCGGCCTCGGGATTGTCGCCGACGGCATATACCGCTCGCCCGGCGGAGGTCGAGCGAAGCACGAACCACACGACCACGTACAGGATGAGCATCACCACGGAGCCGTAGGTGATGTCGGTGCCGCCGATCGTGAAGGTGTTCCCCAGGAACGTCTGGACGGTGGGCAGCCGGTTGATCGTCTCGCTGGTGTAGATGTGGACCAAGGCGGTCGCGATGCTGAAGGTGCCCAGCGTCACGATGAAGGGTGGCAGCCTGATGGCGGTGACCAGCCAGCCGTTCAGGAGGCCGAACGCCATGCCGATGAGGAGGCCGATGAAGATCGCGAGGACCGGATCGAGGCCGGACCGCATGGTGAGCCCCGTCATCAGCACTGTCGACAGGGCCATGATCCAGGAGCACGAGAGGTCGATTCCGGCCGTGAGGATGATCAGCGTCTGACCGATGGCCAGGGTGCCGACCACCATCACCTGCTGGAGGATCAACGAGAAGTTGGATCCCGAGAGGAACTTGTCACTCTGTGTTGCGAAGACGACGATCGCCAGCACAAGCGCAGCCAGGGGGCCCATGATTGCCGAGCCCCCGATGACGCGCAGGGCACCCGATCGCCGCACTGTGACCCTGCTGATGAATGCGTTCATGGGCCATCCTCCGCAGAGAGAGGCGGCGGGGCGAGGCCCCGCCGCGAGCCAGTCAGGTTGACTCTACTTCGTGCCCCAGCAGTTGGCAGTGCCGTAGGCGGAGTCCTTGCTGTCCACGCCGGTCTGGGCCTTGTCCGTGATCAGCGTCACGCCGGTGTCCGTATAGCCGCTCGGCTTGGTGCCGTTGGTGGCGAAGTCATACAGCGCCTGGACGCCGAGCGATGCCATCTTGAGCGGGTACTGCTGCGACGTCGCGGCGATCTCGCCATCCACAACGCCCTGGACGCCCTGGCAACCGCCGTCGACCGAGACGATGGTGATGTCGTCCTGCTTGCCGGCGGCCTTGATGGCCGTGTAGGCGCCGAACGCGGCGGGCTCGTTGATCGTGTAGACGAGGTTGATACCGGGGTTCTTGGTCAGGCAGTTCTCCATGGCGGTCTGACCTTCGGTCTGGTCGCCGTGGGTGTCCTGTGAGCAGACGACCGCCGCGTTGGTCGCGAGATCGGTCGAGTTCGGGTCGATGCCGCTGACGAGGCCGTAGCCCTGGAGGAAGCCGTTGTGGCGCTGAGCGCCGACGGTGATGCCGGGCTGCAGGTCGAGCGTGGCGATGACCGGAGTCTTGCTGGCCATGTAGGCCTTGGCCCACTGGCCGATCAGGAGGCCGGCGTTGAAGTTGTTGGTGGCGAACAGGGCGTCGACCGCGGACTGCGGGTCGGTCGCGGTGTCGAGCGCGATGACGACGACGCCCTTGTCGCGGGCCTTCTGGATGCTCGGGACGATGGCCTTGGTATCGCTCGGAGTGATGAGGATGCCCTTGGCCCCCGCGTTGACCATGTTCTCGAGGGCCGTGACCTGGCCCGCGTTGTCGCCATCCTTGGCGCCGGCGCCGGTGAGCAGCTTGGCGCCGAGCTCATCCGCCTTCGCCTGGGCGCCTTCCTTCATCTTGACGAAGAACGGGTTGGTCTCCGTCTTGGTGATGAGGCCGACGATGATCTGGCTTCCGGCAGACGCCTGTCCGGAACCGGGTGCCTGGGTCGCGCCAGAGCCGCTACATGCGGCCAGCATGACGACGACGATCGACAGAGCTGCGATACGGTTGCGGGACACGGAACTGCTCCTCCTTCGATTGGGTTCCTGAACATGGCTTGGCTCGGACGGAGTCCTGTCTGGTCTCGTCCAACGCTGGTCTGTGATGGCCACCTCCTCGAGGCTGCCGCCGATCCGTGTGGTCAGCCTTGGCGGCTACGGCAAGAGCGATCCGTGCCCGCTCGCGTCCCCTGGACCGACATCTGACAACGTTGTCAACCGAACGATAGGGCGGCGTTCCGCGATTGTCAATACTTATCTTGTTCTCGCGCTCCAGAGCGCGTACTATGCGCAAATGTCGACTGAGACAACGTTATCATCGGGCGGCTCCGAGGACCTCTCCCGGCCGACGATGCGGGACGTGGCCGCGCTGGCGCGAGTCGGACTCAAGACGGTCTCGCGGGTGATCAACAGTGAGCCAGGCGTTTCGCCGGAGCTTCGCGCCCGCGTGCAGCACGCGATCAACCAGCTCGACTACCTGCCGAACCTCACCGCGAGCAGCCTTCGCCGCTCGAGCGGGCGAAGCGCGACGATCGGGCTGATCCTCGAGAACGTCGCCAACCCGTTCTCGTCCGGCCTTCACCGCGCGATCGGGGATGTCGCCTGGGCACGGGGCGTCCAGGTGTTCTCGGGCAGCGTCGACGAGGATGCAATCCGTGAACGGCTGCTGGTGTCGACGTTCGCCGGTCGGCGCGTCGACGGCCTCGTCGTGGTCCCCGCCAGCCACGATCACAGCTACCTGCTGAGCCACAAGCAGGCCGGGATCGCAATCGTGTTCGTCGACCGACCGGCCGAGTTCCTCGACGTGGACGCCATCGTGAGCGACAACCGGGGCGGCTCGGAGGATGCGGTGCGCCACCTCCTCGCCGTGGGCCACCGCCGGATCGCATACCTCGGCGACCTCGCGACCGTCTACACCGCGCGGGAGCGGCACGCCGGCTACGTCCGTGGCCTCGGTTCCGCCGGCATCGCCGCCGATCCGGCCATCGTGCGCCACGACCTCCAGGACAGCGAAGCCGCCGAGGCCGCGGTCGCCGAGCTGCTCGCCTTGCCCGCCCCACCGACCGCGCTCTTCACAAGCCAGAACCTCGTCACCATCGGCGCGGTTCGAGCGCTTCGTGCGGCCCGCGCCCAACGTGAGGTCGCGCTGGTCGGCTTCGACGATGTCCTGCTCGCGGACATGCTGGAGCCGGCCATCACGGTCGTCGCCCAGGATCCGCGCGCCATCGGAACTCTCGCAGCGCAGATCCTCTTCCTTCGCATGGACGGCGACGCCGCCCCCACCGCGCTCCACGTCGTCCCGACGCGCCTCATCAAACGGGGCAGCGGCGAGATCGCCCGTCCGGCGGCATGACGGTGCGCGGGGTTGAGCGCGATCTGGCGAAGACCATGGTGGACGGGTCGAGGCCGATCGGCATCCGATGATGTGGCGCGACGTGCTCGGTCTCGTCGCCGTCGGCGCAGATGCTTGACGAGCTGACGCGGCGGGCGGCCAACCTTTCGGTTGGCGGCCGCGCGATTCTCGGGATCACCGGGTGTCCGGGCTGCGGCAAGTCAACGCTCGCGGAGCGCCTGGTCACGCGCCTCGACCCCGAGGAGCGGAGCGTGGTGCGAGTCCCGATGGACGGCTTCCATCTCGCGGACGCCGCGCTCGACCGTCTGGGCCGCCGGGAGCGCAAGGGAGCGATCGACACGTTCGACGCGTTCGGCTATCTCGCGCTGCTGGGGCGGATCCGGACCGAGCAGGACAACCCTGTCTATGCGCCCGACTTCGAGCGGGTCCTCGAACAACCGATCGCCGCAAGCATTGCGATCGATCCCGAGGTCCGACTCGTCGTCACCGAGGGCAACTACCTCCTGTCCGCAACGTCGCCGTGGCCTTCCATCCGTGCGCTCATGGCCGAGGTCTGGTTCGTTGGGCTTGACGACACAGTGCGTAGGAACCGGCTCATGGTGAGGCACGTGGCGTTCGGGAAGAGCGAGCCTGAGGCCCGCCGCTGGGTGACCGAGGTCGACGAGCCGAACGCCCGGCAGATCCAGTCGACCCGCCACCTGGCCGACCTGTTCGTCGACATGGCCGAGCTGGAGGACGACGAGCGCTGATGCCGTCCTCCACGCGGTGGAGTCGCCAGCGAAGTCAAGAGGGTTCAGTCTTCGTCGCCGGCCGATTTCCGAGGCAGGCCTTCAACGACGGACGGCGAACGCCTCCATGAATGCGTCGGCGACCTGGACCGCCAGGGAGTCGTCGAGTTCGCCACCAAAGATCAGGCGGAAGTAGACCGGCCCGACGAGCAATTCCGTGGCGATCTCGGGGTCGGCATCCGCGCGCAGGTCGCCGCGAGCGATCCCGCGCTGCACGACGCGCGCGATCTCGGCGCGGCGGGCCTGCACGACCGTCGCCCGGAACGGGTCGCCGAGACGGGGATTGATCGCGATCTGGGAGAGGAGAGCCCGCACGACCGGCCCGAAGGTCGTGTCGCGGATCGCGTAGAGCGCGTTGTACGTGCAGCTCGCCAGCTCCGCACGCGTGTCACCCGAGTCGACGACGGCGATATGCGGCGCCGCGAGTTCGGCGAGCAGCTCGCCCGCGAGGGCCTCCTTGGACGGCCAGCGCCGGTAGATCGTCGCCTTTCCGACACCCGCCCGTGCCGCAACGTGCTCGAGGCGGAAGCGTGTGAAGCCGTGCTCAATGAGCTCGGCGCGAGCCGCGTCGAGGATCGCCCGGTGCGCCTTCTCGCTTCGCGGGCGGCCGGGCCGGCGCCGGCCGGCTGCTGCGGTAGCCTGCGCGCTGGCCGATCGCACGGGTGGCGGTTCGGCATCGGCGACGTTCCGATACGTAACGTCTTGATTCTCGCCGGCCATGCTGTTATGATACGCGACGAACCGTATCTATAGCAAGGGAGCTTGCTCTTTCATGTACGACCGAACCGCGATCGTCGAACTCGTCGAAACCGCCGAGAACGCCCATCGCCTTTGCTCCTGCGGAGCCCCCATGGTCCCGGCTGATGAAGCAGGTGCGCTCTGGCTCCTGTGCGCGAATCGCCCGGCGCCTCGAAGTCTGCGGTCGAAGCTGACCTCGCTCGATTGGGTCATCCCGCACGATCGCATCCTGCTGCTCGACAGTGACGAGCTCTCTGCCGCCTGATCAGGCGGGCACAGGGTCCACCCGGAACCCCGCGAGACTTGCCCCGGCGGCTTCGAACGCGTGGGCATCGCCGGGCTTGGCGGCTGGCGCAGGACGGAGCGGTGCCGTTGCACCGGCGACCGACGGGCGACGACCTGGTGGCAATGGTCGCACCCGAGGAGCGCCACCCTCAGCCACTCATGCGAGCGTTGGGAACGGGGGAGCGGGATCTCGTTCGTCGCCATGCCGAGCCGATTCAGTACACGGTCGGCTCCCGCCCGCCGGAGCCACTCGCGCGATGGCTGTTCGCGCGATGATGGCCGCCGTCGGCGAGGCACCGACGAGTCCATGGGACCGAGGCACGACATGGCCATCAGCGACATCCTGCGCGAGCAACTCCTGGCACTCATCGACGGGCACGGTGCCCACATGCCGTTCGACGCCGCGGTGAAGGACTTCCCGGACGACGCCATCAATCGGTTGCCGCCCAACGTCCCCTACACCCCGTGGCACCTGCTCGAGCACCTCCGGATCACCCAGCGCGACATGCTCGACTACATCCGCGACCGCGCGTATCTCGCGCCCGACTGGCCGGAGCAGTACTGGCCGGCGCGCGACGCGACCGCGACGCCCGAGCAGTTCGCGCAGACGATCGAGGGGTTCAAGGCCGACCGCGTGGCGCTGCGCAAGCTCGTGGCGGATCCCTCCATAGACCTGATGGCGACCATCCCGAACACACCGGGGCACACCATCCTGCGCGAGGTTCGCCTGGTCGGCGACCACAACGCGTACCACCTCGGCGAGTTCGCGATCCTCCGGCAGGTGATGGGGACATGGCCGCCCGGCCGGGACGAGTAGCGCTCGTCCCTCCGCTCAGCTCGGCAACGACTCGAGTGGCACGTCCCAGTGGGCGTCGAGGATCATGAAGCGCCGTCGCTCCTCCTCGCCGTAGCGGGCCTGGTCCGGGAAGAGCCGATCGATGATCTCGTTGTCGGAGTGTTCTTCCATCGCCGCCCAGTCGCGGTAGACGATCGTGACGAGGATGTCCCAGTCGGCCCGGCCGTCGCCATGGAAGCGCGGCACCTGGACCCGGATGTCGAGTATCCGACCGCTCTTCACCTGCTCCCGCAGGACGGGCAGATGGTTGCGGGTAAAGAGTTCCAGGAATTCGTCGTGGTGTCCCCACTTCGTCCGGTAGAAGTAGGCGACCTCGACTGGTCGATCGGCCATCGGATGTCTCCCGTCCTCGAGCATGAGCCCCCGCTCATTGTCCCAGCGTGGACGTCTTCGGGGTGACCCGCGGCCGGCACCGGACCGCGAGGATCATGGCTTGCCGGTCTCCGGAACCAGGCGGATCAACGGGATCGTGCGACTGGCGCGTCCCGAGCGCGCCCGTTCGGCGGGCGCCTGACCCCTACGGCTCGCCCGGTGGCTCGTCCAGGGGTTCGACCCGGAAGACCGGGTGATCGGCCGGGTCGGGGAGCGCGGTGAAGAACTCGCGTGCCCGCCATCCCCGTTGCTCGCGATACGCCGTCACCACGCGATCGTGCTCGTCACCGTGCACCTCGACCGTGTGGATGGGCTCGTGCGTGCCGCCGCGCAGCAACTCCCCTCGGCCGGCGGTCCGCAGGTCGCGGACCCAGGTCGTCTCGCCCCCTCCCGACACGAGGTATCGGGCGCCGTCGAACGTGAGCGTCGAGACGGGTGTCCTGATCTGGCGCCCGCTGCGACGGCCCCGCACGATGAGCGTCGGACCGCCGAGCCGGAGCGTGATCGGGTCGCCCGCATCGCTCATGAGGACGTTGGACCGGTGGGAAGGATGTGGTCTCGGCTCCCGCGTCGTCATCGGATCTCCTTCGTGGCCACAGGCCAGCGTGCAGCGACGCGGCTCGGGTGCGCCAGTGCCGCTCGGCCCGACTTGGCCGGGACCCGAGCGCGGCTTCCCGAAATCGATCCGCGCGATCAGCGCACTCGGCCGAGACCCGCATGCACCTCAGGCGGCGGCAGCCGGCCTGGGCGGCTGTGCGAGGCGGACCGCGAGGTCCGCGACCGGTTGGGGCCGGCCGAAGTAGAAGCCCTGGCCGAAGGGACAGCCAAGCGCCAGCAAGCGTGAGGCGGTGGCGGCATCCTCGACGCCTTCCGCCACGACCGCCACACCCAACGCCGCACCGAGCCGGACGACGGCCTCCACCACGGCGGCATCCACGCCGCCCCCGAGCATCGCGGCCACGAACGTGATATCGATCTTCAACCCGTCGATGGGCAGCGATCGAAGGTTGCCGAGCGACGAGAAACCGGTCCCGAAGTCGTCGAACGACACGCCGCACCCGGCCGCGCGGAGTTCGCGCAGGAACCCGAGCCCTTCCTCACCACAGTCGAGGACGAGGCTCTCGGTGATCTCGATGTCGAGCGCATCGGGCGGCAGGCCGGCCTCGTGGAGCGCTCCGAGGACCTCGTCGACGATGCTGCGGTCCCCGAGCTGGCGAGGGGACAGGTTGACGCTGAGACGGAGATCCGTGGCGACTCCGCCAGCCTGCCGCAGGTCGGCGATGTCGCGGCACGCGCGTCGAAGGACCCAGTGGCCGAGACGCAGGATCAGCCCGCTCTCCTCGGCACTGGGGATGAAGACCGCCGGCGGGACGTCACCGCGCTCCGGATGCGACCAGCGGGCCAGTGCCTCGACGGCGACGATGCGGCCATCGCGGAGATCGACGATCGGCTGGTAGACGAGCGAGAGGCGCTCGTGCTCGATGGCCTCGCGGAGGTCGGATTCGAGCTCGAGGCGGGCGGCGACTTCGGCTTGCATCGACGACTCGAAGAGCGCGTACGATCCACGGCCGCTGAGCTTGGCCCGGTACATCGCGACGTCCGCGTCCCGAAGGAGGTCGTCCGCCGATCGGTGTCCGCCCGAGGCGAGCACGACGCCGATGCTGCAGCGGATGGTGATCTCTCGCTCGTCGAGCTCGAACGGCGAGTCGAACGCTGCCGAGATCCGCTCGGCCAACGCCAGCACCTGCTGCGGTGTGTTCAGGTCATCGACGAGGACGCCGAACTCGTCGCCCCCAAGCCGGGCGATCGTGTCCTCCGGTCGCAGGACCACCTTGAGGCGCCTCGCGATCGCGACGAGAAGCCCATCGCCGACCGTGTGACCGAGACTGTCGTTGACGGTCTTGAACCGGTCCACATCGAGGAACAACAGGGCCACCAGGCGACGGTCCTTCGATCGGCGCGTCAGCGCGTGTTCGACCCGGTCCTTGAACAATGCGCGATTCGCAAGCCCCGTCAGGTCATCGTGGAACGCCTGCATCACCAGCCGCTCCTCGAGCTCGCGGCGAACGGTGATGTCGGTGAGGGTCCCGGACATGCCCTTGAAGGACCCGTCGTCGTCGCGGATCGGCCGGCCCCGGACCTCCACCCAGAAGTCGGCCCGGTCGACCCCGACCACACGGAGTTCGTGCCGGTACTCGGTCAGCTCGCCGAGGACCACGAGCCGTGCCAGCGCCAGGTGCTGTTCGCGGTCACCGGGGTGGATGAAGTCGAGGATCGGCTGCCCGACCGAGTCGGTCACCGCGTGACCGGTGAGCTCCTCCCAGGCATGGTTGAGGAGGGCCCAGCGCCCGCCGCGGTCGACCGTGAAGATGACCTCGCGGACGCCTTCCACGACCGTCCGGTAGCGCTCTTCGCTGTCGTGGAGGTCGTCGCGCGCGGTCTCCGCGATGGTCACGGCGCGTTCCAGGCGGGTGCGGTGGCGGTACAGGATGAAGCCGGCCAGGCCGACGATCGCCGCGAAGGTCCCCACCCGCATCGTCGCCTCGAGTTCGGGCGGCAGGTCCGGGGTGGACGGGGTGAACTCGACGAGGACGGCGGTAGCGACCGAGGCGACCCATGCCGCGACCACGGCGGCCTTGAGAAGCCGACCGTGCAGGATCGACAGGGCGAAAGCGACCGCAAGGATCGGAGCGGCCGCGAGTGCCGGGACCGGCGGCGGGATCGACGCCATGAGCATGCACACCGCGAGCGTGGCGACGACCAGGAGCGCCACGCCGCGTTGCCCTCGTCCGATGACCAGAAGTCGACGTGCATAGACCAGAGCCATGACGATCGCGATCTGGACCACCGCAGATGCCCGCGATGCGGCATCTCCCGCCTGCACGACGAGCACGACGCTCAGGAGGGCGAACAGCGCGACGATCACCGCCATCGCGCCGGTGAGGCGGATCATGTCGCGCGTCTCGTCCGCGGCCAGCGTGCCCTTCGGTAGGGCATCGTCGGATACCTCGGCGCGCGGGGCATCGACGGTGGTCACGGTGGAACGGACAAGGATCGGCACTCCGGTCGCGCACGATCTCGGCGCCGTGCGGCCTGAGGAAGCAGCGTCGGTGACCGGCGAGGGCGGCGTCTCCCCCCCGGTAGTCATGCCTCGGGTCGCGGTCGCCCGATGAGCGACCTACGCCTCGTCGGCCTCGGGGGGCGTGTCGGGCGTCGTCCCAGGGGCCGACTCGACCGACAGCGGTGCCATCGGCTCGAGGATCGGCGACCCGTCGTCATCGGTGATCTGCAGGGCGGCGTACAACTCCGACGGTCGATACGGGCGGACGAGCACGGTCGCGCCGACCGCGGCGAAGGGCTCGCTTTGCGCGGCCATCGGTTCGGGGAGGATCACGACCGCGGGAAGGGAGTTCTCGCCAAGGAGATGGCGCGCGACGTCGAGCTCGTCGCCGGTGGCCTGGGCGAGGTCGAGGACGATCGCCGAGACCTCACTGTCGCCCCTCGCCACGTTCAGGCCGTCCTGGGCAGATCGACGCGATATCGTCTCCACGCCGGCAAGCCGGAGGGTGACTTCGAGGACACGAAGCCATCGCTCGTCGGCCGACACGACCAGGACCTGTCCGGACGCCACGTCGCCCACTGTACACTGGCTCGCGGCATGGATGAGCGCGTCGAGCAACTGCTGCACGCCGTTGCGGATCGCAACGGATCGGACCTGTTGTTCGCCCCAGGCGCCCCACCGACGGTCCGGATCAATGGCGTGCTGTCGCGGCTCTCGGACGAGCCGATGACACCACAAACCACCGCGGAGCTCGCCCGGACGCTCGTGGGCGAGCGCTGGGACGAGCTCCAGGTACGGCGTGAGCTCGACTTCAGCTTCTCATTCGGCGAGGAGGCCCGGGTGCGGGCCAACCTGTTCTTCCAGCGTGGGTCGCTCGCCGGGGCCTTGCGGTTCGTGCCCTATCAGATCCCGAGCCTCGAGGAGCTCGGGGCACCCGCGGCGTGCCACGAGCTGATCGATCGTCCGAACGGGCTTGTCCTTGTCACCGGTCCGACCGGCGCCGGCAAGTCCACGACGGTGGCGTCCATGATCGACCGGATCAACCGCGAACGGGCGGTCCACATCATCACCATCGAGGATCCCATCGAATATGTGCACCGCCACCAGCAGGCGATGGTGGTGCAACGCGAGGTCGGGTCGGACACGCACGACTTCGCCGGCGCCCTGAGGTCCGCGCTCCGAGAGGATCCCGACGTCGTCCAGGTGGGCGAGATGCGTGACCTCGAAACGATCACCGCCACCCTGACCGTCGCCGAGACGGGGCACCTGGTGTTCGCGACCCTCCACACGAACGACACGGCCCAGGCGATCGACCGCATCGTGGATGTCTTTGCCGCGCAGCAGCAGCGGCAGGTGCAGATCCAGCTTTCGCAGACACTGGCCGCGGTCATCCATCAGCGGCTGGTCCCGCGCGCGGACGGCGCCGGTCGGGTGGCCGCCTTCGAAGTCATGCTCGGCACGCCGGCGGTCCGCAACCTCATCAAGGAGGGCCGGTCGAACCAGCTCCGCAACGTCGTGGCGACCGGGTCGACCTTCGGCATGTACACGCTCGAGACGGACCTGCGGCGCCTCGTGCGGGAACACGTGATCACGGTGGAGACCGCGACCGCGGAGACGATCCACCCGGGCGAGCTCGACGAGCGTCCCTGACGGCACGCGAAACGCCCCTCCCGAGAGAGGGGCGTTCGACGATCTGCGAGGTCGGGGGGCGAGCCCCCGACGCGGGAGCGGCTCAGCCGGCTGGACGCCGGCTTGACCGGATCAGCTACAACCGCCGGTTGCGGCAGCCGTGACGAGCCCGGTGGTCGTCCAGGTGTACGAGCCCTTGGTGGCGGCCTGGCGGATGTAGTTCGGGGCAAGGAACTCGGTCCCGGCGCCGACCGGCATGGCCGTGAAGTTGAACGTGTCCGCGGCCGAGGCCGTGACGGCGACGATGTTGTTCTTGGCGAGCATGGCGTCCATGGCCGTCTGGACCGTGCGCAGCTCTTCCTTGCAGGCATTCGTCTTGGCCGTCCCGGTCAGGCCGACCAGGCTGGACGTGACGATGGCGGCGAGGATGCCCAGGATGGTAACCACGACGAGCAACTCCACCAGAGTGAAGCCGCGCTCGTCCCGGTTCGTCCGGCGAAGTGTTCCGATCATCGTTTCCATCGCTCCTTGGCGTGGTGGTGTGTCCGGCCAGAACCGGCCGTAACGTGGTGCTCTTACTGGGAGGGCACCGCCTTCCCTCATGGTCTGCGCCCCACGACAGGAACACACCGACCGAAGGTCCTGTCATTCGTCGGGCATTCGGCTGGCGCGAGGGCCGTCCGGGTGGGTCTGGGGGTCCGCGGCGGTGCGCCGACGCACATGTCTAGGCCAGCAGGTCGTACTGGCGGCGCGGTCCTACTTGGTGGTCAGCCAGCTCAGCAGGGTCGGTGCGGCGGCTCCCGCGTCCTTGTATTTGGTCGTGATCGTCGAGCCGCCCGCGGTGGAGGTGACGGTCACGGTGCCCGGCACAGCGGGAGGGCCGGTCGCGACCTCGAGCAGCAGGGCATCCCAGTAGGGGTAGGGGTTGGTGTCAGACGAGTAGCCGACCCGGGCGGTCAGGGCGTTGACTGCACTCATCGTCCAGGGGTCCACCGAAGGCGTGACGATGATGGACTTGTATTGAAGGGTCGTCCACGACATGTCGCCGCCGAAGATGACACGTTCGGCGGCGCCGTCGACGATGCGTGTGTCGCCGTCATTGCGGCTCGTGGTCTGGCTGTGGAAAGCCACGATCCCGGAGACCCCGACGATGCAATTCGCCGCCGTGTCTTCGAACGTGAATTCGACATAGTCCCCGGACCCGTTGGCCTGCTGCCGGACATAGTCGGACGTGCTCGACATCGGAGCATCGTTGACTCGCTGATACGTGCTCGCGTCGATGGTCGAGCCGTCCTGTTCGCGGAACGACGCGGGATTGTTGCTGGCACCCATGCCGTCGGGTCGCAGCCCGACCACGGTCCCCGGACCGATCGGGTAATCGCCCAAGGTCGTCGAGATATACAGGTCGTCGTAGTTGGCGACGAACACATCCGCGGACGTGGTCGAGCCCAGTCGCACAGTCTTCAACGTACTGCCATTCTCGGTCGAACTGATCGAGGTCTGAGCCGCGCCATCGATCTGCCAATCGGCCGTCCGAGGGTTGGTGTTGAATGACACGCGGACGTCCAGGCGGTACCACGCGCCGGCGACGACGGTCGATGACGCCTGTGTGACGGCGTTGTTCCGGAATCGGATGGTCAATCGCTGACTGCTGGTGTCGTAGCCGACGCGGAGGTCATTCCCGCCGGACGCGTCCATGACGAACAGCCCCGTGACGTCCGATGTCGGCAGCGTTGCCAGTCTGAGGTAGAGCCTCACGACGGCGGCGCCCCCCACGACCGGCAGCGACACATTGCTCTGTCCAAGATACGGATCGTTGATCCGCAACGAATAGGATCCGGACCTCACCACGGACGCGTCCGCGCTTGCGCCAGTACCACTCACGGCCGAGAACAAGCCGCCACCGGAGTTGCTGACGACGCCGGACTCGAAGCCCGTCAGGGTCGCCGGCGTGGGCGTGACGCATGGGACCGCGCCAGTGATGCCGACCGTCGTGTTGACGTTCAGGCCGTTGACCGTGATGGCTGGCGGGTTGCCGGGTTTGCCGTTGCGCTGCCACCACATACCGAGCTCGGCGCCGGCATCGGCCGCGTTGAGGTCGCCCGCCTGATCCTCGTTCGCGACGGTCGAGCGGAGCGCCACCGACGCGTGGGTGGCGAGGGCGCTGCCCATGAGGAAGAGGATGGTTACGAGCGCCAGGATGATGGCCAGCGACTGGCCGCCCTCTTCGCGATGGAGCCGTCGGACCGCCGACACGGCGACCTGACCGCGCCGGGCCTTGGCCTTGCGCCGCATCACCACTGCCTCGGCGCGGCGCGCAGGGTCTGGGACACGCTCTCGCCGCTGGAGCCGGCCATCGTCAGGTTCATCACGATCGTGAAGCGGCCGGTCCCGACCTGGACGGACTGCCAACTGCACGTGGAGACGTTCTTCACGATGGTTCGCGTGACTGAGCCGCTGACGCGTTGGAGCCAGAGTGGACCGGAGGTGCCGCTCGCCACTGTCCGGTAGCGGACCGACGCGCCACCCTCCTGGAACCCCAGGTCCATGGTCGTCGCGCATGACGTCGACGTGGTCTGGCCCTGAGCCGGCGCCCCGTTGTTGGCCATGGCCCCGTCCCGGTCGAAGCTCAGCGAGGCGATCGAGAGGTCGCCCGCGAACTGACTGCGATCGTTGGCCCTATGGCTCAGGTCGTTGGTCGTGAAGATCGTCGTCGCGACCACGCTCATGACCATCGCCCCGATGAGCGTGCCGACCAGCAGCTCGGGAAGGCTCGAGCCGCGCTCTCCGGCGTGCGCCCGGCGAAGGGATCCGAACGCGCGCGCCCTCAGGCTCATCTCGAGGCCTTCGCGAATTCGATCGTCGCGAGCGGCGACCCGCCCTTGGAGACCGTCAGGTTCAGCTTCTCGAGGCCGAGCGCGTTCTGCGTTCCGGTCCAGGCGGACGTCCCGTTCCACCAGACCACCGTGATCGAGCGCGCCAAGCCGGTCGGAAGCGGTTCGTAGTAGGCGCCGTAGTTCCCGCTCGCCTGGTACGGGGCCGCGCTGATGGCAGCGGCCTGCGCCCGAGCGACGCTCTGTGCGAGCGCACGATCCTCCGCGGCCCGGCTCGCGAGGGCGAATGTCGAGAGGCTCCCGACGAGCGCGATGAGCGCGATGCCGAGCAGCGCCGACGAGACCAGCGACTCGACCAGGGCAACGCCCTGCTCGTCGTCGTGCAGGCGGCGCAACCAGCGGTTCACTTGATCGCGTGGAGGATGCTGTACATCGGGGTGACGACCGAGAGCGCCACGAACCCGACGACCAGCGCCACGCCCAGGACGAGCATCGGTTCGATGATCGTGACCATCTGCTTGGTCTTGTATTCGAGCTCGTCGTCGAGGAATTCGGCCGCCTGGTCCAGGTAGCGGTCGAGCGTGCCCGTCTCCTCGCCGACCTTGACCATCTGGATGAGCAGCGATCCGAACAGCCCCGACGCCCTCAGCGGCACGGTGATTCCCTCGCCCGCCGTGAGGCCATCCCTGACCGGGATCAACCGTTTGATGTAGGTGTCGTTGCCCGTCCCCGTGGCGGCGATGTCGAACGCCCGGGTGATCGGCACGCCGGCGCGGAGCAGGATCCCGAGCGTTCGGGCGAACCGCGATTCGGTCCCGAGCTTGACGAGGCCGCCGATGACCGGCAGGTGCAGGACCAGGCGCTGGCGGATCCGGCGGACTCGCCTCGTGTTCCGCACGAGGGAGAAGACCAGGATGACCCCCAGCACGATCCCGATCGTCTGGATGCCATAGTTGCCGCCGTAGGCGCCGATGGCGAGCAGGATCTGCGTGGGTAGCGGCAGCTCCGCCTCGAAGTCGGCAAAGAGCGTGACGAACGACGGCAGGACGACCGTCGTCAGGATGGCGATGACCACAACGGCGAGGCCCAGGACGATGCCCGGGTAGAGCATCGCCTGCCGGATGCGTCGGGACGTCGCCTCCGCACGCTCCATGTAGCGCGCGAGCTGGTCGAGGATCGTGTCGAGTTCCCCGGTCGCCTCGGCCGCCACGATCATGTCCACGTACAGGCGCGAGAAGACGCGTGGGTGTCGGGCGAGCGAGCTCGAGAGCGGTTCGCCATTGCGGAGCTGGACGCTGAGGTCGTCGAGGGTCCGTCGGAACAGACTCGAGACCGCCTGCTCGCGGACGACCTCGATGCCGTCGAGGATGGGGATGCCCGCCCGGATGAAGGTGGCCATCATCCGGCTGAACAGGACCAGCTCGACGCGCTTGATGCCGTTCAGGCCCGGGACGATCCGCTCGAGGACGCTCGGCTTGGCCGGTCCGGCGACCTTCGCCCGGCCGCGGATCCCGCTGAGCCCGGTCATGAGCTGGTCACTCCGCGAAGCGCTTCGCTGACCGTCGTGATGCCGACGGCGGCCTTGCGCAGGGCGTCGATCCGCATCGGGACCATGCCGTCGGCGAGCGCCTGGGCGCGGACCTCGTCGTAATGCGCGTCGACGGCGACGAGGCGCCGGACCTCGGGCGTCACCCTGAAGAGTTCATAGGCCCCGATCCGGTCGAGGTAGCCGGAGCCGGCACAATACGTGCAGCCACGGCCAAGGTACGCGTGGGCGGGCGGCTTGAGGTTCGCGGCTTCATAGAGTGCCTGCTCCTCGGTGGTGGGCTCGATCTCGATCCGGCAATGCGAGCAGACCCGTCGCATCAGCCGCTGGCCGATGATGCCGGTGATGCTGGCCGACACGAGGAAGGGCTCGATCCCCATCTCGAGCAGTCGGAAGAGCGCGCTCACGGCGTCGGTGGCGTGCATCGACGAGAGCACGAGGTGGCCGGTCATCGAAGCCTGGACCGCGATCTCCGCGGTCTCGCGGTCGCGCATCTCCCCGACCAGGATCACGTCGGGGTCCTGTCGCAGGATGGCCCGCAGGCCCAGCGCGAAAGTGAGACCCGCATGTGCGTTGACCTGGGTCTGGTTCACGTTCTCGAACGTGTACTCGACCGGGTCCTCGATGGTCGTGACGTTGAGTGCGGCACGGTCGAGTTCGTTGATCGACGCGTAGAGGGTGGTCGTCTTGCCGCTGCCCGTCGGTCCGGCCACGATGACCATGCCGTACCGCGCGCCGAGCAACCGCTGATAGACGGGCTGGACCTCGGTCGGGACGCCGAGCTGGGTGAGCCGCAGGACCGACCGTTCGCGGTCGAGGAGCCGCATCACGACCTTTTCCCCCCAGATGGTCCGCATCGTCGCGACGCGGATGTCGACGTCGCGGCCATCGATGTCGAGCGTGATCTGGCCGTCCTGGGCACGCTGCTTCTCGACGATGTTGAGGTCGGCGAGGATCTTGATCCGGCTGACGAGGCCCGGCGCCAAGTCCGCCGGCAGTTCGGCGACTTCGCGCAGGATCCCATCGACACGGGCTCGGATCCGAAGGCCGGTGGCGTGGGGCTCGAGGTGCAGGTCGCTGGCGCGGTCACGTAGTGCCTGGGCGACGAGCAGGTTGACGATCTGGACGACCGGCGCGTCCTGGAGCGCCTGAACCTGTGGGGCCACGGTGTTGGCCGCCTGGGGTGCCGCCACCAGGCGAGTGCTGGTGAACGCGCTGACCTGGGCCGCCAGGTCGCCGACGCGATACCGCTGGCGGATCGCCTCGTCGATCTCCGAGCGCAGGGACAGCAACGGGATGACCGGTCGCCCGACGAGCGCCGCGACCTCATCGAGAAGGGTCTGGTTGCCCGGATCGTCGGTCGCGACGATGAGATCCTCCCCACTATGGCCCGAGAAGGCCAGGGGAACGACCCAGAGTCGCCGGGCATCGCCCTCGCTCAGCGCGTGCAGCGCGGCATCGTCGCTCTTGCGCTCCCGGAGGTCGACGAGTGGCGTGTCCAGTTGGACCGCCAGGACAGACGCGAGCGCGACCTCGTCGAGCACGCCGTCCTCGCGCAGGATCTCGCCGAGGCGCTTGCGTCGGTCACGCTGCGCAGCCAGGCCATCGAGGAGCTGGTCCTCGGTGATCAGGCCGGCCCGGAGCAGCAGGTCGCCCATCCTGGGCGCGGCCCGCGACGGCGTCACGGGCATGGCGAGGTCGTTCAGTGCCTCATCGGGGGCGAACTCGGCCGGCGGGATCCGCGACTCGAGCATCAGGCGACCCCTGGCCACAGGAGGCCGGCCAGCGGGCGCCCGGCGAGCGCGGCGGTCGCTGCACCGACGGCGAGGGCGGGAGCGAACGGCAACGGATCGCGGCGGCCGAGGCGGCCCGCGGCCATCAACAGCACGCCGCAGACGGCCCCCAGCGCGAAGGCGACGAACAGGGCGACTAGCACGGTCGGCCACCCGGCGACGAGACCGATGAGTGCCGCCAGCTTGGCGTCACCCATGCCCATGGCGCCCGCGCTCACGGTCCCGAGCACCACGAAGAAGGCAGCGGCGGCGAGCCCGGACAGCAGGTACGACCACCACGGGCCGTCGGGTCGAACGAAGGCGACCACGACCGCGGCGAGGATCGCCGGGTAGACCGCAACGTTGGGGATGCGGTGTCGGCGTACGTCATAGACGGAGATGCCGGTCAGGAAGGCCGCGTAGCCGACCACGAGCGGGATCGTCCACCCCGGCAGGTTCTCGAACACTCGTCTTGCACCTCGGACGTCGTGGGGGCGCTTCCTGGCCGACGGCACGACAGGCGTCCCCGTCCCGCTCAGTCATTTCCTTCGACCGGGCGTGCGGGTCCGTACCGAAAAGGTAGGGAGGTCCGGAGCGTCCGGCCATGGTACGAACGTCGCCCCACCCCACCTGACCGGCCCAGAGCGCGGCGGACCGCCCAAACCGGTCGAGCCCGTTCACCGAGCGAGGTGGCACGCCTCGTTCCAGGTCTCGACGACGGGTTGCCCCCGATCCATGCCGAGGATCGAGACGGTGGCCGTGCCGAGCGCGAACATCGCGCCCGCGGTCGCAGGTTGCTCCAGCCAGCGCGCGGCGAGTACGCGCAGGAGGTGGCCGTGGCTGAAGAGCAGGACGTCGCCGTCCACGCCCGGATCCAGGCAGCGGGCGAGCACGCGATCGGCCCGGTGGGCGACCTCATCCACGGTCTCGCCGCGAGGCCATGGGCCGGCCCAGATCGACCAACCCGGGAAGTCCTTCACGATGTCCACGCTCCGCCGGCCCTCGAGGTCGCCGTAATCCCACTCCCGGAGGTCCGGTTCGATCAGGGCCTCGCGGGCGAAGCCGGCCGCTCGGGCGGTGTCGGCCGCCCGCGAGAGAGGGCTGGTCAGGACCATGGCGAAGCGATGACCGGCCAGCCTGCGCCCGAGCGCCAACCCTTGTTCGCGGCCGAGCTCGGTCAAGGGCACGTCGGTCAGGCCGGTGTGTCGGAGCAGGCGAGCCCACTCCGTCTCGCCGTGGCGGACCAGCCAGACCTGGCGTTCGGTGGCGGGCTCCGCCTGGGAGGCGGGCCCGACGGTCCCGGTCGGTTCGGCCGCGGCCGGCCTGTCAATCACGCGACGCCGCTCGGTCCAGCGACGAATCGGGACGGGCCGTGTCGCCGGGCCCGACCGCGAAGAAGTCGCGCGGTCGCCAGCGCAGGAACCATGTCAGGGCGTTGACGGGGAACTGCGCGATGCGCGTGTTGTACCGGTAGACCTGGTCGTTGTAGAGCTCGCGGCGGTCCGCGATCATCCCCTCGAGGCGCTCGATCTCCCCCTGCAGGTCGGACACGTTGGCCGCCGACTTGATCTCCGGGTAGCGCTCGACCGTGGCGAACAGCGTCCGAAGGGCGCTGCTCGTCTGTTCCGAGACACCGGCCTGGGTCGGGATGGGCTGGTTCGGGGCGTAGGCGGACCGGGCACGCGTCACGTCGGTAAGGACATCCTGTTCGAACGTCATCAGGCCACGCACGGCCGACACGAGCGCCGGCAGCTGATCGTGGCGCTGCTTGAGGACGACATCGATGTTCGACCAGGCCTTGTCGATCCGCTGGCGCAGCGCGACCACGGCGTTGTAGGTCGAGACGACCATGAACCCGACGATGAGGGCGACCAGCCCGACCGCGAAGGTCGCCGCGAATTCGGGCGGGCTCATGAGCTGAAATCCTCCACCGAGCATGACCGCGAACACCATGGCCGAGATGACGGAGAGGATCGCGCCGATCAGTCCGACGAGGAACCGGTCCTGCTGGCGTTCGGTCGCCGCCCCTGGCGTCCCGTGCGCGATGAGCAATGGGACCTCATCCGAGGCGGCCACGACGAGCGTCTCCGGATCGATCTCGAAGGTCCGCTCGATCCGGGCGGCCTCCTCGGGGGCCGCGAGCGACAGCGGGTTCGCGGCCGGGTCGATGTGCGCGGTCCGGATCGGCCGGCCGATGCCGAAGCCCGGGATCGCCGCGTTGCCCCAGGCGTCCTCCGGATCGGCCACGAGCGTTCCGGTGGCCTCGGCGGCGGCCAGATCCGCGGCCACTTCCGGATCGGAGCCGTCCGCGTCATCGACACCGGTGCCGACGTCCGCGCCGGCCGGGTCGGGCAGGTCGCCGAACGGGAGGGCCCGCCCGACGACGGTGATCGTATCGCCGGGCTCGAGGCGGGCCTCACGGTACCGACGCCGGCCGCGGGGCTCGGCCGAGAAGGGTCGGAGAGTTGCCGGTCCCGGATCGTGGACGCGGAGGAGGTCGGCGATCGCAGCGTCCCGATCCGGCTCGCCGACGCGGACGCTCTCGCCGGTCCGCATCGAGAGTCCGGGCGGTTCGTCGCCCAGCGTCCCGGTGCGCTCGTCGAACCGGATCGGTGCGTCGATCCGGGCGCCGCGGGGGAAGATCCGCAGTGTGCCCGTCGAATCGCGGAGCCGGAAACCGACCGCCCGTTCCTCCGTGTGACCGCCGTCGCCCCGCATGAGGTCGTCGTCGCCGTCGTCGACGGCCGAGCGGTAGTAGACGCACGGCACGCTCTGGAGGAGCGAGACGAGGATCAACTCGGCCGGTTCGATGACGCCGGCGAGGCGCACCTCGCCGGCGGCGATGGAGCCGATCCTCGAGGTCGAGGTGTCGGCGATCCGGGACGCTGTCCGGTAGCCGCCCATGCCCCGCACGAGCAAGGCGAGCCCGCCGACGAAGCCACCGCCCGCGAGCAGCGCGACCGACGGGACGATCTCGAGGTCCACGCCTCCATCGTACGGGACGACGAGGCGGCCGACCCGGGTCAGTCGGACGTGTGGCTCGGCCGTACCGACAGCAGGAGCAGCAGGATGCCGAGCCCGATCGCGAGCGCCGGCCACACGACCGACAGGTCGACTTCGGGTATGAACTCGCGCACGAGGAAGGCACCGCCAAGCAGGATGAGGATCAGGCCGATGACGACGCCGGCCAACCGACCATCGCGCGGCGGTCGAGGCGAGTCGTACCCCCAGGACACCGGGCCGGCCGCGCCCGGGGGACTCGTCGCACCGCCGGCCTCAGCGGGGCCACCCGCGAATGGGACGACCGAGCCGTCGGGACCGACCCAGCCACCGGGCGGGACCGGTTGGGGCGGCGCGGTCGGGGCGACGGGCCCGCCATGCTGTGCCTCCCAGCCGACGGGCGCCTCGGGCACCACGATGGCCATGATGATGTAGACGATCAGGGCCAACCCACCGCTCAGCAGCGTGACCACGACCCAGACGATTCGGATGAGCGAGGGATCGGCGTCCATGACGTGCGCGAGCCCACCGGCGACACCGGCCAGCATCCGATCGTCGCGCGACCGGTACAGGCGATCAGCCACGACAGCCCTCCTTGGGATTCAGCGTGAACGAGCCCGCGTTGCCCTCGGTGACGAGGTCGATCCGCTGGGCGGCGGTGTCATAGTCGGGCGAGACCCAGGTGCTGCCCGTGTGCGTCAGCCCGTGTCCCTCGTAGTCGTACGACGTGATGATGCTGTCATTGGTCCTGAGTCGCAGCGCCACGCCGGGCGGCGCGCAGAGTTGGACCGACCCGGCGTTCACATTGATCGAGCCGTGCATGGAGGTGGCAGGGAGCGTCAATCGCAGCGATCCGGCGTTCATCTCGATGGCGATCTCATCGACCACGCGCGCTGCCCCGAGGTCCACCGTCGCGCTGCCGGCGTTCAATTCGAGGTCGAGGGCATCGAGGTCCGCGCCCGTCAGGTCGAACGTCGACGATCCGGCATTCACTTGGGCGCTGACCGCGAGCGTGGGGTCCGTCGGCAGGGCGATCCGCCAGGACGCGTGACGCCCGATGAAGTCGAACGGGTTCCGGTCGCGATCGGACGAGCGCACCGTGAGCTGGCTTTCGTCGGCGCTGATGTCCGGTCCCCCAGGTGTCCGATCCTTGCCGCCGACTGACCAGCCCGTTCCGGCCTGCGTGGTCACCGCGGCGTCTCCGCAATCCATCGCGATCTCGACGGCGGCTTTCCCGGACAGCGCGCCGGACTGCTCCGGGAAGGAGACGCTGCGATCGCCCGGACCGCAGAAGTCACCCGAGAAACCCGCCACGCCGGCAGCCAGGAGGCCACCGACCATGATCCCCACCGTCACTGCCACGACCAGGCCGCCGACGGGGCGCAGCGGGGTCCTGCGCCCGATGATCGCGACACCGACGCCGACGAGGATGAGCGGCCAGACGCGCCACCAGCCGGCGACCTGGTCGGCTGTCAGGATGCCGGCGCGCACGGCGAGCGGGATGGCCCCGACGATGACGAAGAAGAGGCCCCAGCGGAAGAACGAACGATCGATTCTCACCACATCACCGCCCAGCGCGTACCCGGGTAGGCGCATCGGCCGACTGCCAGAGTCCGAGCGCGACACCCCGTATGCTAGCCTCGCCCGCGAGACCTCACCGAACGTGTCCGGAGCCCTGGAGGTTGGTCAATGCGCTTGAGCGACTGGCGCGCTGCCGCGCCGCGCAAGGATTCGATGGCGCCCAAGGTCGTCGCGACGATCGAGGCCGCGCTGTCCATCCTGGGTCTGGACGCCGACCCCGAGTGCTGGGTCGCCTGGGGCGACGACCCGGCCATCCGCTATGCGGTCTTCGTGCCAGGCCCGCCGGGCCTTTCCCAGATCAACGTCCGGGTCAACGTGCCCGGTGAGGGGCCGCGGGCCGCCGGGAAGCTCATCCGCTGGAACCGCGTCCAGCTCGGGGAGCTGGCCGTCGAGATCCAGGGCGGCCATCGACTCATCAACTTCCAGGTCGAAGGCAACGTCCTCCGAGGGTCCGACTCCGAGGCGGACGCGGTCGCCGAATTCGTCATGACGCTCTACGACGCCGTCGACGGACGGGTCGCCCCGGTGGCCGTGGTGGCCGCCGGCGGGCCTGCCCCGGAAAAGGCCAGGCGGCGGGGCAGGCCCGTGCCGCTTCTCCCTCCGCCGAAGGGGGCCGACCGCTGATCGACGCGGTCATCTTCGACCTGGACGGGGTGCTCGTCGATTCGGAGATCTGGTGGGACGAGGTCCGCGCCCGCTTCGCAGCCGACCACGGTCGCGCCTGGACCAGGGACGACCAGGCCGCCGTGATGGGTGCCAATTCGCAGGCCTGGGCGCGGATCATGCGCGACCGCCTCGATCTGGAGCTGTCCGAGCCGGACATCGAGCGCGCCATCGTCGAGGGGGTCGTCGCGCGGTACGACCGTGAGGGCCCTCCGCTGATCGATGGGGCCGTCGGCGCCGTTCGGCGGATCGCCGCTGACTATCGTGTCGCGGTGGCATCGTCGGCTCACGCCGATGTCATCGCGGCCGCCCTCGCCTCGACCGGGCTGACCGAGACGTTCGAGGTCGTCGTCTCGTCCGACGAGGTGGCCCGCGGCAAGCCGGCACCCGACGTGTACCTCGAGGTCGCACGACGCCTCGGGGTGTCCCCGGCGTCGGCGCTGGTCGTCGAGGATTCGCGCAACGGAGTGCAAGCCGCCAAGGCCGCCGGCATGACCGTCGTCCTCGTCCCGAACGCGAGCGTGCCCCCGGCGCCGGGAACGGCCGATCTCGCCGACCAGGTGCTCGACCGGTTGGCCGACCTCGATCCGGGGGCCGTACGACCGACGAACACGAGATGACGAGCAAGCGACCCGTGGAGCGTGCGATCCATCCGCTCCGACGCGCGATCCGCTACTACGCCTCACGACTCGTGGTCAAGGCACTGACCCGTGGCTGGGTTCGGGTCCGCCTGGAGGACCGCGACCGACTGCCGGCCGGGTCGGCCATCTACTGCTTCAACCACCTCAACTGGTCCGACCCGTTCATGCTCATGGCCATCCTGCCGTTCCGGCCGCGCCTCTTCTTCTTCGGCCCGAAGGAGGAGGACATGCGGGTCGGTGGCCGGAACCGGATCATGCACTGGACGGGATCGGCGATCCCGTACAAGCCGGGCAAGAACGACCTCCTCGACGCGACGCGCCGCGTCGGGGCCGTGATCGGTCACGGCGGCGTCGTCGCGATCGCGGGCGAGGGCCGCATCCACCCGGGCGAGCGCGACCTCCTGCCGCTCAGCGAGGGGGCGGCGTACTTCGCCCTGCGGTCGGGCGTGCCGCTGGTCCCGATCGCGATCAACGGGACGAGCTGGCTGCGCTTCGGCAGTCACGTCCGCGTCCGGGTAGGGGAGCCGCTCGTCGCCAAGGGGCGGCCCACCAGGGCCGCCATCGCGCGCCTGACCGACCAGGCGGCTGCGAGCCTCCGCGCCATGGTCGCCGATGCGCCCGATGTCGCACGGCCCGGGGCCACCGGGCGGTGGCTCACCGAACGGTTCAACGATTGGCCGGAGGGCTCGCGGCAGGCGGCCATGGCGGGAGCGGCGGCGGGATCCGAGCCGGACCCGGCGACCGCGCCGGGGGACACGACCACCGGCCCCTGAGGACCGTCGGGTCGATGCGGACCCGGGCACGAACCCGGGCGCCCTCCGGACCGGCTCTGGCATACTTCGCCGCGTCGTACGAGGAGGCAGGACGCACCGTGGGAGCCACCGGGTTGTCGAGCGATCCGAAGGAGTATCGGGCCCGCCTGGCCGAGCAGCCCGAGGGCCAGATCGACGCGTGGGTCGCCGAGATGCTGCGAGACATCGTGATCCGCCGGGGCATCGTGAAGGTCGTGGCCGACTTCCGGCGCCTGACCGGCCTGGACGAGGCCGCATTCGAACGGGTGTTCGCTTCCGGGGGTGGGCCACCTGCGGCCATCGGACGTGATCGGGCTGGCCACATCGTCGTGCCGGCCGTGACGCTCCATGCGCTCGTGCCTGGGCTGCGTTCCCAGGTCGCCGACGCTCAGGACCGCCTGATCGGGTACCTGGTCGCCAACTTCGGAGAGACCGTCTTCGTCTGACTCGCTGCCGTCCCGGCCGGTTGCCTAGGCCCGTCCCGATGCCACCGTCCCGGCCGTCGGTCGCCCAGCGTGGCGGCGCACTCATCCGCCTGGCCCATCCGTTCCCGTCGCTCCTCGATGGTCTCGCGACGGCCGCATTCGCCCTTCTGGCCGTTGGCGACGTGGCAACCGCAGTTCGGCTCGGCGTGTCCATGACGGCGCTCCAGGTCTCGATCGGGGTGCTGAACGACGTGATCGATGCGCCTCGCGACGCCGGTCACAAGCCCGGCAAACCCATCCCGGCCGGACTGGTGTCGCCGCGGATCGCCAGGGTCGGCGTGGTCGCCACGGCCGCCGCCGGCGTCATCCTCGCCGGACCGTCCGGGTCGGCCGCCGTGCTCCTGGCCATCGTCATCGTGGCCATCGGCTACGGCTACGACCTGCTCGCGAAAGGGACAGCCTGGTCGTGGCTGCCCTTCGCGATCGGGATCCCGCTCCTGCCCGTCTTCGGCTGGCTCGGCGCCGCCGCCACAGTGCCACCATCGTTCGCGATCCTCGTGCCGGCCGCCGTCGTCGCTGGGGCCGCGCTGGCGATCGCCAACGCAAGCGCGGACCTCGGGCGCGACGCGGCGGCGGGCGTCACGTCGGTCGCCACGGCGCTTGGCCCCGAGCGGGCGTGGATCGTCCAGGCAGTACTCTTCGCGCTGGTGTCCGTCGTGGCCCTGGGCTCACTGATCGTCGAAGGCGCCGGACCGGTACCGCTCCTCGGCGCATCTCTCGGAATCACGGTGATCGGAGCCGGGACGTGGCTGGGCCGTACCGAGGACGCGATCGGGCGAGAACGAGCCTGGGAGGCACAGGCCGTCGGGGTCGCCATCCTCGCCGCGACCTGGCTGGCGGGGATGGCGAACGTGGCAAGCTCAGGTTAGAGGCCCGGGTCGTCGCTCCGGACCATCGCGATCGCGTTCTCCAGCTTGAGCTTCGTGATCGTCAGGTACTTCGCGAGGTTCGCCCGATCGGTCGACGGGATCGCCCGCCGGACATCCGGATCGCCCAGGACCTCGACCAGCTCCTCGACCGCCTCGGCCAGCTGTTGCTTCGCATTGACGAGCGAGTCCTCGGTCAGGGCCAGCCGAACGCGTCCGGCTGGCCAGCCGTCGTCCGAACCATCGGTGGCAGCCCGGGGATAGAGCGTCGGCGCACCGTCGCCGTCGGTGCCGGCCTCGACGATGTCAACGTCGCCGGTCGCGGCGACAGCCTTGGCCTTCGGGTGCGTCCGTCGACCCTCGATCCGGTCGCGGAGCTTGACGAGCGTCAGCTCGCCGCGCGCGACCTGGTCCGCCAGTCGACGACGTTTCTTCGGGTCGCTGACCTTCATCAACTCGTAGGCGTGGGACAGCGTGTCTTTGCGCAAGGACACCAGTTCACGGACTTCCGGCGGAGCGTCGGCCAGTCGCAGGCGATTCTCCAGGTAGCCCTTGTCCTTGCCGAGCTTGTCGGCCAGCTTGCGGATGCTGTAGCCGTGTTCGCGGACCATGCGGTCGTACATCGCGGCCTCGTCGAGCGGCGACAGGTCTTCGCGTTGCAGGTTCTCGATGATGGCGATCTCGAGCGCCGTGTCGTCATCGATGTCCTCGATGAGAGCGGGGATCGTCGTGAGGCCGGCAAGAGTCGAGGCCCGCCAGCGGCGCTCGCCCGCGATGAGCTGGTAGCGCGTCGCGTCCAGGGGGCGGACCAGGATCGGTTGCAGGACGCCATGTTCGCGGATCGAGGCGGCGAGCTCGTTGAGCGTGCCCTCGTCGAAAGCGAGGCGCGGCTGTTCGGGGTTGGCCTCGATCCGATCGATGGCCACGATGCGGACGCCGACCGAACGGATCGGACCGTCCGATGAGAGCAGGCTGACGATGGCCGGTGAGAGTTCGCGGTCCTCCGACAGGCGGCGGGCCGCTTGCGCGCGGAAATCAGGCCGGGACAAGGTCGACCACCTCCTTGGCGAGTTCGCGGTAGGTCCGAGCGGCCTCGCTCGCCCCTGCGTAGGATGTGATGGGTCGACCGACGAGCGGTGCTTCGCCCAGCTTCACCGTGTTGCGGACGATGCTGTTGAAGACGTGGTGGTCGCCGACGACCCTGAGCTCATCGAGCATGTCGCGGGCGAGATTGGTCCGCGCGTCGAAGAACGTCGGCAGGAGACCCAGGATCCGCAGGTCGCGGTTCAGTTTGAGCCGGATCGCGTTGATGACCTTGACCAGGTTGTTCAGGCCCTTCATCGCGTAGTACTGCGTCTGGACCGGGATGATGACGCCGGTGGCGGCCACGAGGCCGTTGACCGTCAATAGCCCGAGGTTGGGCGGACAGTCGATGAGGACGTAGTCGTAGTCCGACACATGGCCCTCGATCGCTTCCTTCAGGATCTGCTCCCTTCCCAGGGCCGTGAACAACTCGCCCTCGGTCGATGCGAGATCGATGTGCGCGGGTGCCACGTCGATGCCCGCGATCTCGGTCGGGAGGATGATGTCGTTGAGCGACGACCGACCGTCGGCCAGGACGTCGGCCATCGAGCTGTCGACGGTGTTGAGGTTGATGCCAAGCCCGGCGGTGAGATTCGCCTGCGGGTCCATATCGATGCACAGGACTCGATGGCCCTCTTCGGCGAGGGCCCCGGCCAGGTTGATCGCCGTCGTCGTCTTGCCGACGCCGCCCTTCTGATTCGCGATCGCGATCACGTGGACCACAGGGGCATCACCTCGAATCCGTCGTCGATGGCGCTGCGCCTCCGACGGAGTCGGGGAACGAGCCTTGCCATGCTAAACCCTCCGAGTCGTTGACGAGCACCTGGGTTATCCACAGCATCGCCGACTTGTTCACCGAATTTGTGGATATCCGGTGTCCGGTCCACATGTCGTTGCGCGTCGGCTGTCGACGCGCCCTCACCACGATCGGCGCGACTATGATGGCGCCTGTCCTTGCGCAAAGACGCCGACGATGGGAGCGGATGCCGTGCCCGACAACGCAGAGCGGATGCGTCGCCTCGAGGAGATGCGCGCCGCGTCGCGACTCGGTGGGGGAGCCGATCGCATCGAACGGCAACATGCGGCCGGCAAGCTGACCGCGAGGGAACGCCTCGACCTCCTGCTCGACCCTGGCTCGTTCGTCGAGCTCGACGCATTCGTCACGAACAGCACCGATCGCGATGAGTCGTACCTCGGCGACGGGGTCGTGACCGGACACGGCGAGATCGGGGGTCGAGCGGTGTTCGTCTTCAGCCAGGACTTCACGGTCTTCGGTGGATCGTTGTCAGAGGCGTATGCCGGCAAGATCTGCAAGGTGATGGACCTCGCGATGAAGGTCGGCGCGCCGATCATCGGGCTCAATGACTCCGGCGGCGCGCGGATCCAAGAAGGCGTCGCGTCGCTGGGTGGCTACGCCGACATCTTCCTGCGCAACGTCATGGCCTCAGGAGTCATCCCGCAGATCTCGGTCATCCTCGGGCCGTGTGCCGGTGGCGCGGTCTACTCACCCGCGATGACAGACTTCACGATCATGGTCGAGGGGACGAGCTACATGTTCGTGACCGGGCCGAATGTCGTGAAGACCGTGACCCACGCGGACATCGACGCGGAGTTCCTCGGCGGCGCCCTGACGCACACGACGCGCAGCGGGGTCGCGCACCTCGACGCGCCCGACGAGGCTACGGCCTTCGACGACGTGCGCCGGCTGCTGGGGTACCTGCCGCAGAACAATCTCGGCGATTCGCCGGTGGTCGAACCACGCGACCCAGCCGACCGGATGGACCCGGCGCTCGATGCGATCGTCCCCGATGACCCGCGCACGCCGTATGACATGCACGACGTCCTGGGACGCGTGATCGACGATGGCGAGCTCTTCGAGATCCAGCCGGCCTGGGCCGCGAACATCATCGTCGGCTTTGCGCGGCTTGGCGGTCGGAGCGTCGGGATCGTGGCGCAACAACCGTCGGTCCTGGCCGGCGCGCTCGACATCGATGCGTCCGTCAAGGCGGCCCGGTTCGTCCGGACCTGCGATGCCTTCAACGTGCCGCTCGTCACGTTCGTCGACGTGCCGGGCTTCCTGCCCGGTGTCGGACAGGAACACGGCGGGATCATCCGGCACGGCGCGAAGCTGCTCTATGCCTACTGCGAGGCGACGGTGCCGAAGCTGACCGTCATCACACGCAAGGCGTATGGCGGCGCCTACGACGTCATGAGCAGCAAGCACATCCGTGGCGACATCAATCTCGCGTGGCCTACGGCCGAGATCGCGGTGATGGGCGCCGACGGTGCCGTCGGCATCATCTACCGTGACGAACTCGCGGCGGCCGCCGACCCGGACGCCGAACGAGCACGGCTGGTGGATGCCTACGAGACCGAGTTCGCGAACCCGTATGTCGCGGCCGCCCGCGGCTACATCGACGACGTGATCCGACCGTCCGAGACGAGGCCTCACCTGATTCGATCGCTCGAGCTCCTGCGTGACAAGCGAGAGACGAACCCGCGGAAGAAGCATGGCAACATCCCGCTCTAGAGGCATCGACGCGTCTTTGCGCAAAGACGAGCGATCGGGGCGGCGGTGACGGGCGGGATGCGCGAGGCACCCGACCGACGGTTCCAGCGCGTCCTCGTGGCCAATCGCGGCGAGATCGCCGTGCGAGTGATCCGGGCGTGCCACGACGCAGGCATGACCGCGGTGGCCGTCTACAGCGACGCCGACGCCGGCGCGCTCCATGTGCGTCTCGCGGATGACGCCGTTCGCATCGGCCCGCCGCCGGCGACCGAGAGCTACCTGCGCGTCGAAGCCGTCCTCGACGCGGCATCGGCCACCGGCGCGGACGCGGTCCATCCCGGCTACGGGTTCCTCGCCGAGCGCGCGGCATTCGCTCGCGCCGTCACGGATGCCGGGCTCGTCTTCGTTGGCCCGGCTGCGGCGACCATCGAGGCACTCGGCGACAAGGTCGGCGCACGACGACTGGCGAGGTCCGTCGCGGTCGACATGGTGCCCGGGACGATCGACCCGATCCCGGTCGATCGCGCCGATGCGCTGCCGGCGATCCTCGTCGAGGCCGATCGGATCGGTTACCCGCTGATGGTCAAGGCCTCGGCCGGCGGAGGGGGACGAGGGATGCGACGAGTCGAGCGCGCTGCGGATCTTCCGATCGCCCTGACCGCCGCCGCGGCGGAAGCGATGTCCGCGTTCGGCGACGGGACGCTCTACCTGGAGCGTGAGATCGAGCAAGCACGCCACGTCGAGGTGCAGGTCCTGGGCGACGAGACGGGACGGGTCGTCGCGGTCGGCGAACGCGATTGCTCCATCCAGCGACGTCATCAGAAGCTCGTCGAGGAGTCGCCCGCCCCCGGGCTCACGGCCACGGAGCGCCGTCGGCTGCATGACGCGGCCGTGCGGATCGCGACCGCGGCCGGCCTCGTGAATGTCGCCACCGTCGAGTTCCTTCGCGGCGCCGACGGTGCCACCTACTTCCTCGAAGTCAACACCCGACTCCAGGTCGAGCACGGCGTGACCGAGCTCGTCACGGGGCTCGACCTGGTCCGCGAGCAGTTCCGGCTGGCGGCGGGCGAGGCATTGTCGGACGCGGTCCTGGCTGCAGCGGACCGGGCAGCGGAGCCCACACGGCATGCGATCGAGGTCCGCCTGACGGCCGAGGATCCTTCGCGCGCCTTCACCCCGACACCAGGCCGCGTCCGGCACTGGGTCATGCCGTCCGGACCGGGCGTCCGCGTCGACACCGGTCTCGGGGTCGGGGACCGGATCCCGGCCGAGTACGACAGCCTGATGGCCAAGCTCATGGTGGTCGGCGACGATCGCACGGCGGCCATCGCTGGGCTTCGTCGGGCGCTCGACGAGACGGAGGTGGCCGGCGTGCAGACGACGCTGCCGTTCCACCGGTTCGTCCTGAACCACGCCGGTTTCGCCCGTGGCGATCTCACCACGGACTGGGTCGAGACGGTGTGGGATGGGCCGGCCGAGCGAGCCGGGGTGGCCGGTTCGGCAGCCGTGGTCGCTGTCGACGCCGTCATGGCTGGGACGCGCCTCCGGCACGCGCGTGCGACCGGCGACACCGGCGGCACGGCTCACGATCCGCAGGACACCGGATGGCGCGCCGCCGGCCGCGAGGAGGCGATCGACCGATGGCCGGCCTGAGGCACCTGCGGGTCACGGACCGTGCGAGCGGCTCGGTCCTCGCCGAGATCGAGGTCGATCCCGCGGCCGGGGAACGACCCCGGGTCGCGCTCGCCGCTGGCCGAACGATCGTGCTGCCGATCGAGTCCTCGCCGCGTGCCGGCGCGGCACAAGGCGAGCGTCATGCTGTCGAGGTCGTCATCGATGGGTGGCGCTTCGAGCTGGAGGTCGAGGATGCCGACCGCGCCGATCTCCGCGTCCGTGCCACACGCGGCAGCGACGCGACCACCCGCGGCGGACCGACCGAGGTTCGTGCCATCATCCCCGGGCGCGTGCTGTCCGTGGCGGTCGTCCCGGGCGACGCGGTGACGACGGGCGGCCGGCTCGTGTCGGTGGAGGCGATGAAGATGGAGAACGAGGTCCGCGCGCCTCGGGATGGCGTGGTCGAGCGGGTCGCGGTCGGTCCCGGCGACACCGTGGATCCAGGCGATCTCCTCGTGGTCATCCGATGAAACGTCCGGAACGCCCCTCGGGCCCTGCGCCGGACCCCGGCCGCGAGCGCTGGCGCGAGACCCTCCGCGCCAAGGCCCTGGCGTCTGCGCCCGAGCGGCGCGATCGGTTCGAGACCTCGTCGGGCATCGAGGTCCATGACCTCTACACCCCCGCCGACACGGCCGGACTCGACGAGGCCCGCGACCTGGGTCGTCCGGGCGAGTTCCCGTTCACGCGCGGCGTCCAGCCGACCATGTACCGGAGCCGCTTCTGGACGATGCGCCAGTACGCTGGGTTCGCCACCGCGGAGGAGACGAACCGCCGATTCCGGTACCTCCTCGAGCAGGGCCAGACAGGGCTCTCGGTCGCGTTCGACCTGCCGACGCAGATGGGCTACGACTCCGACGCGCGTGAGGCGGCAGGGGAGGTGGGTCGCGTCGGCGTGCCGATCTCGAGTCTCGCCGACATGGACATCCTGCTCGATGGCCTCCCGCTCGACGAGGTCAGCACCTCGATGACCATCAACGCCACGGCGCCGATCCTGCTGGCGCTCTATGTCGCGGCGGCGGAGGCCCGGGGCGTGCCCCGCTCGACGATCGCAGGGACCACCCAGAACGACATCCTCAAGGAGTACATCGCTCGCGGCACGTACATCTTCCCGCCACGGGCCTCGATGCGCCTCGTGACGGACGTGTTCGAGTTCTGCGCCGCCGAGCTGCCCAAGTGGAACACGATCTCGATCAGCGGCTACCACATGCGCGAGGCCGGTGCCACGGCGGCGCAAGAGCTGGCCTTCACGCTGGCGGATGCCATCGCGTACGTCGAGGCGGCGGTCGAGCGGGGTCTCGACGTCGACGACTTCGCCGGTCGACTGAGCTTCTTCTTCGCGGCCTGGTCGGAGCTGTTCGAGGAGGTGGCCAAGTTCCGGGTCGCCCGGCGGATGTGGGCAACCATCATGTGGGAGCGTTTCGGGGCATCGAACGCCCGTTCGCTTTTGTGCCGGTTCCACGTTCAGACGGCGGGCTCAAGCCTGACCGCCCAGTCGATCGACAACAACGTCGTCCGGACGACCATCCAGGCGCTCTCCGCGGTCCTCGGCGGCGCCCAGAGCCTGCACACGAACTCGCGCGACGAGGCGCTCGCGCTGCCGACCGAGGAGGCCGCGCGCCTCGCCCTGCGGACGCAGCAGATCATCGCCTACGAGGCCGGGGTGACCGAGACCCCGGATCCGCTCGCTGGCTCCTACTACGTCGAGAGCCTGACTAACGAGCTCGAGGCCGCGGCCTGGGCCTACCTCGACGAGATCGAGTCGATGGGCGGGACGCTCGCGGCGATCGAGCGCGGCTTCCAGCAGCGCGAGATCCAGGAGGCGGCGTACCGCGTCCAGCGGGCGATCGAGTCGGGCGATCAGGTCGTCGTCGGCGTCAACCGGTTCCGCGACGACGAGCTCCACACGCCGCCGCTCCACAAGATCGACCCCGATGGCGAGCGCCGCCAGATCGAGCGCGTCAAGCGCGTGCGCGCGGAACGGTCCGGCGAGGCGTGGACGAGCGCGATGGCCGAGCTCGACCGCATCGCGAGCGGGGAGGGCAATCTCATGCCGGCCATCCTGGCCGCCGTCCGGGCGCATGCCACGGTCGGCGAGATCAGCGACCGCCTGCGCGTGGCGTGGGGCGAGCACCGCGAGCTCATCACGGTCTGAGCCCGAGCGGGAGGCGCCAGCGGCGGCGCCAGCGGCCGGCGGGCGACTCGACGAGGACCTCGAGCGCCGTCGCGTGGTAGGTGAACGGGAGCCAGCGTTCGGCCTCGACGGCGATCGCCTCCAGTGGCGCGTCCGCCGCGTCGGTCACCGTCAGGTGGGGGATGGATTCCTCGAAGACACCGCCGTACGGCGGATGGTCGGGATAGCGCTCCACGATCGCGGCGGTCAGGGTCGAGATCGGCTCCGCCGGCTCCGGGGCGACGTAGACGACCGTCGGGAAGCGGCCGACCCGCCGGAACGAGAGCTCGATCGGCTCGACGGTGCGAGCGACGGCCGCGAGCGTCGCGCGGTGGGCACTCGTCAACCCGGCCACCGTGACGAACGGGAACAGGATGGTCACGTGGGCCGGGACGCCGACACGGGCGCTGGGGTCCCATCGACGGCGGAGGCGGTCCAGCCCGGGCGGCACCGGCACGCGGATCACGATCGCGCTGGCGGACTCGGTCGCGGTCATCTGCGACACGGTACGCTGCCGGAGTGAGCCCGACGCCCCGTCAGAGCAGCGTCCCGGACGAGATCCGCCACCTTGGCAAGGTCCACCATGTGGCGCTCATCGTCCGCTCGATCGACGACGCGCTCGGCTTCTGGCACGACACGCTGGGACTCGAGCTCGAGACGGTCATGGACATCCCGTCCGACCGCGTGCGGATCGCCTTCCTGGGCATCGGGGAATCGAAGGTGGAGCTCGTGGAGCCGACTGACGACACGACTGGCGTGGCCCGCTTCCTCGAGGCCAAGGGCGAAGGCTTCCACCACGTGTGCTTCGAGGTCGCGAACCTGTCCGAGACGCTCCTCCGCCTCGAGATCGACGGGCTCGAGCTCATCGACACGGCACCGCGCAAAGGCGCGGAGGGCCCGGTGGCCTTCATCCACCCCCGCTCATGTCACGGCGTCCTGGTCGAGCTCATCGAGGCTCCCGGCGGTCCCTCATGGAGGACGCTGGAGTTCGACGCCAGCTGAGACGGCTCGGCTCGGTCGCGATCGAGGTCAGTCGCGGCGATTCCGGGCTCGTGGATCCTCCTTGACCGGTCGGGGCTCATGCCCGGGTCGAGGCGGATTCGGGAGCGTCCCGGGCGCCATGTCCGGACGGCGAGGCTCGGGCCCACGCGCTCGGGCGGCCTCGACGGCCATCGTGAACGCCTTGCCCGTGGCGACCGGCACGCTACCCATCCAGGCAGCCTCGATCTCGGCGACTCGCGCGGTCTGAGCGGCGCGGCGCTCCCGCTCGGCCTTTGAATGCTTGGCCATGGCCCCTTCCTTCAGGAGTCGTGCGGCCGGACGGAGATGGACCCGTTCGCAGGTGCGCGACCGTCCAAGTCTACCCCTCGTCGGCCGGCGGCGGCTTCGGCCGGTCAGGTCTCCTACCGCAGCGACCAGGCGAACAGCACGTCTGGAGCTCGATCGGCCGTTCGACAGAACCCGACGACCTGGCCGGCCAGCTGGCGGATCCACGGCTTCTCCTCCCGGGGCAGGGTGCCGAGCTCCTCCTCGACGAGCTCGATCCAGCGGCCTGCGATGGCGTCGATGGCCGTGTCAGGCAGGCGGGCGACCGAGGAGATCCACCTCGGATCGATCCGTTCGACGGTCCTCTCGGCACCGCCTTCATCCGGCCCGCCGAGATCCAGCCGGGCATCGATCAGGTCGGTCGGTTCGCCGGTGCCGGTCACGGTCCGAGCGGCCTCGGCAAACAGGTCGAGCCAGGTCGGATCGAGCCCGCCCCCGAGCGACAGATGCGCATGGAATCGGCCCCGGTCGTCGAACGCATCGAGGTCCTCGAGGCTGATGACGAGCAGGATCTCCCGCACGTCGCCCGCGATCAGGTCCATCCCGGCGGCCATCAGCCGACCCCCTTCGCGAGACGTTCGGCGTAGTCGATCATGTCGAGATCGCCCGGGGAGTGCCCGGCCGCGGTCAGCAGGGCGGCCGCCTCGGATCGGTGCTGGGTGCCGTGGTTCACGACGTGGGCCAGCATCTGCCAGTGGGGGATGCCCTCCCGGCGCTGATCGAGCCAGCCCCGCTCGATCGATGCCAGCCAGGTGTCGTACCGGGACCATTCCTCGGCCCACGCCGCGCGCAGGCCCTCGACCGTCGGGAGCGGGTCACGCTCGGGGCGCGGCCGCTCGTCCGAGCCCGTGAGCTCGTGGCGCCAGCGTTGCGACGCCCCCAGCTGGTGGACGAGGATCCCGCCCAGGCCGCGTTCGTCGATGGCGTTCTTCGCCGCCCACGTCTCGTCGTCGATGCCGACGGCCGCGTCAAGCACCTTCGCGGTCGCCCACCGGTCGAAGGCGAAGAGGAAGCGGACGTCCGCCAGAAGCATGTCGATGCCTCGCCCTAGTCCCTGTAGCCGGCGTCGCGCAGGAGACCCGGGAGCTCGGTCGGGGACCCTGCCACGCGGAAGCCGGCCGCTTCGAGCGCGGCGACCTTGGACGCGGCCGTGCCGGCGCCACCCGAGATGATCGCGCCCGCATGGCCCATCCGCTTGCCCTCCGGCGCGGTCCGCCCGGCGATGAACGCGGCCTTCGGGATGTGCGCGAGATGATCGGCGGCCCACGCGGCGGCGGTCTCCTCGGCGGCGCCACCGATCTCACCGATGAGGATGATCGCCTCGGTCTCGCCGTCTGCGGCGAACAGCTGGAGGACATCGAGGAAGGTCGAGCCGACGATCGGGTCGCCGCCGATCCCGATGCAGGTCGACTGGCCGAGGCCGGCATCGGTCATCGCCTGGACCGCCTCGTAGGTGAGCGTCCCGGAGCGGCTGATGACGCCGACGCGCCCCTCGCGATGGATCGACCCAGGGATGATCCCGACCTTCGCCCGGCCGGGCGACGTGGCGCCGGGACAGTTCGGCCCGATCAGGCGCGCGCCGTGCGCACGCACGACCTCCACGGTCGCGATCATGTCGAGGGCGGGGATGCCCTCGGTGATGCAGAAGATCGTGGCGATCCCGGCGGCCGCGGCCTCCATCACGGCATCCGGCGCGCCAGCGGCGGGCACGAAGATGCACGTGGTGTCCGCGCCGGTCTCGCGGACCGCCTCGGCGACCGTGTCGAAGACCGGCACCGTCCCGTCGAGCGCGCTCTGACCCCCCTTGCCCGGGGTCATCCCGGCGACGATCCGGGTGCCGTACGCCTGCATCGCGCGGGCGTGGAATTCGCCCTCACGACCGGTGATGCCCTGGACGAGCAGGCGCGTCTCCCGGCCCACGAGGATGCTCACAGGGGTGCTCCGCCGGGCGCTCCGGCCGCCGCGGAGGCCCCCCGCGATGCCGCCACGGCCTTCACCGCGGCGTCGTCGAGCGACGTCGCGGTCTCGAATTGTGCCTCCTCGAGGAGGGCGGCCGCCTCCGCGGCGTTCGTGCCGACGATGCGCACGACCATCGGCACGTCCCGGGTCTGCTGCGAGCGTGCCTCGATGAGCCCTCGGGCCACCTCATCGCCCCGGGTGATCCCGCCGAAGATGTTCACGAGGATGGCGTCGACCTTCGGGTCTGCGAGGATCAGGCGCATGGCCGCGGTCACCTGTGCCGCTCGTGCGCCGCCGCCGATGTCGAGGAAATTGGCCGGTTTCCCCCCGGCACGCTTCACGAGGTCCATCGTGGTCATCGCCAGGCCGGCGCCGTTGACCATGCAGCCGATCGTGCCGTCGAGCTTGATGAAAGTCAGGCCCGCCTCGCGCGCCTCGCGGTCGGCCGGGGCTTCGTCGTCGGGGTCGCGCAGGTCCTCGAGCCCCGGATGGCGGGCGAGCGCCGAGTCGTCGAGCGTGACCTTCGCGTCGAGGCACACGAGCAGCTCGACCGGCGTGCCGTCGGGGCCGGTCTCGCGCACGATCGCGAGCGGGTTGATCTCGACGAGGTCGGCGTCGTAGGTCCGCATCGTCTGGACCAGCCCCCTGGCGATCCCGACCGCGGCCCTGAGGTGCACGCCGAGGCCCATCGCGAACGCGAGTTCGCGGGCCTGATAGTCCAGCAGTCCGAGGAGCGGGTCCGCGCGGCGCCGCACGATCGCCTCCGGGTGGTCGCGGGCCACGACCTCGATCTCGACGCCGCCCTCGGCCGAACCCATCAGCAGGATCCCGCGCTCGGCCCGGTCGAGGACGGCTGAGAGGTAGAACTCCTTCACGATGTCGGCCGCGGCGCCGATCAGCACCTTGCGAACGGTGATGCCCTTGATGTCCATCCCGAGGATGGCGTCCGCGGCCTGTGCCGCCTCGTCCGCGCTGCCCGCGAGCTTCACGCCGCCGGCCTTGCCTCGCCCGCCGACGAGCACCTGGGCCTTGATGACGACCTTGCCCGCACCCGCCGCAAGGAATCGCTCCGCCGCCGCTCGCGCCTCCTCCACGGTGTGGGCGACCTCCCAGGCGGGGACCGGGAGACCCTGGGCGAGCAGGAGCGATCTGGCGTCGGCTTCCTGGATCTTCACGGGCGAGTGGGGCCTCTGGTCACGTCGGGTTCGGGATCGTGATGGTACCGGAGTCGGGTCGGGTCATCGTCGCGACGTCGCCCCATCGGCTGCGTCGCTACAATCGGTCGCATGGCCCACCGAGTCACCCTGATCCCCGGCGACGGCATCGGACCCGAGCTGGCGGAGGCGGCGCGCCGCGTGCTGGACGCGTCCGGGATCGAGTTCGCATGGGAGACCGTCGACGCCGGTGAGGCCGTGATGGCCGAATACGGGACGCCGCTGCCCGATCACGTCCTCGAGTCGATCAAGCGCAACAAGGTCGCGCTCAAGGGCCCGATCACCACGCCCATCGGCGCCGGCTTCCGGAGCGTGAACGTCACCCTGCGTCAGGCCCTCGACCTGTACGCGAACCTGCGGCCCGCCCGCTCCATCAAGGGCCTCGACACCCGGTACGAGGACGTCGACCTCGTCATCGTGCGCGAGAACACCGAGGACCTCTACGCCGGGATCGAGCACATGGTCGGTCGCGATGCGGCGGAGAGCATCAAGATCATCACGCGCGAGGCGTCGGAACGGATCGCCCGGTACGCCTTCGAGTACGCCGTCGCGAACGGCCGGCACAAGGTCACCGCCGTCCACAAGGCGAACATCATGAAGCTGTCCGACGGGCTGTTCCTCGAGAGCTGCCGGACCGTGGCCGCCGACTACGACGGGCAGATCGAGTTCGAGGACCGCATCGTCGACAACATGTGCATGCAACTGGTCCAGAAGCCGGACCTCTACGACGTGCTGGTCCTGCCAAACCTCTACGGCGACATCATCAGCGACCTCGCGGCCGGGCTGGTCGGTGGCCTCGGCGTCGCGCCGGGCGCGAACATCGGGCTCAAGGCGGCGGTCTTCGAACCCGTCCACGGCTCCGCGCCCAAGTACGCTGGCCTCAACAAGGCGAACCCCACGGCGCTCATCCTGTCCGGCGTGCTCATGCTCCGCCACCTCGGCCACCCCGATGCCGCCGAGCGGGTCGAGGCGGCCGTCCGCGATGTCATCGCCGAGGGCCGTGCGACCACCTACGACCTGGGCGGACCTGCCGGCACGAGCCAGTTCGCCGACGCGATCATCGAGCGCCTCACGATCGCCAGGGTCGACGGATGACGGGATGGCCCGCGAGCCTCAGGGTCGCCCGACCGCCGCACAAGCCGGTCGGGACCGCATCGAGGGGCTTCGGCGAGACGAGCCGACGCGACAACTGGTGGGCGTCGCCGCTGGGCGTCGGGTTCTGGCTGGCGGTGCTCGTCCTCTATTCGGCCGCGAGCGCCCTGTTCTGGAAGCCCCTGCTCGGCGTCTCGTATGAGGCCGATGGCTACACGTCACCGTTCTTCGCGCCGTTCTTCAAGGACACGGGCATGCCGCTGGGGATCTCGCCGGCCATCCTGACTCTCTGGATCCCGATCGGGTTCCGGGTGACGTGCTACTACTTCCGGCGGGCGTACTACCGGGCGTATCTCGTCGATCCGCCCGCGTGCGCGGTGGGGGAACCCACGATCCATCGGCGCTACCGGCTCGAGACGGCGTTCCCGTTCATCCTCCAGAACCTCCATCGCTTCTTCCTCTACGTCGCGATCTTGCTGCTCGCGATCCATTGGGTGGAGGTGTTGGGTTCGTTCATCGTCCCCGCCGGCCCGCGCCTCGGCCTCGGCAGCGTCATCCTGCTGGTCGACACGGCCCTGCTCACCGGCTACGTGTCGTCATGCCACTCGCTCCGCCATCTCGTCGGCGGACGGCTCGACTGCTTCTCCTGCTCGCGAGCCAACCGGACCCGCCACGCGGTCTGGACGCGGCTCAGCGGCCTGAACGAGCGGCACATGATCCTGGCCTGGGCGAGCCTGGTCTCCGTCGTCGTCGCCGACCTGTACGTCCACCTGCTCGCCCTCGGGATCGTCGTCGATCCGGCGATCCAGTTCTAGGCGCATCGAGCGTATGGCGCGATCGGACCCACGAGCCCACCCGTACGACGTCCTCGTCATCGGCGCGGGCGGCGCCGGGCTGCGGGCGGCGATCGGTGCGCGGGCTGCCGGCGCGAGCGTCGGGCTCGTCTGCAAGTCTCTTCTCGGCAAGGCCCATACGGTCATGGCGGAGGGCGGCGTCGCGGCCTCGCTTGGGAACGTCGCGTCGGCCGACTCCTGGCAGGTCCACTTCCGCGACACGATCGTCGGCGGCAAGCTCCTCAACCAGCCGCGGATGGCCGAGCTGCACGCCCAGGAGGCGCCGGCCCGCGTCAACGAGCTGGAGTACTGGGGCGCCGTGTTCGACCGGACTCGGGATGGCCGGATCCTGCAACGACCGTTCGGCGGGCATACCCACGCGCGCCTCGCCCACGTCGGCGACCGGACGGGGCTCGAGATGATCCGCACGCTCCAGGACCAGGCGGTCGCGGCCGGGATCGATGTGTACATGGAGTGCACGATCACCCGCCTCATCCAGGGCGCCGGCCGGGTGACCGGGGCCTTCGGCTACTGGCGGCCGACGGGCGTCCCGGTCGTCTTCCCGGCGAAGGCTGTCGTCCTTGCGACCGGCGGCGTCGGCCGGTCGTACGAGATCACCTCGAATTCGTGGGAGTGCAGCGGCGACGGACAGGCCCTCGCGTACGAGGCCGGTGCCGAGCTCATCGACATGGAGTTCATCCAATTCCATCCGACCGGCATGGTGTGGCCGCCGGGCGTGCGGGGCCTGCTGGTCACCGAGGCCGTCCGCGGCGAAGGCGGGATCCTGCGCAACCGCGATGGCGACCGATTCATGTGGAAGTACCTGCCGGAGGACCGGCGAGCGGAATATGCGGCCACCGATGAGGAGGCGACCCGCTGGGTGACCGCGCTATCCCAGGGCCGCGAGACCGACGCGCGGCGGCCGCCCGAGCTCTCGACCCGCGACAACGTCGCGCGCGCCATCTACACGGAGGTCCACGAGGGTCGTGGGTCGCCGCACGGTGGCGTCTTCCTCGACATCAGCTACCTGCCGGCGGACCACGTCCGTCGCAAGCTCCCTTCGATGTATGACCAGTTCATGGAGCTCGCCGACGTCGACATCACGAAGGGTCCCATGGAGGTCGGTCCGACCACCCACTACATGATGGGAGGCATCCGCGTGGATCCGGACACGGGAGCGACGACCGTCCCGGGCCTGTACGCGGCGGGCGAGACCGCGGGCGGCATGCACGGTGCGAACCGCCTGGGTGGCAATTCCCTCTCCGACCTGCTGGTGTTCGGTGCGCGGACCGGTACAGGAGCCGCCGCCCACGCGGCGGAGCAGGCGGGATGGCCGTACCTCGACCCGGTACAGATCGGCGCGGCGGAGCGGGAGCTCGACGCACCACTCGAGCGCTCGGAGGGTGAGGACCCATACGCGATCCAGCGCGAACTGCAGGAGATGATGCAGCGCCAGGTGGGCATCTTCAGGATCGACGCCGATCTCGCCGAGGCGCTCGACGGATTGGCGCAGCTGCGTGCCAGGTGGGCGACGATCAGGGTCACCGGCGGGCGGGCGTACAACCCTGGCTGGAATCTCGTGTTCGAGCTGCGCGCCATGCTGACCGTCTCGGAGGCGATCGCGCGCAGTGCCCGGCAGCGGACGGAGAGTCGTGGCGCGCATTCCCGGCTCGATTTCCCCGATCCGGACGACGGGGCCTGGGGCCACCGCAACAGCATCGTGTCGCTCGCCCGCGATGGGGGCATGGCCGTGACGACGGCCAAGCTCCCGGCGATGCCGGCCGAGCTCGCGAGCCTGCTCGACGGCGCACACTGACGACGGAGGGATCGATGGCCCAGGCGCATTTCAGGGTCTTTCGCGGCACCCCCGGCACGCCGACGCGCTTCGACGAGTTCGATGTCCCGGCGGAGGAGGGGATGGTCGTGCTCGATGCCGTGCACTGGATCCAGGGCCACGAGGCTCCGGACCTGGCCGTCCGCTGGAACTGCAAGGCCGCCAAGTGCGGCTCGTGCAGTGCCGAGGTCGACGGCCTGCCGCGGCTCATGTGCAAGACGCGCCTCTCCGATTTCGACCTGGACAAGCCGATCACCGTCGAGCCGATGCGCGCCTTCCCGCTCATCCGGGACCTCGTGACCGACGTGTCCTGGAACTATCGGGTCAACGAGACGATCCGGCCGTTCACGCCGCCCGAGGACGTGCCCCAGGAGACCTGGCGGTGGCAGCAGGAGGACATCGAGCGCGTCCAGGAATACCGCAAGTGCATCGAGTGCTTCCTGTGCCAGGACGTCTGTCACGTCCTGCGCAACCACGAGACCGAGCGTCCGTTCATGGGCCCGCGCTACCTCGTCCGCGCGGCCGGGCTCGAGATGCACCCGATCGACCAGGCCGACCGGACCGAGTACCTCAAGGACGCGGGTGGTGTCGGCTTCTGCAACATCACCAAGTGCTGCACCGAGGTCTGTCCGGAAGGGATCCGGATCACCGATAACGCGATCATCCCGCTCAAGGAACGGGTCGCCGACAGGTACTTCGACCCGCTCCAGATGGCCTGGCGGTTCCTGCGCGGCGGCGGGAAGGGTGGACCGGCGTCGGGGGTCCAGCTGCCCGTCCTCCAGGGGCCAGGTCCGGGGTCGGACGCGTCCCACGACGAGACCGCCGATTGAGCGACACGCTCTTTCCGGACCTCGCGGCGGCCGAGACCGTGGACACCGGTGAGGCGCGGAAGCCTCGCGGGTACGTGATCCGGACCGATGGCGCCGCTCGCGGCAATCCGGGCCCGGCCTCGCTCGGCGCCGCGCTGTACGACCTGCGACGGGGCGACGCGCGCGACGACCGCGCGGTGCCCGATGCCACGATCTCCGATTTCCTCGGGATCCAGACCAACAACGTGGCCGAGTACACCGGGGTGGTCCGGGCGCTCGAGCTGGCTCGGGAGCTGGGTGCACGAGAGGTCCACATGCTGCTGGACTCCAAGCTGATCGTCGAGCAGCTGGCGGGTCGGTGGCGGGTCAAGGACGCGAAGCTCATCCCGCTCTGGTCGGCGGCCCGCCGGACGCTCGCCGGTTTCGACCGCTGGACCGCCGGCCACGTCCCGCGGGCACAAAACTCGGTTGCGGACCGCCTGGCAAATGAGGCGATCGACCGGGCCCAGGCCGGCGGCCCGGACTCGATCGTGTGTCGACCGGGCGGATGAGCGGACGCGGCCGGCGGCTGGTTGCGCGAGCCGCCTGGGGCTCGAGGTCGCCGGCCAGCCGCGCTCGATCGTGGCGCCGCGCGTGACCGGAGCGTGATCCGGCTCGCGCCGGCAGCGGGGTAGAATCAGTCCGTCAGCGAGGCGGCCGGATGGTCGCGCGTCGCGCGGGGTGACCCGTGACGGCGTGAGGAAAGTCCGAGCTCCGCAGCGCAGGGTGGCGGGTAACGCCCGTCCGCCGTGAGGCGAGGACCAGTGCCACAGTGACGATGCCGGTCGCCGGCCCTCGGGTCGGCGAACGGAGTGAAACGCGGCAAACTCCACCCGGAGCAAGGCCAAATAGGAGGGCGCAACCGGACGGCGGGCAACCGACGCCCGGGGAGAGGTGCGCTGCCCAGCCCTCGGGTCGGCCGCATGAGCCGTCGGGCAACCGGCGGCCCCAGATGGATGGCCATCCCCGATCCGCCGTCAGGCGGGTCGGGACAGAACTCGGCTTACAGACCGCCTCGCTGACTCTTGACGATCACCGGGCTGCCGGCCCAGCGCGGCGTTGTCGCCTGCGCGCGCTCGGATCCCGGATCCGGCGGGCGATCAGTCCTCGTCTGGTCTGAAGATATGGGGGGCGATGCACGCGTTGCAGACGGGCGTCGCGGCCTCGAGGTCTCCCAGGGGGATCGGCACCTTGCGATCGGGGAACAGGCATTCGACGTCATAGACGCGCTCGCCGCCCGCCTCGACCTGGATCAATCGTCGGAAGGTGCACCGCTTGATGCGGTGCGGAGCCAGGTGGAAGGCATCCGGTTGGGGCGGGATGAGGGGCAGGGGAAGGGCCATGTGCTCGGGGAGCCTCGTTCCGTGCGTCCGAAGGGGTGCAGCTCGACTGTGGCGGCGGAGCCTAGCACCCTGACGCTCGGCACGACAAGGCGCGAAAGGTACTAGCGCCGCGCCGGCCGTCTCGCCAGCAGGTCGCGGTCAGGCGGCGACTGTCGCCGCGTGCGCCGCACGCTCGATGCTAGCCTAGCGCGCGTGGTAGACGACCTGGACCCCATTTCCCGGCCGGCGGACGACGATGGGCAGGGTTCGACGGCGTCGCGAGGCCTCCGCGGCGGCGACGACTGGACCGCCGAAGACGTCTTCGCCGACATCGCGTGGCACCCACCGGGATCGCTCGCCGCGGACGCGGCTACGGCCGTTCCCGACCCAGCGACCTGGCTGCCCGCGCTGACGAGTCGATCGTCGAAGGCTGAGGTCTGTCCGTTCCTCCGAGGCGTCGGGCCCGGGAACGTCGTCGGACCTCCGGTCGAGGCGCCCGATGTCACGAACCGATGCGCCGCGCTGCGCGAGCCGGTGCCACAGTCGCTCCGTCAACAGGAGCTGGTCTGCCTCAGCACAGGCCACATCGACTGCCCGCGGTACTTGCGCGGTGCGCTCGTGGCGAGTGAGGCGCCCGTCAGTCGCGTCCGGGCGCGGCCGGTCCTGACACCGGCGATCACCGCTGCCCTGGCCGTGCTAGCGCTGTCGTTCGCGGTGTCGATCGCTTTCGTCGTCGCCAACGGCGGTCTCACGCTCCCGGTCGCGGCCGTGGCCGCCCGCCCGTCGCCGTCGGGCACGGACGCCGCGATCGCACCGAGCCACGAACCCGTGACCCGGCCCTCGGCAAGCCAACCGATCGCCGGCACCCCCGTGCCGGCAACGCCCGTGCCGCCCTCCGCGGTCCCCACGTCGACGCCCATCGCGACACCCGGGCCGACGCCCCGGCCGACCACCACCACGACGCCGCAGCCGACGTCGAACCGCTTCGCCCTGCTCAGGCGCTGCCCGGACAAGCCGGACTGCTGGATCTATGTCATCCGGTCTGGCGACAACCTGTACAGCATCGCGAACTACTTCGGGGTCTCGCTCGACCGCGTCAGGGCGCTCAACCCGTGGACGCGGACCCAGAGCCTGCGGGCCGGGCGCCAGCTGATCCTGCCGACGCCGACGCGCTGACCCGAGGCGCCAGGTCGGCGCCTGTCCCCCGACAAGCCGTTGGTGCTGCGCGTTTCCGGCTGACGCGCGCCTCACCCGTCCCCGGATCCCGTGGCGAGATCGCCCATTGACTGGACCGATATGTGCGCTAGAATGCAGCGAAGTGGCGTGAAGTGGTGAGAAGTGGGGAACCACACCTCCCCCCGGGACCACCGCGGAGCAGGGCCCATGCGAGGGGCCATCCGGCCATCGCCGCCCAGTCCGATCAGGCCGCAAGCGGACCAGCCGCACCAAGACAGGGGTAGCCCGACAGGTGTTCACCGGCGAGTACCGGCACACGGTGGACGAGAAGGGACGGATCGCCGTCCCCGCGAAGTTCCGTGCCCAGCTCGATGCGGGCGCGGTGATCTCACGCTGGCTGGATCCGTGCCTCGCGATCCACACCCAGGCCGGCTGGGAGGATCTGGCGGCGAAGGTCGCGGCCCTGCCGCTGACCGACCAGACCGCGCGCCGCTTCTCTCGGTTCGTCTTCGCTGGCGCGGCCCCCGCCGACCTCGACCGCCAGGGACGCGTCCTGCTTCCCGCCTACCTGCGCGACGCGATCGGCCTGGCCGGTGAGGCCGTGGTCGTCGGGACGCGCGATCACGCGGAGATCTGGGCTCCCGGCAGCTGGGACGAGTACCAGCGGGCGCTCGACGACCCGCAAGCGCTGGCCGACGCCTTCGAAGGCCTCGGGATCTAGCGCCACCACATGCGCTTCCAGGATCCGCTCGGTATCCGAACGTTCCGGATGGAGGAGAGATGAAGGCAGAGCACACGCCGGTGCTGGCGGAGGAGGTCGTTGAGATGCTCCAGCCGGCACCCGGCAGCCTTCAGATCGATGCCACCCTGGGCGGCGGTGGGCACACCGAGCGGATCCTGGAGGCGTCCGATCCTGATGGCCGCCTCCTCGGTCTCGATGCCGACGGGGCGGCCGTCGCCAGAGTCGTCGACCGGCTCGGACCGCGGTTCGGGGATCGATTGGTCGTCCGACAGGCGAACTTCCGCGACCTCGCGACGGTGGCCCCCCCGGCGGGCTTCGGTGCCGTGGACGGCGCCGTGTTCGACCTCGGTCTTTCCAGCTTCCAGCTGGCGGACGAGACGCGCGGCTTCGGGATTCGCACGGGTGGCCCGCTGGACATGCGGTTCGACTCAACCCGCGGCGTCCCGGCTGTCGAGCTGCTCGCGACGCTCGACGACGCCGAGCTCACGGCCCTGTTCCGGCGCTACGGCGAGGAGCCCAAGGCCGGCCGGATCGCTCGGGCCATCGTCGACGCACGGAAGACTGCGCCGATCCAAACCGCCGAGGAGCTCGCTGGACTGATCGAGCGCGTGGCGCCACCGAACCCGCGCCAGCCGCGTCGCACGCACCCCGCGACGCGCGTGTTCCAGGCGCTTCGCATCGCGGTCAACGAAGAGCTCGAGGCGCTCGAGGCGGGGCTCGCCGCGGCCGTGGATCTCCTCCGTCCCGGTGGCCGGCTCGTCGTCCTCAGCTACCACTCGCTCGAGGACCGGATCGTCAAGCGGTTCCTGGCGGCGGAGCGGCGAGGGTGCGTCTGCCCGCCGGAAGTGCCGGTCTGCGTGTGCGGTCACGAGCCGCGCCTGCGCCTCGTGACCCGTCCCTCACTGACCCCGTCCGCCGCGGAGGTCGCCGCCAACCCACGAGCGCGGAGCGCGCGTCTCCGGGCCGCCGAGCGGCTGGCCGCCTAGGGAGGCCCGGACGGATCGACGGTGAGCCGGGTCGGATGGGCCGGGCCACCACCAGCACCGAAAGGAGGGGTCCACATGAGCAAGCGCCACCAGTCGAGTCGCCGCAAGGTGTATGGCCGGCGTCAGCACGAGCTGCGCGAACGGCAGGACCGCGAGCACCACCATGATGGCTTCGAACTCGTGCTGGAGGACCGGGGGCCGACCGCCCCGTCCGACCCGCTTGCCTTCCTCGATGCGCGCAGCTCACGGTTCCGCTACGCCGTGGCGGATTGACGATGGCCGTCTACGAGGGCGCCCGCCCGCGAACGATCGTCCTGCCGCGCGGCCCGCGGCTTGCCGAAGGACCGACCCTGGGGCGCCGCCGCATGCGCACGGCGGTCCGATCGGGCCGCCGGTCCGATCATCTCGGCCTGGTGCTGGGCGCCATCGTGGTCAGCTTCCTGCTCGCGTTCTTCTGGCTTGCCCAGGTCGTCCGAGAATCCGCGACCGGCTACGACATCGGCCGCCTCGAGGTCGTGCAAGAGCGGCTCGACGCGCAGGAGCAGGATCTGCGGTCGGACCTGAGTCGCCTTGGCAATGAGCCGGCCATCCGGAAGCTGGCGCTCGACGGCGGCCTCGGCCAGCTGGGCGACCCGATCGTCCTGCCGGCACGCTGATCGATCGACCGACGATGCTGGGTCGAACGGACTCGCGCACCCGCCTCCTGGTGCTGCTTCTGGTCTTCATCGTGGCCTCCGTCGCGCTCGTCGGGCGCCTCGCCTACTGGCAGGTCCTGCAGCGCGGCTCGCTGGCTGAGAAGGCCATCGCCCAGACGACGGTCCGGCTCGAGGAGCCGACCCGGCGCGGCGAGATCTACGACCGCAGCGGCACGGTGGTCCTCGCGACCACCGTGGAGCGGGACCGGCTCGTGGCTGCCACCGACAAGCTGACGTACGAGCAGCGGCGCGAGACCGGAGACGAGCTCGTCCGGATCCTCGGCCTCGATGCCGACCCGGCCGCCGCCCTCCGCGACAAGCTGGCCAGCGGCAAGGCGTACATCATCCTGGCGCGCGAGATCGAGCCGACCGTCGCCGACCGGATCCGCGCGGCCAGCGCGGCGCACCAGATCACGGGCATCTCCCTCGAGCCCGAGCCGATGCGGGTCTATCCGCAGGCCGGTGGCAGCCCGGACTCGTCGCTGGCCGCCCATCTCCTGGGCTTCGTGAACCGCGACGGCACTGGCCAGTACGGCGTCGAGCAGGAGTACCAGGACTCCCTCGCCGGTTCCCCCCGTGTGGTCATCGCCGAGCGTGACGCGAACGGCCGCTCGTTGCTCGACCAGGCGACGGTGGTGGACCCGGGCGCGCCCGGCCAGGACGTGCGCCTGACGATCGACGCCGGACTGCAGCTGGCGGTGGAGCAGGAGCTCCTCGCGGCCTGGGTCGCGGACAAGGCGAAGAGCGTGTCTGCGGTCGTGATGGATCCGTACACGGGCGAGGTCTACGCCGAGGCGACCGTCCCCGCGTATGACGCGAACCTCTATCGCCAGATCGCCGCCACGGCTCCCGAGCGCTTCATCGACCCCGTCGTGTCGAACGTCTACGAGCCAGGGTCCGTCTTCAAGATGATGACCGCCACGGCCGCGCTCGAGACCGGCTCGGTCAGCCTCTCGACGAAGATCAACGACGTCGGCACGCTCCATCTCGACAAGGGCAGGACAAAGGTCGACGACGCGGACCGCAGGGCCAAGGGCTGGATGACCTTCGAGGACGGCGTCGCGTTCTCGCGCAACGTCGTGGCGGCCAAGGTGGCGCTTGGGCTCGGCAAGAACACCCGCCAATCGTCGGCGATCCTGTACGACTGGTGGCGCAAGCTCGGCTTCGGGGCACCGACCGGCATCGATGTCGCAGGCGAGGTCCCCGGTATCGTACGCGACCCCGGCCTGTCGCCGTGGGCCGAGATCGACCTGGCGAACGGGGCTTTCGGACAGGGCGTGGCCGTCACGCCGATCCAGCTCGCGGCCGCGTTCGCGACCCTGATGAACGGTGGGACCACGGTCAAGCCGCACGTCGTCAAGGCGGTCGGCACGCACGAGGTCGAGCCCGCACCCGGTGCCAGGGTCATCGGGCCGTCGCGCTCGCGACAACTCATCGGGCTCATGAACCACGTCGTCACGACGGTGCCGTTCTACAAGAGCCGGACGCTGGTCCCAGGCTACGACGTGGGCGGCAAGACCGGGACGGCCCAGATCTGGGATCCGACGGCGCGAGGCGGCCGCGGCGCCTGGAAGGTCGATCTCTTTAACTACTCGTTCATCGGGTACATCGCCCGTGAACGCGGCATGCCGGACCTCGTCGTCGCGATCCGCATCGAGGAAGGCAAGCCGACGGTCGTGCGTGTCGGCCAGCAGGAGATGCCGGTGATGTCGTTCGAGCTCTTCCGGCGCATCGCGACCGATGCGATCACGACGCCCGACCTGCTGACGAACCGCCCCACGCCATCCACCCTGACCGCGGACCGGTGACCGCAGCCTATGGGAGACTGGACGCCGTGACCGACGTCGATCCGTCGCACCGGGCGGCCGGGATCCCGCGCGCGCCCTCCGCCCCGGCCCTCGGTGCCGACGACCTGGTCCGCCTGACCGGCGGCCGCCTGCTCGCGCGCTCCGATCGACCCATCCGCGGAGCCGCGGTGGATTCACGCGAAGTCTCGCCGGGCGTGATGTTCGTCGCCCTCCCCGGCGAGCGCACGGACGGGCACGCGTTCCTGGCCGAGGCCGTGGCCGCCGGTGCCGCCGCACTCCTCGTGACTCGGCCGCCGGTCGACGCTGCGGCGCTCGGCGACGTGACCGTCGTGCGGGTGGCCGATGGGCTCGCGGCGCTCGGGTCGGTCGCGGCCGGCTGGCGTCGGCGCTTCGATCCACTGGTCGTGGGGGTCACCGGAAGCATCGCGAAGACCTCCACGAAGGAGGCCGTCGCGGCGGTCCTCGGGCAACGGTTCCGGACGTTGAAGAGCGCGGGCAATCAGAACAACGAGATCGGCCTGCCGCTGACGGTCCTGCGACTGGGTCCCGAGCACGAGGCGGCCGTCCTCGAGATGGGCATGTACGTCGGGGGCGAGATCGCCGACCTGGCCCGGATCGGACGGCCATCGATCGGGATCGTCACGGCGGTCCAGCCGGTCCACCTCTCGCGGATCGGAACGCTCGACGCCATCGAGGCGGCGAAGGGGGAACTGCTCGAGGCGCTGCCCCCGGGGGGGACGGCGATCCTGAACGCAGACGACCCCATCGTCCGCCGGATGGGGACGCGAACCGTCGCCCGGGTCCTCACCTACGGATTCGCCGGCGACGCGGACGTCGGGGCCGAGGCGGTCCAGCCGCACGGCCTCGAGGGCATGCGGTTCGTCCTCCGCGCCGGCGGGGAACGCCGGCCGGTGGCCATCCCGACACTCGGCCGCCTCTCGATCCACAACGCGCTGGCGGCCGCAGCGACGGGACTGGCGGCCGGGCTGACGCTCGATCCGATCGCGGCCGGGCTCACCGGAGGCTGGTCCGCGCCGCATCGGGTCGCGCTGGTCCGTCTCGGCTCCGTGACGGTCGTCGACGACAGCTACAACGCCTCGCCCGGCTCGATGTTCGCATCCCTCGAGCTGCTCGGCGACCTGCCCGGGCGCCGCGTGGCGGTCCTCGGCGAGATGCTCGAGCTCGGCGATGCGCACGATGACGGCCACCACGCCGTGGGCGAGGCGGCGGGCCGGGTCGCCGACCTCGTCCTCGTCGTCGGTCCGGGCGCGGCCGGCCTGGCCGAGGGTGCCAGGGCCGCCGGGCTGGCGCCCGGTCGAGTCCTCGAGGTCAGTGACGCGGCATCGGCCCTCGAGGCCCTCCGTCCGCGCCTGCGGGATGGCGACGTCGTCCTGGTCAAGGCATCCCGCGGCATCGGGTTGGATGTGCTGGTCGATGCGCTGCGCCGGGAGCGCGGCGAGACGGCCGGGTCATGACCGTCGGGCTGATCCAGGGTCTCCTGCTGGCCTTCGCGCTGGTCGTCATCCTCATGCCGCCGTACATCCGCCTGCTCCAGGCGGTCGGGTTCGGGAAACGGATCCGCGAGGAAGGCCCGGAGAGTCACTACCTCAAGGAGGGGACGCCCACCATGGGCGGCCTCCTCATCGTCGCCGTGGTGCTGGCCGTCTACTTCCTCCTGCGCCAGCAGCCCGACGCCTCGACGTTCGCGCCGATCGCGGCGCTCGCAAGCGTGGGCATCCTGGGCGCCTTCGACGACTACCTCAATGCCCGGACCGGCGAGGGGATCCGGGTCCGCCAGAAGCTCATCTGGCTGACGGTCGTGGCGTTCGTGGCCGCCTACCAGATCCGCGATACGTACGACATCACGGCGATCGCCGTGCCGTTCGTCGGCGCGGTCGCGATCGATCCGCGCGTGTATGTCCTCTTCGCCACGTTCGCGATCGTCGCGGCCGCCAACGGCGTGAACATCACCGATGGCCTCGATGGCCTGTCGGGCGGCACCGTCGCGATCGCCTTCGTCGCCTACATGCTGATCGCCCTCGCGAATGCGCCGCTGGCGCAGCCGAACCTGGCCCTGCTGTGCGCGTTGATCATCGGGGCGCTGCTGGGCTTCCTGTGGTTCAACGTCCATCCGGCCCAGATCTTCATCGGCGACTCCGGGGCACTGTCGCTGGGCGCGACCCTCGCGGTCACCGCGCTCATCACCGGTCAGATCCTCGTGCTGCCGCTGATCGGGATCATCTTCGTCGTCGAGACATTGTCGGTGATCGTGCAGGTCCTGTACTTCCGCCTGAGCGGTGGCAAGCGCCTCCTTCGGATGAGCCCGATCCACCACCACTTCGAGCTGGGCGGCTGGAACGAGGAGAAGATCACGATCCGCTTCTGGATCATCGCGATCCTCGCGGCGCTCCTCGGGGTGACGCTCTTCGTCGCGACGCTCAGCCGCACCGGGCCATGACCATGACGATCGGCCATCTCCTCGACCCCGACACGCTCACGATGTCCGGCGTGCGCGATGGCGCCCTGCGCGACCGGGCCGTGACGGTCCTGGGGTTCGCCCGAAGCGGGATCGCGCTGGCGCGCTTCCTGGCCGACGCGGGCGCCCGCGTCACGATCTACGACGGGCGGACCGCCGATGAGTTGAGCGGGGCCGTCGCGGCCCTCGAGGGGCGGCCCGTAAGGCTGCTCCTCGGCTCCGAGGTGGACCCGGCGAGCGCGTGGACCGGTGCCGACCTGGTCACCACGTCCCCCTCGATCAGCCCGGACTACCCGACGACCGAGCCGCGTCTGCGCGACGCGCTACGCGCGCTGGTGACGGCGCACGTCGCCGGCGACCCGGGCGCCCCGGCCGTCGTCTCGGAACCGGACCTGTTCCTGCGGCTGTGCCCGGCGCCGACCATCGGGGTGACCGGCACGAAGGGCAAGACGACGACGTCATCGCTGGCGGCTGCGATCCTGACGGCCGATCCTGCCCACCCGGTCGTCCTGGGAGGCAACATCGGCGTGCCGATCGTCGAGCGGCTTCCCGAGCTGACCGCGGCCCACCGGGTCGTCTACGAGCTGTCCGAGTTGCAGCTGCCCACCCTGTCGCGCGGCACGACGGTGGCGGTCTACACGAACGTCACCTCGGACCACCTCGATCGTCATGGCAGCCTGGAACGCTATCGGGCCGCGAAGCGACGGCTGGCCGAGCTGGTCGACCCGACCGGTGCCCTCGTCCTGAACGCCGAGGACCCCGTGGTCGCGGGCTACGCCGATCTCGGGCGTGCGCCGGTCGTGTCCTATCGCCGGGATGCCCCGCGGCCCGGCGGGCTCGGCGTCGTCGATGGCTGGATCGTCGCCGATGGCGTCGGACGCCTCGCGCTCGCGGACGGCGGCGCGGCCACGGTGGGAGCCGACGGCCGGATCATGCCGGTCGGCGAACTCGCGGTCCCGGGCGCGCACAACGTCTCGAACGCCCTCGCCGCGGTCGCGGTCGGGCTGCTGTTCGGGATCGAGCCCGGTGCCATCCGCCGGGCGGCCGCGGCATTCACCGGCTTCGAGCACCGTCTCGAACCCGTGGCGCTGATCGATGGCGTCCGGTTCGTCAACGACTCGCAGGGCACCCAGCCGGACGCGGTCATCGCCGCCCTACGGGCGTTCCCGCCACCGATCGTGCTCATCGCCGGCGGCCGAGACAAGGGCGTGGACCTGTCGGGCCTCGGTCCCGTCGTCGCCGAGCGCGCCGTGGCCGCCGTCCTCATAGGGGAGAGCGGACCCGACCTCGCCCGCCGGTTCGGGGCGGCAGGATTGGCGCGGACCGTGGCCGCGGCTTCGCTCGAGGAGGCCGTTCGCACCGCCGACGCGCTCGCTCGCGAGGCGCTCGCCTCGGCGCGGGCAGGCGGGGCGGGGACGGCGGAGGCGGCGACCGTCCTGCTCAGCCCGGCAGCGGCGAGCTTCGACATGTTCACCGACTACGCCGCTCGGGGGATGGCCTTCAAGGCGGCCGTTGCCGAGCTGGCCACCGAGCGCGAAATCCGGAGGGATCGATGAACCTCGCGCCACCCCTGCCGCGATTCGGACGGCGATCGAGCGAGGCCGATGCGTCCCAGGCCGCGGCCGAGGCGCGCCGGACCGCGAACCGCCAGCCGGTCAGGCCCAAGGCCGCCTCGGTCCTGCAGCGGGAGCGCCACCAGGCGGACTACGTGATCCTGGTGGTCGTGGTCGCGCTGACGGCGATCGGCATCCTGATGGTCTACTCGTCATCCGCCATCCGCGGCTACCTGTCCGCCGGCGACCCGTTCGCGACGGTCGGGCCGCAGATCCAGTGGGCGATTCTCGGGATCGGCGCGATGGCGACGATGATGCGGGTCGACTACCGCTATCTGCGCCTCGTGTCGGTGCCGTTCTACGCCCTCGCCATCGGCCTCCTCGCGCTCGTCTTCGTTCCGGGTCTCAACATCGTGGTCGGTGGATCGGCTCGCTGGCTGCGGCTCGGTCCGCTCCCGGCCATCCACCCGGCCGAGATCGCCAAGCTCGCGCTCGTCATCTACCTGGCCCACTGGTTCGCGAAGCGGGGCACCCGGGTCCACGGGTTCTGGGGCGGGACCCTCGCCTTCCTCATCATCGTCGCGCCGATCATCGCGATGGTCTTCAAGGAGCCGGACCTGGGCACGACCATGGTCATCTCGCTGACCGCCTTGGCGATGTTCTTCGTTGCCGGCGCCAACTCCATCCACCTGGCGATCATGGGCTCGGGCGCCCTGGTGGCCATGGTCTACGTCGGGCTCGAGCCCTACCAGATGGGGCGCATCCGGGCCTGGCTCGACCCCTGGTCGGACAAGCTCGGCGAGGGGTTCCACACCATCCAGGGACTGCTGGCACTCGGAGTCGGGGGATTGCTCGGAAATGGGCTTGGGCAAAGCCAGGTCGCAGTCCCCAACGCGTTCAACGACTTCGTGTTCGCCGAGATCGGCCAGGAGTTCGGCCTCCTGGGCGGGTCCGTCGTCATCCTGCTGTTCCTGACCCTCGCCTACTCGGGCGTCCGGATCTCGCTGCGCGCGCCGGACACGTTCGGGGCGCTGCTGGCGGCGGGCATCACGGGCTGGCTCTGTCTCCAGGCGTTCATCAACATCGGTGTCGTCGTCGCGCTCTTCCCGGTCACCGGCATCACGCTGCCCTTCATCAGCGCCGGCGGCTCGTCGCTCATCATCAGCTTCGCGGCGATCGGGATCTTGCTGTCGATCTCGCGCGAGACGATCGAGAAGGGAACATGGAACGACGATGCGATTGCTGATCGTCGGCGGGGGGACGGGCGGACACATCTACCCGGCTCTGGCCGTCGCCCGGTCGCTCAGCGCGCGTCCGGACGCGCCTGAGCTTCGCTGGCTCGGCGGCCACCGCGGCCTCGAAGCCGCGATCGTGCCACCGGCCGGCATCGCCATGCGTCGTCTCGCCGCGCGCTCGTTGCGCACGGCCACCTTCGACATCCACGCGGTCCTCGATCCCGTCCGGCTAGGCGTCTCCGTTCCGCAGGCCGCCGCGATCCTGGCGTCCGAGCGACCTGCGGCCGTGTTCACGACCGGTGGCTACATCGCGATCCCCGTCCTGCTCGCCGCCGCCCCGATGGGGGTGCCGGTCGTGCTCTGGGACGGCAACGTGATCCCCGGCCGGGCGGTCCGCGCGACGGCCCGACTGGCGGACGCGATCGCCGTCTCCTTCTCGGCGACCTGTGCGGCGCTCGCGAGCGCCGCGCCCCGCGTGCCGTGCTACCTGACCGGGACGCCGATCCGCGACACGCGCGAGATCGACCGGGTCGCGGCGCGGACGCGCCTGGGCGTCCCCGCGGGCGAGCGCGTCCTGCTCATCTTCGGTGGGTCGCAAGCGGTCCGCCGCTTCAACATCGCGGTCTCGGAGGCGCTCGAGCGCCTTGTCCGCCGCGTCACGGTCATCCACGTGGCCGGCGACGACGGCTATGCCGCGGCTCTCTCGGACCGGGAGGCGCTGCCGACCGATCTGCGAGCCCGCTACCGTCCGTACGCATTCCTGCGCGATGACATGCTGCCGGCGCTGGCCATCGCCGACCTGGTCGTCGGGCGCGCCGGCTCCTCGACGCTGGCCGAGGTGAGCGCCCTTGGCGTGCCGATGGTCGTCGTGCCGTATCCGCACGCCGCCGGGCACCAGCGAGCGAACGCCCGCGCCCTGGTCGACGCCGGAGCGGCACGGCTCGTGGACGACGAGGCGTTCGACGCGGCGGCCCTGCTCGACGCGGCGGCACTCCTCGAGGATCCGGTCGCCCACGTGACGATGGCCGCGGCGGCGCGCTCGCTCGGCCGCCCCGGTGCCGCCGACGCGGTCGCGAACCTCGTGATGGCCGCTGCCGAGCGCCGGCCGCTGCCGGACGCCGCCGACATCGACCGCCGATCCCGGGGCGAGGCGGCGTGACCACCACGTTCGACGCCATCGCCGTCGGGACCGAGATCCAGCGCCGGATCGGCGTCAAGACCTCGCGTGACGAGCCGCTCGCGCGTTTCACGACGATGCGGGTGGGTGGCCCGGCCGACCTGTTCGCCTCGGTCCACAACGCGTTCGAGCTCCGCGCCCTGGTCCGCTTCGCACGTTCCCGGGAGATCCCGCATCTCGTCCTCGGGCGGGCGAGCGACGTGGTCATCAGCGACGCCGGGGTCCGGGGCCTCGTCATCCAGGACCGGGCCGAGGGTTCCCGGGTCGAGGACGAGCGCTACACCGCGGAGGCGGGGGTGCCGATGGCCCGTGCCGCGACCGAGACGCAGCGCGCCGGGCTGACCGGCTTCGAGTTCGGCCTGGCCATCCCGGGCACGGTCGGGGGCGCGGTCTGGGCCAACGCGGGCGCACACGACGCGGACATCGCCGCGATCATCGAGTCGTGCCGGGTGCTCGACGCCGCCGGTGGAGAAACGGTCCTGCCGGCGGCCGAGCTCGCGCTCGCGTACCGGGACAGCCGGTTCAAGCACCCCGAACCGGGGAAGCCCCGCGAACTGATCGTCGAGGCGACCTTCCGCCTCGAGCCCGCGGACCCGGACACGATCAAGGGCCGCCTCGACGACATCCGGCGGTGGCGGCAGGCCCACCAGCCGCTCGGGTTGCCGTCGGCCGGCAGCGTCTTTCGCAACCCGCCGGATGATTCGGCCGGACGCCTGATCGACGCGGCCGGGCTGAAGGGCCGGCGCATCGGCGGGGCGGTCGTGTCCGCGAAGCACGCCAACTTCGTGGTCAACGACCACCACGGGACGGCGGCCGATGTGCGCCGGCTGATGGAGCTCGTCCGCGCCGAGATCGCGGCACGCGACGGGATCGAGCTCGAGTTCGAGGTCGAGTTCCTGGGCGACTGGTCGGGCTGGGAGTCGGCCGCATGAGCTCGAGCGTGGGCCCGGATCGCGCCCCGGTCGTCGTCCTGCTCGGCGGGCCGTCGGCCGAACACGACGTCTCGATCGTCTCGGGGACCGCGATCGCGGATGCCCTGCGCACGCTCGGCTACCCCACCCGAGAGGTGCTGATCGATCTCGATGGCCGCTGGTGGTGGCTGCCGGTCGACCATCGCCGCGACGGCCGGCCGCAGTCGGCCTACGACGACCCGTCCGGGCTGGGAGCCGACGGCCCGCTGGCCACCGGGGCGGCGCTGGACCGGCTGGCCGGCACGCGACCCGAGCCCGTCGTCGCGATCGCCCTGCACGGGCCGTTCGGTGAAGACGGCACGGTCCAGGCGCTGCTGGAGGCGGCAGACCTGGCCTACACCGGGTCCGGGGTCGCGGCATCGGCCATCGGCATGGACAAGGCGATCTTCAAGCGCCTGTGCCGCGGGATCGGGCTGCCGGTCGTCGAGTGGCGCGAGGTCAGGGCGGCGCGCTGGGCCGCGGATCCGGTCGCGGTCCGGACCGAGTTGGAGGCCTTCGCGACCGGGAGCGCGGGCGGGCGGCTCATGGTCAAGCCCGCCCGGCTCGGCAGTTCGGTCGGGATGACCCTGGTACACGAGCCAGGCGAGCTCGCGGCCGCCCTGGACCTCGCGTTCCGCTACGACACGCTCGTTCTGGCCGAGGCGTACGTGCCGGGCGCCCGGGACCTGGAGGTGTCGGTCATCGGCAACGACCCGGCGGCCCTGGAGCTGTACGGACCGGGCGAGATCGTCTCCGGCCACGAGTTCTACGACTACACGGCCAAGTACACCGCGGGCCTCTCGGAGTCGTCGATGACGGCCGAGATCACCGCGGCCCAGCGTGCGGTCATCCAGAAGATCGCGCGCGACGCGTATCGGGCGATCGGCGCTGAGGGCTTCGCACGGATCGACTTCCTGGTCGCGGGCGAGACGATCTACCTGTCCGAGATCAACACGATCCCGGGTTTCACGCCGATCAGTCTCTTCCCGACGCTGCCGGCCGCGGCGGGCTATTCGTTCGCGGACGTCTGCGCCCGGGTCGTCGAGCTCGCCCGAGAGCGACACGCGGGGCGGGTCGCCACGCGGCTCGGCCAGGAGGACCTGCCACGGTGAGCAGCCGGCCGGCCGCGCGTCGGTCGGTGCCGGCCGGTCATCACGGGCGCCGGACCCGGCCGATCCGCCGCGCTTCGGCCGGTCTCTCGCGGGTGCGTGCGGGGGCGGCGCTCGCGGCCATCGCCTCGGCGGCCGCGGTCTACGGCGTCGCTTCCTCGTCCGCCTTCGACTATGCCCAGCTCCGGGTGCAGGGGGCCCGGTACACGGACGTCGGCGCCGTCGAGGCGACACTCGCCGGCATCCGGGGCGACAACCTGTTCCGCATCGACACGCGGCCACTCGAGACGCAGCTGGGCCAACTCGCGACCGTCGCCCAGGCCCGGGTGCAGGTCGAGCTGCCGAACACCCTCGCGGTCACGCTCGAGGAGCGCGAGCCGATCCTGGTCTGGAAGGTCGGCGAGCGGCGCTACCTCGTCGATGACGCCGGTGCGCTGTTCGAGAAGCTCGGGGACAAGCCACCGGCCGAGGCGGCCGCGCTGCCGGTCGTCGACGATCATCGGGCGACGTCGGCCGGACTGTCGCTCGGCCGGTCGCTCGATCCGGTCGACCTCGATGCGGCGACCCGGCTGGCCTCGCTGCGGCCGGTCGACGTGGGCAGCGAGGCCGAGGGGCTGACCGTCAGCCTGACCGATGAGAACGGGTTCCTCGTGCGGACCCAGCCGGCCGGTTGGACGGCCGTCTTCGGCTTCTACACGCCGAGCCTGCGAACCCCGGCCCTGATCCCCGGACAGGTCCGGCTCCTGCGCACCCTGTTGAGTGGGCACGAGGCGCAGGTCGACCGGGTCATCCTCGCGTCCGGTACCGACGGGACCTACATCGCGCGACCGACCCCCACGCCGAAACCGACGAGCAAGCCGAGCGCCGCCCCGTGAACGCGCGATCGGCCCCGCCACGGGCACCGCAGGTTGCCGCGCCGGCTGGCAGTCGGTTAGCCTTGCCGAAACCCACCGGAACGAGGACGACATCGGCGTGCTGCTCCCCCTGCTCGGGCTCCTCGTTGGCGTCCTGGCGGGTCTCGTCCTCAACGTCAACGTCAGCTTCGAGCTCAGTCGATACTCGGCGGTGGCGATCCTCGCTGCACTCGACTCCGTCCTCGGGGCGGTCCGTGCAGAGCTGGACGGGGTCTACGACAATCGCATCTTCATCAGCGGGTTCCTCGTCAACGCGATCATCGCCGTGGCGCTGACGTTCATCGGGGACCGACTGGGCCTGGACCTGTACCTCGTGGCGCTCATCACATTCGGTCTGCGCATCTTCAACAACGTGGCCCTCATCCGGCGCCATTTCCTCTAGATCGACCAGGCGGAGCACGGGACGGGAGACAGGAACGACCATGGTGGAACGCGAAGCGGTCCTCGTCGGCATCGACGTCGGCACGAGCAAGGTCTGCGCGCTCATCGGTGAGGTGAGTCGCGACGGCCGGCTGACGATCATGGGCCACGGGACCGTCCCCGCGTCCGGCCTCAAGAAGGGCGTCGTCATCAACATCGACCAGACCGTGCGCTCGATCGCGGACGCCGTCGAGCGGGCCGAGCGGCTCTCGGGCTGGAAGATCGACCGGGCCTTCGTCGGCGTCGGTGGCCAGCACGTCGAGAGCCTGAACTCGCCCGGACAGGTGGCGGTCACCGCACACCACCGGGAGGTGACGCGCGAGGACGTCAACCGCGCGATCGAGGTCGCCCGCGCGGTCTCGATCCCGTCCAACCGTGAGGTCCTGCACGTCGAGCGTCGCGGTTTCACGGTCGACGGCCAGGAGGGCGTCAAGGATCCACTCGGGATGAGCGCCCTCCGCCTCGAGGTCGAGACGCACATCGTGACCGCGTCCGCGACCGCGGTCCAGAACCTGTCAAAGTGCGTGGCAGCGGCCGGCGTCAAGATCGACGAACTGGTCGCCGATTCGCTCGCGTCCGCCGAGGCGGTCCTGTCCGAGACCGAGAAGGAGCTGGGCGTCGCGGTCGCCGACATCGGCGCCGGCACGATCGATCTCGCCTTGTTCCAGGACGGGTCGCCGTTTCACACGCGGGTCCTGCCGGTCGGGGGCAACAACGTGACGAACGATGTGGCGATCGGGCTCAAGACCAGCCTGCAGGTGGCGGAGGAGCTCAAGATCCGCCACGGCACGGCGGACCTGCGTGCGGTGGAGGAGGATGACGACGAGGCCATCAGCGTGTCGGTCCTGGGCGAGGATGCCGGCCGGACCGTCAGCCGGCTCGAGGTCTGCCAGATCATCGAGGCCCGGATGCGCGAGACGTTCGAGCTGCTGGCCAACGAGATCCGGGCAGCCGGCGTCGGGATGTTGCCGGCCGGGATCATCCTGACCGGCGGAGCCTCGCAGCTGGCGGGCGCGGCCGAGCTGGGCCGCAGCGTCCTCCAGATGCCCGTCCGTGTGGCGGCCCCGTCCGGGATCGGGGGCCTCGTGGACACGCTCCTCAACCCCTCGTACAGCACGGCCGTCGGGCTCCTGCAGTGGGGCGCGATCAGCCTCACGTCCGGGGAGCCGCTGCGCTACGAGTCGGCGCCCGCCGGTGGTGGCATCGGGCGCATCCGCGACGCCCTGCGGAGCATCTTCCCGTAAGGACGACCGAGCTCACCGTCCGGACCGGGGCCGGCCCGCGATTGGCGGACCTGACCGAGGCGTGCGCGGGTTTCGTCGCCGACGAGGGTGACGGGTTGCTGTCGGTCTTCGCGCCCCACGCCACGGCCGGAATCGTCGTCGTTGAGATCGGAGCCGGCTCCGACGACGACCTCCTGGCCGCCCTCGAGCGACTGCTGCCCCACGACGAACGCCTCTACCGACACCGCCACGGGTCGCCCGGTCACGGCGCCGACCACCTGCTGCCGCTGCTCGCGTCGCCGTCACTGACGGTGCCGGTGGTCGGGGGGCGCCTGGCCCTCGGGACGTGGCAGTCGATCTGCCTCCTCGATCCGAACGGCGACAACCCCACCCGGACGGTCCGGCTGTCCTTCATCGCGGGCGATGCGACGTGAGGGGCAGCAGGTACCGCCGCCGCCGTCGCATGCCGCTCGGCCGCCTCGCCTCGGTGATCGTGCTCGCGATCCTGGTCGTCGTCGCGGCCGGGGTGCTCGTCGCCGTCTTCGACCTGTCCATCCGATGACGGCAGGCCGGACGCATCCGGCTCGGGGGTCGGCTCGCCACAGCTGATCGGGTCGGACCCGTGTGTCCCCGCCACGCGACTCCTCGCGACCGTTGCCGCGAGGCACCGGAGCCTCGCGCGGACGCACGCCGGGATCGAGGTTGGGGCTTGTGGGCTGCGTGCGGTCGAGCGCTATACTCCGAACCCTATCCGCGGGCTGGCTCGCCCCAGGGCCCCGCGATGGACCGACGACTCGCCACAGCATCCGCCGACTTCACCGACACTGCCGGGCGGCCCGATCCGCCAAGGGTCACTGGAGGACATCCCGATGACGTTGCGTTCCGACTCCGAGAACTTCGCGCTGATTCGCGTCATCGGGGTCGGAGGTGGCGGCAGCAACGCCGTCAACCGGATGATCCGCGCCGAGATGATGGGCGTCGAGTTCATCGCCTGCAACACCGACTCGCAGGCGCTGCTCCAGTCGGATGCGCCCCACAAGATCCGGATCGGTGACAAGGTCACCCGCGGCCTCGGCGCCGGCGGGGACTCGTCGATCGGCCAGCGTTCGGCCGAGGAGGACTCGGAGAAGATCGCCGAGGCCCTCGCCGATTCGGACATGGTCTTCATCACGGCCGGCCTCGGTGGCGGCACGGGTTCGGGCGCCGCGCCGGTCGTCGCGCAGATCGCCAAGGAAGGCGGGGCACTGACCATCGGCGTCGTGACCAAGCCGTTCGCGTTCGAGGGCAACAAGCGCAAGCTCATCGCAGAGAAGGCGGCCGAGGAGCTCAAGGCCCAGGTCGACGCGCTCATCACGATCCCGAACGACCGGCTCAAGGACGTCGTCCAGAAGAACACGAGCATCCTCGACGCCTTCCGCGTCGTCGATGACGTCCTGCGCCAGGGCGTCCAGGGCATCAGCGACATCATCACGGTGCCCGGGCTCATCAACCAGGACTTCGCCGACGTCCGCGCGATCATGAAGGACGCGGGGTCCGCGCTCATGGGCATCGGCCGGGCGACCGGCGAGAACCGGGCTGTCGAGGCCGCCCGCCAGGCCATCGCGAGCCCGCTGCTCGAGATCGATATCAACGGCGCGCAGGGGATCCTCTGGAACATCAGCGGGTCCACGAGCATGTCGCTCTTCGAGATCGACGAGGCTGCCCAGGCGATCAAGGAGGTCGCCGACCCGGAGGCCACGATCATCTTCGGAGCGAGCTTCAACGAGCGGCTCGGCGACGAGGTCATCGTGACGGTCATCGCGACCGGCTTCGATGGCGGCCGCAAGCGCCAGACGACCGGCCGCGAGGCGACCGGCGTGATGGATTCGTCGGTCTCCGGCCGGGCGCCGCGCGAGCGGGACTTCCTCGAGGAACTGCAGCGCCAGCGCGACGAGGTCAGCCCGTCGGTCGACCGCAGCGACGAAGTCGCCGCCCTGGTCGCCAGCGCCCCGCGCGTCGAGCGATCGGTCGGGGAGTCGGCGCCGCCGAAGCGGGCCACGACCTACGACGCCGACGACCTGGAGATCCCGAGCTTCCTTCGCCGGAAGTGACCAGCCGGTGGTGACGCCACCGGACCCGCCCCAGGTCGAGGCCTTCCGTCAGGCGCGAGCGCGGGTCCTCGCGCGGATCGCCGATGCCTGTCGCCGCGCGGGTCGCGACCCAGGGGACGTGACGCTCGTCGCCGTCGCCAAGACCGTCGAGGCCGAACGCCTGCGCGCCGCGGTGGCGGCCGGACTCACGACCCTCGGTGAGAACCGGGTCCAGGAGGCGGCCGCCAAGGCGCCCGAGGTCGCCGGCGCCCACTGGCAGCTGGTCGGTCCGCTGCAATCGAACAAGGCGCGCCGCGCGCTCGAATTGTTCGAGGCGATCCAGACGGTGGATTCGGTCGAGCTCGCCGAGCGGCTCGATCGGCTCGTCCCCGAGGTCCACCCGGCGACCCGCTATCCGGTCCTCGTCCAGGTGAACGTCGACCTCGATCCAGCGAAGCACGGGTTCCAGCCGCCTGACGTCGCCACGGCGATGCCCGCCCTCCTGGCACTTCCGAACCTCGAGGTCCGGGGGCTCATGACGGTCGGCCGCCTCACGACGGACCCGGCGATCGCCAGGGTGACGTTCCGCGAGCTCCGCGAGCTCTCGACACAGCTGCGGGCGCGTTGGGCGGGACTCGGTCCCGAGCTATCGATGGGCATGACCGACGACTTCGAGGTGGCGGTCGAGGAGGGGGCCACGATCGTGCGGGTGGGACGGGCCCTGTTCGGGGAGCGGCCGCACCGACACGGTCCGGGTGACCACGACCACACGCACTGACGGTAGACTGGGGCGGGTCCCCCGAGGCTCGTCCAGGCCCGCATCCCGCGGGCGCGTCCCCACCTGAGGTCCTGAGCCACGGACGTCCGCTTCGCCGTACGCCTCACACCGCGCGCCGCACTCGATCGAGTCGATGGCGTGCTGGATGGCGTCCTGAAGGCGCGGGTCACCGCTCCCGCCGTCGAGGGCGCGGCCAACAACGCGCTCCTGCGCCTGCTGTCGGACGAACTCAGTGTCGCCCGGCGGGACGTCCGGATCGTCGCCGGGGCGTCCAGCCGCGAGAAGCTCGTCGTCGTCGATGGCATCGAGCCCGAGGTCGTCGTTGCCCGATGGCCGGGCCTGCGGGTATAGTCGGACGGTCTCGTGCGGCGCTCGTGGCGTCGTCGGGGACCCCCTCGGGCGATTGGCTCAGTCGGTTAGAGCGCACGGTTCACATCCGTGAGGTCACTGGTTCGAATCCAGTATCGCCCACCATCGTGACCCCAACAGTGCAGGGCCTTCGGGCCCTGTTCCTGTGCCAGCGCCGGCTGGAGTCAGCCCGACGGGGCGGCCTCGAACATACCCCGGGACCCGGCAGGCATCGCGGAGTACGGTGGATGGCGTGAGCGGGATGACGATCCGTCCGGCATACAGCAAGTGGCCCGAGTACAACCGGCGCCTCCGCGAGGTCGTCGCGGCGATGACCGATGAGCAGCTGGCGCTTCGCCCGTCGCCCGAACGTTGGCCACTCTGGGCGACCATGGGCCACACCGCCTGCCAGCGCGTGTTCTGGCTGTGCGACTTCGCCGGCGAGCCCGGCGCTGCAACCACGCGGTTCACGAATGCCGGGTACGACTGCCCGGGCGACGACGACCTCGAGCATGTGCTCGATGCCGCCGCGCTCGCGGAGGCGCTCGACTCGACCTACCGCATCGTCGAGAGCTGCCTGGATCGATGGACCGTGAACATGCTCGACGACGTGATTCGCCGGCCCGAATGGGACGACTCGTGGGTCCACACCCGTGGCGCGGTCATCCAGCGAGTCTTCAGCCACGACGTCTACCACGTGGCCGAACTGAATGAGGCCCTCGGGGCCGCGGGGCTGCCGCAGGTCGACCTTTGGGGCTGAGGCTCAGCGACGTCGCTCCATCACTATAGTTGGGCTCCTGGCCCGGCCCCGGATCCGCGGTCGCCGGCTCGTTCGATCGGAGCGCGCGTGTCCCGCCGTCCCCTCGCCGCTCTCCTGGTCCTGACCGGTCTCGTCGCCGTCGTCGCGGTCGCCGTGGTCGCCATCGGCGTCGTCCGCATCCCCTGGGCGACGTCTCTGAGCGCCGACCCGGGCGACTCGTCCGGGGCTCGCATCCGGGTCGAGTACGCAGTCCTGCCGGCGAACGGGGTCGCGCCGAGAGCAGGCGACCTCTCGATCGTCGCCGACATCGTCCGGCACCGACTCGAGGCGGTGGGGATCGCCGATGTCGCGGTCGAGGTCACGGGTGCGGACCGGATCGTCGTCGAGGTCCCGTCGGCCACCGATAGTCTCGTCCTGCGTCGCCTCGTGCTCCCGGGCGGTCGCCTCGATTTCGTGCCACTGGGCCAGGAGCAGGTCCAGGAGGGCCAGATCCTCGATCTCCGGGTGTATCCGCCGCTGTTCGGTGGCGAACAGGTCGCGTCGGCGTCGGTCGGCAACAACCAGCAGGGTTCCGCGACCGTGGACTTCACGCTCCGGCCCCAGGCGGCGAAGGTATTCGGCGACTACACGGCCGCCCACATCGGGGACTACTTCGCGATCACCCTCGACGGTCGGGTCCTCTCCGCGCCGGTCATCAGGTCCGCGGTCGGGGGTGGCGATGTGACGATCGAGATGGCCGGGACCCCTCCTGACCCGGGCCCCGAAGACGTCCGCGGGCTCGTCACCATCCTCCAGTACGGGTCGTTCCCGTGGCGGCTCCTGGAGGTCGGCACGCAGCCTGTCCCGGCGGCGTCCGGCATCGGCGGATAGGCCACGAGAAACCCTCCTTCGGCACGTCACAGGAGCCGGGGCGGTCTCGTCAGAACCGGGTGAACGCGGTCCTCCTCCCCGCGTAGCCCGGAGCCCCCGGTCCTCCCCCGGGGGCTTCGCGTTTCCGGCGAACGATCGTCAGGCGGGCCCGGCCGCCAGGCGACGAAGGACCGCCGGCAGGATCCCGCCACCGGTGTAGTAGTCGACGTCGATCGGCCCGTCGAGGCGGGCGATCGCCTCGAACCGGCGCTCGCGCCCGTCGCCACCAGCCGCCTCGTCCGCCCGGGCCAGGACCGTGACGCCCTGACGAGGCGATGGGCGGCCCTCGAGCCCGGTGATCGAGAACGCCTCACGGCCGGACAGACCCAGCGACGCCATGCTGTCACCGGGCTTGAACTGGAGCGGCAGGATGCCCATGCCGACGAGGTTGGAGCGGTGGATCCGTTCGAAGCTCTCGGCGAGGACCGCCTTGACGCCCAGCAGCGATGGCCCCTTGGCCGCCCAGTCTCTCGACGAGCCCGAGCCGTATTCGCGGCCGGCGATGACGATGAGTGGCACGCCCTCGGCGATGTAGCGCATGGCGGCGTCGTAGATGAAGGTCTCCTCGCCCGAGGGCAGGTGGACGGTATACGGCCCTTCCTTCGGCTCCGCGAGCCGGTTGTGCAGCCGGATGTTGCCGAACGTGCCACGGACGAGGACCTCGTGCTGGCCCCGCCGAGCCCCATACGAGTTGAATTCGAGCGGCCCGACGCCTTGTTCCTGGAGCCACTGGCCGGCCGGCGACCACGGCGCGATCGAGCCGGCCGGGGAGATGTGGTCGGTCGTGATCGAGTCGCCGAGGACGACCAGGGCGCGAGCGCCGACGATGTCGCCGACGGGCTCGCGAGCGACCGACATCCCGTCGAGGAATGGCGGTCGTGCGATGTAGGTCGACGCGGGGTCCCAGGCGTAGCGGTCGCCCGAGGGGATCGACAGCGCCCGCCAGCGGTCGTCGCCCTCGAACACGGCCTCGTAGGTCCGCCGGAAGAGCTCGGCATCGACCGATCCGGCGATGACCGAGCGGATCTCTTCGGCCGACGGCCAGACATCGGCGAGAAAGACCGGCGACCCGTCGCTGCCCGTCCCGAGCGGCTCACGGGTCAGGTCGATGTCGACCCGGCCGGCCAGCGCGAAGGCCACGACCAGCGGCGGCGACGCGAGGTAGCTGGCCCGCGCCAGCGGATGGATGCGGCCTTCGAAATTGCGATTGCCCGACAGCACCGCCGCGACGACGAGGTCGTTCGCCTCGATGGCCCCGGCGACGGCTTCGTCGAGCGGTCCGGAGTTGCCGATGCAGGTCGTGCAGCCGTAGCCGGCCAGGTTGAACCCGAGCGATTCGAGGGACGTCATCAGCCCGGCCGAGGTGAGGTAGCCGGTCACGGCCTTCGATCCCGGGGCGAGCGAGGTCTTCACGGTCGGGTTGACCCGCAGCCCGCGCGCTACGGCATTGCGGGCGAGGAGGCCGGCCCCGACCATGACTGTCGGGTTGGACGTGTTCGTGCACGAGGTGATGGCCGCGATCGCCACGGATCCGGTCCGCACGACGATCCGTTCGCCGCCGATCTCGACCGGCACGCCCCGGTAGGTTCGGTGGTCGAGCGGTCGCGCATCGGCGAGGACCGGTTCCGCGGGCGGGGCGGGCCGGGGCCGGCTCGGATCGGCCGACGCGAACGCGGGCGGATCGGACGCCGGGAACGACTCGGCCGAGGCCTCGTCGACCGCGGACGCATCGAGGACGGCCTCCTCGGCGTCGGCCGCGTCGCCAGCCTCGAGCCCGTCCGGGAAGTTCGTCCGGAAGTTGTCGCGCAACAGGTCCAGCGGCACCCGATCCTGCGGCCGGCGCGGCCCGGCCACCGATGGCACGACCGTGGCGAGATCGAGGGTCAGCCGCTCGTCGAAGGTCGGACCGTCACCCGGCTCGCGCCACAGCCCCTGGATCCGCGCGTAGCGCTCCACGAGTGCGACCCGCTCGGGTGAACGACCGGTCAGGCGCAGGTAGGCGAGCGTCTCGTCGTCGATGGGGAAGAGGGTCGCGGTGGCCCCGAACTCCGGGCTCATGTTGCTGATCGTCGCCCGGTCCGCCAGCGACAGGCCGGCCAGGCCGTCCCCGGCGAACTCGACGAACGCCCCGACCACGCCGTGACCGCGAAGCAGCTCGGTCACGATCAGCACCAGGTCCGTCGCCGTCGCGCCCTTCGGCAGCTCGCCGGTCAGCCGTACCCCGACCACCTTTGGCATCGGCTGGTTGAGTGGCTGGCCCAGCAGGACGGCCTCCGCCTCGATGCCGCCCACGCCGTACCCCAGGACACCGAGCGCGTTGATCATGGTCGTGTGCGAATTTGTCCCGACCAGGGTGTCCGGGAACGCGACCCCGTCGCGCACGTCGACGACCGGCGCAAGGAACTCCAGGTTGACCTGGTGCACGATGCCGGTCCCAGGCGGCACGATCCGCAGGTTCCGGAACGCTGTCTGCGCCCAGCGCAGCAGCTGGTAGCGCTCGACGTTGCGGTCGTACTCGCGTTCGACGTTGAAGGCGAACGCGCCGGGCGTGCCGAACCGATCGATCTGCACCGAGTGGTCGATGACGAGGTCGGCCGGGACGAGCGGGTTGACCCAGGTCGGATCGCCACCGAGCTCCGCCATCGCATCGCGCATGGCCGCGAGATCGACGACGGCGGGCACGCCGGTGAGGTCCTGGAGGATGACCCGCGACGGCATGAACGGGATCTCGGCCTCCGCCGCGACCCCCGGCCGCCAGGCCGCCAACGTCTGGACATCCTCCTCGCGGACGATCCCACCGCCCGCGTGACGGAGCAGGTTCTCGAGCAGGATCCTGATCGTGACCGGTGCCGTCGCGAGATCGATCCGATCGCCGAGGACGGCGAGCCGGTAGAGATCGGGGAGGCCAGGCCCGAGCGGCGCCCGGGCTCCGAAGGGGTCATTCGTCGACATCGCGTCGATCCTCATTGGCTCGCTACACTCGACGGGTGCAAGCGTACCGCGACCGCTCCCCAGACGCGGGCGCCCCGTGATGAGGGCCTGGGGCGACCTGCCCGGTGACGACCCGAAGCGGGATCGGGAGGACACCGAAGCCGCCATCGAGGCGGCCGGAATCGATCTCGATCCGGTCCCGCCGGGCTTCCATCGCCACGACGACGTCGTCCATGCCGGCGACCACCCACACTCGCACCGCCACTCGGAGCCCGGCCAGCCGCCGGTCATCGGGATCGTCGGGGCCGGGGCGGTCGGGACGGCGTTGGGCGTCGCACTCAGCCGGGGCGGCTGGCCGGTCCACGCGGTCGCGAGCCGGGACCCCGGCCGGCGCGAGCGGTTCCGATCGCTCGTCGAAGGGTCGCGGGCGTTCGAGGAGGCGCAACCCCTGGTCGAGGAGGTGGAGCTCATCCTCATCGCCGTACCGGACGACGCGATCGTGCCGCTGGCCGGGAGCCTCCGGATGTACGGCGGTCAAGCCATCGTGCACACGAGCGGTGCCCTCGACGCGGACGTTCTCGCCCCGGCCATGGCCGCCGGGACGCAGGCGGGGACCTTCCACCCGCTGGTCGCATTCGCCGACACGGAACGGGCGGTCGCCGCGCTCCACGGGGCGACGGTGGCGATCGAGGCCGACGACCAGCTGGCCGCGCTGCTCGCCGAGATGGCCGAGGTGATCGGCGCGCACCCGGTTCGGCTCGCGGCGGGCTCGAAGGCCGCCTACCACGCGGCCGCGGTCCTGGCGGCGGGCGGCTTCGTGGCGCTGCTCGATGCGATCGTCGAGCTGGGACGGGTCGCGGGCCTGGACGAGGCGGGCTCGCTGGCCATCTACGGGCCGCTCATCGAGGGCACCCTGGGCAATGCCCGCGCGCTCGGGGTCAGCTCGGCGCTGACCGGTCCGATCGCCCGCGGCGACGTCGGGACACTGGACGCGCACCTGGTCGCCATGCGGACCCACGCCCCCGGTGCCCTCGCCCTCTACCGGGCCCTGGCGGACCGGGAGGTGGACCTGGCGGTCGCCCGTGGCACGCTGGCACCGGAGCGAGCACACGAGATGCGCCGCACTCTTGCAAGGGCGCATCGAACCGGTACCATAACCTGATGGATCACAGCATCGCCGCCAAGTACGCAGCTCGACCGGCGGCCCACTTCGTGCGCCCCTCGGTCCGCACGAAAGAGCGGCGACTGGGTCTCCATTCCGGCAGCGCATTCCGGTCATCGGCCGAGCACGCGACGGTCCTCCGCCGGCCCGACGTCGCGCCGCTGGTGAGCCTGCGCGGCCGCTGGCGCTCCATCCAGCCGGCGCACGGCGCGCGGTCGCTCGACGGTCGCCCCCATCCGCGTGTCGTCATGCACTGGGCCCGATCGGGGAGTGGCGGGGCGGCCCGTCGCCCCAGCGCCGCATCGGCGCCGTGGCGCGCCTGAGGACCGCGACCGCCACGTCTGCCGGCGGGGTCGTCGTCCGTCACGAAGACGGTCAACCGTGGCTCGTCGTCGGCAGCCGACGTCGCGAGCGCGACGGCCGGACCTGGACGCTTCCCAAGGGCACGCCCAGGAGCGGCGAGACGACCGAGGAGACCGCCCTGCGCGAGGTGGGGGAGGAGACCGGGCTCAGCGTCCGCATCACGGGCCCGCTCGACTCGATCGAGTACTTCTTCGTGCAGTCGGGGACCCGCATCCACAAGACCGTCCACTACTTCATGATGGAGCCGACCGGTGGCGACCTCGCCCGACACGACCACGAATTCGAGGAGGTCCGCTGGATCCGCTTCTCCGATGCCGCCGCCACCCTGACGTTCGAGACCGAGCGAGCCCTCGTCGCCCGTGCGGCCGAGATCGTCGAGCCGGGCTCCGTCGGAGGCGGGTCGTGAGCGAACCGGAGTCGCGCGGCCCCCACGTCACACCCCTCGAGGAGCGTCACGCGGCGCTGGGCGCTCGACTGATCGAATTCGGGGGCTGGCGGATGCCGCTCCAGTACGGTTCGATCCTCGACGAGCATCGTGCCGTCCGCGAGCGAGTCGGGCTGTTCGACCTCTCGCACATGGGCGAGCTCTTCGTCGAGGGCCCGGAAGCCGGCGCGGGTCTGGCGTCGGCGCTCGTCACGAACCCGCCCGCGCTCACGATCGGGCGCGCCCACTACTCGATGATCGTCGCGCCCGATGGTGGCGTCATCGACGACCTCATCGTCTATCGCCTCGCCGACGAGCGGTTCCTGGTCGTCGCCAACGCGGGCAATGCGGCGGTGGTCTCGGATGCACTCGCGGAGCGCCTCAGCGGGTTCAAGGCGATCCTCGACGACAATTCGCTCGCGACCGGGCTTCTCGCGGTCCAGGGACCACGTGCCATCTCCGCCCTGTCGCCACTGACCGATGTCAACCTGGCCGCCCTGCAGTACTACGCGATCGCGGAGGGGACGGTGGCCGGGATCCCGGCCCTCGTGGCGCGGACCGGCTACACCGGCGAGGATGGCTTCGAGGTCTACGTCGAGACCGGCCGGATGGTCGAGCTGTGGGACGCGATGCTGGCCGCCGTCCGGGCCGCGGATGGCATGCCGGTCGGACTGGGTGCCAGGGACACGCTCCGCCTCGAAGCCGGCATGCCCCTGTACGGCAACGAGCTCGATCGCGACACGACGCCGTACGACGCGGGTCTCGGGCGCGTGGTCAAGCTGGACAAGCCCGGCGATTTCGTCGGGCGCGCGGCGCTGGAACCGATCGCGGCCGCCGGACCGACCAAGCGCCTGGTCGGCCTGGTGGTCGAGGGGCGAGGCATCGCGCGCCACGGGTATCCGGTGCTTGCCGGTGACCGGCGGACCGGCGTCGTCACGAGCGGCACGCAGTCACCGACGCTCGGCATCCCGATCGCGATGGCGTATGTCGCGCCGGGTGATGCGGAGCCGGGTACGATACTGGCCGTGGAGGTCCGAGACGCGCCGGTCCCCACGAAGGTCGTCGACCTACCGTTCTACCGACGTCCGACCTGAAACGGACCGGGTCCCAGACCCGACCCGACCCGACGCGCCCGCCGCTCGCGGCGTCTTGCCGCAGCAGGAGGAGGTACGGCCTGCGATGGTCCCCAGCGACCTGCGCTACACCAAGGACCATGAGTGGGTCCGTGTCGAGGGTGACGAGGCGGTGATCGGAATCACGGCATACGCTGCCGACCAGCTCGGTGACATCGTGTTCGTCGAGCTGCCCGGTGTCGGCAAGTCGTTCGATCAGTTCGCCGCGTTCGGTGTCGTGGAGTCGGTCAAGGCCGTGAGCGACCTGTTCGCGCCGATCGGCGGCGAGGTGCTCGGTGGCAACGACGCGCTGGCCGCCAGCCCGGAGGTCGTCAACACCGACCCATACGGCGGGGGCTGGATGATCCGCATCCGAATGTCCGACGCGGGCCAGCTCGGCGAGCTCCTCGACGCCCCCGCCTACGACGCCCTCATCGCGGCCGGCTGACCGCGCGCGATGCCGTACGGACCGCATACCGCCGATGACCGGGAGCGGATGCTCACGGCGCTCGGCCTGGCCTCCATCGACGAGCTGTTCGCGGATATCCCCGAGGGCCTGCGCGCCTCGCGTCTCGACCTGCCGCCGCCCGAGCCGGAGCTCGAGCTGGCGGCCCGTCTGCAGGCGCTGGCGGGTCGGAACCGGACGGACCTCGCGTCGTTCCTGGGAGCCGGGGTCTACCGGCATTGGACGCCGCCCGCGGTCGACCAGATGCTGCTGCGCGGCGAGTGGTACACCGCATACACGCCGTACCAGCCCGAGGTCAGCCAGGGAACGCTCCAGAGCATCTACGAGTACGAATCGCTGATCGCGGAGCTGGTCGATCTCGACGTCGTCTCGGCCTCGCACTACGATGGGGCGTCGGCCACCGCCGAGGCGGCCCTGATGGCCTGCCGCGCGACACGGCGCGATCGGGTGCTGGTCAGCCGGAGCGTCCATCCCCATTACCGCGGGACCCTGCAGACGTACTTCGGCGGCGGTCTCGAGCTCGACGAGATCCCCCTCGTCGCCGAGGGACCGGCGTCGGGCACCACCGACCTGGCGGCCCTCGAACGCATGCTGGCCGAACCCGATCGCCCGGTCGCAGGCGTGCTGGCGGCGCAGCCGGACTTCCTCGGCCTGCTCGAGCCGATGCCTGCCATCGGGGCGCTGGCACACGCGGCGGGCGCGCTCTTCGTGGCGATCGTCGAACCTGTGTCGCTGGCCGTCCTTGCGCCGCCTGGCGCCTACGGCGCGGACATCGCCGCGGGGGAAGGTCAGCCGCTCGGGATCGCCCCGAGTTACGGCGGCCCATATCTGGGCATCCTCGCCTCGACCGACGCGCTGGTCCGCCAGATCCCGGGCCGGCTCGTCGGGATGACCAGTGACGCCGACGGGCAGCGAGCCTTCGTGATGACGATGCGGGCCCGCGAGCAGGACATCCGTCGGGACAAGGCCGCGAGCAACATCTGCACGAACCAGGCGCTGCTCGCGCTCGCCGCCTCGGTATACCTCGCCACGATCGGGCCGCACGCTCTGCGTGATGTGGCGGCCCTGGGCGCCGCTCGGGCGGCCGAGCTCGAGGCCGCGCTGGCGGCGGTCGGCGCCCCGCGACTGCACGAGGGACCTTATCTCAACGAGTTCGCGGTGCGGGTCCCCGATGCCCGCGCCGTGCACCGGCGGCTCCTCGACTACGGGATCCTCGCAGGCCTCGTGCTCGCCGACGCGATCCCCGACGATCCGACGCTCGCGGAGGGCCTGCTCGTCTGCGCCACCGAGGTCACGACGTCCGCCGAGATCGCGCGCTTCGCCGAAGCGCTCGGCGCGGTGATGCTCGGCCGGCCGCCGGTCGGCGTCGAAGCCGGTGCGGGGGAGCGAAGCGCAGCCGCCCCAGCAGCGGGTGCCCGCCGATGAGCGTCACCGGCCCGAAGCTGCAGCCGACGCTCTTCGAGCGCGGCCGACCTGGTCGTGGGGGCGGCAAGATCCCGCACCCGCCCAAGGACGCGTTGGACCGGATCCCGGCGGATGCCCGTCGGGTCGACCCGCCGGCCCTCCCCGAGCTCAACGAGCCCGACGTCGTACGCCACTACGTCAACCTCTCGCAGTTGAACCACGCGGTCGACACGGGCTTCTATCCGCTCGGCTCGTGCACGATGAAGTTCAATCCCAAACTGAACGAGTGGGCGGCGCGGTTGCCCGGTTTCGCGTCGCTCCACCCCCTTGCGCCCGACGAGGTCGCGCAGGGCACGCTCCAGCTCCTCTGGGAACTGGAGCATGACCCTGGCCGAGATCTCCGGCATGCGCGCGGTGACCCTCCAGCCTGCGGCAGGCGCCCAGGGCGAGCTGACCGGCATCCTGATGATCCGCGCCTACCACCGCGAGCGGGGCGACACGCTCCGCGACGAGGTGCTGGTGCCCGACAGCAGCCACGGGACCAACCCCGCGACCGCCTCGATGGCCGGTTTCAAGACCATCACGATCCCCTCGTTCCACGATGGCGGCGTGGACATCGATGCGTTCCGCGCCGCGCTCGGTCCGCGGACCGCGGCGGTCATGATCACCAACCCCTCGACGCTCGGCCTGTTCGAAGCACGCATCGGCGAGCTTCTCGACGCGATCCATGAGGCTGGCGCACTCGCCTACATGGACGGTGCCAACCTGAACGCCATCCTCGGACGGTTCAAGCCCGGCGAGGCGGGGTTCGACGTGATGCACTTCAATGTCCACAAGACGTTCTCCACCCCTCACGGCGGCGGCGGACCCGGCGCCGGCCCGGTCGGGGTGGGGGAGACCCTGCTCCCGTACCTGCCCGCCCCGCGGGTCCTGCGCGACGACGACGGCACGTACCGGCTCGAGCGGATCGGGGAGCGTCCGAGCTCCATCGGCCGGCTGCGGAGCTTCGTCGGCAACACGGGCGTGCTCGTGCGTGCGTACGCGTACATCCGCGCCCATGGCGACGCGGGCCTGCGGGAGGTCAGCGACGATGCGGTCCTCGCCGCGAACTACCTGAAGCTCCGGCTGGCGGGCAGCTACGACCTGCCGTACGACCGGCCCTGCAAGCACGAGTTCGTCGCCTCGGCGGCATCGATCAAGCGGCGGACGGGAGTCCGGACACTCGACATCGCCAAGCGACTGATCGACCATGGCTTCCATCCGCCCACGATCTACTTCCCGCTCATCGTCGAGGAGGGGATGCTGATCGAGCCGACCGAGACCGAGTCGGTCGAGACGCTCGATGCCTTCGCCGAGGCCCTCATCGCCATCGCGGCCGAGGCCGAGACCGACCCGGAGCTGGTGACCACGGCCCCCCATACGGCCCCGGTGCGACGCCTCGACGAGGCCACCGCGGCGCGACACCCGAACCTGCGTTGGCGGCCCATGACCGGCGTCGAAACCCCCTGCCCGGACTGACCGCGACCGGACGGATGAACCTTTTCGGGCATCGGCGCGTATCTTGTTACTACTGAGCCGCCGCGGCGGTCATGACCGCGTGCACGGAGAACGACGACGAACAACGACACGGCCGCCCAGGCCTCTGTCGCCGCTCAGATCGCCGATGCCGACCTGATCCGCGGGATCCAAGCGGATGACCTCGAGATGTTCGAGGTGTTCTACGAACGGTATCGCGCGGTCGTGTTCAGGACGGCCTTCGGGCTGACCGGTGACCGCGAGTTCGCCGAAGAGGTCCTTCAGGACACGTTCGTGCGAGCCTTCCGGCACCGGGCGAACCTGCATGGCGACCGTTCGCCGTTGCCCTGGCTGAATCGGGTGGCGCTCAATCTCTGCTATTCGGCGCACGGGCGCCGACGCCTCTCGTCGCACTCGATGGACGACGCGACGAGCGAGGTCCTGCGTGACCACGCGATGGAGCCCTCCGAGTGGGCGGAGCAGCAGGAGCTGAATCGCTGGGTCCGCGACGGCCTCGCCGCCCTCGCGCCAAAGCAGCGCAGCGTGATCGTCCTCTACTACCTCGATGGCCTGTCGTTGCAGGAGACGTCGGTGGCGCTTGGCGTCCGGCTGGGGACGATCAAGTCACGCCTGCACTATGGCCTGCGGGAGTTGCGGCGCCATCTGACGCCGGAAACGTCGGCACCCGCCGACGTGCCGGGACCCGTGGCGCCCGCCCCGGTCGATCGACCGGTCCGCGTGCGTCGGCCGTGACCATCTTCGGACGCAAGGACGCCTGCGGCCGGCATCGGCCGGCCCTGACCGAGTGGGTCGAGCATCGGGTCGCTGGCCCGATGACGCCCGCGGCATTCGACCACCTTGCACGGTGTCGTCGATGCGAATTCGAGCTCACCGAGATCGCACAGACGGTGATCGCGCTCCGTCGGCTGGGCGAGCGCGCATCGGCGCTCGAACCGCCGAACGACGGGTGGCGCGAGCTGCGGGCGCGCCTCGAGACGCCACGACGTCGTTCCCACCCCGTCGGCCGGTCGCGCTGGGCGCTCGTCGGCTCGATGCTCGGCCCGGCCATGGTGGCCGTGCTCGTCATGCGGGTCACCGTCGTCGCGGCTCCAGCCGGCGTGGCCTGGACGGACGATGGACTGACGGATCCGTCATCCACGAGCGACGCGGTGCGCCCGTTGTACGACTCCGGCCCGCGGCTGCTCACCGAGGGCATCGTCCTGATCATCAGTGGCCATGGGCAGGCCAGGGTCGGATCGTCGCCGGGGCCCTTGATGATCCCATCATCGACCGATCGCCGGGACACCCCGCGCTCGGTCCGTCGAACGACCATCCCACCCGAATCCACACCGCCTCGCGCGGCCACGCGGTCGTAAGACGCGAGCTGGGACCATCCGCGGCGTGCACCGGCCGCTGCGACAGAAAGGAGCACTGACGACGATCAAAGACAAGCGGGACTTGACGCGGCGGGACCGATAGCCGCATATACTGCACCGACTTCCGCGCCGGGCGGATGTGGGACGGCGTGCCGATCCACGATCCGGCGTGGCCCAAGCCCCGATGGGCGCCATGCGGCGACCCTGAGCGGGAGCAGAGGAGGAGAACAGCGGATGAGTTCGAAGAAGTATCGCGGACTCGCGATGCTCGGCGTCCTCGCCATCTTGGCGACGGCGTGCGGTGGCTCGACCCCGAGTGGCTCGGGTTCGGCCGCACCGGCATCGGCCGGCACGAGCACGGCACCGAGCGCCAGCGCGCCGGCAGCCACCGGTGACTTCACGTTCGTCGTCGACAGCGAGCCGACCACCCTGGCCGGTCCGCCCGACGACCTTCCGACGTCGTGGATCACGCAGTTCATCTACACGGCGCTCTACCAGCCGAACTACAAGGTCGAGTACGTCCCGCTCGCGGCCGATGGCCCCCCCGTGACGTCCGCCGACGGCCTGACCTGGACGGTCAAGCTCAAGCCCGGCATCAAGTGGCACGACGGCACCGACCTCACGGCCGATGACGTCAAGTTCACGTTCGACCTGCTCGGCTCCAAGAACTGCCGCGTCAACCCGGATGCATGCTCTGCGATCGCGGACAACGTCGCCTCGTCCGAGGTCGTCGATCCGTTGACGATCAAGTTCGTCCTGAAGCAGAAGTACGCGCCGTTCATCTCGGCCGGCCTCGGCAGCCTGATCCTCCCGAAGAAGGCGATCACGGATTCGTTCACCCGCTTCCAGGAGGCGGCAGGCGCGGTCGCCAAGGCCGATGTCCAGGCGCTCGTTGACAAGGTCGAGACGGAGACGTCCGCCGACAACGCGAATTGCAAGGTCGCCGAGGGCGCAACGCCGCCGGCGAGCTGCCTTACCTCGACCTACACGGCCGACCTCGAGGCGATGCTGGCCAACGCCAAGATCGAGCCCGTGAACAAGGCCGGCTTCAACACCGGCGGCGACAACGGGGACCAGTTCGACCCCGAAGCCTACGCGGGCGGCCTGCTGACCCAGGTCACCGACCTCAACACCACGCTCGGCGCCACGGCCATCGACCAGATCGCCGCCGCGCAGAAGATCATCGACTTCGGCAAGAACCCGATCGGTGCTGGCCCCTACAAGTTCGTCAAGTACAACGCGGGCCAGAACGTCGAGCTCGCGCGCTTCGACGACTACTACGGTGGCGGCACCAACGTCGATCCCACCAAGATCCCGGCGAAGGCGTTCGCCGTCGTCATCCGCAGCTCTGCCGCCGCGACCGCTGCCCTCGGCAACGATGAGATCCAGTGGCAGCAGAAGATCGAGTCCGACGCCTACACGACGGTCAAGGACAATCCCAACGTCCAGATCGCCGAGTATCCGGACAACGGGTACTTCTTCATCGCGTTCAACCTTCGCGACGGCCACATCTATGCGGACAAGGCCCTTCGTGAAGCGTTCTCGATGTGCATCGACCAGGAGAAGACGGTCCAGGTCGCGACGGGCGGCAACGGCGTGCCGGTCCGGGCGAACGTCCCGCCCTTCTCATGGGCCTATAACCCGGACGTCAAGCCATACGTGTACGACGTCGCGGCCGCCAAGGCCAAGATCGAGGCCGCCGGCTGGAAGCTTGGTTCCGACGGGGTCTACGCCAAGGGCAAGACGCGACTCGCGTCCATCCTCTACGTCCGCGTCGGCCGGCCGCAGCGCCTGGCATTCGCCGAGCTCGCTCGCGACCAGCTGAAGGACTGCGGCATCGAAGTGACGGTGCAGGAAGCCGACCTGAACACCGTCCTGATCCCGAATGTCCTCGACTACCCGAACAAGTTCGACACGTATCTGGGCGGGTGGTCCACGGCCCTTGACCCGGACGACTATTCGATCTTCCACAGCTCGGAGATCCCCTCGAAGGCGACTCCGTCCGCGAACAACTTCCCCGGCTGGAAGAACGCCACGGCGGACCAGCTCCTCGCAGCATGGTCGCACCGAGCTCGACCAGGCCAAGCGCAAGGACATCTACGCGCAGTTCCAGGTGCTCATCCACGATGAGCTCCCGTACTACTTCACGTGGGCGGACCTCGCCCACACCGGCCTGTCCAAGCGAGTGGGCACCCAGAACGAGCCCCTCGACCTGACCAGCGTCGGCATCAACTACTACAACACGGACGCCTGGACCGTCGCTGCCAAGTAAGCGATCGGATCACGCGGTCCCCATGTAGCCGAACACAGGCGGTGGCGCCAGTCGCCACCGCCTGTGTCGTACCATCCCCGATGGACGCGAACCGTCGGCCTTCCGAGCCTACGCCGAGACGAGCGGAGCATCCATGGCTACGTACGTTCTTCGCCGCCTGATCCAGGCGATCCCGATCCTGGTCGGGATCAGCGTGGTCTCATTCCTCATCATCAACCTCGCTCCGGGCGATCCGACGGACCGGTTCCGGTCCGGCCGAGTATCGGCGGAGACGATCCAGAACCTGATCCGGTTGTACGGCCTCGACAAGCCGCTGCCGGAGCAGTTCGTCAGCTGGTTCACCGCCTTCTGGCAGTTCCCCTTCCGGTCCGATGCCTGGGGCTACTCGTTCGTCGACGGGCGGCCGGTCGTGGAGAAGATCTTCGAGAAGATCCCCAACACGCTCGAGCTGATGGGCACCTCGCTGATCGTCACGATGATCGTGTCGATCCCGCTGGGTGTCCTCGCCGCTGTCAAGCAGTACAGCTGGGCGGACAAGATCATCACGACCGCTGCGACCGTGGGCTACGCCCTGCCGTCCTTCGTGCTCGGCATCCTGCTGCTGTACATCTTCTCGATCAAGCTCAACTGGTTCCCGTCGTTCGGTCGCCAGTCGCTCGGTCAGGACGGGAACTACCCCGACTTCCTGTGGCACCTCGTCCTGCCGGTGTCGAGCCTCGCCATCCAGCAGGTCGCCGGCTGGAGTCGCTACATGCGCTCGTCGATGCTCGAGGTCCTCCAGCAGGACTACATCCGCACGGCCAAGGCCAAGGGCCTCGCGGAATCGCGGGTCGTGTTCAAGCACGCCCTGAAGAACGCCTTGCTGCCGGTCATCACGCTGCTGGGCCTGACGCTGCCCAGCCTGCTTGCCGGTGCCGCCATCACCGAGACGATCTTCTCCTGGCCTGGCCTGGGGTATCTGGCCATCCAAAGCGTCACGGCGAACGACTTCCCGGTCGTGCTGGCGATCGTCATGATCGGTGGCATGATGGTGCTCCTCGGGAATCTCCTCGCGGACGTGCTGTACGGCCTGGTCGACCCCCGCATCCAGTACTGAGGCTAGTGATGGAACGCATCGACAAGACCGTCTCCGTCACCAGCGGCGCGGCGACGCGGCCCGAGGACACCGGCGACGAGATCGACCTGATCCCGGTCCGTACGTACTGGCAGTTAGTGCGGCAGCGTTTCCTTCAGCACCGGCTGGCGGTCATCGCCCTGTTCGTCATGGCCGTGCTCGTGGCCCTCGCCATCGTCGTGCCGACCCTGACGGGCGACGCGTACAAGCAGACGAGTCTGTCGAAGCCCATGCTGCCTCCGTCCCTCTCGTCGCCACTTGGCACCAACCAGATCGGCCAGGATCTCTTCCTGCGCCTGATGAAGGGCCTTCAGACTTCGCTCTTCATCGGCTTCATGGCCGTCGCGATCATCGCGTTGATCGGCGTCACCCTTGGCGCGATCGCCGGCTACTACGGCGGCTGGGTCGACAACCTCATCATGCGGTTCGTCGACGTCATCCTGTCCCTGCCGGTCTTCTTCATGATCCTGATCATCGTGGCCGTCCTCGGGAAGGGCTCGGCGATCGTCGTCATCATCGCCATCGGCCTGACCGGGTGGACGCTCGCCTGTCGGCTTGTCCGCGCGGAGTTCCTCAAGCTCCGCGAGGCGGACTTCGTCCAGGCGGCGCGGGCGCTCGGGGCTTCGAACCGCCGCATCATCGCGCGCCACATCCTGCCCGCGGCCCTCGCCCCCGTCGTGGTCGCGGCGACGCTCGGAATCGCGGACTCCGTCGTGGCCGAGGCGGCCCTGTCGTTCCTCGGATTCGGGATCAGCCCGCCCGAGGCGAGTCTCGGCAACCTGCTCAAGAACTTCGACGAGGACCTGCTGGTTCGTGCCCACATCCTCCTGTACCCGTCCGTGACGATCGTCCTCGTCGTCCTCGCCGCGAGCTTCCTCGGCGACGGCCTGCGCGACGCGCTCGACCCCCGCCAGCGAGTCGAAACGAAGTGACCGCGACCCTGGGTACGGGCCGTCGACCGCGGCGGGACGCCAGCGCACCCCTGCTCGACGTCAAGGGACTCGCGACTTACTTCTTCACGCAGGACGGCGTGGTCAAGGCCGTCGATGGGATCAGCTTCACCATCGGCGACGGCAAGACCCTGGGCGTGGTCGGCGAGTCCGGCTGCGGCAAGAGCATCACGGCGATGTCCATCCTCCGGCTCATCGGCCGCCCGGGCAGGATCGTGACCGGCGAGATCTTGCTCGACGGCCGGGACCTGGTGACCATGCCCGAGGACGATGTCCGGGAGATTCGGGGCAACGACATCTCGATGATCTTCCAGGAGCCCATGACGTCGCTCAACCCGGTGTTCACGTGTGGCGACCAGATCGCCGAGGCGGTATCCCTGCACCTGCATGTCGACCACAAGGCCGCGATGGCCAGGGCGGTGGAGATGCTCTCGTTCGTCGGGATCCCCGACGCGAAGCGCCGTTCGCGAGAGTATCCCCACCAGCTATCGGGCGGCATGCGCCAACGGGTGATGATCGCGATGGCGCTCTCGACCAACCCGGCGCTGCTGATCGCGGACGAGCCCACGACCGCGCTCGACGTCACGATCCAGGCGCAGATCCTCGAGCTCATGAAGGAGATGCGGACACGCAACGACATGGCGATCATGCTCATCACCCACGACCTCGGCGTTGTGGCCGAGATGGCCGACGACGTCGTGGTCATGTACGCGGGCAAGATCGTCGAACAGGCGGATGCGACGACGGTGTTCGAGCATCCGCACCATCCGTATACGAAGGGCCTGCTGGCCTCCATCCCGCGGTTGGGTGACCGCCGGAGCCGTCTCGAGGTCATCAAGGGCACTGTGCCGAACCCGTTGAACCTGCCGTCGGGCTGCCTGTTCAAGCGGCGTTGTCCGTTCGCCATGCCCATCTGCGACTCGGCTCCGCCGCTCCAGGTGGTGGAGCCCGGCCATCTGTCCCGGTGCTGGCTGAAGCCCAACGGCGATCCCCCGGACGTCGGTGCGGCCGCGCAACCGGACGTCGCCGAGGCGGCCGCGGCGAGCCTGACGGTCGAGGACCAATCGGGCGTCCTGACCGGGTTCGCATGAGCGAGCCATTCGCCGCTCCAGGTCGGCCGGACGCCGGTCTGCCTCCGCAGGTCGGCGCCTCGACGGGCAGCCCTGCCGACGACGGTCGGGCCGCCACGGCCAGCGAGACCGACACGCTTGTCGAGGTCCGCGACCTCGTCAAGCACTTCGAGATCCGCGGCGGCCTGCTCGGCATCCGCAAGATCGGCGCCGTGCGCGCGGTGGACGGGGTCACGTTCGACGTCCACAAGGGAGAGACGCTCGGTCTCGTCGGCGAGTCCGGGTGTGGCAAGACGACGCTCGGCAAGGTCATGCTGCGACTGATCCCGCCGACGTCGGGCAAGGTCATGATCAATGGGCGCTCGATCTTCGAGCTCAGCGATCGTGAGATGGTCGCCGTCCGGCGCGACATGCAGATCGTGTTCCAGGACCCGTATGCGAGCCTCAATCCGCGCATGACGGTCGGCGAGATCGTCGGGGAGGGTCCGTACGTCCACGGCCTCAAGAACAAGAAGGAACGCGAGGACGTGGTCCGCGAGCTGCTGGCTCGGGTCGGCCTCAACCAGAGCCACATCCATCGCTATCCCCATGAGTTCTCGGGTGGGCAGCGCCAGCGCATCGGGATCGCCCGGGCGCTCGCGCTCAATCCGGAGTTCATCGTCTGCGACGAGCCGGTCTCCGCGCTGGACGTGTCGATCCAGAGCCAGGTGCTGAACCTGCTCGACGACCTCCAGCAGGAACTCGGGCTGACGTACCTGTTCATCGCCCATAACCTCGCGGTCGTGGAGCACATCAGCGACCGGGTCGGCGTGATGTACCTCGGCAGGCTCGCGGAGCTCGCAAACGTCGACGATCTCTACGCGACGCCCTCCCATCCGTACACCGTCGCCCTGTTGTCCGCGGTGCCCGAGACCGATCCGCGGAAACGCAAGAAGCGCCTCGTGCTCAAGGGCGACGTCCCGTCGCCCGCCGCGCCCCCGCCGGGCTGCCGCTTCCACACGCGCTGCTGGCTGCGGGCGCGGCTCGGCAACCCGGAGCGCTGCGTGACCGAGGAACCGCAGCTGCGCGAGATCCGACCCGGCCAGCAGGCGGCGTGCCACTTCAGCGAAGACATCACGCCCCAGACGATCGAGGCCGTCGGCCGCGCGACGGACCAGGTGGCGACGGCGGAGCTGGCGGCGAGCTGAAGATGCTCGACGCCCCCGAAGGAGGTCCCCTCCAGACGCGGCGGTCGGTCAGCGAACGGGCCGCCCAGCGCGACCGGATGCACCGGGTCGGCCGCGACCGGTATTCGAGCCTGTTGCACACGCTCCATGCGGGACGTGAGCTGCCATTGCAGTCCGTGGGCCGGCGCGATCGGATCGCCTGGCATCCGATCGCCGGAAAGCTGCTCCGGGTGGCCCTGGTCGTCCTGTTCCTGTATGTCGGGATCTCGTCGGGCCTGGGGTTGTGGCGCGATCTCCGCCTGGACGTCTGGGCCGGGCCGGACGCTGCCGTGACGTCGGGTCAGCGGCTGGCCGATTGCCCCCTGGTGGGGCAGGTGAGCGATGACGTGTTCCCGAACTGGATCCGGTTCGAGGGGAAGGTCTACCTGCTGACGGACTCGATCCGGCCGATGGGCTTCGAGGTCGACTCCGACTTCCCGGCGACCGGCTACAGCCTCGGCCAGATGACACTCTTCCGGATCGCGAGCACGCCCGATGGCCAGGCCGGGCGGACCATCGTGGTCAAGCTCGCGACGTCCGCGGTGGGTCAGGTCTACCGCGTGGCCCCCGACTGCACCTGACGTGACGCGCCCCCGCTCAGGCCGGCGGGTCCACCGCGGCCGGTGAGGCCGTTGCCGTTGCCTGACCCTGGAAATGGCAGGCACACAGGTGGCCGGCCGCGAGATCGATGAGCGGGGGGACCTGCTCGGCGCAGATGGGCGGGCCGCCGAGCTCCTGCCGGAGTTGACAGCGCGGATGGAAGCGGCAACCGGACGGCGGGTTGACGGGGCTGGGCACGTCGCCCTTGAGGATGACCCGCTTGCGCCGGAGCTCCGGGTCGGGCACCGGGATCGCCGACATCAGGGCGACGGTGTAGGGGTGTTCCTGATGGTGGAACAGCTCGCGCCGATCGGCCATCTCGGCGATCCGCCCGAGGTACATGACCGCCACACGGTCGCTGATGTGCTCGACCACGCCCATGTTGTGGGCGACGAAGACGTACGTCAGACCCAGGTCGCGCTGGAGGTTCTTGAGCAGGTTCAGGACCTGGGCCTGGATCGAGACGTCGAGCGCGGACACGGGCTCGTCGCAGACCACCAGATCGGGCTCGAGGACGAGGGCGCGGGCGATCCCGATCCGTTGACGCTGACCGCCACTGAACTCGTGCGGATACCGCCGCGCGAGGTACGGCTGGAGGCCGACCATGTCCATCATCCGCGCGACCTTCGCACGCCGCTCCGCAGACGTTCCGATCCCGTGGATGCGCAGGCCTTCGCCGATGCTGTCGGCGATCGGCGCCCGGGGGTCGAGGCTCGCGTACGGGTCCTGGAAGATGATCTGCATCCGGCGCCGGTAGGGCTTGAGCGCGCTGCCCTTGAGGGCGGTCAGGTCGATGCCGTCGAAGGTGATCGTGCCGGCCGTCGGCTCGATGAGCCGGAGCAGGAGGCGCCCGACCGTGGTCTTGCCACATCCCGATTCGCCGACCAGGCCCAGCGTCTCGCCGCGCCTGATCTCGAAGCTGACGCCGTCGACCGCCTGGACCATCCCGACGGTCCGCTGGAGGACACCACCTCGGACCGGGAAATGCTTGACGAGGTCGCGGACCTCCACGAGAGACCCGAGCGACGGGGCGGCGGCCACGCGCGCGCCCGGAACCGTGGTCGCGGACGGCATCGGGTCCATCATCGCGGGTGGACCCGGTCGCCGCCAGGCACCGGCTTCACGCGCCCGGCGGCATCGTGGTAGAGCCAGCAACGCACGTCGTGGTCGGGACTGACCGGTCGCAGCTCCGGGTGGACGTCGGACGCGAACGCGACGTCCTCCTCGATCCGCGCGCCGCAGCGAGGGGCGAAGCGGCAGCCCTTGGGGAGGTCGATCAGGTTCGGGACGTTGCCGGGGATGACGGCCAGTTCATCCTTGACCGCCCCGACGACCGGGATCGACCCGATGAGGCCCTTCGTGTAGGGATGCAGCGGGTTCCGGAAGAGCGAGACGACGTCGGTCTCCTCAACGATCTCGCCGGCATACATGACCGCGACCCGATCGCACATCTCGGCGACCACCCCCAGATCGTGGGTGATGAGGATGATCGCGGTGCCGGTCTCGTCGCGGAGGTTGCGCATCAGGTCAAGGATCTGGGCCTGGATCGTCACGTCGAGCGCGGTCGTGGGCTCGTCCGCGATGAGCAGCTCGGGCTCGCAGGCGAGGGCCATCGCGATCATCACGCGCTGGGCCATCCCGCCGGACAGCTCGTGCGGGAATGCCTTGAGGCGCCGCTCCGGATCGGGGATGCCGACCATCTTGAGCAGCTCCAGTGCCCGGCCCTGTGCGGCCTTGCCCTTCATGGCCCGATGGATCCGCAGGACCTCCTCGATCTGGCGACCGACGTCCCACACCGGATTGAGCGACGAGGTCGGCTGCTGGAAGATCATGCTGATGCGGTCGCCCCGGATCTTGCGCATCTCGTCGGCCGAGACCTTCAGAAGGTCCTGCCCGTCGAACAGGACTTCGCCCGCGTCGATGGCCCCGGGTCTGGCCACGAGGCGCAGGATCGACAGGCTGGTGACGCTCTTCCCGCAGCCGGATTCACCGACGAGGCCCATGATCTCGCCGCGATCGACCTGGAAGTCGATCCCGTCCACCGCGCGGACCAGTCCGTCGCGGGTCTTGAACGAGGTGTACAGACCCTTGATCTCGAGCAACGGCTTGTCGCCCCGCGGCTTGCGCCTCCGCTGGGCGCCCGGCGGCACGAGCTCCTCGACGACCGTCTCGTCGAGGCTGACCCCTAGGCTTTCGGGCGCGGACGTCGGTGTCGTCATCGGTTCAGCCGCGGGTCGAGCGCGTCGCGCAGTCCATCGCCGAGCAGGTTGAAGCCGAGGACGGTCAGGGTGATGGCCAAGCCCGGGAAGAAGATGAGGTGCGGCGCCGAGAAGAACAGGTTGCGATCGAAGCCGATCATCGAGCCCCATTCCGCCTGGGGTTGCTGTGCGCCGAGCCCAAGGAACGAAAGGGCCGCCACTTCCAGGATGGCTCCGCCGATCCCGAGCGTGCCCTGGACGATCAGCGGTGTCAGGGAGTTCGGTAGGATCCGCCGGACGAGGATGCCTCGCGAGGACTCGCCGAGCGCCCGCGACGCGGTGACGAACTCCTGTTCCCGCGTGGACAGCACGGACCCGCGCATGACGCGGGCATACACGGGGATCGACACGATCGCGATGGCGACCAGCGCCTGGAAGAGGCCCGAGCCCAGGACCGTGACGATCGCGATCGCGAGGATCAGGCTCGGAAAGGCGAGGACGACGTCGAGCGAGCGCATGGTGATGTTGTCGGTACGGCCACCGGTGAATCCGGCGATCGCCCCCAGGGTCGTGCCGATGATGATGGCCAACCCGACCGTCAGGACCCCGACCTGGAGTGACACCCGCGCACCGAAGATCACCCGACTGAACTCGTCGCGCAGGTTGGAGTCGAGACCCATGATGTGCTGCGGCTGGTCCGCCGCGCAGCCCAGGAGATGGACACACGGTGCCTGCCCGCGATGGATCCCGGTCTCGCCGCTGTCGAGCATGGAGAGCAGCGGATCATGCGGCGCGATGACCGGTGCGAAGATCGCGACGAGCACGAGGATCCCGAGGATGATCAGGCCCGCCACCGCCGAGCGCTGACGCAGGACGTTCCGGGCCGTGTCTCGGCGCAGGCTCGAGGCTCGTTCCTTCGTCGGACCGACGGTGGCCTCCACGGGCTGCCCCAGGGTCGTCATCAGTCGAGCCGGATCCGCGGGTCGAGGAACGCATAGGAGACGTCCACGACGAGGTTCACAACGACGTAGATGAGCGCCACCACGATCGTCGCTCCCTGGATGACGCTGTAGTCGCGACCGTTGATCGATTCGAAGAGGGTCTGGCCCATCCCTGTCAGGCTGAAGATCGTCTCGGTCAACACGGCGCCCGACAACAGCGCCCCGAGCGAGAGGCCGATGACCGTCACGACCGGGAGCATCGCGTTGCGCAGGCCATGCCGCAGGACGACCGAGCGCTCCTTGACACCCTTGGCCCGCGCGGTCCGGATGTAGTCCAGACCGAGGACCTCGAGCAGGCTGGAACGCGTCATCCGGGCGATGATCGCGAGCGGGATGGTCCCGACCGCGACCGCGGGCAGGATCAGATGCCGCAGGGCATCCGCCAGGAGGGCCCAGTTCGCGGTCAGCAACCCGTGCAACACGTACATCCTGGAGATGAAGTCCAGGAAGAGCCGAGGTGGGCCTGTCCAGCCCTCGAGGCCCCACGTGGTGGCCAATGGGACGACCGAGACGCCGGGCGACAGGCGACCCGACGGCGGCAGCACGAACGGCGTGTTCTTGAGCAACACGGCGAACACGAACGCGAGGAGGAGCCCCAACACGAAGACGGGGATGGAGACCCCGAGGTTGGCGATGATCATGGTCGAGACGTCAGCCAAGGAGTTGCGTCGCATCGCCGCGGCCAGCCCGAGGATGAGGCCGAAGACCGAGGCGAAGATCAGGGCCATCACCGTCAGTTCGACCGTGACGGGCAGGCGTTCCAGCAGCACGTCGGCGACGGGTCGGCCGAACTTGACCGAGAACCCGAGGTCCCCGGTCATGAGCGCACCAAGGTAGGTGACGAATTGTTCCGGGATCGGCTTATCGAGGCCGTATCGCTCGTTGAACGCTGAGCACACGGCGGCGGTCGCCTTCTCGCCGTATGTGGCCACGCAGGGATCGCCGGGGATGATTCGCGCGAGGATGAAGACCAGCAGCACGACCCCGAGCAGGACCGGGATACTGAGCAGCAGTCGACGGACGATGTAACGGGTCACGCCGGCAACACACCCCTTGGTCTGACGACGCTAGGCATGGATAACGAAGAGACCGCCCGCGGCGAGGCCGCGGGCGGTCTCGAACGAACGTCCCTTACGAACCCGGCTTCGGCACCGGCGGGTTCAGGAACCCGAACAGGCTCGAGAAGTACGTGAAGTCGCCCGTCCGTCCCTTGTGGAGCGGGTTGTCCGCGTCCCACTGGACGGCGAACGAGGTGACGACGTCATCCGCATCGAACGACGACCCGTCGTGGAAGGTCACGCCGGACCGCAGCGTGCAGGTCCAGCTGGTGAAGTCCGCATTCGGATCGCATTTCTCTGCGAGGAGGGGGACCGTTGCGGTCCCGGCGACCTTGTACCCGTACAGGCCTTCCATCGACTGGTCGCAGGCCCGGAGGGCCTCGCCATCGGTCTCGTCGGCGCAGTACAGACCACCCGGCTCGCCATTCTGGCTGAAGACCAGCTGGGATCGGTCACCCGCCTGCATGACGGAGAACTGCTCATTCGTCAACGGCGACGAATGCGCCCCGACCACGTCGGCACGGAACGCCAGGGCGGATCCGCCGTGAGCGATCGGGATCATCGGCACGTGCTGCTTGATCAGCGTGTTGACCGTCGTGTAGGCCGGTTCTCGAGCCGCGTCGCTGGTGCCCTTGGCACCTTCGTCGAGGGCGGCCACGAGGTCCGGATACTTGTCGCCGAACTGCTTGGATGCGCCGGCCCCGAAGTGGTAGCCGACGAAGTTCGTCTGGTCGGGATAGTCGGCGCCCCAGCCCAGCATCTGGATGCCGTCGAGCGTCCCGGCGGCCGCTTCGTCCAGGTACGTCGTGTCATCTCGCTGATCGAGCTCGACCTTGATGCCGAGGTTGTTCTTCAACTGCGCCTGGATCTCGGTCGCGATGACGGGCGGATCCGGCAGGTAGCCGCGGACGGCCGGCCGGAAGTGGAGCTTGTAGGTCTTGCTGAAGTCGAAGCCCGCGGCCGTGAGCTCTGACTTGGCGGCCGCCGGGTCGAAGTCGTACCACTTGGGTCCGACGCAACCGTTGGCGATCTCGCACGGAGTGAAGTAGTCGGCGACCTCGGACCCACCCGGGTAGAAGGTGTCGACGATCCGCTTGCGGTCGATGCCCTTGGCGATCGCCTGGCGCACGGCCTCGTTGTCCCACGGCTTGAACGTGTTGTTGAAGCCGAGGTAGAAGACGTTGAGCCCTGTGCGCGGCGTCAGCTGGAGGTTCGGGTCGCCCTGGACGGTCGCGAAGTCGGTCGGGCCGACGTTGTCGATACCGTCGACGGTGCCGGCCTGGAGCTCCACGAGGCGCTGGGCAGCTTCCTTGTTCCAGCGCAGGATCGCCGTCGGGGTCAGGGCCTTGGTGCCCCAGTAGCCGTCATAGGCGGCGTACGTCACGTCCTGGCCGCGATTCCACGCGGTCAGCTTGTACGGGCCCGTGCCATTCACCGCGGTGACGATCTTCTGGGTGGTCGCCGCCGGGTCGACGTTCGCCTTGAGCCATCCTGCGTCGTTGATCGCGAACGAGGTGAACGCGATCTTGGACAGGAAGGCGACGTCCGAGCTGCACAGGTCGAAGATCACCGTGCGCGCGTCGGGGGCGGTGATCTTCTTGAATTCCCCGGCGTACGGGTTGTGGGTGGCGTCCGGTGCGGTGGCCTGGGCGCAAGGCGCCTCGCCGGTCTCCGGGTAGGCCATGGGGGTGAACGCCGCTGCACTGGCGCTGGCGGGTGCCACCGACGGCGCCGAGCTGGCCGGCGTGCTCGGAACAGTCGAAGCGGTCGTCCCGCTACAGGCTGTAAAGAGGATCGCCACGGTTGCGACCAATGCCGCAAGGGGCGACCACCTGGGTGATCGGGTCATCCTCGGAACTCCTCCTCTGAAGCCCCTCGCCCGGACCTTACGGTTGCCTCCCTGTCCGGCGCTGGCTGGGGCGGGCGCGCACACGCGTAGCCACGACGGCCCGCGAGTGCCCGGAAGCCTAGCACCGGCACTGAGTCCCGTCACTCCCCGCAGTTCGGGTCGTCGCGTATGCTCCGAGCGTGAGATCGATCCGGATCGCCATCGCCCAGATCGCCCCGCGGCTTGGCCAGCTGGACGCGAACCTCGCGCGACATCACGAGTTGCTCGGCGAGGCGCGGGCGGCCGGCGCGCAGCTTGTCGTCTTTCCCGAGCTCGGCCTGACCGGCTACCAGCTCCAGGACCTCGCGTCGGAGGTCTCCATGCGCCTCGACGATCCGAGGCTGGCCGAACTCGCACACGCGACCGAAGGGCTGTCGGCGATCGTGTCCTTCGTCGAGGAATTGGCGGACCATCGGCTGTTCATCGCGGCCGCACTCATCGAGGACGGAGAGGTCCGCCATGTCCATCGCAAGCTGTACCTGCCGACCTATGGCCTGTTCGACGAGCGGCGGTTCTTCGCCGCAGGCGACCTCCTGCGAGCGGTGCCGTCCCGGCTGGGCGTGGGGATCGGCATCGCCATCTGCGAGGACTTCTGGCACCTGAGCGTGCCGCAGCTCCTGGCCCTCGATGGGGCCCAGATCCTCGTCAACGTGTCGTCGTCGCCGGGCCGGGACCTCGCGGCCACCAACGAGGTGGGACTGGGCACCGCGACGTCGTGGCGCACGCTCATGCGGACCTACGCGCAACTGACGACCTCGTTCGTGGTCTTCTGCAACCGCGTCGGCGTCGACGAGTCGATCTCGTTCTGGGGCGGCTCGGAGGTGATCGCGCCGAACGGCGCGGCCCTGTTCAGCGCCCCGCTCTACGACGAGGGCTTGTTCACGGTCGAGATCGCGGCCGGGGATATCCGCCGCGAACGCATCGCCCTGCCGCTGCTCCGTGACGAGCGCCCCGAGCTTCAGGTCCGCGAGCTGTCGCGGATCGTGTCCGAGCGCGCCGGGTTCACGCGGGACGCGACCGCGGATGCCGGTGCGGAACCCGGTCTCGACGTGCTCCCCGCCGAGCGGCGGCCCCATCCGATCGGGTTCGGTTCGGACAGCGAGCGGGCCGCCGTCAAGGAGCCGCGCAAGGCGGCCGACAGGTGAGCACGAGCGACCTCACCAGCGAATCCGCCCGCCCCTTCGAGCTGCCCCCCGAGCTGGCGATCGATACCGATGTCGCCCGGCGGGTCATCGCGGAGTTCATCCGGGGCCAGCTCGAGCAGGCCGGCTTCGGGCGCCTCGTCCTCGGGCTCTCGGGGGGCATCGATTCCGCGCTTGTTGCGTACCTGGTCGCGGAGGCGATCGGGGCCGACCGTCTGCTGTGCGTGCTCATGCCGTACCGGACGTCGTCTCCCGCGTCTCAGGGCGACGCCGAGGCCGTCGTCGCGGCGCTCGGGACCGCGTCGGTCCTCGTCGACATCAGCCCGATGGTCGACGGCTACTTCGCCGACCGTGCCGATGCCAACGCGCTCCGGCGTGGCAACTTCATGGCTCGCCAGCGGATGGCCGTCCTCTACGACCAGTCCGTCACGTTCGGCGGCCTCGTCGTCGGGACCGGGAACAAGACCGAATCCCTCATCGGTTACACCACGCTGTTCGGCGACTCGGCCTGCGCGTTCAACCCGATCGGCGACCTGTACAAGAGCCAGGTTCGCCAGTTGGCGATCGCCATGCGTGTGCCCGAGACGATCGTCCGAAAGGCGCCGTCGGCCGACCTGTGGCCCGGTCAGACCGACGAGATCGAGGGCGGATTCGACTACTCGGCCCTCGACCGGCTCCTGTTCTGGCGGGTCGACAAGCGCCGCTCGACCGAGGAGCTCGTCGCGCTCGGGTTCGACCCCGCAACGATCGAGCGGGTCGACCGGATGATCGCAGGGTCCGAGTTCAAGCGACAGGTCCCGCCGATCGCCAAGCTCGGCCCGCGGACGTCCGGCGTCGACTATCTCTATCCGCGCCGGCGACCGGGCTCGGCCCGCGAGTGAGCGAGGCGGCCGCGGCGCACGAGGCTGGCGCCGGCGGCGCCGGCGGCATCCTGTACGTGGTCGCGACGCCGATCGGGAACCTCGGCGACATCACGCTGCGAGCGATGGACACGCTACGGGTCGTGCCGCTCATCGCGGCCGAGGACACCCGGCTGACCCATCGCCTGCTCGAGCGGCACGGCATCACGACGCGGATGACGAGCTACCACGCCCGCAGCGCGTCGGGTCGCACCGAGGCCCTGCTGACCCACCTGCGCGGCGGGTCCGACCTCGCGCTGGTCACCGATGCCGGGACGCCCGCTGTGAGCGATCCGGGCGGCGACCTCGTGGCGGCCTGGGCCAGCGAGGGCGGCACCGTCGTGCCGCTGCCGGGAGCGTCGGCCGTGCTGGCCGCCGTGGCCGGTTCCGGCGTGGCGGGGCCGCGCTGGGCGTTCGAGGGCTTCCTGCCGCGCTCCGGTCGCCAGCGGCGCGAACGACTGGCCCGGATCGCGGCCGATGAACGCGGCACCGTCCTGTTCGAGGCGCCCGGACGGGTCGCGGCCACGCTGCTGGATCTCGCGGCGGCCTGCGGTCCCGAGCGCCCTGCCGCGATCTGCCGGGAGCTCACCAAGATGCACGAGTCGTTCGTGCGAGGGACGCTCCTCGGGCTGGCCCAGGCGGCGTCGGACGGTCACATCCCGCCGCGAGGGGAGTTCGTCCTGGTCGTGGGGCCGGACGATGGTCGTCATCCATCGGCCGAGCACGAGACCGGGGAGAGGGCCCGCCTGGAGGCGGCGATCTCGGAGGTCGAGCGGCTCGTGACTGCGGGAACGGCCCGCGGCGACGCGGCCCGTCAGGTCGCCGCGGCGACCGGTATCCCGAGGCGCCAGCTGTACGGCGCAGACGCCGAGCGCTGATCGCCGGGGGCAGCCCGGATCGTCGTGCACCGGATCAAGGACGGCGAGGCGACCTTCGGGATGGGGACCTTCCTCTTCGACACCCAGGTCCACAGCGCCAACGGGTTGCCCGGCCGGCACCGGTCCGGGACGGTCCAGGAGTTCGTCGAGCGCGGCCCGGCCCTCGTTCCCGTTTCTTCGGGCACGCCGCCGTCCGCGCGATGGTGCGTCGTCGCGCTGGGCTAGGATTCCGGAGTGACCGCCGTCCCGACGCCCACCGACGCCCCGGGCCACCCGATCCTGGGGCAGCTCTCGCCGGTCGCCCGGGCCTTCGTACTCGCGACGCTCGCCGTCAGCGTGGCCGCGATCGTGCTCGACTTCGGGCTCCATGTCGACGAGACCGCCCTGTTCCTGGTCTCGGCGACGGGGATCCTGGGTCTGGCCTGGGTCGTGGGCCTCGCCACCGAGCGGTTGGGCTCGCTGACCGGCCCGCAGGTCGGCGGCATCCTCAACGCAACGTTCGGGAACATCGCCGAGCTGATCATCGCGTTCTTCGCCCTCCAGGCCGGGTTGATCGATGTCGTCAAGGCATCGATCACCGGTTCGATCATCGGCAACCTGCTGCTGGTCCTCGGTGCGAGCGTCCTCGTCGGCGGCCTCCGTCACGGGACCCAGAGGTTCAGCCAGCGCATCGCCGGGTCGAATGCCGCGCTCCTGGTCGTGGCCCTCATCGGCCTGCTGGTCCCCGCGACCTTCTCGTTCACCAGCGCGTCGGGCCAGGGGACACGGACGGAGGAGTCGGTCCTCGTGGCGATCGCCCTGATCGCCGGCTACGCCCTGTCGCTCGTCTACCAGTTCACGAACCCGCACCGGACCCTCGGCGGGCACGGCGAGCCCTCCGGCCACGCCGGGCCCGCCTGGAGTGGGAAGACCGCGATCGCAGTGCTGCTCATCGCGGCGGCCCTGCTAGCCGTCCTCTCGGAGATCCTCGTCGGGTCCATCAAGTCCTTCATCGACGCGTTCGGGCTCACCCCGTTCTTCGTTGGCGTCGTGCTCATCCCGACCATCGGCAACCTCGCGGAGCACCTCGTCGCGGTCCAGCTCGCCTACAGGGACAGGATGGAGTTCGCGATGGCGGTCTCCTACGGCTCCAGCCTGCAGGTGGCCCTCTTCGTGGGCCCCGTCCTGGTCCTGTTGGGCGCGCTCATGGGCCAGCCGATGGACCTCGTCTTCCTGCCGCTCGAGGTGGTCGCGGTCGCGGCGGCCGTCGGCATCAGCGCACTCATCGCGCTCGACGGCGAGTCGAACTGGCTGGAGGGGGCGCTGCTGATGATCGTCTACGCGATCGTGGCCTTCTCGTTCTACGAGTTCGTGGGGTCGGTCACGCCGTAGCGCGCGCCGGACGCGCTGAAGCGGCCACGACGGCGCGGGAGGGGTACGCGCACCGTCGTGGCCGATCGGGATGAGCGGTGTTCAGGCGGCGGCCTCGTCGGGCTGGGCCTCCTCGTCATCGTCGTCGCGGGGTTCGCCGCTCGTGTCGGTGCCCTCGGGGATCGGCTCGCTCGCGGGCGCCTCTCCCAGGGCTTCCGCCTGGGCGGTGAGCGACTCCGCGGCCTGCTGGGCCTCGTAGTCCTTCTTGCGCCGGCCGGAGAGCATCTCCACGTGCGAGGCGACGATCTCGGTCTTCCAGTGACGCTGGCCGCGGTCATCGTCCCAGGAGCGGGTCTGGAGGCGACCCTCGATGGCGACCTGCTGGCCCTTGCCCAGGTACCGTCCGGCGATCTCGGCCAGGCGGTCCCAGGTGACGATCGGGCTGTACTCGGCTTTCTCCTTGCCGGCCCCCAGGAACTCGTTGCTGGCCACGGTGAACGTCGTGACGTTCTTGCCGCTGGCCAGGCTGCGCATCTCCGGGTCGCGCGTAAGGCGCCCCGTGAGCAGGACCTTGTTCACGGTCCGATCTCCTTCCCGGTCGGCCGGTCGGACCGGTCACGACCCTGCGTCTGCGGCGGGCAGTCACGACGGGCGGATGAGGTCGCCGGCCCCGGCGGACCGGGCCTCCGGCGGATCGGCGGTTCGGCGTTCGGCGGGGCCGGCTGAGAACCTGGCGGGCGATTCAGACCCTAGCAGCGGGCACTTATCCCTCCGGTATCTGGGACTTCGCGGGCCATTCACTCGCGCTCCGACTCCTCGTGGCGATCACGCACGATGCGCGCGAAGTGCACGTGCGCCCCACAAGGCGACTCTCGGGGGCTCCATGCGCCGGGTGGACCCGGCGGACCATCCACGGGTCTCGCCTGCCTAGACTGCGATATGTCCGCCCTCGATGACGCGCCGCAGATCCATGCCGACGATCGCGCGACGTGGCGCGCCTGGCTGGAGGCGAACCACGCGACGGCCCGCGGCGCGTGGTTGCTGACCTGGGCGCCGCGTTCCGGTCGGGCCCGCCTGGAGTACGAGGCGGCCGTGGAGGAGGCTCTGTGCTTCGGCTGGGTCGACAGCACGGGCGGGCACCTCGACGACCAACGTGACAGGCAGTACTTCGCGCCGCGCAAGCCGCGCAGCGTGTGGGCCGCGTCGAACAAGGCACGCGTGGAGCGGTTGATCCGCGAGGGGCTGATGGCTCCCGCTGGTCTCGCCGCCATCGAGCGGGCGAAGGCGAACGGATCGTGGGAGATCCTCGACGCCGTCGAGCGGCTGGAGGTCCCGGAGGACCTGATGGCGGCGCTCGACGCCCGTCAGCCGGCGGCGGTCAACTTCGCGGCGTTCCCGCCGTCGGCACGCAAGATGCTGCTCGGCTGGGTCGCGGTCGCGAGGCGCCCGGAGACTCGTGCGACGCGGATCACCAAGATCACCGAGGCGGCCGCACGCAACGAGCGCACGCCGGGTTGACGTCGTCGGTCACGACGAACCCGCACGGCTCTGGGTCAGGTGCCTGGCGGTGACACCGCATTTGGCCGGGCGGCGTGGGACGTCAGCCGGCGACGGTCCCGGGCGAATGCGGCCCGCCGGTCCGCGGGAGCGAACCCTCACCGACGGTCAGGTCCGAGCTCGGGGACCCACGCCGCCCGGGGTCGTCGAGGGACCGGAGCTCGATCGAGGCCGGGCCGTCGCCCGACATGGCCGCGGTGGCACCGTCCGAAGTGGTCGTGACCTGGGGGACGGCCCGTGGCCGTGGCGCGCGCCGCGTGTGGCCGGTGCGTGGTCCGACGTCGGGCAGGATCAGTACGTCCCCATACGGGCTCTGCCGCTGCATCATCGCGAGCACCGTCGGGTCGGGCTCCGGGGCGTGGGCCGCGTAGAGGTCGCAGAAGAGGTTCACGAGATCCGGATCGAACTGCGTCCCGGCGTGGCGCCGCAGCTCGGCGATCGCCTGGTCGTGGCTCATCGCGCGCTTGTACGGACGGTCGTGGATCATCGCGTCGTAGGCATCCGCGATGGCGACGATCCGGGCGCCAAGCGGGATCTCGTTCCCGCGCAGTCCGTACGGGTAGCCGTGGCCGGCGAATCGCTCGTGGTGGTGGAGGATGATCGGGACGGCATCCTTGAGGGCAGATGCCTGCTCGAGGATGACCTGTCCGATGCGCGGGTGCTGGACGACCGATCGCCACTCGCCCGTTGACAGGGCGGACGGCTTCTCGAGGATCTCTTCGGGGATGGCGACCTTGCCGACGTCGTGCAGAAGCGCGGCGACCTGGATCCGGTCGATCTCCGCGTCTGGCAGTTGGAGCTGACGGGCGATCTCGACGACGATCGAGGCGATGAGGGCCGACGGCTGGCCCCGGTAATGGGGGAGCGGCAGGATGTACGAGGCAAGCGCCGCGGTTGCCGCCTGGCTGGCCTGCCGCCCGATCTCGACCGCCCGGGCGCGTCCCGCGTTGGAGATCGGCGCTCGCGGTACTCGGGCATCGTCGTCGGGTTCCTCGAAGATGTAGGTCTGGTTCCGCCCGAGCGACTTGGCCGAGTACATCGCCGCGTCCGCGTCGCGCACGAGCGACTCGGCCCGAAGGAGCCCTCCCGAGCCACCGGCGATGCCGATGGAGATCGTGACCGACAGGTCCTGGTTGCCCTCGACCGCGAACTTCTCGCGCTGGACGAGGGTCCGCAACTTCTCGACGAGGATCGCGCCCTCCTCGACGCCGGTCTCGGTGAGGATCAGCATGAATTCCTCGCCGCCGTACCGACCGATCATGTCGCTCGCGCGAAGGTTCGAACCGAGCGTCTGGGCGACCCCGCGCAGGACGATGTCACCCGCGGCATGTCCGTAGGAGTCGTTGACGACCTTGAAGTGGTCGATGTCGACGAACGCCACTGAGAGCGGGCGCTCATATCGGGCGGCCCGCTCCACCTCGGCGAAGAGCGCGGCCAGCAGGGCGCTGCGGTTCGCGACGCCGGTCAGACGGTCGAAGGTGGCCAGGTCGTTGGACTCGGTCAGTGCGACCGAGATGCCATTGATGGCACGGCCGAGGCGGCCTTCGAGGCCCGTGCCCCGGGCCTTGACGGACGTCGTGTAGTCGCCGGCGGCGATGCGCTCCGCGGCCTTGACCAGGCGGCCGAACCGGATCCGCAGCAGCAGGTACGTGGCGCCCGCGGTCAGCGACACGCCGATCGTCGCGGCGGCAACCGCCGCGATGACCGAACGGCTCGCTTCGTTCGTCCACTCGGCAGCCACTTGGGGCACCGAGAGAATGAGGATCCCGAGTGCGACAGCGGCCGCAAGCGCCAGGACCCCAAACAGGCGCATCACCATCCAAGGCTACCGGCGGAAGTCCTCGCCAAGGGTCCGTAGGAGGTACCGGTGCGTACCACCCGGTGGTACGGCTGGCTTCGCGGGACCCTCACCTGGCGGCGAGCGGCTGCTATACTCCGGCCGTCCTCGTCCACTGTGGGCTCGCCAACCGCGACGGCCCGTGAACCAGGAGGTCAGCGATCGCGCTAAGAGGGCGCATCGGCCGTCCCGTGAGGCGACCGTGCGACCGGTCACCGGCGATCCGCCGATGGATCGGCGGACACGCGGGAGAAGTCTATCCAGCCCCAGCCCCTGGTGTCAGGGGCTTTTTCATTGACGGCGGCCCGGATCGGCCGATGCCAGCGTTGTCGGCTCCGCGCGCTCCCTCACGCACCTTGGGGTGCGCTCGGTCACGTGCTCGCCTCCGCCTTGGCCTCGACCGCCCGAGCCGCCGATTCTCAGTTCTAAACCCTATGACCCTTCGCGGTGCAGCGGTGCGGGCTGCCTGATGCCGGCGACCGTCATCGTGGGGCTGCAATGGGGGGATGAGGGGAAGGGGAAGACCACCGACTTCCTTGCCGAGCAGGTCGCGATGGTGGTGCGCTACCAGGGCGGCGACAACGCCGGCCACACCGTCGTCAGCGGCAACGAGGTCCTGAAGCTCCGGCTGGTCCCATCGGGCGTCCTGTATCCGCACATCACCTCGGTCATCGGCAACGGGGTGGTGGTCAACCCGGTCACGCTCATCGGCGAGCTGGACATGCTCACCTCGCGCGGGATCGACGTGAGCCGGGTGCGGGTCAGCCGCAGCGCGCACGTGATCATGCCGTACCACGTGGCCCTGGACGTGGCCAACGAGGCCCGTCTCGATGGCGCGAAGGTGGGCACGACCGGGCGTGGGATCGGGCCGGCCTACGGAGACCGTGTCTGGCGCCTCGGGCTGCGCATGGAGGACCTGCTCGATCTGGCGGTCCTGCACGAACGCATCGAGCGCCTGCTGCCCGACAAGAACCTCCTGCTGAGGTCGATGGGCGCGGAGCCGTTCGGGGCCGGGCGCCTGGTCGAGGACGCCATCGGGTGGGGCGAGCGCCTGCGCGGCCACCTCGACGACACGACGTGGCTCGTCCAGGCCGCGCTCGCGCGCGGCGAGCACGTGTTGCTCGAGGGCGCGCAGGGGACGCTGCTCGACCTCGATCATGGCAGCTACCCCTTTGTCACCTCGTCCAATCCGGTCGCCGGCGGCGCCTGCACGGGTGGCGGGATCGGCCCGCTCCAGGTCGATGAGGTCATCGGCGTCATGAAGGCGTACTCGACGCGCGTCGGGTCGGGGCCGTACCCGACCGAGTTGCACGATGAGATCGGCGCCGGGATCGCCGAGCGCGGTCACGAGTTCGGTACGGTGACCGGGCGGCCGCGCCGAGTCGGCTGGTTCGACGCGGTGCCGCTGCGCTATGCGGTCGCTGTGAACAGCGTCAGTTCGATCATGGTCAACAAGCTCGACATCCTCTCGGGCATCGACCCCCTCCGTGTCTGCGTCGCCTACGAGATCGATGGCCGGCGGGTGGAAGTCTGGCCGTCGAGCGGTGCCGCGCTGGCGCGCGCAACGCCGATCTACGACGAGTACCCGGGCTGGGTCGAGCCGATCAACGACATCCGATCGCTGGCGGACCTGCCGGAAAACGCACGGCGCTACCTGAGCGCCATCGAATCGCACGCGGGCGTCCCGATCGTGCTCGTGTCGGTGGGGCCGGAGCGCACGCAGACGATCGAGCGGGCGTGGCGCCCGATGCGCAACCGGACCGGGATCCCGGCATGAACACGGCCAGCCTCCTGATGCCGACACGGGTGCTCATCGTCGGCGGAGGCGGCCGGGAGCACGCCCTGGCATGGAAGCTCGGCGCGGAACCGGGCGTGAACGAGGTGATCGTGGCACCCGGAAGCGACGCGATCGCGCGTGAGCCCCGGGCGCGCTGCGCCGAGCTCGATCCACTCGACCCCGCCGCGGTCGTGGCGCTGGCGGAGCGCGTGTCCGCCGAGCTTGTCGTCGTGGGCCCCGAGGCGCCGCTGGCGGTCGGCGTGGCCGACGCCCTGACAGCGGCCGGGATCGCGGTCTTCGGACCGTCGCAGGCTGCCGCCCGGATCGAGAGTAGCAAGGCCTTCTGCCACGACGTCGCCGAGGCCGCCGGCGTGCGGATGGCCCGCGCGGCGATGTTCAGCGCGATCGGACCCGCGCTGGCGTTCGCGCGCGACATGGCATCGGCCGACGACGGCCTCGTGATCAAGGCGGACGGGCTCGCCGCGGGCAAGGGCGTGACCGTGTGTGACGGGATCGATGAAGCGACGACGGCGCTGGAGGCCGCGCTGGCGATGCCCGGTGACCAGGTCGTCGTCGAGGAGCGCCTGCGGGGCCGCGAGGCCAGCCTCATCGCCATATGCGATGGCCGCGACGCGCTGGCCCTCCAGCCGGCGCGCGACCACAAGCGCCTGCTCGACCGCGATGAGGGGCCGAACACCGGTGGCATGGGCGCCTACAGCCCGCTCCCGGATCTCCCGGACGACCATGTGCCCGGGCTCGTCGAGGTGTTCCACCGGCCGATCCTGGCCGAGCTGGCCCGGCGCGGCACCCCGTTCCGTGGCGCGCTCTATGCCGGTCTCATGCTGACCGACGAGGGACCGGTCCTGCTCGAGTGCAACGCGCGCTTCGGCGACCCCGAGACGCAGGTCCTGTTGCCTCGTCTGGCCGTGTCGCTCGGTCCGTTGTTGCTGGCCGCCGCTCGCGGCGAGCTGGCCGGGGCTTCCCGGGCCCTGGGGCTGACGGACAGCCGGCTGCCCGCGCTTCCCTGGGCCACGGTCGGGATCGTGCTGGCGAGTGCCGGCTATCCGGGGTCACCGCGTCGCGGCGACGAAATCCTCGGCCTGGACGTGGCCCGAACCGACGGCGCTCTCGTCTTCCACGCCGGCAGCACCATCGGGCCGGATGGCACCGTCCGGACGGCCGGGGGGCGCATCCTCACGGTCGTGGGGCGCGGCCCGGACCTCGATGTCGCCAGGGCCCAGGCCGAGCGGGCGGCGAGCGCCATCGCCTTCGACGGGCTTCAGCGTCGACACGACATCGGCATCGAGCCAGTGCCCGCGAGGGCGACCGTGGCAGCGCCGCGATGATCCGCCGGTACACCCTCCCCGAGATGGGTGCCATCTGGACCGAGTCCGCCAGGTTCGCGGCGATGCTGCGGGTCGAGCTCGCGGTCGCTCGGGCGCAGGCGGCCCGTGGCCTGGTCCCGGCCGAGGCGCTCGAGGCGCTCGAGACACGGTCGAGCATCGATGTCGAGCGGATCGCCGAGATCGAGAAGACGATCGACCACGATGTCATCGCCTTCGTCAGCGCTGTGGCGGAGACGGTCGGGCCGGAGGGCCGCTACCTGCACCTGGGCCTGACGAGCAGCGATGTCGTCGACACGGGGCTCGCGCTCCAGCTGCGTGCCGCCGGCGAGCGACTCCTGGCCGATTGCGACCGGTTGACGTCGGCGATCATCGCTCGCGCCCGCGCCGAGGCCGAGACCGTGATGATGGGCCGCACGCATTCGGTCCATGCCGAGCCCACCACGTTCGGGTTCAAGCTCGCCGGCTGGGCGTTCGAGCTGGAGCGGGGGCGGACTCGGCTCGCGGCCGCGGTCGACGAGATCGGGACGGGCAAGATCTCCGGACCGGTCGGGACGTACAGCCACCTCGGGCCGGACATCGAGGCGGAGGTGCTCGTGGCGCTGGGCCTGCATGCCGACCCGGTCAGCACCCAGATCGTCCAGCGTGACCGGCACGCGGCGCTCCTGGGCGCGATCGCGATCATCGGCGGTTCGCTGGAGCGCTTCGCGACCGAGGTGCGCAACCTCCAGCACACCGAGATCGGGGAGCTCCAGGAGCCGTTCACGACCGGCCAGAAGGGCTCGTCGGCGATGCCGCACAAGCGCAATCCCATCCTGTCCGAGCGGATCGCCGGGCTTGCTCGGCTGCTGCGCGGGTACGCGGGCACCGCGCTCGAGGATCAACCGCTGTGGCACGAGCGCGACATCAGCCACTCCAGCGCCGAGCGGATCATCCTGCCCGACTCGACGATCCTGCTCGATTACATGTTGGTGCGGATGACCGGGCTGGTCGAGGGGCTGGTGGTCCGGTCCGAGCGGATGCGCGAGAACATCGCGCGTGGCCTCGGGCTCCATGCCTCGTCCCGGGTGCTCCTGGCTCTCGTGGAGGAGGGCGGGCTCTCGCGCGAGGATGCGTACGCGATCGTCCAACGGGCGTCCCTCCGCGCAGCGGACGAGCGGGCGCCCCTGCGTGACCTCCTGGCGATCGATCCCGCCGTCGCCTCGAAGCTGTCGCTTGGTCGATTGGACGCGTGCTTCGACGAGGCGGCGTTCCTCGAACACGTGCCGGCCGTGATGGGTCGCCTGGAGGCGCTGAGCGCGAGCGTGAGCGCGCGGATGACCGTTCCCGCCGCGAGGGTCCCCGATGCTGGCTGAGTCGTATCTCCGCTCGGGCAAGGTCCGTGACCTCTACCAGTTGCCCGACCATCGCATGGTCCTGTTCGCCTCGGACCGGATCTCCGCCTTCGATGTCGTCCTGCCGACGACGATCCCGGACAAGGGCCGCGTGCTGACCGGCCTGTCGCGCTTCTGGTTCGCCGAGACCGCCGGCATCGTGCCCAATCACCTCCTCGACACCGACATCGCGGTCCTCGACGAGGCGATCCGTGCCGCGGCGGAGGGGGGCGGGACGCCGGACGCGGACCACGGCCCGCTCGACGACCTCCGTGGCCGGATCATGATCTGTCGACCCGCAGAGGTCGTCCCGGTGGAAGCCGTCGTCCGCGGGTATCTCGCCGGATCCGGGTGGAAGGAGTACCAAGAGCGCGGCACCGTCTGTGGTATCGCGTTGCCCGCTGGCCTCCGGGAGAGCGACCGGCTGCCGGCGCCGATCTTCACGCCCGCGACGAAGGCCGAGGCAGGCGAGCACGACCTCAACATCAGCTTCGACGGCATGGTCGAGCACCTTCGACAGGACTGGGGCCCGGCCGGACACGATGGCGGCGCGGTCGCCGAGGCCATCCGGGAGCACTCGCTTCGGCTCTACACGTACGCCTCGGCGATCGCCGGTCGCGCCGGCATCCTCCTCGCGGACACGAAGTTCGAGTTCGGCGTCCCGTCGGACCTGAACGGACGGGACCCGGCCTGGCCGGCGGAGGAGCGGGTGGGGTATGGACCTGTCGGGACCTGGCCAGAGCCCCTGGGTTCCGGCCGCCCCGAGACTCGCCTGATCCTCATCGACGAGGCGCTCACCCCCGATTCGTCACGGTTCTGGGATGCGTCAACGTACCGGCCCGGTGGTCCTCAGGCGAGCTTCGACAAGCAGTTCGTCCGCGACTGGTTGGAGACCCGTCCGTGGGCCAAGACGGCCCCCGGCCCGGCCCTGCCCGATGAGGTCGTCGAGGGGACCAGGGCCCGATACATCGAGGCCTTCGAACGGATCACCGGGGCCAGCTTCGAGCGCTATCTCACGGAGGACGTCATCGCCCCATGACCAGCTATCGGTATGCCGTGAACGTCACGCCCAAGCCCGGCATCCTCGATCCACAGGGCCGGGCAGTCGAAGGCAGCCTCGGTCACCTGGGCATCGAGGGCGTCAGCGGCGTCCGCGTCGGGCGGCGCGTCGAGTTGACGGTCGAATCGGCGGACGAGGGCGCGGCGCGCGCCATCGTCGAGCGGCTGGCGTCGGAGCTCCTGTCGAATCCGCTCATCGAGGCCTACGCCATCGAGACCATCGGCGCGACGTCGTCACTCGTCGGCACGGCCCGGGGGTCCGCCTGATGGCGGTTCGCGTCGGCGTCGTCGTCTTCCCCGGGAGCAACTGCGATCGCGATACGGTCGCGGCGCTCGAGCTTGTCGGCGCGGATCCCGTGGTCCTGTGGCACGAGCACGCCACCCTCGAGGGCGTCGCGGCCGTGATCCTGCCGGGCGGCTTCGCGTACGGCGACTACCTGCGCGCCGGCGTCATCGCCCGGTTCAGCCCGGTCATGCGGGCCGTGGCGGCGTTCGCGGCCGAGGGCGGGCTCGTCCTGGGCATCTGCAACGGCTTCCAGGTCCTCGCCGAGGCCGGTCTCGTGCCGGGCGCGCTGCTCCGTAACCAGTCGCTCCGGTTCGCCGGCCAGGAGGTCCGGATCGCCGCGGAGCGCGCCGACACCCGGTTCACGCAGGGGCTCGAGGTCGGCCGTCCGCTGCGCATGCCGGTGGCACACGGTGAGGGCTGCTACTACGCCGACGCGGCGACGCTCGATGCGCTGGAACGCGACGGGCAGGTCTTGTTCCGGTATGTCGATGCGACTGGCGCCCCGGTCGGACCGGACGACGCAGCCAACCCGAATGGCTCCCTGCGGGCCATCGCGGGCGTGATCAACGCGACCGGCAACGTGGCTGGCCTGATGCCCCACCCGGAACGGGCGAGCGAGGCGATCCTCGGGTCGGCCGACGGGATCGGCATCATCCGGTCGCTCGTCGAGAGCGCGGCGCGCGCGGCAGCAGTCGCCACCCCGGTCGGTGCCGGCAGCCGATGACGATCGCGGAACGACCCCTCGAGCCTCTCCACCGGCGGCTCGGCGTGACCGACGACGAACTCGGAGCCATCCGTGAGCGACTCGGCGGCCGCGAGCCCAACGATCTCGAGCTCGCGATGTTCAGCGTCATGTGGAGCGAGCACTGCTCGTACAAGAGCTCGAAGCCGCTGCTCAAGACCCTCCCGACCGCGGGCGAGGGCGTGGTCGCCGGCCCGGGGGAGAACGCCGGCGTGATCTCGATCGGCGACGGGCTGGCGGTCGCGTTCAAGATCGAGTCGCACAACCACCCGTCAGCCGTGGAGCCGTACCAGGGCGCCGCGACCGGCGTGGGCGGCATCCTGCGCGACATCTTCACGATGGGTGCCCGGCCGATCGCCGTCCTGGACGCCCTGCGGTTCGGCGATCCGGGGGATGGGCGGACGCGGCATCTCGTCGATGGCGTGGTGCGCGGGGTCGGCGGCTACGGCAACTGCGTCGGGGTCCCGACGGTCGGGGGCGAGCTCGTCTTCGACCCGACCTACCAGGGCAACCCGCTCGTCAACGTCATGGCCCTCGGTCTGCTCGAGGAACGGCGGTTGACGCTCGCGACGGCCGGCCGGCCGGGGGACCTGGTCGTCCTGTACGGCTCGGCGACCGGGCGCGACGGCATCGGCGGCGCGTCGGTCCTGGCCTCGGCCACGTTCACCGACGACGGGACATCGACACAATCGAAGCGACCATCGGTCCAGGTCGGCGATCCGTTCGCCGAGAAGCTGCTGATCGAGGCGTCGCTCGAACTCATCGAGCGCGGCCTCGTCGATGGTCTCCAGGACCTCGGTGCCGGTGGCATCACGTGCGCCACCTCGGAGACGGCCGATCGAGCGGGGACGGGGATCCTGGTCGACCTCGACGCCATCCCGCGCCGCGAGTCCGGCCTGGAGCCGTTCGAGGTGATGATCTCGGAATCGCAGGAACGGATGTGTGCCGCGGTCCGCCCGGACCGATGGGACGACGTCCGTGAGGTGTGCACCCGCTGGGGCCTGCCGGCGGCGGTCATCGGGCGCGTGACCGACGACGGCGACCTCGTCGTGATCGAGGGCGGGCTGACGCCCGACGGCTCGCCGCATCCCGGTTCGCGGGAGCTCGCCCGGGTCCCCGCCGCGGCGCTCACCAGCGATGCGATCGTCCACACGCGTCTCGCCACCCGGCCGACCCATCATCGTGCGGCGCCGGCCCCTGGGGCACCGCTGGAGGCCGTCGATCGGCTGCCGGAGCGAGGGATGGACCCCGGGGCGGTCCTGCTCGCGCTCCTCGGATCGGCGAACCTCTCGTCTCGTCACCCGGTCTTCCACCAGTACGACTCGACGGTCGGCGCGGACACGGTCGCCGGGCCGGGACGCGGCGCGGCCGTCCTGCGGGTCAAGGGCACGACCAAGGCGCTCGTGGCGACGACCGACGGCAACCAGGGCGTCGGCGCGACCGATCCCTGGCTGGGGGCGGCGCTGTCCGTGGCCGAGGCGACGCGCAACGTGTCGATCACGGGCGCACGGCCGCTGGGCGTGACGAACTGCCTCAACTACGGCGACCCGACGCGTCCGGAGGCGTTCTGGCAGTTGACCGAAGCCGTGCGGGGCGTGGGCGATGCCTGCCGTGCCCTGGGCCTGCCGGTGACGGGCGGCAACGTGTCGCTGTACAACGAGTCTCCGACCGGAGCGATCGCCCCCACCCCCGAGATCGGCGTCGTGGGCCTGCTCGACGATGTCTCGACCCTCGTCGGCCCGGCGTTCCGGACCACGCACGACACGGTCGTGCTGGTGGGCGAATCCGCGCCAGGGCTGACTGGATCGGCCTACGCGGCACTGGCTGGGCCCGCCGCGGAAGATGGTCCGCCTGGGCTGGATCTCGTGCGTGAAGCCGCGCTGCAGGCGTTCGTCCGCGAGGCGATCGGCCGGGGACTGGTCGCCTCTGCCCAGGATGTGTCCGGTGGTGGCCTGGCGGTCGCGCTGGCCGAATGCGCCATGTGGGGCGGTCTCGGGGCGAGCGTCCGGGTCGGCGTCGCGAACTCGCCGGCGGTCGACCTGTTCGGCGAGTGCCCATCGCGACTCGTCCTGAGCTGCCCGCCCCGCTTCACGGCGGCGCTCGAGCTGCTCGCCCGCCAGCACGGCCTGCCGGTCGAGACCATCGGCTCGGTCGGGGGCGACCGGCTGGTCGTGGAGCTGGCCGGCTCCGGCGCCACGGGCGCGGCCGAGGAACGTGGCAGCCGCGTGGCCGATGCGCTCGAGGTGCCGCTGGCGGACCTGCGCCACGCGTGGGAGCACGGGCTGTCGCGCGCGTTGGGCTGGGAGGGCTGACCCATGTGCGGCGTGTTCGGGGCGGTCCTGGCCGATGATGAGGGGATGGACGCGGCGTCGATCGCCGCCCTCGGGCTCTTCGCGCTCCAGCATCGCGGCCAGGAGTCGGCGGGTCTCGCGGTCAGCGACGGTGACCAGCTGATGCTCTACAAGGACCTGGGCATGATCAGCACGGTCCTCGACGAACGCCGGCTGCCGAGCCTCCGAGGCGGTCTCGCCATCGCCCACTGCCGCTACTCAACCACCGGTTCCACGATCTGGGAGAACGCCCAGCCCACGTACCGGCGGGGTCCGCGCCGGGCCATCGCGATCGGGCACAACGGCAACCTCGTCAACACCCGCGACCTGCTGGCGCAGCTCGAAGGCGGCCGATCCCGATTGCCCGCGTCGACCGACACCGAACTCCTGACCGCCCTGCTGGCCGATGAGCCGGCGGCGGATACGATCGACGCGCTCGTCCGAGTCCTGCCGCGGGTCAAGGGCGCGTACAGCCTCGTCGTCCTCGATGAGCGCCGGGTCATCGGCGTTCGCGATCCGCACGGCTTCCGTCCGCTGGTCCTGGGTCGTCTGCCCCGGACAACGGGCCCAGGCGGCCCGACCGACGGCCTTTGGAGCGACGACGACGCCTCTGCCGGCTGGTGCCTCGCATCGGAGACGGCCGGGCTCGACATCGTCGGAGCGGAGTACGTGCGCGATGTGGAGCCGGGCGAGATCGTCGTCCTCGAACGAGGCCGGGCACCGCGATCGGTCCGGTACGCGGCGGCGACCCCGGCGCTGTGCGTGTTCGAGCTCATCTATTTCGCCCGGCCGGATTCGTACATGGAGGGTCGCAACCTGTACGAGGCCCGTCGCCAGATGGGGATGCAGCTCGCGCTCGAGCGTCCGGTCGAAGCCGACCTCGTCATGCCGGTGCCCGATACCGGTGCCCCCGCCGCGGCGGGCTTCGCGGAGACGTCGGGCATCCCGTATCGCGAGGGGATGTACCGCAACCGCTACGCGGGACGGACGTTCATCCAGCCGTCGCAGGGCCTGCGCCACCGAGGCGTGACGATCAAGCTCAACCCGCTGCGTGAGGTCGTGAACGGGAAGCGGCTCATCGTCGTCGACGACTCGATCGTGCGCGGGACGACGACCAAGCGGATCGTCGATCTGCTGCGCAAGGCGGGCGCCACGGAGGTCCACGTTCGGATCAGCGCGCCGCCGATCTTCCACCCGTGCTTCTACGGCATCGACACCTCCATCGAGACCGAGCTGATCGCCGCCGCCCACACCGAGGCCGAGATCCGCGAGTTCATCGGGGCGGATTCACTCGGCTACCTGTCGATCCGCGGCGTGCTCGCGGCGCTCGACCTGCCCTACGACCGGTTCTGCTTCGCCTGCTTCGACGGGAACTACCCGGAACCCGTCCCATACGACGCCGCGAGCCGCAAGTTCATCCTCGAAGAACCGGTCACCGCCCGATGAAGGCGCCGCTGGCACGGCCCATGCCCGCGTTCTCGGCTCCGCTCGTTCGCTCACGCACGTCGGCGTGCGCTCGCTCTCGTGCTCGCCTCCGCCTTGGCCTGGACACATGCGAGCGGCGCCTGGTGTGTGGCCGTGGCTGATCCGAGGGCCGCATATCGCGCGGCGGGTGTCGATGTGGCGGCCGGTGAGCGTGCGGTCGAACTCATCCGCGTGCACGTCGAATCGACGCGACGCCCGGAAGTCATCGGCGACATCGGTGGGTTCGGCGGGGCCTTCGGCATCCCGCCGGGCTATCGCGAGCCCGTGATGGTCGCCTCCACCGACGGCGTCGGCACGAAGACGGCCATCGCCGCGGCGATCGACCGCTACGACACGATCGGCATCGACCTGGTCGGCATGTGCGCGGACGATGTCGTGTGCACGGGCGCCGAACCGTTGGCCTTCCTCGATTACGTCGCCGTCGGCCAGCTCGACCCGACGGCCATCTCCGAGCTCGTGAGCGGCGTGGCCGCCGGCTGCCGCGAGGCGGGGTGCGCCCTGATCGGTGGCGAGACGGCGGAGCACCCGGGGCTCATCGGGGCCGACGCCTTCGACATCGCCGGCACCGCCATCGGCGTGGTGGAGCGCTCCCGGATCCTCGACGGCTCCGCCGTACGTGCGGGCGACGCGATCGTCGGCCTCACGTCATCGGGCCTGCATTCGAACGGGTTCTCCCTGGTGCGGGCGTTGCTCGCCCATTGGGAGCTGGACACCTCCGAGCCCTACCAGGTGCGGCTGCGCCGGACGCTCGGCGATGCCGCGACCGAGGCGCTGCTCGCCGATGCGCCCCACGAGTCGATGGCGACCCTCGGTGAGGTGCTCCTGACGCCGACGCGCATCTATGCCCGCGCCGTCCTGGCGGCGCGCGAGGCGCTGGTCGCGGCCGGCACCGACCTGCACGGGCTCGCGCACATCACCGGCGGGGGCTTGCCGGGGAACGTGCCGCGGGCCCTGCCCGAGGGCCTGGGCGCACGCATGGACCCCGCCCGGTGGCGCATGCCATCGGTCATCCATCTCGTCGGAGCGCTTGGCGGGATGGACGACGTGGAGCTGCGAGCCACATTCAACGGCGGGCTCGGCATGGTCGCGATGCTGGGCCGCGACGCGGTCCCGGCCGCCATCGAGGTGCTCGCGGCGCATGGCGTGTCCGGCGCACTGGTCGGCGAGGTCGTCCCGGCCGCGTCGCTCGGTGGCGCCCGGTACGAGGAAGGGCCGCTCGAGGGGAAGCCGTGAGCGGTCGCATCGCCGTGGGCGTATCGGGCGCGGGGTCGAACCTGCGGGCCCTGCACGCCTCGGCGGCCCGCGGCGAGCTCGGCGGGGAGATCGTCCTGGTCTTCGCCGACCGGGTCTGCCCGGCGCTTGGCTGGGCCGCGGAGCAGGGGATCGACACCGTGCTCGTGCCCGGTGGGGACGATGCCGCCCTGGCCGAGGCCCTCGCGGCGGCCCGGGCAGACATCGTCGTCCTGGCGGGCTTCATGCGGATCGTCGGTCCCGTGGTGCTGGCGGCCTTCCCGAACCGCATCCTGAACACCCACCCGTCGCTCCTGCCGGCGTTCCAGGGCGCCCACGCCGTCACGGAAGCGCTCGCCCATGGCGTGGCGGTCACCGGCTGCACGGTGCACCTGGTCGACGAGACCCTCGATGGCGGCCCGGTCGTCGCCCAGGAGGCGGTCGCGATCCTGCCCGATGACGACGCGGAGGCGCTCCACGCTCGCATCCGCGCCGTGGAGCACCGCCTGCTGCCACGGGCCGTCGGCCTGCTCGTGGCCGGTGCGCTGTCGGTCGCCGGAGACGGCCGACGCGTGAGGTTGGACCTCGATCGGGCCGATGCCGCGCTCCCCGCGCCGCGCCGCGCGCTGCTCTCCGTCTCGGACAAGGACGGCCTGGTCGATCTGGGGCGCGGGCTGGTCGCGCGTGGCTTCGAGCTCGTCTCGACCGGCGGCACGGCACGGACCCTGCGCGAGGCGGGCCTGCCGGTCACCGACGTCGCCGCGGTCACCGGATTCCCCGAGATGCTCGACGGACGGGTGAAGACGCTGCACCCGCGGGTCCACGGTGGCCTGCTGGCCGATCGTCGTCTGGCCGATCACCGCCGCCAGATCATCGCCGCGGCGATCGCGCCGTTCGAGCTCGTGGTCGTGAACCTCTATCCGTTCGCGGCAGCGCTCGAGCGACCGGGGATCACCGTCGACGAGCTGATCGAGGAGATCGACATCGGTGGACCGTCCATGGTCCGCGCCGCCGCGAAGAACCACGCCAACGTCGCGATCGTCGTCTCGCCGGGGCGCTACGAGGCCATCCTGGCCGCCCTCGATGACCCGGCGGGCATCACCGAGACGCTGCGGCGGTCCCTCGCGATCGAGGCCTTCGCGCACACCGCCGCGTACGACGCCCGGATCGCGATGGAGCTCCCGCGCCGGATGGTCGCCGCTGGCCTGATGGAGGCTCCCGACGACCCGTACCCGGCCTCGCTGACGATCCCGCTCGAGAAGGTCGGAACGTTGCGCTACGGCGAGAACCCGCACCAGCCGGCGGCCCGGTACCGGCGGCCGGGCACGACGCTCGCGGACGGGCCCTTCGGCATCGAACGGGCGCCGATCCAGGGCAAGACCCTCTCCTACAACAACGTGCTCGACGCGGCGGCCGTGGCCGCGCTCGGGCGGGCGCTGCGAGGGCCGGGGGTCGTCATCGTCAAGCACACGAATCCGTGTGGTGCCGCCGAGCGAGCGTCGCTCGCAGAGGCGTGGGCGGCGGCCCTCGAAGCCGATCCCATCAGCGCCTTCGGCGGCGTGGTCGCGCTGACCCGGCCGGTGACCGCGCCGATCGCCGAACGTCTGGTCTCGATCTTCCTCGAGATCGTCGTTGCGCCGGGCTTCGAGCCCGAGGCGCTCGAAGTCCTGGCCCGGAAGCCGAACCTGCGGGTCCTCGTCGACGAAGCCCTGTCCGGCGAGGCGGCCGGCGGGCCGGTCGACCCGACCGGTTCGATCCGGACGGCCGGCGGCGCGTACCTCGTCGGCGCGCCGGACACCGCGAGCGACGATCCGACGAGGTGGACCTTGGTGACGAACCGCGCGCCGAATGACGATGAGCAGCTCGATCTCGACCTCGCCTGGCGCCTGGTCCGCGGGGTGACCTCGAACGCGATCGTCCTGGTCAAGGATCGCCGGCTGGTCGGGATGGGCAGCGGGCAGACGTCGCGTGTCGATGCCGCCCGGCAGGCCGTGGCCAAGGCTCACGCGATGCTCGGCCCGGCATCGACCCAGCGCGCGTCCTGCGCGTCGGACGCGTTCTTCCCGTTCCCCGACGCGGTGGAGGTCTGCCTCACGGCGGGGGTGACGGCCTTCGCCCAGCCGGGCGGCTCGATGCGCGACCCGGAGGCGGTGGCAGCCGTCGATGCCGTGGGCGGCACGATGCTCGTGACGGGCGTTCGCCACTTTCGCCATTGATGGCGTCTTCGGCCCCGTCCGTGCGTCCGAGCGATGCCCCGCGACTGACGGTCCTGATCCCGAGCTGGAACGCGGCGTCGAGCATCGAGCGCGCCATCGCGTCGGTGCTCGAGGAGCGTGCGGTCCCGCTCGAGTGCGTCGTCATCGACGACGGGTCGATCGATGGGACCGCCGACGTCGCGCAGGCCGTCGCGGACCGCGACCCTCGCGTCGTCGTCGTCCGGCTGCCGACGAACGAGGGCGTCTCGAGCGCGCGGAACCGCGGCCTCGAGGTGGCTCGAGGGGAGTGGCTCGCCTTCCTCGATGCCGATGACCGCCTGCTGCCCGGCGGCGTGGCCGCGCTCATGCGCCCGACGTCGGATCCCGAGGTGCTCGCGGTCGTGGGCCAGCGGATCTGGACCGACGGCGAAACGACGTGGCTCTCGAAGGTGTACGACATCCCCGACATCACCGAGCCCGGTCGCAAGTCCATCGCCACGCATCCGGGTCTCCTGTACTACGCGTCGGCCACCGGCAAGGCCATCAATCGGTCGTTGATCGGCGGCCTGCAGTTCGAGGGCCGCGTGCTCGGTGACCAGCCGTGGACGGTTCGAGCGCTGCTGCGCGCGGGCGCCCACATCGAGGTCATCGGCGACGTCGTGTACGAGTGGACGAGACCCCATCCGCACCGGTATGTCGAGACGATCTCCGCGGCCACGCGTACGTCCGCGGAGCGCGCCACCGAGATGGCGGCGATGGCCCCGATGGTGTTCGGGGACGTGAGCGCCGAGGTCGACGCCCAGATCGCCGACGAGGCGACGCGTTTCGCGATCAAGCGGGCGTACTTCGACCGGCTCGTGCGGTCCGATCTCGGGGTCCCCGTGCGCCAGGCGCTCGACCGCCGGGATCCCGACACCGGTCGGCTGTACGAGGCCGTGGGGCGGTTCTTCGAGTCGGTCCCGCCCGCGATCCTCGCGGCCTCCGACGCCATGATCGCGAACATCACCCGACCGCCGGCCTCGCGCTGGCGATCCCTCGTGCCCGCGGGCCGCAGAGGCTACTGGCAGATGGTTCGACCGGCCATGCGTGCGGACCGACGGATGGTGGTTCGCGTCGGCGGCATGGTTCGTGCTCCCGCGTTCGCCCTCGTTCGCGTCTTCGGCGAGCCGGTCGGGACGGCCGCCGCGTCGGCCGTCCTGTCGATCCTCGCGGCCGCGCGCGGGGTGCTCGGCCGCGGCCCACGTCCTGGGTCCGCTTGAGCCTACCGCTCCTGCGTGATCAGGGCGGGAAGGGCGTCGAGTCGGGGTTCGATGGCAGCCACGATCGTGGCCGCGCGCTGCTCGAAGGTGTGCCGCTCCAGGACAGCCGCGCGACCCCGGTCCGCGATCGCGCGCCGGCCATCGGGATCGTCGAGGTACCGCTCGACGGCTGAGCGAAGTCCGGCGGCGTCGCGATAGATCGCGACCCCGCCGTCGAATTCCTCGGCAAGGCCGGTCACGTCATCGGAGAGGACGAAGGCGCCGCAGGCGAGCGCGTCGTAGATCCGGTTCGAGATGAACCCGGCTGCCCGCATGTCCTCCCAGGTGTCATTGAGAACGATCGACGCCGAGCTGTAGTACCGCCGGAGCTCCTCGTTGGGGATGTGGCGGCCGAGGTGGTACCGAGGGTCGAGGCCATGCTCGTCCCACGCTTGCCCGTAGATCGCGAGCTCGCGGGTCGTCGGGAGGAGCCACTCGACGACCGGGCGGTTCGGGCGGTAGTTCGCGACGAAGAGCAGCTCGTGATGGGGGCCCGCATCGTCGGGGTGGAAGCGTTCGGGATCGGTGGCCTGGTGGAGCGGATCGACCGGGACATGGGCCCGTTCGGCCATCAGGGCCGCGAACGGCTCCGATGCGACGAACGCATGGTCGTAGGTGTCGTACAGCTCGGCCGAGGCCTGATCCGGGTGGCTGATCTGCCAGAGCGCGTTGACCTGGCATGGCCGGTTGTGGGCGGGATGTCGCCCGAACACGTGGACCGTGGCGTCGTCGGCGGCCGCCGCCTCGGATGACCAGTCCCCGATCAGCCGGACGCGGGTGGGATGGCCGGCGCGCTCGAGGTACCGCTGCAGCGAGCGCCCGAAGTGGTAGTCGCCCCAGAGATGGGCATTCCGCCAGCTGACCGGCCCGATCCGGATCCCCAGCCGGCGCGTCGCGGCCCAACGAGCGAGGAGCTCGCGCAGCTCGTCGATCCCGCCCGGGCCCTCGAGGTCGGCGACGTCGATCGCCTTGGCGGTCTCGCCGGCGATCCGGTCGCGGTCGGCGTTCGTGGCCGCCACGACGAGGTCGAACTCGTCAAGGTACCTGGGGCCGGTGGCGCCGACCCACGCCACGCGGATCAGGCCGGTCGGGGTGTCCCGGATATCCGCCTCGGGATCGGCCACGATGACCACGTCGGCCCCGATCGAGGTCAGGTTCGGGCTTCCGCCGGCGATCGATCCGCCCACGACCTGCCAGTCCACGCCCGACTCCTTCGAGGGGAGCCGGACATCGCCGAGGACCGCGACCCGCAGGGGTGCGATCGACCATCGGTGAGCGCCCGTGATCGCGTCGAGGAGGACCTGTCGGACGAGGCGCGGGCCCCAGCGATCGATGAACGTCGCCCGATCGCCGACCGTGAGCCATCGACCGCGGAAGTCGCCCTTCCCGGGCCGCGCGACCGGTGTCGGGCGGGGCTCCTGGAAACGACACCAGGCGAGCGCTCGACGGTCGTTCGTCAGCCGTCCTCCGGTCGCACGTAGACGAAATCCGAGGTCGACATCGGCGAACGGGGTCGAGGCCATGCACAAGCCGCCGTCCGCATACGCGCCCGGGACGCCCCCGGCGCTCAGCAGGGCCGAGCGTCGGACGAGGAGGCAGGCCAGCGACAGGGCGGGGACGTCGGTCGGGGTGGGCGGCGGCTTCCAGTGGAACGGCACGCCGAGCTCGATGTGCCGCGGCGTGAAGGTCCCGCTGGACCGTTCGAGGTCGATGCCGGCCGAGACGATCGAGTGATCGGCCGTTTGTTGCTTCGCCCGCACCAGGCCGCGGCCGCGCGCCCGCAGCAGCGTCGGACCGGCGGCGACCGAGCCTGCCAGCACCGTTTCGACCAGGTGTCCGAGCCAGTCCGGGAGGATGGGTTCGACGCCCGGGTCGAGGAGGCAGACCAACTCCCCATCGGCCGCCGCGATGGCGGTGGCGATCGACGCCTGCCGGTCGCGGCCTCGCGACGGTGCGACGTACCGGACCGAGATCGACGACGAATCCGCCGTCCCGGTCGGGGCCGCCGCCGCCTCCCCGACGATCACCAGCTCCACGGGACGGTAGGCGGTTCGTTCGAGCAACCCGATCCGGCCCGCTAGCTCGCCCGGTTCGGTCGCATCGGTGACGAACGAGACGAGTGGCCCGGACGTGACGCCCGACACGGGCAGGCGGGCGCGAGCGCGACGGGCGATGAGCCAGGCGTCCCATGGCAGCGCCCGGAGTCGCTGGCGGGCGGCCCGGTCACGAGCGCGTCGGATCGCTCGTCGAAGCTCCTGGGTCGCCCCTTGGCGCGCCGGCGCGCGTCGGCCGGCCGATGGACCGTCGCTCACGATGTCGTCACCCGGTGCTCGGACAGCCAGCGCTCGATGATCGTCGCGATCCGTTCGCCGGCGTGCCCGTCCCAGAGTGGTGGCGCGCTGAGCCGTGCCGCTGGCGGCCCCTCGACGATCGCCCGGACCGCGTCTGCGACCTCCTCGGGCGCGACCAGCCGGTTCGTGCCCTGGGTGATGGTGATCGGTCGTTCGGTATTCGGGCGGACCGTGAGACACGGGATCCGGAGGATCGTCGTCTCCTCCTGGATCCCGCCCGAATCGGTCACGACAGCGGAGGCCCCCCGGACGAGCGAGAGGAAGGGTACGTAGCCGAGCGGCTCGATGACCTGGAGCCGTGGGCCGGTCGCCAGACCGGCCGCGGTCAGCGTGGCCAGCCCGCGCGGATGGAGGGGCAGCACCACCGGCAGGATCCGGCTCACCGCCTCGAGCATGGCCACGATCCGGTCAGCCACCTCCGGCGTGTCGACGTTCGACGGGCGGTGGAGCGTCGCGACCACGTACGGCCCGGTCAGGTCCTGCGCCCGCCGCGCCGCGGCGACGTCGAAGCGTTCGATGTTGTCAAGGAGCGTGTCGATCATCGGGTTCCCGACGAACTCGATGCCCGCAGCCCCGCGGCCCTCGTTCCGCAGGTTGTCGATGGCCTCCGGGCTCGTCACGAAGAGCAGCTCGGACAGCAGGTCGGTGACGCGCCGATTGATCTCCTCGGGCATGGTGTGGTCGAAACTTCGCAGGCCCGCCTCCACGTGCGCGATCGGTAGCAGCCGCTTCGCGCCGACGATGGCCGCCGCGAGCGTCGAGTTGACATCCCCGTACACGACGATCAGTGCCGGGGCCAGGTCGACGAAGACCCGATCGAGCTCGACCATGATGGCCGCCGTCTGGGCCGCATGGGTGCCCGAGCCGACGTTGAGGTTGATGTCCGGCTCGGGCAGATCCAGCTCCCCGAAGAAGACCCCGGACATCGCCTGATCGTAGTGCTGGCCCGTGTGGATCAGGATCTGCTCGACCCCGCGGCGTCCGAGCGCACGGACGACCGGGGCGGCCTTCATGAAGTTGGGTCTCGCTCCGACCACGTGTGCTACCGTCCCGGCCATGACTTCCTCGGCTCAGTGGGCCGTCGCCCGGATCGCCCGATGCGGTCGGGAGAGTATGGCCGACGGACCCGTGCCGAGCGGCGCGCATTGAGGCTGCGCAACCGCGCGGGCGGCGCCGTCCTGCTGGTCCGCGACGTCGCCGTCCTCGCCTTCGGCAGGCGGGCGGACGGCCAGCCGAGATCGATCGTCAGGGCCGCCGGCGACCTGCGCACGTACGCCGTCGCACTTCGGTTCCACGCCTCGGGCGACCGGGCGGCCGCCGCCGAACGATCGGCGCGACTGCTCCTCGCGCACCCGGACCTGCGTCTGGCCCTGCGGAGCGTCAGCTCGGGCGGCTCTCGGCGAGGCGAGCCGTCGGCCGCCCTCGCGGCGACGCGGCGACTCAGGGCGATCTCGGACTCGGCGGCCCTGCGACGTCGAGAACGCGAGCTCATCGAGCGGCTCCAGGACACCGAGCCGGGCTGGCTCCCACAGGTCTCGGGGATCGACGGTCCGCTCGAGCCGAGGGCGCGGAACGTCGTCATGCACCTGCTCAAGGTATCGCTTCCCGATCGCCAGAGCGGCTACACGATCCGCAGCCGAGAGACCCTGCGCGCCCAGGTCGAGGCCGGCCTCGATCCTTTTGTGGTCACACCGTTCGGGTATCCGCCGCCGCGGCCGGATGGGGCCACGCCCGACGTCGAGATCGTCGAGGGCATCACGCACCACCGACTCGCCCCCGGCGCGCCCACCGACGGGCTCGCACCGGGTGAGCTCCTGTCGCGGACCGCGACGCTGGCGGCGGCGGTAGCCCGGCAGGAGCGGCCCGCCATCATCCACGTGGCGTCGGGGCATCGCGGCTACGAGTACGCACTCGTCGGCGTCGCCCTTCGGGAGCATCTCCGGCGACCGTTGGTGTACGAGGTCCGGGGCTTTCTCGAGGCGAGCTGGACGGGCGACCAGATCATCGCCGGGACGGCGGAGGCCGCCGAGCTGACTCGCCGCCGGTACGTCACCGAGAACCGGGTGATGGCTGCGGCGGACGGAATCACGACTCTTGGCGAGGCGATGCGCGTCGAGTTGGTCGGGCGCGGCGTCCCGGCGGACAAGATCGTCGTCGTGCCCAACGGGATCGACCCCGCGGCGTTCGCCCCGACCGACGCGGACCCCGAACTCCGGGCCAGGTACGGCCTCGACGACCGCTGGGTCTTCGGGTACGTCTCGAACCTCGACCACTTCCGTGAGGGCCACGCCCTGCTCATCGAAGCGACGGCGCGGCTCGTCGGATCCGGCCGCCAGGTCGCCTGCCTGCTGGTGGGTGACGGCAAGCTGCGGACGCAGCTCGAGGCGCGCGTCGCCGCGGCCGGCCTGCAGTCGTCGGTCATCTTCACCGGCCGCGTGCCCCACGACCAGGTCCGGGCGCACTATGCCCTGCTCGACGCGTTCGTCATCGCGCGGATGCCGGATCGGGCCGCGCGCTTCGTGACGCCGCTCAAGCCGTATGAGGCGATGGCGATGGGCCTGCCCATCGTCGTCTCCGACCTGCCCGCACTGACCGAGATCGCCGCGCCGGGCGAACGTGGCCTGTCGTTCCCGGCCGGCGACGCGGACGTGCTCGCGGCCACCCTGGGGCGCCTCATGGACGAGCCCCGGCTCGGGAAGAAGCTCGGGTCGGCGGCGCGAGCCTGGGTCCTGGCCGAGCGGACGTGGGCCGCGAACGGACCACGGTATCGGGACCTGTACGAGTCGATCCTCGACCGCTTCGATCCGGCAGCCACGGTGGCCGCTCGCGAGTCGGTGTGAGCGTCGCGCACGCCGGAGCGCGGGACCGCTAGAGCAACTCGCGATACAGGCGGAGCAGCGTGTCGACCTGGGTCTCCCAGTTGTACCGCTCATGGGCGACGCGGAGCACATGGTCACGCTGCCGGTCACGGGCTTCGGCCGGCGCCGAGATGATCTCCCGGATCGCCGCGGCGATGGCGGTCGGGGAGGTCGGGTCGCAGACCAGCCCGACGCCGCTCGAGCGCACGATGTCCGCCATCCCTGGCAGGTCGGATGCGACCACGGGCACCCCGGCCGCGACGCTCTCGAAGAGCTTCTGCGGAGTCGTGAACCGGTGGTTGACCGACGTCGGCTGGATGGCCATCACCGAGACGTCGGCCGACGCCGTCCATCGGAGCAGGGCCTCGGGAGACACTGGATCGAGCATCATCACGCGGCCGGCGTAGCGCGGTGTCGAGGTGTCCTCGGCGAGCTGTTGCCGGAGCCTTCCGAACCCCATCAGGCACAGGACGGCGCCCGGGACCTCGAGGATCGCGTCCATGGCCTGCGCGATGCCGCGTCCGCTCATCAGTCCACCCTGGTACAGCACCACGGCCACGTCGGGCGCAAGGCCGAGCGTCTCGCGGATGAGGTTCGGCCTCGGGTCGGGAGGCGACCATCGCTCCGGGCAGTTCATGACGACCGGTGGCACCGGGATGCGCAGCTGCTCGGCGAGCAGGTCGGCGTACGACGCATTGACCGTCAGGACCCGATCGGCCTCGTGTGCCCACCGGCGCTCGAGCCACTCGAGGATGGCCTTGCCCGGCCAGCCGGCCGTCGCGAAGTCGCGCGACTGCATGTACACGTCGCGGCTGTCGTAGATCGACCGCCCGCCGTGCCGGCGGCGAAGTCGGGCGAGCGCCGGGAGCGATCCGGCCCACATGCCGTGCCAGATGTCGGCTGGCTCCGCCGATGCCTCCAGCGCGGCCGCCCAACCGAGCGGATAGAGGGGGAAGAACTTGATGAGCCGTCGCCACCGGCGAAATGGCCGCGTGATCCGCTGCCTGACCCGCCAGGCGAGCCGGAGCGGTCGCTCGAGGATGCCGCGCGAGCGGGCCGCTGCCTGGCCGACGGAAGAGCCATCGTTCCGACCCGGGTCCCCGACGAGCGTGCCCTCGTCCCGCGCCGCCCAGTCCTCGGCATCGTCGGCGGGATCCTTGGCCTCGACAGGGCCGGCCATCGCCGTCGCGACGCGCCGACGCGCCCGGCCCCGAAGCCCCGGGGTGGCGAGCCGCCAGTCGAACGGGGCGCGGATGATCCGGTAGCCGTCGCGCTCCTCGATGACCGGCAGCGCCGGGTACCAGCGAGCGTACACGGTGACCTCGTATCCGGCGGCGATCGCCGACCGCGCCATGCGGAACGTGCGCGCGTCGTACTCGCCGGACCCGAACGACAAGTACGCGATCCGGGGTCGCCGCCGATCCGACGCCGGGGCGCGATCGCCCACGAGCTGGCTCACCGCGACGCGGTCAGGACCGCGTCGACCATCCCGCGCCCAGCCGCAGCACCTGATGCGCGTGCGTCGCCCGTCCGGCCGACGAGTCCACCGTATCGACGATCAGGTCCGCACGCTCGTACACGGTGGTCCAGTCCACGGCCTTGTGCGCGGTCACGATGACCACCACGTCCGCCCAGTCGAGAAGCGGCGGCAGCTCGACGCTCTCGCGCACGATGCCGACGGCGTCGCGGAACGATGGGACGAGCGGGTCGTGATAGCGGACCTCGCCGCCCCGCTCCGCGAGGCCGGCGATGACGTCGGCCGCGGGCGAGTTGCGGTCATCCTGGACGTCCGGTTTGAAGGCCACGCCCACCACGCCCACGTTCGCGCCCTTGAGGGACCGGCTCCGGTCGTTGAGCGCCTCGGCGACGAGGTCGACGACGTGTCGCGGCATCGCGAGGTTGATGTCGCCCGCGAGCTCGACGAAGCGGTCGATGAAATCGAACTCGCGCGCCCGCCAGGACAGGTAGTAGGGGTCGACCGGGATGCAGTGGCCGCCGACGCCCGGGCCCGGGGTGAACTTCATGAACCCGAACGGCTTCGTGGCGGCGGCCCCGATGACCTCCCAGACGTCGAGGCCCATCCGCTCGCAGAGCAGCGCCAGCTGGTTGACCAGGGCGATGTTCACGTTGCGAAAGACGTTCTCGAGGAGCTTGGCCAGTTCGGCGGCATCGGGCGAGGACAGCTCGATGACGGCGTCGTTGATGTGGCGCAGGAGGGCGGCGGCCCGCGCGGTCGCCTCTGGCGTCGTCCCGCCGACGAGGCGCGGCACGGCCCGGGCCGCGCTGGCCGGATCGCCGGGATTGACCCGCTCCGGCGCGTACGCCAGGTCGAAGTCGACGCCGGCATGCAGGCCACTCCCCTCGACGGCGGTCCGGAAAGGTCCGACGGTCGTGCCCGGGAAGGTCGTCGACTGGAGGACCAGCAGCTGGCCCTTCCGCACATGCTCGCAGATGAACGACGCCGCGGCGAGGACCGGGCCGAGGTCGGGGTCCTTCGTCGCGGTGATCGGCGTCGGGACGCAGACGAACACGGCATCGGCATCGTCGAGGTGTGCGTCGGCCATCGTCGCGACGCTCAGGCGGCCGTCGAGGGCCGCCCCGAGACGTTCGTCCGTTATGTCGTCGATCGGGGACCGGCGAGCGGCGAGGGAGGCCACCCGTTTCGCCGAGACATCGATCCCGTGGACCTCGAAGCCGGCCTCTGCGAAGGCGATGGCGAGCGGGAGGCCGACGTAGCCGAGGCCGATCACGGCCAGGTGTGAATCGCGGGTCATGCGTTCTCCAATATCGGATCGCCGGGCCTCGGGTCGGGGCGGCCCATGCTCGCCTATGGTCGCGCATCCCGTCGTTGGCCGCTGCTACCATCGCGCCCCATGAGCGACCGCCCCCGCTACTACCTCACCACGGCCATCGCGTATGCCAACAGCAAGCCGGGTGTGCACACCCTGTACGAGGTGATCGGCGCCGACGTCATCGCACGCTGGCACCGCATGCTCGGCGATGACACGCGCTTCCTGACCGGCACCGACGAGCACTCGATCAACATCGCCCAGAGCGCCATCGACGAGGGCCGCTCACCGCGGGCGTTCGTCGACGAGAAGGTCGAGTACTTCAAGGCGGCCGAAGGAGCCCTCGAGATCAGCCCCGACCGCTTCATCCGGACGACCGATCCCGATCACACCCGGGCGGTTCAGGAGCTGGTCCGCCGGGCGTTTGCCAACGGCGATGTCTACCTCGGCACGTACGAGGGCTGGTATTGCCCGAACGAAGGCTTCCGGAACGCCACCGACGTCCAGGAGACCGCCCGCGGCACGATCTGCCCGAACCATCCCGAGGTCCCGCTCCAGTGGCTGACCGAGCGGAACTGGTTCTTCCGCATGTCGAGGTATCAGCAGCGTCTCGAGTCCTACTACGCCGAGCATCCGGACTTCGTCCAGCCGGACTACCGGCGCAACGAGATGCTCGGCTTCATCCGCGGCGGCCTCGAGGACTTCTCGATCTCGCGTGAGCGCACGCCGGGCGACTGGGGCATCCCGTTCCCGATCACGGAGAACGGCGAGACCGCGCTCCGCGAGGACGGCACCTGGGACCCCGAAGCCGGCAAGATCTATGTCTGGTACGACGCGCTCATCAACTACGTCACGGGCGCGGGGTTCCCGGACGATCCCGATGCCTTCGCGCACTGGTGGCCCGCCGACCTCCACGTCATCGGCAAGGACATCGCGCGCTTCCACACGATCTTCTGGCCGGCGATGCTGTGGAGCGCGGGACTCGACGCGCCACGGCATGTCTGGGTCCACGGCTGGCTCCTGGCCGCCGGCGGCGAACGCATGAGCAAGAGCCGCGGCAACTTCCTCGATCCGAACGATTTCGTCGCCGCGTTCGGGCCCGACGGCGCCCGCTACGTCGTGCTGCGCGAGGTGCCGTTCGACCGGGACGCCGAGGTGAGCTGGGACTCGTTCGTGCGCCGCTACAACGCCGACCTGGCCAACGACTTCGGGAACCTCGTGAACCGCACGGTCACGATGGTCAACCGATACCTCGACGGGGAGCGTCCGGCACCCAGCGATGGCTCGCTCATGGTCGCGTGGTCGCACGACTACCCGCGGTTCCGCGAGGCCCTCGAGGGTTGTCTCCTGCACGATGCGCTCGCGGCCCTCTGGGATTTCGTGACCGCGGCGAACCGCGAGGTCGACCTGGAGAAGCCCTGGGAGCTCGCGAAGGCGGCCAGGGGTGGCGATCAGGCGGCGATCGATCACCTTCGCGGCGTGCTCGGCGACCTCGTCGAGGCGTGCCGGCTCGTGGGGCTCGCGACCGCGCCGTACATGCCGGGCGTGACGCCGCGGATCCTGGCGCAACTCGGGTACGCCTATCCCTACGGGCCGGACGGCAACGGTGGCCCGCCGGTCCTCGCCGAGCTGGTTTGGGGCGCCCACGCAGGGGAGGCCGGACGGGTCGCCACGCCAGAACCGCTGTTCCCGCGGCTCGATGCCGAGGCGGCGGCCGACTGACCTCCCGGCATCGGCTCGCCACACCTACCATCGGTGCGTGCGACTGATCGACAGCCATTGCCACCTCAACGCCGACCGGTTCGATGCCGACGTCGACCTCGTGGTCGGGGGGGCCAGGCTGGCGGGCGTCGAGCGCATCCTCGTGCCCGGCTGGAACGCCGCGTCCTCGGAACGAGCGCTGGCGCTCGTCGACCGGTTCCCGTGGATCGATGCCGCGGTCGGGGTCCATCCGCACGACGCCGCGAAGGTCGATGACGCGGGCTGGCGCGCCATCGCGGCCCATGCCACCGATGATCGGGTCGTGGCGATCGGCGAGACCGGGCTCGACTACGACCGCGTGTTCAGCCCGATCCCCGACCAGTTGGTGAATCTGCGCCGCAACCTTGCGCTCGCGCTCGAGACCGGCAAGCCGGCCATCCTCCACTGTCGTTCAGCGGACGGCCGGCGGGACGCGCAGGACGGGCTGCTGGCAGAGCTGGTCGCCGCCGGGGTGGGAGATGCGCGTTGGGATCGGGCGTTCGCCGATCGCCCGCCGGCCATCGTCCACTCCTATTCCGGGCCGCTTGACTACGGCCGGGCCATGATCGACCTGGGCCTCGCGATCAGCTTCTCCGGGCTCGTGTTCCGTCGGGGCGAGGAAGCGTCGAGCGAGGTCGCCGCTCTCGTACCCGACGCGCGTCTCTTGGTGGAGACCGATTCGCCGTTCCTGTCGCCGCCCGGCGCGCCGCGATCGCGAAACGAACCGGAGTGGGTCCGCGTCACATCGGCGTGGATCGCGGAGCGTCGCGGCATCTCGCTCGATGCGCTCGGTCCCACCCTTGTCGCTGCCTATGATCGGACCCTTGTGAGTCCCCGGAGGATCGAATGACTCCCTCGCCGCGCCGCCGCAGCGTCGTCGGCACCACGCTCGTCGTCTGTCTGCTCTTCGTGTCGGCCTGTTCGCAGGCCAGCCAGTCGCCCTCACCGAGCCTGAGCCCCAGCTCTGCCGCGACCGGATCGCCCTCGATCGTTCCATCTTCGTCGCCCAGCGCGGCCCCGAGCGCCACATCGTCGCCGACCGCCAGCCCGAGTCCGGTCGCCGACTGCGTGGTGAAGCCCCAGGAGGGTGCGCTCTCCTCGGACCGGATGACCAAGGTCGTGATCTCCTCGACGGACAAGGCTGACCTCATCACGTTCGTCTTCGGCAACGTCTCGTTGCCCGGACCGGGCGGCCAGCCTCGCGGCGACCTCACGGTGGCCAAGCCGCCCTATACGTATTCCGGCAGTGGCAAGGCCATCGACATGCTGGGCGACCACGTCCTCCAGCTCCGGTTCGTCCACATGTCCAACTATGCCGACACCGGAGATCCCACCTACGCCGGGCCCGCCGAGTTCAAGCCGGACTTGCCGGTCCTCCGACATGCGGTGCAGTACGACGACTTCGAGGGGTACGTCGGCTGGTACATCGGCTACGACGGACCGGGCTGCGTGACGCTGGGTCGCAGCGGCAACGACCTGACGGTCGCCTTCGAACGACCCTGATCCGGTCGCGCTGCGGTGGAGGCCGCCGAGAGGGCCGACGATGCGGGCTGCGGCGTGGCCGGAGCGGCTGCGCAGGGCCGCGTGACCACCACACACGCGTCGGCGAGTTGACAGCGACAGCGCGTCTTCGCTAGTCTCCCGCTTGGCACTCTCGGCTTGAGAGTGCTAACATCGGACGAGGCCGCGACGGCGCGAGCACCCCACATAGGCCCGCACGATTCGGATCGGCGGCAGGATGGGGGACGGCGCCCGGCGCGAGGCCCGAATCATGGTTCCCTGGGACCTCGACCTACCGGCATGCGGTCGGCGAATGCCCCAGCAGTCACGCCCGACGGCCCGACCGGCCGCAACAGGAGGAATGCACGTTGGCCAAAGCCACTGCAAGCGCGACCAAGCTTCGCCCATTGGGTGACCGCGTGGTCGTCAAGCCGAGCGCCCGTGAGGAGATGACCAAGAGCGGCATCGTCCTGCCGGACACCGCCAAGGAAAAGCCACAGGAGGGCACCATCGTCGCCGCCGGCCCGGGCCGGATCCTCGACGATGGCAAGCGCGAGTCGATGGACGTCAAGGCCGGCGACAAGGTCCTCTACGCGAAGTACGCCGGCACCGAGTTCAAGATCGACGGCGACGAGCTCCTCATCGTCAGCCAGAAGGACATCCTGGCGATCGTCGCCGACTGACGGCCTCCGCCGTCGGCCTGCGTCCACGCCCCAACGTTCCTGGAGGGACATTCGAATTGGCTAAGCAGATCATCTTTGACGAGACCGCTCGTCGTTCGCTGAAGCGCGGCATCGATCGCCTCGCCGACGCGGTCAAGGTGACGATCGGTCCGAAGGGACGCAATGTCGTCCTCGACAAGAAGTTCGGCTCCCCGACCATCACCAATGACGGCGTCACGATCGCTCGCGACATCGAGCTCGACGACCCGTTCGAGAACATGGGAGCGCAGCTCCTCAAGGAAGTCGCCACCAAGACCGACGACGTGGCGGGCGACGGGACCACCACGGCCGTGGTGCTCGGCCAGGCGATGGTCAGCGAGGGCCTCCGGGTCGTCACTGCCGGCGCCAATCCGATGGTCGTCAAGCGCGGCATCGAGAAGGCCGTCGACGCGATCGTCGCGGAGATCAAGAAGGTGTCGCGACCGGTCGACAACCGCGAGCAGATCGCGGCCGTCGCCGCCATCAGCGCCGCGGATCCCGAGGTCGGCGAGATCATCGCCGAGGTGATGGACAAGGTCGGCAAGGACGGCGTCATCACCGTCGAGGAAGGCCAGAGCCTGGGCCTCGAGAAGGAATACACCGAGGGGATGCAGTTCGACCGCGGCTACCTGTCCGCGTACTTCGTGACCAACCCCGACCGGATGGAGGCCGTCCTCGACAGCCCGCTCATCCTCATCACCGACAAGAAGATCTCCAGCGTCCAGGACATGCTCCCGGCGCTCGAGAAGGCCGTCCAGCAGGGCAAGCCGACGCTGATCATCGCCGAGGACATCGACGGTGAGGCGCTCGCGACCCTCGTCGTCAACAAGCTCCGCGGCACCGTCTCGGTCCTCGCCGTCAAGGCGCCGGGCTTCGGCGATCGGCGCAAGGAGATGCTGCGCGACATCGCCGTCCTGACCGGCGGCACCGTCATCAGCGAAGAGATCGGGCGCAAGCTCGATTCGGTCACCATCGAGGACTTCGGCTCGGCGCGCCGCGTCGTGGCCACGAAGGACGACACGACCATCATCGATGGGGACGGCAAGGCCGACCAGATCAAGGCTCGCATGAGCCAGATCAAGACGCAGATCGAGGACACCACCTCGGACTACGACCGCGAGAAGCTCCAGGAGCGTCTCGCCAAGCTGTCCGGTGGGGTTGCGGTCATCAAGGTCGGCGCGGCCACCGAGGTCGAGCTCAAGGAGAAGAAGCACCGCATCGAGGATGCCCTCTCGACGACCCGTGCGGCGGTCGAGGAAGGCCTCGTCGCCGGCGGCGGGACCACGCTCCTGCAGGCGATCCCGGTCCTCGACAAGATCAATCTCGAAGGTGACGAGCAGGTCGGCGTCGAGATCGTCCGCAAGGCGCTCGAAGCCCCGGCTCGCCAGATCGCCGACAACGCCGGCCAGTCCGGTGAGGTCATCGTCGCCCACGTCAAGGGCCTCAAGTCGGGCTTCGGCTACGACGCGCTCAAGGGCGAGTACGGCGACCTGTTCAAGGCCGGGATCGTCGACGCGGCCAAGGTGACGCGCTCGGCGCTCCAGAACGCGGCATCGATCGCGGCCATGGTCCTCACGACGGAGACCCTCATCTCGGACCTTCCCGAGAAGGACAAGGCCGGCGCCGGCGCGGGCCACGACCACGGCGGTGGCGGCGGGATGGACTTCTAGTCCGACTCCAGCTCGATAGCGAAGGACCCGGGTCATCGGCCCGGGTCCTTTCGATTTGTCGAGGCACGCTGGTCTGCGGGACCGAGCCATCGACCCACCTCCCGCCGTTCAAGCGGCAGGCGCGGGGCATCGCGAATGGCGTCCACCCCGGCGTCCGGGCGAGAGCATGCACGGCGCTGACTCGCCCAGGGAGTGCCGAACGGCCTGTCTGGGATGCTGGCTCCGGGCGGAGCGCCCGGGTCTGCTCGCGCGATGGCATCGGGCCGTTTGACAGAGCGCGGCCGTCACGCTGAACCTGATGTCGGGCGTCAACCGGAGGAGACCGTCCTAGAGGAGTCCCATGATCCACCGACATCCGATCGCGCGTGCACTCGTCGGACTCGCTGCGGCCGCGGCCATCCTGGTTGCAGCGTGCGGCGGGCCCTCCGCGCCGCCGTTGACCGACCCGAAGGAGATCGTCACGGCCGCCCTGACGGCGACCGAGGGCGCCAAGAGTGTCCATATCGACGCCACCCTCGATGGCACGACGAGCGTGACCTTGCCCGGGGCAGGGGACGGTGGTGCGCCACTCAAGCTCGACGGCACCACGGCAGCGGTCGATCTGGACCTCGCCGGCAACGCCGCCAAAGCCACGTTCACCGCGCCGGCCCTGTTCAACCTGACCGGCGAGCTCATCGCCGTCGGAGGCAAGGCGTACCTCAAGACCACGCTCCAGGGCGCCCAGTACCAGGTGGTCGACCTCGGCCAGACCATGCCCGCGGTCCCATCGAACACCATGAGCCTCGTCGCCGCCGTTGGCGCCTTCCTCCAGCAGCCGGGTGTCGACCCGGTGAAAGGCGACGACGTGGCGTGCGGGTCGACCCAGTGCTACACGGTCAAGGCGGACCTCACCGCCGAGGAACTGGCCGCGCTCGACGCCGGCGTCCCGACCGGGCTGCCGGTGGACCTCACGGGAACGAGCCTGGCCGTGACGGTGCGGGTGGAGAAAGACGTTCCGCACCATCTCGCCGGCCTGACACTGGACGTCAAGACGGGTGACGGGAACGACCTGACCCTCGACGCCATCCTGTCGCGCTGGGACGAGCAGGTCAGCATCTCGGCGCCGCCCCCTGACCAGGTGAAGGGCGGATAGCGGCCGGCCACACGGGAGCCGGGTGAGCCCCCCGACCTACAATGGGTTGGTGAGTCCGACCCGTCGTCGCCGCACCGGCGACTCAACGCTCGACGACGCCGCGGCGACGGTGCCCGACGCCGTCGGGACGGCCTTTGCCGACCTCGACGAAGCGCCGACGGCGCCCGAGGAACCCGCGTGGATGCGCGAGGCGCCGGGTCCAGGCGAGGACCCCGCCACCCCCATCCCCGAGGCGGACCCGACGGTCGTGGCCGCTCGACGCGAGGAGCGCGCGCAGCAGATCGTCCGGGCCCTCAACCCGGAGCAGGCGCGTGCCGTCACGACGACCGATGGTCCGCTGCTCATCCTCGCCGGCGCGGGTTCGGGCAAGACCCGGGTCCTCGCCCATCGCATCGCCTATCTGGTGGGCGTCCACGGCGTCGCGCCATGGCGGATCCTGGCCGTCACGTTCACGAACCGCGCCGCAGCCGAGCTGCGCGAGCGGATCATCTCGCTGATCGGCGAGGCCGGCCGTGACGTCGGGGCGGGGACGTTCCATGCGCTCAACGCGCGAGTCCTCCGCCAGGATGGCGAGGCGATCGGCATCGGCCGGCGCTTCGTCATCTACGACACCGACGACCAGCAGGCGCTGATGAAGCAGATCCTCAAGGAGGAGGACCTGCCGCTCACCGGCGAGTTCCGCCCGAGTGCCGTCCTCGGCGCGATCAGCCGAGCGAAGAACGAGATGCTCGACCCGACGTTCCTCGTCGAACAGGCGTCGAACCATCGCGAGCGGATGATCGCGCGGCTGGCGACGCGCTACCAGGAGCGCCTGCGCAAGGCCAACGCGCTCGACTTCGACGACCTCCTGCTCGAAGGCGTGCGGCTGTTCGAGGAGGCCCCCGACGTCCTCGCCAGGTACCAGGACAAGTGGCAGTACCTCCACGTCGACGAATACCAGGACACGAACAGGGCCCAGTACCTGTGGGTCCGAGCCCTTGCCGCGAAGCACGGCAACCTCGCGGTCGTCGGGGACGACGACCAGTCGATCTATTCGTGGCGGGGCGCCGACCTGCGAAACATCCTCGATTTCGAGCGCGACTGGCCGAACGCGACCGTCGTCAAGCTCGAGCAGAACTACCGCTCGACCCAGCTGATCCTCGACGCGGCCCATGCCGTGGTCTCGCGGAACACCGCGCGCAAGGACAAGAAGCTCTGGACCCGGAATGCGGGTGGCGTGAAGATCCAGCGCTTCGAGGCATACAACGAGGAGGAGGAAGCCGAGTGGATCGCCCGCCAGGTCGAGGGCCTGGTCGGCGGCCGCGGGAGCGCCCTCACCCGTCGCGCGGACGATGACGACACCGACACCCGGTTCCGTGCCCGCGACATCGCGGTCATGTACCGGATGAACGCCCAGTCCCGAGCCATCGAGGAATTGTTCCTGCGGTACGGGATTCGCTATCAGCTCGTCGGCGGGACCCGGTTCTATGCCCGGCGCGAGGTCAAGGACGCGCTCGCGTACCTGCGCATCCTCCGATCCGACACCGACAGCGTCAGCTTCGAGCGCGTCATCAACGTCCCGCCGCGAGGGATCGGCGACAAGACGATCGAGGTCCTCCGCGCCGCAGCCGCGCGCCCGGAAGGGACGTTCTGGGGCGCCGTGGAAGCGGCGGCGAAGGGCGAGTTGGAGAACCTGGCGTTGCGGTCGCGCACGGCGCTGGCCGAGTTCGCGGCCCTGGTCCGGCGGCTGCGGACGCGAGTCGGGATGCTCGCCCTGCCCGAGCTGCTGGACGAGTCCCTCGAGGCGTCCGGCTATCGCGCGATGCTCGCCGACGGCTCGGAGGACGGCGAGGAGCGCTGGGCCAACCTGCTCGAGCTGCGCGCGGTGACCACGCGGTACGACGACCTGACCCCCGAGGACGCCCTCGACCGGCTGCTCGAGGAGACCGCGCTCGTCGCCGACCAGGACTCGTACGAGGGCGACGCCGACGCCGTGACGCTCATCACGCTCCATGCCGCCAAGGGCCTCGAGTTCCCGGTCGTGTTCATCGCCGGCCTCGAGGAAGGCCTGTTCCCGCACAGCCGGGCCCTCGACGACGAGAAGGAGCTCGAAGAGGAACGTCGGCTCGCCTACGTCGGGATCACGCGGGCCAAGCGCCGGCTCTACCTGTCGCACGCCTGGCGCCGCGCGACCTGGGGGATGGGCCAGGCGTCGGTCCCCTCGAGGTTCCTGCTCGAGATCCCGGCCGAGCTGATGATCGGTCCGCAGCTGGGCGGCACCGACGAGCGTGACCTCGACCTGGACCTCGTCTTCGGCGCACGCCGCACGAGTCGATTCGGGACGCCGGTCCGTGGTGGGACCGGCGCGGCCTTCCGGCAGGGGAGTGGGCGGCCTGGCGCGCCCACGCCGGGGGAGCCGTTCCGGCCGTCACGTGATCTCGCGGCCAAGCGTGAGGCATACGCGTCGGGCGCGCCGTCCGGCAGCCTCACGCGTCCGGTCGGGGCCTGGGACGACGACCTGCCGCCGGGTCCAGCCGAGTCCGGGCCGCGCAACCCGACCGAAGCTGTCCGCGCTGCGCGGCCGGTGATCCCGGGCGAGCGCCGGTTCCGGGACGGGGATCGGGTCCGCCATGGCCGCTGGGGCGATGGCATCGTGGTCACCTCCAAGCTCACTCGAAGCGACGAGGAGGTCACCGTGGCGTTCAAGGACCCGGCCGTCGGGCGCAAGCAGATGCTGGTGAGCCTCGCGAACCTCGAGATCGTCGGTTGACCTCCACGGCGGCGGACCTCGGCGCGATCCACCGGCTCGCGGACTTCGAGCCGGTCGCCCGGCTCGCGATGGAGCCGGGCGCTTTCGACTACGTGGCGGGCGGGTCCTGGGACGAGGTCACCCTCACGGACAACGAGGCGGCCTGGCGACGCCGACGGCTCCGGCCGCGGGTCCTCGTGGACGTCTCCCGGATCGATCCCTCGACCACCTTCCTCGGAATGCCGGTTGCCATGCCGGTCGCGATCGCCCCGATGGCGGTTCACGGGATCGCCCATCCCGACGGGGAGATCGCGACCGCTCGCGGCGCCGCGGCCGCCGGGATCCCGTTCACGCTCTCTACGGCCGCGTCGCGTTCGATCGAGGAGGTTGCCGCGGCGGCGCCGGACGCCACACGCTGGTTCCAGCTCTATGTCCAGGCCGATCCCGGGGTCACGCGCTCGCTCGTCGAGCGGGCCGCGGCGGCTGGCTTTCGTGCCATCGTCCTGACCGTCGACCTGCCGGTGATGGCGTACCGGGAGCGCGATCGCCGTTCCGGCTGGCAGCTCCCGGGACTGGGCAACTTCGCGACGGTCGCCGCGACGCATGGCAGCCGGGCGCTCGTCGACGTGGCTCGCCTGGAGGAGCGGGGGCCGGCCGGACTCTCCTGGGGCGACCTCGCGATGGTCCGGAGCTGGTCGTCGCTGCCGCTGATCGTCAAGGGGATCCTGACCGCCGAGGATGCGCACCTCGCGGTGGAGCACGGGGTCGACGGCATCGTGGTGAGCAACCACGGTGGGCGTCAGCTCGACCGTGTGCCGGCGGCGATCGACGCGCTGGCCGAGGTGGCGGGCGCCGTCGTCGGGCGGGCGGAGCTCTGGGTCGATGGCGGCGTGCGCCGCGGCCCCGACATCGCCATCGCGCTCGCACTCGGGGCGCGGGGCGTGCTGGTGGGCCGACCGATCTTCTGGGCCCTCGCGGCCGGAGGACAGGCGGGCGTCGAGCGGGCCCTCGCGATCCTGCGCGAGGAGTTCGAGGTCGCCCTGGCCCTGCTCGGAGCGCCGACGCCCGGCGATATCGGGCCGGGGCACCTTGCGTCACGTCTCGATGCCGACAGCTGATCCCGACCGGCGACCCGACCGGTACGAGCCGGTCATCGACAAAGGCACGCTGATGTGGCAGGCTCAAGGCCGATCGATCGACCCATCCGGACGAACGGTCGCTTTCCCAGACCTTCCCTCCTCGAGGATCCCATGTCCGACCATGACCAGGCGCGCGAGCTCATCGAGCGTGCCTTCGAGACCCGACCCTACTGTCCCGCGTGCGCGGCGCCGACCGTGATCACCGAGGCTGCCGACGGCGGCCTGTGGCTCGTCTGTTCGGCCGCGGAGCAGGCCGACGGCCTGCTGGCCCGCGTGTCGGCGGCCATGACCGCGCACGTTCGCACGCTCGTCGTCGATCCGGAGGTCGCGCTCGCGGCCTGACGCTCTGCGGACGGGTGCGCGGGAGCCGCGCATTCGGTACCCTCGCACCAATGGCCATCGGACTCCCGCCGGTCGATCCGGCACTCGTCGCCGAGGCGGCCGCGCTCGACCCCGAGGCTGCGGCCGCTCGCCATGCGTCGTTGGCTGCGCAGGTCGACCGCGCCAACGAGCTCTACTACGGCCAGGACGCGCCCGAGCTCTCGGACGCCGACTACGACCAGCTCTTCCGCCAGCTCGTCGCGCTCGAGATCGCCCACCCGGGACTGGCCACCCCCGATTCGCCGACCCAGCGGGTTGGTGGCGCGCCGTCTGGGACGTTCGACGAGGTCCGGCACACGCGACCGATGCTCTCGCTCGCCAACGCCTTCAGCCACGACGAGCTCCGTGCGTTCGATGCCCGGGTGCGCAAGGGCCTAGGGCTGGCGGCGGCGCCCGAGCCAGCGCCCGAGCTCCGATACGTCGCCGAGCTCAAGATCGACGGCCTGGCCATCAGCCTGCACTACGACCGCGGCCGGTTCGTCCAAGGCGCGACCCGCGGCGACGGCACCACCGGCGAGGACGTGACCGCGAACCTGCGGACGATCTCTGTCGTCCCGGCGCGGTTGGCGGAACCGGCCACGCTCGATGCCCGCGGCGAGGTCTTCATGCCGAAGGTTGAATTCGCGCGGATCAACGCCGGGCGCGAGGAGGCCGGGTTGCCGCTCTACGCTAACCCGCGCAACAGTGGCGCGGGCTCGCTCCGCCAGATCGACCCGACGGTCACCGCCGGTCGCAAGCTGTCGGCCTGGTTCTACCAGCTCGTCGAGGACGCCGCATCGGTCGGAACCCAGTCGGCGGCCCTCGAACGCCTTGCGGCCCTTGGCTTCCCGGTGAACCCGGAGCGTGACGCGGGTCTCGACATCGAGGGCGTCATCGCCTTCACGGAGCGGTGGCGCGACGCCCGGCACGAGCTGCCCTACGAGACCGACGGCGTCGTCGTGAAGGTGGACCGATTCGACCAGCAGACCCGCCTGGGCATGGTCAGCCGGGCGCCGCGCTGGGCGATCGCGTTCAAGTTCCCGCCTGAGCAGGTCGAGACGGAGGTCGAAGCCATCGTGCCGTACGTCGGTCGCACGGGGACGTTGACGCCGGTCGCCCACCTGCGCCCGGTCAAGGTCGCCGGATCCACTGTCGCGCGGGCGACCCTCCACAATCTCGACGAGGTCCGGCGCAAGGACATCCGCATCGGCGACTGGGTCGTGCTCCAGAAGGCTGGCGATGTCATCCCGGAGGTGGTCCGGCCGCTCGTGGAGCGACGGACCGGTGCCGAGCGCGAGTTCCGGATGCCGGAGCGCTGCCCGGTCTGCGACACGCCGGTCGTCCAGGACGAGGGCGCCGTCCGCGTCTACTGCCCGAACACGCGCTGCCCGGCACGGCTGGCACAGGAGTACGGCCACTTCGTGGGGCGAGGGGGGATGGACATCGAAGGGGCTGGGTGGGCGGTCCTGTCCCAGCTCCTGGAGCGCGGGATGGTCCATTCCCGGGCCGACTTCTTCAACCTGCGGGCGGAGGACCTCGAGACGCTCGAGCGCTTCGCGAAGAAGAGCGCCGAGAACCTGGCATCGAGGATCGAGCGGGCGCGCGTCGGACGGTCGCTGGCCCGCGTTCTCAACGGCCTCGGCATGCCGCAGGTCGGCGAGCAGACCGCGGTCGATCTCGCGACCTGGCTCGCCGAACGCGTGCGACCGGACGGCTACCCGCCGGCCGATGGCTCGATCGTGCCGGATCCGTGGTTCGCCGCTGTCGAGGCGGAGTTGCGCCACCTGGCGACCGATGAGCCGGACACCGTGACCGAAGTTCCCGGGATCGGCCCGACCGTCGCGGCGGCGCTCGGCCGCTGGTTCACCGACGGGGCGACGCGCGACGTCCTCGCCGAGCTGGTGGCGGTGGGTGTCGTGCCGGAGCGCCCGGTCGTCCGTCCGGCGGGTGAGGGGAGTGCCGGGCCACTCGATGGCAAGACCCTCGTCGTCACGGGGACCCTGGAGGGCTTCGGCCGACAGGAGGCCGAGGAGGCGATCCGCGCCGCAGGCGGCAAGCCGGCCGGCTCGATGTCGAAGAAGACCGACTACCTCGTGGCCGGCGACAACGCCGGCTCGAAGCTGGCCAGGGCCCAGGAACTCGGCGTGCCCGTCCTCGACGAGGCGGGCTTCCGTCGGCTCCTGGCGGGCGAGGAGGCGTGATGACGACCCCCGATCCGGTTCTCGACGCGGCGGCCTACCAGGCCATGCTGCTTGCGGCGCTGGGCGATGACGATCCGGCCGAGGTGCAGGCCTCGACACCAGGCGCGGTCCGGGCCCTGGTCGCCGACGCGGGCGACGAGATTCGGACCCGACCGGCCCCGGGGGAGTGGTCGGTGCTGGGTTGCCTTGCCCATATCGTCGACGGCGAGCTCGTTGCCTCGGGTCGGTATCGCTGGATCCTTGCGCAGGACGTCCCTGAGATCGTCGGGTACGATCAGGACCTGTGGGTCGACCGGCTGCATGCCGGAGCGGAGGACCCAGCAGACCTCATGGCCCTCTTCGAGGCCATGCGTCGTGCGAACCTCGCGCTCTGGGCGCGCTCCACGTCCGAGGATCGGGCGCGCATCGGCATCCACCAGGAGCGAGGTCCCGAGAGCTACGACCTCACGTTCCGGCTGCTGGCCGGCCATGACCGCGTCCATCTCGGGCAGGCGCGGGCGGCGCTTGCAGCGATCCGGTCCGGCGGGTGACCAGGCAGCGGCCCACGGGTCCTGTCGGGGGCCAGGTCGGCCGGGCGTCGTCGGCAGGGCCGGCAGGCCTGGCGATCAGGCGGGACCCGGCTGTCTAGCGGCGCCCGACGGCGTACCGCTCCAGCAGCTGGCTGACGGCGGTTCGGGCCGCGGCCCATTCCGGTTGGTCACCGAGGATGTGCGCACCCTGCCCGAAACGGCGGAGCTGCGTCATCGCGGTGACCAGGGCATCGTGGGCGATCTGGCGCTGACGTCCCGCTTCGATCTGCCCGGTGACGAGGTAGCGCCGGACGACGTCGAACGGGGCCGTCCACCGGTCGACCCGCAGCCGGTCACCCTCGCGCAGCGTCTCGAGCCAATCGTCGTCACCGACCGGGTGACGATCGTGCTCGTCCTGGTGGCGGACGAGATCGACGCGCAGGCCGTGACGGTCCAGGCTCGCCAGTCGGCCGTCGTCATCGACGGTCGCGTAGCAGATGGGACAGCTCGGCAGCTCGACGTCGTCGGGCGGCGGCGTCCCGTACGGCAGGCCGCAACGGCGGCAGAAAGTGGCATCCGCGCGCGCCGCTGGCGTCCCGCACTGCAGGCAGGCGAGGGTAGAGATCTCAAGATGGAGGGCCATGTCCCCATGATGGCGAAGGAGCCCGGCCGCGACCATCCCACCTTTGGCGTCTGCGTCCGCCCCATCAGTCATGGTCGAGGGCGCCGGTTCACCCCAGTGCGTGGTTGAACTGGCCCCAGATGGCTTCGGGTCGCCAGTCGAGCGGCTCCCCGCGGACGAGGCGTGGCGCGCTCCACACCTGCCTCCAGCCCGCTTCGGCCAGGTGCTCCAGGCCCGCCGCGTTCTCTGACAGCAGGCCCGCCCGGACACGACCGTCCGGTGGCGCCGCGAGCCGTCGGGCGGTGAGGATGGTCATGGCATCGTCCGGGTCGAGCGCGATCGTCGCCCCACCGCCCCAGGGCGCTCGCACGACGAACCCGCCGAGCCCGCCATCCGGCCGGTCGAGGACTCTCGCGCTCCCCGGGTCGGCGAATGCCGAGAGCAGGTGCGCCCGGTCCTCGCCGGTGGCGAGGGCGTCCAGCGCTCGAATGGCCTCGAGATCGCCGTCGCGGAACGCGCGAACAGCTGGCGTTGGCGGCGCTCCGGTGCCTGCCAGCCCCGGTGCCTCGACGATGACGTACCGGCTCTGGATCTCGAAGCCGAGTCCTTCGTAGAGTGGGCGCCCGGCCTCGGTGGCGACCAGGACGAGGGTCCGGCAGCCCGCCGACTCGGCCGCATCGATGGTCACCTCCGTCAGGGCGCGACCCAGGCCAAGACGGCGCCGCGACGGATCGACCCAGATGGTCCCGATCCAGCCGACCGGCCCGTTGAGGGTGACGACACCGGTGCCCACCACCGTCCGGCCCACGGTCGCGACGAACCCCCGGCATCGGTCGTGAGCCACGACGAACGCGAACGTCCCGCGGCGATCGCCCCAGTCGTCTCGCAGGATGGCGTCCGCGGCCGCATCGACGTCGTCGCCCGTCATCGATCGGATCACCGGGTTCGGCACCGCGGCATCGTAGCCGGAAGGCACCACCGGGCTGGGGTCGGCCGGGTGGGTCCGGTATCATCGGCCCATGGCCACCTTGTCACGCGCCGATGTCGAGCACGTCGCACACCTGGCCCGCCTCGGCCTGACCGACGACGAGCTCACCCGGCTCGAGGGCCAGCTCAACCACATCCTCGACCAGTACGCCATCCTCGCGACGGTCCCGACCGACCACATCGCGCCGACGGCCCAGACCATCGAGATCGACAACATCCTTCGCGACGACGTGGTCGTCCCATCGCTGCCGGTCGACGCGGTACTCGCGAACGCGGCGGCACGTGACGACGACTTCATCGTCGTGCCGGCCATCCTGGGCGGGAACTGATCGCGACCGCATGAGCACCGACCTGACGCGGCTCCACGCTCACGAGCTCGCGGGCCTGCTGCGAACCGGCTCGACGAGCGCTCGCGAGATCGCGAACGCCCATCTCGATGCGGCCGAGCGCGGCAACCGCGCACTCAACGCGTGGCTGACCATCGATCGGGAGCGTGCGCTCGCCGAGGCCGACGCCGCCGACGCCCGGTTCGCGACCGCTCGAGCCGCCGGACCGGCCGCGCTCGGCGGGCTGCACCCACTGCTCGGGATCCCGATCGCGCTCAAGGATCTCGTGTCGGTCAAGGGTGGCCAGTGCACGGCCGGATCGCGGATCCTCGAGGGCTACCTCGCGCCCTACGACGCCCACATCACCGAGCGGCTGCGCGAGGTCGGCGCGGTCATCCTCGGCAAGACGAACATGGACGAGTTCGCGATGGGCTCGTCGACCGAGCACTCGGCCTACGGTCCGGTCGCCAACCCCTGGGCCCTCGATCGCGTCCCGGGCGGCAGCAGCGGGGGCTCCGCGGCCGCGGTGGCCGCCTACCACAGCCCGCTGTCGATCGGGACGGACACGGGGGGCTCGATCCGCCAGCCCGCCGCGTTGACCGGAATCGTCGGGATGAAGCCGACGTACGGGCGCGTGAGCCGCTACGGGATCGTCGCGTTCGCCAGTTCGCTCGACCAGATCGGACCGTTCGCTCGCGACAGCCGCGACGCGGCGGCGCTGCTGCACGCCGTGGCCGGTCGGGATCCGCGCAATTCGACCTCGTCCCCGGAGCCCGTCCCGGACGCCCTCCTGCGGCTGCCGGCCTCCGATGACCAGGCGTCCGAGGCCCTCAAGGGCAGGCGCCTCGGACTGCCCCGCGAGTACTTCGTGGCAGGGATGGAGCCGGGCGTGGAGGCACGGGTGCGGGAGGCGGTGGCCGCGCTCGAGGCGGCGGGGGCCATCGTCGAGGAGGTGAGCCTGCCTCACACCGAATACGGCCTCGCGACCTACTACATCGTCGCGCCCGCCGAGGCATCGGCGAATCTGGCCCGCTACGACGGGATCCGGTACGGGCCGCGCTTGGGCGAGGGCGGTGACGTCCTCGCGGGCTACCTCGCGACCCGGGGCCAGGGGTTCGGGGCCGAGGTGAAGCGCCGGATCATGCTCGGCACGTACGCGCTCTCGGCCGGCTACTACGACGCCTACTACCTGAAGGCGCAGAAGGTACGGACCCTCATCAAGGGCGACTTCGATGCCCTGTGGGCGCAGGGCCTCGACGCGCTGGTGGCGCCGACCAGCCCGACCGTCGCCTTCCGCTTCGGAGCGAGGATCGCCGACCCCGTGTCGATGTACCTCTCGGATGCGTGCACGCTGCCGGTCAACATGGCCGGCCTGCCGGGGGTCAGCGTCCCGTGCGGCCTGTCCGAGGGGCTTCCGGTCGGGCTCCAGCTCATCGGGGCGCCCTGGTCGGAGGCGGGCCTGTTCGACCTCGCCCGCGCCTACGAGGCGATCACCGCGGCGGCGTCCTGGCGCTCGGTCGAGCCGACTGACCTGGCCGCGTCCGTCGACCCCGCGACGCCCACACCGGGCGAGCGAGCCGCCGTCTCCGCCACGACTTGAGGGGTCGCGGGCACAACGGCACGCGACATCGGGACCCGCGACCCTACCCATGGCAGCCTGTCGGCGGGCATCATCCCCCCGGAGGTGATATATGCGAGTGCGTCTTGCGCTGGCCGGCGTGATCGTCGGCACCACGGTCGGGGTGGCTGTGTCCCGGATCCAGCGGTGGCGGCGAAGCTGGGGGATCGATCCGAGCGAGGCGACCCGCAGTCTGGCTGGCGACGCCGTGGTCCCGAACCCCGTGGCGAGTGAGACTCGCGGGATCACCATCGATGCATCGCCCGACCAGATCTGGCCATGGCTCGTCCAGATGGGGTTCGGCAAGGCGGGCTGGTACAGCTATGACCGACTCGACATGCGCGGTCGGAGCGCTGACGGCATCGTCGACGCCTGGCAGGCACTCAAGGTCGGCGACATCGTGCCGACGCATCCCGGCGGGGGCTTCGAGGTCGTGGAGATCGACCCGGGCCGAGCGCTGGTCCTGCGCTCGGACACCGCGCTGGTGACATCGCAGGCAGAGGCGTGGGCGAAGCGGCAGGCAGCCGAGCACGCCGTCCCCGACGCGGACGAGCCGATCGAAACGACGCCGGCCGGGATCGCGGCGTCGGGCGCCCTCCTGGGCGCGACGCCCCAACAGTTCTCGGCGAGCTGGGCGTTCGTGGTCGACCCGATCGGCGGCGGGCGCTCGCGTTTCATCGAGCGGTTCCGGGTGTGGTTCGGCGAATCCGGGATGGCGTCCCACGTCGTGATGCCGGTCGTGGGGTTCGGGGTCTTCGTGATGCTCCAGAAGCAGATGGTGGGCATCAAGACGCGGGCCGAGCGACTCGCTCGCGAGGCATCGGCCCCCGCCGTTCCCGCCTCGCCGGTCCCCCCGATCGTCAAGCCGATGGCGCCCGCGACGAACGGCCATGACCGGGCGGCCGAGGAGCCGGATCTCGCGACAGCGGCCGTCGACTGAGCGGATCGCGCGAGCGCAAGGCTCGCTGGACGGCGGTCGGATGCCGTAGGCTTTCCCAGTCATGGTGACCGACCGCCGCTCCGCCACGTCCCCGATGGGCATCTCCGACACGGACCGCCCGCCACTGGCCGAGCGCGCGCTGGCACAGCGTGTTCTCGGGGTCCCGCCATCGGGGATCCGGCGCTTCTTCGACGTCGCGGCGACCATGGCCGACGTCATCAGTCTCGGGGTGGGGGAGCCGGATTTCGAAACCCCGCGCGTGATCGTCGAGGCCGGGGTCGAGTCGCTCCGCGAGGGGCGCACCCACTACACCTCGAACTACGGGACCCTCGAGCTCCGGCGAGCGCTGGCCGATCACCTGGAGCGACGCTATGGACTCCGTTACGACCCCGCGACCGAGCTGCTCGTCACCGTCGGTGCGTCAGAGGCGGTCGATCTCGCCCTCCGCGCCACGTGCGATCCCGGCGACGAGGTCATCCTCCACGAACCGTCGTACGTCGCGTACGTCCCCGCGATCGTCTTCGCCGGTGGCGTGGTCCGGCACGTCGCGACGCGATTCGAGGACGACTTCGCGCTCGACCCGGCGGCCGTCGAGGCGGCCGTCACGCCGCGCACGAAGGCCCTGTTCCTCGGCTATCCGTGCAATCCGACCGGCGCGGTCCTGCCCCCCGAGATCCAGGACGAGCTGGCCGCGATCGCCGTTCGCCACGACCTGCTCGTCTACAGCGACGAGATCTACGACCGCCTCGCCTACGGCACGTACACCCATCGGGCGATGAGCATGCTGCCCGGGATGCGGGAACGGACCATCCTGATGGGCGGCTTCTCGAAGGCCTATGCGATGACCGGCTGGCGGGTGGGCTACATGGCAGCTCCGGCGCCGATCCTCGAGGGGATCGTCAAGGTCCACCAGTACGGGATCATGTCCGCTGGCACGACCGCCCAGGACGCCGCACTGGTCGCGATCCTCGAGGGCGAAGCGGACGTCGAGCGGATGCGCACGGAATACGACCGTCGCCGGCGCCTCATCGTCGACGGCCTGAACGCGCTCGGCCTCGAGACGTTCGAGCCTCGCGGTGCCTTCTACGCGTTCCCGAGGATCACCTCCACCGGTCTATCCGACGACGTCTTCGTCGAACGCCTCCTGGTGGAGGAGCACGTGGCGGTCGTGCCCGGAAGTGCCTTCGGGCCGTCCGGCGCCGGGCATGTCCGGATGTGCTACGCGACCTCGTACGAACGCCTGGAGGAGGCGCTCGTGCGGATCGGTCGGTTCGTCGCCCGAACCCGCGAGGAGGCGCTCCACCCGGCCTGACGGCGGGCGCCGGCCGGCGTCAGGAGGCGGTCCTTGCGCGGCGTTCGAGGGCCTCTTCGATCGCCCAGATCGCGAGCGGCCGCAGGTAGAGGCTCGCCCTGTAGTCGCCGTGGCGGTCGTACGCTTCGGGCGTCCGGAACCAGAGGCCGCGTTCATAGGTCACCGCAGCGGCGCCACGAGCGGTCGCCCATCCCTCCTGCGTCAAGCCTCGTCCGAGCATGAACGCGGCCAGCGCGTAGGTGGTCCCGACCCAGACCTCCTGCGACTGCTCGCTCGATCCGTCGATCGTCCCATCCGGACGCATGCCGTTGACCGCCCCCATCGTTCCTTCGGCGAAGCCACAGACGTTGAGCCGGTGGATCGTGCGCAGCGCCGCCGCCACCCGGTCGCCTGGGACGATATCGCCGAGTCCGGTGACATCGGCGTACCACTGCCCGGCGAGCTGGTCGGCCATGACGCTATCGGAGCTTGGGCCGTCGCCGCCGTCGTAGGCGTAGTGGTCGTCCCGCCACAGCCGGGCGTCGAACGCGGCCTGGCCGCGCTCGAACCAGCCTTCCCACCGCTTCGCGGCGTCCGCCAGCCCGAGCCGTCGCGCCATCGCCTCCGCGGCCGCGACCGCGGCGAGCCACAGCGAGCCGCCATAGGCCGAGGGCCCGTGCATCGGCCAGGTGTCGTACGTCTGGTCGGGCAGCCCGTCGTGCTCGGGGAGTCCGTCGCCGTCGCGGTCGCTCGCGGTCAGGCGCGTCAGCACGGCGTCGACGATGGGCCAGCCATCGCGGATCAGCGAGTCGCCACCGCCCGGATCGGCGACGGCATCGCGCCACAGTTGGAGGACGAACTTGGGTCCGAGGTCCTTCCAGTCGGCGACGTCCTGGTAGCGGTACCGGTTCGGTCGGTAGAACGGATCGTCGTCGGGGCCACCGAGATCGTGCGGCACCGTTCCGCCGATCTTGCGCGCCGCGGGACGACCCGATGCCACGATCGTGACGATCTCGGGGTCATCGACGGGCACGGCTGCGAGCAGGTCGCGGATGCCACGCGCCTCGAGCTCGGGGAAGAGGCGCTGGACGGCGAAGGAGGCGTAGAAATCGACGTCGACCGTGTCGTAGTAGCGGTAGTCGGGGTCGAGGCATTCGAGCAGGGCGAATCGGCCGGGATCGCCAGGCTCGGGCACGGGACCGCCGACCTCGCCGGCCTCCCAGAAGGTCCCGCCATCGACGAGGAAGTAGAGCTCGTTGAAGAGGGCCGCCTTGTACCAGTCCGGCCGGTCGTCGGCCTCGAGGATCGGGCTCTGCCAACGCTCCACGGCGTCGCGCCAGGTCGGCGCCAGCGCGAGGGCATGCTCGGCGAGGTCGAAGGCCCGTTGACCGGTCCGGCCCCAGCGGCGTGTGTAGCGCTTCCACCATCGCCGTCCGGCGCCGAACTCGACGACCGGCAGGTCCCACGCGATGGCGAACCGCAGCGATCGACGTTCGCCCGGCGCCAGCTCGACGGTCGCGGCGACGGCGGCGCCGATCGCTTCGGCGGTCCCACTCGGTCGGCGGTCGTCGGCTGGGTCGAGCCGCCCGTCGGCGGCGAAGTCGGCCCACAGCTCCGTGTCGGACCAGGCGTCGAACCGTGAACGGACCGACGTGGTGATGCCGGGCGCGCGACTCGCGGCCAGGGCGAACGTTCCCTGCAGGCCTGTCGGCGAGCCGGCCGGGGCGTGGAGGACCGCCCCGCCGGCCGCGGGAGATTCGATGGTTTCGTGCCAGGCGCCCGGCGGCGCCGGTCCACCTGGATCGGCCGCAGGATCCTGCCAGCTCAGCATGATCCCGACCGTCCGCGGGTCCGGGCCCGGGTTCTCCACCCACCACTCGAAGACCCCGACCGGCAGGGCGCTCGACTCGAGATCGCCGCCGATGACCGGGCTCAGCTGCTCGCCCACGAGGCCGACCCCGAGGACGTCCGGCTCGAAGCTCTGCCAGGCGCGCGGAAACAGGGCGTGGTAGGTTCCGGCGCCCTCGGCCAGGGTCCAGCCCCACGCGGGCAGGGCCGGCGATCGGAGCGTCGAGAGGACGGTCGCCCGCGCGCCGTCAGGCCCGCCCACGTAGATCGAGAATGCGTCGGCGGCGACCGGGCCGAACGCGTGCTTGCCGACCTCGAGATGCCAGCGAGCGGCATCGCCGCGGTGGGTCCGGCCGATGCTGCCGGTCCCGAGGCCGCCGATGGGCACGCCGGCCCATGGTCCGTCGTCGATCATCGGGACACTGACGCGGGGATGACCGACGTCCGGACAGGGCCGTCCCATCGGCCAGCGCCACGCGACGTTCGGGATCCGCGGCGCCGTGTCGTCTGGCTCCATGCCGGGTCGCTCAGGCCATGAGGCGCGGAGCGATCTCGGCGAGCGTGGGCTCGTCGCGGTCGATCCGCTCGGTCAGGTCGCGAAGGTCCGACGGGTCGCCGATCGGATCGGCCGCGTGGACGTCCCAGCGCTCGACCAGCGCCACGGTCGCGCCAGGTGCGAGCTTGGTCAACGGACCGAGCAGCTCGAGCTCGACGAATCGGCTGCCGATATACGTCTCCACGTTGCACCCGAGATCCGGGTGGGGCCGGCCGACGAGTGGCTCGAAGCGTCGGACGAGCACCGCCCCGTCGCGGACATACCCGACCCAGCCGGCCCCGTTGAAGTAGCCGATCTTGAAGTCGGGTCCCGCGTCCGCTTCGAGGGTCAGCAGCCCGTCACGCGGCCGGAAGCGCGGGTCCTCCCAGTTCGTGTACGGCCACAGGACCAGCGTGCGGTTCGGCTTGACGTGGTGACCGGGCGTGGCGCGGAACTGCGGCAGGAGCACGGTCCCTCCGAGCGGCAGCTGGGTGATCGACCACGGAGCCAGCTCGATCGGTCGGTCCGCGACGTTCTGGAGCTCGTGGCACACCTCGAGCCCGGCCCGGCCCGGCGTGAGGCGCAGGACCATCGATCGGACGAGTCCGGTCGGGAGCTCGGCCAGACCGGTCAGCCTGATGCCGTCCGGCTCGGGTTCCAGGACCAGGCCGCTGCCATCCGGCACGGCGACGCGATCCGGATCCTCCGGTGCGAACCACAGGCGGTGCCCCCCGAACAGCTCGTAGCGGCCGTGGGGCGTCTCCCACCCGACGTCCGGCGTCTCGGCGAGCAGGTTCCGAGGCGACCCGATCGTGCCGAGCCGGACGATCCGCGGTCCGGCCGCCGCAAGGACGTCCACCCACAGGCGCTCGCCAACGAGCCGCCGTGTCGCGTGGCCGTGATAGTCGGCGCCGGCCTCCTCGCTCGGCCCGGCCGCGAGATCGCTCGAGCTCACGACGACACCCTGGCCCGTGCCTCGAGGTAGGCCTCCACCCGGACCTCGGCGCCGGGGGCCGACGGGAGTGGCGCGAGGTTGCCCACGACCGGACGCCCGTCGACGACGAGTCGGGTCACGGACAAGGGTCCGGCGTCGGACGGCTCCGTCCGGCAGACGACGATCCGATAGGTCGCCCCTCGGAACCGTCGGACCACGCGGAAATCGCCCCAGTCCGCCGGCACATGCGGGTCGATGCGCAGGCCGTCGAGCTCGGGCCGGATGCCGACGATCCACTGGGTCGCCGCGACGTAGTTCCAGGCGGCCGTGCCCGTCAGCCACGAGTTCTTCGCCTCGCCGTGGGTCGGGGCATCGGCCCCGGCGATCATCTGGGCGTAGACGTACGGCTCGCACCGATGGATCTCGGAGATCGCCTCGCGCGCCGAGGGGTTGATCCGCAGGTAGTAGTCGAGGGCGCCCTCGGCGTTGCCCGCCATCGCCTCGGCGATCATCAGCCAGGGGTTGGTGTGGCAGAAGATGCCGCCGTTCTCCTTGTAGCCGGGCGGGTATGACGAGATCTCGCCCAGCCGCAGCTGGTACCTCGAGAACGCCGGCTGCTGGAGGACGATCCCGTGCGGCGTCGCGAGCCGTTCGCGGACGGCCGCGAGCGCTTTCGTCGCCCGCCCGTCGTCAAGGCCGATCCCGGCCATGATACAGATGCCCTGGGGCTCGATGAAGATCTGCCCCTCGGCATTCGACGCTGAGCCGATCGGCTCGCCGAAGAAGTCGTAGGCGCGCCGGAACCAGTCGCCGTCCCAGCCATGCGCATCGACGGCCGCGATCATGCTCGCCGCCGCGGCCCGCAGGCGATCGCCCTCGGGGATGTCACCGCGATGCTCGGCGATCGCCGCCAGCTCGTTCGCGGCGACCACGAACAGGCCGGCGATGAAGACCGACTCGGCCACACCGCCATCGCGGTTCTGGGTGGTCTGGAACGACTCGCCCGGAGTGTCCGAGAAGCAATTCAGGTTCAGGCAGTCGTTCCAGTCGGCTCGCCCGATCAGTGGCAGGCCGTGGGGGCCGAGCCGCTCGAGCGTGTAGTCGATCGCCCTGCGGAGGTGGTCGGCGAGGGCACGTTCGCTGCCTGGGACGTTGTCGTAGGGGACCGGCACGTCGAGGATGGCGATGTCGCCGGTCTCCTTGACGTATGCGGCCACGGCGAGCACGAGCCAGGCCGGGTCGTCGTTGAACCCCGCGCCGACGGCGTCGTTGCCTCGCTTCGTCAACGGCTGGTACTGGTGATAGGCGCCACCGGTCGGGAGCTGGGTCGCGGCGATATCGAGGATCCGTTCGCGGGCGCGCTCGGGAACCATGTGGACGAATCCGAGCAGGTCCTGGGTCGAGTCGCGGAAGCCCATGCCGCGGCCGATCCCGGACTCGAACAGGGACGCGGAGCGGGACAGGTTGAACGTGACCATGCACTGGTAGGCGTTCCAGGTGTTGACCATCCGGTCGAGGTGCTCGTTGCTCGTCTCGACCTGGAGCGATCCGAGCCACCCATCCCATCGATCGCGAAGGGCGCCGAATGCCGCCTCGACGACCTCCGGGTCGAGATAGCGAGCGATGACCGGGCGGACGCGCCGCTTGTCGATGGTCCCCGAGCCCGGCGGATCGAACTTGGCGTCGTTGGGGTTCTCGGCGTAGCCGAGGACGAAGGTGACGTCCCGCGTCTCGCCGGGTGCGAGCACGAGCCGGACCTGGTGGGCCCCGATCGGCTGCCATCCGTGGGCGATCGAGCTCGAGGTCGCGCCGGTTTCGACGGCGATCGGCCGGTCCCAGCCGCGGTACGGGCCGAGGAACGCGTCGCGTGACGTGTCGAAACCGGCCGATGGCGCCGAGCACGCGAAGTAGGCGAAGTGGTCGCGCCGCTCGCGGTACTCGCTCTTGTGATAGATGACGCCGTCCTCGACCTCGACCTCGCCGATCGAGTAGTTGCGCTGGAAGTTCGTCGCGTCGTCCAGTGCGTCCCACAGGCAGAACTCGACGGTCCCGAACAATGAGAGGCGCGCCGGCGTCGCGCGCCGGTTCGTCACGCGCGTCCGCCACACCTCGAGGGTCTCGCCCGGCGGCACGAAGTACCGGGTCTCGGCCACGATGCCCGCGCGCGTCGAGGTGATCGTCGTGTAGCCCATGCCGTGGCGGCACTCGTAGGCGTCGAGATCGCCCTGGGTCGGTTGCCAGCTGGGGCTCCAGTAGGTCCCGTCGTCGTCGTCCCGCAGGTACAGGTAGCGGCCGCCGAGGTCGAGTGGGGCGTTGTTGTACCGGTAGCGGGTCAGGCGTCGGAGCCGGGCATCGCGATAGAACGAATAGCCGCCGGCCGTGTTCGAGATGATCCCGAAGTAGTCCTCGCTGCCCAGGTAGTTGATCCACGGCAGGGGAGTGTCGGGCCGGCTGATGACGTACTCACGTCGTTCGTCGTCGAAGGATCCGTACCGCACGGCGCCTACTTCTTGACTGCGGTCATGGCGGGGTCGTGCCTTCGGGCTTCCCGCGGGCGTGCCGACGAACTGGTCGCGGCGGGGCCGGGGGCACCGGAACGGCGCCGTGACCTCAGGCGACGCGGGGTGGGGCAGACAGGGTCGAGCAGGCGCGCAGTGCCTGCCGGACGGTCTTCCGCGTCACCCACGATCGCTGCTCCTTTGGAAGCGCTCTCGCTCGATTTGTTCGCCGGAAGCATAGATCGTCTGATGACCATTTGGGAAGAGTTGCGACGATTTGCGTTCGGTTGAGCGTGGATGCGTTGCTGTTTGGCCCTTGACAGGTTGTCGCCGCGCGACATACTGAGAGCGCTCTCAATCTGGAGCGACACATCGTGCCCTCGTGGAGGCTACCGGGACCGTGGTGGCGCAGAAGCTCGATGACCTGGCTCGGTTGAGTGGCGTGTCTCGCGCCACGGTCTCGCGTGTCATCAACGGCGGGCCGGTTTCCGAGGCCACCAGGCGTCATGTGCAGGAGATCCTGAAGCGAGAGAACTACCGGCCGAACGTGGCCGCGCGCAGCCTCGCCAGGGGCCGGTCCGGCGTCGTGGGCGTCGTGATGCACCTGCCGGCCGGGATGCTCTTCCAGGATCCCTACTTCGCCCGGCTGCTCCAGGGGATGAGTGACGCCCTCGGCGAAGAAGAGGCCGGGATGATGCTCTGGCTCGGCAATCGCTCCAAGCAGGAGACGCTGGGCCGGATCCTGGACATGAACCTGCTCGACGGCGTCATCGTGACCGCCAACTTCCTCGAGGATCCGCTCGTCGACGGCCTCCTGGAGTCCTCCCTGCCGACCGTCCTGATCGGCCACCGCCGCGACGATCGGACCGCAAGTTACGTCGACGTCGACAACATGCGTGCGGCTGAGACGATCACCGCACACCTCGTGGAGAATGGCCGGCGCCGCATCGGCCATATCACCGGGACCCGCAACACGGCTGCGGGCGAAGATCGGCTTGCAGGCTACTGCAACGCCATGAAGAAGGCCGGTCTTTCGACGGACGGCCTGATCGTCGAAGGTGACTTCAACGACCCCTCCGGCACCGCCGGAGCGGCCGTGCTGCTGGAGCACGGCGTCGATGCCATGTTCTGCGCGAACGATCGAACGGCCCGGGGCGCGCTGGAGGTCCTCAACGCCCGTGGCATCCGTGTTCCCGATGACGTCGCGCTCGCCGGTTTCGACGACCTCGATTTCGCGAGCCAACTCGATCCGCCCCTGACCACGATCCGGCAGGGCGTCGATCTGCAGGGCGCGGAGGCCGCCCGCACGCTCATCAAGCTGCTTCAAGACCCCGCTGGCGGGCCCCGGCGCGTGCTGATGCCGGCCGAGCTGGTGATCCGCCAGTCGACCGTCGGACGCCTCCAGCATCCGACTGTCCAGCAGACGACTGGAGGTGTGACCGCAGCGTAAGCGATCGAGCGGCGAGCTCGAGACCATTCATCCGGAAGGAGGAGGTACTTCGAGAAATGCGAAAGATCCTGATCTTGTTCGCGACTCTGAGCATCGTCATCGGGGCCTGTAGCCAGGGATCTCCCAGCTCATCCCCCAGTGCGGCGACGTCCGCAGCCGCGACCGCGTCCGCGGAGGCCAGCCAGTCGGCTGCTCCCTCTGAGGACGTCACCGCGTACCCGCGCAACGAGACGCTTTACACGAGCGGCAAGCAATACGGCGCTCCATCCACCTGGAACCCGCTCGATCCGAACGCGGCGATGGGGACCGTGGGGCTGCAGTACGAGACCCTGTTCCTGTATGACCCGCTGAAGGACGAGTTCATGCCGTGGCTCGCGGAGAGCGCGTCGTGGACGAGCCCGACCGAGTACACGATCAAGGTCCGCTCCGGCATCAAGTGGTCCGACGGCGAGGCGTTCACCGCGGACGATGTCGCCTTCACGATCGGACTCGCCAAGATCAAGGCGATCGGCTCCAACATCTGGGACTACGTCACGGATGCGACGGCGACCGACCCCTCGACCGTGGTGGTCACGTTCAACAACCCGGCCTATCAGGAATGGGCCACCTGGACCTACAACAGCCCGATCCTGCCCAAGCACATCTGGGAGGCCAAGGCCAACGAGGACATCCTCAAGGAAACGAACGCTAACGGCGTTGGAACCGGACCCTACATGTACAAGACCCACGCGGACGACCGCATGGTCTGGGTCAAGAACGACGGCTGGTGGGCCAAGACGGCCCTCAACCTCGACGTCAAGCCGAAGTACATCGTTGACATCGTCAACGGCGCCAACAGCGTTGCCCTGGGCATGGTCCTGCAGGGTGGTCTCGACCTGAGCAACAACTTCCTGCCGGGCATCGGCGAACTCGTCAACCGTGGCTACGTCAATACGTACTTCCCGACCGCGCCGTACATGCTGTCGGCGAACACGGCCTGGCTGGTCACGAACGATCAGAAGCCGCCGACCAACGATCCGGCGTTCCGCAAGGCGATCGCGACCGCCATCAACGTCGATCAGATCGTCAGCAACGCCTACGCCAACATCGTCGCCCCGGCCAACCCGACTGGCCTGCTCCCCTCGTGGGACAAGTACGTCGACAAGTCCGTCGTCGATCAGCTCGGAACCAAGTACAGCACTTCCAAGGCCAAGTCGATGCTGGCTGACGCCGGCTACAAGACCGGTTCCGACGGCTTCGTCACCAACAAGGACGGCTCGCCGATCAAGCTGACGATCTCGGTCCCGACCGGCTGGTCGGACTGGGAGGCGGCACGCGACATCATCGTCACGAGCCTGAAGGCCGCTGGCATCAACACCGAGTCCAAGCCACTCGACTACAACGGCCTCGTCGACGCGCGCAACAGCGGCAACTTCGACCTGGTCATCAACAACGAGGTCCAGGTCAGCAACACGCCGTGGACCTACTACGACTACATCTTCCATATGCCGCTCCAGCAGGGTGCCGGCAAGAACCGCAACTACGGCGGCTATGAGAACCCGGACGCCTGGGCGCTCGTCCAGCAGTTGGACAAGACCCCGGTCACGGACGTCGCCGCGATGCAGGGCATCACCTCGAAGCTCCAGAAGGCCTTCCTGACGGACCTGCCCGTCATCCCGATGTGGTACAACGGGATGTGGTCGCAGGTCAGCAACTCCGTCTGGACCAACTGGCCCTGCTCGGCTGATACCTGCAACCACCACCTCCCATCGACATGGAATGGCTACTGGCAGCTGGGTGCCGTCCTGATGCTCACCGAGCTTCAGCCGGTTCCGGCCCCGTAACCGTCGATTGAGCCTCTCCCTCCCCCCGGCCCCCGGGGGGAGGGAGATCGCATCCCACTCCGGGATCGATGACCAGGAGATCGAGTGCGACGCTACTTCGGGCGCAAGCTCTACATCTATGCGATCACGTTCTTCATCGCAGCCTCGATCGACTGGCTGATCCCGCGCTTCATGCCAGGGGACCCGGTCCAGAGCCTCGTGAGTCGGACAGGTTTCGGGCTCAGCCCTGAGGGGTCCCAGGCACTCGTCACCTACTACAACAACCTGTTCGGGCTGAACCGTCCGATCTGGGAGCAGTACCTCAACTTCTGGGCCGCGCTCCTCCAGGGCGACCTCGGCAGGAGCGTCTACCTGACCGGGCGCCCGGTCACGAGCGTCATCATGAGTGCCGTTCCGTACACCCTGGCCCTGCTCGTGCCGGCCATCCTGTTGAGCTGGTGGGTGGGCAACACGGTCGGAGCGGTGGCCGCCCGTCGACGGCGACTGGACAACACGGTCCTGCCGATCGGGTACGTGCTGACAGCCACGCCGTACATGTGGCTTGCGATCGTGCTCGCGTGGGTACTCGGGTTCATCTTCCAGATCTTCCCGATCTCCGGCGGATACAGCTACGCCCTCGAGCCCACGTTGAGCTGGACGTTCATCGGGAGCCTGCTGGGGCACTGGGTCCTGCCGTTCACCTCGCTGTTCCTCGTGGGGCTTGGCGGTTGGGCCATCGGGATGCGCAACACGATCATCTACGAACTCGACGCCGACTACTCCCGCTACCTCGAGGCGCTCGGGGCGCCCAGCCGGCTCGTGCGCAAGTACGCCTTCCGGAACGCGATGCTGCCGCAGATCACCGGCCTGGCCTTGAGCCTGGGCGTGGTCGTCGCTGGCGCTCTCGTGACCGAGATCGTGTTCTCGTATCCGGGGCTGGGCAAGCTCCTGCTCGCCTCGATCCAGAACGAGGACTTCTTCCTCCTCCAGGGGATCTTCCTGTTCATCATCGTGGGCGTGCTCGTCGCCAACTTCCTCGTCGACATCGCCTACGTCATCGTCGACCCGCGTACGCGCGTTTCGATGAGCGGGGAGGGCGTATGACCGCCCACACGACCGAAGGCTCCCACGCACCTGACATCGCCGAAGCGCCGGCCGGGCTGCCGACCGTGCCCGGCGTCGTGCCGGCCCGCGGCGCGCCGGCACCACGACCGATGAGCCGTCGCGGCGAGGTTCTGTACTTCGCCCTGCGCACCAAGAAGGTGCTCATCGGGCTGGCGATCATCCTGTTCTTCCTGGGGCTCGCCGTCGTCGGCCCGATCATCCGGCCCGGCGATCCAGATGCCCTCATCGCGCCTCTCGGGCAGCCGCCGTCGGCCGAATGGTGGTTCGGGACCACCTCGTTCGGCCAGGACGTGTTCGCCCAGTTCGTGTACGGCCTCGGTTCGACCTTCCTGGTCGGCTTCCTCGGCGGGGGGATCGCCGGCATCATCGGGATGACCGTCGGGTTCGTGGCCGGGTACCGGGGCGGCATCGTCGACGAGATCCTGAACATGGTCACGAACGTGGTCCTCGTGATTCCGACGCTCGCTCTCCTCCTGGTCGCGGCGGCCTACCTCTCGGCGCGCGGCATCGTGGTCGAGGCGATGTTCATCGGTCTCACCTCGTGGCCGTGGGCGGCTCGAGCCATCCGCGCCCAGACCTTCACCCTCAGGTCGCGCGAATTCGTGAACCTCGCGCGGATGAGCGGGATGCGAAGCCTTCGGGTCGTCTTCAGCGAGATCGCGCCGAACATGAGCTCGTACCTGTTCCTGACCTACATCCTGCTGTTCGGTGGAGCGATCCTGATCGCGGCCACGTTGGACTTCATCGGGCTGGGCCCCACGACCGGAACGTCGCTCGGGCTGATGATGTACGACGCGGTCGCCTGGAGCGCCCTGCAGCTCGGTCTGTGGTGGTGGTTCATCCCGCCCGGTATCGCGATCACCGCGATCGTCGGTGCGCTCTACGTCACCAACGTCGGCCTCGATGAGGTCTTCAACCCCAGCCTGAGGAACACGTGAGCCTCCAGGTCACGGATCTGCGCGTCTACTACCGAACGCTTGCCGGTGACGTCCACGCGCTCGACGGCGTCTCCTTCGGCATCGCCGACGGGGAGATCATGGGCCTGGCCGGCGAGTCGGGTTGCGGCAAGTCCACGCTCGGCAACAGCCTCATCCGGTTCGATCCGCGGATGCGCTACATCGGCGGCCACGTCGAGCTCGACGGCGCCTCGCTGCCGATCTCGGACTCGAATGCGATGAACGAGTTCCGGTTCAGCGCCGTCTCCATCGTCCCCCAGTACGCGATGAGCGCGCTCAATCCCACGCGCAAGATCGGCAAGATGATCGGGGAGCTGCTCGCGACGAGGGACATCGACTACCGCAAGGTCCGTCCCGAGATCGAGCGTCGCCTCGACATGGTCGGCCTGAACCGGGACGTGCTGAATTGCTACCCCATCGAGTTGTCGGGCGGGATGAAGCAGCGGATGGTGATGGTCCTCTCGACCCTGCTGAACCCGTCGCTGCTCATCGCCGACGAGATCACCTCGGCACTCGACGTCTCGACCCAGAAGGCCGTCGCGCAGACGCTCGTCAGCTTCCGCGACAACGAGTTCGTCGACAGCATGATGGTCATCACCCACGACATGTCGATCCTCTACCAGATCGCCGACACCATCACGGTCATGTACGCGGGGAAGCTCGCCGAGAAGGCGCCGACGGACGTGATCATCAACTCGCCCCTTCACCCGTACACCCGGATGCTCATCGCGTCACTCCCCGAGGTGGGCGTGCGCTATGCCGACAAGCACCTCAAGGGGATCCCCGGGAACCCCCCGGCCCTGCTCGACCCACCGGTCGGTTGTCGGTTCCGGGCGCGCTGTCCACTCGCGTTCGAGAAGTGCGTCGAGGAGCCGCCGTTCATCGAGATCGCGCCTGGGCACTCGGTCGCCTGCTGGAAGGCGGTCTGAACCGTGCTCACGCTCGACGCCGTCTCGAAGGTCTACAAGGTGGGCACGTTCGGTGGGCAGGAACTGCCCGCCGTGCGGAAGGTGAGCTTCGAGGTGAAGCCCGGCGAGGTCGTGTCGCTGATCGGCGAGAGCGGCAGCGGCAAGACGACCGTGGGGAAGATGATCCTCCGCCTGATCGCGATCACGGACGGACGGATCGATCTCGATGGTCAGGACATCAGCGCCATCAAGGGCCACGACCTCAAGGAGTACTACCGCAAGGTCCAGGGCGTCTTCCAGGATCCGTTCAGTTCATTCAACCCGATGTTCAAGGCCGATCACGCCCTCGGGATGATGCGGGACCAGTACTTCACCGGCATCTCCGCGTCGGACTGGACCATGAAGGTCGAGACGTCGCTGGCCGCCGTGAGCCTGAACCCGAAACAGGTCCTGAACAAGTACCCGCACCAGCTCAGCGGCGGACAGCTCCAGCGCCTGCTCATCGCTCGGGCACTCCTGCTCGACATCGAGTTCCTCGTCGCCGACGAGATCATCAGCATGCTCGATGCCTCGACCCGGATCGACGTCCTCAACCTGCTCGGCGAGCTCAAGGCCCGGGGTCTCGGGATCCTCTTCATCACGCACGACCTGTCGCTCGGCAATTACATCAGCGAGAAGACCGTGATCCTCCGCCGGGGTGCCGTGGTCGAGATGGGGACCACCGACCGGGTCTTCGGCAGCCCGAGGCACCCATACACGAAGACCCTCATCTCGTCGATCCCGCATCTCCATCAGAAGTGGAGCGAGGTCGAGGAGCGCCTGCGCATGGATGCCGTCGCTGCAGAGCCCTGCGCGTATCACGCGACGTACCCGAAGGCGGGTGGCATGGACGGGGCGGAGGAGCCGGTCTCCGGGCTCGCCGAGGTCGAGCCCGGGCACTTCGTGGCGTGTTTCCGGCTCGACGAACCGGGGACCTGCGAGTAGCCGACTTCTCAGCCGGGCCACGACGAACGGCCGTTCGCCCGATGTTCCCGGCGACCCTCCGGCTCATGCCGTCTCGTGCGAAACTTGGCTCTTGATGGATCGATCCGAGGATGCCGGCACCGCGGAGCGCTATGAGGCGGTCATCGGGATCGAGGTCCACTGCCAGCTGCGGACGGCCTCGAAGATGTTCTGCGGCTGCTCCACCGCCTATGACGGGGCGCCGCCGAACAGCCACGTCTGTCCGGTCTGCTTCGGCCTGCCCGGCGCACTGCCGGTCATCAATCGTCGGGCCGTCGAGCACGTGCTCGCCACGGGGCTGGCCATCGAGGCGACCGTGCCGGCCGCGACCCGATGGGATCGCAAGAACTACTTCTACCCGGATCTCCCGAAGGGCTACCAGATCAGCCAGTACGACCTCCCGCTCGCGTCGCTCGGCCGTTTGACCTTCGAGACCTCGGACGGACCGTTCACAGTCACGATCACGCGAGCGCACCTCGAGGAGGACACGGCCAAGCTCGTGCACCCGGATCGAGGGCAGGCGAGCGGTCGCAGCCTCGTGGACTTCAACCGCTCCGGGACGCCCCTGATGGAGATCGTCACCGAGCCGGAGATCCGGACGGCCGAACAGGCGCGCCGCTATGCCGAGGAGCTCCAGTTGCTGTTGCGGGCCATCGGTGCGTCGGACGCGGACATGGAGCGCGGCCAGATGCGGGTCGAGGCCAACGTGTCCCTGAGGCCGCGCGGGACCGAGCCCTTCGGGACGCGGGTCGAGGTCAAGAACATGAACTCGTTCCGGGCCGTCGAGCGGGCGATCGAGTTCGAGATCGAGCGTCAGGCCGCCGCCCTCGATGCCGGAGAGCCGTTGGACCAGGAGACCCGCGGTTGGTCGGAGGAGCGCGGCGAGACGTACCGGATGCGGGTCAAGGAGACGTCCGACGACTACCGCTACTTCCCGGAACCAGACCTGCCGCCGCTCAGCGTCGACCGGGCCTGGCTGGTTGACCTGCGGGTGGCCCTGCCGGAGTTGCCGGCCGCGCGGCGCGAGCGCTACCGCGACGTGCTGGGCCTGTCGCCCTACGACGCGGCGGTCCTGGTGGCCGATCAGGAAGCGATGGCCCTGTTCGAGGCGACCCTCGAGGCGGATCCGGCGCTCGATGCCAAGCAGGTCGCCAACTGGGTGACCGGCGAGTATCTCGGGATCCGCAACCAGGGGATCGAGGCGATCGTCGTCGCGCCGGCCGACTTCGCTCATCTCATCGACCAGGTCCGGCAGGAGGCCATCTCTCGCGCGAATGCCCGGGAGGTCCTTGCGCTCCACATCACGACCGGCGAGTCGTCGGCGGCGATCATCGAGCGACACGGATTTCGGCAGATCTCCGATGCGGGTGCGCTGGGCGCGATCGTGGACGAGATCCTCGCGGCCAATCCCGCTGCCGTGGCCGACTACCGGGCCGGCAAGGTGCAGGCGGTCGGCTTCCTCGTCGGGCAGGTCATGAAGGCGACCCGCGGGCAGGCCAACGCGGCCATGGCCGGTGACGCCGTCCGGGAGCGGCTCGCCGCCCCGCCCGCGAACGACGGCGAGGGCTGACCGAGGTGGGTCCGATCAACATCGTGCTGTGGGTCGCCGGGGCGGCGCTCCTGGCCTACGGCTATCGGCGCGCGCGAGGGCCATGGTCGCGCTATCGGACCCTCAAGGAACAGGACGCCAACGTGGCCCGCTACGAGGCGTGGCGGGGTGGCATCCGCGACGACGGCAAGACCGGCGCGTCGGTCGCGATGGAGGTGCTGCGGCGCCAGGCCCAGGTCGCGGCGGGGATCGGCATCGCCGGCTTCGTCCTGGTCTTCCTGGGGTTCCTCATCAGGTAGCCGGGAAGCCCGGACGCGCGCCGGACCCCGGTTGGGGACCGCCTCAGCGAACGACCCGCCGCCACTCGATGGCCGTGCAGCGATCCATCACGACCGCGAGTCCCGCGTCGTGCGCGATGCGCGCCGCCTCCCAGTCGACCACGCCGAGCTGGAGCCACAGGCACAGCGCCCCGGCCTGGACCGCCTCCCGAGCGTGTGGCACGCACAGCTCCGAGCGGCGGAAGACATCCACGATGTCGAACGGCCCGGTCGCGGTGACCGCCTCGGCAAGCGTCCTGAACGCCGGCACGCCGAGGATGTCCCGGACGTTCGGGTTGATCGGGACGCACTCGAAGCCGTGATGGACCAGGTAGCGGAAGACGCTGTAGGAAGGCCGGCTCGGGTCGGCGGACGCCCCGATCACGGCGATCCGTCGCGAGGCACGCATCATCGCCTCGATCCCCGCGTCGTCGAGGACCGGGACCGGCCCACGGCCCTCGGCGAGATCCAGGAACGCGGCGGCTCGGTCGCGCGCCTCGCGCCCCGAGCGGGCGTCGGGCCTGTCGCTCAGGTCGCCGCCTCGCGCTCGTAGGGTTGCCCGTCGGCAGCAGGCGGGATGCTCCGCCCGATGAAGCCGGCCAGGATGATGATCGTCACGATGTAGGGCAGGGCGTCATAGAACTGGCCCGGGACCGCGAGCATGATCGAGCCGAGGTCGCCCTCCGGGGCCGCGAACTTGATCGCCTGGCCGAGTGCCTGCGATGACGAGAAGAGCAGCGCGGCCCCGAACGCCCCGACTGGGGTCCAGCGACCGACGATCATCGCCGCCAGCCCGATGAAGCCCCGTCCGGCTGTCATGTTCGCCTGGAACGAATTCGTCGCCTCCATCGAGAGGTACGCCCCTGCCAGTCCCGCGGCCACGCCCGCGATCAGGACATTGCGGTAGCGCAGGCGGATGACGTCGATGCCGACCGTCTCGGCGGCCTTGGGGTGCTCGCCGACGGCTCGCGTCCGGAGGCCCCAGCGCGAACGGAAGAGCAGGATCTGCATGATCACGATGATGACGATGAGCGAGATCGCGATCGGTCCCTGGTGCAGGAACATGTCCAGGACCCAGCCGATCACCGGCAGCTCGGTGAGCTCCTTGGGCGGCACGAACGCCTTGAAGCTGCCCGCGCTGGCCGGAGAGTTGCGCGAGACGAGCGTGTAGAGGTAGCCGGTCAGTCCGGCCGCCGCGATGTTGATGATCGTGCCGCTGATGATCTGGTCCGCCCTGACGGTGATCGACAACCAGGCGTGCACGAGCGAGACGAGCAGCGCGGCCAGGATCGCGGCGATGAGCGCGATGAGCAGGGCGGGCGTCAACCCGAAGAGCGCTGTCGGCGTGCCGCCCAGCGACGGGGCGAGCACGACACCCACGATCCAGCCCGTGAACGCCGCCGTCAGCATGATGCCCTCGATGCCGATGTTGACGACGCCCGCCCGCTCGCAGATGACGCCGCACAGGGCCGCGAAGGCCAGCGGCGTCGCCGACTGCAGGATGATCGGCGCGATGGGCGGGATGATGGCGATCAGGTAGCCGCCGAACTGGATGACGATGCCCAGGATCGGGATGGCGTAGAGCCCGTCGATGAGGCCGTCCATCAGCGCACCCCCTCGCTGTAGCTCCGGGTGATCGTCTCGGTGGAGTCCAGGCTCCCGCTGACGCCGCGCAACTTGAACAGGCTGCGAAGGGGACCGCTCGCGACCAGGAAGAGCAGGATCGTCGCCTGGAGGACGTCGACGAGCTCGGGCGGGATCTCCGCCTGGATCTGCATCAGCCCGGCGCCGGCGCGCATGGCCCCGAAGAGGAGGCCCGAGAAGAGGATGCCGTACGGGTTCGAGCGGGCAAGCAGGGCGACGGCGATGGCATCGAACCCGACGCTCGTCCCGAAGCTGCTCGTCATCTTGTGCGTGACGCCCAGGACGACCGCGGTCCCGGCGAGTCCGGCGAGCAGCCCGCAGATCGACATCGTGAGGACGATGAGGAGTCTCGGATGCATGCCGGCATAGCGGGCCGCATCCGGGTTCGCTCCGACCGTCCGGATCTCGAAACCCGTGGTGGTCCGGAACAGGACGAACGAGATGACGATCGTCGCGACGAGGGCGACGAGGATGCCGAGATGGCCGTCGCGACCGATGATGTAGGGGTACGCGGCGTTCCCGACGTCGAACGTGATCGGGGAGGGAGACCCGGGAACCTTCAGCGGCCCGCTCACGGCCCACGCCAGCGTGGCGATGGCGACGTAGTTGAGCATGATCGTCGTGACGACCTCATGCGCCCCGGATATCGCCTTGAGGAGTCCCGGGATGAATCCCCAGACCGCGCCCGCGAGCATGCCCGCGAGCGTCGCGAGGGTGATCGCGATGATCGGCGGCTGGTCGGCCACCGCGACCCCGACCGCCACGCAACCGAGCGCGCCCATGAGGAACTGCCCCTGGCCGCCGATGTTGAAGAGTCCGGCCTTGAAACCGAAGGCGACGGAGAGGCCGGCGAGCACGAGTGGTGTCGTGGCGACAAGGGTGCCGACGATCGGGTTGAACTTGCCGGCGACCCACTCGGACGGGTTCCCGAACGCGCCCTCGAGCAACGCACGGTAGGCGGTGACCGGGAGCCACGGGTCGAAGACGTGGTTGGGCAGGAGCAGCTCAGACCCGAGGATGACGATCGCACCGACGATCAGGGCCAGGACGATCGACACGAGCGGCAGGGCGGTGACGTCCCAGATCCGGCGGATCACGCGACGGCTCCCGCATCCGCGGACGCCGATCGATCCTTGCCACCAGTGGCCATGAGCAGGCCGACCTCGTTCTTGTCGGCCGTCCGTCCGTCGAGGACCGACACGATCTTGCCGCGGTACATGACCGCGATCCGGTCGGACAGCTCGAGCACCTCGTCGAGCTCGGCCGACACCAGCAGGATCGCCGTCCCCGCATCGCGCTTGCGGATGGCCTCCTTGTGGATGAACTCGATGCTGCCAACGTCGAGGCCGCGGGTCGGCTGGTCGAGGACCAGCAGCTTCAGGTCGCGATCGAACTCGCGAGCGACGACCAGCTTCTGCTGGTTCCCGCCCGAAAGGGTGCTGCCGGCGACGTCCGGTCCGGCAGCCCGGATGTCGTATTTGTCGATGCCGGCCGCCGCGGCGGCGTCGATGGCCGTGAAGTCGCGCAGCAGGCCCCGCGCGAACGGTGGACGGTAGTAGCTCGTCAGGACGAGGTTGTCCGCCACCGAGAAGCGGAGGACGAGCCCGAATCGCTGACGGTCTGCCGGGACATAGGCGACGCCCATCTCGTTCTCGTCGCGTGGTGACATCGTCGTGACGTCCTGGCCGGACAGCACGACCTTGCCGCTCGTCGCGCGGCGCAGGCCGATGATGGCCTCCACGAGCTCGTCCTGACCGTTGCCGGCCACGCCGGCGATGCCCAGGATCTCGCCCGCCCGGACCTCCAGGCTGACCCCGCCGACGACCTCATGGCCGCGGTCGTCGCGAACGTGGAGCTCCTCCACGGTGAGCATGGGTCCGCCGGGGTGCGATTCACCACGGTCGACGGTCAGGTTGACGCCGCGCCCCACCATCAGGGCTGCGAGATCGTCCTCGTTCGTCTCCTTGGGGATCCGCTGTCCGACGACCTTGCCCCGTCGGATGACCGTGATGCGGTCCGCGATCTCCAGGACCTCGTAGAGCTTGTGGCTGATGAACAGGATGCTGTGGCCCTCGCTCGCGAGGCGGCGCAGGACCGCGAAGATCTCCTTCGTCTCCTGGGGGGTCAGCACGGCGGTCGGCTCATCGAGGACGAGGATCCTCGCGTCCCGATACAGGGCCTTGAGGATCTCGACCCGCTGCTGCCAGCCGACCGAAAGGCTGCCGACCTTCACGTCGGGGTCGATCTCGAACCCGAATCGTTGCCCGAGCTCCCGGATGCGCCGGTGGGCCTCCTTGCGGTCGAGGAAGACGGCGTTGGCCATCGTCTCCTCGCCGAGCAGGATGTTCTCGGCGACGGTCAGGACCGGGACCAGCATGAAGTGCTGGTGGACCATGTTGATACCGCGCGCGATGGCATCCGCAGGGCCGGTGATGTGAGCCGGCTCGCCGTCGAGCAGGATCTCGCCCTCGTCCGGCCGGGCCAGGCCGTAGAGGATGTTCATGAGGGTCGTCTTGCCCGCCCCGTTCTCGCCGAGAAGCGCGTGGATCTCGCCGGGGTGGACATCCAGATCGATCGCGTCGTTGGCCACGATGCCTGGATACCGTTTCGTGATCCCGCGCATCTCGAGCGCGGGAGCCCGCGTCGGGGCGCCGGCGCCGGTCGGGTCAGCCTCGCTCGTCATCGTGCGAGATCCCTCTCGAGTGGTCGGGGATAGCGCGAGCGGGCCAGCCGAAGCTGGCCCGCTCGTGCGTCAAGCGCCCTGAGAGCGAAAGGCTACAGGGAGCCGCATTTCTCCGGACAGGTGGTGAGGGAACCTGCCTTCATGGCCGCGACAGCGGCATCGAGCTTGGCCTGGATGTCGGACGTGATCATCGCAGCCTCGTCGTGGCCCGGCGAGGCGCCGATGCCGTCGTTCGCTGCGTTGAACAAGAGGTCGCCACCGGTGGCCGTCCCGGCCGAGATGGCCTGGATGGTCGCCGACGTGGACACCTGCAGGTGCTTCTCCGCGCTTGTCACGAGGCATGCCGCGGAGGGCTGGCCCTGCAACGAGAGGTACTGGTCGACGTCAACGCCGATGCCGAGGAGGTTGGCCTCGCAGGTCGCCTCGAGGACGCCGTTCCCGGTCTTGCCAGCAACCTGGAAGACCACGTCGGGCTTGTTGGTCGTGATGAAGCTCTTGGCGAACGTCTTGCCGCCGGCCGGGTCGTTGAACGCGGCATTCGAGAAGTCGTTCGTGACGTAGGCGCTCTTGACGTTGATGTCGGGGTTGACCGACTTCGCGCCGAGCTCATAGCCCTGGATGTAGCGGACGCACGGCGCACACAGGGTCGTGCCGCCGATGGCACCGATGGTGCCGTTCTTGCTCACTGACGCGGCGACGATTCCGGCGAGGTAGCCCGCCTGGTCTTCCTGGAAGTTGATCGAGATGTACTTCGGCAGGAGGGTCTTGGCGTCGCCCTTGCAGGCGAAGGTCGCGTCCGGGAGGCCGGTCTCATCGACGCAGATCGGCGACTGGTCGACACCGACGAACCAGATGTCGGGGTTGTCGTGGGCTGCCTGCGTCGTTACGCCGCCGAGGTTGAACCCGACCGTCACGATGACGTTGTACTGCTGATCCACGTAGGCCTTGATGTCGGTGGCGTACTCCGAGGCGTCCTTCGGCACGACTGCCTGTGGGGCGGCGGCGCCGATCGCGGCCGCGCCGTCCTGGACGCCCTTGTACGTGTACTCATTGAAGCTCTTGTCGTCGAGCGTGCCGATGTCGGTCACGACGCCGATCTTGAGGTCGGAGCTGGGTGCCGCCGACGACGGAGCTGCCGATTTGGTGGGGGCGACCGAGGGGGCGACCGTCGGAGCCGCCGACGGCGTCGGCGAGGCCCCGGTGCTGCTACACGCAGCGACGAGGATGGCCAGGCCCGCGGCCAGGACCGATCCGGTTGAGCGGATGCGCATGTGCTCTCCTCCAGATACACGACACGAGCGTCTACAGCGGGCGGCTGCCCAGAGATCGCAGGGGTCGAGGCGCGGCAGCTCCAGGGGAGCTAGCCGTGGTCGGGCAATCGTACCGACGGGGCCAGCCACCGGCAAGCGCCGACGTCCGTTGTCGGATGCAGGATACGGGTCCCGACTGCTGCCCGTCACGTTCTCTCCGCTACGGTTCGACGGTAACCTCGCCCAACCTGCGGCGGACCGCCGCCCGGCCGGCCGTAAGCCCGGATCCGGCCGGACGCGGGTTCCTGGTCGTGGCCAACCTGGGGGTGAACGGCTACGACGACGGCCGACCTGGTGCGTCGGTGCACTGGTTAACGCGAAAGTCCTATTCGAAACGACCCCGAGGTACTACCATGCGCCGAAGCTCGACGTGGCTAGGCACGCCGTCGCGAGTGGTCTGAGGGGTCGACAGAGTGGGGAAGTCCCGACTGGTCCGCGCGTGGACCGTGGGATCGGCGAGCCTGCTGCTCGCCAGTGTCGTGTGGGTTCCATCCGTGAGTGCGGCGTCAGCGTCGGCTGACGGCCCGGACGCGTCCGCGCGCGTTGCCGCCCTCGTGCCGCCGCCGGCACCGGCGGCCCAGACTCAGGCCGCTCCCGTCGATACGGGCTCGTGGGGCCCGGTGCTCGACTGGGGCCAGCAGGCCAAGCACATGGCGATGCTTTCGACCGGCAAGGTCCTGGTCTGGTCGACGGGCGACAACGCGCGCGTCTGGAACCCGACGACCGGCGCCTTCACGCTCACCCCGTTCATCTTCGGCGACCTCCACTGCGCCGGCGAGTCGATCCTCGCCGATGGGCGCGTCGTCGTCATCGGCGGGCAGAACGTCACCACCCACTTCGGGACGAACGTCACTGCGCTCTTCGACCCTGCCACCGAGACATGGACGAATGGCCAGGCCATGCACGACCTGCGCTGGTACGCGACAAGCACCACGCTCGCCGATGGGAAGCTGCTGGCGACCTCGGGCGACGCGCCGGACGGGACCCGTTCGCAGATCCCCGAACGATACGATCCGGCCACCAACACGTGGACCCAGCTGACCGGCGCCCAGCGCTCCCAGGGTCTCTATCCGCTGATGTTCGTCCTGCCCAGCGGCCTCGTGTACGAGGCCGGCTCTGGCGCCGGGACCGCGCTCCTCGACCCGGCTGGCACCGGACATTGGACACCCGGGCCGACCGCGCTGTGGGCCACGAACGGATACTCCGAATCGGCCGTCCAGTACCTGCCCGGCAAGATCCTCCGGGCCGGCGGGGGCGATCCGTCGATCGCCCGTGCCATGGTCATCGACATGAACGTCGCGAACCCGGCGTGGCGCGAGATCGACTCGATGGCCTTCGCCCGTCGCCGGATGAACCTGACGATCCTTGCCGACGGCACCGTCATGGCGATCGGTGGGACCGCCTCCGGTGACAGTGAAGCGGCTGCGGTCCTGGCCGGCGAGATCTGGAACCCGACGACCGAGCACTGGACCACGGTCGAGTCCATGGGCGAGGCGCGGATGTATCACTCGTCGGCGGTCCTACTGCCTGACGGGCGGATCGTCGTCGGCGGCGGAGAGGCGAGCGGACGACTCCGTGCCCAGATCTACTCGCCGCCGTACCTGTTCAAGGGCGCGCGACCGACCATCACCGGATCCCCGGCGACGGCCGCCTACGGGACGACGCTCGCTATCACGAGTCCGGACGCCGCGTCGATCACCTCCATCGCCCTGATCCGCGCCTCGGCAGCGACCCACGCGTTCGACATGAACCAGCGCTACGTGCCGCTCAGCTTCAGTCGCTCGGGCAACACGCTCAATGCGGTCGGGCCGGCCTCCGGCGGCGTGGCCCCTCCCGGCGACTACATGCTCATCGTCAAGAACGCCGCCGGCGTTCCGTCCGTCGCGAACTGGGTGCGGATCGGCACCTCGGCCGGACTCCAGCCAGGCACCGTCTCCGGGCGCGTGACCGATGCCGTGACGCTGGCCCCCATCGTGGGCGCGTCGGTCGCTTCCTCCGCCGGAACGGTCACCACCGACAGTCAGGGCCGGTACTCGATCGCGGGCGTGCCGGCCGGTGAACTCCAATTGACCTTCAGCCAGGGCGGTTATGCGACCGAGACCAGGAGCGCGCTTATCACCGGCGGTCAGACGACGACCCTCGACGTCAAGATGGCCCTTCCCGGCGGCGTGGCCGGTCGAGTGAGCGATGCGTCCACGGGCGGCCCGCTTGTCGGGGCGACCATCACCTATCCGGGCGGTGTGACGACGACCGATGGACTCGGTAACTATCAGATCAACGGCGTCCCAGCCGGGCCGCTCGATGTCTCGTTCAGCGCCCTGGGCTACGTGAGTTCCACGCGCACGATCAACGTCCCTGCCGGGGGTGTGGTGACGCAGGATGTCGGCCTCACGCCCTCGGTGACCTTCGTCGGTGGCGAGGTCCGGGATCTGGTGACGGACGCGCTCCTCGTCGGCGCGACGATCTCGATCTCCACCGGCCAGACGACGACGACGGACACGCTCGGTCGCTACCGCGTCGACCTGCCGCCCGGCAACTACACGGTCACGGCGAGCGCTGTCGGCTACGACCCGAGCAGCGGTCCGGTCATCATCAACGGCGGCAGCTACGCGACGCTCGACATCGCCCTGGCGCCGACGGGTGGTACGCCGCCCAGCACGCTCTCCTTCGCCCCGGTCGCCGACTCGCACGGCAAGTCGAACAGCGCCACCAAGAACTACGGCACCGAGACACTGCTGCGGCTGCGGGAGGGCACGTCCCCGACGGACACCTTCTACAACACCTACCTGCGGTTCACCGTCAGCGGCCTCAACGGACGCCCGGTCACGGGCGCGAAGGTGCGCCTCTATGCGACGGACGGGGGACCCAACGGCGGGACGTTGTACAAGATGGGGTCGACCTGGACCGAGACGGGCGTGACCTGGGCCAACGCGCCGACCCCGATCGCCCCGGCACTCGCGACGATGGGAACGGTCGGGAACGACCAGTGGGTCGAGTTCGCCCTGCCGGCCGGGACGATCACCGCCGACGGCGCGATCGCCTTCACCCTGGTCGGCGGCAACGCCAACAGCGTCTACTACTCCAGTCGAGAGGGGACCAACCCGCCCGAGCTCCAGCTCCAGGTCGGCGGCACCCCGACCCCGACCCCGACACCCACCCCGACCCCGGCCCCGACACCGACACCGACACCGACGCCCACACCGACACCGACCCCGACCCCGACACCGACACCGACGCCCACACCGACACCGACGCCGACGGGTGGTACGCCGCCCAGCACGCTCTCCTTCGCCCCGGTCGCCGACTCGCACGGCAAGTCGAACAGCGCCACCAAGAACTACGGCACCGAGACACTGCTGCGGCTGCGGGAGGGCACGTCCCCGACGGACACCTTCTACAACACCTACCTGCGGTTCACCGTCAGCGGCCTCAACGGACGCCCGGTCACGGGCGCGAAGGTGCGCCTCTATGCGACGGACGGGGGACCCAACGGCGGGACGTTGTACAAGATGGGGTCGACCTGGACCGAGACGGGCGTGACCTGGGCCAACGCGCCGACCCCGATCGCCCCGGCACTCGCGACGATGGGAACGGTCGGGAACGACCAGTGGGTCGAGTTCGCCCTGCCGGCCGGGACGATCACCGCCGACGGCGCGATCGCCTTCACCCTGGTCGGCGGCAACGCCAACAGCGTCTACTACTCCAGTCGAGAGGGGACCAACCCGCCCGAGCTCCAGCTCCAGGTCGGCGGCACCCCGACCCCGACCCCGACACCCACCCCGACCCCGGCCCCGACACCGACACCGACACCGACGCCCACACCGACACCGACCCCGACCCCGACACCGACACCGACGCCCACACCGACACCGACGCCGACGGGTGGTACTCGGATCAAGGACATCACCTTCGAAGCCGGTCTGCTCAATCCGACGTATGGCGTCGACAGCCTGACCGGCACGGTGACGCTGGAGACCGCGTCAGCCATCGCTGGCACATCCTCGGCGCGATTGGCGCAAAGCACGGGCTATCTGCAGGAGAACTTCACGGCCACGGATGACCTGTTCATCTCGTTCCGCCTGAGGGTGACGACGCTCCCGTCCAGCTCGCCCAGGCTCGTGCTCCTGTCGTCGGGTGGGACCTCCAGCGGCAACCTGCTGCTGACCTCGACCGGCCGGCTGCGGCTGCGAACCGACGGGACGGTGATCGGCGTCGACTCGGCCCCGCTCGTGCCGGGCACGACCTACCAGGTCGGCCTGCATCAGAAACGGGGGACCGGTGGCAACGGTGTCCTCGAAGCCTACGTCGTCGCGGACGGCGCGGCCTTTGGTGCACCATTCGCCAGTCAGACCAACGGCACGTGGACGACGGCAATGGATCGCCTGCGGATCGGCGCGACGAACAGCACCGCGGTCGACGTGGTCCTCGACGACATCTTGCTCGCCGGGGATTCGATGCCGACGAGTCCTTCGGTCGCGTCAGCCACTCTCATCATCGCGGCGTCGGCGCCCGGTGTCGCGCAACCGGTCGCGACCCTGGCCACGTCCGGGGTCGTGACTCGACCCGCCGCTGTGGTCGTCTTCGTCTGCGCGATCTGATCACGGCTCGCCGCGTCGCAGCTCGCGCAGCCGCTGGTCGCTGATGCCGAAGTGGTGGGCGATCTCATGGTGGACGGTCTCGATGACGGCCGCCGTCAGCCGCTCCAACGTCGGGTTCGCGCGGGTCAGGGGCCCCCGGAAGATCGTGATCTTGCTCGGGAACGTCGCGCCCTCGGCCCCGTAGACGGTTCGGGGCACGCCCTGGTAGAGCCCGTACAGGCCGCGTGCACCCACCGACGCGAGCTGCTCCGGGTCGGCCTCGTCCTGGATGACGATCGCGACGCTGCCGAGTCGCTCCCGGAACGGAGCGGGCAGCCGGTCGAGGGCCTCGATGACCATCGATTCGAGGTCGGCGGACTCGAGGTCGGGGGATTCGGTCACAGGCTGAGCAGGAGCCGGGCGATCGTGAAGTAGATGACCAGCCCGGTCCCGTCCACGAGCGTCGTGATCAGGGGCGCCGAGACGACGGCCGGGTCGATGCCGAGGCGGCGAAGGAGGAGCGGCAGCGCGGCCGCGACCGTCGCGGACCACAGGCAGACGGCGAGGATCGTGAGCGCGACGACGCTGCCGATATCGGGCCCGACGCCGAGTAGCCAGGCCCTTCCGAACGCGACGAGCGCCATGATCCCGCCGAGGATCACGCCGACGCGCATCTCCTTGAAGACGATCCACGCGATGTCCCGCAGCGTCACCTCGCCCAGCGCCATCGCGCGGACGATCAGCGTCACCGTCTGGCTGCCCATGTTCCCGCCCGTGCCGATGAGCAGCGGGATGAAGAAGCTGAGCGAGACGACCTTCGTCAGCTCATCCTCGAAGTCTCGGAGCACTGTGCCCGTGTACGCCTCCGCGACGAAGAGCAGCAGCAGCCAGACGACCCGCTTGCGAACGAGCGTCAGCACGCTCGAGCTGCGATACGGGGCATTGAGCGGTTCTGAGCCGCCGAGGCGCTCGATGTCCTCGGTCGCTTCGGCCTCGAGGACGTCGGCCACGTCGTCTTCGGTGATGATGCCCAGGAGGTGGTCCCCCTCGTCCACGACGGGGAGTGCCAGCAGGTTGCGGTCGGTCAGCAGTCGGGCCGCGACCTCCCGGTCGGTGTCGACCCGGACGCGGACGGTCGAGGGCGCCATCAGCTCGCGGACCGGCGTCTCGCCCGGACTCAGCAGCAGCCGGTAGAGCGACAGGACCCCCAGGAGCGTCCGGTCCGGACCGATGACGTAGATGTAGTTGACGGTCTCCGCGTCATCGACGAGCTGCCGGATCGCCGTGATCGCTTCGTGCGCGGTCGCGTCGGCCGTGACAGCGACGAACGCTGGCGTCATGATCCCGCCGGCCGTCTCGGGTGCGTACTGCGTCAGGTCGCGCAGCTCGGAGGCCTCGTCCGGCCGCATCCGCACGATGATCTCGCGGGCCTCGTCCTCGGGCAGCCTCTCGACGACGTCGGCGGCGTCGTCGGGGTCCATGTCCTCGAGGAGCTCGGCCGCCTCCGCGCGGCTCAGGGTCCGCAGGATCCGCGCGGCATCTGCCGGTGACAGCTCCTCGAAGAGCTCGGGCAGCTCCTCGTCGGGCAGCCAGTGCAACAGGAGGGCGACCTCGCTCGGTTCGAGCATCGGGATGAGGTCGGCCCATTCGGCCGGCCCGACGCGATCGGCGAGACCGCGCACGCCGTCGTGTTCGCGTTCGCGGATGAGCGCCTGGACCTCGTCAAGCAGCTCCGCGGTCTGTCCCGTGGTCATGGTTCGACTCCTGGCAGGCCGCGGCGGGCGCGGCCGGTCTCGCGGGCTGGGTCGCCGAGGCGGCGGTCGAGTATCTCACCGGACGCCCCGGGACGAGGTCCCGTGGGCGATCGGGCCCCTGTCGTCGGCCATCCTCCCCGAGCGAGCCACCGCCGTCGCGCGGGACCGCCGACCCTTGCTCAGTAGACCTCGGGCACGAAGGTCTGGTCGGTGATCGGAGGGCGTATGTAGCCGGCATCCGGCTGGCGCGGCGGCAGTTCGATCGGCTCCGGCGTGAGATCGCGATACGGGATCAGGCTCAACAGGTGGTGGATGACGTTGAGCCGGGCCCGCTTCTTGTTGTCCGCGTTGACCACGTACCAGGGCGCCTGCTTGATGTCCGTCAAGGCGAACATCTCGTCCTTCGCCCGCGAGTACTCTGCCCAGCGCGCCCGTGACTCGAGGTCCATGGGGCTCAGCTTCCAGCGCTTCGTGGGATCCTCGATCCGGCTCTGGAACCGCCGCTCCTGCTCGGCATCGCTGACGGAGAACCAGTACTTGATCAAGGTGATGTCCGAGCGGACCAGCATCCGTTCGAACTCCGGGCAGGACCGCAGGAATTCCCGGTACTCGTCATCGGTACAGAAGCCCATCACCCGCTCGACGCCGGCGCGGTTGTACCAGCTGCGGTCGAGCAGGACCATCTCCCCGGCGGCAGGCAGGTGAGCGACGTAACGCTGGAAGTACCACTGGGTCTTCTCGCGCTCCGTCGGCGTCCCGAGGGCCACGACGCGCGCGTATCGCGGATTGAGGCTGAGCGTGATCGTCTTGATCGCGCCGCCCTTGCCCGCGGCATCGCGGCCTTCGAAGATGATCATCACCTTCAGGCCTTGATGGCGGATCCACTCCTGCAGCTTGACCAGCTCGATCTGGAGGGTCGACAGCTCACGCAGGTAGACCTTGTTGGAGAGGGTCCGCACGGTGGCTCCGAGCTCCTCGACCGGCGGATCCGCCCAGACGTTGGCTAGCTCGACGCTTTGCTTGGCCTGCTCGGCCTTCGATTTCGGCACGACCGACCTCCTTGAGGGCGGCCGGCACGGGCCCTCGCCCTCGCCGGCCTGATGAGCCTACGCTGCCCTGCGCTCCGGGGCTGCGGGATACCGCGCGCACGCTCGCGGCAGGGCGCCCGTGGCGCCCTGTTTGTGAGCTCGGTCTCCTCGATGAGGTCCTGAGGTCAGGTCGTTTGGCTTCTGGCGGTCGAGAAGCCGGAGCGCACGGCCTGCACCTATCGGCGGCCTCCGGCGGTGGCGATGTCGCCCAGGATTGGGACCGCTTCGCGGCGCGGCTTGCCGGGCGCTCCTCACCGGCGGAACAGCGCCAGCACCACAGGACGCGCTCGGCGCAGGTCCGTCGGCGGCTCCAGGTCGAGCTTCTGGATCACGACCGCAGCGACCGACATCGCTGCGAGTTCCGGGTCGGTGTGCTCCGAAGCGGCCTGGTCGGCCGGCTATGCATCCAGTCGTCGCCCTCGCTTTGCGAGTCGATAGGCGCCCTCGATCGCAAGAGCCAGGGCGACCATCGCCGCGAGGATCCACAGCTTGGCGGGTGAGGTCGTTGTCGTCTGCCAGATCAGCGCGCCCAACGCAACGAGGCACGCGACAGCCCCGACGACCGAGATCCAGACACGACTGCCGGCGTGAGACGCGTGCCGCGCGTTGGCAGCATTCACCGCGGCGAAGATCAGCAAGAAGCCGGCGCTGCCCAGCGTCGCAATGCTGGTCAGGTCAAACACGTTGGCGATCAGCAGCGTCATCCCAGCCGTGATCAACAGTCCCTCGAAGGGCTGACCCCACAGCTTGTGCTCCAGCGTCGCCGGCAATTCGCCGTCGCGCGCGATGCTGTAGCTCACGCGCGATGCGCCGTAGAGCGTGGCGTTGATCGCCGAGGCCGTGGACAGCATCGCTGCGATCGCGATCAGCGTGAAGCCGGTCTGCCCGAGAAACGGCCGAGCCGCTTCCGCGAGCGCGTAGTCCTTGGCCGCTACGATCTTGTCCACCGACAGATTGCCGACGGCGACGAGCGCGACCAGGACGTACAGCGCGATCACGAACCCGACCGCTGTGAAGTACGCGCGTGGCAGCGTCCGAGTCGCGTCGTTGACGTCCTGGGCCGTGTTGGCGATCAGCTCGAAGCCTTCGTACGCGAGGAAGATGATCATCCCGCCTGCCGCCAGCTGCAGGGGTGGCGACCATGTGACTGGCGCGAGCTGGGCGGTGTCGATGCCGGTCAGGCCCGCGCCGACAAAGAACAGCAGGATCGCGACCTTCAAGCCCACGATCCAGCTCTCCGCCTTCCCGATCAGCTCGGCGCTGAGCAGGTTCAGCGCGCCGATCGTGACCACGCCGAGGCTGGTCAAGGCGTGCCTTCCGATTTCCTGCCAGGCCTGTGGCAGGAACGTCGCGCCATAGCTGCCGAACGCGAATGCGTACAACGAGAGCATCACGACGTAGCTCAGCCACAACAGAACGTTGAGGCTGCCGGTCAACATGCCGGACCCGAAGACGCGGTCCAGGAACGTGACCGTCCCTCCCCGGCTCGGGTAGGCCACCGACAGCTTCGTGTACGAATATGTCGTGAGGAGCGCCACGACACCCGCCAGCGCGAAGGCCACCGGCGTGCCGCCGTGCGCCAGCTGCACGGCTAGGCCCAGGACCGCGAAGATCCCACCCCCGACCATCCCGCCGACGCCGATCGCAACCACCGCCCAGAACCCGATCTTGCGGTTGGCTGCTTTGCCCACGAGTCGGTCACCTCCCGAACATCTGCGCGCTCGGATTGCCAACCTCCGGCGGAGGGCGCGCCACAAGCCGGTCGCCACAGGCCGGGCAGTCTCGAAGCGATCCCATCAGCCTAGCTGGTCCGGCGAGCGCGCCATGAGCGACCGGGCGACTTCGGCGACATGGGGATCAGAGGGATACCCGATCGTCGGTCCATGGGCACATGACGCCACGGGGAGTCCTCGCGGAGCGGTTTGTGCACAGACTCCGTCCTGGCCGCCAAGGCGTCGATCGATCAGCGAAGAGCCAGGATGACGTCCTGGGCGATGATGTCGAGCGACCGGCGGTCGTAGAACCAGACCGTCACCGGGGTGATGACTGCGTCGCGACCGACCCGATGCGCTCGATCCCGGAGAAGACATCTGCGTAGTCGCGCACGCTTGTCGTAGGCCCGGCCGGATCCGGAGTCGGCGCGCCTCCGGCCACTCGCGATGCCGTAGGCGCGGCCGCCGCGCCGACCCCGCTCGCCACCGTCGAGACGACCCCGGCGGCGTGGGCGATCCAGCGGGGAAGGAACGCCGAGGTCGGGATCCTCCCGGCGTTCATGCCGCTCGTGGTGCGGCGCAGGAGCTCCTCGATCTCGGACCGGAGCCCGAGCGCAACGCCCCAGACCAACGCTTGGTCGGGCGTCTCGAGCCACTTCAGGCCGGTAGCCGTGACCGCATCATCGAGCGTCGCCGACGCCTCGAACGTCGCCCTGAGCGTCCGGCGATAGGCGGCGAGCTGCGCCTTCATCACCGCACCCTCGTGGGTCCGGGATGCCATGAACCGGGCCAAGAGCCAGGTCGCGACGCCACCGGCCGCGATGCCGAGGCCCACCCCGTAGACGAGCTGCTGGTCCGCGCCGCCGGCGACCGCCACCACGAGGCCGATCACGACCTCGACGGCCGCCAGCCCCTCCCACTTCCAGCGGGCGATGAACGAGAGCCCGGTGATCCAGCCCTTGCGCCGGGCGTAGTTCTCGACGAACGTGGCGAACCCCAAAGGCGGGTGGAACCGCATGGCGCGGTCAGCAGGGATGTAGGCGCCCTGCGCGGCCGTCACCGACGGCGATCCGACCGAGGTTCCCCCGGGCGTCGCGACAGCCGCCTCGTGCTTCCCGAGCCAGGTCGTCAGCTCCGCCATCTCCTCGGCGGTCGGCGCGTGGCCGGTGACGGCCTCAACGCGGCTTGCGAAGGCCTCGGGATCGGCCGAGACCGCGGCGGGATCTGCCATCACCTCGCGCATGAGGGTCAGCATCGGCGCGGCGCTGCGCAGCGATGCCGGGACCGGCTTGCCTTCGCGTGTCAGCGCCGCGATGAGCGACTCCTGGAGATCGGGTCCTTGCCCGGACGACATCCCTTCGGACAGGTCGCCCGGGGCGATGCCGGCCGGGCCTGCCGACAACGCCCGCGCGATGAAGCCGGAGAACCCGGCGATCGCCGCCATGCCCGCCATGGCTCGATCGTCCTCGGACGCGTTCGCCGTGTCCACGAGGGCGTAGGTCTTGAGATTCGCGAGGAGCCACGCCTCCCCTTCGCCGACCGGCCGGCGGCGATTGAGCTGCACCCGGGTTTCGTCGGTGTGCGCGCCGCGGACCTCGATCCCGACGCGATGGGCCTCCTTCGCGTCCGGGGTCTCGTCGCGGAACGCGATCTCGTCACGACTCGCGAGATCGAACAGGGCGGCCATGAATGCCGTCACCGCAGGCCCGCCATCGACGATCGTCGCCGTTGCCGCGGTCATTCCCTCGGGTGGTGCCGCGAGGAGGATCGAAGGATCGTCGAGGTAGGAGGGGTCGCGGCCGGTCGCCCACCAGCGCACCAGACCCCAACCCACGACGACCGCGAAGGCCACCGATCCACCGACGATCGCCTGCATCGCCATCTCCTAGCGAGCCTGTCCCGGGAGGGTCGGTGGCCCAGATCCGACACGCCGCCCGGCGTCGCTCCGCCGGCGAAGAATGCCACCATCTTCCTCCGAGCGATGGCGTCGCGAGCTCCTGCGCCGACGCCCTGCCTGCTGAGCCGGGTGACCAAGCGTCATCCGGACCCTGCGCCGAGGCCCTGACTCGCGTCATCGAGCAGGTCCGTCCGACGGTCCCGCCCTGTCGACGTTCGACAGCCGGCCCAGAGGTGCCGTCCGTGCCGAGCTGCCGACCCGCCCGCGCCCGCCCGCCGACCCGCGCCGGGCTACGATAGACACACAGCCCGGCGTGGGATTGATCGGCGGCTTCGCCAGGCGTCGCAGTCGTCCACCCAGAACGCAGCAAGCCGCCCGAGCCCCCCGACATCATGGGTGGTCGACCTGCCAACCGGCCGTGACACATCGAGTCACCGGCTACCATTGACCTCCCGTGACGACCCTCCCCGAACGATCTTTCGCAGCTCCACCTGTCAATAGGTGGGAGTTCACGCACGTCTTGAGCGTCGTCGACGAGGGCCAAGGAGCCGCCCGTCGCGTGCCGGCTTAGTGGCTGAGGCGGGCGACGATCTGCCAGCCACGCTGCGGGTCTGCGGCTGACGGTGGGTTCGAGACCAGGCGAACGAGGTACGTCCCAAACCTGGGCACGTGAGCTGCGCCGTTGGCCTCGAACGCCGGGTCAGGGGCGAACTCGAGGTAGGCGGCCGGCTGAACGCGGATCGCGTTCGGGGGTGGCGTGACGGAGTGACGTCCGTCAGACAGGACCGTGACGGGTTGCGCCTCGTCCTTGGTCAGCCAGGCGAACGGGCAGGTCTGGAACGGAGTGTCGGGGGGCGCTGAGCCTTGCGCCGGGCAGGCGAATGTGTCTGGCGCATCGATCAGCCAGCCGTTCACGACGACGGTCTCAGGGCCGCGCGCCATGTGCTGCGGATCCTGCAGGTCCGGGATCGCGAACTCGAACGTGCTGTCGTTGTTGTAGCCCATCCACCCGAGGTACTCGAGACCCCGATCTCGGACGATGAGCGCCATCACGCCGTTGGTCGGGTAGTCCGTGTCCGGAAGCAGGAGCGACCTCGTGTAGGCGGTCGCGACGACCTGCTCGGTCGTGCCGGCGAGAAGCCCGATCAAGCACGTCGAGCTGCTCTCGCACAGCGTCCCGAAGATCGGCTTGACCTGGCCGTCGACGAAGACCGCCCGGCCGATCCACGTCGTCCGATCAGCGGCGAGTACCGCGGCGAGCTCTGCAGCCGACCGGACGGTTACCCCGGTACTCGGCGACGTCGCGGGCGCCGAGGTGGTCGTCGCGTCGAGTCGGCCGACGACGAGCCAACCTCGGCATCCCGGGCAGTTTGCCGCGTCGTCGACGACCATGCGCAGCAGATAGAGGCCGTGCCTGGGCAGATCGTTGGTGCCATCGGAGCCAGCATTCGGCGCGTACGCCTCGTAGGCGCCTTCCTGGACAGCGATACTCCCCGGCGGGAAGCTCAGGCTTCGTTCGTTGCCGGTGCTCGTGATCGCCTTCGCCGGTTCAGCGGTCAGCATCGGGGTGACGTGGCAGCGGAACGGCTCGGGCACCGGAGGCCCCGGCATCGGTGCAGGCCCGCAGGACCACCCGCCGCCCGTGCCCTCGAGCCAACCGTCGACCGCGATGACCTGGCCGGCCTGGGCCGTGGCGGTCGCCAGGAAGGCCTCCGAGACCGTCGTTGGCTGGTCACCGCGGCCGAGCGACACATGGCCCAGGTACTCGATCGGGGCGGTTCCCGAGAGCCGAAGGGCGATCGGCGGTTCGAGATCTGCCGGCGCCGTCGGGGGTGGGATCTCGAACTCCTTCTGGCGGATCGTCACGGTCCCGTCCGGGTCGTCGAAGCCGTGGAGCGTCCCGATGACCTGGCAGGTGCCGAGGGGCTGACACTCATGCGTGAGCGGCGGCGTCTGCCGGGACGCATCGAGCGCGACGTCGGCGATGACGTCCTGTGGAGCCAGGCCACCCGCTCGCTGAGCGTCGATGGTCGATTTCAACTCCGCGGCACTCACGACGTGGACCGAGGCCGGCGGCTCCGGAATCGCGTTCGACGGGCCGGCTGAGGGCCTCGTCGGTGACGGTTGGCGCCCAGACCCCACGACGCCCGCGAGGGCGATGACCAGGACGGCGGCAAGGACGACCGGGACCAGCCAGCCCCGGGACAAGCCGGTCCCACGATGAGGAGTGGCGGAGGCGGACGGGATCTCCTGAAGGGCCGCCCGGAGCGAGTCAGGGGCAGCGGGCAACGACGCCGACCTGAGCGCATCCCGGATCCGGCGTTCGGTTCCTTCGCTCATGACCGAGGTTCTTCGGCCGTCGCCGCGCCGCGATCGAGGTCGGCGCCCAGTCGAACCAGGGCGCGGTGAAGACGGGACTTGACGGTCCCGATCGGCCAGCCGGTGCGCTCGGCGATGCTGGCAAGGGTCAGATCCGCCCAGTAGTGGAAGACGACGACGAGTCGCTCGTCGGCATCAAGGGTCGCCATCGCTCGGAGAGCCTCGTCGCGGTCGAGCACGGAGCGGAATGGATCGCGGGTAGCGTTGGGCACCACGCGCTCCTCCAGCGCGATGAACCGGATGCGCGCTCGCCGACGGATCCTGTCGCGGCAGATGTTGACGAGGATCCGGTCGAACCATGCCTGAAAGCCGTCCGGGTCCCGGAGCGCGGCGAGGTTTCGCCAAGCGCGCAGGAGGGCCTCCTGGGTGGCTTCCTCCGCCTCGCTGCGGCTGCCGAGGAGGAGGCCGGCGAGGCGATAGGCGCGGTCGAGCTCCGTTGCCGCCAAGCGAAGGAAGCGCTCGGTGCTGTCCGCCTGGTCCTCGGTGCTCAGGACTGCCTCCCGCACGGTCGCCGGCCAAGCCGGCACGGCTGTTCGCATCGTGTCCATCCAGACGAGCGACCGAGGCATTTGGTTCTCGCACCGCCACTGTAGTTCGCCCGAGAGCGAGTCCAGGTCGTCCATTGCTGCGGCCCGTGCGCCGCCGACCGGTTGCCCGGCTACGATTGTCCTGACGTGACAACCCTGGCCGGCCGCGATTTCGCCCACCTCCACCGGTCAATAGGTGGGAGTTCGCGCACCGACTGACCGCGCCGTGACGTCGAAGCTTTCAAGGGCTCGACTTCGATGACCTCGCGGCGGTCGCCCTCGACGGTATCGAGTCGAGCCGGCTCGACGACGTCGATCGACGTGTCCTCCGCCGGGAGTTCTTGCAGGACCGTCAGGATCTCCGACCACGAGCTCCCGCGTACCACCAGACCTCCGGACTCTGACCCACTTGAATCGTGGCAGGCGCCGCGGATACAGGCGCGCCACGGGCTTCAGCCGCGGGCGTCAGGGATTACGGGCGCGACGCAGGCGGGAACGCGGATCCGTCGAGCAGCACCCGGCCGCCGAGCGGTTCGCTCAGCTGGACCGGGTAGGGGATGGTCGTCGTGTAGCCGCCGACGCACGGCAGGGCGCCGCAATCGACCGCGTGCGGGTCGCGTAGGGTGATGATCACCGACCAGGGGTTGTACGTGATGAGCGGCTCCAAGTACGAGGCGTCGAGCGGGAGCGAAGGCGTCCCATGGACCCAGATCCCGACCATCACCACGTTCGTCGTCTGGGCCTTCGTGGGATCGAGGCGCGGTGCGCCGCCGCTGGCCCGCTCCCAGCCGACCAGCTGCCATGATGGGTAGACCAACGCCGGGAAGAAGGATCGGACGACCAGCCCGCCGGCGACGATGACGGCGATCACGAGCCCGAGGATCACGAGGCGTCGAGATCTCGTCCGTGGCGTAGGAACATCCGGCTCGGTGGTCATGTGTCAGACCGTAGCCGAGTCCGGACCCGGGCGCGATGACCCAGTCGTCCCGGCCAGGCGCCGGTTAGCAGGAGGCAGCTGTCAACGCTCGACTACCATTGGACCCTCGATGACCCTCGCCCCGAACGACTTCACCCACCTCCACGTCCATTCCGAGTTCAGCCTGCTCGACGGCCTGGGCCGGATCACGGAGCTCGTCGACGCGGCCGCCCAGCATGGGATGGACTCGCTCGCGATCACCGACCACGGCGCGCTCTACGGCGCGGTCGCGTTCTACCAGGCGGCGAAGACGAAGGGCATCAAGCCGATCATCGGGATCGAGACGTACGTCGCGCGCCGGTCGATGACCGACAAGGAGGGCAAGGCCGACAGCCAGCCCTTCCACCTCGTCCTGCTCGCGCAGGACTGGACCGGGTACCAGAACCTGTGCCGGCTCGCGACCGACGCCCACCTCGACGGCTACTACTACAAGCCCCGGATCGACCGCGAGCACCTGGCACGGCACAGCGCGGGACTGATCGGACTGTCTGCGTGCCTGAGCGGCGAGGTCGCCAAGGCGCTCGAGGTCGACGACTGGGAGCTGGCCCGCAAGGTCGCCGGCGAGTACGGGGACATCCTCGGCAAGGATCGCTTCTTCCTGGAGCTCCAGGACCACGGCATGCCGGACCAGCGTCGGCTGAACGGGCAACTCATCCGTCTGGCCCCGGAAACCGGGTTGCCGCTGGTCGTCACCAACGACCTGCACTATGTCCGGCAGGACCAGTCCGAGGCGCACGACGTGTTGCTCTGCGTCGGGACCGGCAACAACCTCGACACGCCGAACCGGATGAAGTTCGACACGTCCGAGTTCTACCTGAAGTCGGCGGCCCAGATGGCCGCCCTCTTCCCGGATCAGCTCGAGGCGATCCGCAACACGCGTCGCATCGCCGAGATGACCGACATCGCCCTGCCCCTCGGCCAGCTGCGGATCCCGCACTTCCCGGTCCCCGACGGCGAGACCCCGGAGAGCTGGCTGCGCAAGGAATGCGAGGTGGGGCTGGCTCGACGCTACGGGACGGTGACGCCGCAGCTCCGGGAACGCCTGGACTACGAGCTGGGCGTCATCACCTCGATGGGCTATGCCGGGTACTTCCTCATCGTCGCCGACTTCATCGCGTTCGCCCGGCGCGAAGGCATCCAGACGACGTGCCGTGGCAGCGCGCCGGGCTCGATCGTGACCTACACGCTCGGGATCACCCCGGTCGACCCGATCCTCTACCAGCTCCCGTTCGAGCGGTTCCTCAACCCGGACCGGGTGACGATGCCGGACATCGACGTCGACTTCGAGGACGGCCGCCGCGACGAGGTCATCGCGTACGTCGGTCGCAAGTACGGCCAGGACCACGTCGCCCAGATCATCACCTTCGGCACGATGCTCGCGAGAGCCGCGATCCGCGATGTCGGACGGGTGCTCGGCCACTCGTACGGCGAGGTCGATCGGATCGCGAAGGCGATCCCGAACCAGCTGGGGATCAAGCTCGACGAGGCCCTGACGATCTCGCCGGCGCTCCGCGAGCAGGTCGACGCGGACCCGGCCGTCAAGCGGATCATCGACTTCGCGCGCCATCTCGAAGGCGTCGCCCGGAACGCGTCGACCCATGCCGCCGGCGTGGTCATCAGCCGCGAACCACTGACCGAGCTCATGCCGCTCCAGCGAGCGACGAACTCGGACGGGCTGATGACGCAATACGAGATGCACGCCATCGAGGCGCTCGGCCTCCTGAAGTTCGACTTCCTCGGTCTGTCGAACCTGACGATCCTCCGGCAGGCGGTCGATACCGTCCGTGCCGAGCGCAACGTGGAGATCGATCTCGATGCGATCCCGCTCGACGACACTCGCACGTTCGAGCTCCTCGCCTCGGGTGAGACGACCGGCATCTTCCAGCTCGAGTCAGCGGGCATGCGCCGCTATATCCGTGAGCTGCGCCCGACCTCGGTCTACGACCTCGCGGCCATGGTCGCGCTCTACCGGCCGGGGCCCATGGACAACATCCCCTCGTACATCCGGCGCAAGCACGGCCAGGAGCCGGTCACGTACCTCCATCCGCTCCTGGAGCCGTACCTGGAGAAGACCTACGGGATCTTCGTGTACCAGGAAGACATCATGTCCGCGGCCATCGCCCTGGGCGGGTTCACCGGACCGGAGGCGGACACGCTCGGCTATGCGATCCGCAAGAAGAAGTCCGCGGTGCTGCGCGCGCAGAAGGAGCGGTTCGTCACGCAGGCCGCCGAGCGGGGTGTGGCGCCCAAGGTCATCGACGACGTCTTCGCCGCGTTCGAGCCTTTCGAGCGCTATGGGTTCAACAAGGCGCACGCGACCTGCTACGGCCTCATCGCCTACCAGACGGCCTACCTCAAGGCGAACTACACCGTCGAGTACATGACCAGCGTCCTGACCGCGTTCCGCTCCAACGAGGAGAAGGTCGCGGCAGCGATCGCGGAGTGTCGCCGGCTCGGCATCGCCGTCCTCCCGCCGGACGTGCACGCGAGTCACCTGGAGTTCACGGTCGATGGCGAGGCGATCCGGTTCGGCCTGCTGGCGGTCAAGAACGTCGGCCAGGGCGCCATCGAGTCGATCATCGCCGCGCGTGACGAGGGCGGCATGTTCCGCTCGCTGACCGATTTCTGCACGAGAGTCGACCTGCGCCTGTGCAACCGGAAGGTGCTCGAGGCGCTCATCAAGGTCGGGGCGCTGAGCTCGATGGGTCATCCGGCGCAGCTGCTGCTCGGTCTCGACGACGCTATCGCTTCAGCTCAGGCCACCCAGCGCGACCGGGTCAGCGGTCAGACCTCGCTCTTCGACCTCGGCGCCGCCGACGCCGATGTCTTCGAGCGGCCCCTGCCCGAGGCGACCGAGGTCCCGACCCGTGAGCGTCTGCGCTGGGAGAAGGAACTGCTGGGCCTGTACCTCTCCGAACACCCGATGGGGGAGGTCGCGGAGCAGGTCGGGCGATTCGTCAATGCGTACTCGGGCGACCTGAAGGACGAGTCGCTCGATGGCCAGCGCGTCGTCGTCGGCGGCATCGTCACCGGCGTTCGGACGGTCGTGACGAAGCGGAACGAGACCATGGCGATCGCGACGCTGGAGGACCTGCAGGGGACAGTGGAGGTCGTCGTGTTCCCGCGGACCTACGAGACGACACGGCCGACCTGGCGGGAGGGTTCGATCCTGCTCGTCGCCGGTCGCATCGATCACCGCGGGGAGGACGTCTCGCTGCTGGCCGACCTCGTGCTGGATTGGGACGACGCGGTCGCGCGCGGCCCCGAGGCGTTCGCCCGGGACGTGGCGGCCGGCGATCGTGGTCCGCGCGGGCGCAGCGGCGGACCTGGCGGACCGGGCGGACGGTCGTCGCACGGCGGGAGCAACGGCCACAGCGGAAGCAACGAGCCGGCCGGGCCTCGGCCGATGGTGCCCGTGGGCCCGGGTGTCCCGACCCCGACGCCCGTTGCGGTCGCTGGCGCGTTCAAGGTCGAGTCGCGCGTGCCCTTCGTGTCGCCGCTGCGCCAGGATGCGCCGAGCGAACATGGTGGCGGGACCCCCCTGCCGCCCATCGCCCCGGCCGAGCCGATCCCCACGTACGCCGAGCCCGGTGTCGCGCCAGCTGCCGACGTGGACGACCACGAGGAACCGGCACTACCCGATGAGGCACGAGCCCGCGAGGTCGCCAAGGCCGCCGCGGCCACTCCGCCGCTCGATGTCGGGAGCGGGCGGGTCCTCCATGTCAGGTTCGCCGGCGCGTCGGCGGATCGCTTGCTCGATGCGATGAGGTCGTTCCGCGAGGTCATCCGACAGCGGCCTGGCGAGACCCGGGTCCTCGTGCACGTCGACGTCGCGGGCAGCAGCGGCCTGCCCATCGAATTGAAGCCGGTGGCCTACGACGCCGAACTCCTCTCGGAGGTCCGCCGGAGGCTCGGTGAAGGGGTCGTGGAGCTCAGCCTCGCCTGACGGTTCGACGACGTCCAGCCGACGGTCGACGACCCTGTCGAGCGGGGAAGCAGCGCGCGGCGCGGTCAGTCCGTCGCCGCCAGTCGCCGGACCTCCTGGACCGCGGACATGCGGTCGTGGTACGCGGACCTGACCTCGTTCACGGCGGCTGGATCGAGGTCGAGCTCGCGGGCGATCTCATTGACGACCGCGTTCTCCTCGGCCGAGATCGAGCCGTTGGCCGCACTGATCGCGTAGCACGCTCGAAGGACATCGAGTCGCTGGGACTCGGACGCGAGGTTGCGGAACTCACGGGTCACGACGTAGTCCTCGGTCCCACCGACGGTCCGTGCCTGGAGTTTCGCCATCTCGGTCACGAGGATCGCGGTCGCCTCATCGACTCCGTCGCTCGCCTGGAGCGCCCGCTCGATCTCGGCCGTCTCCTCGTCGCTGATGTCCTGATCGGCGTTGGCAGCGCGTGCCAGCGTGTATGCGGCCGATGCCACGAACCGGGCCCGTTCCGCCGGCATCGCTTCGAGACGAGCCACGATCCGTCGCACCGTGGCGGTGTCGCCGGCCGTCGTCGGGGCCGTTGTCAGCGCGGTCTCCGCCTCGTCGGCGGCGCGCTCGTTGTTGGAGCCGAAGATGCGTCGGAACATCGGTGCCTCGGGTTCGATCCTGGGGGACGTCACGCGGAGGATGGCACAGACGGCCCGGCCCGTCAGAGACGCTCCCGCGCTAGCTCAGCGCCGCATGAGACTCGGGATGTTCGGTTCAGGCCCGTGCCAGCGTTCGAGCTCCTCGGTCGCGAAGCGCCCGTAGTAGTTGATGAAGTGCCCGCCATGGTCGCGCAGCGCCTGGAGGGTCGCCAGCTTCGGCCGGTCGCCTCGGACGCGGACCATGAGCACCGTCCCGCCATCGCGAACCACCCGCTCATACAGGGTGAAGTCGGGCAGCTGGTCCATCATCGTGAACGAGACGAGACGGCGGAGGCGCGCGATCGGGCCGTTCGCCGCGCCGCTCCCGTCCAGCCGCGCGGCTCCCTCGTCGCCGCGCAGGATCGTGATGTCACGGTCGGGGATCCCGGCCCCCCGAAGTGCCATGCCAGCCTCGACGGCCGAGGCGGGGTCGGTGAAGGCGCTCAGCATCCGGTCGACCGGATAGCCGATGAACCGGGCAGGGGCTCGAGAGGGCATGCGGGCATGGTGCGTCATCCGGTCGCGTGTCGCCGCCGGGATCCCGTGGTCCCGGCCGCCTGGGAACAGGGGAGGGCGCTTCCATGGACAGGGAACGATGGTGCCGAAGGTGGGATTCGAACCCACACGAGCTTGCACTCAACGGTGTTTGAGACCGTCGCGTCTGCCATTCCGCCACTTCGGCCCGAGGCGCCGCGCGCATCGTAGCGCCTCGCGGCATGTCGGCCGCATGGAGCGGATCTCCTAGAAGTCACCGGGGATGGCACGAGCCTAGCGACCGAAGGCCTCGACGACCGAGACGCTCCCAGATGCCACGTCCGGTGGCACATGGGCAGACCGATGCCGTCAAACCGACCCGCAGCCCGCCATCCCGACCGTCGAACGCGGCCAGTGCCACGTCTGGTGGCGTATGGGGAACCCGCACGCGAGGGGCGCCATAGCCGTGGTGCGTCGGCCCACCACGCCGGAGGAACCCTCCCACACGGTGCCGCGTCTCGCCCGGAACCGATGCTAGACTCCGTCAGCCTCAGAATCGCCGTCCGGAGGGATCCACCGACCGTGGACGACCTTCGCTCGACGACGGTCTCCGACGACCCCGTCCAGCGCCGCGACCTCATCCTGATCGAGCGAGCCCGAGACGGGGACCTCGACGCCTTCAACGACCTCGTCGTCCTGTACCAGGACGCCCTGTTCGCACTGGTCGTGCGGATGGTGCCAGACCGCGATCAGGCGTCCGACGCCGTCCAGGAGGCGTTCTTCTCGGCGTTCCGCAACCTCAAGGGGTTCCGCGGGGGGAACGTCAAATCCTGGCTCAACCGGATCTGCGTCAACGCCGCCATGGACACGCAGCGTGCCAAGAAGCGGCGGCCGGTCCAGCCCTACCCGGAGCTCGAGGACGAGAACTGGCAGCCACCCGCGGGCGAGGAAGCCGATCCCGAGCGAACGGCCCTGCTCACGGAGCGAACGAGGATCCTTCGAAAGGCGCTCCTCAAGATCACCGACGATCAGCGGGCCGCGATCGTCCTGTTCGACGTCGAGGGCTTCGACTACGCCGAGATCGCCGACATGACCGGCGTCTCGCTCGGCACCGTCAAGTCCCGGATCCATCGCGGGCGACTCGCGCTTCGGGGCCTTCTGGACGACCGGATGGAGCTCTTCCGTGGCTGACCGGCATGGGTCCCACGATCTCGAGGCGATCGTCGCCTACACCGACGGCGAGCTGGCCGGCGCCGAGTTCGAGGCCGTCGAGGCCCAGGTCGAGGACTGCCGCGAATGTGCCGAGCTCGTGGCCGATCTGCGGTCACTCGCGCTCGCTCACCGGGGACTGGTGACGCCGTCCCGACCGCGCGACTTCCGGTTGTCGCCGGCCGACGCCGAACGGCTCGGGCGCCTCGGACCGGAACCGTTCGCCAAGGCAGGCCGTCTCGGCCTTGATATGACTGGTATCCCCGCGCCCCATGCCTCCCACGATCCCGAACTCATCGCCGTGGCCGTTGGCCGCGACCTCCAGGGATCGCAGCGACGCCTGGTGGATTCGTGGCTCTCGGACTGCGCGCCATGCGCCGAGCTCCACGCCGATCTGCTCGCGATCGCGCAGGCCGAACGGGCGATGTCGGTGCCGGCCAGGCCGCGCGACTTCCGCCTGACGCCTGCCGATGCGCACCGCCTGCGCCCCCGCGGATGGCAGGCGATCCTCGCCGCGATCGGCTCGTCCCGCGACGCGTTCTCCAAGCCCCTCGCGGTCGGACTCACGACGCTCGGTCTGGTCGGCCTGCTGGTCGGGACGGCGCCCTCGTTCGGGAGTGGCACGACAACGATCCTCTCGACGGTCGGAGGTGCGGTCGGCGCCTACGACAACGCCAAAAGCGGAGAGCCGGAGGGGGCCCTGGATTCGAACGGCGACGGCACGGTCTTCGGCGGCCAGGACGCTGAACCATCGGCCGCGCCCTCGGCCGCGGTCGCAGCCCCGGCCTACGGAGACGGTGGGTCGGCGGCCCCGTCAGCTGCCGCGTCGGCGGCTGCGGCCCCTGCCGCATCCGCATCTGTCGCCCCGCAGCCGGCTCCGACGGTCGCTGCTCCGGCCGCCAATGGGGGGACCTCACGAAACGCGGTAGGGCCATCCGTCGCCGAAGCCACCAGCAGCGACCGAACGGCATTCGACACGAACGGCTCGACTGACCAGGCCACGAGCCTCACTGGCGAGGGCGGGGGTCCGTCCGCACTCCTGATCGCGTCCTTCCTCATGCTGGTCGCCGGCGTCGCCCTGTTCGCCGCTCGCGAGGTCGCCCGCCGCCGTCGCGGCACCTGACGCCAACCCGCTCGGGGGCGGGCCCACCGGCACGCTCACGGGTACACTGGGGCCTCGTGCCCCGACGTCCCGTCCGGATCCAGCCCGAGGCTTGCCGATGGACCGCCTGATGCTGCTCGACGGCAACGGGCTCATCTACCGCGGATACTTCGCCCTCATCGAGCAACCCCTCACCACCTCGAAGGGCGAGCTCGTGTCGGCCGTGTTCGGCTTCACGAACATCGTGCTGCGGGCATTCCAGGACGTCCGGCCGCAGCATGTGGCGGTCGCCTTCGACCTGCCAAAGCCGACGTTCCGCCACGAGCGGTTCGCCGAGTACAAGGCCACCCGCACGCGGATGCCCGACGAGATGCGCGAGCAGATCCCGAAGGTGCGTCGCGTCGTGGCGGCCCTCGGCATCCCCGTCTACGAGGTCGAGGGATTCGAGGCGGACGATGCCATCGCGACGCTGGTCGGCCAGGCCGAGGCCCTCGATCTCGACACCACGATCCTCACCGGCGACCTCGACATGCTCCAGCTCGTCTCGGAGCGCACGAAGCTCCTGGTCTCGCTTCGCGGCGGGATCGCCAACACAGTTCCCTACGACCTTGCCCGCATCACCGAGCGCTGGGGCCTGCGGCCTGACCAGATGCTCGACTACAAGGCGCTGAAAGGCGACCCGACCGACAATATCCCGGGTGTGCCCGGGGTGGGGGAGAAGACGGCGGCCAAGATCGTCGGGCAGTTCGGCACGCTCGACGCGATGTACGCGGCGATCGACGAGGTCCAGCCGGAGAAGCTGCGAGCGAAGCTCGTCGAGGCGAAGGAGGTCGTCCTCGAGAGCCGTGAGCTCATGCGCCTGGTCGGCGACATCCCCGTGACACTCGATCTCGACGCGACGCGCGTGGGCGATTACGACCGCGACGCCGTCATCAAGCTCTTCCGCGAGTACGAGTTCCGGACGCTCATCGACCGCCTGCCACCCCTGCGCGGCGAGGCGCCCGAGGAGGCGGCGGCCCGGCTTCGCGAACTGGGTGGCGACGTCGGGGCGGCCCGTGCGCCCGGCTCGCGGCCGCTGCTGGCTCGCCGGCCCGCTGGCGGCGACGGCCTCCAGTTGAGCCTGGATTTCGATGCCGTGGGCGGAGCCGGCTCGGGCTCCGAGCGGCCGGTGATCGAGGTGGCCGAAGGGGACCTCCCGGGTGCCCTGGCGGCAGCCATCGAGGACCCGCGACGGCTGGAGGTCCGCGATGCCGCCGGCCTCGATGGGCTTGAGCCGTGGTTGTCGGGCCAGCCCGACCTCGCGGTCTCGTTGGTCGCCTCGGATCCGCGGCCGCTCCAGGGGGAGCCGCTCGCGTTCGCGGTCGCGGGCACGGACGGTCGGGTCGTCGTCGCCGAGGGCCCCGAGGCCGTCGCTCGGCTTCGGGCGCAGGTCGTGGGGAGCGGTGCGCGTCTCGTCGGTCACGAGGTCAAGTCGATCCTCACGTCCCGGTTCGTCGAGGCACCGGGATCGGCACCGCTGCCGGTCGCGTTCGATACGCAGATCGCCGCCTACATCCTCAACGCGTCGCTCCGCAGCCAGGCGATCGCCGACGTGGCGGCCGAGCGACTCGACCTCCAGATGCCGCCGCCCAAGGATGTCGACGCGACGACGCGGGCCGGCCTGGAGGCGCTGGCCGCGGGCGCGGTCCGGGCGCCACTGGAGGAGGCCCTTGCGGCCGCCGGCCTGGATCGGTTGTTCGGGGAGATCGAGCTGCCGCTGATCGCGGTCCTCGCGAGGATGGAAGCCACGGGTGTCGCCCTCGATCTCGACGCGCTCGCGATCCTCGACCTCGAGTTCAACAGCGAGATCGCCCGGCTCGAGCGCGAGGTCTTCGATGCGGTCGGCCACGAGTTCACGATCGGCTCGCCCAAGCAGCTCGGTGAGGTCCTCTTCGGGGAGCTGCAGCTGCCGTTCGGGCGCAAGACGAAGACCGGCTACTCGACCGACGCGGCCGTCCTCGAGGAGCTGCGGTCCGTGCACCCGGCGATCGAGCCGGTCCTCGACTGGCGGACCTACACGAAGCTGCGTTCGACCTACGTGGAGGCTCTGCCGCTGCTGATCGCGTCAGATGGCCGCCTCCACACGACGTTCCACCAGGCCGTGGCCTCCACCGGGCGCCTGTCCTCGTCCGATCCGAACCTCCAGAACATCCCGATCCGGACCGAGCTGGGGCGGCGCATCCGTCGCGCATTCGTGGCCGGCGAACCCGAACTCACGCTGGTGGCCGCTGACTACAGCCAGATCGAGCTGCGGATCCTTGCCCACGTGTCCGGCGACGCCCATCTCAAGGACGCCTTCGCGCGCGGGGCGGACATCCACCGCGAGACCGCGGCCCTGGTGCTTCACAAGGCTCCCGCCGACGTGACGGGCGATGAGCGCTCGATGGCCAAGATGGTCAACTTCGGGATCGCCTATGGGATGAGCGACTTCGGGCTCTCGTCGCGCGCCGGGATCAGCCGCCAGGAGGCCCAGGCGTTCATCACCAACTACTTCTCGACCTATTCGGGTATCAGCTACTACATGCTCCACATCAAGGAGGTCGCCAAGACGCAGGGCTACGTCACGACCCTGCTCGGCCGGAAGCGGTCGATCCCGGAACTGGCGTCGCGGATCCCGGCGTTGCGCGGGGCGGGTGAGCGGATGGCCATCAACATGCCGATCCAGGGGACCGCGGCCGACATCATGAAGATCGCGATGATCCGGGTCGCCGAGCGTCTGGCGGCCGAGGGGTCGCCCGCCCGGATGCTGCTGCAGGTGCATGACGAGCTGCTGTTCGAGGTGCCCCGCCCGGACGTCGATGCCCTCGTGGCGACCGTCCGCGAGACCATGGAATCCGCCCTGCCGCTCGACGTGCCGCTGACGGTCGACGTCAAGGCCGGCGACGACTGGGAATCCATGCGGCCGATCCCGCGCGAAGCGGCCGCGCCCGTCGCCCAGGGCTGAGGCCCGCCGATGCCGGAGCTTCCCGAGGTCGAGACCGTCGCGCGCGACCTGCGGCCACGCCTGGTGGGCGCGAAGATCGTCGGCGCGCGATCGACCTGGGCACGAACGCTGCGCACGCACGCGGCCGACGCATTCGCCGAGGCTGTCGCGGGTCGGCAGGTGCAAGCGGTGGGTCGACGGGCGAAGCAGCTCGTCATCGACCTGTCGGGCGGGGCGGCCCTGACCATCCATCTCAAGATGACCGGCCAGCTGTTCGTCGTGCCGGCGGCGACGCCGGAGGATCCGTACATCCGCCTGGTCCTGGAGCTCGGGGACGGCCGCGAGCTCCGGTTCCGCGACATCCGCAAGTTCGGGCGGGTCGGGCTGTATGGCCGCGATCCGGTGACCGGCGAACTGGTCACCGAGGTCGGCGGCAGCGCCGTGTTCGCGGCGATCGGCCCCGAACCGCTCGACGCGGCGTTCACCGTCCGCGAGTTCCGGCGCCGACTGCGCCGTCGGAAGGGACGGCTGAAGCCACTCCTGCTCGACCAGTCGTTCCTCGCGGGGGTCGGCAACATCTATGCGGACGAGGCCCTGTGGCTGTCGCGGCTGCACCCGTTGCGATCGGTCGCCACGTTGCGGCCGCCCGACGAGCGCCGCCTGTACGAGTCGATCCGGTCGATCCTGACCGAGGCGGTCGCCCGCCGGGGAAGCTCCATCGACGACTACACCGCGCCCGACGGCGACGGCGCCATGCAGGATCGACTGTCGGTCTACCAGCGGACCGGGGAGCCGTGCCCGCGCTGCGGCCGTCCGCTCCGGCGGATCGTCGTGGGCGCCCGGAGCACGCACTTCTGCTCGTGGTGCCAGCGCCTGCCCGCGGGCGATCGCGCTGCCGCCCGGGCGATCCTGCGGACGATGACATGCGGCCACCGCCGGCGCGGCCGACGCTGGACGGAGCTGTCCCGTGGGGGGAGTCCCGGGCTCACCCTCGAAGAGGGCGCCATCGCCGCCGCCAGGGCGCGGACGGAGCGCACGAAGCGGGCCGCGGCGACGCGACGCGCGGCCGCACGAGCGGCGTCCGCGACGAACTCGGGCGTCGGCTGATGTCGATCCTGCGTTTCACCGAGGTCACGCGAGAGGTCGGAGCGTTCGTCATCCTCGACCGGATCGACGTCGCGATGGCGCTGGGCGACCGGGTCGGCCTGGTCGGTCCCAACGGGGCGGGCAAGACGACGCTCCTGCGACTCGCAGCCGGGCGCGACGAACCGGACCGTGGACAGGTCGTGCGCAAGCGCAGCCTGACGTTCGGCCTGCTTGCGCAGGAAGCGCATCTGGACGAGGTCTTCATGGCCGCGCCGGACCTGCGGACCGCCGTGCGGAGCGGGGCGGCACACCTCGAGCGGATGGCCGAATCCCTTGCGACGTACGAGCGGGAGGGGCGAGTGACCGACCCCGCGTACGCGAACCTCCAGCACGAATTCGAGGTCCTCGGTGGCTACACGCTGGACCAGCGGGTCGATTCGGCGCTGAGCGGCCTCGGGTTCGATCGCGGAGAGTGGACCAAGCCTCCCACGGCGATGTCAGGCGGCGAACAGACCCGCGCCTCGCTGGCGCGCCTGGTCATCGCCGACCCGGAGCTGCTGCTCCTCGACGAACCGACGAACCACCTGGACCTCGATGCGCTGGAGTGGCTCGAGGACCACCTGCGCCGGCGGAGCGGATCGTTGCTGGTCGCGTCGCACGATCGGGCCTTCCTCGACGCGACCGTCAATCGGGTCTGGGAGCTCCGCGACCGCCGATTGACCGCGTTCCGTGGCGACTACGGCGGGTACCACCGCCAGCGGGTGGAACGCGACGCTCGAGCCGCCAAGGACGTCTCCACCCAGGCCGAGGCCATCGCTCGCGAACAGGAGCTCGTCCAGCGCTATCGGAGCCACCGCAAGTTCACCAAGATGCACGAGCACGAGGCACGCCTCGAGCGGCTCCAGGCGGAACGGGCCGAGGTGCCGCGGAAAGGGCGCAAGCTCGCCATCCCGAACGCCGCGCTCGCCGGTGCCGGCCCGACACGCTCGGGCGAGGTCGTCGTCCGGCTCGACAAGTTCGTCGTGGGCTACCTGCCGGGACGCGGTGCCGTGGCGCCGGATGGGACGTCTGCGACCGAACCGCACCTCGTCGCGCGGATCCCGTTCCTCGCGGCCCAGCGCGGCGAGCGGATCGGTATCGTCGGTCCGAACGGAGCCGGCAAGACGACGCTCCTGCGCACGATCGCCGGGGAGCTGCCGCCGCTCGATGGAGGCATCACGTTCGGCCATGCCGTCCAGCTCGGCTACCTCGCCCAGCTGCGCGAGGCGGCCATCCCGGGCGCGACGGTGCTCGACGCGCTGCTCGAGGCCATCCCGGTCACCCCCGGCGAGGCGCGCTCGTACCTCGCCCGGTTCCTGTTCCGGGGCGACGATGTGGCCAAGGAGGTCAGGTCGCTCTCGGGCGGGGAGCGATCGCGGCTCGAACTGGCGCTGCTCGGGATCCAGCCGTCCAACCTGTTGCTCCTGGACGAACCCACGAACCATCTCGACATCCCGGCCCGGGAGGCGATCGAGTCGTTCATGACCGGGTCGCCGGCGACGCTCCTGGTCGTGTCCCACGATCGCCGTCTCCTCGAGACCGTGTGCGAGAAGCTGTGGGTCGTCGACGACGGGGCCGCCGCGCCGTTCGACGGGGGCTACCGGGCGTGGCGCGCCGCGGTCGCCTCGGGCTGGACCGTGGCCGCGGCCCTGGAGGCCGAGGCCAGGCGCCTTCACATGGGTTCCCGGAACCCGGCCGGGGCCACCGCGGCGCGTGAGTCGGCGATCGCCGCGGCCCACGGGGGATCGAGTGGCAACGGCCGCTCGCCCCGGACGGCCGTCGCCGCGCCGGCCGCGCGACCTCGGGCACGGAAGCTCTCGAAGGATGCGTACCGCAAGCAGCGGGCGGCGCTCGACGGCGAGCTGACCCGGCTCGGGCTGCGGAAGGGCCACCTCGAGCTCGCCATGGGTGATCCCGGTGTCGCAGCCAACTTCGTCGAGCTTCGACGGGTCACGAGTGAGCTGGCCGATGTCGACGCGGCGCTGCAGGCGGCCGAGGACGCTTGGTTGGAGCTCGAGGAACGGGCACCGTGACGGTCCGGATCGGTCTGACCGGCCCGATCGGTTGCGGCAAGACCGCAGTCGCGACCTGGCTCGGTGAGCTCCCGAATGTCATCCTCGTCGATGCGGACCGTGTCGCGCGACAGGTCGTCGAGCCAGGCGAGCCGGCACTCGAGGAGATCATCGCCGTCTTCGGGGAGGGCCTGCGGCGCCCCGACGGTTCGCTGGATCGGGCGGCACTCGGCCGGATCGTGTTCACGGACCCGGCCGCGCTCGCGAGGCTGGAGGCGATCATCCATCCGGCCGTCCGGCCGCGGATCCTCGCCGCGATGAAACGCGCGGACAGGAGTGGCGCGACCGCGGTCGTGGTCGAGGCCATCAAGCTCGTCGAAGGGGGCCTTGCGGCACTGTGCGACGAGGTCTGGCTCGTCACCTGCGATCCGATCGACCAGCTTGCGCGGGTCATGCGGCGGGGGATGTCGGCGTCCGAGGCCGATCATCGGATCGCGAGCCAGGGCGACATGACCGAGCGACTCGAACCGGTCGCGACGCGGATCATCGACACGAGTGACACGCCCGAGGCGACCAAGGCGCGCGTCCTCGAGGAGTTCGATGATGCCGTGGCCCTCTCGAACGAGGGCGAATAGCGTGCGAACGGACGTTCTGTTCGTGCGTGGATCCGTGCTAGACTGACGGCCCATGCCCGACTTCAAGCTCGTCGCCCCGTTCGAGCCGACCGGCGACCAGCCGGCAGCCATCGAACGCTTGAGCGAGGGTCTCGCCAAGGGCGCGCGCCACCAGACCCTGCTCGGAGCCACCGGGACGGGCAAGACGGCCAGCATCGCCTGGACCATCGCCAGGCACAACAAGCCCACGCTGGTGCTGGCCCACAACAAGACGCTCGCCGCCCAGCTGTACGCCGAGTTCCGCGAGTTCTTCCCGGAGAACGCCGTCGAGTACTTCGTCAGCTACTTCGACTACTACCAGCCCGAGGCGTACCTGCCCCGCAGCGACACGTACATCGAGAAGGACTCGTCGCGCAACGACGAGATCGACCGGCTCCGGCACGCCGCGACCCACGCCCTGTTCGAGCGGCGCGACGTCATCATCGTCGCGAGCGTCAGCTGCATCTACGGCTTGGGCGCGCCCGTCGACTACGGCGCGACGGTCCTGAAGCTGCGCGTCGGTGGGCAGTACCGGCGCGACGCCGTCCTGCGTCACCTCGTCGACCTCCAGTACCAGCGCAACGACCAGTCGCTCACTCGCGCCCGGTTCCGGGTGCGCGGAGACACGCTGGAGCTCCAGCCGGCATCGGAGGAGACGCTCATCCGCGTGGAGTTCTTCGGCGACGTCGTCGAACGGATCACCGAGCTCGACCCACTCACCGGCGAGCTGCTGGCGGAACGCAAGGAGACGAACGTCTACCCGGCGACCCACTACGTCACCCCGGCCGACAAGCTCAAGGAAGCCATCGTCGACATCGAGGCCGAGATGGAGGTCCGCGTCGGCGAGCTCGAAGCCGAGGGCCGGGCGCTCGAGGGCGCGCGCCTGCGGCAGCGGACGACATTCGACCTCGAGATGATGCGCGAGCTCGGCTACTGCACCGGCATCGAGAACTACTCGCGCCACCTCTCGCGCCGTGAGGCGGGTTCACGGCCGTGGACGCTGCTCGACTACTTCCCGCCGGACTGGCTGCTGGTCGTCGACGAGTCGCACATGACGATCCCGCAGGTCGTCGGGATGTACAAGAACGACCGGACCCGCAAGGAGATCCTCGTCGACTTCGGTTTCCGGTTGCCGTCGGCGCTCGACAACCGACCGCTGACGTTCGAGGAGTTCGAGGCGACGGTCAATCAGGCCGTCTACATGAGCGCGACGCCGGGGCCATACGAGCTCGAGCGCAGCCAGACCATCGTCCAGCAGCTGATCCGACCCACAGGTGTCGTCGACCCGACGATCACGATCCGCCCGACCGACGGCCAGATCGACGACCTGCTCGAGGAGATCCGTACCCGCGTCGACCGGGGCGAGCGAACGCTGGTCACGACCCTGACCAAGAAGATGGCCGAGGATCTCGCGGATTACCTCAAGGAGCTGGGCATCAAGGTCCAGTACCTCCACAGCGAGGTCGACACGCTCGAGCGGGTCGCGATCCTGCGCGACCTTCGCCTTGGCGTGTTCGACGTGCTCGTCGGCATCAACCTCTTGCGCGAGGGGATCGACCTGCCCGAGGTGACGCTGGTCGCCATCCTCGACGCCGACAAGGAGGGCTTCCTGCGATCGGCCTGGTCGCTCATCCAGATGATCGGGCGAGCGGCACGCAACATCGGCGGCGAGGTCGTCATGTATGCCGACAACGTGACCGAGTCGATGAAGGTCGCGATCGATGAGACCGACCGGCGGCGGACGATCCAGACCGCCTACAACGTCGAGCACGGGATCGAGCCGACGACCATCGTCAAGGGCATCCACGACCTCAACCAGCGCCTGCGGGCCGTGGCGGAATCGACCGTCGTCTACAGCTCCGAACGGGGCGCCACGTTCAGCGAGGCGGATCGCGCCAAGGTCGAGGCGCTGGTCACGCGGATGGAGGCGGAGATGCGCGCCGCCGCCAAGGAGCTCGAGTTCGAGCGGGCCGCGGCGATCCGCGACGAGGTCCAGCAGATCCGGCTGCGGGTCCTGGAGCAGGACGCGTCCGTCATCGTGGGCAAGGCAGCGGAGCGTGCGGCGTCGAGGCGGACGACCGGCGGGGGACTGGATGACGCCGCGGCCCGGGCGCGTGGTCGGCGGGCAGACGAGGCCGCATTGCTCGCACCGATGATGGAGGTGACCAGCGTCACGGTCCTGCCCGCCGACGAGGAGCCCGCCGCGAGCGCCGATGGAGAGCCCGGCATCGGCGAGAACACCGCGGCCGATTGGCTCCCCGGCATCCGCGACGAGCATGACGATGGAGGCAGCTGGCAGGCGAGCTGGCTCGAGCGACCCACGTGGGATCGGACGGTCACGCCGAACATCCGCAAGCGAACGGGCCAGCGGCCGGGCCGCCGGCGGCGCTGACCGGGGTGTTGCCTGCGCGCGCCGCACGAAGGTCCTACGATGTGGTGCATCGGTGCCACAAAACCTTGTGGACTGCGATGTAGACGCTGGCGGTTCGGGCTAGATTGTGCGGATGATCGCTGGAGTGGCGTCGGTCGTCACGGCGCAGACTTTCGACCTAGTCCTGCTCACACTCTCGCTCATGCGCCGACTGGCCACGGAGACCGGCCTGCGGGTCGCGACGCTCTTCCTCGCGCAGTCGTTCGACCTGGCGACGTTCAGCGTCATGGTGGCCCGACACGGCGCCGGGGCCGAGGCCAATCCCATCGTCAGCGACCTCTTCGCGACATACGGCATGACGGCGGTCGTCGTCATCAAGTTCGTCCTGATCTTCGTGGTCGCCGGGTTGTCGCTCGCCGCCTCCGGGCGGGGACGCCGCGGCATCTGGGCGTTGGTCGGGGGGCTGCCGCTGGCGATCGCGATCGCGGCCGGGTTGATCGGTGGGATCACCAACGCGGCGACATACCTCGCCTGACGGCCGGAGATCAGCCGCCTGATCCGAGCGCTGAACCGGTCACCTGGTCGCCATGCCGGTCTTCGACCGCGCAGTCGCTCGTCCGGATCCCTCGATCCCAGTACGGACGCTCCGGCGAAAGGATGTTGAGCCACAGTCGCGACGTGTCTGTGAACGGCAGGCAGAGGCAGGACGGTCGTACCAGAACACCTGTTCCAATCGCCTGGAATCGCGTACACTGGGAGGCGTGCCCCAGGATCAACTCGTCGTGCGCGGCGCGCGCGAACACAACCTCAAGAATGTCGACGTCGCGTTCCCGCGCGACCGTCTCGTCGTCATCACAGGCCTGTCGGGCAGCGGCAAGTCCAGCCTTGCCTTCGACACGATCTATGCGGAGGGCCAGCGACGGTATGTCGAGAGCCTGAGCGCGTATGCGCGCCAGTTCCTCGGCCAGATGGAGAAGCCCGACGTCGACCAGATCGATGGACTGTCGCCGGCGATCTCGATCGATCAGAAGGGCGCGTCGCGGAACCCCCGATCGACCGTCGGGACGGTCACCGAGATCTACGACCACCTCCGGCTCTTGTTCGCGCGCATCGGGATCCCGCATTGCCCCAACGGCCACCGGATCGAGCGCCAGTCGGTCCAGCAGATCGTCGACCAGGTCCTGACGCTGCCCGAGGGCACGCGCCTCCTCGTGCTGGCACCGCTCGTCAAAGACCGCAAGACCGAGGGCGACCGGATCTTCGAGGCGGCCCGGCGACAGGGGTTCGTGCGCGTCCGGGTCGATGGCGAGACGTACGACATCGAGGACGCGCCCAAGCTCGACAAGTACAAGCGCCATTCGATCGAGGTCGTCGTCGATCGCTACATCGTCCGCCATGCCGAGGCACCCGAGGGCGCGGGCCGGGCACCCGACGGGCGGCCGATCGACCTCGAGAGCGGACTCGTCATCCCGGATCCCGACGCCGGCAGGCTGGCCGATTCGATCGAGACCGCCCTGCGGCTCGGCGAGGGGATCGTCCTCATCGCCCCATCGCCACGCGACGATGCGCCACCCGACTTCGACGAGCGCCGCTACAGCGAGAAGTACAGCTGCGCCTATGACGACTTCACGGTCGACGAGCTCGAGCCGCGCAGCTTCTCGTTCAACTCGCCGCACGGCGCGTGCCCGGCGTGCACGGGCCTCGGCACGCGCCTCGAGATCGATCCCGACCTTGTCATCCCGGATCGCTCCAAGAGCCTGGCCAAGGGAGCGCTGGTGCCGTGGGCGAAGATGCCGACCGACGCCTCGTGGCGGCTGAAGATCCTCGAAGCGATCTGCGCGTCACACGGCTGGGACTTCACCTCCCCGGTCCGCGACCTGCCCCCCGAAGCCCTCGACTACGTCCTGCGGGCGGCGAAGGACGAGAAGGTCGTCGTGCGGTACCGGCACGAGCGCGGTGAGAACACCTACAACGCCACGTTCGAGGGCGTCATCACGAACCTCGAGCGACGCTACCGCGAGACCGACTCCGAGTACATCAAGACCGAGCTCGAGAAGTACATGGTCACGCGGCCGTGTCCGACGTGCGGTGGCAAGCGGCTGAAGCCCGAGATCCTCGCGGTGACCATCGGTGACCGGAATGTCTGGGACGTCTCGACGATGTCGATCACCGAGGCGCTGCGCTGGTCGACGAGCCTGAACGCCTCGCTGTCCGAGCGCGAGCGGACGATCGCGCACCAGGTCCTCAAGGAGATCGTGGCGCGGCTCGGCTTCCTCGTCGACGTCGGGCTGGACTACCTCACGCTGGACCGCACGAGCGTGACCCTGTCGGGCGGTGAGGCCCAGCGGATCCGGCTCGCCACGCAGATCGGCACGACGCTGATGGGCGTCCTCTACATCCTCGACGAACCGTCCATCGGACTCCACCAGCGCGATAACGCGAAGCTGATAGCGACCCTCACGCGGCTGCGCGATCTCGGGAACACGGTCCTCGTCGTCGAGCACGACGAGGAGACGATCCGGACCGCGGACTGGGTCGTGGACATCGGACCCGGTGCCGGCGAGCGCGGCGGTGAGATCGTCGCGAACGGACCCCTGGAGGCGGTGCTCGGCGAGCCGAGGTCCATCACCGGGGCCTTCCTCCGTGGCGAGCGGGCCGTGCCGATCCCAGCCGAGCGGCGGCGGGGCAACGGGAAACTGCTGCGTGTCCGGGGCGCCCGCGAGCACAACCTCCGCGACATCGACCTGAACGTGCCGCTCGGCACGTTCGTGTCGGTCACCGGTGTCTCGGGGAGCGGCAAGAGCACCCTCGTCACCGAGGTGCTCTATCGCGCCCTCGCCCGCGAGCTCAACGGCTCGCGCGAGCCCGTCGGCGCCCACGACAGCCTCGAGGGCGCGGAGCACATCGACAAGATCATCGAGATCGACCAGAGCCCGATCGGCCGGACGCCCCGCTCCAACCCGGCCACGTACGTCGGGCTGTTCACGCCGATCCGGGAGCTGTTCGCCGGGGTCCCGGAGTCGCGCGTCCGCGGATACACCCCGGGCCGGTTCAGCTTCAACGTGAAGGGCGGTCGCTGCGAGCACTGCAAGGGGGACGGCATCCTGAAGATCGAGATGCAGTTCCTGCCGGACGTCTACGTCCCGTGCGAGGTCTGCAAGGGCAAGCGCTACAACCGCGAAGCCCTCGAGATCCACTACAAGGGCAAGTCGATCGCGGACGTCCTCGAGATGACGATCGCCGAGGCACTCGAGTTCTTCGCGGCTGTCCCCAACGTCCGGACCAAGCTCCAGACGCTGTTCGACGTCGGGCTTGGCTATGTCCATCTCGGCCAGCCCGCGACGACGCTGTCCGGCGGCGAGGCCCAGCGGGTCAAGCTCTCGACCGAGCTGTCCCGGCGGGCGACCGGGCGGACGCTCTACGTCCTCGACGAGCCGACGACCGGCCTGCACTTCGCCGACGTGGAGAAGCTCCTCGAGGTCCTGCACCGCCTCGTCGACGGCGGCAACACGGTCCTCGTCATCGAGCACAACCTCGACGTCATCAAGACGGCCGATTGGATCGTGGACCTCGGGCCGGAGGGTGGCGATCGCGGCGGCCGGATCATCGCCGAGGGGCCACCCGAAGCCGTCGCGGCTGCACCAGGCTCCGCGACGGGCGAGTACCTCGCTCGCGTGCTGCGGGGCGAGCCGCTCGTGCCGCTATCGGACGTGACGTTCGCGGACGAGGCCGGTCGCGGAGGCCGCACGAACGGTCACGATGCACCGCCGATGATCAAGATCGCGCCGACGCGCAAGCGAGCCGCCGCCGCCCGATTGCGCTGATCGGCGCGCTCTCCTCGCGCTCGACCCACGCGATCGATACGGCGGTACCATCACCTGCCAATGCCGGACATCGACTTCGCCTTCCTCGCGGACGCGGCCGAGACCATCCCGGGCCAGAAGTTCCACGTCCTGGGTGGCGGGATCGCCCGGATCGGCGGACGGCGCTTCCCGTTGCGCCATCCGCACCTGGCCATGGTCATCGGCCTGCACGTGACCGCGCCCGAGACCGACCGGGAGCACGAGATCCGGTTCGTCCTTCTCGACCCCGACGGTGGAGAGGTGGCCGGAGCGACCGGGAGTCTCGTCGCGCGCAGCCAGAAGGACGGGCGCGACACGACGCTGACGTTCTCGATCGATCTATGGAACCTGACGTTCCCGGCCCCGGGCGACTACTCCTTCCGGATCCTCGTCAACGGCTCGGAGCGCAAGCGGCTGCCGCTCGTCCTGGTGGCGCCCAAGGACGGTGGGCCGGCCGAGAACGGCACGTCGGGGTCGCGACCGGCGGATGACTGAGGCACCCCTCAGCGGGTCGCCCCGCCCTCCGGCCCGGCACGAACGCCCCGTTCTCGACGCCGCGGGTCTGGAGGCCGCCCGCCACGGAGATCGCCTCCTGGCCGCGGCGCGCGATCTTGGGGCGACGCGTTGGGCGGCGTTCCTCGAACCGCTGCCCGACCGCCTCCGTGACGAGGAGCCGGTCGCGCTGCGCCGCACCGCGATGCGGGCACGGGCCGCCTACGGTCCGAAGGATTCCGTGCGTGACGTCCTGCCGGCCGAACTGACCGAGCCGTTCCTCCACGCGATCGACCGGCTCCTCCGCGAGCTCAACCGATCCAGGGGATGAGCCGCCGCGTCCGCGACCGGTACGCGGCGTAGTCGGGGAACCGCTCGACCAGCCAGGCCTCCTCGCGGACCGATTTCACGAGGAAGAACGCCCAGATGAGGACCGCCACCCCAAGTGCCGGGATCGACGCGCTGACGAGGCCCCAGCCGACGCAGCCGACGATGACGCCACCGTAGATCGGGTGGCGCACCCGCGCGTAGACACCGGTGTGGATCAGGATCGCCTCGGCCCGGGGGTAGGGAAGCGGCGTGAAGGCGCTGCGGAGATCCAGCGTGCCGCGGATGACGAGCATGCCTCCGCCGAGCATCAGGAGCGCACCGATCGCAGCGCCGACGACCCTCGCAACACCGGCCCACGCTGGGCCGAACCAGCCGGCGAGGCCCGCGAGCAGGAGCAGGATCCCCTGGAGGATGACCCAGCCCTCTCCGCGTGGCCCGAGACTCGGGAGGGACCTCACCCGGACATCGTAGCCGTCAGGCCGAGCTCGTCGGCACTGAACGCCTCCAGGAGGAACGGCGACGGGACGGTGGGGTCGTACAGGAGGGTCAGCGAGCGCCGCGCCCGCGTCCACGCCACGTACGCGAGGCGGCGTTCCTCCTCGTAGGCCCGGGCGGGGTCCTGCGCGCCGCCCACGGCCCGGGCGCTCGGGAAGCGGGCCGCCTCCATCCCGACGACGACGACGTGGTCGAACTCGAGGCCCTTCGTCGCGTGCGCTGTCGCCAGCGTGAGGAGCGCGTCGTCGCGTCGAAGCTCGGCGAGCCGGCGACGGGCGTCCTCGATGCCGTCGATGAAGGCCGCCAGGCCGGCGAACGCCGGTGCCCATGCGAGGAGCGTCGCCACGATGACCGCCGTGTGCCGGTCGGTCGCGGCCTGCCGGCAGCGCCCCAGGGTGAGGAGCGGGGGCTCGTCCGGCCGGGCCCGCGTTCGAGCCTCGGCGAGGACGTCATCCAGGGTGGGATCCTCCAGGGGCAACTCGAGCCGCGAGGCGCGGAACGGGACCCCCGCCGCCATCGCCACGACGACGGCCGGGATGAGCTCGCGGTTCGTGCGTGCCAGCACGGCCCGCGTCGAGCCGTCGTCCGGCCAGCGCCGCATCGCTCGGTCGAGGCGGACGGCGTCATCGGCCGCGTCGGGGGCGAGGACCAGGGAGCCCGCGGCCGCCGGGCCGGCCCGGATCCGCTTCGCGAAGCGCTCTTGGTTGTGCTCGACGAGGCGGACGGCCCGCTCGACGACCGGGGTCGGGCACCGGTAGTTGACCTCGAGGTCGACCCGGGTCAGGCCGGGCAGGACCGCGTCGAGACCGAGCACCCGACGGACGTCGGCCAGTCGCCAGCCGTAGATCGACTGATCGTCGTCCCCGACGAGCAGGATGCGGTTCGCGGGTGCGGCGAGCAGGAGTGCCAGCCGGAGCTGGGCGCGATCCACGTCCTGTACCTCGTCGACGAGCAGGTGCCCGCAGCGGGACCGCCAGCGAGCGAGCAGCGCCTCGTCGCCGGCGAGGCGCTCGATCGCCCGGAGGACGAGGTCGTCGAAATCGAGCCCGCCGGTGGCCGCGACCGCCCGCTCGTAGTCGACGAAGGCTCGCGCCAGCGGGCCGGCTTCGGGATCGGCTGCGACCACCTCGCCCGTGACCCCCAGCTCGATCTTCAGCCGCGACACGACACCGTCGAGCTCCATCAGCTCGGCCTCGTCGGCCCACGGCGCCACCTGATGGAGGAGGGCCGGGCGGTCCACGAGCGGTCCGGCCTGCGCGCCCGCATCCCGCAGGACCTCCAGTCCGAGCGCATGGAAGGTCCGGACCCGCACCGCGCCTGCGCCGATCCCGAGTGGCGCCAGTGCCGCATCGACCCGTTCGGAGAGTTCGAGGGCGGCGCGGCGGTTGAAGGTGATGGCCGCGAGCGCGTCCGGGGCCACGCCCGAGTCCACGAGCCAGGCGATCCGGGCGACGAGGGTCGTGGTCTTGCCGCTGCCCGCGGGCGCGACGACCAGGACCGGTCCGGGCGGTGCCGTGGCGGCGGCTCGCTGGTCCGGGGCGAGGCGGGCGAGACGCTCGACGACGGACGGATGCATGGCCACGGTGCGAGTCTGGCGAGGACCGCTCATCCCGCGATTTCCTCCGCGTCTGCGCGACATCTGGCGAAATCAGCGAAACCTGTCCGTTCATATCGCGATAAGGTGGCACTTGCAGATTGGAGCTCGAACGCGCTCGGTGGGAAGCGTGTCCCCAGCCCACCGGCCGCGTGAGCGATCGCTCGATCGACTTGCGGAGGTGCCCTGTGTCCCAGTCTCCCCGTCGCATCCTCGTGGTGCTTGGCGCCCTGGTCCTGGCGCTCTCACAGCTCGGTGGTGCGACCGCCGAGGCTCACGCATCGGCGCCTGCCGCGCCGAGCGACAAGGCGGTCTACTTCGTCGCCGACGGCCTGCGTGAGGACGCGGTCAAGAGTTACGTCAACCACGGCCTGCTCAAGACGATGGGCCGCTTCCTCCACGACGGCACGTACGCGACGGGCAACGGGTTGCTGACCCAGGCGCCCCCGAATACGGGCGCCGGCTGGTACACCCTGGCGACCGGCGCCTGGCCGGGCATCCACGGCTCGACGAACAACACGTTCCACAAGTCCGGCGCGCCGTTCGCCAATCGGACCAGCGCCTTCGACTCTGGCGTGCTGCAGGTCGAGTCGCTCGCCCAGTCCGCCGAGCGCGGCGGACTGAAGGTGGCCCAGGTCGAGTGGGCCGGTGGCGCCAATGCGACCATCAACGGGCCGACCATCGACTACCAGTCGTTCCTCTCCGGCCGCGGCGTCGCGACGAACTTCATCGGCACCAGCACCGACGCCCTCTTCGATGACCCGACGTTCATCGCGAGTTTCGGCCTGCAGTTCGACACGCCGGCGGGTTACGCGGGCCAGGCGCCGTTCCCGGGCGCCGCGCCGGTCGACGCGACCGGCTGGACCAACGTCCCGACGTCCTACAGCCCGCCCAAGGAGATGCGCTTGCGAGTGCTCGACTTCGGCGTCGACAAGTACGGGCTCAACGCCTACATCATCGACGGGACGAACAACGGCAAGGTCGACTACGACCGCGTCCTGTTCTCGCCATCGAAGGACGGCGCGGCGTCCGTGGGGATCCTGAAGAAGGGCCAGTGGGCCGACGTCAAGGTCAAGATCGTCGGCGGCGCCCTCGATGGGAAGACGGCGGGGATGCTCGTCAAGGTCGAGGAGCTGACCAAGGATCTCTCGCGCGTCCGCCTGTTCCACACGTCCGTGACCCGGGCGATCGCATCATGGCCGAGCTGGCCGGGCGAGCCGGGCTTCACCGGGGATTTCGCGGAATACCTCGCCCAGAAGTTCCCGACGGCGACCGCCGCGGACTTCGCGATCCTCGAGGCGGGCGTCACCAGCGAGGAGACGTACGCCGAGCAGGGCCTGTACTGGGCGACCGGCCACCTGCCGATGCTCAAGTACGTCGTGAAGACCTACAAGCCGGACCTCTTGATGGCCGGCTTCCCGACGACCGATGAATTCCAGCACCAGTTCCTTGGCCTGGTCACGAAGACCCTCCCCAACGGCGATCCGAATCCGGCCTATGACGACGTCAATCTCGATGGGATCAAGGACCATCGGGTCCGCCAGCGCTCGAAGTTCCTCGAGCAGGCCTACGTCGGCGCTGACGCGGCCCTGGCCTACGCCCGCAAGCTGATGGCCAAGGACCCGACGACGTTCGTGGCGTCGGACCATGGGTTCGCGCCCCAGTTCCTGGCCATCGATGCCAGCAAGGTCCTGGTCGACCTCGGCCTCCTGTCGAAGCCACAGACCTCCAACTGCCGGCCCGCCACCGGCGAGACGATCGGCAAGGCCAAGGCCTGCTGGGCCGGTGGGACCGTGCAGATCTACCTGAACCTCGCCGGACGAGACCCGACCGGGGGCGGCCTCGAGCAGGTCGCGGCGACGGACCTCGATTCGACGGTCGCCGCGATCAAGGCGGCTTTCCTTGCCCTCACCGATCCCAACGACTGGACCCACGACGGCAACCCCGAGGGCTGGAAGGTCATCGACCGAGCCTTCACGCGGGCCGAGGCCCGCTACATCCCGAACGGACCGGGCACGACGGCCGACATGTCGCACCCGACACGGACCGGCGACCTCGTCGCCTTCTCGTATCCGCCCTACCAGTTCGATGCCGAGACGCCGGGCACGCTCATCGCCCCATCGCATTTCTTCGGCCAGCACGGCTACGTGCCCGACGTCCAGGACATCCATCACTCGATCAACATGCGAGCCACGTTCCTGGCTGGCGGCAAGGGGGTGCGCCACGGATCCGTCAGCGCACGGTCGATCGACCTTGCGCCCACGCTCGCGTACATGCTCGGTGTCCCTGAGCCGCAATACAGCCAGGGCAAGGTCCTGCTCTCGATGATCAAGGGCGGAAGCAGTGTCAAGCCCATCTCGATCGTCGGGCTCAGCGACTTCCACGGTCAGCTCGACCCGACCACCATGACCGTCGACGGCGTCACGGTGAACGCCGGCGGCGCCAGCCGACTCGCTACGATGTTCGACGAGGACTTCGCGGCCCTGCCCGGTCCGGGACTCCTCCTTGCCGGCGGCGACAACGTCGGCGCTTCACCTCCGAACTCGGCCCTCCTCGAGGACAAGCCGACCATCAGCGTCGAGAACGCCTGGGGGCTCGACGCCACCTCATACGGCAACCATGAGTTCGACTACGGGGTCGCGCGCCTGCTTGCGCAACAGGCCCAGGCCGACTTCCCGTTCCTGGCCACCAACATCGTCGACACCGCGACCGGCAAGGCGCCGCCGTGGGTGACGCCATCGGTCGTGTTCAACGTGCACGGCACCAAGGTCGGCGTCATCGGGGCCGAACTCCAGAACACGCCCGAGCTGGTCTCGGCCGGCAACACGGCCGGGCTGACGTTCCTGCCCGAAGGCGCCCGCATCAAGGCCGAGTCCGAGCGGCTCCGCAAGAAGGGCGTCAAGGTCCAGGTGGTCGTCATCCACCAGGGCACGAACGTCGGGACCAACACCCTCGGCAACACTCCGGGCTCGCCGTGGGTCGGGCCGATCATCGACATCGCCAATGAGCTCCAGGGCACCACGGTCGACGCGATGATCGTCGGCCATACCCATCGGATCTCGAACCTGATGGTCGGCAAGATCCTGGTGACCGAGGGCATCAACGCCGGCACCAGCTATTCGGTCCTGCAATTGATGGTGAGGAACGGGGACGTCACGTGGGCCGGCGGCGCGACGCGCGTGGCGAAGTCCATCGGCGTCACGCCGAGGCCCGATGTCCAGGCTATCGTCGATCAGGCCAATGCCGATACCGCGGTGCTCCGCAACAAGGTCATCGGGACCCAGGCGTCGGATATCCTGCGCGATCCCACGCGGCTCCACGAGTCGCAGATGGGCAACATGATCGCGGACGCGATGCGCATCAAGTACCCGGGCGTCGAAGCCGCGTACACGAACTCCGGTGGCCTGCGGGCAAACCTGGTGGTGACGCCGCCGTCGGCGGGCGAAGCCGCCGGCGAGATCACGTGGGGCGAGATGTTCGCGGTCCTGCCGTTCGGCAACCGGACCGTGATCGAAACCCTCACCGGAGCCCAGATGACCACCGCATTCCTGAACGGCTTCGCGCCGTTCTGCGACCCGGCCTTCGCCGGTGGCACTGGCCGGTTCCCGCAGGTCTCCGGCCTCAAGGTCACGTTCCACTGCACGGGCACCACGCCCGTCGTGGATGGCATCTGGAAGACACCCGACGGGCCCAGCGGCCCGGCCACGCCGGTCGGTCCGGCGGACACTGTCCGCTTTGTCACCAACGACTTCATGTTCACCGGTGGCGACGGCTACACCGTCTTCACGCAGGGAACGAACGTCCTCCAGCCGGGCGACGCGCTGCTCGATCTCGCGATCGAGTACGTCACCGCCCGCCCGAACATCGACCCGATCGTGGACGGACGCATCGTCGGTCCATAGGTGCGGAGGCCGAGAGGACGGTCACACGGCGGAAGGGCGGGCGACGAGCCCGCCCTTCCGATTCCCGTCCCGTCGTACGATCGGCGCGTGACCCCAGGACTCGACGCGACACTCAAGGGCCTCCCGGACCGGCCGGGCGTCTACCTCATGAAGGACGAGCGCGGCACGGTCGTCTACGTCGGCAAGGCCCAGAGCCTGCGGCACCGTGTCCGCTCGTACTGGCAGAAGGCCACGCCGGCCGGGGAGATCCATCGGATCCGGAGCGTCATCGACCGCGTCGCCGAGGTCGAGTACACCCTGACCGATTCCGTCTCCGAGGCGCTCCTGCTCGAAGCGAACCTCATCAAGCGCTTTCGGCCCCGCTTCAATGTCCGGCTCAAGGACGACAAGAGCTACCCGTACATCAAGATCACCCTCGGCGACGACTTCCCGCGCATCGAACGCACGCGCAAGCTCGTGAACGACGGGAGCCGCTACTTCGGGCCGTACGCGTCGGCGGTCAGCGTCGACGAATCGATGAACATGGTCCGCCGCCTCTTCCCGTTCCGGACATGCACGATCGCGATCAAGGACGGGGAGCGGGCTCTCCAGCGGCCGTGCCTGCTGTATCACATCAAACGATGCCAGGGTCCCTGCATCGAAGCCATCGGGAAGGAGGCCTACCGGGCCGACATCGCCCAGGTGGAACTCTTCCTCGAGGGTCGCCAGGAAACGCTGGTCAAGGCGCTCGCAACGGAGATGACCGCCGTGGCGGGACGCGAGGAGTACGAACGCGCCGCGGTCCTGCGGGACAAGATCCGCGCGATCGAGCGGACGATGGAGAGCCAGAAGATGGCCGCGTTCGCGCGGACCGAGCTGGACCTGATCGGTCTCGCCCGCGCCGACAACCAGGCGGCCGTCCAGCTGTTCGCGATCCGTGACGGCAAGATGGTCGGGCGCGACGTGTTCCTCCTCGACGCCGCGCGCGAGGCCAGCGACGACGAGGTGCTCACCAGCTTCCTCGAGCAGTACTACGCGCGGGCCACCTCGATCCCGCGCGAGGTCTACCTGCCATCGACGACGGCCGACGTCGGCGAGGTGTCAGACCTGGAGGCGTTCCTTGTGGAGCGACGCGGCGGCCCGGTCCATCTCCGCGTCGCCCGACGCGGCGAGAAGCGCCAGCTGATGGACCTCGCCACGCGGAATGCGGCCGAGACCCTCGCCCGCGAACAGGCCCGTTGGCTCGCCGACCAGGGCAAGACGCAGGCCGCGCTCGGGGAGCTCGCCGACGCCCTCGGGCTGACCGACGCGCCGGCCCGCATCGAGTGCTACGACATCAGCAACCTCCAGGGGGCCGAGTCGGTCGGGAGCATGGTCGTCTTCGAGGACGGGAAGCCGCGTTCGGGCGAGTACCGGCGGTTCCGGATCCGAACGGTCGAAGGGCCCAACGATTTCGCGAGTCACCAGGAGGTGCTGCGCCGCCGGTTCCGTCTCGTCAAGGCTGGGCAGGAGGGGAGCGAGGAGGAGCGCCGCTGGGCGATGCCCGACCTCGTCCTCATCGACGGGGGGCGCGGCCAGGTCAGTGCCGCGAAGGCCGTGCTCGACGAGCTAGGCCTCCACGAGATCGCGCTTGCAGGGTTGGCCAAGGAGCGCGAGGAGCTGTTCCTGCCCGAGCGTCCGGAACCTGTCGTCCTCCCACCGACATCGCCGGCCCTCTACCTGGTCCAGCGCTTGCGCGACGAGGCGCACCGGTTCGCGATCACCTATCACCGCAACCTGCGCGCGAAGCGAGCAGTCCGCTCGGGGTTCGACGACCTGCCCGGCGTCGGACCCAAGCGCAAGCGCGAGTTGCTCAAGGTCTTCGGCTCGATCAAGCGGGTCCGGGACGCGCCCGTGGAGCAGATCGCGGCCGTCCCGGGGATCGGGCGGGCCCTGGCGGAGCGGATCAAGGCGACGCTCGACGCCTGAGGCCGCCGTCGGCGTCGGCGGGTCGTTCCGTGTACCATCCCGGCCGTATGCGAAGAGCCGGTCCGTTCCTCATCATCCTCATCGGCATCATTGCCCTCTTCATCGACTTCTTCCCCGGCATCAACCTGCCCGACACGAACAGTCCCACGGGTTCGCGGGTCGTCGAGACGAAGCTGGGCCTCGACCTGTCCGGCGGACTCCGCGTCGAGTACCAGGCGCAACCGGTCGAGGGCCGGGTACCGGGACCCGGCGACATGTCGGTCATCAAGGACATCGTCGAGCGTCGGGTGAACCAGACGGGCGTCTCGGAGCCGGTCGTCGTGACCCAGGGTTCCGACCGCGTGGTCGTGGAACTGCCGGGCGTGACGGATCCCGATGCCGTCCGCCAGCTGGTCGGCCAGACAGGACGCCTCGACTTCGTCCCGCTCGGCCAGACCCAGGTCCAGGAGGGCCAGGTCCTCGACCTGAAGGCCTATCCGCCGTCGTTCAGCGGCGACCAGATCGCATCCGCCTCCATCGGCCAGAGCCAGAACCGCGGCCTGACCGTTGACTTCGTGCTCAAGGACGCCGGCGCCAAGCTGTTCGGCGACTACACGGCCGCCCACATCGGCGACTACTTCGCGATCACCCTCGACTCGCGGGTCATCTCGGCGCCCGTCATCAAGAGCGCGATCCCGAATGGCCAGGTGCAGATCGAATTGGGCGGGATCACCGGCTTCCCGGCGAAGGAGGCCAACAACCTCGTCACCGTGCTGAAGTTCGGATCGCTGCCGTTCCCCATCCTCGAGCTGTCGAGCGAACAGATCAGCGCGACCCTGGGTGACCGGTTCCTGTCCCAGAGCCTGCTCGCCGGCTTCCTCGGCATCGCGATGGTGATCACCTTCATGATCATCTACTACCGGGCCATCGGGCTGATCGCCAGCTTCGCACTCGTCTACTACACGCTCGTGGTCGTCGCCATCTTCCGTCTCGTGCCGGTGACGCTGACGCTCGCGGGCATCGCGGGTTTCGTGCTCTCGGTCGGCATGGCCGTCGACGCGAACATCCTCATCTTCGAGCGGATGAAGGAGGAGTTGCGTCTCGGCAAGTCCCTGCCCGCTGGGGTCGAGGCGGGGTTCAACCGGGCCTGGAACTCCATCCTCGACTCCAACGTATCGAGCCTCATCACGGCCACGATCCTGTATGCCTTCGGGTCGTCGACGATCCGGGGATTCGCGCTCGTGTTGATCATCGGCGTCCTCACCTCGATGTTCAGTGCCATCGTCGTCACCCGTTCGATCATGCGGGTGCTGGTGCGCCAGGAGTGGGCGCGCCGGCCGTCGCTGTACGGGCTGCGCGAAGGCGAGTGGGTGAACCGGGGCACGGCCAGGCCGCCGGCCCGCCGAGAGGCAGCCGAGCGTGTTTGATGTCATCGGAAAGCGGCGCTGGTTCTATCTCTTCTCCCTGGCCCTGACGATCCCGGGCTTCATCTTCATCATGCTGACGCCGTTCACGGACGCCGGCCTCCAGTTCACCATCGACTACACGGGCGGCACGAAATGGGAGATCCGCTTCCAGAATCCTGCGGTCACGCCCGACCAGGTCGAGGCGGTCTTCGCCGAGCAGGGCCTGGAGGCGACCGCGATCACGACGGGCTCCGGCTTCATCGAGATCAAGACGGTGAACGTGGTCGGACTCGCGTCCCCGCCACCCTCGCCGACGCCGGTCGCGACGCTCGCAGCTCCGACCGCGTCGGCCTCGGCCAGCGGTTCTGCCAGCGCGAGTCCGTCCGCGAGCTCGTCGCCCACGACCTCCGCCAGCCCCGCCGCGTCGGGCAGCCCCGCGGCCAGCGCCAGCCCGGGACCGAGCACCAGCCCGAGCCCCGTCCCGTCGGCATCGGCCGCGTCGAGCGCGGCGGCTGGCGCGAGTGGCAGCCCATCACCGTCAGCCTCGGTGGCGCCGGTCGGGAACACGGAGCTGCCCTCGACCGGGAAGCTGGGGGCCGTTCGCGAAGCGCTCGAATCGAAACTCGGCAAGATCGCCCAGCAGAACACCCTGACGACGATCGGTGCGGTCGTCAGCTCGGACCTCATCACCCAGGCGTTGATCCTCATCCTCGTCGGCTCGATCGGGATCCTGGCCTGGATCACGTTCCGCTTCCACGACGTGAAGTTCGGCGTCACCGCGTTGGTCGCGTTGCTACACGACGTCGTGCTCGTCGTCGGGATCTTCGCGATCCTCGGGACGCTGTTCGGCGTCGAGATCGACGCCCTGTTCGTCACCGCGATGCTCACGATCATCGGGTTCAGCGTCCACGACACGATCGTCGTCTTCGACCGGGTTCGCGAGAACAAGGCCAGGCATGCGGGCGAGCCGTTCCCGGAGATCGTCAACCATTCGATCCTGCAGACGTTCGGGCGGTCCATCACCACGAGCCTGACCGTGGTGTTGACGCTGCTCGCGCTGCTCCTCTTCGGTGGCTCGGCGATCAACGGGTTCATCCTGGCGTTGCTGATCGGCATCGTGTCGGGCACGTACTCGTCGATCTTCGTGGCGTCCCCGTTGCTGGTCGACTGGCACCTGTGGGAGGACCGAAAGCGAGGCCGTCTCGACGCATCGAGGGCTCCGCGCGCCCGTCGGTCGGTCTCCTGACGCGGCCGCGGCGGCGGGTCGAGTAAGCCCGGGTGCAGCGACGCATGACATCCTGATGGACGTGGTCGAACCCCGCTTCCGATGGGCATTCCCGGCGCTCGTGTCGCTGCCCCCGGAGATCGCGGCGGCGGCCGCGGCGCGCGGCATCTCCGAACGGTTCGCGGGCGTGTTGCTCGCACGGGGCGTGGCCGACGGCACCGCGATCGACGCCTGGTTCGCGGAACCGCTCGACGCCCTCCACGATCCGGGCCTGCTACCGGACATCGGCCTCCTGCTGGACCGTCTGGCGCTTGCGCGGTCACGTGGCGAGCGCGTCCTCGTCTTCGGGGACTTCGACGCCGACGGCCTGACCGGGCTGACCATCCTGGTCGAGGCCCTGGCCCGATATGGGATCTCCGCGGAGCCGTACGTGCCGAGTCGCCTGGACGAGGGTCACGGCCTCTCGCTGGCCGCCCTGGACGCCGCCGAGCGGATCGGGGCACGGGTCATCGTGACCGTCGACTGCGGCACGACCAGCCATGCCGAGATCGCGGCGGCCGCGACGCGCGGCATCGACGTCATCGTCACCGATCACCATCGGGTCCCGCCGGTCCTGCCGGCGGCCCTCGCGGTCGTCAACCCGCACCGACCGGACTCGCGCTACCCGGACCCGCGACTCACGGGGAGCGGCGTGGCCTTCAAGGTCGCCCAGGCGCTCCTCGCGGAGATGCCGGGCGGGCCGGCCGCGGCCCTGGCCTTCGCCGATCTCGCGACGATCGGCACGGTCGCGGACGTCGCGCCGATCGTGGGCGAGAACCGCGCGATCGCTCGCCTTGGGCTCGACCGTTTGCGACGGGCCCCGAGACCAGGCATCGCCGCGTTGCTGGCCCGGGCGCGGATCGATCCTGCCGCCGCGGACCTCGAGACGATCGCCTTCGCCCTGGCGCCTCGGCTCAACGCCGCGGGCCGGATGGGAGAGGCGCTCAGGGCGGCCCACCTGCTCCTGGCCGAGTCCGCGGAGGACGCCGGGGTGCACGCCGACGCGCTCGAAGCTGCGAACCTCGAGCGGCGCGACCTGGTCAAGAGCGTCCTGGCGGAGGCGCGCGCCCTGGTCGACGAGACCGCCGCCCCGGCGGCGACCGTGATCCACGGGCCATGGAGCGTCGGCATCGTCGGGCTCGTGGCCGCCCGCCTCGTGGAGGACCGTGGCAGGCCGGCGGTCGTTGGGGCGGACCTCGGCGACACGATCCGCGCCTCCTGCCGGAGCGACGGGAGCCTGGACCTCGGCGCGACGCTGGAACGATGCGGCGACCTCTTCACCCGGTTCGGTGGCCACGCGGGCGCCGCCGGCTTCGAACTGCCCGCCGACCGCTGGCCGGCGTTCGAGGACCGTTTCCTCGCGCTCGCCGCCGAGACCGCCCCGCACGACCCGCGGACCGTGTTGCGCATCGACCTCGCCGTGCCCGCGCTTGGCGTCGACTACGGGCTGTTCCGGGAGCTGGCAGGCCTCGCCCCGTGTGGTCCCGGCAATCCGGACCCGCTGGTGGCCGTGATCGGGCTGACGGTCACCCGCGTCCGGGCGGCCAACGGCGGCCACAGCCAGCTGACCCTGCGGCGCGGTCTCGACGTCCTTGACGGGATCGCGTTCGGGCGCCCCGACCTCGCCGAGGTCGTGCACGAGGGCGACCGGCTCGATGTCGTCGCGAGGCTGGTGAGCCGACGGTTCGGTGGCTTCGAGACGCTCCAGCTCGACATCCGCGACGCGGCGACGTCCGGGACCCACGCCGAGGCCGCGGGCATCCTGGCCCATGCGACCGGCGCGGTCGTGACCGGGGCGGTGGCATGAGCGGGCCGGTCGCGCGTCCGCCTCGGGCCGACGATCCGTACGGCCTGGGGCCTGTGCGAACCATGGCGGCGCCGATCCTCTCCGTGATCGGCCTCCTGGTCATCGCGATCGTCACCCTCGGGCTGATGAACGGTCAGGTCCCGTTCGTCGGTGGCAAGACCGGGTCCAACGGCAACGGGGACGGCGGTGGCAACGGAGGCACGCAGCGGACGACGGCGCCGTCGAACGTCGTCATCGTGCCGGAGGTGAGCTTCACGGGTTCGATCGTCTATGCCAAGGCCGGCAATGTCTGGGTCCAGACCGGCAAGGACGTGCGTCAGCTGACCGCGAGCGGGGGCGATTCGATGCCCTCGTGGTCACCTGACGGCCAGTGGGTCTACTACATCCGGACGAAGGACGCGGAGGGGCTCTGGCCGGTCCGCGGCGTCGCGACGACCTACGTCCTGTCCGTGCCCGACCTCATGCGCGTGCGCGCCGATGGGTCGGCCGAGCCCGAGCTGCTGGCCACCGGCAAGTTCAAGCAGGGCCACTACTCGTGGTCGTACTGGATGCGCCAGCCCGTGCTGTCGCCGGATGGGACCACGATCGCGATGGTCACCGACGCCCCGAACCCCGACCAGAGCAATGTCGTCCTCCAGTTCTTCGACACCGCGACGAAGACCATCAAGCGGGCCGGGGTGGCCGAGACCGGGGTCCTGGGCCATCAAGATCCGGAGTGGCGGCCCGACGGCAAGTACTTGCTCTACGTCAAGAACGGCCGGGACGGCACCCGCGGCACGCCGGTCATCGTCCGCTACGACCCCGCGACCAAGAAGACGAGGGCCATCAGCGCGCCCGGTTACCTGACCCCGTCGTATTCGCCCGATGGCCGCTACATCGCCGCCACCAAGACCTCGAGCCTGGGCACGGACGTCGTCATCCTCGACGGGACCAACGGGCGAGAGCTGCTCCGGCTCACGAACGACGACGCGTCGTGGGGTCCGACCTGGTCTCCGGCGGGGGACGGCATCGCCTTCCTCCATCTCGAAGGCCAGACCGTCGACCTCCGACTGGCGCGGCTCGAAGGAGACGCTCCGGCCTGGACGATCAAGGAGACGATCCCCTTGACCGAGGTATCAGGCCTCGACGCCAACTCACGACCCGACTGGTTCATCCCGGCGAGCGAGCTGCCGCCGCCGACACCGGCACCGACGCTCGCGCCGACGCCGAGCGCCGCCGCGAGCACCAGCTCGGCGCCCTGACCGGCCGAACGTGACGGCGCCCTATCTCGAGCGGCTCGCCGCGCGGTCGGCCGCGACCGGCACGGTCCTGTGCCTCGGGCTGGACCCCGACCCGACCGTCCTGCCGGCAGGGTTCCCGCCCGGTCTTCCGGGACTCGAGCGGTTCGCGACTCTCCTCGTCGAGGCGGCAGGACCGTTCGCCGCGGCGATCAAGCCGAACCTCGCGTTCTTCGAGGCGTTCGGAGCGCCCGGCGTGGCGGCCCTGGAGCGGATCCGCGGCACGCTGCCGGGCGACCTCCCGGTCGTCGCCGACGCGAAGCGAGGCGACATCGGTTCCACCGCCGCTCGACAGGCGACGGCCTTGTTCGACGTGCTGGGCGCGGACGCCGTGACCGTCAGCCCGTATCTCGGTGCGGAGGCGATCGCCCCGCTCCTCGAACGGACCGACCGGTTCGCCTACGTCCTGTGCCGGACCTCGAACCCGGGTGCCGGGGAGCTGCAGGACCTGACCGTTCCCGCGGACCCATCGATTGACGCACCGGCGGAGCCGCTGCACCGACGTGTGGCGCGGCGCGCGGCGCGCTGGGGCCCCGGAGGGACGGTCGGGCTGGTCGTGGGCGCGACCGCGCCCGGTGAGCTCGCGCGCATCCGGGCGACGGTGCCCGGCCTCGCGTTCCTCGTGCCCGGGGTCGGTGCGCAGGGCGGTGAGACCGGCCCAGTGCTCGACCATGGGCGGGCCAGCGACGGGCCGGTCGCCGCCAGGGTCGGGGGCGGCCTCCTGGTGAACATCTCGCGCGGGATCGCCGGAGCGGCGCTCGATCCTCCGAACGGGCCGGCCGGCGACCCGTTCGAGCGCGTCGCGGCTGCCGCCGCGGACTGGGCCCGGCGACTCCCTGTGCTAACCTAGCGCCCGCGAAACAGCCAACCACAGGAGCACGACGAACGATGCCTACCCCCGGACCGCTCGAGCTCGTCATCATCCTGGTCATCGCCTTGCTGATCCTCGGTCCCGGCAAGCTGCCGGACGTGGGTGCCGCGCTCGGCAAGAGCATCCGCGAGTTCCGAAAGGCGTCCGCTGACGTCCAGGACGCGGTCAACATCGACACCTCGCCGATGGTCCCGCCCGCGCCGGCGGCTCCGGTGGCTCCGGCTCCGGTGGCTCCGGCTCCGGTGGCCGCGGCTCCGGTGGCTCCGGCGTCGGCGGCGACGATCGCCGCCGACCCCGTCGCGGCCGCCCCGGTCGCCAACGAGCCCACGTCCGGCACGAACTGACGCTCGGCACCTCGCGTCTCTGAGATGGCCGACGCCGATGCGCTGACCGACGCCGGCGTGTCCGGCGTCCCGGCCCTGCCAGAACCGGTCCCGCCTCCCGCGACGACGCCCGAGGACGGCTCGGTCATGTCACTCGTCGAACACCTCGGCGAGCTGCGGACCAGGATCTTCCGCTCGATCCTCGCGATCGCGGTCGGCGCGGTCGTCGGGTTCGCGGTCTCGGATCAGGTGATCTCGGTCCTCAAGAGCGCCATACCGGGCGATTCGCCGTTGTTCTTCACGGGCCTTGGCGACGCGTTCGTCATCAAGACGAAGATCGCGATCGTCGTCGGCGTCATCCTCGCGATGCCCATCCTGCTGTACCAGCTCTGGGCGTTCGTTTCGCCCGGGCTGACGCCGACGGAACGGCGCGCCGCCAGGCCGTGGATCCCGGTGGCACTGTTCTTCTTCGCCCTCGGGACCGGGATCGCCTTCATCGTCCTGCCGTTCGCCGCGCAGTTCCTCATCAGCTTCACGTCGACGGACCTCCAGCCGCTCATCACGGCCGGTTCGTACTTCGACTTCGTCACGACGCTGTTTCTGGCCTTTGGCCTGGTGATGGAGTTTCCGATCCTCCTCATCGGCCTGTCCCGGGTCGGCATCATCACCTCGCAACGATTGCGCGCGGCACGCCGGTACACGATCCTCGGGATCGCGATCTTCGCCGCGGTCGTGACGCCGGGCGGCGACCTGGTCAGCCCGTTCGTCCTGGGCGGCACGATGTATGTGTTGTTCGAGGCGACCGTCTTGTTCATCCGGCGCTCGGGACGTTGACCGGCCAGCCGGAGCCGGACGCTCTCGGCGAGTCGGGACCGGAACCGGCCGTCGTCGTCCTCAGCGGCCTGTCCGGCGGCGGGAAGACCGCCGCTGCGAAGCTCTTCGAGGACCTTGGCTACATCGTCGTCGACAACCTGCCGAGCGAGCTGCTGCCGGACCTGGCCGACCTCGTCTCGTCCGATCGGGAACGCTTCGCGAGCGTGGCCGTAGTCCTCGACGTCCGGTCGGGCGATCCGTACCTGGCCCTGTCGGCCATGCGCGGGGCCCTCGAAGGACGCGGCATCCGCCCGCGGGTCGTCTACCTCGAGGCCAGCGACGACGTCCTCATCCGCCGGTTCAGCGAGACGCGCCACCGCCATCCCCTGGCAGACTCGCGCGGCATCGCGAGCTCCATCGCCGAGGAGCGCCAGTTGCTCGATCCGGTCCGGACCGAGGCGGACATCGTGCTCGACACCTCCGACCTGTCGCTGCGCGAGCTGCGCGAGAAGCTGTTCGCCCAGCTGGCCACGGCGGTCCGGTCGGACCAGCTGGCGGTCCAGCTCATCAGCTTCGGATTCAAGTACGGCGTGCCACTCGAGGCCGACCTCGTGTTCGATGTCCGGTTCATGGAGAATCCGTTCTACATCGCCGAATTGCGCCCGCTGTCGGGGCTCACCGACGAGGTTCGGGCGTTCGTCCTCGACCAGCCCGTGGCCCGCCGTTTCCTCGACATCCTGCACGAGTTCTTCGACTTCGCCATGCCCGCCTACATCTCCGAGGGCAAGACGCGCCTGACGATCGCCATCGGCTGCACGGGCGGGTACCATCGCTCGATCGTCATCGCCGAAGAGCTCGCGTCGTGGATCCGCGAGCGCGACGTCGGCCCCGTGGCCGTGTTCCACCGGGAGCTGGAGCGGACGTGAACCTGCGTCGCTGGTTGTCGCCCGGCATCGGGATCAAGCGCTGGCTGCTGGTCGTGTTCGTCGGGTTCCTGTTCCTGGCGCTGGCGGTCGCCCACCTGCTCCGCCAGGTGTCGCGCGACCTCGAGCCGGGCGGACTGGCGGGCACGCTCATCGATCTCGCCACGCTCCAGTTCCTGCCGTATCCGCTGCGCGGTCTGATCGTCGGTGGGTTCGGTGTCGTCCTCGTCGTCATCGGGGCGGTCCAGGTCATCCGCGCCTTCATGGGCCCATTCCGCTCGGCCGACGGCGACCAGCCGCTGGTGGAACTGATCTACCAGCGACGCTTCCTCGCTCGTGGGCCACGGATCGTGGCGATCGGCGGCGGCACGGGCCTGTCGATGCTCCTGCGCGGTCTCAAGCAACACACGAGCAACCTGACCGCGGTCGTGACCGTCGCCGACGACGGCGGATCGTCGGGCGTGCTGCGCCACGAGCTCGGGATCCCGCCGGTCGGCGACATCCGCAACTGCATCGCGGCGCTGGCCGACGCCGAACCCCTCATGAGCGAGCTCCTCCAGTACCGGTTCCCGGATGGCGAGGGCGCCTCAGGTGAAGGCGCTGGCCTGGGCGGCCATGCCGTGGGCAATCTGCTGATCGCCGCCATGACCGCGGTCGAGGGCGGCGACTTCGAGGAGGGCGTCCGCCGCATCAACCGGATCCTGGCGGTCCGTGGCCAGGTCCTGCCGGCGACGGCCACGCCGCTGACGCTCCACGCCCGGCTCGTGGACGGATCGGTCATCGACGGTCAGTCCCGGATCATGCGGACGATCGGGATCGAGCGGGTCTGGTTGACGCCCGAGAACGTGCGGCCCTCCGAAGATGCGCTCGCGGCCATCGCCGAGGCGGACCTCATCGTGCTCGGACCCGGCAGCCTGTACACGAGCCTGTTGCCGAGCCTCCTGATCCCCGGCATCCGGGAGGCATTGCTGGCGGCCAACGCGCCACGGGTGTTCGCCTGCAACGTCGCCACACAGGAGGGCGAGACGACCGGCTACGACCTGGCGGCGCATGTCGAGGCGCTCGTCGCCCATACCGCACCCGGGATCGTCGACGTGGTCGTGGCGAACAACCATTTCGCCGCCCGAGCGCCACAGGACTGGACCGCCGAACCCGTCCGACTGCGCTGGCCCCCGGCGGTCGACCCGGTCCCGCGCCTCGTGCTCGACGATGTCGTCGATCCCGACAATGCCCACCATCACGACCCCGCGCGTCTGACCGAGGCCCTGGTCGGCGTGCTCGACCGCGAGATCGGCATGCGGCGCCGGGCGATCGGCCGCACGGCATGACCGCCTGACGTGTCCCGCTCGGAACGCGACCTGGCCATCGCCCTGCGGGCCGAGCTGGCCGCCATCGACCCGGCCCGCGCCTGCGACCGGACGGCCGAGGCGCTCGGGCTGGGCGCCGGAGCGCGAGCGTCGACCCATCGCGAGGGCCCGGTCGCGCGGCTGGCCGTCCGCCTGCGCCGCGGCGCGGAGGAGGCGGAACGGGGCGGGGGAGCGGGCCGTGACGCGAAGTCGCGACCGGACGCCTTCTCCTGGGAGACCGCCCCGGATCATTGCCGGACGGCCTGGCTGCGCGGCCGATTCCTGGCACGGGGCTCGTTGAGTCTTGCCGGCGGGCGGACCCATCTCGAGTTCGTCGTCGGCCCGGACGAGGCCCCGGTGCTGGCCGCGCGACTGGCCGATATCGACCTGCCGGCTTCGTGGCGGATCCGCCGGGGTCGCGGGGTCGTGACCTGGAAGAGCGGGGAGGCGGTCGGGACCTTCCTGCGGCGCATCGGGGCAGGCGGGGCGCTGCTGGAGCTCGAGGCGCGGCAGGTGTCGCGGGCCCTGCGCGGCGACCTGAACCGCGTCCTGAACGCTGAATCGGCAAACCTCCAGCGAGCGGTCAGCGCGGCCGGACGTCAGCTCGACGCGATCGCCGCGCTCGACGCCGACGGGCGGCTGGCCGAACAGCCGGACATCGTGCGCCTCGTCGCGGCAGCCCGGCGCGAGACACCCGAGGCGACCCTCAGCGACCTGGCCGAGCGGTTGGCCGTTCATCGGTCGGCCGTCCAGCGGGCGCTGGAGCGGGTCGAGCGCCTCGCGCTCCACGACGACCAGGACCACGGGCGGCGCCCCGCTGCGCGTGGCGGCCGCCGAGGCGGATCGGGCCGGCCGGCCGCGGTCGGTTCGCGCGGGCCAGCTCTGGCATGATTCGCCACGATGCGTGACGTGATCGTGGCCGCGAACTGGAAGATGCACACCACCCCCTCCGATGCGGGGGAGCTGGCCCGGACCATCGCGGCCCGGACGCGTGAACCGGGCGTCACCCGGGTCATCTGCCCGCCCTACGTCTGTCTCGCCGCGGTGCGCGACGCGTTGTCCGAGGCCGATCCGGACGTTGCCGTCGGCGCCCAGAACGTCCATCACGAGCTCGCGGGCGCGTACACCGGGGAGATCGCGGCGCCCATGCTGGCCGGACTCGCGACCTGGGTCATCATCGGCCACTCCGAGCGCCGACGCGACGCAGGTGAAACGGACGAGCGCATCGGCCAGAAGCTCGGCCGGGCGGTCGAGTCGGGCCTGCGGCCCATCCTGTGCGTCGGCGAGCAGCTCGCCGACCGGGAGGCCGGTCGGGCCGCCGAGATCGTCAACGCGCAGCTGACGGGCGCCCTGTCGGGCCACGAAGCCGGCGCTCTCGCCGCCGCCGGTCTCGTCATCGCCTACGAACCGGTCTGGGCGATCGGGACCGGACGCAACGCGACCGGTGCGGATGCGGCCGCGATGGCCGACGGGATCCGCGAATTGCTGCGCTCGCTCGGCTGGGGCGCCCTGGCGGCCGAGGTCCCGGTGCTCTACGGCGGCAGCGTCACCTCGGCGAACATCGGGGAGTTCTTCGCCGAGCCCGCGATCGACGGCGGGCTCGTCGGTGGTGCCTCGCTCAAGCCCGACGAGATGGCCGGGATCGTGGCACGGGCCGGTCTGACCGCCCGCGCCCGCGGCGCCGCCGGGTGAGCGACGTCCGCCCGACGCGGCCCCGCCCCATCGCCCTCGTCATCCTCGACGGTTTCGGGATCGGGCACGATCCATCGGCGGACGCGATCGCCGCCGCCCCGATGCCGATCTGGCGCGGCCTCCTCGAGCGCTGGCCCCACTCCCGCCTCGGCGCGGCGGAAACCGCTGTCGGGCTGCCACCGGGCCAGATGGGCAACTCGGAGGTCGGCCACCTCAACCTCGGTGCCGGGCGACCGGTCCTCCAGGACCTTCCGCGCATCGATGCGGCCATCGCGGACGGCTCGTTCTTCGAGCGTCCGGCGTTCCTCGAGGCGTGCGCCCGGGCGCGTGAACGCCAGGGTGTCCTGCACCTGGTGAGCCTCATCGGGCCGGGCGGGGTCCATGCCAACGACCGGCACCTCGTCGCCCTGGTCGAGCTCGCGCAACGCGAGCGCGTGCCGCGCGTGTTCGTGCACGCCCTCCTGGACGGGCGTGACACGCCGCCCGCATCGGCGCTCGGCTTCGTGGCCGACCTGGAACCCCGGCTGGCCGCGGCCCACCCGGGCGCCGCGATCGCCAGCGTCGGCGGGCGCTACTACGCGATGGACCGTGACAAGCGCTGGGAACGCATCGAGCGCGGCTACGACGCCATCGTCCACGGCGAGTCGGCGCAGCACGCGGCGTCGGCGGCGCAGGCGATCGAGGCGGCGTATGCCCGCGGCGAGACCGACGAGTTCGTGGCGCCGACCGTCATCGACGGGCTCGACGGTGGGCTCGACGACCACGATCCGATCATCCACGCCAACTTCCGCGCCGATCGGGCCCGGGAGCTGACCCATGCGCTTGTCGACGGTCCGGCGTTCGCCGGCTTCGACCGGACGTCGCCGAGCGGCCGCAAGGCGCCGACGGACCTGCTGGTCGTGACCATGACCGAGTACGAGGGCGGCCTGCCCGTGCGGGTGGCGTTCCCGCCGGAGATCGCCCGCTCGCTCGCCGATGCCGTCGCCGACGCGGGCTGGCGACAGTTCCATGTCGCCGAGACCGAGAAGTACGCCCACGTGACGTACTTCTTCAACGGCGGCCTCGAGGCGGCGCACAAGGGCGAGGACCGGCGCCTGATCCCGAGCCTGAAGGTCGCCACGTACGACCTCGCGCCGGAGATGAGCGCGGCAGGCGTCACCGACGCGCTGGTCGAGGCGATCGGCTCCGGGTCGTACGATTTCATCGTCGCGAACTACGCCAACCCGGACATGGTCGGTCATACCGGCGACTGGGACGCCACGATCCGGGCCCTCGCGACGATCGACGCGTGCCTGGGGCGGGTGCTGGCGGCGGCCGGAGCGGTCGATGCCGCTGATCCTGGCGCTCCCGGGGCGTTGCTCGCGATCACGGCCGACCATGGCAACGCCGACCAGCTGCGCGATGCTGACGGCCGGCCACAGACGGCGCACTCGCTCAATCCGGTCCCGTTCGTCCTGGTCGGTCGCGCGGCCGAAGGCCTCCGGCTCCGTGACGGCGTCCTGGCCGACGTCGCCCCGACCCTCCTGGCGTTCGCCGGCCTGCCCCGCTGGGAGGGCATGACCGGGCGCTCGCTCGTCCTGTGATAGCATCCGTCGCCGTACGCATCGAGGTCGTCGACCCGTGAATCCGCTCCTGGCCTTCGGTCAGATCATCGTCAGCATCGCGCTCATCATCGCGATCCTCCTGCAGGCCCGCGGCACCGGCCTCTCCGGCACGTTCGGCGGCGATTCGGCCGTCTACCGGAGCCGCCGGGGTGTCGAGCGCCGGCTGTGGCAGTTCACGATCGTCCTGCTGATCCTGTTCGTCGTCTTCTCGCTCGCGTCCTTCATCTTCGCGCCCGTCGTGGCGGCCGCCTGACCGTCCGGATGCGGCCGCGGGGCGCGGCGATCGTGCTGAATGGAGCCCGATGACCCGGACCGACACCACCGTGGTCGGGGCGCTCGTCGTCCTGCTCGCTCTGCTCGCAGGCCTCGTCGGCATGCCGGCCTTGCAGGCCACCTCGGCCACGCCGAGCCTCGGGCCGGGCCCCTCGGACGGATCGGCGCCCCGCGCCTACCGTGAGGGCGTCGTCGGCCACCCGGTGTCCATCAGCCCGTTGACCGCTCGGACGCAGGCGGACCGCGACCTGGTCGCTCTCGTGTTCTCCGGGCTGGTTCGCAACGGACCCAACGGCACGATCGTGCCCGACCTCGCCGCGCGCTGGTCGGTCGACGACAAGGGTCGCGTCTGGACGTTCGAGCTCCGCGACGATGCCCTCTGGCACGACGGCGAACCGGTCACGGCCGACGATGTCGTCTTCACGATCGAGACGCTCCAGGATCCCGAATACACCGGCCCGGGGGCGACGTCCTGGTCCGAGGTGACGGTCCGTGCCGTCTCGCCGACCGTCGTGACGTTCACGCTCAAGACCCCGCTGGGCGGGTTCCTGCAAGCCGCGACGCAACCGATCGCCCCCGCCCACCTCCTCGGGGAGGTCCCGGTGAGCCTGCTTGCCGATCACCCGTTCGGCCGCCAGCCCGTCGGGTCGGGGCCGTTCGCACTCGCGTCGCTCTCCGACGACGTGGCGTATCTCATCCCGGCCGAGTCCGCGGTGCCGCCGATCGAGGGCGAACCCGATCCGTCGGCGGCGCCGACCGATTCGCTGACCACCGCCCCACCGACCCTTCGTCCTGAGCGCCCGACGCCATATCTTGCCGGCATCGAGTTTCACTTCTACGACGATCCCGAGTCGTTGGCCGCGGCCTACCGTGCGGGCGACCTCGACGCGGCCTCCGGACTGCCCGCGGCGGCGGCCTCCGAGCTGGCCGCCGCGGAAGACAGCCGGCTGCTGCGCTACCCGGGCTCGACGCTGACCGCGGTCCTGCTCAACCTTCGGCCGAACCAGCCGGAGTTCCGCGACCCGAAGGTCCGCACGGCGCTCCTTTCGGCGATCGATCGGGTCTCGCTCATCGATCGCGTGTACGCCTCGGTCGCCGTGTCGGCCCCTGGACCGATCCCGCCAAGTTCGCCACTCTTCGATCCGGCCGCCGATCCGCCGGTCGGCTTCTCGACGTCGAACGCCAAGAAGGCCCTGAAGGCGGCCGGCTGGGTACAGAAGGACGACGGCTGGCATCTGCCAGGCGCCAAGAAGCCCATCGCGCTGGACCTGCTCAGTCCGGAAGCGTCGGCGAACGCGGGCGCCTTCGCCGCGGCCGAGGCGGTCGTCGCGAACTGGAAGGCGCTCGGCCTCGCCGTGACGCACGTCGCGCTGCCGCCGTCCGAGTTCGTCAACGACCGCCTGGCCACCGGATCGTTCACGGCCGCGGTGACCGACGTGACGATCGGCCTCGACCCCGACCTCTACCCGCTGCTGGCCTCGAGCCAGACGCGGACCGGCGGGTCGAACGTCGCGGGCGTCCAGGATCCGGCCCTCGACAAGCTGTTGACGGCGGCCCGCGCCCCGGGCACGGACGAGGCGCGGAAGGCGGCCTATTCGGCTCTCGAGAAGCGGCTCGGCACCGGTCGCTACCTGCTGCCGCTGGCCTTCAGCGACGAGGCTGTCGTCGTTCGCGACACGGTCGAGGGACCCTCCGCCCGACAGGTCGCCGACCCGGCTGATCGATTTTGGGATGTGCTAACATGGCGCCTCGCTGCCGACCGGTGAAACGGTCGCTCCGTGTCCACGCCGAGGTGGCGGAATAGGCAGACGCGCTAGGTTCAGGACCTAGTGGCCGCAAGGTCGTGTGGGTTCAAGTCCCTCCCTCGGTACCACCCCTCTGCATGGACCAGGAACGCGGCGAGACCTGCCCAGGTGGCGGAATTGGTATACGCGTACGTTTGAGGGGCGTATGAGGCAACTCATCCGGGTTCAAGTCCCGGCCTGGGCACCACACCTTCGATCCATCTGACGACCGCCCTCGTGGCGGTCGTTATGCTGTCGATGGGCGGTTAGCTCAGAGGGTCAGAGCGCCTCGCTTACACCGAGGAGGTCACTGGTTCGATCCCAGTACCGCCCACCACCGTCCAGGGCCCCTGGACCCGCGCACGTGCGCGCGCCGGCCAGATGGTCGGTGGTTGTGGTTCGATCAGCCCCGGAGGCCGGCGAACGACCGGCGGCGCGGCGCCGCTGGGCGATACATCTGGGGCGTCGCGTCCTTGATCTGCTGGAGGGTGGCGCGGATCTCGGCCCCCATCGGGCGACCGATCGGCGTCCGCTCGAGCCAGAGCAGGTAGTCGGGGTCATGGACCGCGAGCTGGCCGAACGACCACCCGGCATACCGGCCGAAGTCGAGCACGGTCCCGAACGCCCGTCCGACCGGCGGCGGGATGGATGACTCGGGAGCCGATCGGCTCGATGTGCCCACGGCCGGCCAGAGCTGTCCCCGGTCGTAGGCTTCGCGCCGTTCCGGGTCACGCAGGATCGCCCATGCCTTGTTGAGCGCCATCATGTGGCGCTCGTCGCCGCCGGAATCCGGGTGGAATTGACGTGCCCGGCGTCGGTAGGCGCTGCGCATGGTGACCAGATCGGCGCTTTCGCTGACGCCGAGGATCCGGTACAGGTCGATCGTCTGGGCCTTCATCGACCACGAGCATGACCGGTCGGCGGCCTGGGCGGTAGCGGGCCGATGGTCATAGTCCCGGGTGGTCCCGGGAGGACCCCGGCGCGATCGGAGCGCGACGCCGGGCGTCGTGTCAGGGCTCACGCACCTTGATCCGTACGGGGTCGCGCGACCTGGTTCGACGAGTGCCGTGGGCATCGGTTTCGCGGGCGAATGGCGCGACGCCACGGGGCTGATCAACCTGCGCACACGGGCCTACGACCCCGTCCTGGGCCGCTTCATCGGTCGCGACTCGTTCAGCGGCATCGCGGGGGCGCCCCAGACCGGCAACCGGTACAGCTACGGGCTGGACAACCCGATGCGCTTCACCGACCCGTCTGGCCGTTTCGTCAACAAGATCCTGCTCAACCCCGTCGTCTGGGCGACCGCCGTCACCATCGTCGTTCCCGAGTTGGCCATCGCCTGGGCAGTCACGACGGCCATCACCGGCACCGATCCTGTCACCGGGGAACACGTCTCGTCCGAGGGCCGATTCGTCGCGGGTGCCGCGGCGCCCTGGGGGTCTGGGGCAAGATCGGCAACGCATTCAGGGAAGCCTGGGCTGCGACGGAGGCCGCCGAGGAGGCGGGCCTCGGCGTTCGACTTGCGGATGACGCTCTAGCTCGCGGCGGGCTCGGGCGACCTGGCCTGATCGGCACCGGCGTCGAGGACGATGTCCTGCGAGCCGGAGCCTCGCGAGCTCAGGCGATAGAGTCGGAAGTCACCGCAGCCTCGCGCCCTACCCAGACACTCTTTCACTACACGAACGAGAGTGGACAGAAGGGCATACTTGAAAGTGGAGTCCTGCGGCCGTCGCTGAAGGAAGTTTCGCCTTCCGATGCTCGATATGGGAACGGTCAGTATCTTTCGGACATCGTGCCGGGAACCAGGACCGGAGCCGAGCTTTCGCACGACTTCCTCGGCCGCCCGTTTCAAGGGCGGAAGTTCACGCACTACGTTGAAATCGACGTGTCGGGTCTGACGGTAGTCAAGGGGCGGGAGGGTGTCTTCGTCGTCCCGAACGAAGGACCACTCGATCTGACAGGTCGCATCGTCCGATTTGGGTTGAACGAATGACGACGTATCAGAAGGTCGTATGGCGCCACGACAACCCGGCCTATCCGGTCGAGCTCTATAGCGAAGTCGATGATGCTGGATGGGAAAGCCGCAAGGTCGAGCTGTATGCAGATGGCAGGGCCGATTATGCGGACCACGAGCGGGCCACTGGCAAGACTATGCTCGGTGAGGTCCCAATGGAGTCTCTCGAGGAGATCTCGGCTCAGCCCGAATTCGAGGCGACTTCCATAACTCCCGAGGAATTCGAGTTGGTCTGGGACCGAACAGTAGCTCAGTCACACGACTAGTTGGCCACTTCTATACGCGAGCTCAGTTCGTCACGGCTCGCTGCTTTTCGCGGAGGCATGCCGCGTCCGGGCGCGCTGCGGTTGCGGGTGATTCGACGTGGGGTGTGTGCGCTGTAGACTGGACTTCGCACGGGTGGCCGAGACAGGCTCGCCCGGCATGGAGGAGGCGCATGGACCCCATCCTGATCATCATCCTGGTGGTCGTCATCGTCCTGATCGTCGTCGTGGTCGGGATCTACAACGGCCTGGTGCAGCGACGCCTGCGCGTTGACGAGGCGTTTGCTCAGATCGACGTCCAGCTGAAGCGCCGCCACGACCTCATCCCGAACCTCGTGAACGCGGTCAAGGGCTACATGGGCTTCGAGCAGAAGGTCCTGACCGATGTCACCAACGCTCGCGCAGCCGCCGTCGCGGCCGGCGCCCAGGGCCCGGCCCAGCAGGCCGCCGCCGAGAACGCGCTGACCGGCACGCTGCGCTCGCTGTTCGCGGTCGTCGAGAACTACCCGGACCTCAAGGCGAACCAGAACGTCCTCGCGCTCCAGGAGTCCCTGACCACGACCGAGAACCAGATCTCGTTCTCGCGCCAGCACTACAACGCGTCCGTCCTCGACTACAACACGTCGATCGCGACGTTCCCGAACGTGCTCCTGGCGGGGCCATTCGGCTTCACCAAGCGCGAGTTCTTCGATGCCGAGCCCGAAGCGGCGAACGTCCCCAACGTCGACCTCAGCCTGAGCTAGGCGCCCGTCCGCGAAAGGGACCGTGGCCGGGAACACCTTCTACCAACAGGTCGCCGCCAATCGGCGGAACTCGTTCCTCATGGCGCTGTTCGTGGTCGCCCTCCTGGGCCTCCTGGGTTTCGCCATCGGGTACGGGGTCTTTGGCACCCCCGCGGGCGGTATCGGGGTCACCGCGGTCGCGGTCGGCGTCGGCGTCCTCTCCGGTCTTGGAACGTACTTCGCCGGTGACAAGCTGGTCCTCACGGTGAGCGGCGCGCGCCCGGTCGACGAGACCACGGCGCCGCAACTCATCAACGTCGTTCGCGAGATCGCGATCGCGGCGAACATCCCGATGCCGGCGGTCTACACGATCGATGACACGGCCCCCAACGCATTCGCCACCGGGCGCGATCCGGCCCACGCATCGATCGCGGTCACGACGGGTCTTCTCGAGAAGCTGGATCGCGAGGAGTTGCAGGGCGTGCTCGGACATGAGCTTTCACATGTCCGCAACATGGACATCCGGTTCTCGCTCGTCGTCGGCGTGATGGTCGGTGCCATCGCGATCCTGGCCGACTTCTTCCTGCGGTTCACGTTCTGGGGCGGCGTCGGTGGCCGATCGCGGGATCGCGACAGCGGCGGGGGCGGGGCCCAGGCCATCGTCTTCGTGATCGCTATCGTCCTGGCGATCCTGGCGCCGATCATCAGCCGTTTCATCCAGCTCGCGGTCAGCCGCCAGCGCGAGTACCTGGCCGACGCCTCCTCCGTCGAGCTGACGCGGAATCCCTACGGCCTCGAGCGAGCGCTGGCCAAGATCGGCGGCGACCAGGAAGTCCTTGAAGTCGCCAATCGCGGCACGCAGCACATGTATTTCACCAACCCGATCAAGAAGTTCGAGAAGCGCTCGTCGGGGCTCATGGACACCCACCCGCCGATCCTCGACCGCATCAACCGCCTGCGCGAACTGACGGGCGAGGCACCGCTCGGTCCGACCGAGTCGGCCGGCCTGACAGGCCTGGAGTAGGGGAGCGGGCAACGGCGGGGCGGGGGCGTGTCGCTCGCCGGTCAGTCGCGGGAAGCGTGTCGCCCCACGAGAGCTGGCGACGTCGAGCACGCGCGCGCCGGTGCGTGCTGGCGTCCCGCGAGAAAGGAGGTCGCGCGCGGTCGCTCCACGAGAACCAGATGGCGCGGGCGGACCGATGACGTCGCTACGTCCCGCTCCACGAAAACGACCCACCTCGCTCGACGCGACGGACGGCCAGGGTTCTCCCATTTGCCACGGCCCATGGCGTTAGCGTGGACCGACGCCCGCCAGCGCGGCCGAATTGAGCTCATCGCGCCGGATCGACGCCCAAGTGCCACCCCGGGTGGCCCTACGGAAGGTCTCGGCCGGACGACCGTCTCTAGCGCCACCCCGAATGGCGTATGGGAGAACCGGAGCGAGGTTCAACCGGACGGTCAGCGGTTGGCCGACGGCCGAGCGCTCGTGGTATCCTCCGGACCGCCGACGGACAGCCGCAGGCTGGTTGGCCATCGGGCCGAGATAGCTCAGTTGGTAGAGCACGCGACTGAAAATCGCGGTGTCGCCAGTTCGATCCTGGCTCTCGGCACCATCGCTTCGGTGATGGGGCATCGCGGGCGGAAGTGGCTCAGTTGGTAGAGCATCACCTTGCCAAGGTGAGGGTCGCGGGTTCGAGTCCCGTCTTCCGCTCCACTCATTCCCCTAAGGACCGCTGCCCCTTCGTCTAGTGGTAGGACAGCGGACTTTGGATCCGTGAACCGAGGTTCGAATCCTCGAGGGGCAGCCAACAGCCGGATCTGGCGACGTGGTGAAGTGGTTCAACACGGAGGTCTGCAAAACCTCTATTCACCGGTTCGAATCCGGTCGTCGCCTCCACTCCCTGAGCAGAAAACGGCCCGCTGAGCGATCGGCGGGCTGCGTCACGCGTCGGCGCACGATCCCGAAACCGCCGGCGTCCTGACGGCAGCCGGTCGCGCGGACGTCAGCCGGTCTGGAAGTCCGCCGAGATGCCGTGCAGCCCACGCGGGCATACCTGGCAGCGGTCCTTGCCGGCACGCTTGGCCAGGTACATCGCGTAGTCGGCGGCGCGGACCAGCACCTCTGCGTCGTCGCCGTTGTCCGGGTAAAAGCTGATCCCGATGCTGACCGTCGCCTTGACGTCGCGCCCATTCAGCACGAAGGCCTGCCCAAGGCGATCGCGGATCTTGGCCGCAACTGCCGCCGCCGCGCTGCGATCGGGCAGGGCCTCGAGGATGACGACGAACTCGTCGCCGCCGATCCTCGCGACGGTATCGCTGCTTCGAACACTTGCGATCAGCTTGTCGGCCATCGCGTGGATGACGAGGTCACCGAAGTCGTGGCCGTGGTCGTCATTGACGGCCTTGAAGTCATCGACGTCGAGGAACAGGACCGCGAACGTCGACCCCGTCCGGTTGCTATGGGCGAGGACCTGGGTCAGGCGGTCGATCATCAGGTAGCGGTTGGGCATGCCCGTGAGCATGTCGTGGGTCGCCAGGTGCTGGAGGTCGAGCTCCGTTCGCTTGAGCTCATTGATCTCCCGAGTGATCCCGATCACCCCGACGATCACCCCCGTCGCGTCGCGGAGCGGCGACTTCGTCGTCAGCGTCCAGTTGACCTGCGCGTCGTCCATGGGTCGGCTCTCGACCAGGCCGACCAGCGGTTCGCCCGAGTCCATGATCCGTTGCTCTTCGAGGTAGGTCTGGTGGCCGAAGGCCTCGCCGAACAGGTCGACATCGGTCTTGCCCGTCAGCTCGGCCGGATCCGCGTAGCCCAGACGCCCAGCCATCGACCGGCTGACGCGTAGCAGGCGGCAGTCGCGGTCCTTGATGTAGATGCTGTCGGGTGCGTTGTCCATGAGCGCCTGGAAGAGGTAGCCGTCTGACCGATGATCCGCCGCGGACAAGATGTCCGACCCTCGAAGTGCAGGCGCGATGCGCTGCCTTCGCCGGGTCTTGGGCCGGGCGTCTGCCGTCGGCGCCGCCCCGGGTGGCAGTCGGGACGTGCCGTCGATGATGGAGGCGGCGAGGGCGTCCAGCATGCCGTGGGTCCTGGGCCTGCGAGGCTTGGGATCGCCAGCGACACTGCTCGGCCGTGGTTCGTGCGTCATGCGACCCAGGCCCCTCGGGTGTGTTCCATGCTCGCAGGATGGGCGTGCCAGGGAGGGGACTCTATGGCTCATTCGTTCTGCCGGCGGCTCGATGGAGGCCACGGACGTGGGCGTTACGCTTGACGGGCGCCGGAGTGGCGGAATGGCAGACGCAGCGGACTTAAACTCCGCGGCCCGCAAGGGCGTCCGAGTTCGAATCTCGGCTCCGGTACCACGCTCGAGATCGTGGTGCGTGCCGGCCACTGACGGGCGGCTAACCTCCCACGGACCATCGGCCTATGGCGTCGCCCACCTGCCGGCTGGGAACGTTCGCCTGAGGCCCCTGGAGCGTTGAGGGGAGCCACGGCTGGCGCTCCAGGGGCCCGCCACACGTCCCGTGAGGCGTTCCCGGCGTCGACAGCCCGCTGAACTCGATTAGGGAACTCTCCCCATCGCGCGCAACGCCCGCGACCGGGTAGCCTCGCCGATGGGCCCGACCGCTGACCCCCCAGGCGGCCGGGCCTCGCCCGCCCTCAGTTGCGCCGGCGAAACCCGAACCGGCCGCTCTTGCGTTCGTCGTGACCGTCCGGCACCTGGAATCCATCCTCGCCAAAGGCGCTCGAGCTGAGCTTCACCAGCCGCTCGGCGGCAGGCGATCGCGCGGAGCCGATGACGACCGGCACGCCCTCGTTCACGGCCTTCAGGTAGATGAACGGGTCGTAGGGCAGGTCCATCGCGATCTTCGTCCCCAGCGCCTGCTCGATGTCGTGCATCTTGAGGATCTCGCGGGCGAACATGTTGTTCAGCACGAACGTGGACTTGGCTCCGATCGAGCCGACCTCGTTGAAGTAGTCGAGCAGGGTGTGGACGGCGTTGAGGGCCGTCATCTCGGGATAGACCGTCAGGACGACGGCCTCGGCCCGATCGAGGACCCGCATCGTACGCTCGTCGAGGATGGAGCCGGCATCGATGACGATGGAGTCGTAGCCCTCGAGCAGCATCTTCAGGACCGTCTCGACGAGGTCCGGCGTCACGAGCTCGGCGCCCTCGGGCGATCCCGGCGCGGCGATCACGTGGAGCCCCGACTGGTGTCGCATGGCGTATGTCTTCATGATCTCGGGTTCACGCATCGCGGTCTCGTCGCGCACGACGTCTGCGAGCGTCTGCTTCGCTCGCAGGTTGAGGTGGCTGGCGACCCCGCCGAATTGCAGCGACATGTCCAGCAGGACCACCCGGTCCGGTCGTCGGGCCGCCGCGGCCACGGCGATGTTCGTCGCGATCGTCGTCGTGCCGACGCCGCCCTTGGGGCTGTACACCGCCACGATCCGTCGCGCCCGTGCGACGGTCAGTCCATCGGCTGAGATGACCGGCGTCATCCCGCGCGTTCGCTGGAACCGCAGCATGAGCGCCTCGACCCGCGCTTCGAGCTCGCGATTGTCGAATGGGCGGGCCATGACATCGTCGGCCCCGGCTTCGAGGAACCGGATGCGCTCGTCGACGTCGTCGGTCTGGCTCACGCACAGGACGGGCACGCCGGCCATCGACGGCGATGCCCGCATCACGGCACACAGTTCCGACGCCGGCTTGGGGCCGGTCACGACGTCGACGATGACGAGCTGGTGGTCGGCGGCCTTGGCGATCGCCTCGTTCGCATCGGCCGTCACGACCAGGGTGTAGCCGACGACCGAGAGGACCGACGTGATCGTAGCGGCCGCAGCCGGGTCGGCGTCGAGCAGCAGGATGGAGCTGGCGGGCACGGAGCCTCCCCCAGGTGAACGATGATCGTGAGCGGTGCTTGACGATGGTCGACGGGCGAATGCCAGGAACGCCCCTCGGCCGCTGAGGATACATCGCGCCGGCCTGGCTCCGGGCCTGGGCTCCGCCTGTCCCGTGCTAGACTACCGACCGTTTCCTTTCCGCTCCGTGCCGGCTGGTCCGTCAGCGGGGCATCCCCACAGGAAGGAGTGCCTGCGCGCATGCGCCGTTATGAACTGATGCTGGTGATCGCGCCCGATGTCCCGGACGATCGCAGCCAGGCCGTCGTGGATCGCACGACCCGCCAGATCGTGGCCTCCGGTGGCCAGATCGTGAAGGTCGCTCCGTGGGGCCGTCGTCGTCTGGCCTACCAGATCGATCGCCACCGCGAGGGTTCGTACCAGATCGTCCTGTTCGAAGCCCCTTCCGATGCCATCTCCGAGCTCGAGCACACCCTGCTCATCACCGAGGAGGTCATCCGCCACCTGGTCACCCGCGTCGAGCGTCCGATCAAGGCCGGCCGCCGTGAGGATGGCGAGGAGGAGGACGAGGGCGAGGAGAGCGTGCTTCCTTCCGGCGAGGAGGACGAGGACGAGGCGGACGCGCCGGAGATGATCGACGAGTCCGAGACCGAGGCGGCTCCGGCCGCCATCGATTGACGGAGGCCCACGATGGCGTTCTGCAAGATCATGCTCATCGGCAACCTGGGCCGTGACCCGGAGATGCGCTACACGCCCAATGGCCGTCCCGTGACCCAGTTCAGTGTCGCGGTCAGCAACAGCAAGCCCGACGGGCAGGGTGGCTGGATCGACGAGGGCACGGACTGGTACCGCGTGAGTGTCTTCGGCGACCGTGCCGAGCGGGCGGCCGAACAACTCCGCAAGGGCAACCGCGTCTTCGTCGAAGGTCGATTCAAGACCCGCGAGTTCGAAGGCAACGACGGCCAGAAGCGGACGTCGCTCGATGTGACCGCCGACAACGTGATCAGCCTTGACCGCAAGGGTCGCGACGACGACGGCGCCTTCGCCGGCGCCCCGGCCGGCGCCCCGGCCGGCGCGGCCGCCGGCGGCGGGAGCGGCGCCCCGGCACGACCTGCCTCCGACGACACCGACCTCGACGATCTGCCTTTCTGATCAGGAGACCAAACACCGATGCCTCCCGTCCGACCCAAGAAGCGCGACGACTTCTACCGAGATCGCCGTCGACGCAAGGTCTGCGCGTTCTGCGCCGACAAGACCGTCCAGATCGACTACAAGGAAGTGAACCGGCTGCGCCGGTACCTCTCCGAGCGCGCCAAGATCGAGCCGCGCCGCAAGACCGGCACGTGCGCCGGCCACCAGCGTGAGCTGGCGGTGGCGCTCAAGCGCGCGCGACACGTCGCCCTCCTGCCATACGCGCCACAGCACCTCCGCCCCTGAATCCTCGGGCGGATGGCGGACCTGCCGTCGTGAGCGCCTCGGTCCGCGGCGCCTGAGGTGGTCGTCGGGCTGCTGATGGTCGCCGGCGGGGTCGCCGCCGGCTTCTTCGGATCGCTGCTCGGTCTGGGTGGCGGGGTCCTGATCGTCCCGCTGCTCACCCTGGGCTTCGGCCTGCCGCTCCACCAGGCGGTGGGTGTCTCGCTCGTCTCGGTGATCATGACGAGCAGTGCTGCCTCGGGGGTCTACCTCGAGCGGCATCTGGTCAACCTGCGCCTGGGGATGACCCTGGAGCTGTTCACCGCGATCGGGGCGCTCATCGGGGGCTCGATCGCGTTCCTGCTCGAGGAGCGCGTCCTCGAGGGCCTGTTCGCGGCCGTCCTCCTGTACGTGGCGGCGACGATGCTGATCGGCGGGCGCGTCTCGCCCGGCGATGCCGAGACGCCGCCCACGGCCGCACCGCCGACGCCTGAGCCGCCCGTGGTCGAGCCGCCCGCACCGACGGCGGCTGACGCGCCCTCGACCGCCGATCGCCTGTCCGGCGACGGCTATCGCGTCGGGCACCTCGGGCTCGGGCTCGTCGGGTCGACCGTGGCGGGGATCGCGAGCGCCCTCTTCGGCATCGGCGGCGGCATCATCAAGGTGCCGGTCATGCACATCGCCATGGGCGTCCCCCTGCGCGTCGCCACGGCCACCAGCAACCTCATGATCGGGGTCACGGCATCGGCCAGTGCGCTCATCTACCTCAACCGCGGCGAGATCGATCCGTATCTCGCCGGTCCGACGGCCATCGGGGTCTTCCTTGGCGCGCGCCTCGGATCCCGGATGCTGTACGCGGTCGATCCGCGCATCCTCCGCCTCGGATTCGTCGCGATCCTCGCCTACACGGCGGTCCAGATGTTCCTCAAGGCGCTCGGATGAGCACGCCGACGCGGGACGCCAGCCGGAGCATGCGCGACTTCGAGGGCGTCATCGGGCGACTCCTCGTCGGGCTGACCTATGTCGCGGTGGCCTTCCTGGTCGTCGGCGTCGGCCTGATGGTCGCGTCGGGCATCGGACCGCTCGACGGCGGCCCGAGCGTCGACCTCGGCCGGCTCGTCGCGGATCTCCTGGCCCCGCAGCCAGCCGCCTTCCTGTGGCTCGGGATCGGCATCGTCCTGGCCACGCCGATCATCCGGGTGACAGCGGCGGGCATCGCCTACGCCCGCCAAGGACAATGGACCATGGTGCTCATCTCGGGCGGCATCATCGTCGTCATCGCGATCGGGGTGATCGTCTCACTCAGTGCGGAGAGTTGAATTGGACCTGGTCATCCTCGCCGCGGCGTTCCTCGTCATCCTGGCCGGCGCCGAGCTGTTCACGAACGGGATCGAGTGGTTCGGTCGCAAGCTCGAGCTCGCCGAAGGTGTCGTCGGATCGGTCCTGGCCGCGGTGGGGACGGCGTTGCCCGAGACGATGATCCCGATCATCGCGATCCTGTTCGCGAACGGCCAGGCGTCGCACGCCGTGGGCATCGGCGCCATCCTGGGCGCGCCGTTCATGCTCGCCACGCTCGCCATGCTCGTGACCGGCGTCGCCGTCCTCGCGGTCTCAGGAGGGCGTTCGACCGGCGACACGATGCAGGTCGACACGCGCGCCCTGGCCCACGACATGCGCTACTTCGCGATGGCCTACGCTCTCGCGGTCGGCGCGGCCTTCCTGCCCGTCGAGCCGGTCTGGCTCAAGTGGATCGTCGCGGCCGTGCTCATCGGCATCTACGCCTGGTACGTCAAGGGCCATTTCGAGGCCGATCCGGACGTCGACGTCGAGGACCTCACGCCGCTCCGCTTCCACCGGCTGGATCGCAACGCGCACCGGTCGGACCCGACCGCCCCCCGGTTGCGGGTCGTCAACCTGCAGGTCGTGGCCGCGCTCGCATTCATCGTGATCGGCGCGTTCTTCTTCGTGGAGGCCGTCGAGCACCTCGCCAGCCAGTTGGGCATCGATGAGATCCTGCTCGCCCTGGTCATCGCCCCGATCGCCACGGAGCTTCCGGAGAAGTTCAACTCCGTCATCTGGGTGCGAGCCGGCAAGGACACGCTTGCGATGGGCAACATCACCGGGGCGATGGTCTTCCAGTCGACCATCCCGACGGTGGTCGCGCTCGTGTTCGCGTCCAGCTCCTGGGTCGCGGCCCCCGGCAGCTACGTCGCTTTCGCCTCGGCGGGCATCGCCTTCCTGTCGTCAGGCCTGATCTTCATCCCGATGGCCCGGCACGGACGGCTCCGCGGGCGCGATCTGCTGAGTGGCGGCGTGTTCTACCTGGCGTATCTCACCCTCGTGATCGCGGTGATCACCGGGGTCGTCGGCTGATCCAGTGAGGGCCGCTGCTATACTCCCACGCACGAATCGGACCGTCGCCAGCGCCCCCCGGCGCCGCGCACATCACGCAGGAGCCGACGCGCATGCTGACCCAGAAGACGACCGATACACCAGCGACGACCCCGCACCACGCGCCGAAGGCGGCCGCGCTCGATGACCTGATCTGCTACTTCGAGGGCGCGTTCATCCCGATGGGCGAGGCGAAGGTCAGCATCATGACCCACGCCTTCATGTACGGGACGGCGACGTTCGAGGGCATCCGCGCGTACTGGAACGAGGAGCAGGGCCGGCTGTACGGCCTGAAGGTGCGCGAGCACGTCGAACGGATCCGCCAGTCCTGCCGGATCCTGATGATGCAGGACGTCCCATCGGTGGATGAGCTGACCGGACTGATCGTGGAGACCGTGCGGCGAAACGGCTTCCATGAGGACGCGTATATCCGGCCTTCGTTCTACAAGTCCACGCGCGCGATCGGGGTGCGGCTGCACGACCTCGACAACGAGCTGTACATCGTGGCCCTGCCGTTCGGGAACTACATCGACACCGAGTCCGGCGTGCGCTTGATGACGTCGTCCTGGCGTCGGAACGCGGACGAGGCCCTGCCGGCCCGCGGCAAGATCGTCGGCGGATACGTGAACATGGCATTCCAGAAGACCGAGGCGGAGCTCAACGGGTTCGACGAGGCGCTGGTCCTGACCGCGAGCGGGCACGTCAACGAAGCCTCCGCCGCGAACCTGTTCGTCGTGCGCGACGGGGTCGCGATCACCCCGCCGGTGAGCGACGACCTGCTCGAGGGCGTCACGCGCAAGGCGATCCTCGCGATCCTCGCGAACGAGGGCATCCCGACCGAGGTCCGCTCGATCGACCGTTCCGAGTTGTACGTCGCCGACGAGGCGCTGCTGTGCGGGACGGGCGTCCAGGTGTCCCCGGTCATCGAGGTCGACCATCGGCCGGTCGGGTCGGGCGAGATCGGCCCGATCGCCCGGCTCGTGCGAGATCGCTACTTCGACGCGGTCCGCGGCCGGCTGCCCGAATACGCGCACTGGCTGACGCCGATCGAGTAGCTCGAGCGCGGATCGCGCGGCCGCGGGCGATGCGAGCGCCCGGTCCCGAGCCGTGACCGTCGGCCGCCGTCGTCAGGAGAGCGGTGGGACCGTGAGGTTCGGGGTGTCCTGGCCGATCGTCAGGATGATGTCCGCACGGACCGCGGGGTCGGTCGCGGTCACGACGGTCACCTTGAACGTCTTCTCGAGGTAGTCGATCGTGTCGCCGAGATCCGCCTCCGCGCCGTTGTAGACGACGATCTTCGTCTTCGCCGGCACGGGACCGGGGTCCTTGGCACGTGGCGCCGAGGCGTTGATCCCCGTCTGGTCGAGGTACGTCGCGAGGTCGGGTCCACGCGTCCGGTCGTTCAGGGCGGAGACGACCCAGAGCTGCGCGCCTTCCTCGGCGAGCTTCTCGCGGAGGGCCTCGTCGGCCGGGTTGGTCTTGAAGGCGTTCGTGACCGCGTTCTTGATGCGCGCGACGTTCGGGAACATCTTGTAGACCGGTGCGCCGGGGGCGGTCTCGCTGCCGTAGAAGGGCGGCTGGAAGACGTAGCTGCTGATATTCGCCGTATCGACCTGCGATGCCAGGCCTAGGAGTTCGTCGAGCTGGTCGACCGGGATGTCGGTCTTGACGGCCTTCTTCAGCGCGGCGACGAGCTCCGGCAGGCGCGGGATGAGCTCCTGGGGATCGGCCTGCTCGCGCATCGAGAGCAGCAGGCGCTGCTGACGGGCCGCCCGGTCGAAGTCGCTCGTCGTGTGCCTCGAGCGCGCGTAGCGAAGCGCCTCGGCGCCGCTCATGTGCTGGAGTCCGCTCGCGATGTACAGGCGCCGGTCCTTGCCGTCTGACGCCGGATAGTTGTCGTCGACGATGGGGATCTGGACGTTGACCGTCACACCACCGATCGAGTCGACGACGCTCTTGAATCCGGCGAAGTCGACGGCGACGAAATAGCGGATGTCGAGCCCGTAGAGCTCGCCCAGTGTCGATTTGAGCGCGTTGAAGCCGCGCGTCGTCGCGCTATTCCCGGGCCACACGTCGGGTCGGTTCCGGTTGTTCACGAAGAACGAGTTGATCTTCTGGCCGTAGACGCTGCCCCACAAGCGCCGTGCCGGCCCGGCCGGGACCGGCACGTTCGTCATGTCGCGCGGCAGGCTGAACATGGCGACCTGCTTGGTGACCGGGTCGATCGAGACCGTGATGAGCGTGTCGGTGTTGTACCCGCCGCCCTGGACGTCGGCGCCGACCAGCAGGATGTTCAGTCGATCCTTGCCGTTCCACGGCGGGATCGAGACCTGGGGAACATCGCTGCCGACCGGCGTCGCCTCGGGCGTGGGGGACGCGGTCGGCTCCGTCGTGCCCGGCCCGCTCTCGGAGACGTCGGGCGAGGGCGAGGCGTCCGGGTCCAGGCAGTCGGTGTCGATGTCCGCACCGATGAAGATGCAGCCGCCCGTCAGGGCGTCGAGCGCCAGGGCGTCGTACCTCGCGACCACGACGTGGACGCCGCTCATCACGAGGATGACCGCCAGCAGCCCGGCGATCGAGAGCGGGTTGCGGATCAGGCGGGCCGGACCCAGCCGACCGTCGCCGCTCTCACCATGACGATTGAGGAATTCCGCCACGCGGTAGGCATCGACGACGGCCACGACGCGGTACGCGAGCAGGAGCAGGTTGACGACGAACACCGACTGGAGGAAGAAGGGGTTCAGGACGAGGCCGATGAGATCGCTGCGATCCATGCGCAGCCCGAACCCGGCGACGAGCGCGACGAGCAGGATCGGCACGCCGGCGAACCCGAGAGCCCGTGTGTAGGCGCCGGCATAGGCATGACCGAGACCCGGGAAGATCAGGGACAGGAAGGCCGCCGCGAATGGCGAACGGTGGCGCGGTGGCGCCTCCTGCGGTCGTTGCATCGCGGGTAGGATACTCGGACCCGTCGAAATGCCGCGCCCGCCGCCCTTCGAACGCGGATCCCGTCCACCCCGAGCCCGGAGCAGCATGTTCCACGCCGTCGAATCGAGGCCCGACCTGGTCGCCCAGGAGCACGACGTCCTGCGCCTCTGGGAGGCGCGCCGAACGTTCGCCCGGTTGCGCGCCCAGAACGCCGGCGGTCCGCGGTGGAGCTTCCTGGACGGGCCGATCACGGCGAACAATCCGATGGGCGTCCACCACGCCTGGGGCCGTGCGTACAAGGACCTGTACCAGCGATTCCACGCGATGCTCGGTGAGGAGCAGCGCTACCAGAACGGCTTCGACTGTCAGGGCCTGTGGGTGGAGGTCAACGTCGAACGCGACCTGGGGTTCACCTCCAAGCGCGACATCGAGGCGTACGGCATCGACCGGTTCGTCACGCTGTGCAAGCAGCGTGTCCTGACCTACGCCGCACGCCAGACCGAGCAGTCCATCCGGCTCGGGATGTGGATGGACTGGAACGACCCCGACGAGTTGCGCCGGCTGCACGACCTGCTCGGCGAGGATCCCTCGCAGGTCGCGACGATCGAGGGGCCGCACGGACCCGTCACCGACACCGTGGAGATGCTCGTGGGCCGGCTCGGGATGCCCGAGACCGGCGGCTCGTACTTCACGTTCAGCAACGAGAACAACGACCTCATCTGGGGCTTCCTCGCCGAATGCCACCGGCGCGGCTGGCTCTACAAGGGCCACGACACGATGCCCTGGTGCGCCCGTTGCGGGACCGGGCTCTCCCAGACGGAGATGAACGAGGGGTACCAGGACAAGGAGGATCCCGGGCTGACGATCCGCCTCCCGTTGCTGGACCGGCCAGGTCAGACGCTGCTGGTCTGGACGACGACGCCCTGGACGCTCACCTCGAACGTGGCGGCGGCCGTCGGTCAGGCGTTGCGCTACGTGCGGGTCCGCCAGGGCGAGGACGAGTTCTGGCTCGGCAAGGGCACCCTGCGTGCGGCGCTCGAAGGGCCGTTCCAGGTCCTGGAGGAGGTCTCGGGGGCGGAGATGATCGGCTGGCGCTACAGCGGCCCGTTCGACGACCTACCGGCGGTCCGGGCGGCCTTCTCCCGCGGCGCAGGTCCCGAGCCCGACCGGCCCTATGAGCATCGCGTCGTGCCGTGGAGCGAGGTCGGGGAAGACGAGGGGACGGGCATCGTCCACATCGCGCCCGGTTGCGGCGCGGAGGACTTCCAGCTCGGGAAGGCGCTCGGCCTTCCGGTCATCGCCCCGCTGGACGAGTCGGGGATCGTCATCGAGGGGTTCGGGTCGCTCTCGGGGCGCGACGTCCGCGACGTCAGCGATGCCATCGTCGAGCACCTCAAGCGCGAGGGCCGCTTCTACCGTCTCGAGACGATCACCCACCGCTACCCGCACTGCTGGCGCTGCGGGACGCCGCTCGTCTTCCGCCTCGTGGACGAGTGGTTCATCAGCATGGGTCCGCTCTACGACCAGCCGCGTGAGACGCTCACGAAGGAGCAGGTCGATGCCAGCCTGCGCTACCAGATCATGGAGGTCGTGGACCGGATCCGGTGGATCCCGGAGTTCGGGTACGAGCGCGAGCTGGACTGGCTCTACAACATGCACGACTGGATGATCAGCAAGAAGCGTTACTGGGGCCTCGCGCTGCCGATCTACGATTGCGCGGCATGCGGGACGGTCGAGGTCATCGGCGGCCGCGCGGAGCTCCACGAGCGCGCGATCGACGGCTGGGACCAGTTCGAGGGCCACACGCCGCACCGGCCCTTCGTCGACGCCGTGAAGATCGCATGCCCGGGGTGCGGGGCCCCCCTGGAGCGGATCCGCGACGTCGGCAACCCGTGGCTGGACGCCGGCATCGTGCCGTTCTCGACGCTCCATCAGCGCGAGGATCCCGAGTACTGGGCCCGCTGGTTCCCGGCCGACTTCATCACCGAGAGCTTCCCAGGCCAGTTCCGCAACTGGTTCTACTCGATGCTGGCGATGTCGACCGTGCTCCGGCGCGAGGAGCCGTTCGAAACGATCTTCGGCTACGCCCTGGTCTACGGCGAGGACGGGCGCCCCATGCACAAGAGCTGGGGCAATGCCATCGACTTCGACGAGGCCGCCGACCGGATGGGCGTCGACGTCATGCGCTGGATGTTCGCGAGGGCGCGGCCGGAGGAGAACATCCTCTTCGGCTGGCATGCCGCCGACGAGGCGCGGCGCGAGCTGCTGGTCCTCTGGAACGTGTACGCGTTCTTCGTGACGTACGCGCGGCTCGTCGGCTGGGGTACGGGGGAGGTGGCCCCACCGGTCCCCCGGCGCCGCGCGCTCGATCGCTGGATCCTGTCGCGGACGGCTGGCACCGCCGCGATGGTCGAGGAACGCCTGCTCGACTACGACGCGGTCGGCGCCACCCGTGCACTCTCCGCGTTCATGACCGAGCTGTCGACCTGGTACCTGCGGCTCTCGCGTCGCCGCTTCTCTCGTTCGGACGACGTCGAGGACCGTCGGGCCGCATTCGCGACCCTCCACGAGGCCCTCACGGCCACGTCGCGGATGCTGGCCCCGATCCTGCCGTTCCTGTCCGAGTCGATGTACGGGAACCTGGCCGCCGATCTCGACGGGGCGCCGGACAGCGTCCACCTGACGCGCGTCCCGACCGCCGACGTGGCCACCCACCGCGACGGGCGTCTCGAGGCGGCGATGGCGATCGCCCAGGACGCCGTCGACCTTGCCCGGACGCTGCGCAGCACGGCGCACATCAAGACGCGCCAGCCGTTGGCGCGTGCCTGGCTCGCCCTGCCGGATCGGGCGCTCGACGTCGACGCCGAGCTGCTCGACATCGTCGCGCGCGAGATCAACGTCAAGGCGGTCGAGGTCATCGCCGACGATTCGGAGCTCGTGGAACGTCGCGTGAAGCCCCTCCTGCCCCGGATCGGGAAGCGTCTCGGCTCGGCGATCCCGGCGGTCATGGCGGCCGCCCGCGACGGCGACGTGACGTTCGAGGCGGACGGGTCGGTGACGCTCGCCGGCGTGACGCTCGCCCCCGACGACGTCGAGATCCAGGCCTCGCCGAGGCCCGGTACGGCGGTCGCGGACCATGACGGCCTGGTCATGGTCATCGACACGGCATTGACCCCCGAGTTGCGGGCCGAAGGCGACGCCCGAGAGCTCCAGCGGGCGATCCAGGACCTGCGCAAGGACGCCGGTCTGGAGCTGGACGACCGGATCGAGCTCTGGATCGACGGCCTGCCGCCCGAGGTGGCGACGTACCTGCCCGCGGTGACCGACGAGACCCTGGCGGACCTCCGCAGTGGAGGACCTCCGTCGGGTGTCCATCCGGCCACGGTCGCGCTCGACGCCGGACCGGTTTCGATCGCCTTGCGCCGTCGCGCGAACGGCGAGTAGGCTCGCATGACGGCGGACGGGCCCGGCGACGGAGGCGAACAGCTGGCAGAGACCGAATCTCTCGAGAGACCGACCGCGGCGATCGGCGAACACGGGGCGTCGGACGCCCGACCCGTGGTCCGCGGGCGCGCCCGGTGGGGCGTCTTCGTGGCGATCGCGGTCGTGATCGTCGTACTGGATCAGGCGTCGAAGGCCTGGCTCGTGTCGTGGGTCGCGTCCGGCGAGGTCGCGCGCGTCGTCGGCGACTACGTCCGGCTCGTGTTCGGACACAACTCGGGCGCCCTGTTCGGCATCTTCCGCGATCAGGCGCTCGTGTTCGGGATCGTCTCACTCGGGGTCGTCGCGATGATCGTGGCCTATCACGGGCGCTCCGGGCGGAACCTCTACCTCTCGATCAGCCTCGGCCTGCTGCTCGGCGGGGCGATCGGCAACCAGATCGACCGATTCCGGCTCGGCTACGTCGTCGACTGGATCGATATCGGGATCGGCGATCTCCGCTTCTGGACGTTCAACGTGGCCGACGCGGCCATCAGCACCGCTATCGTCATGCTCCTCGGCATGGCGCTGTTCCCAGGTCTCGCCGCTCGCCTCGGTGCCGAGCCGGATGCCTGAGGGGGCGACCGTCGCCGGGCTGCGAACGCTGCGGGTGCCCGACGGGCCGTCCGGTCGGGTGGACCGGTTCGTCGCCGACGCGACCGGCCTCTCCAGGAGCTACGTCCAGAAGCTCATCACCGACGGCCGGCTGACCGCGGACGGCGAGCCGCTCCGGGCGAACGCGATCGTTGCCGCGGGAGCCGAGCTCCGACTGGACGTGCCGCCGCCGACCGCGCTGGATCTCGCTCCGGCTCCGGACATCCCCGTCGACGTGGTGTACGAGGACGACGACCTGCTCATCGTCGACAAGCCATCCGGACTGGTCGTCCACCCATCCCCGGGGCACGCCGCCGACACGCTCGTGAACGCCCTGCTGGCGCGGGCCGGCGGATCGGAGTACGGCGGCATCGCCGGCGTCTCGAGGCCGGGTATCGTGCACCGGCTCGATCGCGACACGAGCGGACTCCTCATGGTCGCCAAGCACGATGCCGCCCAGGCGTCGCTCATGGCTCAACTGAAGGCGCGGCGCATCAAGAAGACCTACCTCGCGCTGGTCCAGGGCGATGTGGCCGCGGCCCTGGGCCGGATCGAAGCGCCCATCGGGCGCGACCCGCGGCACCGGACGCGGATGGGGGTCGTGGCCGACGGGCGGCCGTCGGTGACGGGCTATCGGGTCCGCGAACGGTTCGATGGCTGGACGCTCCTGGAGCTGGACCTGGTCACCGGCCGGACCCACCAGATCCGTGTCCACCTCGATGCCATCGGCCACCCGGTCGCGGGCGACCCGCTCTACGGTGGAGGCCTCGCCCGTCGAGGACCCGAGGGCCTGGGCCGGCTGTTCCTCCATGCGTGGCGGCTGGAACTGAATTCGCCATCGGGGGGCGGCCTGATCCGCGCGACCGCCCCCCTGCCGGCTGCCCTGGAAGGCGTGCTCGAGGGGCTCCGCCGCGGGAGGGCTGGCCGTTGAGCGGCGAGTCCGCGGACGAGATCGAGGTCGGTGGGCTCGGAGACCCGGTGGAGGGCGCTCCGGGCGCCCAGCTCATCATCATCTCCGGACCGAGCGGTGTCGGGAAGGACACGATCATCGCCGCCTTGCGGGCGCGCCCGCATGAACCAAGGCACCACTACGTCGTGACATGCACGACCCGGGCGCCGCGGCCGGGCGAGGTCGAGGGCGTGAGTTATCACTTCCTCGATCGCGAGCGCTTCCTGGCCCTGCGTGACGCGGGCGGCCTGCTCGAGGCGAACGAGGTGCACGGGAACTGGTACGGCACGCCCCGTTCGGAGGTTCGCCGGGCGCTGGCATCGGGCTACGACGTCATCCTCAAGATCGACGTGCAGGGCGCCCAGCAGGTCAAGGAGCGCGTCGCCGAGGCCCTGCTCGTCTTCGTCGTGCCGCCCTCGCTCGAGGCGCTGTTCGGCCGGCTGCGCTCGCGCGCCACCGAGACCGCCGATGAGCTCGAGCTCCGCCAGCGCAACGCCGCCATCGAACTCGCGCGCCAGCAGGACTACGACTACGTCGTCGTCAACGAGACCGGGCAGGTGGAGCGGACCGCCCAGACGATCGACGCGATCATCGCCGAGGCGAACCGGCTCCATCCGACGCGCCGGGTCCGCGTGTAGCGCGCCACCGTGACGCTCGGGCTCGAGGTGGAGGACGGGTCCGGCGCCATGACGCCACGCCTCGTCGAGGTCGCGGTCGACGCCGCTGGCGCGGCTGGCGCGCGGACGTACACGTACCTCGTGCCGAACACCCTGGCGGACCTGGAGCCGGGTGAGGCGGTGCTCGTCGAGTTCGGCCGGCGCCAGGCGCTCGGGATCGTGCTGGGAGAGACCGCCGTGACCCCGACCGGCGTCCTGCCCAAGCCGGTGGTGGAACGCGTCCGGGCCGACGGTCCGCTGTTGCCGCGTCTCGGGCTCGGCCTGGCGCGCTGGATCGCCGCCCACTACCTGGCCCCGCCATCGCTCGTCCTTCGGGCCATGCTCCCGCCGGGGATGCTCGAGCGCTTGGAACTCGTCGCGGAACGCGCCCCCGGTGAGGTCGCGCCCGACGGACTGGGCGCGGTCGAGCGGGACCTGCTCGACCAGCTTGCCGCCGGTCCGAAGCCCGCTCGTGATCTCGCCGCGCCCGAGGGACGGGCCGGACTCGTGCGACGCCTGCGAGCCCTGGCGGGACGCGGGGCCATCTCACTGGACTGGACGCTGCTCGCCGCGTCGGCCGGGCCGCGTTACGAGCGTTGGATCGCGTTGACGCCCGAGGGCCGGGACGTGGCGACCATCCTGACCGCGGGCGGACGCGTGCCCGGGCGGCCGCTCGGGCCCAGGCAGGTCGGGGTCCTCGCCGAGCTCGCCGGCACGGCGCCCGGCGACGCGGGACCCGCGGAGCGTGCCGTGCGGGCCGCGGACCTGTCGGCGCGGCACGGATCGTCCGCGATCGCCGGGCTGGTCCGGCGCGGCCTGGTCGGATCGGAGGTCCGTGAGCGTCCCCGCCGGCCGCTCGCCGGCCGGCCGGCTGGTCGTAGAGGCGGTCGCCCGCCGACCTCGGACCTGACGCCGGCCCAGGTCGAGGCGATCGAGGCCATCCGGGCCGCGATGACCATGGGCGACGCGATGCCGCTCCTGCTCGACGGCGTGACTGGCGGCGGGAAGACGGCGATCTACGTCGAGGCCATTGCGACGGCACTCGAGGCCGGGCGTCGGGTCCTGTTCATGGTGCCCGAGATCTCGCTCGCGCTTCCGCTGGTGGACCGCCTCCGGGCGGACCTCGACGCACGGATCGCGCTCGTCCACTCGGGCCTCGGCGACGGGGAGCGGGCGGACGAATGGCGACGCATCCGTGCCGGCGGCGCGGACATCGTGGTGGGCACTCGGCTCGCGGTCCTGGCGCCGCTCCCCGATGTCGGCCTCGTCATCGTGGACGAGGAGCACGAGGCGGCCTACAAGAGCGACCGGACCCCGCGGCTGCAGGCACGCGACACGGCCCTTGAGCTGGCGCGCCAGGCAGGCGCCGCCGTCGTCCTCGGATCCGCGACGCCCGCCGTCGAAAGCCTCGGGTTCGCTCGCGCCGGCCGATACCGCCGGGTCGTCCTCCCTGGGCGACCGGTCGGCCAGCTGCCCAGCGTGACCGTCGTCGACCTGCGCGCGGAACTCGCCGCCGGCGAGCGCGGCCTCCTGTCCCGCGCCCTGGCGTCGGCGATCGCCGCCCTGGACGTCGGGGCGGGCGAACAGGCGATCCTCGTATTGAATCGCCGCGGAAGCGCCTCGGTCGTGCTGTGCCGGGACTGCGGGCACGTCCAGGCGTGCCCGGACTGCGAACGGCCGCTCGTCTACCACCAGGCCGGGACCACGCTGCGCTGTCATCACTGCGGGCGGGCGACGCCCCTGGCGACTCGCTGCCCGAACTGCGGCTCGCCCCGCATCCGCTATCTCGGCGGTGGCACGGAACGCGTCGAGCGCGAGGTCCGCGTCCGGTTCCCGGGCCTGCGCGTCGGCCGCCTCGACCGCGACGTCGTCGAGCATCGGGGCGCCGCCGAGCGGATCGTCGATGCGTTCTCGGACGGGCGGCTGGACGTCCTGGTCGGGACGAGCCTCGTCGCGAAGGGTCTCGACATCCCCGCCGTGACGCTCGTCGGCGTCGTGTCGTCGGACATCGCGCTCAACCTGCCGGACGAGCGGGCGGCCGAGCGGACGTACCAGCTGCTGAGCCAGGCGATCGGTCGGGCCGGACGGGGCGACCGGTCCGGCTCCGCCTTCCTCCAGACATATCAGCCCGACCATCCAGCGATCCTCGCTGCGGCCGGCGGAGATCCGGCGGCGTTCTACGACCACGAGCTCGCGCTCCGGGAGCGGTTCGGGTCGCCGCCGTTCGGGCGGCTGGTAAAGCTCACGGTCGGTCTGGCGGATCGTGAGACGGCGGAACGCGAGGCGACGGCCATGGCCGAGCGCCTCCGCACGAGGGCCGCGGAGGAGGGGAGCGGCGTGACCGTCGTCGGACCCGCTCCCGCGTACATCGCCCGACGGGCCGATCGATGGCGGTTCAACCTGGTCCTGCGCGGCGCGGACCCGGTCTCGCTCCTCGGCGACGGGGTCGAGGCCCCCTGGTCGGTCGATGTCGACCCGGAGTCCCTGCTGTGACACCCGATGGGCGGGTTCGTGCGAGGATGTGAGGTCCCAGAGGAGGACGCACCGATGACCGATGGCAACAGCAACCCGCCCACCGATGATCGACCCGACGAGCCGCTGACCTGGAGCACCGGCACCCACGACGGGGCCGCGAAGCCGACCGACGATCCGGGACCCTCCGCCGCCGCATCGCTGCTCGACTCGCTCCGCGAGGCGATCGATGACATGACCGAGCGTGCCACGCCGACGGTCCGGGAAGTCTCGGCGCGCGTGGCCGAGCTGACGGCCGCGGCCGCGGCCAAGGCTGCGCCGTTCGCGAAGAAGGCCGGTGACGCGACCGCCGAGGCCAGTGGCAAGTTCGCCGAGCGCTCCCGCACCTGGGCGGCCGAAGTCCGCGCGTCGATGCCGGGGGCCGAGCACGAGACCCCGCCCGCCAGTGCCCCGGCGGCGACCGCGACCGAAGCGCCGCCCGCCGAGCCCACTGCCGAGTCGAACGGATCCGAGCCTGCGGAGCCGCCGGCGAACTAGTCGGACCGCCGCCGGAGCGCCGATCCGGCCGGCGAACCGGTCGGACGCCCGCAGGGACGTCCCCCATATACTCGGGGTCATGAGCGTCCGACCCATCGTCCTCCTGGGCGACCCGCGCCTTCGGCTGAAGGGCCAGCCCGTCGACAGCTTCGGCAAGTACCTGCACGAGCTGCTCGACGACCTCGCGCACACGATGCGCGATGCGCCCGGCGTCGGCCTGGCGGCTCCCCAGCTGGGTGAGGCGCTGCAGGTCTGCGTCATCGAGATCGAGAACCAGCTCCACGAGCTGGTGAACCCGCGGATCGTCCGCGGGAGCGGCGACGATCGCGACCTCGAGGGCTGCCTGTCCATCCCGGGCTACGTGGCGTACGTGACCCGGCGCGAGCGCGTATGGGTCGTCGCCCAGAACCGCCTCGGGCAGAAGATCAAGCTCGCCGGGACCGGGCTGCTCTCGCGGGCTCTCCAGCACGAGCTCGACCACCTCGACGGCAAGCTCTACATCGACTACCTCGAGTCGATGGACGAGCTGATGGCCGTCGGCCCGAGTGACGAGGAGGACGACGCGGAGATCCGCGAGGCGACGAGCGCCCTCGCGTGACCGCGACCGGGCCGAGCGTGCGTCCGGTCCGCACCGTCTTCATCGGGAGCGGCGGGTTCGGCGTTCCGGCCCTGCGGGTCCTGGCCGCGCACCCATCGGTCGATCTCGTCGGCGTCGTGACCGCGCCGGCCAGGGTCGCCGGACGCAAGCGTCAGCTCACCGGGACCCCTATCGCCCGTGCCGCCGCGGAAGGCGGCCTCGGACCGGTCCTCACGCCCGGGCGCCTTCGGGATCCGGCATCGATCGACGACGTCCGCGCGTTACGACCGGCGTTCGCGGTCCTGGCCGACTACGGGCAGATCGTCCCGCCGGCGCTCCTCGGACTTCCACACGGCGCGCTGAACCTTCACCCGTCGCTGCTCCCGCGCCATCGCGGCGCCACGCCGATCCCGGCCGCGATCCTCGCAGGCGACCGGGAGACGGGCGTCTCCCTGATGCGGATGGACGAGGGCCTCGATACGGGTCCGCTCATCGCGGTCGAACCGATCAGCCTCGACGGATCGGAGGTCGCGCCGCAGCTCGAGGATCGTCTCGCCGGACTGGGCGCGGGACTCCTCGAGCGATCCATCGGACCATGGCTCACCGGCCGGCTCGAGGCGCGACCCCAGCCAACCGACGGATCGACATTGACGCGCCCGCTCCGGCGTGATGATGGACGGCTCGACACGGACCGACCTGCCGTGGCGCTCGAGCGCCAGGTGCGTGCGTACCAGCCCTGGCCGGGTTCGTTCGTCGACACCGCGCTCGGACGACTTGTCGTGTGGATGGCCGGAGTACGGGCCTCCTCCGGCGAGGAGGCGGGCCGCTTCGGCATCGACGCCCTGGGCACGGCCGATGGCGTGCTCGTCCTGCATGAGGTGCAGCCGGCCGATGGCAAGCGGATGTCGTGGGAGGCGTTCGTCCGCGGTCGGCCCTCCATCGTCGGCTCCGAAGTCGTGCCTGGTCGGTGAGCGCTAGCATCCACGTCGTGACCCATCGCGACCGGCCGGGACTCTCCGGCCTGACCCTCGACGAGCTGCGGGCGTGGCTCAGCGGTCGCGGCGAACCGGCGTATCGGGCACGCCAGATCGCGGACGCGGTGTGGCGGGCGGGTGGCGTCGATGATCCCGCGACCATCGCCACGCTCCCGGCGCCGCTCCGCGCGGCTCTCGCGGAGGCCTTCCGCTTCGACACCGTTGCCGACACGGAGATCCGGCCGGCCGACGACGGCCAGACCGAGAAAGCTCTCCATCGACTCGACGACGGAGCCCTGATCGAATCGGTCCTGATGCACTACCCGGCCCGCTCCGGGAGCCGGGAGCGACACACCCTGTGCATCTCGAGCCAGGCCGGTTGCGCCGTGGGATGCCCGTTCTGCGCCACCGGCGAGCTGGGGTTCACCCGGGACCTCGACACGGCCGAGATCGTCGACCAGGTCCGCCATGCGGCCCGACGCCTGCGCGCCGCGGACCAGAGGCTGACCAACATCGTGTTCATGGGCATGGGCGAGCCGCTGCTCAACCTCGATCGCGTGCTGGCCGCGGTCGAGGCGCTCAACGATCCGCGGCGGTTCGGCCTCGGGGCGCGCCACATCACGGTCTCCACGTCCGGGGTGGTGCCGGGGATCCGGCGGCTCACGGCACTCGGGCCGCAGTTCACCCTCGCCATCTCGCTGCATGCCGCGCGCGACGCCCTGCGCGACGTGCTGGTCCCACTGAACCGACGCTGGCCGGTGGCCACCGTGATCGAGGCTGCCCGGGACCATGCGCGCGTGACCGGCCGGCGCATCACGTACGAGGTGACGATGATCGGCGGCGTGAACGACACCGACCTCGACGCCGCGGCGATGGCCGAGCTCCTTCGAGGCGACCATGCCCACGTCAACCTCATCCCGATGAACCCGGTCGCCCATACGCCGTGGACGGCGAGCCCGATGCCGGTCATCGAGCGGTTCTCCGCCACGCTCCGCGAGGCCGGCATCGGGACGACGATCCGGCGCAACCGCGGGCAGGAGGTCGGCGCGGCCTGCGGGCAGCTCGCGGCCGAGCGGGCCGGTGAGCCTCCGGCACCCACCGTCGCCCGCCGCCGCCGGCGCCTCGAGGCCGAGAGTGCCGCGGCATTGCGCGGCGAGCGCAGCCAGGACCCCGTCCCCGTCGGAGTGGGGGAGTAACGGTGGCCGAGGGACGCGCCCGCGTCGCCGCCAGCATCCTCGACGCGGACCTCTCGAACCTCGCCTACGCGGTCCGGCGCGTCCAGAAGGCCGGTGCGGATCGGATCCACCTCGACGTCATGGACGGCCACTTCGTCCCGAACCTGACGTTCGGGGCCAAGACCATCAAGCACCTCCGACCGCGCACGGAGCTCCCGTTCGATGCGCACCTGATGATCAGCGAGCCGGGGCGCTACATCGAGGAGTACCTCGACGCCGGGTGCGACTCGATCACGTTCCACGTCGAGATCGATGAACCGATCGCTCCGACCCTGCGCGCCATCCGCCAGGCGGGCCGGGCGGCCGGGTTGGCCGTCAAGCCCGGGACACCACTGTCGGCGCTGGAGCCGTACGCAGAGCTGCTCGACATCGTGCTGGTCATGACCGTCGAACCCGGGTTCGGCGGGCAGTCGTTCATGAAGGACGTCGCCCGGGACAAGCTGCTACCGGCGCGCGACGTGCTGCGCCACAAGGCCCACGGCGGCGAGATCCACGTCGACGGGGGGGTCAACCGCGAGACGGCCGAGCTCGTTGGCGGCCTCGGCGTGGACATCCTCGTCGTCGGTTCGGCACTGTTCATCAAGGGCCGCGACATGGGGCGCGAGATCCGGCTCATCCGGGCCCTGGCCGACGAGGGGTACCAGTACGACCTCAACGACGGGGTCCCGCCCATCCCGCGCGACCGGATGGTGCCCTTCACCAGCCTGCCGAAGCCGTTCGCACGACGGCTGATGGCCGAGATCGAGGCCGGCGGCGTCCCCGTCGTCATGCTCCGCGGCGACGGACAGATGAACCCCGACGGCGTGCGCGATTTCGACCTCCTGGTCCCGGCCACGGTCGAGACGCTCGTCACCGAACGCCACGCCGGCGCCCGCGACGTCTACCAGGCCGAGGCCGAGGCGTGGCGCGAGGCGTTCATCCGGGACCACGGCGTCATCGAGCCACCCACGTTGCCGTGAGGGCGATCCTTCAGCGCGTGTCGCGGGCCTCGGTCCGGGTCGAGGGCGTGGCGGTCGGGACGATCGAGGACGGCCTCGTGATCCTGCTGGGCGTCGGCCCCGACGACACCGACGCGGTCGCCGACGACCTGGCGCGAAAGGCCGGCGAACTGCGGATCTTCCGTGACGAGGACGGCCGGGCGAACCGCTCGCTCCTCGATGTCGCGGGAGCCGCGCTGGTCGTCTCGCAGTTCACGCTCTACGCGGACACGCGGCGCGGGCGCCGTCCCGGGTTCACGGGAGCCGCGCCACCGGAGCTCGCGGAGCGGCTCTACGAGCGCTTCGCGACGGCGCTGCGCGCGCTTGGCGTGACGGTGGCGACCGGGCGTTTCGGGGCGGAGATGGCGGTCGAGCTGGTCAACGACGGGCCGTTCACGATCTGGCTCGACACGGAGGCGCCGACATGACCCAGCGGCCGGACCCGCGCTTCGGACTGTTTCTCAGCCAGGCCAGCAAGTCATGGGCGCAGGTGCTCGACCAGTTCGTGATGGCCGAGGAGCTCGGGTTCGACCATGCCTGGCTGGTCGATCACCTGGTCGACACGGACGGCGGCCCCGAGGATGGGTGCCTGGAGGGTTGGACGCTCCTCGCCGCGATCGCGGCGAAGACCTCGCGGATCCGCCTCGGCGTGCTCGTGACGAGCAACACGTTCCGCCATCCGGCGGTGCTGCTCAAGGAGGCCGTCACCGTCGACCACATCAGCGGCGGACGCCTGATCCTCGGGATCGGGACCGGGTGGAACGCGGACGAGCACCGTCGCTACGGGATCGAACTCCCGGCGCCCGCGGAACGGGTCGATCGGTTCGAGGAGGCAGTCCGCCTCATCAGCCTGCTCATGCTCCAGGAGCGCACGACATTCCAGGGCCTCTACTACCGGCTCGATGACGCGCACCTGGAGCCACGGCCGGTCCAGCGTCCGAGAATCCCGATCCTCATCGCCGCCCACCGGCCGAGGATGCTGCGGATCGCCGCCAGGTACGCGGACCAGTGGGACACGTTCGCTGCGATCCCGGGCACCGCCACCGACGGCGTGGAGGCCGAGATCGCCGAGCGGATCGCGCTGCTCGACGAGGCGTGCCGTGACATCGGGCGCGACCCGGCCGAGATCCGGCGCTCCACCTGGGCCACGCACGAGGCGCTGCGTTCGACCGATGCCTATCTCGACTTCGTCCGGCGCCATCATCGATTGGGCTTCACCGACTTCTCGACGGTCCTGCCGGCGCCCGGGGATGAGGCGGTCCTGCGCGCGGTCGCCTCGGAGGTCATCCCGGAACTTCGGGCGGGGCGGCTCCTCGACTGACCCGGACATGGGAAGACCGGCCGTAGGGTGACGACCGGTCCGGAGCCGCGAGCCGGCCGGGTCCTACTTGGCGGACTTGGTCAGCGTGCGACGGCAGCGGGTGCAGACGAGCGTCCTGGTCGGGATGCCCTTCTGCTCGATGACGAGCGGCTGGAGATTTGGCTGCATCCGGCGGTGTGCGCGGACCCGGTTCATCCCCGATGACTGGGGATTGAAACCGGCCATGGATGTCTTGCCGCAGATGGCGCAGGCGCGGGCCATTCGTGGTCCTCAGGGTTGGTGTCGAGAAGATCCGAGCTCGAACGAGCCCGAACGGAAGCGGTAGGATACCACACGGCCTCCGGCGCCCAGCTCGGTCGCCGCCCGACCCGCCCTGCGAGGAGGACGTCGCCCGCGTGCCACACGTTCAGACGACAGGCCGTTCGCTCGTCACCCGCCGCGCCATCGTCGATGTCGTTCGGACAGCGACCCTCGGCTCGTACGGCGTGACCGGCTTCGCCGGCGGGCCGATCGCCCGGCTCCTCGACCGGCTGGACCTTCGTCGGCCCGGCCTGCGACTGCGCCTCGGGGACGGCCTCGACATCGAGCTCGATCTCGACGTCGCGCTCGGCGTGCCCGTCGCCGAGGTCGCGCGTCAGGTGGATTCCGCCATCCGGTACGCGATCCGACGTGCCCTCGACCTCGAGGTCAACCGGCTGGTCATCCACGTCGACGGCCTGCGAGTGCATCCGGCCGGGGCGCCGCCGACCGTTGTCCATGCCGACCCGGCCGCGATCCGGCCGAGGGACCTAGCCGACAGCGGGACGGACGTCGCCTGATGCCGCGCCGGGCCTGTGACGGGGCCGGGCTTCTCGCGGCGTTCCGGGCGGCGGTCGCGAACCTCGAAGCCCACGTCGAGGAGATCAACAGCCTCAACGTCTACCCGGTGCCCGACGGCGACACCGGCTCGAACATGTTCGCGACGGTGCGGGCCGCGCTTGATGAGGCGGAGGCTGTCGCCGACCAGCCGGCGGACCGGGTCGCGGCCGCGATCAGCTTCGGTGCGCTCATGGGGGCCCGCGGCAATTCGGGCGTGATCACCAGCCAGATCTTCCGGGGCATGGCGGAGGCGCTCGGCGGCAAGCGTCGGTTCAACGGGCTCGATCTCGCCCACGCGCTGTCCGAGGGCACGAAGACGGCCTACGGCGCGGTCGCCAAGCCCGTCGAGGGAACCATCCTGACGGTCATCCGGGAGTCGGCCGTCGCGGCGGTGGCTGCGGCCGAGCTCGACGACGACCTGGAGGCCGTGCTCGCCGCCACCGTCGACGCGGCCGAGAAGTCGGTGGCGCGGACACCGAGCCTGCTGGCGATCCTGCGCGAAGCGGGGGTCGTGGATTCCGGTGGCCAGGGCGTCTACCGGCTCCTGCAAGGGGCGCTCCGCCACGTGGTGGGGACAGCGCCGGCGGCAGCGCGCACGCGGGCCCGAGCGGCCCCGAAGCCATCGACCCTCGTCGCCCACGCCGACGAGGGCTTCGGCTACGAGACGATGTACCTGCTCCAGGCGAGTCCGTCGCGACCGCTCGATGTCGACGTCATCCGCGCGCACCTCGAGACGATCGGCGAATTGGTGCTGGTCGCCGGCGACGCCCGGGCGCTCAAGATCCACGTCCACAACGAGCAGCCGGACCTGGTCATCGCGTTCGGACTCGGCCAGGGGTCCCTCAGCCGGATCAGCGTCGAGAACCTGGACAACCAGGCCCGCGACGTGCGCGAGGCGCGAGCGACCGAGTTCACGACCGGGTCCTCGGTCCGGGCGGCGCCCGCCGGTCCCGTGGCTTCGGCGGCCTCGGGGCACCCGGGTCCGGACGGGTCGAATGGCACGGGCTCGCCCGGCCCGGCGGGTTCGCAAGCCGCGGGCTCGCGCGTTCACGGGCGTTCACTGCCGCTCGGCATCATCGCGGTGGTCGCGGGTGACGGCCTCGAGGCGATCTTCCGCGACTTCGGTGTCGCCCACGTGGTCCAGGGAGGCCAGACCTCGAACCCGAGCACCGGCGAGCTGCTGGAGGCGGTCGAGGGGGTCGATGCCCGCGAGATCATCCTGCTGCCGAACAACCCGAACGTCGTCCTCGCCGCCCGTCAGGTCGCGGCGATGACCGAGCGGCCGGTGACCGTGGTCCCGACCCGCAATGCCGCCGAGGGATTCGCCGCGCTCCTGGCACTCGATCCGACGCTCGACGCGGCCGCCAACACCGGCCCCATGACCGACGCGGCCCGCTCGATCCAGACGGTCATCGTGACCGAAGCCGTCCGCGACGCCACCATCGGCGGGAAGAAGGTCAAGCGCGGCCAGACCATCGCCCTGGACCCCGACGACGGGCTGATGGCGGTCAACGGCGACCGGGAGAAGGCCGTGCTGGCGGCGATGCGCGCACTCCGTCCCGGTTACGAGCTCGTCAGCCTGTTCTACGGTGACGGCGCGGACCTGGCCGAGGCCGAGGGCATGGCCCAGAAGATCGGTGAGCAGGTCCCGGGCATCGAGGTCGAGGTGCGCCACGGCGGCCAGCCCTACTACCGATACCTCATCGCGGCCGAGTAGGGCGGTGGCGAGGGCATCGGGCCCGACCCTGCCATCGGCGCCGGTCGACCCGGTCGAGCTCCTCTCGACGCCTCTGGCGCGGTCCGGGCTGGGCGCGGCGGCGACGCTTCGCCGGGCCGGCATCCGGCTTGGCCTCTACGACGTCCGCGAACTCCTCTTCCACCTGCCCCGCCGCTATGACGACCTGCGCGAGATGCAGCACCTGGGCGACCTCGTGTGGATGGAGCTCGGCAGCGTGGTCTCGGCTCGCGTCCGGGTGGTCGACGTCCGGGTCGAACCCACGTTCCGTCGGCGCGTGCAACGGACGATCGCCACGTTGGCCGACGACACGGGCTCCATCGAGGCGACCTGGTTCGGGCGCAGGTACATCGAGAAGCGGCTCAACGTCGACAGCGAGGTCGTCGTGTCCGGCAAGGTCAAGCGGTTCGGCCGTCGCCTGACACTCGACAACCCGGAGTTCCAGGTCGTCGAGGGCGAGGGCGATGAGGTCCTGCACGCCGGCCGGATCGTGCCCGTCTACCGCTTGACGGCCGGCCTGACCGCGGCTCGCCTGCGGACCGCGATCCGGGAGGCGCTGGACCGCGCGGGGCACGCCTACCCGGAATACCTGCCCGAGGCCATGCGGCGCGAGGAGCATCTTCCCGGCATCGCGGCCGCCCTCGAGCAGGCCCACTACCCCGACACCTTCGAGGGTCGTGACGCCGCCCTGCGGCGTCTCGCGTTCGATGAGCTGCTGGCACTCCAGATCGGCATGGTCGGCAGGCGGCGGCAGCGCGCCCGAGCCGCCGCACCGGCGATCGCGCTCGACGACGCGGCGGACACCGCGATCCGGGTGGCCTTGACCGATGCGCTGACGAGCCGGATCGGGCGCGACGTCGAGCTGACCGATGACCAGGTGACGGCCGCCGCGGCGATCCGCAGCGACCTCGCCCGGCCGACCCCGATGCTCCGACTGCTCCAGGGCGACGTCGGATCGGGCAAGACGGCGGTCGCTGCGTACGCGCTCGCGGCCGGTGCGCGTGCGGGCGTCCAGGGGGCGCTGCTGGCACCGACGGACCTCCTGGCCCGGCAGCACCTCGAGACGGTCGGCGCCCTGCTGGCGGACCTCGGCATCGGGGTCACGCTCCTGACCGGGTCGCTCAAGGCCGATGCGCGGACGCGGGCCCTCGACGCGATCACGTCGGGCCAGGCCTCGGTCGTCGTGGGGACCCATGCCCTGATCTCGGAGTCGGTCTCCTTCCGCGACCTCGGGCTCGTCGTCATCGACGAACAGCATCGGTTCGGGGTGAACCAGCGCGACGCGCTCGAGGCGAAGGCCGGCGGCCGCCCCCCGCACGTGTTGTTGATGACCGCGACGCCGATCCCGCGGACGCTCGGGCAGCTGCTCTACGCGGACCTCGACGTCTCCGACCTGCGGACGCCACCCGCTGGCCGCGTACCGATCCGGACCGGGATCCGGCGGCCGGAGGACCTCGAGGGCACATGGCAGCGGGTGCGTGCCGAGGCGGCGGCCGGCCACCGCACGTTCGTGGTCGTGCCGCTCATCGACGACACCGGCGCCGAGACCGACAGCGCGGTCGCCGCCGAGAGCGAGGCCGTCCGCCTGCGGACGCTGCTGGCGCCGCTACGCGTCGGGCTGGTCCACGGTCGGATGAAAGCTGCCGACCGCGATGGCGAGATGACCCGTTTCCGAGACGGCGAGCTGGACGTCCTGGTCGGGACGACGGTCGTCGAGGTCGGGGTGGACGTGCCGGAGGCGACGATGATGGTCATCGAGGGAGCCGATCGGTTCGGCCTCGCGCAGCTCCACCAGCTCCGCGGCCGGGTGGGTCGCGGCACGGTCGAGTCGTTCTGTGTCCTCGTCTCGGATTCGACCGACGAGGTCGCGGGGGCTCGACTGAAGGCGGTCGCCGAGCTGCGCGACGGCTTCGAGCTCGCAGAGCGCGACTTCGAGCTTCGCCGGGAGGGCAACGTCCTTGGCCTGGCCCAGAGCGGCCTGCCACAGCTGCGTGTCGCGTCCCTCCAGGACAGGACGCACCAGGAGCTCGCGATCCGTGCTCGCGGCCACGCAGAGACACTGCTGGATGAGGCTGGGCGTCTCACGTCGTCCGCCGGTTCGCTCGCGGCCGAGCTGGAGCACGGCTGGCTGGCGCGCGTGGCGTCCGGCTCCGGCGATGAGCCCGAGGAGACCGTCGCATGAGTCCCACCCACGGCGCCGCCCGTGCCTGACGCCGGGCGGGTCATCGCGGGCCGCGCCCGCGGCATCCGCCTGGTCGGCCCGGGCGGCGACACGCGACCCCTGGGCGACCGCGTGAAGCAGACCCTGTTCGCGATCCTGGAGCCCGACCTCCCCGACGCCCGGGTCCTCGACCTCTTCGCGGGGAGTGGCGCGGCCGGGCTCGAGGCACTCTCGCGCGGCGCCGGCCACGTCACCTTCGTGGAGCGCGATCCCGCGGCGATCCGGGTGATCGCGAGGAACCTCGAGAAGACGCATCTGGCCGGTCCGGAGGTCCACACGGTCGGGACCGAGGTCATGCGCTGGCTGGCCGACGCAGCGCGCGCGGCCGAACCGCCGTACGACATCGTCATCGTCGACCCGCCGTACACGGAGCCGGAGCTCATGACCGCGGCCCTGCTCGCGGTCGGACCGGCGGTCCGGGCGGGCGGCCGCGTCGTCGCCAAGCACGCAACGAAGACCCCGCCGCCGGCCACGGTCGGGCTGCTAGCATCGGAGCGGGAGCGTGCCTTCGGGGTGACGACGCTGACCTTCTACCGGCGCGCGGAGGAGCGATGAACATCGCGGTCTATCCCGGCTCATTCGACCCGATCACGAACGGCCACCTCGACATCATCGCCCGGGCGGCGACCGTCTTCGAGCGGGTGATCGTCGGGGTCCTCGCCAACCCGCGCAAGACCCCGCTCCTTCCGGTGGAGGCACGCATCCGGGTCATCGGCGAAGCCCTGGCGGCGAGCGGCGCCCCGATGGACGCGATCGAGATCGCCTCCTTCGACGGGCTGACCGTCGATTTCTGCCGCGCCCGCAGCGCCCGCGCCATCGTCCGCGGCCTGCGCGCGATCAGCGACTTCGAGGTCGAGATGCAGCTCGCGCACAACAACCGCGTCCTCGCGCCCGAGATCGACACGGTCTTCTTCATGACCTCGGTCGCCAACGGGTATGTCAGCTCGAGTCTCGTCAAGGAGATCGCGACATTCGGAGGGGACGTCTCCTCGATGGTTCCCAAATCGGCCGCGGTGGCGCTGCGCGAAGCACTCGGGAGGCCCTGAGGCGACGGTCGGCGTGCCATACTTGCGGCGACGCGTGCCAGGTCGGGACCGCCGAGCCAGGAGGGCAATCCGATCGACATCATCTTCCTCGTCGAGCGCCTCGAATTGCTCATCGCGAACGGGAAGAAACTGCCGCTGACGAGCAACGTGGTGGTCGACCAGAACGCTGCCCTGGGCCTCATCGATGAGCTGCGTGTCGCCGTCCCCGAGGAGGTCCGGGCGGCCAAGCGCATCAACGCCGAGGGCGAGCGGATCATCGAGAAGGCGCAGGACGAAGCGGAGCGGATCGTCGCCAAGGCACAGGAGCAGGCCGCCTTCCTGATCGATGAGCGTGGCCTCACCCAGGCGGCCGAGGCCGCCAGCCTCGAGATCATCGGGAAGGCCCACGGCGATGCCGACGAGATTCGCCGCGGCGCCGACGAGTACGCGGTCAGCGTCCTGGTCGGTCTCGAGGGCGACGTCGTCAAGACGCTCCAGAGCATCAAGAAGGGGATCGCGATGCTCGATGAGCGACGGACCGACCTCAGTGCCGCGCCCGAACCCGAGCCGCTCGATGAGGCCTGGGAGCACGAGCCCGAGGAAGCATCGGAAGCCATCGGGCCGTGACCGCGCGCCCCCCGGACGAGACGTTCGTCTGGAACGTGGCCGGCCTCCTCCAGGGCGAGACCGGTGCCCATCGGGTCTACGAGCTCGACGATGTCGACATCGAACTGCCGGAGGACCTGCGACTGGGCGGGCCGATGAAGGGCCGTGTCCGGCTGACCCGGACGAACCGCGGGATCCTGGCCGAGGCGGAGCTCGCGACCTCGCTCGACATGGAGTGCGTCCGTTGCCTTCGACCGGTGACGGTGCCCCTGGACCTCCAGGTGACCGAGGAATACCTGCCCTCCGTCGACCTGCCGAGCGGCGCTCCACTGCCGACCGACACGGAGCCGGACGTCCAGCGCCTGACCGACCACCACGAACTCGACCTGACGACCCCGGTCCGCGAAGCCATCTCGCTCGCGGAGCCGATCGCGCCCCTGGATCGCCCGGACTGTCCGGGCCTGTGCATCGTCTGCGGCCAGCCGCTCGACGAGGGCGTCCACGACCACCCGAGCGACGACGTCGACGCGCGCATGGAGGCCTTGCGCGGCTTCAAGCCTGGCGACGGGTGACGATGCGCCCCGTTTCGCGGTAGACTCCGCCGTCGGCGTGGCGCCGTGCCCCGGCCAACCGGCACGAATGCGGCCACGCGGCACGTATCGACTGACAAGGAGCCCTCGACCCCATGGGTGTACCCAAGCGACGCGTCTCGCATGCCCGCCAGGGCGAGCGCCGCTCGCATCTCGCGATCGACCTGCCGAACCTCGAGGAGTGTCCGCACTGCCACGAGATGAAGCGGCAGCACCACGTCTGCCCGAACTGCGGCTACTACCAGGGTCGACAGGCGATCATCCTCAAGCCCGCCGCCGACGACGCCGCGCGCTGATCCCGTGACGGAGCCCCGGCCCGCCCCATCCGAGGCGCGGATCGGTGGCGTCCGCGTCGCCGTCGACGCGATGGGCGGGGACCATGGCCCGACCGAGATCGTCCCGGGCGTCCTCGCCTACGCCGGCAGCCATCCCGACGACCGCCTGATCCTCGTCGGCGACGAGACCACGCTCGGTCGGATCGCCGGTCCGCTGCCGGCCAACGTGTCGATCGTGCACGCCGCGCAGGTCATCGGCATGGACGAGCACCCGGCGCTGGCACTGCGCGAGAAGAAGGACTCCTCGATCCTGGTCGCCACGGAGCTCGTTCGCCGCGGCGACGCCGACGCGATCATCACCGCGGGCCACACGGGAGCCGGGATGGCCGCCGCGGTCCTGCGCCTCGGTCGGCTGCCCGGCGTCGATCGACCCGCGCTCGCCGTCCAGATCATGACGGCCGGCGGGCCCATGGTCCTGCTCGACATCGGCGCCAACCCCGACTCGACCGCCGAGAACCTGGTCCAGTTTGCCCACATGGGCGCGATCTTCGCGGAGCGCGTGCTCGGCGTATCCAGTCCCCGGGTCGCCCTGCTCTCGATCGGTGAGGAGAAGGGCAAGGGCGACGCCCGGATCGCGCGGGCGACCGAGCTGCTCGACGCCACCGACCTCCGCTTCGAGGGCAACGTCGAGGGCAAGGACCTGACGACGTACCAGGCGGACGTGGTCGTCTGCGATGCGGTGCTGGGGAACGTCGTCATCAAGTTCTACGAGGGCCTGTCGAGCTTCATCTTCGACCTGTGGCGCTCGGAGTTCCGCCGGGGCATCCGGGGTCGCCTGGCATACGGGCTGCTCAAGCCGGGCGTCGATCGGATCCGCGACGTGTTCGACTACGAACGTGCCGGTGGTTCGCCGTTGCTCGGGGTGAAGGGGACCGTCATCATCACCCATGGACGGGCGAAGCGCCGGATGCTCGGGTTCGCCTGCGAGGTAGCTGCCACGACCGCTCGGCAACGTGTCCCGGAGCTCATCGCGGAATCATTCGCCGCCAACCGGGGCCGGGTCGCACCCGGGCCGGTCTCGACGGCCGATATCGCTGCCGAGGCCGTCTCGTGAGTGGACCCGAACTGACCGTCGGCACGTCGGTCATCGCCGAGCTCGTGCGCCTGGCGGCCCTGGAGGTCCCGGGGGTCGCGCGGGTGGGACGGGGCGGCTCGCTCTGGCGGCGCGTCCTCGGTGGCCGTTCGGTCAGCGTCCGGTTGCGTGACGACCAGGTCCTGGTCCGCGTCTGGATCGTGGCTCGCCCAAGCCAGGCGCTCGGCCCCCTCACGACCCAGGTCCGCTCGGCGGTGGCGGCCACCGTGGAGCGCCTGCTCGGCCTCGATCTCGGGTCGGTGGTCGTGCTGGTCGACGGTGTCGGGGGCTGACCGGGTCCGAGGCCGACGAACAGGCCGGCGGCTCGCGCTGTCGGCGGTCTTCGAAGCGGACTTCGGGCAACGGACCGCCGACGCCGTCCTGGACCGTCACCTGGCCGAGGGCGAACGCGATCCCGCGGCCGCCGAACTGGCGCGCGAACTGGTCGAGGCTGTCATGGCACATCGCGATTCCATCGATGCCGAGATCGCCCGACGGGCCCCCCAACACCCCGTCACCAGCCTTGCCCGGATGGACCGCGCCCTGCTCCGTACCGCCATATCCGAGGTGCTACACTCCGGCACGCCGGCCCGGGTGGCCATCGCCGAATGGGTCGAGTTGGCACGCATATACAGTGGAGAACCGATGCGGCGCCTCGTGAATGGCGTCCTCGGGAACATCGCAGCCGAGTCCAGCGGCGCCCGGCCGTCGGCAGCAACCAACTCCGAGGAGGGAGTCAGTGGCAACCACGTACGAGCGCCTCAAGAAGATCGTCGTCGAGCAGCTCGGCGCCGACGAGGATGAGGTCAAGCCGGAGGCGTCGTTCGTCGACGACCTGAATGCCGACTCGCTCGACCTGGTCGAGCTGATCATGAGCCTCGAGGAGGAATTCGGGACCGAGATCTCGGACGAGGATGCCGAGAAGATCCGAACGGTCCAGGACGCCGTCGACTACATCGACGAGCGCTCGGCCTAGCCCGGCGCAGGCGGGCGTGGTGCGTCACGCCCAGGCCTTCGCGTCCCGCCTCGGCCTCCCGATCCGCGATCAGGGCCTGCTCGAGCAGGCCCTCGTGCATGCCAGCTGGCTGCACGAGCACCCCGATGCCGCGCCGGGCCACAACGAGCGTCTGGAGTTCCTCGGGGACGCCGTCGTCAACCTGATCATCTCCGAGGCCCTCTACACGCGCCATCCCGACGACGACGAAGGGGACCTGTCGGCCCGTCGTGCGGCGATCGTGTCAACGTCCGGCCTGGCCCGACTCGCCGGGCGCATCGACCTCGGCTCGGCCCTGATGCTGGGCGAGGGCGAGTCGCGTCGGAGCGGTCGGCGACGCCCGACGCTCCTCGCTTCCTCGTTCGAGGCCCTCGCCGGCGCCCTGTATCTGGACCTCGGGTTCGCCGCCGTGCGCGACTGGCTCGTGGCACTCGCCGAGCATGAGCTGTCGCAGGATTCGACCATCCTCTCGCTCAAGAGCCCCAAGAGTCGTTTGCAGGAATACACACAACAGCATTCCGGTGGCCGGCCCTCGTATCACCTGGTCCATGTCACCGGGCCGGATCACGAACGGACCTTTCGGATCGAGGTCAGCGTCGACGGCGTGGCACTCGGTGTCGGCGAGGGCCCGTCGCGCCGGACGGCCGAGACGGCCGCCGCCTCCGAGGCGATGGAACGGCTCTGGGCGACCGACCGCTCGGAGCCGATCGGCGCATGAGCGGAAACGGGTCGGACGGTCCGGACCGGCCGGCCGCACCTCGCTTGCTGGCGCTTCGACTCCAGGGGTTCAAGTCGTTCGCCGAACGGACCAACGTCGAATTCGGCGGCGGGATCAGTGCCGTGGTGGGGCCGAACGGCTCGGGCAAGAGCAACCTCGCGGACGCTCTGCGCTGGGCGCTCGGGGAGCAGGGGCGCGCCCTCCGCTCGCGCAAGGCCGAGGACGTCATCTGGGCCGGTTCGGACCGGCGGGCCGCACAGGGCATGGCCGACGTCACGCTCGTGGTCGACAACGCCGATGGCCTGCTGCCGGTCGACTACTCGGTCCTGGAGCTCGGTCGGCGCCTGTACCGCTCGGGTGAGAACGACTACCTGCTGAACAAGCAGCGGATCCGCCTGCGCGACCTCGTCGACCTGCTCGACGCCGGGCATCTCGCCGATAACGCGTTCCTGTTCATCGGCCAGGGGATGGTCGACCAGGCGCTCGCGCTTCGGCCGGAGGAGCGGCGGCCCCTGTTCGAGGAGGTCGCGGGCGTCCGGCGCCACGAACGCCGGCGTCGACGGGCCCAGGAACAGCTGATCGAATTGGAGGCGAACCTCGCGCGCGTCGAGGACATCGTGGCCGAGCTGAGGCCGCAGGCGCGACGGCTGGCTGCCCAGGCAGAGCAGCAGACGAGTCGTCGATCGACGGCGGATGAGCTCGCGACCGCCGTGCTCCTGAACGCGCATGCCCGCTGGTTCGAGGCATCGACCCGTGCGGCCGCGGCAGCGGGCCGGCGTGAGGCAGCGCGGACGATCACGGACCGGGCGATGGCCGAGATGGAGGCCGCCGAATTGGCCGCGGCGGTCCTGGCCGACGCCCTCGGCGCCCGGGCGGCCGCGGAGCGCCTTCGTCGCGAGTCTCACGACGCCGCCCGTACCGCGCTGACAGATGCCCAGTTGCGTGATGCGAAGCTCGCGTCGGAGGGCGATTCGATCGAGCGCGACCGGCGTCGCCTCACCGAGGATCGTACGACCGCGGAGGCGGAAGTCGCCGCCGCTCGACGGGTCATGGCCGCTCCCGTGCCCGCTCGCGACCTGGACCTCGACGCGGCCCTGACCGAGGCGGAACGGGAGCTCGCGGGGGCCCTGGCGGAACTCGCCGGGTTGCGGGCCGCGAGCCGGGCGCACGGGGAGGAGCTCGCGGCGGTCCGGCGGGCCGCCGCCGCCCGAGAGGCCGAGCTCGAGACGGCTCGCCGGCGCCTCGCGGAGATCGCCCGGCGTGCCGACGAGGAGTCCGCGCGCGCCGCGACTGCCGAGTCGGACCAGGCTGCCCGCGAAGCCGCGCTGGCATCCGCGGTCACTCGACGCGAGGCCGCGCTCGAGGCGGAAGCGGCGGTCACCGCGGCTCGGGAGGCGGCGCGCTCGGCGGCCGAGACGACCGAGGCCGCACGGACGGCCGCCGAGGCGCGCGTCGCGGCCGGAGAGGCGGCGTTGGCATCCGCCGTCGCACGACGCGAGGCCCTGGATGCACGATTGGCCCAGGAGGAGAGTCGCGGGATCGCGAAGGCCGCGCGACGGGTGGGCGGTCACCGCCTGGACGAGGACCTCGTGGTCGATCCGGGCCTGCGATCCGCGGTCGAGACGGCGCTCGCCGAGTTGACCCGCGCCTACGTCGTCAAGGCATCGGCGGTCGCGCAGCTCGCGGGCGAGCGGGGCGCGCTCATCGTGGAGGAGCGCGCGAGTGCGGCCCCACTAGCCGGCGCCGCCACCGACGCCCGCGAGCGTCGGTTCCGTGATGCGCTGGCAGGGGTCGGTGGCGGCCTGCTGGCCGACGCGATCCGGCGGGACGGGACCGGGGCGGCGTCACGCGTCCTGGCTCGCGCCGCCTGGGTGCCCGACATCGGTGCGGCGCTGGCCGTCCAGGCGGCCCTGCCGCCAGGCTGGATCGCCGTGCCGCGCGACGGCGGGGCCGTCGTGTCGGAGCTGGCGGCCACGCTCGGCGCGGGCGAATTGGTCCTCGAGCGCCGCGCCGAGGCCGGTCGACTCGCCGCCGAGGCCGAGCGGCTCGAGGCCGACCTGGCGTCCTTGCGCGTGATCGCATCGAACGCGGCCGAGGCCGCTACGGGGGCCCGAGCGGCGCTGGACGCCGTGCGCGGCGAGGAAGCCATGGTCGCGGCGGCGCGTCGCGAGGCCGAGGAAGCCGAACGCCTGGCGGCGCGCGACCTGGAGGGACTCGTCCGAGAGACGGCCTGGGCATCCGCGCAAGCGGAACGCCTGGGCCAGGAACGCGAGCGAGCCGCCGCCGCGCTGGCTGCCTTCGAGGACGTCGACACCGGACCGGGCCGTCGGCCGGCGACCGTCGGCGATGCTGCCGACGCGTCCGGAGCCGTCGAGACCTGGGAGCGTCGCGCGACGGAGCTGCGGGCTCGACGAGACCGTCTGGCGGAGGACGCGGCCACACGTGACGCGGCACGCCGCGACGCGGAGGGCCGGCGGGCGAGGGCCGAAGCGGCCGTCGGGATCGGCGAGGAACGGATGGCCCGGTCGGACCGGGAGCTGCGTGCGCTCGACGAGCGCGCTCGCGCCCTGTCGGCCTCGCGGGAATCGCTGCGGACCCAACTGGCCGAGGCGGCGGCGGCCGAAGCGGCGGCACGCGACGCGCTGGCCGAGGCGCAGGCGGCCGACGCTGTCGAGCGCGAGCGGCTGGCGACCGCCGAGCGCGAGGCGGCCGGCACGCGTGAGCGCCTGCGGGCGGCCGACGAGCGCCTGCGCATCGCCGACCGCGACGACCTCGAAGGGCGGCTGGGTCTCGAATTGCTCCGCGAGGCCGTGCTCGTCGAGCTGGCGGGCCTGGGAGAGCGAGGGGTGGCGAGCCTGGCCGCCGCGGCGGGCGTGACGATCGACCGGGAGGTACATGCCGCGGGCACCGGGTCACCGGGTCCGGTGGCGACCGCCGAGGACTTCCCCGCCGAGGACGCGCTCGAGGATCCGCTCGTGGGGGAGCTCGAGACGGTGCTCGATCGCGCCGCTGTGGCGTGGTCGGAGGCGGCGCCGACGGAGCCCCCGCCGAGTCTGGCGCGGCTCGGTCAGCTTCGTCGTCGCTTCCACGAGCTGGGAGCGACGAACCCGTACGCCGTCGAGGAGTACGCGGAGCTGCGCGAGCGCCTGGAGACGCTCGAAGCGCAGGGAGCGGACCTGCGGACGGCGATCGCACGGACACGCGAGCTGATCGCCGAGCTCGAGACGATGATCACCGACCAGTTCCAGACCACGTTCCGTGCGCTGGAGGCCGCGTTCGCGGCGCGGTTCGAACAGCTTTTCGGCGGTGGGTTCGCGCGCCTGTCGCTGACCGATCCATCGGATCTCGGCTCGACCGGCGTGGAGATCGTCGCCCAGCCGCCAGGCAAGAAGGCCCAGGCCCTCGCGATGCTTTCGGGAGGCGAGCGTGCTCTGACCGCGGTCGCGCTCCTCTTTGCGATGCTCGAGGTCCGGCCGGTCCCGTTCTGCGTGCTCGATGAGGTCGACGCCGCCCTGGACGAGGCGAACATCGGACGGTTCGCGGGCGCCCTCCGGAGCCTCGCCCACCAGACGCAGTTCATCGTCATCACCCACAACCGGGGCACGATCGAGGCGGCCGATGCCCTCTATGGCGTGACCGTGGGCGACGACTCGGTCAGCCGGGTCATCAGCCTCCGGCTCGACGAGGCCCAGGCGCTCGCGGGGCGACGCCGCGGCGAGCTGGCGACCGCCGGCTGATGGCGTTCTGGCGTCGCCGCGGGGACGCACCGGCCGAGTCCAAGGTCGCGCCCGAGGCCGTGCCCGAGACGGCGCCGAGCCCGGAAGACGTCGGTCCCGGCTGGGAGCCCGACCCGGCCGACTTCGGCGACGCGGCCGCGCTCGTCGAACCGCCCGCGGCCCCCGAAACGCCCCCCGAGCCCGTTCCCCCGTCGGACGTGATCGAGCCCGCAGGCGCACCGGCGGTCGACCCGGTCCATGTCGGCTCGCTCGACGCCGGTCTGGAACGGACCCGTGGCGGGTTCATGGCCCGCCTCCGGGGCGTCATCGGTGGCGGTGGGGAGGACCCGGCCTGGGACGACGTCGAGGAGACGCTCATCGCAGGCGACGTCGGGGCGGCGTTGGCCGTGGACATCGTCGAGCGGGCCCGTCTCCGGCAGGACCCGGCCGGGGCGCTCGCGTCGGTCCGGACCGAGCTCGCCTCTCGTCTCGTGGCGCGCGACCTCGCCTGGGTGCCCGAGCCGTCGGTCGAGGGCGGCCCGGCCATCATGCTCATCGTCGGGGTCAACGGGACGGGCAAGACCACCACGATCGGCAAGCTCGCGAGCCGGTATTCGGCCGGTGGCACGTCGGTCATCCTGGCCGCGGCCGACACGTTCCGCGCTGCGGCCATCGATCAGCTGCGGATCTGGGCGGACCGGGCCCACGTCCCGGTCGTGGCCCATGCGCCGGGCGCGGATCCGGGGGCCGTCGTCTATGACGCCATCGACGCGGCCGTTGCCCGTGGCACGGACCTCGTCATCGCGGACACCGCCGGTCGCCTGCACACGAAATCGAACCTCATGGACGAATTGACGAAGATCCGGCGGATCATCGACAAGCGACTGCCCGGAGCCAGGGCCGAGACGCTCTTCGTGCTCGACGCGACGACCGGCCAGAACGGCCTCGCCCAGGCACGGGCGTTCCATGACGCGGTCGGCCTGACCGGGATCGTGCTGACGAAGCTCGACTCGACCGCCAAGGGCGGCATCGTCTTCGCCATCGAGGACAGGCTCAAGGTCCCGGTGCGATTCGTCGGGGTGGGGGAGCAGGTCGGGGACCTCCTGCCGTTCGATCCCGACGCGTTCGTGGCGGCGCTCTTCGCCTGAGCGGCGCACACACGCGTGCAGCGGTCAGCCGCCGACCGGCTGATCCCGTTCCACGTCCGCCACGATCGCGGCCGCCTGACGCTCGTCCGCCGTGGGCAGGACCCGCAAGGCTCGTACCGGTGACCACCACAGGATCGTGGCGCCGACCAATCCCCCGATCGGAGCGAGCCACATCGTGGATCTGAGACCGATGACCTCCGCCAGCACGCCCGTCGCCAGCGTCGCGACGAGCTGCGCGAGCACGGCCGCCACGTGGAACGTGGAACTGACCCTCCCCAGTGCCCGGTCGTGGACCAGCGTCTGGCGCACGGACGTTTCGGTCACGTCGTACACGGTGACGGCCGAGTCGGTGACGAGTTGCTGCATGACGAGGCAGCCGACGGCGAGGATCGGCAACCCGGCCGGTGCCAGGGGGATGAAGGCGCTGCCGACGGCGGAGAGGGCCATCGCGCCGATCGCCACCGGCCCCACGCCCCACCGGACCGTCGAGCGGGCCGCCGCGACCGCTCCGATGAACGACGAGGCGCCACCGACCCCGGCCACCAGGCCGAGGACGGCAGGCCCGAGCTTGAGCTCATCGAGCACGAACAGGAACCAGGTCGCTCCGAAGATCCCCCAGAGCGCGGCGAGCGACATCTGCGCACCCGCGAACGCCCGCAGCACCGGGTCGTGGATGACGAGGCGGAAGCCGTCGCGGATCTCCCGCATCAGCGGCTCGCGGTCCTCCACGGGCGGCGATGGCGCCTCCGCACGCCGGATGCTCCCGAGGAGCACGGCCGATGCGAGGAACGAGACGGCGTCGATGGCGATGGCGATCGGCGCGGTCAGGGCCTGGACGAGGAAGCCGCTGACGCCGAAGGCGAGGAACTCCGATGCCGATCCGCTCGCGGCAAGGGCGCCGTTGGCATCGATGAGCTGGTCGCGCTCGACGATCGTCGGCAGGTAGGCGGTGTCGGCGGCATCGAAGAATGTCGTGAGGAACGCCGCGAGGGCTGAGACGAGCAGGAGTTGCCAGTACGTCAGGACGCCGAGGGCGAACGCGACCGGCACAGACCCGAGCAGGAACGCCCGACCGAGGTCCGCCCAGATGAGCACCGGTCGTCGACGGAGGCGGTCGACCCACGCCCCCGCTACGAGTCCGAACACGAGTGCGGCGCCGAGCTCGAGGCCACGGAGGACGGCGATCTCCAGGGCACCCGAGCCGAGGACGAGGATCGCCGCGAGCGGGAGGGCGATCCGCGTGACCAGCGACCCGAAGATCGAGATCGTCGCCGCCGACCAGACGCGGACGAACGCCGAGTTGCTCCAGAGTGACGGGGGGATGGGTTGATGCACGATGGCGGAGCCTACACGGGCGCCGGCGCCGCCATCGCACCCGGTTCGGGCGGGCGGCGGCGCTTTGGTGCACCGGACCATCGGCCCAGCGGCGGCGCGAGAGGCCCTGCGGTACACTGCGCACGCCTCGGTGCGTCAGAACCCGCGCACCATCCGGACCGATCGGCGTGCCTCGCCCCGCGACGCACGCCCCCGACCCGGCCCACCGCGCACGGGAGTCCCCACCGGACCATGTTCGACACCCTCAGCGACCGGCTTCGAAAGACGCTCGGCACCCTGACCGGCCGGGGCCGGATCAGCGAGGCCGACGTCGATGCCGCGATGCGCGAGGTCCGCCTCGCGTTGCTCGAGGCGGACGTCAACTTCAAGGTCGTCAAGGACTTCGTCGCCCGCGTCCGCGAACGGGCCGTCGGGTCCGACGTCCTCGCCAGCCTGACGGCCGGCCAGCAGGTCGTGAAGATCGTCAACGACGAGCTCGTCGAGCTCCTGTCCGCGGGTGACCGCACGTTCCACCTGTCGGGCAACCCCGCGGTCGTCTCGATGGTCGGTCTCCAGGGCTCGGGCAAGACCACATCCACGGCCAAGCTCGCCCGACACATCGTCAAGCTGGGCCGCCGGCCATTGCTTGTCGCCGCGGACCCGTACCGTCCCGCCGCCGCGGACCAGCTGGAGACCCTCGGCAAGAGCCTGGACATCCCGGTCTTCCGCCCCGCCCTCGGCACGAGCGTCCCCGACATCGCCCGCCAGGGCGTGGAGGCGGCCAAACGACAGGTGCGGGACGTCGTCATCCTCGACACCGCCGGTCGCCTCTCGATCGATGAGGCCCTCATGGCGGAGATCGCCGCGGTCAACGCCGCCGTCAAGCCCGTCGAGACGCTGCTCGTCGTTGACGCGATGACAGGCCAGGAAGCCGTGGGTGTGGCACAGGCATTCGCCGCCGCCGTTCCGCTGACCGGCCTGATCCTCACCAAGATCGATGGCGACGCTCGAGGCGGCGCCGCACTGTCCATCTCGGCCGTGACCGGCGTCCCGGTCAAGTTCCTCGGGACCGGCGAGAAGACCGACGCCATGGAGGTCTTCCATCCCGACCGGCTGGCAAGCCGGATCCTGGGGATGGGCGACATCCTGACGCTCGTCGAGCGGGCGCAGGAGACCTTCGACTCCAAGCAGGCCGCGAACCTCGAGGAGAAGCTGCGCAAGAACAGCTTCACCCTCGAGGACATGCTGGAGCAGCTCCAGCAGGTCCAGAAGATGGGGCCGATCGGCCAGGTCATGTCGATGATCCCGGGCATGGGCAACATGGCCGGAGAAGCACAGGCCGCGGTCGACCGCGGCGACCTCAAGCGGACCGAGGCGATCATCCGGGCGATGACCCCGACCGAACGTCGCGACCCGGCCGTCCTCAACGGTTCGCGCCGCCGCCGCATCGCGGCCGGCTCGGGAACCAGCCTTCCAGACGTCAATCGACTCGTCAAGCAGTTCAGCGAGATGCAGAAGCTCATGAAGCAGTTGTCCGGCGCCGGTGGCCGGCGCGCCGCGCTTGGCGCGCTGGCCGGACGTCGATAGCGAGGGGGATCCACACACCATGACCGACCAGGACCCGACCATCCACGAGACCACCGAGGTGGTCGAAGTACCAAGCACGCCGTTGACGCCGGTGGCGCCGGTGGCCGGCCCGCCCGGAGCGAGTCGCTCCCGCTGGGTCGTCGCGCTCGGTGCCGTCGCGCTCGTGACGGCTCTCACCGCCGCTATCGTCTACGCCCTCGTCGGGCGCTCGCCGGATGCCACCGTCCTTGGATACGTCCCGAGCGGCACGGTCGTCTACGGCGAGGTCCGACTGGACCTGCCCGGCGACCAGCGCCAGGCCGTCGGCAAGTTCCTCTCGCACTTCCCGGGTTTCGCCGACCAGGCATCGCTCGACTCCAAGCTCGACGAGGTCCTCGATCGGCTGGTCTCCGACGCCTCGCAGGACAAGCAGACCTTCACGACCGACATCAAGCCATGGTTCGACGGCGAGCTCGCATTCAGCGTGGGCCCGCTGCCCGATCCGACGTCGATGATGTCGAACCCGACGTCCGGGATGGATTCGGGCCGCGCGCTGGCGCTCCTGTCGATCAAGGACCAGGCGCTCGCCAAGGCCTGGTTCGAGGACGCCTTCAAGCAAGCCGGCGCCACGACCACCAACGAGACCTACGCCGGTGTCGAGCTGACGATCTTCGGCAGCGCCAGCGACGGGCCGAAGGCGGCCTTCGCGATCCTCGACGGCAAGGTCGCCGTCGCCGGCGACGTCAACTCGGTCAAGGCCGCGGTCGACACGAAGGGCAACGGTGGCTTCGCCGCCGAGCCTGACGCGAAGAAGGCACTCGAAGCGCCGACGGGCGACCACCTCGGGTTCGTCTACGTGGCACTCCGTCCGCTCATGGACTGGTCGCAGCAGGTGAGCGCGGCCGCCGCCGAACAGTTCGGCCCCATGCCCAGCGGCATGCCCGATGGCATGTCGAGCACCATGTCGTCCGAGGTCCTCGCGAAGCTCATCCCCGATTGGGGCGCCTTCTGGCTGCGCGTCGAGGGCGACGCGATCGTCATGGAATTGGCCACTCCCAAGACCGACGCGAACCTCGGACCGACCGAGGACCGATCCTCCGATGTCGCCAAGCACGTCCCGTCCACGGCGCTCGCCCTGGCCGTGACGCATGACCCCGGCGCCACGATCCAGCAGACGCTCGACCTCTACAAGTCCGAGCCAAGCTTCAAGGCGATCAACGACGCCATCGAGCAGGGCCTCGGGGCTCTCGGCGGCGCCAAGAGCGCCATCGGCTGGATCGGCGACACCGGTCTGGTCGTCAGTCCGTCCGGCACCGCGGTGGAAGGCGGGCTCGTGATCCTGCCGACCGATGCCGAGGCCGCGTCGCGCTTCTTCACGAGCGCCAGGAACCTGGCCGCTCTCGGGGGAAGCGGCGTCGTGACGTTCCGTGACGAGGATCACGACGGGACGACCATCTCGATCGCCACGATCGACGCCAGTGGGCTGTCCGGCCAGGTCAGCCCGATGCGGATCGGCAAGATCGAGATCGCCTGGGCCGTCACGGACAAGCTCGTCGTCATCGGCTCGGGCAGCGACTTCGTGAAGCACGTCCTCGATACGACCGATGCGACGTCGCTCGCGTCGAACGACCGATACAAGGCCCTCATCGACCGCGTCGGGAAGGGCACCGGAAGCACGTTCGTGGACATCGCCGCGATCCGCGAGCTCGCCGAGAGCTTCGCCAAGAACGCCGACGCCGCGGCGTTCAAGCAGTACGAAGCCAACGTCAAGCCGTACCTGGCGCCGTTCGATGCGCTCGTCGCGTCGGGCTCGGTCGGGGGCGACCTGACTCGATCGACCATCATCGTCACGGTCAAGTAGTCGTCGAAGGGGCGCCGCTGGCGCCCCTCGCCCAACGATCCAAGGAGGAGCTACAAGGCCCATGGCAGTCCGCATCCGGCTGACGCGCGTCGGCGCGACGAAGCAGCCGACCTATCGCGTCGTCGTCGCCGACGGTCGCAGTGCCCGCGACGGTCGCTCGATCGAGACGCTCGGTCACTACAACCCTCGGACCGATCCCATCGAGTTCAAGGTCGACGAGGACAAGGTGAAAGCCTGGCTGGCCAAGGGTGCCCAGCCATCGGACACCGTGCTCCGACTCTTCCGACAGGCGGGCATCGTGCCCGCGGCCAAGTAGGAGACCGCGATGGCCGCCAAGGAACTGGTCGAGTACGTCGCCAAGGCACTCGTCGACGACCCTGATGCGGTGAAGGTCGAGGTCGTCCGCGAGGAGGGCGCGACCGTCATCGAGCTGCACGTCGCCGAGGACGACATGGGCAAGGTCATCGGGCGTAACGGGAGCGTCGCCAAGGCGCTTCGGACGCTGCTCAAGGTGACGGCCGCCCGCGACGGTGAGCCGGTCCAGCTCGAGATCCTCTGAGCGTCGACGAACGGCTCGTGGTCGCCCTCGTGCGGGGCGTCCACGGGCTCCGAGGGGCCGTCCGGGTCGAGGTCCTGACCGATCGCCCGGAATCCCGCTTCGTGCCCGGCGCCGTGCTGAACCGCGAGGGAAGCGACGAGCCACTGACCATCGCGGCGGCCGAGGCCGTCGCCGACGGACCGGGCTGGCGCCTGCGATTCACGGAGGTCGGGACCCGCGACACGGCCGACCGGCTCCGAGGGGCGTACCTCCAGGCGGCCGTCGTACCGGAGCTGGAGCTCCGCCGGGGTGAGTACTACTGGCACGAGGTCATGGGCGTGACGGTGCGCGGGGTCGATGGCACGGACCTCGGCACCGTGCGCGACATCTATCGGGTCGGCGAGAACGAGGTCTTCACCGTGGAGGGCGGGCCGTTCGGCCCGTTCGACCTGCCTGCGGTCCGCGCATTCATCCGGGTGTTCGCACCAAGGCGCGGCGAGATCGTCGTCGACGCTGAGTCGCTGGACCTGCGCCCGCCACGCGAGCGCATCATCGATCCGGACCGGCCGAAGGCGCCGCGTCGACGGACGCGTCGCCCCAGGTCCGCCCGACCCGCGGACCCTGCGGCGCCACTCCCATCTGCGGAGCCCGAGGAGCCCGCCGTGCGCGCGGAACCCGACGAGCCCGCCGTGCGCGCGGAGCCCGACGAGCCTGCTTCGAGCCCCGCACCATGACCCTCGAGATCGACGTCCTGACGCTCTTCCCGGCGATGCTCGACGGTCCGCTGAGCGGCAGCATCCCGGGACGCATCCAGGAACAGGGCCTCGTCACGATCCGGGTCCGGGACCTGCGGGCCTGGGGCCTCGGTCGCCACCGGTCGGTCGACGACGCACCATACGGCGGGGGAGCGGGGATGGTGCTCCGCCCGGAGCCGGTCGCGGCCGCGCTCGACGAGCTGCGCCGCCCTGACTCGACCGCGATCCTCCTCGACCCCGCCGGCGAGGTCTTCCGTCAGGCACGCGCGGCCGACCTCGCCGCCCGATCGCATCTCATCTTCGTCTGCCCCCGCTACGAGGGCGTCGACGAACGGATCCGTTCGCTCGTCGATCTCGAGCTCTCGATCGGCGACTTCGTGCTGAGCGGCGGCGAGCTCCCCGCGTTGGTCGTCATCGATGCCGTGCTGCGGCTGCTGCCGGGCGCGATCGACGAGGCGTCCACGACCGAGGAGTCGTTCAGTGCCGGGCTGCTGGAGTACCCGCAGTACACGCGCCCACCGACGTTCCGTGGCATGGACGTGCCGCCCGTCCTGTCGTCTGGCGACCACGGGGCCGTCCGCCGCTGGCGCGAGGAGCAGGCGCTCGCCCGGACCCGCGAGCGACGCCCCGACCTGCTCGACGACTGAGGTGGGCCGATGCGCCAGGGGCCCGTGCTATACTCCGGCGCCGGTCGCCCCCCGTGACCACTCCGAACGCCCCACCCGCAGCTTCAGCTGCCCACCTGACCAAGGAACCGCCGCGTGAACGTGCTCGACGAGATCGTCAAGGACCAGCTACGGACCGACCTGCCGGAGCTCGCCACGGGTGACACCGTGAAGGTCTCGGCCAAGGTCATCGAGGGCAACCGCGAGCGCGTGCAGGTCTTCGAAGGGACCATCATGCGCCTGCGCGGCGGCGGGATCACCCGATCGATCACCGTCCGTCGGATCGCGTCCGGCGTCGGCGTCGAGCGGACGTTCAAGATCCACAGCCCACGGATCGAGAAGATCGAAGTCATCCGCCACGGCCAGGTCCGCCGGGCCCAGCTGTACTTCCTGCGCGACCGCGTCGGCAAGGCCGCGACCCTGCGCGAGCGACGCACGAACGGCTGAAGCCTCGTCCGTCGCCGCTCTCTCGACCTCGCCAGACCGGCGGGGTCGTTTCGTCGCCGGCGCGGTACCCTTGACCTCGATGACCGTCATCGTCCCGAGCCTCCGCCAGGAGCGCCGTCTGTGGAACGAGGGACTGGTCCGGGTCGTGGGCGTCGACGAGGTCGGTGTCGCCCCGACCTGCGGCGCGGTCGTCGCAGCCGCGGTCATCATGCGACCCGGCTGCCATCGGATCCCCGGCGTCCGTGACTCGAAGACGCTGTCGATGGCCCAGCGGGAGCGACTGGCGCCCCTGATCCGGGCGCGCGCAGTCGCCGTGGGCGTCGGTGCGGCATCCGTGGGCGAGATCGACCTGCTGAACATCTACCACGCGACGCATCTCGCCATGCGCCGGGCAGTCGCGCGTGTGGGTGGACACGATCATGTGCTCGTCGACGGAAACCGGATCGCCGGCTTCGAGGCCCAGGTCGGGCCGTACACGAACATCGTCGACGGCGACGCGAAGGTCTACTCGATCGCCTGTGCGTCGGTCGTCGCCAAGGTCGTGCGCGATCGGATGATGGCGAAGCTGGCCGCGCGCTACCCCGGCTACGGGTGGGAGCACAACCAGGGGTACGCGACCCGCGACCACCGTGACGCGATCCGTGCCCTGGGGCTCACGCCCTTCCATCGACGATCGTTCCTGGCGCTCCAGCGGACCCTGGCTGGCGACCAGCTCGACTTCGATCTCCTGGCCGATCCGGCGGCGTCGCCCGAGACCCACGATCTCCTCGAGCGGCAGCTCGTCCCGGTCATGGCCGACGATGCCACGTTCGATGCCGCCGATCTGGCATCGCTGGAGGTGGTCGGAGGATAAGCGCCGCATACGCGCGGGGTGAGGGCTCGCTGCCAGGATCGGGGGCATGGATCGGGAGACCGGGTCGAGCCGTGGCCCTGCCCAGCAGGCCGGCGACAGCGCCGAGAGCCTGGTCGCCATGCGGCTGCTCGAGTCGGGCTGGACGATCCTGGCCCGGAACGTCCACGTCGGCCGTCACGAGATCGACGTCGTGGCGGTCGACCCGGGGCCGCCGCCCACGCTCGTCATCGTCGAGGTCCGCTGGCGCGGTCGCCGCGACTTCGGCCTGCCAGAGGAGACCGTCGACCATCGCAAGCGGACCCGGGTGCGTGCCGCCGCCTACGGGCTGCTGGATCGGCAGATCCTGCCCGATGGGTCGCCGTTGCCTCGGTTGCCACTCAGGTTCGACTTGGTCGTGGTCGAGCCGGGCGGGCGGTTCCGTCACCATCGACACGCGATGTGAACCCGATGACCCCTCGTGACCGTGGGTCGCTTACTATCCCGGGCGATGCGAGTCAGCGCCGGGATCCTGCTGTACCGGCGGGCCGGCGGCGACGTGGAGGTCCTCCTCGCGCATCCGGGAGGTCCGCTGTTCGCGCGTCGGGACGAGGGGTACTGGACGATCCCCAAGGGGGAGCCGGATCCCGACGAGCCCCTTGCCGCCGCCGCGAGGCGCGAGTTCATCGAGGAGACCGGCCATGATCCGGGCGCCGGGCCGCTGCTCATGCTCGGCTCGATCGTCCAGAAGGGCGGCAAGGTCGTTCACGCGTGGGCCACCGAGGGCCAGCTGGACCCTGATCTCGCGCGCTCGGACACGTTCGAGATGGAGTGGCCGCCTCGGTCCGGTCGGCTCCAGGCGTTCCCGGAGATCGATCGGGTGGCCTGGTTCGATGGCGCGGAAGCCAGGCGTCGGATCAAGCCGGCCCAGGTCCCGCTGCTGGATCGACTCGTGGAGGCGCTCCGCAGCGGTTAGGGGGCGCGTGGAGCGGCCGCGAACAGGCAATGACACGTTCGCGTCGAGCGACCGGGCGACTCACCGGCGGACGAGCCGCGACGTGACCCGTGCTACACTCCCGCCCGGTCCGGGTTCGCCCGAGCCGCCAACCGCACCGCCCACGCCGACAGGCGTGGAGCTCACACGCGAACCGTTCCGACCGGGACGGTGTCGGCGCCCTGACGGGCCCGGCCCCCGGCGACGAGGTCCGCGGAGGAACGAACCGACAGGAGGTCGCTCACCGTGCCGTCCGTTTCGATGCGGCAACTGCTCGAGGCCGGAGTCCACTTCGGCCACCAGACACGCCGCTGGAACCCCAAGATGCGCCCGTTCATCTTCGCGGAGCGCAACGGGATCCACATTATCGATCTCGCCCAGACCGTCGCGCGCCTGGACACGGCGCTCGAGGCCGTTCGGGACACCGTCGCCCGTGGCGAGCTGGTCCTCTTCGTCGGGACGAAGAAGCAGGCGCAGGAGCCGGTCGCCCAGGAGGCGACCCGGGCCAACATGCCGTACGTCAACAAGCGCTGGCTCGGCGGCATGCTCACCAACTTCGTGACGATCAAGAAGCGGATGGGTCTCCTCGAGCAGCTCGAGGCGCGCCGCGACGCCGGCGACTTCGAACGGATGACCAAGAAGGAAGCCGCCAAGCTGACCGAGGAGCTGAACAAGCTCGAGGGCACGCTCGGCGGGATGCGTAAGATGAAGCGCCTCCCCGGGGCCATCTTCGTCGTCGACCCGCATCGCGAGCGGATCGCCGTCACCGAGGCGAACAAGCTCGAGGTGCCCGTCATCGGGACCGGCGACACGAACGTCGACCCCGATGAACTGGACTACATCATTCCCGCGAATGACGACGCGATCCGGTCGATCCGGCTGTTGTGCACGCTCGTGGCGGATGCCGCCATCGAGGGCGCCCGGGAACGGTCCGCGCGAGCCGCGGTCGAGCCCGACGTCGTCGAGACCGTCACGATGCCCGAGGCCGAGGAAGAGGAGCCGGGGGCCTCGGACGAGCTCGTCGCCGCGCTTGCCGGCGGCGCGGCGCTCACCTTCGAGCCCGACGTCGACGAGGAGGACGACCTGCTTCCCGGCGACCGAGCGGCACGCGCCGAGGCGGCTGTGATCGAGGCGCCGGCGGAGGCCTCGCCAGAGGACATCGCCGCGGAACTCGCGCGCGAGGCGGCCGAGAAGGCCGAGGACGAGAGCGCGACACCAGAAGCCGGCTGACCGGCCCGTCCCGGGTCGGCTGTGGACCGGTTCTCGGTCGCACCGATCCACAGAATCAGCAGCGGCAAGACCGAGCGGTCGCGGCGCAGTACAGGAGAGACGAACGAGCATGGCGGATATCTCGGCCGAGCTGGTCAAGGAGCTACGCGAGCTGACCGGCGCCGGGTTCATGGACTGCAAGAACGCGCTCGTCGAGGCAGGCGGCGACCTGGAGAAGGCGACGGCGCTCCTTCGCGAGCGCGGCATCGGCCAGGCGGCGAAGAAGGCCGGCCGGGAGGCCCGCGAGGGGCTGATCGCCAGCTACATCCACACGGGCGGCCGGTTCGGCGCGCTCATCGAGGTCAACTGCGAGACGGACTTCGTCGCTCGCAACGAGCAGTTCCAGCAGCTCGTCAAGGACCTGGCCATCCAGGTCGTGGCCCTGCGTCCGGAGTACCCGACCGTGGAGGCCATCCCGGCCGACGTGCTCGCCGCGAAGAAGGCCGAGCTCCTCGCCGACGAATCCGTCCAGAAGAAGCCCGAGAACATCCGCGCGCAGATCGTCGATGGCCAGCTCAGGAAGTGGGTCGAGCAGGTCGTGCTGACCGAACAGCCGTTCCGGGACACCGAGCAGACCGTCGGCCAGCTCATCGCGACCGCGATCGCCACGATCGGCGAGAACATCCGGGTTCGGCGCTTCGTGCGGTTCGAGGTCGGGGAGGAATTGTGAGCGACAACGGGACGACCGGCGCCGTCCACGACGCCGGGCCGCTCCAGTACCGCCGGATCCTCCTCAAGCTCTCCGGCGAGGCGCTCCTGGGCGATCGCCCGTACGGCGTCGACCCGGCCGTCTGCGCGTTCATCGCGGCGCAGGTGGCCGAGGTCACCGAGCTCGGGGTCCAGGTCGGCGTCGTCGTCGGCGGCGGCAACATCTTCCGCGGCCTCGCCGCCTCGGCCCGCGGGATGGACCGCGCCACCGGGGACTACATCGGCATGCTCGCGACGGTCATGAATGGCCTGGCGCTCCAGGACGCGCTCGAGCGCGCCGGCGTCCCCACGCGGGTCATGACCGCGATCGCGATGAACGAGGTCGCGGAGCCGTACATCCGGCGGCGCGCCATCCGCCATCTCGAGAAGGGTCGCGTCGCGCTGTTCGTGGCCGGGACCGGCAACCCGTACTTCACGACCGACACGGCCGCCGCCCTGCGCGCCGTGGAGATCAACGCCGAGGTCCTGATGAAGGCGACCAAGGTCGATGGCGTGTACGACAAGGACCCCATGTCGAACCCCGACGCGCGGCGCTACGCTGAGTTGGGCTACGCGGACCTGCTGCGCGATCAGCTGAAGGTCCTCGACGCGACCGCCGTGAGCCTGTGCATGGAGAACGACCTGCCGATCGTCGTCTTCGACCTCAACCATCCGGACAACATCAGGCGAGTGGCCACCGGCGAGCCGGTCGGCACGCTGATCTCGGGGGCACCCAACGCCGCGGGAGGTGTGCGCGCATGAGCAGCCAGGTCATCGCCGACGCCGACGCAAAGATGGCCCGCGCCGTGGAGGCGATGGAACGAGACTTCCAGGGCATGCGGACGGGCCGCGCGTCCACCGCGCTCGTGGAGCGGATCCATGTCGAGTATTACGGCACTTCGACGCCGCTGAATCAGCTCGCCGGCATCAGCGTCCCGGAGCCGCACCAGATCGTCATCCAGCCCTGGGACCGGGGCGTGCTCGGCGCGATCGAAAAGGCGATCACCAAGAGCGACATCGGCATCATGCCGAACGTCGATGGCACGGTAGTGCGCCTGAACATCCCGCCCCTCACCGAGGAGCGTCGCAAGGAGATCGTCCGAGGCGTCCACAAACGGATGGAAGAAGCCCGCGTGGAGATCCGCAATCTCCGCCGCGAGGGCGCCGACCAGCTCAAGAAGGAAGAGCGAGACGGCGGCGTGGGCGCCGACGAGGCGCGTCGGGAGCTCGACGCCCTGCAGAAGACGACCGATCGCCACATCGCCGAGGTCGATCGCATCGGCGACGCCAAGGAACAGGAGATCCTGGAGGTCTAGTGACGCGCGCATCCATCGCCCGGCCGGCTGACGCGACGCCGCGGTCGAGCGCCACGCGCGGATCGACGACGACGGGCGTCGCCGACGATCTCCGGATCGATCCGGCCGACCTGCCGCGCCACGTCGCGATCATCATGGACGGCAACCGTCGCTGGGCTCGCGAGTCGGGCCTCAGCGAGACCGAAGGGCATGTCGCCGGCGTCGAGGCGATCCGGCCGATCGTCCGCCACGCCGTTCGCCGCGGCATCCGCGCCCTGTCCCTGTTCGCGTTCAGCAGCGAGAACTGGTCGCGGTCCCCCGAGGAGGTCGGCGTCTTGCTTGGCCTGCTCGCCTCCACGATCCAGCAGGAGACCCCTGAACTCCGGGAGCAGGGCGTCCGGATCAGATTCCTCGGCCGCCTCGAGGAGCTCCCGGACGACACGCGGGCCTTGATCTCCGATGCGCTGGCCGCCACGTCCTCGGGCGATCGGCTGATGCTCAACGTCGCGTTCAACTACTCCGGCAGGCTCGAGATCGTCGATGCCGCCCGACGGTGCATGGCGGATGGTCTGCCCGCCGACCAGGTCGACGAGGCCGCGATCGAAGCACGCCTCTATACGGTGGGCCTGCCGCCACTCGACCTCCTCATCCGGACGGGCCGTGAGCACCGCATCAGCAACTTCCTGATCTGGCAAGCCCAGTACGCCGAGCTCTACTTCACGGACCTGCTCTGGCCGGCATTCGGACCCGAAGCCCTGGATGCAGCCCTCATCGAGTTCGCACACCGCCATCGCCGGTTCGGGCGCTGACGGAGCGGGCTGGAGGCGTGCGCCAGCGAGCGATCAGCGCGGCAGTGCTGGTTCCGGTCCTGCTCATCGTGCTCGCCCTCGGTGGCGCGGTGCTGGCGATCGCCATCGCGATCGTGACGGGCCTCGCGGCCATCGAGGTTTTCCGGCTGCTGCGCACGGCCGGATACGCGCCGCTCTCCGCCCTGGGTACGGCACTCGCGCTCGCGGTCGTCCTGGACGCGGCCGTGCCGACCGCCCTCGAGGGCAGCGGCCTACTGCTTGGCGCGGTGGGGATCGTGCTGGTGGCCATCGCCTCGTTCGGCCGGCAGGACCCCCACGACGGTCTGGCGACCTGGATGGGCACGGTCTTCGGGGCGTTCTACGTCTCACTCCTTGCGTTCGTGATCCGGCTAGGCCATGCGGGGCCGGCGATCCCGGCGGGGTCGGCCCTTGCCGCGATCGGCCCGGAACGAGCCTGGATCCTGCTCCTCGTCCTCTCGGTCTGGTCCTACGACACCGGCGCCTACCTCGTCGGCCGGCGGTTCGGTCGAGCCAGGTTCCTGACCCACATCTCGCCATCGAAGACGTACGCCGGCCTGTTCGGCGGCATCGCGGCCACGACCGCGGTGGTGGCGATCGCGCTCGTGGCCGTCGGTCGGTCGCCCTGGCACGCGATCGTGCTGGGCCCGCTGGTCGCGCTGTCGGCACAGGCCGGCGACCTCGCGGAATTGGCCATCAAGCGCGCGGCCGGCGCGAAGGACTCCGGTGACCTCATCCCGGGCCACGGCGGGATGCTGGATCGCGTCGACTCATTCCTGTTCGCGGCGCCCGTCGTGACGCTCTATGTCGTCGCCGCGCTCGCCTGACCGGCGGGCCAAGCCCGTCGAGCCGCTACGCGTCGCCCTGATCGGATCCACCGGATCCATCGGCCGACAGGCGGTCGAGGTGCTGGCCGCGCACCCGGACGCCTTCGCGGTCGTGGCGCTCGCGGCCGGTTCGAACGGTGCGCGCCTGGCCGAGCAGGCCGCCCGGCTCCGGCCCTCCGCCGTCGCGCTCGGCGACGACGCCGCCCTGGCCGCGTTGGACCTGCCACCCGCCACCGAGCGCGTTCGGGGTGGCGGTGCGCTCGAGGCGCTCGCGACGCGGGACGACGTCGATCTCGTGATCATCGGCACGGGTGGCATCGTCAGCCTCCGTCCGGTCCTCGCCGCGCTTCGCGCCGGCAAGATCGTCGCCACGGCCAACAAGGAGACCCTCGTGGCGGGCGGCCATCTCGTCATGCCGCTGGCCAGGCGCCTCGCCGCCGCGAAGGCCGAGACCGACTCGACGGATCCCTTCGCGAGCCCGCTCGCGTGGCTCCGACCCATCGATTCGGAACACTCGGCGATCTGGCAGTGCCTGGTCGGGGAATCCATGGACGATGTGGCCGCGCTCATCCTGACCGCATCGGGCGGCCCATTCCTCCACGCATCGTCCGCCGAACTGGCCGCCGTGACGCCAGAGCAGGCGTTGCGACACCCGACCTGGTCGATGGGAGCCAAGATCACGATCGATTCCGCCACGCTCGCGAACAAGGGCCTGGAGGTCATCGAAGCACACTGGCTGTACGATGTCGCGTACGAGGCGATCGAGGTCGTCATCCACCCGCAGAGCGTCGTGCACTCCGCCGTCCGGTTCCACGACGGTTCCGTCAAGGCCCAGCTGGGCACCCCTGATATGCGACTACCGATCCAGTACGCGCTGACCTACCCGAGGCGGCTGCCGTCACAGGCAGTGGCCGTCGACCTGCTCGCGACCCCGAGCCTCGACTTCCGCGCCCCGGACGAGGGGCGGTTCCCGGCGCTGCGGATCGCACGGGAGGCCGGCCGGCTTGGCCCGCGCGCGTCGGCTGCCCTCATCGCCGCCGACGAGGTGGCGGTCGCACGGTTCCTGGATGGCACCCTTGGCTTCGCCGCCATCCCCGCCCTCCTGGAGGCGGCCGTCGAACGCTTCGGCGGCGACGGCGCCCCGGACCCGGGCCTCGAGGAGCTCGTGGCGCTCGATGCGGTCGTGCGCTCGACGTTCGCGACCGTGCAGGTCGGTGCACGGCCATGACCGGCTTCGTCCAGTCGATCATCACGGTCGTCCTGTTCATCGGCATCCTTGGCCTGCTGGTGGTCATCCACGAGTTCGGTCATTTCCTGACGGCACGTCTCGCCGGGGTCCGGGTGCTGGAGTTCGGGATCGGCTTCCCGCCGCGGGCCAGGGTCATGCGCTCGAAGGGCGAGACCCTGTACACCCTCAACTGGCTGCCCATCGGCGGGTTCGTCAAGCTCGAGGGCGAGGACGGCGACGGGTCCGACGACCCCCGAGCGTTCTCGTCGCAGAGCCTGCCGACGAGGTTGTGGATCCTGGTCGCCGGTGTGCTCATGAACCTGCTTCTCGCGCTCGCGATCTTCACCGGGATCGCGCTCTATGGCGACCCGACGGTCGGCGAGCGCGTGGTCTCGGTCGAGCCCGGGTCGCCGGCCGCCACCGTCGGCCTGGCACCGGGCGACGTCATCGCGAGCGTCGACGGCACGTACTACGGGGCGTTCGACGGCGGGTCCCTCCTGCTCGACCTCCGGGCTCGACCTGGCCAGACGGTCACGCTCGGCATCGAACACCCCGACGGGACCGCCACATCGGTCGCGGTCACGCTTCGTGACCAGGCCGCGATCGATGCCGGCAAGGGGGCGGTCGGGTTCCTCCGCGAGGTGACGACGACCCGCACGTCCATCCACTACGGCGTCGTCGAGGCGCTCCAGATCGGCGCGCAGCGGACCGTGGACGCGCTGGGACTCATCGTGGGGGGCCTCGGCCAGCTCGTCGATTCGGTGGTCAACCGTCCGACAGAGGCGCCACCGGTCTCCGGGCCGGTCGGCATCGCGACGCAGGTCGGCGATGTGTTCTGGCAGCTCGGGCCGCTGTTGACGCTGTATGTCGCCGGACTGCTGTCGGCGAACCTCGCGGTCGTCAACATCCTGCCGTTCCCGCCCCTCGACGGTGGCCGGATGCTGATGATCACTCTCAAGCGGCTGTTCGGGGCACGGATCAGCCTGCGAGCCGAGCAGCTCACCTACATGCTCGGGTTCGTCTTCCTGTTCGTCTTCCTCATCTGGATCACCGGCTTCGACATCATCCGAACCCTCGGCGGCGCCGGCTCGTGACATCAGATGCTCCGGCCGATGCGCTTCGCCGAGCGCCCTCGGACGTCGGCGTGCTCTTCGAGGGACGGCCGATCCGCCGGGGTACGGTGTCGGTAGACGTCGGCGGGGTCCTCGTCGGCAGCGCCCATCCCATCGTCGTCCAGTCGATGACGAACACCGATACCGCGGACGCCGACGCGACCGCCATCCAGGTCGCCCGCCTCGCGCACGCCGGCTCGCAGCTGGTGCGGGTCACGGTCAATAGCGAGCAGGCGGCCGCGGCAGTCCCCGAGATGGTCCGCAAGGTCCGTGGCCTCGGCGTGGACGTGCCGATCATCGGCGACTTCCACTACAACGGCCACAAGCTCCTGATCGAGTATCCGGAGATGGCCACGGCGCTCGCGAAGTACCGGATCAACCCCGGCAACGTCGGCGGGAAGCGCCACGACGAGCACTTCGCGACGATCGTCCGGGTCGCCATCGACAACGACAAGCCGGTCCGGATCGGGGTGAACTGGGGCTCGCTCGACCAGGTGATCCTGACCGAGCGGATGGACATCAACGCCCGCGCGGCGGAGCCGCGCGATGCCCGCGACGTGATGATCGACGCGATGCTCGAGTCGGCGATGCGATCGGCCCAGGCGGCCGAGGAGACCGGGCTCCGCCACGACCGGATCATCCTGTCCGCGAAGGTGTCGGGGGTCCGCGACCTCATCGACGTCTACCGGCGGCTCTCGGCTCGCTCGGACTACCCGCTCCACCTGGGCCTGACGGAGGCCGGGATGGGGGACAAGGGGGTCATCGCCTCGACCGCGGGCCTGGTGGTCCTGCTCAACGAGGGGATCGGCGACACCATCCGGGTCTCGCTGACGCCGGAACCCGGGGCCCCACGCGAGCGGGAGGTCGAGGTCGCCCAACAGATCCTCCAGTCGATGGGCCTGCGCTCGTTCCTGCCGCAGGTGAGCGCCTGCCCCGGCTGCGGCCGCACGACCAGCACGTTCTTCCAGGAGATGGCCCAGCAGATCCAGGCCTACCTCAAGGAGCGCATGCCGGAGTGGCGCGAGACGCATCCGGGCGCGGAGGACCTGCGGGTCGCGGTCATGGGCTGTGTCGTCAACGGCCCCGGCGAGTCGAAGCACGCGGACATCGGCATCTCGCTGCCGGGCACGTTCGAGGAGCCGGTCGCGCCCGTCTTCATCGACGGCAAGCTCGACCGCACGCTGCGCGGCGACGGCCTGGTCGATGCGTTCATCGACATCCTCGAGGCGTACGTCGCGCGGCGGTTCCCCGGCGCCGTCGGCGACGTCGCCGGCTCCTGAAATCGGCACGTCCGCCCGGCCGACGTTTGAGGCGTCCACGCATCCGGGTATATACTCCGTGTCCAACTGAACGGCCGCTCCGTGACGTGGGTGACCCCCACGTTTTGTTTTGAGCGGCGTTCTCGCGACGCAGTCATATGGAACGGAGGCCATCGTGAGTCGAGACTTCGTTGGCGCCCTCCTCCAGCTCAACGCCGAGAAGCAGATCTCCCGGGAGCAACTCATCGGGGCGGTCGAGGACGGCATCCAGTCCGCCTACCGCCGCGTTGCCGGCGATGAGGACATCCAGGTGCGGATCGACGCCGAGACCGGCAAGATCCGCGTCTATCGAGCGCGCCGTGTCGTTGCCGAGATCGAGGACGAACTGACCGAGATGACCGTCGAGCAGGCCAAGGCCTTCGACTCGTCCGCCGGCGTCGGCGACCTCGTCGAGACCGAGCAGCTCGACGGCGACGTCTTCGGTCGGATCGGCGCCCAGACCGCCAAGCAGATCGTCCTGCAGCGGATCCGCGAGGTCGAGCGTGACCAGGTCTTCGACCAGTTCGCCAGCCGCGAGGGCGAGATGATGACCGGAACGGTCAACCGCGTCGAGCCCCGGGCGATCATCCTCGACGTCGGCAAGAACGTGGAGGCGATCCTCGCGACCACCGAGCAGAGTGCCCTGGAGCACTACCGCATCGGCCAGAACGTCAAGGCGTTCGTCCTCGAGGTCCGGCGTTCCACGAAGGGTCCGCAGATCTTCGTGAGCCGAACCCACAAGGGATTCCTCAAGCGTCTGTTCGAACTCGAGGTTCCCGAGATCCACGGCGGGACCGTGGAGATCAAGGCGATCGCCCGTGAGGCCGGCAGCCGCTCGAAGGTCGCCGTCGCGTCGCGTCAGGAAGGGCTCGATCCCGTCGGTGCGACCGTCGGGCAGCGCGGGGCACGTGTCCAGGCGGTCGTCGCCGAGCTGTCCGGCGAGAAGATCGACGTCATCCCCTGGAACGACGATCCGGCCGTCTTCGTGGCCAACGCCCTCAGCCCGGCGCAGGTCATCTCCGTCGACATCGACGAAGAGCACCGCATCGCGAGCGTGACGGTGCCCGAGCGCATGCTGTCGCTCGCGATCGGCCGCGAGGGCCAGAACGCCCGATTGGCGGCGCGTCTGACGGGTTGGCGCATCGACATCCGCAGCGACGTGTCTGTCGCCGAGGCCATGGCAGCCGCCGAGGCCGCCGAGACCGACGCCGTCGTCGCGACATCGGTCGCCGCCGCCGAGACCGAGGTCATCGCCGACGCACCGGCCAAGCCCAAGCGCGCAGCGAAGAAGGCGTCGGCCGCGAAGAAAGCGTCCACCGCGTCCGCACGCGACGCGAAAGAGCCCGAGGCGTCCGAGGAGCCCGAAACGCCCGCGGCGACGGTCAAGCCGAAGCGGACGACCGCGAAGGCGGCCGCCGCGGCAGCGACGACCAAGGCCGAGCCCGTGGCAGCGGTCGCGGCCAAGCCCAAGCGAGCTGCGAAGAAGGCCAAGGCCGCCGACGTCACCGAGGAGGTGGCACCGTAGGCGCGCCCGTCCGCAGCAGCGAGCCACGCCGCATCGCCAGCAGGTCGTGCGTTGCGTGTCGCACGACTCGCACCAAGCGCGACCTGTTGCGGATCGTCCGCACGCCGGACGGCCGTGTCGTGGTCGATCCGACCGGGAGGCTGGCGGGTCGGGGGGCCTACATCTGCAACGAAGCCGCCTGCATCGAGCGGGCCATGACGAAGGGCGCCCTCGGACGGGCGTTGAAGACCCCGCTGCCGCCCGACCTGCGCGAGGCGCTGTCGGTTGGCGGCACCCCACTGAACACGATCATCGAAGGAGGAGCCCGTGGCCAGGAGTAGGAGCGGCACGCGCGGCCGACGTGGGCCCCGCAAGCCGCCGCGTCGCGACGGCGGATTCCCGTCGCAGGTCCAGGTCGCCGACCCGCGGGAGCGCGGCGCGATCGAGCTGCCCGCGACGATCACCGTCAAGGAACTCGCCGAGCTGCTGACGGTCAACCCGGCCGATGTCATCCGCGAGCTCATCAAGAGCGGGATCTTCGCGACCATCAACCAACTGATCGATCGCGATACGGCGTCGCTCGTTGCCGGTGAGCTCGGCTACGACGTCGCCGAGGCGGTCCAGGCGGCCGGAACGACATCCGCCGACGCCGAGGGCGAGGGCAAGCCCGCCGACGCGACGAAGGAGGTCCTCTTCGAGGAGGACGACCCGTCGGAGCTGCAGCCGCGCGCCCCGATCGTCACGGTCATGGGCCACGTCGACCACGGCAAGACGAGCCTGCTCGACGCCATCCGCACCACCGAGGTGGCGGCCGGCGAGCGTGGTGGCATCACCCAGCACATCGGTGCGAGCGAAGTCACTCACGACGGCAAGCGCGTCGTCTTCCTCGACACCCCGGGCCACGAGGCCTTCACGGCGATGCGTGCCCGCGGCGCCCGCGTGACCGACATCGCCGTCGTGGTCGTGGCGGCCGATGACGGCGTCATGCCCCAGACACTCGAAGCGATCAGCCACGCCAAGGCGGCGAAGGTGCCGATCGTCATCGCGCTCAACAAGATCGACAAGCCCGATGCCAACCCGGACCGCGTCAAGACCGAGCTCACCGAGGCCGGCATCGTCGTCGAGGAGTACGGCGGCGACGTGCCGCTCGTCCCGGTATCGGCCAAGACCCGCGTCGGCCTCGAAGAGCTGTTCGAGATGATCCTGCTGGTCGCCGATCTCCAGGAGCTCAAGGCCAATCCGAAGCGCTCGGCCGTCGGCACGATCGTGGAGGCGCAGCTCGACAAGGGCCGCGGGCCCGTGGCGACCGCACTCATCCAGACTGGCACGCTCAAGATCGGCGACGTCATCGTCGTCGGCGAGACGTTCGGTCGCGTCCGCGCACTCGAGAACGACAAGGGCAAGCGGGTCACGAAGGCCGGCCCGGCGTCTGCCGTGGTCGTCCTGGGCCTCGCCGACGTCCCAGCGGCAGGCGACATCCTTCGCGTCGTCCCCGATGAGAAGGAAGCCCGCGCGAGGGTCGAGGCCCGCAAGGCCGAGACTGCAGCCAGGACGGGCGACGGGAGTGGCCGCGCGACCCTCGAGGACCTGTATCGCCAGATCCAGGCCGGACAGGCCAAGGAGCTGCGGATCATCCTCAAGTCCGACGTGTCAGGCTCGCTGGGTGCGATCACCCACGCCCTCGAACAGCTGGACCAGGACGAGATCCGACTCAACGTCCTGCTCGAGGGCGCTGGCGACATCACCGACAACGACATCATGCTGGCGGCGGCTTCGAACGCGATCGTGGTCGGCTTCAACACGAAGATCACCGAGACCGCCCGTCGGGCGGCGGAGACCGAAGGGGTCGACGTTCGCCTGTACGACATCATCTACAAGCTCACCGACGACATCGAGGCGGCCCTCAAGGGGCTGCTGGAACCGGTCGTGGTCGAGGTCGTGGAGGGTCGTGCGGAGGTCCGGCAGATCTTCCGGGTCGGCAAGAGCACGGTGATCGCCGGCTCGTTCGTCACGGACGGTCGGATCGTGCGTGGCGGTGCCCGCGTGTGGCGCGGCGGCAAGGTCATCGCGACCGACAAGATCGACTCGCTGCGTCGCTTCCGCGACGACGTCCGCGAGGTCCTCGCGAACTACGAGTGCGGCATCGGACTCGTAGGATTCCATGACTTCGAAGAAGGCGACATCATCGAGTGCTTTACTTCCCAGACCGTCAGCCGGGCTGTAGCCGGCTGACGAAGGACGCCCACATGAACGCTCATGCGGGCTTTGCTCGCTCCGCTCGCTCGCTCTCGCACCTTGGGGTGCGCTCGCTCCCGTGCTCGCTTGCGCCTTCGCCTGAGCGCCCATGGGGGCGTCGGAGCAGCTCCGCGACGCGATGAGCCAGCGCACCGAAAGGGTCGACGAGTTGCTGCGGCAGGAGATCACGTCGATCGTTGCGCGGGATGTCGCGGATCCGCGGATCGGGTTCGTGACGATCACGAGCGTGGAAACGACGCCGGATCTTCGGCATGCGAAGGTCTGGGTCAGCGTCATCGGTCGGCCGGATGAACGAGCCGCGGCCGTCAAGGCGCTGGGCCGGGCGATGCCGTTCGTGCGCCATGAGCTCGGGACGCGGCTACGCATCCGGCGCATCCCCGACCTGCACGTGCAGCTCGACGACACCGCTGAACGCGGTACACGCGTCCTCCGGCTGCTCCACGACCTGGAGGCCGGGGAGATCCCCGATGATGTCGCGCCGGGCGTCGAGGCCCTCCCGACGCCTGTCGCCCGGCTCCCGCACGAAGGCGACCTCCCCGAGGAACCGCCGCCGGCCGCGGCCCCGCCGCCGCCCCGATCGAAGCGCCCGTACCGGCCAAAGCGGGGCCACCAGGCCCGACCCGGGACCCGGCGATGAGCGTGGACCTGACGCCATACCTCGATGCCGTGCCCGACCGCATCGTCGAGCGCCTGCGCGGCGCCCGACGCGTGCTGGCGGTCGGTCATGAGAACCCGGACGCCGATACCCTCGGTGCCAGTCTGGCGATCGTCCGGCTGGTCGAAGCCCTCGGCGGGACCGCCGACGCCGTCCTGTCCGACACGCCGGCACCGCTCTACGACTTCATCGCCGGCGTCGAACGTGTGCGGAACGATCCGGATCCCGAGGTCGACTACGACCTCGCGGTCATCTCGGACTGCGGCTCGCTCGAGCGTGTCGGCTCGGTGGGGATCCGCCACGCCGAACTCTTCGCGAAGATGCCGCGCCTCGTGATCGACCACCATGCCTCGAACGACGGCGCGGGCGACACCGACTGGGTCGATCCGGCCGCCGCCGCGACGTGCGAGATGGTCACGCTCCTGGCCGTGCGCCTCGGCGTGCCGCTCGCGATCGATGGCGGTGCCCTGGCCGCGGCGCTCATGAGCGGGATCGTCATGGACACCGCGACGTTCGCGCACCCCAACGCCACGCCGCGCACGCTCGCGGTCTCGGCGGCGCTGGTCGAGGCCGGTGCGCCCCTGTCGGACATCTCGCGCCGGCTCTACCGGACGAAGCCGGAGGCGCAGCTCCGACTGTTCGGCCGCGTGCTCGATCGCCTCGAGACGGCGGACGACGGGCGCATCGTGTGGTCGACCCTGACCGATGCCGATCTCGCGTCGACCGGCACCCAGTCATCGCACTCCGAGGGGATCATCGACCTGCTGGCCCAAGCCGAGCACGCCGAGGTGATCATCCTGTTCAAGGAGGATCCGCGCGGGACGCGGCTGAGCGTCCGAACGCAGCCCGGCGGTGTCGACGCGACGGTGTTGACGGGTCGGTTCGGAGGGGGAGGGCACGCCCGGGCCGCCGGCGCCACGATCGAGCTGCCCGTCGCCGAGGCCCGGCCGGCCGTCCTGGCCGAGGCCGGGCGTCTGATCGCCGAACTCGCGCCGCGGCTCCGCTGAGGATGGCCAGGGCGTCGCTGGGTCCCGGGCTGGATGGCATCCTCGTCGTCGCGAAGCCGGCCGGGCCGACCTCTCATGACATCGTCGCCCTGGTCCGGCGACTGGCCGCGACCAAGCGCGTGGGTCACGGCGGGACGCTCGACCCGTTCGCTTCGGGTGTCCTGCCGGTCTTCCTGGGCCACGGGACGCGACTCGTGGAGTACCACCTCGCCGATCGCAAGCGCTATCGGGCGACCATCTGCTTCGGCGCCTCCTCGACGACCGACGATCTCGAAGGCGAGCTCACGGCCTCATCCGGGCCGGCGCCGGAGCGAGCGAGCGGGGAGTCCGCGCTGGCGGCCACGCTCGGGACCGTCCTGCAGCATCCACCGGCCTACAGCGCGGTGAAGGTCGCGGGCCGTCGGGCCTACGCGCTGGCACGAGCCGGTGAAACGGTCACGCTGGCGCCGCGCGAGGTGACGTTCCATGCGTTGGACCTCGTGTCGTGGGACGACGCGGACCCGAACCGCCCGGTCGCGGTCGTCGACGTCGTCTGCTCGGCCGGCACGTACGTGCGCGCGCTGGCCCGTGACCTTGGCGAGGCACTGGGGACTGCCGCGTACCTGGGCGCGCTGGTCCGCACGGCGTCCGGTCCGTTCGACCTCGATCAGGCTGTCTCCCTCGAGGACATCCGCGCGGCCGCGGCGGAGTCGCCGGCCGGCCTGGCGCCGCTCCTGCGTCCGATCGACGCCGGCCTCGAGGCGTTCCCCGAGATCGTGCTGACCGCAGACGAGATCCAGCAGGTCGCTCGTGGCCAGTTCGTGAAGCCCTCGTCCGGCCTCGTGGTGGGTGCCCAGCACTACCGTCTCCGGGGACCGGATGGCGCCCTCGTCGCGATCGCGGCCCCGAGTGGGGGAAACCGGCTGGCTCCGGACAAGGTCTTCGTCAACCCGGCGCCGGCCCTGGCGCCGACCAGCGCCTGATGTCGGCTCCGATGCGGGTCGTCGCCGGTGTCGAGGCCCTAACGCGAGACCTCGGTCCGGCATTCGTCGTCGTTGGCGTCTTCGATGGGCTCCACCTGGGTCACCTCTACCTGCTCCATCGCTTGGTCGAGGAGGCCGACGCACGCGGCGCGCGAGCGACCGTCATCACCTTCGACCACCACCCCGACGAGATCCTGCGAGGGGCCGCTCCACCCCTCCTGATCGACCCGCAGGAGCGGCTGTCGCGCCTCGAGGGGGCAGGGGTGGGGGTGACGGTCGTCCAGCACTTCGATCAGGCGCTCCGCCGGACGCCCTACGACGACTTCGTCGAACGCATCCGCGCCCGGGTCGAGCTGGCGGGCTTCCTGATGACTCCCGACGCGGCGTTCGGCTTCGAGCGACGGGGCACGCCCGAGGCCCTGGCCGCGCTCGGCAAGCGCGACGGGTTCGATGTCGTCGTGGTGCCGCCGTTCACGCTCGACGGACGGCCGGTGCGCAGCACCGAGATCCGCGACGCGATCGCGACCGGCGACCTCGACACGGCCCGACGGCTGCTCGGCCGCGCGATCACCCTGACCGGGACGATGGTGGACGGCCATCTCGCGTTCGAGCTGCCGATGGCGCTCCCACCGGACGGGACCTATGTCGCTCGCCATGGTGCCGGCGAGACGAGTGTCGACCTCGTGGATGGCCGGGTCCGTTCGCAGGACCTCCCGACGGCCGACCGCATCACGCTCGAGCTGCTCGGCGGTTAGTCGGTTCGCGGTATCGTGCGCAGATGCCTCACGGGTTCGAACTCGCCCAGCTGAACGTCGGGCGGCTGCTCGCGCCCGTCGACTCGCCGGCGATCGCAGGTTTCGTGGCGCAGCTCGAGTCCATCAACCGTCTCGCCGATGGCAGCCCCGGCTTCGTGTGGCGCCTGGCGACCGAGGCGGGCAACGCCACCTCCATCCGGCCGACCGACGACGACCTGTTCCTCATCAATATGAGCGTCTGGTCGTCGATCGAGGACCTGCGCGCCTTCACCTATACGACCGCGCACACCGAGGTGCTGCGCCAGCGCCGAGCCTGGTTCGAACGGCTCGCTACCGCCCACCTGGTCCTGTGGTGGGTACCGGCGGGGCATCGGCCGACGATCGGCGAAGCGCTCGAGCGCCTCGAACGACTGAGGCGTGACGGTCCGACGCCCGCGGCGTTCACCTTCCGCACGCCGTTCGAGCCCGACGCCTCAGGACCGGGTGCCCCGCTGGTTGACGCGGAGTTCTGCTGGCCGGACCTCGCCGCGGGCTGAGCCTCGAGTCAGGCGCCCGGTCGCCAGAGCGGTTCGGCGACTCCGCGTTCGTGGTTCTCGTAGCGGGCCATGACGAACAGCGCGTCCGAGAGGCGGTTGAGGTAGGGGAGCACGAACTCGCCGATCGCCTCGTCCCGACCCAGGCGGACCGCTTCGCGCTCGGCTCGCCGGCAGATCGTCCTCGCCACGTGCAGCTGGGCCGCGCCGGCCGCGCCGCCCGGCAGCAGGAAGTTCGTCAGGTCCCCGACGACGTCGTTGAACTCATCGATGAGCCGCTCGAGCTTCTCGACGTGGCGCGCCTCGACCGTGGGGATGCGTGCGCGGCGCGGGTCGTCGGACGGCCAGCATAGGTCCGAGCCGAGGTCGAACAGCTCGTTCTGGATGACGTGAAGCTCCCCCGTCAGTCGCTCGCACAGCCCCATGGCGAGCGCGGCGCCGATCTGCGAGTTGAGTTCGTCGACCGTGCCGTACGTCACGACTCGGCGCGAATCCTTGGGCACACGCTGTCCACCGCCCAGGCCGGTCGAGCCCTCGTCACCGGTCCTGGTGTAGATGCGGTTCAGGCGCGGCATCGCGGCCTCCGTGCAGTCGAACTCACGGAAGTCAGGCCTCCGCCGCTTCGCGAGCCGCGCGGAGGGCTTCCCGAGCCTCGGCGGCCCCTTTCGTGACGCGCTCGACGGCGTCGTCGACGCCCTGGCGCCCGAACACGACCGCCTCGGCACGTCCGTAGCTCGCGAGCACGTGGCGTGTGAGCCGCGCGGGCTCGCTCGGGACGTGGCCAAGGAAGGCGAGTGTCTTCTCGACCTGGATGGAGTGCTCGCGGATGTGGGACGCCCAGCGCCCGAGCCGGAAGCCGATCGAGACGTGAAAGCGGCTCCAGGCGCTTCCGAGGGCGAGCCGGTCGTCGGGCAGGCCGGCCATCCGCTCGGCGCTCAGGTCGAGGATCTCGTCCAGCCGCAGGCGCAGGTCGTCGACGCTGCCGGCAGCTTCGGTCGTGGCCTCATCGGGCAGGGTCTCCCAAAGCGACTCGTCGATCTTCCTCGGGATATCGGGATTCGTGCGGTCGTAGGCCTGCTCCAGCCACCAGGCCGTGCCCCAGACGTAGCCGCGCTGGCCGGCGATGGTGTGGCCGATCGCGAGGCGGACCGACCATTCGCCGCCACCCGGGTCGGCGTCGAGGAGCGCTTCGTCGAGCGGCACCAGCAATCCATGCAGGTCCCAGCGAGCGGCCGTCGCCGGCCCGATGATCCGCGCGGCCTGCCGTTCCCCCGGGTCGGCCTCGGATGTCAGCGCGCGCGCTTCGATCTCGGCCTGTTCGAGCGCCTCGGCGGCCCGGTAGGCGCCGTAGCGGACCTCCTCCTCGCCGCCGCCGCCCTTCCACGCCCATGGACCGGCGAGGGCCGCCTCCGGGATCGCGAGCAGGTCGTGCGCCGCGGCCATCATGTCGGCACGAGCGCCAAGGAGCGCCGCGGGCAGTGGTCGCGCAAGGGCTGGATCCGTTCGATCGAGGAGCGGGGCATCGAGCAGCTGGGATGTCATCGGACGAGAGTAAGGCCTTCACGTGGCGGCTGACAGGCCCGCCGCGGCAAGCCGGGGTGGTGCGCGACGTTTGCCGCATCGGGGTGAGCCTGATACCATCCGCCGGTCATAGATGGAAGACATCCGTATCACGCCGTGTTCGGAGGAACGAGTGCCGCTCGCGCGGGAAGAGAAGCAGGAGATCATCACCGGGTATGCCACCAAGGAAGGTGACACCGGCTCGCCGGAAGTCCAGATCGCGCTCTTGACCGAGCGGATCAAGGAGCTGACCGGGCATCTCAGGAGCTTCCCCAAGGACAATCATTCGCGCCGCGGCCTCCTCAAGCTCGTCGGCCAGCGCCGCCGCCTTCTCGCCTACCTGATGAAGAAGGACAGCGCGCGCTACCGGGTCGTCATCGGACGACTCGGACTTCGCCGCTAGCGACGCCGCCCCGGACCCTGGGCACGCCCGGGGTCCACTCGCGTTCGACGCTCAGAGGCCCAGTCGGCCGACCCGCCCGCAGGTCGTCGCCTCCTCCGCGGTCAAGGAGGAACCGTTCCCTTGTCTCACACACTCGAGACGCAGATCGGTGGTCGTACGCTGACCATCGAGACCGGCAAGCTCGCACGCCTGGCCGGCGGCGCCGTCACCGTCCGCTACGGTGACACCCTCGTGCTCGGCACGGCCAACCGCTCCGATCCCCGCCCGGGACTGGACTTCTTCCCGCTCACGGTCGAATTCGAAGAGCGGATGTACGCCGCGGGCAAGATCCCGGGCGGCTTCATCAAGCGCGAGGCGCGAGCGTCCGAGGCGGCCACCCTGGCCGCCCGACTGACCGACCGCCCGATCCGCCCGTTGTTCCCCCAGGGCTACAAGGACGACATCCAGCTCGTCATCACGGTCCTCTCGACGGACCAGGAGAACGAGGCCGACGTGCTCGGCACCGTGGCCGCCTCGGCCGCGCTGTCGATCAGCGAGATCCCCTTCAACGGACCGGTCGGCGCCGTGCGGATCGGCCGGATCGGCGGCGAGTTCGTGGTCAACCCGACCTACAGCGAGCTGGAGGAGTCGGAGCTCGACCTGATCGTCTCGGGCACCCGCGACGCGATCATGATGGTCGAGGCGGGCGCGAAGCTCCTGCCCGAGGACGTCATGGCCGAGGCCATCCTCTTCGGTCACCGCGCGCTCCAGCCGCTGATCGACATCCAGCTCGAGCTCCAGAAGCTCGCCGGCAAGACGAAGAGCACGCCGTTCCTCGAGCCCGGCACCGGATCGGTCCTCGAGTTCACGAAGACCGTCGCCGATGGGGGCGAATTCGTCATCCTCGATGTCGAGACGACCGGCACGGACGCGAAGATGGCCGACCTCGTCGAGATCGCCACGGTCAAGGTCAAGGGCGGGAAGATCGTCGACCGCTGGTCGACCCTCGTGAACCCCGGCCGGCCCATCCTCGGCAACCAGATGCATGGCATCACCGACGCCGACGTGAAGAAGGCCCCGTCGCCTGCCGAGGCCGCCAAGCAGGCCGTCGCGTTCATCGGCGACGCGCCGATCGTCGGTCACTCGGTCGGTTTCGACCTCGCGTTCCTCGAGACGGCGCTCGGCGACGGGACCCACTTCGAGCAGGGCCGCTACCTCGACACGCTGGTCATCGCCCGCGAGGGCTATCCGGACCTCGAGAACTACAAGCTCCCGACGCTGTCGCATTACTTCGGCATCGAACTCGCGCAGGCCCACCGGGCGCTGCCCGACGCCGAGGCCACCGCGAACCTCCTGATCTGGTTCGCGAACGACCTGCCCGCTCGGATCGCCGCGCTCCGCGACGCGATGGCGGGCGCGGTCCACGCCACCAGGACCGGGGGCGACGCCAAGGCCCTGCTCGAGGTCGCGCGCCGCGAGGCTCGCGTCAGCAAGGCGCTCTACAACCTCGTGTACAAGAAGACCTGCCGCGAGCTGGCCCTCGACGAGGGCATCCGGATGGACGGTCGCGGCCTGACGGAGCTCCGCCAGATCTCGGTCGACGTCGGCCTGCTGCCGCGTGCGCACGGTTCGGGCCTGTTCACCCGCGGTGAGACCCAGGTGCTGACCATCGCCACGCTCGGCGCCTCGTCGGACGTCCAGCGCATCGACACGATCAGTCCCAAGACCGAGAAGCGCTACATCCACCACTACAACTTCCCGCCCTATTCGACGGGCGAGAACAAGCCGATGCGCGGACCGAGCCGCCGCGACATCGGACACGGGAACCTGGCCGAGCGAGCGCTCATCCCGGTCCTCCCCGCCCACGACGACTTCCCGTACGTCATCCGGCTCGTGTCCGAATGCCTGTCCTCGAACGGCTCGACCTCGATGGCCTCGACGTGCGGCTCGACCCTCGCCCTCATGGACGCGGGCGTGCCGATCTCGGCGCCGGTCGCCGGCGCGGCGATGGGCCTGATCAGCGAGCCGGACGGCCGGTTCGTGGTGCTCACCGACATCCTCGGCAAGGAGGACTCCGTCGGCGACATGGACTTCAAGGTGACCGGCACCCGTGACGGCATCACCGCCCTCCAGATGGACATCAAGGTCCAGGGGATCAACGAGGCGATCATCCGGAGCGGCCTCAAGCAGGCCCTGTCGGCCCGGCTCGAGATCCTCGACAAGATGACCGAGGTCTTGCCGGAATCCCGCTCCGACATGAGCGATTTCGCGCCGCGCATCATCACCATCAAGATCAACCCCGAGAAGATCCGCGAGATCATCGGCAAGGGTGGATCGATGATCCGCAAGATCCAGGAAGAGACCCAGACCGAGATCAACGTCGAGGACGACGGCACCGTGGAGATCGCGGCCGTCTCCGGCGAGAACTCGCGCAAGGCGATCCAGTGGATCGAGAGTCTCACCCGCGAGGTCGAGATCGGCGCCCTGTACCTCGGCAAGGTCACCCGGATCATGGGCTTCGGCGCGTTCGTCGAGATCCTGCCGGGGAAGGAAGGCCTCGTCCGCATCGGCGAGCTTGCCGACTACCACGTTCCGACCGTCGAGGACGTCGTGTCCGTCGGCGACGAGGTCATGGTGGTGGTCACCGAGGTCGACCGGCAGGGCCGGGTCAACCTGTCGCGCAAGGCCGCGATGCAACGCCACCTCGCCAAGGATCCCGCCTAGCCAGGCGTCGATCCAGCACGCTGCTCCGAGCCGCCGGGCGACCGGCGGCTCTTGCGTGCCTGGATCGTGGGGCCGCGCAGGACTGGCCCGGCGACGGACCGACGCGGCGTCTCCGAGCCGCGGGCGGCTGCCTAGACTCCCGGCCAGGGCGGCCGTCACGGCCGGGGCTGGTCGGAGCGGGCGGAGCCGCTGGTATACTCCGCCAGTGCCCTTACCGTTGACCGTCCCTGCGGAGCCATGTCCCGGATGAACCGAAGCCCCCTCACCGTCGCCGTCGTGGGTGCCACGGGCGTCGTCGGGCAGACGATGATCGCGGTCCTCAACGAGCGCGAGTTCCCGGTCGGGGAGCTGCGGCTGCTCGCGTCGGGCCGATCGGCGGGGCGCACGCTATCGATCGAGGGCCGGACCCTGGAGATCGGCGAGGCGACGCCCGATGCCTTCGAAGGCGTCGACATCGCCCTGTTCTCCGCTGGCGCGGACGTGTCGAAGGAGCTTGCCCCTGCCGCGGCCGCGCGAGGGGCGACGGTCATCGACAACTCGTCAGCGTGGCGGATGGAGCCGACGGTCCCGCTGGTCGTGTCCCAGGTGAACCCGCACGATCTCGAGGGTCACGAGGGCATCGTCGCCAACCCGAACTGCTCCACGATGCAGATGGCGCCGGTGCTGATGGCGCTGCGTGACGCGGTCGGCCTCGAGCGGGTCATCGTCGACACCTACCAGTCGGTGTCGGGGACCGGGGCGGACGCCCTGGCCGAGCTGGAGAGCCAGATCCGTGCCCACGTCGCAGGGGAGCCGAAGCGAGCCGAGGTCTACCCGCATCCGATCGCATTCAACGCGCTCCCCGAGATCGACGTCTTCCTGCCGAACGGGTACACGAAGGAGGAGTGGAAGGTCGTGACGGAGAACCGCAAGATCCTGGGCTTGCCCGATCTGCGCATCTCGTGCACGGCCGTTCGCATCCCCGTCTTCGTCAGCCACTCCGAAGCCATCCACGTCGAGACACGCGAGCCCATCACGCCGGAGCTGGCCCGGACGCTGTTCGCCAGTGTCCCGGGCGTCATCGTGCAGGACGACCCGGCTGCCCATGCGTACCCGATCGCGAGCGAGGCGGCGGGCCACGATGAGATCTTCGTCGGACGAGTCCGACGCGACCTCTCGATCCCCGACGATCGCGGCATCGCCTTCTGGGTCGTCTCGGACAACCTCCGCAAGGGTGCCGCCACGAACGCCATTGAGATCGCGGAGATCCTCGTCGGTCGGGGCTGGGTCGAGCACGCCTCGGCCCGCGGTGCGAGAGCCTATCGGACCTTGGAGCCAGTGGCGGTCGCCGGCGGGAGCACGGCGTGACCGACGCCGAGCGCCGGGCGGCGCTCGAGGCGATCGCGGCCGAGGTCCGCGGCTGCACGCGCTGTCGGTTGCACGTCGGGCGGACCCGGGCCGTACCCGGGGAGGGGAACCCCTCGACCGAGGTCGTGTTCGTCGGCGAGGGGCCTGGCTTCAACGAGGACCAGCAGGGTCGGCCGTTCGTCGGCCGCGCCGGCGATCTGCTCGTGAAGCTGCTGGGCCACATCGGCTGGCGACGCGAGGACGTCTTCATCACGAACATCGTCAAGTGCCGGCCGCCCGACAACCGCGACCCCGAGCCCGACGAGATCGCCGCGTGCGCTCCGTACCTCACCCGCCAGCTCGAGGTCCTCGATCCGGCCGTGGTGGTGACGCTCGGACGTTTCTCCATGGCCCGGTTCATGCCGGGTGTCCGGATCTCGCAGGCGCACGGCACGGTGCGGCCCGCCGATCCGGTGACCGGGGCCCGGGATGCGCTGGTCCTGGCGATGTATCACCCAGCTGCGGCGCTTCGATCTCCGGCCGTCGAGCGCCAGAGCTACGACGACGCGGCGACCATCCCGGCCGTCTTGCTGGACGCACGGGCGCGTCGGGCGGACCATGTCGCCGGGACACCGGTCGCCGCGGCCGCTGAGCGACCGGCTTCGGCCGTCGCCGTCGAGGCGTCCGAGCCCGGATCGGCGCCGATCGCCGACAAGCTCGAGTCGCGTCTCCACGTGCCGCAGGACCCGACCGCCGACGACGCCGATCAGATGACGCTCTTCTAGGGACGGTGCATAGGACGCCTGATGACCACTCCGACTGACCAGCCGCTCCGCATCATCCCGCTCGGCGGGGTGGGTGAGATCGGCAAGAACATGTACGTCTTCGAATACGGCGACGAGATCGTCGTGATCGATTGCGGCCTGATGTTCCCCGACGAGGAGATGTTCGGCATCGACCTCGTCATCCCGGACATCAGCTACATCAAGGAGCGCCGCGACAACGTCAAGGCGTTCCTCATCACGCATGCCCACGAGGACCATGTCGGCGCGCTCCCGTACGTCCTCCCGGAGTTTCCCGGCGTGCCGGTCTACGCGTCCACTCTGGCCCGGGGCCTGCTGGGCAACAAGATCAAGGAGCACAAGCTCCACAACAACCCGCTGCTCTCGCTGGAACCCGGCGACGAGGTCGATGTCGGTGCGTTCAAGGTCATGCCGTTCCGGATCGGCCACTCGATCCCTGACGCCATGGGCATCGCCCTCCGGACCCCGGTCGGGACGATCGTCCACACGGGTGACTTCAAGTTCGACCACACCCCGGTGGACGGGCGGCTGTCCGATTTCGCGATCCTCGCCCGGCTCGGCCAGGAGGGCGTGCTGTGCCTGCTGTCCGACTCGACCCGGGCCGAGAACCCGGGCTACACGCCGTCCGAGCGGACCGTCGGGGACGCCTTCCGCGAGATCATGGAGCCGCTGGAAGGCCGCGTCATCGTCGCGACCTTCGCGAGCAACATCGCGCGGATCCAGCAGGTCCTCGATGCGGCGGAGTCGATGGACCGGAGCGTCGCGGTCATCGGCCGCTCGATGGAACAGAACTTCCGGATCGCGACGGATCTCGGCTATCTCACGTATGACCCGGCACGGATCGTCTCGAAGGACCGGATCAAGGACCACCCCGACGCCAAGCTGGTCATCGCGACCACCGGCGCCCAGGGCGAGCCCATGGCCGGGCTCGCACGGATGGCCAACCGCGATCATCGGTTCGTGGAGATCCAGCCGGGCGACACCGTCATCGTCAGCGCCAGCCCGATCCCCGGCAACGAGGAGTCGGTGTCGCGAACGATCGACAACCTCTTCAAGGCCGGTGCGAACGTCTACTACCACACGATCAAACGTGCCCACGTCTCCGGCCACGCCAGCCAGGAAGAGCTCAAGCTCATGCTGGGCCTGACGAAACCGAAGCATTTCATCCCGATGCACGGCGAGTTCCGCATGCAGGTCCAGCACGGTCGCCTGGCCATCGAGACCGGGGTGGCGCCCGAGAACGTCTTCATCATCGAGAACGGCACGCCGATCGAGTTCTACGCCGACGGCTCGGCACGGCGCGCCAGCCCGGTCACCGCCGGCTACGTCTACGTGGATGGCCTGTCGGTCGGCGACGTCGGCGACATCGTCCTGCGCGACCGCCGTGCGCTCGCCAACGACGGCATGTTCATGATCGTCGTGACCGTCGACAAGCAGACCGGCTCGGTCATCGGACGGCCGGAGATCATCACGCGCGGCTTCGTGCACCTCAACGAGCGCGATCCGATCATGGACGAGGCTCTCGAGCGCGTCATCAAGGCGATCGACACGCCGGGCGACCACATCAGCGAGGTCGCGCTCCTCAAGGCCCAGATCAAGGACGGCGTGTCCCGGTACCTGTACGAGCAGACGAAGCGCCGCCCGATGGTCTTCCCGGTGGTGGTCGAGGTCTAGCCGATGGCGACGCGCCGACGGACTCCTGGCCGTCCCACCACCACGACCAGGCGAACGCGGCGTCGGTCCGGTGGAGCGCTACCCGTACCGCGCATGAAGCTCGGGCTGTCGCCCGCCGTCGCGCGCTCGCTCGTCGGCATCATGTTCCTGGTCCTGGGCGCCATCCTGCTGATCGCCATCGCGCTGCCGGGCGACGGCCGCCTGACCGACTGGGTCCGCGATGCGATCGTCCCGTACTTCGGCGCCGGCCGCTACCTCCTGCCGTTCGTCCTGCTCCTGTCGGGCTGGTACGTGGAGTGGGGACCGGGCAAGGAGACCGGGGCGCCGTGGGGTCGCACGCTGCTCGGCATCGGGCTGGCGTATGTGGCCATCCTCGGCATCTTCCAGCTGATGGGGTTCTCGCCGGCCGGCGGCGAAACCGGCGGCCGGATCGGGTCGTTCCTGAAGCGCCTGCTGGTGGGTCCCGGCTCGGACCCCGGGCTGCTGCCGCTTCCGGCGGCCTACGTCGTGCTCGTGGCCGTCATGTTCGTCGGTCTGCTACTCGCGTTCGACATGCCCCTCCGACAGCTGCTTGCTCCGTTCACCGCAGCCGGACGAGCCCTGACCAACACGCTCAACGACGCGCGCTCGAACCGGGCCGGCGGCGGGGCTGGGACCGCCGTGGGCCCGGGCGCACCGGGTACGGGACCGGGCCGCCAGGGACGCGGAGGAAAGGTCGGAGCCGTCCCCGCCGGGACGGTGCCGTCGCCCGGCCAGACCGGCATCTGGGGCCAGGACGCGACGCCACAGCGCTCGGACATCCCGGCGGCGGTGCCGAGCTCGATCCCGACGTCGGCGACATTCGCGCCCGCCCGGGCGGGCGGCGCCGCGGTCCAGACCGCGATCCGAGCCACCGACGTCTCGATCCGCCCGGTCCGCGATCCGTACGACGTCACCGATGCGAGCGACTCCCCACCGACCCGCGAGCGCGTCGAGTACGTCCTGCCCTCGACGACGCTCCTCGACGACGTCGCCATCCCGCTCGATGCCGGCGGCGACGAGGCCGCCCACCGGCGCAACGAGGAGATCATCGTCCGCAAGCTGGCCGGCTTCAACATCTCGGCCCAGGTCACCGGCCGCAACGCCGGCCCGGTCGTGACCCAGTACGAGGTCCAGCCGGCGCCCGACATCAAGGTCAGTCGGATCGAGGCCCTCGCGGACGACCTCGCGATGGCCCTCGCGGCACGCTCGTTGCGGATCGAGGCGCCCATCCCGGGCAAGAGCGCGGTCGGCATCGAGGTGCCCAACCAGGACTTCAACATCGTCGCCCTTCGGCGGATCCTCGACGAGGTCGACTTCAGCGCGTCAGGCTCACGGCTGACGTTCGCCCTCGGTCGTGATGTCGCCGGCAAGGCGCAGGCGGTGGATCTCGCCAAGATGCCGCACCTGCTCATCGCGGGCGCCACGGGCTCCGGCAAGAGCGTGATGGTGAACGCGCTCATCGCCAGCCTCCTGTGCGAGGCGACACCCGACGACGTCCGGATGATCCTGGTCGACCTCAAACGGGTCGAGCTGGCGGCCTACAACGGCCTGCCACACCTGCTCGTGCCGGTCATCACCGAGCCCGAGCGAGCCAAGGCCGCGCTCAAGTGGGCGGTCAACGAGATGGAGGCGCGCTACCGCCGTCTCGCCGGTGCGTCGGCCCGCAACATCAAGGGATTCAACGAGAGTCGCGCCGATCCCGAGGACCGGATGCCGTACATCGTCATCATCGTCGACGAGCTCGCCGACCTGATGATGCGCGAGGGCAAGAACGTCGAGGACCCGATCGTGCGCCTGGCCCAGAAGGCGCGGGCGACCGGGATCCATATGGTCCTCGCCACGCAGCGACCGAGCGTGAACGTCGTCACCGGCCTCATCAAGGCGAATTTCCCGAGCCGCATCGCGTTCGCCATGGCCTCCCAGATCGACTCTCGGACGATCCTGGACACGCCCGGCGCCGAGGACCTCATCGGGCGCGGCGACATGCTCTACCAGCCGTCCGACCTGCCTCGACCGATGCGGCTCCAGGGGGTCTTCGTCTCGGACTCCGAGATCAGCCGCGTGGTCGGCCACTGGAAGGACCAGATCGACGGCCCGCACTACGACCTGTCGATCGTCGAATTGGACGAGGACGGCGTTGGATCGGTCGACGATCTCGCCGACGAGGACGCCGATCGGCTGTTGCACGATGCCATCGACGTCATTCGGGAGTACGATCGGGCCTCGGCGTCGCTCCTCCAGCGCCGCCTCAAGGTCGGTTATGCACGGGCTGCGCGCATGATCGACCAGCTGGAGGCGCGCGGGTACATCGGGGCGTTCGATGGCTCGAACGCTCGCCCGGTGCTCCGGCGCGAAGCGGCGTCCGGCCTCGACGACGCGTTCGTCGATCCGGATGGGGACGCGTGATGACGACACGAGACCAGCTGCGACGGACCACCAGCGCGGACCGCCCCGAGACGTCCGGGTCTCCGTCGCGCGACGCGGGGCCGCGTGATGCACCGCTCAGCCTGCCCGAGCGCCTGTACGCGGCGCGCGAAGCCAAGGGCGTCGACCTCTACCGGGCGGAACGTGACACGAAGATCCGGGCGCGCTATCTGGGCGCCCTGGAACAAGGCGACTACAAGGAGCTCCCGGGGGCCGTCTACGCCAAGGGCTTCCTGCGCAACTACGCCCTCTACCTCGGCCTGGAGCCGGAGGAAGTCCTCGAACAGTGGCGCCACGAGCGAGGCACGCCGCCCGAGACCGCCCAGGCGCCGGTCGCGCCACGGCCAATCGCGTCGCCACGCAAGGGACTGACGTTCTCGCCGTTCATCGTCGTCCTGGCCCTGATGACGGTGGGTGTCCTCATCTTCTCCGCGTACGTCGGGGTCCAGCTGCTCCGGTTCGCGAAGCCGCCCACCATCACGGTGACGCAGCCATCGGCGGCGGTGGTCGACGTCGATCAGTCGACGACCGCGTACACGATGCGGGGCGAGACCATGGCTGGAGCGACCGTGAGCATCGCGTCCCCCGGGCGGGACCCGTACAGCGTGACGGCCGATTCGACCGGCGCGTGGCGCGCCGACGTCGACCTTCGGCGCGGCCGGAACGAGTTCGAGGTGAGTGCGCTCGATCCGGACACTGGCAAGCACTCGGAGAAGAGCGTCCTCATCTACATCACCGTGCCATTCGTGCCGATCGAGGCACCCACGCTCACCGTCGACCAGCCGGCGGAGGGTGCGACCTTCGAGAACGGCGCCATCCCGATCCAGGGTCGGACGACCAACGCGAACTCGGTCGTCGTCACTGCCGCCTACACGGGTCCTGCCAAGGGGTCCTCGACCAGCGACCAGTCGACGCCGGCTCCGCCCGCCGTGCCGAAGCCAGTGACCGTGACGGTCGGCGACGACGGCGCCTTCAGCGCCTCCGAGGACCTCACCGCGGGGACCTGGGCGATCACGGTCACGGCGTCGAGCCCTGAGGGCAAGACCACGGCCATCACCCGGAACGTCACGGTCGCCTTCAAGGGCGTGAACGTCGTCGTCGAGATCAAGAATGGTCGAGCCTGGCTGAAGGTCTGGGTCGATGGCCAGGTCTCCGACAAGACCACCGCGGCCGGGCGTGTCTATGCCCCCGGTGACGCCCTGACGTTCCGGGCCAGGCAGTCGGTCGAGGTGCGAACGGGCAAGTCCAGTGCCACGTACTTCACCGTCAACGGGATCGACCTCGGGCACATGAACGACATCGGCAACCCCGAGACCTGGCTGTTCGCGCCACCTGATCCGCCGGTCCGCACCGACCGCCGCTGACGACGATGGCGACGGACCATCAAGTGCTCGAGGACCTGGCCCGGCGGCTCCAGCACCTGTGCCTCGATGCGGGACTCACCGTGGCCGCCGCCGAATCGTGCACCGGCGGGCTGGTCGCCCACGGCATCACCAGCATCCCGGGCTCGTCCGGGTACTTCCTCGGCGCCGTGGTGAGCTATGCCGATCGGGTGAAGATCGAGACGCTGGGGGTCGACGCGGACACGCTCGCGACCCACGGGGCGGTGAGCGCCCAGGTCGCCCTGGCCATGGCCGCCGGCGTCCGAGAGCGCCTCGCGACCGATCTCGGGGTCGGGGTCACCGGCATCGCCGGGCCTGAGGGTGGATCGGACGAGAAGCCCGTTGGGCTGGTCTACGTCGGGGTGGTCGACCGATTCGGGTCGGACGTGCGCCGCTTCCACTGGGACGGTGACCGGACGGCCAACATCGAGGCGAGCGCGGCCGAGGCCCTCCGGTTCCTCGTCGAGCGCGCTGGTGCCCTCGCCGGATCGGAGACGCCGGCGGGATGACCCGCACGTCCGAGGACATCGGCCGCGGGCTCGCGGCGCCGCGAGCCGGCCGTGCCATCTCGCGGGGGACCCGGATCCATGTCGTTGGCGTCGGCGGCGCCGGCACGGCGGGCGCGGCGATCCATGCGGCGGCGGTGGGCGCCACCGTGACCGCCTGCGACGCGGCCGGTCCCGATCCGATCACCGCTTCCGTGGAGGCCGCCGGGATCCACGTCGACTGGCGGCATGACCCGAGCCACGTGCGGGGCGCAGACGGCACGGCCGTCGTGGACCGGCTCGCCGTCACGAAGGCCGTGACCTCCGTGCAGCCCGATCATCCCGAGCTGGTGGCCGCGCGGTCGGTCGGGATCGTCCCGGAAAGCGTGCAACAGGTCATCGCCGACGCGGCCGCGACCGGTGACCGCCGGCTCATCGGGGTCGCGGGCACGCACGGCAAGTCGACGACGACCGGATGGCTGCTCCACCTCCTCGTGGCGGCCGGTCGCGACCCGTCAGGGTTCGTCGGCGCGATGCTTCCGGCGGATATCAGCGGCCCGACCCGAGGACCGGCCCGGATCGGCGCCGGCCCGGATTTCGTGGTGGAGGCTGACGAGTACGCCGGCAACTTCGACCCGTATCACCCCGACATCACGGTCCTGGTTTCGGCCGAGTGGGACCATCCCGACGTGTTCGCCGACGAGAGCGCCGTCGTGCGGGCGTTTGCCGGCTGGATCGGCCGCAGCGAGGCCCGAGTCCATGGAGCCCCGATCCTGGTCGCCAACGTCGGCGATCCGGGCGTCCGCCGTGTCCTCGAGGCGCTGGAGGGCTGGGAAGGCCGTCGGATCGCCGTGTACCTGGCGAGCGAGGGGGACGTGACCGCGGCTTCGGCCGTGGCCGGTGAGGCGACCCGGTCGGGGGGAGCCGCCACATCGGTGGTCGGTCGGATCATCGCGGAAGACCGGGTGGGCACCGATCTGGAGATCCGCGGCTTGCGGTCCACGCAGGACACGCCTGATCGCGTCCGGTTGCGCCTCATCGGGCACCATCTCGCGGTCGACGGCCTGATGGCCGCCGCTGGGGCGATGGCCGCCGGGGTCGACGCAGACGACATCGTCGCCGGGCTCGCGTCATTCGAGGGGGTCGTCCGTCGCTTCGAACTCAAAGGCGAGGTCGACGACGTCGCCGTCCTCGACGATTACGCCCACCACCCGACGGCGATGCGGCTCACGATCGGCGCCGCCCGACAGCGGTTCCCGGGACGACGGCTCTGGGCCGTCTACGAGCCACTCACGTTCCACCGGACCGCGGCGATGCTCGAGACCTTCGCCGAAGTCCTCGCCGAGGCCGACCGAGCGGCCGTCATCGACATCTGGGCCGTGCGTGACCCGGACACGACCATCACGTCCGCCGAGGCCCTCGCGGACGCGACGAGCCTGCGCAGCCGCGAACGTGCGGTCGCGATCGGCAGCCCGGAGGCCGGCGCGGCCTGGCTGGCGGATCACGTCGAACCGGGTGATGTCGTGCTGGTCATGGGCGGCGGCCGGTCGTATGTCGCCGCGGAGCAGCTCGTGGAACGCCTGCAGGCACGGGCGGCGACGTCGTGACGCGTCCCGGACGGCTCCGAACGGTCGTGGCCCTCGCGGTCGTGCTGATCCTGATCGTCGTCGGCCTCTCGACGGTCCTCCTCGGCGAGCCGGCCCCTGAAGGATGGGATCGGTTCTTCCCCTGATCGCGATCCATATCAACCGCGCCTAGCTCACCTGGGCAGGCTCCTCTTCGTCAGCCCCGATCGGTCGTGCGTACAGCGGATGGCCGTCCGAGGTGAGACAGCGGCCAGACGCCAGCTCCCATTGCCAGCCATGCAGCGCGCACGTCATGACCCCGTCCTCGACCGAGGCGAACCGCGTCAGGTCGGCCTTCATGTGCGCGCAGCGCCGCTGGACGTTGTAGCCGGCCAACTCGAACGTCCCCTGCGTCGGCCCGTGTTCGGCGTAGAACCCCTCGGCGTACTGCAGCCGCTCGACGTTGAGGCACTTGAACCACGTGTACAGGTAGTCGTTGTACGGGCCGCGTCGCTTCGCCCGGAAGCGCATCGAGAGGAACAACTCGTTGACCCAGTCCTCGACATGCTCCCGGACCAGGTAGTCCACGAGCGCACGTTCGACGAGGAACTGGTATCGCGGATCCTCGCCTTCGAAGGGCCGGCGGACCACGCGCTCCGCGAAGTCGATGACCACCTGTTCGTCACCGACATCGAGCAGGACCGGCTGGTCGATGCCCGCGCAGATCATGTCCGCCTGCTCGATCAAGGGACCCCACCAGGCCTGGAGCTCGGCCAGCAGCTCGACCCGGGGCCCTAGCCACGCGGCCCGCTCCGCTTCGATCACCGGGCGCTTACGCGCCTGGTACGCCTCGAGGTACGCGCGCTTGTCGCCGAAGATCGTCGATGGATCGACCGGATGCGCGACGTCGAACCGGCCGGGGGATAGCTCCGCCACCGTGCCGGGCAGCATCAGCCGGCCACCGTCACGCCCGCGCTCCGCGATGTACTGGAGGAACGTCGGCTGGTCGGGGAACGTGTTCCATTCGTCGCCGCTGAGGTCGTTGAACCCGAACAGGTCATCGTCGAGGAAGCACGGCGGGCCGGCGGATGGCACAACGAACGCCGGGTCGAGGACCTCGATGTAGCGGAACGCGCGGGCGAGCTGGGCGACCCGCTTCTTGTGGCCGAGGACCTGCTGTGCGTTGTCCGGGTAGTCGTAGACCATCGGATACCAGATCGCGCCGGAGAACTGCAGGAAGGCCGCGTCGAGCGGGCCCCCGGCGAGCAGCCGGTCCGGCTCCGGCGGGCGTGAGTCGTTCATGTTCAGGACCCGAACCTCGCCGTCATCGGTGACGAGCGCCGAATCGCCGATCGGCCCGTCGGTCGGAGCGACGAGCGCATGGATCGTGAGCGTCAGTGGCCCGGCCTCGAATGGTTCGAGGTCGACGCTCTTGATGAAGCGCCGGAACCCCAGCCCCCGCAGCGACTTCTCGAGGTCGTCGAGCGGGTACGCGGGCAGCAGGACCGTGGCGGCCTTGTCGACGTGGTCGCGGAGATACCTCGGATCGAAATGGTCGTGGTGGAGATGCGAGACGTAGAGGTACGTCGGGTGCCCGATCCGCTCCGGGTCGATGCCGTCGTTGGCCGGGAACGGGTACCAGGAACCGAAGAACGAGGGATTGAACCAGGGATCGCAGAGGATGCTGACGCCCTTCGACTCGAGGAAGAAGCCTGCTTGCCCGAGGAACGTGATGCGCACGGCTAGAGGATACCGGCGGCGGACCCTTGCCCGCCCGAGGACGGCTCCCCCGAGCGTGCCCTACCATGGATGGCCACGACATCGGAGGAGGTCCGTCGACGATGCCCATCGACTACGCGGCGGCCGGCGAATTGCTCCAGACATTCGGTCGTGCGTGGGAGACCTTCGATGGCGACCTCATCGTGTCGCTGTTCACCGAGGACGCCGAGTACCACGACGACGCGTTCGGACCACCCATGGTCGGGCACAATGCGATCCGCGCGTATTGGCTCGATGGGGCGAACACGACCGAACAGGTGGAGTTCACCGTCGAGCGCCATTGGGTGTCCGGGGATGTGGTCCTGACCGCCTGGCATGCCAGCTACGTGGAACGCGCGAACGGCGCGCGCGTTCGACTCGCCGGGTTCATGACCTGCGAGATCGCTGGCGACGGCCGGATCGAGCGCCTGCGTGAATGGACGGTCCAGGCGTCAACGCCAGCGGCCGGGTAGGGGAGAGGAGGATCGATGGCCGGAGACATCTCGTTCGACGTCGTCAGCGAGTTCGACGAGCAGGAGCTTCGTAACGCGCTCGACCAGGTCCGGCGCGAGGTCCAGCAGCGCTACGACTTCAAGGGCGTGACGGTGGATCTGACCCAGGCCAAGGATGAGCTCACGCTGCTCACCGACGACGAGCACCGGGCCGCCGCCGTGAAGGACCTCATCGAGTCGAAGGCGATCCGGCGCAGCCTGTCCTTGAAGATCTTCGATTGGGGCAAGGTGGAGCCCGCCGGCGGCAACAAGGTCCGCCAGACGATCAAGCTCCGGCGCGGCCTGACCGAAGACGTCGCCAAGCGGATCTCCAAGCTCATCCGCGACGAGTTCCCGAAGGCGAAGTCGCAGATCCAGGGCGACGCCGTGCGCGTATCAGGGAAGAGTCGGGATGAACTCCAGCGGGTCATCGCCCGCCTCCGCGAACTTGACGAACCCGTGCCGCTGCAGTTCCAGAACTACCGGTAGCCCGATGCCGGGGAACCGCCTGACGCAGGCCGTCATGTTCGTGGTCGCAGCGCTCATCGTCATCACGCTGGTCCTGTCGGCCATCGCCCTGCCCATGGTGTACTGACACGGATGCGAACGGACCAGGACGAGGACACGACGTCGCCATGACCGATCTCGACGCCGCACCGCCGCCCGAGACCGCCGGTGGACAGACCACCGAGAGGATCGATCCGGATGCCCTCCTGGCCGCGACGGAGCCGGAGGTCGACACCTTGGCCGAGGCGTCGACGAACGGCGTCGACGGTGCCGGTGGCGAAGAGACCCCGGCGACCGAGGCATCGGACGAGGCCGTGACCGTCGCTGGCGGATCCGCCGCCGACGCCGAGACCGAGGTAACCGCAGGCGTTGACGCCGCGAGCGAAGCACCCATGGAAGTTCTTGGTGACGAACCAGGCGAGACGCCGTCCATCGAGGCGCCGGCATCCGACGTGGGCGTCGGGGAGCCGGTGCAAGCCGGACCTCGCACGGTCGGGCGGTTCATCGCCGAGGCCCTCCGCGCGGCCGGCGTCCGGTATGCCTTCACCGTACCCGGGGAATCGTTCCTCGGGCTGCTGGACGCCCTTGGCGACGCCGGCATCCGGGTGGTCGCGGCTCGCCACGAGGGGGCCGCCGCATTCATGGCGGAAGCGCACGGTCAGTTGACGGGACGGCCGGCGGCCTGCCTCGCGACGCGTGCGGTCGGTGGCTCGAACCTCGCCATCGGCATCCATACGGCGTGGCAGGACTCGAGCCCGATGTTCGCGCTGGTCGGGCAGGTCGAACGGGACTTCCGCGGACGCGAGTCGTTCCAGGAGATCGACCAGGTCGCGACCCTCGGCGGTCTGGCCAAGTGGGCCGCCGAGCCGCGTCGCGCCGAGGACGTTCCGGTCGCGATGGCGCAGGCGGTACGCGAGGCGCTGAGCGGACGCCCGGGTCCGGTGCTGCTGTCGTTGCCTGCGGACCTGCTCGACGAGGTGGTCGAGCTCGAGCAAGCCGATGTGGGGCGCCCTGCACCGGCCCGCGCGACGGCCGACGAGATCCGTTCGGTCATCGAGTTGCTCGCCTCGGCCCATCGACCTCTGATCCTCGCCGGAGCGGGCGTGCTCCGGGCACGGACGTCGACAGAGCTGACGAGGTTCGCCGAACTGCTGCACGTGCCCGTGATGGCGACCTGGCGCCGGGGTGACGTCATCTCCAACGATCATGCCCTCTACGTCGGGATGGCCGGGTTGGGGGCTCCCGTATCCGTGCGCCAGCGACTCGCTGACGCGGACGCGCTCCTCGTCATCGGCAGCCGGCTCAATGAGGCGACGACGTACGGCTATTCGCTCCCGGCGGCCGGGGTGCGATGGGCCCACGTCGACCTCGTGCCACGCCGGTCCGGGGATCTGCCGTCCGCCGATCTCCCTGTCACGTCTGACGCCCGATCGTTCCTGCGAGCCGCCAACGAGCGGCTGCTTGGCGGCGCCGTCCTCGACGCGGAGCGCGTGGCGGCGCGGGACGCCAACAACGCCGCGGACCGTGCGACCTGGGAGGCCGACACCGTCGTCGACGACGCGGCGTGGGACGGCCCGGGCGTCCATCCTGGCCGGACGGTGACGACGCTTCGTCGTGTGCTCCCAGACGAGGCGATCATCACGACCGATGCCGGCAACTTCGCCGGCTGGGCCGGTCGCGGGTTCCGGTTCCGGCGCCCGGGCACGTTCCTAGGCCCGACCTCGGGAGCGATGGGGTACGGCCTGCCGGCCGCCATCGCGGCCGCCCTCGTGCACCGCGATCGCCCGGTCGTGGCGCTGGTCGGCGACGGCGGTCTGGCCATGACGATGGCCGAACTCGAGACCGCGGTGCGGGAGAACGCCCGGGTGGTCGTCATCGTCTTCGACAACGAGCGGTACGGCACGATCCACATGGTCCAGGACCAGCGCGGGACCGGCGAGGGCATCGCGACCGAGCTGGGTCCCGTGGACTTCGCGGCGATCGCCCGGGCGGTCGGCGCGCGGGGCGCGCGCGTGGAGCGCGACGATGCGTTCGAACCAGCGCTGCGAGCCGCCCTCGCCGCGGACCGGCCGACGGTGATCCAGCTTGCGCTCGACCGTCGGTGGGTGTCGGTGGACCAGCCGGCGGGCTGATGCGACCCACGTTCCACATGATCCCGGCCGAGATCTGGGCCGCGTCCGATCCGGCCGCCCCGTACGAGGCGCCGTCGCTCGGCACCGAGGGCTTCATCCACTGCACCGATGGCGAGGCCGAGCTCCTTGCGACGGCGAACCGACACTACCTCGACGACCCGCGGCCGTTCCTGGCACTCACGGTCGATCTCGACGCGGCCGGCTCGCCGTGGCGGGTCGAGGATCCCGCGGGCATCTACCCGCACATCCATGGCCCGATCGACCGGGCCGCGATCCTGGGGCAGGTGTCGCTGGTCCGGGACGCGACCGGCCGTTTCACCGGGTTCGGTCCGGAGCGCGCCTCAATCGATGTATAGCGCGGGCGTTCCCAGCGACGATCCGCGCCGGGCGCCACCCTGGAAGAACTGGCCGGTCCCCCAGGTGCGGTAGATCCCTGCGCCGCAGCCGGGCGCTCCGCCCACGTCGATGCCGTCCACCAGCGACCAGGCTGTGGTACTGCTGTACGCGAACCCGGTGTCCCGACACGTCGTCCATGACGACGTGAATCGCTGGAGCACGGTCCGAACGCGCAGCTCCCCGGCGGGCTGGTAGAGGCGATCGCCCGAGCCGACGCACGGCCACCGCATGCTCCGGACCATGCTGTTGCCGCCGCCGCCCGTGAGCATGTGAGCGCCACGATGTCGAAGGTGCAGCCGTAGATGCTCGAGCGCGACGTGAACAGGCTCGTCCCGGTCTGCCCGTCGGAGAGCAGCTCCCAGCGGGTCCCGCGGTACAGCTCGTCATAGATGCAGATGTACTTGACGCCGCTCGAGAGGTCCTCCCAGATCGTGCCGGCAACGCACGGTTCGGACGGTCCCGGCGTCGCCGCGGACGCACCGACCGGCAAGATGGCCGTCAGGACCATCGCCGCCAGCGTCGCGACCACGACGGCACGACTCACGACCCGGAGATGGGAACGCATCGGACATCTCCCGCCACACGTCGACCCGGACGATGGGCGGGACATCCATGCTCGACGCCGGCGAGCCTACGTGCCGGCGCTCATCTCACGCTTACGAGCGACTTCCTCCGCGCTGCACGGGGGCGTGTCGGACATCGATCCGAGTCACGGAACCCCAATAGAACGGGTCCTTGCGGACGAGCGTGGCATCCCAGCCCGCGTCCAGGAGGCGCTCGGCCAGCTCGCCCGGATCCCAGAGCACCTTCACGATGCGGAAGCGCCGTCCATCTGAGACCGTTCGGTAGACGGTCTCGCCGTCAGGGTCGCCGGCCGGTTCCTCGTGCCACTCGCCATGCGACGACTCATCGATCAGGAAGACGCGGCCCTCGGGGGTCAGCATCCGCCCGATCGCGTCCCAGAAGGCGCGAAGCCGAACGGTTGGGACATGGGACAGCAGGAACGCAAAGACCACCAGGTCCGCGGGCGCCGATGGGAGCCACTCGAAGACGTTCGCGACGACGCGCTCGACATTCGGGATCCGCACCTTCGATCGATTCAATGCGAGCGCCTCGGGGGAAGAATTGATCGCCGTGACATGACCGGCGATCTCCGCCACCAAGCCGGTGAACTGGCCGGTGCCGGCGCCCAGCTCGATGGCATGTCGCACCGGACCCAGGTGCCGGAGGGCGTCGGCCGCCTCAGCGACGATCATCGCGAATGGGTCGCCCTCAGGTCGGCTCGTCGCGTCGTATTCGGGCGCGCGAGCCCGGTAGTAACGGATCTGCTCGGCGATCAGCTCATCCATCCAACATCCACGGCGCCCCCGTTCCAGTTGAGGGTATCGCGCGCGTTCATGCGACGCGACCGGGCGGACGATCCGGCGTGCGCGCGAGACGGTCGCGAGGTACGGTGCCGCAACCGGCCGAACGAGCGGATCGGCGATGACCTGCAAGGCGAGGGCGCGAGATGCATGCGAGCGATCCCAATACCAGACATCCGTCGTCGGCCGGACTCGCCGACGTGGCTGAACGTCCACTGCTCGACATCTTCCTGGAACGGCGATCGAGGCGGTTCGCGATGGGCTCCCACCTGCACGGTGGCGCCATGGACTTCACGAGTGCCGTCAAGCCCGTCCCGCTGAGCGTCGACGAGGAGGCCATCCTCGCGTTCGCCGGTTCCGGCGTGACCGGTCGGGTCTACGGGGAACTGCCGTACCAGCCGCTGGAAGGGCCGGAGACGGGCGGCGGCCAGATCATGATGAGCATGGTCGGGCGGACCCAATCGAGCGCGGACGCCGTGGCGACCGTGACGCTCTTCATCCTGCGCGACGACGGCACCTACGCCATGCGCCGGCCGCAGGATTTCGCACCCGACGAGTACGAGGCCCTCGTGCGGATGGGCCGCGAGCGACGCTTCACCGAGATGTACGAGGCGAGCCGGATCACGGTCGCCGACCACCGGCTGGAGATCCCGCGCGAATTGCCGTTCACGCCGCCCTTCAACAAGTGGTCGGCGAACATCCCCGGATCGACGTACTTCGTGCCGGTCACGGAGGTGACCGCGTTGTACCTGACGATCCTGTTCGGCGCCCTTGGCGAGGAGTTCGCGTTCTTCTTCCACGACGACAAGGACCCGCTGATGCGGCCGGCCGGCATCTCCCGGTTCGGGAGGTCGAAAGGGGGCCACCTGCACGATAACGTGCATGACGGCAGGGTCGGCACGATCGATGAGATCGAGACGTATCTCCTGGAGATCTGTGGGTTCGAGCAGGGATTGATGCTCCAGAACATCGCCCTCGCGACCGAGGCCCTGGGCCTCGGCGGCTTCCCGCACTACGCGGCGCACCGGTTCGCGTGGACGACGTCGCTCGGCTGTCAGATGAAGGAACGCACCTTCGCGGAAGTGCTGCACAAGGGCGTCCTGGGAACGCTCCTCATGCGCCTCCTCAACAAGAATATCTCGATCCCGCAGGCGATCGGGCTGGACCACGACGGCAGGACGATCATCAAGCCATACGCGCCGCCGTACTACCCGTCGATGGAGGCCGCGGTCAGGGCATTCGTCGCCAACAAGTTCGCGCCCGGGACCGGGTTCTTCCGTGACGCCCCTGGCCCGAGTGCGTGGCGCGATCCTGCGGCGGTCCAGGCGGGCATCCCCGCGTACTCCGAAGCGAATATCCAGGCGGTCATCGCCTATTGCGAGTACGTCATGGAGCACTACGGCCAGTTCCCGGCCAACTTCGGCCCGATCCGGACGCTCATGGCCTTCCAGGCGCATCACATCGACACGGCCTTCTACGACCGCTTCTACACGGACGGGGCCTACACGGCAGCCCACGCCCACCACTTCGAGCGATGGCACCCGGACTCCGCCTCGGTTGTGTCGTGACAGGCCGCATGCCCAGCAGGCCGTCCTGGGTCCCAGGGGACCTGTATCCCTTCGAGGACCATTGGGCCGAGATCGACGGCCACCTCGTCCACTACGTCGACGAGGGCGAGGGGCCGCCGCTCCTGCTGCTCAACGGCAATCCCAGCTGGTCGTTCGGCTGGCGCGACGTGATCCTTGCGCTGCGTGGCACGTTTCGGTGCATCGCTCCCGACTACCCGGGCTTCGGGCTCTCGCGCGAGGCGCCCGGATACGACTACCGACCGTCATCCCACTCGAGCGTCGTGGAGGCCCTCGTCGACCGGCTGGGACTGACCGGACTGGTGGTCTTCGGGTACGCATGGGGCGGGCCGATCGGCCTGGGCCTCGCCGGCCGACGTCCCGAGCTGATCCGCGCCCTCGTCATCGGCAACACGTGGGCATGGCCGGACGACCGTCTGCGCGTCCGCCTCTTCTCGGCGCTGCTGGGCGGCCCGCTCAGCTGGCTGACGGTCGATCGCCTGAACCTCATGCTGCGGCTGTACCTGCCGTGGAATCTCAAGCGCGGGCCGCTCACCGATCAGGAGCGAGCCGCATACGAAGGGCCATTCCCGCGGGGGCGGCGGCACATCACGAGCGTCCTCCCACGCGAGATCGTCGCCGGACGCGCGTACCTGCGGGCGGTCGAGGCGAACCTCCCGCGCATCGCGGACAGGCCCGCGCTCATCGTCTGGCCCGATTCCGACCCTGGCTTCGGCGAGGCGGAACTCGGACGGTGGCAGTCCCTCTACCCGAAGGCCGAAACCGTCAGCCTGCGCAGCACGGGCCAGTTCATCGACGAGGACGCCCCCGAGGACGTCGCCTCGGCGATCATGGACTGGTGGTCGCGAGTGCCGGCCGACGCCGCTCCTGGAGGAGATACAGGGCAGTCATGACGAGCGTGAACAGCAGGAGCGCGCCCGCGTAGCCCAGGACCGTGCCACGCCCGGGCAGGAAATCATCACGGAAGACCACGGCGGCCGCGAACAGCGCCACGCCGTTCAGGATGAACAGCTGGCATGCCCGCTTGATCTCGTCCCAGTCGTACGCGAAGGCCATCGTCCCGCACCAGAACGCCCAGCCGAGGAACCAGGCGCCGACGATCCGGGCATCGAGCGGGTTCAGGTCCCATGGCCAGCGTCGGACGGCGAACTCGGGGTTGACGACGATCATGAGCCCGTTCATCAGCAGGAGCCCGGTCACGAGGACGAGGAACCCCTTGAGCGCTGGCTGGATCGGGCCTCCCGACACGGGTGCCTGCGCCCGTAGCATGCCGCGCGGGATCAGGTACAGCATCGAGACCGGTTCGAAGATGTAGAGGATGATCCAGATGTGCGCGAGCGGCGTCTGGAGCGGGTTCCAGTGAAATTCGTCGAGGTGCCAGTAGGTGCCGAACAACAGGGTCCCGGTGAAGACCAGGTTCCCGTACACGATCCAGCGAAGGCGGAACCAGTTCCCCTCGCGGGCGGCGTTGAGGAAGAAGAAGGTCCGGAAGATGTAGCCGGCGCCGATGAACGCCTGTGCCGCTCGCGGGTGCACGTCCCAGGCGAAGTAGTCCGGCACGTACTGCGGGAAGAAGAGCATCCAGATCGCGAACCATGCGGCGGTCCCAGCCCCCAGGAGGCCCCAGACGACCTGGTTGATCCTCGGTCGCTGCTCCATCACAACCTCCAGGCACATCCGCGTCTGCGGCGATTCCTCGCGAGGCTATCCGCCGTCCGTCTGTCCCGCGTCTCCGTGACGCGCCGATGGTAGCGGTGTGACGTGGAGCGGCGCATGATGGACGCGCAATGAAGCGTCCCGGGAGCCTCGTCGTGGCCGTGGTCGGGGTCGGTGCTGTCGCGGCAGTGCTGGGGCGGATCGGCCTCTCACGGGTCGTCTCGAAGTACGTCGGCGAGACGGAGAAGGATCTCGGCCAGGCCTTCGACGCGGCCGAGGAAGCGGACGCCGTGCTGCTGCAGGACGACGCCGATGCCCTCTTCGATCGCGAGCGGGCGTCCGACGACGAGGACCCCGACTGAGCGCAGGCGGGAGGACGTCACGATGACGTTCGAGCAGCTCGACTACATCTACACGCCGACCCGTGACGCGGCAGCCGATGTCGCCTACTACACCGACGTCCTCGGCGGGCGATTGCTCTTCGCCATCGACGAGATCGGGACGAGAGTGGCGATGGTGGCCCTGACCGAGGACCCACCGTGGATCCTGCTCGCCGAGCACCTGAGCGGTGAGCGGCCCGTCCTGGTGTACCGGGTCGAGCACCTCGACGAGGCGATGGCCGGCCTCGAAGGCCGCGGGTGGCAGCGCGAGGGGACGCTCGAGATCCCGACCGGGCCGTGCTGCTCGTTCCGGTCGCCGGGCGGCCATCGGATCGCGCTGTACGAACGCACGCGGGCCTTCGTCGAGGCGGGGTTCGAGGGCCGCCGCGACTTCTGACCGAGGGGCCGTCGCCCTCCGGGGGAGGTGCGACTCGAGGCAGCCCGGTGCGCCTTGGCCCGAATCAGCGCCTCGTGGACGGGGCCAGAGCGACGACCGAGAACGAAAGGGGGATCCTTCCGCGCTCATCGGCACGCACATCGGCGTGGCCGCCCCACCAGTCGATGGGATGCTCGGTCACCTGTTCGAGCCGGAGTCCGGCCCGCAGCAGCGCCGTCAGGACCTCGCCGAGGGTCCATGACCTGGCGAACTTCCAGCTCAGATCGGCCTCGTCGGGCGAGAGGTGGTCGATGTAGCCGGGGGCCCAGCCCTTCGAGGCTTCCGGGCCGGCGAAGTAGTCGTAGTCGGTCGCGATCCAATGGCCATCGGCATCGACATCGAACAGCCATTCGACCGGGTGACCTTCGAACAGGACGAACCGACCGGTCGGTGACAGGAGCCGGGCCACCATGGCGGCCCAGGCGTCAAGGTCCGCGAGCCAGATGAGCGAGCCACGGCCGGTGTACACGAGATCCGCGGTCCCGTCGAACTCATGCGGCGTCGCCAGCACGTCGGAGAGGATCCAGCGCGCCGGAGCCCCGGTCGCTTCGGTCAGGCGGGCGGCAAGCTCGAGCATCCGCGGGCTGAAGTCGATGCCGACGACCTCGTCGGCGCCCAGGTTCCAGAGCGAGAGCGTATCCCGCCCGCCCGCGCACTGGAGATGGATGGCGCGGGCGCAGCGTCCGTGCAGGTCGCCGATCAACTCGACCTCCGCGCCGAAGAGGTTGGTGCCGCCGCCGCGGATGAGCGCGACGGCCTCGGCGAGCCAGCCTTCGTACCGTTCGGCGGCCTCGTCCCACGCGGCCCGGTTGGCGGCATGCATCGCCGTGACATCCGCGGCCTCGGCCGGGGTCGCCGGACGCACGTGGTCGGTGTCGGACTGCTCGGCGGGAGCCACGACGCCAGTATGGAGCGCACCGACGCCTGGCCGCCGTCGCCGCGCCCGCTCGTCAGTCCGACCGTCGTCGGGTTGATGACGCATCCCGACCCATCCACACGCGATGATGGCGTCCATGGACCCGATGCCGCCCGAGGCGCTGCTCGCCGACTACCCCGAGCCGATGCGCCGGATCGCCGAGGACCTCCGATCCGTCGTTCGTGGCGCGCTGCCGGACGCGATCGAACGGGTCCGGACCGGCTGGCGGATCATCGCGTACGACGTGCCCGCCGGTGGCCGGCGGACGATCTACTGCTGCTACGTCGCCCCGGAGCCGAAGCACGTCCACCTCGGTTTCGCGTACGGCGTCTACATGCGGGATGAGGACGGCCTGCTCGTTGGCCGAGGGGTCACCAGACAGGTCCGCTGGCTGACGTTCCGCGACGGAGATCCGATCGCCGTGCCGATGCTCCGGGCGCTCGTGCACGAGGGAGCCCGGGTCGCGCGGCTGTCACGCGGCGAGCGACTGATCAGCGTGCTCGATCGGGAGGCCACGGTCGACGAACCACGCCGAGGTTGACCACCGTGTGGCGAGGCGTGAACGTCGGAGCGGATGCTATCGTCGGGACCGTGAGCCCCGAGATCCGCCGCATCCACGAGGGGGACCTGCCAGCCCTCATCGAGGCCATGAGCACCGGGTTCCTTGAACGACCCGACGTCGGCAAGGTGGCCGACGAGCTCAAGCCGCTGTGGGACCTGGACCGGACCTGGGCCGCGTTCGATGGTGGCCGGATCTGCGGGACCTACCGGTCCTGGGCGACGGAGCTGACCGTGCCCGGTTGTGCCCGCCTGACTGCCTCGGCGGTGTCGGGCGTGACCGTCCTGCCGACCCACCGCCGTCGGGGGATCCTGCGCTCGATGGTCGCCGCGGAGCACGCCGCCGCCCGCGAACGCGGCGAGGCCATCGGTCTCCTGTATGCCGCGGAGTACCCGATCTACGGCCGATTCGGCTACGGACCGGGCTGCCGGGAAGCGACGTGGACGCTCGACACCCGCGCGACCTTCGTGACCGGGTCCGCCCGCGGCGTCGAGATCGTCAAGCCCGATGACGCGGCCCGCGACGCCATCAGGTCGGTCTTCGATTCGTGGCGGCTCCGGCAGCCCGGGGAGATCCAGCGACCGGACTACCGGTGGGACTTCGAGCTCACGCTGCGTCCGGGCGCGTGGGGTGACGACTGGAAGGGCTTTCTCGCGCTCCACCGCGATGCATCCGGTGCCGTCGATGGGTACGTCAGGTACAGCCGTCCCGAGGACAAGTGGGAGGATGGCCAGCCCCGCAATGTCGTCAAGGTCGACGAGTTGCACGCCCTGACCGATGAGGCGTACCTCGCGTTGTGGCGCTTCCTCGCGGAGATCGACTGGGTCGCGACCGTGAGGGCCGAACGCCGGAGCCCGAGTGAGCGCCTTCCATGGATGCTGGCGAACGCCCGCGCCGCGCGCCTATCGGAGGTCGGTGACGGCCTGTGGGTCCGCCTCTTCGACGTGGCGCGCGCCCTGGAGGCACGGACGTACGACACCGACGCGAGCCTGGTCCTCGAGATCGTCGACGGCGAAGCATCCGGGGGGCGAACCAAGGTCCACCTCGATGCCGGGCCTCACGGCGCGACGTGCCGTGGCACGGACCGCTCGCCGGACCTGACGCTCGACGTCAGCGCCCTGGGCGCGGCGTACCTCGGTGGCACGCGATTGCGCGACGCGGTGCTTGCGACCGGAGCGGAGGAACATCGTCGAGGCGCGCTGGCGGAGGCGGACGCGCTCCTGCGAACGGCCGACGAACCGTGGTGCTCGACGTTCTTCTAGCCGCAGCCCGACGACGGGCCGGCTAGCGCTGCAGGAAGGCCCGGATGCCGGCGACGAGTCCCGCAGCGTAGCGGGCCCGACCGGCCGAGGTGGTCATGCGCTTCGCGTCCGTGGCGTTCTTCATGTTGCCGAGCTCGACCATGACCACGGGTACGTCGGACATGTTCAGCGTACCGAGGTCGGTGCGCTTCTTGATCCCGTTCGTGCCGTAGTAGTTCGCGATCGGCAGACCGGAGTCGACGAGCCCACCGCGCATCGCGATCGCAAGCCTCGCCGACGAGGCGAGGATGTCGTCGGTATAGCCACGGACGAGCCCAGGCTTCATGACGACGAAGCCGTGATGTGAGCTGCCCGACCCGTCTGCATGGATGCTCACGAGGAGGAGGGCGTGGACCTTCCTGCCGAACCTGCCCCGAACGTTGACGCACGGACCGACGCCCGTGTCGGTCCTGCGGGTGAGATAGACCGTGGCGCCGAGCGCCTTGAGCCGGGCCTCGACGCGGCGGGTCACCCAGAACGTGAACCGATGCTCGGACAAGCCCGAGCGCGTGCTGGTGCCGGTGGTGTTGCACGCCTTCCATCCGTTGCCGACGAACACCTTCCTGCGGACCGTCGCCGCGTGCGAGGCGTTGCCCCCGTTGTGACCAGGGTCAAGGGCGACGACGATGCCCGCGAGTGGCAATGGGGCCGGCTCGGCCGCATGCGCGCGCCCGACGAACCCCGGGGCCGTCGTGCAGGCAAGAGCGATCATCAGGACGATGAGCCGACGTCGTTGCATCCCGCCCATGGTAGGGCCGGCCGGACCCCGCGCACGAAGCGAATGGTCAGGTGTTGACCGGTACCGTGAGCGCGACGGCCATCGGCAGGGCCGCCCGGGACGCGGTCACGGTGGACGCCCCCCGGTTCAGCGCAGGATCTCGACCACGTCCCCGTCATCGACGATGTGGTCGCGACCGACCCGCTGCCCCGCGAACCGGGCGGACGGGCCCCACACCCGTGCGCCGGTGCAGCTCGCGCCCAGATCGTGGTGGACCCAGTCGGCCACGTCCGCGACGGTCGCACCCGGGTCGAGGGCGACTGGCTCGGGATCGACCGAACCGTCCTTGCGAAGGCGTACCCGGAGCAGCCCGGTCAGCGCCCACACCGCACTCCGGAAGGCCTCGAGCGATGCCTCGTCGAGGATCGAGACGGGCACGACCTCCAGGTCCGGAAACGCGGCGACGAGCCGGGCCATGGCGTCGGCGTCGGCCTCATCGGCACGTGTCGCCGCCAGGAGCGTCGGCTTCTCGATCCCCGAGGCGGCGATCTCCGCTCGAACGACGTCGAGCTCGCTTGGGTCGGCGTCCGGGCGAGCGCAGTAGACGATCGCATCGACCGAGCGCAGCACGCCCAGCAGGGCTCGTCCGCCACCGCGATCCTCGGACGCGCCTTCGATGAGCCCGGGGATCTCGACGAGCTGCACGAGGACACCGCCGATGCGCGTGAGTGCGGGGACGGGACGCAAGGTGGTGAACGGGTAGTCACCGGTCTTGATCTGGATCTCCGACAGGGCCTGGAGGAGGGACGACTTGCCCACGTTGGGCGGCCCGACGAGCGCGATCTGGGCGGCGCCCTCGCGGCGCACCGCGATCGAGTCGCGGTGGACGGCGCTCGAGCGCACACGCGTGTCCTCGATCTCGGCCATGAGCCACTTGCGCAGGTCCGCGTATGGACCGTTCTTGTAGTCGGGCAGCTCGGCGAGGAGGTCTCGGACCTCGCGGATCCGCTCCCTGCCTTCCTTTCCCACGAGCCGCCGCTTCGCCACCTGGGCGAACGTTCGATGCGGCATCGGCATGACCGTTCTCCTTCGCACGACCGGCGGGTGACGCGTGGCAAGCAGCCCGACCTCGGCCTGCGGCAGCAACACGCGCCTGTCCCGCCTCTTCCTCCGACGCTTGTTCCGGAAGAGGCGGATCAGCCGTTCTTGTTCGAGATGGTCGTGAGCCAGGCGTCAACGGCACGCCTGGCGAGCGGGGCGGTCATCGTTGGCGCAGGGTACATCGTCACGACCCGACGGTCCGGACACCGGCGGCTACCACGGGACGCCACCAGACCCCGGCGGCGCGGTCGTCGACCCGATAGCATCTGAGCGTGACCCCATCGACCCGGTCGTGGCCGGCTGCGGCCGGCGTCATCGGCTGCCTGAGCTTCCTGCTGATCGGCTGGAGCGGCCTGCTGGTCCCGTCCCTGATCCGTTCGGTCAAGGACACCTTCGACCAATCCGACGCGGGGATCGGCACCTTCTACTTCGTCTACGCCCTCGTCTATGCGGCCGGCTCCCTGGGCGGCGGGCTCGTGACCGAGCGGCTCGGACGTCGGACCGTGCTCTCCCTCGCCGCGACGCTGCATGGCATCGGGTTCATCGGGTTCGCGATGGCACCCTCGTGGGAGCTGTTCCTGGTGGCGGCCCTGCCGGCCGGGCTTGGTGTCGGGGGCATCGACGGGGGTGGCAACGGGCTCGTCCTCGATCTCTACCGATCCGGACGTGGTCGGGTCCTCAACGTCCTCCACCTGTTCTTCAGCCTCGGGGCGCTGACGGCGCCGCTGGTGGTGGGCCGCCTGGTCGAGGGCGGCGTCCCGTGGCCGTCGATCATCGGGGCCACCGGCGTTGCGGCGCTGGTCCTTGCCAGCCTGTTCCTGGTCGTTCCGATGCCGGCCGGGCGGCGCGAGCGCGTCCCGCGCCACCCGGGGGACGACCGCGGCCGCCTTGAGCGGGCCGGCGCCCGCCTCGCGATGCCGCTGATCCTGCTGGCCGTCTCGATCAGCTGCTATGTGGCGGCGGAGGTCGGTGTCTCGAACTGGCTGGTGCGGTTCCTGGAGCCGGCGCCATTGACCGTCGCCACGACGGCCCTCTCGCTCTTCTGGGGCGGGCTGGCGCTCGGTCGGCTTCTCGGGGCCCGGTTCGCGGATCGCTTCGATCACATCCGGTTCGCCGCCGCATCGTCGGCCGGGATGTCGGTTGCCCTCGTCGGGGCGATCCTCGTGCCGTCGCTGCCCGCCTCGATCGCGCTCTTCGGCCTGGCCGGGGTCGCGACCGGACCCGTCTTCCCGATGATCATCGCCATCGGAGGGGGTCGGTACCCCGACCGGGCGACGGCCGTCAGCGGGTTCCTGACGAGCTCGGCCGTCGTCGGATCCATCATCTACCCCCCGATCATGGGCTTCATGTCGGTCACGGTCGGCCTGACCGTGGCGATGCTGGGCACGGTCCTGCTCGGCCTGGCGTGCGCGGGCGCCCTCGTGCTCGTCGGACGGCAGCCCGCGACGGCGGGATAGCATCGAACCGGGAACGATCCGCGAGGCCGTTGACATCGGCGAGCCAGCCATCATGCTCGCCATCGAAGAGGGGAGGGGAGACCGATGACGATCGACGGCCGGGCGGACGCTCTGCGGAGTGCGATCTCGTGCGAGGTCGTCGGGCCCGGGGATACCGCCTACGACGAAGCACGGACGATCTTCAACGCCACGATCGATCGTCGGCCGGTCGCGATCGTTCGGCCACGATCGAGCGGCGACGTCGCCGCGGCCGTGAGATGGGCACGTGACCTCGACCTGGCGATCGCCGTGCGCGGGGGCGGGCACAACGTCGCGGGCCACGCCGTCGCCGAAGGGTCCCTGGTCATCGACCTGCGACTCCTGCGTGACATCGCCGTCGACCCCACCCGGCGCCGGGCCACCGTCGGCGGCGGCGCCCTCTGGATGGACGTCGACCGGGCCACGGTGGCACACGGACTCGCGATGCCGGGCGGGACGTTCGGCGATACGGGCGTCGGCGGCCTGACGCTCGGTGGCGGGCTTGGCTTCCTGATGGGGACGGGCGGACTCACGTGCGACAACCTCGTGCGCGCGGAGGTGGTGACGGCCGATGGCTCGATCGTGATCGCCGGTGAGGGCGGCGATCCCGAGTTGCTATGGGCCCTGCGCGGCGGCGGGGGCAACTTCGGCGTGGTCACCGAGTTCGAATTCGCCCTCCAGCCCATCGGTCCGCTCTTCGGGGGATACCTGTCCGTCCCGATCGAGTCGGCGGCGGAGGCGATGCGAACGATCGCCGAGCTCGCGCGTCAGATGCCCGACGAACTCGTCCTCTTTGCCGCCGGACCCGGGGCCCAGGACAGCGAAGCGGCGAGCGAAGGCCGGCCGTCGCCGTCGGTCTTCAACATCACCGTCGTCTACCAGGGGACACCCGAGGCGGCCGAGGCCGTCATCCGGCCGCTCCGCGCGCTCCCAGTGGCCACCGACGGCCTCGCGACGATGGACTACCTCGACGTCCAGGCGATGAGCGGGCAGATCCCGTTCGGGTTGCGCCACTACTGGAAGGGCCATTTCGTCCGGGATCTCGACACCGCGACCATCGACGCCGTCGTCGCTGCGATGGAGGTGGAGCCCGGCTCCAGCTCATTCGTCCTGATCGAGGCGATCAGCGGTGTCGCGCGACGCGAGCCACCGGGGGGCGCCGCGTTCGGGCAGCGCGAGGCCCGTTGGAACGTCAGCGGGATCGCGATCTGGGAGGATCCAGCGGACGATGCGCGCCAGATCGCGTGGGCGCGTGACTTCGCCGACGCCCTGGGTCCCATGTCCCTGTCCGGGGCCGGTTACGCGAATTACGCGCCGGTCGACGAGACGCCCGACCGCATCCGGGCGGCCTTTGGGTCGGCACGTTTCGATCGGCTCGCCGCGGTGAAGCGCCGCTACGACCCGGACAACGCGTTCCGGTTCAACCAGAACATCACGCTGGAGCGCCCCCGACCGACCTGAGGGTCGCCATCGCCCCGGGATCCGCCCGAACGGTCGGGGTCGGGCACCCACGGATCGCTTTTCGAACGGGTCAAGGCACCATGAGTGCAGCGCGCAAGGGGCCTTGAATAGAGGCCACGGGTCACGTCCACGGCAGGCCAGATGTCCCTTGTCTGGCCGCGTCCGATGCCGCGTACTCATCACATGACGAAATCCGAGTTGGGCACTCAGGAATGGACCCTCGCGTCGGTCCCGCGAGGAGCCCCGGTCGACGTCCTCGGTGTCGGCGTCGAACACGCCGATGCGCTGCTCGTCCACGGGTTGCGAGCGGGCGCGCGGGTCTCCGTCGAGGGCGACGCGCCATTCGGTGGCCCGCGCATCGTCCGGCTCGGCGGCTCGCGGGTGGCCATCGACCGGCGTGTCGCCCGAACGATCCGAGTCCGGGGCGTGGCCGCCGATCACGCGGACACCCCCGCGGATGGCGGCGCGGCGACGAGCCGCTGATGAACGCCACGGAGGCGCTGACCCGTCCGCGTGCGACGGCCATGACGACGAACGATGGTTCGGCGGTCGAGGATGTCATCGAACGGGGGGAGCGCCTGCCGGTCGTCGCGCTGGTCGGTCGGCCGAACGTGGGCAAATCGACGTTCGTCGCCAGACTGACCGGCCGCTACGAGGATGCGGCCAACGTCCCCGGCACGACCGTGGGCACGCTCCGACGACAGGTGCGTGTCGGTGGTCATGAGGCCGTGCTGGTCGATCTGCCGGGTTCGCATTCGTTGACCGACCGGAGCGACGGCCTGCCGGCGTTCTGGCAGCTGCTGCTCGACGCGCGGCCCGACGCGATCCTGGCGGTCGTGGATGCGGGCGACCTCGCCTCGCACCTGCCGCTGGTCCTCGCGTGTCGCGATCTCGGCCTGCCGGTCGTCGTCGCGGCCAACCTCGCCGATGAGGCGGAGGCGCATGGGATCGACCTCGACCTCGGTCGTCTCTCGCAGCTCCTCGCTGTGCCGGTGCATCGAACCGTCGGGCGCCGCGGAACCGGTGTCCACGGCGCGCTCGGCGACGCGATCCGGCTCGCCGAGCGGCAGCTCCGCACCTCTTCGACCGATGACCAGCGCCCGATGACCCCGATCCCGCCGTATGCACCCGATCTCGTCCGAGCGGTCGGGGCGCTGGTCGGCCGACTGCGGGCGGGCGAAGTCCCGACCGGCCTCGCTCCGGCGTTGCGCGAGAGGCTCGCGGCGGGCACCCTGCGACCTCTCGCCGCCGCCACGCTCGCGTGGGCCGACCGGCTCGAGCCTGAGCGCTGGGCGGTGGCGGCGCGCTGGGCGGACCAGGTCGAGCGTCGCGGCGGGATCCGCCAGACCCGGGCGGACCGGCTCGGTCGCATCGTCACCTCGCCCAGGCTCGGGCTCCCGCTCTTCGTGCTGGCGACACTCGGCGCCCTCTCCATCACGATGATCGTGGGCGGCGTCCTGGCCGCGTTCCTCTCGAGCGCCTGGAGCGCGACGGTCTCACCGGTCGTGACCGGCGTCGTCGAGACGCTGGTGCCCATCCCGGTCGCCTCTGCCACCCTGCTGTGGGCGCTCGACAGTGGCCTCCTGTCGATGCTCGCGGTGGGGATCCCGTTCGTGCTCACGTTCTACGTCGTCATCGCGGTCCTCGAGGACTCTGGGTATCTCGCCAGCACGGCGGTCCTGTCCGACCGGGTCTTCAACGCCCTGGGCCTGCCGGGTCGCGCCGCGATCCCGCTGCTGGCGGCGACAGGCTGCAACGTACCGGCGATCTACGCCACGCGGGTCCTGCACAGCCGGCGCGAGCGCCTGCTCGCGTCGTTCCTGGCGTCCCTCACGCCGTGCTCGGCGAGTTCCGCGGTCATCGTCGCGGCCCTCGCCCCCTACGCGGGGATGGGCGCCGCGCTTGCCGCGTTCGGGGTCATCGCGCTCGTGGCGATCGCCGCCGGCCTGGGCGCCAATGCCATCCTCCCGGGCCGGCAATCGCCGCTCGTGCTCCAGTTGCCGCCGCTTCGCCTGCCGATCGCGCGCCAGGTCGTGTCGAAGGCCTGGCATCGGTTCCGCGCGTTCGTGACCACCGCGACACCGGTCATGCTCATCGGGTCGCTCGTGATCGGCGCCCTCTACGAGACCGGGGCGATCACACCGATCGAGATGGTGCTCGCTCCGCTGTCGAGCGGCCTGCTCGGCCTGCCGCCGGTGGCCGGGATCGCCCTGGTCCTGGCGGTCCTGCGCAAGGAACTGGCGCTGCAGCTTCTCCTGACGCTCGCGATCGCGGAGTATGGCCTCGGGGCCCGGAGCCTCTCGTCGTTCATGGTCCCTGGCCAGCTGTTCGTGTTCGCGGTCGTGACCGGCCTGTCGGTCCCGTGCGTCGCCACCATAGGAGCCCTCGTCGGTGAGTTCGGTTGGCGGCGCGCGCTCCTCGTCAGCGGGGCGACGCTCGGCACGGCTCTTGGCACCGGGGCGATCGTCGCCCGCGTGGTCGGGGCGGCCTAGGCGTTGGACGACCTCGCGATGACCCGACAAGGGCCGTCTGGGCCGGTCCGACCGTGCCGCTGGTACCATAGAGGGGTCGAACAGGTTCTCCTTATAGCTCAACCTGAGCTTCGGTCCGGCCACTGACCCCGGGCGCATCGGGAAGCTATCCCGTACAAACCGTGGAGTCCTTGCGTGGCCCTCGCCCCCTGGATCGCACCGGCCGTGTTGGCCGAGTATGTCCACAACGTCGGGATCCGCTTCCGTCGACAGTTCCGCGGCCATACGCGCCATCGCGGCGGTGCCGCGTCGATCGTTCGGGCCTGCATCGAATCCTGCTGGAACGGCCGCACGTTCACGGCCAGCCCGGGGCATTTCGACATGTTCTGGACCCGAGACCTGTCCTTCTCGGTGCCATCGCTCATCCGGCTCGGGCACGGCCTGCGCGTCCACGCTTCCCTGGCGTATGCGCTTGACGTGTGGTCCAGGCGTCGCCGCCACATCACCACGACAATCCACTACTTCGATCGGCCGGGCGATGTCTATGAGTACGGCGTCGACTCGCTGCCGCTCTTCCTGGCGGCCCTGCGGGCCGTCGATGCGACCGATCTGGTCGAACGCCACCGCGCGTGGCTCGAGGACGAGATCGCTCACTACTACCGGTTGGTCGTCGACCCCGTGACGGGGCTGGTCCGCTCCGACCGCAAGTTCAGCGCCCATCGCGACACGGTGGTCAACCGCTCCAACGCCTACGGCAACACGATGGTCGCCCTGCTCGCCAAGACCATCGAGGAGACCGGCTGGTTCCCATCGCCGTTCGAGCGCCACTTCAGGGGCGATTACGGCCGTCTGCTCATCGAGCAGTTCTGGGACGGCGACCATTTCCGGGACGCCCTCGATGACGACACGGTCTCGGGTGAGGCCAACATCTGGCCGTTCTACACGGGTGTCATCGGCGATCCGGAGATGGTGGCATCGGCTCTTGCCTACCTCGACGCCAACGGCTTCTGCGACCCGTACCCGCTGCGCTACGAGACCAGTCGACGCCCTGCACGCGAGGTCTGGCTGACCCGGCATTTCCTGCCCGACTACCAGGGCAGTACGGTCTGGACCAGCCTCGGCGCGATGTATCTCCAGGTGCTCCGCACGGTCGATCCGGTGCTTGCGGCGAGCGAGACCGCGCGATACGTGAAATGGATCGAGCGCGACGGGACATTCTGGGAGGTCATGAACGCCCGAGGCCACAACTGGGTCAGCCCGCGCTGGATCATGATCGGCGAAGAATTGATGCTCTGGTCGGCCATCTTCCTCGACGCGCTCGAGAACCTCGACCAGGTGCCGGCCTACCTGTCGGACCTCGTGCTTCCGCTCCAGAGGACGCTCGCCGAAGAGCTCGTCGCGTAGCCGTCGCGCACGGTCGCGGCCCGATGGCCGAACCGCGCCCCCGCCCCACGTGGGCCATCCGCTGTACTACGGGGCGGAACGACGCAGAGCGCCGGGCTATGCTGCGACCCGCAGGGGTACGGCGTTGGCGGGCCCTGTGAAGGTGCGGAAGGAGAGGCAGATGGACATCGCTCTCGTCCACGGTTCGTATCACGGCGCCTGGTGCTGGGAGCACCTGAGGCCCGAGCTGGAGCGGCTGGGCCACCGCGTGATCACCGTGGACCTGGCGATCTCCGATCCCTCACTCGGGGCGGCCGACTACGCGAAGACCGTCTCCGACGCGCTCGGTCCGCGCACCAAGCCGCTGCTCGTCGGTCACTCGATGGGGGGCCTCGTCATCCCCCTCGTGGCCGCTCGCCGACAGGTCCGCCGGCTCGTGTTCCTGGCCTCGTTCCTGCCGTCGCCCGGCATGAGCGCGAACGATCAACGGAAGGCCGAACCGATCGACGGGCGCGTCCGACCCGTGTTCGAGGAGTGGACCGATCTCGGGGACGACGTCTGGATGATCGGGCCGAACACCGCCACAGAGCTCTTCTACCACGACACGCCGGCGGCGGTGGCGCGATGGGCCACGAAGCGGCTGCGCCCACAGTCGTACCGCGTCCTTCAGGAGGTCAGCCCGCTCACGGCCTGGCCCGATGTCGAGCGCTCGTCCATCGTCTGCCGCGATGACCGTGCGATCAACCCGGAATGGGTGCGGACGGCAGCGCGCGAGCGACTTGGGGTCGACGCCATCGAGCTCGCCGGAGGGCACTCGCCGTTCCTGAGCCGCCCGAGCGAGCTCGCTCGAGTGCTCGACGCCCTGGGCTGAAGGCCCTCCTGACCGTTCAGGCCTGCTCGTTGCGGCTCCGGACGATCAGGACCTGCCGCGGTACCAGGCAAGCCCGCCCAGGTAGGCCGCGGCGAACACGGCTCCGAGCCACGCATACGGCATCGCGTCGCCGCCCCCGAACTCGACCACGAGGAAGGCGCCCACGAGCGCCACAGCGATGATCTGGGCCGCGAGCGACAGGGCACGAAGGTTGATCGACTCCCAGCGCTCATCGGGCGGCAGGCCCGAGAGGACGCTCGCCACGTCGGATCTCGTCTGGAGGAGCCGAAGCGCGACCGCGTAGCCGGCCGCGATGGCGAATGCCGCGGCGATCTGCACGGGGCCTGCGCTCTGTCCCATCAGCGCGACGGCGATGAGCACCGCGAGGACGAAACCGAACACCGGCACGATCCACCTAGACATGCTGGTCATCACGGAATACCTCCTCGATGCGCCGCCCGAAGAACCTCCCGATCGCAAACGCGAGCGGCAACGAGGGCAGGTAGCGGCCGGTCTCGATCGCGTTGATCGTCTGGCGCGAGACGTGCAGCTCCTGGGCAAGTTGGCCCTGGCTCAGGCCGCGACTCTCCCGGAGGCTCCGCATCTCGTTCGTCATGTGTGTAAAGGTACATTGTCACCCCACCCATGTAAAGGTCCTTTGTCACCCGGCGCGAGGGCCGATCGGCCCCTTCGGTCCGGGCACTACCCTTTGGGCGTGGAGCGGAGCGGACAACCCGTGGCGGGCCTGAAGAACTGGGCGGGCAATCACGCCTACGTCGCCGCGAGGCTCCATGCGCCTGCGTCGATCGGAGAACTCCAGGAGATCGTCAGCCACGCCCGGTCGGTGCGCGTGCTCGGTTCGCGCCATTCGTTCAACGACATCGCCGATACGACCGGCGATCTCGTCTCGCTTCACCGTTTGCCCCGGACCTTCGATCTGGATGCCGACGCCCGGACCGTCACGATCGATGGGGGAGTGCGCTACGGGGAGCTGTGTGGGCCGCTCGACGCCGCCGGGTTCGCCCTCCACAACCTGGCATCGCTCCCGCACATCTCGGTGGCCGGCGCCTGCGCGACGGCGACCCATGGTTCGGGCGACCGCAACGGGAACCTGGCGACGGCGGTCACGGCGATGGAGGTGGTCACCGCGGACGGCGAGATCCTGCGCCTCGCCCGCGATCGCGACCCCGGCGTCTTCGATGGAGCCGTGGTCTCGCTGGGAGGTCTTGGCGTGGTGACGTCGCTCACGCTCGAGCTCGAGCCGACGTTCCGGATGCGCCAGGACGTCTACGAGGATCTGCCGCTGGCCCAGGTCGTCGACCATCTCGACGAGATCACGGCCATGGCCGACAGCGTGAGCCTGTTCACCGAGTGGCGCGGACCGGTGGTCGAGCAGGTCTGGCTCAAGCGCCGGGTCGCCGGTGACGACGCACTCTCCGTGCCGCCCACCCTCTTCGGCGCGACCAGGGCGACGGTCCCGATCCACCCGATCCGCCGGATGCCGCCGGATGCGTTGACCGAACAGCTGGGCGTGCCCGGTCCGTGGCATGCGCGGATGCCCCATTTCCGGATGGACCACACGCCGAGTGCAGGCGCGGAGCTCCAGACCGAGTACCTGATCCCACGCGAGCACGCTGCGGCAGCGCTCCTGGCACTCGACCGTATCCGTGAGCGCTTCGCGCCGCTCCTCCAGGTCTCCGAGGTCCGCACCATCGCCGCCGACGAGTTGTGGATGAGCACCGCGTTCCGACGGGCATCCGTCGCCATCCATTTCACCTGGCAGCCCGACTGGGGCGGCGTTCGTCAGGTCCTACCCGCGATCGAAGGCGCCCTCGCGCCGTTCGACCCGCGTCCGCACTGGGGCAAGCTGTTCACGATGTCGCCGGACGCGATCCGTTCGACCTACGACAAGCTCCCGGAGTTCGCGACGCTCATCGAACGCCATGATCCGTCCGGAACGTTCCGGAACGCGTTCATGGAGCGCTACGTGTTCGGGACACGGAAGAACCGGGCCCACGGGTCGCCGAGGCGACCGGCGAGCCCGGCTTGAGCGGATCGATGTCGTGACCGCGGGTCAGGGCGTGACGGCGGACCAGTTCGCATAGACGCCGTTCGCGTCGCCGGGCGCCTTGTCGTTCGCGAAGAAGTAGAGCGGCAGACCGTTGTACGTCACCTGCAGGGTGCCGTCGTCGGCGCGGGTGATCGTGCCAAGGGCGCCGGTCACGCCTGATCCGGCCGCCGGGGTCGCCCCTGCCGGCACGGTGACGGCGGGCCATTTCGTGATGCAGCCGCCGGTGCAGGCACTCGTGCCGCTGTCCTTCACGTCGTTTGCGAAGGTGTAGACGGTCATCCCGTTCGATGCGGCGACGAGGACCGTGCCGATCGTGCCGACATCCTTGGCATCGACCGTGGCCGCTGCGGCCGCAGAAGGAGCCACGGATGCGGCGACGGAAGCGGCCGGAGACGCCGTTGCGGCGGTACCGCTGCTACAGGCGACGACGGCGATGCCGGTGACCAGGAGCGTCGCGATCATCAGGAATTTGGAGCGCATGGGGAACCTCGTTGCAGTGGGGGTGTCGTCGGCAGGGTGTCGGCCGAACACTCCCCCTTACGTCACGATCCCGGGTCCCGGTTTCTCCCCGCCCCGTCGACGTGCCGCGGGGAATTGGTGGTCCGGCGCCCGTCGACCCTCCTCGTGACGGACGCGTCATGATTCCGTGGTCCCTCGAGGCCGCACTGCCGATGCCCGCGTCTCATGGTGGTCGTGGTCGGGCTCGTCGACCGACTGCCTGGCCGGGCGTGAGAGACTGACCCGGACAGACCGTCGAACGAGAGGCCCGACCGATGGACGAACAGGCCGTTCGCGAGCACGCGCAGGCCTTCTGCGATGGGCTCGTCGCCGGGGACATCGAGCTCGCGACCGCAGACTTCAGCACCGAGCTCCGCAGGAATCTCGGCGAGGTGCTGAGCCTCCTGCCGCTGCCGGCGAACGAGGCGACCGTCGATTCGGTCGAACGCGGCGGGGCCGGCTTCAACGTCGTCATCCGGCTCGTCGGCGAGAGCGAGGAGGTCATCATCCAGACGCGCTGGAAGGACCGCGACGGGCGCCCGACGGTCGTCGAGGCAAGCCACCTGAGCAAGACGGTGCTGGCTGGGGAGACCGCCATGACCGAGGGCGAAGGGGACGGCCAGAGCCAGGGCGAGGGTGAGCAGAGCGGCCCATAGGCCGTCCGGGGCCGTCGGCACACTCGAAGCGCGAGGGGGGCGCGGCCGCGATGGCCAGGAGCGGCAAGGCTAGGATCCGCCGCGTGCGCAGAGGACCCAGCGTCCATGCCGATCGACCGCACGTGCGCCGGCTGCCCACCCGGGACCTGCCCGAGCGGGCGATCGCTGCCATCCGCGAGTTGCTCGCGGCCGCCTTCGAGTCCGACGAGGAGGAGCGCTTCACCGACCACGACTGGGATCACGCGATCGGCGGCATCCACTTCCTGCTCGAGCTTGAAGGTCGGATCGTGACCCACGCGTCGGTCGTGGAGCGCGAGCTCCACGTCGGCGGTCGCCCGCTGCGCACCGGTTACGTGGAGGCCGTCGCGACCGCACGCGATCGCCAGGGGGCCGGTTTCGGCACGCTCGTCATGGCTGACGTGACGGCGTACATCCGCGATCGATTCGAGCTTGGCGCCCTCGGCACGGGCCGTCACCGGTTCTACGGACGGCTTGGCTGGCAGACCTGGACAGGACCGTCGTTCGTGCGAACGGCCTCCGGTCTGGAGCGGACACCCGACGAGGATGGCTACATCCTGGTGCTCGAGACCCCATCGTCGCCCTCGCTCGACCTTTCTGCGCCCATCAGCTGCGATTGGCGCCCGGGGGATGTCTGGTAGGGCGAGTGACGGTTCCGCGGTCCTCTTGACGCCGATGGTCACCGGGAACGCCGCGAACGTCGGGCGATGATCGTTCGCTTCGAACGTGGCCTTCGTCTGACGTCGTGTCCCTGGGCCGAGAGGCCCGGCGGCCGGTCCAGGCGGCGTGCACCGCGACACCGATTCACCGATGATGCGGTCACCGAGCCGCCAGCGGCCAGACCGGTCACATCCATAGGAGAAGGCAGTCCATGAGCGACGAGATCGACGCCTACCTGGCGAACATCCCGAACGACATGCGTGACGCGCTCGAGGGGCTGCGGCAGATGATCCACGCTGCGGCCCCCGAGGCCGTCGAGGGGATGAGCTACGGCGCCCCGGCATTCCGGTACCACGACCGACCACTCGTGGCGTTCGGGGCGGCAAGGCATCACTGCTCGTTCTACGTCATGGCCCCGGCGGTCATGGAGGCGATCGCCGACGAACTCGAGTCGTATGACACGTCCAAGGGCACGATCCGATTCGCCCCGGACTCGCCCTTGCCCGAGGCGTTGGTGCGGAAGCTCGTGAGGGCGCGCATGGCCCAGACCGACGCGAGTGCGACCAGGACGGGCAGCTGAGCGAGAAGCTCCTCGACCGACCCAGGTTCCGGCGGCCATCGGAGACCCGGGTGACCTCCACCCTCCTGCCGGCCGACACGGTTGGAAGCGGCCGAATGGCACTTGATTCGACGCGGCGCGAGCGCAAGATTCAGGAGTTGAGGTGTTGATGCCAGCGGCTTGCCGACGCGCGAGTCGATCGGGTCGCCGAACCGCACGGAGTCTCTGGCGAACCTAGCTTTCGTCGACCCAGCGGAGGCGCGCCATGGCGCTCCATCAGAACCTCGGACAGCGGGCGACGTATCAGGATCTCGTCCGCGTCCTCGTCATCATCGTCGCGGCCATCGCGCTGATGGCCATCGTGAGCGCGATCGTCGGGGTGCAGGCCACGGGGCCGTCATACCAGATCGTGCCTGACCCGGCCGGGGTCAGTCTGCCGTTCTGAGCGTATCGTCGGCGACCGGTCGCCCCTGGGGCGCGGACTCGGTTGACACCGTCGCGACCCGGTGGCGCGCCGCGTGCCGGCAGCTATGACTCGCGGGGGCGACGTCAGCGCTTCGTGACCACGTAGATGCGGTCCACGAAGACGTCGCCTCCGTCATCGTCGAAACGGACGTAGGCGACGAGGATCCCGCCGGTCTCCGGATCGAGCCGGATCACCCCTGGCCAGACGACACCTGGGTCAAGGACGCGCTTGCTCCACGCCTTGCTCCCGGACCTTGTCAGGTAGACGAGCTGTCCGTCTTTGCCGTTGACGATGACGTGGACCCTTCCGGTGTCCGTGTCGATCGTGAGCGACGCGGTCTCCTGACGCGATGACAGTCGCTCCGAGTGCCATGTCCCGTTGCTCAAGGTCGAGTAATACGTGCCGTCCGTCGGCAAGGGATCCGGCACGACGCAGCCACCGCCGTGGTAGCCGCGGTGCCACATGAGATAGGGCTGATCGTTTGCGCCCAGGACGAGCACGGGATCGTAGCCCCGGCCGCTCCCAGGGATCCGTTTGGTCGTGAATCCTGACCCGTTGAACGTCGCGTACCAGAGCGCGCCGCCGGACTCGTAGGCGATCCGCGCCCGTCCGTCGTCGCCGATCCGCAGCGACGTCACCCCGCTCACCTTCGGGATCACGTACCGGTGGGTCGACCCACTGCTCACGGTCTCGTAGTAGGCGTGGCCGGTGTCGCCGTTCACCACCGTGGCATGCAGGACGCCGTTGACGACCCGGAACGCGTGCAAGCTGTCGTTGACCTCGCCGATGCGCTTCGGGTCCGACCAGTCGCCATCGGGCAGGGTGCGCGTTCGGTAGTACACCCCGAGGTCGTCGATCCCCGAATTGCCGCAGCCACCATCCCCGATCGCGACACGCGTGTACGCGACGTAGAGCAGGTCACCGTCGAAAGCCAGCTGCGGATCGAGCTCCTGACGGGCGGCGGGGGGCTTCAGACTGGTGGTCTTCCAACCGTTCGTGGTCGGCACGAAGTAGCTGATCCCACCGTCGCAGACCGCCGCGATGTGGTACCCGCCGCCTCGATCGATGACGGCCGTGATCGACGCGCAGTCGGCGGGAGCGACGCGTTGGGGCTTCGACCAGGTCGCTGCCGGCGGGCCCGCGTAGGCGACCGTCCGTGTGCCGTCCGGCGACTCGATCACGTCACCCGCATCGTCGACGACCTCGAACCCGAGGATCAGGTCGCCGGCCGGTGCACCGAGCCGGGCGAGGTCGGCCATGCAGCTCCACTCGGCACCGTCCGTGGGCTTCGTCGCCGTGCAGGCCGTCCTGGCCGTCGCGCCCCGCCAGCCGATCGTGAACCGGACCGTCGTGATCGCCACGCCCGACGGACTGGCCGTCAGGGTCGCTCCGAGCTTCAGACTGGTGCTCGCCGCTGTCGTGCTGTCGGCGGGATCGATCCATGAGCCGCCGAGAACCGGAGACGACGCGGTCGGCGTCGTAGGGGCGACGGGGCCGACCGTCGGGGCGATGGTGTGGCTGCCCGTCACGACTGTCGGGTCGGGGGAGGGGTCGGCGGTGGCCCCGGATGGAGGGGCGACCGCAAGGCCATAGGCACTCGCGCCCACCACGACGACCACGACGACCGCCACGATGGCGTACGCGATTGCGCGATTGCGATGAGCCGGCACCCCTCATCCCTCCAGGTCCGACGTCGACACGAGCCTTCGATCCGGGACCGCGCCCGGTCGCATCATGCGTGTCTGTGTCTGTCGCGTGATTGCCAACGTTCGGGCGTGAGACGCAACCAGAGCGCCATGCGTGACACGGGCGTGACCCTGCGGTTGTGTCGATGCCTTGGTACTACTGGGCTATGGGCCGAAGGTCAGGCCAGCCATAGCCTCCACACCAGATGTGACGGGCACTCATGTTGATGCGGAACCGCCAGCCTCGCGACAGAGGGCCGGCCCTCCGTCGATCATGAGGCGCCTCCATGGAAGCCAAGCGCGAAGCCATCGCGGACACGAACCCCGGCCAGGTCCGATCGGCCGTCTACCCGCACCTGGCGCCTGTCCAGACCGATATCGAAGCGGTTCGCGGGCTCGTGGCGGTCCCCGAGATCGACATCGTGGTGTTCGCCGAGGACTCCGTGCTGTCCGGACGCATCCGGCTCTCAAGCGATCGGGTCAGCGACCTCCTCAATGATCACGTCGAGTACGCGGTGACCGATGCCGTGCTGGAGGATCTCGTGGACGGCCACACCGTCGCATGCGAGGAGCTGCTCCTCCAGCGTGACGAGCTCATCGTCGTCGACGCCACCGGTCCGAGGGGCAACGCCGCACGCCGCCGAAGGATGCACCAGCATCCCATCATCGCGAAGGCGGGCCCATACGAGGTCTTCGGCTACCTCCACGCGGCGCCTGGGATCGACCCGATCGCGAGCCTGCGCCGACGGAAGCCCATCGTGGCCATCACGGACGCGGTCATCGGCTACTCCTTCGAATCGATGCCACGACTGCGGTGGGCGAACGTGGTCATGCTGAACCGCGAATGCGTCGATTGGATCGCCAAGGCGCCGGACGACGCGCTCGCGCTGGACCTGCCGCCCGGCCCGATCGGTCGATTGACCAAGGACTACACCGGCGCCCTGTACCACTGATCGGCGCCCGCCCCCGGGTCCTTACCGCCAGCGCGTCAGGATCGCCTCGCGCTCGAACAGGCGGACTCCGAGCCGGAGGCCACCAAGACCGATCGCGAAGATGATCGCGGCGAGGATCAGGTAGCCCGGTGCGCCCACGAGGAGCGTGCCGGTCGCCTGGAGCAGGGTGATGGCGATGATCGGCACGATGATCACGCCGCCGATCTGCTGGGCGACGCGTGGATCGCTCACCCGTGCGCTCGTGATCACCCCGGCGACGACCGATACGAGCCCGACCGCCGGCCCGAGCACGAAGACGCCGGCCAGCCAGCTCGGATCGGTCACCACCCCGAACAGGTTCGGCCCGTAGACCACCGATGCGAGCGCGACGAACACGACGTATGTCACCCAACCGGCCATGACGCCCGGGATGAGCGCGGCGATCGCCTTTCCGGCGAGCAGCTCGACGGTCCGGATCGGCGTCGCCAGGACCGGTTCCAGGCTGCGCGCCTGCTTCTCTCCGATGATCGAGAACGTCGCGATCGCGAGCGGGATATAGGCCGGCATCAGCAGGAAGAACGCGAGGAATTGCTGGACCGCGAAGGCTCCCGCCAGCTCCGACTCGCTGAAGCCCATCCACTCGGGTCGCTGGGCGAGGATCGCCGCCGCGAGGTCCGAAGGGAGTGACCGTTCACCGATCGCGCCGGCGAGCAAGAGCGGCGCGACGGTCAGCAGGATCGGCGGGAGCAGGATCGTGGACATCAGCAGCCGGTTGCGAACCGTCTCTGCGAACTCGCGACGGAGGATGGTGGCGATGATCCGACGACGCATCAGGTGGCCTCGCCGCCAGTCCCCGGTCGGACCCCCATGACCTCGAAATACACCGCCTCGAGCGAGGAGGCGGCCTGCCTGACCTCCAGGATCGGGGCGCCCGCATCGGCCAGCGCGCGGACCAGCACCGGCGTGACGTGCGCCGGATCCACCGTCTCGACGACCATCCGGTCCCCGTCGAGACGGGCCGCGCCGATGCCCTCGATCCGTCGAGCCACGCCCAGTAGGCGGTCGGTCGGCCGATCCGCCAGCCGGATCTCCACCCGGAGGCCGGCCAGCGAGCCGCGCAGCCGCGTCGGCGAGTCGACCCGCAGCAGGCCGCCGCGCACGAACGCGACCCGGTCGCACAGCCGGTCAGCCTCGTCGAGGTTATGGGTTGCCAGCACGATCGTGCGGCCCGCTCGCCGCAGGTCCTCGATGGCTTCGCGGACCACGTATGCCGCTTCTGGATCGAGGGCGGCCGTGGGCTCGTCGAGGAAGACGACCGCAGGATCGTGCAGTAACGCCCGGGCGATGGCCAGCTTCTGCTTCATGCCCTTGCTGAACGTGCCAGCGAGGTCGCGCCTCCGGTCCCAGAGTGAGAAGAGCTGCAGATAGCGCTCGATGCGGTCCGCTCGCGTGGGTGCATCGAGGCCGTGGAGACGGCCGAAGAAGTCGAGGTTGGCTTCGGCCGACAGCTTGTCGTAGAGCCCGGGGGTCTCGGTCAGGATCCCGACGCGCGCTCGGACCGATTCGGCGTCGATCCGGATGTCGAAGCCGTCGATGGTCGCGGACCCCTCGGTCGGTTCGATCAGCGCGGTCAGCATGCGGACCGTGGTGGTCTTGCCGGCGCCGTTCGGGCCGAGCAGGCCAAGCACCTCCCCCCGTTTGACCTCGAGGTCCATGCCCCGGACGGCCCAGAGTGACCCGAACCGGCGCCCGAGGCCCGTCGCTCGCAGCGCCACCGGGTCGGTCGAGGCGTCGGTGAGGTTCGCTGCCGATCCGGCGCTTGTCACACCCCGAGTGTGCCTGAAGTCGGGCGGCTACGATTCCCGGGTGACGTCATTGCGGTTCCTGGTGCTCGCCGTGGGCGTCGCCCTCGGGATCCTGTACCCGTTCGTCGCGGTCATCCTCAGCTCCTTCGGGTTCAGTCCGGGGGAGATCGGCGGGATCACGGCGCTGGCCGCGGTTGCGTCGTCGCTCGCGGTGTTGGTCTGGGGCCACGTCGCCGATGTCCGGATCGGCCGCGCGCGGACGTTGCAGATCTGCGTCCTCGGAGCGTCGGTTGCCGCTCTGGCGCTGCTCATCCATTGGCCGCCGGTCGTCATCGTCCTCGTCGTCCTCGCGCTCTACCTGTTCGTGTCCTCGTACCAACCTCTCGCCGATGCCCTGACGGTCAATGCGATCCGCAGCCGCAGCGCATACGCCCGCGTCCGGTTGTTGACCAGCCTGTCGTTCGCGATCGCCGCAGTCGTCAGCGGGTTCCTCTACGACCGCGCCGGGTACGGGCTCGCGTTCATGCTGTTCGCCGTCGCCAGTGGAGTCGTGGCCGTGAGCGCGTTGGGCCTGCCTGACGTCGGCCGGGCCGACCTCGCGGCCCACGTCGCGGCCAGAACCTCGCCGGGGGGCACGGGCGGCGCACCCCCCGGTCGTACCCCATGGGGCCTGGGTTTCGGCTCGGCTGGAGTCGCCTTGCGGCTGGCCCCGCGGCTGCGCCTCGTGCTCGTGACCATCACGGTCCTGTATATCGGGCTGATCGCATCGATCACCTTCGTCGGGGTGCGAATTGTCGAGCTCGGCGGTCGGCCGTCGGACGTCGCACTTGCCTCAGGGTTCTCCGCCGGGGCCGAGGTCCCGACGATGTTCGCCGCGAGCTGGATCGCGAACCGGATCGGCCTGCGGGCGATGTTCGCGACGGGCGCGGCGTTGTACACCGCGGTCCTCATCCTGTGGGCCGTCACCGACAGCCCGACCGTCATCATCGCCAGCCGCCTGATGACAGGCGTGGCGTTCGCGGCCGTCGTGGTCAGCATCGTCCTGACGATCGCGACGCTCCTGCCGTCCGATCTCCAGGCGACGGGACAGGCCCTGTTCCAGACGACCTCGTCCGGGGTCGCGGCCGTCGTCTCCAACCTGATCGGCGGTGCGCTCTACCAGGGCGTCGGCCCGTCGGCGGTCTTCGGCGTGGCAGCCGCCTTGGCCGGGATCGCGGCCGTCGTGGGTTTCATCGTGTTCCCGGCGCGGTCCAGCCGCCCGCGGTTGCGATAGGTGCCCTCGACCCGCGCGGTTCGGGCTGCGGACCACACGCGGGCCGCATGGCGCGTCAGACTACCGAGCTGGGCTGGAAGCAGGGGGAGGTGTGACATGCGTCGTTTCCACCGCGTCGACCTCGTGTCGCTGCTGGTCGTGCTATTCGTGTCGAGCTGCGGTTCGGCGACGCCGACCCCGACGCCCGCCGTCTCGCCGACGGCCTCTCCGACCGCTGCCCAGGCGACACCGTCCACTACGGCCACCCCGGTCGCCGGGCCCTCGGCATCACCCGCTGACGCATTCCTGGGGTCGGTGGTGGTGACGGTCTCCGATCGCCTTCGGGTGCGCTCGGCACCGGAAGTCAGCGATGCCTCTGTCAAGTACGAGCCTCTCTTGCCGCTCGGGACAGAGCTTCGCGTCATCGGCGGTCCCGTGAGTGCCTCGGGATACGTGTGGTATGAGGTGACGCCGGTGTCGTTCGCGCTGTCCGCCGGCGTCGGGCACGGCTGGGTCGCGATGGCCGACCACGACGGCCAGCCCTGGCTCGCTCTCGCCGAGCCACCGATCGCCGGGCTCGAGGTCGCGCAATCGGCGGTCGCCCGCGCGCCGGCCGACACGGCCGACGCCAAGGTGGCCTCCGCCTCGGTCACGAGCTTCGGATTGACCCTGTACCGGGAGATGCTCGCCGAACCTGGATCGGGGCTGCGCGACAAGAACGTCGTGCTCTCCCCGACGAGCATCGCCCTCGCCCTCGGGATGGCCCGCGCCGGCGCCCGGGGCGAGACGGCGTCGCAGATGGATACCGTCCTCCACACGAGCGGCTGGAAGGAGCTCGGGCCTGGACTCAACGCACTCGATCAGGCACTCGCGTCGCGCGACGGTTCGTACACGGACGACGAAGGTACGGCCCACGAACTGGCGCTGCGGATCGCCAACGCGTCCTTCGCTCAGCGAGGCTGGCCGATCGAACCGGGGTACCTCGACTCGGTCGCATCCGCCTTCGGTGCGGGCCTCAAGCTCGTCGACTACATCTCGGACTCCGAGGCGGCACGCAAGACGATCAACGCGTGGGTGAGCCAGAAGACCGCGGGTCGCATCCCCGAGCTCCTGCTCCCGCCGAACGTGACCGACCTCACTCGCCTGTACCTGGTCAACGCGGTCTACCTCAAGGCCAACTGGGCCGTGCCGTTCCAGGAAGGAGGGACGACGCCCAGGTCGTTCACCCGTCTCGACGGCTCGAAGGTCAAGACGCCGACGATGCAGCTCGCCGGTGGCCAGGAGGTGCCGTATCTGCAAGGCACCGGATGGAGGGCGACCGAACTCCGCTATCTCGGTCGGGATCGCACGACCCCGCTCGCGATGACGCTGATCATGCCCGACGACCTCAAGTCATTCGAGGCTCACTTGAGCTCAAAGCAGCTGGCGAGTGTCGCTTCCGGGCTGACGAAGGAGCGCAAGCGGCTCGAGGAGTCCGTCACGTACCACGGCGACGAGAACTGCGGGACCTACCCGTACAGCCTCAACCTGTTCATGCCGAAGTTCAAGATCGGCACCCGAGCAGAGCTCTCGAAGGCCCTCGTCGCCCTCGGCATGCCGAAGGCCTTCGTCCTGGGCCAGGCGGACTTCACCGGGATCCACGTCCCGGCGTCACCCGAAGACGCCATCAGCATCAGCGCCGTCATCCACCAGGCGAACATCGACGTCGACGAGAAGGGCACCGAGGCGGCCGCGGCCACCGCGATCGGGTTCGATACGGGTGGGTGCACGGGACCCCAGGCCGGCAAGGACCTCACGCTTCGCCTGGACCGTCCATTCATCTTCGTCCTGCGCGACCTCGAGACCGGCGCGATCCTGTTCATGGGCCGGGTCGTGGACCCGACGCTCGCGGACTGACCGATCCTGCCCGGCGCGCCGCTAGGTCGACCGGGTGACGTCGTCGAACGCGATCGGATCCTTGAACGGGTCGCGCGGGGCGGTCATGACACGTGCGGCCATGGCCGCCGCAAGCTCCCGCGCCGCCCGATCGATCCGCTCGACGAGGCTGCCGTCTGCCGCGACGACACCCTGTCCCCAGTCCTCGGTCGCCGCGTAGACACCGGTCGGGACCACGGCTGCGTTCAAGTACGCGAACAACGGGCGGAGGGCATGCTCGATCACGAGGGAGTGGCGAGTCGTCCCGCCGGTGGCCGCCACCAGGACGGGCTTGCCCGTGAAGCCGTCACGCTCCATGACATCGAAGAACATCTTGAACAGGCCGCTGTACGACGCGCTGAAGACGGGCGTCACCGCGATCAGGCCGTCGGACGCGAGCACCGCATCGATCGCCGCCTGGAGGCGCGGGCTCGGGAAACCCGTCAGCAAGTGATTCGTCAGATCCTTGGCGTGGTCACGCAGCTCGATCGCCTCGCTCCTCGGTTCGATGCCCGCCTCTCGAAGGTGTCGGTCGGTCGCGACGGTCAGGCGGTCCGCGAGCAGCCGCGTCGACGAGGGCTGGCCCAGGCCTGCACTCACGACCACGAGCGAGCGAGACGCCTGCTCGTTCACGCGGGTACCTGGTGGGTGGCCTCGACGGTCTGGGCGGCCTCGACCCGCGGGTGGAGCGGTCCGTCGGGGACGTCCGCCGGCCGACCTGCGGCGAATTCCTTCCGCAGGACCGGCACGACGAGCTCGCCGAGCATGTCCAACTGCTCGAGGGCCGCCTTGAGCGGGAGTCCCGCATGGTCGATGAGGAACAGCTGGCGCTGGTAGTCCCCGACGGTCTCGCGGAACGTCAGCGTCCGGTCGATGACCTGTTGCGGGCTGCCGACCGTCAGTGGCGTCTGCTCCATGTAGTCCTCGAGTGACGGCCCACCGCCGTAGACGGGCGCATGGTCGAAGTACGGCCGGAACTCATTGATGGCGTCCTGTGAATTCGGGCGCATGAAGACCTGGCCGCCGAGTCCGACGATCGCATGGCGGGCCGGACCGTGCCCGTAGTGCTCGTACTGACGGCGATACAGCTCGACCATCCGCTGGACGTGCTCCTTTGGCCAGAAGATGTTGTTGTGGAAGAAGCCGTCGCCGTAGTACGCGGCCTGCTCGGCGATCTCGGGACTCCGGATCGAGCCGTGCCACACGAACGGCGGGACGCCGTCGAGCGGCCGCGGCGTCGAGGTGAAACCGGTCAGCGGCGTGCGGAACCTGCCCTCCCAGTCGACGACGTCCTCCCGCCACAACCGGTGAAGCAAGGCGTAGTGCTCGTATGCGAGCGGGATCCCGTCCCTGATGTCCTGCCCGAACCAGGGGTAGACGGGGCCCATATTGCCTCGGCCCATCATCAGGTCGACGCGACCGCCGGCGAGATGCTGGAGCATCGCGTAGTCCTCGGCGATCTTGACCGGATCGTTCGTCGTGATCAGCGTCGTCGCGGTCGAGAGGATCAGGCGCTTCGTCTGCGCCGCGATGTAACCGAGCATCGTGGTGGGGGAGGAGGGGACGAACGGCGGATTGTGATGCTCGCCGGTCGCGAACACGTCAAGGCCGATGGCCTCCGCCTGGAGCGCGATGGCGACCATCGCCTGGATCCGCTCGTCCTCGCTCGGCGTGCGACCGGTGGTGGGATCGGTCGTGACATCGCCGACCGTGAAAACCCCGAATTGCATCTGGACTCTTTCCGTGGACGGCCTCGCGACCGTCGACCTCGGGCTGTGGGCGCATCGGTGGCCCGTGGGCCGTACTCTACATCAAGGTTAGTTGCGGACGCAACGACCTAACGGGAACCGGGGTTGCCCCGATGGTCACGCTAGTCACCACGTGCACTGGGAGAGACGATAGGGGAGGCTCGAGCCGGCGCTCGAGCGCGTCCCCTGCCGGAGAACCAGATGATCAGACACGTTGGAAGCCTACGCGACCCGTTCGAGGGCCAGGGTGCCATTCGGACTCACCGCCGCCTGCGCATCGAGGGCGTGCTCGCCCTGGGCATGGCTATCGCGGCATCCGGCATGACCACCGCCGTGTGGCTGCGGAACCTGGCACCGCTGGTCCACCGACTCGGCTTGCACTGACCGCCCGACGGACAGCGCAACTCACCTGACGGCTGCGCCGCCCGACACGATCCGATCGAGCCAGATCACGCCCCATTTCGCAAAGGGAGCGAAGATGGATGGGTGAGCCCACCTCGCTCTCAGGGTCCTCGAGCGCACCCGAACATCTCGCGTCGGACCTTCCTGCGCGGCATCGGGGCAGGGGCGATCGTGGCGTTCCTGGCGGCGTGCACGGACGCGCTCCCGTCCGGGACTCCGCTGGCGTCGCCGCTCGGGGATTCCTCCGACCCTTCGACACCTGCCCGCTCGGGCGTTCCTCCTACGACGGCGCCGACGACACCGCCGACCGTGAGTCCCGGGCCGGATCAGGGTCCGTTCCCTGAGCCTGACCTCCGGGTGAAGATCGCGCAGATGCTCCTCGTCGGGTTCCGGGGGTTGACCGTGACGGGCGCGGCGGAGACGGTCGCCGACATCCGCGATCGGGGTCTCGGTGGCGTGCTCCTCTTCGACTACGACACGCCGACGAAGCGGTACCACCGGAACGTCTCGTCCCCGGACCAGCTACGGGCTCTCGTGGCCGGGCTCCGGGCGGCGGCGTCGATCCCGCTCCTCGTCGCGATCGACGAGGAGGGTGGGGAGGTGGACCGGCTCAAGGCCCGGTACGGCTTCCCGGCGACGGTCTCCGAGGCTGCGCTCGGCGCCCGTGACGATGCCGTCTTCACTCGGAAGCGGGCGAAGGCCATCGGCGAGACGCTGGCCGGCCTCGGCATCGATCTCGACCTGGCCCCTGTCGTCGACCTCGATGTGAACCCGACGAACCCGGTCATCGGCGCGCTCGAGCGGAGCTTCTCGGCCGATCCGGAGGTCGTGACCCGGCAGGGTCTCGCATATCTCGCCGGGCTCCACGATGCGGGCGTCGGCGGCACGCTCAAGCACTTTCCGGGCCACGGCAGCTCGACCGCGGATACGCACCTCGGCTGGGTCGACGTCACCAGGACCTGGACCAGGGCGGAGCTGGAGCCGTTCCGCGCGATCATCGAGAAGGGCGCCGCCGACGCGGTCCTCGTCGCCCATGTCTTCGACTCCGACCTCGACCCGACCTACCCGGCTTCGCTCTCCGATGCGGTCATCGACGGGATGCTGCGGGGCGACCTCGGCTTCGAGGGCGTCGTCATCACCGACGACCTCCAGATGGGGGCCATCCGAAAAGCCTACAGGTACGAGACGGCCGTCGAGCGGGCCATCCTCGCGGGCGCCGACATCCTCACGATCGCGAACGAGCAGGTGTACGAGCCCGGCATCGTCGCGACGACGATCGACATCATCGAGGCCGCGGTCAGCGCGGGCCGGATCGAGCCCGCACGGATCGACGCCTCGTGGCAGCGGATCTCGACGCTCAAGGCCGGACTCGGCTCGAGGTGAATCGACGCCGTCCGATCGAGCCGGCCGGTCGCGTCAGAGGAGGCGCAGCAACTCGCCGATAGCGCCGATCTGCTCGGGCGTTCGGAACACCGAGTTGTTGAACGTGAACCCGGTGAACCCGGCGTCGAGGTAGGGTCGCAGCGCGTCCGCCATCTGCTCGGGCATGCCGACGCTGACGTGCGCGCGACGTTCCGGTGGCATCCGCTCGACGATCGCCGCGCCCTCCGCGGCATCGAGCGTCACGACGACCGGTGACGCCATGGTCCGCTCGATGGTCGACGGATCGCGCCCGATCTCCTCGCAGTAGCGCTCGAGGAGCTCGTTCTTGCGCTGGAGTGTCTCGAGGCCGAGGGGGAACCAGTGGGTGAGGTCGGCGTGTCGCGCCGCGATCCGCAGCGTCCGTTGTTCACCGCCGCCCCCGACGAGCACTCGCGGCCCGCCAGGCTGGATCGGGCGGGGCACATTGAGGGCCTGCTCGATGCGGTAGTGCTGGCCCTGGAAGCTGGGCCGATCGTCGACGAACATGGCCCGGATGACCGTGAGCGCCTCGTCGAGGCGGTCCATCCGCTCGCGGATCGGCGGGAAGTCGAAGCCGTACCCGATGTGCTCCTCTTCGTTCCACGCCGCTCCCAGGCCGAGGATGGCGCGTCCGCCCGACAGCACGTCGAGGGTCGTGACCTGCTTCGCCAGGAGGGCCGGGTTGCGGTACGTGACCCCGGTGACCAGGGTACCGAGCCGGACCCGGGAGGTCTCCCGGGCCAGGGCCCCGAGGGTGGACCACGCCTCGAGCATCGGATCGGTGACCGGCCCGACGCCCTGGATCTGGTAGAGATGGTCCATGACCGTGACGAGGTCGAAGCCGGCCGCCTCTGCGGCACGGGCCTGCTCGATCACCCGATCGAAGAGTCGCTCGGGCGGAGTGTCAGGGAAGGTGTAGTTCGGCAGGTGGAGCCCGAACCACGGGCGGCGGGCGGTGGTATCGCTTGTCGTCATCGCGTGAAGCATGCCTCTTTGTCATCGAGACCGCATCCAGAGCCCGAGGACGGCCCGTCGGGCCGGCACGTCTCCTCGGACGACCGGAGGACCAGTCGGGCTTGTGGTCTCGCGGCACGTTGGGCATACTCCGGGTCGACGGCGCGTCCCGCGCCGAACCCCGCTCCGGCGCTCACGCCGCCGGCATCGAAGGGGCAAAGGGGAACTCGCTTCCCCGGGACGGACCGTCCGCCCTTCTCCGGCGGGTCGCGAGAGCGTGAGTCACGTGGCCTCGTCGCACGAGAAGGATGACGAGACGATGCCGACCCAGAAGACCTTCAAGGGGCGCGTTCGCGCGCGCATGACCAAGACCGGCGAGTCGTACACGGCCGCTCGGCGGCAGTTGCTGCACAAGGCGGGGGAGCCCATCGCGCCGGAGCCGGTCGATCCCACGCCGTCGCCGGAGCCCTCCGGCACATCGGAGCTCATGACCTCGGACGAAGCGATCCGTCGGCGCACGGGCAAGGGACACGAGGAGTGGTTCGCGCTCCTGGACACCTGGGGCGCGATGGAGCACACGCACCCCGAGATCGCCCGGTGGCTGAGTGAGACCCATGGCGTTCCCGGTTGGTGGGCCCAGAACATCACCGTCAACTACGAGCGTGCTCGTGGCATGCGGCGCGCGCACGAGATGGGAGATGGCTTCCGCATCAGCGTGACCAGGACCGTGGCCGTGGATCCGGAGGCCGCGCTGGACGGATTTACCGATGCGTCACACCGACGGCGCTGGCTGCCCGACGCCCCGATGCGTCAGCGTCCGACCCGCGCCACGTTGACCGCCCGGTTTGACTGGGACGAGCCGCCGTCCCGGGTGGTCGTCACGGTCGTCCCACGAGGCACTGACAAGACGCTCGTCGCCGTGGCCCATGAGAAGCTCCCCGATGCCGCCGCAGCCAGCCGGTTCAAGATCGCGTGGCGCGAATGGCTGGGCGCCTTGAAGGCGGTCCTCGAGGCCGGCTGAAGGACTCCCGGCAGGCCGGACCCCGTCCGGATCGTGCTCGCTCGAACCGTTGCCGCCGTTACCATGACGGCGATGCGCGCCCTGCCGTCCCTCCCTGGCCGGATCGCCGACATCGTCGTTCAGCAGGACGAGGTCTCGGCCGTCACATGGCATCGGGCGGGAGCCCCGCTCACCACGAATGAAACGCAGACCTGACATGTCGAACGTGGCAACCACCTATCGCATCCCTGGCGCGACGCTGATCGAGCGCGAACACTCGGTCCCGCTCGATCATGCCGACCCCGATGGGCCGCAGATCACGATCTTCACCCGCGAGGTCGTGGCCCCGGACGGCGGGGATCTTCCGTACCTCGTCTTCCTGCAGGGTGGTCCGGGCTTCGAAGCCGCTCGCCCCACGAGTCCGCCGACAGGCTGGATGAAGCGGGCCCTCCAGGACTACCGGGTGCTCCTGCTCGACCAGCGGGGGACCGGGCGATCGACGCCCGTCGGCTCGGAGATCCCAGGCGACTCGCCGCAGGCGCAGGCGACCTACCTGACCCATTTCCGCGCCGATTTGATCGTCCGCGATGCCGAACGCATCCGGGCGGAGTTGGGAGTCGAGCGCTGGAGTGTGCTTGGGCAGAGCTTCGGCGGCTTCACCTCGATGACCTACCTCTCGATCGCCCAGGAGGGCCTGCGCGAGGCGTACCTCACCGGCGGCCTCTCGCCGATCGGGCGCCCTGTCGATGACATCTACGGGGCGACGTACCGGCGGCTGATCGAGCGGAACCGGCGCTACGTCGAGCGCTATCCGGACGACCAGGCTCGGGTCCGCGAGATCCTTCGCCGGCTCGACGCGGAGGACGTGCGGTTGCCCTCCGGCGACCGGCTTTCCTCACGACGATTCCGTCAGCTCGGGCTGTGGCTTGGCGACAGTGCCGGTTTCGAGCTCCTCCACCACGTCGTCGAGCTGCCTTTCGGGTCGCTCGCGTTCCTGCACGACGCCGAGGCCGGCGTCCGGTTCAGCCGCAACCCGATCTACGCGACACTCCACGAATTGTCGTACGCGGACGGCGTCGCGACACGCTGGTCGGCGGACCGGCTCCTGCCGGACGAAGTCGCGGCGCAGGGGTACTTCACGGCCGAGCACGTCTTCCCCTGGATGTGGGAGGACTACGCTGGCCTGCGGCCACACCGGGGAGCCGCGGAGATCCTCGCGGAGCACCCCTGGCCGGCGCTCTACGACGCGGACCAGCTCCGCCGCAACGACGTCCCGGTGGCGGCCACGATCTACGTCAACGACCTGTACGTGGAGCGCGACTTCGCCGAGGAGACGGCCGCGACGATCCGAGGCCTGCGGACCTGGGAGACGGACGAATTCGAGCACAACGGCCTACGCGCCGACGGCGAGCGGGTGCTCGGCCGATTGATCGACCTCCTGCACGGACGGGCGTAGCCGGGCGGGCGAGCCGCGCGACGTATGCGGGCGACGCCGGCCGCTACTCCAGCTCGAGTCGCTCGTATGCGAGCGTCATCTCCTCCATCGCGACGTCGGTGCCCTTCGCGTTCAGCGGCCCGCTCGTGTGCTTGATGATCCGAGCGCGGAGGAGCTTCCAGGTCATGACGACCGCGCTGTGATCCTCGTTCTGCAGGTGGATCGTGACGGTGCGGAGACCCGCCTGGTCGCCGTTGCGGATCTGGTCGAGCCACCTGTACAGGTTCAGCGAGCCGATGATCCCGCGCTTGAGCGTGAGGTCACCCACCCGCTGCAGGCCCGTGAGCTTGCGCGGTTGGTTCTCCTTCTCGTTGCCGTTGCGGTACTCGATGACGTCAACGCTCATGGAGATCGGGCTGCATTCCTGGAATCCGGCCTCCGGCCCGTCGGTCTCGCCGGTGCCGAGATCGACGAGGAAGTTGAACTGGGCGTAGGGGCGGTCGCGAAGCACGGCCATCTCAGCCTCCCGTGTTCGTCGGGTCGTGGTCCAGCCACACCAGGTCGTCGAACGTCAACTCGAGCTCCTCCCAGGCGATCTCGTTGCTCAGGGCGTCCAGGGCCGGCCCCGACCAGCGGCAGGGCCACGCACGCACCAATCGCCACGCATGCACGACCGCCCCGCCAGGAGCGGACAGCTGGCGGATCGTGACGTCTCGGCGGTCATCCTTGCCAGCGACGATGAGCCGGCGCCAGTCGTAGAGCTCGGTCGAGCTCGTGAGGGCCCGTCTCAGCACGACGGTCGCGAACCTGTGCGAGCCGCGGTCGCCCGCCTGCGCGTCGAGATCGGTCTCCGACGAGAGCCGGCCGACCTGGGCGACGTCAACTTCCCGATCGCCGATCAGGACCTCGAAACAACTGATCCGGAGCAACGGCTCCTGCTGGCGCGACGGCATCGTCGGGGATGCTACCGCGCGGTCCCCGCGCTGTACAGGCAGGATCCTCTTAGGCTGGAAGCGACGCGCGCGCGTCCTGAGGAGGATCGTCGAGATGGGATTCCTACGTCGACTGCTCGGCGGAGATGCGACGCCTGAGGCTCCCGAGGCCGCGCAGGCCGACGCCGCGACCATCGACGCCGACGAACGAGCGTACGAGCTCGAGGTGCTCCGGGGCGAGCAGGAACGGCTCGATGACCTGGCGCGGCGCCAGCTCCGCTATGCGGACTACGCCTGGCAGCCGCCGCCGCAGGGTGGTGAGCGGCGGGCCGACGATCGAGACGAATCCAGCGGGTAGCCCGGCTCGACGCTACGCCTGCTCGCTAGCCGCCCGCAGGGCATAGACCCGGCCCCGCTTGAGCTCGAGGTCCTCGAGCTCCGTCGTCGTGCGAACGTCGTAGGTCGCGAGTTCGACGAGGTCGTCGATCGGCAGGTAGCGGCGGCCCGGGTCGCCGACCAGGACATCGATCCCATGGTCCCGAGCCCGGAACAGCCACGGCAGGACGCGTTCGGCGAGGCGGGCGTCGTACCAACAGTCGCCAGCGAGGATGACATCGACGTCAGGCGGCTCCTCGTCGAGGACGTCGCGGCAGACGATGGTCACGCGGCGGCGGTTGGCGCGCGCGTTCAACTCGATCGCCGCGGCGGCGAAGGCATCGATATCGACCCCGGTCGCCTGGGCCGCCCCGGCACGCATCGACGCGATGGCGCACAGCCCGGAGCCTGACGCCACGTCGAATACGCGCCGACCCGCGACGCCCTCCGGGTGCTCGCGCAGGTACCGGCCGATCGCGAGCCCGCCGGCCCACGCGAACGCCCAGTAGGGGAGGGCACCGTCGGGATCGTCGGTCTCGATCTGGACGGCGTGCCACAGCGGCAGTACCTCGTCGGCCAGGTGGAGGCGGATCTCCTCGAGCCCCGGCGCGGGACGGAGACGGGTGTGGCGCAGGACGAAAGCACGGGGAGAGGCGACCATCACCGCACTCTACCGGCCGCCGGGCCCGGCGAACCGGCGACCCGGCCTCAGGCTGGCGGCTCGGCCCCGGACTCCAGTGCCTCGAGCACCCGTCCCAGCCCGGGCGGCAGATGCCCGGCCGCGAGGAACCGACGGAGGTGTTCGCCGGCGCGAGGCTCGACCCGGCGCGCCTCGGCGAACAGCTGGCGCGCCTCGGCCATGCGACCTGCACCGGCCATTGACAGTGCCGCCCACAACGTGATCTGGTCGTCGTCGGGCGCAAGGGCATGGGCTTCGTCCATCGCCGCCGCGGCGGCCGGGAGATCGCCGGCCATCATCGGCTCCTCGGACCGGTCGAACGCCTCGTAGGCGCGCGCGAGACGAAGGAGCCGGGCGAGTTCGTCGAGCGGCGCCCGATGGTCCTCGACGCGCAGGTCGTACCGGGTCGCCCAGGCGGGTCCTGACGCGGGGACGACGAGGAGCGCGGCCGCCTGGCGCCCACGGACGTCGCCACCCTCGGCCTCGGCGCCGCGCAACGCGGCGAGCAGCCGGTCGGCAAGGTGGCCTTGCGTCGAGTGGTACGCCTCGGCCATCGCCGGCCAGACCGTCGGGCGCTCCATCATGTTCGCCTGAACCGACAGGTTCTCGAACGTCAGGTGTCCGGCGGCTGCGACGCATCTCGCCCCCGTGAACGCCGCGGACCGGCCGGAGCCGTCGACCATCCCGACCTGGCGGACCTCCCGGTCGGCGTCGTCACCCAGCAACGCCTCGAGGGCGTCCGGTGCCGAGGCGCCATCCCGCATCCGGGCGAGACCGAGCGGGCCGTAGCTCTTCTCCGCGAACGATTGCGTGGCGACCGCGCCAACCCCGGGCTCGGCCCACGGGACGGTCTCGCCCACATTGAACCAGCGCGTCTGCACGGCGACACCCAGCTCGCCGGTCGCCGGATCGCGCGCGACGATGGAGTACGTCATGCCTGCCTCCTCGAGCGGCGTCGGTCCTGGCCAACGCGGTCGGGACATGTTGCATCACGCCGCGAGGCGTGAGGGCCGCATCAAGGCCATTCGCGGAGCCAGTCCCGGGCGTCCGTCCCGAACGAGAGAGCGAGCATGCCCACGATCACGAGGACCGCGATACCGGCACAGGCGATGAGGAATCCGTCCATGGATCGATCACCCCGATCAGCGATTCCGTTGACGAGCTCAGCCTCGGGCGAAAGGGCTGGTTCCCACGTCGGCAGGTCTCGTCGACGTCATATGCGCCAGGCCTCTAGTCGGGACCGGCCGCGCGGCTAGACTGATTGCCGCCCGGCGGTCCCGGGCATGGACGAGTGACGCATGGCTGCATCGACGATCGACGAGTACCTCGCCGGCGTGCCGGACGACAAGCGCGCAGCGCTCGAGCGGCTACGCGAGCAGATCCACGCAGCCGCGCCGGACGCCACCGAGGCGATCAGCTACGGCATGCCGGCGTTCAAGCTCGATGGGCGATGGTTCGTCGGCTTTGGCGCCACGAAGGACCACTGCTCCTTCTACGCGGGCAAGGCACCGATCGAGGCGCACGCCGATGCCCTCAGGAGCTACCGCCTGCAGAAGGGGACGATCACCTTCCCTGTGGACAACCCGCTCCCGGCGGACCTCGTGACGAAGCTCGTCGAGCTGCGGATCGCGGAGTACCGGGCGCGCTGAGGCGCCCCCGTCGCCTCGGTCGACACTGCTCACGTTCTCCTGACACGCTCGGCGCCGCGACCGTCGGCGCTGCACCGAGCCACGCGTGCGCGCATCATCGACGCGTGGAGCTCTCAGCGCTGCGCGTGGTCATCGCGGAGGATTCGGCGCTCATCCGCGAGGGGATCGCCCGGCTCATCCAGGAGTCCGGCGGCACGGTCGTGGCGAAGGTCGGCGACGGTCCATCGTTCGTCGATGCCGTCGTCACCCACCGCCCGGACGTGTCGGTCGTCGACGTCCGGATGCCACCGAGCCAACGGGACGAGGGCCTGCGGGCAGCGATCGAGGCCCGTCGTCTCGTGCCCGGTACCCCGATCCTCGTGCTGAGCCAGTACGTCGAGCGGCAGTACGCGACCGAACTGCTCGCGGACCGTGCCGGCGGCGTCGGGTATCTGCTCAAGGACCGCGTCGGCGACATCCGCGAGTTCATGGACGCCCTGCGGCGGGTCGCCCGCGGCGGGACCGCCCTCGATCCGGAGGTCGTGGCGCAGCTCATGGTCCGCCGCCAGGTCGACGACCCGATGTCGGGGCTCACCCCGCGAGAGCGCGAGGTGCTTGCGGCGATGGCCGAAGGCCGCACGAACGTCGGGATCGCCGCACTGCTCGGCATCACGGAGGGCGCCACCGAGAAGCACATCACCAACATCTTCGGGAAGCTGGAGCTGCCCGACTCGCAGAACGACCACCGGCGCGTGCTCGCGGTGCTGACCTACCTGGGTTCCTAGGTCGTCGGCGGGACCCACCACGTCGTGGGCGCCGCCCAGGCGGCTACCGGCAGGTCGGCATGCACGACGGTCGGGCCCCCTGGCGGGCTGGTCACCGTGAACGTTCCGTCCACGCCCGCGACCCGTCCCGCGAGCCCAGCGAGCCCACCGCCCGGTTCCAGCGTGGCGCCGCCGGCGCCGTCGTCCGAGACCTCGACGACCAACCGCGCGCCGTCACGGCGGCAGCGGACTTCGCAGCCTTTGGCCCCACTGTGCTTGGCCACGTTCGCGAGCGCCTCGGCGACGACGAAGTAGGCCGCTCGTTCGACCGCCGGCGGCAACCGCATGCCGGGAGGAAGGTCGCTCCGAACGACCGTCGGCACGGGCCCCCGCCCGGCGATCGAGCTGAGTGCCGGCACCAGCCCGCGATCGAGCAGGATCGATGGCGCGATCCCGCGAACGAGGTCGCGGAGCTCGGCGAGCGCCTGGCGCGCCTGCTCCTGCCCCTCGAGGACGAGCTGTTTGGCCGCCGCAGGATCGGTGTCGATCCGTTCGCTGGCAAGGCCCAGGTCGATGTTGAGCATGACGAGACGCTGCTGGGCGCCATCGTGGAGATCGCGTTCGATCCGGTGCAGCTCGCTCGCTTCGACGTCGAGCACGGCGGATCGACTCTCCTTGAGCGTCTCGACCTGCCGCCGGAGCTCGCGGCTCTCCGAGGTGCTCAGCAACCCGGCGACGACGGCCCGGTGCAGGGCCATGACGAGCTGGGAAACGGACGCGGCAACCGGCAGCAACGCGGCGCCGAGCGTCGTCCGGACGAGGACGGTGAGAGCGTCATGACCCGCCAGCAGGCCGAGGTACTCCGGGAGGCTCGTGCCGGCCACGTCATACCAGAGCGGCGAGGTCACGAGCCACAGGGCCAGCGACCAGAGGCTCAGGATCACGGCGAACTCGATGATCGAGAGCGGGAAGTTCACCGCAACGTACAGCACGTCACGCCAGCGGTTCTCATCGGCGTATTCGGCCCGGAGGAACTCGACGAGACTCCCGCGCAGCGGGCGATACGGGTGGGCAAGGAGTCGTGTCGGCGCACCGAGCGTGGCGCGCCATCGTTCCATCCGGGCGAAGAACCGTGAGCCCTCGATCGCGAGGGCGAGGAACAGCAATCCGACGCCGGCGACGATCGTGGCGAGCCCGGCCGACGCCAGGGAGATGAGCGCGGCGAACGCGAAGACGCCGAGGAAGAGCCCGATGCCGATCGCCGCGTTCGCGTACCAGGTGGCGGGGTGGATCGGGGACAGCAGGAACGCGCGGATCGGGTTGCGCGCCCGCCGGGCGAGCCCCTGGAGACCCGCCGCGTCCTCGGTCTCGGGGGCAACGGCGATCCCCGGCGAAGCGAACGTGGCTTCGCCGGGGATCCGGGCTGACGCCAGCCCGGCCAGGATGAGGAGCAGTCCCACGATGAGGACTGCGCCACCGATCACGAGTCGGCCGGCTCGCGTCGCATGGCGGTCGCCACCAGGAGGACTCCGATCCCGACGATGAACGCGGGCCACAGGAAGTGCCCGCCGTCGGCCCACGCCGGCATGAGCGTCTCGACGAGGGCGAGGCCGCCGAACAGGATCAGGATGATCCCGAAGAACATGGCTCCACGGCCCGGGGCACGTGTAGCGTGGCGATGGGAAACCTGCGGCACCTGCCAGCCAGCGGGGGAGGGGACGGGCGCCTCGCCCGTCGACTCACCGGTCGCATCGGCAGCCGGGCCAGCGTCCGGACCACCGACCACCAAGCCCTCCGCGGGCTCCATCGGCACGATGATCGCCATCGCGATGTAGAGCAGCAGCCCCAGGCCGCCGAAGAAGAAGGAGATGACCCACAGCACCCGGACGATGGTCGGGTCCACGTCGAAGTACTCCGCGAGGCCCGAGGCCACACCGGCGATGCGCTGGTCGTGGCGGCAACGATAGAGACGGCGGTTCACTTGCATCCTCCGATCGGATCGATCTCGACATTACCGAGATTCACGTTGACATTCAGGTCGGCGTGATAGGTCGCCGACGCATAATCCGGGCTCTGCCAGTCCGCGCCTGTCTGCCGATGCCCGTTGGCCGAGATCCCGCTGAGCGCACCGGTATGGTGGACGCGGAGGCCGAGCCCGCTCGGAACGCACACCTGGAGCGCCCCGGCGTTGACCTCCATCGAGCCGGTCACGTTGGCGGCCGCGGGCAGGTCGAACGAGAGCATGCCGGCATTCACCGTGCCCGACAGGCTCGCCACTGAGGCCCGGGTCAGGTCGACAGTGGTCTTGGCCGCGTTCGTCGTGAGGTCCAGATGGCCGATCTGGGCGTCGGGCAGGTCGATCCTGCCTTCTCCGGCATTGACGGTCAGCGACAGGTCGTCGATCTCGCTGGTCGGCAGCGTCAGGCGCCATGTGTCGCGGCTTCGATCCAAGAGGCGCCCGCTGTCGAGCCCGTCGGAGCCGAAGAAGAAGTGCCAGCCATGCTCACTGCCGGCGTCGACGGTGAGGCTGCGGCCTGAGGCGTCGATCCTCGGCGCCAGACCTTCCGGGCTCCCGGCATCGAGCTGCCAGCCAGCTCCGGGCGCGGTGCCGACCACGAGGCTGCCACACCCCGTCGTCACCGAGATCCGGGCCGGGCCATCGAAGACACCCTGGTGCGTCGCGACGGTCGAGGACACGGTGCCAGCACCGCAGTCCACGATCCGTGGCGCGACGGCGAACCCGCCGCCAAGCAACAGGCCCGGGACTGCGACGGCGATCATGCCCCCGGGCAGGCTGAAGCGCGTCCGGCGGAGCACGAGACCAAGCCCGATCGCAACGAATGCGAGTGGCCACAGGCGCAACGCGTCCGCGATGGTGGCAGCATCGACGGCGTGCAGATCGGCCGCGACGAGGACGGCGCCGATGGCGACCAGGAAGACCCCCCAATAGAGAAACCGGCGGTTGACCCGCATCGTTGATCCGTATCCCTTCTGCCGTCATGCTCGAACGCGAGTCGCGACGGCGTTGACGCTCGTTCTGGAGCACTCGCGGCACGTGGGCCGGTCGGCAACCCGACCGTTTCTGTTCGTGTCCGATGTGACTACGCTACGAGCGCCGGACCGCTGCCGCCAGCCAGCCACCCGGCATGTTCGGGGTGGGGATAGCCGCACCCCGAGCCTATTGACACGGGAGGGTCCGGTTGGGCTCGATCTTCGGTCTCGGCCGATTCCATCGCGACGCCCGGCTGTTCCTCGTGACGTCGCTCGTTGCGGGGGCGGCCCTAAGTCTGTACTGGGTCGACTTCAACCTCTACCTGGCTTCGCTCGGGCTGTCGCTCGCGACCATCGGGCTGGTGTCGACGGTTGCCTCGCTCGCCGGCGCGCTCGTGGCGTTTCCGGCCAGTGCGGCCTCGGACCGATTCGGGCGGCGCGCCATCATCGCCTCGGGGATCGGGCTCGGCATCGTGGCGCTTCTCGGGCTGCTCGTGACCGACGCCCTGCCGGCGATCATCGTGTTCGCGGCGCTGTGGGCGACAGGCCAGCAGGCGTTCCAGGTGGTCCTCGCGCCGTACCTGACCGAGCATAGTGACCCAGACCACCGCAACGAGCTGTTCGCCGTGCAGTTCGCCATCCAGAGCGCCACCAACGTCCTGGCGGCGATCGTCGGTGGCGTCGTCGCCGTCACGCTCGCCTCGATCATCGGCCTCGATCCGGGCGGCCCGGGCACCTATCGACTGATCCTCATCTTCATGACCGGGCTACTTGTCGCGGGGCTGGCTACGGTCTTCCTGTTGTCCGACGATCGCCCGCGCGTCGCCCTCACCCCGCGCCTCATCCGCGAGGGCGAGCCGGCGGCCTTCCCGGCCGATCCGCGGCAGCGCCAGCGACGGCTCGGCCTCGTGGTGCGCGACCGGCAGCGGTTCTTTCGACTGCTCCTTCCCGGCTTCCTGATCTCGATCGGGGCCGGGCAGGTGATCCCGTTCCTGAACCTGTTCATCCAGCGCAAGTTCGGGCTCGATCTGACGTCGCTCAATGCGATCTTCGCCCTCACGAGCCTGGGCACCCTCGCGGCGATCCTCGCCCAGCCTCGGTTGGCTCGGCGGTTCGGCCAGATCACGTCGGTGGTCATCGTCCAGGCGGTGAGCATCCCGTTCCTGGTCGTGCTCGGCTTCTCGCCGATCCTGTGGATGGTCATCGCCGCGATGGCGGTCCGCAACTCACTCATGAACGCCGGCAATCCGATCTTCACCGCGTTCGCCATGGAACAGGTGACCAGCGCGGAACGGGCGACGCTGTCGGCGGCGATGAGCGTCCTCTGGCAGGCGGGCTGGGTGATCGGTGGGACCTGGTACGCCGTCCTCCAGGCGGCGCTCGGATTCGAGGGCGGCTACACCGTGAACTTCATCACGATCATCACGCTGTACACGATCGCCACCGGCCTGTACTGGCTGTGGTTCCGGCGGGTGGACCGGAGGCTCCTCGCGGCGCGGTTAGCCGCGTGAGCCCATCACCGGCGCCCGTTCGGAGCGGGCCGGCGCTCGGCCGGCGACCTCCCGGTCGGATGGATCCGACTGATCGATCGGCCAGGCCTCAAGTCATCTGCCGTCCGGATCGGCACCGGGGCCGTCGACGTTGACATTCTGCGGGCCGGTCCCGACACGGACAACGAAGAATTCCGCCGGCTCGTCGGGGGCGGTGATCTCACGATGCACCATCAGGGCGGGATTGAAGATGAAGTCCCCGGCCAACGCCGTCACCTGCTGGCGCCCGGCGGGACCGTATTCGATCGTGACCGCGCCGCGGAGAACGTAGATGTAGGAGTCGCGCTCTCCATGGTGGTGCCAGCCGCCGGCGAGTCCGGCGTCGGTCCGCACCCAGCCGACCCAGCGGTCCTCATGGTCGAAGAACTGTCGGCGGTCCATGCCGGGCGTGGGTGGCCCGGGTGGCGCGTCTCCCTCATCTGGCCGGACCACGATCGGTCGAGGTTGCTCCATCGATGCTCTCCTCGCAGGTTGGCCTGGGCACCCTTCCCGACGTTATGCCAGACGTCAAGACCGCGGACCGGCGCTGGTCCGGAACGCCGCACCGTCAGCGTCCACGGTGCTGGACCCGTTCAGGGTTCGCGCGAGAGGACCACGACGCTGTACGGCCCGACCGAGATGCGGCCGCTCTGCTTGCACCCGTCCAGGGGAGGGCCATCGGCGTCGAGATCGAACGCGTCGTGGCTGCCGAACTCCTGGGCATAGGAGGACGCGTCGGAGTTGAACCGCACGTTCCAGCGGCCCCGCGCGGGGAATCCGATCGGCGTGTCGTCGAGCGTCCGATCGGCGAAGTTCGCGACGATGACGGTGTCGTCGTGTGGTCCGCCGTCCATCCAGCGGTGCATCGCCAGCACCTTCGCCTGAGGATCGGCTCGGAGGATCGCGACGTGGGAGCCCCGCAGGCCGCGCGTCGTGCCATCGCGGTTCCGGCGCAGGGCGATGAGGTCGCGGTGGAGCCGGAGGATGCCCCGGTTGGTGCTGGCCTTCTCCCAGTCGAGCGCGACCGTATCGTCGAACCACCGATCCTCGAGGAGCTCCTGGCCCTGGAACAGCATCGGGATCCCGGGCGACGTCAGGACGAGCGCCGAGCCGAGCACCGTGCGCTTCTTCGCCCACCAGCTGTCCGCGTCGCCGGGCGAGATCGCCTCGGGGACGCGGGTATCGCCGTTGGCGACATCGTCGTGCGACTCGATGTAGATCACGCGGCTCAGCGGTGCGCCACGGCCTTCGCCGAGGATCGCGGTCACGACCGCGTCGATGTCCCGCGCCTCGTCATCGTGGGCCTCCAGCGCGGGCCGGACCCTGTAGATGAACCCGGCGTCCCACTGCGCCCCGAAACCGGCACCGCCGTCGGCGGTCGCGGTCACGATGGAGGGGTCGTCGCGCATGTCCTCTGCGATCGTGATCTTCCAGGGCTGGCGGGTCCGGATCTCGTCGTTGAGCCAGGCCATGAACGACCAGCCGTCGGGGAGCGCGGTCGCGGCGTCGGTCTGGTCGCCATCCACGGCCCGGACGTAGACGGTGGCATCGAAGCGAAGGCCGTCGCACTGGAACTCCTCGAGCCAGGTCATCGCACTGTCACGCAGGAATGTTCGGACCTCCCCGCGGCCGTAGTCGGGCCGTGTCGCGCCCCATGGCGTGAACGCCCGGCCATCGTTGTAGAAGTAGATCCCACCGCCATCACCCTCCGACCAGCCGTCGAACCGCCACAGGTCCAGGTCCGATGGGCCTAGGTGGTTGTAGACGACGTCGACGATGACGGCGATGCCGTGGGCATGCGCATCGCGGACGAACCGCTTGAACGCGTCCGGTCCGCCGTATCCCGACTCGATGGCGAACAGGTGGGCCGGGTTGTAGCCCCACGAGATGTCGCCCGCGAACTCGAACGGCGGCATGACCTGGACGGCGGACACGCCCAGCCGCTCGAGGTAGGGGAGTCGACGGCGGGCGGCATCGAAAGTCCCCCGGAGATCCTCCGAGGCCGCGAACGTGCCGATGTGCATCTCGTAGATGACGAGGTCGTCCCACGAGGGCATCGCGAACTCGTCATCGCCCCAGTCGAAGGCGGCGGGGTCGTAGACGATGCCATTGCCGACCGAACTCGTGAGTTGCAGCGCATATGGATCCATCCGCGACAGGTCGCCCTCGCCCGTGCGGATCGTGAAGCGGTATTCGGCGCCGGCCTTCACGCCGGGAACGTCGGCGGACCACGTCCCGCTCGAACCGTCCCCGTCCCGTCCGAGCGCGGTCCGGTCGCCCGCCCATTCGTCGAACGTCCCGGTCACGAAGACGCCCTTCGCATGCGGCGCCCAGACACGGAACGTGGTCCCGTCTCGATGTGGGATCGCACCCATGCCGGGGCGCCTGGACGGGGCCGTGCTGCTCACGTCCCCGACGATACCAGCGCGTGCCCGCCACGGAGACCGTGACCCGCGTGCGCATGAACCGTGGCTATCGCAGGGCGTCGAGGGGTTCGCTGTCGTCCGGACCCATCGCGACGCCAGTCCGACGCCACTCCGCATAGGCGGTGACGAGCCCGTCGTCGTCGACGGTCAGCTCGGCGGCGAAGTCGCCGCTCTCGTATCGATACGTGAACTCGTCGAGCCGCGTGTACGTCTGGGCCGCCTTGACGACCGTGATCTCCGGGAACCGGACCCACGCGGCGCGGATCGTCTGCGACGCCCCGATGGCGAGCCGGAGCCGGCGGATCGGGAGCGTATTGGTGCACGGGCTGCAGCCCAGGTCGACGTCGGTGCAGCCCTTGAGCTCCCGCACAGCCAGGCCGTCGACCCGCCAATTGCCCTTGGCGTCGCGCTCGAGCACCGTCGTCCGCTGCACGAAGCCACGGAGATCGCGGACGTGAGCGGCGGTCGTCAGGCCGGCTCCATCGGCCAGCACCCGGTATTCGATCCGGACCGGGATGCCACCCTCTGCACCGAGGACCGTGCCGACGAGCGACAGCCCGCCATCACGGAGCGTCAGGGCGCAGTGTTCGTCGGTCTCCACCTCGTCGGAACGCCGCCAGGCCACGCGTCTCACCGTCATGTCGACCACCTCGCTTTCGCCGAGGGTAGCGCCGCCGATCTGACCGTGACGGGATCGTGCGGGCGACATGACGTCCGGCCGCGGCCGGTTGGTATCCTGCCGCCGGTGCGAACCCTCCTCGCCCGGATCACCGAGACGATCGCGCCCTCGCGGCTCGGACGGAGCTTCCGCTGGCTCCTGTCGGCGACGGTCGTCAACAACATCGGCGACGGCATCGGACTCACCGCCGGGCCGCTCCTCGTGGCCTCTCTGACGCGCGATCCGGTCCTCGTCTCGATGGCCCTGCTGAGCGAGTACCTGCCGATGCTGTTGTTCGGTGTCATCGGCGGGGTGGCCGCCGATCGGTTCGATCGGAAGCGCATGGTCGTCGTCGTGGACCTGGGGCGTGCGTTCGTCTTGGCGGCGCTCGTTCTGACGATCGCGAGCGGCGTCGTCAACATCGGCCTGGTGCTCCTCGCGCTGTTCGCCCTTGGAACCGCGGAGACCTTCGCCGACGCCGCCAGCAGCACGCTGATCCCGGGTCTGGTGTCGCGTGAGGACCTCGGCATCGCCAACGCCCGGATGCAGGGCGCCTTCCTGCTCACGAACCAGCTCCTGCTGCCGCCGGTCGGCGCGTTCCTGTTCGCGATCGGCCCGGCCCTGCCGTTCGCGGCCAACGCCGCCGGCTTCGCGCTCGGGGCGGTGCTCATCACTCGGGTGGTCACCGACGTCAGGGAGCTGCGCAGCGACCGGCCAGGCGTGCGCGCCGAGATGGCCGAGGGCGTCCGGTGGCTCCTCGCGCACCCGCCGATGCGGACGCTCGCGCTGACCATCCTCATGTTCAACGTCACGTTCGGGGCGGCGATGTCGGTGCTCGTCCTGTATGCCGGAGAGCGGCTGGGCTTGGACGCCGTGGGTTTCGGGCTGCTGACGACGGCGACGGCCGTGGGTGGCGTGGTCGGAGCCGTCTTCTACGGCCGCCTCGAGCGGCGGTTCTCGATGGCCAACATGATGCGCGTGGGGTTGACGATCGAGGCAGGCACGCACCTGGTGTTTGCGCTGACGACCTCATCGGCCGTCGCGCTGGCGACGATGGTGGTGTTCGGGGCGCACGAGTTCGTGTGGGGCACGATCTCGACCGTGGTCCGCCAGCGGGCCGTTCCCGACGCGCTGCTCGGCCGTGTGGGCGGGGTGTACCGGGTCGCGATCGTCGGCGGGCTGGTGATCGGGACGCCGATCGGCGGCCTGCTCGCGAGGACCTTCGGGATCACGGCCCCGTTCTGGTTTGGGTTCGTCGGTTCGGCGCTGCTCGTCGCGATCCTGTGGCGGCAGTTCGACCATATCGTCCACGCCGGCGAGACCAGCATGACGGCTACGCTGTCGGGCGCTCCCACAGGTCCCACCGGTTGACGACCCGCATCCCGACGCGCTCGTAGAGCGCGGTGGCGCCGGTCGTGTTCTCGGCATCCACGGTCAGGACCGCGCGCCGCGCCCCACGATCGGCGAATCTCGTGAACGACTCACGCAGGAGCGCGGCCCCGATCCCGCGACCGCGGGCGGCGGCTCGGACCCCGAGATAGCCGACCCAGCCGCGGGCGCCCCACAGGTCCCCGGTGAGGGCGCCGAGCATCCGGCCCTCTTCGGTCGCTCGCAGCCACAGCGTCGGGTCGTAGCCTGGGCCAGCCGTCTCCTCCTCGACCCAGCGATCGAACGGCTCCGGGTAGTTGCCCCAGTGGTCGGCAAACGCCTCCTCGAGCACCGAGTGGACCGCGGCAAGGTCGTCTGGGGACCTGATTCCGGCGATCTCGACCCCGTCCGAACCCGGCCCGGGCTCGATCGGTCGCGGGAGTTCGATCTGCATGTGCCAGTAGTGCCGGATGGGTCGCAGGCCTCGGATCCCGAGCATCGCCGCGGCCGCATGGTCGCTCGCGTTGATCGAGTGTCGGAAGCGAGATGACGGGAGTGCCGCAAGCAGCTCGGAAGCCCGCGCCTCGATCCGGTCCAGCAACCCCGAGCCGATCCCGCGGCCGCGATGCCGTGGGTGGACGACGCCGAAGGACTCGACGACGGCCGGCTCTTCGTGCGTGGCCTGTCCGTACGCGACGACCGTCCCACCACGGTCGGCCACCACCCAGGCGTCTCTCGCGAGGTCAAAGCCCGTCCGGCGCCACCCGTTCCGCAGGAAGTCCGCGTCCAGCACGACCTCGCCGACGTCGTCGAGCTGGTCGGCGATGAGCACCTCGGCGGCCGGCTCGAGGTCGTCCCCGGTCACGGCCCGGAATCGGTATCCGGCAGGGAGATGATCCATGCCGGGAGTCTATCGAGGCTCGCTGGAGGTTCCTCGCCGTCCTCGGCGCCGGTCTTCCATTAGGGTGGGCCCATGACGGACGCGGACGGCTACTTCGGCGAGCCGGTCGCGGCGACCTACGACGAGGATGCTGACGAGATGTTCGCTCCGGGGGTGGTCGACCCGACGGTCGATCTCCTGGCGGAGCTCGCCGCGGACGGGCGCGCGCTCGAGCTCGGGATCGGGACCGGGCGGATCGCGCTGCCGCTCACGGCTCGAGGCGTGCCCGTCCACGGGATCGACCTGTCGAAGGCCATGGTGGCCCGCCTGCGCGCCAAGCCGGGCGGACAGGGGATCCCGGTCACGATCGGCGACTTCGCGACCGCGAAGGCGGACGGGACCTTCCGCCTCGCTTACCTCGTCTTCAACACCATCATGAACCTGACGACCCAGGCCGCCCAGGTGGCGTGCTTTCGGAACGTCGCCGCGCATCTCGAGCCCGGCGGCAGGTTCGTCATCGAGGTCATGGTGCCCGACCTTCGGCGGCTTCCGCCCGGGGATCGGTTCGTCGTCTTCGACGGGAGCGAGACCCACTGGGGTATCGACGAGTACGACGTGGCGAACCAGGGGCTCATCTCACACCACTTCGAGGTGCGCGAGGGCGCGGTCGAGAAGTCCTCAGGCCCGTTCCGCTACGTCTGGCCCGCCGAGCTCGACCTCATGGCGGAGCTCGCCGGCATGCGGCGCCGCGAGCGCTGGGCAGGGTGGGGGAGGGAGCCCTTCACGAGCGAGAGCCGGTCCCACGTGTCGGTCTGGGAGAAGCCCACAACCTGAGATCGACCGGGACGGCGCGGCGCGCGGGCTGACCCGCGGGCGCTCATCATTCGCACATGACCGAGACCGCCGACGTCATCGTCGTGGGAGCCGGGGTGCAGGGCGCCAGCCTCGCCTTCCAGCTGGCGCGGCGCGGTGCCAGGGTGCTCATCCTGGAGCGTGAGAGCGTCGCCGCCGGTGCGACCGGGCGCTCGTCGGGGTTCGTCCGGATGCACTACGACCTCGAGAGCGAAGCGCGGCTCGCCTGGGCGTCGTTCCCGTACTTCCGCGCCTGGCAGGACATGGTCGGAGCCGGCGACTGTGGCTTCGTCCGGACCGGGTTCCTGCAGCTCATGCCGGACGCATTGGCTGACCACCTCCGCGCCAACGTCGAGATGCAGCAGCGCATCGGCATCACGACCCGGACGGTCGAGCCGGCCGAGATCGCTCGTCTGATTCCCGGGGTGGTGACGGAGGACCTCGCGGTCGGGGCCTATGAACCCGAATCGGGCTACGCGGATCCGTCCGGGACGGCGGCCGGCTTCTTGATCGCCGCACGTCAGCGTGGCGCACGATTCATCCAGGGTTGCCACGTGCTCGCGGTCGAGGTCGACGGTGAAGCCGTGGTCGGGGTCGAGACCGACCGCGGGCGATTCGGCGCTCCGATCGTGGTCGATGTGGGCGGCGCCTGGGCCGCGAGGCTCGCGGCGACCGTCGGGGTCGAGGTGCCGGTCGAGTCGTGGCGCCACCACACCGCGTTCTTCGGGCTGCCGAAGGGGCGCCGCCCCGACTTCCCGATCGTCATCGACGAGGTGAACGAGGTCTACTTCCGGGCGGAAGGCCACGACATGATGCTCGTAGGCCTCGAGGCCGGCAACGAGATCGGCGGGTCGCCGGATCGGCCGCTGTCGTCGGCGAGCCCCGCCATCGTCGAGGACATGGTGAAGCGGATCTGCGCGCGCGTTCCGTGGATGGCCGATGGCACCTTCCGCACCGCCCACGGCGGTCAGGACGGCATCACGACCGCGGACCAGCGCCCGATCCTGGGTCGTGCGGGACCGGATGGCTTCTATCTCGCCTGCGGCTTCTCGGGGACCGGGTTCAAGACCGCGCCGGCGATCGGTGCGTGCCTCGCGGAACTCATCCTCGACGGCCAGGCGACGACCGTCGACATCTCCGGATACTCCCTCGAGCGCTTCGCCGAGGGCCGGCTCCTCGTGGGCGATCACCCATACGGCAAGCTCTGGCGCTGAGCGGACCGACTCAGGCCCACGCCGCTACTGAGCGGACGTCGCTGGTCGAAGGTTCGCCGTGTCCCCGATCCTCGTGAACGACTTGCCGTCGAACGTGAGCTGCTTGCCATCCGGCGTGGAGGTGAAACCCGAGGTGCTCGTCTTGCCGTCCGAGGCGTCGTAGAGCCGGATCGTGGTCCCGCTGACCTCGTACTGGCCATGCCACGCCTTGTGACCGCTCGGGTCCTGGATGTGGGCGCCGACCTCGTTGGCCGACGGGAAGTAGAAGTAGGTCCCGTCGGGGAAGAACGCGTAGAACTCGATGGTCGATCCCCAGGTGCCCGAGCCGGGCGGTCCCAGGACGTCGAGCTGGAACCCGAAGGTCGTCGCCGAGTACAGGCCGTCGAGGGCGACGCCGGTCAGGTCGGGCGTCGAGAGGGTCGAGACCGGGATCTTGGCCTGCTCAAGCGCCGCCGCGGCTTCGGCGCCCGGAACCGGCACGTCGACGCCCGGGAACCGGCCGTCGGGCACGGACTGCGCCAGTTCCTGCCGCATCTGGTCCTGCGTCGCCGGCGGCAACGTCAGGAGCTGGTCGGAGAGCGCGACGACGCTCAGCACGTCGAAGAGCGGCGCGTACTCCTGGGCGATGCCGTGCTCGGTCCACAACGCCGTCAGCGCTGCAGCCACTCGCTGCTGCTCATCCGCGACGATCGGCCGTCTCCAGATCCACGAGCACGTCGACAGGTAGCCCTGGAGCAGCGAGTTCGTCAGCGCCGGCTCATCGGCGAACACGTATTCGGCCAGCCGCGCATCGCCGGGCGGCACCCGCCAAGACGGCCCAGTCCATGCCCCGAACCTGCGCATGCGCAGCGGCCAGCACGTCGGTCAGCCCATCGGATGTGGCCATGGCGAACCTCCCGCCGGCCATTGTTGCAGGCGCGGACCCGAAGACCCGCGCCGATCACCGCGGCCCGATTCGGGCGCCGGTAGACTGCGCAACGGATGCCCGACGACCCTGATATCCCCGCCACATCACCCGAGCGCCTGACGACGATCGAACTGGCCGACCTGGCCGGCGACCCGGTCGAGCGCGTCGAGGACCTGACGGCCCGTGGGGTGCTCACCCCGGATGCAGACGGTCGCTACGCCCCGGGCGACGCCCACCGGATCCGCGTGGTCGACGGGTTCGAGGCCGCGGGCGTGCCGCTCGACGTCCTCGTCCGCGCGCAGGAGGCGGGCGTCATCAGCGTCGCGTACTACGACGAGCTGCACGCCGCGCCGGGTCGTCCGTCACCGCGCAGCTACCAGGCATTCCAGGCGTCCCTTGGCCAATCGCGGACGCCTGCTGTCGTCGATGTATGGGGCCTTCGGCATCGCCGAACCCGACCCGACGACCCACGTGTCGCTGGAGGACGAGGCGGTCCTCGATACCTGGGCGTCGCTGCTCGACACGACCGGTGAGACCGATCTCACGCTCCAGATCCTCCGCCAGTTCGGCGAATCGACCCGTCGAGCGTCGGTGGCGGCCCTGGAGGCCTACGCCCTGGCGACCGAGCGGATGGGCCCCGAATTCGCCGGTGTGCCGTCACGGGAGGTCTACGATCGGGTGTTCCTGCCGTGGGCCAGGGCGGCGCGGACGCTGCCGGCCCTAGCCGAGTGGCTGACGCGCCACCACCTCAGCCGGGCGATCGACGACTACAGCATCCAGGGCACCGAACAGTTGCTGGCGGACTCCGGCTACGTCCCGAACCGTCCGAGCGTGGAGCCCGCCGTCGCATTCCTGGACCTCACGGGCTTCACGAGCCTGACGCAGGAGCGCGGTGACGCCGTCGCCGCCGAGGTGGCGCTCCGGCTCGCCGATCTCGCGTCACGGATCGCCACGGCACACCACGGCCGGGTCGTGAAGCTGCTCGGCGACGGCGTGCTCACGCACTTCCCGACGGTCGTGGATGCCGTCGAGGCCTCGCTCGAGCTGCTGGATCGCCTCGGCGCTGCGGACCTGCCGCCCGGCCACGTCGGCGTCACCCATGGGCCGATGATCGCGCGCGACGGCGATATCTTCGGGCGGACCGTCAATCTCGCCGCACGGATCTCGGACGTCGCACCCAGCGGGGAGCTGTATATCCCGGCATCGATCGGTGGTGCGCTGGAGGGCCGATTCCGGGTCGAGCCCGTCGGGACGGTGACGATGCAAGGTGTCGGCGGAGTCGAGCTGGCGAGGGTCACCCGAGCGGTCTCCTGACGACGCGCTCCGTCGCCAGCCCCCGGGCCGATCGTCAGCCCAGTCGCGCGAGCGTCGCCTCGTCCGCGGCACCGCCGTAGAAGCGATCGAGCACCTGCCCGAACACCGGTTCGTCGGGCGCAGCGCGCTGGAACAGCGTCATGCACGAGCGGACCTTCAACGCGTCGAGCGAACCGAACATCTCGCTCGCCGCCCGCCCCGTGGTCTCCAGGACGATCCCCGAGCACTCGCGCAGGCGCGCGCCCAGCAGCGGGTGCGCGAGGTACGCTCGCGCCTCATCAAGCGAACCGATGGCGTAGTGCTGCGACAACGGGCTGGACCCGAGCCCCGCGACCTGCGGAAAGATGAACCAGATCCAGTGGCCGGTCTTGCGACCGCTCCGGAGCTCGTCGAGCACGGTCTCGTACATGGCATCCTGCGCCGTGACGAACCGCTCGAGGTCGAAGGTCATGGCCCATTGTGCGGGCTGTCAGGGCATATCGGCGCGCGACGCCGCGTGACGGTCGCCCGATAGAGTCACGCGAGGTCGCGAGGGAAGGGAGTGGAACCGCCCATGGACGAATCCATCGCGGAGCCTGCTGCGCCGGTCGCAGACGACACCGCACCAGGTGCGGAGAGCGGTCGCCAGGCCGATGTCAGCGCCGCCGTCGCTCGGATCAGCCCGATCGCGTTCATCCTGGTTCTGCTGACGGCGGCCGTCTTCCTGGCCATCGGGGCCATCGACTTCCTGAGCGGGCGCGCGATCGACGCGCGGATCCTCGGCGCCCTGAATCTCGGCGCCGCGGTCCTATGGTTCGCCACCGCGATCGGCCTCCGCTACCGGACCCTCGTGACCCTCGGCCTCGGCATCTCCGGCGGGGTCATGGCGGTCGTCTATGGGTTCTACTACGGCTGGCAGTGGGCGCGCTTCCAGGGGACCGACGATCGAGTCCTGGTCCTCTCCGCCTGGATGATCGCCGTCGGTGCCCTGGTCCTGCTCATCCTCTGGGCGTCATGGCGGACGTATGGCCTCACGACGAGGACGCGTCGACGGATCGGCGCCGGGCGGATCGGCATCCCGTTCGTCGCCGTCGTCGGAACGTTCGGAGCCGTGTTCCAGTTCTGGTACGGCGCTGCATACGGTCCCTCGGCGTTGCCACCGAACCTGGTCATCGAAGCGCGGCTCACGCCCGCCGGCGAGCAGGACGCGTCCGGCCTCCGCGCGTACTCGGTCAATGTGGATGTACGAAACGCGGGGATGGCTCGAGTCCAGGTCCTCGCCTCGTGGTTCAACGTCGCGATCGTGAAGGCCAGTCCGACACCGTCCGACGCCGACTTCGCGGCCGACCTGGCATCGGCATTCGATCAGGACCCGTGGGTGATGGCTCAACAGCCGCATCGAGCCGCGCGATTGATGACGGCCGACGCTCCCGTCGTCGAGTCTTCGGGAGAGCTGCTCGCCCGGGGATGGTATTTCGAGCCTGGCGAAGCCTCGACTGTCCAGTTCCTGACCTACGTCAGACCCGCCGATGGCGACGTCCTGCACCTCGGGATCTGGATCGACATGGCCAGAGGGTCTCGACTGATCGAGTCGCTCGGGAAGCCCGACTACCCGAGGGCGTGCGATGCGGATCCCGTGCCGTTCGATGCCATGCTGTGGACCTCCGAGGAGCCCTCGATGATCCGCAGCTTCACGGCACCCCGCGTCAGCGTGGCGTACGGCTGGGAGACGGTCGACGGTGTCCTCGGGATCACGGCGTGCTACGGGATCAACGACCGGTGGCACCAGCCGCCGGTGGCGGAGGCATCGCCGGACCCCGTCCTGACCTCGCTCGACCAGGAATACGGGTTCGCGAGGACGTTCGCGGAAACCCAGGTCAGCCTGTGGCCGTCCGGATCGGGCGCCGTAACGCCCCAGGGATCGGCGACTCCGTGATCGGGCACCGGTGCGTCGTTGGCGACTTCCGGCCGCATTGGCCGCTGCCGGCCCGCAACTCCTCGCCAAGGACCCCGACATCCGCCTCGTGGACGTGCTCGCCGTCAAGGGCGGGTAGCTCAGGCGGGCGCCGGCGTCGGGCCCAGCGCCTCGGTCCGGGCCGGGCGCGTCGCGAGCATCGACCCGGCGATGACCAGGGCGAACCCGACCGCCATCGGCAGGGAGAACGACTCGTCGAGCACGAGCACGCCCAGCACCGACGCCACGGCGGGGTTGATGTAGGTGATGACGGTGGCGCGCACCGGCCCGACCGCGTCGATGAGAGCGCCGAACAGGAGGAACGCGGCCGCGGTGCAGGCCGTCGCGAGGACCACGACCGCGATCAGCGCGTTCGCCGACGGCATGGCGGTCGGCCACTGGGTGGCGGCGATCGGCAGGTAGACGACGGCCACCATCGTCAGGGAGAGCGCCATGATCCCGAGCGTCGGGAGGCCAACGAGACGGCGGGCGAGGATGGCCGGCCCGAGCGCATAGCCGATCACCACGACGCCGATCTGCAGGAGGGCCGTGGTGTCGGAGGCGGACACATCCGCTCCCACGATGAACGCCACCCCGACGATGCCAAGGAGCATACCGAGCACGCCCACCGCGCCGAATTGGTCGGCGCCGCCGGTCAGCAGGGCGATCGCCGCGCCGACCAGCGGGACGCCGGCGATCAGCAGGGCCGCCAGCGAGCTCGAGATGTGCTGTTCGGCCGATCCCAGGGCGACCCACGGGATGGCGATCTCGACCGCGGCGAATGCCACGACCCACCGCCAGTGCACGAGGACCCGGCGCAGGTCGGTGCGGACCAACGCGATGGGTAGCAGGATCGCCGCCGCGATGGCCGTCCGCCCGAGCACGAGCACGGCCGGCGTGACCTCGGTGACGGCGACCCGGATGAACAGGTAGGGGATGCCCCAGATCACCGACATCAGGGCGAACAGGAGCAGCGCACGGCGACTCACGTCGGCAGGACCACGGGCATTCGCGGAGTTTAGGGCTGCGCCCGGTCCTCCATCTCCCACGCATGGTCCATGGCGTGATGGGCGGTTCGGCGCACGAGGAACTGGATCGGCCAGGTCCGCGCGGGCCGCCCTTCGGCGTTATAGGCGCGGATGGCATCGAGATATCGCTGGCGGTGCTTGGCGAGGCCGCCCGGGGTGATGACGACGCCCGGTGGCGTTCGGACCTCGACCTTACGCGAGAACTGCTCGGGCTCGTTGATGATCACGTGGCGGATGATCTGGTCGCGACTGCGGCCGGCGCTGCGCGATCCGGGGCGGAGCTGGGCGGGGACACGGGCCGCGACGTCATCGAAGTAGGCCCAGCAGGCGCGCAGGAGGTCGAGCCGGCGCTCCAGGTCGGCCGGCGACAGGACCTCTCGCTCGATCTCCGACGGCACGTGGGCGATGCCCCAGAAGTCGGTCGAGCTCGATCCGGGGACGCGTTCGACCACCTCCACGTGCCGCGCCAGTTCGAACGCGCCGAGCATGCCCGCCCGCTCGGCGACACCGGCGTAGCGGGGGAGATAGGACGTCAGCTTGCCGAGGGCCTCGTCTTCCGACGTGCCCCAGCGATCGAGGCCGGGCCAGTCCATGGCCCCCGCCACGACCCGTCGTTTCTTGCCGACTTCGAGGATCACGCGCAGCGCGTCGGTCATACCGGATAGCCTACTTGGCACGGCTCTGCGCCAAGACCGGAACGCCACACGCCAGGGGAGGAGACACGGACATGACGGTCCCGTCCGATGGACCGCACACGCGCCATGACTGACCGACTGCGTGTCGGCATCGCCGGCTGCGGCGACGTCGCCCACCGGCACTACCTGCCAGGTCTGCATTCGCGATCGGACGTGGTCCAGGTCACGGCGGTGGCCGACCCGAACACGGACGCCACGAACGCCCTCGCGTCGGCCGCGGCGAGCTGGTCGCCGGGCGCCCGAACGTATCCGAGCGTCAAGGACATGCTCGATCGGGAGAGTCTCGACGCCGTGCTCGACCTGTCACCGGCAACCGTTCACGGGACCGTCAACCGGACGATCCTCGAGGCTGGCGTCGCCTGTTTCAGCGAGAAGCCCCTCGCGTCCACGCTGGCCGATGCGGATGCGCTGCTCGACCTGGCCGCTCGCCAGCAGACCCTCTTCCTCGTCGCGCCGGGATCCGCAGCCACCGCTCGGGTCCGCTGGCTCAAGGAACTGGCCGCCTCCGGCCGACTCGGCGCGCCCACCCTTGCCGTGGCCCACCACGCAGACCCGGGGCCGGCGGCCTGGCGCGAATACACGGGCGACCCCACGCCGTTCTACCGCGTGGGCGTCGGTCCCGTCTTCGACCACGGCGTCTACCGGCTGCACGAGATGACGACCGTTCTCGGCCCCGTCCATCGGGTGCAGGCGATGGGCTCGATCGCGATCCCGCACCGACGGGTGCGTGGCGGCCCTCTCACGGGGCGCACCATCGAGGTCACGACGCCCGACCACGTCCTGATCCAGCTCGAGTTCGTGAACGGCACACTTGGCCAGCTCCTCGCGAGCTTCGGCACGCCCGAGACGCTCATGCCGTGGCTCGAGCTCCACCTGACGCTCGGCACGGTGAGCTTCGGCGGCAGATCCTGGGAACTCGACGCCCCCGTGAGTGTCTATACGGACGACGAGACGGACGCCGCGACCGAGGGCTGGGCCCACGACGTCGCGGCACCGCGCGATGCCTACGGCGTGGTCGAGACGGGCGTGCGCCACTTCGTCGCATGCCTGCTGGGGGAGGAGCAGCCGATCCTGACCGCCGAGCATGCCCGGCACGTGCTGGACATCATCGTGAAGTCCTACGCCTCCATCGATGACGGCCGCGCGCACGCCACGGAAACGAGATTCTGAGCCGTGCTCGGCCTCGGCTTGCCACTCAGGCGCGTCGCCCTCATCGCGTCGGTGCTCGCGTTCGTCTGTGCGGGGTGCGGATCCGCCTCGACGCCCTCGGCTTCGGTGTCGTTCGCCCCGCCGCCGACATCGGCTCCGACCGTCGCCCCGACGTCATCGCCGTCGAGCCAGCCGACGCCGACGACGAGTGCGAGCCCGACGCCACCCGCTCTCCGACTCCCGCCACCGAACGCCGGCTTCGACTACCAGCTCGGCGGCGCCTACCCGCCGCCATCTGGCGTGACCGTCGTCTCGCGCGACCGCACCGAGGCACCGGCGCCCGGGCTCTTCAACATCTGCTATGTGAACGGCTTCCAGATCCAGTCCGGGGAGGTGGACTTCTGGAAGACCAAGCACCCGGACCTTATGCTCAAGGATGCGAAGGGCAAGCTCGTCATCGATCCGGACTGGGAAGAGATCATGCTCGACCCGACGACGCCGGCCCGCCGCTCGGCGCTCGCGGGCGTCATCGGCGAATGGATCGCCGGGTGCGCGGCTGATGGGTTCGACGCCGTCGAGATCGACAACCTCGACACCTTCACGCGTTCCCACGGGTTGATCACCGAGGATGACGCCGTGGCGCAGATTCGTCTGTTCGCCGACGCGGCACACGCCAATGGCCTGGCCATCGCGCAGAAGAACTCGGCCGAGATCGTCGGTCGGCGAGATGAGATGGGGACGGACTTCGCCGTCGCCGAGGAATGCGATCGCTACTCGGAGTGCGACGTCTACACGAGCGCCTACGGTGACCACGTGCTCGTCATCGAGTACCGGCGCCGCGACTTCGACAAGGGCTGCGCCGGGTACCCGAACCTCTCGATCGTCCTGCGCGACCTGGACCTGGTGACCCCCTCGACGAAGGGCTACGTCTACGACGGCTGCTAGGCGGCTCGGGCCTCAGCCGCCGGCGAGGACCTCGCGCAACTTCGCGGCGAAGCCGTCGGGATCGCCCGGCTGGCCGTACTCGTTGCCGAGGAAGCCGCCATGGCCGCTCGGGAACGTCACGGGGGTGGTGCCGAGGCGCTCCGCGACGGCCTCTCCGCCGCGGTGCGCCATCTCGCCCTCGGACTCGGCACCGACGCCCATCACGATCCGGGTGGAGGCGGACCGCAACGCGTCGAAGTCGGGCTCGAAATGCGTGCACGTGGTGATGTTCTGGCCCAGCAGCGGGTCGGTGCGCGTGCCGTCGTCCCCGGCGGGCATCCCGAACATCGCTGGGTCAGGTGCCGGCTGGCTGGCGAACTCGGCGGTCATCGGTCCCTTGTGGCTCACGGCGACGATGAACTGCGCCATCGCCGGGCCGAAGCCGCTGCGCTGGTACGTGTCGGCGATCGCCTTGGTCGCCGCCATCGCAGCCTTGCGATCGGGCAGGATCGACGCGAGCGGCGGCTCGTGCGCGACGAGTATCCGGACATCCTCCGGGTATCGGGCCACGAGCGCGAGCGCATTCACCGCACCCCCGCTGCTGGCGAACAGGTCGACCGGACCACCGCCCAGCTCGGTGATGATCCGATGCAGGTCGTCGGCGTGCTCCTCGGGCGTGGACGGACTGGCCGGATCGGTCTTCGTGCTGCGCTCGACGCCCCGGGGGTCGTAGGTCACCACGGTGCGATCGGGGAAGTGCCCCGCAAGCGTGCCGAATCCGCTGGCGCCCATCGGCGAGCCGATCACGAGCAACACCGGGGCAGGGGAGTCGGCCTTCCGGACGTCGTAGGTCAGGACGGCGCCGGGCACATCCAGGGTGTGCGTCGTCGGCTCGGTCATCGTCGTCATCGTGGCTCTCCTCAGGTCTATGCGGCGATCTCTATTCGTAGACAGCTGCTGGGAGCGTTCCTCATCGGTCTGCGGCGCGCTACGCCGAGCGGACGATGTCCTCGGCAAGGATGGCGTCGATCTGGCCGACGGCTTGCGTGAGGCCCTCCTCCATGCCCATGGCCAGGACCTGCTCCATGGCCTCGGTGCTCGGGAAGTGGCTCTCGATCTTCATCCGCGTGCGGCCCGCCTCGATCGGCTCGATCGTGACGCGCCCCTCGTTGCGCGGGAAGGTCTCGTCCGGTGTCCCGTCCTCGTGCGCGAACCCGTCGAGGAACACGAGCCGCCGCGGCGGATCCGCCTCGAGGATGTCCCAGTAGCCGTGCGGCTGGTCGCCGGTGGGGCCGGTCATGTGGTACTCGACATGACTCCCGACCGCGAGGTCGTGGGTCGTGAAGGTGGCCGGGTAGGTCGGCGGGCCCCACCAGCGCTCGAGCTTGCGCGGATCGGCCCACAGGTCCCACACCCTCTCCGGCGATGCGTCGAACTCGGCGGTGAGGATCATGGTCAGGGCCTCGGGATCCTTGTGGACAGCGGTGACAGTCATGCGATGGTCTCCTCCGTGCTGGCGATGAGGTCGGTCATGCGGTCGATGCGGCCGCGCCACAGCGCCTCGTACTGGTCGAGCAGGCCGCGCGCCAGGCGAAGCCCCTCGATGTTGGTGCGCACGACCTTGCGGCGGCCCGTGCGCTCCTTGGTGATCAGGCCGGCCCGCTCGAGCACCGCGACGTGCTTCTGCACGGCTGCGAAACTCATGGGGTAGTGCCTGGCCAGTTCAGCGACACCTTCATTGCCGTTCAGCGCGCGCAGGACGATGTCACGCCGGGTGGCATCGGCGAGGGCGGCAAAGATCTGGTCGGCGTTGAAGACGAGCTGCATTGGTACAACCATATGGTTGTATGACCGCAGTTGTCAAGTCACCCGATGCCGTGGCGTGCCTCCTGCGGCCGCATCGCGCATGATGTTCGAAGGAGCGGCTCAAGCGGAGGGCGAGACAGCTGCGACCGAAGGAGGCATCCGTGGCGAACCTGGTCGTCCATTTCGAGATCCACGCGTCGGAGCCGCAGCGGCTGATCGACTTCTATTCCGAGCTCCTCGGCTGGCGGTTCACCCAGTTCGGCGACATGCCGTACTGGTCGATCGACACGGGGGAGGGAGCCATCGGCAACGTCGCAGGCACGGCCGGGCACGGGATCAACGGCGGCCTGAACGAGCGGCGCGGGCGGAGGCCGGAGCCAGGTGATCCGGTGATGGGCTGCAACCTCGTCATTGCGGTCGAGGATGTCGATTCCCTGATGCGTCGCGGCGTCGAGCTTGGGGGCATCGCGGCCCTCCCGGCCACCGACATGCAGGGCGTCGGCCGCGTCGGCTACCTGCTCGACCCCGACAACAACGTCTTCGGCCTGATCTCGGCGGTCATGTCCGACGGCACCACCGCGGTGGGCGGCGGCGCGTAACGGCAACCAGGTGACCGCGCGACGGTCACCGATCGGTTGCTTGACGGGGCGGGTACGCGAACCTAGGGATCGGTCGCGATCGTCAGGACGACGTTGCCCGCCTTCCGCCACGTCTCGACGTACCTGTGCGCGTCCGCCGCCTGATCCATCGGGTAGCGCCGATCGACGACCGCCCGGAATTCGCCCGCCTCGATGAGCTGCTTCAGGAGTCGGACGTCCTGCTTGCTCCGTCGGCCGATGGCACCACGCACCCGCTTGGTGCCGACCCACCGGGTCGCCACCAGCAGGGCGATCGTCTCGATGAGGAAGCGCCCGCCATCCGTCGCGACGTACACGCCGCCCGGCTTCAGCGATCGTCGGCCCCGGCGGAACGAGTACTTGCCGACGGCGTCGATGATCGCGTCATAGGTCTGCCCGTTCTTCGTGAAGTCCTCCCGCCGGTAGTCGATGACCTCGTCGGCGCCGAGGGAACGGACGAGCTCCACGTGGTCGGTGCCGCAGACGGCCGTGACGTGGGCGCCGAGGTGCTTGGCGAGCTGCACGGCCGCCGTGCCGAGCGCGCCGGACGCGCCGTAGATGACGATCCGTCGGCCAGGCTTGGCGTCGGCGAGTCGGAGCGTCGACAGCGCCTGGAACGCACCGTCACAGACCGCCGCGGCCTCGTCGAAGCTCATGCCGGCCGGCTTGAGTGCCAGCGGCCCACTCTCGCGCACGCAGACGTACTCCGCGTGTGCACCGAAGTAGGTCGACGGGCCTCCGAACACGGCATCCCCGACCTTGAACTCGGTGACGGCCGCGCCGACGGCGTCGATCTCGCCAGCCAGCTCGACGCCGAGCGTTCGCGACCTCGGACGGCGGAGCCCGAGGACGAAACGCCACAGGAACAGATCGGCCCGACGAGCGTGGGCATCGGTCTGCGTGATCGTGCTGGCACGGACCCGGACGAGGACCTCGTCGTCCTTCGGCACGGGTCTCTCGACCTCTTCGATCCGGAGGACCTCCGGAGGCCCGTATCGGTCCTGGACGACGGCTTTCATGCCTTCACACCCCGATCGCGTCCCGCAGAGGCACAAGGATAAGCCGACAAAGCCAGCCGGACCGGTCGACCGACGAGGGGAGGGCGTCCATGGCCGAGCAGGACCTCGCCGGGTTCTCCGCGCTCGATATTCAGCGAGAGTGAAGCTCGAATACCGCGCGACCCTCGGCCGCCTCGATCGGACGGTCGAGATCGGTCCCGTCCACGGTGCGGACGAACCACATGCCGAACCGCATGCCCCGCGCGACCGGACCGAGGACGTCACGAAAGAACACGACTCGCTGTGTCCCGTCCAGTTCCGTGACCGCGATGTCCTCATTCCTGCCTCGGACCGTGACGGTCGCGTGCCCGGCGGCCCGCAGGTTGCGAACCCACTGGACATCTCCCCACGGGGACCAGATCCAGCGCCTGCCTGAGGCCTCGATGATCGCCAACGGCGTGGTGCGTGGCAGGCCGCTCTTCCGGCCGCGGACTGTCAGGAGCCCGTTGGGCCCGAGTGGAACGCCGGCGGCCAGGAGGCGGTTGGTGATCGGGGTGAACATCGTGACCCACCGTGGCGCGCCCGCGGCGCGGCCGATCTGCTCGCTCATTCGTGTGACTCCTTCTCGCGTCGAACCCGTTCATGGGGTCACACGGGGGACCCGCCAGAAGGCGACAACGTGACCGCGCCGAAGGACAGGCCTCAGCGGGCGACGAAGGTGAGATCCAACTGGCCGAGCCGGTCCGGGTCCGCAAGGACGTCGATCGCGACGATGCGCCCGCCCTTGACGGTCAGGGCCAGGACCGCGAATGGAGCCCCGTTCGGCGACCACGCGATGCCTCCGGGCGTCCCATTGACGAGGATCCGCGTCGCCGTCCCGGCGAATCGACGGAACGACATCGCCTGCTCGGCGACGGCCTGGGCGCCGCGGACCACCGACACCAGCCCCGGGCGCGCGCCGCCGCGGTCGGACCGAAGGACCACCTCGGGATCGAGGACGGCGAGGAGTCGTTCGAAATCGCCGTCGCGTGCCGCCGCGAGGAAGGCGTCGACCACGGCCCATTGCCCGTCCAGGTCGCCGTCGGGCACGGGCGCACCCTGGATGCGCCGACGGGCGCGGCTCGCGAGCTGTCTGGTCGCGGTCGGCGTACGACCCACGATCGGTGCGATCTCATCGAACGGCACGGCGAACACGTCATGCAACACGAACGCGACCCGTTCCGCGGGCGTCAGCGAGTCGAGGACGACGAGCATGGCGAGCCCGACGGAATCGCCCAGCACCGCCTCCTGTTCGGGATCGATCCCGTCCTGGGGACTCAGGATGGGATCGGGCAGGTGTGTCTCGAGGGACGCCTCTCGGCGCGTCCGGCGCGATCGCAGCATGTTGAGGCAGACACGACCGACGACCGTCGTCAGCCACGCCCGAAGGTTGTCGACCTGGCTCGCGTCGGTGCGGCTCAGGCGGATCCACGCCTCCTGGACGGCGTCGTCCGCCTCGGTCATGGAGCCGAGCATCCGAAAGGCGACGCCACGCAGGTGCGTGCGGTTTGCCTCGAAGCGCTCGGCGAGCCAGTCCTGATCGTGCATGGTCAGATCCTTGCGGTGGTCCGGTGATGGCTTGACCCGCGAGCCGGCCTTCGTGTGACCGGAACACGATCACACGACGATCGGCCTCCGTCGCGTGACGTCATCCTGATCGTCGTGGCGCGCCTCCGTGCGAACACGAGCGAGAACACGTCCGCTCGATCGAGCAGGCCGTGGCGGCACGCCGGGGCGCACGTGCGGGCGCTAGGCTTGGCGAACGATGAGAGTGCTGACCGACGACCAGCTGGGCCGGCTCCGCGACGCCTTCCGCGGCGAGATCGTCGCGCCTCCCGACGACGGCTACGACGAGGCTCGCCGGCTGTGGAACGCCATCCACGATCGGCGACCGGCCGTCATCGTCCGCCCGACGACGACCGACGAGGTGGCGACCGCCATCCGGTTCGCGCGCGATCACGACCTCCCGCTCGCGATCCGATCCGGCGGCCATAGCGCCCCCGGTCATTCGAGTCGCGACGGCGGCCTCGTCGTCGACCTGTCGCGGATGCGCGGCGTGACCGTCGACGCGGAGAGGCGCACTGCCCGAGCGAACGGTGGAGCGCTCCTCGGCGAGCTCGACGTCGCGGCGCAGGCGCACGGTCTCGTGTGCCCGGTCGGCGTGATCGGTCACACGGGCGTCGCCGGGCTCACGCTCGGTGCCGGGATCGGCCGGCTGCAACGGCACTTCGGCCTGACGATCGACAACCTCCGGGCGGTCGAGCTGGTCACCGCCGACGGGCGGGTCGTCCGGGCGAGCGCGACGGAGGAGCCCGAGCTGTTCTGGGGGATCCGCGGGGCCGGCTGGAACTTCGGGATCGTGACGGCGTTCGAGTTCGGACTGCACCCATTCGGGCCGGACCTGAACCGTGGCGTCCGGATCTACCCGGCGTCCGTGGCGCATGCGGTGTTCGACGTGTTCCGCGACTACGCGGCCACGGCACCGGACACCGTTTCGGCGATCTACGGCATCAACTGGGCCGAGCCGGCCGGCGAGTACCCGGAGTCGGTCGCCGGACAGCCCGTCGTCGTCGTCGCCTTCAACCAGAGCGGGCGTGCGGATGCGGTCGAGGCCGACACGGCGGGCCTTCGCCGTGGACCGAAGCCGGTTTCGGTCCACGGCGGGAGCCAGCCGTACCTCGAGGTCCAGACCGCGCACGACCTCGTGCTCGGCTGGGGGCGCCGTTCGTTCATCAAGAGCCTGTACGCGAACGACGTCCGTCCCGAGGCGCTCGACGAACTGGTCGGGCACATCGCCGCCGGGCCTGCCGAGGGGTCGTTCTCGATCACCGCGCAGGGCGGCGCGATCGCCCGGGTCGACGATGACGCGATGGCGTACACCGGTCGAGCCGCCCGATTCGATCTCACTGCCGACGCGACCTGGGACGATGCGTCGCAGGATGAGGTCAACATCGCCTGGGTGCGGCGGACGATGGCGATCGTGGAGCAGGACGCCACCGACGGTCGGTACGTGAACGCGAACGCGGACGAGGGACCGGCCGAGACGCGGGCGTTCTACGGTGACGCCAAGCTCGCCCGCCTGGCCCGGCTCAAGCGGGTCTGGGATCCCGACAACGTGTTCCGCCTGAACCACAACATCCCGCCGTCAGCGGACTGAAACCTCAAGGCAGGCGAGTGCGCGTATCCGGCATCGGTCTCGCGATCCTCGTGCTGACGCTCGCGGCGTGCCAGCCGGCCGTCGCCGTTCCGCCCGACACGACCGCTCCTGAGGTGGTGCTCGACACGTACCTTCGGGCGCTCGTGGCAGGCGACTGCGACACCGGACGGAAGTTGGCGGTAGCGACGTTCCGCAAGGGCAACGGGGAGCTGTGCGGTTCGACACGGGTGAGCGCCTATCGCATCGACCCTGGAACGGCACGCCCGAGCCCGAATGAGATCGTGTTCTCGACCCGTCTCACAACGACCGGAAGCGACGACGGGTCGATCGAGCCCGGCGAGACCCTGTGGTTCTACTCGCTCGACCGGCAGCCGAGCGGACCGTGGCGGGTCAGTGGGGGCGGCAGCGGCCCGTAGGAGGCGCGGTGGCTACGCGATGCCATCTTGCTGGGCTCGGGCCTCGGCCGCGGTCGCCGGCTCGAGAACCACCACTTCGGTCCGCCCGGGTCGCCGATACGCGTAGTCGTCCGGGTCATCGCCGAACTCGCGGAACCTCGCCCACAGGCGCTCGCGCTCCTCGCCCACGGCGGCCCGCGCACGGACCTCGCGCGTACCGTCCTTGAGCTCGACCTGGGCGATCGGTTGCGCCTGGAGGTTGAGCCACCACGCGGGCTCCGGCGCCCCCCAGCCGTTCATCGCCATCGTGACCAGGTTCGGACCATCCTCGTAGTAGCCGAGGATCGCGCTACGCGTCTTCCCGCTCCGGCGGCCGACGGTCGTGAGGCGCATCGTTCCCCAGCGCCCGGGCCTGACCAGCCACAGCCCGCGGCGGCCCCCGGTGAGCCGGTGGATCGCCCGGTGGATCGCCCAGGCGATGCGGATGAACCAGCGGGGCGGCAGTCTCTTCGGCTGGCCGCTCGTCCCCTCCATGCCCGAAACGATACACCGCGCCCCGCGGAGTCCGACCCGCGCCGCGATCCCGCCGTCAAGCGGGCGGGATGTTCAGGTTGACACGGAACAGGTTCCCGGGATCGTAGCGGCGCTTCAGCTCGGTCAGCCGGGCGAGCTTCTCGGGGCCGTACACGGCCAGCGCCCGATCCCTTGGATCGACCAGGTCGTGGCCGAGGAAGTTCACGTACTGGCCGGCCATGGCGTGGCGGTCCATCGCGGCCGACGTGCCCTTGACCCAGGCGATCCTCGCGGCGTCGTCGGTCGCCTCCGGCCAGAAGCCATAGATGTTCAGCCAGAACTGCGCCGACCGGTTCGGGAATGCGGTCGTGTCTTCGGGCACGCGGCCGAACGCACCGCCCATGTGATGGAGGTCGGCGGCGGTGCCCATCCAGGTCTGCGCGCCACAGTGCTCCACGAGCGTCTCGATCATGGACGGATCGAGCGCGCTGAAGGACGCGTTCCGCCAGTAGGCGCGGACGCCGTCGGGCATCATCGCGTCGAAGGCGGACTGGAACGCCATCCAGCGGGTGGGTTCGAGCACGGCGGCGTCGGGCCGGCAGGCGGCCTGCAGACGCGCGACGTGCGCCTCGCCGTCCTCGCGTCGCGGCCCGGCCCACGCGAAGCCGAGGAACATCAGGACACGCTCGCCGAGCTCCCAGTCGGGCGGCGGGACCGTGAACGTGATGAGCGTGGTCAGCTCGTCCGGCAGGTCCGCCGTCCACGCCGCGAACGCCGAGAGCGCCTCGGTCCACCTCGGCAGCTCGTAGATGAGGGTGCCCGCATAGACGTCGTGATCGAGCGGGTGGGCCTGGAACGTGAACGACGTCACGACGCCGAAGTTCCCCCCACCACCGCGTAGGCCCCAGAACAGGTCGGGGTGGTCGGTCTCGCTGGCGCGGACGCTCGAGCCATCGGCCAGGACCACGTCCGCCTCGACGAGGTTGTCGATCGTCAGCCCATAAGGACGCGTCAGCCACCCGACGCCGCCGCCGAGCGTCAGGCCCGCGATCCCGGTCCCCGACACCACCCCGATCGCCACGACCAGCCCGAACGGCTCTGTCGCCGCGTCGATGTCGCGCAGACGCGCGCCGGCGCCGACCCGGACCAGCCGCGTCACCGGGTCCACGTCGACGGTTCGGAGCCGCCCCAGGTCCAGCACGATCCCGTCGTCCACGGTGCCGTTGCCGGCCACGTTGTGCCCGCCACCACGCACGGCCAGCGGCAGGCCGCTCGCGCGGGCGAACGCGATCGTAGGAGCGACATCGTCGGCGTCGGCGGCCTCGACGATGAGGGAGGGACGCCGCTCGATCATGCCGTTCCAGACCCGCCGTCGCGCGTCGTAGTCGGCGTCGGCCGCGGTCAGGATGCGGCCTCGGATCGCCTGGCGAAGGGCGTCTGTGTCGTGGTTCGCGATCATCGTGCCTCCTCGGGGATTCATGGTCGCGTCCGATCGTGGACCACGACGTGCGATGCTGGAAGAGACGGATCCGTCGGAATCGAGGCAAAGATGACATCCGCTCGACCGCGCATCGCGCTCCTCGCGGCGCCGGAAACCTCGGCGTCGATCCTCTACGGGCTGTACGACGTGCTGCTCTCGGTCGGCGCCGTGTACCCGGACATGACGGCCGGCGAGGCCGGCGACGCCCTGCTCGACGTCGTCATCGTCGCGGAGTCGGCGACGCCGTTCCGCTGCTTCGGCGGCATCCTCGTGGAACCGGGGGCGGCCCTGGCGGCTGCCGGTGACGTGGATGTCGCGGTCGTCTGTGACATGTACACGCCCATCCACACGGCGCCGCGCGGGCGGTACGAGGCCGAGATGGCATGGCTTCGGCAGCGGCATGCGGCCGGTGCGCTCATCGCGTCCGTCTGCACCGGGTCGCTCCTGCTCGCCGAGTCCGGGCTCCTCGATGGTCGGTCGTGCGCCGGCCACTGGGCGTATGCGGACCTGTATCGCGCCGAATACCCGCGAGTCAGGTTCGATGCGTCCGCCGTGCTGGACCTGAGCCAGGAGGCGGACAACGTCGTCACCGCCGCGGGCGTCACGGCGTGGCAGGACCTCGCGCTGTATCTCATCGCCCGCCTGTGTGGTCCGGAACACGCCGTCCGTACGGCGAAGGTCTACCTGTTGGGCGGTCATGAGTCCGGCCAGCTGCCGTACTCCGCCATGACCCGACCGAGGACCACCGACGACGCGGCGATCCGCCGCGCGATGGCCTGGATCGACGACCACTACGCGGAGCCGAACCCGGTCGCGGCGATGTGCGAGCGCTCCGGGCTGACGAGGCGGACCTTCGCCCGCCGGTTCGTGGCGGCGACCGGCCGCCGCCCGATCGACTATGTCCACGCCGTACGGATGGAACACGCGCGCCGGCGCATCGAGGCCGGCCGCGATCCGGTCGACGACGTGGGCCTCCAGGTGGGCTACGAGGATCCGGCGTTCTTCCGGCGCCTCTTCAAGCGCTCGACCGGCCTCACGCCGACCGCGTATCGACGCCGCTTCGAACCGATCGTCACCGGCCGGGCCGCGCCGTCACCGATGCGCGTGCTCGCCCACGGGAGCCTGACTTGACCGCGCGTGCGAAAGTCTAGGGGCGCACGATCGCGCGGGTTTTCAACGAGAAAGGAGCGAAATGGGAGCACCCATGTCCAGCCGGAAGGTGACTACCTCCTTGGAAGGCATGAGGTCCCATGCGCACGCTCAATCTCGGAATCCTCGCCCACGTCGACGCCGGTAAGACCACCCTCAGCGAGCGACTCCTCTTCACCGCCGGCGCGATCGACCACGTCGGCAGCGTCGATGCCGGCACCACCCAGACCGACACCCTCGAGCTCGAACGCGAACGCGGCATCACGATCCGGTCCGCGGTCGCCTCGTTCCTCGTGGGTGATCTCGCGGTCAACCTGGTCGACACGCCCGGCCACCCGGATTTCATCGCCGAGGTCGAACGCGTCCTCGGCGTGCTCGATGGCGCGGTCCTGGTCGTCTCGGCGGTCGAGGGCGTCCAGCCCCAGACGCCGCTCCTGTTCCGCGCCCTGCAGCGGCTCCACGTCCCCACGCTGATCTTCGTCAACAAGGTCGACCGCGCTGGCGCGGACGACGGCCGCGTCGTGGAGTCGATGGCAAGCCGGCTCGGACCGGGGCTCGTCCCCATGGCCCGCGTCAGGGACACCGGCCGGCGCACGGCGAGCGTCATTCCGCTCACCGGGGACGACGCCGCGCACGTGGCAGCGCTCACCGAGGTCCTCGCCGAGCACGACGAGGGCATCCTCCGCGCATTCGTCCAGGACGAGACCGCGCAGGCGTATCCGCGCCTGCGGCGCGCGCTGGCCGAGCAGACCCGACGGGGCCTTGTCCACCCGGTCTTCTTCGGCTCAGCCGCGCTCGGGGTGGGCATCGAGGAGCTGCTCGCCGGCATCGAGGAGTTCCTCTCCGGAGCGCGCGGCGACCCCGAGGCGCCCGTCTCGGGGCGCGTCTTCAAGATCGAGCGGACGGCCTCGGGTGAGCGGGTCGCGTACGCCCGACTGTTCGCGGGCACCCTCCGGCCGCGCGAGCGCGTGCAGGTCGGCGGCCAGGAAGCGAAGGCGACGGCGATCCGCGTCTTCGCGCCCGCCGGCGCGCCGCGAAGCACGGTCGTCAGGGCAGGGGAGATGGCCGCGATCTCCGGCCTGGGCACGGTCCGCGTCGGGGACGCGATCGGCGTGCCGCCGCAGGGCCACGACCTGGCGACGCGCTTCCCACGGCCGACGCTCGAGGCCGTCGTCTTCGCGCGGCGACCCGAGGACTCGGGCCGGCTCCGCCCCGCGCTCAGCCAGCTCGCCGACCAGGATCCGCTCATCGACGTCCGCCAGAACGAGCGCAACGAGATCTCGGTCTCGCTCTATGGGGAGGTCCAGAAGGAGGTGATCCAGGCCACCCTCGAGCGTGACTTCGGCATCGACGCAGACTTCCGCGAGACGACGGTCGTGTGCATCGAGCGGCCGGCGCGCGTCGGCGAGGCCGACGAGGTCATCCGGGCCAAGACCAAGACGAACATCACCGGCCGGAGCTCGCCGCTGAGCGAGAACCCGTTCAAGGCGACCCTGGGCCTCCGGATCGAACCCGCGCCGCCGGGCTCCGGGATCGAGTTCCGCACCGACGTCGAGGTCCGCCTCGTCCCGCTGTACCTGTTCCACACGGTCGAGACGTTCGCTGCGCAGATGGAGGCGTACGTCCGCGAGGCGCTGACCGAAGGGCTGGCCGGCTGGCCGGTGACCGACTGCCTGGTCACGATGACGGACTGCGGCTACGTGTCGCCGGCCACCAGCCCGGCCGACTTCCGGCGGCTCACCCAGCTCGTGCTGATGACCGCGCTGGCTCGGGCTGGCACCTGGGTCTGCGAGCCACTCACCGACCTCACGATCGAGGTCGCGTCCTCGACCGCTCCCGGCGTGGTGGCCGCGCTGGGCAAGCTCGGCGGCCGGGTCCGCGGCCAGTTCTCGGCCAAGGGCCTGTCCACGATCGACGCTGTTCTCCCGGTCGCCCGCGTGCGCGGGCTCCAGAACCAGCTACCCGGCCTGTCGATGGGGGAGGGGACCCTCGACGCCCGCTTCGGCGGCTACCAGCCGATCGGGAGCGACCCGCCGCACCGCCCGCGCTCTGGCCCCAGCCCGCTCGAACGCGACGCCTGGCTGGCGTCGCTGGCCAAGCGCGGGTGATCCGAATTGCCGAGTGAGCTGCCTCGATCCGGGCCGCGGACGCCGGGGAGTCGACGCCGGCGCTGAATCAGTCCAGGGGATCCGGCGAGCCGCGATGAGTTCCGCGGCGTCCGGCGGTCGTATCCTCGAACCCGCTACCGAGGAGGACTCCTGATGCGCAGCGTGACCTATTCGATGGGCGCGTCGCTCGATGGCTACATCGTCGGGCCGGACGGTGCGTTCGACTGGGCGCCGCCCGACCCGGAGGTCTTTCGCTTCTGGATCGACGAGATCCGAGGGGTCGACGTCCATCTGATGGGACGGCGGCTGTACGAGACGATGCTGTACTGGGAGACCGCCGACCAGGATCCATCGCTCGACGACGCAGAGCTCGAGTGGGCCGCCCTCTGGAAGCCGCTCCCGAAGGTGGTGTTCTCGACCACGCTGTCCGAGGTGCAGGGCAATGCCCGCCTGGTCTCCGGCGGCCTGGCAGCAGAGATCGAGCGGCTGCGTGCCGAGCCGGGGGAGGGCGAGATCGCCATCGGCGGCGCGACGCTCGCCGCCCAGGCGGCCGCCTTTGAACTGATCGACGAGTACCGGCTCATGGTCTACCCGGTGCTCGTTGGCGGTGGCATCCCGTTCTTCCCCCGGCAGGAACGCCGGGTCGATCTCGAGCTCGTCGAGACCCGAACCTTCAACTCGAAGGTCGTCTACCTCCGTTACCGCGTCACGAGATAGCCCCGGGAACGCGGTCAGCCGAGCGGCTTGAGCCGGGCGATCGGGATGATTCGGTCGGTCTTTGAAGGGTATTCGGCGAACTGCGGGTGTTCCGCCACGTGCCGGTCCCAGAGGGCGTCGCGGTCGGCCCCTTCCGCGACCGTCGCACGGGCCTGGAAGGTCAGGCCGTCGGCTTCGACCGTCACGACCGGGTTCGCGACGAGGTTCGTGAACCACGCCGGATCCTCCGGTGCGCCGCCCTTCGACCCGACGACGACGTAGTCATCCCCATCGCGCGAGAAGGCCACGACGGCCGTTCGCGGTTGGCCGCTCTTCGCCCCGGTCGTCGTGAGGACCATCACGTGGCGCCCCTCGAAGTAGCCACTCGTCGGGCGGCCGTTGGCGCGGATGTCGGCGATCAGGTTCTTCGTCCAGTCGGCGTAGTCGGTCATCGGAGATCCTCGGGCTCAGCGGCGGGCTGCCGTTGCGTACGCAACCATCCCATACATCCGCGGTTCGTGCTGATCCTGGTGGTCACGCCGCGTAACGTCCGAGGGGGCGTCCCGCGTCCCAGTCCCGACCGGCCGAGCCGACCGCGACGTGACAGATTCGCGTGCACAGGCGAAGATGTCGCGGCTGCCGGGGACGAGCCCGGCGCCGGCCGACCGCGTATGAGCACCTGATGACCGACCTGCCCAACTCCGCAGCCGACCGGGCTGCCAACGCCTCCACACCCGACGGCGAGACGCCCGTCGGCGACCCCGAGCTCGCGGCGCTCGTCCGGCGCGACGCACCGCCCGCGGGCGACCCCGAGCTCGCGGCGCTCGTCCGGCGCGACGCACCGGCGAACGACGCCGACCCGACGCTGGCGGGCCCCGCCCCCGGCGATGGCACGCCCGAGGCCGGAGCGGATGCCACGCCCGAGGCCGGAGCGGATGCCACCGACCCCGCCTTCGATGTCACCTCGGCCGCGGCGGACTCGACCTCGCCCGATCCCGACCAGCCGACCGACACCGCCCCGGCGGATGCGACCACCGCCGATGCCCCGGCGCCGGGCGAGTCGACCGACACCGCCCCGGCGGACACGTCGCCAACCTCCGAGCCCAGCGTCGATGCCGTGCCGGTCCTGCCCGTCGCGGCCGCCGTGTCCGACGGCGAGGCGCCCGGCACGGCCTCGGCGCCGACGGTCGCTCGCCCTCCGCTTCGGCGTCTCGTTCGTCCTGGGCTTCGCGCTCGCCGTCGGCACCGGCGCCGGCGTCCTGTACGCATGGGGCCAGCAGTACGACGGCCGGGTCCTGCCCGGCGTCCGCGTCGGCAGCACGGAACTCGGCGGGCTCACCCGCGAGCAGGCGGAGGCGGAGATCGCGAACGCCTATGGGTCTCTCGCCACCGGGCAGATCACGCTCACCGGCCCGGACGGCCAGATGACGACCGTCAGCTACGCCGACGTCGGCCGCGGCCCCGACACCTCGGCGCTGCTCGACGTGGCACTCGCGGCAGGCCGCCAGGGCGAGCCACTCGCGAACCTCATCGGCGCACCCCAGGCCGCGATCCACGGGGTGACCCTCGACTCCGCCGTTGCCTACGACCGCGACAAGGTCGCGGCCGCCGTCGAGACCCTCGCGACGACGATCGACCGGACACCCGCGGACGCCTCCCTGTCGGCCGGCCCAGGCGGGACGTTCAGCGTCTCCCCGGCGAGGGTCGGTCGCGCCGTGGACAAGGCGGCCCTGCTGGCCGCGCTCGACCAGCAGCTCGCGGCGCTCGGTACCCCGGAGTCGATCACGATGGCCGTCCCGGTCGTGTCGCTGGCACCCGCCGTCACCACCGCCTCGGTCGAAGCGGCGAAGGCGGCGGCGGATCGAATGGCCGCCGACGTGGTCGTCGCCCGTGGCGATGACAGCTGGACGATCGCCGGCACGAGCCTCGCGCCGCTGATCTCGTTTTCGACCGCGGCCGACGGAAGCATCACCCCGGTCTTCGACGAGTCGGGCCTCGACCCGATCCTCAAGACCCTTGCCCAGCATGTCAACCAGAAATCGCGTGACGCGGGCCTCAAGGTGGTCAGCGGACACGTCGTCGTCACCGGTACCAGCCGCGAGGGCCGAACGCTCATCGCTGACGGCATGAAGGCCGCGATCATCGGCGAGATCGGGGCCCGCCAGGCGGGCGCGGCGGCAACGCCGGTCGCGGCCGTCGTCAAGGCCGTCGACCCGAAGCTGACCACGACGGCCGCCAAGGAGTTCGCCGCCAAGATTCGGCCCATCAGCTCGTACAGCGTCTTCTACTGGGTCCTCGTCAACAACCACTGGGGCGGGAACATCGAGGCGCCGGCCACGAAGATCAACGGAACGGTCGTGCCGGCAGGCGGAGTGTTCGACTTCTGGAAGGTCGTCGGCGATCTGCGCAAGCTCCCGGGCACGGGCCCGGGCAACGCGATCGAGGGCGGGAAGATCACTGTCACCGGCGCGTTCGGCGGCGGCATCTGCACCACGTCCACGACGCTGTTCAACGCGGCGTTCCGGGCCGGCATGGTGCCCATGGCGCGACAGAACCACAACGAGTTCATCAGCCGGTATCCGCCGGGCCTCGATGCCACCGTGTGGATCGTCGGCGGGACCAAGCAGACCATGAGCTTCAGGAACGACACCAAGTACCCGATTCTGATCACGCGGACCATCACCCACGCCGGCAACGTGCGATGGCTCACGTTCAAGATCTGGAGCGTGCCGAACGGCCGGACCTACAAGATCAGCAACCTGGTCATCAATCATGGCCCGCGCGCGAAGAGCACGATCGTGAAGGATCCGACGAAGCCGGTGGGGTACAGGTTCGTCAACAACGGCCCGGCGGACGGCGCCAAGGTGGGGGTCACCGTGTCGATCTACGACCACGGCAAGCTCCACTGGAGCAAGCGGTACTTCTCGAACTACCCAGCGGTCAACGGCGTCACCATCGTCGGGACCAAGAGGACCTGACGACCGACTCCCTTTTCGGCGAAGCGGGCCGTGTCGACAGGTGACGCGAAGAAGCAGACCGTGCCCGACGACACGCGAGTCGATCGCTGGTTATGCGCGGTGCGCCTGGTCAAGACCCGGCCCATGGCGACCCAGCTCTGCGAAGGCGGGCACGTCCAGGTCAACGGCAACCCGGCGAAGCCGTCGACGAAGGTTCGTGCCGGCGATGTGGTGCATGCGCTGATCGCCGAACGTGAGCGGATTTTCGAGGTCGTCCGGCCGATCGAAACGCGCGTCGGCGCGCCGGTCGCCGCCACGTGTTACGTCGACAACAGCCCACCACCTGTCATCAGGGACATCGCGCCCGGCATCAAGGCCATCCGCGGGGAGGGTCGGCCGAGCAAGCGCCTTCGCCGCGAGCTCGAGCGGATGCAGCGGGCCGGACGCGGGTCGTAGAGGCTTGCGCGAACGCGCGTGGGTGACTTGGAAGCCGCCCGTCACAGCGACGGTCCGGCCGGCGTTCCGACGTTCGACCGCTGCTCGTAAAGGACGTGGCATGCGAACCTCCACGTTCATCGCACTGACCCTGATCGTCGCCTTCGGCTGTACGGCGCCCGTTGGGCCATCCGACTCCGCGGTGGGGCCTGTGGAGCCCACGCCAGGCACGACGCCCCTTCCGTCTCCGTCCCCGGACGTGCCCTCGAGCTCGGCGGGAGCAAGCGCCGAGCCGTCGACGGCCGAATTGCCACGCCCGACCGCGCCGCCCGACCTCGCGCGCATCGCCGTCGTAAAGCGCGACAAGATCCGCTTCGAGATCGAACTCCAGCGCAACCCCCTTCCGGCTGGCCAGCTGAGCTGGGTCAAGGTGCGCGTGACGAATGAAGGCGGGACAGATGTCACCTGGGCCCACGATGGCTGTGCCGAACCGGTCGCCGTCCGTGGCGCCTCGGAAGTCGCGTGGCCGATGGGCGAGGAGCACCAGGGACAGACAGGGATGTTCAAGACATACGCCCTTGGCGGACATATCACCGCGGCGCCGGACCCTCACGGGGCGCTGGCATTCGTCGAGGAGAGGTTCCTGCACTCCGGGCCACCCGGCTGCGCGGACATCGGGATCACCGACACGATCAAGCCCGGCGAGACGGTCCGAAAGACCAGCTGGTGGTCCGGGTTCACCGAACCAAACCGGGCACTGCCGCCCGCCGGTCCGGCGACCATCCGCGGCTTCGCCGGTTACTACTGGCGAGGCAAGGAGCCGACCGACATCACGCACCACGCCATCGAGCTCGAACTCGACGCATGGATCAGCAGTGACGCGGCAGCCGACCGGCTATCTCCGGCGCAGGCCGTCGACGCCGCGCTCTCCGACCCGAGCTTCGCCGCCTACCTCGAGACGCAGAAGATCGCAGACGGACGTGCCGAGATCGCCTGGTACGACGCCGACCGCGACCTCTGGGAGATCGGTGTGATGCCGTGGTACGAAACGGAGCCGCCGCGGATCCATGGGGTCCTCGTCGACGCCGTCACGGGCAGGATCCTGGGTTCGCTTGACCGCCCGTGGGACCAGGCCGTCGACCCGTTCCCCATGTAACTACTGAACGCACTCGTGCGAGCCTTCGAGCGCGCGGAGACGGTCGGCCGGCGTCTATTGCAGACGGACAGCGCTCTCTACGCGATGGGCAGGAAATCCTCGAATGGCAGGGTCGACAAGCGCTGCTCACCCTTCTCGACCCTCAAAGCCGCTAGCAGGTCAGGCAGATCGGGGAACTTCGCGAGGTCGAACCAATCTGCCTTCCGCTTTTCCAGTTCGGGGTCAGAGACGGTCGCGCCGCTCGCCGTCTGCTCAAGGGCTGTGAGCAGGCCTGGCTCTTCGTCGATGTCGCGGGCGAGAGCACCCCAGCGCAAGCGGATCGCGACCCATCGTGCCAGCGCGGCGAGCTGCTGGGGCGCGAATGTCATGCGGTCCGATCGCGCGGCGACGCTCAATTGCAGCCGGAAGGCATTGTTGTATCGCTTGACCTGCCGCGGGTTTCGGTCGAGGTGTTTGAGGCCCTCCTGCATGGCTGCCCAGATCAGCGGGCTGTTCTTGGCAGCCGGTGCGCGCGTTTCGGCCAGGAAGTCCTCACCCGCGCGGCGCGTGGCTCCGGCCTGCTCCGGCTCCGCCCTCGCACGATGGTCCCTGACGATCGCGGCGCGGCCCGCTCGATCATCCTCTGGCAGGGTGGCCGCAGCGACCTCCAGTTCGCGACGCTGAGTGCGAACCGCGGCTTCGTCTGCCAGGCCACCGGCCTGGTCGATCCCAGCAACGCTCCCGAGCAGCGTCGTCAACTCCGCGTACGTCGGTGGTGGAAGCGTCACCCACAGCTGAACGATCTTGTCGAGGAACGCGAGGCCGTAGTCGAGCCCGGCCGGATCGCCTTCCTTGTCGAGGCGATCCTTCAACGCGGCATATTCCGCCTCGATCCCGCGAGCGACGACGTGACGGTCCATGCCCAGGATGAAGACGAGTCGCGAGTGTTCTGGCACGGCCCCGGGCCAGCGCCGAAGTCGCCGCGTGAGCCGCTGGAGCCGCGACTCCGGATGCGGCATGTTGGCGACGGTGGTTCCCGCGATGAAGATCTGGTTCACGGCTTCGATGACCCGCACAAGGTTCCGGGGTGTGCAGCGATCCAGGTCGTCGATGAAGATCGCTACCCGACCACCGTTCGCCAGCAGTTGCGCCATCAGCGCATCCACCTGGCTGGCTGCGTCCGCGGTGAACCCATCGCCCGAACGGATCCCGGGCTTCTCCGCGAAGGACTCGACTGCTTTCTTGAATGGGTCGACGAAGCTGCTCCACAAAGCCTGCGCCACGGCGATGAACCCGCCTGCGCCCCCGAAGGCCACGCCGGCTCCTTGCTCAACACCAGCCGCCTTTGCGGCTTGACTGCCAAGGAAGGCGCCGATGACGGTCGCGGCGACGGCCGCGCCGATTCGGAGCCCTGCGCGGGTCACCGAGCCACGCTCGATCTCCAGTCGCAGCCGGAACAACTGTCGATCCAGGAAGCCAAGCCGCTTCAATCCCGCGTCATATGTCGCCTTCGCCATCGCTGCCCAGAGCTGCTCACCCGTCTCGTATCGCCAGGCAGGGAAGTCAACAGCGAGCCATTCGGGTCCATGCGGATGCTCGTCGAGCTCCTGGCCCAGCATCCGCATGATCGACGACTTGCCCCCTCCCCAGGGAGCGGACACAGCGATCGTCAACGGGAACGTCGTCGAGTCATCGGTCAGGAGTTCAGCCAATGAATCGACGATCTTCCGATACCCGATCAGGTCCTTCCTGGTGGGCTCATCCGCCTGTGCCACGGCTTCGATGCTGAAGGGCGTTGGCAGCGGAACGAGGTCGGGGGGAACGCCCCGGGCCAAGAGCTCCTTGACCGGACCGCACGTCTTGATCGCCAGGGCTCCAGCGAACACGTGCCGGCTTTGGATCTCCGGCGGGGTCTCCTTGTCGGCCAGCGAGGCAGCCGCCTCGAGAGCCTCGCGCACATGCGTCGACAGGGGCGGCATCGCATCGAGCGCAACGACCTCGTGGGGTTTGACATCGGAGACATCGGACGAGCTTGCGTTGTTCAGGATCGACCGGAACTCCGCCTCGGTGACGCCGGCCGCCTCGATGACCTTGCGAGCCAGACCTGATGTCTCGTGATACAGACCGTTCAGCAGGTGCTCCATGTGGACCTTGTCGATCGCCACCGCTCGACGCAGCGCTTCGGCGTTCCCCAGGGCTTCGAGAGCCGACTCATCCAGGCGCGAAAAGGTCTGTCCGAGCACATCTGGCGTGCTTTCGGTCTCGCTGGCGCTGTCACCGGCTTCGGCGACATCGTTCGAACTCTGGACGGGCGCGGGCGGATCACCCTTTGCCGGCGCTGTGGGCTCCTCGAGGTCGAGATTGAGCACAGCCTGCATCGAACGGACGAGACGGGAGGCCGTGTCGGCGTCGTCGAGTCCCAATGTCAGGTCGACGCGCTGTTCGTCCGGAACCGGCAGCGATCGGACTAGCCCTTCACTCGCTCCCCTTAGCTGCAGCACGAACAGCGGTCGAATGGGCGTCGCTCGCTCCGCCAGCTCGGCCGCGGCCCTGATCGCGTCCGTCAGACCCTCGACTCCGATCATGACGGCGATACCCGCAGCGTCCCCGAGGGCGGCACGCAGCTGGTCCCCCAAGTCGGGTCCGGCACGCGTCGTTGTGTCGACTATGACCCTGATTCCGGCCCTCTCAAGAAGACGTTGCACGCGATCAGCCTCGTCGGCGTCCGACGCGTCGCTGATCAGGAGCAGGGCCTTTGCTCGTGGCTTGGTCACCATCTCGTCACCCACGGAGTGCCAATACCGTCCGCTCACAGCATGTCGTAAGGGTGTCTCGGCACTGTCTCCGGCATCGTGCCTCTCGCGGTCCTACGTGCCCTCGTGTGAACGTGACCGCGACACCCGTCCCGTACACTCGGGCTTGACCAGCGTCCCTCCAGCGGCGGGGTACGGAGCCCTGTCGGAAGACCCTGACGCCGAGTTGATTGGTTCCATCTCGCCGGACTGGGTTGAGGTCGTGCGAAAGCAGGGCATCTCCTTCGCCCTGGACGAACTCATGAAACGTCCCGTCGCCCGGGATGACTTCTACACCATCGGGAGGTCGACAGCCGGAGTGAAGCTGATGCGAGACTCCCTAGACACGCAGCTCCAACAGCGCTGGGATGCCGACGCTCAGTGGCGTCTTGCAGCAAGCGGACTTTGACCTACGCACATGGTCTGTGATGCGCCGCGGCGGATCATTCAAACCGACCGCGAACCCTCTGGGCCCAGCACGACCTCCACCGGATCGCCCGGCCCAATGCTAGGAGCACGGCACCATGCCGGTCCGAGCTGGAGGGACCATGCCCCATCGATCTTGACGAGCGGGCCGCGGAACGGGTAGCGACTCTACGCGAGCAACCCGGACTATCGGGACGTACGCGCTCGCCTTGCGGTCCTCTAGCGGCATGGCGACTCGCGACCTGGTCCCGAGCGCAAGGGTAGGGGACTTGTCGATGCCCTGGAACGCGAAGGTTCGGCGCGCTGCGCCTGGGTCCGAGCATCCCCAATTCGGAATTCTGGGCGAGCGCGAAGGAGGGCATCGACCAGGTCGGCTGCGTCTACACGGCGCAGGGCTTCGAATTCGACTATATCGGCGTCATCTTCGGCCCAGATCTCGTCTACCGACGACGCGTTCAGTCTCTGACCCTCGGGCATGGCAGCCTAGAGACGGCGCCCACGCGGTGGCTAACCATCGAACGTCGCGGCGAAAGTGGCACCGATAGCAGCCGGGTCCGCGCCCGCGCACGGGCATAGGGTCACCACGTACACTCCCATTTGATGTCGGCCGACCGGGTGAACCGCGGGGTAGGGGGAGGAAGTGGCACGTGCGGTTGAGCCGGGTTCGGATTGAAGGCTTTCGGTCAATCAAGCGCCCTCTAGAGCTTCACGTCGATCCCCGTACCACGGTGCTCCTAGGTCCCAATGACCACGGCAAGACCAACGTCCTGCTGGCGTTGACGCACCTACAGCCCGACAAGCCGTTCGTCGAGGAGGATCGAAACTGGGATCTAGCGGCGAGTGCCCACCCGAAAACGACATACCACCTCGATCTGACGGACATAGACCGCAAGCGAGTCATCACCAATTGGACAGCCGCGAACGCCTCGGTCGCGGACAAGCCGAAGTTCACCGATATTCCATCGAGCTTCCCGTTGGCTAGACACGGCGTCGGCGGGGACCTTGTGTTGGCTGCGCCGAAACCTCCTGATGTGCTCCTGCCGCAGATCCTGCAGTTACTTCCAAGGGTGGAGCTGTTCGAACCGGCACCTTCCATACCCGACTCCGCGACGGCGGCAGAAATCGCCGAGGCAAGCCACGAATTCATGCAGGGCATCTTCCTGTATGCCGGATTGCCGCGGGCAGAGTGGCCAGACATGTTTGGCCAGACCGACAAGACACAGAAGAGGCTTGAGACCGCGTCGAAACAGCTCAATAGAACGCTGCGTTGCGATTGGAGTCAGGGCCGAGACCTAGAGTTTCGAACTCCGGCACGACTCGGCAGCCGAGCGGATCGCTCTTCATTTGAAGGACCCGGCCGTCAAGTCCCGATGGGTCCGAGCATCTCAGCGAAGTAGTGGGTTTACGCACTACTTCGCCCTTCGCACCCGCATGTATGCCCGAACAGGCGGTAAGCGGCAGGGCTTGTTCCTGTGGCTTTTTGACGAGCCAGGTGTGTGGCTGCATCCGGCCGGCCAGTTCGACCTGATGCAGGCCCTGGAAGCGCTCGCCGCGAGCAACCAGGTGGTCTATTCGACGCATTCGATCTTCATGATCAATCGGAACTTTCCAACGCGGCATCGCCTTATCGTGAAGTCTGCGAGGGGTACCGAACTCGATGGGAAGCCGTTCGTGTCGCGATGGAGCGCGGCCCTGGATGCGCTCGGGTTCTCGATAAGCGGGACGCTTCTTTTCGCCCCGTGCGTCCTTCTCGCCGAGGGAGATGCAGACCCTGTACTCATCTACCCAACCCTCCAGAAGCTAGCCGAAGCCGGCCTGTGGGATCGCGACATTAACTCCCTGTCGGTAATGGCCACCGGCGATTTGCGCAACGCGGAGGCGATTGCCCGGCTTCTCCTGCAGGGCGCCCACAAGCCAAGAATTGCCGTCCTGGTCGATGGGGACAAAGGAGGCCTTGATCGCGCGCGCGGTCTCCGGGCCCTCGTCGACGCACAGTCCGTACAGCTCATTGTCTTGCCTAAGGATCGAGAGACTGAGGACTACGTTCCTGACAAGTCGGGATACCTAGCAGCGGTCGCTAGGGCGGCAGCGGACGTGTCGGAACCCGAGGCAGACGACATTCTCAAGGTGCTGACAGCGAGATACGATGAGGCCGCGTCGAAGCTGAACGCTGGATTTGGCAAATGGGCGGGAGAAGCGGCGCGAGAGATCGCTGGGCTCGACCAGACGCCATCGAAGGTGGTGATTGCGCGCTACTGGGCCGCCACGATTGGTCAGTGACCGACCGAGGGCATCGACCTAACGGCGGCCATGCGACTGGCTGGCCTAATCGACGATGCTCTCGGGATTCCTAGTAGGGCGACCGAGGGGTCGTTGTTCCCACGTACCCAGGCCACCGGTCCTGCCTGAGTTCCGCAGCTCCGCCCGCGACTTGGTGCCGGATGCACACGGTACGGCGGCTTGTCGGCTTCATTGGGAGTCATGGGGGTCCATAGGAGGCAGTCAACCATAGAGCGGTCGGGCTCGCCGACGTCCTGTCGATCGAGGACACGCTGGCGGCATTGACCTCGGGGTCGAGACGGAACATGGGGACGGCGCTACAATAGAACGGGTGTTCGGCTTTGGAGGTGCGACCGATGTTCTGGTATTTGACGCCATGGTTCAACGAGGGCCGTGCCGGTCTCGTTGCATCGCACGAAGTCCGCGATAACCAGGTTTTCAGGACAGGTTGGAATCCAGAAGGCCCGTCCGCCCGACCAGTATTTGAAATCAGGGGCGATCAGGTATTCCGATCGATCTGGAGCCCTCAAGGTCAGTCCGTTCATCCACTGTTCGAGATTTCGCGGAAATCAAGTGTTTCGAACACCGTGGAATCCGGAGGGGATCTCGTTGCATCCTGTCTTCGAGCTTCGCTAGATGCCTCCCGTCGACTCGTTCGTCCTTGGTGTCGACCTGGATGGAGTCTGCGCGGAGTTCTACGAAACGCTTCGCCCGCTTGCAGCGGAGTGGCTCGGACGACCGCTTGATGAGTTGACGACAGAGGTCTCTTATGGCCTTCCGGAGTGGGGGATCACTAGTGATAGCTATCCGAAGCTTCACCGCTGGGCGGTGACTCAACGAAGTCTCTTCAAAGTCCTGACACCCATCCCTGGTGCGGCCCCTGCCTTGCGGCGAATGTCTGATCAGGGGGTTCGCATCCGCATCATCACGCACCGGCTCTTCATCACGCACTTTCATGCTGCCGCCATTTCACAGACCGTCAGCTGGCTGGACTGGAACGGCATCCCCTATTGGGATCTCTGCTTTATGGCGGACAAGGGCGCCGTCGGCGCGAACCTCTACGTCGAGGACACTCCTACGAATGTCGTCACCCTACGGGCCGCAGGGAATGAGGTTGTCGTCTTCACGAACTCCACGAACCGCGAAGTGGATGGACCAAGGGCTGACACTTGGGAGCAAGTGGAGGCTCTCGTCAGGGAACGGACGAAGGACCTAACACTGATGGTGGCGCCAACGGAGGAAGCAACGGAAGGGGCCGCCCCACCACTGTGAATCGCGGAAGATTTGCCTGCGCGCGTCGCATCAGGGCGCGCTACCTTTCGCACGCTTGTCGCGGGATCCGCAGGTTGTGTCGCAGCGTGACGTTCGTCGGCGCTACTCGCTCCTGAATCCGTCGACCTCAACGTCTCGCAGTCGGCGCACCCTTCCGCCGACGCGTACCGGGTGGTCAGCAAGGCTCCGCATGTTCGGCACATCCTTCGCAGCGAGATCATCGAACACGCGCACAGCCGTGGCGAGCGCCTGTGCCACGTCTAACCGCCGTGCGGCAGTTGGGATCACATGCAGGCGGAGCCGCTTCGTGCGGTCCGCTCCTTCCGCGACCGCCGCGCGGTAGTTGCGGCGCTCCCGCTCACCGAAGATGTGCTCGCTGCTGTCTACCGTGACCGCCTGTGAGTCACCATCGGCCGTCATGGCAAGCCGCCAGACATGGTTGTGGGCGACCACGTTGCGGGCCACAACCAACTCGGTTAGATGCTGTTGGAGGTCTGCATCAGGGAGGCCATCGATGATCGCCTGCGGCATCTCTGGGGCCAGTCGACCGAGGGCCGCCAACCGTGCGCCGTGCGACTCGATCGCGAAGACCAGCATCACGATACTGGCGACCGCGTGGGCGGACTCGCGGGGGCTCACCATGGCGTCGCTATCGCCGGCCGCATGCTCAAGGGTGCGTAGGGCATCGAGGTGCGGCTGGAGTGCCATGATCCACTCGGCGCTCAGTACGGAGAGCATCTCATCGTGGACAGTTCCCTCGGTTGGCAGCGGCACGAGGGCAGCCGCCGCGAACTCATCGGGGTCGGGCGTGCCCCACACCCTCCAAGCGTCGACGTCCCAGATCAGGGCCAGAGCCCGGGCCGGCGTTGGATGCCCGATGATGCGGGGCGTCGTCCCGCCCCACCCGAGAAGGCCGAACGCGACCCTGGGCTGGGCCCCCATCGCCGGGAGGATCCGCGCAGTGTGCACGACGCCGAGTCGGTCGAGCTCGTCGTCTGCGATGCCCCACGCGGACAGGAAGTCCGTACGAACGTGGCCGGCCGCAGTGCCCCACGTGGAGAGCGACGGTGGATAGGCAAGCGCTGCCGTCGCTTCTTCATCACCAATCTTGAGGGCATGGGGGAAGCGCATCAGAGTGCCCTCCGCCTGGGCCAGACCCGCGAGATCGAGCTGTGCAGACGCGCGATCGATCGCCGAATGCGGAACGCGCTCCCGTTGTCCGGTCACCCTGTCGTCCGTCATGTCAACCAGCCTGCAACCCGGTCCCACTCAGCTACGCCGAGCCTAGGCTCGTCTTACCTCGCGGTCCCACCGGTTCGGGGTTCGGGTTACGCCGCATTGTCCGACCGCGGGAGGCATGCCCGCTGGGCATCCACGACGGCGCGATGGACATCCGGACCCTCGGCGACGGCGGCGCTCCTGCGGGTTTCCAGGCCATTTCTACGCGACTTCACAACCACCAAGCACAGGCTGCTTGCAGCAA
>CAVXSS010000003.1:0-187168 GCA_963764515.1 uncultured Chloroflexia bacterium | reverse complement strand
TGCGACCCGAGCGTCGCCGGACGACGATCGGACGGGTCATCTTCAACCAGATCCTGCCCGACCGGCTCCGGTTCCATGAGCAGGTCATGCGCCGCGTGGACCTCAAGGCCCTCGTCGACGTCTGCTACCGCCAGCTCGGTCCGGACGAGACCGCCCACCTGGTGGACGGCATCAAGAGCGTCGGGTTCGAGTTCGCCACCCGCGGCGGCATGACCATCGGCCTCTTCGACATCGAGATCCCGAAGGACAAGGCGACCCGTCTGGCCGCCGCCGACGAGTCGGTGCTCGCCATCGACAAGCAGTTTCAGCGCGGCCTCATTACCGAGGACGAGCGCTATGAGCAAGTGGTCGGTGTCTGGCAGGACACGACGGCAAGGATGTCCGACGAGATGATGAAGTCGCTCGACCCGACGGGTCCGGTGACGATGATGACCGCGTCGGGCGCCCGGGGGAACAAGGGCAACATCGGACAGCTTGGCGCGATGCGCGGCCTGATGGCCGACCCGTCCGGCCGGATCATCGACGTCCCGGTCCGCAGCAACTTCCGCGAGGGCATGACCGTCCTCGAGTACTTCATCTCCACCCATGGCGCCCGCAAGGGCCTCGCCGATACCGCCCTGCGCACCGCCGACTCCGGGTACCTGACCCGGCGCCTGGTGGACGTCGCCCAGGACGTCATCACCCGCGAGGAGGATTGCGGCACCGAGGAAGGGAGCTGGATCATCCGGAGCGAGTCGAGCGAGGAGAAGGACGGCTTCCTCAAGCGCCTCGTCGGTCGCCTGGCAGCGGCTCCGCTCCCGGATCCGAGCGTCAAGGTCAAGAAGGGTGAGGAGCCGACGCTCCTGGTCGAGCGCAACGTGATCATCACCGAGGACGTCGCGGCCCGGATCGACGAGGCCGGGGTCGACGAGGTGCTCGTTCGCTCACCGCTCACCTGTGAGGCGCGCTACGGCGTATGCCGGGCATGCTACGGGCGTAATCTCGCGACCGGCGAGATGGTCGGTTCCGGCGAAGCGGTCGGCATCATCGCCGCCCAGTCGATCGGCGAGCCGGGCACGCAGCTGACGATGCGGACGTTCCACACCGGCGGCGTCGCCGGCCTGGACATCACCGCCGGCCTGCCGCGTGTGGAGGAGCTGTTCGAGGCCCGCATCCCCAAGGGCAAGGCCGAGATCAGCCACATCGACGGCATCGTCGAGGTCATCCGTGGTGACGGCCCGACCAAGGTCAAGGTCATCTCGACCGAGGTCTACGACACCGCACTGGCGTCGCCGCCCAAGGCCGAGCTCCTCGCCGCGCCGGGTGACCTGGTCGAGGCCGGCCAGGTCCTGGCTCGGGCCGAGGTGGACGGCGCCACTGTCGAGGTGGCATCGCCCGTCAAGGGCTTCATCGTCAAGGACAAGCGCGGGCTCGTGATCCGCGCCGAGGACGTGGTCGAACGCGAGTACGTGATCCCGCACAACGCCAAGCTGCTGGTCGAAGACGGCCAGGAGATCCGGGCGGGCGACGCCATCACCGATGGACCGATCAACCCGCAGGAGTACCTCGACACGCGGGGCAAGGACGCCGTCCAGCGCTACCTGGTCAAGGAGGTCCAGAAGGTCTACCGGAGCCAGGGCGTCACCATCAACGACAAGCACATCGAGATCATCGTCCGCCAGATGCTCCGCAAGGTCCGCATCGATCAGCCGGGCGACGTCGACCTGCTCCCGACCGAGCTCGTGGACCGCCTCGAGTTCGAGGAGCACAACAACCGCGTCCTGGCCGAGGGCGGCGAGCCGGCAACGGCCCAGACCGTGCTCCTGGGAGTGACCAAGGCGTCGCTCAACACCTCCAGCTTCCTCGCGGCAGCCTCCTTCCAGGAGACGACCCGGGTGCTCACCGAGGCCGCCATCAACGGCGCCAAGGACCACCTGATCGGACTGAAGGAGAACGTCATCATCGGCAAGCTCATCCCGGCCGGGACGGGTGCGCCGGCGAACGTCCTCGCGCGCAAGGAACGCGAGCGGCGGGCGGCCCTCGAGGCCCTCGCCGGCGAAGCGCTCGAAGACCTCGGCAGCGAGTACAACCCGTTCCTCGAGGACGGCGAGACCCGTGCCCCGGACGACGAGGCCACCGATCTCGCGCTGGCCGCGACCATCGCCGGAGGCTCCGACGACGAGCCGGACTTCGCGAACCCGTTCCTGTCGGCCTCCGAGGAGGCTCGCGAGGAGGAGGCCGGCGAGGAGCTCGCGCCTTCGCTCGCGGGTGGCAAATCGGACGGGGAGGCCCCGGCCGAGGACTGATTCCGGGGCCCGCCAGGGCCCGCCGATGCGGCTCGTCGAGCGTTTGACACGCTCTTCGAGCCGCTGCTAAACTCCGCCTTCGTGGCTCCGGGAGGGGTCCGCCGACGGCGTGCGCGCCGCAGCCCGTCTCGACCACAAGCAACCCAACCCTGAAACGGTCCCCGCAGGCTGCCTGCCCAGGGCGGCCGCGACGCCCGACCGTCCGGTCCGTGACGACCGAGCGACCGAACCATCCGACCGAAAGGAGCAGCGTCTTCGTGCCGACGATCAGCCAGCTCGTGCGCCACGGGCGCCAGCGCAAGATCTCCAAGATCAAGGCGCCGGCCATGCGCAAGAACTGGAACAGCCTGCGGCAGCGCCAGGTCTCGATCCCGGGCGCCCCCCAGAAGCGGGGTGTGTGCCTGCAGGTTCGGACGATGACGCCCAAGAAGCCCAACTCGGCACTGCGCAAGATCGCCCGCGTCCGGCTCACCAACCAGATGGAGGTCACGGCCTACATCCCGGGCATCGGTCACAACCTGCAGGAGCACTCCGTGGTCCTGGTTCGCGGCGGTCGCGTCAAGGATCTGCCGTCGGTCAAATACCACATCATCCGCGGCACGCTCGACGCGGCCGGCGTGCGCGACCGCAAGCAGGGTCGCAGCAAGTACGGGGCCAAGGCCACGGCCAAGCCGGGGGCCCGCTAGATGCCGCGACGGACCAGCATCCCGCGCAAGACCAAGTACGAGGTCGTCCCGCCCAACCGCATGACCGCGCGGTTCGCGGCGAAGCTGATGAAGGGCGGCAAGCAGAACCTCGCGGAGCGGATCCTGCGGCAGGCGCTCGCCCGGGCCGAGGCACAGGCCAGCCGGCCGGGCCTCGAGATCCTTGAGGCGGCGATGCGCAACGCGACGCCCATCATCGAGGTCAAGCCACGACGCGTGGGTGGCGCCACCTACCAGGTCCCGGTCGAGATCCGGGGCGAGCGCCGCATGTCGCTCGGCGTCCGCTGGCTCGTCCAGTCGGCCCGCAAGCGCAACGGCAAGAGCATGAGCGAGAAGCTCGCCGCCGAGCTCGTCGATGCCATGAACGGCCTTGGTGCCGCCGTCAAGCGGCGCGAAGACACGCACAAGATGGCGGACGCCAACAAGGCGTTCAGCCATTTCAAGTGGTAGACCCGGGAGCGTAGGGACACGTGGCACGACAGGTTCCGCTCGCGAGGACGCGGAACATCGGGATCATCGCGCACATCGACGCCGGGAAGACGACCGTCACCGAGCGGATCCTTTTCTATACGAAGAAGATCTACAAGATCGGCGAGGTCCATGAGGGCGCGGCAACGATGGACTGGATGCCCCAGGAACAGGAGCGGGGGATCACCATCACCGCCGCGGCCACGACCGCGTTCTGGGGCGACCATCGTATCAACATCATCGATACGCCCGGGCACGTGGACTTCACGGTCGAGGTCGAGCGGAGCCTCCGCGTGCTCGACGGCGCCGTCGTCGTCTTCGACGGCGTGGCCGGTGTCGAGCCCCAGTCGGAGACGGTCTGGCGCCAGGCCGACCGGTACGGCGTGCCCCGTTTCTGTTTCATCAACAAGCTCGACCGGACCGGTGCCGACTTCTGGCGTGGCGTCGACTCGATCAAGGACCGCCTCGGCGCGAACGCCGTGCCCGTGCAGATCCCGATCGGCCAGGAAGACCACTTCCAGGGCGTCGTGGACCTGATCGAGATGAAGGCCATCTACTACCGCGATGACCTGGGCAACCAGGTCGATGAGGTCGAGATCCCGGCCGAGCTCGTCGCGGAGGCTCAGAAGCACCGCCGCGCGATGATCGAAGCCGTCGCCGAGATGGACGACGAACTGACCCACAAATACCTCGAGGGCGAAGAGCTGTCTGTCGCCGACATCCAGCGAGGCCTCCGTCTCGGGACGCTGACCACGCGGATCATCCCCGTGCTCACCGGCTCGGCGCTCAAGAACAAGGGCATCCAGAAGGTGCTCGATGCGGTGGTCGACTACCTGCCTTCGCCACTCGACGTCCCGCCGATGATCGGCCTCGACCCGAAGACCGGCGCCGAGATCATCCGCAAGCCCGACGATTCCGAGCCGTTCAGCGCGCTCGCATTCAAGATCGCGGCCGATCCGTTCGTCGGCAAGCTCGCGTTCTTCCGCGTCTACTCCGGCACGCTCAAGGCCGGCTCCTACGTCCTGAACCCCGTCAAGGGCAAGAAGGAGCGGATCGGGCGCATCCTCCAGATGCACGCCAATCACCGCGAGGAGATCGACGTGGTCTACGCCGGCGACATCGCCGCCGCGGTCGGCCTCAAGGACACCTTCACCGGCGACACGCTTACCGACCCGGACCACCCGGTCGTCCTCGAGTCGATGACCTTCCCCGACCCTGTCATCGAGGTCAAGATCGAGCCCAAGACCAAGGCCGATCAGGACAAGCTCGCAGTGGCCCTCCAGCGTCTGGCCGAAGAGGACCCGACGTTCCGCGTCAAGACCGACCCGGAGACGACCGAGACCCTCATCGCCGGCATGGGCGAACTGCACCTCGACGTCCTGGTGGACCGGATGATCCGCGAGTTCCACGTGGCCGCGAACATCGGCAAGCCGCAGGTCTCCTATCGGGAGACGATCCGTCGCGCCGCCCAGGGCAACGGTCGGTTCGTCAGGCAGACCGGCGGCAAGGGCCAGTACGGTCACGCCGTCATCAAGCTGGAGCCGCAGGAGAAGGGCGCCGGCTACGAGTTCGTCGACAAGATCGTCGGCGGGACGATCCCGCGCGAGTTCATCAAGCCGGTCGACCAGGGGATCCGCGAGGCGCTCGCGACCGGAATCTATGCCGGGTTCCCTGTCGTCGACGTCAAGGTGACCCTGTTCGATGGGTCATTCCATGACGTGGATTCCTCCGAGATGGCGTTCAAGATCGCCGGCTCGATGGCCGTGAAGGATGCCTTCGCGAAGGCCGATCCGGCCATCCTCGAGCCGATCATGAAGGTCGAGGCGCTCATGCCCGAGGAGTTCATGGGCGACGTCATCGGCGACCTGAACAGCCGCAGGGGCCAGATCGAAGGGATGGAGACGCGAGGCTCGACCCAGGTCGTCCGGGCGTTCGTCCCGCTCGCGGAGATGTTCGGCTACGTTACCGACCTTCGCTCCATGAGCCAGGGCCGGGCGACGTCGTCGATGGAATTCAGCCACTACGCCGAGGTACCACCCAATCTGGCCTCGGAACTCGTCCAGAAATCCAAGGGATAGCAGGAAGCCGGGAGCAGCCAGCATGGCCAAGAAGAAGTTCGAGCGCACCAAGCCGCACGTCAACATCGGCACGATCGGCCACATCGACCATGGCAAGACGTCGCTGACGGCGGCCATCTCGAAGTACCTCGCCCTGAAGGGCTCGGCCGAGTACCGCGCCTTCGACTCGATCGACAACGCGCCCGAGGAGCGCGAGCGCGGGATCACCATCGCCATCGCCCACGTCGAGTACGAGACGGCCGCCCGCCACTACGCCCACGTCGACTGCCCCGGCCACGCCGACTACATCAAGAACATGATCACCGGTGCCGCCCAGATGGACGGCGCCATCCTGGTCGTGGCCGCGACCGACGGGCCGATGCCCCAGACCCGCGAGCACATCCTGCTGGCCCGCCAGGTCGAGGTGCCCTACATCGTCGTGTTCCTCAACAAGGTCGACATGGTCGACGACCCCGAGCTGCTCGACCTCGTCGAGCTCGAGGTCCGCGAGCTGCTCACCAAGTACAACTTCCCGGGCGACGACATCCCGGTCATCCGCGGCTCGGCGTTGAAGGCGCTCGAGGCGCCCGACGACCCGGCCGACCCGGCCTACGGCCCGATCCAGGAGCTGATGGACGCGGTCGACAGCTACATCCCGACCCCCGAGCGCGCGGTCGACAAGCCGTTCCTCATGCCGGTCGAGGACGTGTTCGGGATCAAGGGCCGGGGCACGGTCGCGACCGGGCGCATCGAGCGCGGCGTGGTCAAGGTCGGCGACGAGGTCGAGCTGATCGGGGTCAAGGCCACCCGCAAGATCGTGGTGACCGGCGTCGAGATGTTCAAGAAGCTGCTCGACGAGGGCCGCGCCGGCGACAACGTGGGCTGCCTCATCCGGGGCATCGAGCGCGAGGAGATCGAGCGCGGCCAGGTCCTGGCCAAGACCGGCTCGGTCAAGCCCCACACCAAGTTCTCGGCCCAGGTCTACGTCCTGACCAAGGAGGAGGGCGGCCGGCACACCCCCTTCTACAACGGCTACCGGCCCCAGTTCTACCTGCGCACGACCGACGTGACCGGGGCCATCGGCCTGCCCGAGGGGGCCGAGATGATCATGCCCGGCGACAACGTCGAGATGACCGTCGAGCTGATCACCCCGATCGCCCTCGAGGTCGGCCAGCGCTTCGCCATCCGCGAGGGTGGCCGGACCGTCGGGGCCGGCGCCATCGTCACCATCACCGAGTAGGGACGAACCATGGCAAAGCAGCGGATCAGAATCCGCCTCAAGGCCTACGATCACCGGCTGCTGGACCAGTCGGCGGCCCAGATCGTCGAGACGGCCCAGCGGACCGGCGCGGACGTCGTCGGTCCGGTGCCGCTGCCGACCCGTATCGAGAAGTTCACCGTCCTCCGGTCGCCGTTCATCGACAAGGACAGCCGGGAGCAGTTCGAGATCCGCACCCACAAGCGGCTCGTGGACATCCTGGATCCCTCGTCGAAGACCGTCGACGCCCTGATGCGACTCAGCCTTGCGGCCGGCGTCGACATCGAGATCAAGATGTGATGACGCGCACGCTGATCCGACCCACGGCGGCGTTGTCGCCTGGGCTCCCTCGCTCGCGCACCTCGGAGTGCGCTCGCTCACGCGCTCGGGTCCGCCTTGCCGTGGGTGCGGCTGAGCGTGCGCTGAAGGGTTCCTCAACATGAGTATCGGATTGATCGGTCGAAAAGTGGGCATGACTCAGGTCTTCCAGGACGATGGGACGATGGTGGCCGTGTCGGTGCTCGCCATCGAACCCAACACCGTCACGCGTCTGCGCACGACCGAGCGCGACGGCTACACGGCCGTGCAGCTCGGCACGGACGTGGTCAGGAAGCTGACCCGGCCAGAGGCCGGCCAGCTCAAGGACCTGCCCAAGGTGGCGACCATCCGGGAGTTCCGGGTCGACGACGTGGGGGCCTACGAGGTCGGCCAGGTCGTCGCGCTCACCGACCTGTTCAACGCGGGCGACGACGTCGACATCACCGGCGTGTCCAAGGGCAAGGGCTTCGCCGGCCACATCAAGCGCCACCACTTCCACCGTGGCCCGAAGTCCCACGGTTCCGACCATCACCGCGAGCCGGGCTCGATCGGTCCGGGCACGACCCCGGGTCGCGTCTATAAGGGCCTCAAGATGGCCGGCCACATGGGCGATGAGCGGGCCACCATCAAGAAGGTGCGCGTCCTGCGTACCGACCCGGAACGCAACCTGCTGCTGATCAAGGGGAGCCTCCCCGGTCCTCGCGGCTCGTTGATCCTCGTGAAGAAGGCCTGACGCGATGCCGCAGACCGACTTGTACGACCGGACCGGCAAGAACGTCGGGAGCGTGGAGCTCAGTGACGAGCTCTTCGCCGCGCCGATCAACGCCGCCGTCCTCCACCAGGTCGTGACCGCCCAGCTGGCCGGCCGTCGGACCGGCACGGCCGACACCAAGACCCGCGGCCAGGTCCGCGGCGGCGGCCGCAAGCCGTACCGCCAGAAGGGCACCGGCCGAGCGCGGCAGGGCTCCATCCGCGCCCCGCATTACCGCGGCGGCGGGGTCGTCTTCGGGCCGCACCCGCGCTCGTACGAGCAGCGCCTGCCACGCAAGATGAAGCGCCTCGCGCTGCGCGGCGCGCTGACCGCCAAGTTCGGCGACGAGGCGATCAAGGTCATCGATACCTTCGGGCTCGAGGCCATCAAGACCAAGGACCTGGCCAGCGTGCTGGTCGCGCTCGAGGCATCGGGCCGCGTCCTCGTCGTCGCCCCGGCGCGTGACGAGAAGCTGGAGCTGTCGGCCCGCAACCTGCCGACGGTCGAGATCATCCTCGCCGACTCGCTCAACGTGGTCGACCTGCTCAACGCCGACGTGGTCCTCATCGAGCAGCCCGCCCTGGCCCGCATGCAGGAGGTCTACGCATGACCGCGCTGACCGCGCCCGACATCATCCTGCGGCCCGTCATCAGCGAGAAGTCGATCGACGAGTCTGGCCGCGGCAAGTACACCTTCGCCGTCCACCACGATGCGAACAAGATCCAGATCAAGGCCGCCGTCGAGGAGCTCTACAAGAAGGAGAACGTGACGGTCGTGGCCGTCAACGTCCTCACGACCAAGGCCAAGGAGAAGCGGCGCGGGACGAAGCGTGGCCGGATCGTCGGTCACACCACCCCGTGGCGCAAGGCCATCGTGACGCTGGCCCCCGGCCAGAAGATCGAATTCTTCGAGGGGGTCTGAGCGATGCCGCTACGCAGCTACAAGCCCACCTCGCCGGGGCTCCGGCAGATGACTCGCTCGACATTCGAGGAGATCACCACCCGCGAACCGCACAAGCCTCTGCTCGAGCCGCAGATCCGCGGTTCCGGCCGGAACAACCAGGGCCGCATGACCGTGCGCCATCGCGGCGGCGGGGAGAAGCAGCATTACCGACGGATCGACTTCAAGCGGGACAAGCTCGGTGTCCCGGCTCGCCTCGCGACGATCGAGTACGACCCGAACCGCTCGGCTCGGATCGGCCTGCTCCATTACCGCGACGGCGAGAAGCGCTACATGCTTTTGCCCCACGGTCTCAAGGTCGGCGACGTCGTCGTGGCCGGTCCCGATGCCGAGGCGCGGATCGGGAACGCCCTGCCGATCTCGAGCATCCCGCTCGGCACGACCATCCACAACATCGAGCTGGTGCCCGGCAAGGGCGGCCAGGTCGTCCGGTCCGCCGGGACCTCGGCACAGCTCCTGGCCAAGGAGGGCGACTACGCCCAGGTCCGGATGCCGTCGGGTGAGGTTCGCCGCGTGAGCATCCGGTGCATGGCCACGGTCGGCCAGGTCAGTAACCTCGATCACGAGAACCAGAACCTCGGCAAGGCCGGCCGCGCCCGGCACCTCGGCCAGCGGCCGGAGGTCCGGGGCGTCGTCATGAACCCACGCGACCACCCGCACGGCGGTGGGGAAGGCAAGTCCCCGACGGGGATGCCGCCCAAGACCCCGTGGGGCAAGCCCGCCATGGGCTATCGCACCCGGCGGTCGAAGACGACTGGACGACTGATCGTCCGATCACGGCATCGCAAGTAGCGGGGAGGTAGGAGCCGATGTCCCGTTCAGTCAAGAAGGGCCCGTTCGTAGAGGTCCGCCTCCTTGGTCGGATCGAGGATATGAACAAGCGCAACGAGAAGAAGGTCGTCAAGACCTGGTCCCGCGCGTCTGTCATCTTCCCGACCTTCATCGGCCACACGATCGCCGTCTACAACGGCAAGAAGCACGTCCCGGTCTACGTGACCGAGAACATGGTCGGCCATCGTCTTGGTGAGTTCAGCCCCACCCGCACCTACCGCGGCCACGGCAAGCACACCGAGCGATCGGTCACGCTGAAGTAGGAGCCTGCCGACCGTGCGTGTTTCCGCCTCTGCCAAGTACCTCCGGGGCTCGACCCGAAAGGCCCGCCTCGTGACGGCGGCCATCAAGGGCAAGCCCGTCGAGGAAGCCGCTTCGCTGCTTCGGTTCATGCCGCAGTACGCGGCACGTGACGTCGCGCGCGTCCTCAAGAGCGCGACCGCCAATGCCGAGAACAACCACAACCTGTCGGCCGAGGATCTCGTGGTCCTCGATGCGGTCGCCGACGAGGGCCCCACCATCAAGCGCATCCGGCCGCGGGCGCAGGGTCGGGCGTTCCCGATCCACAAGCCCATGACCCACATCACCATCGTCGTCGCGGACCAGGAGGCCTGACATGGGACACAAGGTCCATCCGTATGGCTTCCGCCTGGGTGTCTCGCGCACCTGGACCGCGAAGTGGTATGCGGACAAGGAATACACCGCCTCCCTCAAGGAGGACATCGCGATCCGCCAGCTCATCGATCGCCGCCTGGCCAACGCCAGCGTCAGCGGCGTCGAGGTCGAACGCGGCATCAACCACGTGACGGTCACCATCCACACCGCGAAGCCCGGCATCGTCATCGGCAAGGGCGGCGCGAACGTGGAAGTGCTCCGCCAGCAGGTGGGCGCGCTGACCGACCGCAAGGTCAAACTCGAGATCAAGGAGATCCGCCAGCCCGAGCTGGACGCCTATCTCGTGGCCATGAACATCGCCGGTCAGCTGAGTCGACGCATCGCGTTCAAGAAGGCGATGAAGCAGGCGATCCAGCGGTCGATGAAGGCGGGCGCCAAGGGCGTCAAGATCGCCGTCGCGGGCCGCCTCGGAGGCTCCGAGATGGGCCGCCGCGAGTGGGACAAGGAAGGCCGGATCCCGCTCGCGACGCTGCGAGCGGACATCAGCTACGGCCAGGTCCACGCTCACACGACGTACGGCCGCATCGGGGTCAAGGTCTGGATCTACCGGGGCGACATCGCACCGGAACGCGCCCCGGCGCGCGAGACCGGTCTCCCGACCGCCGCCGTGACGGGAGTCTGACCATGTTGATGCCCCGACGGGTCAAGCACCGCAAGGTCATGCGCGGCCGGATGTCCGGGTTCGCCAAGGGTGGCTTCACCGTCGCCTTCGGCGAGTACGGCCTCGCGACCCAGGAGCCGGCGTGGATCACCAGCCGACAGATCGAGGCAGCCCGACGGGCGATGACCCGCTCGGTGAAGCGCGGCGGCAAGATCTGGATCCGGATCTTCCCGGACAAGCCCGCTACCAAGAAACCCGCCGAGACCCGGATGGGCTCGGGCAAGGGCGCCCCGGACCACTGGGTCGCGGTCGTCAAGCCCGGCCGGATCCTGTTCGAGATGGCCGGCGTCGATCACGCCTCCGCGGTCGAGGCGATGCGCCTGGCCAGTCACAAGCTGCCGGTCGCCACGCGCGTGGTGATCCGCGACGGCGCGAAGGAGGCCTGACCGATGGATATCGACAAGGTCCGCGCGCTGAGCGACGCCGAGCTCGAGGATGCCCTTCGCGAAGCGAAGCAGGACCTCTGGGGAGCGCGCTTCGCGCTCTCGACCCGACAACTGAAGGACTTCAGCACGATCCCGCACACCCGGCGAACGATCGCGCGGATCCTGACCGTCCAGCGCGAGCGCAAGCTCGGCCGGACGGCGTGAGGGAGATCACGCGATGACAGGAGCGAGCGCACCAGTGCAAGGCAAACGGAAGACGAAGGTCGGCCGCGTGGTCAGCGACAAGATGGACAAGACGATCGTCGTGTCCGTCGAGCGGCTGGCCCGCCACCGGCTGTACAAGCGGGTCATCCGCCTGTCCACCAAGTTCAAGGCACACGATGAGGTCAACGAGGCCCGCATCGGCGACACCGTTCTCATCGAGGAGTCCCGGCCGCTCTCGGCGACGAAGCGTTGGCGGCTGGTCAGCGTGGTCGCCCGAGCCGGCGACCACAGCCTGCCCGGCGAATTGGTCGTGACCGAGGAGGCGGAGACCACCGAGGCCATCCATGCGTCGGCGCATCCGGGGCGAACTCGCTCGGCCGACGCGGCCGAGGACGCCGATGACGCCGAGGCCGCCGATGGCGGCGAGGCCGCCGAGCCCGGGCCCGCCGACGCGGCGTCGGAGGAGGCCGCCACATGATCCAGCCGCAGACCCGCCTCAAGGTCGCGGACAACACCGGGGCTCGGACCATCCAGTGCATCCGGGTGATGGGTCGTTCGCTCAAGACCGAGGCCGGCGTCGGTGACGTCATCGTCGCCAGCGTCAAGCAGGCGATCCCGAACGCCGCCGTCAAGAAGGGCGACGTCGTGCGGGCCGTGGTCGTGCGCACGGCCAAGGAGTATGGCCGACCGGACGGCAGCTACATCCGGTTCGACGAGAACGCGGCGGTGCTCATCAACAACCAGGGCAACCCGCGCGGAACCCGGATCTTCGGCCCGGTGGCCCGCGAACTCCGCGACCGCAACTACATGAAGATCGTGTCGCTCGCGCCGGAGGTGCTGTGATGACCGCCCGGACCCCCGCGACCCGGGGGACCAAGGTCCCCGAGGTCCGCAAGGGCGACACCGTCGTCGTGCTGGCCGGCAAGGACGCCGGCAAGCGCGGAACCGTCGAGCGCATCATCCGTCGCGAGCCTGCGCCAGGCGGGCGGAGCATGTACCGGCGCGGCTCCGCGGCCGGTGGCGTGAGCGTCGTCGTCGAGGGCGTGAACATCGCCAAGCGGCACACCAAGCCGCGGCAGTCCACGAGCTCGAGCGACCGGATGCCCAAGATGCAACAGGGCGGCATCATGGACATCGCCCAGCCGATGCCGATCGGCAAGGTGATGCTCGTCTGCCCCAGCTGCCAGACCCCGACCCGGATCGGCCACATCACCCTCGAGACGGGTCGCCGCGTCCGCGTCTGCCGCCACTGCGGCCAGCAGCTCGAGGTGAAGGCATGACCAGCCGGCTCCAGGAGCGCTACGCGGCCGAGATCGCGCCGGCGCTCCAGAAGCAGTTCGAATACCCCAATCGCATGCAGATCCCGCGGCTCTCGAAGATCGTCGTGAACATCGGCCTGGGCGAGGCCTTGACCAATGCGAAGGCGGTCGACGCCGCGCTGGGGGATCTCGCGCTCATCACCGGCCAGCGGGCGATCGTCACCAAGGCCAAGCGCTCGATCGCCCAGTTCCACGTGCGGACCGGCAACTCGGTCGGTGCCAAGGTGACACTCCGCGGGGAGCGGATGTGGGATTTCTACGACCGCCTGACCACGCTGGCCCTGCCGCGGATCCGCGACTTCCGGGGTATTCCCGGCAAGTCGTTCGACGGGCGGGGCAACTTCTCACTGGGCCTCCGGGAGCAACTGGCCTTCCCGGAGATCGACTACGACAAGGTGGACCGTCTCCGCGGGCTGGAGATCAGCATCGTGACGACGGCGAAGACCGACGAGGAATTGAAGAAGCTTCTCGAACTCCTCGGCATGCCCTTCGCCTCGTAGGCGCGGGGAGGGAGAACCATGGCCAAGAAATCGTTGATCGTCAAAGCCTCTCGAGAACCGAAGTTCAAGGTGCGCGGCTACCACCGCTGTTTCGTCTGCGGGCGCCCTCGGGCGTACCTGCGACGCTTCGCGCTGTGCCGCATCTGCTTCCGGGAGCGAGCCCTCCGCGGCGAGCTGCCGGGCGTCACCAAGTCGAGTTGGTAGGGTACCGATGAACATCTCCGATCCGATCGCGGACATGCTCACTCGCGTCCGGAACGCCTCGCGCGCCCGGCACACCGAGGTGGTCGTGCCCGCGTCGCGGACCAAGCGCGAGATCGCCCGGATCCTCAAGGACGAAGGTTTCATCGCCGATGTCCGCGAGGAGCAGGACGGCACCGCTGCGGTCCTCCACCTCACCCTCAAGTACGTCGATGGCAAGGTCCCGGTCGTGTCCGGCCTCAAGCGGATCAGCAAGCCCGGCCTCCGGGTCTACGCCCGCAAGACGGACATCCCGCGGGTCCTTGGCGGCCTCGGCATCGTCATCGTCAGCACGAGCCAGGGGATCATGACCGGCCAGCAGGCGCGTCAGGCGCAGCTGGGTGGCGAAGTCCTGGCCTTCGTCTGGTAGGCCGAACGACATGTCGCGAATCGGTCGCCTCCCAATCGCCGTCCCCGCCACCGTCGACGTGACCATCGACGGGCGCACCGTCACGGTCAAGGGACCCCGGGGAACCCTGACCCGGGCCCTCCACCCGGACATGTCCGTCAGGCGCGAGGAAGCCACGCTCGTGGTCTCCCGTCCCACCGAGCAGAAGACCCACAGGCAGCTGCACGGGCTGACCAGGACGCTCATCAACAACATGGTCATCGGCGTCAGCGATGGCTACCGAAAGGGCCTCGAGATCACCGGCGTCGGGTATCGTGCCACGCTGAACGGGCGGAAGCTCCAGCTGAACCTGGGCTACAGCCACCCGATCGAGATCGACCCGCCCGAGGGGATCACCTTCGAGGTCGAGACGCCGACCCGCCTGGCCGTGGTCGGGATCGACAAGGAGCTCGTCGGCCAGCTCGCCGCCCAGGTCCGATCGACCCGGAAGCCCGAGCCGTACAAGGGCAAGGGCGTCCGTTACGCGGGCGAGCAGGTCCGCCGCAAGGCCGGCAAGGCCGGCAAGATCGGCGGCAAGAAGTAACCAGATGACCAGCGAGGAACGAGCCCGATGACCAAGGTCGCCACCCGCGGCGCCGCGCGACGCAAGCGCCACGATCGGATCCGCCTGCGCCTGGCAGGCACCGACTCGCGGCCGCGCCTCGCGGTGTTTCGCAGCCTCAATCACATCTACGCGCAGGTCATCGACGACGTGTCCGGCACGACGCTCGCCGCGGCCTCGACGACCGAGAAGGAGCTTCGCGGCTCTGCCTCGAAGAAGTCCGAAGAGGCGGCCGTCGTCGGCCGGCTCATCGCCGAGCGGGCCAAGGCCGCCGGCGTGAAGCGCGTCGTCTTCGATCGAGCCGGGTTCCGGTACCACGGGCGGATCAAGTCGCTCGCCGATGCCGCCCGCGAAGCCGGCCTCGACTTCTGATCGAAAGGAGCCTACGTGGCACGAATTGACCCATCCAAACTCGCGCTCGAGGAGCGCGTCGTCCAGATCAATCGCGTCGCCAAGGTCGTCAAGGGCGGCCGGCGGTTCAGCTTCAGCGCGGTCGTCGTCGTCGGTGACGGCGCGGGCCACGTCGGTGTCGGGCTGGGCAAGGCCGGCGAGGTCCCCGAGTCGATCCGCAAGGGCGTGGAGGACGCGAAGAAGAACCTCATCCATATCCCGATGGTGGGTACCACGATCCCCCACGAGGTGCAGGTCCAGTTCAGCGCGAGTCGCGTGCTGCTCAAGCCGGCCTCCCAGGGCACGGGTGTCATCGCCGGTGGTTCCGTCCGGGCGGTCCTCGAGGCCGCCGGCGTCCGCGACATCCTCTCGAAGATCTACGGCTCGACGAACCCGGTGAACGTCACCAAGGCGACGATCAAGGCCCTCCAGGAGCTCCACTCCGCCGAGGAGCTGAGCGCCCGTCGCGGCGTCCGCCTCACGAGCCGTATCTCGGGCCAGCCGGCGCCGGGCACGGAGGTGGCCGATGCCCGCTAAGCTCAAGGTGACCCAGGTCAAGAGCGAGATCAGCCACATCGCTCGCAACCGCGCCACGCTGCGTGCGCTCGGCCTGCGAGGCATCGGCAGCACGCACATCGTCCCCGACAACCCCGCGACCCGCGGCATGGTCCGCCAGGTCCGCTTCCTCGTGACCTCCGAGGAACTGGACGGGTCCGACGCCGCCGGCGAGGAGAAGGCATGAAACTGCACGACCTGCGCCCGGCGGAGGGCTCGCACAAGCCCCGCACCCGGGTCGGCCGCGGCATCGCCGCCGGCAAGGGCAAGACGGCGGGCCGCGGCACGAAGGGCCAGAAGGCCCGGGCCGGCGGCTCCATCCCACCATGGTTCGAGGGCGGTCAGACGCCGCTCCACATGCGGATCCCGAAGCTGCATGGGTTCAAGAACCGCTTCAGGGTCGAGTACGAGGTCGTGAACGTCGGGGCCATCGACGCCCTCGTCGAGCGCGGCGCGTTCGAGGCGGCCGCGCCATCCGGCAAGGCCGCCAAGGCGACGAAGGGCTCGGCCGGTTCGACGCAGGTCACGATCAACGCGGACATCCTCCGCGCGGTCGGACTCGTCCGGACCCCCAGCAAGCCGCTCAAGATCCTGGGCGCCGGCGACCTGTCGGCGGCGCTGTTCGTCGTGGCCGACGCGTTCACGGCGTCCGCGCGAGCCAAGATCGAGGCGGCGGGCGGCATCGCGAACGTCCTCGAGGTCCCGACGACGTCGATCGCCGCACTGGGTGTCGATGTGGCCGCGCCCGACGGTGGACGCGCGAAGCGAGTCGCGGGGGCGGCTCCGGTCGCCGCTCCGACCGAAGCACCCATCGCGGACGCGGTTCCGGCCGCTGAAGAGGTTCCGGCCATCGAGGACGCTCCGATCGCCGAGGTCGTGGTCGCCGACGCCGTCGCCGAGGAGGCGCCGGCCACGGCCAAGGCGGCCAAGGCCAAGGCGCCCAAGGCCAAGGCGAAGCCCAAGGCCCCGGTCGTGGCCGACGAAGCGCCCGAAACGACCGCCCCGGTGGCATCCGACGAGGCCGCGACGACGTCCGGCGACGACACCTAGCCTGTGTTCGAGTCCCTGCTCAATGCCTTGCGGGCGCCGGACATCCGGCGTCGGATCCTGTATGTCCTGGCATTGCTCATCGTCTTCCGCCTGCTCGCCGCAGTGCCGGTGCCCGGGATCAATCGAGCCCAGCTCACGACGCTGATCCAGGGCAATCCGATCTTCGGCCTGCTGGACCTGTTCTCGGGCGGCGGGCTCGCGAGCTTCTCCGTGGTGGCTCTGGGCCTGAACCCCTACATCAACGCGTCGATCATCATGCAGCTGATGCAGGGCGTCGTGCCCTCGCTCCAGGCGCTGAGCCGCGAGGGGGAGTTCGGGCGCAACAAGCTCAACCAATACACCCGGTACCTCTCGGTGCCGATGTCCATGCTGCAGGCGTACGGCTTCATGGCGCTGCTGAACTCGCAGGGCGTGCTGACCGGAACCTTCGACCTTGCCAGCTTCGAGACGCTGACCCAGATCGCGACGCTCACGGCCGGCTCCATCGCGCTGATGTGGATCGGCGAGCTCATCACCGAGCGGGGGATCGGCAACGGGATCAGCTTCATCATCTTCGCGGGCATCGTGAGCCGCGCGCCAGGGGCCATCAGCGGCTTCCTCGCCAACCCGAACATCTCGGCCGCCGTCGCGTTCGGGATCGTGGCCATCGCCGCGGTCGGGGTCATCATCTACATCCAGGAAGGCCAACGCCGCATCCCGATCCAGTACGCCAGCCGCGTTCGCGGACGGCGGATGTACCAGGGGGGTCAGACGTTCCTGCCGCTACGGGTGAACCAGGCCGGCGTCATCCCGATCATCTTCGCGGTCAGCATCCTGCTCTTCCCGAACCAGCTGGCGTCGTACTTCACGAGTTCCGAGATCGACATCGTCAAGAACGTCGCGACCGGCATCGCCGGCTTCTTCAACCCGCGATCGCCGATCTACATCGGGCTCTACTTCCTGCTGACGATGGGATTCACGTACTTCTATACGGCCTTCACCTTCAAACCGGACGAGACCGCAGAGCAGCTTCGGAAGAACGGCGGGTTCATCCCCGGGATCCGGCCGGGCCGGCCGACCCAGGACTACCTTGCCCGGGTCGTCAGCCGCATCACGTTCGCCGGCGCCCTGTTCCTGGCGATCGTCGCGGTGTCGCCGTCGGTCGTGGCGCTCGCCTTCCCGGACCTCTCGACGCTCGGCCTCGGTGGCACGAGCCTGCTCATCGTGGTCTCCGTCGTGGTCGAGACGATGAAGCAGATCGAGGCCCAACTCATGATGAGAAACTACGAAGGTTTCATTCGTTGATCACGCCGGACGGCGTTCTGGAACCGTGACCGTGGTCGTCCTTCTCGGCGCTCCTGGCGCCGGGAAGGGAACCCAGGCGCCGGTCCTCGCGGAGCGCCTCGGTGTCCCGATCCTGGCCTCGGGCGACCTCCTGCGCTCGGCCGTGGCCGCCCGCACGTCGCTCGGGAGGGATGCAGACCGCTTCATGAGCCGTGGGCAGCTGGTCCCGGACGAGACGATCGTACGGGTCTTCCTCGACCGACTCGAGGCCGCCGATGCCGTCGACGGCGCGATCCTCGATGGCTTCCCGCGGACGCGCGTCCAGGCCGAAGCACTCGACCAGGCGTTGACCGAGGCCGGACGACGGGTCGATGCGGCCCTGTACATCGAGGTCCCGCTCGACGACCTCGTACGGCGGATGGCGAACCGGCGCATCTGCACCGCCAACGGCCACGTCTACAACCTCGCGTCCAATCCCCCCAAGGCCGATGCCGTCTGCGACCTGGATGGTTCGCCGATCGTCCAGCGGGAGGATGACGAGGAGACCACGGTGCGGGCCCGGATGAGCCAGCAGGTGCCGTCCCTCAACGATGTCGCCGACCACTACCGGGCGCAGGGCGTCCTCCAGACCGTCGACGGCCGACTCGACATCGGGGACGTGACGAGCCAGCTGCTCGCGGCCCTCGGCGTCCCGGTCGGGAAGGCCTAGGATGGTCACGCGCAAGTCCCGTGCCGAGATCGACCGCATGCGTCGTGCCGGCCGCGTCGTGGCCGAGGTCCTGGCGCTCATCGAAGAGCAGCTCAAGCCCGGCGTGTCGACGGCCGAGCTGGATCGCCTGGCCGAGGCGCACATCCGGCGCGCCGGCGCGATCCCCTCGTTCAAGGGGTATCCAGGGCTCAATCCGCGACACCCCTTCCCGGCGAGCGTCTGCATCTCGATCGACGACGAGATCGTCCATGGCATCCCCGGCGAGCGGACCATCCGGACCGGCCAGATCGTGTCAGTCGACGCCGGGGCGATCGTCGAGGGCTGGCACGGCGATGGGGCCAGGACCTTCTTCATCGGGGAGCCGTCGGACGAGGTGGCCGATCTGATCGACACGACCCGGCGAGCGCTCCAGGCGGGGATCGCCGCGGCGGTGCCCGGCCATCACATCGAGGACATCGGCGGCGCCGTGGAGGATGTCGCGCTCCCGAAGGGGTATGGGATCGTCCGCCAGTTCGTCGGTCATGGCATCGGGACCGCGATGCACGAGGAGCCACAGGTCCCGAACTTCCGGACCGGGCGGCCGGGACGCAAGCTGGAGCCTGGCCTGTGCCTCGCGATCGAGCCGATGTTCACGCTGGGCCGCGCGGAGGCCCGGGTCATGGACGACGACTGGACCGTGGTGACGCAGGACCGGTCGCTCGCCGCGCACTTCGAGGACACGATCGCCATCACGGATCACGGGCCCGAGGTCCTGACGGCGCTGTGAGGCTCCAACGGTTGCCGGGATCGGGCATCTTTGATACGCTACTCGTTCGTGTGTCGGCCCGGTCGGGCCGACACTGCGCGTGAGAAAAGGGAAGCACGAGGACCTGTGGCCAAGAAGGACGCGATCGAAGTCGAGGGGACGGTCATCGAGCCGTTGCCCAACACGATGTTCGCCGTCGAATTGGAGAACGGCCACCGGGTGCTCGCCCACATCAGCGGCAAGCTGCGGATGAACTTCATCCGGATCCTGCCAGGTGACCGGGTTCGCGTCGAGTTGTCGCCCTACGACCTCACACGCGGTCGGATCACCTACCGACTCAAGTAACCACGACCGCCAACCACCCATGAGCCCGAGGATCCGTTGAAAGTCAGAGCCTCCGTCAAGGCGCGCTGCGACAACTGCAAGGTCATCCGTCGCCACGGCACCGTGATGGTCATCTGTACCAATCCCAAGCACAAGCAGCGGCAGGGGTAACCGATGGCACGCATCGCCGGTATCGACATCCCGCGTGAGAAGCGCGTCGAAGTGGCCTTGACCTACATCTTCGGGATCGGCTTGCCGACGAGCGAGAAGATCCTGGCCCAGACGAACATCAACCCCGACACCCGGGTCCGCGATCTGACCGAGGAGCAGGTGAACCGGCTCCGCGAACTGATCGACCGCCGCTACAAGGTCGAGGGGGACCTCCGCCGCGAAGTGGCCCTGAACATCAAGCGCCTGATCGAGATCGGATCGTACCGGGGCGTTCGCCATCGGCGGAACCTGCCCGTGCGCGGTCAGCGAACCAAGACGAACGCTCGCCAGCGACGCGGTCCGAAGAAGACCGTCGGCGTCCGGCGCAAGAAGTGACGGGGGACTGACCAGGCATGGCGGAACGCAAGAAGGCGGTCAAGCAGCGTCGGCGTGAGAAGAAGAACGTGCCCCAGGGTCACGTGCACATCCAGGCAACGTTCAACAACACGATCATCACGATCACGGACCTCAACGGGGCCGTCATCAGCTGGGGCTCGGCCGGCGTCGCCGGCTTCAAGGGCTCCCGGAAGAGCACCCCGTACGCCGCTGCCCTCTCCGCCGATGGCGCCGCGCGCCGCGCGATGGAGCACGGCATGCGCCAGGTGGAGGTCTACGTGAAGGGACCCGGCGCGGGCCGCGAACAGGCGATCCGCTCACTGCAGGCGGCCGGGCTCGAGGTCAGCGCCATCACCGACGTCACGCCCATCCCGCACAACGGTTGCCGCCCGCCCAAGCGGCGCCGCGTCTAGAGACCCAGAGGACACATGGCCCGTTACACCGCATCCGTTTGCCGCCTGTGCCGGCGGGAAGGCGCCAAGCTCTTCCTGAAGGGCACGCGCTGCTATACCAAGAAGTGTGCGTTCGAGCGGCGGCCGACGCCCCCCGGCCAGCACGGCGTCCGCCGACGCAAGGTCGGTGACTTCGGCATGCAGCTGCGCGAGAAGCAGAAGGTCCGTCGTACGTACGGCGTCCTGGAGCGCCAGTTCCGCAACTACTTCGTCGACGCGGAGAGCCGGCCCGGCGTGACCGGCGAGAACCTGCTCCGCTCGCTCGAGACACGACTCGATAACGTGGTGTACCGGCTAGGGTTCGCGACCTCGCGGGCGCAGGCCCGTCAGCTCGTCAACCATGGCCACTTCGCCGTGAACGGGCGCCCGACCAACATCGCGTCGTACCGGATGAAGCCGGGTGACAAGGTCGAGGTCCGCGAGTCGCACCGGTCGCGCGAGCCGTTCAAGATCGTCAAGGAGACGCTCCGGAACCACCAGGCCCCGGATTGGCTCGCCATCGATGCCGCCAACCTGGCCGGATCCGTCGTGACCCCGCCGAACCGCGACCAGATGCCGCTCGATCTCAACGAGCAGCTCGTGGTCGAGTACTACTCGAGGTAACAGCAGACACATGATCGAACTCGAGAATCCGCAGATCGAGCCTGTCGAGGAAGCCGGCACGTACGCGAAGTACGAGGCGGGTCCTCTCCAGGCCGGTTACGGCGTCACGCTCGGCAACGCCCTTCGGCGCGTCCTCCTCTCCTCGCTCGAGGGCGCCGCGGTGACGAGCATCCAGATCCGGGACGTCTACCAGGAGTTCTCGACGATTCCGGGCGTCAAGGAGGACGTCACCCAGATCGTCCTGAACGTCAAGAAGCTCCGGCTCAAGAGCTACGCCGCCCACCCGGTGCAGCTCCGCCTCATCAAGAGCGGCGCGGGTGCGGTGACGGCGGCCGACATCGCCGAGTCCGCCGATGTCGAGATCGTCAACCCCGAGCTCGTGCTCATGACCCTCGACACCGATGACGTGACCATCGAGCTGGACCTCACGGTCGAGCGCGGGGTCGGCTATCTCGGCGCCGAGCGCGCGGAGGCGTTGCCGATCGGCGTCATCGCCGTGGACGCGATCTTCACCCCGGTCAAGAAGGTCAACTACTGGGTCGAGGGTATGCGGGTCGGTCAGATGACCAACTACGACAAGCTCACGATCGAGATCGAGACCGACGGCACGATCACGCCGGAGGAGGCGCTCAGCCGCTCCGCCGAGATCCTGGTCAACCAGTTCCGCCCGTTCGTGACCATCGGCATGGCCGCCGTACCGGCGGTCGCGGTGACCGGCACCGCCGCCCTTCCCTCGAACATGCTCGACATGCCGATCGAGGAGCTGGACCTGCCGATGCGGGCCTACAACTCGCTCAAGCGCAACAACATCGTCAAGGTGGGCCAGCTCCTCCAGCTGAAGGACGACGATCTCCTGCGCATGCGCAACTTCGGCAAGAAGTCGCTCGACGAGATGAAGGAGCGCCTGCGGATGCGCGGCTTCATCGTTCCGGACACGGAGACCGACGGACTCGACGTCGGCGACGGCGACGAGCCGTTCGACGATGACACGGAGGCCTGACCGTGGCGCATCGGATCGGCGGGCGCAAGCTCAGCCGCAAGCAGGGCCCTCGCCTGAGCCTGTACAAGAACCTGACGGTGTCGGTCATCCGCTACGAGCGGGTCAAGACGACCGAAGCGAAGGCCAAGGAGATCAGCGGCCGCGTCGAGAAGATGATCACGCTGGCCAAGCGGGGCGATCTCTCCGCCCGCCGCGCGGTCGTCGCCCAGTTTCCCAACGAACCGCTCGTCGTGGACAAGCTGTTCGATGAGATCGCCCCCAAGTACGCGGATCGATCGTCCGGCTACACCCGGATCGTCCGCTTGGGTCAACGCCGCGGTGATGCCGCGGAAATCGTCCAGATCGAGCTGGTCTGACAAAGGAAAGAACTAGTCGTCGGCGCGATGCCGAGCTCAGCCGAAGGCGGCCCAGAGCACCCGCAGCGAGCGCACCCCAAGGTGCGTGAGCGAGGGAGCGGAGGGGCCAACGCACGGATGAGCCGGCAGGGTGCCGACCAACCAGGCGGCCGAGAGGCCGTCCCCGAGCGGCGTCGGTTCGTCCGATATCGCGCCCGGGTCGAATACGATGGCACGGACTTTTGCGGCTTCCAGGTACAGCCTGGACGCCGGACGGTCCAGGGGGTCCTGGAGGACGCGCTGCGGCGCCTCGGCAACGGGGTGGATCGGCGAGTCGACGGGGCCGGCCGGACGGATGCCGGAGTGCACGCCGAAGGACAGGTGATCGCCTTCTCCTACGACGGACGACTGACGGCGACGGAGCTGGGTCGAGCGCTCGATGCGCTCCTCCCGGGCGACGTCGCCATCCGGGATCTGCATCGGACGACCGCGACATTCCAGCCTCGATATGCGGCGCGGTACCGGGAATACCGCTACACCGTCTGGAACGGGCCGCGCAGCCCGCTCCGCGAGCGAACGGCGCTCGGGGTACGGGTCCCGCTCGACACAGCCGCGATGGCGCGGGCCGGGTCGGTCTTCATCGGCCGGCACGACTTCAGCGCCATCGGGGCAACGGACCGCTCGCCGGTCCGGACCGTCATGTCGGTCCGGGTCCGGCGGGGAGGCCGGCTCGTGACGATCGACGTCCGGGCCGATGCCTTCCTGCGAGGGATGGTCCGGCGGATGGTGGGTCTCCTCCTTGAGGTGGGACTCGGGAAGATGGATGAAGCAGCGGTCCGGGCGGCCCTGGTGGCCAGCGGACCGGCCCTCGACGGGGCCGCAGCCCCGGCCAAGGGGCTCAGCCTCCGGCGCGTCGCCCTCGGGCGGCCGTCGGTCGAACGGAACGGAGCACACGAGGAACGATGAACGCCAAGACCGTAGCGGTCCGGGAGAGCGAGATCGAGCGCCGCTGGTTCGTCGTCGACGCGACCGACGAGACGCTGGGCCGCCTCGCGTCGCGCATCGCGCGCGTTCTCGAGGGAAAGCACAAGCCAACGTACCAGCCCAACCTCGATTCGGGCGATCACGTGATCGTGCTCAACGCGGCCCGCATCGCCGTGACCAGCGACAAGCTGGAATCGAAGCTGTACATGCGCCATAGCGGCTACCCCCGGGGCCTCCGCCAGGAGACCCTTGGCCAGCTGCTGGTCCGACGCCCGGAGGAGGTCATCCGGCGCGCCGTCAAGGGCATGCTGCCCCATACCCGTCTCGGCGCCCAGCAGCTGCGCAAGCTGAAGGTCTACGCCGGGTCCGATCACCCGCATCAGGCCCAGCGGCCTGAGCCGCTGACCTGACGAGGAGCCCGAACCGCATGTCGACACCAGCCTTCTTCTCCGGGACCGGCCGTCGCAAGACGGCCATCGCGCGCGTTCGGCTCCTGCCGGGCGAGGGCGAGATCGTGGTCAACGGCCGCACCCTCGAGGAGCATTTCGGCAACGCCATCAACGAGTCCGAGGTGCGCATGCCGTTCCGGGTGACCGGAACGGAGGGCCGCTTCAACGCGCTGATCAAGGTCGAAGGTGGCGGCGTGACCGGACAGGCGGGGGCGATCCGCCACGGCATCGCACGAGCCCTGCTCGAACTGGACCCCGATGCCAACCGCCTGCCGCTCCGCCAGGCTGGACTCCTGACTCGAGACCCGCGCATGAAAGAAAGAAAGAAGTACGGGCTCAAGAGAGCCCGTAAGGCGCCGCAGTACACGAAGCGTTAGTCTCCGGCACCGGCCGCGACCGTCCATGCGTGCGTTGGGCGCTCCGCGCGGTCGCTCACGCACCTTGGGGTGCGCTCGCTCCCGTGCTCGCGCCCGCCTTCGCCTGAACGGCCGGGGCCGCTGCTACGCATGACCAGGACCACGGCGGCACGTCTTCGATGACCGCCGGATCGTTGCGGGGGCGGGATGTGCTCAGCGTCGCCGATCTGTCGGCGGCGGAGGTGCGGCGCGTGTTCGATACTGCCACCGCGCTCAAGGCCGAGTACCGGGCCACGCGGCGGCACGCCCATCCACCGCTGGCCGGGCGGACCCTGGCGATGCTCTTCCAGAAGCCGAGCCTGCGGACGCGGGTGACGTTCGAGGCCGGTATGGTCCAGCTGGGTGGCCACGCCATCTACCTGACCAATGACGTCGTCCTGGGCGCCCGCGAGAGCGTGCACGATGTCGCTCACAACCTCGACCGCTTCGTCGACGGCATCGTCGTCCGGACCGGGCCCCATGAGGTCATCCAGGAGCTGGCGACGCAGGCCGAGGTCCCGGTGATCAACGGGCTCAGCTTGCGCGAGCATCCGTGCCAGGCGCTCGCCGACGCCTTCACCATCGAGGAACACCTCGGACCGCTCGAGGGGCGGGTCGTCGCCTTCGTCGGTGACGGCAACAACGTCTATCACTCACTGGCGCTCGTCGGCGCCGCGCTGGGGATGGAGATCCGGCTGGCCAACCCGCCCGGCTATGCGCCGAACGAACGGATCGTGGCCAGGGCCGAGGAGCTCGCCGCGGCGTCGGGCGGTCGGCTGGTCTTCGGCCATGATCCGGCAGAGATCGTCCGTGGGGCGTCGGTCGTGTACACCGACGCCTGGACGTCGATGGGCCAGGAGGCGGAGACGGAGGAGCGTCGTGATGCGTTCGCCGGCTACCAGGTCGACGATGCGCTGCTCGATGCCGCCGGCCCCGACGCGGTGGTCATGCACTGCCTGCCGGCGCACCGGGGCGAGGAGATCACCTCCGCGGTGATGGACGGACCGCGTAGTCTCATCTTCGACCAGTCGGAGAACCGCCTCCACGTGCAGAAGGCGCTGCTCGTGGAGCTGCTGGCAGAGGAGGACGCCGGGTGAGCGAGGCGCTGTACGAACGCTACAAGGAGTCGTTGCGCCTGGGGCATGCGGCATCGCTCCGAGGGCGATTCGACGAGGCCATCGCCGCGTACGCCGAGGCGGCCTCGATCGCGCCCGATCGGGCCATGCCCCAGGCGAGCCTGGCCGGGGTGCTCGCCCGGACCGGCCGCCTGACCGAGGCCCTCGCGGCCTACGAGCTGGCGCTCGCCCGCGCGCCTGAGGACGAGGCGTCGCTGCGCGGCCGCGCCGAGATGCTCGCGATCACGGGGCGACGGGTCGAGGCCGCCGACACGCTCGATCGGCTGGCGGCGGTGCTCGATCGCGACGGACGACTCCTCGAGGCCACCGATGCGGCGCGTCGGGCCCTGGAGCTGGCCGAGTCGCGGGGGCGGCGCGAGGGCGTCGAGGCGCTCGCGGCCAGGCTGCAGGAGGCAGGCATCGATCCGGCTTCCGAGGCGCTCGGCCGTGCGCTCGGTACGCTCGTCGGTCCGGCCACGTCGCATCCGAGCGCCGACGGAGGCACGATCGGCGGGCGGATCGGCTCGTCGCGGGTCACCGAGCCCAAGCGCGACCCCCGGCGGGCCGTGATGTCCGCGGCCGCCGTCATGACCACGGCCGCGGAGACCGCACTCGACAGCGGCGACGAGGACGAGGCCCGCCGGTGCTATCTCGAGGCGGCGGCCGCGCAACGCTCGATCGGCAATCTCCATGCCGCGATGGACGCCTGTTACCGCGCGCTCGCCGTGTCGCCCGCCGACGGCGCCGTCCACCTCAGCCTGACCGAGCTCTACCTTGACCGCGGCTGGCGCGCCGCAGCCGCCGACAAGCTCGTCCTCCTGGGACGGTTGTCTGATCTCGCTGGCGACGACCTGACCCGCGCGAGGCTGTGTACGATGGCCGCCGAACGCTTCCCCGACGACACGCGTCTGGCGGCCCTCTGCAGCTGAGATGACCGTGCCTCGGCCGGTTCCGCGGGGCCGGTCGGTCCGGGGTCCGATGCTACACTCGGGGGACGATGGCGCTCGTACGATCGATCCTCGACCAGGTCACCCCGACCGCGGTGATCGACATCGGGATCACGGCGCTCCTGATCTACTGGCTGTTCAGCCTGATCCGCGGGACGCGCGCCGTCCGGCTCGTCATCGGGGTGAGCGTCCTCATCGTCGTCTACGCCCTCGCGGTGGCGCTCAACCTGGTCCTGCTGACCAGGATCTTGCAGGGCGGTGCGGTCGTCGGCCTGTTCGCCCTGGTCGTGGTCTTCCAGCCGGAGCTTCGGCGGGCGCTCGAACGGATCGGGCGGGTCGGCTCGTTCGCCTGGCTCCTGTCGCCGGCCGAGTCCCGTGCCTCGAACCACGTCGCGGTCGAGGTCGCTCGGGCGGCGGCGGGCCTGTCCGCCGATGGCCACGGCGCGCTGATCGTCATCGAGCGCGAGACCGGGCTCGAGGAGCTCGCCGAGACCGGTGTCATGATGCATGGCGACCTGTCCGCGGACCTGCTGCGGACCATCTTCGCGCCGCGGACCCCCCTGCACGACGGCGCCGTGATCATCCGTGACGACACCATCCTGGCGGCCGGCGCGCTGCTGCCGCTCGCCGAGACGACCATCCACACCGAGCGCTTCGGCACGCGGCATCGGGCAGCGCTGGGCGTTGCCGAGCAGACCGACGCCATCGTCGTGGTCGTCTCGGAGGAGAACGGCCAGATCAGCCTCGTCGAGCGAAGCCGGATCCTCCGTAACCTCAAGGAGGTGCAGCTGGCGACCGCCATCCTCACCTTCCTGGACCCGACCGGCCGTCGTGGCGCGTTCGGCTGGCGCTCGACGGGACCGACCGGGACGGGCGGCCGGGCGCCACGCCTCAGCGACCTCGGGCGCCTGATGCGACGACCCAAGCGGGAAATGCCGCCACGTCCGGCGCCGGATGACGATCCGCCCACCACGGCGGCCGCTCAGGCGCCGCGGTGACGCGGATCCTCCGGCTCATCGTCCACAACTGGCCACTCAAGCTCGCCGCTTTGGGACTGGCGACCCTCTTGTACGGGGGGCTGGTGCTCTCGGAGAGCACGTCGTCGCTGCAGGTCAACATCAAGCCCCAGATCGATGGGCAGCCCTCGGACGCGTTCATCCTGTCCGCGATCCCGCCCGTCAACGAGATCCGTTATGTCTCGCCCTCGGGCGTCCCTGCCATCAGCTCGACCTTCAACGCCAGTATCGACGTGTCGGGCGTCACGCCCGGCTCGGGTCCGGTCTCGATCCCGATCGTCGTCAAGTCGATCGACCCACGGATCTCGGTCGTCGGGTTCACGCCCGATCGGGTCACGATCCAGCTGGACGAGCTCAAGAAGCGAGACGTCCCGGTCACGGTCGACCCTGGCACGATCCCCGAAGGCCTCGCCATCGGCGAGCCGACGGTCGATCCGCTCACCGTCGTCGTATCCGGGCCCGCGTCGGTCGTCGATACGGTGGCGGGCGCCAGGGCGGCCCCGGTCATCCAGGCGTCCGGCCTCAGCGTCAACCAGGACCTGGCGCTGGTCGCCGTCGACCGGCTCGGCGATCCCGTGAGCCCGGTCAAACTGGAGCCCAACACCGCGCGCGTGACGATCCGGGTCTTCGCCAACCTCGGCTCGCGGGTCGTCCCGGTCAGCCCCGTCGTCACCGGGGCGCCCGCCGCCGGATTCGAAGTGGCCACGGTCACGGTGGAGCCGACGGTCGTGACCGTCAAGGGCGACGCGGATCGGCTGGCCGCGCTCGAGTCGGTCGACACGGCACCCATCTCGGTGGCCGGTGCCTCGAAGACCGTGACCTCGACCGTCGCCCTCGATCCTCCCGACGACGTCTCGCCGCTTGACGGGACCGAGGTCACCGTCGTGGTGACCTTCCGGCCGGTGACATCGACCCGGGCGTTCGAGACCGGTTACCGACTCGTGGGCGCCGATACCGCCCTCCGATACACGGTTTCGGTCGATCGAGTGCTCATCACGATCGGAGGGTCCGTGGCCGACCTCGACCGCCTGACCGGGGCGACGCTCGTGGTGGACCTCGACGTCCGCGGCCTGAAGCCGGGGACGACCGATGTCCCTGTCACGATCGTCCTGCCACCGGGCCTGACGCTCGTCTCGGCCAGTCCGCCCAACATCCCGGTGACGGTGACGGCACCACCCCCGTCGCCCTCGCCCGCGGCGTCCCTGTCGCCGGCCTCGGCCGGGCCGTCGGCATCCTTGAGCGGCTGAGGCGTCCGTGGCGCGACTCTTCGGCACCGACGGCATCCGCGGTGTCGCGAATGTCGACCTGAAACCGACCATCGCCTACGCCCTCGGCCGGGCGACCGCCCACCGCCTGGTCGGGCCGGGCGGGGCACTGGTCGTTGGCCAGGACACCCGGCGCTCCGGTGACATGTTCGTGGCTGCCATCGCGGCCGGAGCCTGCAGCCTCGGGGCCGAGGTCCACGTGGTCGGGGTCGTCCCGACGCCGGCCCTCGCGTACCTCGCGGGCAGTGGACCGTACGCGGCCGGGATCATGGTCTCGGCCTCCCACAACCCGGCCGACGACAACGGGCTCAAGGTGCTCGACGGTGCCGGCCTCAAGCTCGACGACGCGGTCGAGGATGAACTCGAACAGCTCATCTGGCGCTCCGACGACCTCGGTGGCGCGACGAATGCCGGCCTCGGGCGGATCGTGGTCCGGGACGACCTCATGAGCGATTACCTGCACCATCGGGTGACGCTGGCATCGAGCGTTCGGGCCACCGACACCCATCTCGTCCTCGATGCCGCGAACGGCTCCGGCTCAGCTGTGGGACCCACGATCCTGCGGGCGACCGGTGCCGAGGTCGAGGTCATCAACGCCGAGCCGGACGGCATCAACATCAACGTCCGGTCGGGAGCCACGGACCCGGGCTCGTTGGCCGAGGCCGTTGTCGCCCGCGGTGCCCACGTCGGGTTCGCACTCGACGGTGATGCCGACCGGTTGATCGCGGTCGACGCGGCCGGTCAGATCGTCGATGGCGACCAGATCCTCGGCATCCTCGCCCTCGATCGACTGCGCCGCGACGCCCTGCCGGGCGGCGTCGTGGTCTCGGTCCTCTCGAACGGCGGCCTGCAGAAGGCCGTCGAGGCGGCCGGTGGCCACGTCGTGCGGACGCCCGTCGGCGACAAGTACATCCTCGAGGGCATGCAGGTGTCGGGCGCCCGCCTCGGCGGCGAGAAGAGCGGCCACGTCATCGATCTCGACCACACGACGTCGGGCGATGGGATCGTCACCGCGCTGGAGGTCCTGCGCGTCATGACCGCCAGCGGGCGGAGCCTGACGGAACTCGCCGCGGGCATCCCGATGCTGCCGCAGCAACAGCGGGCCGTGAAGGCCCGTCACAAGGACCAGTGGGAAGCGGATCGGATCCTGCAGGCGGAGATCGCCGCTGCCTCCGCGAGGCTCGGCCCGACCGGTCGGGTCCTCGTCCGGCCGTCGGGCACCGAACCGGCCCTGCGGGTCATGGTGGAGGGGCCGGACGCGGTGCTCGTGGTCGAACTGGCCGACACGCTCGCGAGGGTCGCGGGAGAGCGACTAAACTAACCCCGGTGCCCACCCATCGGAGTCACCAAGGCCGACCCGCCCGACGTGGCGGCGGCGAACGGAGGACCTGACGGCATGTGCGGCATCGTCGGTTACACCGGACCGCGAGAGGCGGGCCCGCTCCTCATCGAAGGGCTCAAGCGGCTCGAGTACCGCGGTTACGACTCGGCCGGTATCGCCCTGGTCGACGACGCGGGCGACATGTTCATCGAGAAGCGGGCCGGCAAGCTGGCCAACCTCCAGACGGCCATCGCCGACCGGACGCCGCATGCGGCCCTCGGGCTCGCCCACACGCGATGGGCGACCCACGGCCGACCGAACGACCTGAACGCCCATCCCCACCAGGACTGCACGGGTGAGATCACGGTCATCCACAACGGGATCATCGAGAACTTCCGCGAGCTTCGCGACGGCCTCGAGGCGCGCGGCCACCGGCTGACCTCGGAAACGGACACGGAGGCGATCGCCCATCTCGTCGAGGAGGCGTACCAGGGTGACCTCGCCGACGCCGTCCGCGACGCCCTGCGGCGGATGGATGGCGCGTACGCCATCGCCGTCATGCATCGCGCCGAGGTCGATCGGCTCGTCGGCGCCCGCCAGGACGTCCCGCTCGTCGTCGGGCTCGGCGACGGCGAGAGCTTCCTCGCATCCGACGTCGCCGCCATCCTCGCTCACACCGATCAGGTCATCTTCCTCGAGGAGGGCGACGTCGCCGACCTCCACCCATGGGGCGTCACGATCACCAACGTCGCCGGCGACCCGATCGAGCGGCCCGTCACGACCGTCGACTGGTCCCCCGAGGCAGCCGAAAAGGGCGGCTACGAGCATTTCATGCTCAAGGAGATCCACGAGCAGCCCGAGGCGCTCGCCCAGTCGCTGACCGGCCGGGTGCATCGTGACGGGCACATCGTCGTGGAGGAGCTCGCGCCGCTGGCCGAGCGGCTCCGTACGATCGACCGCATCGAGCTGGTCGCGTGCGGCAGCGCGTACTTCGCCTCGCTCGCCGGCGCCGCGGCGATCCAGGCCTGGACCGGTCTTCCGGCCCGGGCGACCGCAGGCTCGGAGTTCCGGTACGGCCCGCCGCCCCTCGATGAGCGGACCCTCGTCATCGCGGTGACCCAGTCGGGCGAGACCGCCGACACGATCGCGCCGACCCGCCTCGCCCGGGAGCGCGGCTGTCCGGTCGTGGCCGTGACGAACACGGTCGGCTCGGCCATCACCCGCGAGGCGGACGCGGTCCTGTTCCTGCAGGCAGGCCCGGAGATCGCCGTGGCCGCCTCCAAGACGTTCGTGACCCAGGTCACGACCCTGGTCGTGCTGGCCGCGGCCATCGCCCGTGCCAGGGGTGCCCTGGCCGAACCGGACGAGCTGGCGCTCGGCGCCGCGCTTCGCGCGCTCCCGGCGGCGGCCGCGCGGGCCATCGAGACCGCGTCAAGCGTCGCGCCCGGTCTCGCCCGTCGCTACGTCAACTCGCGTGGCTTCATGTTCGTCGGTCGTGGCTTCGGCCTGGCGGCCGCGCTCGAGGGCGCGCTCAAGCTCAAGGAGATCAGCTATGTCCATGCCGAGGGCTACGCCGCCGGCGAGCTGAAGCACGGGCCGATCTCGCTCCTCGATGCCGAGTGCCCGCTGGTCGCGGTCGTCACGCGATCGCCGGTCTACGAGAAGGTCATCAGCAACGTCATGGAAGGTCGCGCCCGGGACGCCCGCGTCATCGCGGTCGCGACCGAGGGCGACGAGCAGATCGACCGCTTCGCCGACGACGTGTGCTGGGTCCCCGACACGCACGATGCCCTCTCGCCGATCCTCGCGGTGATCCCGCTCCAGCTGTTCGCCTATCACATGGCCGTGGCCCGCGGCACGGACGTCGACCAGCCGCGCAACCTGGCCAAGTCGGTGACGGTCGAGTAGTCCGATGGCGGCGGGCGACCCGGCCGACGCGCTGCTGCCGACCGCGTGGGCGGTCCCGCCGGGCACGACCGAACTGGGCATCGACATCATCAAGGTCGAGCGCATCCGGGCGACGCTGTCCAGGTTCGGGCCGCGCTTCTCCCGACGGGTCCTGACCCCGGCCGAGCAGCGCTACGTGCGCGACCGGCCGGAGACGTTCGCCGGACGCTGGGCCGCAAAGGAGGCGGTCTCGAAGGTGCTGGGGCTCGGCGTGCGCGGCATCGGTTGGCGCGACATCGAGGTCGAGCGGCTCCCGACCGGCCAGCCCGCGGTGCGGCTCCACGGCCGGGCGGCGGCCCGGGCCGAACAGCTCGGGATGGGACGGATCGCGTTGTCGATCACCCATGAATTGGACTACGCGGTCGCGATCGCGTTCGGGATCCGGACGACCGGCGGACGGTTCCTCTTCCCGGCCGACATCGAGGAGCGCCTCGACGACCGCGAGCGCCGCATCCTCGCGCGGATCGAGCGGCTGCGCGATGTGGCCCAGGCCGGGGGCGCGGGGGCGCTGGCCTCGGACGCGCCGCGGTCGGGCGACGGGCCCGCCACGGCGGTCGGCGGGCCGGATGGTGGCGACGGAGGGACCCGACCCCGCGCCGCGATCGATGGGGGGCTGTCCGGTGACTGAACGCGGCCCGGTCGGATTCGGGCGCCGCCCGGGGGAGACGACGGCGGCGGGCGGGACGGGCACGACGGTCATGCCCCACGGCGCGGCGCGCCTCGACGACGAGGCGGCCGGTGCGCTCCTGCCCGAGCGTCCGGTTCGCGGACACAAGGGCTCATTCGGCAAGCTGCTCGTCATCGCCGGATCGCTCGACTACGCGGGTGCTGCCCTCCTGGTCTGCCGTGCCGGAGGCCGGGCCGGTGCGGGCCTCGTGTCGCTGGCGGTCCCCGAGTCGCTCCAGCCGCTGTTCGCGGCGAAGGTCGTCGAGGCGACGACCATGGCGCTCCCGGAGGACGATGTCGAAGAGATCGACGCGGAGGGCGCGCTCGCGCGGATCCTCGATCACGAACACGATGCGATGGTCGTGGGGCCCGGGTTGCGGCCCGGCCTGTCCACCGTCGAACTGGTCCGAGAGCTGATCTCGGCCGGCGACGCGGAAGCGGCGCCGATCGTCCTCGATGCCGAGGCGCTCCGGTCGCTCGCGTCGATGGACGCCTGGTGGACGCTCATCTCCCGACCCGCCGTGCTGACCCCGCACGCCGGTGAGTTCGCCCGACTTCGCGCAGGGATGGGCCAGGACCCGGCCGCGGGCGGCGACCTGGTCGCCGATGACGCCGCGCGGGTCGCGGCCGCTCGGGATGCCGCCATGACGTGGGGGCAGGTCGTGGTCCTGAAGGGCGCGGCGACGGTCATCGCCGCGCCTGATGGCTCGGTCGCCGTCTCGCCGTTCGAGAATCCGGCCTTGGCCACCGGCGGTACGGGCGATGTCCTCTCAGGCGCGATCGGTGCGCTGCTCGCGCAGGGACTCGACCCGTTCTCCGCGGCCCGACTGGGCGTCTACCTGCACGGGCTCGCCGGAGAGGGGGCGCGTGAGCGGTTCGGAGATGCCGGCGTGCTGGCCTCGGACCTGCCCGAAGGCCTCGCGCTCGCCCGCAAGCGCCTCGCGGCGGCCGCCGAACGCCGTCGCGCGCGCGGTCGGCTGGGATTCGGGGCACGTGCCGAGGAATCGGGCCGGGCCGACGAACCCGTGGGTGCCGGCACGCTCGATCCGGCGTCCCCGTCGCCCGATCCGACCTGAGCAGAGCCCGGGCCGAACCACGGTGCACCCCGATCCCGGGTCGTCGATCGACAACCGACTGGCTGCGGCCGGCCTCCCGCCGCTGCCTCGGTCCGCATGGCTGGAGATCGACCTCGACGCTCTCCTCGCGAACCTCGCCATCGTGCGCGAGGCAGCCGGCGCGAGCGTGCCGGTCCGTCCGGTCGTCAAGGGCGACGCCTACGGCCATGGGGCGGTGCCGGTCGCGCGTGCGCTCGTCGGGGCCGGAGTGGACGGCCTGTGCGTGGCGACGCTCGACGAGGCGCTCGCGCTCCAGGCGGCGAGGATAAGGGTTCCGATCCTCGTGCTCTACCCGATCCCGCCCGCGTGGGCGCCGACGGCCGCTCGCCGCGGGATCGCGGTCAGCGCCGGCGAACGGGACCTGCTCGCTGCCATGCTGGCCGCCCTCGCGTCCGTCAGACGACCGGGGTCGCGCCTGCTCCGGATCGAACTCGAGGTGGAGACCGGCCTGGGCCGCGGCGGCCTCGCGCCGGAGGCCGTCGTCGACGCGGCCAGGGCCATCCGGACGAGCGGCCACGCGGTCGTGGCCGGTCTGTGGACCCACCTGCAGGCGCCGGAGGACGCCGTGCGCACCAACCGACAACTCGGGCGCTTCGAGGCGGCCACGCTGGCCCTCGTGGCCGCCGGGATCCCGCTGCCGGCCAGGCATTCGACCGCCAGCACACGCCTGCTGGCCGACGTGGACGGCCTGATCGCCCATGACGGCGTCCGCCCGGGATTGGCCATCTACGGCCTGGCTCCCGATGAGCTGAGCGCGGACCAGCGCCGGAGGGGGCCGGCGTCGCGCCTGCGGCCCGTCCTCTCCCTCCATGCCCGGCCGGTCCGGGTGACCCTGCTGCCCGCGGGGTGGGGGATCGGCTATGGGCCCAGCTTCGAGACCGAACGGCCCAGTCGCATCGCGACGCTCCCGATCGGCTACGGGGACGGCTGGTCGCGGTCCCTCTCGAATTGGGCGAGCGCGCTCGTCCGCGGCCACCGGGTCCCGCTCGTCGGGACGGTCTCGATGGACGCGGTCATGGCCGACGTGACCGATGTCCCCGGACCGGCGGTCACGACCTCGGACCTCTTCACGCTCATCGGGCGTCAGGACGACCTCTCGATCACGGTCGCGGACTTGGCGCAGGCGCGCACCACGATCTCGTGGGAGGTCGTGACAGCCATGGCCCGCCGGTTACCCCGGGTGTACCATGCCGGACCCGGACACATGGGGCTTCGCACGCTCACCGAGTGGAGTTGACGTGGCGCGCATCGAGCTCTGGAACGGCGATATCTGTGATCTCGAGGTCGATGTGATCGTCAATGCCGCGAACGTCTCGCTCTGGATGTCGAGTGGCGTCGCGGGCGCCATCAAGCGCGCCGGCGGCGACGAGATCGAATTCGCAGCGGTCCGCCAGGCGCCGGTCCCGCTCGGCGAGGCCTGCGTGACCACAGCCGGCTCCCTCGCCGCTCGAGCCGTCATCCACGCCGTATCGCTCGATCGCGAGCGGCGCACGAGCGGAGCGGTCATCGCGGCCGCCGTGCGCTCGGCGATGGCCCGAGCCCGGGACATCCGCGCCACCAGCATCGCGTTCCCGGCGCTCGGCACCGGCGTGGGCGGGTTCCCGCTCGAGGAGGCTGCCCGGATCACGGTCCAGACGGTGCGCGACGAGTTGCCCTGGTGCCCTACCATCGACCACGTGATCTTCGCGCTTCGCGGACGGGCAGCCTACAAGGCGTTCGCCGCGGCCGTGGCCAGTCGCCAGGCCGTCGTCGGAGGACCGGCATGACCACCCCACTCGAACAGACCGAGGAGCAGCGTGACGAGCTGGTCGAGCAGGTCGCCCGGGAGATCCAGCTGCGCGGCCTGACCGGGCCCGCGGTCCATTTCCTCGAGGCCAGCCGACCGTATCGCCCCCTTGGCGCGAATGCGATGCTCTTCTTCGATCCGGTCCTGCGCGGCCTGTTCGGCGGCGAGCTCTCGTCGGCGACCGAGATCATGGCCGACGATGCCGGGATCGAACTGCTCATTGCGCGGCTCGAGGAGTACGACGACGAGGCGACCTGGGACGCGTGACCACGACCCGGCGGGCGCCGGGTAGCATGGCCCGATGACGAGCGACCCGCGCGCGTTCCTCGCCATCGATCGCGGCGCGGCCACTACTGGGGCGGCTCTGATCGGCCGGATCGAGCATGCCTGGCGCCTGCTTGGTTCGGTGGCCCTGCCCGCCCGATCCCATCCGGATGCGGCGACGCACCTGCTGCTGGCCCGCGTGGCGGCCGCCGATCCGGACCTGGCGGGTCACCTCCGGGTCGATCCCGAACGCCCGGACCTGCTGCCGGCCGTGAGTGTCAGCTCGACCCCCGCCCGCCGAATGGCCGTGGTGGCCGCCTCGGAACGGGCGCTCGCGCCGCTCGTCGCGGCCGCGGCGCGCAGCGGCTGGCGCACCGTCGGGGCCAGCGTGGAGACGGCCGATCCGCTGGCCATGTCCCGGCTCCTCCTCGAAGGAGAGACCGACGGCATCCTCGCCGGCGCCGGCGACCCGGCCGGGGCCGATGAGCGAGGTGCACTCGCCGAACTGACCGCCCTCGTGGCGGCCGCGGCCAGCCGCCGGCCGGAGCGGCTCATCGTCCTGGCCGGGGCGATGGCGGATGGCGCAGCCGCCTTCGGCGACCTCAATGCCCGGGAGGGCGAGACGCTGCTCGCGCCCGCGGCCCGGCCAGGTCCAGCCGGGGCCCCGTTGCGCGATCTCCTCTCGGCCCTGGCCCTGCCCCTCGATGACGCGCGGCGCACGCTCGGGGCGGCCGCGATCACGCTCGCTGAAGTGCTCGACCGCCGCCTCGAGCTCATCGAGATCGGCTACGACGGCGGCCTCCGGGCGGCGGCGTTCCCGGCTGGTCCGTCGGAACCCGCAGGGGTGGATGTCGCCATCGTGCCGTCCGCCGGGCTCGCGCCGGCGGACCCCGACGATATGGCCGTGGACCGGATCCTCGCCTGGACGACGGTCGCCTCCGATCGGCATCGGGTGCGCGACCGGCTGCGGGAGCTGCGGATCGCGCCGTGGGCCGACATGTCCGCCGACGGTGTCGCCCTGCGGATGGCGGCGGCTCGCGCCGCACTCGATCGACTGGTCGAGGCGACGCCCGAGTTTGCGACCGACCCTGCGCCGGACCTCGTGGTGGCGGCCGGTGGCGTCTGGTCGATCGCGTCCCCTCCGGCCATCGCCTTGGCCCTGGCCGACGTGCTGCGGCGTCCCGGGGCCAGCGGCTATGCGCTCGATCACGCTCGCCTGCTGGGTCCGCTCGGCTCCATCCCCGACCCCGACGAGCGGCGAGCCGTCGTCGCCGACCTGGCCGATGACCTGCTGGCGCCCCTCGGCAGCGTGGTCACGCCCGCGGGATTGCGGACCGGACGGAGCGCCGGGAGCCTCGTCGTCCACGACCGGCGGCGCGGCGGCAGGGGCCCCGGCCTCCACAGTCGGAGTCCGATCGACCTGGTCCCGGGAGGCCTGGCGATGGTCGCGCTCCCACCGGGAGCGACCGCCACCGCCGAGTTCCGGTTCCGCGACGGCGTCCGCCTCGGCGGCCGCGGCCGACACTTCGCGGTGGATGTGTCGGGAGGCCTCGCCGGGCTGCTCATCGACCTGCGCGATGTCCCGTTGCGGCTCCCGGAACGCGCCGACAGGCGCCGCGAGCTGCTCGGCGCCTGGCAGATGACGGTCGCCGGGGGCCCGTCCGATGGGTAACGGCTGGCATCCCGGTCAGGCCGCCGGCGATCCAGAGGGTCCGCCTCCGGCGTCCGGGTCGGCCACCGACCTGGAACTCGTGCCGGTGCGGCACCTCATCGAATTGCCTGTCGACGCCGTGTTCGCCCTCTCGCCGGGCGACCATGCCATCGTCGAGGCCGGGGCCTCGGTCGTGGTCGGCGCCCCGATCGCCGAGCGTCTGCGTGATCCAAGGCTCGAGGACAAGGTCGTCACGGAGCCCGTGGAGCCACGTCCCGGTGACCGGTGGCACGCGCTCGGTCGGGTCGTCGGGCCGGGTTCGGGGAGCACGGGCCGAAGCGTGCGCGGCGGGGAATACCTCTTTCCGTGGCGGACGCGCTGGCGGGTCGCCACGGGCGACATCATGGACCCGCTCGAGACGCCGGTGGCGGGGATCGTGCGAGAGGTTCGATCGGGCACCTCGATCGAGCTGCGAGCGGCCGGTCGCGGCATCCGCGGCGTCGTCGTCCTGGGTGGGCCGACACGGGGCCGGCTCGCCCTCGCCTCCGGAAGCGGCGGCGGGCTGCGCGCCGGGGGGCTCGACGTCGGCATGGCCGGCTCGATCCTCGTCGTCGATGCGCGGGTCGATGCCGAGATCCTGACCCGCGCCCGGGCGATGGGCGTCCGCGGCATCATCGTCCCCGGCATGGCAAGCAAGGAGCGGCGCGACTATCTCGCCTCGGAGGCACGCCAGCGCGCGGCCCTCCATCGACTGCCGTCGTTCGCGGTCCTGGTCATGGAGGGTGCGTTGCGGCGGCCGATGGCCACCCCGGTCACGGCGCTGCTCGCGGCGATGGCCGGCCGGGAGGTGGGGATCGTGGCCGATCCCCCGATGCTCATCTTCGACGCGCCGGACCTCGACGTGCCGGTCCTGCGGCCGGACCTGGTCCGGATTCGGGCCGGTGCGTTGAGCGGTTACGAGGGTCATTGGCTCGGCCCGGCGGGACGGCGTCGCTTCGCCTCCGGGGTCGACCTCGAGGCCGGCCGTGTCCGCCTGCCCGACGGGAGTGCCGTCGCGGTCCCGCTCGGCGACCTGGAACGGTTCGACTAGCCGCCCGAGCGAGCGGCACCGTGCCCACGCGCGATGCCTCCGTCATTCGGCTACCCTCGCCCCGATGCCTGCCACCACCCTGCGCCAGCGCCACCTCACGAGCCCCGATCCGGACACGACCGCCACGTTGGGGGCATCGCTCGCGGACGTCGCCCGAGCGGGCGATCTCCTTTGCCTGTTCGGCGACCTCGGAGCGGGCAAGACCCACCTCGCCAAGGCCTTTGGAGCCGCACTCGGGGTGCGCGAGACGATCACCTCGCCGAGCTTCGTGCTCATGGCGGAGTACGAGGGGCGGCTGCCGATGTTCCATGTCGACCTGTACCGGCTGGCCGGCGCCGCCGACGTCCTCGCCGGTGGCCTGCTCGACGACCGTTGGGTCGGCGGCGTCACGCTCATCGAATGGCCGGAACGGCTCGGTGAGGCGATCCCGCCCGAACGGCTCGACGTCGTCATCGAGGGCTCCGGCGATGAGCCGCGCGAGATCGAGCTGATCGCCCACGGTGAGCGTCATCGGCGATACCTGGAGAGGCTCGGATGAGCGCGGCGGCGGGATCGCGTCCGGGCGCCCCGGAAGACCCCGGTCGCGAGGTCGTGCTGGCCATGGACACGGCCACGACGAGGATCGTCCTCGCGATCGGGACGACCGGCGGCGAACCCACGGTCGTGACGAGCTGGCCGGCCGGGTACCGCCACGGCGAGACGCTCCTCCCCGCGCTCGACCGGATGCTGGAGGAGGGTCGGATCGTTCGCTCGCAGATCGCCGGGATCGTCGTCGGCACCGGGCCCGGCGCGTTCACCGGGCTGCGGGTCGGGATCGCCACCGCCAAGGGTCTCGCGCACGGGCTCGGCAGGCCGATCGTCGGGATCCCGACCGGCGCTGCGCTGCTGGCCGCGGCGGCGCGCGCGAACGAGGTCCCGCTCGAGCGCTGCATCCTGCTCATGCCGGCCGGGCCGTCGGACCGGATCGTGGTCCGTGACGGCGAGGCGCCGGCCCTCCTTCACGCCGGCGATGAGCCCGAGCGCGGGCGAACGGACGTCCTGGTCGCCATCGATCTCGCCGGACGAGCGCCGGATGACGCGCTCGCCCGTGGCGAGGCGGCGCGCGAAGGCCTGGCGGCCGAGCTCCTGCGCGCGGGTTCCACCCGGCTCGCCGCCGGCGACGAAGACGACCTCGCGCGACTCGTGCCCGAGTACGTGACGCTGCCGCGCGGGGTGACGGCCGTCGGCGGAGAGGTGACATGGTCGCGCGACCCCCGTTGAGGGTCCGCATCGAGCCGATGCGGCTCGAGGACCTCGTCGTCGTCCACGCCATCGAACGGGCGAGCTTCTCCGCGCCGTGGCCGGCCAACGCCTATCGCAGCGAGCTCGAGACGAACCGCCTCGCCCATTACCTGGTCGCACGGGCGGACGACGAGATCGTCGGCTACGGCGGGATGTGGCTGATGGTCGACGAGGCGCACGTCACGACGTTCGCGATCCATCCGGCATGGCGCCGGCAGCGGATCGGGGAGCGGCTCCTGCTCGCGTTCCTCGACCTCGCCATCGACCGCCGGGCGCGCGAGGCGACGCTCGAGGTCCGGCTGTCGAACGTGCCGGCCCGGCGGCTGTACGAGAAGTACGGCTTCAAGCCCGTCGGGCTGCGACCGCGCTACTACAGCGACGACGGCGAGGACGCCCTGATCATGACGACCGAGGCGCTGACGGGACCCCTGATGCGCGAGCGGATCGCGCGGCTGCGTGCCGAGCTCGACGCCTCGCCCGCGCCGGAGCGCCCCGACGGCCTCGATGCGCCCGCCGGCCCAGTCGAACCGGCCGAGCATGACGACGGGGACGATCCATGAGCGGCTCGCTGGTGCTCGCCGTCGAATTGTCGTGCGATGAGACGGGGATCGCCCTGATCGAGGACGGGCGGACGATCCGCTCGAACGTCGTCGCGTCCCAGGTAGCGATGCATGCGGCATCGGGCGGCATCGTCCCCGAGGTCGCCGCACGCGCCCACCTGCGCTGGATCGTCCCGGTCCTCGACGAGGCGTGGGCGGATGCCGGCGCGGCCTGGTCCGATGTCGATGCGGTGACCGTGACCTACGGGCCGGGTCTCGCCGGGTCGCTGCTGGTCGGCATCAATCTCGCGAAGGCCCTCGCCTGGGTCCACGACAAGCCGCTGGTCGGGGTCAACCACCTCGAGGGCCACGTGTACGCGGCCTGGCTCGACGATATCGATGGCCCCGAGGTCGCGGAGCCCGTGTTCCCGCTCGTGACGCTCGTCGTCTCGGGCGGCCACACCTTCCTCGCGGCGATGAGCGGCCACCTCACCTACCGCCTGCTCGGCGCGACGGTCGACGATGCGGCCGGGGAGGCGTTCGACAAGGTCGGCCGCCTGCTCGGTCTCGGCTATCCGGGTGGACCCGCGATCGCGCATGCCGCTGAGGCCGCCACGAGGCGCGACCGCGTCTTCCCACGGGCATGGCTCGGCGACTCGTACGACTTCAGCTTCTCCGGCCTCAAGACCGCCGCCCGGCGGATCGTCGGTCAGGCACGGAACGATGCCGGGATCGTCGACGACCCCGACGTCCCACTCCCGCCGGACATCGTCGCGGACCTCGCCTGGGGGTTCCAGGACGCGGTCGTGGACGTACTGGCGACCAAGACGATCCGCGCGGCACGATCGACCGGTGCCCGCTCGATCGTGCTCGGCGGCGGTGTCGCGGCGAACAGCGCCCTGCGGGCGCGCCTCGCCGACGCGGCCGACGAGCACGGGCTGCCGTTCATCGTCCCGCGGCCGGCTCTCTGCACCGACAACGGCGCGATGATCGGGGCGGCGGGCGCAAGACGGTTCGAGGCGGGCGACCGGTCCGGGCTGGACCTCGACGCGCGGCCGTCCCTGCCCCTTGCGCAGCGGAGCGCCGGCGGATGACCGGCTCGATCCGGCCACGCATCGACCAGGCCGACGTTCGGGCCACGCTCCGGGCCGCCGGCCTGCGGGCCCGCCACGCGCTGTCGCAGAACTTCCTGGCCGATCCGGACGTGCTCGAGGCGATCCTCGCGGAGGCGGCGCCCGAACCCGGGCGCAGGGTCCTCGAGATCGGTCCCGGTCTCGGCCTGGTCACCGGTGGATTGCTGACGGCCGGGGCGCTCGTGACCGCGGTCGAGCTCGATACGGGGCTTGCGGCCTTCCTGCGCGACCGCTTCGCCAGCCCGCTGGATTCCGGCCAGCTGCGGCTTATCGAAGGCGACGCACTCGACCAGGATCTCGTCGGGCTCGCGGAGCCGCCGTACGACGTGGTCGCCAACCTGCCGTACCACATCACGAGCCCGATCCTGCACGCCCTGCTCGGCGAGCCCCCGAGGCCGGAGCGGATGGTGCTGATGGTCCAGCGCGAAGTCGCGGAGCGGATCGCGGCACCGGCCGGGAAGATGAGCTACCTGTCGGTCTTCGTGCAGTACCACGCCCGGGTCCGGATCGCCTTCACCGTCCGCCCCGACGCCTTCGAGCCGGCGCCGGCCGTCGAATCGGCGGTCATCGTCGTCGAGCCCTTCGACGCCGATGATCGCCTGGCCCCCGACGAGGAGGACGAGCTCTGGCGGCTGGTCCAGGCGAGCTTCCGCGAGCGCCGCAAGATGCTCCACAACGTCCTGGCCCGCCAGTTGCCGCTCGACGCGGGGCAGGTGGCCGCGGCCCTCTCCGCCACCGGCATCGCCGCCGATCGGCGCCCCCAGACCCTCGCGGTGGGGGAGTGGCTCGCCCTGCGGGAGGCGCTCGGACCGATCGGGTCGGACCGGCGCGGCCGCCGCGAGGCCTCGCGGCCGTGACGACCGCCGCGGACCCGTTCCGCCGGTTGACGCCGGTGGTCCGGCTCGCCCCGGCCAAGCTCAACCTGACCCTGGCCGTCGTCGGGCGTCGCGCGGATGGCTACCACGAGCTGCACTCGGTGTTCGTCCCGCTCACGCTCGCCGATCGACTGAGCGTAGCCCTGGCCGGCGGGCACGCCGACAGCCTGCACGTTGAGGGGTTCGACGCCGGGCCCATCGCCGACAACGTCGTGTTCGACGCTCTGGCCGCCACGCGTTCGGCCGTCGGTGGTGGCTGGACCGGGGGCGGGGGACCGACGTCCGGCCCGGCGCCGGCGCTCGCGGTCCGCCTGGAGAAGCGGATCCCGGTCGCGGCCGGACTCGCCGGCGGGTCCTCGGACGCCGCCGCGACCATCGACGCCGCGCTCGAAGCCTGGGGCGCCGAACTCGATTCGGACGCCCGTCTCCGGCTTGCGGCTCACCTCGGCTCGGACGTGCCGTTCTTCGGTGCCGGTGGGCCGGCGCTCGTCGAAGGGAGGGGGGAGCGAGTCGCGCCGCTGCGCGGGCTCCACGGCTCGCCGGGCGTGCTGCTCGTGACGCCCGCGGTCCGGGTCTCGACGCACGACGTCTTCGACGCCTTCGCGACGATCCGCGCGGTCGGCGAGGGGTCGGTCCGGATGTCGTCGGTCCACCTGGCCGAGGAACTCCGTTCCGGGCTCTCGACGACGGACCTGGTGGCCCGGGCGAGCGTGCTCACCATGGCCAATGACCTGTTGCCCGCGACGACCGCGCTCGTACCGGAGCTCGTGGCGTTCCGCCGGGCGCTGAATCGCCGCCTCGGACGCCCCTTGGGCCTGTCCGGCTCGGGTCCCACGCTGTGGGCGCTCTATGCTTCGCTACCGGAGGCGGTCGCCGCGGCCGAGTCGGTCCGGACGGGTCTCCTCGATGGGATGCTGCGAGCCCCGGGCGAGGCCGATCCATTCGTGGCCGCCACATCCATCGTCACGCATCAACACGCAGAGGAGCCGACGACATGACTCGCCGAGCCGTCTCGACCACCGGAGCGCCGGCCGCCGTCGGGCCGTACAGTCAGGGCATCGTCGCCGATGGGTTCCTGTTCACCGCGGGCCAGGCCTCGCTCGATCCCATCAGCGGTCAGGTCGTCGAGGGCGGCATCGGAGCCGAGACGGAGCGCGTCATGGCCAACCTGACGGCCATCCTCGACGCGGCCGGCGCCACCTGGGCCGACGTCGTCAAGACGACGATCTTCCTCGTCGACATCGGGGACTTCGCCACTGTCAACGCCATCTACGGCCGGTTCCTGGCGGACCCGCCACCGGCTCGCTCGACGGTCGCGGTGGCCGCGCTGCCGAAGGGCGCCCGAGTCGAGATCGAGGCCGTCGCGCGGCTGCGAAGCTGAGCCTGCCTCGGTTGACACTCCGAACGTGGCCCCCATACGATGCGGCACTCATCTGATGACATCCGACCCACAAGCGCCGGGCCCAGACCGCGTCGGGAGCGACCGTCGTCGCCCGACCCAAGCCTCGCGGCGCCGCTCCTCGTGAACCCCCCAGATCCCGACGCGACCAACGCGGTCGCTGTCGTGCTCGCGGCCGGGCTCGGCACCCGGATGCGCTCCTCGCTGCCCAAGGTCCTCCATCCGCTCTGCGGCCGGCCGATGCTGGCGTACGTCCTGGACGCCTGGGCGAGCACCGAGGCCGGTCGCTCCGGTCCGGGGCCGGTCGTCGTCTACTCTCCGTCCGTGGCCGCGGTCGCCGAGGCCTTCGCCGACCGGGCGGTCTTCGCCGTCCAGGACGAGCCACGCGGGACCGGCGATGCCGTCCGCGCCGCCCTCGGGGCCGTGCCTGGGGACGCGATCGAGGTCGTGGTCGTCTACGGCGACGTGCCGCTCGTGACCGGCGCCGACTTCGATGCGGTCCTCGACGCCCGCCGCGCCGACGATGCAGCGATCGCCCTCGCGAGCGTCTTCGCAGCCGACCCCGCCGCGCTCGGTCGCGTCGTCCGCGGCGAGTTCGGGACCGTCGAACACGTCGTCGAGGCCAAGGACGCTACCCCCGAGGAGCTCGAGACGAACGAGACGAACGCGGGCCTGTACGCCTTCGACGCGGCCTGGCTGCGTCGCCGGATCGCCAGCCTGCAGCCGTCGCCGACGACCGCCGAGCTGTACCTGACCGATCTCGTCCGGCTGGCCCGCGAGGACGGCCGGATCGTCGCCGCGGTCACGTTCGAGGACGATGGCCGCTTCGATGGCATCAACGATCGAAACCAGCTGGCGGCCGCCGAATGGAGCCTGCGCGTCCGTCTCAACGAAGCCCACATGCGGGCCGGCGTGACGATGCGCGATCCTTCGACGGCCTATCTCGACTGGGGGGTCGATCTGGCCCCGGACGTTACGCTCGAGCCCAACGTCATCCTGCGCGGCCGCACGACGGTCGGGACGGGGTCCGTCATCGGTGCCGGCAGCCAGCTCATCGACGCCACCGTCGGGGAGCGGGCGACGGTGTGGGCCAGCATCGTCGAGTCGTCGGTCATCGAGGACGAGGCGAGCGTCGGTCCGTTCAGCCACCTGCGGCCGGGCACCGTCGTCGGGCGTGGCGTCGAGGTCGGCAACTTCGCGGAGCTCAAGAACACCCGCCTGGGCGCGGGGTCGAAGCAGCACCACGTGAGCTACCTGGGCGACGCGACGATCGGCGAACGGGTGAACGTCGGCGCCGGGACGATCACCGCCAACTACGACGGCACCCGCAAACACCCCACGACGGTCGGCGCAGGAGCGTTCCTCGGCGTCGACACGATGCTTGTCGCCCCGATCGAGGTGGGCGAGGGCGCGAGGACCGGCGCGGGCGCCGTGGTCACGCACGACGTCCCGCCGGGCACCCTCGTCGTGGGCATGCCGGCCCGCATCCGCGAGCCCGGGGCCAAGAAGCCGCCGGACGACGACGCGGTCGAGCGCGCCCCTGACCAAGGTGGGAGCGGGTGAAGATCCCGGTCGTCGAACTCGCCATCATCGTCTTCCTGACGCTGCTCGAGGGCTTCTTCGTCGCGGCCGAGATCGCCCTGGTCTCGATCCGGCGCAGCCGTGTCGAGCAGCTCGTCGAGGAAGGCCGACCCGGCGCCCGTCGCGTGAGCCGCCTGCTCAAGGAGCCGGGTCGCTTCCTCGCGGTCTGCCAGCTGGGCCTGACGGTCATCGGGTTCTTCGCATCCGCGTACGCGGCGGTCAGCCTGTCGGACCAGCTCTCGTCCCTGCTCGAGAGTCTCGGGCTCGATCCGGCCACGGCGCACGGACTCTCCCTCGTCGCGGTGACGATCGTGCTCGCGCTGTTCACGATCGTCTTCGCCGAGCTGGTGCCGAAGACCCTCGCGCTGGCCAACCCGGAGCGGTTCGCGATCTCGCTGTCGCTCCCGATCGAATTCCTGGCCCGCGCCCTCGGCCCGGTGATCGCCATGCTGACGTGGACCACGAGCCGCGTCGCGGCCCTGCTCGGGGCCGAGGTGACACCCGAGGCGCAGATCTCCGCGGAAGAGCTGCGCCTGATCGTCGAGCGCGGCGGCGAGCAGGGCATCCTCGAGGCCGAGGAGGAGCAGATGATCAATGCCGTCATCGAGCTCGGCAGCCGGCGCGTCCACGAGGTCATGGTGCCGCGGATCGCGATGGCGACCCTGCCCGCCACCGCGACCCTGGACGAGGCCATCGACACCGTCATCGAGGAGGGCCACAGCCGGATCCCGGTGTACGAAGAGTCGATCGACGAGATCGTCGGCATCCTGTACGCCAAGGACCTGCTGCCCTTCCTCAAGGGCGCGGTCGAGGATCGGCCCTCGGTCCGGTCCATCCTCCGGACGCCGGTCTTCGTGCCCGAGTCGATGACCGTCGACGACCTGCTGCACGAGCAGCAGCGGCGCAAGGTCCACCTCGCGATCGTGCTCGACGAATACGGCGGGACGGCCGGCCTGGTCACCATCGAGGACCTGCTCGAGGAGATCGTCGGCGAGATCCAGGACGAATACGACGTCGAGGAGCCGATGATCGTGCGGCTCACCGACGACGAGGCTCGCGTCGACGGCCGGGCCGCCATCGACGACCTCGAGGAGCTGTTCGACACCTCGCTCGGGCTCGAGGACGAGGACGAGTACGACACCATCGGTGGGCTCATCTACCACCGCATCGGTGGCGTGCCGAAGCCCGGCGATCGAGTCGCCGTGGATGGCCTGACCCTCACGGTCGAGACGACCGACGGGCGGCGCGTCGGCAAGGTCCTGGTCGCGCGTCAGCCACGCGACGCGGAGCTCGACGAGTTCGACCGCTAGCGCGGTCCGCCGGCGCCGGCGCTCACGCGGCGACACCCGGACGGGACGGGGCGCTCGGGTCCGGCTGGGACCTCAGGCCGTGATGGCCGCGACGATGAGCTGTTCGAGGCGCTCGCGCGCCGCCGGCCGCACGACGCCCGCCGCGTCGAGCTCGGCAAGCGCCTCGTCGCGGTAACGGCGAGCGTGGTCGCGCGTGTACTCGCGGGCACCGGTCCGCTCCAGGATCGCGACGATCTCGCCGACCCCATTGGTCGGGGCGCCAGCGGCATAGAGTTCGGCGAGCCGGGCCTTGTCCTCGGGGCCGGCCGCCTCGTGGGCATAGATGACCGGCAACGTCTTCTTGCGGTGGGCGATGTCGGAAGCGTCCTTCCCGGTCGAAGACTCCGCGCCCCAGATCCCGAGCAGGTCGTCGTTGAGCTGGAATGCGAGGCCAAGCGCCCATCCGAAGCCGCGGTACCGGGCGATGACCTCGTCGTCGTCGGTCGCGAGCAGCGCCCCGGCCTCGATGGACGCGGCGATGAGCGCGGCGGTCTTGCGACCGATCATGTCGAAGTAGGCCGCGACGCCGACCATCTCGTCCGAGGCGCCCATCGCGATATCGAGGTACTGACCCTCGCAGAGGGCGAGGCAGGTCTCGTCGTACAGGCGCATCAGCCGCAGGACCTTCGAATCGGAGAAGCCCAGGTCCGTCAGGCGATGGAGCGCGATCCGCGACAGGCTGAAGAGTGTGTCGCCTGTGTTGATGGCCTGCGGCACGCCGTGGATGGTCCAGAGCGTCGGCCGGTGACGACGCTCGCGGTCGCCGTCCTCGATGTCGTCGTGGACCAGGCTGAAGTTGTGGCCGAGCTCGACGGCCGCCGCGCCAGGCAGGGCCCGGCGGTGCTCGCCCGCGATCGAGTGATAGGCGAGCAGGCCGAGCAGCGGCCGGATGCGCTTGCCGCCGGACGCCCCGGACCCGTCGAGCGCGAGGTGGTAGCGGACCATCTCGTACAGGCCGTGGGTCGATGCGTCGCGATCGGCCACCAGGCGGACGATCTCCGCCTCGGTGTCGGCGATGAGGGCCGTCAGGTCGATGTCGGACGAGATCGTGGTCATCGTTCGAGGAGTGTACACGAAACGTGCACCGCTCAGGTAGCCTGTTGGAACCGCGGGCGGTCCACGCGGCCGGATCGCCCAGCCTGGCGGCGCCGATGGCCGGCGCAGGGCAAGACGCCGGCACGGGGGACGCGACCGCACCGGCGTCTTACCATCGTCTACGCGCGAACCGCGGACTCGGATCACGGCTGACGGCGGTTGGCGCGACCGGACGGTGCGGCGCGCCACCATCGAGAGCCCTCCGGTGGTACCGTCGCTCCGATGCCCGTCCCGCGCCGCTACACGACCGATGCCATCGTCCTGTCCCGGTTCGACCTCGGCGAGGCGGACCGCGTCCTGACGCTCATCACGCCGGCCGGTGGCAAGCTCAAGGCGGTCGCCAAGGGCGTCCGCCGTCCCACGTCGCGCCTCGGCGGCAGCCTGGAGCCCTTCGCCGAGCTGACCGTGGCGCTGGCCCGCGGCCGGACGTTCGACGTCGTGACCCAGGTGAACGTGGGCCATGCATGGCTGAACCTGCGCGATTCACTCGAGAGCACCGCGACCGCGTGGTACATCGCGGAGCTCGCGGATCGCTCGCTCGAGGAGCGTCACCCGGCCGAGCCGCTGTACGCGCTCCTTCGGCGGGCCTACGAGCTGCTGGACGTCGGGATGGCGCCGGGGCGCGTCGCGCGCTGGTACGAGATGCACCTCCTCGACGAGCTGGGGGTCCGCCCCGAGGTGGACCGCTGCGTCGAGTGCGACCGCGTCCTCGAGTCCGACGATCGCTTCCGCTGGGTCCCGCCGCTGGGCGGTGTGCTGTGCGGCCGCTGTCCGGGTCCGCCGCACGATCGGGTCGGTCTTTCACTCGACGCACTCAAGCTGCTCAAGGCCTACCAGCGCCTGGACATCGAGGCGATCGCCGCCCTGCGTCTCGCGGCGGGTATCGAGCGGGAGGTCGAGACCGCCCTCCGCGAGTTCGTCCGCGACGCCCTCGAACGAGAGGCACGCTCGCTCGCGTTCCTCGACGAGGTCCGCGCGATCCCGCTGGCCCGCTGATGGTCACGGTCCAGCTCCGCGACATCGTGACCGCTGCCGATCGCGCCGCTGCCCTGATCGTACGGCGCGGTCCCGGCCAGGAGCGATTCGTTGCGAGCGTCGAGAAGTCGTTCGCCGACGCGGTCGAAGACGCTCGCGCCTGTCCGAGGATGTGGGCGGCCTACGACGGCGACCGTGTGGTGGGATTCGTCATGATCAGCGACGGGATCCCGGGGGAGACGCTGGCCGCCGACCCCGAGCTCATCGGCCCGTACTACCTGTGGCGCCTCCTGATCGATGAGCGTGCCCAACGGCGGGGCTACGGCGCCGCCTGCCTCGACGCGATCGTGGCGTACCTGCGGACACGGCCCGGCGCGGGTGCGCTGTGGACGAGCTGCGGCCAGGGTCCCGGGACCCCCCAGCCGTTCTATGAGCGCTACGGGTTCCTTCCGACCGACCGCTTCGTCGGGGAGGAGCGCGTGCTGCGCCTCGACCTGCGCCCGCAGGCACGATGACTGCGACGCTCGATCGCACGACGCCGGCCGGTGCCCGGGCGCTCGAGCGCCTTGGCTCCGAGCGGATGGGCTGGCTCACGACGATCAACCCGGACGGGCAGCCGCAGAGCTCGCCGATCTGGTTCCTGTGGTCCGATGGCGAGCTGACCATCTACTCCGGAAAGCGGGCGCCCCGGAACGACAACATCGGGGATCGACCGTTGGTGAGCTTCAACCTGAACAGCGATGCCGAGGGCGGCGACGTCGTGACGATGGAGGGCGTGGCCCGCATCGACCCGGCCGCCCCACCTGCCTCGGCGGACGCCGCGTTCCTCGCCAAGTATCGGGGCGTACTCGCCGAGTACGCATGGACGACCGAGTACTTCGCCCGCGAGTACCCGGTCGTCGTTCGGATCCAGCCCACGCGCTGGCGCGTGGGCTGAGCGCGATGCGACGCCGAAAGGGTGCGGTCGCGCTCGTCGCCGCGGGCGCGGTCGGGGCGATCGCGGCACGCGCAGGCGGTCGGGCGCTGGTCGCGCGGACGGAGCGGCGCCTGTGCCTGACCACCGGATCGCCCCCGTACGACGCGTCCGAGCGGGCAGGGGAGCTGCATCGGGCCCTGACGGTCGTTGACCTCCATGCCGATTCGCTGCTGTGGGGCCGGGACCTCCTGCGACGGTCCAAGGCCGGCCAGGTCGACGTGCCCCGACTCATCGAGGGCAACGTGGCGCTCCAGGTCTTCGCGGCCAGCACGAAGTCGCCGCGCCACCTCAACTACGAGCGCAACGACGACCGCAGTGACGACGTCACCCTGCTGGCCCTGGGCGGGGGCTGGCCGCCGGCCACGTGGCGAAGCCTGCTCGCTCGCGCGCTGCACATGGCCGCCCGGGCGGAGGCCATGTCCCACCGGTCTGATGGCCGGTTCACGCTGATCCGCTCGAGGGCCGACCTCGATCGGTACCTTGCCCGGCGCGGCGACGACCCGGGCATCACCGCGGGACTCCTCGCGATCGAGGGCGCGCACGCGCTCGACGACGACCCGGCCAACGTCGATGTCGTGGCGGACGCCGGCTTCCGGATGATGTCGCCGAGCCACTTCTTCGACAACGCCTTCGGTGGCTCCGCGCACGGGATGGTCAAGGGCGGGCTGACCAGGGCGGGTCGCGAGATGATCCGCCGGATGGACGAGCGGAGCATGATCCTGGACCTCTCGCACGCGTCCGGCCCCACCATCGATGACGCCCTCGCGGTGGCCAGGCGACCGGTGGTCGTCTCGCACACGGGCGTGCGGGGCACGTGCGACAACGCCCGCAACCTCTCCGATGAGCAGATCCGTGGCATCGCGGGAACGGGCGGACTGGTCGGCATCGGCTTCTGGCCCACCGCGACCGGTGGCGACGATGCCGCGGCGATCGCGCGGGCCGTCCGCCACGCGGTCGGCGTGGCCGGCATCGAGCACGTCGGGCTCGGTTCGGACTTCGACGGGGCGGTCCCGCAGCCGTTCGATGCGACCGGCATGGTCCTCGTCACCGATGCGCTGCTCGCGGCCGGGTTCACCGACGACGAGGTCGGGCACGTCATGGGCGGGAACGCGATCCGGGTGTTGACCGAGGCGCTGCCACCGGTCTGAGGGGAGCCCCACTCGCTCCACCGTTCGCTCAGACGAGCTCCGCGATGAGAGCCGCGGCGCGGGCGGCGCCATTCGAAGCGACCGGACGATACGCGACCGGGTGGTCGATCTCGAGCGCGATGGCCTCGGCGATGGCGTCCGGATCCGACGTCGCGTAGTCCATCCGCCGGCCGGCCCCATGGCGGTCCAGGCGATGGACCACGTGGCGGTTCTGTTCGAAGTGGTTGGCGAGCGGGAAGTACAGGAACGGTCGGCGGGCGGCCACGAGCTCCATCGTCGTCGCGAGCCCACCCTGGACGACCGCAAGGTCGGCCGCCACGAGGTGTCGGTAGAGGTCCGGCACGTAGGCCCGGACCTCTACGCCGTCGGGCGCCGGAAGGATGGCCGGATCGATCCGGGGACCCGTCACCACCACCATCCGTAGGCCGGACAAGCGTCTGGCTGCCTCCCGATAGCTCGCGATGACCCGGCGGAGGAGTGCCTCGCCGACACCCGAGCCGCCGACCGTGACGATGACCACGCGCTCGTCGTCGCGGTATCCGAGCTCCCGACGGAGCCCCTCGCGCCCCTCGATCAGCGGCGTCGGGTCAAACCCGGTCACGTACCCGGAGAACGAGAAGTGGCGCTCGGTCCAGTCACGGATCGAGGGAAGGCCCGGACCGAAGTCGTCGGGCACGATGTCGTCGGGGTCGCCGATGAAGATCGATCGGTCACGGAGCCGCGGAAAGCGCGCGATGTGCTCGATCATCTCGGCGTTGTAATCGGCGGTGAGGAGCGCCTCCCGCTCGCCGCCGACGGGCATCGGGAGCCAGCCGACGAAGTCAGTCATCCACGCGAAGGTCGTGCGCTTGAGCTCCGGGTTCTCGTGGAGGTAGTAGTCGACCTCCCACGCCTCGTCGCAGATGACGAGGTCGTAGTCGCCCGCTGCGACGACGTCGTGGAAGACCATGAAGTTGGCCACGAGGATCTCGTCCATGCGTCGGATCGCCTGGAAGGCGTTGAGGTCGTGGCCGGCCGACTCGGCGGCGATGTGGGCCGATTCGCTCGCGAGCCAGGCACTCGCGGGGTGGATCCGCTCGCGGTGCGCCTCGAGGACGCTCGTCACCGGGTGCTGGGCGAGCCAGTCGATCTCGAGGTCCGGATGGAGCTTCCGCAGTTCGGTGGCGATGGCGACGTCGCGCTGCGCATGGCCCAGCCCGATCGGCGACGAGATGTACAGGGCCCGGCGCGGCCGGGTCATGGCGCGGGTCCGGGTCGTCCCGACGGTCACCTCCCGACGCTCACGAGCGATGCGAGGAACTCACGGATGAGCAGGTTGACGACGACCGGGTCGCGGCTGTTGGGGATGTGGCCGCCGCCCGCGATCGTAACGAGGCGGGCGCCGGTGATGGCCTCGGCGAGGGCGGGTCCGCGCTCGGGACCCGCGATCGCATCCGAATCGCCCTGGATGACGAGCGTCGGGCACGCGATCCGGGCGCACAGTGCTTGGATCTCGTCGGTCTCGAGGCCGCCGGCGAGCTCGGTCAGGATGAGCGTCTCCGGGTCGCTGTCCAGGCCCCACCCGACGGCGTCCTCGATCTGCTTGGTCGAATGGGGCTCCGTGAAGCACTGGGAGAAGAAGAACTCGAGGAACGCGCGGTAGTCGCGCCGCCAGAAGTGGGCGTTGTACGTGGACCATCCTTCGTCGGAGTCCAGCGGGTCCTCGAACGACGACTCTCGGCCGGGCAGCCCCGCCCCGAGCGGCACGGCCGGGCCGATGAAGACGAGGCCGGCGACACGGTGCGGCTGCTCTGTCGCGGCGATCAGCGACCGCTGCGCGCCGAGCGAGAGGGAGACCAGCACCGCGCGCTCGGTCCCGGTCGCGTCCATGACCGCGAGGAGGTCGGCCGCCATCTCCGGCTCCGCATACGCCTCGGCGACCGGCGGACGGTCGGAACGACCGTTGCCTCGGGGATCCAACGTGACGACCCGGTGGCGCCGGGCGAAGTCCGGGATGAGCGACTTCCAGATCCGGGCATGGACGATCGACCATGTCGGGACGAACAGGATCGCGGGCTCGCCCTGGCCGTAGACCTCGTACGCCACCTTGATGCCGTCCCGTTCCGTGACGCCTTCGATGTCCGGGTATCGCGCGCGCATCTGCTCGTGGGCAGCGACAGTGGAGGACGCGGCGGCGGCGCTCCGCCGGTCAGGCGGCGCGGGGACCATGGCCATCTGCCCAGCGCCAGAGCGTCCCGGTGATCCGCCAGCCGTTCCTCGTCCGTGCCAGGAGGGCGTACTCGACATAGACGGCCGAATGGACGATGGCGCTCGCGATGTCGCCGGACACGCTCGCGATATCGATCCGGATCGCCCGGTCGGGAAGGTCCCGGTCGCGTCCGCGGCCCAGCCTGGTTGCCTCGACCATCTCGTCCCTGGTCGTCACGTCGAGGGTCTCGGCCCGGGTGGGGCCCTGAGCCAGCGCGTGCTTGGCGAGCCCGGGATGCAGCGCTCGGCCCATCCGCGCAGCGTCACCGTCGAACCAGCCCTCGAAGTAGTCGAGGAGGCAGCTTCGGATCGCCGCTGCATCTTCGGGGCGGATCGTCTCGTCGGCGGGGCCGGCCTGCCAGGCCGGCTCGAGTATCGTCATCACCGCCCCTCCTCGAGCGTGCGGATGATCTGCCCGACCTTGCGCAGGGCGGATCGCGCCGGCACGGTCGACTCCGGGAACCCGAGCAGGATCGCCGCCTCCGCGCCCATGAACGGGAGCCCCATCAGGGCGGCCACCTCGGGCGGCGTGAATGGCCCGAGCCCGCCGATCCGATCCGCCACACGTTCGGCGACTTCCGCGAGCAACGCATACCAGCCGCTCTGGAACTCGCGGACCGCGGCGGCGACCTCGGGATCGGACCAGCCGACGGCGATCATCTCCTGGAGGACGCGGACGTAGCCGGACTCGAGGTCTTCGTCGAGGAAGTCGCAGGCGCGTTCCCACTGCAGCCAGAGGGGCTCCGGGCCGCCGTACATCGCGCGCTGGCGCGTCAGGAGCCTGGTGTTCTCCGCTCTGAGCAGCGCCAGGATGAGCCGCTGCTTGCTGCCGAAGTGGTAGTGGATCTGGCTGAGGGGGACGCCCGCAGCGTCGGCGACGTGACGCGTGGAGAGGTTCGCGTAGCCATCGGCGAGCAGGCAGGCACGTGCCGCCGCGAGGATCGCGTCGTAGGTCTCGGCCGTGGCCTGGTCCCGTCGCTCGGCGCGCGTGCGCGGTCGTGCCGCTGTGCCGTCCGCCATGTGCCGAGCATACGACGGTCCGTGACTCACGAAGCGATCGCGTAGACCGCGGCGAGCACGAGGAAGACACCCAGCGGACGGGTCATCCGCCGTCCCCACGGCAGGTTCTTCTCGACCGCGGTCAGGCCGCCGAGGACGAGCATGGCCGAGAGGCTACCCAGGCCGACGCCGAACATGACGAGCATCAGCGACCAGCAGCAGCCAACGCAGAAGGCGCCGTGGGCGATGCCCATCGCGATGGCCTCTCGCTCCTCCGACGTGCCGCGCCAGCGGTTGAGCACGAACCCGAGCGGGCTCCGACATTCCTCGAGACAGCGGTCGCGGAGCGGGCTGAACTGCCACAGCCCCGCGGCGAGGAGCGTCGTGGCGATGATCAGCTGCGGATGCTCGGCAAGCCACGGAATCGCATCGACGGCGGCGTGGATACCGCGGTCGAAGACCCAGGCCGCGACGCCGAACCCTCCCCACACCGCGAGGTAACCGACGAGCAACAGCGCGACGAGTCGGCCGGGACGTCGACGCCGGCTGACCAGCGCCGCGAACGTCATGACCAGCGGGATGCTCGAGGGCAGCATCATCGCCACGATCATCAGCACCCACCCGACCGCGAAGAGCGCGGCTTCGAGCGGGAGCGGACCGGCGTCGGCACCGTGGTGGAGGTAGTGGCCGTAGGGCGACCCCTCCCAGAGCCAGAGGGCGAGCCATGCCGCGGCCGCGAGCGCGACGAGCGACCCGGTCAGGATCGCTCGGTCGCGTCGCGGAGCGCGCAGGTGGGCGGGCGCGAACATGTCAGGTCCGTCAGAAGTGGTCGACGGCCGTCAGGCCGCGAATCGGAAGTGGCCCTGGAGGGCGTTGTTGCCTTTTGCGTTCACGCTCGGCAGGCCATAGGGATCGCCGTCACGCGTGAAGTGGTCGGCCTTGCCGGCGAAGACCGGCGACCCCGGGATCGTGGAGAAGACCGTCTCGGACAGGATCGTCGGCTTACCGGTGGCGCCCATGTACGGCGTGATCTCGGCGTCGGCGACGGCGCCGATGCTGAGATGGCCCCGCCCACCGTCGACCGTGAAGGTGATCGGCACCCGTTCCACGGACACGACCTCGCCGATGAGGCCTGCGAGGTCGGCGATCGCGCCACCGAGTTGACCGGTGAAGACCTTGAGCAATCCCGCCTGTTGCTGATCCGTGGCGCCGTCGTCGACGAAGACCGCCGCCTTCCAGGACGCTGGCGTCAGGACATTGCCCGGGATGTGCACGGACAGCGCGACCGTGCGGCCCGTCACATCCACGCCCTCGATCGAACCGCCGTCGATGTGCCAGGCCAGCGCGGAGTCACAGGTCCCGCCGTCGGGATCCTCGCCGATCCAGCACGGGCAGAGCACGTTGCAGCTGCAGACTTCGAGCAACTTGCCTTCGATCTCGTAACTCACGGATCGTTTCCTCCCGTTCGCCGCCGTGTTCGGTCATATGACCGATATCGGTCGGTCGACCGAATCTATCCTACGATCCATCGATGTCAAGCCCTTTTCTTGCCCGTTCGCGTCGTCTGCTCTGCTAGCATCCAAGGACCAGCATCCCGCGCGGCCCTGCCAAGGTCGCGTACCAGCGGAGACTCCCTTGACCACCCCCATGAACGATCCCGACGACGTCGCGCCCGCCGTCGAAGACCTCGACACGATCGTGTCGCTCTCCAAGCGCCGGGGCTTCATCTTCCCGTCCTCGGAGATCTACGGCGGCATCAACGCCGTCTGGGACTACGGCCCGCTCGGGGTCGAGCTCAAGAACAACGTCAAGCGCGCCTGGTGGCGGGCGATGGTCCAGGAACGTGACGACATCGTCGGACTCGACGCCGGCATCCTCATGCACCCGCAGGTCTGGATCACCTCCGGTCATGTCGGCTCGTTCAGCGATCCGCTCGTGGAGTGTCAGACCGACCATCGGCGGTTCCGGCTCGACGAGCTGCCTGGCGCCGAGCACCTCACCGCGACCGAGCTGGCGGACCCGACGATCGTCGAGCGCCTCGGGCTGCGATGCCCGGTCGATGGCGGGCCGCTTTCGCCGCCGCGCCGCTTCAACCTGATGTTCAAGACGTTCATGGGTCCGGTCGAGGAGGACGCGTCGGTCATCTACCTCCGGCCGGAGACCGCCCAGGGGTCCTACGTCAACTTCAAGAACGTCCAGCAGTCGTCACGCAAGAAGCTGCCGTTCGGGATCGCCCAGATCGGGAAGTCATTCCGCAACGAGATCAGCCCGGGCAACTTCGTGTTCCGGATGCGCGAGTTCGAGCAGATGGAGATGCAGTACTTCGTCCGACCCGACGCAGCGGCGACCGCGGCGTTCGAGGAGTGGCTGCCCAAGCGGCGCGCCTGGTACGAGCGGTATGGGGCGACGCCCTCGCGCCTCCGACTGCGCGAGCACGCGCCCGATGAGCTGGCGCACTATGCGAAGAAGGCGATCGACGTCGAGTACCGCTTCCCGTTCGGCTGGAAGGAGCTCGAAGGGGTCCACAACCGCGGCGATTTCGACCTCTCGCGCCACGCCGAGGCGTCCGGCGAGAACCTTGAGTACTTCGACCAGGCGACCGGCGAGCACGTCATCCCCTGGATCGTGGAGACGGCGGCAGGCGCGGATCGCGCCGCGTTCACCTTCCTCATCGACGCCTATCGGGAGGAGGAGGTCCGCGGCGAGACCCGCGTGGTGCTGCGGCTGCATCCGGACCTCGCGCCCTACAAGGTCGCGGTGCTGCCGCTGCTCAAGAAGCGCCCCGAGATCGTCGAGCTCTGCCACCGGATCAAGGCGGACCTGCAGCGGCACACCATGGCCGTCTACGACGACACGGCCGCCATCGGCAAGCTCTACCGCCGGCAGGACGAGATCGGGACGCCCTGGTGCGTCACGGTCGACGTCGATTCGCTCGAGGACGGCGCGGTGACGATCCGCGACCGTGACTCCATGGCCCAGGAACGGATCCCGGTCGAAGGCGTGACGCGCCTGATCCTCGACCGCCTCGACGCGGCGCGCGCCGAGTAGGGGTCAGGCGACCGGGCCGGAGGCCACCGCGGCCTCGTCGGCCGTGCCTGCGGCGGCTGGCGTCGGGGTCCCGTTGAGCCACCCGTCGATCGCGGCCGCGGCCCGCTTCCCGTCACCCATCGCGAGGATGACCGTCGCGGCGCCACGCACGATGTCGCCGCCGGCGAACACGCCCGGGATGCTCGTCATCCCGGACTCGTCGGTGACGATGTAGCCCCACTCGTTGACCTCGAGGTCGGGCGCGGTGGTGGTGAGGATGGGGTTCGAGCGGGTCCCGATGGCGACGACGACCATGTCGCAGTCGATGACGAACTCGGAGCCCTCGACCGGCTCGGGCCGGCGTCGACCGGAGGCGTCCGGCTCGCCGAGCGTCATCCGCATGCAGCGCAGGCCGGTGACCCAGCGCTCGTCGTTGCCGACCACCTCGATCGGAGCGACGAGGAACTGGAACTCGATTCCCTCTTGCTCGGCGTGGTGGACCTCCTCGGCCCGGGCGGGCAGTTCCTCTCGACCCCGGCGGTAGACGATGACGGCAGCCTCGGCACCGAGCCGGCGGGCCGTCCGCACGGAGTCCATGGCCACGTTGCCGCCACCGACCACCACGACGCGCTGGCCGTGGAGGACGGGCGTGTCGCTGTCGGGCAGCCAGGCGCCCATGAGGTTCACCCGCGTGAGGTACTCATTGGCCGAGTAGACCCCCTTGAGGTTCTCGCCGGGGACGTTCATGAAGACCGGCAGGCCGGCGCCGACGGCGAGGAAGATCGCATCGAACCGCGCCCGCAGCTCGGCGAGCGTGAAGGTCTTGCCGATGATCGAGTTCGGCTCGATCGTGACGCCGCTCTCGCGAAGCCGGTCGACCTCCTGCTGGACGATGTCCTTCGGCAGGCGGAACTCCGGGATCCCGTAGATGAGGACCCCGCCGGCCGCATGGAATGCCTCGAAGATGGTCACCTGGTGGCCGCGCTTGGCCAGCTCGCCGGCGGCGGTCAGGCCGGCTGGACCGGAGCCCACGACCGCGACCGAGCTGCCGGTCTTCGCCGGCGCGTTGTGCGCGAGCGCCTCCGGGTGGGTCTGGGCCCAGTCGGCGACGTACCGCTCGAGCGAGCCGATGGCCACCGGCTTGCCCTTCCGGCCGCGCAGGCACAGCCCTTCGCACTGGATCTCCTGCGGGCAGACCCGCCCGGTGACGCACGGCAGGGCGTTGTCGTCGAGGAGCGAATTGGCCGCGCCGGCCATGTCGCCCTTGCGCAGCAGGTCGATGAAGAGGGGGATGTTGACCCGGACCGGGCAGCCCTCGATGCACTTGGGGTTCTTGCACTGGAGACAGCGCTCCGCCTCGAGGACGGCGAGCCGCTCGGTGTAGCCGAGGTTGACCTCCTCGAACGAGTGCGACCGGCGGTCGGCATCGCCCTCCGGCATCGCGACGCGGTCGAGCAGCATCCGGTCCTTGGGTCCGATGACGACCGGCTCGCCGGCGAGGATCTTGCGGGTCAGCTCCTCCCCGGGGGAAGCGGCTGTCCCGTCGGGTTGCGTGTCGAGCTTTTCGTCGGTCATCGGGGTGCTCCCTCGGCGACCGGCTCGGTCGCCTTGGTGGACGCGGTCGCCAGGGCCGGGATCTTGCACGCCTCGCGTCGTTCGATCGCGGCCTGCTCGAACGAGCGGTAGGTCGTGAGCCGGTCGGCGAGTTGCTGGAAGTCCACGGCGTGTGCGTCGAACTCCGGGCCGTCCACGCAGGCATAGCGCGTCTGGCCGTCGATGGAGACGCGGCAGCCGCCGCACATCCCCGTGCCGTCGACCATGATGGCGTTGAGCGAGACGGTCGTCGGGGTGCCGAACGGGCGGGTCAGCTCGCTGACCGCTCGCATCATCGGGACGGGGCCGACGGCATACACGGCATCGACGGCTCCGGCCTTGAGGATGTCCTCGAGGGCCTGCGTGACGAACCCGGGTCGACCGTAGCTGCCATCGTCGGTGCAGGTGACGACCTCGCCCGCGGCGGCCAGTTCGGCTTCGAGGATGACCCACTCGCGGGACCGGCCTCCGATGACGCTCGTCACGCGAACGCCCCGCCGCGACAGCTCCTGGGCAATCGGCAGGATGACCGCCGTGCCGACGCCACCGCCGACGCACACCGCGTGGCCGTGGTCGATGACCTCGGTCGGACTCCCGAGAGGGCCGGCGATGTCGGTGATCGCGTCACCGGGTCGCAGCTCGACGAGGTCCGAGGTGCTCTTGCCGATGGACTGGATGATCAGGGTGATCGTGCCGGCCTTGGGATCAGCGTCGGCGATCGTGAGCGGGATCCGCTCGGCGCCGGGCCCGAGGCGGACGATGACGAACTGGCCCGGGAGCCGGATCTCGGCGATCCGAGGGGCTTTGACGACCAGCCGCGTGACGTTCGGTGAGAGCTGGTCGGTCGTGAGGATCTGGTGCATGCGTCGCCCATGGTTACGGTCGGCTCATCTAGCCGTATTTCGATGCTAGTGTGCGACGTAATCCCATCCTAGGCTGCAGGCGGCCCATTCACTGCGGGCCGAAGGTCACGTTTCACCGGTGACCGACACTCAGCCCGGCCCGATCGGCGCGACCTTGCCCTTGGGCCAGTAGAGCTCCTTCTTGACGTGGAACTCGGGGAAACCGCGGTCCATCAGCACCAATTCGGCGTTGAGGATCATCTCGGGATTGCCGCAGATGTAGACCACCGTCTGCTCCGGGCGCAGATGGAGGTCGTGGCACACGGCCTGGACGACGTGTTCGGCGCGTCCGGTGCGCCCGGTCCAGCCTGCGTTGCGGGGGTCGGTCGGTCGGCTGATCGTCGGGACGTACGTCAGCGGGTAGGTCCCATCCGCCTGCCAGGCCTCGAGCTCTTCGCGATAGCCGAGCTCCTCGACGTACGAGCATCCGTGGAGGACCACCGTCTTGCGGGGGCGGCCCTCGGCCAGCGTCTGGCGGATCATCGACATGAACGGGGCGATGCCGGTTCCAGTCGAGATGAACAGGTGCGTGCGATGGTCGTTCGGCTCGAGCAGGAACTTGCCCTTGGGACCGATCATCCGCATCCCGTGGCCGATCGGCAGTCGCCACAACAGCGTCGTGAACCGGATGATCGGCACCCGGCGGACATAGAGCTCGTACCCGCCGTCACCGGCATCAAGCGGCGCGGACGCCACCGAGTAGGGTCGCTGCCAGAGCTTCCCGTCGGCGAAGACGCCGGTCGTCATGTACTGGCCGGGTTCGAACGGGACGGGGTCGCCGTCGTACCTCACCCAGAAGATGGAGAGGTCGTCCGTCTGGTCGACGCGGCGCACGAGGGTCGCGTTGTACTGGGGCGCGTCGGCCTCGATGACGCGCGGGTCCGCGATAAGGTCGGTCATCGGGTCGTCGGCCTCCTCGAGATGGCACGGTGATGGTAGCGACATCCGGGGAGGCTCGACGAGAGCTTGTCGCCGGCCCGTCGTACGCGTTCGGGGCCTTTCACGAGGGAGAGGGGCTTCCCGAAGAGCTCGTGACCGTCCCGCAACCCGAGGTGAAGGGGAAGCAACGGTACAATCACGGGGCACATCGAATGCTCGGACGCGGCCCGCCCCGAAGCGGCCGCAGACCCTGCCCTAGGAGACCTCCCATGACCGACACCGTCACCCCGACTGCCGAGCGCGCGCATCGGGCCGCGAAGCGCTACATCTACGCATGGGGCGGTGGCAAGGCCGAGGGCGACGCCAGCATGCGGGACCTGCTTGGGGGCAAGGGCGCGGGTCTGGCCGAGATGACGAACGCCAGCCTGCCGGTCCCGCCCGGCTTCACGATCACGACCGAAGCCTGCAACGACTACTTCGCCGCGGGTGAGCGGCTGCCCGACGGGCTCTGGGACGATGTCCTCGAAGCGGTCAAGGAAGTCGAGCGCCAGACCGGCAAGGGCTTCGGCAACGCGGCCGACCCGCTCCTCGTGAGCGTCCGCTCCGGGGCCAAGTTCTCCATGCCGGGGATGATGGACACGGTCCTGAACCTGGGCCTGAACGAGGACACGCTGCGGGGCCTCGTCACGCTCACGGGCAACGAGCGCTTCGGCTGGGATGCCTACCGGCGCTTCATCCAGATGTTCGGGCGGATCGTCATGGACGTGAAGGGCGAGCGCTTCGACCACGCGCTCGACGCCGCGAAGGCGGCGCACGGAGCCGCGCAGGACACCGACCTCTCGGCCGCCGACCTGAAAGCCCTCGCCGACGACTTCAAGGGGATCGTCCGCGACGACACCGGCCGCGAGTTCCCGGACGATCCGTACGAACAGCTCGAGCTCGCCATCAAGGCGGTCTTCGCGAGCTGGTTCGGCAAGCGCGCCGTCGACTACCGCAATAACCAGAAGATCGCCCACGACCTGGGCACGGCCGTCAACGTCGTGACGATGGTCTTCGGGAACATGGGCGACGATTCCGGCACGGGCGTCGCGTTCACCCGTGACCCGAACACCGGCGAGAAGGTGCTCTTCGGGGAGTACCTCACCAACGCCCAGGGCGAGGATGTGGTCGCCGGGATCCGGACGGCCCCGAAGATCGCGCAGATGGCGACCGACATGCCGGAGGTCTACGAGGAATTCGGTCGCATCGGGGAGCAGCTCGAACACCATTACCGCGACGTCCAGGACCTCGAGTTCACGATCGAGCGCGGCAAGCTGTACATGCTCCAGACGCGTTCCGCTAAGCGGACCGCGGCGGCCGCGGTCAAGATTGCCGCGGACCTCGTCGACGAGGGTGTCATCAGCAAGGAAGAGGCGCTGCTGCGCATCGAGCCAGCGCACGTCGACCAGCTGCTGCGCGATCAGTTCGACCCGGCGGCCCGCGCAAAGGCGACGCGGATCGCCAAGGGCCTCAACGCGTCGCCGGGAGCTGCCGTCGGGCAGGCCGTGTTCGACGCGGACACCGCCGTCGAGTGGGTCGGCCGGGGCGAACGCGTCGTGCTCGTGCGGATCGAGACGTCGCCTGACGATTTCCACGGGATGGCCGTCGCCCAGGGGATCCTGACCGCCCGAGGCGGGGCAACCTCACATGCCGCAGTCGTCGCGCGCCAGATCGGCAAGCCGTGTGTCGCGGGCTGTCACGAACTGGTCGTCGACTACGGGGCCAGGACCGCGGCCGCCAATGGCGTCACCTTCAAGGAGGGCGACTGGATCAGCCTCGATGGCTCGACCGGCGACGTCTTCGTCGGCGCGTTGCCGACTGTGTCCGCCCGGTTCGAGGACCAGCCCGAGCTCCAGCGGATCCTCGGCTGGGCGGACGAGGTCCGCCGGATGCAGGTGTGGACCAACGCCGACAAGCCCGAGGAGGCGGCGATGGCCCGGAGCTACGGGGCGCAGGGCATCGGCCTGTGCCGGACCGAGCACATGTTCCGCGAGGGCGAGCGGCTCGAGATCGTGCGCGACGCGATCCTCGTCGCGATGGTGGCAACGCGGGCGAAGGCGAGGACGGCGGCAGGGGAGACCCTGTCCGAGGACGATGCCGCATCGGTGGCTCGCTTCGATGCCGCCATGGGCAAGCTCGAGGTCCTCCAGCAGGGCGACTTCGAAGGCATCTTCAAGGCGATGGACGGGCTGCCGGTTGTCGTCCGGCTCATCGACCCGCCGCTCCACGAATTCCTCCCGAACCTCGAGGACCAGCTCGTCAAGGTCACGAAGGCCGGCGATGCGGCGACGGCCGAGGACGTCGAGCTGCTCGCCACGATCAAGAGCCTGCATGAGCAGAACCCGATGCTCGGCCTGCGCGGCTGCCGCCTCGGCCTGATGATCCCGGACTTCGTGAAGGTCCAGACGCGGGCGATCCTGAATGCGCTCATCGCCGTCCAGCGCGCCGGCGGGCACCCGAAGGCGAAGATCATGATCCCGCTCGTCGGGCACGTGAACGAGCTGAGCGCGACGAAGGCGATCCTCGAGGCGGAGGCGAAGGCGGTCGAGGCGGCCGCGGGGGCGAGCGTGGAGTACGTGTTCGGGACGATGATCGAGGTCCCGCGCGGTGCGCTCACCGCAGACGAGATCGCCCGGGACGCGGCGTTCTTCAGCTTCGGCACCAACGACCTCACCCAGATGACCTTCGGGTTCAGCCGTGACGACGCCGAAGGCGGCTTCCTCCTCAAGTACGTCGAGGACAAGATCCTTCCGTTCAACCCGTTCCAGACGCTCGACGACGCCGTTGCCGGACTGATGAAGACGGCCGTCGAGAAGGGACGGGCGACGCGGCCGGACCTCGAGCTCGGCATCTGTGGCGAGCACGGCGGCGACCCGGAGTCGATCGCCAAGTGCGAGCGGATCGGGCTCGACTACGTCTCGTGCTCGCCGTTCCGGGTCCCGGTCGCGCGACTCGCCGCCGCCCAGGCGGTGCTGACGGCCCCCGAGCGTGACACGTAGGCGGGTGGCCACGGTGGCACCCACCGTCGACGCTTCTCCCGGCTCCTGGGGCACGTGATGTGATGACCGCGCCCCGCCGGCCGCGATGGGATCCCGACGAGCGGCGCATCGGAGCCGGAGACGCGACCTCGCACCTCGACACCCTCGACGCCTTGCGCCGCGTCGCGGCCGAGCCGGGTTGGGTCACCGAGGAGCCCGAAGCCCACCTGCTGCCGCACCTCCAGGAGGCGGTTCGGGTCGCCGGCTCGCCGCTGGCGCTGGATGCGTCGACGACCGACCCGGACGGCACGTTCGTCGTCGACGTCCACTGGGTCGGTGCCGCGGATGCCGATGCCCGCGCCGTCCGCGTGGCCTCGCTCGCGCTGATCGCCACGATCGCGGAGTCGGCGACCACGATCCGCGAGCGCCATGGCCCGGGCCTGACGACCTACGAGGTCGTGACCGGCACACTGCCCGACGACACGACCTTCGCGACCCACGGGCACACCCTGCGCCTCCGTGTCGCCAGCGCGACCCGGGCCGATCCGTAGGGCGTTCATGGCCGACTCGAGCCCGTCGACCGATCGCACGAGCCCGACAGCGACCCAGCCCGGGGATCCGGGGGTCGCGCCCCACGAGCCCCTCCCGCCCCACCGCGTCACGGTCATCGGTGGCGGATTCGCCGGTCTCTACGCCGCGCGCAACCTCGGCATCGACCCGGAGATCCGGGTCACGCTCATCGACCGGCGCAACTTCCACCTCTTCCAGCCGATGCTCTACCAGGTCGCCACGGGTGCGCTCTCGCCGGGCGACATCGCCCACCCGTTGCGCTCGGTGCTGGGCCGCCACCGCAACACGACGGTCATCCTCGGTGAGGCGATCGGGATCGATCCCGAGAAGCGCCAGGTCCTGTTGTCGGACAGCGGTCCAGTGGACTACGACACGCTCATCGTCGCCACCGGGGCGCACCACAGCTATTTCGACCACCCCGAGTGGGCGCCGCTGGCGCAGGGCCTCAAGACCGTCGAGGACGCCACCGAGATCCGCCGGCGGATCCTCATCGCGTTCGAAGCCGCGGAACGGGAAGCCGATCCGGAACGCCGGCGCGAGTGGATGACGTTCGTGCTGGTCGGGGGCGGCCCCACCGGGGTCGAGCTCGCGGGCGCGCTCGGCGAGATCGCCCGCGACACGCTCAAGCGCGAGTTCCGGGCGATCCACCCGGCGGACGCGAAGATCATCCTCATCGAGGCCATGGAGCGCGTCCTGCCGCCATATCCAGCCGGCCGCTCCGCATCCGCCCAGAAGCAGCTCCAGCGCCTCGGGGTCGATGTGCGGACCAGGACGCGGGTCATCGAGATCGACGAGCGCCAGGTTCGGGTCATCAAGCCCGACGGCACCGAGGAGACCATCCCGACGCGGACCGTCCTCTGGGCGGCCGGCGTCGCGGCCTCGTCGTTCGCGAAGAAGGTCGCGGCCGCCACCGGGGCCCAGACCGATCGGGTCGGGCGGGTCATCGTCGGTCCGGACCTGACGATCCCCGGGCATCCCGAGATCTTCGTCGTCGGCGATGCCGCGGTGATGCCGTGGCACGCGGACCGGGCGACGCCCGGCGTCGCCCAGGGTGGGATCCAGGGCGGGTCGTATGCCGCCAAGGTCATCCGCCGCCGGATCCTCGGCCGACCGTACGGGCCGTTCCGCTACTCGAACCACGGCGATGTGGCGGTCATCGGGCGCCTTTCGGCGGTCACGGACATCCCGTGGATGGGCCCGTTCGGGCAGCAGGGCGGCTTCACCGCGTGGCTGCTGTGGCTCGGCATCCACATCACGTACCTGATCGGCTTCTCGAACCGCCTCGTCGTCCTCATCCGCTGGGCGTGGACATTCTTCACCCACGGCCGCGGCACGCGTCTCATCACCGGCCGCACGCTGCTCCCCCCGATCGAGGACCCGGAGCCGCCGGTCCTGGCCTCGCCCGAGGACGTCGACCCGACCAACCGCACCTAGACCCCGCGCGATCCCGAACGGGGCAGGTGTCAGCCGCCTGGTAGCTCGATGAGGAAGGTCGTCCCGTCCGGGCCGGTCCGCTCCACACCGATCCGACCGCCGTTGGCCGCCAGGAGCTCGCGCGCGATCGTCAGCCCGATGCCACTCCCGCTGCGACCGCCTGTCCGTTGGTCGACGGCCCGTGAGGGGTCCGCCCGGTAGAAGCGCTCGAAGATGTGTGGGAGGTCGGCGGGCGCGATGCCCGGACCCTCGTCCGTGACCCGGATCGCGACCAACGGCGCCGCGCCGGCGGTGCCTTTGGCGGCACCGGCGGCGCCCGCGTCGACGGCGACCGCCACGCGTCCGCCGTCCGGGCTGTGGATCATCGCGTTCCCGATGACGTTGCGCAGGACTCGGGACAGGTGCCCCGGGTCGACGGTGACGTTCGTCCCGATGGGCACCGCCGCCTCCAGGCGCAGCCCGCGAGCGCGTCGGAGACCGTCGATCTCCCGCGCCACTTCGTCGACCGCGGCCGCCAGGTCGACCGCGGTCGGCTGCGCCTGGAGCGGGGCCGCCTCGGCACTGGCCAGGTCGTTGAGCTCGGCCAAGACGCTGCCGAGGGCCGAGGCGGCCGAGCGAGCCGCATCGAGGTTCTGGCGATCGGCCGGGACGACACCGTCGACCATGGCCTGGAGCTGGGAGACGAGCACGGTCGCGGGCGTGGCAAGATCGTGGGCGATGTCGCTGGCTGCCCGCCGTCGCAGCATCTCGGAGCGTTCGAGGCGGTCGGCCATCGCGTTGAACGAATCCGCCAGCTCGGCTGATTTGCGGTCGTCTCCACCGGTCGCACGGGCCGTGGTCTCGCCGGCGCCGAGGCGGCGCGCGGCGGCGGCGACGTCTCGCAAGGGCCGCGTCAGCCTGGTCGCCACGTAGGTGGAGGCGAGGGCGATGCCGAGCACGCTGAGCACGCCCCCGACGAGCAGTGTCACGTTGAACAGAGGCAGGAACCCGCGGTCGCCCACGGTGGACGGCAGGTCGGCCTCGATCGTGCCAAGGACCTGGCCGCTCGCCTCGATCGTCGAGGTGTAATGGGTCACGGCCGCGTCCGGCTGGCGACCGAACGCGGCGAGCGTCGTCCCGTCGCTCGCGAGGACGCGCACCACGCCGCCGAGGTTCGTCGCCAGTCGGCGCGCCACGGCCAGGACACGCACCGGGCGATCGAGGCGGTCGGCGAGGTTGTCGGCGGCGTCGTCGAGCCGCTGCTGCTGCTGGCTGGCAAGGACGGTCTCGAAGCCACCGCTGACGACGCGATTGACCACGACGCCCGCGACGAGCAGGACGCCCAGGACGATGGCGCCGAGGATCAGGCTGAGGCGCCAGGCAAGCGACGGCCGCCGCGACGCCTCGGTCATGCGGGATCCCGGGCTGCGACCAGCCGGTAGCCGACCTGCGGGATCGTCTCGATGAGCCACGGATCCGACGGATCGTCGCCGAGCTTGCGCCGCAGGTTCGCGACGTGGACGTCCACGACCCGGTCGTAGACCTCGTCCGGACGCCGGGTCACCGAGTCGAGCAGCTGCTCGCGGGTCAGGATGGCCCCGGGCCGGCGCGCGAGCGCGGCCAGCAGGCCAGCTTCCCCCGGGGTCAGCCGACCACGGGTCCCACCACGGATGGGCGTGGCCGGCCCGCCGAGCTCGACTTCCGACCCGTCGGCGGCCGCCGCGGAAGCCGACAGCGTGAACTCACGGCTCAGGGGATCCACGATGAGGCGCCCGCCGGCGAGGGACAGGGTCGGCGCGTCGCCGGCTCCCGCGTCGGTGCCCCGGCCGGTCCGTCGCAGGATGGCCGCGACGCGGGCGGTCAGCTCGTTGGGGTTGAAGGGCTTGGCCAGGTAGTCGTCGGCGCCCATCCGCAGGCCCGCGATCCGCTCGGCATCGCTGCGCTTGGCGGAGGCGATGAGGACCGGGATGTCGCCATGGTCCCGGATCGATTCGAGGACCGCCTCGCCGCCCAGGCCGGGCAGCATCAGGTCGAGCACCACGAGATCCACCTCGTCGGTCTCGACGGCCTCGATCGCGGCCCGCCCGTCGCCGACGACGGTGACGGCGTGACCCTCGCGCTGCAGGTACAGGCGCAGCAGCTCCCCGAGGCGAGGCTCGTCCTCAACGACCAGGATCCGCGCCGGGGCTGCCATGGCTCGAATCCTAGCCGGGCCGATGTTCAGGAGTCGTGAAGACGCCGAACGTGGCACACACACGTTCTTCACGGGTCGTGCCGAACCTATGGACGTGGCGCGACCACGTGAGCCGCGTCGTCGAGTGGGGGTCCAGGTCGATGCCGAACCGCAGGATCATCGGTCTAGCCGGAGCCATGGTCATCAGCGCGCTCGTGGGGGGAGCGCTGATCGGCGCCGTCGCCGCGGCGCCTGCGCCTACCGCGCCCGTCAGGTTCGACCCGGTGGCGGCGGCCGCCACGGCCAGCGCAGCATCGGATCGGCCCGTCGGCGAGGCGTGCGCGACGTTCCGGGCCACCTTTGCCGCGAACCTCGGTGTGACCGAGGTCGAGATGGCCGCCGCCGCCCGGAAGGCCGCCGCCGCGACCATCGACAAGGCGGTCGCCGACGGCACCCTGGCGAAGACCGCCGCCGATCGGCTGAAGGCCCGCCTCGAGGCGGCGCCGGCCGACGGGTGCGGCATCTTCGCGGGCTGGCGCGTCATGGGCGCACGGGCGGCCATCAACGTGGCGCGGGACGGCCTGTCCGCGGCGGCTGACGCCCTCAAGCTGACGCCAGCCGAGCTGCGGGCCGAGTTGCGCGGCGGCAAGACACTCAAGGACGTGGCCGCCGCCCATGGCGTTCCGTACGCGACGGTCAGCGACGCGATCTCGAACGCCGTGAAGGCCGATCTCGACGCTGCGGTCAAAGCCGGCAACCTCAAGCAGGCCAGGGCCGACCGGATCCTCGCGCGCCTGGAACAACGCCTCGCCGACGGTCGACTCCGGCCCGCTCGACCGGCCGCATCGCCGGCGACGGGCGGCTGAGCGGACCTCTCAGTCGAAGACGATGACCTGGCGGGTGTGCTCACCACGCCGCATCGCTGCGAACGCATCCTCGAGGTCATCGAGCCGGATCCGCCGGTCGACCAGTCGCTCGATCGGCAGCCGGCCGTCCAGGTGCCACTCGGCATACCGGGGAAAGTCGACCGCCGGATCCGCGAAGCCATAGTTGGAGCCCAGGATCCGACGGCTCCCGTCGACGAACGGATATACCTCGAACGAGGCGCGGTCGGCGAGCGGGGTCATGCCGACCAGGACGGCCGTCCCGCCGACCGGCAGCACCGCGATCGCGAGTTCCACGGTGGTGGGCCGCCCGATTGCTTCGAACGCGTAGTCCGGCCCTCCCTCGGTCAGGTCTCGCACGGCGGCGAGCGTCTCGCTTGCGTCATCGGCGGCCAGCAGGCCGTCCGTGGCCCCCATCGCGATCGCCGTGGCGAGCTTGGCGGGGACCCGGTCGACGGCGACGATCCTCGACGCCCCCGCGAGCGCCGCGCCCATGACGCACGACAGCCCGACGCCGCCCAGGCCGATGACCGCCACCGTCGAACCGGGTTCCACCTCGGCCGTCTTGAGGACCGCGCCGACCCCCGTCGAGACGCAGCACCCGATGAGTGCGGCGACCGCGGGATCGACACCCTGAGGCAGGGGGATCGCCGCCGCCTCGGGCACGACCGTCGCTTCGGCCATGGTCGCGATGCCGCAATAGGAGAGGACGGCTCGCGCCTCCGCCTCACCCTCGCCCTCGCGAGCGGGCCGGTGGAGCGCCGCGGTCCCGTCCGGCAGCCGGTGCCGGAACGACGGGGAGTCGGGGCAGGCCCAGGGCCGGCCGGCTACGCACGCCCGGCACGACCCGCACGGTACTAGCCACGACAGGGCGACCGGCTGGCCGACACGGAGCGAGCTCACACCCGGTCCGACCGCATCGACGACGCCCGCGCCCTCGTGGCCCATCGCGATCGGCGTGGGGCGGGCCCACTCGCCGTCGCGGACGTGCAGGTCGGAATGGCAGACGCCGGACGCCAGCAGCCGCACGCGGACCTCACCAGGCCGTGGGTCGGCCAGCTCCAGCGACTGCACCACGGCCGCCTCGCCCGCCGCTTCCAGGACGGCCGCCCGGACGGACGTGCTCACCGCTCGTTTTCGCGCCGGCGCTCCGGTATCCGGATCGGGATGTACGGGACGTAGGCGGGCCACCATGTCGCCGCGTCGACCGCACCCGCCACGTCATCGGGTCCGATGGCGGCCCGGGCCAGGCCCGCGTCCACGGCCTCGCGCGCGACCGTGATGGCGATCTCGCGCGAAACGGCGCGCAGCGACGAGATCGGCGGGTACAGGGCCCCCGACGCGACGCGCTCGTCGGTGACGGCGGCCGCCAGCGTCCGGGCCGCGAGCAGGAACATGCGATCGGTGATCGTCCGGGTCTCGGACACGATGGCCCCGAGGCCGACGCCCGGGAAGATGAACGCGTTGTTGGCCTGGCCGACTTCATGCTGCACGCCGTCGATGGTGACGGCCTCGAAGGGCGAGCCCGTCGCGACGAGGGCCCGGCCCTGGCTCCAGGCGAGGATGTCGGCCGGCGTCGCCTCGGCCGCTGAGGTCGGGTTCGACAGCGGCAGCACGATCGGCCGGTCGCTCGGGTCCACCCGCTCGGCCATCGCGTCGATGACGGCCTCGGTGAACGTGCCGGCCACCGCGGTCGCGCCGACCAGGATCGTCGGCCGCCGGTCGCGGATGACCTCGAGCAGCGTGGGCGCGGCCGTGTCCGTGGTCCCGGGCACGGCCGGGACGGCGAGGTCGCGTTTCGTCTCGTCGAGATCGGTCCGGCCCGCGTGGACCAGCCCGTGCGTGTCGACCAGCGCGATCGCGTCGGCGATGGCCGCGTCGGTCATCCCTGCCTCCCGCATCGCGGTCCGCAGCAGCCGTCCGATCCCGATTCCCGCACCGCCCGCACCGACGAGCACGACCCGAGCGTCGCGCAACGTCCGCCCCGTGGCGCGAAGGCCCGCCAGCGCCCCCGCCACGACCACCGCGGACGTGCCCTGGATATCGTCGTTGAAGGACGCCACGCGGTGCTGGTAGCGATCGAGCAGCCGAAGGGCATTGGCCTGCTTGAAGTCCTCGAACTGGATGACGCAGCCCGGCCAGACCTCCTGCACGGCCACGACGAAGGCTTCGACGAGGGCGTCGTATTCGAGGCCGCGCAGCCGCGGGGCCCGATGCCCGAGATAGAGCGGATCCGCGAGGAGGGCCGGGTTGTCTGTCCCGACGTCGAGCGAGACCGGCAACGTCAGGACCGGGTGGATCCCGCAGGCGGCCGTGTAGAGGGCGAGCTTGCCGGTGGGGATGGCCATCCCACCCGCTCCCTGGTCACCCAGGCCCAGGATCCGTTCGTTGTCGGTCACGACGATGAGGCGCACGTCCTCGAACGGCCCCTGGCGGAGCAGCTCGGGGATCCGGTCGTGGTCGGCCGGGGTGATCCACGTGCCGCGCGTCCGCCGGATGATGTGGCTGAACTGCTGGCACGCTCGCCCCACGGTCGGGGTGTAGACGACCGGCATGAACTCCTCGAGGTGATCGGTCAGCAGCCGGTAGAAGAGGGTGGCATTACGGTCCTGGAGCGCGGTCAGTCCGATGTACTGCTCCAGCGGGTCACTCTTGACACGGAGATGCTCGAGTTCGAGCGCCATCTGCTCCTCGATGGTCAGGACCCGATCGGGCAGCATGCCGCGCAACCCGAACGTCTCGCGCTCATCGGGCGGGAAGGCGAGCTCCTTGGTCAGGAGCCGGCTTCCGAGCAGGGCCGGCCCGGCAAGCCCGATGGACGCAGGTCGGCCGGCGGCGATGTCGTCATAGGGGTCGGGCAAACGGCGCATCACGCCGAGGATAGCCGTCGGGCGTGACGCCCGTCGGCGCGCCACTGAAACAGGAGATGCGGCGAGACACCCGCGGTGTAGCATGCGAGCGCGGGCCCCGAACCGCGCCCCAGACACCATCGGACGGGGCCCGTGACCGAGCGTCGCCGGCCTCTCGCGCCGTCCGCTCGACCCGTCGGTCCTGAGGGGGATCGACGCAACGGAGGGTCGTCGACGGTCGAGTCGGCGGAGTGGAGGGTTCGGTCATGGGACGCCGTCGTGGATTCGCGGCTGTCATCGCCGCCGTACTGCTCATCACCCAGGTCGCGGGCGTGGCCGCGTCGGCGGGGGCCGGCACGCACAGTCCCGGCGCCCGTGCGGCCGCGCCCATCGAGCCCCAACTCAAGAGCGATCTCGCGGCTGGACGCACGAAACGCATGTTCGTGGAGTTCAGTGCCCAGGCGGACCTGAAGCCCGCCGCCAAGGTCAAGGACCGCGGCAAGCGGGGGCAGGCGGTCATCGACGCCCTCACCTCGACCGCCGGGACATCCCAGCGCGCGGCCATGGCCGTGGTCGCGAAGATCCATGGGCTCAAGGCCACCACGTACTGGCTCACCAACGTCCTCGTCATCGAGGGTGACTCGGCGACGCTGGCCAAGCTCGCCACCACGCTCGCCAAGGACCCCGCCGTCTCGCGGATCCGCAGCGAGCGCATCTACCCGCTCGTCGAGCCGATCGATCCGAAGGTGGCGGTCCTCGCCGCCGCTGGCGAGCCCGAATGGGGCGTCGCCAAGATCGGTGCCGACAAGGCCTGGGCGGAGGGCATCCTGGGACAGGGCGTCGTCGTCGCCACGATCGACACCGGTGTCGACTACACCCATCCCGCGCTCGTGGACCACTACCTGGGCAACAACGGCGACGGAACGTTCACCCACGACTACCACTGGTGGGATCCGGCCGGGATCTGCCCGGACGCGGCGCCCTGCGACAACGTCGCGCACGGCACCCACACGATGGGCACGATCCTCGGTGGCGACGGCCCCGGTCCGTTCACGCCGGACATCGGCGTCGCCCCGGGTGCGAAGTGGATCGCGGCCAAGGGCTGCGAGGTGGAGGATTGCTCCGAATCGTCGCTGCTGTCGTCCGGCCAGTGGGTCCTCGCCCCGACCGACCTCAACGGCGAGAACCCGGATCCCAACCAGCGCCCCGACATCGTCAGCAACTCCTGGGGCGGCATCCCCGGTGACTCCTTCTACCTGGAAACCGTCCAGGCCTGGCGAGCGGCGGGCATCATCCCGGTCTTCTCGTCGGGCAACCCCGGTCCGTTCTGCGGCGAAGGTGGCTCGCCCGGCGACTATCTCGAGGCCTTCAGCGTCGGCGCCACCGACGCCAACGACGTGATCGCCGACTTCTCGGGGCGCGGCCCGTCGAGCTACGGCAAGGTCAACCCGGACGTCTCGGCGCCCGGCGTGGACATCGTCTCGAGCGTGCCGGGCGGCGGCTACGAGGCCTTCTCGGGCACGTCGATGGCCGCCCCGCATGTCGCGGGCACGCTGGCCCTGCTCCTGTCCGCGGACAACTCGTTGCGTGGCGACTTCAACGCCGCGACCGGCGCGATCCGCACGACCGCCGTCGACCGCCTCGACGATTCGTGCGGCGGTGCCCCTGGTGGCGACCCCAACAACGTCTACGGCGACGGCCGCATCGATGCCGGAGCCGCGGCCGCCCTCGTGGCGACCGGTGGGACCTTGTCGGGCACGATCACCGACTCGGCCACGCACGCGCCGATCAGCGGCGCCCAGGTCACGGCCGACGACGGCACCCGACCCTTCACCACCTCGACCGACGCCGATGGCAACTACTCCATGCTGCTCGCGGCGGGCGGCTACAACGTGAACGCCGCGTCGTTCGGCTACTTCGGGTCCACCGTGCCGAACGTGGTCGTCGTCACCGACGAGACCACGGACCGGGACTTCGCGCTCGATCCGCTGCCGCGCTTCACGGTGAGCGGGACGGTCACCTCCGCGGAGAACGGTTCGCCCATCGCGGACGTCACGATCGCGGCGGTCGGCACGCCCGTCGACGCGGTCACGACCAACGCAGCCGGGCACTACAGCCTGAACCTGCCGATCGGGACGTTCACGATCAGCGCATCGGCCGACGGCTGCACCGAGACGGGCAGCGCCGAGATCACCTCGGCCGCCGATGACGTCACCCAGGACTTCGCGCTGTTCCGCAAGCTCGACGACTTCGGCCACGCGTGCGCGCCCATCGCCTTCGACTGGGTCCATGCCAACGGCCAGACCGCGCTGATCGGCGACGAGGTCGCCGGGCGCCTGCGGCTGCCCTTCTCGTTCCCGTTCTACGACGGGAGCTACGACCAGGTCTTCCTCTCCGAGAATGGCTACATCAACTTCCTCCAGGCGGAGACGGGCAACTACATCCCGACCGCGATCCCCGCGGCGGGCGCACCGAATGCGGCGATCTACCCGTTCTGGATGGACCTCTACATCACCGACGTGGGCAGCATCGATTCGCAGCTGGTCGGCAGCGCGCCGAACCGCGCCTTCGTGATCGAATACAACCACGTCCAGGTCCTCGGCTCGGCCGCCTTGCTCGACTTCGAGGTCAAGCTCTGGGAGAACGGCACGATCGACCTGCTGTACGGCAGCAACCCGGCGAACCCCGGTGACGGGCGCCTCGCGACGGTCGGCATCGAGAACGCGACCGGCACCGACGCGCTCCAGATCGGCTTCTTCGAGGGGAACCTCGAATCCAACCACGCCATCCGCATCACGACGGTCCCGACCGGGTTCGTCGGCGGCACTGTGACCGACGCGAACGACGGACTCCCGATCGTCGGGGCCAGGATCCGGGCCACGCCCGGTGGCCGGTCGACGACGACCGGCGAGGACGGGACCTACCAGCTCCGGCTGCTCGGTGGGACGTACACGATCGCCGCGACCGCCAACCTGTATGAGGAGGGGTCCGCGTCCACGGCCGTCACCGACGGCGTCACCGCCACCCGCGACTTCAGCCTCCGCGCGCCGACGGCCGCGGTGGACACGACCGAGATCGTCGCGAACGTCGACTTCGGCGCCACCACGACCAAACCCATCACCCTGTCCAACGACGGCTCGCTGCCGCTCGACTGGGTCGCCCGCGAGCGGAACCAGGGCGTGATCCTGCCGCCGCTGCCGGAGCCTGGGATCGCGGTGACCCGCGTGCCGACCTGGCACCGCCAGCCGCTCCCGAAGGCCTTCCCGCGCGTCGCGCGCACCAACGTCGCATCGGTGAGCCTCACCACCATCATCAACGACCCGATCGGCGACGCCCAGGGCTCGGTGGACGTCGGCACCGTGCGTGCCGGCTCCGACGGCAGCTCGGTCGTCTCCATGGCGCTCGACTTCAGCGCGTCCACGCCGATCGACCAGGCCGTCGGGTACGTGTTCCTCGACACCGATGAGGATCCCTCCACTGGCGTCCCGGCGACCGACCTCGCCGGCCTGCCCACGCAGGACGTCGGCGCGGAGTACTTCCTCGACCTCTTCGGCACCCACGACCCGAACCCGGTAGTCGCCGTCGTCGACGCACTCACGTTCGAGGTGGTCGCGGCCGTGCCGGTGACCTTCACCGGCCAGACCATGGCCTTCGACATCCCACTCGAGGCCCTCGGGTCCGACGATGGCCAGATCGCCACCGCGATGGTCCTCGGTGACTTCTCGGCCCCCAGCGACTGGGCGCCGGACATCGGCCACGGCACGATCGAGCCGTTCAGCGATGTCGACTGGCTGACGCCGGACCCGGCGACGGGCGAGGTGGCGGTCGGTGGCAACCAGGTCGTCGACGTCGCGCTCGGCAGCCCGGCCCTCTCCCCGGGCGAGTACCACGCCCAGCTCGTGCTGATCACGAATGCGCCGCGCTCGGAGCAGGTCGCGGTCGACGTGACCCTGAACGTGGCGCTCCCCGACACGTTCGGCGGGCTCTCCGGCACGGTCAGCGATGCCCATAGCGGCGATCCCATCGCCGGGGCGACCATCGCGCTCCATGCCGAGTGGCCGCCGGGCACACCGCTCGACATCGTCGCGACGAGCGATGCCGACGGGGCGTACACGATCATCGGGCCGGCCGGGACCTGGCCGACCGACATCACCAAGGCCGGCTACGTGCCGGTCACGCAGGACCTCGAGATCGCCTCGGGCGTCTCGACGCCCGGCGCCGACGTGACCCTCCACAAGATCCAGCCACACGCCTCGCTCGGCGGCGACCTGGAGCCCTCGTTCCTGCTGCCGGCGAACGCCCGGTCCACGGCGACCGTGGTCCTGGGCGATCCCGAGGGACACGCCGACCTGCACTTCACCGTCGGTGAGGTGGACCTCGGTGGCGGGACCGTCGCCATGGCCGGCAGGCCCGGCGCGCGGACCCTCCCGGCCGGCCTCGACCCGAACGCGCGGTCCACGCGCGGCTTCGGTGCCGCATCGGTCGGGACCGCCGTCCCGCCGCGGCTGACCGCCGACGGCGATGTCGTCGCCAGCTGGCCGACCGACATGACCCTGCCGTGGGGCGTCGCCTTTTCGGGTGACGTCTGGCTCGGCGACCCGATCGACCTGATCGATGCCCACTTCACCGCTGCCGGCGAACGGCTCGGCGAGTTCGGGCTCGACGGTCTGGCCGACTGGGGCGCCGACATGGCCTTCGATCGTGGGCGCAACCTCATCTGGCAGGTCAACGTCGGCGGCGACAACGGCATCTACGGCCTCGATCCTTCGGACGGCTCGGTGGTCCAGGTGATCACCGGCTCGCCGTGGAGCGACACGAGTCAGCGTGGCCTCGCCTACGACCCGGTCGCCGACGTCTTCTACATCGGCGGCTGGAACGAGGGCATCGTCTACCGCGTGGCCGGCCCGTCCCATCCCACCCCCGGCGAGACGCTGTCGCAGTGCAGCCCACCGGATCCGAACATCTCCGGTCTCGCCTGGAACGGCTCGTTCGGGATGCTCTGGGAGGCGACCAACTCCGACACCGACACGATCTGGCTGATCGATCCGGTCACCTGTGAGGCGACTCGCGGGATCCCGCATCCGGACGGCGGCGGCTTCGGCGGCGCGGGCATCGAGCTCGATGCCGTCGGCAACCTCTGGACCGTCGGGCAGAACTCGCTCACCGCGTACCTCATCGAATCCGGCCTGCCGGCGTTCAGCGACGTTCCATGGCTGACCGTCGAGCCGACCGAGGGGACGATCGCGCCCGATGGCTCGGTCGACATCAAGCTCTCGGTCGACACCACCGGGCTGGCCCCCAACGTCTACCGGGCCTTGGTGGCGATCCTGACCGACGATCCCGACAACAAGGTGCTGCAGGTGCCCGTGACGCTCGTCGTCACCGACTTCCGGCAGGGCGTCAACGCTGGGGGCGGGCGCTACGTTGACGCCAACGGCGACGTCTACGCGGCCGACCGCTCGTATGGCTCCGGTCCGTACGGCTACGTCCGGCGTGGCTCGACCCGCAGCACCGGTCACCCGATCGCGGGCACCACCGAGGACGGGCGGTACAAGAACCAGCGCCAGGACATGACCGAGTACAAGTTCGCGGTGCCCGCGAACGGCTTCTACAAGGTCGATCTCAGCTTCGCGGAGCTCCAGTTCACGCACGTCGGGGATCGCGTCTTCGACATCAGCCTCGAGGGCACCCGCGTCGAACGGTCGCTCGACGTTCGTGAGGAGGCCGGAGCGCGCTACACGGCACTCGACAAGACCTACGTCGTCGAGGTGACCGACGGCGTGCTCGACATCGGCTTCGCCTCGCCACGCGGCCACAAGCCGATCGTCAACTCGATCTTCGTCACGCACCTGCCGGATGGCAGTCCCGGGACATGAGTCGCGGGTGAACCAGTGGTCGGGGCCTGCGGAGACGCAGGGCCCGATCGATTCCGGTCGTCAGCCGCCCCGGATCGTGACCGTGCCGACCATCCCGTACGCCTCGTGGCCCGGGAGGTGGCAGATGTACAGCTGCGACCCGGCCGAGGCGAACACCACGGTCGTCGTGCGGGTCTGACCCGCCGGGATCGTGATCTCCGTGGGGCGCGAGCCGTGGAACGGTTCCGTGCCGGTCCGGTGGCGTTCGTGGACCGCGGCATCGCCCACGATCCACTCGTGATCGATCGGGTCGCCGTTGTGGATGGTGAACGTGACCGGTACGCCCATCGGCACGGTCACCGCGCTCGGCTCGTAGTGGGAGTAGTGGATCTCGATCGCGACCGTCGGGTCGCCCTGGTGCGACAGCTGGACCCACGCCCCGGCCATGCCGGCCATGCCGAGCGAGAGCGCGATGCCGCCGACCAGGGCGAGCGCTCCCGGTCGGCGGCCGGCACGGACATTGGCCGTGCCCGATGACGTGGTCACTATCCCGGTCATGAGCCGTCAGGCGCCCGTGAACGGCGGTCGACGGAGGATCAACAGCAGGATGCTGCCGATCCCACCGATGCTGAGCGAGAGCCCAAGCAGGAGCCGGGCGGCCGCCTCGGAGGTGATGTCCGTCGGGTTTCCGGGCATGTCCAGGCCGGCCATGACGCGCGACGGCCGTTGGGCCCCGGTCGCATCGACCGCCAGGTCATACGCGAGCTGCGGCGCCGTCGCGTCGATCCGCACCTTCGTGAGCCAGCCGCTGGTCGGGATCCACTCCATGCCACGATCCGACCGCAGGTCATCGAGCAGCGCGGCCGTCGCCGCGGCGCTGTGATCGAGCGCCATGCCGTTGTCGCCGGTCGGCACCGGCAGCAGGGTCGGAGAGTGGTCGGTCAGCATGTAGACGTCGGCATCGACGCGGTCCTCGGCGGTCTTGCCGAGCGCGAGGATCCGAAGCGGCACCCACGGGTTGGCCGTCGGGATCGTGATGTGGACCGGTGTCCCGTCACCGATCGCCTGCCCGCGGGCGGCGGCCGCATCGGCGTTGAAGACCGCGGCCAGGAAGATCGGACTGCGCGAGGCGTAGAAGTCGAGGACCTCGGGTGCATCGGGCGGGAGCCGGAAGCCGTGGTCCGCCGCCCACGTCCCGACGGCATCGGCGCCGCCCCGCAGGACCGTGATGTCGAGGGCGTCGATCTGGACCTCCATCAGCACTTCCGCATCGCCGGCCGCAGACGCAGCAGGAGACGCCAGTTCCCGGAACAGGAGGGGCTCGGTCTCACGGACGAGGCGCTGGAGCGTCCAGTCGCCGCCCTTCTCGACCTTGGACGGGATGCCCGGGAGCGGCGTCAGGCTGCCGAAGGCCCCGCCGCCGCCTGCGAACTGGAAGGCGGTCACGTAGTGCTCCTCCCCGTCGTGGTACCCGGCGAAGGTGGTGGTCCGAAGCAGGTTGACGGCCCCGTTCGGACCGATGAGGCCTCCGCAGGCCAGGACTGGGGCCGCGACGATCGCGGCGAGGAACAGGGCGGCGGCGAGACCGGCGCCGGCGCGAACCTTGGATCGGGTCATCGTGGACCCTCCTGGGTTGGTGGCCGGTCGTCTGGCGACCGGTCCGGTTCGTCTCAAGACTCCCGTCCGGATGGTCGGGTTCCCGCGCCCCGTGCATCTCCGCCAGATCGACACCGCCTTGACCGTTAGGCGTGCTTCGCCCCGCTACCAGACGGTTCAGAGGCCCGTGATGACGCCATCGCGGGAGCCGCGCGGCCCTGATTCGTGCGTGAACGCCGCCCGGAGCGGTGGCGGAATGACCGCGCGATTCCCGCGAGTCGCGCTAGAACCCGCCTAGTTGCCGCAGAGGTGAGGAAATGGCGGAGTCGGGCCGGCCTGCCGCACTCGCCTGGGTCCCATGGAGCCTGGCCCCATCGCCGGATGGCCCGATTCGACAGGAACCCCCATCCTTGGCCGATGCATGGCCGACCCGCAGCTCTCGTGATGGCCGCGTCCCTGGTCCTCGCCCTCGCGGCGACGACCGGTGCCGCCGCCGCACCGTCCACCGCCTCCGCCGCCGATTTCCCCGCGAAGGACAGCAAGTACCACAACTACGCCGAGATGGTCGCGGTCCTCCAGGCCACGGAGGCTGCACACCCCGACATCGTCCACGTGTTCTCGATCGGCAAGAGCTACCAGGGCCGCGAGATGTGGGCGGCCAAGGTCTCCGACAACGTCGCGACCGACGAGCCGGAACCCGAGGTCCTGTTCGATTCGCTCCACCACGCGCGCGAGCACCTCTCGCTCGAGCAGAACCTCGCGCTCCTGGGCTGGTTGGCCGACGGCTACGGCACCGATCCGCGGATCACGAACATCGTGGACACGCGCGAGATTTGGATCGTGTTCGCGGTGAACCCCGATGGCGCCGAGTTCGACCTGACCGGCGACCCGTACCGCGATTGGCGCAAGAACCGCCAGCCGAACGCCGGGTCGACCCACCGCGGCACCGACCTCAACCGCAACTACGGGTACAAGTGGGGCTGCTGCGGCGGCTCGTCGGCCAGCAAGGCGGCCAGCACGTACCGCGGCCCGTCGGCCTTCTCCGCGCCCGAGACGCAGGCGATGCGCGACTTCATCCTGAGCCGCCGGATCGGTGGCGTCCAGCAGATCAAGGTCGCGATCACGTTCCATACCGCGGGCGAACAGATCCTGTGGCCGTACGGCTACACGAAGAAGGACGTCCCGAGCGACATGACCGTCAGCGATCAGGCGGCCCTGGCGGCGATGGGTCGCGCGATGGCCCGGATGAACGGCTACCACCCGATGCAGTCGAGCGGGCTCTACATCACCGACGGCGACGAGATCGACTGGGCCTACGGCAGCCAGCGCATCTGGATGTACACGTTCGAGCTCTACCCATCACACAGCAAGGTGTCGGGGCTCGCCCGCTTCTATCCACCGGACGAGCTCATCAAGCGCGAGACCGAGCGGAACCGGAACGCCATCCTCTACCTCATCGAGCACGCCGGCTGCCGTTACTCGATCATCGGCAAGGCCCAGGCGAACTGCGGGCCCTTGTTCGATGACTTCGAGACGGCCCAGGGCTGGGTCGTTGACCCGCTCCACACCGATACGGCGACCCGCGGCGCGTGGCAGCGTGCCAACCCCGCGCGCACCTCCAGGCAGGCGGGGTCGGTGCCGTCCGGCTCGAGGGCCCTGGTCACCGGCGCCGCGGCCGGCTCGAACGCGAACGCCTTCGACGTCGATGGTGGCGTGACCTCGATCCGCTCGAGGCTCATCGGCCTGCCGGCGACCACCGGCGCGTTGTCGTTCCGGTACTACTTCGCCCACAGCTCGAACGCGACGTCCGCGGACTACTTCCGTGCCTACGTCGAGGCGGAGGACGGGACGCGCACGCTGGTGAAGCAGGAGAAGGGCGCCCCGAACATCGACCGGCCGAGCTGGGCGACGGTCACGGTGCCGATGGCACGCTGGGCCGGCCAGAACGTCCGCATCGTGTTCGAAGCGGCCGACCTGGGCAAGGCCAGCACGATCGAGGCGGCCGTCGACGACGTCCGGATCAGGCGCCCGTAGAGGGCCTGTCAGGCGCTCGTCACGGCACGAGGCAGCGAGACACGGAACGTGGTCCCGCCGCGTTCCGGCGATTCGACCGAGATCGTCCCGCCGTGGGCCTCCACGAGCCCACGTGCGATCGCGAGACCCAGCCCGGAACCGCGCGACGATTCGCCCTTGACGAAGCGATCGAACACGTGCGGCAGCAGGTCCCGCTCGATGCCGGGCCCGGTGTCGGCGACCGTGAGCACGACCGCGTCGGCCGTCGCGTGCCCGGCGAGCGTCACCGAGCCGCCGGCCGGCGTATGGCGCAGCGCGTTCGCGATGAGATTGGAGAGCACCTCGCGGATCCGGACGGGATCGACCTCGATCATCGGCAGGTCGTCGGGAACCGCGGTCGTGACGATCACGCCGGCCGCCTCCGCCGCGGGGCGGAACGACCGGGCGACCTCGCCCACCAGCACGTCCGGGTCCGTGGCTTCCCGATGCAGCGGCAGCGTCCCGGCCTCCGAGAGCGCGACCGTGCGCAGGTCCTCGATCAGTCGCTCGAGGACGCGGGTCTCGTCGAGGATCGGCGTCAGGTGCGTGGCATCGGCCGGGTAGACGCCATCGAGGATCGCCTCGAGGTTGCCGGTGATCACCGTCAGTGGCGTCCGGAGCTCGTGACTGACGTCGGCGAGCAGCGTTCGGCGCTGCTCCTCGTCGCTCTCGAGCCTCGCGGCCATCGTGTCGAACCCACCGGCCAGCTCCTGGATGGCCGGCAGATCGGAGCGTGTCCTCCCGACGCGGACCCCGTAGTCGCCGTCCTCCACGCGCCGGGTCGCGGCAAGCATCATGTCGAGGTCGCGGGCGGCTCCGATGAGTCCGCGCAGGATCGCGGCGAGGATCGCGATGGCGACGACCGCCGTGATGAAGATCTCGAGTGGCCCGAGCTGGGAGAGGACCGATGCGATCGCGGCGACGATCGAGGCGACGATGATGAGGAACAGGATCCCGAAGAGACACCCGAACCCCTGGCGCCCGCGCCACGTCTGGTGCCCGCGCCGCCGTTCCTGCCGGCGCATCATCCTGTCCCGGGCCCGCATCTGGCGGGCGAACGGATCGCGGTGATCGAAGCCGGCGTCCTCCCATGGTCGGCCCCGCCCGCGATCGGCGCGGGATCGGCGACCGAACGGCTCGCGCGGTCCGGCCGGCTCGTCGGGGCCGGGTCGAGGCTCGCCCGGGCCGGTCAACCGCCCGATCCCCGGTCGTCGGCGAATCGGTAGCCCACGCCGTAGACCGTGAGCACGTACCGGGGCTCGCGCGGGTCGGGCTCGATCTTCCGCCGCAGGTTCTTGATGTGCGAGTCGATGGCCCGCTCGTACGACTCGAAGGCGACGCCGCGAAGCGCGTCGAGGAGCTGCGAGCGGGTGAAGATCCGGCCCGGGCTCGCCGCGAGGGTCGCGAGCAGCCCGAATTCCGTCGCGGTCAGCTCGACGGTCCGCCCGGCGATCTCGGCACGCATCCGCGGCACGTCGAGGACCACGTCACCCGCCCGGATCACGTCGCCGGGCTCGGCGGCGCGCTCCGTCCGGCGAAGGACCGCCTTGACGCGGGCGACGAGCTCGCGTGGCGAGAAGGGCTTCGTGAGGTAGTCGTCGGCGCCCATCTCGAGGCCGAGGAGCTTGTCGAGCTCGTCGTCGCGCGCGGTCAGCATGACGATCGGGATCGACGAGTCGCGACGCAGCTCCCGGGTGACCTCGAGTCCGTCGAGGCCCGGCAGGCCGAGGTCGAGGACGATGAGGTCGGGGTGCTGCCGGCGCGCGGTCTCGACCGCGGTCCGACCATCGAGCGCGGTCAGCACGGCGAATCCGGCGTGTTCGAGATAGTCGCGGGCGAGCTGGACGATCTTCGCTTCGTCGTCGACGACGAGGACGGTTCGCATGGTGGTCATCGTAGTGGGGCGGGGGAGGAGAAAGCGCCCCCGGGGATGATGCCCGGGGGCGCATGGGAGGGGAGGACGGCCGCTCAGCCGGGGGGTTGGGTCGACGTGGGCGGGTTGGTCGGCGGGCCGGTCGGTGCGTCGTGGGCCTGGCGATGCCAGTCCTCGAACGTCCCGTGGAACCGCGACTCGAAGCGCGACCGGCGTGCGTCGCGATCCCATCCCGGATCGCCCCAATGGCCGCCATGGCGGCGGCCGCCGAAGACGATCGCCCGGATGAGCCCGAACACGAGGAGCAGGAAAAACAGCGTGAAGAGGAAGCCGAAGAACCCGAAGCCGAAGCCGAAGGGGTGCCAGCCGTAACCGGCGCCGTAGGCGTAGGCGGGGAGGACCGGGGTGACGACGGTCCCGCCGCTGGCGACGGCCGTCGTGACGGCCGTGTTCAGGCCCGCTTGATAGGCCGTGGTGGCGACGATCCCGCCGCCGACCGCGAGGACGGCGACCAGGACGATCGCGGCGAAGATGCGCGACATGGTGGTGCGTGACTCCTTTGAGATGGTGCGTCGGGATCGATCTCGGATCCCGTCGGTCATCACCTTCGCGTCGGGGTGTGGAGCCCGTGTGGAGGCGGGGTGGCGGGCCGGTCGAGAAGTGGGCCGGTCGGACGGTAGGCCAGTATTGACAGTGCAACGTCACACTGGCATGATACGCCCATGTCCGATGCCGTTCGCTACTCGCTCACGGAGCTGGCCGACCTGGCCGGGGTCACGCCGCGCACCGTCCGCTACTACCTCTCCAGTGGGCTGCTACGCGGCGTGGGGCAGAGCGGACCGGGCGCCAAGTACGGCGTGGATCACCTCAGTCGGCTCCGGCTGATCCGGCGACTCCAGCGGGAGCACCTGCCGCTCGCCGAGATCCGGCAACGCCTGGCCGGACTCGATGACGACGCGGTCCGGGGCCTCGCCGAGGCCGGCGACACGCCGGCGCCTGCCGACTCCGCGCTCGAGTACATCCGGACCGTGCTCGGATCGCCACGACCCACGACGGATGGGCCGGCGTTCTTCGCCCTCCCGATGAGCGCCCCGCAGCCCGCGCCGACGATCCAGGTCGGCCGGATCACCATCGCCGAATTGGCCGGCGACTACACCAGCCCGACGGCCACCCCGATCGAACGCTCCCAGTGGGAACGCATCGTCCTCGCTCCCGACGTCGAGCTCCACGTCCGGCGACCGTTGAGCCGGACCCAGAACAAGCGGGTGGACCGTCTCGTGACGATCGCCCGAGAGCTCCTCGAGGAGGACTGACCATGACCACCCGAACCAGCGGGCATTTCACCGTCCGCCAGGACCGCCAGTACATCCGTGCCACCAGCCACAGCCAGCGGTTCGCGCTCGGCCGCATCGTCGCGCCGCGTGCGATCGGTGAGCGTCGCCGTCCACCCGTCAACCTCGCGATCGTCCTCGATCGATCGGGGTCGATGTCGGGCGCGAAGCTCGATGTCGCCAAGCGCGCGGTCGAGGAAGCCATCGCCCGGTTGGAGCCCGAGGACCGGTTCAGCGTGGTGGTCTACGACGACGTCGTCGACATGGTGATCGAGTCGACGGCAGCGTCGCCTGAGGCACGTCGCGGCGCGGTCGACCGGCTGCGGACGATCGAGGCGCGCGGCAGCACGAACCTCGCCGACGGCTGGCTCCGCGGCTGCGAGCAGGTTGCCGCCCACCTGTCCGAACGGGGCGTGAACCGGTGCCTGCTCCTGACCGACGGGCTCGCCAACGTGGGCATCACCGATCCGGGCGAGCTGGCTGCCCACGCGGCCGCGCTCCGGGCACGCGGCGTTTCGACGACCACGTTCGGGTTGGGCAACGACTTCGACGAGCGGCTCCTCCAGGACCTTGCCGATGCCGGCGGTGGCCACTTCTACTACATCGCCGATGCGCCGCAAATTCGCGACGCCATCACCTCCGAGGTAGGGGAGACCCTCGAGATCGTCGCCCGGGATGTCGCACTCGAGGTGACCGCCCGCGATGACATCCGGATCGAGCCGATCAGCCCGTACGCGACCACGAGTCGCGGCGGCCGGACGGTCGTGACCATCGGCGATCTCGGCTCGGAGCAGGTCGTGGAGGTCGTGCTCCGGTTGTCGTTCCCCTTCGGCGACCTCGGTCGCGAGGCAGGTGCGCTGGTGACGCTGACGGACCGTGACGGCGTCTTCGGCCCGGGCGGGGCCGCCGAGACCGAACCGGAGCGTCTGAGCTGGGCCTACGCCGACCATCACGCGAACGACGCGCAGGCCCGCGAACCCGAGGTGGATCGGGCCGTCGCACGACTGTTCGCCGCACGAGCGCGCCAGGAGGCGGTCACCCGGAACCGGGCCGGGGACTTCGTCCGTGCGCGGTCGGCCATCTCGTCGGTGGCCGAGAGGATCCGCTCGTACGCCGGCGGGGACACGGAGCTGCGCGAGCTGGTCAAGACCCTCGAATCCGAACAGCAGGTGTTCGCGGCCCCGATGGCCGAAGCCAGTCGCAAGAGCCGGCATTTCGCGAGCGCGAACCTGGCACGCTCACGTGACGGCACGGGACGGTCGGTGAAACGCAGCTGAGGTCGACATGGAAGCTCGGTCGCTGCCCGCGCGGCACGCGAGGTGGTGCGCCGACGCCCCAGCCTTGCCGGGCTTGGCGGATCATCGTCGCGCGCCTGCAATGGCGTGACGCTGCGGCGTGCTGGCTGCGGTTGACACGCTGGGCTAGGGTTGATCCTGGCCCTTCGACCATGTGCTTGCGTCGGGCCTCGGCTGGCCCCTCTATCGTCGCCGGCCCCGTCCCTCCCCAATTCATCCGGGACGCTGCTCGACGCGAGCCAGACCAGTCATGAGGGGCGCCTCTAGTGGAGAGGACGCATGATGAAACGCCGCCTCGTACTCCTGCTCGGCCTCGTGATGGCCCTCTCGCTGGTGATCGTGCCGACGGCCGCCGCCACCGGCGGCAAGCACGTCCCGGCCCCGCTCCCGGGCCGGATCGACCTGCCCAACGGGTTCCAGCCCGAGGGCATCACGTCGGGTCCGTCGAGCCGGTTCGGCATGTCGAACCGGCTCTACGTCGGCTCGCTCGTCGACGGCGCCATCTGGCGCGGTAACGCCAGGACCGGAAAGGGCTCGATCCTGGTCCCCGGGGTCGGCGGACGGTCGGCGCTCGGGCTGCATATCGACTGGCGTGGTCGCCTGTGGGTCGCCGGTGGCGCGAACCAGACGATCCGTGTCTACAGCACCCGGACCGGCAAGCTGCTCCGGACCTACACGTTCCCGACCGCCGGGTTCCTCAACGACCTGGTGATCACCCGGTCGGGCGTCTACGCGACCGACTCGTTCAACCAGCAGCTCGCCGTCGTGCCATTCGGCAAATGGACCGCCCATTCACGGTACGCGTGGGGCAGGCTACCGGCGAGGACGAAGGCCAAGACCGTGCCGCTCACCGGGGCGATCGTCTATGGAGCGGGCTTCAACGCGAACGGCATCGTCGCCCAGCATGGCTGGCTGATCCTCGTCCAGTCGAACACCGGCCTGCTGTTCCGGGTCAACCCACGAACCGGCGCGACCGTCGCGATCGACACCAACGGCTACAGCGTCCTCAACGGCGATGGGCTCGTCCTTCGCGGTTCGTGGCTGTACGTCGTGCGCAACACGGACAACCTCGTCGCGGTGCTCAAGCTCGGCTGGCACCTCAGGAAGGCGAGCCTGGTCGGTGAGATCACCTCGGCCGGCCTGGACGTGCCGTCCACCGCGACCTTCGCGGCCGGCAAGCTCTGGGCGGTCAACGCGCGGTTCACCACCGCCCCGACTCCCACGACCCCGTACTGGATCACCAAGCTCAAGGTCAAGCCGTAGTCGTCGCGCTCCCGCACGCGACCCCGTTCAACGGTTCGCGGCCGGCCGGTCCCTCCGGGGCCGGCCGGCCTCGTGCGCTCCAGCCCGTCCCCGCGGGCCTACGACCAGTGGGGGAAGGGCGCCAGGAACGTGGCGATCAGGTGCGCCAGTCGCTCCGGCTGCTCCATCCCGATCATGTGCGCGACGTCGTCCCAGATCACGGCTCGCGCATTCGGGATGTTCGCCTCGAGGTGGCGGGCCGTGTCCACCAACTCCGTCGCGTCGAGCGTGCCGGCCACCGCCAGAACCGGCATCGTCAGAGAGGCCAGTCGATCGTTGGCCGGCGGATGCAGCACGATCGGATCACCCTCGATGCGGCCGGGCCGAAGGACGTCTGTCTGCTGCGCTCGGATCGCCTCTCGGATGGGAGACGGGACACGGTCCGCCGCCTGCCCGGGACCGTCGACCCAGATCCGGACCATCGCATCCGCGATCGCTGGCACGTCGGGGGGATCCGCACCTTCGAGGGCATCTGCTGCCTCGAAGATCGCCAGTTCCTCGGGGGTCGCCGTCCCCTCGAACCCGCCGAGGCCCGCCGCGACGCCGATGACCGCCACGATCCGTGCGGTGAACTCGATCGCGGTGTCGAACGCGATGACCCCGCCGCGCGAGTTGCCGACCAGCGCCGCGCGGCCGATCCCCAGTGAGTCCAACACCGCGATGACGTCCGCGCGGTTCGAGAACGCGACGTCCTCGGTCGTCGACTCGCCGAAGCCGCGCTGGTCGTAGCGCACGACCCGATACCCGGCACCGACCAGCAGCGGGGCCACGGCATCCCACGAGCGCAGGTTGGCGATGCCGGCGTGGAGCAGCACGATCGGCGGGCCATCGCCCTCGTCGACAACGTGGAGCCGGCCGCCGGGAACCTCGATGAAGGCCGTCACGACGGCATGGTACGGCGCGACCCGCCCGGTGCCGTCTCGTCCTCGTGCACCACCAGCCCCGACTCGCCACCTCGTCTCCACGAGCCCTCCACAGTCGGCGGCCACGATCGCCTCATGAACGCCATGTCCGCCAACCAGCCACCGATCATCACCGTCGAGCACCTGACGAAGCGCTACAAGGGATCGACCTCCCCGGCGGTCGATGACATCGGCTTCGAGGTCCGTCCCGGCGAGCTCTTCGCATTCCTCGGACCGAATGGAGCGGGGAAGACCACCACGATCAGCATCCTGACCACGACCCTGGCCAAGACGAGCGGCACGGTCACGATCGCCGGCCACGACCTCGACCGCGAGGCGACGGCCGTTCGGCGCAACATCGGGATCATCTTCCAGAACCCGAGCATCGATCAGCACCTCTCGGGCGAGGAGAACATCCGGCTCCACGTCGCTATCTACGGCCTGTACGCGTACCGACCGTTCTACCGCGCGATGCCGGCGGAGTACCGCGAGCGGGTCGAGGAACTCGCCCGGGTGGTCGGCCTGGGCGACGACCTCAGGAAGCCGCTGAAGACCTTCTCGGGCGGCATGAAACGCAAGCTCGAGATCATCCGCAGCCTCATGCACCGCCCGCACGTGCTGTTCCTCGACGAACCCACGAGCGGCCTCGACCCGGTGAGCCGTCGGGGTCTCTGGGACTACCTCCGCGACGTCCGCAACGCGGACGGCACGACCATCTTCCTCACGACGCACTACCTCGAGGAGGCAGAGGAGGCGGACCGCGTCTGCGTCATCGACCACGGCCGCATCTCGGTCATCGGGACCCCCGACGAGATGAAGCGCCAGCTCCTCGACCGGGCGGTCCTGCTCGATGCTGACGATCGCCCGGCGCTCGAAACCGAGTTGCGCCGGCTGGGCTTCGCGCCCGCCATCGATGCCACGACCGGCCTTCTCCGTGTCGCCTACCCGGGCACGACGGCGCAGGAGCTCATCGCCCGGATCGACACGCCGCTCTCGGTCCTGCGCATCCATGAACCCAGTCTCGAGGAGGCCTACGTGGAACTCCTCCGAACGCCCGAGGAGGCCGTCGCATGAGCACCGAACTTCGAGCCCAGGCCGGTGTGACCGGCAGGGCCAGCTCGATCGCGGCGGGCCCGCGCGCAGGGGCCGTGTCCGGCACCGCCGGTGCGACCCTCGCCCGCGAGGCGAACGCGGTCTTCGCCATCGCCTGGCGCGAGCTCCTGCGGGCGGTCAAGAGCCCGCTCTCGATCGCCTTCACGATCTTCTTCCCGGTCCTCTTCATCGGGGTCCTGGGCGGCAGCATCAGCCAGAACCTCGGCGGCGCGCTGCCGTTCGCGTACCTGCCGTTCATGCTCATCGGGATGGTCGCGAATGCCATGTACCAGGGCACGATCGGAGGGATGACGAACCTCGTCGAGGAGCGCGAGAACGACTTCACGGCCGAACTCTTCGTCGCCCCGATCTCGCGCTACACGGTCCTGCTCGGCAAGGTCATCGGGTCGGGGATCGCGTCACTCACCTCGCTCGTCGGGATCGTGGCGATGGTCTTCGTCATGCAGATCCCGATGAACTTCGGCGACCTGCTGCGGGTGGTGGCGCTTGCGCCGATCCTCGCGCTCGCGGGCGGCTCGCTCGGCGTGCTCATGGTCGGCATCACCCAGGACCCGAAGGCGATCGCGGTGGCCGTGCCGCTGGTGATCTTCCCGCAGATGTTCCTGTCCGGGGCGCTCATCCCGGTCGCAGCCTCGTCCGGCCTCCTGGGGTTCCTCGCCCAGGTCATCCCGATGACCTATTCGATCGACCTCGCCCGCAATCTCTTCTACTGGGGCAAGCCGGAGTACGTGGCGGCCGTCCTCCATCCGCTCGGCCTGGATCTGGCCGTGACGATCGGTTTCTTCCTCGTCTTCACGATCGTCGGGACGTTCCTGTTCGTGCGCGCGGATCGGAATCGGTAGGGAGCCCACCGAATCTCCGCCAGATCCACTTCCAGGTGACCGTTCGGCGAGGACCGGAGGGTCATCGCCGCTCGATCGTGGCACCATCGCTGCCGGCCCACGCACGAATCGAGTCGCATCGACCCGCCGATCCACCCGGAGAGACACCGATTCGGTCCTGTCAGCCGACCCAACCTCGCCTAGTTGCCACCACTGGGCGATGTGGCGGAGAAGGGCAGGGACCGCGCCGTCACCCGGCCTGGCCGGCGTCGTACTCCCCGGGGTGGTCGCCGCGATCGATGTCGACCGTCTTCGCGACGATGTCGAGGGTCTCGTCGACGGTTCGACCATTCTCGTCGGCCGCTCGCTTGACGTCCTCGTACGTGATGTTCGCCTTGCCCATCACGAGATGGGCCTGCATGCAGCCACAGGTCAGGCACATGAGCTGGTCCTCCTTGCGCGTGTGTCGATCGGTACGCTCCGACGGCTTCATCGGTTCTGCACCACCCACGCAACCACCCGATAAGGCGGCGGGGCTATGCTCAACAGGTGCCCCGAACCGACCAGGCTCTTGACCCTGCCCGTCTCCTCGACGACCTGAACGATGCCCAGCGGGAGGCGGTGCTGGCGGTCGATGGTCCGGTCGTCATCCTGGCCGGCGCGGGCACCGGCAAGACCCGGGTCATCAGCCGTCGGACCGCGTACGCCATCACGACCGGGACCGTGCCTGCGGACCAGGCCCTCGTCGTGACGTTCACCGACAAGGCCGCCGGCGAGATGGTGGATCGGCTACGAGAACTCGGACTCCCCGGGGTCACCGCCAGGACCTTCCACGCCCATGCGCTCAGCCAGCTCCGCCACTTCTGGCCGTCGCGTCACGAGGGCGACTCCATGCCCGAGATCCTCGATTCGAAGCTGCCGTTCCTCGTCCCGCTCGTCCGCGGCCTGCCCGGCCACTACCGCTTCACGCCGGCCAAGGACCTCGCGAGCGAGATCGAATGGGCCAAGAGCCGCCGATTGACGCCGCAGACGTACGAGGCCGCCCTCCTCGGACCGGCCGGGAGCACGCCCCGCGAACCGCCGATTCCGGTCGATCTCTTCGTCCGCATGTTCGCAGGCTACGAGCGCGCCCGGACCCGCGCTGGGCGCATCGATTTTGACGACCTGCTCGTCGAGACCGTCGACCTGCTCGAGACCGACGCCGAGGCCGCCGAGACCATCCGCGCCCGCAAGCGCTGGTTCAGCGTCGACGAGTACCAGGACACGAACCTGCTCCAGCAGCGACTGCTCGAGCTGTGGGCCGGGGACCGCGAGGACGTGTGCGTCGTCGGCGACGAGGACCAGACGATCTACACGTTCACCGGCGCCAACAGCGAGTATCTGACCGGGTTCGCCGACCGGCATCGCGGCGCGCGCGTGGTGACCCTGAGCGACAACTACCGATCGAGCCCGCAGGTCCTCGAGCTCGCCAACCGGCTGCTCGCCTCGACCGGGCGGACGAAGCGGCTCGTGACGACCCGGCCGGCCGGCCCCGAGCCGACCGTCATCCGCTACAACACCGAGGACGTCGAGCTGGCGGCGCTTGTCGACTGGATGCGGCTGCGGATCGCGGCCGGGACCCCGGCATCGGAGATCGCGGCCCTGGTCCGGATGAATGCACAGCTCGAGCCGATCGAGGCCGCGTTGACGCGGGCACGGATCCCGTACCAGGTCCGCGGCATCCGCTTCTACGATCGACCGGAGGTTCGCGGCGCCATCGATCTCGTGCGTCGCGCGGCCGCGGCCGGGTCGTTGACCGCGGCCGGACCCGCGCTGCGCGGTGCGGTGCGGGACCTGTGGGCGTCAAAGCTCGGCTACGAGGGCGAGGGTGAGGGCGACGAGCCGGCCGGCGCACCGCCCGGCGCCCACCGGGCCGCCGAAGGCCGCGCCGGCGACGAGGCCCGCGAGCGAGCGGCCGCCCTCGACACGCTCATCGACATCCTCTCGACGCAGCTCGCGTCCGATGGTGGGCTCGATGCCGCCGGATACCTCGCTGAGCTCGACCGTCGACGCGCGGGCGAGCGCGCGGGCTCGGCCGATGGCGTGAACCTCCTCACGTACCACCGGGCCAAGGGCCTCGAGTGGGACGCGGTCGCCCTGCCGATGCTCGAGGACGGTTCGCTGCCGATCCGCCAGGCCTTCGACGACGAAGCGCTCCTCGATGAGGAGCGGCGACTGCTGTACGTCGGCATCACGAGAGCCCGGATCCACCTCCTGATCTCGTGGGCCGCGGAACGGGAGACGCGCGGCCGGACGACCCGCCGTCAGCCGAGCCGGTTCCTCGCGGACCTGCGACCACGCCCGGCGCAGCGGGTCACGCAGCTCCCGGATCGGTTCGAGGCCGAACAGCAGAAGCGCCGGTCAGTCCGTTCCGTGACCTCGGCCGGTGCCGACCCCGCCGACGACAACCCGCTCATGGCCGCGCTCCGTGCCTGGCGCACGGCCCGTGCCCGCGAGGATGCCGTGCCCGCGTACGTCGTCTTCCACGACCAGACCCTCGCCGCGATCGCCGAGATCCGGCCGTCCTCGGCGGCCGGTCTCCGACGCATCAAGGGCATCGGTCCGGCCAAGCTCGAGACCTACGGCGACGAGATCCTCGAGGTCGTTCGCCGGACGGGATAGAAGGCGCCGGGCCAGTCGCGGGCCGAGCGGTCACCGGCGATCTCTCTCGTCCGTCTGCCTGTCGGATGCACCGGCGGCGGCGAACGGTGCCTCGCTGCACCCGGCACCGCCGGTAGGATGCGGGCCTGATGCCGCGCTACCGACTCGTCCTGGACCCTCTTACCGGCGACCCCGAGATCGGGCGATGGCTGGCCGCGCTCGAGGAGGTGCGGCGCGACACGCTCAAGGTCCTTTCCGACATCCCCGCCGACGCGGTCGATCGCGATCCGGGGGACGGCGGCGACTCGATCGGCACTGTCCTCTACCACGTGGCGCTCGTCGAGGTTGACTGGGTCTTCAGCGACGTGCTCGACCGCGAAGCCGAGATCAGCCGGGACCTGTTCCCCGGCAACGACCGCGGCGACGACGGCCGGCTCACGCCCGTCTTCGGCGAGTCGATGGGCCAGCACCTCGACCGGCTGGCGCGGACCCGGGCGATGGTCCTCGGCGAGCTGACGTCGATGTCGCCCGACGACTTCCGTCGCGCCCGTGCCCGCAACGATTACGACGTCTCGGCCGACTGGGTCGTCTTCCACCTGATCGACCACGAGGTCGAGCACCGCGTTCGGCTCTCAGCGCTGCGCGAAGCGTTCCAAGCCTGAGCGCGGCTCGCCGATCGTGCACACGGCACGCCCGGCGGTGCTGGAGCAGTCACGCGGCGAAGCGGGTGCCCGCAGGCGAGCGCGCGCCTGGCGGGCACCCGCGGCGCCGCGGACCACTACATGGCGTCGACGGTCTCGACCACCTCGATGCTGGCGGCGCCGGTCGACAGGAGCGGACAGCCGCGAGCGAGCCCGACCGCTGCATCGATGCCGTCGGCCTTGATGATGCTGTAGCCGGTCGGCGGGTTGACCGTGCCGTCACGGACGGTGCCGTCGGAGCCGATCGACTTCACGACCGACGCCGGGTTGCCGCCGTCGACCAGCGCCGGGCCGAGCGTGCCGAACCAGTCGTTCCAGGTCTGCAGGACCTTGGCGCCCTCTTCGGGCGTGGCCGGCATCGGGCCGCCACCGTGATAGACGAGCAGGTAGTTGGCCATCGATCGGGCCTCCTCACCGGATCGGCGCCCCACCGGCGCCGCTACCCCAACGACGAACGCCGCCCACCCGAATTGACAATGCGGTCGGCGATCCTGAACGCGGCGGTAACGGACCGGGCGTAGTGTGCCCGGACGTCAGGGCAGGATTCGCCACACGACCCGCGGACCAGGCGCTAACGGAGGCAGACCGTGGCACTCAGACCGGACGAGGGATCCATCGATACGCGAGCGTATCGGACGTCCTGGCGGCTGACGTTCCGCTTCGACGGCGACAAGATCGAACTGGCCAGTGCTGAGCGGATCGCGCGCGTGGCGCCAGGCGGTCCAACGCCCCCGGCGGTCGGCACGGCAGCGAGCGGCTCATGGGTCGACCTCGTCGATCAGGACGGTCGCGTGCTCTTCCGTCGCGTGCTCCACGACCCGTTCCGGACCGTGGCCGAGCACCACTCCCCGGATGGTCGGATCGAGGTCGTGCGACGACCGCCCGAACCGGGCGAGTTCCAGGTCGTGGTCCCCGACATCCCCGATGGATCGTCGGTGGCCGTGTGGTCGAGCCCGCTCGATCCCGAATTGGCGCTTGAGGCCGCGCGCGAACTCGGCCGGTTCCGGCTGAGCGACCAGCAGCGCGTCGACGGCGACACGGGCACCAAGCCGGAGAAGGACCGATGACCACCGCGGATGGATCGGTCGGCGGCGTCACCAAGATCGTCGACCACGGCCCGAACAGCTCCCGCTGGAACCTGGTCATCGTCGGCGACGGCTATCAGGCGAGCGAGCTCGCTCAGTACCACACGGATGCGCAGGCATTCGTGGACACCATCCGTGCCACGCCCCCGTACCCGGAGCTGTGGTGTGGCGTCAACGTCCATCGCGTGGACGTCACCTCGACCGACAGTGGCGCCGACGACCCCACGACCTGCGCGGGCGGCACCGGGGCGACACCACGGACCTACTTCGACTCGACGTTCTGCAGCGCGTGGGGCGGCGGACATCTCGACCGACTCCTGACGGCGAACGGGACACTGGCGAAGTCCGTGGCTGCAGCCGCGGTCCCCGACGTCGACCAGGTGCTGGTCATCGTCAACTCCTCCAAGTACGGCGGCTCGGGCGGGGACATCGCCGTCTGTTCCACCAACGCCCAGGCGTCGAAGATCGCGATCCACGAGATCGGCCACTCGGCGTACGGCCTGGCCGACGAATACGAGGGCCCTGGATCCGCGCTCGGCATGACCGAGCCGCAGCAGCCGAATGTCACGCTCGACGCGAATTGAGCCACGAACAAGTGGCGCGACCTGGTCCTGGCGTCCACGCCGATGCCGTCGGCGTGCAACGGGACGTGCACGACCTGCAGTCCGCCTGGGACCGCGCCCGCGGCCGGTGCGGTCGGTGCCTATGAAGGCGCCCAGTACAAGACCTGCGACATGTACCGGCCCCTGCCGTCGTGCTACATGCGCGACTACGGCCCGTTCTGCCCCGTCTGTGCCCGCGTCATCCGGCAGACCCTCCAGCCGTTCACGCCGCCGGAGTCGATCACCCTGACCACACCGAGCATCGCGTTCGTCAACGTCCCCGAGGGGATCGGCGGGACCGGCGTCACGACGCACCGGGCCATCGTCTTCGAGGTCGCGACTTGCCGACAGCTCACGTTCCGGATCACTGCCGGCCCGACCGGGGGCTTCACCACGCCCCTCGGCATCGAGGGCACGGCGGGCCCGTCCGCCTACACGCCGCTCGACTACGCCCGGGTGTGGATCGGGTACACGTCCACGACCGCGCCGGCGACCGCGTCGGGTTCGGTGACCGTCCGGTGCCTGGAGACCGGCCAGACCTGGGTCATCAACATCAGTGCCAACACGGTGGCGCGGCCGAAGTCGGCCGTCGTCCTCGTGCTCGACCACTCCGGCAGCATGCAGGAGGACGCCGGCGACGGCACGACCAAGGTCGCCAAGCTGCGCGAGGCGGCCGGGATCTTCCTCGAGGCGATGTTGCCCGGGGACGGCATCGGTGTCGTTCGGTTCGACCACACCGTTCAGCGCCTGATGGACGTGACCGACGTCGGTCCACTCTCTGGCGGTGCCGGCCGGGCCGCGGCGATCGGCCACATCAACAGCCCCGAGCTCGATCCGGCCGGGGCGACCTCGATCGGTGGCGGCGTCGTCGAGGGCAAGGCCACGCTCGACGACGCCCAGGCGGTCGCGGTCCCGCCATACGACGTGCGGGCCATGGTCGTACTGACCGACGGGGTCGAGAACACCCCGCCGATGCTCTCCACGGTCGGTGCGAGCATCTCGGCGAGCACCTTCGCGATCGGCCTCGGGCTGCCGTACAACATCAGCACGGCCGCGCTCAACACGCTGACGCTGGGCACGGGTGGGTACCTGCTCGTCACCGGCGCCCTCACGCAGGACCAGCGGACGCGCCTCTCGAAGTACTTCATCCAGGTCCTTGCCGGCATCACGAACGCCAACGTGGTGGTGGACCCGCACGGCGAGCTGGCGATCGGCACGGAGCACCGGATCCCGTTCGCCATCAGCGAGGCCGACTACGGCTTCGATGCCTTCGTGCTCACCGACTACCCGCAGCTCCTCGACTTCCAGCTCGAGGCACCCGATGGCAGCCGCATCGACGCGGGGACATTCGCCTCGCTCGGCACGACCGAGCTGGTCGTCCGAGCCGGCGTCGCGTTCTACCGCGTCGCCCTGCCCGCCATGCCCGCGAGCCCGACCGGTTCCCACCGGGGCACGTGGCACATCGTGTTGGGGATCGGCAAGCAGTCGCCCTGGGGCGGCCGCATGGCCTACGTCGCGGCGAGTCAACCGCAGGTCGCCGCGGCATCGGCGGCTCGCGGCGTCCTGCCGTACGACGCCATCGTCCACTGCTACTCGAACCTCACGTTCTCGGCCCACGTGTCGCAGTCGAGCTACGAGATCGGGGCCGAGGTGCAAATGGCGGCCGACCTGCGCGAGTACGACGTCCCGGTCACGGATCGGGCCTCGGTCTGGGCGGAGATCACCGGCCCGGTCGGCACGACCTCGGTCACGGCACTGGCCCCCGACGGGTCGGGTGAGCACACGGGGTCGCTCCACACCGCGGTCCCCGGTGTCTACCGGATCCGCATCCGTGCCCGCGGAGAGACGCTGGACGGCACGCCGTTCACCCGTGAGGGGACGCGCACCGCCGTCGCGGTCCCCGGTGGCGATCGGCCGCCCCAGGTCGCGACGCCGGGCATCATCGACCTGCTCTGCTGCCTCTTCCCCGATGGCGAGGGCAAGGAGATCGTCGGTCGCCTCGAGGGCCTCGGCATCGATCCTCGCGAGCTCCGTCGATGCCTGGACGACCTGTGCCAGCCGTCCGCGGCCGACATGGAACGCCGCAGCGTGCTGCGCTAGGCCACCGGTGAGGAGATCGAGATGCCGAACCCAGACGCCATCGTCTCGAGCCGGATCCGCTTCGACCCGCCGCTCGACCGCACACCCGCCGAACTGTTGGAGGCCGAAGGCGGCCTGACCGTCGAGCTCGACGGCGAGCGCCGCATCGCCCTCGACCCGAAGGACCCGCGCTCGGCCGGCTTCGTCGAGATCCTCGATGGGTTGCGTGAGTTGCGCAAACCGGTCTATCTCGAGGTCGACCCGGCCACCTCGGCAATCACGCGGCTGGTGATCCCCGAGGTGACGTACGTCATCGGGATCGGATCGACCGAGCCGGGTGTCCTCGAGGTCCAGCTTGACCGGTCCCACGCCGTCCATCGACTGACGCTCGGCGAACCGGACTCGGCCGACCTAGAGCGCCGCCTCCGCGACGCGCTCGAGCGCAAGCGCCCGCTCATCGTGATCGAGGACGACGCCCACGAGATCTTCGACCTGCGCGACTTCACGCCCGGACCCGACGACGGGCCATTGCCCCCTTTTCCTGAACCGAAGGTCCCGCGCTTCCCCTGGCCGAAGCTCGTCCTGGACCTCTGGCGGCTGCTCCACGCGATCTGGTGGTGGCCGTACTGGCCATGGTGGTGGTTCTCCGTCGTCTCGATGAAGCACGCGCAGTGGCTCTTCGACCAGATGAAGGCCACCAACTGCGACCCGCTCACGACCCCGGCGCCGTGCATCCCGTTCATGTTCCCCGACAACGGCTGCTGGGTGCGCGCCAACGAGATGTGCCGGCTGATGGGGAACATGGGGGAGCCGACGCGCAAGGTCTGGATCACCCGCGGTCCGACCAAGCCGCTGCACGCGGTCACGCGCAACCACCAGCAGTGCTACGTCGAGTGGTACTGGCACGTCGCCCCGACCATCCTCGTGCGCGGCCCGTGGATCTTCCAGGTCCGGCGCATGGTCATCGACCCGTCGCTGGCCACAGGCCCGCTGACCGAATTGAACTGGCGGCTGCTCATGCAGGACGCGTCGGCGACGCTCCAGGACACCGACGCGACCCAGTACTACTACAACAGCCCCACGAGCTCGGACCCGACCTACTCGACGACGATCGCCGAGCTCATCTCCTTCCGCCTCCAGCTGAAGAGCCGGTCGCTCCAGATCGGCTCACCGCCGTACTCGAACTGCCCCTGAGGGAGTCCGAGAACCGTCGAGCGGGTGCCGTCAGGCCGGGTCGGTGGCCAGGTCCGGCGCCACCGGCTCGCGCCGCGAACCGGGGCGCGGCGCGCGGAACCGCGCCGGCGTGATCCCCCGCCCGAGGCCCAGGACCAGCACCAGGCTGACGATGATCATGCCGAATCCGACGATCAGCTCCGGACCGATCGACTCGCCGAGGACGATGGCGCCCCAGGTGATCGCGAACGCGGGGACGACGAACGTGACCGAGCTCGCGATGGTCGGCGTGGTCGAGCGCAACAGGCGCATGTAGATCGGCCAGGGGAGGGCCGTGGACAGCGTCCCGATCGCGAGCAGGGCCAGGGTCGCCGTCGGCGACCGGGTGGCCGGCGCCCCGGTGGCGATGGCGAACGGGAGGAGGAGGATGGCCCCGGCCACGAGCTGGCCGGTCGCGAGTTCCGTGCCGCCGATCCCGGGGAGCCGTCGCCGTACGAACGTCCCGCCGAACGCGTAGCCGAGCGCAGCCCCGAGCGCGGCCAGGACGGCCACGAGGGTCGAAACGTTCGGTTCGAGCGGTGACCAGCCGACGAGCACGATGACCGCCCCGATCCCGACCAGCAGCCCGACCAACGTGCGTGTGGTCATCCGCTCGCCCAGCCAGACCACCGTGAGGAGCGCCGTGAAGAGCGGTGTCGAGGCGTTGAGGATGGCCCCGAAGCCGACCGGCAGCGTCAGGACCGCGAACGAGATGAGCGTGAACGGGATGGCCGAGAACGCCGCTCCGGCGATCGCGAACGCCACGAGGTCCTCCCGGGCCGCGAGCCACGTCTGGCGCCCGAAGATCGCCACCAAGATGAGCCCGCCGATCGCGATGCGGATCTCCGCGGTCCAGACCGGACCGATCTCGGGCGAGGCGGTGTGCATGAACAGGAACGCCCCACCCCAGACCGCGCCGAGGAACAGGAGCTGGGCGAGGTGGGCGAGCGTGACGGGACGGGCGGGCGTCGGGGACGCGGGCATGGTCGTGGGCTCCGAGCGGGGAGGGGAACCGAAGCGGCCCGACCCGTGAGGTCGTCGGGCTGGGTCGCCTCGGGTAGGTGGTTGGCGCCGGTGTCGGCGCTAGGTCGCCGGCGTCGCAGCCACCAGGCCGTGGCGGGCGAGTCCGCGCGTGACGACCGTGCGGCCGCGCGGGGCCTGCAGGGGCTCGTCGGCCTCGACGACGGGCTCGGGGTCGATCGCCTCGGCGTTGGCCGTCTGCGGCACGTGCGAGTGGGCGCCGATGAGCCGAAGCATCTGCTTCGCGAGGGGGTGCTCGGGATCGGTGAGCGGGACGAGCATGATCTTGGTCCTTCCTCGGCGACGGTCGGCCCCTGGCTCCAGGGAACGACCGCTCATGCGTTGCGTATCCGCCGACCGTAGGACCCGTCGCGCCATCCCCGAATGGACCGACGTTCTCGAGGTGCGGTGGACGGATGACGATGGCGACAGCGACCCGCGACCCTTCCGGTCGGAGGAGAACGCCAGCTCGCGACCTGGCCGCGTCAGCAGTCGAACGCAAACCAGCACAACTCGTTGCGCAGCCGCTGGTCGTCGAGGACAAGTCCTCGGATGGCCCGGGGGAGCCCGCCGCGCTGCGACCGGCACTCGCGACGCCCGGCCTCCGCGCCGTCCTCCTCAGATGCCGCCGCCCGCGCCGCCCTGATGGCGTAGGCCGCGGCACCCAGCTCGTGGGCCGCCACGTGGCCCACCGCCGCGGCCTGGCCGGCGGCGTACGCGGCATACCGTGCTGCCCCGCTCAGGTCTCTGGCCGCGGCGTTTGCATGGCCGGCCGCCGTGCGGGCCTCCCACCACGTGATCTCACCGCGTGCCCAGGCCCGCCCGAGTTCGATCGCCCGACGTGGACGGTCGTCCTTCGGCCGCGCCTGCTCGAAGTGGTGCAGCACGTGTTCCGCGCAGTCGGCCGCCCACATCGCGAGATGACGATGATCGTCGTCCTGGAGGGTCCCGCCGCGACGCACGGTGATGAACCGCGGATCCCGGATCTTGGGGAGGATCATCGGTCTGCTTCTCTCGCCGAGTGGTAAAGGGCCGCGGCCCGTTCGGGCAGCCTAGCAGCGGCGCGGGACGGTCTACGCGCCCAGGACGAAGCGCAGGGCGGGATCGAACGTGGGGCTTGCCTGAGCGGGCCGAGATCGTCAGGGCTTGGTGACGATCCCGAACGGGCACACGTGGAAGTCGTCACCCAGACCGAGGCCGCCACCGAGGCTGTCGAGCACGTCCCCATCGCGGCCGACCACGCTGCCCCACGGATCGGCCAGCACGGCACGACCGCCGACGCGCCACGCGGCGAATCCGGCGGGCCAGACGACCTGCACCGTGTCGCCCGACTCGACGGAGACCACGATGAGCTCATCGTCGGAGGTCGCCACGCGAACCGGCGCGAGGGCCGCGGCCGCGCAGCCCATGTTCAGGTTCGGCGGTTCCGTGGTGATGTGCAGCCGCGTGGCCCCTGCGGGGAGCGGCGGACCGGTGAACAGCGGCAGGACCCGCAGGCCAACGGCTCCGAGCACGATCACGACGGTCGCCGCGATGGCGATCAGGGTCTTCCGGCGACGCGACATCTCCGCATCCTAGCCCTCGTCCGGGTCCCCATGGCGGAGCTCGCGGACCGATGCGGTCGCATGGCTACGGCCGCAGTCCCGCGGTGGCCAGCTCCGCTCGGGCGAGCCGCTCGTACCGGCCGCCCGCCCAGTCACCGATCGGGTCCGAGGTGTATTCGAGGAGGGTCGTCCACTCGAGCCGGCTGACCGCGCGCATCGCGAGGGCGCGCTCGACGCGGGCATCGCCGACCTTGGGTGCCGTGCGGATCGCCCGGTGCGCGGCCCGGACGCGCTGGAGCCGCTCCCAGCGCCACGGGAGGTAGCGGTTCAACCACGGCCCCAGCGTCACCAGGGCGAGGATCAGGGCGAGCACGAGCGACACGACGAAGATGAACTGCTCGAGCTGGATGCCGAATTCGGACAGTGGCTGGCCGGCGCCGGCGAACGCCGCACGGGCGCCGTCGGCGGCCTGCGTCCCGACGACCGGTAGGCCGGAGAGTGACGCTCCCAGGTCGCGCCCGCTCTGGATCATGGTCTGGCCGCCGTCGCGGATCGTCCGGCCGGCCTCGGCAAAGCTCGAGAGGAACTGGAACAGCGTCCAGACGATGTTCCCCCAGAACAGCACCCAGACGACCGTCGCGAGATCCGCGACCTGCTCCTTCATCCGCGCGATCCGCAGCTCGCTCCAGATCTTGATCATCGATGGCCTCCCGCGTCCGCTTCCCTCGTCCCGTGACGGTAGCGCGCGCGGCAAGGGGCGGCGGCGCATCTACCAGATGCACGTTCGGGACGAACGCCTCGTGGACCCGTGACCAGACTGCAGAATCCGCCCGATTCGTTCCGGGTCCACGCTCATTCGTTCGAGACCCGCATCTCAGGGATGCCCTGGGCTGTGACAGACAGCTGACACGGGCCAAGCGCACGCTCGCGAGCGAATGGAGGTCGACCGGGACCTCCGGGTGGCGGAGGGGCCGTCGCGCGATGGACATGCTCGATGGCGTCGAGGACGGGAATTGGGACCCCGATCGATGACGGGATTTTGCCCGCGTCTGTTACCGTGTTCTCCTCCGTCGGCGCCCCGGTCGATGGTGAGTCAGGGACCCTCGTGATCGAGCGCGCGACGCACCTCACACGGGGCGAGGTCGCCGAGCGCCTCGTTGTGGAACGGCTGCGGGCCGTGCTTCCCCCTGACGTCGCACTCCTCCATCACGTCCGCTGGCTCCAACGCGATCGCGGCCACGTGCGCGAAGGGGAGGCCGACGTCGTCATCGGCGACGCCGATCGCGGGATCCTCGTCGTCGAGGTGAAGTCGGGCGAGGTCCGTCGCGATGCCAACGGCACATGGTGGGCCGGCGAGCGCCTCCCTAGGTCGCCGTTCGAACAGGCTGCCGACAGCCGGCACGCCTTGGTTCGCAAGCTCCACGAGCTCCCCGACTGGACCCCTGGCCTGAAGCCGATCGCCGGCCAGGCCATCGCCCTGCCAGATGTCGAGCTCGACGGGATGCGCGGACGACTCGGCCTGCTCGGGCCGGACGTCGACGTCGACCTGATCGCGGACCAGTCGACCTTCCTCGACACGGACGACGGGCGACGCGAGCTCGGCGCGTTCGTCGAGCACGCCTTCGAGGCCTGGAGCGGACAGGCGGGCACCGAGCCGCCCGGTCGGCCGGCGATCGCCCTCCTGGTCGCAACGATGACCGAGCCGCTTGAGCTGCGCCCGATGCTCCGCAACGAGATCGCCGGCGGCGAGCGTGAGGTCGTGCGGCTGACCGAGGGTCAGTTCGCGCTCCTCAACACGCTTCGTAGCCAGCGGCGGGCCGCGATCGTCGGCGGCGCCGGGACCGGCAAGACGATGCTCGCCGCCGAGAAGGCCAGGCGGCTGGCGAAGGATGGCTTCAGGACGCTGCTCGTCTGCTTCAACTCGTCGCTGGCGGCGATGCTGGCCGATGAAGTCGAGGCCGTTGCGAACCAGACTGGCCTGCTCGAGGTCAAGACCTTCCACCAGCTGTGCGAGGACCTGGGTGGGGAGGCGGGCGTCCTCCCGATCCGCCCCACGCCGGTGCGGCAGGAGTGGTGGGATCGGACGCTGCCGCGCGCGCTCGACGACGCGGCGGTCGTGCTCGGTGGTCAATACCACGCGGTCGTCGTCGATGAGGGCCAGGACTTCGATGCCGAGTGGCTCGCGTCGTTGGAGGCGCTGCTGATCGGCGGCCGTGAGGACGTCCTGTACGTCTTCCACGACCCCGCGCAGGCGATCTTCCGCGACGACGTCGTCGCCCAGCTGGAGCTGCCGACCTACCCGCTAGAGACCAACTGCCGCAACGCGCAACCGATCCACGAGATCGTGGCGAGGCTGTCGGAGGGCGGGCTGGCCGGCGAGGCGCTGCGGTCGGACGGTCGGGCGCCCGAGTTCATCGAGGCGGCGGCCGGCGCGGAGACCGTCGAGGCGCTGCGCACGCTCCTGCATCGGCTGCGGGTCGACGAGAAGGTCGCGCCGTGGGACATCGCCGTGCTCACTGGCACGCGACTGGAGGACTCGGCGGTATGGTCCGTGCCAGGTCGCCGGTTCGGCAACGAGGTCCTCGGCAATCCCGCGGTCGACGACGCCGGCCGCCACCTCGGTCAGTCCTCCCACCTCATCCCGGCCCTGCCGACCGACGTGATCCTGTGCGACACGATCCGCCGCTTCAAAGGCCTGGAGCGGCCGGTCGTGATCCTGGTCGAGCTGAAAGCGGACGACCGGCGGCTGGCGCGGTTGCTCTACGTCGGGGCGTCACGGGCGAGGCAGCACCTGGTCGTGATCGATTCGCCGGCCGTGCTGGAGCGTCTCCGATGACCGGGACGAGGTCGCCTCAGACGTGGGGTAGGCCGAGCAGGCCTGGCACGGAGAGCCCGTCATCGAGCTGCTCCCACCAGATCCCGAGTCCATCCTCGATGATCTCTAGATCGGCGCGCTGCTCCGCGCTTGCGTCATCGAGCCACGCGTACCAGGACGTCGGGATCGTGATCTCGCGACCGTCCCTGATGGTCACCCGGAGGCGGCCACCCTCGACAACGGCCGCGCTCGCTCGAGGCCGGGTGTCAGGCGAGGTGATCGAAGTACTCATGCCAGCGCCTCAGCATCATGTCGCGACTCCCGATCACGACCCGTCGGATGCGTTCGATCTCGCGGGGAGTGTACCCCCGAGCGTCTCGCAAGCTCACGGGCGTCAACCAGAAGACGGCTGTTCCGTGACTCGACCGGACGTGAACATGTGGCGGCTCGCGGGTCTTCTGGTTCTCGTTCGAAAAGAAGGAGAACCGATACGGCCCCAGCTGATAGATGGTTGGCACGCCCACCTCGCCGATTGGCTCGGCGGGGCGGTCAGCATGCCCCTCGGCGCTTATCGGAGGCTCACCACGTGACCGTTTCGGCCAGCCGTCTCGACGGCGCCGCAAAGCCGCCGCCCAAGCGCCAGTCGATGGACTGGCAGCGCCTTGGCCGCGCGGCGCAGACGGCCGCGCGGTTGCATGCCGCCCAGGTGCGCAAGGACACCGAGATCCCGTACGTCAGCCACCTGTTCGGGACGTGCGCCATCGCGCTCGAATACGGAGCCAACGAGGACCAGGCGATCGCGGCGCTGCTGCACGACGTCATCGAGGATGTCGAGCCGGCCGCGGTGGCGCGCGCCGAGGTGGCCTCGTTCGGCGCCGAGGTCCTCCGGATCGTCGAGGCCTGCACCGACTCGGACGTGCACCCCAAGTCGCCGTGGCGCGAGCGCAAGGAGCGGTACATCGAGCACCTCGCGGGCGAGGACGGCGCGGTCCTGCTCGTGTCGACGTCGGACAAGCTGCACAACGCCTGGGCGATCGTCGGCGACCTGCATCAGTTCGGCCCGGCCGTCTGGGATCGATTCAACGCCGGCAGCGACCAGCTCTGGTACTACCGCGCGCTCGTCACCGCTTTCCGATCGAACGCCGCGCACGTGCCCGCGCTGATCGATGCCCTGGATCGGATCGTCACCGAGATGGAACGGCTCAGCGGGGGGCCGACCGAGTGATCACCGCCGCCCCCATCGCCTCCAACCCCCTGACCGCCGAGCAGCGGCGGATCGTCGAGTTTGGCGACGGGCCGCTGGTCGTCATCGCGGGTGCGGGCACGGGCAAGACCAAGGTCATCGTCGAGCGGGTCAAGTGCCTCCTCGACACGCACGACGACCTTCTCCCGGAGCAGATCCTGGTCCTGACCTACAACGTCAAGGCCGCCAAGGAGCTCCAGGACCGCCTGGACCGGGCGGTCGGGCCGGCGATCCGCGCCCGCATGACGGTCAGCAACTTCCACAGCTTCTGTCACCGGATCCTGTCGGAGTCGGCGGGGGAGGCGGGCATGCCACCGAACCCGGACGTGCTCGACGGCATCGGGCAGTTCCTCCTGATCCGCGACCTCCGGCCGGAACTCGGCCTCCGCTACCACCTCACCGACTGGACACTCGCCGAGATGGTCCGGTTCATCAACCGCGCGAAGGACGAGCTCGTCTCGCCCGCCGACTTCGAGGCGTTCGTCGAGACCGAGCGCGCCGTCTTCGAGAAGCGGTACGGCAGCTACGTCGACGCCGCCGCACGCCTCGACACGCAGGGCAATCTCCGCGGGCCGCGCGAGGTCCGCAAGGCGTACGCCGACGTCCGGCGAGGGGAGCGCGCCGAGGAACGCGGAGCGGGGGCGACCTACAACCCCGCGTCGATCGAGAGCACCGCCGATCGCGAAGCTCGTCGGGCCGTCCTCGGCACGGGCGGCGTCCAGGCTCGCGCGCGCTACGCACCGGAGCAACTCGCCCAGATCGACCAGCTCGCCGCGAGCTACGTCGTCGACGGCGCCGCCCTCGAGGTCATGCGTCTGCTCGAGCTCGCGGCGGTCTACCGCGCCTACCAGGTCGAGCTCACGGCGCGCGGCGCCCTCGATTTCGGCGAGCAGATCGCCGCCGTCTCGCAGCTCTTCAAGGTGCGCCCGAACCTCCTGCGCCGCTGGCAGCGCCAGTTCCGCTACATCCTGGTCGACGAGTTCCAGGACGCGAACATCGCCCAGATCGAGCTGATCGAGCTGCTCGGGCGCACGCCGGACCGGCCCGACAACGTCATGGTCGTCGGCGACGACGACCAGTCGATCTATCGATTCCGGGGCGCCAGCTTCGCCGCCTTCAGCGAATTCGACCGCCGCTTCTCGAAGCCACCGACCCACGACCCGACCGCGCCGCCGCCCGGCCCGCCGACGCGCCTCCGCATCGAGGAGAACTTCCGCTCGGTCGGGCACGTCCTGACCGCCGCCAACCGTCTGATCGAGCGCAACGAGACCCGTTTCGAGCCCGACAAGCACCTCCGAACCGAGCGAGAGCGGGGCGAGCCCGTCGAGCTGATCACCTGCGCCGGCCCGGAGGACGAGGCGGTCGTCATCGTCGATGCGATCCGCGCCCGCGTCGGCGGCGCGGGCGGACCCGGCGCCGCCACCGCCGCCCCCCGCTGGTCCGACGTCGCGATCCTCTATCGCAAGCACAAGCACCGCGAGGACATCGTCGCGCGGCTCCGTGACGAGGACATCCCGTACACGGTGGTCGGCGGGCTCTCGCTGTTCGCCACTCCGGAAATCCGCGACCTGGAGCAGGGCCTGCGGGCCATCGCCGACCCGCACGATGACGTCGCCCTGACCCGGATGATGACCGCCGGTCCGTGGCGCCTCGATGCCCTCGAGATCCTGCGGATCACGCGCATGGCCCGCTTCGACAAGCGCCACCTCATCGAAGCCGTGCACGAGATCGTCGACAAGGGCGAGATCAAGATCGACCAGGTGGACGAGGGTGGCCAGCCCCTGACCGGCGCCCCGTCACAGACCGTCGATGCCGATGCGACCACGCGCGCCAGGCTCCGCCGCCTGCTCGGCGTGCTCGACGAACTCCAGCCGAAGACCTGGCGCGACGGCCCGTTCACGATCCTGGAGCGCTACCTCGAGATGGGCGGCCAGGTCCTCGACATGATCGCGGTCGACACCACCGACGCCCACCGGATCGTGACGAACATCGCGAGCTTCCTGCGGTTCGCGTCGGACTGGCAGCAGGCCCACCCGAACGGGACGCTGGCGGGGTTCGTGGACTACCTCGATGCGTACCAGGCCGCCGGCGGGGAGCTGCCGACGAGCGTCGAGCTGACCGAGGACGTCGAGGGCGTCCGGCTCATGACGCTCTACCAGGCCAAGGGCCTCGAGTTCCGCCACGTCTTCGTCCCGAGCCTGCTCGAAGGGGAGTGGCCGACGCGCGAGGGTTGGGGCGGCTACTTCCCGACCGAGCTGCTGCGTGAGCCCGTCCCCGAGGGCGACATGCACACCGAGGAGGAGCGTCGGCTCCTGTACGTCGCGATGACTCGCGCGCAGGATCGGCTGACCCTGACCACCCAGGCCGGGCCGGCGGTGACGAAGGGCCCGTCGCTGTTCGTCGGGGAGCTGCTCGAGGGCGCCGGCCCGGAGCTGCGCCACACGAACCGCGCCGGCACCGCGACGAACGGGGCAGGGGAGGACGGCGCGCTCGAGGACCCCGACGTGCTCGAGCTCGAACTCGACGTCGCCGGCGCCGCGCTCGACCGATCAACCACGCTCATCCGGCGGGTCATGCCTCTGCCGTCGAAGCGCGAGCGCCGCCTGGCGCTGCGCCTGCGGGCGACCGAGCTCATCGGCCTCCTGGAGGGTGGCGATCCCGGCGACCCGGAGACCCCGGCCGCCCGCGAGCAGTTCGAGGCGGAGCTCGCGTCGGTCGGGCACACGGCGACGGTCGGCGCCGACGAGGCTCGGGCACGGCACCTGGACCCCCTCACGTTCCGCGAGCTCGCGCTCGACACGGGTGCCGGGGCGAACCTGCTGAACGTCGCGCCGCTGCCGTCCTCGTTCAGCTACTCGCAGTTCTCCACGTACGAGCGGTGCCCGCTCCAGTACGCCTTCCGGCACGTCTACCGGATGCCGGAGGCGGAGGAGGGCGCTCCGTGGCTGACGTTCGGGTCGACCGCGCACGAGGCGTTCGAGGCGTTCACCCGCGAGCGGCGCGAGCGCGTCGCCCGCGGCGAGCCCGAGCCCAGCCGCGAGGACCTCGAGCGGCTCTTCCGCGACCGCTGGGTCCCGACCGCCTTCGGCGACAAGACCACCGAAGAGGGCTACCAGCGACGGGTCGCCACGCTCCTCGACAACTTCTGGACCGGCGAGGTGAGCAGCCTGGGCGAGGCGGTCTGCGGAGGAGCTCGACTTCGAGCTGACGCTGGACCCCGGAGACGGCAGCGCGCCGGTCGTCATCCACGGCTCGATCGACCGGATCGACCGGCTGCCGTCGGGCGGCGTCGAGGTCATCGACTACAAGACCGGCCGCGTCTCGAGCCAGAAGGGCGTCGACGAGAGCCTCCAGCTCTCGATCTACGCGCTGGCCTGCCGCGATGCGCTCGGCCTGGGCACCCCGGAGCGGGTGACGCTGTACTTCACCGAGTCGGCCCTGCGGCTGTCCACGACCCGGACCGACGAGCAACTGGACCTCGTGCGGGCCGACGTGCTGGCGCGGGTGTCAGGGATGCGGGCGGGGGAGTTCGTGGCGACGCCGTCGGCGGATGCGTGCCGCTATTGCGACTTCGCGCGGATGTGTCCGGAGCGGGTGTCATGAGGGCTCGCGGCCATGGCGGACCGACCTTCGATTTGGAGGGATTGGACCGGGTGACCGACGAATTGACAGGACGAGAGCTCGCGAAGGCCGCGTTTATACGCGCCAAGCCGCGAAGCGCACCCATCCGGGCTCGAGATCGATGACACGGTCCGCGAGCTCGAGGCGAATGGGTTCGGGAGCCAAGGCGACGGTCAAATGGACGGCCTTGAGATGCTCATTCAACGGTGCCCAAGACCTCCTCGATCTACGCGCTGGCCTCGGCAACATTGAAGGGATAGGAGAGATGTTCGTTTGACCGAGGACTTGGAATGGGTGGTCAGCACCATCGGTGGTCTAGTGCGCGGCGGCCGGACGCCCGAGGATGCGGCCCGACACCTCGCACAGGCGGTGCCGCAGGAAACGGTCGATGCTGCCCTGCTCGAGTTCCTGAAGCAAGCAGGGAAGATCCGGATTCTGAAGGATCCGCCAGGGCTGGACGGCGACCTGCCTCCCGGCTGGTATGCCGGCCCTGACTTCGACGCAGATCGGTTCTGGCCTGCCCTGCGGGAGCTCCTCCGCCTGGACCTCTCCGACGCGGACGTTGACAGCATCGACAGAGCATCGACCAAGATCGTTTCACGGCTTCCCTGCCCTGGCGATGTCGAGTTCCATGGACGTGGCCTTGTCCTTGGCTTCGTCCAGTCCGGCAAGACAGCCAACTATTCCGCTGTTCTAGCCAAAGCGGCCGATGCAGGCTTCCGGTTGGTGATTGTCCTCTCCGGGACCACGAACTCACTAAGGAGGCAGACACAAGGACGACTTACTCGAGAACTCGTCGGGCCAAACCCAGAGGTCTGGATTTCGCTGACGAGTGAGGAGCAGGACTTCCGGATTGGCAAGGTCACGACGGCTGCGTCCTTGCTGACCACGGGTCAGCCATTGTTCGCAGTCGTCAAGAAGAACAGCACGGTTCTACACCGCCTGCTGCGTTGGCTTGAAGCAGCACCTCCGGCTATCCGTGCTGCCTGTCCGGCTATCGTCATTGATGACGAGGCGGATCAAGCGAGCGTCAACACGGGGTCGGGCGAGACAGATCGACCAGCCGTGAACCGCAGAGTCCTCGAGCTCCTTCTGCTCCTCCCGAGGGCCGCCTACGTCGGATACACAGCAACACCGTTCGCTAACGTCTTCATCGACCCATCGGTGCCGCACGACCTGTATCCGCGCGACTTCATAATTGACATGCCGCGGCCACCGGCATACTTCGGAGCCGAACGGATCTTCGGAAGAGACCGCCTCTCACAAGACGAGGCGGACGAGGCTGTCGACGGCCTTGATGTCATCAGACGTGTGACCGACGAGGACGTCGGTTTGGTCAGACCGAGAGGACGTTCAGCCGAAGACTTCCAACCCGACCTTCCGTCATCGCTGCGCGACGCCATCGACTATTTCATGCTCGCCTCGGCGGCTCGCGCCGCACGAGGACAGAGCGAGAAGCACAGCTCGATGCTGATCCACACCACGCTCTCGTCTCGCGTGCACATGCGCACAAAGCCACTCGTGGAAGAACACGTCTCGGGTGTGCTCGCGGGCATTCGGATGGCCGACGCTGATCTGGTCGACCGTCTCGCGGTCCTGTGGGAAACAGAGAGCGCGGCCGTCCCGCCCGGCGCGCTTGCAGAGGTCAAGACGACTTTTGCCGAGCTCCGCGCCTATTTGGAGCCGATCCTCGGCGATTCGGAGGTTGTGGTCGAGAACAGCATTAGCGATTTCCGTCTCGACTACCAAGGCCCGCGACGAGTCCACATCGTCATCGGCGGGAACGTCCTGTCGCGAGGCCTCACGCTCGAGGGACTCGTCGTGAGCTACTTCGTTCGGACAGCCTCGACCTACGACACGCTGCTCCAGATGGGTCGCTGGTTCGGGTATCGCGCCGGCTACACGGACCTGCCCCGGATCTGGATGACAAGCGAGCTGGCTGACTCTTTCCGCGACTTGGCCCTCGTCGAGAAGGAGCTTCGACTGGATTTGCGCCGCTACGAACTCGAGGGTGTGACTCCGCTCGATTTCGCACCCCGAATCAGGACGCACCCCAAGCTGATGATTACCTCCGCCCAGAAGATGCAGCACGCTGTCCCTCGTGACGTCTCATACGCCAACCGATTCGTACAAACGACGTTCCTGCATCACCGCGACAGCTCGATCATCGAGTCCAATCAACTGGCATTGCGCGAACTTGTCGATCGAAACGGTCCCGCCAGCGCTTGGCGGCCGGTGTCGGGGCGGTGGGTCCGTGGCGGTGTCCCCGTCGAGCACATCAGCCACTTCCTCGCGAACTACGTCATCCACCCGAACAATATGGAGGCCAACCCCGGCCTGGTTCGCGACTACATTCTGGCCCAGGTCTCGGAGGGCGCCCTGATGGAATGGACTGTCGCCGTCGTCGGCCGCGAGTCGGGTGGACGGGCTTTTCCAATCGGGCTGGGTCTCCAGATCGGCCTCCTAAGGCGGTCAAGACTGCCGCGGGCGGATCCCTCGTCGGCCTACCTCGGAGTGATCACGAGTGACTCCGATCTCTCTTGCGATCTGCCGGTTGGAGTCGTGGGCCTCAAGAGCGACGACGAGAAGGTGATCCGTGGGAGGGATACCGCCGGGCCACTCTTGCTCATATTCGGGTTCGACAAGGACGCGACGCCCACTGTGAACACGTCCGGTCGCGCTCGTCGCATTCCGCTCGGTGCGGTCGCCGATCCGGTGGGCGCCGCCTTTGTGTTCCCCGGATCGCGGACGCCGACACCGCAGGCATACATGACTGTCGATTTGTCGGGCGTCGAACGCGAGGAGCTGGAGCCACCGATCGAGGAGGACGAGGAGGAGTGATTCCGATCGATCTCGGACCTGCTTGGGGCGCGCTAGGTTTGATTCAGGACCGCGCCAGAGAGCTTCGCGCGCGTGAACTCGAAACGCCACTGATCGGCGGGCGGACGACGTTCGTGGCGGTGGACGCAGAGGGAAATCGACATCTGCTGATTCCGGTAGCGGGTAATGCGATCGGGTCACCTACGGACCGCGGAGGTGGGATCCGGGTATCGAGCCGCGACCTGGTGGACGCCGGCGAAACTCGGCGTTTCCTGGATATCGCCTGCCTCAAGCCGCATCTGAACGGGCTGTTCGACGTGGTCGCGTCGGACATCTTGACAGGCTGCGCCGACTCGAGCCTCGAACTCGTGCCGGCGGCCTGTCGCGGTGCTCTGGAACGGTGGCGCGAACTCCTCGAGGAAGTCGCAACGGGACAAATCCAGTCCTCGGTACTGACCGGAGCGTGGGGCGAGCTGTGGTTCGTTCGCGAACTTCTCCGGCGTGGTGCACCGTGGGCCGATCTGTGGGAAGGCCCGACCGGGGCAATCCATGACGTGGCGGGCGCAAGGAACCACCGGCTCGAAGTCAAGGCGACTACTGCGAGGGGCCCCCTCCTTGTTGAGATACACGGCATCGGCCAGCTTGAGGCCCCTTTGGACGGCGCCCTCCTACTTGGTGTGTTGCGCCTCGCACGCGATGACGATAGGGGAGAGTCGATCGAAGACTTGGTTCGTACGTCCGTCTTCGCAGGAGCGAACCATGCCGAACTCATGACTCTCCTGGCGAGGGTGGGAGTGACATCTGGCTCTTTGGAGTTCGGCGCCACGCGATACTCCGTCGCAGATAGGCGGCTCTATGAGGTCGGGCCCGACTTTCCCAGGATCGTCGCCTCGTCGCTCGTGGGCGGGGCTTTGCCAGCGGCGATCACGAGTCTCCGCTACGAACTTGACCTGACCACGAACTCGCCTGTCGCCATGACCGAAGACGCCGCTGAGGCGGCGCTCAGACTCTTGGCGGGTTCTCCCATATGAGGCCTCTCGAGCTATACAGCGAGCGTTTCAGTCCGAATGGCAATGTGACATCCGAAGGAGTCATCAATCAGCTAGGTCGCCCGGAACTTGACATCCACTCGTTACTCATCCGCGAGACTGTTCAGAACAGTTGGGACGCGCGCTTACTCGATTGGGGCGGCGTGACGTTTGCCGTAGATGCCTGGACGCCCGAAGCGGACCAACTTGCGGTGCTGCGGAACGTCATCTTTTCCAGCCGCCCCGAGCGATTGCCGCTCAGTGATGTTCTTAGGGGAAGCCGTCTCGCGACCGACGAGCCCGACTCGCTGCCCGTCATGCGCCTCCTTGCGCTATCGGACCGAGGTACTGAAGGACTCGGCGGGCCCACTCGGGCCGATGTTGCGAGTCGCCCAGGCGAACCACGGGACTTTGTTGACTTCCTTCGGAATGTCGGGCTGCCGCCGGATAAGCCGATGACCGGCGGAACCTACGGTTACGGCAAAGCGGCCGCGTATCTCGCGAGTCGTGCACGCACCATCATTGCGTACACGAGGTGGATGTCTCCCACGGGTCCGGAGAGTCGCTTCCAGCCGGCCGGACTTGGCTCTGCCCATATTGCTCCCAACGGCGACGGAACGGATGGCCTTCACACGGGAAGGCACTGGTGGGGTCGACTCGCGGACGATTTCGTCGAACCGGTGACCGGAGAAGAAGCGGACGAGCTTGCCGAGGCGCTTGGACTGTCTGCCATGCGTGGGGACGAGACGGGCACGACCGTGTGTGTTGTCGATCCATTCCTCGCTGGCACGTCGCTCGACGACACAATGAGCTTCGTCGTTGCTGCGATGGTCTGGAACTTCTGGCCGAAAATAATTCCAGACGCGCACCGGCGAATACCGATCTCATTCATCGCCTCGTGCGAAGGCGTGCGCATACCGGTTCCAGACCCGCAGCGGTACCCTCCCCTTGAAGGCTTCGTCGCTGCGCTTGAGGCGCTCGACCGCGGCGACGTGGTCGATGATGGCGTAGCCATCGTCAGCGACATAAGACAGCAGCGGCCCCGCCGTACTTTGGGCCGGCTCTCCGTCGGCAAGTTCGCGACCCAAGCTCGCATGGGCGTCGGTGCCACAGTGCCGCCAGCCCCGTTTGAGGGTCCAGCCCATCACGTCGCTCTGATGCGACCGGTGCGCTTGGTCGTTCGCTATCACGAAGGCCCGCGACTTCCGATTGACGCCGTCCAATACGGTGGCGTGTTCATTGCCGATCCGGCGCTCGATGACGTCTTCAAATCCTCCGAACCGCCGACCCACGACGACTGGCGAGACACCTTCCTTCAGTCTCGGACGGATAGGTCGGTACTCCACGTCACCGATCGTGAGATTAGAGCGGCTCTGGATCAACTATCCGCGCCGCCCGGGGGATCTCAGGCTGGTGAGGCGGGTGGCCCAGTGGGTGGCTTGGCAATTCAGCTGGCGGGCCTCCTACCGGGGCTCGGGGGACCCGGCGCCGAAGCCCGCGAACGCGAGAAGGATGGCGAGGCGCGACCACGGCGCCCACGTGCAAGAGTGCGAATTGTTGGAAGCCGGGCCCCGATCCTCCTCGACGGCCGCCCCGCAATCGAAGTCTCGTGCCAGGTCGTCCACGTACCTGGCACCGAGGGCACGATGATCGCGGCCACGGCGCACGTGGCCCTCGATGAAGGGGCGCTGGAGACCGATCCGCCACTCGACGCAGCCGCGCCCAGCGTCAAGTTCTGGATAGCTCCGGATGGGAGGCGCTTCGACGGCGATCGCGTATGGGTCGGATCTGGTGACGTGGGCGTCTGGCAGGTCACCGTCGCGGCGGTTCCGGACCTTATGGTCGCCGTCGACATCGAGCCGGTGTCAGCCTGATGTCGGGCGTGCGCCTACCCGCGTACATGACCGCGCCCGCGGACGCCGTGACAACTGAGCCTTGGCTCATGGTCCGAGGTGGCGATATGGTGCTGCTGGATGACGACCTCAGTTCGTTCGATCCAAGCGCCAACTTGGAGCTACGGCAGACCGTGCGCTTCGATTGCAGTCGAATCCGCACCGCGTGCGGTTTGTCTGAGGAAGATCGACTCGGCGTGGTCGCCTTATGGCTTTCGCGTCTGACCACCCTCAAGGGTGCCGGGCCGACCTATCAACTCGATTCCGCGCCTGGCGACGTGGAAGTTGAACTTTCCTTGTCCCTCTGGGGCGGTGACCTCGGCGGGACCCTCGTCCTGCGCACCGTACTGATGCTGACGCAAACCCATGGGGCTCCGACCCCCCTAATCGCGCATGTTCCCGGCAGCATCCTGTGGGAAGCTCCACACCCGAAGGTCGTCGGTCTCGAGGGTACAGGAACCCGGTTCCCGACGGAACTCAGGACATTCGGCGACGGGAACTCCTTCCCGAGCCGATCCGCCTGGTTCCTAGACTGGGATCGAGACGACCTCGCCCTCCCGGTCCTCGGGTCCGTCAGGCTCTACCTCAACGCCGGGCACCCCCTCATGACCTCGCTCGCATCCGGGGAGTCCGACGCTGAGCTCGACCGCATTCGAGAGACCCTCAGATTCGACATCGCTCGCCAGCTCGTGAGCGGGACTCTAAGCAATGGCGACTTCCTCGCTGATCCGGATGGGTTTCCGCCCGAGTCGGTCGGCGCGACGGTTCGTCGTCTCTGCCGTGGCGTGTTATTCCCGTATTCGACGCTCGATGAGCTAGCAGTCAGAGTGAAGCGTGAACCGGCGCGATTCGACGCGGACCTTCAGGCCGCGGTCTCCTTGTTCTGGGGACCGTTCAGGTGAACCTCTATCCGTCTCTACCACTCTCCACGGCCCGCGCACGTGCAGAGGAGATCGCGAGGCTCCCTCGGGCCGAGCTCATCGATCGATCATCCGACTGGGACGACAGCGCCATCTTCGCCCCGATTGGAGGCGAGCGCGTTGATCGCAACGAAATCCGCCGGTTGCAGTCGATGGTTCGAAGCCGAATGCTCGACGCTGATACCCAGGAAGGTTCGGACGAAGCCTCTCGCCGGCAGTTCGACCAGGTGGCTGCCCCGCTCCTGCTCGAGGAGATGCAGATCTCGCCACACGAGGCCAGCCAGCCTGGCATGTGGTCCTTTCTCGCATGCGTCGTTCTGCCTGATGTCGTGCGGTGGCGCTTCCCGGGTGACGGTCCCGGCGGAACGCCAACGCGACGCTTCGTAGGAGGCGGGCGCGGGATGCGCAACGCCTTCGGCCGATTGTGGTGGCGAGCCTACGTCTTCAACGACCCAACTGAGGTCGACCCGTGGCAGCTCGTGCACTCGATAGGGGAGGACCAGGCCGTCGCACTCCTCGAGCGGCCGTTCATAAGCGGTCATCCGCCTCTCGCCCGGTCGATCCTTCGTGCCGCAATCGGTTCTGGTGCAACTCAGCAGCAGGACGCCGTCCGTGACCTTACGAAACGCCTGCTTCGTTTGGGAGGCATCGTCCCTCTTGAGGCGCTGCCGATGGAGACGCTCAACGCCGTTGTCGCCGGCGAGTTCCGCAGTACTGAGGTCGCGCTCGCCGGCCGAGGGGTGATGCCTCCCGGATCCGACAGTCGGGCTGCGCGTGAGGTGGCGTCGGCGCCGCGTCCGCCTCAAACGAGTCCCGAGCCGTTCGCAGCCCAGTGGCGGTCGGCTTCTGGGGCGGCCCTTCACGACCATGACGATGCGATCTCCGACGGCTCAGCGATTGTCCGCTCCCATCAAGTTCAGATTACACGCGAACAGCTCGAGTCCGGGGCAATGCACGGCATCCTCATCGTTCCCGATGACCTCGCTGGCGCGCTTCCATCGCTCAACGAGACATTCACGAATCCCGACCGCAACGTGATAGTTGTGGACGAAACCGACCAGCGATGGCTCTTACGGTACGTGCACTACAACCGCTCGCGCGGCGGGCGCCAGCTTGCCGGACTTGAAGGGTTTCTAGCGCAGCACGCGGCTAAGCCGGGCGATCTTCTCCGGCTCCGCATCGAACGCGACGGCACAATCGGGATCCGTCTAGACCGCGGTGGACTCGACTAACTTCTGGGCGACTTTTCCGTTCCAGTCCGCCGCGCGCCAACGCGAAGCGGCCGTGACCGCTCGCCTCGTATTGCCGTATAGGTTTCCCCGATCAAGCGGACTAATTCAGCAAGGGTGTCGTCGTCGGCGCACTCCCAGGTTACCGCGACCGACCAGCCGGACGAGTGCAAGTCATGAGCCACGCGACTGTCTCGCTCGACGTTCGCGTGCAGCTTGCGGCGCCAGAACTCCACGTTTGATCCTGGCTTGGCCGCGAGGCCACAGCCGGGGTGTTGATGCCAAAAGCACCCGTGGACAAACACCACGGTTCGAATCCCTGGGAACACGATGTCCGGGCGCCCTGGCAAGTCGCTGTCGTGAACGCGATACCGGAGTCCAGCAGCGTGCAAACGGCGACGAACACGCAGTTCGGGTTGCGTGTTCTTGCCTCGGATCCCGCTCATCATGCGACTTCGCGTGGCAGCATCCACCACGTCAGGCATTCGTCATGCTCTCGGCTGCTTGGCGGAGCCGTGCTAGTAGATCAGCGACGTTTGCCAGTGATCGTGCAGATGGCTGCCCGATGTAGTTCGTCTCGATCACAGGCATCGGAAGAAAGGGTAGAACGCCGGCCCGGATCATGGCCTCGATCGTGGATGGCGTGAGGTCCGGATCGACCGTCAGCAGGTACTTCTCGGGGATGCGCACAGCCTCATGTAGGACCTGCCTCCAACGTTCTTTGGCGGTGGACTTGCACGCGACCATCCGCAGCCCGTCGCCAGGATACTCCGGATCGTGATATTCGCGACAGCCTGGGACAACGAAGTCGGGTGTCTCGCCATCCTCGGTCGCGCATTGAGCCGTGAACGGGATTCGCTCGGCGCGAAGGATCGCCGCGAAGTGGTTCTGGAGGCTCTGGCCCCGGCGAGAACGTCGTGACTGCTGGATCGACATCGCGAAGTCGATGACATCCGTCAGACCGGGCCCGCCCGCGAGGAGCTCATCCAGCCGGACGCGCTGCACGCCGTCCTCTATGGCGAAGTAGAGATCGGTCTCCACCGCGAGTGCCGCGTCGAGATACTTGTCCGGATCGGCGATGCGTGTGCCGCGACCAACCGCGATCTCCGCCGCGGCGTCGGCCATTTCCGCGGTCGAAGGGAGTCGGCCTTCGCCGATTGCGCGCCGGAACAAGGAGTGATCGGTCACCTCATAGAGGGTATCCGCTGCCTCCGGCAGGGTCAGCTGACCAACGACCTCGCGGGCCTCGCGTTCGTCGGGCGACGGTACGTCGAGATACAGGAACTGTGTCCGAACGGCCTCGTCACCAAGGGCCAAGGCCCTCAGGAGCTCACGTTCCAGCTGTGTGCCCGCCCGGACGACGAGAGCCCGCAGGCCGTCGCCATGCCGATAGATCAGGAGCAGGTCGTCCTGGTGTGCTAGCTCGGGAATGACGGGGGAGGCATAGAAGAGTCGCCACTCGGGCGCTCGCGAGGGGTTGCCTTCGCGGGCGTCGTAAAGCGTGAAGGCCGATTCGGCCAGAGTCGGCGGCTCGCCATCCTCGCCGAAGATCAGCGTCGAAAGGACTCCCGATAGACGCTGCTCTGGGAGTTCCAGCTCCCGTCTCAGGCGGGTGGCATGGAACTCGTGCTGGTGCGATCGCTCCGGGTCGGTCTCGACCGCCGACAGTCGCTTGACCGCTAGTCGGAGCGACACGTCAGCTGGCAGCGGCGAGGGCCGTGAGTGGCTGCACCTGGGCCATCAGAGCCGTGGCGAGATGGCGGACCACCGGGACCACAACGGAGTTGCCGAACTGGCGGTATGCCTGTGTATCCGAAACCGGGATTAGGAACCGCTCCTGCGGGCGAGCCTCGAGCTCGTCGGTCGGTTTCACTTGGTGCGGGTTCGGGAACCCCATCAGGCGGGCGCATTCGACCGGCGTCAGCCGGCGCGGGATCGCCCCAGCGGTGTCGATGAGGATCTCGGAGCCGTCCTTGTAATAACGGGCACTGAGGGTCCGCGCGACGTCGTTGCCCCCCGCGAGCCCGAACCCGAACCCGTGTCCCGCCTCACGGTGCTTGAGGGCGTAGGCCTGCAGGTACTCCCAAAGGTGCGGCGTCAGTACGTACTTGCGATCGACCCACGATTCGAGGATGTCCCGTAGGACCGGTCGACGGGTGGCCGGAATTGGTGGAAACACGAACCGCTGGCCACCGAAGATATCGCGCCGCAGCCCGATCATGAACGTTCGCTCCCGGTGCTGTGGAACCCATGAGGCCGCGTCCACAACCTCGTTGGCGACCTCATAGCCGAGGCGATCCAGTTCGGCGAGGATGACCTGGAAGGTCCGGCCGCGATCATGGGAGCGGAGGTTCTTGACGTTCTCAAGAAAAAGGATCGGTGGCTTCGTCGCCTCGGCGATCCGCGCGATCTCGAAGAAGAGGTTGCCGCTGGTCTTGTCGGCGAAGCCGTGCTCACGACCTAGGCTGGACTTCTTGGAAACGCCGGCGATGCTGAAGGGCTGACAGGGAAAGCCGGCCGCGAGCACGTCATACGGTGGCAGCGTGGCGGGATCAACGGCGCGGACGTCGGGCTCGTCGATGGGCCCGAAGTTCGCTGCGTAGGTCGCCTGTGCGTGACGATCGATCTCAACGGAGTAGACGCACCGTCCGCCTGCGCCCTCGAGACCGAGCCGCAGGCCGCCGATGCCGGCGAACAGGTCGATGAACCGGAATTCGCCGAGGGCCTGGTCCGGTTCGGGCCATAGAGTCGTGGCCATGTCTTCCTCCGCCTGTGGGATGGGATCAAGGACGAGACCATCCGCGGCGGACATGTCAGCTCTCCTGTCGCGCTGCATCGAGCAGGCCAAGCGTTAACTGGTTACTAGGTCGTCGACCGGGGCGTCCGCGCGAGATCGCCGCGTAGCGACGGATCTCATCATCGGAAACCATCCAGTCGCGGCCGACCTTGGTCGCCCGCAACCGGTTGTTGCGGATCTGGTGTCGTAGCGTCGCCGGCGCCACGCCGAGATTCTCCGCAGCTTCGTTCAGCGTCACCGCCACAATCTACACGACTGCGTGTAGATTAGGCAAGTAGCAAGAGGTCGAGCTGCCCACTGGCCTCTGGCCATCGCGCGCGAGCGAGCCGCCCCCCTCGCGGTCAGCCGCCGCCGGACGTTCAGGACTCGCGTGCGTGCCGGGTCTCAGATACGAGCCAATCGAGGACGTCGGTCAGTTGGCTAGAGGATTTGGGCGCGGCAAGCGGTGCGAGGAACACCGCCGGGTAGCGTTCGGGGACAACCGGTGGTGACCCGGTCGTCCAACTGACGGCATCGATCGCGTTGATTCTCGCGAGGAGTTCCTGCCGACGCTCCAGCGAGTCGAAGGGCGGCTTGTAGCCGCCGAAATGCCACTGCAGGGTCCCCGGAACCCAGATCGTTGCTATCCGAGGTTCACCGGGGACAGGGACAAACAGCGTTGCCGTGCCCCATTCGCCGCCTCGTCCGAACTTGACACCACACTGGCGGTCCGACGCCCAGTCCAGGAGGGATTGAGCCGCGTCGGATGCCCCCGGCTGACCTTTGTCCCTGATGGCGGCAATGAGACGCGCGGCGTCCCATTGGGCCAACGATTGGGTAGTCGTCTGCTTGATTGGAGGGTCCAGTGAGCCGGCCACAATCTGGGGCACAAGGGTGGTCACGCCATCCGGAGCCTTGAACTGAGGAACCTCCAGTGCAAGCAGACGGCTGTCTCCGAGCTGTTCATTGAGGTACTCGATGATCCTGCGGACTTCCTCCGGGATCTCATCGGCCACGATGAACCCGCGGATGCGGCCCCGAGCGAGATTCTCACCGACGGCAGCCCAGTACTCGTCTGCAGACATCGCAATTCCAAGGGCGTCATGGAGTGAGACTTCCGGTTCGCCACTTCGGGAGAGGATCCTCGCCTCGTAGGCGGACCTTAGTTCACCGGCGGTTGTGCTCGCACGGAGGTTAGCGACGTACTCGAGGAGCTGGCCCATCACCTCGCGGCGCAGCTGTGTGTTGGTACTGCGTTTCACCTCCACGATCGTCGGGACAGCTTCATCGTCGACGAAGAGATGGTCGGCCGACCACTGTTGGCCCGAGGCTCCCCGGACGAGCGCCTCGCGTTTGACGAGGATCTATCGCCGAGTCGATGCCTCGCCGCTTGCAGCGCCTCCTAGCAGCCGTGTGTCCGCGGCGAGCAGGCACTGGAGGATGTCCTCGGCGTCATAAAGGGAACGCTCCATGGCGACCAACTGGTCGCCGTCGACGAGATAGACGACGCCGCGCATCAGCCGGCCCTATGCGGCGACATCGGGTCCCACACCAGCTGCATTCAGTTCCTCGAGCCGGGCCGTGAACCATGCCACGGTCGCGTCAACTCCTTCTATCGTGGCGGCCCGGTGCGTGTGGCCCAGGGCCTGCCACGTATCGAGGTGCCGAACCCAATTCGCCTCAAGTCCGCCAGCCTCGGCGGCCTCGAGGATGTGGGATCGGATTGATGGCTTCTTAGGATCCGACTCAACCCAGACCGTGAGATGCGCCTCGCCCGTGGCATACAGGTCTGTGTATCCAACAATGAGGTAGACCGGGTGATGGGTAGTGAAGATGGTCATCCGTGCCTGACGCTGGAACTGCCCGAGGATCTGCTGTGTGACCTGGTCCTTGCCGCCCCAGCCCCACTCCGGCCATTGCTCCTTCCCCAGTTCGTTGACAGCGGTCAGGATCTTTGATGCCTTCACGAAGCGGCCGTGGGCGTCGCGGAGGCTTGAGACTTCGCGGGGGCTGATCGGATCTGTTGATTGGTCGGCCACGTTTCGCTCCTCCAAGAACAGGCTGAGTTCGCGCCAGACGAGGTTCTGGTCCGTTCCGACCCCGACGCAGTCGCGCAGGGTCTGCCATGGAATCCAGGGGATGCCCTCCGACCCTTCGATGGGACGTGGGCCGATCGTGATCAGGATGCGCTGGACGTCATCGTGCAGTCGCGCTAGGTGCCGGGAGTATCTGGCGAGCTGATCGCCGCTCTCGCCAGCCCAGATCTTGACCTCGACCCAGATCTCACAAGCGATCGTGGGGCCCTCGAATTCGCGGACGACCAAGTCGACGATACCCACGCCAGGTATGACCTCTTGGGTGGTGATGACCGCGGGCCCGATTGCGCGGGCGGACTCGATGGCGCCGTGGCGCGCTAACGCCTCGCGGAAAGGCGTCGGGTCGACCCGGATGGCTGCAGCCAAGGCCTCCGTGGTGAAGTTCTCGATCGGTCGGTTGCCTTCGGCCCTTGCGTAGGTGAAGAGTCGCCCGAACATCGACTCAGACATCAACAGCCCTCAGCGTCGCGCGTCGTCGGTGTTCGGCGGTGACACCAGCGAGCTCGTCATACCAATGCATCTGTTCGCCGAGTCGGAGTCGCGCAAGAGGGTTCACGAGGCGTCCCCCGCGAGCCCTGAGCGGTCCCTCGAGCGCTTTCACGTACGACGCTCCCGCGTGGATCTCGAATGTCTTGCCACGGAGAGGACCGAAGCGCGCCTCGAGTTGGGCGGCTGCCTCGGCTCCTTTCGCGCGCTTGGTGGCGACCGACGAGTTCAACAGCGAGACGTCGTAGTACTCGATGACGTCGTCCGGATCCAGGATTTCGTGCTTGGCGCTGAAGATGACCCACGGTTTTCCGGACATCTCGGCATACCGCCGCCGCTTCGCGAACATCGGCGAGGCGTACAGGTCCTTGGCCTTGGCCGGCCCCGGGTGCTTCGTGTTCACACAGCCGAGGATCACCACATCAGCCGATGCAATTGGCACCTGGATGTTAGTCATCGCCTACGCAGTGTTGCCTATCCGCCGACGATGCGACAGGGTACGAAGGACGAAGTCGTTAGCTCGAAGGTGGGACATGACCAGCAAGCCGGCGCCAGACATGCACTCTGTCTTGTCAGACTTGGTCGGGAAGACGATCGCGACACTGTCTGCCAAGCCCAATCGGATTCTCAGTGTGTCAGGAGACACAGTCTTGGTGGGCACAGGCAAGTCCCCGGGTGGTCAGTTGGTCGAGATCGAGTGGGTCCAGGCGGCCGCGGACCGACTCTTCGAGTACGGCGAATTGGAGATCAGCGTGAAATCGGTCGGCTATCGGAGCGCATTCGTCGGAGCCGTCCTTGCGACGTTGCCCGACACGATTGCGGAGCTGAAGCCACGCAGGATTTCGTCCGACCTCAGACCGTCGCGGGTGATGTCGATGATGCACCCGGAAGAGTAGGGGATGGATCGCGAGTTGGCGGTGGCGATCATTGGGATCGTTCCGCAAGTCTTAGTCATCGCGCTCATTGCTGCGTTCTCTATCCGCTATCGCAGTCCTCTCGGCAAGCTGCTCAATGACCGAGTGTCGTCGGTGTCAGCATTCGGGCTGAAACTCGATCTTCGGCCGGCAGATATCGACGCCGCTGTCAAGGCTCGACTAGATGGCCTGGGCGGCGAGGGCGCTCCTAGTGCTCCTGCCTCCGGCGATCAGGTGGCGAACGGGCGCAACGACTCGCGTCGAGGACCACCGGCCGGACGATCCTCTGGGTCGACGACCATCCTGACTTCAACCGCACCGAGCGTCGGCTCTTCCGACAGATGGGCTTGTTCGTCGAGGCGGCCGCCACCAACGATGCGGCCCTGGTGGTTCTCCGCGACCCGGAGGAGGCAATCAGCGTCGTAATCAGCGACATCGATCGGGGAGTAGACCCATCCGGGCTTGTGCTCTTGGACGACCTCCAGGCCCTCCCGATCCAGCCGCCCGTGATCTTCTACGTGGCTCAGGTCGATGCCAAGAGAGGAGTGCCGCCCCGCGCATTCGGGATTACGAACCGCCCCGACGAGCTGATGAACCTTGTCATGGACGCGATCGACCGTTTGCCCGATCGATCCCAGGCTTGAGCGATGCCGCATCGGGATGGTTCTGACTCGTGCCGACCCCGGGTCGGAGTCTGAATGGGTGAAGGCTGATTGGGTTGGCCCCGCCCGATCTGGTCCCGCATCCTGCCGCCCTCGGCCGCCAACAGCTCGCGTTCTATGCGAGCCCGTTTGCTTCGCGGACCACGCGGAAGTAGGTGCGGAACGACTCGTGGTGCTCAGCGGACGATAGTCGCGCGTTTGGCTGGGGGACTGTCGTGACCTGCACGCCGGTCATCGAGAGCCGGGCCCTGAGAGCCGTCTCGACGCCCCGGCCGATGCACACGACATGAGTCGGAGCAGCTGTCTCGACCAGCGTCCGCACGTGAGAGTCCCATCCGACCTTCAGGCACGCTTCCAAGGTGGCCGACGCAGGTTTTGGACCGCCAGGGAAGTACAGAGCTGCCGGACTTGCATCCAACAGCCAGACACCGAGCTCGCGCATCCGTTCTAGGACGGCCAACTTGTTCGCCAGCCGCTCGCCAAGAGACGTCGATCCTGTCTGGACGGGTGCGAAATCGCTGTTCGCCGCAATGTCGTTTACGCAGCTGTAGAAGATCTTCCAGAACTGCGAAGTACCGGCGTTCGGCGGCGTCGTAATCGGGCGGTTCAACAGACCGTTCTCGCCGTAGCCGAGGCAGTACACGAGGCGAACGAAGCCACGAAGAATGTCCGCAGGAGCCGAAACCGGATACGCGATCGTCCGACTCAGTTCATCGGGCGTCGTGTAGACATGCGACTCAGCCAGAAGGACGACTCTCACTCGTTCGGGTCGCCAGTACTGCCTGTGTTCGTCAGCTCGCCGCAGAACCTCGATCGGTTCCGCGTCCGAACCAAGGAGACGGGCCATGCGACGGTGACATTCTGCGAGCGTGTCCATAGCCCGAACCGTACGATGGATTCCGCGCCGTGGCGACCGCCACGTCACCCAAGCGGTCGGGCTTGACCGGTCCCGCGGCGAGTGCATCGAGGCTGGCACTTCGGTTGCCTCGCGAAAGGCAACCTCGGCTGGTCGACCTTACCGCCACCCGTCAGGGCTGCCCAACAGCGGGGCTGTGGAAGGTCCCCAAGACGGACCTGCGGTTCCGCCGTTCGCGAAGGCGTGAACGGCCTCTGTGACATCGATGCCGCCACGGAGGTTGCGTACGACCGTCTCGATGGTCCACAGCGGCCCCCACGGGATGCCCCACCAACCGGCGATCAGGCTCACCAGAACGTACCGCAGTCCTGGGACGAGACGTCCGCCACCGACCGGGACTGCGATCGGGCCTGAGCTTCGCTTGAAGCTGAGGAGGACGAGGGAGATGCAGTACTGATACACGATGTACCGCGTCTGTTGACGGGGGCCTGTGGGAGCTGGGCGACTTGATGTCGGTTCGGGTCCGAGGAGTCTGAGTTCGAGCATGGCCAACGCTGCTAGCCAGCGGAACTCGGGTTCACTGATGTCACCCAAATCCTGGGCGAGCGTGCCAGGCACATTCGAAGGCAGGAACTCACCCAGCGTCTGCGGGAGCAGGTTGTCCATGTACATTCGCGCGCTCGCAGGCAGGGACGCTGAACCCTCGACGAACCACTGCTTGCCGTAGACCAGCGCGGCCATCTGGCCGATGGCGCTACCGCCAAACTCGCCGTCGTCCGCCGAGATGCTGCTCACGATGTGACGAGCGAGGACCCCGCCAGGGGCGGGTTCATCGTCATTGCCGACGGTAATCGCCCGAACGATCGTACGGACCACCGTCGGCGAATCCGCACGGGCACGAGCGCGCCAGTCTGTGACCACCGGCTCGTTTCGATCGTCGGCTTCAGCCTCGGTTGGCACCATGTGGACTCGCGTCCTCGAATGAGCTGGAGTGGAGGTGAGACCACGGAGGGTCTGAGACCGAGCTTGAGCCCTTCAAGGGATGGTGCCCACCCGTCCAGTGGTACTGGGGCGGTGTTTCCGACTTCGCCGATACGAGACGGTCAGCCGCTCGGGCCCCAAGGGCATGCCCGACCGGTCACGCGGTGATGACGTCCGGTTCCGTCTGCTGGCGACCTCGGCTCGGTCCCGGCGCACGATCCCGTGTCATCCAGGAAACCCCGTGCTACTGGGCCAGGCACTTCTTGAGGGACAGACCCGCAGCCGCCCCGTACTCCGCCATGTCGAACTCACAGTTCTTCCGTCTGGCATCCTTCATGATCGTGTTCAGGCGACGTTGGGCGTTCGCACAAGTACTCGACGCCAAGGCCGTGTTCAATCGCTTGGCGGCTGATCGATAGATATCGACGTGCACCTTCTCGTGCTTGGCAGTCGCACGGATGTCGGCGTTCCACCACCGGATGGTGGTCGACGATGTGCCGGACGGCGCCGTCCACCTCGCCAGGACGATCGTGTAACTGATCGTGATCGCCGGTTTGCTCTCCGCAACAATTCGACAAGCACCGTAGCCATCGACCTCGAAATGGAATCGATACTTCGGTGAGGGCTTGGTGAGGGCTGCTGCGCGCCCACCGATCCAGTCGCTGAACGGCCCATGTTTCGCTATTGACCTCGAGATCTCGCTGGGCGTATTGCCGCTCACCTTGTACTTCGATGTCTTGACACCCGAGCCGAAGAAGGTCGCCTTGATGTCCGCAACCTTCGGCGGGGCCGGGGTAGGCGTGGGTCTTGGCGTCGGCTTGGGCGTCGGCAGCGGAGCAAGCGACCCGATCGGCTTGCCATTCCCGTCTGTGACCTGAGCGACCTGCACGCCTAGGCTGTCGGCGAGACTCTCACCGGCAGCCGAGAGGGCGATGACCTCGGGAAGCAACCCATAGAGGTCAGCGGCGACAGACCGGTGTACCTCTGCGCTCGTGATCCGGGCGGCCTGCGATCTTTCTAGTGCCGCCACGGCCGTCGCCCGAAGGATGCCGACCCGCCGAGCAAGGTCGGTCGCCTCCACACACCCACCAAGAACCTCTTCCGCGCTCCGATAGGCTGTGATCGTCTCCGACACCCGCCTGAAGGCATCAATCGTCCCGCCCAGATCGAATGTCCTTGCGAGGAGCAGCGGCCGGAGCGGCTCCATATCTCCAGCTAGTCGTTTCGAAAACGCTCCCAGAACCGTGACAGCCGCTCGACAGGGACTGGACTGTTCGTCCCTTGTAGCCGATGCCGCCGGCGACTCGGTTGAGTCGGGCTCCATGGAGGGGGTCCCGCTCTGAGTTCCGCAGGCGGCCACGACGAACGCGATCGCCAAGAGGCGCTTCAGCCGCCCGTCGTGTCTCGAGTGAGTCAAGCAGAACCCCGATCAAGTCTCAGGAGGTATGGGCCCCGACACTCGCTTGCCGAAGCCGGGCCGCGCAACGGAATCCACTGAGTCTAGTGGCTCACTAGATAGACACGGCACATGAGTCCTTGGATCGCCTGTGGTTGGCGGTCGCCTCCAGATGCATCGCAACAGCCGTGGCTCGATAGCCATGACACTGGGTGTCCGGAGCAGCACGCGAAAGTACCCGGAGGTCACCCGGGCGGAGGTCCGCGGGATCAAGTGAGATCAGCTAGCGTCAGTTTGATTGCCTCCTGTCCCGCTGCTTCCGATCGCGCCCCTAGACTAGGATGGCCGGGTCATGTTGGAGATCAAGGCAGTCGAGCCGCTCGAGGCACGCATCGTGCGCCTCACGCTGTCCGACGGGACGATCGTCGTGCGCGACCTCAGCGAGCTGCTGGACGGCGTCGGGGTGTTCGAACGGGTCTCGGTCGACGACGCGGCGTTTCGCGAGGTGTTCGTCGACTACGGAACGCTCGTGTGGCCAGGCGAGGTCGATATCGCGCCCGAGACGCTCATCTGGGACGGACCGCCGCCTTCGGACGAAGGAAGTCGTCGGCCCGAGCCATACCTTCGACCGCGGAACCCCCGCCACATCAGATCGGCCTGAATCCGACTGCCACGGTGATGGGCGCCACCGCAGAGTTCGTCTGCTCGATCTGCGGGGCATTCGCGATGCGCGTCAGGCTCCTCGACGCGGGAGCGACCTGGACGTCCGGTCGAGGCGATCCTCCTGGCGTCACGCCGATCCAGGCCAAGGCGGCCGGTGTCCGCGTCGAGCTCCCGACATCCGACACCTGGCTCGCCGTCTCGGAGGTCGCGGGTCGAGGGGACGCGCTGTCCGCGGCGATCGAGCGTGCAGACGCGGCCGCGATCGGTGCCGTCAGCATCGAGATGGTCCCGTACTGGTGCAATCGCTGCGACGCGGTGTTCTGCGAGGCGCACTGGACGATCTGGGAGGAGGCCGAGCCCGGGACGGGTTGGTCCGAGGGCCAATACGGCCAGTGTCCGAACGGTCATCGCCGGCCGTTCGGCTGACCCAGACCGGCTACACCGCCGCGGAGTCGGCCGACACGACGAATCCATGGGCGACGTTGCGACGAAGGCCGGGGGCCGGTAGCGGAGCTGAACCTCCACGAAACGGCGCCGAGACGCAGCAGGACTACGATCCCTGCCTTCTTGTCGGGAGGGTGGCCGAATGATGATCGATCCAACCGTCGCTATCACCACGATCAGCCTCGGGCTCAAGGTGATCGACCAGTTTCGAGAACTTGTTCTGAACATCCGGGGTAAGCCGGTCACCCCACCATCGGGCACGGTCGAGCGCGACGGCGACAATCTGCGCGTCACGCATCCGGGCGGACCGGACCAGAAGGTCGGTCCCGCCGAACTGAAGCTGGACTTCTGGGACGAGACGCGCTACCAGGCGCTGCAGCGTCGCACGCGCATCAATTGGAGCCTCCTTCAGGAGTACTACGCCCAGGCGGTCGGTCTATCGGCGGCCGAGACCGCGCAGATCAACGTTCGGATGCGCACCACTGAAGGGGAACTCTGTCAAGACTTCCGAGAGATGGTGAAGATCTACGAGCGGACCATGGGTATGGGGCTTCCTGACCACTACCAACTCTACGAAGTCTGCCCGGCGAGCTGATAGACGTCCTCGGCTAGGCGGCGCCAGCCAGGGTGCCGCCCGTCGGGCACAAACGGCCGTGGAGTTAGTCGATGTCCGCGGCCGAGATGCCATTCAGACCTAGAGCGATGGCGCCTCGATTCTCGCGGCGACGCTCAGGGACGGCCAATGGCGCACATGGAACAGCGCCGACTGCTGCGCTCATTGCCGTTCGCTGGACTGACCCGCCTTCGCTCGGTCCGCCTTGGGCAAAGCCTGACCGGCGCATCTGCCCCCAGGTTGGTACCGCCAGGAAGTGCCAACACCGCTGATCGCCGCGATGACCGGGGATCAGCAAACCGTCGGTAGATCGCCCCCTGTCACACTGCGTCCATCGCCACCGACGACGACCTCCAGCGCCACCTCCGGACCATGCTCGGCCCCGACGCGACCTTCCGCGATGGCCAGCGTGAAGCCATCAAGGCCGTCGCCCAGGACGGCGAGCGGGCGCTCGTCGTCCAGCGGACCGGGTGGGGCAAGAGCCTCGTCTACTGGATCGCCACCCGCGTCCGCCGCGACGCCGGCCACGGACCGACGCTGATCATCAGCCCGCTGCTGGCGCTGATGCGGAACCAGATCGCGATGGCGGAGCGGCTCGGCGTCCGAGCCGCGACGATCAACTCCGGCAACCAGGCGGAGTGGGACGACGTGCAGGCGGGGCTCGCCGCCGACGCGATCGACGTCCTGCTCATCTCGCCGGAGCGGCTGGCAAACGAGCGGTTCACGAAGGACATCCTGCCGAGCATCCAGGGCTCGATCGGTCTGTTCGTGGTCGACGAGGCGCATTGCATCTCGGACTGGGGCCACGACTTCCGGCCGGACTACCGTCGGATCGGCCGGATCATCCGACTGCTCGACCGGCGAGTGCCCGTCCTGGCGACGACCGCGACCGCCAACGACCGGGTGGTCGCCGACATCGTCGAGCAGCTTGGCGAGGGTGTCCGGGTCTTCCGCGGTCCACTCGGGCGCGACTCGCTCAAGCTCGATGCGATCACCCTCGCCGACCAGGCCGAGCGGCTGGCGTGGCTAGCGGAGGTCCTGCCGGGGCTGCCGGGGAGCGGCATCGTCTACTGCCTGACGGTCGCCGACACGCAGCGGGTCGCGACGTTCCTCAGCGCGCAGGGGATCGACGCCCGCGCCTACAACGCGAGCCTCTCGACGGAGCGAGCGCGAGGTGCTGGAGGACGCCCTGATCGCGAATGAGATGAAGGCGCTGGTGGCGACGGTCGCCCTCGGGATGGGTTTCGACAAGCCCGATCTCGGCTTCGTCGTCCACTACCAGCGCCCGGCCTCGGCCATCGCCTACTACCAGCAGGTGGGGCGTGCGGGCCGCGCGGTGGAGCGTGCCTACGGTGTCCTCCTTTCGGGCCGGGAGGACGACGACATCGCGGAATGGTTCATGCGCACGGCGTTCCCGCCCACCGTGCACATGCACGAGATCCTGGCGGCCCTCGAAGGCGCCGATTCGATGTCGAAGCCAGCGATCGAACGCGCCGTCAACCTGCCGAAGGGCCACATCGCCCAGGCGCTCAAGCTCCTCGAGCTCGATGGGGCGGTCGCGCGCGACGGGAGTCGCTACCTGCGCACGCCGAACCCGTGGCAGCAGGACGAGGCACGGATCGAGCGGGTCCTGCGGCTCGGCGCCTCGAGCTCGAGCAGATGCAGGCCTACATGCGCCACGACGGTTGCCTCATGGAGTTCCTGACCCGCCTGCTGGACGACCCGGACGCCGCGCCGTGCGGGCGGTGCTCGAACGACGTCGGTCGCGGGTTGCCGCGCGAGGTGGACCCGGAGCGGGTTCGGGCGGCGATCTCCTTCCTTCGACGAGACCTACGGACGATCACGCCGCGGAAGCTGTGGGCGCCCGACGCAGTGCCCGGTCTGTCCGGCAAGATCGCGCCGCCCAACGAGGTCGGCTGTGCGTTGTGTGTCTACGGGGACGCGGGATGGGGACGCGACGTCCAGCGCGGCAAGTACGTGGACGGGCGCTTCGGCCGCGAGCTCATGGCGGCCTCGGCGCGGGCGATCCGCGACCGGTGGCGCCCGCAGCCCGAACCGACCTGGGTGACCGCGATGCCGTCGACGACCCATCGCGGGATCGTCGACGTATTCGCCCGGTCTCTGGCCACCGAACTTCGCCTACCCTATGTCGAGTGCCTGTCCGTGCTCCACGGCGCGCCTTCCCAGATAGACATGCAGAACAGCACGCAGCAGCTCCGGAATGCCCACAGCAAACTCGGGATCGTGGACGACCCGGTCCCGCCGGGGCCGGTCATCCTCGTCGACGACATCGTGGACTCGGGCTGGACGATGACCGTCGCAGGCATGCTGCTCGTCTCGCGGGGCAGTGGCCCGGTCCATCCGTTCGCGCTGGCGATGGCGAGCGGTCGCGACGCCTCATGATCGACTTCGAGCAGCTCTCGCCCGATGCGCCGGCGATCATCCTGCTCTGCTCGAGCCTCGGGGCGGATCGCGAAGCTGGGACGACGCGCCCGCTCGGGCCCCGAACTTGGGCGAAGCTCAGCGAGCGGCTGAGGCGACAGTCGTTCCCGGGGCCTCGGGATCTCCTCGGGCTGACCGCAGACGAGATCGATCGGTCGCTCGACGTCGGGGGCGACGAGGCGGCCCGGCTGGCTCGGCTCCTGGCGCGCGGTGGGCAGCTCGCCTTCGAGTTGGATCGATTGCGCTCGCGCGGGATCTGGGTCGTGACGATCGCCGACGAGGCATATCCGGCGCGATTGGTCGCGCGGTTGGGAAGTGATGCGCCCCCGGTGCTGTTCGGGAGCGGCGATTCGTCGAGGCTCGATGGTGGGGGCATCGCCATCGTGGGTTCGCGCGACGCGGACGCCGCCGCGGTCGAGTTCACCGAGCGGCTGGCCGGTGCAGCGGCCCGTGGCGGGACGTCGGTCGTGTCTGGAGGGGCGCGGGGCATCGATGTCACCGCGATGCGTGCCGCGGCAGCCGCCGATGGCTTCGTCGTGGGCGTGCTGTCCGAGGGCGTGGAGCGACGGCTTCGCGAGGGCTCGACCAGGGCGGCTGTCGCCTCAGGCGAGGCCGTGCTCGTTTCGCCGTATCACCCTGGTGCGGGGTTCAGCGCCGGAGCCGCGATGGGCCGGAACAAGATCATCTACGGGCTCTCGGATGTGGCGGTCGTCGTCAGCAGCGCGACAGGTTCCGGCGGGACGTGGACCGGGGCGATCGAGGCGATCGAAGGCGGTTGGGTGCCAGTCCTTGTTCGCGACGGTCCAGGAGCTCCGGACGGCAACCGCGCGCTCATCGCGAAGGGCGGCGTCCCGTTCCCTCTCGAGGCGCTCGCGGGCGACAGCGTGTCCGTGGAGGAGCTCCTGGCGCTCGCACCGGCCAGCGAGCGCTCCGTGGCTGAGAGCTCGGCGCCCTACGAGCAGCAGGCGCTCTTCGAGGATTGAGGCGCGGCGCCCCTGATGGCGTCGCCCGACCAACCGATCGGTTGATGCGCGGCCTGCTGCCGACGAACCGGGGGAGCTGAGGGCGCGCCAACGCCGCCGGGGTTGACGCGAGACGGTAATACAGCTATACAGCAACCATGAAAGCGACCGTCGACATCCCCGATGCGCTCTATCGAAAAGTCAAGGCCCGAAGCGCGATGGCCGGACGGACGGTGCGCGACGTGACCATCGAGCTGTACGAGGACTGGCTCGCGGCGGGTGCACTCGAGGGCGAGGCCGTCCCGGAACGACCATCCGCCTCGGCGGCCTGGGTCGAGCGGTGGAAGGCGCTCGAAGCGCAGATCACGCCGATCCCAGGCGAGGATCGGACGGCACTGGAGATCCTCCTCGCCGACCGTCGAACGTGATCACGATCGACGCGTCGGTGTTCGTCGCAGCGGTCGATGCGGACGAGCAGACGAGGGAGACGGCGCGACGACTGCTCTCGGCGGTGACGGCATCCGAGGCCCCGATCCACCAGCCGACCCTCACGCTCGTCGAGGTGACCGCGGCTCTCGCGCGGCGCTCCGCGGACACGGGTGTCGCGATGCAAGCGGGGGCCGCGCTGGTCGCGATGCCGGGGCTGGTCCTGCATCGCGCTCGATCTCGATGAGGCCACCGATGCGGCGGCCGTCGCGGTCGCGGCGCGGCTGCGTGGTGCGGACGCCACCTATGTCGCTATCGCCGTGCGTACCGGATCCACCCTGGTCACGCTCGACGCAGAACTGCTCGAGCGCGCTGCGGCGTTGGTCCCGGTCGCGACCCCGGAGGCCTGGCTCGCCGGGGCCGCGTAGGCACTGACGATCGACCCGACCCCTAGGCGGGCGGGCGTAGATTGGATCGTGGTCATCCCGATTTGCCTTGACTCTATGGATATGTATCGGTATCGTCATCCATACCATGACCAGCCGAGTCGGTGAACGCGGACAGATCACGATCGAGAAGGCGATCCGCGAGGAGCTCGGCGTCTACGCCGGCGACGAGGCGGTCCAGCGCCTAGAGGGCGGCCGGATCGTCATCGAGATCGTTCCGGGCCGACATCGGCGGTCGCTGGCGGGCTCACTTCGGGACAAGGTGGGTCGCCATCCCGAGGACGAAACGTGGGACCGGCTCCACGAGGCCGCCTGGACGACGGTGGACCCGGATCGGCCGGCGTGATCGGCCTGGACACTTCGGTGCTCGTCCGGTACCTGGTCGGGACACCGGCGACCCAGGCGCGCCGAGCCGCGGCGTTGATCGACGACGATGGGCGCCAGCTTGGTGTCTCCGTCGTGGTGCTGGCGGAATGCGCTCACGTGCTGCGGACGCAGTACGAGGTGGCGACGCCGGACATCATCGATTCGCTCATCGGGTTCATCCAGCGCGAGAACGTCAGCCTGATCGATGCGCGGCCAGACACGGTGCTCACCATGCTGGTTCGGGCGCGTTCGATGCCCGGCCGGCCCATCCCCGATGCCATGATCGCCGCGGCTTCGATGGCGGCCGATGCGCTGCCGCTGGCAACGTTCGATCGCGCCCAGGCTCGCTACGGCATCGAGATCCTCGAACCAAGCTGAGGCGTGAGCCGCGATACTTGACAGACGGTGTCATCAACATCGGGGACGATCGGTTCGATCATCGGTGGCTGGACAGGGGAGGACCAGACTTGACGGTTGCGGACTGGCTGCTCGATTCCGATCCCTCGATCCGTTGGCAGGTCATGCGTGACCTGACCGACGAGCCGGCGGAGGTCGTGGCCTCGGAGCGTTCGCGAGTCGCGAAGGAAGGCTGGGGCGCGCGACTGCTCGACCTTCAGGGGGCGGACGGGTACTGGGGTCCTGGCGGGAACTTCCCCGAGTGGACCGGCACGAAGCCTACCTTGGTCGTGCTTCGGCAACTCGGCCCCATCCCGACCGACCCGCGCGTCCAGCGCGCGATCGAGCTGGTCCGGCAGAACGTGCGCTGGGAGTACGACCAGCTTCCGTTCTTCGACGGCGAGGTCGAGCCGTGCATCAACGGCGCCACCGTCGCGATCGGTGCGTACTTCGGCCAGGACATGCAAAGCATCGTCGACCGGCTGCTCACCGAGCAGATGGCCGATGGCGGCTGGAACTGCGAGCAGGAGCGGGGCTCGACGCGCGGGTCGTTCGACACCACGATCAACGTCCTCGAAGGCCTGCTCGAGCACGAGCGGGCCACGGGTGGCAGCGCAAATGTGACGGCGGCGCGCCTCCGCGGCCAGGAGTACCTCCTCGAGCGCGGCCTCCTCCGACGCAAGTCGACAGGCGAGGTGATCAACCCCATGTACAAGTACCTCTTCTTTCCGACCTGGTGGCACTACGACATCCTCCGAGCCCTCGACTACCTGCGCGATGCCGGCGGTGCGCCGGACCCGCGGGCGACCGAGGCGATCGAGCTCCTCGAGGCGAAACGCGACGCGGATGGCCGATTCCCGCTCGAGTACACGTATCCGGGCGAGGTCCACTTCGAGCTCGACGACGGCGAGGGCAAGCCCAGCCACTGGAATACCCTTCGCGCCATGCGCGTGCTGCGATGGTGGGACGAGGGTCGCCGACCGTTGTCGTCGGGAGTCGCCGCCGTCAGCGACGGGTAAGCGCCGGGTGATGCAGCTTCGACCCAGGCCCGTCGATCCGGCCGCGATCACGACCGTGCCCGCCAACGAGTCGTCGCGGGAGGACCTGCATGCCATCTTCGGCGTGCGAGGCTACCCGGCGTACTGCCAGTGCCAGCGCTTCAAGATCGGGCCTTCTGGATGGACCGAGCCCACCACCGCCGAGCGGATGGCGCGGTTGGAGCAGGAGACCCATTGCGGCTATCCGAGCGCTCGCACGACGAGCGGGCTTGTCGCGTATCTCGACTGCGAGCCCGCCGGGTGGTGCGCGGTCGAGCCCCGCGCGGCCTACCCGAAGCTGCCGCCCGCCCGGACCGCATACGCCAAGCGCGGCGAGGACAAGGAGGACGCGAGCGTCTGGGCCGTGACCTGCTTCGTCGTCCGCGCCGGGTTCCGGGGCCGCGGCCTCACGCGCGTGCTCGTCCGTGCTGCGGCCGAGTTCGCCCGAGAGCGAGGCGCCCGGGCCATCGAGGGCTATCCGATGATCACGGAGCCCGGGCAGGTGATCACCTGGGGCGAGACCCATGTCGGCACCCGGAGCATCTTCGAGGACGCCGGGTTCGCCGAGGTCCACCGGGCAACGCTTCGGCGCGTCGTGATGCGGATCGACTTCTAGGCAATCGGCAACCACCACAGGGAGGAATCGCACGATGACGAGCGCACCGATCATCCTGGTCCCGGGGTTCTGGCTCGGCGCATGGGCGTGGGACGAGGTCGCGGGCCTGCTCCGCGCGGATGGCCACGACGTCACCGCGCTGACGCTGCCCGGGCTCGAGTCGGCCGACGCGGACCGGTCCAAGGTCACCTTCAAGGACCACGTCGATGCCATCGTCGATGCCATCCGGGCGAAGGACGCGCCGGTCGTCCTCGCCTTGCACAGCGCCACCGGGTTCTCCGGTTACGCCGCGAGCGACCTCGTCCCTGACCGGATCGCGGCCATGGTCTATGTCGACACGGCGCCGGGGAAGGGCGCCCTAGACCCCGGGTTCGAGGGCGACGACAAGCCCATGGTCTGGGAGGAGATCGAGGCCGAGGAGAACCTCGACGGCCTGAGCGAGGAGCAGCGCGCGACGTTCCGCGAGCGAGCGCTCCCGGAGCCGGCCGGCCTCCTGCGCGAGGGCCACGAGTTCACGAGCGACGCCCGCAACGACATCCCCGCGACGATCATCGCGACCGGATATACCTCCGAGGACTACAAGAAGTACGCCAACCAACAACCCGCGCCTTCATTCCTCGCTGGCATCCCGGAGCTGCGCAACGTGACCTGGATCGATCTGCCGACCAGCCACTGGCCGATGTGGTCGCGCCCGGCCGACACGGCGAAGATCATCGGCGACGTCGCGAAGGCGGCCGGGGGCGCCCGATGACCGCCTCGCTGCTCGATGACGCCTTCGCGCATCACATCTGGGCGACCGAGCGGCTGATCGATGCGTGCGCCGCGCTCACGCCCGAGCAGCTGCGGACCCCGGCGCCCGGCACGTACGGCTCGATCATCGACACGTTCCGGCACCTCGTGAGCAGCGACGGCTGGTACCTGTCGTTCTTCCGCGAGCAGCCCGCCCCGATCGACGAGGAGGCCGAGACTGGCCTCGCTGAACTGCGATCGGCGATCACGGCCAACGGCAAGGCGTGGACTGCGCTGCTCGCGGCCGGTCCCGACGGCGAGACCGACATCGTCGAGCACGGCGAGGGCTGGGACTTCCACTCGCCGCTCGGCTTCCGCCTCGCGCAGGTCGTCCACCACGGCACCGATCACCGGAGCCAGATCTGCACGGCGCTGACGAGCCTCGGGCTGACGCCGCCCGAGATCGACGTCTGGGCCTACGGCGAGGCGAGCGACCGCACGCGGGCGGCGAGGCGGTGACGATCCGCGCGTTCTACGACCGCTGGCCGCAGTACAACCGGCGCCTGGTCGAGACCATCGCACCGCTGACCGACGAGCAGCTCGCGATCCGGCCGTCGCCCGACCACTGGCCGATCTGGGCGATCGTCGGGCATCTCGCGGGGAGCCGCGTCTACTGGCTGTGCGCCATCGCCGGCGAGCCGGGGGCGGAGTCGACCCCGTGGCCGGACCTGCCCGAAGAGGGCTGGGAGGACGACCCCACGCACCCGCGGAGCGCGGCCGAGCTCGTGGGCGCGCTGGAGTCGACGTTCGCGATCATCGACTCGGTGCTCGATCGATGGACCCCGGAGATGCTGGGCGACGAGTTCGAGCGTTTCTACCGCGACCAGCGTCAGGTCCACTCGCGCGCTTCGATCCTGCAACGGGTGCTCACCCACGAGGCGTACCACGAAGGCGAGCTGGCACTCGCGCTCGGGAGCCACGACCTCGAGCCGGTCTACATCTGGCGCCCGTACGACCCGAACCGGTCCTAGGGATCGTCAAGTCAACCCAGACGGACGATCCCCGGGATGCCATCGAAGCCGGTGTCGAAGCTCAGGATTCGCCCGACGTCGCGCCCCTGCATGACCGCGAGGTGGATCGCGTCGCGTGCCGAGAGTCGTGGCGTCGTGGTGAGCAGTCGTCGCGCGCGGTCGACGTCGGCGTACTCGATCGGGTAGGTCACATCGATGATCCCGTGCAGGGCCGCGAACGCCGCGTCGATGTCCGACGAGCGACCGACGGCGCGATATCGATGGAGGATCTCCTGGAAGACCTCGGCATCGGTGCAGAGGACCTCCGCCGCCGCGACGGCGTCTTCGATCGCACGCCGCGCCTCCGCCTTGAGGGGATGGTCGATCCCGACGAGGTACATCGGGACGTTCGAGTCGACGAAGATCACCGGAGCGAGGGATCGTCGAGGTAGCCCTGTTCGATCTCCGCGAGCATCTGCCCGATGTCAGGGGCTGGCGCCTGGTGCCGATACGCGGTCTGGATCGCCGCCAACTTCGTGGCCGTGTCTGACCGCCCGCGTTCCACCTGGGCCTCCCGCAGCCGCTGGCGAACCCATTCGGCCGTCGTGACCCGCTCACGACGGGCAAGGCGCTGGATGGCCGTCAGTTCGGCATCGTCCATCAGGACCTGGAGGCGCTTCGTCATGTCGATGAGGCTAGCTGACTCATGGGGATGAGTCAACGGGCGGGAGTCGTCCCGCTACGCCTGTGCGAGCGGCTTGTAGCGGATCCGGTGCGGCTGGTCGGCCGCCGTGCCGAGCTCCCGGTGGCGGAACTCCTCGTATTCGGTGAAGTTGCCCTCGAACCAGCGCACCACGCTGTCGCCCTCGAAGGCCAGGACGTGGGTCGCGATCCGGTCGAGGAACCAGCGGTCGTGGCTGATCACCACGGCACAGCCCGGGAAGGACTCCAGGCCGGCCTCCAGCGCCCGCAGGGTGTCGACATCGAGGTCGTTGGTGGGCTCGTCGAGCAGCAGGACGTTGCCACCGGAACGCAACAGCTTCGCGAGGTGCACGCGGTTCCGCTCGCCGCCCGACAGCTTGCCGACCGCCTTCTGCTGGTCCGTGCCCCGGAAGTTGAAGCTCGATACGTAGGCGCGGGCGGGCAGCTCGCGCGTCCCGACCTTGATGAACTCGTCCCCGCCGCTGATCTCCTCGAACACGCTCTTGTCCGCGTGGAGATCGTCGCGGCTCTGGTCGACGTAGGCGAGCTGCACGGTGTCACCGAGCGTGATGCTGCCGTCGGTCGGGCGGCTCCTGGCCGACGATCATCCGGAACAGGGTCGTCTTGCCCGCCCCGTTGGCGCCGATGATCCCGACGATGCCGGCCTTCGGCAGCGAGAACGACAGACCATCGATGAGGACCTTGTCGCCGTAGGCCTTGGCGAGATCCTTGACCTCGATGACGCTGTCGCCAAGGCGTGGACCGGGCGGGATGGCGATCTCGAGCTCGCGCTCGCTGCGCTTCGCGTCGTTCGCCTCGGACAGCAGTCGCTCGTAGGCGCCGAGGCGCGCCTTGCCCTTCGACTGCCGGGCCCTTGGCGAGAGGCGGACCCATTCGAGCTCGCGCGAGAGCGTGCGTTGGCGGGCGTCGCTGGCCTTCTCCTCGCGGCCCATGCGCTCGAGCTTCTGCTCGAGCCAGCTGGAGTAGTTGCCCTCGAACGGGATGCCGCGACCGCGATCGAGCTCGAGGATCCACTGGGCGACGTTGTCGAGGAAGTAGCGGTCGTGGGTGATCGCGACGACCGTGCCCGAGTACTCCTGCAGGAACCGCTCCAGCCAGTAGACCGACTCGGCGTCGAGGTGGTTCGTCGGCTCGTCGAGCAGCAGCAGGTCGGGATGGCGCAGCAGCAGGCGACAGAGCGCGACCCGCCGCTTCTCGCCGCCGGAGAGCTTCGTGACGTCGGCGTCGTCGGGCGGGCAGCGCAGGGCGTCCATCGCGATCTCGACGTTGCGTTCCAGGCTCCACGCGTCGGCGGCAGCGATCTTGTCCTCGAGCGCGGCCTGCTCGGCACCGACGGCCTCGTAATCGGCGTCCGGGTCGGACCACTTGGCCATGACCGCGTTGTACTGGTCGATGAGGTCCTGGACCTCGCGGACGCCGTCGAGGACGTTGCCCTTGACGTCCTTGGTGGGGTCGAGCTCGGGCTCCTGGCTGAGGAAGCCGACGGAGAAGCCTGGCGTGAGGCGGGCCTCACCGACGAACCCCTCGTCGAGCCCGGCCATGATCCGCAGCAGGCTCGACTTGCCGGCGCCGTTCGGCCCGATGACGCCGATCTTCGCGCCCGGATAGAACGAGATCGAGATGTTCTCGAGCACCGTCCGGTCGGGCGGGTAGTGCCGGGCGAGCTTGTACGTGGTGTAGATGAACTCGTGGGGCATGCGTCAAGGGTAGCGTGCAGGCGCATTCGCACTGGCTTGACGCCGTTCGCATTAGACGCGACACTATGCGAATGACCAGTCGACACGTCGCCGCTCCGGCACGCATCCGGGCACGCAACCAGCTGACCTTGCCGGATCCTGTGGTCCAGGCAGCGGGGATCGTCGAAGGGGACCGGTTCGTCGTCGAGCTCGACGCGAGCGACCCCGACGTCGTGCACCTCCGCCGCATCCGCGCGAGCTACGCTGGCGCGCTCGGTGGCGTCTACGGCGACGTCGACGCCTACATCGAATCCGAACGGACTTCGTGGCGCTGACGCTCGACGCCGCCATCCCACCAGGAAAGCGGATCCTGGTCGACACGTCGGTGGCGTTGGCCTACCTGACCGGCACCGAATCGACAAGCTCAGCCGCGACCCGCCTCTTCGACGACTTCCTGGCCTCGGGCCGCGACGTCGGGGCGATGTCGATGATCACGGTGGGGGAGATCCTCGTGCGCCCGTTCCGGGCCGGCGTGTCGGCCGTGGCCACCGCGGACGGATTCCTCCAGCATTTCGCCGAGCTGGATCTCATCGAGATCGACTACGCGATCGCCCGTGAGGCGGCCCGGATCCGCGCCGCCACGGACCTGCGGATGCCGGACGCCCTGATCCTTTCGAGCGCGACGACCGCGAGTTGCGATCTCTTGTGCACGAACGACCGGTCGCTCGCCGCTGCCGCGGCCCGGTTGGATGTCGGCGTGTGCCTGCTCTCCGAGGTCGCCGCCAACTGACCGGCTCGGCGCATCGCCCCTGCGTCACCGAGCCAGCAACCCATCATGCTGGTATACTGGGTCGATGAAAGTCACGATCGATCTCGATCCCGAGCTCTACCGGGCGGTCAAGGTGGAGGCGGCCAGGTCGGACCGAAGCATCCGAGAGGTGGTCGACGAGGCGTTGGGGGCGTGGCTCGAGGCCGCTGAAGATCACGAGGATCGCGCGTCTGCCGACGTGGCGCTCGCGGAATACCGTCGCGACGGCGGCGAGTCCGCTGAGTCGTTCTTCGGGTCCTTGGCCGCCGAGACCAAGGCCACCTACGGCTCGGAGGCGTGAGCGAGGGCAGCCGCCGCGTCGACGTTGCGCCGGCCGCCCAGCGACAGCTACGTCGACTGCCGCCTGGCGACGCCGCGCGACTCCGAGGCCCGATGCTCGCCCTCGCCATCGATCCCCGTCCACCGGGGTCGGTGAAGCTCACCGATACCGAACTCTGGCGGCTTCGGGTCGGCGACCTCCGGATCGTCTACTTGATCGACGACGCGGCTGATCTGGTCGTCGTTCTCAAGGTCGCGCGCCGCGCCGAGAGCACCTATCGCCGGGTCGAACGGTGACGGTCGGCGCTAGGCTGGCCGGACAGGCCCAGCAGCGGCCTGGAGCGACGATCACGGAGTCGTGCGAATGACGGGATCCGCTGAACGGTCAGCGTGTCGGGGACGTCGATGTCGCGTGTACCCGGATCGAAGCGCTCGGAGGGCGACGACGCGATGATCACGACTTCCACGAGCACGGCTATTCGTGGCGGCGGATGGCGGACCCTGAAGGAAACGAGTTCTGCCTCATCTACGGGGAGTGATGAGGCCCGGTCGCCTGGCGTCCCTCCTCAGCACTGGTAGGACCCGCCCACGACGGCCATGTCGCCTTTGAGGTGCAGGACCGTGCCGTCCGACCCGGTCACATCGTTGTCGAGCGTGAACCCACAGGGGGCATCGTTCTTGATGTGGACCTGGGCGCCCGTGCCCCTGTAGGGCGAACCCGCGCCGATCGTCGCATCCCCGGTCGAGAAGGTGATCGAGCCGTCGGCCAGGACTTCGATATTGCCGAACGAGCCGTTGTCGGAGTTCACCGTGATCCCCCCGATCCCTGGGCCGACCGCGTTTCCGGCCTGCCATGTCCAGGTCGCGTCCAGGAGACCGGAGCTGACGAGACTGCCGGTGGCGGTGCCCTCGCCGGTGTCGCCACCGCCGCCGCCCCCACCATTGTCGACCGAGGCGCCCGGCGGTTCGGGTGTCGGCGCCTGATCGCTGCTGAGCTCCTGACTGGCGGTCGACGAGCCGCACGCGGCAAGCACGAGGGTCAGGATGAGCGGAACCGCGGCCAGCCTCCAGGCCGACCGATCGACGATGACGTCCACCGGGGCGTCCTCCCTCGCGCGACGAACGCCTTCGGCGAGGTGCCGAGCCGCGGTCGCGATCGCATCGTAGGCGCGGGGCGTCGCGCTGGCGTTCAGCGCGAAGACCGGTGAACGCGGAGAGGATGGCCGAGAACCGTCCCGATCGGACGATGGCGCGCTCGATCATGTCGATGATCAAACGGGTGCGTGCCGGGGGCGAGGCCCGGTCGACCGAGGCTGTGGTGCGTGGCACGCACTGATTCCTGCGTGGCGCGGCCCGCGATGGGTCACCGGGCACACCTCGTTGCGTGGTACGCACCATTTCCAGCCCGGCAGGCCCGATCGGTGCCGTGAACCATCTACCGCGCACGTATCGGTGCGTGGCACGCACCGCCAGGCCGGCGCCATACCATGGCGACCATGGACCCGACCCGGTTCGCGATCATCGGGGGCGGCTGGCGCTCCCAGTTCTACCTGCGCGTCGCCCGAGCGCTGCCGGAGCGGTTCACGGTCACGGGCCTGCTCACGCGCGCGCCCGCGACCCGCACAACACTCGCTCGCGACTTCGGCATCGCGACGCCCGGGACCCTCGACGACCTGCTCGCCACGAACCCGACCTTCGTCGTGGTCAGCGTGCCGTGGCCGACGACGCCAGTCCTCCTCAGCGAACTGACTGACCGCGGCATCCCCGCGCTCGCCGAGACCCCGCCGGCACCCGACATCGATGGCCTGCGAGCCCTCAAGCGCCTCGCGGACCGCGGCGCCCGCATCCAGGTCGCCGAGCAGTACCAGTTCCAGCCGCTCCACGCGGCTCGCCTCGCCATCGCGCGCTCGGGACGCCTTGGCACGATCGGCCAGGCGCAGGTGTCGGCCGCCCACGGCTACCACGGCATCGATCTCATCCGCCGCTTCCTCGACGATCGATCCGGGCCGGTCTCGATCCGAGCCCAGCGCTTCGAGTCGACCATCGTCGCCGGGCCCGATCGCGCGGGTCCGCCCCTCCACGAGCGGATCGTCCCGTCGACCCAGGTCGTCGCCACGCTCGATTTCGATGGCCGCCTCGGCCTCTACGACTTCACCGAGGACCAGTACTTCTCGTGGATCCGTTCCAACCGAGTGCTCGTTCGCGGAGAGCGTGGCGAGATCCACGACACGACCGTCCGCTACCTGGCGGACGCCACAACGCCCGTGACCCTGGAGCTGCGCCGCCACGAGGTCGGCCAGGACGGCAACCTCGAGGGGTTGGGGATCACGGGCATCACCGCCGGCACCGAATGGGTCGTCCGCACCGAGTTCCCAGGCGCCCGCCTCTCCGACGACGAGCTCGCCGTCGCGACCTGTCTCGCCCGGATGGGGGAGTACGTCGGCGGTGGCCCCGGGTTCTGCGACCTCGCCGAGGGCGCCCACGACCACTACCTCGGCCTGATGATCGACGCCGCGATCACGTCGGGCGACACGGTCCGGGTCCCCGGCCACCTCTGGGCCGCGCGGGCGCAGGCTCCGGCCTGACCGCCGCCGAAGCGCTCGCTCGACCGCTCGAGTGACGATGGGGTGGCGTCCCGGGCACATACTGACTCCGAAGGATCCCGAGGCGGCGCTCGGGCGCCGTCCAGCTCGATGAAGGAGAGGCGACATGGCGGATCATCCGAACGCGGCGATGGCGCGCCGCGCGATCGAGAGCCTGAACGCTGGCGATTTCGAGGCGATGTCGGCGCTGCTCGCAGACGACGTCGTCTGGCACGAGATCGGTCGGGCCGAGCCACGTCGTGGAAGAGCGGCCTTCGCGGCGTCGGGTGGTGCCGCCGACTACACGATCACCGGCAAGGTGCACGACGTCGTCGCGAACGACGATCACACGATCGCCCTCGTTGAGGCGACGGCGACCCGTGGCGGCAAGACGCTGGTCTACCGAACCGCCGAGGTCATGCACATCCGGGATGGCAAGGTCACCGAGCGCTGGGCGTTCTCCGATGACACGGCGGCGATCGTCGAGTTCTTCGCCTAGGACCATTCGGCTCGCCTGACGGGCGCCTCCGTCAGGCGCACGTTCCGTACGAATCCCTCGCGGACCCGTGACAAGACTGCAAGGACGGCACGAATCGGGGTAGGTCCACGCTCGCTTGTCGCGGAACGGCAGCTGGTGGTGGCACGGTGCCCGGCGGCACCCCTTGCGATCCTCTTCGGGTACCCGCACGGTGCCCGGCGGCAACCCCCCGGTGCCCGGCAGCACGCGCACGGTGCCGGGCCGCACCGTCGGCGGTGCTTCGCAACACCGGGTAGAAACCCGGACACGACGTTCCGCGTCTCCGGAGCATCGGCGGCCGCACGCGCCGCCATCCCAGAAGACACGGAGCGACCTATGCCTCCCACGACCATCACGCTCAACCTCCCCACGACTCGCGTCCGCTGGCTCGCGATCGGCCTCGCCGGCGGACTGCTCGTCGCCGCGATCGCGAGTCCCGCGTTCACGCCGCGGGCCACCCTCGCCGCCGACGGCACCACGCCCGAGCACACGATCAGCGTCAGCGGCACCGGCCGGGTCATCATCAGCCCCGATGTCGCCGACCTGCGCCTCGGCGTCTCCGTTACCAAGCCCACCGTCAAGGCCGCTCGCACGATCGCGGCCGCGTCCATGACCAAGGTCATCGACGCGCTCAAGAAGCTCGGCATCGCCGATGCGGACATGCAGACCAGCGGGCTCAGTCTCCAGCCGGTCTACGACTACAACAACAACTCGAACCCGCCCAAGCTGACCGGCTACACGCTCTCGAACGGCGTCGTGGTCACGATCCGCGACCTCGACAAGATCGGCGACGCGATCGACAACGGGCTCGCCGCCGGGGCCACCACGCTCGACAGCGTGACGTTCCGGGTCGACGACCCGGCGAAGGCCCAGGAGCAGGCACGCAAGCAGGCCATGACCCAGGCGAAGGCGATCGCGGACACGCTGGCCTCGAGTGCCGGTGTCTCGATCACCGGCGTCTCCTCGATCAGCGAGACCAGCGGCCCGATGCCGTACCCGGTCTACTACGGCGCCGCGCGAGCCGTCGCGGCCGATGCCGCCACGCCGGTCCAGGTCGGCACGAACGAGGTGACCGTGACGGTCTCGGTGGTCTACCTGATCGACTGAGATCCCGCAGCCCTGTCGATTCGGTCGGTCTCCGTTCGTCGTTGGGGTGAAGGGAAGCCGAGGCGACGTTGACCACGGCACCGGAACGAGGAGACCGACCGATGGCAGACGCACGAGTCATCCACTTCGAAGTCACGGGCAAGGACCAGAAGGCGCTCCAGCGTTACTACAGCGACCTGTTCGGCTGGAAGCTCAACACCGACAACCCCGGTGGCTACGGGATGACCTCCCCGGACTCGACCGGCCCGATCGTCGGGATCGGCAGCGACCCGACCGGCGGGGCCGGTTGGGTCACGGGCTACGTCACGGTCGCCGACATCAACGAGACCCTGGCCAATGCGGCCTCGCTCGGTGGGTCGGTGGTCATGCCGAAGTTCAGCCCGGACGGGAACGCCCAGCTCGCGATGGTCGCCGATCCCGAAGGTCACATCCTCGGTCTGACCGAGATGTAGGGCGGCCAGCCGGGCGAGGGGCCCCGCGGCACGGCGACCAAAGGCCGGGTCACCTTCGGGTGGTCCGGCTTCGTCGTTCGGGCCCCACGGGTCAGTCGTCGTCGGGGTGCTCTTCCTCTTCGAGCACGGGCACGGCGAAGCGCGGATCCGTCCCGTCTCCGATCGGTCGGATCTCGCGCTGGATCGTGTTCTCGTTGAGGATCTCCGGCGACCGGGGCGTATTGGCCACGACATAGAAGTAGGCCGCGGCCACGAGGACTGCGGCGATCATGATCGCGGCCCAGCGGGTCCGGCTCGGGGCGGTCAGTCGTCGGCGGGCAGTCAATGGAACATCACCGTAGACACATGCAGTTCCTTCGAGGTGTATTGCCAGCGCGTCGTACAGCCCTGGCTCGAGTCCGAATGGGGGAGGATGAACCGCGGGGACTCCGAATTCGCTGCGAAGCCAGCGAACTGCAGCTCGTCATAGTCGCCCCAGTAGCCGCGGTTGTCAGGGCACGGGACTTGCGGGGCGATCAGGTCGAACGGGACGAAGATCCGGCCGGTGGACCAGGCCACGAGGTTGCCCTCCTTCCAGCTGATCCGGTTGCCACCCGGGTCGTCTTCCCGGCTCTCGTAGGTCAGCTTCCAGACGGCGGGCAGGCCGAAGAAACCCGGGAAGTTCCGAAGGAGGGGGTTGAACTGGTCTCCCTCGATCCGGAAGTTGCCCGGCGTCGTGCCCCATTCCGGTGTATCGACGCAGACCGACAGGGCCCAGTCACAGAACGAGCTCCGGATGTACAACCGTCCGGACTGGGCGTCCCTTGTCGTGTAGGCGATGCGGACGCCGTCATCGGCCAACCCGCTCGTGTTGCCGACGTCGAATGAAAACTGGTATCCGGTCCGCACGATCCGGTCCGACAGGTGGATGTCTGGATTCCCGGCCGTCGAGTAGGTCACGACCTTCGGCTGTTGCCAGGAGCCATTCACGAAGCGGTTCATCCGGACCGCGCCGTTGCCACCGAGTGCCGCTACGTACAGCGTGCCGCTATTCCGATCGAACCGCAATCGTGGATGGGAGTAGATCGAGATTCCGGGGAACGGGTCCGGCATCAAGGCGAAGACGCCGGTGGGGGTTGGGCTCGCCCAGATGTCGATCTTCTGGGTCGTGACGTCGACGAAGGCGGCAAATACCCGACGATCGAAGCTGCTGCCGGCCGCGACCATGCTGCCACCGTCGTAGAAGTGCAGGTCCCTGCTGACGCATTGCTGGATCGCGAACGAGATGCCCGCATCGTCCGACCGGGCGATGCACGCACCGCTGATGTAACCGTTGAGCGGACCGTCGATGCCGCCCGCCGGCATCTTCGAGGCGGCGACCGCCAGATTCGAGATCCAGACGTGACGCTGGTCGATGAACTCGGTCGTGATCGCCGGATCGCCCCATAGCACGGGCCACTCTGCGGGCGGTTTCACGGAGCCGCCGTATGTCCAGTTCTGACCATCGTTGGTCGAGTAGGACCAGCCGAGCATCGACGTCCCCGCATTGACGTGACGGGTGGTTGCCGTGTACTTCATGAGATGGTTCGGGTCGGTCTGGTCGTTGTAGGTGACCGTGATCGTCTGCCGGCCGTTCGCATTGCTGACGTTGATTGCGGTCTCGGACTGATCGCCGGCGGATGTCGGATCCTCGCGTCCTGCGCCCGTCGCATGCATATCGGGCGGCAGGCAACCGCTGACGAGGAAGACCAGCACTGCCAGCAATGCGAGTGACTGGTGCCGGATCGTTACCGCGCCGTCGCGTTCGGGGACTCGCATCGGTCATGGATACATGGCCACCGTCTCGCGAGCGTCTTGACGGTCGCCCGATCGGGCCTCGGTCAGCCCGGTCCGGTGGTGCCCACCACGATCCGATACGTGACGTGCTGCGGCCCCGACGCCGACGGCGCGATCGAGACACCGAGCCAGGCGGGAAGCGTCGAGCTGTCGTATCGGGTGATCGTCGGCTCGAGAATCGGGCACTCGACGGTGAACGAACCGGCATCCACGCCGTCCGGATGCGCCTTGACGAGATCGCCGCCCGCCGCATGCAGGCTGACGGTCAGTTCGCCGTCACCCACGCACACGACCGCCACGGCGTACTGCGGGCCGATCGTCGACACGATCGTGGTCTCGTGGGCCTCGCCGGCATTCGAGTCGGTCGATGCCAGCGTCCAGCCCGGCTCGAACGCCGAGACGTCCAGCGGCGGGAGCGATGGGACCGGCGTCGGCGTCGGCGTCGGCGTCGGGCTAGGCGAGGGCGTCGGGCTCACGGTCGGTGCGGAGGTCGTGGTCGAGAGGGGCGTGGTGCTCGGGGCCGTCGAGCCGCACGCGGCTACGAACAGCAGCGCCGCCAGGAGCGGGATTCGTCGCATGTGCCCTCGCCCGATGCCACGGATCCACTCGCCGTGCCGGGCGCAGTGTACGGCGCGACCGGTCGCGCCGCTCGGGGGTCAGGTCGCGTCGGCCTCGGCGAAGGCGAGGGCCCATGACGCCTCGAACGAGGCGGCGAACCAGACCGGCTCGGGCGGGACACTCGCGGCCTGGGCAGCCAGCCGTCGATCGATGTACGACTTGAGCTCGATGGGTCCAGCCTCCCAGAGGCTGGTCGTTGCTCCGATGCGATGCGATGGCTTCTGGGCCATGAACCGGTCCTCCTGGGGCGCCAGCCGGCGAGTGGCAGGTGCGTGGCCCCAAACGTTGGCGCGACGCACCGCCCGTCGGTACTGCCGGGAAGTACCACCTCCGGCGCTGGACCTTCGGTCGTGGTCCGGCGTCATCCATCCCCCGGTCGTTCCTCAGGCGCCGATCCGCTCCAGGCCTGGGTGTCATCGAATCCCACCACGCCGCCGACGAGGCGCCAGCCCCGATGAGGGGCCGGCGCCTCGAGCAAGGAGCGTTCGCCGTCAGTTGCCGATGGTCTGGATCGTCGGGTTCACCTTGGTGAACTCGACCGGATGGTCGAAGGTCAGCTTCAGGACGTGATCGACGCCGATCGCGTCGCCCTGGCAGGCTGGCCGGACGATGGTCATCCTCAAGCCGTCGGGTTCGATGGTCAGCTGATGGGTCGTATCGCACGGCGTGCCGCTCCACGTCAGCACGACCGACGCCGGGTCGCCTACCGGGCTGGCCGCCTCGACCGCGCCGTCGGGCACCGAGGCGCCGTCGCCCGGGTCGCCGGACACGGCACTCACGAGCGTGCCCGACAGGTCGGTGATGTCGATCGTGGCGTTGGCACCGACGTGCTCGATCAGATCGACCCGGAGCACGACCGGCGTTGGCGAGGCCGACGGGGCCGCGGACGGCGCCGCCGTGGCGGTCGGCGACGGTGTCGCGACCGGGGGCACGACGGCCGGCCGGCCGTCGAAGAGGCCACCGACGGTCGCGACCGCGAATGCCGCCGCCAGGACGAGCGCCAGCACGGCGACGAGGGCGAGTGGCCGGATCGCGGCCTGGATCGGGGAGGTCTGGGCGTTCATGGGGTCCTTCCTGATGAACGCCAACGGATCGCGTCGTCGGGGATGGGCATGGGCATGCGCGAGGGCGGAATCGATCGAGCGTTCCGGGGCCCGGGACGGTCCGTCCTCGAGCCAGGCGGCGATGCGGCGATCGATGTCGTTCTGTGCGTTCATGCCGTCCGCTCCTTCGAATCGATGGCGCGATCGTCGGCGTCGAGGGCGGCTCGGAAGGCCCGAGTCGCGTAGTGGAGTCGAGAGCCTGCGGTCCCGACCGGGATGCCGAGTACGTCGGCGATCTCGGTCAGGGACAGGTCGACGTAGTACTGGAGCACGAGGATCGCCCGCTGGTCCGGCTTCAGTCGCCGGAAGCCGCGTTCGACCTGGTCGCGATCGGCGACCGAATTGAAGGCGTCGGGGCTGTGCGGGGTGGCCGTGCCGATGTCCGCGTCGTCCGCAAGGAGCCGGATGACCGGGCCGCCACGTCGCTCCCGCTTTGCCCCGGCGATGCTGGTCCGCACGATCATCCGGTAGCTCCAGGCTTCGAACCGGTCAGGGTCGCGAAGCCTCGGGAGCTCGTCCCAGATCGTGACAAGGGTCTGCTGCAGGGCATCTTCGGCAAGGTGGTGATCGCGCAGGATCCGATACGCGATCGCGAAGAGCCGGTCCGCGGATTGACGGACCACGGACTCGAAGGCCCGCTGATCGCCCGCCGCGGCTTGCTCCACCAGGGTTCGCTGCACGTTTCCCGTCTCCATGAGTGGCCACGAGCGACCCAGGGTGGGCTGCTCACCGAGTATGGGGAGGGTCCGGGGCGACTTCTTCAATCTACCGTCGCCGGCCGTGGGCCCGCGTTCTCAGAGCGTTCTCAGGGATCGGGCGCATGGTGATCCTCGTCCTACCTCCCCGGCGATCAAGAAAGCCGGCGGACCAATCGACCGTCCTGACGACCTCCTCCCGTCTCCTTCGGTCGACCGGTTCGCCGGCATTCGCCGTTCCAAGGGGCCACATCACGTTCATCCGAGCGCTCCATGGCCGGGCCCATCCCGCCACCGGTGAGGGCCCGCGCTTGACCGACCGGGCGACCGCGCCCACCCTTCGCCGATGACCCGACGACGGCCGTTGGTTGCCATGCTCGCGGTGACCGTCGTCGCCATCATCGGCACCGTGATCCTCGCGAACACCCTGGCCGGTCCGATCGGGATCCTCGGTGGACCGAGCGCCGGTGCGAGCGGCCCTGGCAGCGTCTCGGGTCCCGAGGTCGCGTCGAGCCCCGACCCGACGCCGGTCCCCACGCCGCACCCGGTCCCCGGCCACGAGGTCTACGGCTTCCTGCCGTACTGGGAGATGTTCGACGGCATGGCGGCGCATCTGCGCGACACCGACCTGAGCACGCTGGCGCTGTTCTCCGTCACGAACAAGAGCGACGGCACGCTCTCGACCGGGCAGAACGGCTACAAGAAGATCACCGGGCCGATCGGGCAGCAACTGATCCGCGAGGCCCACGACCGCGAGGTCCGGGTCGACATCGTGTACACGAGCTTCGGGTACACGCACAACCAGCATTTCTTCGGAGGCAAGGTCGCGACGCAGGACAAGGTCATCGCATCGCTCGTCACGTTCGCAGGGGAGATCGGCGTCGATGGCATCAACGTCGACGTCGAGCAGCTCGATGCCGAGTTCGTGCCCGCCTACAGCGCCTTCGTCGGGCGACTGCGCGCGGCGCTCCGTGAGCAGGAACCGGGGGCGCAGGTCTCGGTGGCCACGACCGCGAACATCGGGGGCGCCTCGATGGCCGCGTCGGCCGCCAAGGCCGGTGCCGACCGGATCTTCATGATGGGGTACGACTATCACTGGTCAGGATCCTCGCCGGGGGCGTCGGCGCCGCTGGACCGACGTGACGGCACCGAACGAGACCTGGTCTGGTCGCTGGACCTCTACGACACGCTGGGTGTGCCGGTGGACCGCACGCTGCTCGGGTTGCCGCTGTACGGCATGAAGTGGCAGGTCACCGGCCCGGAGCTCGGCGCGCCCGAGACCGGTCGCGGGGAAGCCTGGTTCCCGAACCTCAACGTGGCGTTCCTTCGCGATCCGGCCTCGGTCCCGACGCGCGATCCGATCGAGATGGTCGAGGTCTACACCATCGAGACCCCGAGTTCGGGGAGCAGCGGCGCCGTCCCGACGGACGCTTCCGGGGCACCCGGCGACTGGGAGGCGATCTACGTCGACTCGCCCGAGACACTGGCCGTGAAACTGGCCCTCGCCGACGATCGAGGCCTGGCCGGGGCGGGGTTCTGGGCCATCGGCTACGAGCGTGGCGTGCCCGGCTATACGACGCTGATCAAGCGGTTCCACGCCGGCAAGCTCGAGATCGCGGGCGGCTGAACCGGGCCATGGCGCTCCGCCGTCCCTGCTCGGGCCGCCCCTAGCCGGTCGAGGTCGTCGTGGGCGCTGGCGTCAGGTGGGTCATCACGCCGTAGGTCGCGCCGGTCTCGGGGTCCTGCCGGGCCGCCACGACCAGGCGCCGGGCGCCCCAGGTCGTCGTGATCCGGCGGGCCAGTGGCTTGCCGTGAAGGAAGACTTCGTCCATCAGCTCGAACGCTTCGGGCGGCAGGCCGACGAGCGCCTCCCGGGCTGGCTGGCCCACGCAGCGCGGGCCAAAGAGCTCCACGAACGCGGTGTTGCCGTGGACGATCATGTGTCCGGGTCCGACATGGAACGCGGCCGGGCTGGGCGATCGGGGCAGGCTCATCTGGCCCCGCCGTGGTCCTGGCCGAGCCGGCTGCGCTGGTCGAGGACGTAGAGGAGCGCGAGCGACGGCGTGATGACGATGGCCGCGATCACGAACACGACCAGCAATCCGGCAAGCGCACCCGAAGGCGCGGCCGCATCGGTCAGCGAGAGCGACCCGGGCAGGATGTCCGGGTACTGGGCTGCGCCCCATCCCCAGACGACCGCGACGACCGCCCCGGTCGCCATCGCCCGCGTGCCGCGCGGGGCGTGCCGGCTGAGCGCGGCCAGGGCGCCGAAGCCGAAGGCGCCGGAGGCGAGGATCAGCGGCCAACCGGACCGGACCAGCTCGGATGAGAGGACCGGTGCGTCGACCGCCACGACGCCGATCCCGGCGATCGCCAGGGCGCCGGCCACGATCGCGGCGTAGGTGGCTCGCCGCAGGAAGTAGGACTCGAGCTCCACGAACCCCATCCGTCGGGCATCGTTGACTAGGAAGACGGCCGCGAGGTAGGCGAAGACGGCGATGGCCATGAACCCGATGAGGATCGAGGTCGGGTTGAGCCAGCTCCCGAACGCGTCGGTCGGTGGCTGGGCCGTGGAGACCCGGCCGCTCGCGATCGCCCCGGCGACCGCGCCGAGGAAGAACGGCGTGACGACCGACGAGAGCCCGAAGACCAGTTCGGCGACGCGGTGAGTGCCCGGTCCGGCTGACACGGGCCGGAACGCGAACGCGGCCCCGCGCAGGACGATCCCGAACGCGGCCAGGCTCAGCGGCACGAACAGCGAGGACATGATCGCCGCGAAGGCGGGCGGAAACGCGGTCCAGAGGATGACGAGATCGAAGATGAGCCAGGTGTGGTTCGCCTCCCAGACGGGTCCGATGGCCGCCGCGATCAGCGAGCGCGCCCGGTCGCCCAGGTCGTTGCGGGCTGCGGCCAGGTCCCAGAAACCCGCCCCGAAGTCCGCGCCGCCGAACACCGCATACGCGGTCAGGCCGAGCCACAACACGAGCGCGGTGAGGACGACTTCGGTCATGTCCGTGGCCCGTACGGGACGGCGTCGCTCTCGAGGCTTTCGCCGATGTCCCGGCCACCGGCGGCCGCGTCGGCCGCCGACCAGCGCCTGGCCAGCGTCCGCAGCGCCAACAACGTGGCGATGCCGAGGCCGCTGTACAGGATGACGACCCCGGCGAAGGTCACCTGCACGCCGCCCGATTGCGTGACGGCGTCACGCGTCCGCAGCACGAGATAGACGACCCATGGCTGGCGCCCGACCTCGGTGACGATCCAGCCCGCCTCGAGCGCGGCGATGGCTCCGATGCCGGCGACCGCCGAGGCCCGCAGGAACCAGCGCGCGGTCGCGTGATCCCGTCGACGCACGCGGAGCACGAGTCCCCACAGCCCGAGCAGGACGAGGGCGGTCCCGATCCCGACCATCGTGTTCCAGGCGAGATGGACGACCGTGGCCGGCGGCCGCGCGTCCACGGGGACCTGGTCGAACCCGATCACCTCGGTGTCCGGGCTGAACCCCGCCAGCAGCGAGCCGAGCTCAGGGATCTGGATGCCGCCGACGACCTTGCCGTCGACGAGGATGCCGCCCAGGGTCACCGGTTGGTGGGCGCCCGTCGTCATGATGTACTCCATCGCCGCGAACTTCGCGGGCTGATCCTTCACGATCTCGCGCGCGGCAACGTCCCCGACGGCCACCTGCAGCGGCGCGGCCACAGCCGCGACCACGAACGGGATGAGGAACCCGAGCCGCAGGTACCGATCGGCCCCTGCCCGGGCTCGCAGCAGTCCGACGGCATATACCGATGCCAGCAGGAACCCGGTCACCATGTACGCGGCCAGCAACATGTGCGGGACCTCGTAGAAGGTCGCACGATTGAAGAGGACCTCGAGCGGCTGGACCGTCACGACCCGGCCGTCGGGGCCCAGGACGTAGCCGGCCGGCTGGTTCATCCACGCGTTAGCCGCCACCACCGAGAACGTGCCGCCGAGGCCGGACAGCGCGACCGGGATCCCGCTCCACAGGTGGGCGCGGGGGGAGAGTCGGTTCCAGCCATAGATGTAGATCGCGATGAAGATCGCCTCGAGGAAGAAGAAGATCCCCTCGATCGCGAACGGCAGCCCGAACGCCCCGCCAAAGCGGCCCATGAGGACCGGCCAGAGCAGGCCCATCTCGAACGAGAGAACGGTCCCGGTGACCGCACCCACGGCAAACGTGACGGCCATGACCGTCGACCAGCGCCGGGCGAGCAGCAGGGCCGCCGGATCGCCGCGGCGCACGCCGATCCAGTTCGCGACGATGACGAGCGAGGGGAGACCGACGCCCAGGCACGCGAGCACGATGTGAAAACCGAGGGTGAACGCCATCTGCGACCGAGCCGCCAGCAGCTCGGCAGTGGAGGCGTCGAAGGGGAACGGGACGGGGAGCATCGCGCGGCTCGATCGTACTCCCGCCCGCGATCGCCGGTCTCGTCGGGTGTCGTGCTAGGCTGGACGCTCGCCACGCTGCGTGGCGACGCTCCGCGTGGTCGACGTCTTCTCGAACGGGCCGTGCGTGCCGAAGACCACGTTCGGGGAACTGTTGGAGGCCCTCATGGCCACCGGTACGATCAAGCGGGTCATCGCCGACCGCGGGTTCGGGTTCATCGTCGCCGAGGACGAGAAGGAATACTTCTTCCATCGCGGCGCCCTCGATCCCTCGATGGAGTTCGAGCGCCTCGTGGGCGGCGAGCACGTCGAGTTCGACGTCGAAGCCAGCCCCAAGGGCCCGCGCGCCTCGCACGTCCGGCCCGCCGCCTGACGGGATCGGCGCCCCGTCGACCTGACGGGACGCCGCAGCCCATCCGAACAGCGAAGAGGGTCCGGCCGCCCGGACCTTCGGGGGATGCCCGCGCGGGGCATCGCCCGACATCGTCGGGTGATGAAGTACCTCCTCCGGATCGGCCTCGTCGCGGTCTTCCTCTTCGGTGGCTACCTCCTGCGCGATCGGCTCAGCAGTGGCCCCGGCGAGCTCAAGCTCGGCGACTGCTTCGACGTGCCGACCACCGCCGATGAGACCGTCAACGACGTGCAGCACCATCCGTGCACGGAGAGCCACACCGGCGAGGTCATTCTCGTGACGAAGCATCCGGCCGCGAATGGTGCGACGGCGCCGTCCGAAACGCAGCTGACGTCCTACCTCGTCACCACGTGCGGCGCGGCCCTCCCGCGCTACGCCGGACCTGACAACTCGAAGTTCGACCTCGGGGCGTTCACGCCCACCGGCGTCGGCTGGAAGAACGGCGACCGCGGAGTCACCTGCTACCTCACGATGCTCGACGGGTCGGCGATGACGGGGTCGTCCAAGGCGAAGTAACCCCCGGCCCGACGCCGACCTCGGCCTGGGCATCACGCCCGCCCGCCCGCATCGAGGTCACGCCCACCAACCGGCGAATGCCCCCTCGCCGGTCGAGGGAAGTTGCGGAATCAACGATATCTCGGTACCCTGCGCTGTCAGCGACCCACAACCCGCCGGAGACTGTCCGAGATGCCCATCCAACCTGCCGAGATCGCCTGGAACGACGCAACCATCAAGGATTTCCGCGAGCACGGGGGCAGGATCACCGAAGGGCCGCTGGCCGGCGGATCGCTCCTGCTGCTGGCCACGCTCGGCGCCAGGTCGGGTCACCCGCGGACCTCGCCCGTCGGCTACACGCGCGATGGCGACCGCTATGTCATCGTGGGCTCGAACAGCGGCGGCCCCAGGAACTCCGCCTGGTTGTACAACCTGCAGGCGAACCCGGTCGCCACGGTCGAGGTTGGCGAAGAGACGTTCCAGGTCAGGGCGACCGTGACCGCGGGAGCCGAACGGCGCCGGCTTCTCGACGCGCATATCGCGGCGATCCCGGCCTTCGGCCAGTATGAGCGGATGACCACCCGGGAGCTGCCCGTCGTGACGCTGGAGCGCATCGACCAGGACGCTCGCGCCTAGCGCACTAGCGCCAAGGCGCGCGGCCGTTCGGTCAGCGGGTGCGGATCTCGCGCAGCGACCGCCGGCTGGCGACGACGACGAACGCGGCGAAGGCCAACAGGAAGATCGCGACGAAGAGCACCGGATCCGGCCCGGAGTCCGAGTGCTCGGTCGTGGCCAGGGTGTCGGTCGGCGGGGACGTCGATCCGCCAGACCCGGAAGTCGGAGCGGACGTGGCCGCGGCCACCCGGACATTGGTGATGTTCGCGGAGCAGATGACCAGCGCTCCGCCGCCATTCGCCGAACCGTTGCACTGATTGACCGTCACCGAACGCGCCCCGGCCGTGCCGGTCACGGTGCACTCCAGGCGGACCAGCGTGCCGCCATTCGCCGAACCGTTGCACTGGGTGACCGCCGCGCTCGTCGTCGTGGCCGGGAACGGGTCGCAGTCGTTCGCGATGCCGTCGCCCGAACCGACGCACTGGTTCGACGTGAGGCCGGTCGCTCCCGCGCTCCTGTCGAGGTAGACGTTGCGGACCCGCACGCTGCAGCGGAGCGTGCCGCCGCCGCCGTTGATCGAGTCATTGCACTGGAGGACTCTGGTCACCGCGCGGGACAGGTGCCGCGTCGTCGTCGTGCAGGCGTCAGTCTCATGGTTGGCTGCGCCGTGACACTCACGGATCGTGACGGTCGCCCGGCCGCCGCCGCCGGTGAACGTGTTGGTGATCGTGACCTGGCAGATCAACCCGAGGCCGGGCGTGTCGTCGACGCCGTTGCTGCATTGGGTGGTCGTGCCGAACGTCGCTGCGGTCGCACCGCTCGCGAATGCGAGGGAACCGATGAGCAGGAGGGTACCGGTGAGCAGGATGGCGACGGAGCGACGCATGGCGATCACCTGACTCGGCGGTCTCCTAAGAGACGCGAAAGCGAGGTAGGCCCGTCCCCGTGACGGGCCCCCTCGCAGGGTCGTGCGACTGATGAACCGAAGGGCACGGTGCCATTCATCCGGAGTATGTTTGCTTGACTGCCACTTCGTCATGACGGATTGTCATTTGACCGTCTATCAAGATATTAGCAACTTCGATCGGAGTCGACCATCAGGCTGCTCCGGGTCTGCCAGGACGCGGGATCGGGCGGGGGTACCATGGATCGAGGACGAGCGGGCGCTCGATGACGTGGCCATCCCATGCGGCGCCCGAACGCCGGTAGGAGGTTCGCGGTGGGCATCATCGCGTGGATCGTCCTGGGGGCGATCGCCGGATGGATCACGAACATGATCATGGGCGGCAAGGAAGGCGTGATCCCCACGGTCATCCTGGGCATCATCGGCGCCGTGGTCGGTGGCTTCCTGGCGGGCACGGTCCTGAATGTCGCCGACGTGACCGGCGTCAATCCGGAGAGCATCGTGGTCGCGGTGATCGGTGGCGTGGTCGTCGTGGCCGCATATCGGCTGCTCGTGGGTCGACGCAGCGCCGTTTGACCCTGGCGTCGGCGCGATCCGGGAGCGGTCGCGCGCCGGCACGTCTCAGATGACGATCTCGACGAGGTTCTCGGCTCGATCGAGCGCGTCGCCGACGGCGCGTTTCGAGACGAGCAGGCCGCCCGGCCGGTAGCGGTTGTCCAGGTACTGGTCGGCGGGTAGCCGCTGGCCGTTGACGCGGACCTCCCGCGGTGAGAAGCCGTCGCCCGTGACGTGGTAGAGCCAGCGGACCGCGCGACCCTCGTACTCGAGATCGAGGGTGAGTCCGTCGGCGCGCCTGGGCAACACGGGATCCAGCACCATGTCGTCGAACCAGGTCCGCAGGCCGAGCACGTTCGAGAGCAGCTGGTTGGTCCGTCATGAGACCCGCCGCCCGACGGCCGATGGGGCTCGGGTCGAGCTCAGTGACCCGTGGATTCGTCAGGGACCGAGCCGCCATCCCATCCGGTGTTCGAGAAGGTCGGCACGAATTGATATCCCAGGCCGGCGACGGTGGCGATGAAGCGCGGATGGCGATAGTCGTTCTGGAGCTTGATGCGCAGGCTTCGAACGTGGCGATCGACGATGTTGCTCTCCGCCACGAAGTCGGTGCCCCAGATCGCATCGAGGATCTCCTCTCGCGTCACGACGCGCCCGCCGCGACTCGCGAGGAGGTACAGGAGGCTCTGCTCGATGCCGCTCAGGTGAACGACGGACTGACCTGCGCGCACCTGGCGGTTGACGATGTCGACCTCGATCTCGCCCAACCGGATCGTCGGGATGATCGGCAGGTCGGTGCCCGACGCGCGACGGCTGATGACGATGGACCGGGCCAGCAGCTCCTCCGGCGAGAAGGGCATCGTCAGGATGTCGTCGACGCCGAGCTCGAACGCCTTGAGCTTCATCTTGAGGTCACCGCGGCGGGTCAGTCCCAGGACCGGCGTCGTGCTGCGCTTGAGCGTGTTCGAAGCGCCGAGCATCCGGAGCAGGTCGGCGCTGTCATCGTGGTCCATATCGACCACGGTCATGTGCGGGCGCCACTCGGCCAGGACCGCCGCCGCCTCGGTCAGATTGCTCGCGGAGCGAACGACGAACAGGCCGTGGTTGAGCGTGAGCTGGATGAGGTCGACGACCAGTTGGCGATCGTGGAGCACGAGTGCCCGGCGCGCCTCGTCCCGCTGAAGTTCCGCGTCACCGACCACGCTGGCTCCTCCCGATGCGCTGGTTTCACGCCACGAGCCCGGCGTCATCGATTCTATCGCAGAGGGTCACGTCGCTCGCGGGTGTGGGTCCCGCTGCAGCCGACCGCAGCGGCATCGCCCGGCTCAGGCCGCGAGCGGCCGCGTGGTCCGGGCCAGGAGCAGGGGAGCCAGTACATCGGCCGGAGCGGGGCGGGCGAACAGGTATCCCTGCCCAAGGTCGCACTGCAGCGCGCGGAGGCCGGCGAGCTGATCCGCGGTCTCGATCCCCTCGGCCGTCACGCTGAGATGCAGGGCGTGACCGAGGGCCACGATGCTCCGCACGATCGCCGAGTCGTTGCCTGCATCGCCGAGCCCCTGGATGAAGGAGCCGTCGATCTTGAGCGAGTCGACGGGGAAGTCCTTCAGGTAGGCCAGCGACGAGTACCCGGTTCCGAAGTCGTCCACCGCGACCCGGACGCCGAGCGCCTTGATCTCGCGGAGCTTGGCCGCCGCCGCGACGGGGTCCTTCATGACGACGCTCTCGGTGATCTCGAGTGTGAGTGCCGACGGATCGAGCCCCGACATGCGCAGGGCGCGATCGACGTCTTCAAGCAGGCCCGCATGCTGGAACTGTCGCGCCGAGAGGTTCACGGACATGCCGATCGCCGGAGCCGCCAGGTCGCGCGCCCAGATGGCCGCCTGGCGACACGCCTCCTCGAGCACCCAATGGCCGATCGGGACGATCATGCCGGTTTGCTCGGCGGTCGGGATGAAATCGTTCGGCTGGACCAGTCCGCGAACCGGATGCTCCCAGCGGACCAGGGCCTCGACCGCGATGACACGGGCGTCGACGAGGGAGACGATCGGCTGGTAGTGCACGCGGAACTCGTGCCGATCGAGGGCGTGCCGCAGATCGGTCTCGAGCTCGATGCGCTCGAGGGCTCCGGCCTCCATCGACCGCTCGAACGTCTCCTGGCGGGCCTTGCCGTTGAGCTTGGCCCGGTACATGGCAAGGTCGGCGTTGCGAATGATCGTCTCGGGTTCGTCGGCCCGGCCCACACCGACGGCCACGCCGATGCTGACGCTGACGAACAGCTCGTGGCCGTCGATGATGAACGGGCCCCTGAGGGCGGTCTCGATCCGTTCGGCCGCGTCGGTCGCGTCGCGCTCGCTCCTGATGTCCTCGAGGAGCACGGTGAACTCGTCGCTCCCGAACCGTGCGGCCGTGTCCTCCGCACGGACCGCGACCTGGAGCCGTCCTGCGACCGCCACGAGGAGCCGGTCGCCAGCGTCGCGTCCGAGGCTGTCGTTGACGAGCTTGAAGTTGTCGATGTCGAGGAACAGGACACCGACGGCGCGACTTCGTCGCCTGGCGGCTTTGAGCGCGTGGTCGAGTCGATCGATGAAGAGCGCGCGATTCGCCAACTTCGTGAGGGGGTCGCGGAACGCGAGCGCCTTGAGTTGGTCCTCGATCGCCCGCCGGTCGGTGATGTCCCGGAACGTCAGCACGACGCCGTCCACGGCTTCGTGGCCGAGCTGGTTGTTGCCGACGACCTCGGCGCGGCGCGGGACGCTGTCTCTTGTCCGGGCGCGCAGCTCCGTCGTGATGTTCTCCCCGGGCGCCTCGAGGCACTCGGCGAAGAAGATCCGCGCGGCCGCCACGTCATCGAGGTGGATGGCATCAAAGAGGCTCATACCCTCGATCGCACTCGGCAGGACGCCCCAGTTCCGCTCGATCGCCGGGCTGCAATACGTGAGAACGCCCGCACGATCGACGATGACGACCGTGTCGACGGCGTTCTGGACGAGCGAGCGGAACCGCTCCTCGCTGTTCCGGGTCTGGTCGAGTTCGCGCCGCGCCCCCGCCTCGAGGCGGCGCTCGGACCCGTGGAACGCCGCGCGAAACAGCATCAGGAGCGCGAAGCCCAGGAGGAAGACGACCGGCGCCAGCGCGAGCATGGCGTTGTCGGTCTGGTCCAGGCGGTCCAGCTGGGCGAGTGCTCGCTCCCGATGGCTGTCCGCGGCCGCGGTGACGAGCGCCTCGATCCTGGCGAAGCGTGGGTCCACCTGCGTGCTGTCGATCAGGAGCACGAGCCCGGCTTCGCCGGCGTCCATCGCCGCGAACATCCGATCGACCGCCTTCAGGTATCCGTCGTGCAGCTGGAGGACGTCCGCCACCAGGCGGGCGTCCTCAGCGGTCCCCGCGGCGCCTGCGGCCTCGAGCGCGACGACCAGGGATGCCGCAGCCGAACCGTATTGCTCTCGGACGTCCTGCCTGGGTTCGAGACGGTACTTTCGTTCGAGCGACTCCTCGGCAACGACGGCGGTCCGTGCCTGTTCGTAGGCATCGCTCACGATGCTGGCCACTCGAACGGAATCGCCAGCGGCGTGGGACGTGAGGGCGATGACCAGGGCGAACGCTGTGAGAAAGGCCAGCACGAGTCCCAGGCCGATCCAGGCGAGGTGGCCTGGATGGATGACGAACCGGCGGGCGAGTGGCATGAGCGCATCCCAGGTGGGGCGGATCGTCCGAAGAGCCGGACGTCCTGACCATCGTCCCAAGCCGGGAGGCGGTCGTACCAGTACCCGGATGTGCTATGCGCCTACGACCCTGATCGCTGTCGTCGGCTGCCGCGAGTGTGTGGAACGCGCCTCAGGCCGGCCAGTAGTGCTCGCTGCGGATCGCGTTTTCGGGGAGTCGGCGGGTCGCGAGGATCCGTGTCCCGGCCGCGATCATCTCGGGGTTGCCGCACAGGTAGGCGACCGTGGCCTGGGGCGCCAGGCCGTTCGTCTCGCAGACACTGTCGAGGATCGCGTCGATGCGGCCGGTCCGACCGGCCCAGCCCGCGTTCGACGGGTCGTCCGGACGTGAGATCGATGGGACGTACCTGAGGAGCCCTTCGGCCTCCCACGCCTCGAAACGATCGCGATAGGCCAGCTCCCCGACCCGGGCCACACCGTGGATCACGACGGCACTCGGCGGTGCCGGCTCCAGGCGGAGCGTCTCGATCATCGCGACGAACGGCGCGAGGCCCGTCCCGGTGGCGATGAAGAGGTGCGTTCGGGCGTCGCGCGGGATCCGGGTGAACAGGCCCTTGGGTCGTCCGATGAACAACCGGTCGCCGACCCCGAGCTCCCAGAGGAGCGGTGTGAATGCCCCGTCCGGGACGCGCCGGATGAGGAACTCGAGCTCCTCAGTGGTCCCGGCGCCCGTTGCTGTCGAATAGGGACGCTGGACGATCCGCCCGTCCGCCACGAGACCAAGCGACAGGTACTGGCCGGGCTCGACGTGCGCCGGCGGGCCGTCGGGTCGGATCCTGAAGCGAGCGACCGACGGCGTGAGGTCCTCGCGCCCGACGACGACGGCGTTCTCGGCGACCGGGTGCGTGGGGCGAGGGGACCCGACGCGGGCCGGCAGGGATCGAAGCGATGGGAGCGGCCGCCGGAGGGCCGCGTCGACGACCGGCATCTCAGGCCGCCGGTTCGAACTCGCCGACCACCGCGCGCGCCGCGTCGCGGTCGCGATACCAGGCGGCATCGATCCAGGCGAAGTCAGCCCATTCGGCCGGGAGCCGGTCCGCCGGGAAGATGGCCGAGTTCGGGCAGGCGCTCTCGCACGCGCCGCAGTCGATGCAGCCGTCCGGATCGATGTAGAACTTGCGGTCGACCGTCAGGTCTGCGCTGATGCAGTCGACCGGACAGACCGACACGCACGACTGGTCCGTGCTGTCGATGCAGGGCTGCGCGATGACATAGGCCATGGTGATCCTCCGTGATCGAGGTTCGCGGTACTTCTCTGAGCCGGTCCGACGCCGGCGGGTTTCGCCGCAGGGACTCGATCTTCGGGTGTTCCGGTGCGGGACCTTCGTTCAGCGAGGAGCTTCGCGCGTCTCCCTGTGTGCATCGTGTGGCACAGATGAGACTTTCCTCATCCGGTTAGTTCCGGAGCGGCACCGCCGTCCGCAGCGGGCATGGCCACGACGAATGCGGCCCCGCCGCCGGGGGCCTCGGCGACCTCGATCGTGCCTCGATGGGCGGTCACGATCCGACGCGCGATCGCAAGCCCGAGCCCGGTCCCCCCGGCCCGGTCGCGGCGAACGCCCGGAAGTCGCGTGAACGGCTCGAAGACGCGCTCCCGCTCGGCGAGGGGGATCCCGGGCCCCTGGTCAGCGACGGTCATCACGACGTTCCGGCCGGCCCGGTGGACGTCGACCGTGACGGTCCCACCCGGCGGCGAGTGGTCGAACGCGTTGTCGAGGAGGATGAGCAGCAGCTGGATGATGCGATCGCGGTCACCGTTGACGACTGCTTCGTCGGACGATGGCGCGACGGCGAGGTGGACGCCGCGCCCGGCCGCGAGCGCCTCAGCCTGCCGGGTCGTGTCGGTCGCGACCGCCCGGAGGTCCGTCGGTCGCGCGCCGATGACCACGCCGGTCGTGTCGGTGGCGGCGAGCTGGAGGAGATCGCCGACGAGACGTCCGAGGCGGTCGGCCTCGGTGATGATGTCGGCCACCAGCGGCCTCCCGGCGTCGAGGAGGAGTCCCTCACGCTCCACGACTTCGGCGTTGGCCCGGATGAGCGCGGCCGGCGTCCGCAGTTCGTGGGACGCATCGGCCACGAACCGACGCTGGGCATCGAAGGAGCGCCTGATCGGGACGAGGGCACGCCCGGTGACGATGAGCGTGACGATGGCCGCCCCGCCCAGGCCGACGAGGCCGACGACCAGAACCGCCGCGACGATGCTCTGCGATTGCTGGTCATGCACGGTGAGCACGAACCCGCCCTGGACGAACCCGAGGACGCCAGCGGCACCCCCATCATCGCTCGCGCCCGACGCGATCCGGACCGTGAGCAGGCGGACCCGGATCCCGCCGGCGTCGACCGTTCGGATGTCGCGACCGTTCGCCTTCGCCGAGTTGACGGCTAACGTGTCCGGGAGTCCGGTCAGGCTCACGCGCGATGGGTTCGACACGATGGCGCCAGTCGCGTCGAGCACCAGCAGGAACGTGTCCGACCCTGCGGGGATGACGTCCTCGGTGTCCTCGGACTCCCGTTCCGTCGGGAGGCCGTCGTGCAGGGTGGCGGCGGCCGAGTCCACGCTCGCGGCAAGGGCTCGATCGACGACTGCATCGAGGGCGCTGAGCGTGACGAACGCCGACGCCGCTCCGATCCCTATGACCAGCAGCGCGACCAAACCGAGCGTGACCACGAACAGGCGCCGACGGGTCCTCGTGATCAGCCGGGACGTCGGATCGGTCATCCGCCGATCACGAGTCCGCTCGCAGCGTGTAGCCGACGCCCCGCACCGTCCGCAGCCGATCGGCCCGGTCCAGCTCGCCGAGCTTGCGGCGGAGGTAGTGGACGTAGAGATCCACGACGTTCGAATAGACGTCTGGCTCAGAGCCCCACACGGCATCGAGGATCTGGTGGCGCGTGACGACCTGACCGACGTGCCGGATCAGGAAGCCGAGCAGGGCGAACTCCTTGGCCGAGAGATCCACGGATCGATCACCCACCTGGGCGGCATGGCGGAGTTCGTCAAGCTCGAGGTCCCCTGCGACGTTGCGCGGTTCCGCCTGGCCGGCCGGCCTCCGGCCGAGCGCGCGGATCCTGGCCACCAGCTCGCCGAACGAGAACGGTTTCGGCAGGTAATCGTCGGCACCGGCGTCGAGCCCGGCGATCCGTTCCTCGACCGAGCCGAGGGCGGTCAGCAACAGGACCGGCGTCACGACGCCCTTGGACCGCAGGAGGCGAAGGATGGTCAGGCCATCGATGTCCGGCAGCATCCGGTCGAGCACGATCGCGTCATACGGCGGGCCGCCGGCCAGGGCGATCGCGGTCGTGCCGTCCGGGGCGACGTCGACGACGTGTCGCTCAGCCACCAGGACGCGGCGGATGAGGCCGGCCATCTTCGCTTCATCTTCGACGACGAGGATCCGCATGCCCGCAGTCTGGCGCCGGTCCGGGCCGGCGTCGAGGTTCCAACGGCATGTCTTTGAAGCTTCTCATCTCGGGCACACGGGCATCCAAGGCGCGTCAACGAGGCTGTACGCAACACCACGAACACCCCGGAGGACCACATGTCTCACAAGATCGCGCTCACGGTCGCCTCGGCGGCCGCCGCGCTCACCCTCGCCGTCGCCCTCGCTGCGGCCGGCCTTGCTCCTGGCACGCGGGCAACACCCGTCTCGGCGGCCAGCGTCGCCGATCCGGTCGTGGCCGACCCGACCCCGACTGTCCAGGTCGACACGGTCTACCTGGCACCGGCCCCCGAGCAGAAGACGATCACGGTCCACAAGGTCGTCAAGAGCTCCGGCGGCGAGGACGGCTCCGAACACGAGTCCGGGGGCGATGACTGACATGGGCGACCTTCGATCCGGCGGCCGCCCGCGCGGCGTCGCTCCATCCGCGCCGAGCGCGCGTCCACTCCCGCCGCGACCGTCTGCCGTTCGACCGATGGTCGAGGGCCGGGTCGGTCCGTCGGCGAACCTGCCACCGCGGGTCACCGCGGAACGGAAGCCGCGACCGGACCCGGGACCTCTCCGCATCGCCATGGGGCTGACCGGCATCGCCACGGCGAGCGCGCTCATGACCGCATTCCTCGGATCGTCCGCCGGCGCGAATGCCGCGGCAACCGGCGCGAGTGTGACGGACGTGGCCGTGGCGGCCGCTCCATCGCAGGCCGTCCGTCACGTCACCCGATATGTGCAGCTCGCGCCCGGTCAGACCGCGCCGCCGAAAGCGGTCGTGCAACAGGCGCCTGCTCCGAAGCCGCGTGTCGTCGTCGTGACGACCAAGCAGTCGGGCTGACGATGACGACCATGACGCTCGAGCAGGTCGACCAGCCGGCCACCCGCCCGCTCGACCAGCCGACCGACCTCGTGTCCCGGAGCGCGGCCCTCATGGGCGGACGCGTCGGGGTCCATCTCGATCCGGCTGAGAGCTCGGCCGCGGCTGCCGGGCGCGACGTCGCGGCCGACGCCGAGGTCGTGCTTCGCCGGATCTCCGCCTGGGCGGACCGCCTGACGCGGTTCACGACGACCTCCGAGCTCAGCCGCCTCAACGACGATCCACGGGCGGACGTGCCGATCGGGCCGACCCTCGCGGCAGTGCTCGACTGGGGCCGCCACGCAGAGGGCCTGACGGGCGGGATCGTCGACATCGGACTTCTCGACGCCCGGCTTGCGGCCGAGCATCCGTCGGACATGGCCCGCCTCGACGCGGACCCGTCCCGCCAGCCTTCGGTGGCATCGCGTTCGTGGTCGCTCGATCGTCGTGCCCGCGGAGCGGTCGTCCGCCGCCCGGTCGGGCTTCGCTTCGACCTCGACGGCATCGGCAAGGGATGGCTGGCCGACCGCGCGCTCGACCGGCTTGGCCGGTTTCGGGCGGCGGTCGTCGACGCCGACGGGGACGTGGCGATCCGACTCGGCCCGGGCGGGGCCTGGTCGTTCGGCGTCGCCGATCCGCGTCTGGACGGGCACGACCTGGCGATCCTGCGCCTGACCGCGCGGGGCGACGGGTCGCAGCGCCGCAGCGGCCGATTCGGGTTGGCGACATCGGGGACGAGCATCCACCGCTGGGCTCGCGCGGATGGCACGACGCATCACCTCATCGATCCGCGAACCGGTCGCTCGGCGGAGACGAACGTCGTCCAGGCCACCGTGCTGGCCAGGACCGCCCGCGAGGCGGAGGCGTTGGCGAAGTCGGCGGTGATCCTCGGCGCGACAGCCGGGTACGCCATGCTCGATCGCGCCGGGGTCGATGGCGCCCTGCTGCTGACCGACCGGGGCCTGCTCGTCATCCACCCGGCGACCCTTCGGTGGCTGGCATGAGGTTTCATGGGTTCGATCCGCGTACCCGCTGGCTCCGTTGGGGCCTCGCGGCCATCGCCATCGGGATCGTGGTCGGGGCGACCGCGCCGAGGACCCTTTCGGCCCTTCTCGCGACCTGGGAGACCAACCGATCCATGCTTCCATGGGTCTTCGAGCGGCTGTTCGCGTTCCTCGCCTACCTCGCGATGACCGGTTCGGTCGTGTACGGGCTGCTCCTCTCGACCAAGATCCTCGACGTCATCGCCCATCGACCGATCACCTTCGCACTGCACCAGGATCTCGCCAGCTTCGGGGTCGGGTTCGCCGCGGTCCACGGGATGCTGCTGGCGCTCGACAAGACGGTCCCGTTCACGCTCGCCCAGATCGCCGTCCCTGGCCTGTCGCCGCACGCCCCGATCTGGGTCGCGGCCGGCCAGGTCGCCTTCTACCTCATGGCCGTCGTCGTCGGGAGCTTCTACGTGCGGCGCCAGATCGGCCAGCGTGCCTGGCGGACGCTCCACTACGTCACCTTCCTCGCGTTCATCGGCGGGACCGTGCACGGGGTCATGGCCGGGACCGACAGCGGCACGCCATGGGCGTGGTGGATGTACGTCGGCTCGACGATCGCGGTGGTGTTCCTGCTGACCTACCGGATCGCCCTGTCGGTCAGTGGTCGGCAGCCGGTGGCAGGGTCCCGCGAGACGGCCTGACGCTATGCGTGCGTTGGGTGACGTCGACCGCGCGCGCGGCCGGCCAGCCAGGCCAGACTGACGACCGTCACCGTGACCCACAGCAGCCCGCCCGGGTCGCCGGGTCCCGTGGCGATCCCCACGGGTCGGATCCGGACCAGCGGGATGTTGGCCGTCTTCCCGATGAGCTCGCCGGTCACGCGAACGCCGGCTCAGTCCGCTGCGGGTCCGCGATGGCCGCGTACAGCTCCTCCTCCTGGGCGAAATGGAGGGCCAGGATGGCGTGCAGGCTGTACAGGATCCGCCGGATGTCGCGCATCTGCCCAGCGTCGGGACCCGTTTCGTCGAGGCGCGAGATGTTGCGGCGCAGGAGCCGGATGAGATGGAAGATCTCTCGGTGGCTGCCGCTCATGACGGCCATCGGGTCCTGACCGCCGATCGCCGCGGCGAGGGCCGGGTAGACCGTCGTCTCTTCGAGCTGCTCGTGACGCAGCAGGCGGTCGTCGAGATCGTCCGCGAGCGACGTGAGGGCTACCAAAGCGTCGCCGGCCGCCAGGTCGTCGCAGGTGTCGGCCATCCGGCCGACCGACGTCACGAGCGGCATCAGGTGCCGGTGCTCGATCTCCAGACTCGCCCTGAGCTCGTTCCAGCCGGCCAGTTGGACGGCACGGGCGCCGCCGCCGGTCAGGGCCCTGAGCGCGTTGAGGATGACGACGACGTCGATCGCCTCCTGGAGGAGCGCGCCCTCGACCGGGGTGAGGAGCCCGAATGCCGCGGCGACCATGGCGATCGCCGACAGCGCCACACCGACCACCACGCTCTGGACCGCGATCTGCCGCGACCGTCGGGCGATCGTGATCGCCTCCGCCAGCCGATCGAGCCGATCGACGGTGATGACGACATCGGCTGCCTCGGACGACGCAGTCGCCCCCCGGGCGCCCATCGCCACGCCCACATCGGCGGCCGCAAGGGCGGGCGCGTCATTGATGCCGTCGCCGATCATGACCGTCCCGCCCGGCGTGTTGATCCGTTCGGCTTTGACCGCCTCGACCTTCTCGATCGGCGTCCGCTCGGCGAGGACGCCATCGACCCCGATCGCGGCGCCGACCGACTCGGCTACCGCCGGGTGATCGCCGGTCACCATGAGGATCCGCTGGATACCGGCGCGCCGGAACAGTCGGAGGGCGCGCGGCGTTTCCGACCTGATCGGGTCCTCCATGACCAGGGCGCCCGCGAGCTCCCCATCGACCTCGACCAGGATGGCCATCGACCCGTCGAGCTCGACCCGCTCGATCGCCGTGCGCGCCCAGACCGGCAGCGATCCGCCACGCCCGAGCCACTCCCGGCTGCCGAGCGCCACCACGTTCGAACCGACCTTTCCTCGGATGCCGAGGCCCGCCTCCTCGACCACCTCGGTCGGCAGGGTGAGCGCGAGCGACCGCCCGCGCGCGGCGTGGACGATGGCCAGTGCGAGGACGTGCGCCGACAACTGGTCGAGCGAGGCGGCGAGTCCGAGGATCACGTCCGGGTCGTCGCCCGGTCGGACGGTCACGCGCTCGAGCCGAGGTCGGCCCGTGGTGAGCGTGCCCGTCTTGTCCATGAGCAGGACCTGGGCCCGGCCGAGCGCCTCGAGGGCGCCGCCTCCCTTGACGATGACGCCACGCCGGGCGCAGCGCGAGATCCCCGCGACGATGGCGATCGGCGCCGCCAGGAGGAGCGGACACGGGGTCGCGACGACCAGGACCGCCAAGGCGCGCACCGGGTCACCTGAGATGACCCAGGCCAGGGCGGCCAGCCCGAGACTGACCACGAGGAACACCCCGGCGTACCGGTCCGCGATCCGCACGAACGGCGACTTCTGCGTCTGCGCGATCCGAACCAGCCGGACGATGCCGGCGTACGTGCTGGCATCGGCGGTCGCCGCGGCTCGAAGGTCGAAGGCGCTGCCGGCATTGACGACGCCGCTCGCGACCCGCTCGTCAAGGTCGCGGACCACGATCCGGGACTCGCCGGTCAGGGCGGACTCGTCGAGGGCCGCCGGGCCGGCGACGACGATCCCATCGACAGGCACGACCTCGCCGGGCTTGATCAGGAGGCGGTCACCCGCGACGATGGACTCCGCAGGGCGATCCGTCAGGGCGCCGCTCTCGTAGCGGTGGGCGATGCCCGGGGCACGCGACAGCAGCGCCCGGAGCTCGCGCTCGGCGCGACCGTGCGCGTACCGCTCGAGGGTCTGGCCGGTGGCGTACATGACGGCGATGACCGCACCCGCGAGGTACTCACCGAGGGCGACCGACCCGCCCATGGCCAGCAGCGCCACGACGTCCACGCCGGTCGAACCGGCCACGAGATCGATGGCGATCGCGATGCCGAGACGAACGGCCGAGACCACCGTCGCAAGGATCCACAGTGCATCCCCGAGCGCCGGCTCACCAAGCACGTGGGCGAGCGCACCGACGGCGAGACAGATCGCGGTGAACGGGAGGAGGGCTGCCTCGGCCGCATGGGCGAGACGGGCGCGCGGAGATGAGGTCGTCACGAACCCATCATCGGTGACGACGTGCTGTGCCAGACAGGGCCACATGACCCCTTGATGGCACGCGATCCGGTGCTCGGCAACGACCGCCGCGCGATCAGCAGGACAGCGGTGGCCAGCTCGGTGCTCACGTTCTGGCTACGGCAGGGTCTTCCCTTGCTCCGCGACGCTCGCCTCGATCGCCGAGGAAGCCGCTCGGCGAAGCGGTCGCGAATGCCATCGCAAGCGCGACGGCCGCGACGCTCGCCTCGACGATGGCGCTCAGATTCGAAGGCCATCTGACCCCGTAGCTGTCGATGAAGAACGCCGAGACCCAGATCACGGCGAGGAGTCCGATCGCGATCGCGCCGAGTCGCCCCGTCCCAACGATCCGGACAGGTCGCCATGCGGCCGTGCCGAACCCGACGAGGATGAGGACCGTCGCGGGCGCCGCGACGCCCATGTACCAGAACGGCGACGTCTCGAGCTGTCCAAGCACGATCTGGATCAGGATGAGCACCGCGGCAAGCACACCGACGAATGCCGCGCTTCCGTTGGTGACCGCCCGTGCAGTCGGAGCGAACGCCAGCATCAATGCGGCAACGGGGACCAGGACGACCAGGGCGAGATCGATGTAGGCCGACGGACCGGCGAGCGGTGAGAGCGGCGCGCATTCGTCAAAGCAGTCGATGCTCACGATCGGAAAGCGCCCGTACAGCAGGGTCGGGATCAGGAGAAGCGACCCGGACAGCGCCCACACGGCCGCGACCGTCGGTCGCCTCGGTGTTCGGTCGCCCCGCAGGAAGTCATCGATCTTGGATCGACCGCCCGGAGGTCGCAGACCCGCGAACGCGCTTCCGACGCCGAGCAGAAAGCCGGTGACGACGTTCGCCGTGAGCGAATCGGGAGGGACGGCCGGGATCGCGGCGATGGTCGCCAGGCCGCCCAGCGCGAGCAACCACCCGCTTCCCCACCACCACGCCACGAGCCCGATCACGAGCGCAGCGACCCAGTCGCTGTGGACCACGGAAACGACGGTTTGGACGCCGTTCTCGAGCTGAGCGACTTCTACCGAGCCGGCGACATCGGCCAGCACGAAGACGACACCCGACAGCCCCAGGATGACCAGGACAAGGGCGACAGCACGATCCGCTGCGGAACGAACGATCGTGGCCGGCTCCTGCGCGGCCAGGCGCGGAATCGTTGCCGCGGCCAGCGCGGCGACGATCGCGAACAGTGCCGCGACGGCTGGGGTCAGGAGACCGCCCGGAGGCTCTCGGAAGTCGTTGATCGCGGGATCGAAGAGTTCCGCACCGGCGATGACCAGGGTCATGATCGCCGCCGACAACAGGATCGGTCGCGCGCCCAGCCGTCCAGCGCGATGCCACGCGAGCCCGAGGAGGACCCCCGCTGCGGGCCACAGGAGGGCCGACGCAACGGGTGCTCCGAAGACGAACGAGGTCCCAAGAAGGTCGGCGATCGCCGCGACGATGATGGCCGCGAAGAGAGCCGACAGGGCCAAAGCCCTCATCCGATGTTGCGGCATTCCCCGAGTGGCTCTGAGGTCGACATCGGCGGAGGGGCGTGGCTCCTTCCACTGCCATGGTATCGCGACACGGGGGGCTTGCGGCAAGCCCCGGGTCATGCTCTAGAGTCCGCTGGCTTCGGCCAGACCCTCTGGCCGGCCACGATCGGGAGGGCGCGGATGGGCCGACACGTGTCGGGTTTCGATGAGATCGACGGGGCGGAGTCGATCACCGGCCTATTCCCCGTCCCGGACGCCGGCGACCGCGAGAACCACGTCTACGTCTCGGTCGGTCACGGGCAGATGATGACCGACGCGATGAAGCCCCTGGGGCTATCCGTGTGGCAGATGACGACCCCACGGCCCATGGCCGAAGCCGGCGGGCGCCTATTCGTCGACGTGACCCAGGCCCTTTCGTCGCCGGCGGGCCGCCAGGGTCTCCTCGATGTCATGGGGAGGGGCGATCCGCTGATCAGGGACGCGCTGGAGACCGTCCTAGAACGAGGCGACTTCATCCCGTCGCTCCCCGACGAGAGCCCTGGCGGGCCACCGGCTGGCGCCCCGCCCGCCTCCGACCCGATCGAGACCGATCCGGCGATCGTCGCCGACCTGATCGCGCGCAGCCAGGCCTCCATCGCCGCCTTGAAGCGCGACATCCGAACGAAGTCCGGAACGGCACTTCTCGACTTCATCCTGGCCGACATCCAGGGGGAGCTGAAGCGGATCCTGTTCGATCCGCGGAGCCATCAGGCGATCATGGCGGGGATGGAAGCCAGCTGGTGGCTCAACGACCAGCTGGAGGCGTGGCTCGGCGAGAAGAACGCGGCCGACACGCTCACGCAGTCCGTTCCCCACAACGTGACGGCGCAGATGGGGCTGGCGCTGCTGGACGTCGCGGACGTGATCCGCCCGCATCCGGAGGTGGTTGCGTTCCTGCGGCATGTCGAGGACGACGGCTTCCTCGACGAGCTGCCAAAGCTGGCAGGCGGGCGCGAGGCTCGAGACGCCATCCGAGCGTGGCTCGATACGTACGGCACGCGCGGCGTCGGTGAGATCGACATCACGAGGCCACGCTGGAGCGAACGCCCCATCACGCTCGTGCCCATCCTCCTCAGCCACATCGAGAACTTCGAGCCGGGCGCCGGCGAGCGACGCTTCGAGCAGGGGCGGCGGGAGGCACAGAAGAAGGAGCAGGAGCTGCTGGAGCGGTTGAGGCCATTGCCCGACGGAGGGCGGAAGGTCGAAGAGACCAAGCAGATGATCGACCGGGTCCGCACCTTCATCGGCTACCGGGAGTATCCGAAGTACGGCATGGTCAGCCGCTACTTCGTGTACAAGCAGGCCTTGTTGGAAGAAGCCGAGCGCCTCGTGCAGGGCCACGTGCTTCGTGAGAAGGACGACATCTTCTACCTCAGGTTCGAGGAGATCCAGGACGTCGTCCGCACGCAGCGCGCCGACGACCAGCTCATCCGGGAGCGCAGGGAGGCGTTCGAGTCGTATCAGGCACTCACGCCGCCCCGCGTGCTCACGTCGGACGGCGAGGCCGTCGCCGGGGCGTACCGACGCCACGATGTGCCGGCCGGCGCTCTCGTCGGCCAACCGGTTTCCGCCGGGACCATCGAGGGGCGTGCCCGCGTCATCCTGGACATCGCGGAGGCCGATCTCGAAGCCGGCGACATCCTGGTCACGGCCTTCACGGACCCGAGTTGGACGCCCCTGTTGGTCGCGATCGCTGGGCTGGTGACGGAGGTGGGCGGCCTGATGACCCATGGCGCGGTCATCGCACGCGAGTACGGCTTGCCGGCTGTCGTCGGGGTGGAGAACGCCACCCGGCTGATCCGGGATGGGCAGCGGATCCGCGTCCATGGAACGGACGGGTACGTCGAGATCCTGCCCTAGGTGGGATCGTGACGGCCGCGATATACTCTCCAGGGGTATTGACAAGGTATTGACAAATCGCCTCTGACGAGGCATGATTCACATCAGCAGGGCTTGTCAAGACTTGACAGGCCCACAGTCATGTCCGGCTCCTGGCGGTGGGGGACGGGCGAGCGGATCGGGCGCGGCAGGGCGTTCGGATCCGGAGCGAGCGCAGGAGGCGCCATTTGTCGGTCGGTGTCGCAGCCGAGGTCAAGAGCAAGCTGCCGGTCGTCGAGGTCGTCGGCGAGACGGTGGTACTCAAGAAGGCCGGCACCACCTACAAGGGCCTCTGTCCGTTCCACGGCGAGAAGACGCCGTCGTTCGTCGTCACCCCGGTCCGGGAGAGCTGGCACTGCTTCGGGTGCGGCCTGGGCGGGGACATCTTCAGCTTCGTCATGCAGCGCGACGGCGTGCCGTTCCCGGAGGCGCTTCGGACGCTGGCCAGTCGCGCCGGCGTCGAGATCGATGAGCGCACCAAGCGCGAGGACGCCCACAAGGCTCGACTCCGCCAGGTCCTCGACCACGCGATCGCGTTCTACCACGCGGTCCTGACGGGTTCGAAGACGGGCGAGACGGCCCTCGAGTACCTGCACGGCCGGGGCTTCACCGACGAGACCATCGAGGCGCATCAACTCGGCTGGGCGCCGGCGGGTTGGGACACGATGACCCGGATGCTCGCGGCGAAGCGCGATGTCCGGCCGGATGAGCTCGTCGAAGTCGGCCTGGCATCGCCGCGCTCCAACGGCCGCGCCGGTGTGTACGACAAGTTCCGGGCCAGGGTCCTCTTCCCGATCCGAGATCAGAACGGCCACGCGGTGGGCCTGGGCGGTCGGCTCCTGGAGGGCGAGGGCCCGAAGTACCTCAACAGCCCGGCGACGCCGCTCTTCGACAAGAGCCGGACGCTCTACCTCATCGACCGTGCCAAGGGCCCGATCCGGCGCTCGAAGCAGGCCGTCATCGTCGAGGGCTACACCGATGCGCTGATGGCGCACCAGGCCGGCTTCGACAACGTGGTCGCGAGCCTCGGCACGGCGTTGACGCCCGGCCAGGTCGCGCTGCTGACGCGGTACGCGGAACGGATCGTCCTCGCGTACGACGTCGACGCCGCGGGTGAGAAGGCGGGCACGCTCGGCGTGACGGCCCTGGCCGGGCTCATCGGCCAGCTCCAGGTCGATCCGTCCGGCGTCAAGCTCGAGGACGTCCGCGTCGCGCGCCTGCCCGACGGCAAGGACCCCGACGAAGTCGTCCGCGAGACGCCCGAGGCGTGGCCGACGACCATCGCCGCCGCCAAGCCGCTCGTCGAGTACCTCATCGGCCACCACGCCGAGCGCTTCGATCTCAAGACCTCGACCGGACGGATGGGCTTCGTCGACGCGGTCATGCCGTCGCTTCGGGACATCGCCGATCCGCTGCGTCGCGACGAGGCGCTGCAGGAGGTCCGTCGCGTCTCCGGGGTCGACGAGCGCGTGCTGCGGCAGGTCCTGGAGCGCCGTCTCGCGGCGACCGGTCCGGGCCGCGCCGGCGACCAGCAATCGCGCATCACCGCGGACTCGGTGCTGGCCTCGCCCGACGCGTTGCCGATCGAGTTCATCCTGCGTGCCATCACCCCCGTCGAGGCCGAGCTGCTCAGGCTGCTCCTGCTCGTCCCGGACCAGCAGCTGCGTGTCGTCGAGGAGCTCGGGCCGGACCAGTTGCCATCCACGGTCGCCCGCGAGCTGTTCCGGGCGATCGTCAGCCAGCGGGAGTCCGACGACCGGGGGGTTCATCCGCCGTTCGACGGTGCCGCGCTCCTGCTCACGCTCGACGACGAAACGGCGGCGCTCGCTCGCGCGTTGTATGCCAAGTCGGGACCGGATCCGCGCACGCTCGACGCGCACCACCTCGATTACGAGATCAACCGGCTCCTGCTGGAGCTCGAAGACGACCGGCTGCGCGAGCGCAGCGAATACAACGAGGCCGCCCAGGGGGAGGCCGAACGAGCGGGCGATGCCGAGGCCATCGCGCGTCTCGAGCTCGAAGGACGACAGATCAACGAAGCGCGCCGGTCGCTCGACCGACGTCGAGACCAGACCCGGCTGCTCGCCAGCCACCGGAGGTGACCCATGTCCGCTGACCCGCTTGACAAGCAGCTCGTCGAAGCCGTCCTCTCCCGTCCCCGACGGGGGAAGGCGGAGCTGGAAGAGGCCAAGCTCGCCGGGATGCGCCCGTCGCGCGCGAAGGCATCGGTGGCCGTCGCCGGAGACGACGATGACGATGACGACGACGACGATCTGGACCTGGGTCCCGATGCCGAGGACGACGCCGACGTCGGGGTGGTGATCGTCGAGGACGACGTTTCAGCCGATCCGGCCGCGAAGCTGCCGGTCGACGCCCCGGCGAAACTCGACCCGAAGGAGGTCGAGGAGCCGACCGCCGAGGACCTCGAGGCCATCAGCGCCGACATGATCGGCATCGATGACCCGGTTCGGATGTATCTCAAGGAGATCGGCAAGGTCGCCTTGCTGACCGCCGAGGAGGAGGTCGTCCTCGCGAAGGCCATCGAGCTCGGCGAGCAGATGGTCGAGGAGCCCTGGAAGGGGATCGTGTCGCTCCACGAGTGGACCCTCCACGATACGGAGCGCAAGACCCGTACCCAGAAGCCGCAGCACCGCCTGCCCTACGGGCCCGAAGCGCACGAGCTCGTCGCGAAGGGGATCTCGGCGAAGGCCGCCAGGGACCTGTTGATCGCCACGCCCGAATTCCACCTGATCAAGGCCGGCCGCGACGCCCAGTCCGACGGCACGAAGGAACGCCTCAGGGAGGCGAAGAAGCTCCTCCACGCATACAACGAGGCACCGACGGCGGATGCGTTCCTGCCGCTGCTCGACTGGGCGTACCTCGCGGTCCACAACGGGGACCTGGACTCGCGCGACAACGTGGGCCTGCGTGCGATCTACGACTGGACGCGCGATGAAGTGGCGTTCCCGGCGCTTCAGCGCTGGGTCGAGGCCGGCCACGACGCCGACCTGCTCAAGCGCATGGGTTTCGACCCGGAGGTGCCGCTCAACACGAAGCTGCGCGACCGCAGGGGCGACATCGTCGTGATCGGGCGCGATGCACGCGAGCAGCTCACCTCGGCCAACCTGCGCCTCGTCGTGTCGATCGCGAAGAAGTACATCGGGCGCGGGATGTCGTTCCTGGACCTCATCCAGGAGGGCAATATCGGCCTGATCCGGGCGGTCGAGAAGTTCGACTTCGAGAAGGGCTTCAAGTTCTCCACGTACGCGACGTGGTGGATCCGCCAGGCCATCACCCGTGCCATCGCCGACCAGGCACGGACGATCCGGATCCCGGTCCACATGGTCGAGACGATCAACCGGCTCATCCGCGTGTCGCGCGGCCTGCTCCAGGAGCTGGGCCGTGAACCGACGGTCGAGGAGATCGCCGAGGCCATGTCCAAGGGCCAGGAGGTCCAGGTCACCCCGGAGAAGGTCCGCGAGATCATCAAGGTCTCGCAGGAGCCCGTCTCGCTGGAAACGCCGATCGGCGAGGAGGAGGATTCCCACCTCGGCGACTTCATCGAGGACCGGGGCGCGCTGGCCCCGGCCGAGGCGGCGTCGCACCAGCTCCTGAAGGAGCAGGTCGAAGCGGTGCTAGACTCGCTCACCGGTCGGGAGCGGCGCGTGCTGCAGCTCCGGTTCGGTCTCGAGGACGGCCGGGCCCGGACCCTCGAAGAGGTCGGCAAGGAGTTCAACGTCACGCGCGAACGGATCCGCCAGATCGAGGCCAAGGCCCTGCGCAAGCTCCGTCACCCGTCCCGGAGCCGCAAGCTCAAGGACTACCTCGAGTAGGGGAGGGTGGAGCGGTTCGGGTGGTTCCCGCCCGCACCGCTAACGCCCCTCCGGCCGTTTCGCCGGATGACGACCGGTAGTACTTTTGGCGCTCCTAGGGGTGTAACAATGGACCTATCCGAGCTTGACAACGCCAACGAGTCGCCCGACTCGACGGTCGCCGTCGAAGAACAGCCTGTCGCCGCGCCCGAAGGCGTGACCGAATCCGCGTCCGAGACTGCGGCGGAGTCCCCGTCCGAGGCCGCCCCGACCAACGGCCGGCCCGATCCGACGCGAGGATTCCTTGCTGAACTCGCCAATGCCATGCGTGGCGCGGCCGAGCGAGAGCGCGAGCGGATCTCCGCGGAAGTCGATGCCTCTGCAGAAGCACACGTCGAGAAGGTCCGCGCCCGTGCGGCCAGCGAAGCGGCGGAGCTGCGCCGCCTCGCTGAGGAAGACATCGACGGCATCCATGCGTGGTCCAAGGAAGAGACGATCCGAATCCAGCTGGAGACGGAGCGGCGCATCGGGACCCGACGCGAGGAACTGCAGGGCTACCTGATCAGGCACGCCTCGATCATCGACGGAGAAGTCGGTCACATCGAAGGCGCCGTTCGCCAGTACCGGGAGGAGCTGGACCGCTTCTTCGCCCAGTTGGCGTCCGAGTCCGACCCGGCCGGGTTCGCGCGCGTCGCCGACGAGATGCCGGCGCCGCCCGACCTCGGCAAGGTGGGCGGTGCCGCTCGAGCGCAGGCCGTGGCCGCGCTGGCCGAGGAGGAGGACGCCGCGGACGCAGGTGTCGCCGACGGCGTCGCGAGTGCCGCCGCAAACGACGAGTCAGCGGCGAATGCCTTCGATCCGGCCCGCCCCGGCCCTGAACTCGTTCCGGTCATGGGCGAGGCCAGTGGGACCGCGAACGCCACCACAGTCATGGCGTCCGTCGTGGCGAGTGGCGACCAGCCGGCGGCCGAGGCCGAGGGCGAGGCGGCCTCCGATTCGGCGACCGAGCATCCGAACGTCGCGGTTCGTCTCCTGCGGTCCATCACGTCATCGCTATCCGCCCCGGCGGAACACCCGGCCGACGCGTCGGAGCCCGCGGCCACGACCGAGTCGCCCACCACCGAGGCGCCCGCACAGGTCGAGGCACCCGCACAGGTCGTCGACGTCGCCTCGCAGGCGGACGAAGCCAAGGACTGACGCCTCCAGGGCCCGGGCACACGCCCCCGCCCACCGCACGCCACGATCCGGCACGTCGCGCGGGTGGCCGCACGCCAGCGGCCGCACGCCACGATCCGGCACGTCGCCAGTGGCCGCACGCCAGCGGCCGCACGGCCGCCCCGCGGCCGCGCGAGGACCGTCTTGCGCCCAGCGCAAGTAACAGCCGCCTGACGTCGTCCCGGGGGCGGATCCTTGCTATGGCCGCAAGAACGTCACCCGGATCGGACCGTCAGGTCGGCTGACGTCCGATCGAGCCCGGATCGAGGTCGACCCGTGGCGATCCACGGTCGGTATCCCTCGGGCGGGCCGTCGGATCGAGTCGGTTGCAACCAGTACTTGCGCTACGTGCAAGGCGCCCTCCTCATTGCGTGTGCCGGCGGCTCGGCTCAAGTCGCTCCGAGATGGACGTGGCCATGGGGCTGGCCCGACCAGCGAGGTGCATCGGGCCACGCTTCGCCGGCGAGGTCCAGGTCCGGGAGCCGTGGGAGCCCGCGACGATCGCGGGACCAGGCACCGCCCATGGTATTCAACGCGTTCGGTGCCACGGGACGACGATCAGGGCACTCCCACCGGGATCGATCCCCTGACGAAGCGACTCGAGGGCCAGCTCGCCATCAAGCGGGAATGCGTCACGAAGGACCGGCATCGCTAGGGACAGGAATTGCCGCGTCTGCCTCGTCGGTCGCAGGACCAGGAACACCCCGTCGACCTGGCTGTCCCGTTCCTTCTGCTGGATCCTCCGAATCAGCGCCTGGCTGTCGTTGGGCGCCGTCTCCGCTTCGACGCCATATCGCCACCGCCCCGATTGAACGAATCCATCCCAGGCTCGTGCGTCGCCCGGGATCAGGAGGGGCACTTCGGTCGACCACGCGATCGATGGGTGGAGTCCACGCCGGAAGTCGGCGAGCAGCCTGACGTGGGCTGCGTCCCGGATCGGTTGACCACCAGGGTAGGAGCGAACGGAGAGCTCCAGCCCGACCGCAGCGTGGAGCCGGCCGAGGTCATGGACGGAGACGCGAGGGGACAAGCCCCGTTCGATCCTGCTCACGACCGACTCCGACAGCGCGGTCGCGGCCCCGACTGCCTTGAGGCTCAACCCACGACCTGTTCGAGCGATTCGGAGCTCGCGCCCGGCTCTGGCTGTCTGCTCGCGCGCGACCGTCGTGCCTCGGTCGACGGGCCGCATCTTCGTGGCCATCCCCCGATGGTGATGGCCTCTGATCATCCGGCACTTATGCGAGGGCCGACCGAGACCGCAACGCCCATCGTTCCGGGGTGAGGCCGATAGCGATGGCCGGCGACCCGGCCGACATCGCCGGCCCGGCCGACCCGGCCGGCCCGACCGACGTGGCCGGGCGCAGGCGGCCCGTCATCCAGTCGCGGTACCACGGAGCCCACGTGCGGGCGCCGGTCCGCGGGTCGCCAGCGATGCCGTCGTGGTACTCGGCGAAGGTGTGTCCGAACGGCGCTTCGTCGTCGGATCGGGTCGAGGTGTAGTCGCCGGCGTCGTGGAGGCCCGGGAGGATCTGCTCGTCGACGCCCAGTCCTCGGTAGATCGACTCGACCTGGTGGAGCCACTCGTGGACGTAACCCTGTTCGGGCGTAGGGTCCGTGACGAGCGTCCGCCAGTGGTCGGTGGAGATGGAGCTGAAGCCCGCTCCGAACGTAGCATCCGACGGCCCGACGGTGCAGCCCCAGCCGCACTGGGGCACGTCCGGGTCGCACGGCCAGAGCGCGATGACAGAGTCGTACCGATCCGGCGCGGCGTGGGTCTCCAGCGCCTCGCGACACTCACGAGGGCCCACCCACCACCGGCCACCGCCACTCGACGAGAGCGACGGGATCGGGCGGCGGACCTCGATGACGTCGAGCGGTGCGAGGTCGGCCAGGCCGTCGCTCCAGTCCCGGACCGTGGCTGGCAGCCGCTCCACGACGCCCTCGACGGCCGTGCGCTCCTCGCGGGTCATCACCCGGCGAGCCCGGCGCCGCTTGAGGCCCGATCCCCATCGTGCGTCGAGCACGGGAAACAGGAGCACGAGGGTTCGAAAGCGCTGCGGGGTGGGGGAGGCCATGCACGGAGGGTATCGCGCCCGGAGCGCACCTCGCTCCGGTGTTCGTCCGGCCGGCCGCGCCGGGCTGCTAGCATCTCGCCCGTGACTCCGGAATCCTTCTACATGACGGTCAGTACCGTCAGCTTCACGCTGCTGGGCCTGTGGTGGGTGGTGGTCCAGGCACGCGCCTCGCTCTGGCGGAACGAGGGGCACCGGCGTATGGCCTACGCGGTCTCGCTCCACTTCCTGTTGCCGGGCGTCATGTCCATCCTGTCCCTGGTGGCGCCGGATGTCCCCTGGCTGTGGCGCGTCACGTTCGCGACCGCTGGGGGGATCGGCCTGCTCGGCGCCATCTACTTCGTTCGGACCCTTCGCGAGGAACATGACTGTCCGCGCATCGTGCGAGTCGTCGAGTGGATCGTGATCCCGATCTACGCGGTCGTGACGCTCATCGCCCTGGCTCCCGAAGCGGTCCGGGGCCTGGGTCTCGAGCTGACGCCGATCCAGATCGAAGGGATCATCCTCGCGATCCTGCTCTTCCTCGGTGTCCAGGCGGCATGGGTCCTGCTGGTCGAGCCGCCGAGGCACGAGGAGCGGCCGTGACCGCTGCCCGCGGCCCCCGGCGGCCCGCGAAGGACGCCACGGTCCGGCGGCCGAGGGATCCCGGCCCCCTCGTCGATGTCGAATGGCTGGCCGCGCACGTCGCGGACCCCGACCTGCGCCTCGTCCATGTCTCGCCCGACCGCCGCGTCTACAACAAGCGTCACATCGTGGGTGCGACGTACAGCGACCTCCACAAGGAGCTAGCGCTGCGCGGAACGGCGCCGGACACGGGCGATGCCGAGCGCGAATGGCTGGTCCCGACCCGTGAACAGGCCGAGGCCATCCTGCGCCGCTGGCGGGTCGGCGAGGGCGACCGCGTCGTCATCTACGACGACGTCGGCCTGAACCGTCAGGCGATCCGGGGCTACTGGCTTCTGCGCCTGTATCGCTATCCACAAGAGCGGCTGCACATCCTCGACGGCGGCATCGAAGCCTGGCGACGCGGCGGCCAGCCGACGAGCGCCGACATCCCAGAGCCCGACCTGGCGGACGCCCTCCGAGTGCCGGTCAGGCTCGGCGAGCGCGACGACTCGCTCATCGCCACCTACGAAGAAGTCCTCGCCTGGAGCCGGGAGGCGAGCCGCGGCGCGGACGCGCCGACCCGGATCCTCGATGTCCGGACGGCCGGTGAGTACGTCGGGTCCGACCTTCGGGCGAAGCGCGGCGGGCACATCCCGGGCGCGCGGCTGCGGTATTTCGGGGACCTGCTGACCGACGAGGGCACCTTCCGGCCGGTCGACGAGATGGTCGCGCTCGTTCGTGCCTCCGGCGCCGATCCGAGCGAGATCCGGGCCACGTACTGCCAGGGCGGCGTCCGCGCCGCGCTCGCCTGGTTCGTGCTCCACGAGCTCGCCGGATTCGAGGGCGTCCGAAGCTATGCCGGTTCGTGGGAGGAGTGGGGCAACCTCCCGGACAGCCCGATCGAAACGCCGTAAGGTCCGGTCCATGCGACTCCGACCCGGGACGGGCCTCGTGCTATCCTGTCGCCCGGCGTCGACCCCGACGCCCACCACGCGAGCGGCCCCGGCAACGCGCCCGGAGCCCCGCGTCTCCGCTCCGGCGTAGCTCAGTGGTAGAGCGGGCGGCTGTTAACCGCTTGGTCGTAGGTTCGAGTCCTACCGCCGGAGCCACTCGTATACGGAATCCGACCGGTTAACACCCTCGTCGGTCGCGGCCCTCCAGACGGCGACAGCCTTCTCGTCGCGACTGTCGACGTCGATCCGCTCGAACAGGTCTCGGACCCACGCTACCCGCGTCGCCAACGGCGCGTGGTCGAGGATCCCGTTCATGCCGTCGATTGTCTGCCGAACGAGCTTCGTTGTGATCCGGAGTGGCCGATCCGCCTGGTCAAGCTCGGCGATTTGGGCGGGCTCGCAACGGAGGCGGCGATGACCGGTCCGGTGTCGCTGGTCGCGGGTCGGGTTCTCCTGCTCGGATTACCGCGACGGATGAACGCCAGCGAAGCCTTGATGCTGTACGACCCGGGGGAGGGGGACCCGACATTTGGTGTCGCTTGTCGCCTGGGGATTGCCGGAGAACCAGAGATCGCCTGGGCTCAGTATCGGAAGGCGTTCACGTTCGACCTATCCGACTTCGAGGAACAGGCGTTTGAGGCTGCGGCGAGCGCTCTATCGGTGGATGGGCCCGCCACCAAAGGCGGCCGCCGACCGACACGAGCGTGATCTGGTCCTGATCCAACCAGTCGCTTGGATCAGAACGGGCGGCGTCGCTCGACGATGGCGTAGGTAGCGATGATGAGCGCGAGCCCGATGCCGCCGAAGACGGCCGCGTCCGTAGCAAGGAGCGTCTTGCCGCAATCGCCCGGTCAGGGATGTGGAACTCTACGTGTAGCGTGGCCGCCCCAGCAGCGTTGATGTAAAGAGTCGAGCGCCCAGGCCCGCTGCCGCGCACGCGTCACGAATCGCAACGCGCTCGGAATTGGATAGCTCTGGTCCCAGGTAAGCCGACTCCACCAAGACTGCAGGGTCGAAGGGGACATCGATCCCGCTGGCACTGGTACGCCGAACTCCTCAGCCATGCGAACGGAGATGACAACCCGAAACTCCTGTTCCCATTCAAAGGCCCGGTGCTTGATGAAGAACCTCTCCTCCATGCCGACGCGGAGCCTTTCAGCGTGGAGATCGAGATGACGGATCCTTCCCCAGACGGGTTGCTCCTCGCCATAGTCAGGAGCCAATCGAAAGGGCTGGAGGCCCGCCTGCAATCGGGCGGCGGTAGTACGAACGGCAACTCCCTTGCGACTGCCGGCATAGAGCCTCCACATCGCATCGCTCTCGTAGTCGGCACAATGCCAGCAGCTGATCTTCGTGAGTCGGCGGAGTTGCTCGAACGCCTTGTCAACGTTTTCGAGTTCCCCGTAGTGCGGATCGATGGGCCATTCGTGTGGCAGCACCGCAACCGCACCCTCGAACGGATCCTCGAACTGCCTGGCTGAAGGGAAATGAAGAGCGCGCGACTGAACAGACTCAACAAACCGCTGGGCTCGAAGATACCTCCACAGCGGTTGGTCGGGAGAGACCTCTTCGTTTGTCCACACTGATCGCATCTCACCCCACCGACATGCGATTCTTGCTTATGGCGGACACTGCGTCGCCCTCAGCCGCCCGGAAGGAGCTGGCGCATTGTCTCGATGCGTCTCACGCCTCACAGACCCTGCACTTGTCTGAGACGGGCTTCGGCAGGCCTCTTGGTGCCAACGCCAATGTTGCACGCATAAGGGATTCTATCCGCGGGTCGAGACAGCGAGCGACCGAGCCTGGCCCGCCGCGGGTAGGACTCGAACCTACGACCAACGGTCCCCCGCCAACCACGTTACCCCCACGCTTGGCTACGAACCCGGAACCGGCATCGTAGGTTGCTGACGTCATTCGGCGTTCACGGCTCCGTCAGCCGCCGGCCTTGTCCGGGTCGTTGTGCAGATAGTCGATCAATGGCGGAGCGGCGAGGCCAGGAGCGGCAACCCGTATGCGGCGGCCCCGTTCACGATCCGGGCACGCCACTCGTCGCGACGATCCCTCCGGGTCAGTAAGCGGTCCACGGCGGGCTCCTCTCCGGACAGCGGCCACAGGGCGCCGTCGCCGAGCGTCGCGTCGCCGAGCACCAGCCGGGCCGTGATCGCGCGCCGGACGATGTCGCGCCAGCGGTCGAGTAAGACATGCGTGCGGTCGCGCTCGAAGATGTGCGCGTAGCCTCGATCGGTCCACAGCTTCTCCGGCGGCCTTGTCCACTCGGGGTTCCCGTGGATGATGTCGGACCGCATGTTGTACAGGTCGGTCAGGTCGCGGTAGATCGTCTCGGCCTGCTCGGAGTCGTCGTGCGCGAGCAGGTGGGCAGCCCGGGTGCGGAGCGTCAGCCCTATCTCCTGCCGCTTGTCGCTCGGCCCGAGACACGCCTCCAGGGCCGTGGCCAGTTCGAGCACGGTGTCCTGCCACAGGGCGAGGCGGTGCGAGCGCGAGTAGCGCCGGATCGCGATGACGATGGCCGGCAGCGCGCCCTTCTTCTGCTTGGCGACCGACGGCGCCTCCAGGCGGTCCATCGTCGCCGTCAGGCGCCGGAGGCCGGGCAGGTGATCCGGCGTCAGAGTCGCGACCCTTCGCCACCACGAGTCAATCGGTCCGTCCTCGGCCTGCGGCCAGGCCTCTTGACTCTGGACGTGGATCATCGACGGCTCGCCTAGCCAGACCATGCGCTCCACGGACGTGGCCGCCGTCGCCAGGCGGAGCGCCTGCATGAAGCGGCCCATGCCGTTGTTCAGCGGCATGCTCACGTCCCAGTGGTGGCCGCTCCCCGCGCCGCTCGCCCACAGGAGCCCGGTGTGCTTGGCGCCCGGCATCGGGTAGCCACGGTCGTGCGCCCAGAGTGCGCCGGGAAGCAGTCGCGAGACCAGGAACTCGGGCGGATTAGTGGGCCGCAGCAGGGTGATCCCGCCGACCTTCTCACGATCGACGGCGCGGAAGTCCACCTCGCCGATCAGCCACAGGACACCGAACGTCTGCCCCTCTTGGGTGCGGCCCGGTGGAGTTCGTGGAGCATGGCCGTAGTCGCGCGCGAGCGGACCGCCACCCGACCCTGACGGATGATGCCCTCGGCGATCACGGCCGACACGAACGCGCGGACGTACTCCTCCGGGTCCTTGTACGGGAACTTGGTCACCTCGCCGAACCGGACCGGGTAGGCGGCCCGCAGCGCCGCGACGAACCCGGCCATAGTGGCCTCGCGGTCGGTGATGTCGAACCAGGCGCCCCAGGGCGGCCACGGTCCCTCGTAGCGCTGCCAGCGGTTCAGCCTGCGGAGGTTCGGGATGACGCCGAGCCGGCGGTACTCGGCCAAGGCGATCGTCAGGAACTTGCGCGCCTCGGCGACCACGGTCTTGTCGATGACGGGCCGGGGCCTCGTGTCGGGCGGGTTGATGTCCGGCGGCTCCATGCATGCAAGTGTGGCGCAAGCCGTGGCGCGGATCGCACTTCCGCGCGGACAGTCACTGGGAGTCGGCTCGTTTACTGGCTCGTCGGCGACGCATCGCCTCTCGACTTCGGGCCCGTTCGATCACCCTGCGGCACGCTGGGCAACGTCGTTGAACGGGCGACGTCCGTCCGACCACCTGACATCCCGTCGATCAACGCCGAGCCGAGCCTGACCTACGCGATCGTTGGAACGACGCCCAACCGCGGCAAACGCCAGTCTGGCGGTCGCTCCGCGACTCTCCGGGCGATGTCCCGGACTCTGGTGGCACAGGCCGCATTCGACGACGGTGCTCGACAGGCTCGGGCGCGGCCAAGTCGGGTAGGGGAGGATGATCTCGGTCGGCGCCGCCCCTCGTGCATGGAGTACACGGCGGGCTCCCGCCCGCGGAGCCCCGCGCTTACTGCAAGCGATTAACAGAGCTCATCTATGTCCGTGCGTCCTCTCAGCACGAGGTTCTTACCTGGCGTGCCCGACAGGACTCAACCGTGCGGACGCCATAAGTATTCGCATCTCAATTGAGGAGAGGACGAGCGGATTCAGCTGCAAAGCGCAAAGCCGACGCCGGGTGGTACGGTCTGGGTCACGTGCCGGCTCCGGTGAGCTAATCTCGGTCGCGTACCTGAATTGGCCTGGGGCAAGTGTCGAGCCCGGTCCGGTGCCTTCGTTGCCACTCTGAACGCGGGCCGATGTCGCATCCCCATGCGAATCAGGGTGCCGACAAGGGCCGGGCCACCCCAGTCATCGAGCCGTTCGGCACTGGAACATCGTTCTCGGCTGGCGTTGAATCAGTCTGGATGTAAGCGGGCAAATTGCGCCCACAGCGCCAGGTCGGATCGGACCGGATCGCGAAGTCGACGGCGCGCCGCGACCACCCAGAGGAGCGTGGTCGCGATGGCTGCGGGACTGATTGCGCACGAGTCCAGGATTGACATTCCCCGACCCGAACACCACCTCGCCGGCAATGTCGCCATGGCGTTCCTCGTTGTCCTCGGCCTCGGTGCCGCCGCTGGAGGCGCCTTCCTCGCCGCCAAGCCGGACGGCAGCGCGATGCACTTCGACGTGAAGCTGCTGGCCGGCAGCCCGTTCGTCGACTTCTTCGTCCCCGGGCTGATCCTCGGCGGCCTGTTCGGCATCGGTTCGCTGGTCGTCGCCGTCCTCGGTTGGCGACGCGCGCAAGTGGCGCCGTTTCTCGCTTTCGCCATCGGCTGCGCCCAGATGATCTGGATCGTCGTCGAGCTCGCGATCATCAAGGAATTCAGCTTCCTCCACCCGACCATGTTCGCGATCGGCGCGGTCATCGCCATCGCCGCGGTGCCGTGGGGCTGGCCGACGTTCCGGGCCTGGCGCGGATCACGGTAATCGGCGCCACAGACGCCCGGCGGCCAACGTGACCGACATCGCGTGCCGGCCACGGATCGGTTGGTGCCGAGGTGATCCCGCAGGACGCACCGCGCCTGCGGCAACAGTGTCGTCCGAATGCACGAAAGGCGTGATGCGATGAAGACCCTTGTCGTGGGGAGCGGCATCATCGGAACGATCTATGGCTGGGCACTCGCCGAGGCTGGCGTCGACGTCACGTGGCTCGTCAGGCCCGGTCACGGAGCGGGCGAGGAATTGGTCAGGCTCGACGTGCTCGATGATCCGCCGATCGACCGCGCGTCTCGCCGACTGCCCGCACGTCCTGCTCCCGCCGGCGTCGTGCTCTCAATGGCTGGGATGTTGATGGTGCACGCGCCCACATTGGCCGAGGGGCCGGCATGACCGCCGGCGTCGCACAGGTCCGGCGGCCGTGGCGTACGGCCACCTCCGACCTCGTCCGGTCGCACCCGCTACTGGCATTCTTCCTGCTCGCGTACGCGGTGTCGTGGGGGCTGCTGTTTCTCATGTACTGGGCAATGGGCGTGCCTGCAGCCGTGGTCATCTTCGTCCAGACGCTCGGCCCGACGATCGCGGCGCGCGTGGTTCTCACGACGGTCGATGGGAAGCCCGCCTACCGGGCGATGCGGCGCAGCGGCCGGCTGTGGCGCGTGCCGCTGCGCTGGTACGCGCTCGCGCTCGTAGGCCTCCCGGCTGTCTGCCTCGCTGCGGCGGCTGCGCTGCCTGGCGGCGTCGACGCGCTCAGGTCGGCCGCACCAGCGGCGATGGCGTCGGCCTTCCTCCTCTACCTCGTCGTCGGGTTCTTCAGCGGTCCCCTGTTCGAGGAGCCGGGCTGGCGCGGCTTCGCCCTGCCGCGCCTCGAGCGCTCGATGGGCCCGCTCGCCGGCACCCTTCTGCTGGGCGCGCTGTGGGGCGCGTGGCACCTCCCGCAGTTCCTGATCCCGGAATGGGCCGCGCAGAACGGCGGTTCGGACGCCGGCACGATCGGGCTCTTCCTCCTGCTGGTCCTCTCACTCGCGCCGCTCCTGACATGGGTCTACAACCGGACCGGCGGCAGCGTGTGGATGGCGATGGTGACTCACGCGGGCGTCAACGCGTCGCTGTCAGTGATGCCCGTCCTGCCATCCGGGCCAATGTCCGTCGGCGTCGTCGCCTTCGGCCTGATCGCGCTAGTGCTCCTGGTCACGACGCGGGGCCGCCTCGGGTACGTGGGCGCCTAGTGCCCCGGTCTGTCGGCAGGGCGCTCATCTAGAGCGCCATCGCTGTCGTCGCCGGGAGACGGCGCTTGGCGCCGTTCCCGATCTTGTCGTGGCACTCTTGTCGGCGACATGCCTTCGGTAACCTCGGCCGACGGAACGGCCATCGCATTCGACCGGCTGGGGAGAGGTCCGGCCGTCATCCTCGTCGGTGGTGGACTCGACGACGGGTCCGAGAACGCCCCGCTGCTGCCGGAGCTCGCGAGTGAGTTCACGGTCGTCAACTACGCTCGACGCGGGCGCGATGGGAGCGGCGACATCGAGCCATATGCCCTCGAGCGCGAGTTCGATGATCTCCGGGCAATGAGCGCATCCGGATTGCGTCGGCGGGGAGGGCGATGTCGAGGTTGATCAACGAGGCCCACGGCTACCCGACGCGGCGCGGCGTCGCCGGACGGCCTCGGTGCTGCGCGCTTGTTTGAGCGTTCGCCGACACTCGAGACAATGTCGCTGGACAGGCGAGCGCCGCTCGACGACTTGATGGCAGTGGCGGCACTCGACCTGTGTGGCCTCCAGCCACTTGCGTGACCGACGGGGGAAGGGCAGCGAGATCTCGCTCGAGGTCACGCGGTTGGAATTCAGTACACGGCCAGCTCCGGC
>CAVXSS010000002.1:0-1443977 GCA_963764515.1 uncultured Chloroflexia bacterium | reverse complement strand
CCGCCCTCGCACGATGGTCCCTGACGATCGCGGCGCGGCCCGCTCGATCATCCTCTGGCAGGGTGGCCGCAGCGACCTCCAGTTCGCGACGCTGAGTGCGAACCGCGGCTTCGTCTGCCAGGCCACCGGCCTGGTCGATCCCAGCAACGCTCCCGAGCAGCGTCGTCAACTCCGCGTACGTCGGTGGTGGAAGCGTCACCCACAGCTGAACGATCTTGTCGAGGAACGCGAGGCCGTAGTCGAGCCCGGCCGGATCGCCTTCCTTGTCGAGGCGATCCTTCAACGCGGCATATTCCGCCTCGATCCCGCGAGCGACGACGTGACGGTCCATGCCCAGGATGAAGACGAGTCGCGAGTGTTCTGGCACGGCCCCGGGCCAGCGCCGAAGTCGCCGCGTGAGCCGCTGGAGCCGCGACTCCGGATGCGGCATGTTGGCGACGGTGGTTCCCGCGATGAAGATCTGGTTCACGGCTTCGATGACCCGCACAAGGTTCCGGGGTGTGCAGCGATCCAGGTCGTCGATGAAGATCGCTACCCGACCACCGTTCGCCAGCAGTTGCGCCATCAGCGCATCCACCTGGCTGGCTGCGTCCGCGGTGAACCCATCGCCCGAACGGATCCCGGGCTTCTCCGCGAAGGACTCGACTGCTTTCTTGAATGGGTCGACGAAGCTGCTCCACAAAGCCTGCGCCACGGCGATGAACCCGCCTGCGCCCCCGAAGGCCACGCCGGCTCCTTGCTCAACACCAGCCGCCTTTGCGGCTTGACTGCCAAGGAAGGCGCCGATGACGGTCGCGGCGACGGCCGCGCCGATTTGGAGCCCTGCGCGGGTCACCGAGCCACGCTCGATCTCCAGTCGCAGCCGGAACAACTGTCGATCCAGGAAGCCAAGCCGCTTCAATCCCGCGTCATATGTCGCCTTCGCCATCGCTGCCCAGAGCTGCTCACCCGTCTCGTATCGCCAGGCAGGGAAGTCAACAGCGAGCCATTCGGGTCCATGCGGATGCTCGTCGAGCTCCTGGCCCAGCATCCGCATGATCGACGACTTGCCCCCTCCCCAGGGAGCGGACACAGCGATCGTCAACGGGAACGTCGTCGAGTCATCGGTCAGGAGTTCAGCCAATGAATTGACGATCTTCCGATACCCGATCAGGTCCTTCCTGGTGGGCTCATCCGCCTGTGCCACGGCTTCGATGCTGAAGGGCGTTGGCAGCGGAACGAGGTCGGGGGGAACGCCCCGGGCCAAGAGCTCCTTGACCGGACCGCACGTCTTGATCGCCAGGGCTCCAGCGAACACGTGCCGGCTTTGGATCTCCGGCGGGGTCTCCTTGTCGGCCAGCGAGGCAGCCGCATCGAGAGCCTCGCGCACATGCGTCGACAGGGGCGGCAACGCATCGAGCGCAACGACCTCGTTGCGCTTGACATCGGGGACATCGGACGAGCTTGCGTTGTTCAGGATCGATTGGAACTCCGCCTCAGTGACGCCGGCCGCCTCGATGGCCTTGCGAGCCAGACCCGATGACTCGTGATACAGGCCGTTCAGCAGCTGCTCCATGTGGATCTTGTCGATCGCCAGTGCACGACGCAGCGCTTCGGCGTTCCCCAGGGCCTCGAGAGCCGACTCATCCAGGCGCGAAAAGATCTGTCCGAGCACATCTGTCGTGCTTTCCGTCTCGCTGGCGCTGTCACCGGCTTCGGCGACATCGTTCGAACTCTGGACGGGCGCGGGCGGATCACCCTTTGCTGGCGCTGTGGGCTCCTCGAGGTCGAGATTGAGCACAGCCTGCATCGAACGGACGAGACGGGAGGCCGTGTCGGCGTCGTCGAGTCCCAATGTCAGGTCGACGCGCTGTTCGTCCGGAACCGGCAGCGATCGGACTAGCCCTTCACTCGCTCCCCTTAGCTGCAGCACGAACAGCGGTCGAATGGGCGTCGCTCGCTCCGCCAGCTCGGCCGCGGCCCTGATCGCGTCCGTCAGACCCTCGACTCCGATCATGACGGCGATACCCGCAGCGTCCCCGAGGGCGGCACGCAGCTGGTCCCCCAAGTCGGGTCCGGCACGCGTCGTCGTGTCGACTATGACCCTGATTCCGGCACTCTCAAGAAGACGTTGCACGCGATCAGCCTCGTCGGCATCCGACGCGTCGCTGATCAGGAGCAGGTCCTTCGCTCGTGGCTTGGTCACCATGTCGTCACCCACGGAGCGCCATTACCGTCCGACAGGTCACAGCATGTCGTAATGGTGTCTCGGCACTGTCTCCGGCATCGTGCCTCTCGCGGTCCTACGTGCCCTCGTGTGAACGTGACCGCGACACCCGTCCCGTACACTCGGGCTTGACCAGCGTCCCTCCAGCGGCGGGGTACGGAGCCCTGTCGGAAGACCCTGACGCCGAGTTGATTGGTTCCATCTCGCCGGACTGGGTTGAGGTCGTGCGAAAGCAGGGCATCTCCTTCGCCCTGGACGAACTCATGAAACGTCCCGTCGCCCGGGATGACTTCTACACCATCGGGAGCTCGACAGCCGGAGTGAAGCTGATGCGAGACTCCCTAGACACGCAGCTCCAACAGCGCTGGGATGCCGACGCTCAGTGGCGTCTTGCAGCAAGCGGACTTTGACCTACGCACATGGTCTGTGATGCGCCGCGGCGGATCATTCAAACCGACCGCGAACCCTCCGGGCCCAGCACGACCTCCACCGGATCGCCCGGCCCAATGCCAGGAGCACGGCACCATGCCGGTCCGAGCTGGAGGGACCATGCCCCATCGATCTTGACGAGCGGGCCGCGGAACGGGTGGCCACCCAGGGTGCCGTGGACGTGGTACTGGTCTGGCTCACCGCAGGCACTCGAGGGATCGAATGGGATCGCGACCGAGAACCCTCCGCGCGGTCGGCCATCCGCCGCGACCGTGAACCGTCGGAGCCCGGGTCAATTGGCGGTCATGCCCGCACCGCACCGCCGCGGGCTCGGTCCAGCAACGGTCGGCGCCGATCGACGACGCGGCGTTGGTGCCACGTGGCGTCCGACTTGGGCCCACTGACCGCCGCGTTCGGTTGCGATCTCTCTGAACAGGCACGCCTCCAGTTCATCCGGTTGGCACTCGACCTCCTGAGCCCAGCCGTGCATCGCCGCGAGGTAGCGCCGATAGGTTGGAGGCGCCCAGGAAACGGGATCGACGCCCATCCGGAGTCGCGAATTCAGCCAGTCCGCGACGAACTTGTCGAGGATCAGCGCGGTCACCTTCTGATGGGCTTCCTGGCAGAAGTACATGTACTTCGTACCAAACGAGGGCCCGAGGCCACGGATCTGGCTCTCCGTCGGCCGGGATAGCGCCCGGTACGCACCATCGGGGTCGCGGCCAGGGGATCGGTGGCTGCATCGGGCTACCCTCGCCGCGCCAACGCGCCACGGTGGCACCACGGGAGCGGGCGCGGATCGTGAGGCGGGCGTGCTCAGCTCGTCTCCCACTCCCGCGGCTGGCGAAGGCGCGCGTCGGCCAGCCGAGCCAATCGTTGAACCATCGCATCGTCCAGGATGGCGGGGCGGTCCGAAATGAGCGCCGCAAGCCCTCGGCCGTCAACGACATGGACGCCGCCTGCGGTCCCATGGGTGGCGACTCCACCGATCGCACAGAGGATCGGCGTCACCGTGATCCGAGCTGGAGTCAATTCGTCTCCGAGCGCGATCTGCGTGGCGACCGCGTTTCGGTACAGCTGCTCCACGACCCACGATCGGTCGTTGTCACCGACGAACAGGCGGTCGTTCACAACTCGCAGTTTGCCCGACCAGTTCTTCGTCTCCACCACGAAGACACCCGAAGGACCGATCACCAGGCTGTCGATGTCAGCGTTCATGCCCGGGATGAGGCGCCCGTACAGGACGATATAGCCGACCCCCAACAACGGCTCGAGTTGCTCGGCCGCGCGTCGCTCACCCTCGACACCCCTGGCCCAATAGATCGAGTCGGCGGGAAGCCGCAGCATCCACCACAGGGAACCAGCGCCCGTCAACGTGGCAGCGACGGACGCAACACCCAAGCCGAGACCCTGCGCGCCGAAGAAGACCGTCGTCATCGTGATGACGCTGACGGCGACCATCACCGGCAGCAAAGCTCGATGCTTGACCCGCTCGCGAGCCCGCTCTTCGTCGAACCTCCGCTGCGCATAAGCCGCAGGACGCCCGGAATCGATCGCCTCCCCCGACGTGGCAGCACCCGACGCGTCGATGTTGACCACGCCTTCACAGGCAGGCCACCTCGTGCAGCCCCAGAACTCAAGCCCTGATCTCGGGCCCTTCCGTGCGACCCTCCGAGCCATCGGTGCGTCGCACAGCGGACATGTCTGGACCCACGTCATGGCGCCAGCCTAGCGTCACCGATCCCAGACGCGCTCGCTATAGTCAACCAGGAGTCGACCTAGCCGGGCCGATTCGACCGGGGTAGGGAAGCATGACGACCAAGACCGAAGCCGCGAGCGAGGTCCGAAAGATCCTCCAATCGGTCAAAGATCGGCTCGCGCAGCCGGGCGGAGCCAAGGTAAACGAGGCGACCACACGCGCACACTTCATCACGCCCCTGCTCGCTGCCCTCGGGTATCAGTCGATCGACGACGTGCTCTTCGAGGTCTATCTCCCGGACGGCAAGACCTTCCTCGACTATCGCCTCGTGGTCGGCACCAAGCCGAGGGTCGCGGTCGAGGCCAAGGCGCTGGGTGTCCCGGTGACAGACAAGGACGCTGCCCAGGCGGTGCAGTACGCGAGTCTGCTTGGCGACCAGTGGTCCGTGGTCACGAACGCACGTGTCTGGCGTCTCTACGAGACGTTTGCGCAGGTGCCGCTCGCGGAAAAGCACATCCTCACCGTGGACCTCGTCGGCTGGAATTCGGACGCCGAGTTCGATGCCGTATTCGAGCAGCTGTGGCTCACGAGCCGGGAATTGTTCGAGACCGACAACGGCCCGGCATCATGGCTGACATCGAAGAAGCTGGACGTCCTGCTTCGGAATGTCCTGACTGATCCAGCCTCGCCCGAGGTGAGGTACATCAAGAAGCGGTTGCTCGCGCACGACGTATCCGTAACCGACGAGCAGGTCGCCTCGTGGCTGAAGACACGACTCGACTCCGCGACACCCGCAGCGCCCGCTGCCAAGCCGTCGTGGGACCCAGCATCGACGAACACGCACCAGACTTCCGAGCCGACTTCCGCGTCGAAGTACACCGGTGCGGTCAGCACTGCGACGCAGCACTGGCTCGTCCCCGCAGGCGCCCGCAAAGGTACTGAGGCGATCGACTTCCTGAAGATGTGGCTGGGCCGTGGCTACTGGGGATTTGGCGAGCGGACGCCCGGCAGGAAGGCGATGCGCACGGGCGATCGCGTGTGCTTCTACGCATCGAAGATCCACGAGGTGGTCGCTTACGCGGAGCTCGCCGGTCCGATCGACAAGCTGATCGAGGCATCCGACTGGCCCGAGCCAGAACCGCCCGAGCAACCCCTGTACAAGATGCCCCTCGCAAACATCGTTTGGCTGCCCGCATCCGACGACACTGGACGCCGCCGTCCGAAGCACCTTGGATGCCTACAGCGGCAAGAACGCAGCCGGCAACTGGTCATTCCTTGTCCAGACCACCCGGCGCCTCAGCGCGGCCGACTTCGCACGACTGACCGGCACGTAGGTCAAAGGGGGGACCGTGTCGAACGAGCCGACCCTGACACCGAGCGCGTTCGCCACCAAGTGGCTGGGCGTCCAGACCACGGAGAAGGCCGCCTCGCAGGAACACTTCATCGACTTGTGCCGGATGCTCGGCGAGCCGACGCCCCACGAGGCCGATCCGACCGGCGAGGCCTACGCCTTCGAGAAGCGCGTCACCAAGGGCGGGGGAGGGGACGGCTTCGCCGACGTCTGGAAGCGTGGCTTCTTCGCCTGGGAGTACAAGGGCAAGAAGGCCGACCTGAAGGCCGCCTACAAGCAACTCCTGGACTACCGCGAGGACCTCGAGAACCCGCCGCTCCTCATCGTCAGCGACATGAATCGCATGGAGATCCACATGAACTCGCGGGCCGAAGCTGGTCATCGACGTTGCCAGCGTCGCAAGCGCCAGGAGCGAGCGTCATGACCCCCGGCGGGTCTCGCGAGCTCGACTGGAACGACTTGGCCGACGCTGATAAGGATGAACTCGCCGTCTTTCTGCTGGCGGTGAACTCTGAAATCGCATTCGTCGATGGGCGCATGACGAAACGCGAGGCTGAAGTCGACCCGATCTTCCAGGTCATTCTCGCTCGCTCGCGCGGAGACCTTGTCCGCCAGGCACTGTTTCATCTGAGCGAGCGGTTTGACTCACTTGGACGCCGACTCGCAATTGGGTTCGTACCGGGCCAGACCGACTTTGTCGGAGGCCGGATTGGGCGGGTCCGGGAGATCCTCGGAACCGTGCGCGCGGACGAGATGAGGCGCTACCTGACGGCCGTCTTCTATGTCGGCCTCGCAACGGCCGAGGCGGATGGGTCGAGATTCGGGTCGAAGGTGTCGCCGCAGGAGCGGGATCGGCTGGATTCGATCTTGCTTGCATTGGGTCTCGGATTTGCCGGCTCCGAGGACGTCCTACGTTCATGGCTCAAGAGCGGATGATCATGGTCGCCGTGAAGCGGCATGTCAGCAGGCGTAGATTCGAATCCCGTTTGTGGGTCGCGACGTTAGACCGACGGATTCGGTAAGGCACGTCGATTGCACCTGTACCAGGGCACCAGCGAGCAGTTCATCGCGGATGCGGTGCAGGCCAGGCTGGCCAATCAGCTCGCCGACCGGTTCTTCGAGGAGTTCAGGTACCGGCCGTCGCCCTCCGAGGTCATGTCGTGGCGCAACTCCCTCGGCGCCATGGCCAACGTCCTCCAACGGGCCGACCTGACAGATCAGGGCATCCTCGTCGAACTCAAGCTCCCGCTCTCGTCGAAGCGGCTCGACGTCCTGATCACGGGGACCAACCCGACAGACCGGTGATGCAGCGGTCGTCATCGAACTCAAGCAATGGACCGAGGTCGGGCGCTCGAACATCAGCGAGTGCGTTGCTGTGGCCTTCGGCGGCGGTTCGCAGAGGGACACGCTGCACCCGTCGAAACAGGTCCAGCAATACCAGCGCTACCTCCAGGACACGCATCCGGCGTTCACGGACGGCGGAATCGACCTCGACGCGTGCGCCTACCTCCACTACGCCACCTTCGATCCGAAGTCGCCGCTCTACCACGCCGACTTCGCGACCCTCCTGGCGACGAACCCCTCGTTCGCGGGCGACCAGACGGACGCGTTCATCGACTTCCTCGAGGCCCGCGTCGTCGGCCCGGACGACGGCTCGATCCTGGATCGCGTCGCCTCGACCGCCTTCCGGCCTCACAAACGGCTCCTGGACCACGTCGCACGGGTCATCCGGAACGAGCCCGTCTTCACGCTCCTCGATGAGCAGCAGGTCGCCTACAACGCGATCATGGATTCGGTCCGAGTGGCCGGCCAGAACCAGCAGAAGGTCGCCTTCATCATCGCCGGCGGGCCCGGCACGGGGAAATCGGTCATCGCGGTCAACCTGGTGGCAGAGCTGTCCGCGCTCGGCGTTCGAACGCTCCATGTGACCGGCTCGAAGGCCTTCACCGAGAACCTACGCAAGATCGTCGGCACGCGCGCAGGCGCGATGTTCAAGTACTTCCGCGACACCGCGAACATCGACGAGCCGCTCGACGTCGTCATCCTCGATGAGGCGCACCGCATCCGCACGATCAGCACCAGCCGGTTCACGCCGGCCAAGGCGCGCTCCGGCAAGCCCCAGATCGACGACATCCTCGACGCGAGCCGCGTCTCGGTGTTCTTCATCGACGACCTGCAGGTCGTCCGCCCGGGCGAGGTCGGCAGCACGGACCTGATCCGCGAGGCCGCCGCCAAGCGATCGCTCGAGGTTCGCGAGTTCGAGCTCCAGGCCCAGTTCCGCTCGAACGGCTCCGATTCGTTCATCCAGTGGGTCGACAACACGCTCGAGCTGGGCCGGACGCCGCAGGTCCTCTGGCCGATGGACGACGACTTCGACTTCCAGATCGTCGGCTCGGTCGGCCAGCTCGAGCAGCATGATCCGCGCCAGGGCAGGGGAGGGGGCCACCGCGCGCCTGGTCGCCGGCTTCTGTTGGCCGTGGTCCGAGCCCGAACGACGACGGGAGCCTCGCCCCGGACGTCAGGGTAGGGGACTGGTCGATGCCCTGGAACGCGAAGTTCGGTGCTCGGACGCCTCGGTCCCGGCATCCCGAAGTCGGACTTCTGGGCGAGCGCGAAGGAGGGGATCGACCAGGTCGGCTGCGTCTACACGGCGCAGGGCTTCGAGTTCGACTACGTCGGCGTCATCTTCGGCCCGGATCTCGTCTACCGGCCGATGGATGGGGGATGGGTCGGCCAGCGCGACCAGTCGCACGACCGCGTGGTCCGCAGCGGCGTCACCGACCAGCAGTTCACCGACTTCGTCAAGAGCACGTACCGCGTCCTGCTGACCCGCGGCCTGCGCGGCTGCTATGTCTACTTCATGGACGCCCCGACGCGGGACTTCGTGCTGAGCCGGGTTGAGCGTGTGAGGTCGGTTGTCGCCAAGGCGGCCGAGACGGACACCCCGTATGAGTAGCCGAGTGGCAGCTGTCGGAAGGACATCGGACCGATGAGTTTCCTTCGGCGCCTCCGGGGAGGACCCGCGCCTACCGGGATGAAACTCAACGTTAACTACTTCAAGCGGATCCGAGACGACGCATCGCTTGAGGTTGTCGGCGAAGCCTATCGCCAGGAGCTGGTTGCGACTGCGCGGCCGCCGGGTCCCGGTGACCTCCCGGAGGGCATGCCCCCACCACCGGCCGGCTACTACAAGGCAGCCCTTATACCCGAACCAGGCAACCAGTACGACCGCAACGCGATCAGAGTCACCCTCTGGGCAGGCGGCAGCTGGTCACTGGTCGGGTACCTCTCACGCGAGGATGCAGTCACCTACCAGCCCCTGTTCGGGTGGCTTGCTGAAGGAGCATCTGGGACGACGCCCGCGATCTGCTGCGATGCGGCGCTGAAGTCGGAGCAGGGCGGCACTGGTGTCGTGCTCCACATCGGCACACCGGGCGAATGCATCAGCGAGTTGGCGACGGACGACGTGTCGCCCCTCCCACATGAGTGGGTCGGCAAGTTCATCGCGTTCACGGGAGAACGAGCGACGGTGATCCACGGAGTCCCGCTCGATCGCGCTGCACAGTTCATGTTGGCGCGCTGGGCCGGCTGCGAGGTTGTCCCGCGTCTCACTAAGAAGACCGACCTCCTCGTGGTCGCCGATCAGAACGTCCCGACCTCAAACCTGCAGAAGGCCAAGGAGTACGGCGTCCCGATCGTCGCAGAGCCTGACTTCCTTGTCGCCGTTGGCATCCCATCTGACGCGGTCGGGCGGAATTCGGGTCGTTGGGCCAAAACGTGATTGCGACAATCTGGGGATGCGCCCGGCGGGATTGAAACGCGCATGGCCAGGCGCTGCGCTGAGACCCGGACTACGTTGGGCGATCGAGGCCCCGTCCTCGGCCGCGCCGGGCGTGGTGGCCGCGTTGGGCAAGCTCGGCGGCCGGATCCGCGGCCAGTTCTCGGCCAACGGCATGTCCACGATCAACGGGGTGCTGCCGGTCGCCCGCGTCCGCCGGCTCCAGAACCAGCTACCGGGCCTGGTGATGGGGGAGGGGATCCTCGAGACGCGCTTCGGCGGCCACCAGCCGATCGGTCTGCGAGCCCAGGGCTCCGAACGGGTCAGATACCTCCGTCACACCGGCAATGCATACTCTGGCCGAGCCGATCTTGCTCAGGGGACCAGATGACACATACCTCGTCGGAAGGAGGCACACCGCCCAATCTCTTGAGGCCGCGCCTGTCTCCGGTCATCAAGTCGGCATCAGATGCCTCGATGGCCGCCCAACGGACAATGCTTTGGGCGACCCGACTAGAGTTGGCGTTTGTAATCGCCGCGGCGGTCGGCGGCGCGACCTTGAGTCTCGGACTCCAAGATCCGGGAGCCGTGCTAACGGTCGGGGGTCTCCTCGGGGCGATCCTGGCGACTGGTTACATCACCCGAACGCGACCAGAGCGTGAGTGGTATGACGGTCGGGCTGTCGCGGAATCCTGCAAGACGCTCGCGTGGCGCTACGCGGTTCGCGGTCGCCCTTTTGGTCCGGATGAGACTGATCCTCGCGCGGTAGACGAGGCGTTTGACAGGTCCTTGCGGGAGGTAACTACGGCCCTTGGGTTCGCCGCGCCTGAAGTCGGCGCTGGACCGGCTATCACTGACGACATGAGGTCCCTCCGAGCGGCGTCGCTCGCTGTTCGTCGTGAAGCGTATGAGACGGGCAGGATCACCGATCAGCAGGATTGGTATGCGGCAAAGGCGCGAGACAATGAGGATCGAGCGAGCCGATGGAAGAAGCTTGTCTTTGGCCTTGAGCTCGCTGGCCTTGCGGCGGGCATCGGCCTGGTTGCGAACGTCTATGCCTTCGACGCCATTGGCGTCATTGCGGCTTCGGCCGCCGCGGCGACTGCCTGGCTCCAACTCAAGCAGCATGAAAGCCTCGCACGCGCCTATGCGATCGCTTCGACGGAACTGTCGTCCATCCGAAGCCTGATCGTCCACCAGGGCACTGATGAGACTTGGTCGGACTTCGTGGATCAATCCGAGGAGGCCATTTCCCGCGAGCACACGCTGTGGCGTGCATCACGTGGAGTCGCGACCCCAACGGGCCTTGCCCGACCAGCTGCGCCGGGTCGTTAATGGCCGCCGAGACCATGTTCGCAGGCGTCCAGCTCCCGGCATTCATTCCGTCCGTGTCATCTGTCAAGGACGACCAACAATTCGACGCGTATGTCTCACTTCTCAGCGCGCTTGGGGCATCAGAAGCGCTGACGTCGGCCTACGACTGGAGTCACCTCAATGATTCGATGAAGGCGACTGCCTTGACTCACTACTTCGATCTGATTACGGCAGGTGCCCGGATGGTTCTCGACAGCGGCTGGTACGAGGCCTACTGGCATCGAGACCACAGTTGGGCCCATGAGACCTATGTGCGAACGGCGCTCGAGCTCACGCCAGCGTTCGTGATGTCGTTCGACCAGCCCGAAGACGCCATTAGTTCGGACAAGCAGGCCATCGCCGCGCTACGGAACTGGGATCGCGACCAGTCCGCCCTCGGCGGCATCTTGGTCGTGCCTGTGGTCCACGGTGGGCCTTCATCACTTCCAGCGGCGGTACAAGACGTGGCAGTGAAATCGGCGACGCAAATGGTTGCCGTGGCAGAGCGAGACCTCGGATCTGGGATCGTCGCGCGCGCCAAGGTCGTCAACGAAATCAGGTGCTCCCTCACTGAAGCCGGCGTCGATTGCGGTCTTCACCTCCTCGGAACGGGAAACCCAATCTCCGTGCTCATCTATGTGCTCGCTGGCGCGAATAGTTTCGACGGGCTCGAATGGAACAGGACAGCGACAGACTTCGAAACAGCTCGCCTCCATCATTCGCAGCAATACGACTTCTTCGAGAATCAGAGCGCGGCGGCGGGATCAGGCTCGTATTGGGGCCGCCTACTCAGCCACAATCTGATCTTCTGGCGTGGATGGATGCAACGCATCCGCAACGGTGAGGGACGCCAGATGATCTCAACCTATGTGCCGAGCACAGGGGTTTCTGCACTCGCAGCCGCCCTTCCCGGGGTGTTTTCGTGATTGCTCGTCCGCCCGAGCATGCCCTCCGGATTGCCGTTGCCTACGCCGCCGCCGAGTTCGCGGGACGCCGCCAGGGAGGCCCCCGTACGGTTGACGAGACGTTCGCGTGGCGTGAGCTCATTGCGTGCCTCATCGGTGGCGCGACTCGTTACGAGGATGCCCTCGCGGCGACGGAAGCCATATATGGACTTCTGCCGGCTCCGTGGGCAATGTCATCCGCCGATTGGGAACAACTCAGCCAAGAAATCGGCACTGGGATGTTGAAGATTCCAACTGAGATTCCCGCGTGAGCACAGCCGCTACATCGTCGAGGCAGTCGAGGTTCTCTACGTAAGGGGCCAAGGTCTTCGAGCGCTCCTCAACGGACCGCCGAAGCTAATGCGGTCAGCTCTCGTAGGTCAGCTGCTGGGAATCGGTCCGAAGCAGGCCAGTCTTCTCCTGTTGAACCTAGCCGCGACTGACGACGTCGCCGTGCTCGACCGCCACGTTCTCCGATACATGACATGGGTCGACGTGATCGACGACGACCGGCCGCCAAGAACGCTGCGTGAGTATGAGGTCGTCGAGGCGCTATTCCGGGAGCACGCGAGGTCGTTCGGTTTCGCGGTCGTCGACGTTGACCGGGCTGTCTGGCTGACGTCGCGCATGTGGGGGGAGGTTTGCCAATGAGCCTAGTGGTGCTCATGTCGGGTGGCATCGACTCGTCTGTTTCGGCCGCGCTGGCCATCGAGGAAGGCGTCGACGTCATACCTGTATTCGTCAACTACGGACAGCGAGCCTATGAACGCGAATTGGCTGCTTCGCGCGCGGTGTGCCGCAAGCTCCGTATCCACGAACCGGCGGTGGTCGACCTAAGGGGCTTCGGGGCCACAATCCCGTCCGGACTAACCCGATCGGATCTAGATTTGCACGACGACGCGTTCCTGCCAGGTCGGAACCTCCTACTGCTTCTGGCCGGAGCGTCGGTCGCTTTCACTCGCGGAGCGGCAGGTGTCGTCATGGGGCTGCTCGATGACTCGGTGGCAATCTATCCGGATCAACGGGGCGAGTTCGTCGCAAAGGCCGAGGTGGCGATCCAGGCCGCGCTGGGAGACGATATCGCGCTCCTGACACCCCTTATCGCCATCAGTAAGGGCACCGTCATAGAACTAGCTCGCGAGCGCGGACTCACCCAGACATACTCGTGCCACGCCGGTACCGAGAAGCCGTGCGGAGAGTGCATTGCCTGTCTGGAGATCATCAACTCGACGACTGATGGAGAGGGGGAGGGCTGAGCTATGGGCTCAAAGGGCGGGGGCGGTGTCTCCGGAGACGATCTTCGACCCATCGCTGAAAGAGTCAAAGGGATCCTGCGTGACGGCGACCAACCTCGGAGGAATGTATTCCTGGCGCGCGCCTACGAGGACGAGGACAACGTCAACCTGTTTCGTGGACAGGCAAAGAATCCCGCCTCTCGGCTGGAGTTCAACGACCATTCTTTGAAGGAGCCTTTCGACAGCGAAAACTCGGAATACATCAGGAACGGGATACGCGAACGCATCCGGCGATCGTCGACAACAGTGGTCTTCTTGTCCGATCACTCCGCAGACAGCGCGTGGGTAAACTGGGAGATTTGCGAGAGCATCCGTCTGGGCAAGCGCGTAATCGGGATCTACACGGGGGCCATGCCAACTCGTCTACCGCCTGCGTTCACAGAACTTGGCCTGAAAGCGATCCCTTGGCGCCACGATGATTTGATGCGCGAGATCAGCGACGAATCATGATGTGAAGTCGCCCCAGGGCACCCGTCCCGTCAGCTCGCCGAGCGCCACCTTCGTCTGAGGTGCGTCCCGGCGGCGGAGATCGGCACCGCGCTTCCTTCGCAGCTACCAAGCGCAACGAGGCTCCGAGCGCGAACGAGAAACACCGTCGATACCGAAGAGCAATCTCGGAGCGAACGTCCGTTCGCTACGGGCGCTTTCGACCCTCTATACTGTGCTGCCAAGCGAGGACCGATGACGCGGTCCTTGAGTGGCAAGGCGATTGTCCTCGCGGAAGCCCTGGAGGGCTATCGCCCGATGGCAACGCGAAGGATCACCATTCGGACCCAGGTCCGAGTCCAGGTTCGCCGCACGGTCAGATGGCAGCAAACCATCACGCCGATCTACCACCCGGCCCCATCGCTCCCGACGATGAGGACGCCGACGCAGCTTCCCGCAATCACAACCCAGCGGCGCCGCGTAATCTCGACCTTCGGCGGCAACGGCGGGCTCGACGACCTCTACGTCGCACCGCCAAGCGCCGAGCGGGAATGGGACGTGTTCGTCTCGTACGCCGGCGAAGACAAGGCGACCGCGAGCGAGCTCGCGGCAGAGTTGGAAGCGCTCGACATTCGCGCGTGGTTCGCGAAGACCGAACTGACCATCGGCATGGGTCTCCGCCGCAGCATCGACTACGGGCTGGCTCACAGCCGGTTCGGGGCCGTTCTCATGTCCCACTCGTTCTTCCGGAAGGAATGGCCTCAGCGCGAACTCGACGGCATCGTGGCCCTCCAGGTCGGCGGTCGCCAGCGCGTTCTACCAATCTGGCACGGGCTGAGTCACGACGACATGCTCGGGTACAGCCCAACGCTGGCCGACACGGTCGCCGCCCGGACGTCAGACTCGACAATCAAGGAGATCGCTGCCGAGATCGCGCGCGTCGTCCGCGGCACGTAAGCCGTATCCGCGATGATGGCGCCCGTGGTCCTGAACTACTGGCTCGAAAACAGACATAACTCACCTTATCGGAAGTGCCATTGGGGTGCTCAGGCCGGCTCGAGCCCATCGGTGCTCAGCCCTTGGCGCTGGAGGGATGCCCGAGCCTGTTCGACGATCTCGGTCGCGTCGGCGATCAGATCGTGCACCTCGGGCCAGCGAATTGGTGGTTCGAGGACTTCTGGGTAGCGCAACCAGATCTGGGCGTCGGATAGACGCCTCAAGGCGGCCGTGGGCGCGCCGACGCTCGCCGGCCCGGTCAACCTGGCTGCAAGAGTGACCAGATCGTGTGTTCGTGGTGGCTCCGCACCGGAGGCCGCGATGGCTGCCTTCAAGGCCTTCTCCGCGGCCTGATGCGCCAACCATGCCGCATGTCGCGGCGGTGACGAGGCCGCCGCGGCCATCGCCGTCGAGCTGACCAGATCACCCATGGCGAGACTCCACCAATGGGCGGCGTAGACCGCGTCGTCAGGCTCGCTCATACACGACCCGGCCCTCGGTGAGGGCCCAGTGCAGGACTCCGCGAGGTCGCCCGCGGTCGCTCGAGACCTCCTTCGTCGTAGCGACAACGACGTCTGCGGCGACCGGGAGGTCCTCGAACGATTGGCGCGCGGCGATCCGGGTCGCCCGACGGTCAGCGAGATCGTCGACGACCACGAGCAGGTCGTAATCGCTGTCGGGGTGCGCCTCGCCACGAGCCCGCGAGCCGAACAGGATGATCCGGACCGGGTCGATGTTCCGCACGATCCGACCGACGATGTGCGGCAACCATGCGTCCCCCACCGAAGTCGCGCGCTCAGGCTCAGCCGATCGCGTGGCGAGGTATGGCGCCAGGACTTCGTTCAGCCGGTGCGCTCGCTCCGATCTGCCTCGGTGGATCTCGGAGACGATCTGGGCCGTGGTCATGGGCGCGTCCGCCTCGTCGGGCCCGCCCGGACTCGTGTACACACCGCGGATCGCATCAGACAGGTCATCCTCGTCGATCAGGTACTGCGTCCCGACCTTCCAGGATGTGAGCTTCCCTTCGCGGATCCAGCGCCGGATCGTCTCCGGGTTGCGCTTTGCGCGTTGTGCAGCCTCGGGTACCGATAGCATCGTCGTATACTACAACATCGCCCTGCTACGACGCCCGGCACGCCCAATAGGCGTAGAGCGGCAGGTCCAGCGCCACGTGCCACGCGATCGGCACGAGCAGCGAGCGCGTCCGGATCGCGATGAGCCCGGCGCCGAGACCGCCGATGCCCAGCACGACCGTGAGCACGATCGGCGAGCCGCCGACGTCGGTGCCGCTGCCGTGGGCCAGCCCGAACACGACGGCCTGCGTGACCACGGCGGCCCAGATCCCTGTCACCCGGGCGGTCCAGGCGAGCAGTGCGCCGCGATAAGCGAGTTCCTCCATGACCCCGTTCGCGGTCGCGAACACGAGTGCCGGCACGAGGAAGCCCGGGTTCGAGAGGTCCAGCGAGAAGGTCCCGAAGAACGGCCGGGCCAGCAGGGCGCCCAGCAGCAGCCCGAGCGGTCCCAGCACGATCGCCCCGATGATGGCCAGCCGCACGACCGAGCGTGCCGGCCAACGCAGGTAGAGATCGCCGCGTCGGGCGCGGAGCACGGCCGCGAGCAGCGCGAGGACCCCGAGCGTGAGGGCCGCCTCGGTCAGGCGCCAGACCGCCGGTGGCGATCCGGGACTGGCGCAGTCGGCGCCACCGGGATCGGCGACCGGCGCCGCCAGGAGGCCCCAGCACAGGCTCACGGCGACCGGGATCGGTGCCGCCCAGGCCCAACGGACCGGCGCGTCGCGCCCGACCGCCACCGCCGTTCCCGCCACGAGGCCCACGAGCACGAACGGGCGCGTCCACGGGACCGCCGCGGCAAGGACGATCAACCCGATCGGGACCGCTGAGCGGGCGAACTCGCGGGGGTCGCTGGGCAGGGCCCGGCGGGCCGTCACTCGCGTCGTCAGCGGCGCTTCAGGAGGAACAGGACCCGTGGGCTGTCCTCGATCGGGACTTCGCTCACCGTCTCCCAGCGCTCCGTGGCGGCGGCTCGGAAGCCCTCGAGGGTGTAGTCCGGGAACACGTCCCGCCGGGTCGCGAGGAGCCGGCGGACCATCGGGTCCTCCTTGGGCACGAACTCGACGATCGCCCACGGGGCGAGGTCGGCGAACAGGCCCAGGAGCATCGGCAGCGGCACGTTGCGCGTGATCGCGATGTGATGGACGAGCGCCAGGGCCAGGACGACGTCGGGATCGGCCCGCTCCAGCAACGACCGCCGCTCGGTGTTGGCCCAGCCGATGCCCGGGCTGGGGTTGGCGACATCGAGGATGAGCGGCAGGATGTCTCCCCTCCCCTCAGCCCGGATCTGGCGGTAGTTGCGCTCGGCGGCGGCCGGATCGATGTCGAAGGCGAGGACGTGCTTGCCGGCCTCGGCCGCGATCCGGCTGTAGCGCCCGGTGTTGGCCCCGAGGTCCCAGGCCCGCGCCCCCGGCACCTGGCGGACGAACTCCCCCACCTGCCGCTCCTTGGCCTGGGTCGCCCGGTCGTTGTAGCTCGTGTTGTCCGCGTAATCGGACCATTCGGTCCCGCCCGGTTTCCACTCGAGCGCGGCGACCGTGTTGCGCAGGTTCTGCACGAGTCCGACGAGCTTGGTCCGGCTGATGCGGACCCCGCGGGCGGTCCGGCCGTCGTCGTCATCGGCCGCGTGTCGGACCTGGGCATTGGCATGCAGGTGCAGGTGAGACAACAGGCCGAAGTCGAGCCGGGTCCGCCAGGGCAGGAGCGCCTTGGCGAGGTCCAGCGGGACACCGTCGGGATCCGCCCGAAGCAGGGCCGACAACCGGATATCCCGGCGAGCCATCAGCGCGAGTGGCGCGAGGAAGTGCTCGCAGAACTGGCGGTAGGCGACCCACGGCGCGCCGTCCTCGAGCGGCTCGAACGAGAGCGAGTCGATGATGACCGGACGAGCGCCGCGGAACTGGACGTTGTAGGCGGAGGCGTCCTTCAGGGTCCAGCCGCCCGCGAGCGCCTCCAGTTCGACGTCGAGCGTCAGGAGGCCCGCGTCCTTCAGCTCCCCGAACGTCCACTCGTACGGATAGGAGATGAACTCGATGAGCTCAGGGGCGATGACGGCCCGGGCGTCGGCGGTGGCCGCCGCGCTGAGGGCGACCGGTTCGTGGCCGATCAATCGGCCCGAGGCGATGAGGCGCTCGGCCAGCCCGCTGGCCGCGAACGCCTGCCAATCGGCGATCGAGGCGTCGCCGATCTGGCGGTAGAGCACCCCGTCCCGGCGGTAGATGAAGCCGCCCGGGTCCCGATAGGAGCCGGGATCGCGCTCGACGGGCGACGCGGGGCCCCGCGCGGCCGGGTCAGTCGGTGCCGGCTCGGTCACCGGCGCCCGCCTCGTGGTCCTTGCTCCCGCGTCGAGCGCGCACGATCCGCCCGATCTGCGTCCGGAAGAAGATCGGGACCGCGATGACGGCCGCGATCGCCGCCTGGACGATCAGGCTCCCGGAACCTGGGTCGATGTACGCGAGCACGTGGGTCACGGTGCCTCCGCTTCTGGCCCAGCCCCGTCGGCAGGCGAGCCGGCCATGCTCGGCAGATACTACCCGCCCGGCCGCGGCCGAGATACCCGCGAAGGCCCCGGCACGTTCAGACGTTGCTGCCGGTGACGATCAGGACGGCCGGCCCATCGGGCGTGTCACCCGCAAGCAGGCCGGCCCAGGAGGCCGCGGCAGCCCCCTCGACCGTGATGCCAAGCTCGGCCGTGAGCTCGTCCTGTGCGGTACGGAGCGCCTCTTCGGAGAGCAGGAGCATGTCGTCGACGCGGCCGGGCATCAGGCCGACGGCGTCGGGGATCGCGATCCGCGACGCGATGCCGTCGGCGTACGTGGTGGCCGTCGCGGTGTCGATGGGACCTCCGGCCCGCCAGCTCAGGGTCATCGCCGGTGCCGCCTCGGCCTGCATGCCGACGACGCGACAGGCCGGGCTCGTCGCCCGGAACCAGCTGCCGACGCCGTTGATGAGCGCGCCGTTGCCGACCGGCACGGCGATGACCGCCGGGGCCGGCAGGTCGCCGGCCGCGACCGCGTCGGTCAGTTCCAGGGCAAGGGTCGCCGCGCCCGTCGAGATCCGCGGGTCCGCGCCGTCGACGATCAGCTCGGCCCCATGCTTGACCGCGTAGGCCTCCGAGGCGCCACGGGCGTCGTCGAAGTCCTCCCCCACCTGGCTGACGGTCGCACCGAGCGCCCGCATCCGCTGGACCTTGCCGGGGTTGGCCCGTCGCGACGCGAAGATGACGACCGGCACGCCCAGCGGGCGCGCCGCGTAGGCGATGCCCTGGCCGAAGTTCCCGGCCGACGCCGCGACGACGGCCCGGTTGCGACCGACCCTCCCCTCCCCCGCCAGTGCGTGCACCGCGATCCAGGTCCCGCGGCCCTTGAACGAACGGATCGGGTTGACCGTCTCGACCTTGACGATGACCGGGACCCCGAGGCGCCTCGACAGTCCCTCGTGGACGTACTGCGAGGAGTGCGTGAAGGCGGGATCGATCCGTCCGTGGGCGGCGCGGATCGCCTCGATGGTCAGCTCGGGGATCGTGATCACCGCGGCCGTCGCCCGGGGTGACGCGCATCGGGAACGTGCCGCAGACACGGAAACGCCCGAAGGAACCACAGATCCACAGTCGTTCTCACCAATGCAAGCACCGGCAAAAACGCTAGTGGTTCAGGGCCCCTTCGGGCAAGGACTACGTTACCCGGCTCGAGCGGTCGGGGGAAGGGACTTATCCACGAGATTTGCGGATCGCTGGCGCTCCCTGCGAGGGTTGTCCACATCGAGTCCACCGGCGGGGTCCTGGACGTGTCAGCCGAGCTCGAGCGGGCGGGTCCGACCGTCGGCGAGGACCGGCGCGCCGTCGGCGTCGATCTCGAGCGCCGGGCCCTCGTCGATGCGCCAGCGAGTCGCGGACAGCCGCTCGGCACGGACCGTCGAGACCGGCTCGATCGTGCCGGCCGCCCGCAGGACGATGCCGGCCAGGTTCGGACGCGAAGCATTCGATACGCCGGAGGCGGCAATCGACAGGCGCCACGCGGTTGCCGCCGTGCTGAGGGGCGAACCCTCGACGAGGAGCAGGTCGTCGGGCGCGAACGGCAACCCTGCGACGTGATGCACGTCCTGCTCGGGCGCGCTGACGTGGTTGCCGTGGAGCGTCCCGTCGGGCTCGGTGTGGAACGTCCAGAGCCCGTCCCCCCGGGCAAGCTCGAGGTGGCTGAAGCGGCCGGTCGCGTCGGTCTCGAGCAACAGGGCGTGGTCGACGGCGTCCCCGCGGGCGACGACCTCGCGCCAGCGCCGTCCGCGGCGTCCCTCGGCGATGGTCCAGGTGATCACGGCGCCGTCGTCGAGCGTGCCCCAACCGGCGAGACGCAGCGGGCCGCTCATCGTTCGGCGCCGACCGCCTTCGATTCCAGCAGGCCCTCGGCCCAGCGTGCGGCGACGGCCTCGAGCTCGCCCGCCAGCGACGGGGCGACACGGCCATGGACCCGCACGTCGCGCTCGCGGTACTCGACCTCGACGGTGCCACGCTCGCGGACGCGGGCCAGCAGCTCGCCGGCCGCATAGGGCACCCCGACGTCGATGTCGACCCACAGTGACGCGAGCAGGGCCGAGATTCCGGCACGCAACGTGTCGATGCCGTAGCCGGTCAGGGCGGAGACGAAGACCGCACCCGCGATGACCGGTGCCGGGGTCTCGCCGTCCTGGGCCGCCCGGTCGACGAGATCGGATTTGTTGAATGCGACCAGGCGAGGCTTCTCCCCGGCCCCCAGCTCGTCGAGGACGGTCTGGACGGTCGCGCGATGCTCGTCGACGTGCGCGTCTGATGCGTCGACGACCTCGATGAGCACGTCCGCCCGATTGACCTCCTCGAGCGTCGCCCGGAACGCGTCGACCAGCTGGTGCGGCAGCTTGTGGATGAACCCGACGGTGTCGGTGACGATGGCTGTCTGGCCGTCGCCGAGCTTGACCTGGCGACTCGTGGGATCGAGCGTCGCGAAGAGTTTGTCCTCGACATGGGCGACGTCCGAGCCGACGAGGGCGTTGAGCAGCGTCGACTTGCCGGCGTTCGTGTACCCCACGATGCCGACCGTCGGCCAGAGCCGCCGGTCCCGGCCCCGGGCCGCGGTGTCCCGCTGCTGGCGAACCTGCTCGACCCGCTCCTTCATCTTGGCGATCCGGGTGCGGACGATCCGCCGGTCGGTCTCGAGCTGGCTCTCGCCAGGTCCCCGGGTGCCGATGCCGCCGCCGGTCCGCGACAGGTGGGTCCAGAGCTTGGTGAGCCGGGGCAGCTGGTATTCGAGCTGCGCGAGCTCCACCTGGAGCCGGCCTTCGTGCGTCTGGGCGTGCAGGGCGAAGATGTCGAGGATGAGCCGGCTCCGGTCGATCACCTTGACCTTGAGCAACTCCTCGAGCGCCCGCTGTTGCGCCGGCGACAGCTCGTCGTCGGCGATCAGGACGTCGAAGCCGGTCTCGCGCTTGGCGCCCGCGAGATCCTCGGCCTTGCCCTTGCCGATGTACCAGTTCGGATCGACGTGGCGGCGGTTCTGCCACTCCGCGCCGACCACGTCGGCACCGGCCGTCGACGCGAGGTTGGCGAGCTCCGCGAGCGAATCCTCGGCCGACCAGCCGTCATCGGTGCCGGTGTCGACCGCCACGAGGAAGGCACGCTCGGTCGGTGGCGCAAGGTCGATCATCGACGATCTGGACACCGACGAAGGATAGCCGCTCGGCCGTCATCCACCGCCGAGCCGACGAGCGGCGTCCAGGGCAGCCGGCAGCGGGTCGGGCTCGCCCGGACCCACCGCCAGCCACGTGATGTCGGGCTCGGAGCGGAACCACGTCCGCTGACGCCTCGCGAACGAGACGTTGCGCCCGATGTCGACCGCGATCGCCTCGTCCAGCCCGACCCGACCGTCGAGGACGTCCCACGCCTCGTGGTAACCGATGGCGCTGAACGCGCGGAGCGTCGGGTCGAAGCGTTCGCGGAGGTGTCGCGCCTCGTCGAGCAGGCCGCCGGCGAACTGGGCCCGGGCGCGAGCGTCGATCCAGTCGCGGTGGGTCCCGGACTCGACCTCGAGGCCGAGCCAGGCAACGGGCGCCGGGTAACCCCGCGGTTCAGGGAGCGGCACGTCCCCCTGCAGCTCGGCGATCTCGAGCGCCCGGACGACCCGGCGCGGGTTGTGCAGGTCGAGCACGGCGGCACGCGACGGGGCGAGGGCGACCAGGCGCGCGGCCATCGCCGGGAGGCCGTCCCGTCCCAGCTCGACCTCGAGACCAGCCCGGACCGCCTGGTCGTTCGGGAGCGCATCGGTGGGGAGCCCCCGGGCCACGGCCCGAAGATAGAGGCCGGTGCCCCCGACGAGGATCGCCAGCCCTTCCCGGTCCGCGATCCCGGCCAGCACCGCGCGGGCGTGGGCCGCGTACTCGGCGACGCTGAAGGGCGCATCGGGCTCGACGAGATCGAGACCGTGGTGCGGGACCCGTGCGCGCTCCGCCGGATCGGCCTTGGCCGTGCCGATGTCGAGGCCGCGATAGACCTGGCGTGAGTCCGCCGACACGATCTCGGACGCGATCCCGTCCGCTCGGAGCGCCTCCGCCAGCCGGATCGACAGGCCGGTCTTGCCGGTCGCCGTCGCCCCGGCGATGACAAGGAGCGGCGGCCACACGCTCACGCGGTCGCGGGCGCGCCTCGGAGCGCATACGGGCCGGCGTGGTCGATGCGGACCACCACCTCGCGACCGACGAGGTCAGCGGTTCCGGTGACATGGACCAGCTTGTTGCCGCGCGTCCGGCCGGTGACCGACGGCCCGGCCGCTCGACGCTCATCGGTGTCGTCGTGGTCGTGCGGCCGAGCTGGCGTGACGGCGTCGACGAGGACCTCGACATCACGACCCAGCCACGCCCGGTTGCGCTCGAGGCCGATCCCCTCCTGGAATGCCAGGAGCTGATTGAGGCGGCGGCGCTTGACGTCGGGCGCGACATCGTCGGCGAGCTTCGTCGCGGGCGTGCCCGGTCGTGGCGAGTAGGCCGCCGCGAAGACCTGGTCGTAGCGCACAGCGCCCAGCAACGCGAGGGTCGACTCGAACTGGGCCTCGGTCTCGCCGCAGAAGCCCACGATGACGTCGGTCGAGATCGTGATGCCCGGAACCGTTTCGCGGATGCGCGCGAGGCGCTCGAGGTAGTGCTCGATCGTGTACTGGCGACCCATCCGACGCAGGACCGCATCGTCGCCCGACTGGACCGGCAGGTGCAGGTGCTCGCAGACGCTCTCGCAGTCGGCGAGCGCCGCGATGAGCCGGTCCGAGAGATCCCACGGGTGCGAGGTGACGAACCGCAACCGGCCGATGGCCGGGCGACCGTCCGCCGTGCGCATGCCGTCGATCGCCCGGATCAGCTCGGCCAGGTCCGGCCGTCCGTGCAGGTCGAGGCGACGACCGGCCAGGCGGGCCCCGTCGATGTGGTCGAAGCGGGGGTCCGGCGCCAGGTCGTGGCCGTACGAGTTGACGTTCTGCCCGAGGAGGGTGACCTCCCGGTACCCGGCGGCCGCCAGGGCGCGCGCCTCGTCCACGATCTCGTCGAACGGGCGGCTCCGCTCCGGTCCACGGCTGAACGGCACGATGCAGTACGTGCAGGTCTTGTCGCAGCCGTAGATGATCGGCAGCCAGGCGCTGACGGCCGAGCCTCGGGCGACGCTCCCCTCCCCCACGGCCCGCGCCCGGGTCGCGGCCAGGCCGTCGGCGACCCCGACGACCGTCCGCCCGACCGTCGTCGTGGCCCCGACCGCCCCGATCGGCGCCTGGGCCGACGCCAGTCCGAGCCGATCGACGAGTTCGGGTTCCTCATCGGGCCGCAGGAACACGTCCACGGCCGGATAGCGCCGCCGCAGGCCGGCCCGGTCCGGTTCACGGACCGAGCAGCCGGTGAGCACGACGCGCAGCCCCGGGTTCGCGGCCTTGAGCCTGCTGAGCTGGCCCTGTCGCCCGATGACCTTCTGCTCGGCACCTTCGCGGATCGCGCACGTGTTGATGACGATGAGCTCGGCATCGTCGAAGCCGGTCGCCTCGTCGCAGCCGGCCCGCAACAGCCGCCCGGCCATCTCCTCGGAGTCGCTCCGGTTCATCTGGCAACCGAGCGTCCAGAGATGGAACCGGGGCAAGGCACGGGACTCCGGCAGGTACTCCGCCAGCCGCTCGTCCGGCGGCGCGGCCGGATGGCGTGGTGCGGCCGGAGGCACCGGGACGAGGCCGTCCAGCACGGGCAACGCACGAGTGGCGACGATGCGATCGGTCACGGCGCTCGACATCGTACCCCGCTCAGTCGGGAGGGCTCGACCATGGGACCACACGCTCCAGCAACCGTTCGCCAACCTCCGGAGGCACCCAGAGGGCCGCGTGGGCCTCGGCGTACGAGCCCAGGTCTCCGTGGTAGTCGGTCCCGCCGGTCGCGAGCAGGTCGAGCGACGCCGCGATCTTGCCCACGGCTGACACGGTCTTCGCGTCGAACGTGCGGTAGTAGACCTCGAGCCCGGCCAACCCCGCCTCGATGAGCTCGCGGACGATGTCCGTCCGCTGCCTGGCCTCTCGGAAGTGGGCCAGGACCGCGATGCCGTCGGCCGCCGTGATGGCCCGGATCGCCTCCTCGGGCTCGAGACCCTCGCGACGGACGTAGGCGGGCTGCCCGTGGCCCAGGAGGCGAGCGAACGCGTCCTCGACGCTCGATGCGTGACCCGCGGTCATCAGCGCCCGGGCGATCGTCGGGCGACCGAGCGCGTCCGCGTCGGTCGTATCTAGCGCCGCGACCTCCACATCGATCGGGAGTCCCAGCTCGCGAAGCAGGGCCGTCGTCCGGACGAATCGGACGCGTCGGCGGTCGCGCTGCGACGCGAGGACGGTCTCGAACGCCTCGTCGAACGGGTCCATCCCGAACCCGAGGATGTGCAGCTCGCCTTCCCACAGACCGAGATCGCGGGTCACGAGCGCGTTGATCTCCACGCCGGGCACCAGCGTCATGCCGGCCGGCACGTCACGCGCGGCGACGACCTCGCGGTACCCCGCGAGCGTGTCATGGTCGGTCAGGCTCAGGACCCGGACCCCGGCGTCCCAGGCGGCCGCCACGAGCTCGCCCGGGGGCACGACGCCGTCGGAGCGGGTGGTGTGGGTGTGCAGGTCGACGGTCGACGGCCCGGGCGGTGCCACGCGTTCCGCGCCTGGCGGCACCGGATCGTAGCGCCGTCGCCGGGGCGTGGCCACGGCGCTACGCCTCGAGCAGGCGCTGGATCCGCTCGATCTGGAGCGCGCGGCCGGTGGCGGGGTCGATGTCGACCTGGACCGCGTTGAAGATGACCGGACCGTCGCCCACCTCGAACCGGGTCGGCAGGGCGTTGATGAAGCGCGGGATGACCGTCCGTGGCGCGAAGCCGATGACGCTCCAGACCGGACCGGTCATGCCGATGTCGGTGAGATAGGCGGTGCCGTTGGGGAGGATCCGCTCGTCGCCGGTGACGACATGCGTGTGCGTGCCGACGACCACGCTGACGCGCCCGTCCAGGTAGAGCCCCATGGCGTTCTTCTCCGAAGTCAGCTCGCAGTGGAAGTCGACGAGGCGCACCGGCGGCAGCGGCTCGGACGATTCGTCGAGCAGGCGGTCGGCATCGGTGAACGGGTTCTCGATCTGCTGCATGTACGTCCGGCCCTGGAGGTTGATGACCGCGACGTCGGTGCCGTCGAGCGCGCCGTACACGCCCCAGCCTCGCCCGGGGACCTCGTGGGTGCCGTAGTTCAGGGGCCGCAGGACCCGGTCGTTCGCCTCGAGGAACGCGTAGATCTCGCGCTTGTCCCAGATGTGGTTGCCCGACGTGATGACGTCCACGCCCGCGGCCAGGATCGACTCGGCCGTCGAGGGCGTGAGCCCCATGCCGCCGGCGACGTTCTCGCCGTTGGCGGTCACGAAGTCGATGCCACGCTCGTCGCGCAGGGCCGGCAGGGTCGCCTCGAGCGCGGCGCGTCCGGGCTTGCCGATCAGGTCGCCGATGAGCAGGACGCGCAGCGCACCCGGCGGTCGCGGGAGGTTCCCGTTGGGCGGGTTGCCCAGGCGCGTCCGGCCGATCGGCGCGGCGTCATGGATCGCGTGGTCGCTCTGCATGCGAGCGAGTCTACCGACCGCCGGCATCCTCGCGTGGACGGAAACCGGCCATCCAGTGGCGACGTAGCCCAAGGTGGCAGGCCCCCATCCCCATCACCGCTGGACCGCGGTCGGATGACACGCCTGCGAAGGAGGTCACCGGGACATGACGATGATCCGCCGCTCCCTGGCACTCGGGAGCGCCGCGCTGCTGCTCATGGTGGCGGCGCTCCCGGCGTCGGCGCACGATCGCCACGCGCCGAACGCGTACACCACCCACTACCTGGTCTCCGACGGATCGGTCCCCGCGGACCTCGTCGACCCCGACCTCGTCAACGCGTGGGGCATCACCCGGAGCCCGTCGTCGCCGTGGTGGGCCGCGAACAACGGCACGGGCACCTCGACCCTCTACAACGGCCTCGGCGCGAAGATCCCCCTCACCGTGTCGGTGCCGGGCGCTCCGACGGGAACGGTGTTCAACGGCGGCACCGGGTTCGTCGTGACGGCGGGTGGTGTCTCGGCAGCGGCCCGCTTCCTCTTCGCGAGCGAGGACGGGACCATCTCGGGATGGAACCCGAACGTCCCCGCCGCTGGATCGACCCAGGCGATCGTTGGCGCGGATCGCAGCATGCAGCACGACAGCTACAAGGGCCTGGCCATCGCCACCGTCGATGGCGCCGACTTCCTCTACGCCGCCGACTTCCATCACGGCCGGGTCGTCGTGTTCGACAGCGCCTTCACGCGCCAGTCGTGGCACGGCGCCTTCCGGGATCGCCATCTCCCCCACGGCTACGCGCCGTTCGGGATCCAGGCGCTCAACGGGATGATCTTCGTGACCTACGCCAAGCAGGACAAGGATCGCGGCGACGAGATCGCGGGCCGCGGGCTCGGCTTCGTAGACGCGTTCAGCCTCAAGGGCAAGTTCCTCGGCCGGGTCGCGTCGCGTGGTGCCCTCGATGCCCCATGGGGTCTCGCGTGGGCACCGGACGGCTTCGGCCACTTCGGCGGCGACCTGCTGGTCGGCAACTTCGGCGACGGCCGCATCAACGCCTATCGCTGGATCCACGGTCACTGGCAGTTCGGCGGGACCCTCCGGGCGGCCGATCACAAGGCCATCAAGATCGACGGGCTGTGGGGCATCGGCTTCGGCAATGACGCCGCCGCCGGACCGTCCACGACCCTGTTCTTCGCCGCCGGACCCGGCGACGAGGCCGGCGGGGCCTTCGGGACGATCACCGCGCCCGCGCCGTAAGGCGGATCGACCGCGCGACTCAGGCGGGGTCGGCTCAGGCCGGCCCCGCTTCGATTCGGGACGACGGCCGCCCAGGTTCGACGTTCGCTACTTGGCGAACTCCACGGCCCGCGTCTCGCGGATGACCGTCACCTTGATCTGGCCCGGGTAGGTCAGCTGCTCCTCGATCTTGCGCACGATGTCGCGCGCGAGGCGTGAGGCGGTGAGGTCGTCGATCTCCTCGGGGCGGACCAGGATGCGGACCTCGCGACCGGCCTGCACCGCGAAGGAGCGCTCGACGCCCGCGAAGCTCTCGGCGATGGCCTGGAGGTCCTCGAGGCGCTTGACATACGTATCCATCGCCTCACCACGGGCGCCCGGCCGGGACGCGCTGATGGCGTCGGCCACCTGGACGATCGGCGCTTCGAGGCACGCGTACTCGACTTCCTGGTGGTGGGCCGCGATGGCGTTGATGACCTTGAAGGGCAGGTTGTGGCGCTGGGCGACCTGGGCGCCGATCGCCGCATGCGGGCCCTCCACCTCGTGGTCGACGGCCTTGCCGATGTCGTGCAGCAGGCCGCCCATCTTGGCGACCTGGACGTCCCCGCCGATCTCGGCGGCGATGACCGCGGCGAGGTGGCTCGTCTCGACGACGTGGTTGAGCACGTTCTGGCCGTAGCTCGTGCGGAACTTCAGGCGCCCGAGCAGATTGATGATCTCCGCCGGCAGACCCGGGACACCGGCCTCGTAGGCCGCCTGCTCGCCGGCCTGGCGCATGACGAGATCGACCTCGGCGCGGGCCTTGGCGACGACCTCCTCGATGCGGCCGGGGTGGATGCGGCCGTCGGCGATGAGCTTGGTCACCGCCAGCCGCGCCACCTCGCGACGGACCGGGTCGAAGCCCGACAGGACGACCGTCTCGGGCGTGTCGTCGATGATCAGGTCAACGCCCGTCGCCTGCTCCAGCGCCCGGATGTTGCGGCCCTCACGGCCGATGATCCGGCCCTTCATCTCGTCGGATGGCAGGTGGACCACCGAGACCGTGTGCTCCGCCGTGTGGTCCGCGGCCACGCGCTGCATCGCGGTGATGACGACGTCGCGGGCCTTGTCCTGGGCGTCCTCGCGCGCGGCGCGCTCGATGGCCCTCGCGATCTTGACGGCGTCGTGCTCGGCCTCCTCGCGAACGGCGTCGAGCAGGATCGTCTTCGCGTCCTGGGCCGACATGCCCGACACGCGCTCGAGGGCCGCGACCTGCTCCTGCTGCGCGCGAGCGAGGTCCTCGCGCGTCTTGTCGAGCTCCCGATCGCGTTCGAGGAGCTTGCGATCGCGCTGCTCGAGCATGTCCGTGCGCTGGTCGAGCTGCTCGTCGCGCGCGAGGAGGCGCCGCTCCAGCCCCGCCAGCTCGTTGCGCTTCGCTCGCGCCTCGTCCTCGGCCTCGCCCTGGAGCCGCAGCTTCTCGTCCTTGGCCTCGAGGATGAGCTCCTTCTGGCGCGCCCGAGCCTCGGCCTCGATCCGCCGGGCCTCCGCGCTCGCGGCCTTCATCGACTGCGAGGCCCACAGGCCGCGGGCGAGCATCCCGAGTAGGGCTCCGCCGACGGCGGCCGCGAGGGCCACCGCCACGACGATCGGTGTGTCCATCAGTGATCCTCCCATCCGGCCGGGAGAATCGACCGGAGGTCTTGTATTCGTTCGGTGGCGTCGAGCGCACGGCGATGGCGGTCTGCTCGCCCCCTGGGCGATGTCCGACTCCCTCGGTGGGCCGCCTTCGACGCCGGTTCGGCTGCTGAAACGCCGCGCGGACGGCGCTGGATTCGTCTGTCGCGTAGCCTACGGGCCGCGACGCGGAGGGTCAACCGAGGCGGCACCCGAACGCAACATCGGCTGTTGAGCGCGTTACTGGGCGCCAACACGGCATACTCGGGCCGCAAGACCGTTCCGAGCGGAGGACGTGCATGGGCGACAGACTGCCAGCACCGATCGAGACCGTCGTGGTCGGGGCCGGCCAGGCAGGGCTGATCATGAGCTGGCACCTCCGCCAGGCCGGCCGCGAGCACGTCGTCCTGGATCGCCGCGAAACCCTCGGCGGCGGGTGGCAGGACCGCTGGGACGGGTTCCAGCTGGTCTCACCGAACTGGACGGTCGGCCTACCGGGCTTCCCCTACGAGGACTCCGATCCTGACGGCTACCTGCATCGCGACGAGGTCGTCGGGCGGATCGCGGCGTACGCGGCCGCCATCGACGCGCCGGTGCGACTCGGGACCACGGTCGAGCGGCTGGCGGCCGACGACTCGGGGAATGGGCGCTTCCGCCTCGAGACCGATCGAGGGACCATCCGGGCACGCGACGTCGTCGTCGCCACCGGCGCCTTCCACACCCCGAGGATCCCGCCGGCCGCCGCCACGTTCACGCCCCGGATCCACCAGATGCACGCCCATGACTACCGGAACCCGGGGTCGCTCCCGACGGGCGGAGTGCTCGTGGTCGGGTCGGGGCAGACAGGCGTCCAGTTGGCCGAGGAACTGCAGGAGGCGGGGCGCGACGTGACGCTGTCCGTCGGGCATTGCGGGCGGGCGCCGCGGCGCTATCGGGGTCGCGACTTCTTCTGGTGGCTGCGAGGCGTCGTCGACCGTGGCACCGAGCTTGGGACGCCGCTGCCGACCGTCGACATGCTGGCGGATCCCCGGGCGCGGTTCGCCTGCAACCCGCATCTCTCGGGCCACGGTGGCGGGCACGACACGAACCTGCGCAAGTTCGCCGCGAACGGGATCAGGCTCGTCGGGCGGTTCGAAGCGGCCGATGGCGAACGGGCGCGGTTCGCCGCGGACCTCGCGACGAATCTCCGGTTCGCCGACGAGTTCTTCGACCAGCGGTTCCGAACCCTCTTCGACACGTTTGCCGAACGCGCCGGCATCCATCTCCCGCCCGACGATCGCGAGCCCTTCGAGTTCGAGCCGCCCGAGGTGACCGAACTTGATCTCGCCGCCGCGGGCATCTCGAGCGTGCTGTGGACCACGGGATATGCCCCGGATTACGGCTGGCTCGATCTCCCCGTGTTGGGCGACTTCGGCCTGCCGCGCCAGGTCCGCGGCGTCAGCGACGTGCCGGGCCTGACGTTCCTGGGTCTGCTGTGGCAACACAATCAGGCGTCGGCGAACCTCGCCGGCGTCGCGTCAGATGCCGCGCACCTGGCGTCGCGCTGGGAGACCTGAGGACCCCAGCCGGTCCGATGGGCGGGATGACGAGCGGCCTAGCCGGGATCATCGTCGGTCTCCGCGTCCCAGGCCGCGACGGTGGAGGCCACCTCCCGGCAGGTCTCCGGATCGAACCCGTTGCGGGCGAGGAGCGCGTAGGCCCGTTGCCGCCGCTGGCGGGCGTCCGCGACGCGCTCCAGGGACCGGCGATGCTTCGCGAGCAGCCGTTCCGCCGCCACGCGGTCCGGAGTCGCGGCCGACCCGTCGTCGTCGGGCGTCAACGCGGCATGCGTCACCGCGGCATCACGCCGCTCGGCGAGGACGAGATCCGCGATCGGCCGCTCGATGCCCTTCAGGCGCAGCTCCTCGCGGATGGCCCGTTCGCCACGCGGCCGAGCCCGGTCGCGCGACTCGACCCACGCCCGGGCGAAGACCTCGTCGTCGAGCACCCCGACTTCGAGCAGACGGCTGATGGCGCCCTCCACCAAGTCGGCTCGATATCCCGCCGCGCCCAGCCGCCGACGGACCTCGGCGACGGAACGCGAGCGCGCCTCCAGGAACCGTGCCGCCGCCTCGAGGACGACCTGCGAGTCTTCGATCGCGGCCCGGCGTTCTCGTCGCTCGGCGAACGACTCGCGCCTCGGTCGCCCGCGGGCCGTTCCCACGATGCCGCTACTCGGCCTCTTCGATGCCCTCGACGGGGATGACGGCGTCCTCGTTGATCTTGCTGCGAATGCGGCGTTCGATCTCGGCCGCCACCGCGGGGCTGGCCTTGAGGAAGTCCTTGGAGGCCTCGCGGCCCTGACCGAGCCGGGTCTCGTCGAAGTTGAACCACGCCCCGGTCTTCGACACGACGTCCATCGCCACGCCGACGTCCAGCAGGCCGCCTTCCTTCGAGATCCCTTCGCCGTACATGATGTCGAACTCGGCGACGCGGAACGGCGGCGCGACCTTGTTCTTGACGACCTTGACCCGGCAGCGGTTGCCGACCAATTCGGTCCCGGTCTTGATGGTCTCGACCCGCCGGATGTCCAGCCGCACCGACGCGTAGAACTTGAGGGCCCGGCCGCCCGGCGTGGTCTCCGGGTTGCCGAACATGACCCCGATCTTCTCGCGCAGCTGGTTCGTGAAGACGAGCGAGGTGTTCGAGCGCGAGACGGCACCCGTGAGCTTGCGCAGCGCCTGACTCATCAGCCGGGCCTGGATGCCGACGAACGAGTCGCCCATCTCGCCCTCGATCTCGGCGCGCGGCACGAGGGCCGCCACGGAGTCCACGACGACGATGTCGATGCCGCCCGAGCGGATGAGCGTTTCGGTGATCTCGAGCGCCTGCTCGCCGGTGTCCGGCTGGCTGACCAGCAGCTCATCGACGTTGACGCCGCACTGCCGGGCGTAACCGGGATCGAGTGCATGCTCGACGTCGATGAAGGCGGCCACGCCGCCGCGCGCCTGGGCCTCCGCGATGACGTGCTGGCAGACGGTGGTCTTGCCCGACGATTCGGGGCCGAAGATCTCGGTGATCCGGCCCCGCGGGATCCCGCCGACGCCGAGGGCAAGGTCGAGCGCGATGGAGCCGGTCGGGATCGTGTCGATCTGCTGACGCTCCCGCGAGCCGAGCTTCATGATGGCGCCACGACCGAACTGCTTCTCGATCGCGAGCAGCGCCGCGTCGACCGCCTTGCCGCGCTCCGCTGTCGCCCGCTCCGTGCTCCGCTCGTCGGTCATCGCCATCGTTCCGTCACGCTCCTCATCGATCCGTGGGACCGGTCACCGGAGCGCGCCTCGATCGCGATCCGGCCGGTCAGGCCTCTTCGGTGTCTTCCTCGACGACCGGCTTCTCCTTGCGGGGCTTGCGGATCAGCTCGACGTTCTGCGGCGGATCCTCGAGCGGAGACAGCCGCGTCTGGCCGAGCTTGGCCTTCGGCTTCTTCTTGGCCTCTTTGCCGGGACGGTTTCGCGAGCCCATCGCTGCGCCTCCGCGTCGTCATGCACACTACCGGTCGGCCCTTCACGCGGACTTACCAGCGCCTTCATCCACGCTCATCCGACCCGCGCGAGAACGGAATTCGGCCATCGAGGCGGGGAAGGTGCCGGCCCGGATCGAGGCTCGGACCCTGGCGATGAAGTCTAGGGTGAAGGTCAGGTTGTGACAAGTCGCAAGCCGGTACGCGAGGAGCTCGCCGGCGCGGAACAGGTGCGCCAGATAGGCCCTCGAGAATCGCCGACAGGCCAGGCACGGGCAGTCCTCCTGGATCGGGCCCGGATCGTCCTGGAAGGCGCGGTTCTTGATGTTCAACCGGCCGCCGGGCACCCACAGTTGTCCGTTTCGTGCCACCCGCGCCGGCAGCACCGAGTCGAACAGGTCCACCCCGCGATGGACGGCCTCGAGCAGGTCGGCCGGTGAACCGAGGCCCATCAGGTATCGCGGGCGGGGGTCGTCGTCGAGCAGCGGCACCGCGAGATCGAGGGTCGCGTCCCGCTGGGCGGGCGTCTCGTCGCCGGCCAGGCCACCCAGGCAGATGCCGTCGAACGGGAGGCTGGCGATGAACCGGGTCGAGGCCGCGCGGAGCTCCGGGTCGAGGCCGCCCTGGATGATGCCGAAGAGTGCCTGGTCGTCCCGGTCGTGGGCGGCCAGCGAGCGTTCCGCCCAGCGGTGGGTGCGCTCGGTCGCGTCGGCCACGACCGCCCGTGGCGAGGTCGGGTAGACCGGCTGGTCGAAGGCGACCGCGATGTCCGAGCCGAGCGCCTCCTGCGCGGCGATCGCCACCTCGGGCGTGAACCGGTGCGTGGATCCGTCGAGGTGCGAGCGGAACGTGACGCCGTCCTCGTCGACGACGCGCAGGTCGCCGAGCGAGACGACCTGGAAGCCGCCCGAATCGGTCAGGATCGGGCCGTCCCAGTCCATGAAGCGGTGCAGGCCGCCGAGCCGCGCGATGCGATCCGCGCCCGGCCGCAGGTACAGGTGGTATGTGTTCGCCAGGATGATCGTGGCGCCGGTCTCGGCGATCTCGGCCGGGGTGAGCGCCTTGACCGTGGCGTTGGTGCCGACCGGCATGAACTGCGGCGTCTCGACCACGCCGTGGGTCAGCGTCAGCTTCCCGATCCGTGCCCGGGTCGAGCCGTCGACGGGCGGCGGGACCACGACCTCGTAGCGGGCCGCCCGGCCCTCGTATGCAGCGCTCAAGCGTCGGCCGCGGGCGGATCGACCGGGTCGTCCCAGAGGCTTGGCATCCCGGCCTCCGCGCGCCGCGGCGGCGGGATCTCGTAGCCGAGCCCGGACAGGTGGGCACGGGCCAGGTCCGTCGCGATCCGGCCCGACGGCGTCCGGTCGAGGAAGCCGAGGCGCAACAGGAACGGTTCGTAGACGTCCTCGATCGTCTCGATCTCCTCGGAGAGGACCGCCGCCAGCGCGGCGACCCCCACCGGCCCCGAGGCGAACTTCTGGACGATGGCGGCCAGGAGCTTGCGGTCGGTCGAATCGAGCCCCTCATCGTCGATCTCCATCGCGCGCATCGCCTCACGGGCGGTCGTCTCGTTCACGCGGCCGTCGCCATGGACCTCGGCATGGTCGCGGACCCGCTTGAGCAGGCGGTTGACGATGCGTGGCGTGCCGCGCCCGCGGCGGGCGATGGCCCTGGTCGCGGCGGGCTCGATCTCCACGCCCAGGATCGCGGCCGAGCGGTCGACGATCGCGGCCAGTTCGTCGTCGGCATAGAAGTCGAGGCGATAGGTCGCCCCGAACCGGTCGCGCAGCGGGCCGCTGATCCGCCCGGCACGGGTCGTCGCCCCGACGACCGTGAACGGCTTCAGGCTGAGGCGCAACGATCGTGCCGACGGGCCCTTCCCGATCATGACGTCGAGTGCGTAGTCCTCCATCGCCGGGTAGAGGATCTCCTCGACCGAGCGGTTGAGGCGGTGGATCTCATCGATGAACAGCACGTCGTGGTCGTCGAGCGAGGTCAGCACCGACGCGAGGTCCCCTGCTCGCTCGATCGCCGGCCCCGAGGTGTAGCGCACGTTGACGCCGAGCTCGCGCGCGACGATCGTCGCGAGGGTCGTCTTGCCGAGCCCGGGTGGGCCGTACAGCAGGATGTGGTCGGCGGCCTCTCCCCTGCCCTTCGCGGCCTGGAGGAGCACCGAGAGGTTGGCCTTGACCTCGCGCTGGCCGATGTATTCGTCGAGCGTGCGCGGTCGGAGGGTGCCTTCGACGACGAGGTCCACCTCGTCTCCCGGGTCCGCCGACAGGATGCGCGAGAGGTCGTCCGCCATTGCCGCGGAGTCTAGCATGTCCGCTCCCATATCGCACACCTGTTCTACATCGTCGGGCCGCGATCCGCGGCGGCGTTCCGGTCCATGCGGCCCGTCCCCGCAGCCTCGGTCCGCACGCGTGCCAACGACGGAACACGCTGGGGCACGGAACGAAATACCACCACGCGAGTAGGGCTTCGCGGTACCATGCCGCGATGCGGCTCTCGCGTCGTTCCGAGTACGGGCTCCGTGCCCTGACCGATCTCGTCCGGCACAGTGACGATGGTCCGATCGCGCTCGCCACGCTCGCCGACCGCAACCGGCTGCCGGTCAAGTTCCTCGAGCAGATCATGGCCACGCTCAAGCACGCGGGCATCGTCCGAACGACCCTGGGCGCCCACGGCGGCTATGCGATGGCGGCTGATCCCTCGACGGTCTCGCTGGGACGCATCATCCGCCTGCTGGACGGGGCCCTTGCGCCGCTCGGCTGCGTGTCGCTCCGCTATTACGAGCCGTGCTCCTGTCCGGACGAGGCGACCTGCGCCCTGCGCGACACGATGATCGACGTCCGCGACGCGATCCTCGGGATCCTCGACCGGGAGAGCCTCGCCCAGCTGGCCGCACGGCCCGGACGCCCGTCGATCGACCCGATCGGGCTCCATGCCGACGTCCTCGCGGGCCGGCGCCCCTAGTCGCCGGCGTCTCTAGTCGCGGACCAGGCTCCGCAGCGCCGCCTTGACCCGCTCCTCGAGCGTGCTCGCGACCCCGAGATCGGCCAGCGCCGTGCGTGACGCCTCGCGAGCCTCGCCAAGGGAGTAGCCGAGCGCCTGGAGCGCGGCCACGATCTCGCCTTCGCTGGCCTCCGCGCCCGCCGCGGCCGATCCCGAGACCGCCACGCCGGCCGCGGTCACCTTCTCCTTGAGCTCGAAGATGATCCGCTCGGCGAGCTTCTTGCCGATGCCCGGGATCGCCACGAGGACCGCCTGATCCTGGGCCAGGATGGCCAGCTGGAGGTCAGCGGTCGGGCGGCTGCCGACGATGGCCAGCGCGACCTTGGGCCCCACGCCCGTCACGGTCAGCAGGAGGGTGAAGAACCCCATTTCGTCGGCGTTCCGGAAGCCGTAGAGGGTCTGCTGGTCCTCGCGGACGAGGTGGTACGTATGGAGCTTCAGCCGGCCGCCCGGCACGGCCGCGGCGATGATCGCGGGCGCGGCGAAGACCCGGTACCCGATCCCGCCGACCTCGATGACGAGCGAATCGAGCGCGACGGCCCCGACGACACCCTCGACCGACGCGATCACCGCCGCACCGGGCGACTAGGAGGCGCTGCGCTTGGCGGCGCGCTCGGATGACCGCTCGGCGGCGAGGGCCTCGCGGACAGCCCGGTCGTAGCTCGACTCGCCGCGCTTGATCGGAGCGATCGCCGAGCGGTCCACGACGGCCGAGTCGCGCGCGACGATGGTGTGTTCCGTGTTGACCGCCCACGTGGCGATCGCCAGGGCGTCGGCAGCGTCATCGGGTCGTGGCCGCTCGCTCATGCCCAGGACAAGTTGGACCATGCGGCTGACCTGCTCCTTGTCGGCGGCGCCGTAGCCGGTGATCGCGCTCTTGACCTCGTTCGGGGTCGCTTCGCGAACCGGGGTGTCGTGCTGGGCGGCGGCCAGCAGGACCACGCCGCGCGCCTGCCCGACCGCGAAGGCCGTCTGGACGTTCTTCGAGAAGAACAGCCGCTCGACCGCGATCACGTCCGGCTGATGCAGCTCGATCAGCTCGTCGACGAGCGAATGGATCGCGAGCAGTCGCTCGGGGAGCGTCAGGTCCGGGCTGGTCGCGAGGCAGCCGTGGTCGACCTCTCGCAGCCGTCCACGGGCTCGCTCGACGATCCCATACCCCAGCGCGGCGGTCCCCGGGTCGATCCCGAGGACGATCACCCAGTGACCTCGGCGTAGACGTCCTCGGGGATGTCGAAGTTCGCGGTCACGCGCGAGACATCCTCGAGGTCCTCGAGCAGCTCGATGAGCCGGAGCGCCTGGCGAGCCTTCGACGAATCGAGCTCGACGGTCTGCTTCGCGACCATCGCATGCTCGGCGGACTCGACGACGATGCCCGCGCCCTCGAGCGCCTGGCGGACGCCTTCGAGATCGCCCGACGAGGTGTAGATCTCGATGGTCTCCTCGTCGTCGGTCACGACATCCTCCGCGCCCGCATCGATCGCCGCCAGGGCGACGTCATCGGCGTTCGCGCCCGATCGCGGGATCGAGATGAGACCACGCGGCTCGAATTGCCAGGCCACCGCGCCGCTGCCCGCCAGCTGGCCACCGGACTTGGTGAACATCGAGCGAACCTCGGCCGCGGTCCGGTTCCGGTTGTCGGTCTGGGCCTCGACGAGGACGGCGATGCCGCCCGGGCCGTAACCCTCGTAGACGATCTCCTCGAACTGCTCTGCCTCGCCACCCCCGGTCGCCTTGTCGATCGTGCGCTTGATGTTGTCGGCGGGCATGTTGACCGAGCGCGCCTTCTCGATGGCGAGCCGGAGCCGGTAGTTCGCGTCGGGGTCGCCGCCACCCTGCCTGGCCGCGACGCTGATCTCGCGAGCGACCTTCGTGAAGAGCGCGCCACGCTTGGCGTCGGTGATGCCCTTCTGGCGCTTGATCGTGGACCATTTGGAATGACCTGACATCGCGGGCCGGAGTATAGCCGACTATCATGGCCGGACCCCCGCGCCCTCCCCTCTCGACCTACGGTCGCAATGTCCAGCAGGAGGACCGTCGAACCCGATGACGATGAAGAGCGTCGACCTCCCACACATTCGCAGCGTCGTCCTGGCGGGCCATGTCGGCTCCGGCAAGACGACGCTGGCGGAACAGCTCATGTTCAAGGCCGGCGCGATCCCCCGACTCGGGCGCGTGGACGATGGGACCGCCCATCTCGACTTCGAACCCGAGGAGCAGAAGCGACGTGAGTCCCTGAGCCTCGCCGTCGGGACGTTCGAGAGCGAGGGAACGCGGATCTCGCTGGTGGACACGCCCGGCTATCCGGACTTCGTCGCGGACGTCATCGAGGGCTTCGCCGCGGCCGACGGCGCGATCTTCCTGATGGACGCCTCGGGCGGTGTGGAAGCGGGCCTCGAAGGGGCCGTCGCCCTCGCCCGGTCGACCGGCTCCGCCGCGTGCTTCTTCATCAACAAGAGCGACCGCGAGAACGCCGACCCGACCGCGGCCCTCGACGCGCTGCGCGCCGCGTTCGGCGAGAAGGTCGCTCCCCTCCAGATCGCCATCGGGGCGGCCGAATTGTTCAGCGGCTACATCGACCTCGTGCATCGCAAGGCGTGGAGCTGGGACGGCTCGAAGGAGACGGAGATCCCCATCCCGGCCGAGTTGAACGACGAGGTCGCGCGACGACGGGATCAGTTGCTGGAGGCTGCGGCCGAAGCCGACGACGACGTGCTCACGAAATACCTCGAGGGCGAGGAGATCTCCGACCCGGAGCTCGAGGCGTGCCTGCGCAAGGGCGTGAAGGAGAGCGTGCTCGCGCCGGTGCTGGTCGGCAGTGGGCTCAAGGGGATCGGACTGCGTGGGCTGCTCGACGCCATCGTGCGGTATCTGCCCTCACCGGCCGACGAGGCCCCGACGAAGGTGACCGACCGCAGCGGCGCGACCGTCGAGGTCCCGGCCGACGAGAACGGGCCGCTCCTCGTGCGCGTCTTCAAGACCACCGCGGACCCGTTCGTCGGGCGGCTGACCTATCTCCGGGTGCTCTCCGGCACGCTCCATTCGCAGGCGCACGCCTGGAATGCGACCCACGGAGAGGACGAGCGGATCGGGCAGCTGCTCCTCCTCCATGGCAAGGAGCAGGAGCCCATCGGCGAGCTCAAGGCCGGTGAGATCGGCGCCATCGCCAAGCTGACCGTGACCGAGACCGGCGACACGCTCTGCGCGAGAGAGGCACCGCTGACGCTGCCGGCTCTCGAGTTCCCGGCCCCATCGCTCGTCCTCGCCATCGAACCGGGTTCCAAGGGCGACCTCGACAAGATGGGCCCGGCCCTCCAGCGGATGCTCGAGGAGGAGCCGACCGTGCGCCTCGAGCGCACGGCGCTCGGCGAGCAGGTGCTGCGCACGATGGGCGAGGCGCATACCTCGGTCATCATCGAGCGACTCAAGCGCAAGTTCGGGTCCGCGATCCTGACCCACACGCCACGCGTCCCCTACAAGGAGACGATCCGCGGCAAGACCCAGGTCCACGGCCGCTACAAGAAGCAGACCGGCGGCCACGGGATGTTCGGGGACGTCTGGCTGGAGCTCGAGCCGAACCCCGACGGCGGCGTCGAGTTCGCCGAGCGGGTCGTCGGTGGGTCCGTTCCGAAGGGCTTCTTCGCCGGTGTCGAGAAAGGCATCCGCGAGGCCGCTGCCGAGGGCGTCGTGGCGGGTTACCCACTGTCCGACTTCAAGGCGACGCTCTACGACGGGTCGTTCCACCCGGTCGACTCGAACGAACTCTCGTTCAAGATCGCAGCGTCGATGGCGCTCAAGGACGGGGTCCACCAGGCGAAGCCCGCCCTCATGGAGCCCATCATGCTCGCCGAGATCCGGGTTCCCGAGGCCTACATGGGCGAGGTCAACCGCGATCTCAACGGCCGCCGCGGCCGGGTCCTCGGCATGGATTCCAACGGCACCACGCAGATCATCACCGCGCACGTGCCCGAGGCCGAGCTCTTCACCTACGCGACCGAGCTGCGGTCACTCACCCATGGACGGGGCACGTTCTCGGCCACGCTCGACCACTACGAGGACGTGCCCGGGCACATCGCCGACAAGGTCATCGCCGAGCACCGCAAGGTGGCCGAGACGGCCGCCGGCCACGGCAGCGGCCATTGACATGTCCGAGCCGAGCGAGAAGCCCGGGCGGATCTCGCCGCTGTTCATGCTGCTCCTGATCATCGCGGGGCTGGGGATCGGGTTCGTGCTCGTCGTCGTCGTGGCCTCGGTCCTCGGCATGAACTTGGGCTAGGGACGGTCTCCCGGCGACGCTTCGCTCGCCATGACGGTGGCCAGGTCCAGGCGACCGTCGTAGATGGCCCGTCCGAGGATCGCCCCCGTGCAGCCGATGTCGCGGACCGCGCGCAGGTGCTCGGCGGTCGCGATCCCGGCCGATGCGATGATCTCGCCGCGATCGAGGACGACCAGGCGCTCGTAGAGCGCGAGATCGGGGCCTTCCTTGAGACCGTCGCGCTCGATGGCCGTGGCCTCGAAGGTGTCCACGCCGGCATCGTGCAGCCTCTGGACGGCCTCGGCTGGGTCGACCCCGACCGCGTCCGCCGCCCAGCCGTGTCCGACCGCTCGGCCGCCTCGAACGTCGATGGCCACCGCGACCCGCGGTGCCCCATGGTCGGCGACCAGGCGACCGGCGAACGCCGGGTCCCGCAGCGCGGCAGTCCCGATGACCACGCGCCCGGCCCCCGCCTCGAGGACCGCGGCCACGGACGCCCGGTCGCGGAACCCGCCCGCGACCTCGACCCGAATGCCCTCCCCCACCGCGGCGATGATCCGGCGGACCGTGGACCCGTGGACCGGCACGCCGGTGCGGGCACCGTCGAGATCGACGACGTGGAGCCACGTCGCCCCCGCCTCGACGAACGCCTGGGCGACCGCGACCGGATCGTTCGAGAACGCGGTCTCCCGGGCGAAGTCGCCCTGTTCGAGGCGGACCACCCGCCCGCCGCGGAGATCGATCGCCGGCAGGATCTCGAACCCTCTTGCCAACCCGGCTACTCCATGTTAGCGTTTTAGCACGCTACTACGATAACACGCTCCAACGATGCACGCGAGGTAGGTGCGGCGACATGGCCGACGACTGGCGGACTCCCGACGTCGAAGCGCTGTTCGATGCCATCCTCAGCCTTGAGGATACGACCGAAGCCGAGCGCTTCTTCCGCGACCTGTGCACGCTCAACGAACTGCGCGACATGGCCCAGCGCTGGGCGGTCGCCCGACTGCTCGACGGCGGGAAGCACTACGCGGAGATCTCGCGCGAGACGGGGGCCAGCACCGCGACGATCACCCGGATCGCCTCGTGGCTGAACCACGGGGAGGGCGGTTACCGCGGGGCGCTCGACAGGGCCAGGGCCAAGGCCGGCGGCGAACGATGAGGGAGCGCCTGCGCCTGGCCATCCCGAACAAGGGCCGGATGGTGGAGCCGACCCTGCGGCTCCTGCACGATGCCGGCCTCGTGTTCGAGGAGCACGATCGCAGCCTCGTCGCACGCGTCCAGAACTACGACCTCGACATCCTTTTCGTGCGCACGAACGACATCATCGAGTTCGTCGGTGACGGGGTCGCGGACCTCGGCATCACTGGCATCGACCTGCTGACCGAGACCGGCGCCGAGCTGCCGCGGATCCGCGCCCTCGGGTACGGGCACTGCCGCCTGGCCGCCGCGGTCCCGACCGACGCGACGTACCAGGCCGTCGAGGACCTCGCCGGCCTGCGGGTCGCCACGGCCCACCCAAACACCGCCCGACGGTTCTTCGAGGCGCGGCGGATCCCGGTGGACGTGATCCCGATCTCGGGCGCCGTCGAGGTGGCGCCACGGCTTGGCCTGGCCGAAGGGATCGTCGATCTCGTCTCGACCGGCTCGACGCTCGTCATGAACGGGCTGCGCCAGATCGGCGACGTGCTCGCGTCCGAGGCGGTCCTGGTCGCGAACCCGACCGCCGACCGCGAGCGCGCCGCGGAGTTGGCCGCGATCGACACGATGCTGAGCGCGGTCATCGCGGCACGCGGACGCAAGTACCTGATGATGAATGCCCCCGCCTCGATGCTCACCGAGCTCGAGAGTCTGCTGCCCGCCCTCGAGTCGCCCACGATCATCCCGCTCGCCCACGAGGGCATGATCGCCATCCACTCGGTCGTCGGGGCGGACGAGGTCTGGGGCCTGCTGCCTCGCCTCAAGGCGGCCGGCGCATCGGGGATCCTCGTCCTTCCGATCGAGAAGATCGTGCCATGACGGCCACCTCGATCGGCCTGCGCCAGCTCGACCTGAGCGCGGCCGATGCCGGCGACCCCGGCGCCATGCGCGACCGCGATGCGCTCATCCGCCGGGGCGCCGTACCCGAGGCCGCGGTCCGTGACGCCGCCCGCGCCACGCTGGCCGCCGTCCGGGCCGGTGGCGACCAGGCCGTCCGTGCCGCGAATGCGCGGGTCGGTGGCGGCCGCCCCGATGGCCGCCTGGTCCTCGATCCCGACGACCTCGCATCGGCGCGCGACGCCCTCGAGCCGCGGGTCCGGCGAGCCCTCGACCAGGCGATCGAGCACGTCGGGCGGTTCGCCGAGACGCAGCGGCCCTCGTCGACGCGAACGACGATCGTGCCTGGCATCGAGATCGAACGTCGCTGGACGCCGCTCGCCTCGGTCGGTGCGTACGTCCCGGGCGGGTCCGCGCCGTATCCGTCGTCGCTCGTCATGACCGTCGTGCCGGCCCGGGTCGCGGGCGTCGAACGGATCGTCGTGGCCTCGCCGACGGACCTCGATGGCCGCAACCACGCGGTGTTGCTGGGGGCGGCCGGACTGCTCGAGGTCGACGGGTTCGTCGTCGCCGGCGGCGCCCAGGCGATCGGCGCGCTCGCCTACGGCCTGCCACAGGCCGGACTCGAGCCGGTCGACCGGATCGTGGGACCCGGCAACGCCTGGGTCACGGCCGCGAAGATTGAGGTCTCGGGCGAGGTCGGCATCGACCTGCCGGCCGGGCCCTCGGAAGGGATGGTCCTGGCCGCGCCCCCCGCTGATCCCCGTCGCGTGGCCGCGGACCTCATCACGCAGGCGGAACACGGCCCGGATTCGCCCGCGATCCTGGTCACCACGGACCGCGCGTTCGGCGATGCGGTCGAGGCACAGGTCGGCGAGCTGCTGGCGACCGCCGGGCGCCGCGACATCCTCGAACGAGCCCTGCGCGACCACGGCCGGATCGCCCTGGCCCCGAGCCTGGACGCCGCGATCGCGTTCATCAACGCCTATGCGCCCGAGCACCTGTCGGTCGACGTCGAGCCACTGGAGCCCACCGTGGCCCGCCTCCGCAACGCGGGCTCGCTGTTCGTCGGCCCGTGGGCGCCCGAGTCGGCCGGCGACTACGCCACGGGCGCCAACCACGTCCTGCCGACCGGCGGGTTGGCGCGGGGCTCGGGTGGCCTCGCGGTCGAGACGTACGGGAAGTTCGTCCAGGTCCAGCGCGTCGATCGGGACGGGCTGGCCGCGATCCGGGACACCGTCGCGACGCTGGCCGAGGCCGAGGGGCTGCAGGCCCATCGCGACGCCGTGGAGATCCGCTTCGCGGACGACGCGCCGCGCGAGCCGCGCCGATGAGTCCGACGCCCGTCACGTTCACGTCGCCGACCGCGCCCACCACCTACAGCTGGGAGGCGACCGACGACGAGGTCGCGGTCCGCTACGGCATCCCGCCCGAGCGGATCGTTCGGTTCGACCTGAACACCTCGCCGTCCCCGCCGACCCTGGTCGAGCGTCTCCTGGCGTCGGGGCGCTTCGAGACGAGCCTGTCCGAATACCCGCCGTCAGACTACCGACGGTTGGTCGACGCGGCGGCTGCCCGGTACGGCGTCGGGACCAACGAGATCGTGGTCGGAGCCGGCGCCGACGAGATCCTGGACCTCGTCGCGAAAGCCTTCCTGGCCGCCGGCGGCGCGGCCGTCGTCCCGGTCCCCACGTACGCGATGTACCGGGTCCTGACCGAGCAGCGGGGCGCGCGCGTGGTCGCCGTGCCTCGCCACGATGCGGAGGCGGGGTGGGCACTCGACCTCGACGCGGTCCGGAGGGCCGCCCTGGACGCCCAGGTCGTCTGGCTGTGCAGCCCGAACAACCCGACCGCGCTGCCCGAACCCGACGGCGTCATCGAGACGCTCCTGCGCGGCCTCCTCGACGACGTGGTCGAATCGGTCCGGGAAGCACCGGTCGTGGCCCTCGACGAGGCGTATGCCGAGTTCGTCGGTGCGTCGCTCCTGCCGCTGCGCTCGATGTACCCGAACCTGGTGGTCGTACGAACCGCCAGCAAGGCCTATGCCCTGGCCGGCCTTCGCGTCGGGTTCGCCATCGCCCGCCCCGAGGTCATCGGCCGGCTCAACCCATACCGGCCGCCAGGTTCGGTGTCGACCGTCTCGGTCACGGTGGTCACGGAGGCGCTGCGCGACGACGGCATCCTCCACGCGAATCTGAGCCGGGTCGAGACCGAGCGGGCGCGCCTCTCGGCGGCGCTGCGCCTGGCCGGGTGGGCCGTCGGACCGTCGGTGACCAACTTCATCCTCGTCGATCTCGGCTCGCCGGAGCGATCGGCGGCCGTCGCCGAGGCGCTCCTCTCGCGAGGGCTCGTGCCCCGCACGTTCCCCGCTGGCCACGTGCTGGCCGGCTACCTGCGGCTCACGGTCCGCGACCCGGACGAGAACGACCGACTGATCAACGCCGCGAACGAGATCGCCGCCCGTGCGACGGCTGCGAGCACCGTCACGCCCGCCACACCCACCACGACGGAGCCGCCCGCATGACCACACCGCTCGGCGAACTCACGATCGGCCCCCGCGAGGACCGGCGGGTGACGGTCGCCCGGACCACGAATGAGACGGACATCACGGTGACGGTCGGGCTCGACGGCGCGGGTCACACCGCCATCGACACCGGCATCGGCTTCTACGACCACCTCCTCGGCTCGCTCGCCCATCACGGCCTGTTCGACCTCGCGATCCACGCCGATGGCGACCTCCAGGTCGACGAGCACCACACCGTCGAGGACGTCGCCCTCGTCCTGGGCGCGGCGTTCGGCGAGGCCCTGGGCGATCGGTCGGGCATCCGCCGGTTCGGCGAGAGCGCCGTGCCGATGGACGAGTCGCTCGCGTCGGCGGTCGTCGACGTCGGCGGCCGCCCGTACGCGGTCATCGACCTGCCGTTCCGAGGCGAGCGGGCGGGCGGGCTCCCGCTCCAGCTCGTCGACCACGCTCTCGAATTGTTCGCCCGGACGGCCGGCGTCACGCTCCACCTGCACGGCACGGGCCGCAACGACCACCACCTGGCCGAGGCCGCGTTCAAGGCGTTGGGCCGTGCGCTCCGCGCCGCGTGCGAGCCGGATCCGCGTCGCTCCGGCGTTGCCTCCACGAAGGGCTCGCTGGGATGACCGGACGACCCGTCGTCGCGATCGTCGACTACGGCGCGGGCAACATGGTCAGCATCGAGCAGGCCCTCACGACGGTCGGTGCCGAGGTGCGGATCGTCCGCGACGGCGAGGCGACCCGCGGCGCCGACGCGCTCGTCGTGCCCGGCGTGGGCGCGGCGGCCCCGGCGATGGCACGTCTCGATCGGCGCGGCCTCGTCGATCCGATCCGAGCCTGGCTGGCCGCCGGACGACCGTTCCTGGGCATCTGCCTCGGCCTCCAGCTCCTGTTCGACGCCAGCGACGAGGACGATGCCGTGACGCTGGGGGTGCTGTCGGGCCGGACCGTTCGCCTCGAGGACGCCCCGACACTGCCCCACATCGGCTGGAATCAGGTCGAGCGCACCCGCGACCACCCGCTCTTCGATGGCATCGCGGATGGCGCGGACTTCTACTTCGTCCACTCCTATGCGGGCGAGCCGACCGACGGCGACGCGAACGATGTCGTGCTGGCCCGGACGGAGCATGGCCGGCGGTTCGTCTCGGCCGTTGCTCGAGGATCGCTCCTCGGGGTCCAGTTCCATCCGGAACGCAGCGGCGTCGACGGCCTGCACCTCCTGGCGAACTTCGTCTCGCTCGTGCGGGCAGCCTGATGCTCCGCCGCCGGGTGATCCCATGCCTCGACGTGGCTCACGGTCGTGTCGTCAAAGGAACGCGCTTCGTGGACCTTGTCGATGAGGGCGATCCACCTGAGCTCGCCGAGCGGTACGCAGCCGAGGGTGCCGATGAGCTGGTCTTCCTCGACATCACCGCCGCGCCCGAGCGTCGCGGCACGCTGCTCGACGTCGTCGAGCGCACGGCTCGACGCGCCTTCATCCCGCTCACGGTCGGCGGGGGCGTCCGCAGCGTGACCGAGATGCGCGACGTGCTCCGAGCAGGCGCCGACAAGGTCTCGCTCAACACCGCGGCCGTGGCCGAACCCACGCTCGTCGCGCGGTGTGCGGCCCGGTTCGGCCGTCAGGCCGTGGTGGTGGCCATCGACGCGCGCCGGCGACACGCGCCCCACCCCGCACACGCGCCCGCGTGGGAGGTCGTCGTGCAGGGTGGCCGCCACCCGACCGATCTCGACGCCGTCACCTGGGCCGAACGCGTCGTGGACCTCGGCGCCGGCGAGCTGCTGGTCACCTCGATCGACCGCGACGGGACAGGATCGGGGTTCGACACCGAGCTGCTGCGAGCCATCGCCGACCGGGTCACCGTCCCGGTCATCGCGTCCGGTGGCGCCGCCGGGCCGGCCGATTTCGTCGCCGCGGTTCGCGATGGCGGCGCCGATGCCGTCCTGGCCGCCTCGATCTTCCATCGACGGATCCACTCGATCGCCGACGTGAAGGCGGCGATGGCGGCAGCGGGGCTCCCGGTCCGTCTCGTGCCGGAGGCGGTCGCGTGACGCGAGGCCGGCCCACGACCGCGCCGGTCATCTCGTACGGCCAGGACGGCCTCGTTCCCGTCATCGCCCAGGACGTCCACGACGGCCGCGTCCTGATGCTGGCCTGGATGGACGCCGAGGCCCTGGCGGCGACCCTCGCAACCGGGGAAGTCCACTTCCACTCGCGAGCGCGCGACCGGCTCTGGCGCAAGGGCGAAACGAGCGGCAACGTGCTCCGCCTCGTGGATCTGGCGACCGATTGCGACAACGACGCCCTGCTCCTGACCGTCGACCCGGTCGGTCCGACCTGCCACCGCGGGACCCGGAGCTGCTTCGACCCCGATGGAGCGCCGGCCGAACGCTCGACCCAGGGGTTCGCCTGGCTCGAAACCCTCTGGTCGACGATCGCGGCGCGTGGCGCGGACCGACCCGAAGGCTCCTACACGGCCTCGCTGCTGGCCGGCGGCGTCGACGCGGCCGGCCGCAAGGTCACCGAAGAGGCGACCGAGGTCCTGATGGCGGCCAAGGACGACGCCGCGGCGCAGCGTGCGGGCACGGACCGTTCGCCCACGCAGGCGGCGCTGGCGGGCGAGGCCGCGGATCTCCTGTACCACGCGCTGGTCCTGCTCGCGGAGCGGGATCTCGCCCCGTCCGCCGTGATCGAGGTCCTTCGAGGACGACACACGCGGTAGTTCGCTGTCGGCGAGCATCGGTAGCCCAAGGGCGGACTGCGGCACGGCTTCGGGGTCGCTGGCCCGATGGTCGCCACGGGCGAACCTGCCCCGGAATCCTGTCAGATGACCGCCAGGCGATCGTTCGTCGGCGGCTGCCAGGCGGCCCGAGCGTGACAGGTCGCTCGAACCACGGCGATCCGTGCCATCTGCGACCTCACCTGGTCATCTGTCATCGATCCAGTGACGAACGACACCGCCTGATGAACAGATGTCAGGAACTGCCGGACGACACACAGGGGCTCGGGCGGGGCCGGCGGGCGGCCGCGGGACTTACGCGGCCAAGCGACAGGCCCGCACCCCTGACGCGCCAGGGCCTCAGCCGGCGAGGCGCCCGATCTCGCGGCGGCGCTTGCCGATGCGGACGTCCAGCCACTCCCCGGCGATGGGCTCCGGGACGAACGCCGGATCGGAGACGCGCACCCCGTTGATGGTCACGCCGCCGCCCGCGATCATGCGGCGCGCCTCGCCCTTCGAGGCGAACACCCCGGCCTCGGCGAGCAGGACCGCCGTACCCATGGCCGCGGACGCGTTCGCGAACGTGAACCCGCCCGACGATTCGTAGAGCGAGCGAAGCGCCTCAGGATCGGTGAGTGCCTCACCGGAGAAGCGCGCCTCGGAATCGGCGATCGCCCGGTCGGCGGCTGCCGCCCCATGCGTGCGGGCCGTGATGTCGCGCGCCAGCGCCCGCTGCGCGGCACGCGCTTCCGGACGCGACGCGGCCTCGGACTCGAGCGCCTCGATCCGCTCCCGCGGGAACTCCGTGAACCAGCGCAGGTACGTGCCGACATCACGGTCGTCCGTGTTCACCCAGTGCTGGTAGAAGGCGTATGGCGAGGTCCGATCCGGATCAAGCCACACGGTATCTCCGACCTCGCTCTTCCCGAACTTCGCCCCGGACGGGGACAGCAGCAGCTTGTACGCGAGGCCGTGCGCCGGGTCGGCGCCGTCGCCCTCCCCCACCCCGCTCGTCCGGCGGATGAGCTCGAGGCCGGCCGTGATGTTGCCCCACTGGTCGGCGCCACCCATCTGCAGCTCCACGTCCATGGTCCGGTAGAGATGGGCGAAGTCGAAGGCCTGCAGGAGCATGTAGCTGAACTCCGTGAACGACAGGCCGCGTTCGAGGCGGACCTGGACGGAGTCCTTCGCGAGCATGTACGGGACCGTGAAGTGCTTGCCCGTGTCGCGCAGGAAATCGACGAGCGACACCTCGCCCAGCCAGTCGAGGTTGTTGACCAGCACGGCACCGCCCGAGCCCGGCGAGAAGTCCAGGAACCGCTCGAGTTGCGACCGGATCGCTGCGACGTTGGTCGCGAGCGTCTCGCGATCGAGCAGGTTGCGCTCGGTCGAGCGACCGGATGGATCGCCGATCATCCCGGTCCCGCCTCCGACCAGGGCGACGGGCGTCCCGCCGAAGCGTTGCAGGCGCAGCAGCCCGAAGATCGGGATCAGGTGGCCGATGTGGAGCGTGTCCGCCGACGGATCGAACCCGATGTAGCCAGCGATCGGCCGCCCCGTGGCGAGACGGCCCGGCAGGCCCGGGGTGGTCTCGTGCAGGATCCCCCGCCACTCGAGCTCGCCGAGAAGCCCGCCCGAGGCCTTGTCGGGCTCCCGTTCGGGCGCGGCCGTCACAGGTCCCGACGTCGAGGCGTCTCGACCCAGCGGGAGGCGCGCGTCCGGTCGTTCACGCTCCCTATGCTATCGTGCGGCAACTCATGCAGACCAGCCTCGCCAGGCGGCAGCGCCATCGCAGAGCGCTCCAGGGCCGCCCGAAGGCGCGCGGAGGTTCGACCGTCGGCCGAGCCCTTCTCGTCATCTTCCTCATCTTCCTGCTCTTGTCCCTGCTCACCGTGGGGGCCGGGCTCGTGTTCGCGGTGGGCGCATACAACCACTACGCCGCAGGGCTCCCCGAGCCGAAGGAAGCGCTGACCAACCTCGATTTCGACCAGCAGACCCTGATCTACGATCGCACGGGCAAGGTGGAGCTCGCCAAGCTCGGATCGCTGCGCCGCGAGGTCGTCACGTTCGACCAGATCCCGGGCGAGATGATCGACGCCACGACCGCCATCGAGGACAAGGACTTCTGGGTCAACGCCGGCTTCGACCCGCTCGGGATCGTGTCGGCCGGTCTCGACACGCTGTCCGGCAAGCCGCGCGGCGCCTCGACCATCACCCAGCAGCTCGTCCGGGCACGCCTGCTGCCTGCGTCCGCGTTCGAAGGGACCACGTACGACCGCAAGGTCCGCGAGATCATCCAGTCGGTCCGGCTGACGCAGGCGTATCCCGGCGAGCTCGGCAAGGAACAGATCGTCACGGCCTACCTCAACCAGAACTTCTATGGCAACAACAGCTATGGCGTGAAGGCCGCGGCCAAGGGCTACTTCGGCAAGCCGCTGTCCGCGTTGACCCTCGCCCAGTTCGCCATCCTCGCGGCCATCCCCCAGTCGCCCACGAAGTTCGATCTCATGAAGAACGCCGACGAGATCTGCACCGAACCGGTCGCCGAAGGCCAGGAGTGCCCGGACTTCCAGCTCGTCGTGCCCGACACGTCAGAGATCGTCCAGCGCCGCAACTACGTGCTGGAGCTGATGAAGACGCGCAGCACGCTGACCGGCAGCAAGCACGCCGCGGCCGAGTACGAGGCGGCCAAGCAGGAGCCGGTCGTGCTGACCCCGTTCGTGTCGACCAGCTGGAAGGCTCCGCATTTCGTGTGGCAGGTGCGCCAGGCGCTGGCCCAGATCCTCTGCCCGGAGTCGCCCAACGACTGCAGCGAGGTCGATACGGGCGGCTATCACGTCACGACGACGCTCGACTACAAGATGCAGCAGACCGCCGAGAAGTGGGTCTACGCGGCGGCGCGCGCGCCGAACGCGAAGGACCCGAGGGCCGTGCTGCGCTCCAAGAAGATCCCGAAGAGCCAGTGGGGCTGGATCCTGGGCCTGCGCGGCCACAACATCCACAACGCCGGAGCCGGGGTCATCGACTATCGGACCGGTGAGGTCCTGGCCTACGTCGGGAGCGCGAGCTACACGTCCAAGGGCAACAAGAAGTTCCAGCCCCAGTTCGACGTCATGGCCGACGGCTGGCGCCAGCCCGGATCCGCTATCAAGCCGATCGACTATCTCATCGGCATCGACGACGGGATCCTGACGGCGTCCACGATGTTCATGGATGTCACGACCGACTTCGGCGGGGGCTACATGCCCACCCAGGCCGACAAGCTCGAGCGTGGACCCGTGCGGCTCCGCTCCGCGATCCAGTTCTCGCTCAACATCCCCGCGATCAAGGCCGGGATCATGGTCGGGTTGGATCACCTCTTCGAGCGGAACAAGGACTTCGGCATCACCTACCCCTCGACGGCGATCCCCGTGAAGTCGATGGGGATCGGGACGCTCGAGGTCCACCCGATCGACCTGTTGGGCGCCTATGGGGTGGCGGCGAACGGCGGCGTGCGCATGCCGCGCCAGGTCATCCTGTCGGTCGTGGACTCGAACGGACGGAAGGTCTGGCCGCTCAAGGGCGACCAGCCCCAGGGTGAGCGGGTCACGAGCGCCGGGGCCGCTTACATCGTCACCGACATCATGGCCGGCAACACCGACAAGAAGGTCAACCCGTACTGGGGCAAGTGGGCGATCCTCGATCACGGCCGGCGCCGCCCGGCGGCCTACAAGACCGGCACGACGAGCGACAACCGCGACGTGGCCGCCTATGGCTACCTGGCTCCGCCCAAGGACACGAAGGCGCCGGCGCTCGCGGTCGGCGTCTGGATGGGCAACAGCGACAACTCGCCCAACGACGGCAAGCTCTCGCTCGACACCTCGGCACCGCTCTGGTCGGCCATCCTGACCGACATCAGCCGGGGCCTGCCGATGGCCAGCTTCAAGGCCCCGAGCGGGCTCAAGACGGTGACCGTCGATGCGTTCACCGGCACCAAGCCCGGTCCGTTCACGAGCAAGACCGTCAAGGAACTGTTCCTGCCCGATCATCTGCCGCCCGCGAGCGGGACGAGCCGGGTCACGCTCCAGATCGACTCGGCGAGCGGACTCCTCTGGCGCGACGGTTGCGTGGGGCCGAGGGTGACGAGGAGCTTCTTCGACATCTCCGAGGTGGATTCGAACTTCCCCTCCTGGCAGAAGGCGGATCGTAACTGGGCGTCTCGAGCGGCCCGCGGCGCCGGCGTCCGGGGCACGTCCAAGGGCACGCGGACGGCCTATTTCTACAACAACCAGTTCAGGCCATACGGGTCGTCATGGGGCGCGCCATTCGCCCCGTCGGCGAAGTGCCCGATCGCGCCTCCGCCCATGCCGCCACCATGCGACCCACTCGTGGAGATCTGCCCGCCGCCGTCGCCGTCGCCGGCGCCTGGAGGCGGCGGCAACAAGCCGCCCCCGACCGCGAAACCCCAGGGTTAGGTCACAGCTCGACGATCGTCGCCCCGTCGCCCCCCTCGCCCCGCTGGCCGGGTCGGACGGAGCGCACCAGCGGGTGATCGGCAGCCTGATGTCGGACGGCGTCCCGCAGGGCCCCGGTCCCGAGGCCGTGGATGATCGTGGCCTTGTCGAGACCGGCCAGCGCCGCGTCGTCCAGGTACCGCCCGAGCGCGTCGAGGGCCTCGTCCACCCGCGCGCCACGCAGATCCAGCGACGAGGCGACCGATCTCGCTCGGTCGAGCCGGATGGCGGCCTCGTTGGACGTGGTCCCGGGCGCACCGCCGCCCCTGCCCGGACCGGTCGCGGTGACGACCCCGGGCATGAGGTCGTCGAGACCGACCGACACGCGCATGCCGCCCGCCTCGAGCGTTGCCCGCTGCCCTCCCCGGTCGAGCGCGGAGATCCGACCCTCCCAACCGCCGGACCGGCTCCGGGCCCGCTCGCCCACCTGCCAGTGCCGCGGCTCCTCCGACGGTGGCGGCTCGACCGGACCCTCGTCGCTCACGGGCAGGCCCGCGACCGTCGCCGCGGCCCGTTCCAGGGCCGCGTCGAGGCTCTGTGCCGTGACGGTCTCGCGCTCCAGTGCACGACGCGTGCCGCGGACCTCGTCGTTGAGCGCACCGAGGATCCTGTCGGCCTCGACGCGCGCCGCACGGACCGTTTCGTCGCGCTCGCGCCGAGCGCGACGCCGCTCCTCCTCGGCCGTCCGCAGCGCATCCGCCGCCCGAAGCTCGGCGGCCCGGGCCCGGTCGAGCGACTCGCTGGTCTCGCCTTCAGTGGCCCTGATGGCGGCGAGCGTCGCCTCGAACGAGCGTTGCGACTCGGTCAACCGTGACCGGGCATCGCCGACGATCGGCTCCGGCAGCCCGAGGCGCTCGGCGATCGCGAACGCCTGACTGCCGCCGGGCAGCCCGATGGACAGCCGGAACGTCGGGCTGAGTGTCTCGAGGTCGAACTCGACCGCTGCGTTGCTGGCGCCGGGCGTCGTATGCGCGTACGCCTTGAGCTCGGCGTAGTGGGTCGTCGCCGCGATCAGCGCCCCGGCCCGGATGAAGTGGTCGAGGAGGGCCTGCGCGAGCGCCGAGCCTTCGGTCGGATCGGTCCCGGCGCCGAGCTCGTCGAGCAGCACGAGCGTGCCCGGCCCGGCGGCGGCTACGATCCGGATGATCGAGCGCAGATGCCCGGAGAAAGTCGAGAGCGATTGCGCGATCGACTGTTCGTCGCCGATGTCGGCGAAGACGTCTCGCCAGACCGGCAGCTCGCTGCCGGCGGCCGCGGGGATGTGCAGACCTGCCTGGTGCATGAGGCTGAGCAGGCCGAGCGTCCGCAGGGTCACGGTCTTGCCGCCGGTGTTCGGACCCGTCACCACGAGCGCCTGGTACCCCTCCCCCAGGCGGATGTCGATCGGCACGACCCGGCCGGTCAGGCCCGGGTGGCGCGCGGAGAGCAACACGACGTTCGGGTGGTCCGCGGTCGCGGCTCGCACCCCGTCCATGTCCGCGGCCAGGCTCGCCTTCGCGGCCCACAGGTCGAAGCGCGCGAGGGCGTCGAGCGTCTCGCGCAGGGCCGGCCCGTTCGCGGCAACGAACGCCGAGAGCTCATCGAGGATCCGCGCCACCTCCTCGCCCTCGGCGACCTGGGCCTCTCGCCACGCATTGCCAAGCTCCACCACGACCAGCGGCTCGATGAAGAGCGTCTGGCCGCTGCCCGAGGCGTCGTGGACGATCCCCTTGACCTTCGCCCGAGCCTCCGCCTTGACCGGCACGACATACCGGCCGTTCCGGAGCGTGACGATGGGTTCCTGGAGCGCGTTCCCGAGTTCCGCGCCGACGAGCGCGTCAAGACGTCGTCGCAACCGGTCGTAGGCGACGCGCACGGCCGCCCGCAGGCCGCCGAGGCGCGGCGAAGCCGTGTCGAGCAGCTCCCCGACCGGGTCGAAGCTGCGCGCCAGCGTGCTGCGCAACGCGGGCAGGGCATGGAGTTCGCGGCCGAGGTCGCGCAGGAGCACCCGACGCTCATCGGACAGCGCGGTCGCGAGCCGCGCCGTCGCATCGAGGGTCTCCGCGAGCTCCAGGAACTGGGTCGGTTCCAGTCGCCCGCCGCGGACGGCCCGTTCGATCGCTGGCCCGATATCGTGGGCCGCCCCGATGCCGACGCCGGGATGCTCGGCGAGGAGCGCGCGAGCCTGGTCGGTCTCATCGAGGCCGCGCGCCACGATCACGGGGTCGTCGGACGGTTCGAGGCCCTCGGCCAGCCGGCGCGACGGCGGGAACGAGGTCGCCTCCGCCAGTCGCGCCCGAACCAGGGGGAACTCCAGCAGGGCGATCGAGCGCTGGTCCATCGCGGTCGTCGGCGGTCGGGGTCAGCGCGCCGAACGCGGACCGGAGGCGGACGGATGCCCAGCCACGACGAAACGCCACGGCAGGCTTGCCCACGGTTCGCCGGCATACGCGACGCCGATCCGGGGGGTTGCCCGGATCTCGGCATCCGGGACGGACTCGACCGGCCCCTCGAGTCGGAGCGGCGAGTCCGGGTCACACAGGTCCATCCCCGTGACCGTCCGATCGATCCCGAACGCCGCACCGACGAGACCCGGGCCGCTGGCGAGACGCCGGTCCGGCAACCGCGCGAGCCGGTCACGTTCCCCCGTCACGTCCGGCCCGACCCTCCGGCGGCGGGCGGCCGCGAGACGCACGCGATCGGCGCGCATCGCCTCGAATCCCTCGAGCGGCTCGACCGCGCGAACCAGCAACGCGGAGGCGGTCCCCTCCGGTCCGGTCACCACGTTCAGGCAGTCGTACATCCCGTAGACAAGGTACACGTAGGCGATGCCAGGCCGCCCGAACATGACGGCGTTGCGGGCCGTCCGGCCCGCGCGGGCGTGCGAGGCCCCGTCCTCCGGGCCACGGTACGCCTCGAGTTCCACGATCCGCCCGACACGACGGCCGGTGGCGTCGGCGCGGACGAGATGCGCGCCCAGCAGGGCTCGGGCCGCCTCGAGCGGCGGCGCGGCAAGGATCTCGCGGGCGACGGCGCTCCTGCTCAGTAGGCGTTCTCGATCCAGTCGGGCACGAGGAAGCCGGTCAGGGTGAAGAAGGCCGGGATAAGCGCGTCTCGGAAGATGCCAGCCGCCTTGGACGAGTCCAGGGCGTTCCAGACGTCGCGCAGGAAGCCCACCTCCTGCGGGTCCTGGGCGATCCCCGGGATCCGGAAGAACGAGTCCAGGATGACGAGCACCGCGCCCAGGATGAGGCACGCCTGGACGAGCCCGAGGATGCCACCCAGCAGCTCGTCCGCGAAGCGCGCCTTCTGGAAGAGCGGTTGCGTCTTGTACAGGCCCTGCGCCACGAGGGCGAAGGCGACGGCCGAGGCCACGAACACGGTCCCGAACCCGATCATCGTGCTGTATTCCTTGGAGAACTGCGTCCAGTTGCTGCCGAGATACCCGCCAAGCGGTTCTGCGATGTTGGCCGCGAAGAGGAACGAGAACAGGACCGACGCGATCCCGATCAGGCGCCGGATCGTGCCCTGGGCGAAGCCCAGCACGAAGAACGCGATGAGGTACAGGAAGATGAGCAGGTCGATCGTCTTGATCCCGCCCAGGAATGCCCCGAGATCCACCGATGCTCCTTCGCTTGCGTCCCCCCGGACGACGCCGGGGCGGCGCAAGCCTAGCAACGGGATTCGCGCGTCGCAAGGCCGTCGGCGCATGCCGGGATGGTTCTGACCGGTCTGCCGCGGTCCGGTGCACTCGTGGCGGCCCGGCTCAGGTGCGGACGCGGGCCCCGATGTCGGCACCGAGCCCGGCCACGACTGCGCCCACCACCGCATCCACCTCGGGCTCGGTCAGGGTCCGCTCGTCGGCGCGCAACGTCAGTCGGTAGGCCAGGCTCTTCTCAGCGTCGTCGAGAGGGCGACCCCGGTAGAGATCGAAGAGCGCCACCGCTCGCAGGAGCCGTCCGCCATGACGCCGGATGGCGCCTTCGACGTCGGACGCCGGCACGCCGACAGGCACGACGATCGCGAGATCACGCTCCACCGATGGCTGACGCGATGGCGTGGCCCCCCGCGCCGCCTCGAGCCGGCCTCCGGCGAGGCCCGCGACCGCGAGCTCGGCGACCAGCACGCGCTCGACCCGGAGATCCAGCGTATCGACGGTCCCCGGGTGCAGCTCACCGACGCGACCGACGAGGGCAGCGCCGGCCGCTACCCGGGCGGCCCGGCCGGGATGGAGGTTCGGATCGTCGGTGAGCGGGGTGTAGGTCGGTGCCGCGAAGCCGAGGCGCCGGCTGACGAGCTCGATCAGGCCCTTGGCGTCGTCGAGATCGAAGGGCCGGGCCTGCCGGTTCCACGCGGGCGGTTCCGCGGACCCGGTCAGTGCGAGGCCGAGCCGCCACCACTCGTGGGTCGCGCCGTCGTCGGTCGCGCCGTAGCCCTTGCCGACCTCGAAGATCGCGACATCCTCGCGACCGTAGCGGACGTTCGTCGAGACGACCTCCAGCAGGCTGCCGAGCAGGCTCTGGCGCAGGATCGCGTGCTGGCTGGACAGCGGGTTCGTCACCGTCACCGGGCGACCGACCGCCCGCTGCTCCGGTTCTCCATCGGGGGCGCCATCGTCCACCGCCGGGAACCGCTCGGCGGTCCGCGGGGAGATCAGCGCTGACGTGACGACCTCGGTGACGCCCGCACCCGCGAGGGTCTCGCGGGTGGCGTCCCGCACCTCCAGGGGGTCGTGGCGGTACGGCGGCATGGAGGTGTCCGGCAGGCGCGGTGGCACGAGCTCGAAGCCGCGGATCCGGATGACCTCCTCGGTGATGTCGGGCTCGACCGCGAGGTCGCGCCGCCAGCTCGGGATCGTGGCGTCGACGACCTCGTCCGATCCGGGCTCGACCTCGAGCGGGCGTGTGCCGCCCGCGACCGGCACGGTGGTCCCCGGGACCGCGAGGACCGTCTCGATGCCGACCGTCGCGAGCAGGTCGCGCTGTTCCTGGCGCGTGAACGCCGTCCCGAGCAGCCGGTTGACCCTGGCCGGCCGGAACATGACGTGGACGGCCGGCGGCTCCACGGGATTCGAGTCCACGACGCCGGAGGCGATCGTCCCGCCCGCCCATTCCGCGATCAGCCGGGCCGTGCGGTCGGCGCCGAGCTTCGCCAAGCGCCACTCGATCCCCTTCTCGAAGCGGAGGCTGGCGTCGGACCGGAGTGCGTAGCGAAAGGCCGTCCGACGGATGTTGACCGGATCGAAGATCGCCGATTCGATGACGACCTCCGTCGTCGCGGGGCCGACCTCGGATCCCGCCCCGCCCATGACGCCGGCGATCCCCAGCGGCCCGACCGGGTCGGCGATGAGGAGCGTCTCGGGGTGCAGGTCGCGCCAGACGTGGTCGAGGGTCTCGAGACGCTCGCCCGGCTCGGCCAGCCGGACGACGATCCGTCCGTCGTGGACCGCGGCCGCATCGAACGTGTGGATCGGCTTGCCCAGCTCGACCATGACGTAGTTGCTCGCATCGACGACGTTGCTGATGGGCCGCATGCCGGCCGCCAGCAGGCGCATCTGGACCGCGTCTGGCGACGGGCCGATCGTCACGCCGCTCGCCCAGCGGCCGACGAAGCGCGAGCAGAGACCGGGCTCGAGGACGTCAACGGTCAGGCGCTCGGCGGTCGGGCGGCCGGTCTCGACGACATCGGTCGGCGGGAAGCGGAGCGGTGCGCCGGTGACCGCGCCGACCTCGCGCGCCAGCCCGACGATCGACAGCGCGTCACCCCGGTTCGGCTTGACGTCGACGTCGAGCACGACGTCGCCGAACAGGTCGGCCATCGGCACGCCGATCGGCGTGCCGGCCGGGAGGATGAGGATCCCGTCCGCGTCCGAGGTCACGCCGAGCTCGTCGCCCGAACAGAGCATGCCGTTGCTGACGGCGCCCATCTTCTCCGTGCGCTCGATGTGCCGGCCGCCCGGAAGGACGGCGCCCGGCAGGGCGACGGGGACGCGCTGGCCGGCGGCGATGTTCGTGGCGCCGCACACGATGTCCAGCGGTTCCCCGGTCCCGACGGTCACCCGGGTCAACGACAGCCGGTCCGCGCGCGGATGCTTCTCGACGGCCAACAACTCCCCGACCACGACGTTCTGCCAGTCGGCGCCCCAGCGGTCGATCCCCTTGACCTCCATGCCGAGCAGCGTCAGCCGTTCGGCGAGGGCCTCCGGGGTCATGTCGATGTCGACGAACTCCCGAAGCCAGCTGAGGGGGACCCTCATCGGAACTGCTCCAGGAAGCGCAGGTCGTTCTCCATGTACAGGCGTAGGTCACCGACGCCATGGCGCAGGTTGGCGATCCGCTCGACACCCATCCCGAACGCGAAGCCCTGGTAGCGCTCCGGATCGAGACCGCCGTACTGGAGGACGACCGGGTGGACCATGCCGGCGCCGAGGATCGTCATCCATCCGGTCCGTGAGCAGGCCGGGCAGCCGACGCCGCCGCAGACCAGGCACTCCACGTCGAAGGCGACCGACGGTTCGGTGAAGGGGTAGTAGCCCGGCCGGAACCGGGTTCGTTTGTCCGCCCCGTAGAGGGCCTTGGCGAACTGATCGAGGAGACCCCGCAGGTCGCCCATCGTGGTCCCCTCGTCGACCATCAGCCCTTCGACCTGGAAGAACTCCGACGCGTGACTGGCGTCGACCGCCTCGTAGCGGTAGCAGCGGCCCGGCAGGATGGCCCGGATCGGAGGCGCTTCTCGGTGCATGACGCGGATCTGTCCCGGTGAGGTGTGCGTCCGCAGCAGGGACCCCTCGACGTCGACGTACAGCGTGTCCCACAGGTCGCGCGCCGGGTGGTCCGGCGGGATGTTGAGCATCTGGAAGTTGCGGAGGTCATCCTCGATCTCGGGCGCCTCGTAGACGACGAACCCGAACTGACCGAAGATCTCGGCGATCACCTCGATGGTCTCGTTGATGGGATGGAGGGCGCCACGGCGGATCGGTCGGCCGGGCGTCGTCGGGTCGACGGCCTCCGCCTGCAGCCGTCCGGCGAGCGCCGAGCCCCGAAGGGTCGTGCCTCGCTCGGCCAGCGTCCCCTCGATGGCCGCCCGGACCTCGTTGGCGATGGCACCGACCCGCGGTCGGTCATCGGCTGGCAACCCGCCGATGCCACGGAGCACGCTCGTCAGCCGACCCTTCTTGCCGAGGACGTCGAGTTCGAGCGCCTCGAGTGCGGCGACATCGGGAGTGGCCGCGATCGACGCCAGGGTCTCGTCGCGCAGCGCCTCCAGCTGGCGGGTCAGATCGGCGAGGTCCACGTCCATCCTTCCATGAGTGGGCCGGGAATTGGGAGCCCCCGAGCGTCCATGACGTCGAGGGCCCGTCGAGCGTGCGTCGCGGCGGGCGTCTCGCCGCCCAGGGTCAGGCGCCCTTGGCGAGCTCGACGATCCGGCCGAAGGTGGCCGCGTCGCGAACCGCCAGGTCAGCCAGGATCTTGCGGTCGATCTCGACCTCCGCGTTCTTGAGGCCGTGGATGAGCTGGCCGTACGTCATGCCGTTCTCGCGAGCCGCCGCGTTGATGCGGATGACCCACAGCTGACGCATCTGGCGCTTGCGCTGCTTGCGGTCACGCGTGGCGTACGCGAGCGCGTGGAGGAGCGCTTCGCGGGCGGGCTTGATGAGCCTGGACTTGGTGCCCTTGCGGCCCTCCGCGTCCTGGAGCAGGCGCTTGTGGCGCTTGTGGGCGGCGACGCCGCGCTTGACTCGTGCCATCTGGTCGTACGGCCTTCCTAGAGGTACGGCAGCAGGCGCTGGACCTGCTTCTTGTGCTCGGGCCCCAACAGGGCCTTGCCGTGGTACCGGCGGGTGCGGCGGGACGACTTGATCTCGAGGTGATGCCCGCTCCACGCCTTGACCCGCATGTACTTGCCGCTGCCGGTCACGCCGATGCGCTTCTGGGCGGCCTTGTGGCTCCTGATCTTGGGCACCGGTGCCTCACTCTCCTGATGCGACCGGCTCGGCGGCCGGTGTGTTGTCGTTCTTCGTTGCCGCCGGAGCGGGTGCGACCGCCGGAGCGGCCGGTTTGGCTGCCGCCGCTGCGGCCGGTTTGGTTGCCGCCGATGCGGCCGGCTTGGTTGCCGCCGGTCTCGCCGCCACGACGGGCTTCGAGGCCGGTTGCGCCGCCGCAGCGACTGGTTCGATCTTCGATTCGGCCGCCGGAGCGGCAGCGGTCGCCGTCGTCGCGACGGCCGGTTCGGCCGGCGTCGGCGTCGTCGCTGGCGCCGGAGCGCCGTCGGCCTGGCCGAGCGTTTCCTCCGCCGGTCGGGCGGGAGCGTCATGGCCCTTGGGCTTGTGCGTCGACGCCATCGTGATGTGCATCGACTTGCCTTCGAGCAGCGGCGTCCGTTCCGGGATCCCGTGATCCTTGACCCGATCGGCGAACCGGGCGATGAGATTCCGTCCGATCTCCGGATGGGTCAATTCGCGGCCTCGGAAGCGCACCGTCACCTTGATCCGATCGCCGTCCTCGAGGAACTCGACGGCTCGATTGACCTTGGTGTCGAAGTCGCCCACGCCGATCTTCGGCGAGAGGCGGACTTCCTTGAAGGTCACCGAGCGTTGCTTGCGCTTGGCTTCCTTCTCGCGCTTCGTCAGTTCGTACTTGTACTGTCCGAAGTCCAGGAACTTGACCACCGGTGGCGACGCCATCGGGGCCACTTCCACGAGGTCGAGTCCCCGTTCCTGCGCCATCTCAAGGGCTTTTGGCGTGGGCATCACACCCAGCTGGGCACCCTCTTCGTCGACCACCCGGACCTGAGGGATCCGGATCATCTGGTTCACTCGCAGGTCTCGGCTGATGGTTCGCTCCTTCTACCTTCGAGGCAGTTCGACCGGCGCGGTCAAGCGACCCGCCGTCGGCCGAAGGGGAAAGATAGCACACAGGTTCTGAACGCGACAACGAGGCGGGTCAGCTCCTCCGTGCGCTCGAATTCGGCGGCCAGGCGGTCGGCGAAGGCCTCCCACGCCTGCGGGTCCTGCTGGTCGCCCGCCCGCGTCCGGGGCGACGCCGTCCGCGCCTCCACCTCGCGGTCGCCGAGCACGACCATGTACGGCACCTTCTGTTCCTGTGCCGCCCGGATCTTGTATTGCATCCGGTTCGACGAGCCGTCCACCTCCACGCGCAAGCCGCGCGAGCGCAGGAGCGTGGCCAGCTCCTCGGCGGCATCGATGTGCCGGTCGGCGATCGGGATGACGACAGCCTGGACGGGCGCCAGCCAGAGCGGGAACGCCCCGGCGAAGTGCTCGACCAGGATCCCGATGAACCGCTCCAGCGAGCCGTAGATGGCGCGGTGGATCGCGATCGGTCGCTGGGGCTGCCCGTTCTCGTCGATGTAGGTCAGGTCGAAGCGCTCCGGGAGCATGACGAGATCGACCTGGATGGTCGCCATCTGCCACTCGCGCCCGAGGGCGTCATCGATGTAGATGTCGATCTTGGGCGCGTAGAAGGTGCCGTCCTTGGGCTTGACGACGTACGCCCCGCCGGCACGGTCGAGGGCCTCCTTGATGAGCCCCTCGGCCCGCTCCCAGAGCGCCGGGTCGCCGAGCGCCTTGTCGGGCTTGGTCGCGAACGCGAAGCGAGGCTCGAGACCCACCCAGCCGTAGGACTCGCGGACCTCGCCGAGCAGGGCCTCGATCTCGGCCGCCAACTGGTCCCGGCGCACGTAGATGTGGGCGTCGTCCTGGATGAACTGGCGCACCCGCGTGAGCCCCGACAGCGTGCCGGAGCGCTCGTTGCGATGCAGCCGGCCGTACTCGCTGTAGCGCAGGGGCAGGTCCCGGTACGAGCGCAGCTGGCTTCGGTAGATGAACGTCGATTCCGGGCAGTTCATCGGCTTGAGGCTGAAGAGCTGGTTCTCGGACTCGACGACGAACATGTTGTCCTTGTACAGGTCCCAGTGCCCCGACTGCCGCCACAGGCGCTCCGACACGAGGATCGGCGTGCTGATCTCCTGGTAGCCACGCCGCTCCTGGAGCTCGCGCATCGCACCTTCGAGCGTCCGCCAGACGCGCTGGCCCTTCGGGTGCCAGAAGGCCGAGCCGGGCGAGACATCGTGGAAGCTGAACAGGTCGAGCTGGACGCCCAGGCGTCGATGGTCACGCTTCTTCGCCTCGGCGCGCCGCCACAGGTACTGGTCGAGCTCCTCCTGGGTCGCCCAGGCCGTGCCGTAGACGCGCTGGAGCATCGGGCGCTTCTCGTCGCCGCGCCAGTACGCCCCGGCCACGGCCAGGAGCTTGAACGGCCCGACCGCCCCGGTGCTCGCGACGTGGGGGCCGCGGCACAGGTCGATGAAGGGGCCCTGCTGGTAGAAGGTCGTCGGCGGCATGGGCGTGCCGTCGCGTTCGGACGCGGCGACGAGGTCATCGACGATCTCGACCTTGAACGGCTGCTCGTGCTCGGCGAGGAAGGCGCGGGCATCGGCCGGCGTCTTCTCGCTCAGCACGAACGGGTAGTCGGCGGCGATGCTGTCGCGCATCCGCGCCTCGATCGCCTCGAGGTCATCGGGGATGAGCGGGCGCGGCAGCTGGAAGTCGTAGTAGAAGCCGTCAGTGATGACCGGCCCGATCCCGAGCTTGGTGCCGGGGAAGAGGTCCAGGACCGCTTCGGCCAAGATGTGCGCCGCGGAATGGCGCATCGGGCCGAGTTCCCCGGCCGCACCGTGCTCGAAGAGCTCCGTTGCCGAGCCGCGCTCGGGCACGTCGAATGCCTCGTCGTCGATCCCGTCGTCGGCTGAGTCGCCTGGCTTCTGCTCACCCATCGTTCGCATCTCCTGAGAATCACGAAACCCCTCGTCCATCGACAGGACGAGAGGTTCACTCCCGCGGTCCCACCCGCCTTCGCCGGGCTGGTCAGCTGCCGGCGCTCTTGTGGTCGCGCTAACGGGCGACGCCCGGGCCGGTTCACCGGCCGCTCACGGGTGGTGCCATCGCGGGGTTCGCCATCGGGCTTCCAGCCATGGCCCGACTCTCTGGGGGTCCGCTCCGCGCGGCGCGTCCCGATCGACGCTCATCTTCGGGTTGTGGTGGGCGACACTGGACTCGAACCAGTGACCTCTTGCATGTCAAGCAAGTGCTCTAACCAGCTGAGCTAGCCGCCCGACGTCGCCGGTCCCCCGCTCGGTTGGCCTCGATCTCGTTGGCTCGCGGGGTGTTCCAGGTCCCGCGACGAGGTCGTGGCCGCATGATCGAGGAGCCAGCGGCGAGCCGCATCATACCCCGAGGTCCGACCCCCGTCACCATCGGCCGGTGCCTCAGAGGTGCTGGCCGTACGTCGTCGCGATCTGCTCCAGGACGCGGCCGACCCGGTCGGCGGCGTCGATCGCGTCCTCCAGCCCTTCGTAGATCTCCTCGCCGGTCAGCACCGACAGCACGCTCGGCGGGTGCTCGAAGAGCTGCTCGATGAGCCGACGCCGGAGCACGTCCCCTTCCTTCTCCAACACGTGGATGCGAGGTGGGTAGGCCCGCAGGTCCAATGGCCGCATGAGCGCGGCGACCCCTTCGACGATGACGTCGCAGGCCTTCACCAGGATCGTCGCCTGGTCCGCTGCGCCCGGCGGAGGCACCGGGACGTGATAGAGCACGAGCATGTCGCCGACCTTCTCCACCAGGTCGATGATGTCGTCGAGGACGCCGGTCAGCGCATGGATGTCCTGACGCTCGAACGGGATGACGAAGGTGGCCTCGAGATGGGCCAGGACCGCGTGGTTGGCGTCATCGCCGCGATGCTCCAGCTCGCGGAGTCGTTGGCCGGCTGCCACGGGGTCGACGTAGTCCCGCAACTCGGCTTCGAGGACGCGCGCGCTCTCAGCGGCGATCACCGCCTGGTCGAGGAAGAGCTCGTAGAACTGCTGATCCGTGGGGATCAGCCGGAAGCTCATCTCGACGACCCACGCGCGTGCTGCATGACGCCAGCGTACGGGGTCGCGCGGGTCGACGCTCAAGGCTCCTCGCGCACGGTCGACGTCACGACGTCGTCCGGAGCACGCCATCATCAGTCCGATGCGCGACCAGGCGGGCTACGAGCTGCTCGATCTTGGCGGCGGCGCGCGCCTGGAGCGGTTCGGCCCGCGCATCGTCGACCGGCCGGCGGCAGGGGCGCTGGACGCACGAAGGGATCCCGGCATGTGGCCGTTGGCCGACCTCCGATTCGATCGCGATCGGGGCTGGACGGGCATGGCTTCGAACCAAGGTCCGTGGCCGATCGAGCTCGACAGCCTCGCGCTGGAGTTGCGCGCGACCGAGGCGGGCCAGGTCGGCCTCTTCCCGGAGCACGCCGCGATGCTGCCGTGGCTCCGCGAGCGCCAGCCGGGGCCCATCCTCAACCTGTTCGCGTACACGGGGCTGGTCACGCTGGCGCTAGTCGCATCGGGGGCGTCGGTGACGCACGTCGATTCGTCCCGCCCGACCGTCGCCTGGGCACGAGCCAACGCCGAGCGTTCCGGCCTGGCCGACCGGCCCGTCCGCTGGATCGTCGATGACGCGCGTGGGTTCGTCGCCCGCGAGGCACGTCGCGGCCGGCACTACGGCGGGATCGTGCTCGACCCGCCCTCGTATGGTCACGGGTCGACCGGCAGCGCGTGGCACCTCGAGGCGGACCTGGCCGGCCTGCTCGTCGTGGCGCGCGCGATCCTCGAGCCCGGCGGCTTCGCCCTGCTGACCGCGCACACGCCCGGGTTCGATGACGATCGGCTGGCTCGGGCCCTGGCGGAGGGTCTCTCGCGACCGCCGGGGTCGGTCGAGGCGGGCGAGCTGGCCCTCGAGACGACCGATGGCCGTCGCCTGGAGCTCGGCGCGTTCGCCCGGCTCACTGGCGAGGCATGATGCCATCGATGCCCGCTCCTCCACCGCCGGACCTGACCAGCCGTGCCAACCCGCGCGTCGCGGCCGTGGCGGCCCTGCGCGACCGGCGCGAGCGCGACCGGCGAGGCTTGACCGTCGTCGACGGTGCGCGGGAGGTCCGGCGAGCCATCGACGCGGGCGTCGAGGTCGTGGAGCTGTATGTCTGCGAGCCGCTCCTGGCGGGTCCAGACGCGAGGGCGGCCCTCGACGCGCTGGGGTCCGCCGGCATCAAGCCCGTCTCGACCAGCGAGGGCGTCTTCGAGAAGCTCGCCTTCGGCGAACGGTCGGAGGGGCTGGTGGCGGTGGTCAGGATCCCGGACCTCTCACTGGAGCGTCTCGCGCTCTCGGCGGACCCGCTCGTCGTCGTCGTCGAGGGCGTCGAGAAGCCCGGCAACGTGGGCGCCGCCCTCCGCTCGGCCGACGGCGCGGGCGCGGACGCGCTGATCGCGGCGTCGCCCCGGACGGACCTGTTCAACCCGAACGCCATCCGCGCCAGTGCCGGGACCGTCTTCACCGTGCCGCTCGCTGCGGCGCCCTCGACCGAGGTCCGTGCCTGGCTCCGGGATCACGGCCTGCGGATCCTGGCCGCGCGCGTCGATGCCGAGCTCGCATACATGGACGCCGATCTGCGCGGCCCCGTGGCGATCGTCCTTGGGGCGGAGGCCACGGGCCTCGGCGACACGTGGAGCGGCCCGGACGTGGAGCCGGTCGCCATCCCGATGCACGGCGTCGCCGACAGCCTGAACGTGTCGGTCAGTGCCGCCGTCCTACTCTTCGAGGCGCGCCGGCAACGTGATCGACGGGCCGATGCGGCACACTGAGCCGATGGATGCCTTCGACTTCGTCATCATCGGGGCCGGTCCGGCCGGCGAGGCGGCCGCCAACAAGGCCCGAGAGCTCGGTGCTTCCGTGGCGATCGCCGATCGCCGCTGGTTCGGTGGCAGCTGCCCGCACATCGGTTGTATCCCGTCCAAGTCGCTGCTGAACGCCGCCGCGCACCACGCCGCGAACCCCGCGACCTACCGGTGGCAGCGAGCGTCGTCGCGCCGCGACTACATGGTCAACCGCCCGGCCGACGCGGACGAGCCCGACGACTCGAGCCACGTCAAGGCGCTCGAGGCGGCCGGCGCGATCGTCTATCGAGGGACGGCCCGGATCGTCGGGCGTGGCAAGGTCTCCGTCGGTCACGACGGAACGACGCACGGGCTCGCGGCCACGAACGTCGTCATCGCGGTCGGATCCAGTTCGAAGATCCCGCCGATCGATGGCATCGCCGACGTGCCCGTCTGGACCAACCGCGAGGCCACACTCGCTCGCGAGCTGCCGGCGAGCCTCCTGGTCCTCGGGGGCGGGCCGACGGGCTGCGAGCTCGCGCAGGTCTACGCGCGGTTCGGGGTACCGGTGACGATCGTCCAGTCCGGGCCACGGCTCGCACCGACCGACCATCCGCGCAACTCCGCGGCGTTCCAGGCGACGCTCCTCAAGGACGGGGTCACGGTACGGCTGGGCGTTCGGGCCCTCCGCGCCCATGCGTCGGCCGGACCCGACGGACAGCACGTCATCGACCTCGACGACGGGTCGACGGCGCAGGGCCACGTCCTGCTCCTCGCCGTCGGCCGCGAGTTCCCGCTCGCGGAGCTGGGGCTGGAGCACTACGGCCTGGATCCGGCGGCCCGGGCGCCGTTCCCACGGGACGGCCGGCTTCGCATCGACGATGGGCTGTACGTGATCGGCGACTCGGCGGGTCCCGAGCTCCACACGCACCAGGCCCACTACCAAGGCGAGCTCGCCGTGCGGATGGCCCTCGGCGAACTGGTCAAGCCCGACTACCGGGCCTTGCCGCGAGCGACCTACACGGAGCCCGAGGCCGCCTCGGTCGGCGTCTCCCTCGACCAGGCGCTCAAGGCCGGCCGCGATGCCTTCGAGCTCGTCGCCGACTTCACCAAGACCGCCAAGGGCTACTCGGTCGAGGCGAGCGTCGGGCACGTGACGATCGTCGTGGACCGCCCGATGCGCCAGCTGGTCGGCGCCGCCATGGCCTGTCCAGATGCGTCGGCCGCGATCCACGAGTGCGTCCTGGCGATCAAGGCGCGCGTCCCGGTGGACGTCCTGGCCGAGACGATCCACGCCTTCCCGTCGACCTCGCGCATCCTCAACGGCCTGTTCGCCGATGCCCTCCGAGAACTGGAACGGCCGGGCAGCGTCGTCGGCTGAGACCCACCCGAGCCGACCCGCCGCCGGTCGGCGCCGATCACCGCTCGAAGACGACCTCGCCGTCGATCAGGACCATCGCCGGACGCGCGGTCGCGAGCGCCCCGCCCGGCTCGACCGGCTCGTCGAGGGCGGCGGCATCGAGGACGACGATGTCCGCCCGCTGACCCGGGATGAGCCGCCCGCGGTCCGTCTCACGTGCCGATAGTGCCGGATCGAGACACGCGGCCCGCAACGCGCGATCCAGCGACAGTTCCTCGTCCGGCCCGAACGGCGGCGTGCCGGCCGGCCATCGCGGATCCTCTCGACGGACTGCCAGCGCGATCCCCGGCCACGGATCGAAGGGCTCGATCGGGGCATCGGTGCCGAACGCCAGGACGGCGCCGGTCCGGGCCAGCGATGCCCACGGATAGCCGATCGCCTCCGCGCGGTCGCCCCACAGCCGTCGCGCCATCACCGCGTCCGACCCGACATGGACCGGCTGGACGCTGGCGGCGATCCCGCGGCCAGCGAACCGGACGAGATCGGCGGGCTGGACCAGCTGGACGTGCTCCAGGCGCGGCATCAGCGGGACGCCGGCCGCCGTCGGGATCAGGACGTCGAGTGCCGCTCGGACAGCCCCATCGCCGATGGCGTGGATCTGGGTGGCGATGCCGGCCGCCGCAGCCCGGGTCGCCAGGACGGCCAGCTCGTCGTAGGGCGTGATCCAGAGCCCCCGCCGGCGCTCGGGCGGCAGCGGCTGGCCGGGTTCGGGCTCGATGTCGGCGAGCAGCGCGGCCGTGCGCGAACCCATCGATCCATCCGCGAAGCATTTCTGCCAGCCGACGCGGGCTCGGCCGTGGGGGTCGTCGCCAAGCGGAGCCCCGCTGCGCAGGCCGCGCGAGATCGCGGTCTCGAGCGCGTCGTCGCGCAGGCTTGCATGGACGCGCAGGGGCAGCCGCCCCGTGTCGGCCAGGTGGGCGACCGCCGGGAACGAGAACGCGAGGTCGGGGTCGGGCGCCAGCGCACCGGGATCGTGACAGGCGACCACGCCAAGCGAGACCAGCTCCCGCCCGACGATCGCGATGGCGGCCTCCAGCTCGGCAAGATCGGGCACCGGGAGGTGCACCGAGATGAGGCGCGTCGCGCTCTCGTACAGGACACCCTCCGGTGATCCGTCCCGGGCTCGCCGGACGAGGCCGCCCGGTGGGTCGGGCGTCGCGGCCGTGACGCCGGCCGTCCGGAGCGCGGCGACACTCGCGAGGAGGGCGTGGTGATCGTGTGCCCAGAGCATCACGCGGCGTCCCGGTGCCACCCGCTCGAGGTCGTCCGCAGTCGGCCATCGGCCCCACCGATCCGGGTCCCAGCCGTGCCCGTCGAGCCAGGCCTCGGGGTCCGTCGTGGCTTCGTGCGCGGCGCCGACGCAGGCCATGCCCGCCTCGAGCGTCGAGGTGTTCGAGAGGTCCACCTGGCGAAGGGCCCGCGCGGCCTGTGCCAGGTGGAGATGCGCATCGGTCAGGCCGGGGATCGCGACCTCGTCGGGCTCCAGCGCGATCCGCATCGTAAAGGGGTCCGCCCGGGTCTCGAGCTCGATCTCCGAGCCGGCGAACGCGATCCGACCCGCGCGGATGCCGATCGCCTCGACCCAGCCGAATCCGGCCCGCCCGGCCAGCGTGGCGATCCGGCCGGTGACCAGCACATCGAGCGGCATCGCCTTAGGCGCGGTCGGCCGGATCGGCCGGCCCGGCCAGGGCGACATCGACGGTGTCTGCCCGTTCCTCGACGCCGTCCGCCGCGGTCGGCTCGTGGTGCTCCTGCCAGGTCGGTCGGTCCGCGCCGAGGGCAGCGGCGATCGGATCGACGGTGTGCGGGTCGGCCGCGGAGTGCGCCTCCAGGACGCCGAGCGGCCCCCGCAGGACCACCGACGCGATGCCCGAGACCATCACGACCACCGCGACCGCGAACAGGACCCATGTCGTGCCGATCAGGTCGGCGATCGGCCCGACGACGATGATCGGCAGGAAGCTGGCCACCGACACGAGCATGTTCAGGATTCCGAAGACCCGCCCACGGACGTCCTCCGGCAGGTCCTCCGACAGCTGGGTCTGCGATGGGATGGCCACGCAGGCATAGGCGATGCCCGCGCCCAGCGCGATGAACACGACGACCGCGAGCAGTGACGTGATGCCCGAAAGGTCGAAACCGCCCGGCCCGTCGGTCCGCTGGAGGATGCGGCTGATCGGCCCCGAGACCGACAGCGCTCCGAGGAACGCCCCGAGGGCGATGAGCCCGCCCTCGATGACGCGCCGGCGAGGCACGTACTGTCCGTAGGTGTTGAGCAGCAGGATGCCGGTCACGACCCCGAATCCGAGCGGCAGAACGACGACCGCGAAGTCCTTGGCTGCGAGGCCAAGGGTCCCCTGCGCGAAGTCCGGCCCAAGGACGCCAAGGACCCCGACGAGCGATGCCGTGATGCCCAGGTAGAGCAGCGACCAACCGATCGAGCGGTTCGAGCGGATGAAGGCGAGCCCCTCCCGGAACAGGGAGAACGTGGAGGTCATCGCGAGCTCGGCCTCGGTCACCACGCGACCGGCATGATCATCCTTGGGGGGCGGCGCCGACGGCAGCGTGAAGCAGAAGACCGCGGCGAGGAAATAGAGCGCGGCCACGACAAGGATCACGGCCTCGGGCGAGGCGATGTTCACCACCAATGGTCCGAGCAGGGCGAACCCAAGCGCGAACGCCGCGTTGAGGGTCAACGTGAAGATCCCGTTCGCGGCCAGCAGCTGGCGCCGATCGACGAGGTTCGGGATCATCGCGGCTTCGGCGGGCGCGAAGAACACCGTGACCGTCGAAACCAGCACGTTCAGCACGAGGATCAGCGCGAGGTTCGTCCCGATGAGCCAGAGGGCGACGAAGGCCGCGCCGCGCAGGATGTTGGTCGCGACCAGGATCGTCCGTCGCTCGATCCGGTCGACGTAGACGCCGGCCACCGCCGAGAAGATGACGGCCGGGACCAGGAACGTGAGGATCAGCAGGCTGACCGCCGTCTTCGAGCCGGTCGACTCGACGACGATGACCGTCAGCCCGTAGAGGACCATGTTGCCGCCGATCTGGGTGGCGGCCTGCGAGAGCCAGAGACGAAGGAATCCTGCGTTGCGGAAGACGGCCAGCGCGCCGGCGTCGGTCGAGGTCGTCCCGGCCGTCACGGAGACCCTTCGGGGCCGGTTGGCGTCAGCGCGGCACTGAGATCCGGATCGCCACGCTCGACGAAGCCCGCGAACCGCCGCTCCAGGTGCCGCCGCTCCACCATCACGTGGCGCCCGCATCCCTGGCAGCGCAGGCCGATGTCCGCGCCGAGGCGGTCGACGAGCCACGTGTCGGTCCCGCACGGATGGGCGCGCCGGAGACGGACGATGTCGCCCAGGTACAGCTGAAGGACGTCTGATTGGTGCATCGGGCCGGTCAGGGTATCAAAGCCGCGGATGACCGTTGACCGGGACCAGGGACCGTTTCGTGGCGGGCAGCTCCAGGTGGTCCATCGGGGTCACCGTGACCACGACCTCCGGTTGCGTCGCGGCGAGCTGTGCGATGACGCCGCCCGAACGCGTCAGCGACCCTGTCAGCTGCTCCGATGCGCCGATGGCATCGAGCGTGAATGTGTCCTCGAGCTTGGTCCCGTCCAGGGTAGCGCCACCGGGAGGCCCGACCGCCACGACGGCTGGGACCAGCCGCACGTCGCCCGAGGCCATCGCCTCGGCCCCCGCGTCGCGCAGTTCGTTGATCAGGTCCTCCAGACCGTGGCCGTCGATGGGGCCGCTGACCGTGATGGTCACGCCGGGTCCCACGACCGGGTCGAGCCCGGCGTAGGCCCGCACGCGACGGAGGTCGGCCCGGATCTCGTCGATCGAGGCTTCGCCGCGGTCCTGGTTCGAGGTCAGCGTGGCCAGCTCCCGGTCGAGCGACGCGATCTCCGCCCGCAGCTGGTCGTTCCGCTCGTTCACGCTCGCGACGAAGACCGTGAGGTCCTGGGTGGAGAGCGCCGCGAGCCCCGAGCTCCCGGCCTGGGCTCGCAGCTGGACCACGACCAGCACGCCGAGCACGAATGCCACGGCCGCGAGCGTCAGCTGGTTGCGTCGAACGCGCATCGCGGTCAGCCGGGAGGACTCGCGCCGGGACCCGGGCCGGGCGTCGGCGATGGTGAGGCCAGTGGCCGGGAGTAGCGCAACGAGACCGTCCCCGCGAAGGCCGGGACGTCCACCGTCGACGGCTCCGCGAACGAGAGGCGGATCCCATAGCCCTCAGCCCGCGCTCGGACGAAGTCGATGAAGCCGGGGGCCGCCGAGAGACGGTCGTACAGGTCCACCGGCCCCAGGGCCGTGAGCTGGTATGGGGGCGCGAGATAGGCCGCGTTGACCAGGACGGACGTTCCGATGTCGATGACCGACGTGGTCGGGGTGATCCGCTCGCCGTTCACGGCGACGGCCTCCGCCCCGGCCAGCCACAGCTGCTCGACGACGGAGCGGATGTCGCGTGCCCCGACGAGATAATCGTCCTGGCTCGCGTCGACGGGCACCGGCTGCAGGGAATCCTCGAGCTGGAGGACGATGCCCGTTCCGGTCAGCGGGATCAGGCCGGCCGCGATCCGTGCCTGCTCCAGTTCGTCGTTGAGCTCGCGGACCAGGTCGGCCGAGCCGTGACCGGCGCCCTCGAGCTGGCCGATCTGGGTACGAAGCGCCAGCAGCCGATCCTTGAGCGCGTCCTGCTGGGCCTGGAGCCCGTTCGCGGTCTCGACCAGCGGTGTCCGTTCCTGGGTCGTGTAGCGCACGCGGGGCCCTTCCGACGCGAGCTGGGCGGCGATGAGGAAGCCCAGACCGAGCAGGGCCGCCCCGAGGGTCACCTGCCAGCTCGGGACGTTGCGGATTCGCCCGAGGACGGTCACTCGTCGGCGCCCCGCCGGCGACGAGCCGCGTACCCGGCGAGGCCGGCCACGCCGAGGATCATGAGGACGGCCACGATGACGACGGCCGCTACCATCGAGTCGCCCTGGCGCGGGCTCGGCGAGGTCGGGGGCACGACAGCGGCCGTCGGGCCCGGGCGGGTCGACCCGCCCGGGGCGATGCTCGCACCGGGCGCGAGCCCCCAGCCCGCCGGCAAGGGGCCGGCGGGAGCGGGCACCGGACCGAACGAGGTGGGTGGCTCCGCACCCTGGTCGACCAGCCATGCCGCATTGAACGCCGCGACGTCCTGCCCGATCGCGGCCGTGAATGCCTCGTCGTCCGTCTCGCCGTCGGCGTACGAACCGATGAGTGCGACAAGGGCATCCTGACCGTGCGTGCGGACGAGGAAGTCGATCGCGGACACGCTCTCGGCGTACGCGAGGCGGAAGCGGTCCCCGCTCGTCGGGAACTGCCCGGCCAGGCCCGGCAGCGGGATGAGCGAGCCGCTGCGAGCGGCGTCCGCGACGGCCCCGCGGTCGCCCGAACCGTAGCCCTCGCTCTCGTACACGGCCAAGCCCTCGTTCAGCCAGCGCGGCGGGAAGTGGTACGGATTGTGGACCGCCGTGTCGAAGACGAGGTGGGTCAGCTCATGCGGGATCACGGTCTTCACCCAGGCCTGGTCGATCTCGGATGGCAGGATGAGCGCGAACAGCGTGCGGATGTCGGCATCGGCCTCCCCACCGACGTTCTCGCGGGTCCCCGGACCGAGGGCGTCGTAGAAGGCGGTCTGATCCGCGTAGATGAAGAAATCGACCGGCTTCGTCTCCTGCACGCCGAGGAGCCTGGCCGCCTGCTCCACAGCCCCCTCGCCGATCTTCAGGGCGCCCTGCCCGAACGCGTCCCCGCCCTCGTACCAGTGCACGCGGACGATGTCGCCCGACACGGTCTTCCAGTCGAACCGGGCATCCGCATAGACGAGGCTCGCCTCGGGACCGATCGCGACGTCGGCCGCGTCGGTCGCGGAACCGCCGGCGGCCGCGGCGGTGATCCGCCAGCTGGCCCGCATCGGGGTATTGGGCAGGATGTGGCCCTCGTCGGCCGGTGACAGCGTGTAGGTCAGCCTGATCGTGCCCGAACCCGACGGCGCCGGGATCGGGAACACGGTCGGACCGAGGGCACCGGCGACGGTCACCAGCAGCTCGGCGCGCGCGATCGGACGGTCGACCGTCACCGGCTGCTGGAAGACGATGTCGTCGCCGAACGAACCGATCGCGCTGGGCGTTCCGAAGTCGGCGAACCCGGAGGCGGACGAGGCAGGGGCCGCGACGGCAGCGACCAGCCATCCGGCCGCCATGATCGCCGCGACGACCCGGCGCATCACGGCGCCCATGCCAGCCCCGCCATGCGCATGATGCCGAGACCGTTCTGGCCGGCGCCCAGCAGGCCGTCGCGAGAGAGGGCCCAGCCGGTGCCGTACGACACGGGCACGACCGGCACGTCGCGGCCGACGATGCCCTCCGCCCGGTCGTACGCGGCGGTGGTCGTCGCGATATCGCCCGCGGAGGCGGCGTCCGCGATCGCGGCGTCGAACTCGTCGGAGGACCAGTGGCCGTAGTCGTTCGTGGATCCGCGGCCGAGCAGGACGCCCAGGAAGTCGTTGCGCCCCGGGTAGTCGGCGACCCAGCTGAGTGACCAGATCGCGGGCGGGTCGTCGGCGAGTCGCTCGAAGTACGTCTCGAAGTCCATCGTCTCGTAGGCGAGGTCGATGCCCAGCTCGCGTCGGACCTCGCTGACGATCGCCTCGTCGTGCGAACCACCGTTGGTCTGCATCGTGACAGCCGGGAAGCCCGCACCGCCTGGATACCCAGCCTGGGCCAGCAGGGTCCGGGCGGCTTCGGGGTCGTAGGGGGGCAGGAAGTCGCGACTCGACCGGCCGGGCACGCCCGGCGGCACCATCGAGGTCGCCACGGCCGACTCGCCGTCGGACGAGCCGAGTCGCGCGATCCGGCGCCAGTCGACGGCCATCCCGAACGCGCGACGCACCCGGACGTCATCGAACGGCGGACGTGTGGTGTCGAACCCGTAGTACTCGACCGCCATCGACGGGACCTCGCGCAGCTGCGGACCGAGCGTCGGGTCGTAGGCGATCCAGGTGGCGTCGGACGAGGAGATCGGCGCGTAATCGAGGTCGCCGGCCTCGAACACCTCGACCTCACTGCGGCCGCCCAGGTCCCCGACGAGCTCGATCGTGCCGATGGCCGGACGACCGGCCCAGTAGCGCTCGTTGGCATGGAGCGTCAGGCCTGTGGCGGACGCATCGGTCGCGACGTACCCGCCGCTACCGACGAAGTCCGCACCCGGCGTGAAGGCGCCCGGCCGATCGACGCCCGAAGGCACGATCCCGAACGACGGGCCGGACACCACGTCCGCGAAATCCGATGCGGGCTGGACCATGGTGACCGTCACCTCGCCGTCGGCGTCGTCCGCGTGCAGGCCGACCGAGGAGGCGTCCGAGGCGCCCTGGAGGTAGGCGGTCGCACCCGTGACGTCGAGCATGAGCGACGCCAGCGGCGACGGCGTCGTCGGGTCGATGAGCCGGAGCCAGCTCCGAACGACGTCGCTGGCGCGCAACGGGTTTCCGTCGGAGAAGGTGAGACCCGGTCGGAGATGGAAGACGATGCGGCTGCCGCCCTCGTCGGTCCGCCAGGACTCGGCGAGCGCCGGCTGCAGCCGGAGGTTGGCGTCGAACGTCGTCAGGGTCTCGAACAGCTGGGCCGTGATCGACGCGCTGGTCACGTCGCCCTGCACCGCCGGGTCGAGCGTCAACGCCGAGCCGGTGAAGATGCGAACCGGCGCATCGGCGGCCCGGACACCCGCGGTGCCACCCAGCAGCGATAGCGAGACGAACAGGCCGAGGGCGGCGGCGCGGGACGAGGGGCGGCGCATCGGCGGGAGTATACGGGCGACCGACGGGATGGCCCTTCGAAGGCCCGGGTACGATGACCGGACCCCACCCGCCCGTGAGCCCTTCCCGTGACCCTCCACCTGCGCGATACCCTCAGCCGCTCGGTGCGACCGGTCGAGCCGATCGAACCCGGTCGCGTCCGGATGTACACGTGCGGCCCCACGGTCTACCGCTACGCGCACGTCGGCAACCTGCGCAGCTACCTGCTCGCGGACCTCATCCGCCGGGTCCTGCTGTACCACGGCCTGACGGTCTTCCACGTCAAGAACATCACCGACGTCGGCCACCTGCGCGACGAGCGCTTCGATCGAGGCGAGGACCGGATGCTCATCGGGGCCGGCCTCGAGGACAAGACCCCGGCCGAGATCGCCGCCGCGTACGAGGCGGCGTTCCACGCGGACGAGGCGGCCGTCAACATCCTGCCCGCCAACGTCTTTCCGCGGGCCACCGAGCACATCGTCGAGATGGTCGCCCTCGCCGAGCGCCTCCAGGATGCGGGCTATGCGTACGCCTCGTCGGCGGGCAACGTGTACTACGCCGTCGGAGCGTTCGAGGGCTACGGTCGGTTGTCGGGCAACACGCTCGATGAGCTGCGCGCGGGGCATCGCGGCGAGGTCGAGCCGGACAAGCGCGACCCAGCGGATTTCGCGCTCTGGAAGGCGGCCGGCGAGGGACGGATCCTGAAGTGGCCGACGGAGCGTTGGGGCGATGGCTATCCCGGCTGGCACCTGGAATGCTCGGCGATGGCCATGCGCTATCTCGGCGACCGGTTCGACATCCACACGGGCGGCATCGACAACGTCTTCCCCCATCACGAGGACGAGATCGCGCAGTCGGCGCCGCTCGTGGGCGGACCGCCGGCCAACCACTGGGTCCACGGCGAGTTCCTGCTCATGTCCGGCAAGAAGATGGCCAAGTCCGCGGGCAACTTCCAGCGCGTGACCGAGCTCGCGGACCGGGGCGTCGACCCGCTGGCGCTGCGGTACCTCGCGATGACCTCGCGGTACAGCCACAAGCTGGAGTACTCGGACGCGTCGATCGCCGCGGCAGCCTCCGCGCTGACGTCGCTTCGATCGAGGCTGCGGGGCCTTGGCCCCGCGCCCCTCGACGGTCCGTGGGCTGCCCCGACGCCGCTGCGTGCCGGCGCTGCCGGCGACCGGCCGCTGGGCATCGCCGATGGCGTGGGCGGTCACGGCGATGGCGGACCATGGACCCTGATCGATCGCGCGCACGCACCCGTCGCGCCGCTGTCGGGGGCCGGGCTGGCGCTCCACCAACGGTTCGTCGACGCGATCGATGACGACCTGGACCTCTCGACGGGGCTCGCGGTCATCCGCGAGATCCTGCGTGCGGACCTGCCCGCCGACGAGCGGCGCTGGCTGGTGCTCGACGCGGACGCGGTCCTCGGCCTGGGCCTACACGCGGTCTGGGAGTCCGCGCCCGAGGGCGACGAGATCCCGGGCGACGTCGCCGCGCTCGTCGAAGCTCGAACGGTCGCCCGAGCGGCCAGGGACTATGCCCGGGCCGACGCGCTCCGCGCCGGGATCGAGGCCGCCGGGTGGACGGTGACCGACGGCCCCGACGGTTCGACGGTCAGGCGGACCGCATCAGCAGGTCGCGGCGAGACCCGAACCGATCGATGATCCGGTAGAAGTTTCGCTTCGAGAGGCGGTCGCGCTCGTCGTCGGGCAGGCTCGTCCAACCGCGGTGCTCGTGGCGTACGAGGGGCAGTCCGTCCACGCTGACGGCCCGCCGCGGAGGGCTCCCCTCCCCCTCGTCGCGGAGCACGAGGCTCCACCAGATATCGAGGTTGCGATAGAACCGGAAGCGTTCGTCGAGCGGCCCGCGCTCGGTGTAGTCCGCGCGCCGGAAGGCCAGGGCGTAGCCGCCGATGGCATCGACGTCGCCCGGCGGCGCGTCCTCGAACTTGCGCAGGTCGCGTGAGACGATGCCCCACGGACCTGCCACGCCGACGGTCGGGTCCTGCAGCATGTCGGCGAGCGGCGTCACGAAGTCGCCCGCTGGCTCGACGCTCGTGTCCATGACGACGACCGTCGGCCCGCTCGCCCGACGGATCCCGGCATTGATCGCCGCGCCTTGACCCAGGCGCTCGCTGGTCCAGACGATCTCGACGGGCAGCCCGGATCCGGCGTCATCGGCGACGTGGGCTTCGAGGGCTTGGAGGGCGGTCGCCTGCTCGCTAGATGGGGCGTCGGCGACGATGACGACCGATGTGCCCTCCGGCGCCCACGCACGCAGCCCGGCGAAGGTCCGCGCCAGGTCATCCGGCCAGTCCGTGGCGATCAGGATGACCGTCGCGAGACCGGCCGGCGGCTCATCGAGCCGCGACGGCACGTTCCGGCTGGCGCCGTATCGGATCTGCTCCCCCTCGACGAGGTCCGGGGGCGTGGCGGGCGTCAGGGCGAAATCGGTGCCCCTGTCGGCGATCTTCCAGCCGGCAGCCTCGATCGCTGCTCGGAGGCGATCGGCCTCGGCCCAGTCGCGCGCCGCGCGCGCCCTGGCTCGCTCGTGGGCGAGGGTGAGGATCTCGTCGGGGACGAAGGCTCTGGTCACCGGGGCAGGATAGTCGGGCGACCGATGATCGGGACCAGACTGACCGGCCGAGAAGGCCCCTACGCGCCGAGGCTCGCGAGGTTGGGCAGGCGCAGCCGATGGCCGTGGGGCAGCGGTGAATGGCGCCGGTCCTCGTCCGGACCCGGCCGCCCGAGATAGTATCCCTGGCCGAGATCGCATCCGAGCCCGGCCAGCTGATCGAGCTGCGCCGCCGTCTCGATCCCCTCGCCGATCGTGACCAGATCAAGCCGTTTGGCGAGCGCGATGATGGCCGAGGCGATCGCCTCCTCGGGACCGGCGTGCTGGAGCGCGACCACGAAGGATCGGTCGATCTTGACGATGTCGATCGGCAGCCTGGCGAGGTAGCTCAGCGTCGAGTAGCCGATCCCGAAATCGTCGATCGCCACACGCACGCCGAGCTCGCTCAACCGTTCCACGGCCGGCTTGGCGACCTCGATCTCGAGGAGTGCCGACTCGGTGATCTCGATCACCAGGCGATCGGCCGCGAAACCGCTCGCGGCGAGGCTCTTCCCGAATTGAGCGACGATGTCCGGGCGGACGAGCTGGCTCGACGACAGGTTGACGCTGACCCACGGGCGAGCGCCCGGTGTCCCCCACTCCACCGTCGTCCGACAGGCTTCGTCGACGACCCAGTCCGTCAGGGGGCCGATCAGGCCGCTCGATTCCGCCGTCGGGATGAATTCGCCCGGCGGGACGAGCCGTCCATCGTGTAGCCATCGAACGAGCGCCTCGTAGCCGATGGTCCGACCGGTTCGCAGGTCGACGATGGGCTGATAGTGGAGCCGAAGGTCGCCGCGGGCCATGCCGACCTCGAGGTCCCTCCGGAGCTGGAGCCGGGACATCGCAGCCGCCTGCATCGACGGCTCGTAGACCTCGATGCGGCCCTTGCCCCGGCTCTTGGCGAGGTACATCGCAACGTCGGCGTTTCGCACGAGGTCGTCGGCGGTCCGGTCTTCGCCCGTAGCCACGGCCACGCCGATGCTGGCCCGCGCGGTCAGCCGATGACCGCCAACGTCGAACGGCTCACTGAGCGACGCCAGGATCCGATCCGCGACGCGCGCCGGGACGTGCTTGTCGGCGCAGGCCGGCAAGGCGATGACGAACTCGTCGCCACCCAGGCGGGCGGCGATGTCGCCGTCGCGGATCGCGGTTCGTAGCCGCTGGCCGACGGCGATCAGGAGGGCGTCGCCCGCCTCGTGTCCGAAGCTGTCGTTGACCGCCTTGAAGTCGTCGAGGTCGACGAGCAGGACCGCCAGGGTGTGCTCGTCGGATCGGTTCGCGAAGTCCGCCGCAAGGCGTTCCGCGAAGAGACCCCGGTTGGGCAGCGAGGTCAGGGTGTCATAGAGCGCCTGGCGACGGAGCAGCTCCATGAGCGAGTCCCGCTCGTGGAGGCTCTCGCCGAGCTGCCGCAGGGCGTCACCCAGACGACCGATGACGAGGAGCCCGACCACGACGCCACCGATGAGGTACGGCGCCGGGTCGATCTGGCGACCGACGAGGACCTCGATCGCGAGGGTCGCCGGGTTGACGAGCAGCGCGATGGTCAGCGCGAGGATCCGCCGGCGGCTGACCGGGCGCAGGTCAACGCGTTGGCGCTCGGGCGAGATCGCCATCGAGGGGTGCAGCGCGGCCGCACCGACGAGTGTGAGCACCGCGAAAGCGACGAACAGGTACGGCGCAGCGAAGTCGCCCTCGTCGACCAGGCCCTTGAGCATGTCGACGATGATGACGAGATTGGAGGCGAGGACGAACAGGACGATGAGGCGCGTGGCCGGCCGGTGCGCGCCGGGGAGGACCCACATCCGGGTGACCGCGGCCAGCGCGATGAGGGCCGGGTAGAAGAAGGCGGTGAGGGCGAGCGAGCTCTGCCCGGCGGCGGCCACGAAGGGGCCGAATCCGATCGCCCAGATGAGCGCGCCGGCTCCGGCTGCGAGGATCGCGGCATCGAGGATCGCCGCTCGATCGCCGCCGGGGATCCGACCGCGGATCAGGATGGCGAGGCCGAGGACACCGAGCAGGGATCCGATACCGGTGAGCACCTGGCTCGGGAGGGCGAGCCCTTCGGCCGCGTGGTCGAACGTGGCACCGATCGTGGTGACCAGCATGCACATAGCGAGCAGGCCCCATGGAAGGCGCCGAGCGGGGCCGTTCATCCGAACCCCGATGACGATCGCCGCCGTGGCGGCCAACCCCATGACGGTCAGGATCGGAGCCACGGCCTGTCGGTCTCCATCGAACGCCGCGCCGGCGCTCAGGGCGAATCCGACGACGAGGAACGCCAGCCACGCTCGTGAGCGCAGACGCCCCAACCCGGTTCGCAACGCGATGAACCGGGGTCCGACCAGGACTCGCGGGCCATGGGTACCCATCTGCCCCAGTCTCCCCGCCACGGCAGCGGACCGCCATGGACAATACGGCTGCCTTCCTGGGGACCTCCGGCGGCCCGTCGCGCCCATCTCCGAACCCGTGGTGCATCGGCGCCCTGACCCATTCGCCGCCGAGGGTCCACCTGATGGTCGGGCTCGGCAAGGACGGCTTCCTCTGACATGCTGGGGCTCGACTACAGCGCTCACAAGACAGGCTGAACAGAAGAATCGCCGCCCCCACGGCAGGACACCTGTCATCGCGTCGGGTGCTCGACACTCGACGGCTCTCGGATCGGCTCACCCGGTCCACCGGCCCCGGCTCACCGTTCATGGTTCGAGTCGGCGCTGCCCGCCCTCATCCCCCGATCTTCCCTTCGCCGCCGGCGGCCAGACCACCGTTCGCCGCGCCTCCGCACGGCGTTCGGACAGGCAGGAGGCAACAGTTTGCAGTCCCCCACGAACGGCGCCCATCGGGCGTCCAGCACTCGAACCATGCGCCTGGTGGCGCTCCCGATCCTCGCGCTGGTCGTCGGATTCGGCGGCTTCGCGGCCAACCCGGCACCGGCGGAAGCCGCGACGCAGGTCAAGGTCGTGATCGTGGTCGGGCCCGTCGAGGGCAGTACGGCCAAGTACATCCGACACGCCAGGGAGTACGCCAAGCTGGCACGCTCCTACGGCGCCAAGGTCCTCGAGGTCTACAGCCCCAGGGCCACGTGGGCCAAGGTGAGGGCCGCCGCCAAGGGCGCGAACATCTTGATCTACCTCGGCCACGGCAATGGCTATCCCAGCCCGTATGGACCGTTCGCCGCCAGTCGGCGCAACGGCATGGGCCTCAACTCCTCGTACCGCCACGGCAACTCGAACGTCAAGTACTACGGTCAGACGCTGATGCGGACCGGTCTCGATCTCGCCCGGAACTCGGTCGTCCTGCTCAATCATCTGTGCTACGCGTCCGGCAATTCCGAGCCGGGCCGGGCGCTCCCGAGCAAGGCCACCGCGATGAAGCGCGCGGACGGGTACGCCACGGGGTTCCTGCGCACCGGCGCGAAGGCCGTGTTCGCGACCGGTAACGGCAGCCTGACGTCGGTCCTCTTCGACCTCTTCAAGAGCGACAAGGCCGTCGCTCGGATCTTCCAGGACGATCGGTCCTTCACGGGCAACCGTGACTTCAAGTTCTCATCGAGGAAGACCCCCGGGGCCACCGTCTGGATGGACCCGTCCGGCAAGAGCCGCTACTACCACTCCGTGGTGGGCAAGCTCACCCTGACCGCCACGCAGGTCCGCGCCGGCTGAGCCTCCCGGACCCGCAACGAGGAGGACCCGGCGCACCGGCGCCGGGTCCTTCGATTCCGCGAGCGTGGGCCGGCTCAGGCTCCCGCGGGAAAGCCTTCCGACCCGTCGAAATCGTGACCATCGACCCTTGCTGACGCGCCCGATCTGCGGCGTGCTGACGACGATCGGGCGGGACGGTCAGCCGCAATCGAGCGCCGTCTGGGTCGATGTCGACGGCGAATGCGCCCGGGGCAACACCACGCTCGAGCGACAGAAGGGCCGAAACCTGCTCGCCGACCCAAAGGTCAGCCTGCTCGTGGTCCATCCTGACGACACCGGGCGGTTTCATCCAGATCCGGGGCGATGCTTAGCTGGTCACCGACGGCGCGCTCGAGCACCTCGACGCGCTCACCCGGATGTACACACGACATCCGACCTACTACGGTCACGTCTACCCGGTTGCGCGGCGGGCGCGCGAGACGCGGGTCATCTGCCGGATCCACGCCCGGCGGATCACCCTCGACGCGATCTACGCCTGACGGTCGTGGGCGCCATCGGGTGGCGGCCGTTTCATTCGTCGTGAACCAATGCCCGCGAACGCTGACGTTCGAGGCACATCTTCGACTGGCGGGCGCGTACGATCGTCGTGTCCGCCCCGCCGCGGCCCGCGGCGCGACGCACGGGACTGTGGGAGGAATGGGCGATGCACCTGCAGGTCAGGCTCAAGCCGGCAACGTCACCGCCGGACGTCGAGCGACTGCTCCGCCGTCTGAAGGAGGCGAACGTGAACCTGCGCGGCGTCGGAGGGAGCGACGTCGAGTTCGGCGGCGAGTTCGCGTTCGCCGTCGACGACGGTCACGAGGAGCGTGCGAAGGCGGCCCTGGACGCGGAGCCGGAGTATCACTACAGGGTCCTGGAGGACGGCGTCGATCCCGAGCTCACCGTGTGCTGGCTCGAGAACGCGCCGGGGGCGCTCCACGCCTGTCTCGAGGGCATTGCGAGCGCGAACCTCGACGATGGCCGGATCATCCGCGACATGCTGATCGGCGTCCCAGGGGAGGACGGCCGGGTCCCGGTGCAGATCTACTCCGAGGAGGTTCGGGCGGGCCGACGCTCCGGGTCGTAGGCTCGGCCCTTGTGGGCGTCGGAGGGGAGGTGCCGGGTCCCGTCAGGAGCCTCTGGACAGGTCCCGGTCTTCCATCTCCCACGCGTGGTCGAGCATGTGCCAGGCACAGCGCCGGATCAGGAACTGGACGGTCCACCACTTCCCGGCCGACGGGCCGCGGGCGTTGAACTCGCGGATCGCCGCGCAGAACGCCTCGCGGTGGGCGCCGAGAGCGACCGGGTCCCGCCGGGCCTCGAGCGGCGTGCGCACCCCGACCTTCGTCGCGTGCTCGTAGATCTCGGCGCCGTTGGCGTGGCGGACGATCTCGTCCCGATCGCGTCCTCCACCGCGCGGACCCTTGCGGAGTTCCGCTGAGACCCGCGAGGCCACGTCGTCGAACGTCGTCCAGCAGGCTCGGAGCAGGGCGATCTTCCGCTCGCACGCGGCCTCGCTCATCTGCTCCAGTTCGGGCTGGGCCGCCCTGCCCGAGACCCCGTAGTAGTCGGTCATGCCGTTGCCCGCGACCCGCTCGACGACGGCCAGCTCGCCGGTCGCGTCGAACTCGTCGGCGAGGCCGGCCAGCGCCGCCACCGTCGCGTATCGCGGTCGGTAGGCGTCCAGCACCCGGACCGCGTCGTCCTCGGTCTTCGCGCTCCGGTCCCAGCCAGGCCAGTCGAACGCACAGGCCACGACGCGCTTCTTCTTGCCGCGTTCGACCATCACGCGGATCGAGTCGCTCATGCGCGCAACCTTACCCGGCAACCTGACGTGTGCCGCGGCCGCTCCTGCCGTTAGTGTGGCGCCCCCGGACGGACTCGAACCGCCGACGCAGGCCTTAGGACGGCCTCGCTCTGTCCACTGAGCTACGGGGGCGCGGACTCCATCGTACCCCGAGCCGGGAACATCACCCACCGGCCGAACGTCACGGGGCCCATGGCCGCCGCACCTCCCTGCGGCGGCCTGTGACGTCCAAGGGGCTCGAATGAGTCCCTCGCTACAATCCCGTGCGAGATGACCGTCACTCCCCTCCCCGACCTCATCCTCTACTCACGCCCCGGCTGTGGCCTCTGCGACGAGGCGCGAACCCTGCTGACCGCCCTCCTGGCCGAGCGTGCTTCCGCCGACCTTCCGCATCCGGCCATCGTCGAGCGGGACATCGAAGCCGATCCGACGCTCGAGCGCGCGTATTTCGCGTCGATCCCGGTCGTCGAGCTCGGCGACCGCCGACTCGAGCTCGCGACCAGCCTCTCCAAGCTGCGCCGGCTCCTCTCCGACGTCCTGGACGCCTGACCGCATGAACGGGACGGACCTGACGATCCTGGTCGCCCTTGCCGCGGGGGTGATCAGCTTCCTGTCGCCGTGCGTGCTGCCGTTGGTGCCGGCCTACCTCGGCCAGCTGACCGCGATCGCGGTCGCGTCGTCGGCCGAGGGCCGAACGCCGTCGAGATGGACCGCCATGCGGCACGCTCTCGCCTATGTCGCCGGGTTCGGCGCCGTGTTCACGTTCCTCGGGGTGACCGCCACGTTCCTCGCGGGCCCGCTGGTCGACTACCTCGACCCGCTGCGCACGGTCGGCGGGGTCATCCTCATCGTGCTGGGCTTGAATCTCGCGGGCATCCTGCGCATCTCGGCCCTCGAGCGGACCTGGCGGCCGCTGGATGCCGGTGCCGCCGGGTCCCTCGCGACCGCCACAGGCTCGATCTCGCTCGCGGGCTCGGGAGCCGGCCCGACCGCCGCCGACCGCCTCGGCGGGAGACTCGTCAGTGCGCGTGGGGGCTGGCTGGCGTCGTTCGGGCTCGGGGCGATCTTCGCGGTCGGCTGGTCGCCGTGCATCGGGATCATCCTCGGCGGCATCCTGACGATGGCGGCGACCTCGTCCACGATGCTCCAGGGCACGATCCTGCTGGTCGCGTACACGCTGGGCCTCGGGCTCCCGTTCCTCGCGATCGCGCTGGTCTACGACCGCGCACCCGGGCTGCTCCGCCCGCTCGTCCGCCACGGGCGCGCCGTTTCGCTGATCGGCGGGCTGCTGGTCGCGTTCATCGGGGTCGCGATGGTCTTCGACTGGCTGGCGCTGATGCCTCAATGGTTCAACTTCAACACGGCGATCTAGGTTGTCCGAGCGACCGGGGTTCACCCATCAACGGGAGCGTCATGGCCTCGTCGGTCCATTCAGCGGGCGGCAGCTCCTGGCCGCGTTCGTGGCGATCGTCTTTGCCGTCGTCGTGCTGGTCGGCATCACGACGCCTCTCGGAACGACCGGTGGCACCGTCCTGACCGATCCACGCGCCACGCCGTTTCTCATCGGCGCTCCCACCGAGGGCCTGCGACCGGGCAGTCTCGCGCCGGAGCTGGCGGTCCCGCTCCAGGACGGGGGCACCTTCCAGCTGACCGACCTGGACGGTCACCCGATCCGGTTGGCCGACCTGCGCGGCAAGGTCGTCTGGCTCAACTTCTGGGCGAGCTGGTGCCCGCCGTGCCAGCACGAAACGCCGGTCCTGCGCGACCTCTCTGAGCGGTACCGCGACCGAGGGCTGGAGATCGTCGGCATCAGCGTCCAGGAGACCACCCCGACCGACATCGCCGCGTATGCCGAGCGCTACCAGCTCCACTACACGATCGGTTTCGACGCGTCGGGCGACGTGTTCCACACCTACCGGGTCTATGCCCTGCCGACCCAGTTCTTCATCGGGACCGATGGGATCGTCCGGCAGGTCGTCAACGGCCCGGTCGACGAGGCCGGCGCGGCTGCGCTGATCGAATCGATGCTGCCGCCTGGGTCGCCCTCGACCTCGGTCCCCTCCCCGGGTCCCACCGGGTAGGACAGGCCCCGCGGGGTCCGACACGTGCCCGAAGTTTCTGTCAAATGACACTCACACGGTCATTGGACAGGGCGAGCGGCGCTTTCATCGGCAGCTTGAGCACGGCCCACGCTCGGGTCGCGGCGAAGGATCTGTCAGATGATCCGTGGGGCGCACATCTGACACGAATCCCCTGTCGAGTGACCGCCTGAAGAACATCTGGGAGGAAACGGCGGGCCCGGCGGGCTGGCCGCCCGCCCTACTCGGGTTCGAAGCGGAACCGGTCCCGGTCACGCACGAGGCGACCGATCGGGTGCCGCTGCTCGTGCGATAGCACGATCGTCCAGTCCTCATCGACGGCCTGCGCGAAAAGCTCGACCTTGCGGGCGACCGAATCGAGCGGGAAGTCGTCGAATGCCGTCACCCAGCGCGGGTTCGCCGCCCACGGCCGCATCAGCAGGTCCCCGAAGAAGCCCAGCGTCCGGCCGCCCGGTGCGCGCACGACGATCGCCTGGTGGCCCGTGGAATGGCCGCCGGTCGGGATGACCGATACCCCGGGCAGGATCTCGCGCTCGCCGTCGGCCCAGCCCTGCGCGCCCCAATCCTTCACGAGCTCGAGTTCCGGTTGCACGTACGAGGCGACGAGGCGTGGATTGTCGCCGAGGGCCACCTCCCACTCCGCCTTCTGGGCGACGATCTTCGCGTGCGGGAAGGCGCGCGATCCGTCGGCTCGCAAGAGCCCGCCGGCATGGTCGAAATGGAGATGGCTCATCGCCACGACGTTCACGGTCTCCGGCAGGAACCCGGCCGTCTCCAGCGCGGCCACGATCCATGGGCCCTCGTAGGCCCGCATCGCGCGGGTCTTGTCGTCGACGCGTTCGCCGATGCCCGTCTCGACGAGCACCCGGCCGCCCGTGGTTTCGATGAGCAGGCAGTTGAGCGCCTGGAGCAGTCGTCGCTTGTCGTCGACCTCGTCCTCGACGAGCCCGCCCCACAGGACCCACGGCACCGGCCCGAACAGCGTGCCGGCGTCGGAGCGGAAGACACCCGCCTGCACGAGTGCGACATGGACGCCGCCGCCCAGGTCCGCCCGCCAGTCGACCGCGTCGTTCATGGCCATGGCGCTAGTTCCGCGACGGCTCCCCGGTCTTGCGACCGGCGTCGAAATCGCGATGGAAGGCAGATGCCGTCGGCTCCGACTGCCCCTGGTACTTCGACCCGAGCTCGGGCGATCCGTATGGCCGCTCCACCGGGGACGACATGCGGAAGAACGAGATCTGGCCGATGCGCATCCCCTGGTATAGGGCGATCGGCAGGTTCGCGACGTTCGACAGCTCGAGCGTAAGGTTGCCCTTCCAACCGGGATCCACGTAGCCCGCCGTCGAGTGGATGAGCAGGCCCAGCCGGCCGAGTGAGCTGTTGTGCGTCGGGATGAACGACCTCGAGGCGAGGAACATGCCGCTGGGTGCGGCGACCTGGATGCAGCGGACCGGGACCGAGGGCACATCGAGAACGACGTCGATGGCGCGGAACCGGTGATACCGAGCGTCGGCCGGCTTCTGGCGCGCCAGCTTCCTCGGGAGTCGGAAGACGGGTCGATCCGGCGTGAACTTCACTCGATACTTCGGGCCGTGGTCGACGCCATTCAACGTCGCCCGTCCGATCGACTTGACCGGGCGGAAGCCAAGGCTCGCGCTTAGTTCGACGACCGCGTCGGCGATGCCCTCATTCGTGTTCGTGAACTCGCAGCGCCCGGCAATATCGTCGACGAAGCCGTCGGTGTCCATGAGTCCCTGGAGCAGCGCCAGCCTTTGAGCGACGCCGGCCTCGAGATACGGGCGGGGCACGAACTTGCCGTCGAGCTCGCCCATGGATCGCAGCCGGCTCGAGAGGGACGAATTCCGCGCATAGCGGCCCGTGGCCAGATCGCGAGTGTGGCCAGCCTCTCCGATCCGATAGGCATGCGGCGCATACGACAGCCGTCTGACCGTGAACCCGTCCCCGCTGATCTGTTCGAGAACCTCCTCATCGACCGATGTGATCTCCGCCTTTGTCGTCGTCCCGTCACCGAGCCAGGCGCCGAAGGTGTACGGCTCGATCGGCAGGTCCAGGCGCGGCGGGTACTGGACCGGCCCGGCGAGCTGGACGTGATGGTTCATCTCGCCACGGATCCGCAGCGATCGGGCGATCTCGTCCGTTGTCCGGATCGCGGCCCGCGAGCGTCCCTGATGTCGACCGTTCTTGTCGACGGTCACCCACTGATGGGAGGCATCGGCGACGATGCGCGTCCCATCCGAGAACACCACCTCGCGGCACGGGCGGCCGACCATCCGGGGCGTTGCTGCCACCACGGCCGTCGGGGCACCGGTCTCGTCGAAGACGTGGTCGCCCGGCGCCAGGTCGCCCATCGTTCGCCAGCCGGATGGCGTCGGGATCGGCGTATCGAGGGCAAGCGCCTTGCCCTCCAGCCGGGCCACAAGGTCGTCCGGCAATTCCACCCATTCGTGGGTCTGTCCGAGCACGAACTCGCCGGGGTGCAGGATGAATTGCTCGTCTTCCTCGACGGTCAGCAGCTCGGTCAGGTCCGGCTGCGGCGCCCGGACATCGATGTACGGATAGCGGTTGTTTCGGAAGACACGGAAGCTGTGGTCGAGATGCAGGTCCACCGACGATGGTTGCAGGTCGTGCGAGTCGTACGGGCGGATGACGACGCGACCGCTCTCGAGCTCGGCGCGGATGTCGCGATCCGAGAGGACGCTCATGGCTCGAGGGCTCCGGGCGAGCCTCGCTCTTCGTACAGGTTGTCGACCTCGCGCTTGAGCGCCTCGAGATCCTCGAAGCTCTCGTAGACGCTGGCGAAGCGGATGTAGGCGATCTGGTCGATGGCGCGCAGCTGATCCATCGCCATCGCGCCGACCTTCGAGGACGGCACCTCGCTCGTACCCGACGAGCGCAGCTCGGCCTCGATCGCGTCCGCGGCCGCCTCGGCCGCGCCCGAGGGCACCGGCCGGCGAGTCAGCGCCTTGCGAAGACCGGAGACGAGCCGGTCGCGGTCGAACTCCTGGCGCGATCCGTCACGCTTGATGACGACGAGGCGGGCAGCCTCGACGCGCTCGTAGGTCGTGAATCGCATCGCACAGGACGAGCACTCGCGTCGACGACGGATCGTGGCGGAGTCATCGAGGTCGCGGGAGTCGACCACGCGGGTCTCGCGCTCGCCGCACTGGGGGCAACGCATCGCGCTCCTTCGGTCGGTCACCACCACTAGCTGTTGTGGTGTGACCCGAGCATACCACTACATGGTGTGGTCGCGGCGGGTCGCGAGGTCGTCGGCACGACTCGCTTCGGTGGCGATCGCCTCCCTGGCGTGGAGGAGATTCAGGTAGCCTCGCTTGATGGAGGTCTGCGCCTCCGATTGGCGCGCCCCACCTCGGACCGTGGACATGATCGCGGCCCCGTGTTCGACCGTCGCGAGCGCCCGGCCTGCCCGCTCCAGCTGCGCGATGAGGGCATCGCGGATCTCGACCGCGGCCGCGGGCGCGTGCAGGGCGCGCGCTTCGGCAAGATAGCGATCCACCGCATCGGAAGCGACCACGAGCGTGTCGGAGATGTCCTCGGGCGTCAGCTGGTGGTGTCGGACCTGGTCGATACGGCTCGACGCGCCGGCGAGCGAGACGTCGATGCGTGCCGCGAGGTCACGGACGGAGGATCGGAAGCCTTCCGCCTCTCGCGTGCGGGCGACGATCGATCCCGTCCGGCGGAACACGACCGCGAGGCCCGCTGCCAGGGCGACGAACGCGAGGATCGGCAGCAGGTCGATCCAGTCGACGGTCATGTGTCCGGGTACCTGTCGCGCTCAGCCGGGGCGTGACCGGAGCTCCGCCAGGAGCGCCGGACCCACCTCGAACAGATCGCCCACGACGAAGAGGTCAGCAAAGTCGGCGATCGGCGAATCCGGGTCGCGGTTGATCGCCACGATCGTCTCCGACGTCTGCATCCCGACCTTGTGCTGGATCGCGCCGCTGATCCCGAGTGCGAGGTACAGCTGCGGCTTCACGATCTTGCCGGTCTGCCCGATCTGCTGGCCGTAGGGGATCCAACCCGAATCGACCGCCGCGCGCGTCGCCCCGACCGCGCCACCCAGCGCTTCGGCCAGGTCCTCGATGAGCTTGAACCCGTCCGGCCCACCGACCCCGCGACCTCCGGCCACGATGATCCGCGCGTCGTCGATCGAGACCGCGACGCCTGCCTCGTCGACATGCTCCACGACCCGGACCTCGCGCATCGCTGGGATGTCGTTCGGTGCAACGTCCTTCGTGGCACCGCCCGTCGCGAGCGGTTCGGCGGTCACCGCATTCGGACGGACCGTGATGATGCCGCCCTCTCTCGTAAACGCGCTCTCGGTGATGAGCTTTCCGCCGAATGCGTTGACCTCCACGACCGGTCCGTCGTCGGTCCAACGGGCGCCGACGGCGTTGGCGAGGACACCCATCCCGACCAGGCCGCACAGCGTTCCCGCGATATCACGGCCATTCGGACTTGCCCCGAGCAGCACGACATCGCCGACGTCGACCATCGTCGAGAGCGCGGCGGCGATCGTCGCGGCCGACGCGGCGCGGTCGAGCCGCCGATCGACCTGGACCGCGGGAAGGAACCGCGCCAGTTCCCCGGCGGCCGCGTCTGCATCCGCGCCGTGGACGACACCGGATACCGTGATGCCGGCCGCCTCGGCAAGCGCCCGAGCGAGCGTCGCCACCTCGGTGGAGAGCTTCGTGAGCGTGCCGTCGGGAGCGACCTCGCCCACCACGAGCAGGCGCCACATCAGACCAGCCTCCGTTCCGCGAGGAACGCGACGATCTGGCGGGCGGCCTCGTCGGCCGGCTCACGAACGACACGCGTCGCGGCACGAGCCTCGGGCGGCCGCGAATCGACGAGCTTCGTCGTTGCGGCGGCGCCGCCGACCGTCGAGGCATCGAGGCCGAGATCCACGAGGGAGAGCGTCGTGATCTCCTTGGAACGCGCCGCCATGATCCCCTTGAGCGACGGGTATCGCGGCTCTCCGAGCGCCTGTGTCCCACTGATCAGCGCGGGCATCGGTGCCTCGAGCAGGTCGTAACCGGTCGGCGTGATCCGTCGCACCCGGACCGTCCGTGATGCCACGTCCGGTTCGATCCTGGCGGCATAGGACAGATACGGGAGCCCGTTGAGCGCCGCGATCCCGGCCGGCACGACGCCCGCGACCCCATCGGACGTGTCCACCCCGGCGATCGCGAGATCGAATTCGAGCGTCTTGAGCGCCGCCGCGAGGACCTGGGTGGTCGAGACGACGCAGGAGCCTGCCAGGGCCGGGTCCGTGACCAGCACGCCCCGCGTCGCACCCATCGCGAGCGCCTTCCGGATCGTCTCGGGCGCGTTCGCCTGGGCCATCGTCAGGAGCGTCACCTCGCCCTCACCGGCTGCCTCGACGAGCTTGAGCGCCGCTTCGAGCGCATATTCGTCGTTGCCGTTGATGACGGCCGGCACGGCGGCGCGATCAAGTCGGCCGTCGGCGCCCAGCCGCTCGCCTGCGGATGCCGGATCGGGCACTGGCTTCGTGAACACGACGATGCGTAACAGGACGTGAACCCTCCCCGATCGTTCAGCCGCCCTTGCCGAGCATCGCCCGGGCCAGCACGAGGCGCTGGATCTGCTGTGTTCCCTCGTAGAGCTGGGTGATCTTCGCGTCGCGCATCATCCGCTCGACGGGGAACTCATCGATATAGCCATAACCGCCCATCACCTGGACGGCGTCGGTCGTGACCCGCATGGCGTTGTCACCGGCGACGAGTTTACACATCGCCGACCATCGCCCGGCGTCCGGCGCCCCGGCATCGATCTCGGTGCAGGCCTTGTAGAGCAGCTGCCGCGCGGCCTCGGTTCCCGCGTCCATGTCGGCGAGCATCGCCCCGACCTGCTGGAAATCGCCGATGCGCTGGCCGAACTGCTTGCGCTCGCGGGCGTAGGCGGTGGCGACCTCGAGGGCGCCCTGCGCGATCCCGACGGCCTGGGCTGCGATCGCCGGCCGGCTGCGATCGAGCGTGCGCATGGCGAGATCCCAGCCGTCGCCTTCCGCACCGACCCAATTCGCTGCCGGGACGCGGACGCGATCGAACGCGAGCTCGGCGGTGGGGCTGCCACGGATACCCATCTTGTGCTCGACGCGCGCGACGCTGAAACCCTCGGTTGGCACCTCGACGATGAAGCATGAGAGCCGACCGTGGCGCGGAGCCGCGGGGTCGGTGACGGCGAAGACCGTGATGAGATCCGCCACGGAACCCTGGCTGATGAAGCGTTTGGAACCGGTGATGACGTAGTCGTCGCCGTCTGGGACGGCCGTCGTGCGGGCCGCGGCGGCATCGGAGCCCGCCTCGGCCTCGGTCAGGGCAAACGCGATGAGGTGCTCGCCCGATGCCAGGGCCGGGAACCAGCGCGCCTGCTGGTCCGGGGTGCCCGCGAGCAGCAGCGGCAGAGAGCCCAGCTCCTGGACGGCGAGGATCAGCCCGGTCGTGGCACACGCGCGACTCAGTTGCTCGACCGCGAGGCAGACGTTGAGCAGCTCCCCGCCGAGGCCGCCGTGCTCGACCGGGAACGGGAGCGCCAGGATGTCCTGCGCGGCAAGGAGTCGCCGGAGGTCCTGCGGGAACTCGGCCGTTCGGTCGATCTCGGCGGCGCGTGGCGCCACGATCTCGTCGGCGACGATCCTGACCGCGTCGCGGAGGTCGCGCTGCGCCTCAGTGAGGCGGTACGTTGGCGACCCGCTCGGCTCGGGTGAGGCGGTCACATGGCCCATCGTAGCGGGGTGTCGCACTTGGTGCGAGGGCGCACCGGCACGCGACGGCGACCGTTGGCGCGTCTACCGGACGGCCGCTACGCTTGCGGCGGGGCCCGGATCAGGGGAGCCGGCGCCACCCAGTCCGAGGGGGCCACACGTGGATACGACCACCGCGCTTCTGCTCATCATCGTGGCCGCCGCTGTCGGCATCGTCGGCAGCATCGTCATCATGCGCAGGCAGCGACGCGCCCTCGAGGCTCTCCGACGCGAGAGTCCGTTCGCCATCGCCACCGAGGGGATGAAGCGTTGCCCGTCGTGCGGGATCGGCAATCTCGTGACCTCCGACACGTGCTCGGCATGCGGAGGACAGCTGCCCGGCTGAAGCGCGGCTCTCCCCGTGGCGGTGGCCGGCCCGCCTGTCGCGGTGGCAGTGCTAGACGACGGGCAAGCGGCGATCGTCGGGGATTGACGCGATCCTGGCGGCCAGGACCTCGCTGATGTCCTGTGCGGCGACGCGGCCCGCGCCATCGGAGGCGGCGATCCCGTCGCTCAGCATGACCATGCAAAAGGGGCACGCTGTGGCCACGGTCGAGGCGCCGGTCTCCAGCACCTGGCGGGTCCGCTCGGCATTGATGCGCGTGCCGCGGTCCTCCTCCATCCACATGCGGCCGCCCCCGGCCCCGCAGCAGAACGTGTTCTTGCCCGACTTGGCCATCTCGGTGACCGACACGCCCGCGGCGCCAAGCACGTCACGTGGCGCCGAGACGACCCCGTTGTACCGGGCCAGATAGCACGAGTCGTGCACGGTCACGCTCCCCGGGCGGTGATCCCCGGTCGAAGCCGCCGCATCCTCCGGCACCGTCGTGAGCCGCCCGGATGCGAGCAACCCCGCGAGATACGTCGAGTGGTGCACCACCCGGTACGAGCCGCCGAGCTGGCCGTACTCGTTGCCGAGCGTGTTGAAGCAATGCGGACAGGCGGTCACGATCGTCCGCTCGCCCATCCGATACCGGTCCAGCGTCTCGACGTTCCCCGACGCCAGCATCTGGAACACGTAGTCGTTGCCCATCCGGCGCGCCGGGTCGCCCGTGCACGACTCCTCCTGGCCGAGCACGGCAAACCGCACGCCCGCGGCATGCAGGCACGTCGCCACGGCCCGGGCGACCTTCTGGTTGCGCGGGTCGAACGCCGCCGCGCACCCGACCCAGTACAGGACCTCGAGCTCGTCGAGCCGGCCTGCGGTCGCCACGTCCGCCACCGACTCGACCTTGAACGGGAGCGGCTTCGCCCAGTCGAGTCGCGCCGCCGCGGGCTGGCCCCACGGATTGCCCTGGTTCTCCATGGCCCGGAACGCGCCGGTCAGCTCGGCCGGGAACCGTGAATCCTCCAGGACCAGGTTCCGGCGCAGCCCGACGATCTTGTCGACGTGCTCGATCAGCACCGGGCAGGCCTCCACGCACGCGCCGCACGTCACGCAATCCCAGACCGCGTCGAACGGGATGGCCGCGTCGACGATGGGCGCGGCGAGCGCGGCCGCGGACGGATGTGTGTCCTGGAGACCGTAGGTCTCGCGCACGATCGGCGAGTTCGGGATCAGGTCGATGCCGTGCTCCGCCTCGACCGACATCTCCCGGATGCCCATGATGAAGGTCTTGGGGTTCAGCGGCTTGCCGGTGTTGTACGCCGGGCACGCCTCCTGGCAGCGGCCGCACTCGGTGCAGGTGAAGCCGTCGAGCAGGTCCTTCCAGCCGAGGTCCTGGAGCGTCCGCAGCCCGAACTGGGGATCGTCAGCCTCGAGGTCCATCGCCGGCAGCTGACCGCGCGACGCGAGCTTGCGGAACCAGATGTTCGGGAAGGCGGTGACCATGTGCAGGTGCTTGCTGGACGGCAGGTAGACGAGGAATGCCGCGACGAGCGCCATGTGCGCCCACCAGCACACGGCGAAGCCGACCGCGAGCGCGTCGGGCCCGAACACGGCCCGAAGTGGGACCGCCAGGGCATCGGCAACGAACGCTCCCGGGACGTCCTTGGCATGAGCCGCCTCGAACACCTGCGCAAGCAGCTCGCTACCAACCACGCCACCGATCATCGCGAGGGTGATCAGGGCGTCGCGGTTGAGTGTGAGCCGCTTGGGCTTGATGACGAGCCGGCGCACGAATGCCCAGCCGATCGATACCAGCACGATGACCGCGACGACGTTCTGCATCGCGCTGACGGCGGACCAGATGACGCCGCCGAACGGGATGGAGAGCACCTGCTGGATGATCCCGCCGGTGACCACGTTCGCGGTCCCGATGGTCAGCAGCACGAAGCCCCAGAAGATGCCGGCGTGCATGAGCCCCGCGCGCGGGTCCTTGAACATCTTCGTCTGCATGAAAGCGTACCGGATCAGCCCGACGAAGCGCGTCGGGATGTCGGCAAACGGGCTCGGGCCGGTGGCTCGGACCGCGGCGAACACGCGCAGGTGGCGGGCCATCGCGAGCACGAAGAACGCGGCGGCACCCCAGAACACGGCGAAGACCAGCGGGTAGGCGGGCACGACGTCGAAGGGCGAGATGAACGTCACGACGGCGTCCGCTCATCGTGGTCGAACGGGCCCGCGATGGTCTCGAGGGCGTGCTCGAGGACGGGCACGATGGCATCGAACGATTCGAGCGCGGCCTTCGGGCTGCCGGGGACGTTGACGACCAGCGAACGCCCCATGACCCCAACGACCCCGCGCGACAGGTCGGCGAACGGCGTGATCGCGCGGCCGGTGGCACGCATCGCCTCCGCGAGGCCGGGCACCTCGTAATCCAGGACGGCCTGGGTCGCTTGCGGCGTGACGTCGCGAGGCGTCAACCCCGTGCCACCCGTCGTCACGATGAGGGACCGCCCGGCATCGGCGCCGGCGCGCAGCGCATCCTCGATCCGGGGCTGGTCATCGGGCAGGACGGAGCGCGCGACCGCGAACCCGAGCGCCTCGAGACGCGCGGTCAGGGCATCACCCGACGCGTCGTCGCGGACGCCGGCGGTCACGCCGTCACTCGCGGTCAGGACGAGCGCCGTCCGGTCCCGGCCGCTCAACCCTGGCGCCTCTTCTTGCCGATCCGCCCGGCCACCCGGGCGCCGGGACGGGGACGAGCCGGCACGGGCAGGGCGCCTGCGGCGGAGCCTTCCCACGTCCCGCTCTTGCCGCCCGTCTTGGAGACGAGCCGGACCGACCGGATCTCGACGCCACGCTCCACGCCCTTGACCATGTCGTACACGGTGAGCGCCGCGACGGAGGCCGCGGTCATCGCTTCCATCTCGACGCCCGTCGGGCCGGTGGTGGCGGCCTCCGCCCGGATGCGAAGGACTCCCGCCGCCCGATCCGGGGTGATCGCCACGACCAGGTCGGTCAAGGCGAGCGGGTGGCAGAGCGGGATGAGATCGCTGGTTCGCTTGGCGCCCATGACGCCCGCCAGCTCGGCGACGCCCAGGACGTCGCCCTTGGGTCCGCCACCGTCGATGACCAGGCTCATCGTCTCGGGCGCTACCGCGACGAGGGCCTCCGCGACCGCCCGACGCGCCGTCGCGGGCTTCGCCGAGACATCGACCATGCGCGGCCGGCCGCTGCGGTCGACGTGCGTCAGCCGGCGCCGCTCCGATCGCGGGCGATCGTCACGTGACGGTTTCTGGTCCATCGGTCCTCCGCTCATCGGATCATCGCGGGTCTGCATCAGGCCCGGTCGAGCCACCACAGGTCCACCTCGGCGCCGGCCGCCACACCGGGCACACCCTCGGGGATCACCGCCAGCCCATCGGCGACGGCCAGGGCCGAGATGACGTGGCTGCCCTGGCCGGCGGTGCCGCCCGCCAGTCTGACGCGAACGCGACCCCGCTCGTCGCGGATCGGCGCACCGTTCGCATCGTCTTCGGCGACGACGCGAACGAACGCCCGGCGACCTTCGCTCTTGGTCACGGCGTCACCGAGCACTGCGCGATCGACGGGCCGAAGCACGTCGCGTCGTCCGGCCATCTGGCGGATCGCCGGGCGAACGAACAGTTCGAACGTCACAGCGCCCGACACCGGATTGCCGGGCAAGCCGACGATGAGGACCGGTGAACCTCCACCGGGTCGTTCGGCCGTGCCGAACGCAAACGGCTTGCCGGGCTGGACGGCGACCCGCCACAGATCGATCGTGCCCACGGCCTCGATCGCGGCCTTGACGACGTCGAACGGCCCGACCGAGACGCCACCCGCGACGATCAGGAGGTCCGCCCCGTCGTCCAGGCCCCGTCGCAGGCGGATCAGCACGTCGTCGAGCACGTCGGTCGCGATGCCAAGGTCGATGACGTCGGCGCCCGCGGCCGTGGCCAGGGCGCGCAGGCCCGGGCCGTTCGCGTCGGGGATGCCGGCAGGTCCGAGCGGCTCACCGGGAGAGCGGACCTCGTCGCCCGTCGCGAGGACCGCGACACGCGGCTTGCGGAACACGGTGACCGCCTCTACGCCGGCACCCGCCAGGAGGGCGATGGTCGCCGCGCCGATCGCGGTCCCCCGTTCGACGAGCGGGGCCGCCTCACGGAGATCGCTGCCGGCCGCGCGGACCGACCCGCCGAGGCCGACGACCTCGTGGACATCGATCGCGGCGGGCACGGGCCCGGTCGCGTCGCGGCCGCGCGCGCCGGGGCGGCCGGCCCCGTCGAGTGGCGTCGTGGCCTCGACCGGGACCACGGCATCGGCACCGTCCGGGAGGCGGGCCCCCGTGGCGATGCGCACGGCCGTGCCCGGGCGGACCTCGACCTCGGGCGCGAAGCCAGCCCGCACCTCCCCGATGACCTCGAGTCTCGCCGGTGCGCCCTCACCGGCCGCGTGCGTGTCGGCGGCGCGGATCGCGTATCCGTCCATCGCCGAGTTCGGCCATGGCGGGAGCGAGGTCCGTGCGACGGCCGTCTCGGCCACGACGCGGCCCAGGGCGCCGTCGAGACCGATCCGTTCCGTGCCGGTCGCGCGAGCCGCGGCGAGCACGGCGTCCCGCGCCGCTTCCACGCTCAGGAGCCCGGGCCCGGCGGCCGTGCCGCTCACCACGGGGTAACGCCGGCAAGCTCGGCGCGACCCCGGATCGCCGCCGCCACGTCGCGGCGCGTGAGCAGGCCCGTGAACGTGCCACCCTCCATGACCGGCAGCGCATCGATGCCGGCGCGGGCGAGGCCGACCAGCGCGGCCCGGATCGTGGTCTCGGGCGACACGATCAGCATGGCCGACGGCGAGATCATCAGGTCCTCGACGCGAGTCGTCGCCCAGCGGTCACGGCGCACGCGTCGGAGCTGGGACGCACCGATGACGCCCAGCAGCTCCGTGCCGCGGGTGACGGGCAGGGCCATCGAGGAGCTGCCATCGAGAACCTGGCTCGCGAACGTATCGAGCGTCAATCCCGGAGGGATGCCGGCGACATCACGGTCCATGACATCGCCGACATTGAGCCCGTCGAGCAGCTGGTCGAGGTCGGCCCGGTGCTCGACGGTGCGGGCGGCCGTGGTCAGGAACCAGCCGCACAGGGCGACCATGAACCCGTCGATCGGATCGACCGGCAGGAGGTCGGCGACCAGGATCCCGACGATGCCGAGCCCGGCCAGGAACAAGCCGACGAGACGGCCGACGCGCGCCGCGGTTCGCAATCCGGCCCGTGCGTCGCCGGACCGCGCCCAGGCCAGGCCGCGGACGACCCTGCCGCCGTCGAGCGGAAAGGCGGGGATCAGGTTGAGCACGCCGAGCGCCAGGTCCAGGGTCCCGACGACGAGCGCCACTCGGCCGACGATCATGGCCGGGCCCGAGTCACCCAGCGCAGCCGCGATGACCGCGATGCCGATGAAACCGATCCCGATCCCGATGCTCACGAGCGGGCCGGCGACGGCGATCGCCACTTCGTCACGCGGCCTCACGGTCATGAGGTCGGGCGAGGCCGGCGCGCCAAGGAAGTAGACGACGACCGCCTCGGTCGGCACGCTCCGCTGGCGGGCGACCAGGGCGTGGCCCAGCTCGTGGGCCATCGCCGAAACGAGGAAGAGGACCGCCACGACCACCCCGATCCCCCATCGGACCGGCATCGGTGAGCTGGGATCGAGGTTCCCGACCTGGGCACCGGCCGACACGACGATGACGGCGAGGATGATCGCCCACGAGACGTGGATCCGAATCTCGAGGCCGGCCAGCCGGCCGACCGGGAACGCGCTCATCCGGGCTCCGCGACCGGTGCCGCGCTCGGGTCGGTCGAGGTCCGTGCGGATGGCCGGACCTCGCGCCGGTGGGCGACGATCGCCACCAGCGCCGAGATCACCACGATGACGACGCCCACCGCGATCGCCGACTCCTGCCAGAACTGGAACGGAAAGAGCTGGACGAGCCGTTCCGTGGCCGGGTCGAAGTCGTAGGAACCGGCCGGGAACAGGACCTCGTGGAAGACCTCGAACAGGGTATCGAACGCGACCAGTGCGACGACTCCGAGGCTGACCACCGCGACGGCCAGGCCGGTCGCGCCGCGCCTCGCGGCTCGCCACGTCGCGGTGGGATCGCGACGGCGCACGGCCACCACGAGGAGCAGGACCACCGAGATCGCGGCCGCGATGGCCAGACCCCCGAACACCGTCCGGACGTCACGCATGTGATCGCGCTCGCGTTCGTCGAGGACGGGAGCACCCGCGACCGCGACATCGAAATCGGGCGGCCCGATGACCAGGTCGGCGAGGATGGCGTTCGTGGCGGTCTGGAGGTCCGCGGCGCCATAGCCGGTCCACGCCTGGGCCTGCGCGCGTCCCTGTTCGAAGCCGACCCAGGCCGGCGTCAGGAACGGCACGATCGCCACCGCGACGATGACGATCGCGGTAGCGAGCCCGACCGCGATGGAGGCGAGGCGACCGCCGAGACTGCTCACGGCGCCATCCTAGCCCGTTCCGCGGCCGGGACGACTCGGGCCGTCGCCCGAGCCGTGACTCGCAGTCTCGGTTTCCTGCATGGCGGCCCGCCAGAGCGGCCTTCGCCCTCGATCGCGGGCTGTCGGGGCAGTATCCGGTGCCCGTGAGTCACGGAATCCTGCATGTGAGGCGATCTGGCGGGCCTTCGCTGGCCGTCGTGCAGCGACTCGTGACTGACCGTCACGGGCGTGGCCACGGTCCGGAGGATCCCGGTGCGTGGCACGCACCAATACCTGCGCCAGGACCCGCTGCGGTCCGGTCCCGACCTCCCGGCGCAGGACACGGTGCGGACCACGCACCAGAACGCGCCCGAGGGCGCCCGACGGCCCGGTCGAGCGCGGCCCACGCAGGAAATGGTGCGCACCACGCACCAACCCACCTTGAGAGCCCGATGCGGCTCTTCCCCGCTACTCCTCCTCGAGGGTCTGGGCCTGTTCCCACCAGCCGTGGAGCGTCAGATCGCTCGGTGGGTCGACCCCGAGCTCAGCCGCTGCAGCGTGGATCCGGAGGCGGAAGGCGTCTGCATCGAGGGCCAGGATGCCGCGTAGCCCCTCGATGCCGGCCTGGATGAAGAGCTGGTGCTCATCGGGCCCGAAGCTGGCCAGGTTGAGCATCAATGCTTCGTCCCGCCATTCGAGCACGTCGTTCGTGGTCGCGACGACCTGGTCGGCCAGGGTCTGGCGACGGGTCGGCGTCTCGGACACCTCGAGCAGGAGGCCGGTCGTGAAGATGCCGTGGTGGTCGAGCCGCGCCAGGTGGACGGGCTCGATGCGGGTCAGTTCGTCGATCGGTGGCACGGGTCTCTGTAGGCCTCCATCGATGTGCTCGGCGATGGCGGCCATTATCGGGGCACCCGCGGCATGCCGCTGACCGGCCGGTGTCGGCGGCTCGGGCCGGGATCCGGCACGCATCTGCCTGGCGATCGGCGTTCGCCCCGGGCAGATCTCACGAGGGCGGCGCGGCCGCGCCGCCCTCGTGCACGGCCGTGCACGGCGAGCACCGTCGGACGCGGCCGTCAATCGAGCCTGATCAGGCCGGCATTCGTCGGGACGAAGCCACAGGCATCGAAATAGAGGGTCTGCAAATGGTCCTCGAAGTCGACGTGTAGCCACTCGCACCCGGCGGCCCGTGCTCGCTGCACCGCCAGCGCCACCAACCCGGTCGCGATGCCGCGTCGCTGGGCCCTCGCGAGGACCATCGTGTCGAGGATGAAGGCATGGACGCCGCCATCCCAGGCGACGTTGACGAATCCGACGAGCTCATCGCCGTCCCACGCACAGACCCAGCCAAGGCTGTGGCCCTCGACCTGTCCCACCCAATCGTCGCCGAGCACCGGATGGCCGAATGCCTCCGCATGCAGCGCGTCGACGGCCGCGTTGTCGAACGGGTCGCGCCAGCCATATCGGAGGCTCATCGCGCGCGGCTGCCTACCCGACGGGCTTATCGCCGAAGACCGTGTAGTGCCAGCCCTTTTCGGGCTCGCCGGTCAGCTCGAGCATGACGTGCTTGACCTGCGTGTACTCCTCGAACGAGTACGTCGACATGTCCTTGCCGGACCCGGACTGCTTGAAGCCGCCGTGCGGCATCTCGGAGGTCACCATCAGGTGGTCGTTGACCTGGACGTGCCCGAAGTTGAGGGTGCGGGCCGCCTCCATGGCGGTGAACACGTTGCTCGTCCAGATCGAGGCCGCAAGGCCGTAGCGGGTGTCGTTGGCCTTCTCGAGCGCCTCCTCGAGCGTGTCGAACGGCAGGACCGCGAGTACCGGCCCGAAGATCTCGTCCTGGACGATCTCGCTGTCCTGGGCACAATCGGCGACGATGGTCGGGCGGTAGAAGGCGCCGTCGGGCAGCCCCGGAACGTCGGGAGCGAAGCCCCCGGCCACGACTCGCGCGCCGGCGGCCCTCGCCCGCTCCACGAACCCGGCCGCGCGGGCCACCTGCGCGTCGGAGATCAACGTGCCGAGGTCCGTCGTGGGATCGAACGGATCGCCGACCCGCACGCCATCGAACAGCTCCGCCGTTCGCGCCAGGAACGGCTCGTAGACGCTGCGATGGACGTAGGCGCGCGTGGCCGCCGTGCAGTCCTGGCCGCCATTGATGAGCGCGCCCGCGGTCGCGCCCCGGGCCGCGGCCTCGATGTCGGCGTCCGCGCACACGATGAACGGCGCCTTGCCACCGAGCTCGAGGTGGACGCGCTTGAGGTTCGCCGACGCGAGGGCCTGGATCTTCTTGCCGGTCTCCGTGTCGCCCGTGAGTGAGATGAGGTCGACGTCCATGTGCGCCGCCAGCGCCGCACCGACCACCTCGCCGCGCCCGGTCACCACGTTGAGCACCCCATCCGGCACGCCCGCCTCCCTGGCGAGCTCCGCGAGTCGAACCGTCGTCAACGGCGTCGCCGACGCGGGCTTCAACACGATCGAGTTGCCCGCCGCCAGCGCCGGGCCGATCTTCCAGATCGCCATCCACATCGGGTAGTTCCATGGGCTGACCTGGCCCACGACCCCGATCGGCTCGCGCCGGACGAAGCTCGTGTGCGACCCCGTGTACTCGTACGCCGCCTTGCCCTCGAGATTGCGGATCTGCGTCGCGAAGAAGCGCAGGTTGTCGCTCGCGAACGCGAAATCGGACTCGCGCCGGAGCTTGTAGGCGGTCCCCGTCTGGAGCGTCTCGAGGCGGGCGAGCTCGTCCGCGTCGCGGTCGAGCAGGTCGCCCAGGCGGTTCATGATCGTGACCCGTTCCGGCATCGCCATCCGGTGCCAGCGGCCGTCGCGGAATGCCGCCCTCGCCGCGGCAACGGCCCGATCGACATCCTCCGACGTCCCATCCGGCACTCGGCCGACCAGCGCGCGCGTGGCCGGGCTGCGGACCTCCAGCCAGCGACCGCTCGATGACGGCACGGATGCGCCATCGATGAACATCGCGAAATCGGTGGTGACCTCGACGGCCATGGCACGGCCTCCTGCGCGTGACGGACTCGTCGGGCGAGTCTAGCGCGTGCCCCGGCGACGGCCGCCGGCGAACCACCCGTCGCTACGATGCGCGCACGGCACGGCGTTCAGCCGGCCGTTTCGGTCCTGTCGTCACGCCCCGGCACGGGTCGTCTCTGGCGTCATCGGTCGCGCGAGACGCGCATCGGCTTCACCCGCTCGCCGGCCGCGGAGTCCGCGATGAGCGCCTCGAAGCGTCGGGCCCGCGTCTCCGCCCCCTTGGCGCTCGTGACCCAGTTCGTCACCGCCTTGCGGTACGACGGCGGCCGGGCCTCCCAGTCGGCCCAGGCAGCCGGCACGGCCCGGAAACGCTCGAGCTCCTCGTCTGCGAAGGTGGTCGCTTCCCGCTCATACGAGTAGATCGCCGTGTTGGCCTCGGTGCGGGCCGCGAACGCGGCGATGCCGGCCGGTCGCATCCGGCCTTCGGCGGCCAGGGCAGCGACCTTTGCGACGTTGATGGCGCTCCAGGTACTCCCTTTTCGGCGCGGCGTGAACCGCTGGACGTGGCTGGTCCCGTCGATGCTCTTGCGGATGCCGTCGATCCAGCCCACGCACAGGGCCTCGTCGACGGCCTGCGACCACGTCAGGCTCGGCTTGCCGGTCGCCTTGCGGTGATAGCCGACCCAGAGCTCGTCGGCGGTCTCGCCGTTGGCATCGAACCAGTCGCGGAGCGCGCCCGGTGTCTCGAAGAAGATGACGTCGTGGGGCTCGAGGGTCACGCGGTGCCGGCCTCCACCGTCGCCGCCGCGGCGCGAAGCAGCTCCCACGCCCGTTCGACGTGCCGCGCCTCGGTGCGGAGGTTACCGATCGAGACGCGGATGGTGAACCGGCCGCCCAGCCGCGTGTGGGAGAGGAAGACCTCGCCCGTCCGGTTGACGGCATCCATGATCGTGGCGTTGGCCGCATCCAACGCCTCCTCGGTGCCTCCCCAGCCCGGCGGGTGCCAGCGGAAGCACACGGTCGAGAACGGGACCGGTGCCAGGCGCTCCCAGTCCGCCGCGGCGTCGACCTGCCCGGCGAACCACTGCGCGAGCTCCAGGTGCCGCTCGATGCGCCGCCGGAGCCCCTCGAGGCCGAACCATCGGAGCTGGATCCAGAGCTTCAGGGCCCGGAAGCGGCGACCCAGCTGCGGCGTGTACTCGTTGTAGTCGTGGACCGGCGTCGTCCGGTCGAGCGTGAGCAGGTACTCCGGGACCAGGCTGAACGCCGCCCGCAGCACGTCCATCCGCCGGCTGAGCAGGAGGGACGCGTCGAGCGGCGTGAACAGCCACTTGTGGGGGTTGATGACGATCGAGTCCGCGCGCTCCCAGCCGGCGAACGGCGAGCGACGGTCCGGCAGCAGGGCGACGACTCCCGCGTACGCCGCATCGATGTGCAGCCAGAGCCCTTCGCGCTCGGCGATCCGGGCGATGGCGTTGACGGGGTCGACCGACGTCGATGAGGTGGTCCCGACCGTCGCGACGATCGCGATGGGCCGGTGTCCGGCGGCACGATCGGCGGCGATGACAGCCGCAAGCGCGTCTGGCCGCATCTCGTAGTCGTCGTCGACCGCGACGCGAGCGAGCGCGGCCCGACCCAGGCCGAGGGTCATGCACGCCTTTTCGATCGAGCTGTGGGCTTCGGTCGAGGCGTAGACGCGGAGCGCGGGGAGGTCCGGTCGCCCGGTCAGGCCCAGGGCCGCGGCGTCAACGCCCGCCGCCTGCCGGGCGCCCGCAAGCGCGATCAGAGATGAGGTCGAGGCCGTGTCGGTGAGCAGCCCGCCAAACGTGTCAGGGAGGCCCAGCGCCTGGCGTAGCCAGTCGACGACGACCTCCTCGAGTTCCGTGCCGATCGGCGAGGTGCGCCACAGCATCGGGTTCTGCCCCAGGGTCGCGGTGAGCATCTCGCCCAGGATCCCGGGTCCGGACGCGCTCGTCGCGAAATAGGCCAGGAACCCCGGATGCTGCCAGTGTGTGGCGTTGGGTTCGACCAGGCGCCGGTAATCGTCGAGGATGGCCTCGAGCGGTTCGGAGTGCTCGGGCGCGGCGGTCGGGAACAGCGGTCGCAACGAGCCGGGTTCGATGCCGGGAAAGACGGCCCGATCCTCGATGGACCCGAGGTAGTCCGCCATCACGTCCACGACCGTGTGCGCGGCGGCGCGGAAGTCGGCGACGGACATGTCGCCGAGCTCGGGATGAGTGGTCCGGGGCGGGCTGTCCGGGGGTTCGTCGCTCATCGGGCCATGCTACGTCGCGAGAATCCGCGACGTCGCGCCGCGTCAGTCGCGAGCTTGGCGGTCGGCTCTCGCCTGGAGCATCGCCACATCTGCGCGATCGATCAGCTGTTCGAGCGTGTCGTCGGCCGCGAGCGTCGCCATGCCGAAACTGATCCCGCCGCGGACCTCCGCCTGGATCGCCTCGACGATCGAATCGAAGCGCCGCGACACCTCGGCGATGTCCGCGCCGCCCAGCCCGCACACGAACTCGTCGCCCCCGTATCGGACGATCGGGTCGAACGAGCGCAGCCTCGTCTGGAGCGCGTGGGCCACCACCTGCAGCACACGATCGCCCGCGGCATGGCCTTCGCGGTCGTTCACGGCCTTGAGCCGGTCCACGTCCACGAACACCAGGATGAATCGGCCGTCCGAGCGTCGCGCCCGGTCGATCTCGTGGGTGAGTGCCAGCTGGCCCAGCTCGCGGCGGTACGCACCGGTCAGCTCGTCGAGGTGGACCGCCTGCAGCTCGGCTTCGAGCCGCTGCCGCTCGCGGGCAGCGTTCAGCCGATCACGCGCGGCCCGCGCCCGATCTCCCGCCGCGCGCGCCCGATCGGCAGCTGCTTCCGTACTGAGGCGCTCCAGCTGATCGATGAGCGACGACCCAGGTTCAGCCGCGTCCCCGATCAGGCGAGCCGTCTCCTTGTCGCGATCGCGAGCGGCCTCGTCCCGTGCGTCGGCGACCCGATCACGGTCCCGTGCCGTCTCCTCCCGGTCCCGTGTCGTTGCCTGGCGTTGGAGCTCGTTGCCCTGACGTTCGACCGTGACGGTCTCTCGCTCCTCGCGCGACGCGAGGTAGGCGCGTTCGCCAAGGGCCGTCGGAGTCCCGGCACCGTGATCGCGGTCGGCCGCTGCCTGGTCACGGTCCGACGCCTGCTGGTCCCGATCGGCACTCCGCTGATCCGTCGCCGAGGCTGCCTGGTCGGCATCGGACGATGTCTGATCCGCATCCGAGGACGTCTGATCCATGTCGGCGGCGGCCTGATCGGACCTCAGCGCTCGTCCGGGATCGACGACCTGACGGCTCGCCGGAGCCCTCCGGTCGCTGACCGGACCGAGAGCCGTCGTCATTCGGTTCTTCCCCAGCCACGTGGTCCCCTCGTGCGACATCGCCCGCCCATCGCCACGACGCATGGGGCCACGGCGGGGCTCCGACCCGACGCTACCTGCAGCGGCGAAACGCCGCAATCGATGAAAACACTGCATGCGGCGTGGAGCGCCGTCATCAGGGCGCCACAGTCCGATGCCATCATGTGCCCATGACAGACACCAAGCGCGAGTCAGCGCAGCACAAGACCGACGCCGAATGGCGTGCCGAACTCACTCCCGAGCAGTACCGGGTGCTTCGCCAGAAGGGCACCGAACGCGCCTTCAGCGGGGACCTGTGGGACGAACATCGAGCCGGCACGTATCGATGCGCCGGCTGCGGGACGGAGCTGTTCCGTTCCGAGACCAAATTCGAGTCCGGCACGGGCTGGCCGAGCTTCTTCGCGCCCGCGGACCCGGGCGCCGTGGCGACCGAGACCGATCGCTCCTTCTTCATGACCCGGACCGAGGCGATGTGTGCGACCTGCGGCGGCCATCTCGGCCACGTCTTCGACGATGGTCCGAACCCGACCGGCCTCCGCTACTGCATCAATTCGGCGGCCCTGGCGCTCGATCCCGAGGGCAAGGAGTAGCCACTCACCGTCGCCGCCCGAGTGGCGTGACCAGCAGTCACGGTTTCGTGCGCCGGATCGAAGACGCGGCCCTTGGAGGACGTCCGACGCAGGGTTTGGTGACTGACAGTCGCGCCCTCTCGCACGAACGGTCCCGGAGTGCCGCCTGAAGGTTCGCCATACAGTGATTCGTGACTGGCAGTCATCGGGGCAACCCCTGAGGCGTCGTTCTGCAGCGCCAACCATGGGCAACCTGGATGCGGCCGGCAGGCCCTACCTCTGCGTCGCTGGCGCTCCGGGAGTGAGCGATCGCGACGGGAGGGCTAATAGCCTGCTTTCGTTGGGGCTGGTGCGCCCGAGGCGGGTGCGCCCGAGGCTGCGGGTGCGGCCGATGCTGGCGCCAGGGGCGTCGCGCCTGGGGGCGCCGTGCAAGCCGCAAGCAGCAGGGCGATCACGATCGCGGAGATCAGTCGCTTCATCGTGATGTGTACGAATGGTCGGGGCGGCCGGATTTGAACCGACGACCACCAGTCCCCCAGACTGGTGCGCTACCAGACTGCGCCACGCCCCGCCAGACCGCGAAGTCTAGCACCCCACCTGAACCGCCCTCGGGGCCTCCCTACCCCGCGCCGACCACCCGCGACCCGCGGGCCGGCCATCAGCGGGAGCGGCGGGTCTTCCCCGCGCTGGCGCGCCGTGCGGGCTTCGCCGGAGCCCGCCTCTTGCGCCGAGGCAGCTTGACCGACGACCGGTCGCGGAACACGAGCTTGATCGGCGTCCCGTCGAAGCCGAACGTCTCGCGCAGCTGGTTCTCGAGGTATCGGCGATAGCTGAAGTGGACGGCCGACCCGTCCGAGGCGAAGAACACGAACGTCGGCGGGGCCACGGCCGCCTGCGTGGCATAGAAGATCTTCGGTCGCCGGCCACGCACGGGCGGTGGCGGCGTCCGTTCCGTGGCGGTCATCAGCATGCGGTTGAGCTCGCCGGTCGAGACGCGTTTGCGGCGCTCGGCCCAGATGTCGACCGCGGCCTCGAGGACGCGTCCCACGCGCTGGCCGGTCTTGGCGCTGATCGAGAGGATCGGGGCGAAGTCGAGGAACGGGACCTCGTTGCGGATCCACTCGGTGTACTGGTCGAAGGTGCGGTCGGTCTTGTCGGCCACGAGGTCCCACTTGTTGACCGCGATGACCAGGCCCTTCCCCTCCTCCACCACGTAGCCCGCCACGTGGGCGTCCTGCGACGTCAGCCCCTCGACCGCATCGATGACCAGCACCGCGACGTCCGCGCGGGTGAGGGCGTGGAGCGCGCGCAGCGTCGAGTAGCGCTCGGCTGCCGGACCGCCCGCCACCTTCCCTCGACGACGGATGCCGGCCGTGTCGATGAGGACGATCTCGCTGCGACCCCACGCAAGGCGCGTATCGATCGAGTCGCGCGTCGTGCCCGGGATCTCCGACACGATGACCCGCTCCTCGCCCAGGAGCGCGTTGAGCAGGCTCGACTTGCCGACGTTCGGGCGCCCGACGAACGCGATCGCGGCGGGCTCCTGCTCGGACTCGGCGGCCATCGCGGCGTCCCAGCGAGCCGCCTCTGGGTCCACGGCGGCGAGGTCGATATCGGGCTCGGCGTCGTCACCGTCGGTCTCGTCCGCGTCGGCGTCGCCCACGACGTACGGCTCGAGCCGCCCGGCCGCGACCTCATCGGCCCAGGCGTCGGCCTCGGCCTCGCGCGCCTTGCGGGCGAGCTCCTGCTCGCTCTCGGGCGGCAGGGCCCAGACGATCGCATCGAGCAGGTCGCCGGTGCCCCGGCCGTGGGTCGCGGAGATCGCGTAGGTCTCGTCCCAGCCGAGAGCATGGAACTCGGCCCCTTCGAGCTCGCGCTTCTCGTTGTCGGCCTTGTTGACCGCGACGATGACCGGGGCCTTGGCGCGGCGCAGGATGTCGGCCGCCTCCTCGTCGGGCGGGGTCAGCCCCACCACGGCATCGACCACGAGCACGATGACGTCCGCCTCGGCGATCGCGAGTCTGGCCTGGTCCTGGACCGCCGCCTCGATCAGGTCGTCCGGGTCGAGCTCCAGGCCGCCCGTGTCGACCAGCACGAAACGCCGGCCGTTCCACTCGGCGTCGCCGTAGAGGCGGTCGCGCGTCGTGTGGGCGCGATCCTCGACGATTGCCGTGCGGCCGCCGACGATCCGGTTGAAGAGCGTGCTCTTGCCGACGTTCGGTCGGCCGACGACGGCGACGACCGGGAGCCCGCCCGAATGCGCGGCCACCGGGTCAGGCGGCGCCGGACGTGGTGACGGCGCGCGAGAGGTCGGGCAACGAGGTCGTCCGTCCCGCCGGTGTCGCGGCGCCCGCCAGCGCGGCATCGGCGAGGTTCGCGGCGTCAGCCTGTGCGGCCGCGGTACCCGCGTGGGCCAGGATCCAGTACGCCACCTCGCGCAGGTCCTCGATCGGGGTCGAGGTGCCGCCGGTGACACCGACCAACCTGGCGCCATGGAAGTCCGTGCCGTCGGAGAGGTCTGCCACGCCCTGGATCTGGATCGCGGGCTTGCCGGCGATCTCGCACAGGCGCGTCAGCTCCTTCGTGTTCGCACTCGAGCGGCCGCCGACGACGACCATCAGGTCCACCTCGTGCGCCAGCTCCATCGTGTCCTCCTGGCGCCGGATCGTGACGGGGCAGACCGTGTTGACGATCTTGAGCTCGTGGGACCGCCCGACCATCAGGGCCGCGAGCCGCTCGAACTTCCAGGGCGGCTGGGTCGACTGGCTGATGAGGGCGAGTTTCTTGCGCCGCGGGACTGCGGTGTCCCACTCCTCTTCCTCGTCGACCACGATGACCTCCGGCGCGAAGCCCAGGAGGCCGACGACCTCGGGGTGGTTGGGCGTGCCCAGGAGGACGATCGTGTAGCCCTCGTCGACGAGCTTGCGCAGCTCCCGCTGTTCGGCGATGACCCAGGTGCACGTCCCGTCGATGACCTCGAGACCCTTGGCCTCGGCGCGATCGAGGACGTCCGGGCGAACGCCGTGGGCGCGGATGACGACCGCGGCGCCGTGGTCGACGTCGTCGAGCGTATCGACCGTCTCGATCCCCAGGTCCTGGAGCTCGCGCACGACGCCGTCGTTGTGGACGACCTGCCCGAGCGTGTGCGTCGACTTGCCCGCGGCCGCGGATTCCTTCGCCTTGTCGATCGCCTCGCGCACGCCATAGCAGAAGCCGGTTCGCCTGGCGATGCGGACTTCCTGAACGGTTCCCATGCATCGATTATCACACGGGACCCTCGTCAGCCCTCCCCGGCGGCCGGTCAGCGCGCGGGCTTCGGGACGGTCGGCGGGGTGCCGTATAGGCCGCGCTGGCCGGGCGGCAGGAGCTCCGCGATCCGGCGCATGATGATCTCGGTGGCGAGACCCTTGGCCGTTCGACGGTCCGTCCCGGGCGGGACCTCGTCGGCGACGCGGAACGGGCGACCGACGCGGACGGTGACCCGGCCACCAGGATGCGGCAGCCGCTGGCCTCGTGGCCAGACCTCGTTCGATCCGCCGATCCCGATCGGCACGATCGGCGCGCCGGTCCGGAGGGCCAGCAGGGCCACCCCGTCGCGGGCCGCCTGGAGCGCGCCGTCGGGGCTCCGCGTCCCCTCGGGGAAGACGAACAGGACGTTGCCCTCGTCCAGGATGCGCTTGGCCAGCCGGAAGGCCTCGACGTCCGCGGCATCGCGATCGACCGGATGGACCCCGCCGTTCCGCGCCATCCAGCCGACCACCGGCCAGTCGAACAGCTCCCGCTTGCCGAGCCAGTGGATCCGCCGGCCCAGCGCCGGCGTGAGCCATGCACCCAGCACGACCGCGTCGAAGTTGGAGGCGTGATTCGACGCGATGATCAGCGGGCCATCGCGCGGGATCTCGTCGATCGGCCCCTCGATCCGGATCCGCGACATGCCCCGGGCGAAGAGGCGCGCCCCGAAGGCCATCGTCCTGATGAGCGGGGTCGTCGAGCCATCGATCGGTTCAGGACCGGGGGCGGAGTCAGTGTGCCTCGTGCGGCCGTCGGCGCCGTCACCCTGGCCGGTCACCGGCGGGCCTCCACGTCGCGGATCGCGTTGGCGACCGCCGCGACCGTGTCCTGGAAGCGATTGCCGTCGGTCACGATGATCCGCGCGTCCGTCGCCGGCCGAAGCGGCGCCACCGCGCGGTTGCGGTCCAGCTCGTCGCGGCGGCGCAACGCCGCCTCGATCTCCTCGGCCTCGGGCCCATCGAGGTCGAGGCCGCGCTCATGGGTTCGCCGGCGGGCCCGCTCCTCCACCGATGCGTCGAGGAAGATCTTGAGGTCGGCATGCGGCAGCACCACCGTCCCGATGTCCCGGCCGGCCATCACGATCCCTCCGTCTTCGGCGAGGTCCCGCTGTCGAGCCAGGAGCGCCGTCCGAAGCTCGGGCACGGCCGAGACCGTGGAGACGGCGGCATCGACCGCCGGGCCGCGCGCGTCGTCGGTGTGATCCACGCCATCGACCAGCACCCGCGACAGCCGACCTTTCTCGTCCGCGGCGAGTTCGACTTCGTCGACGAGTGCGCTCAGGGCCACCGGGTCATCGACCTCGACGCCACGATGCTCCGCCAGCCACGTCACCGCCCGGTAGAGCAGGCCCGTGTCGCAGAAGCGATAGCCGAGTTCGGCCGCCGCCGCGGCCCCGACGCTGCTCTTGCCCGACGACCCGGGCCCATCGAGCGCCACGACGAGCCCACGGCGCCGCTCCGACGAACCATCCATCCGCGGCAGGATAGCCGCTACGAGCCCGCCGGCTTGCGACTGGGAGGCCGCCTCTGGGCGGACGGGTCCCGGCTCCGACCGCCGCCGCCGGCGAGGCCGCGGATCTCGGGAGCCTTCAAGGGACGCACGGCGCCGCTGTGCAGGCCGTCGATCCGGACGGGGCCGATTCGGACCCGCACGAGTCGCTCGACAGGTGCACCGACAGCCCCGAACATCCGTCGGAGCTGGCGTTTCCAGCCCTGGGCGAGGGTCGCGCGGTACCACGTGAGCTCGGGCGGCGTCGGCCGCATCAGGGCGACGAGCCGGTCGACCTCAAGGGCGGTCATCGCGCGGAGACCGGTGAGCTCGGCCAGGCCTTCATCGAGCTCGATCCCGGCGCGGAGGGCGCCGACCTGGTCGGCAACCAGCGGCGAGCGCAGGCCGAGCGCGTACTCACGCTCGACGCCGAAGCGCGGATGCAGCACGCGCTCCGACCACGCCCCGTCGTTGGTGAGCAGCAGCATCCCCTCCGAATCCTGGTCGAGGCGGCCGACCGGATAGAGCCGTGCACCTTCGGGTACGAGAGCGGTCGGCAGGAGGTCGAGGACGGTCCGATCCGCGTGACGATCGTGGGTGGTCGAGGTGACGCCGGCCGGCTTGTGCAGGAGGAGGTAGGCATGGGTGGACGCTCCGCCGACGACCCGACCGTCCACGGCCACCACCGAACGCTCCGGATCGACCTGCGCCCCGAGCCCGGCGACCTTGCCATCGACCGTCACGCGTCCCTCCGCGATGAGCGACTCGCTCGCCCGTCGGGAGGCGACCCCGGCGGCGGCCAGGACCTTCTGGAGCCGCTCGGCGGGCATCAGTCGGACGGGTCCAGATCGGCGGACGAGGCATCATCGGCAGACGCGGCGCCGTCGGGGGACGTGGCGCTGTCGAGCGCGAAGCTTGCCTGGACGCCCTCGCCACCTTCCTCCGCGAGGCGCGCCGCGACATCGACGTCGAGCGGCGGCAGTCCGTCCAGGCTGGTCATCCCGAACCGCTCCAGGAACTCGAAACCCGTCCCGTACAGGAACGGACGCCCCGGCGTCTCCGCCCGGCCAAGTTCCACGATGAGGCGCCGATGCAGCAACGAGCGCATCGTGTAGTCGGAGTCGACACCGCGGATGCGTTCGACCGCAGACTTCGTGATCGGCTGTCGGTACGCGACGATCGCCAGTGTCTCGAGCGAGGCCGGTGACAGGCGGACGGCGTCCGCGCCGACGTAGCGAGCGACCAGGGCACCGCCCTCCGCCGCGGTCGCAAGCTCGACGCGATCCCCGTCCAGCAGCAGCCGGATGCCCCGGTCGCGCAGCGACACCTCGAGATCGCCGAGGCGGGAGTCGACGGTCTCGCGATCGGTGACCGCGAGCGCCGCGATCTCGCGGCGTGACAATGGCCGTTCCGCGACGAACAGGAGTGCCTCCAGGGCCGCCTCGGTCAGTTCGATGGGCGGCCGGTCCTCGGCCGCCTCCACATGGGCGCCATCGGGCTCGTCGGGCGCCGCCACGTTCGCGGCCTTGTCCGACTCCTTCGCCTCGGTCGCCTCGATCGCGCGAACCAGCTCCTCGGTCACGCGAACGACTCCAGCGACTCGTCGATCGGCGCATCGGCGGCGAACCCGGCGGCGGCGCGCTCCTCGTCGGTCGTGGCCCGAGCGACGATCGGGCCCCACGGGGCTGCCTGCGAGACGACGATCTCACGCCGCTTCATGAGTTCGAGCAGCGCGAGGAACGTCACCGCGATGACGACCCGGTCGCGCACGCCCACCAGCAATTCCTGGAGCACGATCGTCGGCGCGTCGCGCAGTGCCGACCGGATGATCTCGGCCCGCTCGGTCAGGGTGATGACCGACGGCAGGACCCCGGGCGGTGGCTCCAGCGGCGGCGTGATCGCGGCCAGGCGGTCGAGGGCACGGACCAGGCCCTCCGGGTCCATCGGGGCGGAGTCGAGCGGTTGCGCTCCGGCGAGTGCCGTCGCCAGCGCCGCCGACGGCTCCCTCCGGAACAGCCCGATCCGGGTGAGGGCCACTTCGGCAAGCCGGAGACCGGCATCGCGATGAGCACGGTAGACGATGAGCCGGCGGCGGAGTTCGGCCTCGGGGTCCAGCGCCTCCTCGTCGCCAAGGGACGGATCGACGACCGGCGACCGGGGCAGCATCGCCCGGCTCTTGATGAGGATCAGCTGGCCCGCCACCGCGACGAAGGCGCTCACGTTCCCGAGACGATCGGCCTCCAGAGTGGCGAGGGCATCGAGATAGGCGTCCGCGAGCGCGCCGAGCGGCACGGTCAGCACGTCGAGCTTCCGCGCCTCGATAAGTGACAGCAGCAGGCCCAGCGGCCCCTCGAACTCGGCCATCTGCACCTGGGTCGCGGTCTCCGGCCGCCGGCCCGCGCCGAAGCGCACAGCGGGTTCGAGGGCGATGACCGGGATGCCGGTCATCAGTTCGCCTCGTCGGCGAGGCGCAGCAGCTCTCCGAATTCGGGGTCGCGTGGCGCGTCCTGGTGACGGATCAGGTCCACGGCCCGGGTGCTGCAACCCGCCTGCGCTGCGAGGGCAGCCGACGTCTCCGCGTGGGTCGCCAGCCGGTCCAGGGCGGCCGTGAAGCCTGGCAGGAATCGCGCCACTCGCCAGACCCACGAGCCGTACGCCTGCCCCAGTGAGTACGCGACCCGGGGCCAGACGCCAGCATCGCCCTTGCCCGCGTCGTGGAGTAACCCGGCACGGAGGACGTCCGGCTCGGTCACCCCGGCCGCCCGCAGCGACGCGACGACGTCGAGACCGTGCCGCCGATCGGCGACGTGCATCGCATCGAAGAGCGCCAGTTGGGGCGGTGCCGTCCAGGCCGCCAGCGCCGACCGCTCCTCGGGGGTCACGCGGGCCCGCAGGTGCGTCCGGAACTGGCGGACCTTACAGGCCCACCAGGAAGCGCGCGACATTGATGATGAGGGGGGAGATGATGCGACCACCGAACAGGATGATCGCGATCAGGATGAAGAACCCGTATTGCTGGAGGAGCGGTCGGACCTGCCAGGCGTATCGGAGCGGGATCAGACGGAACAGCAGCGCGGACCCGTCGAGCGGTGGCACCGGGATGAGATTGAAGATGGCCAGGGCGACGTTGTACACCACGAACGAGAAGAGCACCTGCTGCACGAGATCGGGGACATCGAAGATCACGCCGGTGGCCACGAGGGCGCGGATCACGAGCGCCACGACCGCGGCCATGATCAGGTTCGAGGCCGGGCCGGCGAGCGACACCGCGACCTCGCCGTTGCGTCGGTCGATGAGGTTGCTCGGGTTGACGGGCGTCGGCTTGGCCCAACCGAAGGCGACGCCACCGGCCAGCACCGACACGACGAGCATGAGGCCGCCGATCGGGTCGAAGTGGGCGGCCGGATTGAGGGTCAGCCGTCCGAACAGCTTCGCCGTGGCGTCTCCGAGCCGGTAGGCCACGAAGGCGTGGGAGAACTCGTGGACCGGGAAGCCGATGAGCAGGAAGATGGCGATGAGGATGACCTTGTCGGGCGAGACGAATTCCGCGATCTGGTTCAATGGGTCCTCAGCAAGCGAGTCCTGCGTATCGTAGCCGCGACCGACACGTGCGGCCGCGACCGGTCAGAGTCGTCCGAGCAGGTCGGCCTTCTTCGTCTCATATTCCTCGGCGCTGATGGCGCCTCGATCGCGAAGGTCGGCGAGGCTCGCGAGCGTCCGCGTGACCTCGTCGGGGCTCAGGTCGCGCGGCGCGGGCTGGGCCGGCGCGGCGGGCTGGGCCGGCGGGGCGGCCGGGGCCGGCGCGACCATCGGGGCCGCGGCGACGGCCGCCGGCGCGCCACCGGGCAGCGGTGTGGTCGTCGTCGGACTGTCGGGGCTTGCTGAGGATCCATCGCCCGGCGCGCGGGCGGGCGGGCTCGGCGGCCAACTCTGCCGCTCCATGTCGATCTCGAACTCGTGCTTGGCGTCGAGCATCGCCTTCTTGAACCCGATCGGATCCTTGATCATGCGGAAGCGCTCGATGCCGACCTCGGCGGCGGTCATGACGTCGAGGTCTCCGAACCCGAACATCCGCCCGACGAGCGACTGCTCGAGGCGTGCGTCGTTGATCTTCTCGAGCGAACTGTCGCTCGAGGCCTTGTTGAGGACCCCACTCACCTGGAGCACGCGGCGGTTGGTGATGATGTATTCCTGGTTCAGGTAGTGGAGCACGGTCCAGACCAGCACCGCGAGCCCGACGACGAAGATGATCACGACCACCCAGGTGAGGATGGTCCGGACGCTACCGGAGAAGCCGTCCTGCGCCATGCCCGCGCCGATGAAGGCCAGGATCAGGCCGACGATCAGCGCCAGGATCGTGAAGCGCGCTCCCCACACGAACACGAACCAGTGCTGCTTCTCGCGATGCGTGATCCGTTCACCGGTCGACATCAAGGATTCGGCGAAGCCCATCTGGCGTGTGCCTCCCTTTAGGCCCTCGGGTGGGCGCGACGGTACACGTCGCGGATCCGCTCTCCGGTCAGATGCGTGTACAGCTGAGTCGTGCTGATACTCGCATGTCCGAGCAACTCCTGAACGATGCGCAGGTCGGCTCCGCCCTCCAGGAGATGCGTCGCGAATGAGTGGCGAAGCGTGTGCGGGCTGACGCGGTCGGCAAGCCCGGCCGTCCGGGCTGCGGCCTTGACCGCGGTCCACGCCTGCTGCCGAGCCAGCCGTCGGCCGCGATCCCCCAGGTACACGGGGCCGCCACGCGCGGACCCGGCGTGCCCGAGCGCCAGGAGAGGTTGCCGCGGCCCCTCGGACCAGCGAGCGAGCCAGTCGAGGGCCACGTCGCCGACCGGTACCAGCCGCTCCTTGTCGCCCTTGCCGATGACGCGCACGAACCCGCCATCGGTCGAGAGGTCCTCCGCGTCGAGGCGAAGGGCCTCGCTGATGCGCAGGCCTGCCGCATAGAGCAGCTCGAGCAGGGCCCGGTCGCGCAGGCGACGGTCGTGATCGCGTTCGTCGGGATCGTCGCCGCCCGCCGCCACGAGGAGGCGGTCGGTCTCCTCGACCGTGAGGGTCTCCGGCAGCAGGCGTGACTGGCGAGGCAGGTCGAGGTGGGCCGCGATGTCGGTCCCGATCAGGCCCTCGCCGTACGCGAACCGGTAGAACCCCTTGAGCGCCGCGGCGCGGCGGCGGAGGCTCGTCGGGGCGAGCCCGGGGTCGTGCGGGCGCCCGCGTCGCGTCCTGGCGGCCAGGTAACCCACCACCGCATCCGGCGAACGGGCCCAATCGGCCGTCGTCCCGCGGCTGGCCGCGAAATCGGCGAGGTCACCCCGGTAGGCGCGGATCGTGGCCGGCGCGAGGCCGCGCTCGAGCGCGAGATAGGCGAGATAGTCGTCGATGGCGGTGTCGAGGGTCGATCTGGTGGCCATATCGTGACGGGCGGTCGTCGACGGGCCGGGTCAGCCGGCCGTCGCCACCCCGCCGCGCCATGCCTCGGCCCGGTCGAGGAGTTCGCGTGCGGCGGCGAGGCCGGCCGCGCCCGTCGGGCCGGCGGTCCCGTCGGGGCCGGTCGTGCCACTCCCCAGCATCTGGGCAAGCTCGACGATCCGGCCTTCGCGATCGAGGCGCTCGACCTCGGTGACCGTGCGGCCGTCGCGTTCTCGCTTCGTGATGCGGAACTGGGCATCGGCGTGGGCGGCGATCTGGGGCAGGTGCGTGACGCACAGGACCTGGTGGCGGCGGGCCAGCGTCCAGAGGCTCCGTCCGACCGGGTCGGCGCTCCGGCCACCGATGCCCGAATCGACCTCGTCGAACACGAGCGTGGGCGTCTCGTCGGCCTCGGCAAGGACCTGCTTGATGGCGAGTGCGACCCGGGACAGTTCGCCACCCGACGCGATCCTGGCCAGCGCACGCGGCGGCTCTCCCGGGTTCGGGGCCAATCGGTAGACGACCTCATCGACCCCCGCCGCATCGAACGCGACCGCGTCGCCGTCGAGCTCCACCGCCGGCTCCGCGGGACCGGCGATCCGGCGGCCCAGGGCGACCTCGAACACGCCCTCGGCGAAGCCCAGGTCCGCGAGCGCCGCGCCGACAGCGGCGGTCATCGCGCCCGCGGCCGTGCGACGAGCCGCGGACAGGGCGTCGGCCGCTCGCCCGATCGCACCGAGCAGGCGGGCATCGTCGGCATCGCGTCGCGCCCGTTCGCCATCGAGCCCATGCAGGCGCTCGGCCTCGGCCTGGGCGCGTTCGCCGTGGGCGATGACCGCGGCCTCCCCGTCGCCGTAGCGGCGTTCGAGCGAGTAGATCGTCCCGAGGCGCTCCTCGAGCGCGGCCAGCGCGGCCGGATCGTGCTCGACGGTCTCGGCGAGCGCCCGGGCCTCGGCGGCCACATCGGTCAGCTCCGCCTCGAGGCCGGCCAGCCGTTCCGCCAGCGGTTCGTACCGTGGGTCCACCCGTGCGACGACCCGCGCCTCGCGCAGGGCGACCGCGATCCCATCGCGCGCTCCCCCATTCTCCGCGGTCAGGGCCTCGTGGACGGCCGCCGAGCCCCGCGCGATGGCCTCCCCGTGCTGGGCGGCCGCGAGACGGGCGCGGATCTCGTCGGCCTCGCCGGGGCGGAGGCGGGCTGAGGCGATCTCCCCGGCCTCGTACTCGAGGAGCTCGAGGCGGCGGGCAAGCTCACGGGGATCGCCGATGAGCTCGGCGAGGGCAGCCCGGTTGGCTCGCCACGCCTCCACGGCATCGGCCATGGCCGTCCGCAGGCTTGCGTGCCCGCCGAACCCGTCGAGGAGGTCGCGCTGCCAGCGCTCGTCGAGGAGCCGCTGCTGGTCGTGCTGGCCGTGGATCTCGACGAGCGGCCCGACCTCGTCGGCCAGGCGGGCCGCGGTGACCGTCTCGTCGTCGACGCGTGCCGTCGAGCGTCCGCCCGCGGCCACCTCGCGAACCGCGATGAGCGGCTCCGGCAGGCGATCGAAGAGTGCCTCGACCCGTGCGATCTCGGCGCCGTGCCGCACGAGCGACGTATCCGCCCGTGCCCCGAGCGCGAGCCCGAGCGCATCGATGATCAGGCTCTTGCCAGCGCCGGTCTCCCCCGTGAGGACGTTGAAGCCCGGCTCGAGCGAGAGCCGCAGGCGCTCGATGAGCGCCAGGTCGGTGACCGCGAGCTCAAGAAGTCGCCCGATCACGACGGCAGCAGGGCGACCTTGTGGCGCAGCAGGTCCCAGAAGGGCTGCGCGCCCGTCGGTTCGATGAGGCGGATCGGCCGTTCCACGGCCCGGACCTCCACGAGATCGCCGACCTTGATCGGGATGTCGACGCGACCGTCGATCGAGACGAGGGCTTCGTGCGCGTCGACGACGCGACAGCGCACGACCTGTTGCGGGCTCACGACGACCGAGCGAATGGCCGAGAGGTAGGCGGCGATGGGCGTGACCACGATGTTCCGGCTGACCGGATCGACGATCGGACCGCCGGCCGAGAACGAATAGCCGGTCGAGCCCGTCGGCGTCGCGATGATCAGGCCGTCCGAGATGAACGTGGCGAGATGGGAGTCGTCGATCGCGACATCGAACCGGCAGACGCGCGCCAGCGAACCGCGCGCCACGACGAAATCGTTGAGCGCGACGTGGCGCTCGCCGTCGATCGGATGGCCGTCCCGAAGGATGACCCCCTCGAGGGCCATCCGCTCGGAGATCTGGTACTCGCCGGTTCGGATGTGTTCGAGCACGGCCCCCAGGTCGCCGGCCTCCGCCTTCGAGAGGAAGCCGACCTTGCCGAGGTTGATGCCGAGGATGGGGACATCGACCTCGGCCACGGCGCGGACCGCCCGCAGGAAGGTGCCGTCGCCGCCGAGGACGACGAGCGCGTCGGTCGTGGGCAGCTCGCGCAGCAGGACGTCGATGTCGTCGGCCGGCGCCTGCCACTCGTCGATGTCGCGCATCTGGCACCAGCCCGTCGCCCGTGCGCTCAGTTCGACGGCTGCCTCGATCGTGGGGTTGTAGGCGAAACCGATCCGCTGGACGGTCATGTGTGGGTGCCTTTACGTTGCGTGCCTTCTCGTTGCGTCCCTTCTCGTTGCGTCCCTTCTGGTGGCGTGCCTTCCGGTGGCGTCGTGACGGTCGCGATCCGCTTGGGGGCATCGGCACAACCGGGTCCGGGCGCGAGGTGAACGAAGAACTCGCGGTTCCCCTGCGGCCCCAGGAGCGGCGAGGCGATGACGTCACGGGTCCCGAGACCGAGCGCCTGGGCGCGATCCACGATGCGTTCCAGGACCTCTGCGTGCACGGCCGGGTCGCGGACGACGCCATGATCGGTGCGGCCGCGTCCCGCCTCGAACTGCGGCTTGACGAGCGCGACGATGTGGCCCGCATGGGCCAGCGTCGCGAGGACCGGCTTGAGGACGAGGTCCAGGGAGATGAACGAGACGTCGATCGTGGCGAGCGCGATCGGCTCGGGAAGCGTCGTCGAGGTCAGGGTGCGTGCGTTCGTGCGCTCCATCGAGACGACGCGCGGCTCGCGGCGCAGCGGTTCGGCAAGCTGCCCGCGTCCCACGTCGAGCGCGTAGACGCGGCTCGCACCGCGCTGCAGCAGGACATCCGTGAAGCCGCCGGTCGAGGCGCCGACGTCGAGGCACACGAGCCCGGCCGGATCGATCCCGAAGGCATCGAGCGCGGCCGCGAGCTTGTGGCCGCCCCGGCTGACGAAGGGCTCGGGTTCGTCCACGTCGATGTCGGTGGTCGTCGCGATCAGGTCGCCGGGCTTGCGGTCGTGACGGGCGGCGTCGCCCCCCCCACCCGGACCTTGCCGGCCAGCACGAGCGCCTGGGCGCGGCTGCGCGACTCGACCAACCCCCGCTCCACGAGCAACTGGTCGAGCCGGACCCGCCTGGTCTTTGCGTTCGTCGTCGCGCTGTCGGCCGGACTCACCCGCCTATCGTGGCACAGCCCGCTTCACCCGGGCTCACCTCAAGTGCGGTCAGCGGCTTGCGGTTCACGATGCTGGCGCTCGCCGCAACTCGCAGCTAAGCGGCCTATGGTGTCATCGGTCGATGACGACCACCCCCACCCAGGTCACGATCGAGACGGCCCGCCGGTCGAGGCGGCTCACCCTGCAGGTCGGAGAGGACGTTCGTCGGCTGCGTGTCGATGCTAACGTCTCCATGAGGGCCCTTGCCGCCGTCGTCGACGTCGATCCGTCAACGATCAGCCGGATCGAAGCAGGTCTCCTGCAGCCGTCGCTCGAGCGCCTCATCGCCATCGGTATCGCGCTCGGTGCCGACCTGAGCCTGAGATACTTCGCAGGCGCTGGACCGCGTCTTCACGATCGATTCCAGGCGCCGATGGTCGAGGCGTTCCTGCGTGCGCTCGACCCGCGATGGCGTGTCGATCTCGAGGTCCCCATCAGCCATCCGGCGCGCGGCGTCATCGACCTCGTGCTGACCGACGAAGGTGCTGCGGTCAACGTCGCGAGCGAGGCCTACTCGGACCTCCGACGCCTGGAGCAGCAGATCCGGTGGAGCGCCGAGAAGGCGGACGGGCTTCGGGAGCAGCTTGCCTCCAAGGACCGAGGCGAGGGTTCACGGGAGGTCTCGCGGCTCCTGATCCTGCGTACCACGACAACGACGCGTGATCTTGCCCGTCAGTTCGAGGCCACGCTGGCCGCTGCTTATCCGGCTCGCACCGGCGAGGTCATCGCGGCCCTGACGTCACCCGACGCGCCATGGCCCGGAGCCGGCATCGTCTGGATGAACGTCCACGGCACCATGGCGACGTTGATGCGACACCCGCCACCTGGTGTTCGCCTCGGACGGTGACGTGCGGTGCTGCGTCGGACGCACGGATTCGTGCTTGCCGGGTGCCCGCGCACCCCCGGGTAGGGCCGTCGAGGCATGTTCGATGCGTGGTGCGCAACGATTCTTGCTCAAACGGCTCCCTCCGGGCACAAACGCTGCCGCGGCGCAGGATTCGGTGCATCGGGCGCAACGACCCTGTTGTGGCGAAGCGGCCGCCGAGTGCGGCGCAGGTTTCGGTGCGTGGGGCGCACCAAGACGCCGGGGGGCCGCCCGGCGGGCGCCGCGGGCGCTACCGGCCGGCGCTGGGCGCCTCACGCGCGGCCGGCGTGGCCTGGAGCACCGCGAGCGTGTCGCGGACCTGTGAGGTGAGACCCGCGGCGTCCAGGCGGAGGACGCGGCGCAGGTCCGCCACCGAGCCGTGGTCGACGAATCGATCGCCCGGGATGCCGATGACCCGCACGGCCAGCTCGCGCAGGGCCGGGTCCGTGAGTCGCGCCTCTTCGAGCGCCTCGAGGACGCCGCTGCCGAAGCCCCCGATCGCGACGCTCTCCTCGAACGTGACAAGGAGTCGCTTACCGCGGGCCTGGTCGAGGATGAGCTGACCGTCGAGCGGCTTCGCGAACCGGGCGTTGATGACCCCGATCGACCAGCCCTCGGCCTCGAGTGCGTCCGCGGCCTCCACCGCCCGTGCGACGATCGGCCCGAAGCCGACGAACAACAGGTCGTGGCCCTCCCGAAGGACCTCGCCGCGGCCGATCGGCAGGATCTCAGGCTCCACGGATGGCAGCCCGAAGCCCGCGTCGCGCGGGTAGTGCAGCGCGAACGGATGATCCTGGCTGAACGCCGTCCGGACCATCGAGCGCAGCTCCTGCTCATCACGGGGAGAGGCGACCACCAGGTTGGGCAGCTGTCGCTGAGCCGACAACGTGAACATCCCCTGGTGGCTGGTGCCGTCCTCGCCGACGAGCCCCGCACGATCCACGGCGATCAGGACCGGCTGATCGTTCTGGCAGACATCGTGCACGGTCTGGTCGAATGCCCGCTGCAGGAACGTCGAGTAGATGGCGACGACCGGTCGCAGGCCGCCCAGCGCGAGCCCGGTCGCGAACGTCACCGCGTGCTGTTCCGCGATGCCGACATCGAAGAAGCGGTCGGGGAACTCGGCCTGGAACTTCGAGAGGCCGGTCCCGGTCGGCATGCCGGCCGTGATCCCGACGATGCGCCGGTCTTCTCGAGCCGCCTCGATCAGCTCGGCCGCGAAGACGGCCGTGTAGTTCGGGTGCTTCGTCGGCGCCTCGAAGGCCCGCGTCGGTGGTGCGGCGTCGTCGGCTATCGACTCGGTGGGCATGGGAAGGACCGGGGCATCCCCGCTGCCAGCGGCCGCCGTCCCGCCGCCATCGGCGCCGTTGACCGGCGGCGCCATCGGCGGCAGCGCCGCCCCATGGAAGCCGACCTGGTCGGCCTCGGCCGGCCGATAGCCGCGACCCTTCTGCGTCCGAACGTGCACGATCGTCGGACCGGGATTGGCCAGCGCCGCAGCCAGCGTCCCGAGCAATGCATGGAGGTCGTGACCGGGCACGACACCGATGTAGGTGATCCCAAGGTCTTCGAACAGCTGGCCCGGCTGGGCGAACTTGACGACCGACTGGCGGAGGCGCTTCGAGAGCTCGAGCACCGATGGACCGACCACAGGGATCCGCTCGACCGTCCGGTCGTACGCGCTCTTGCCCTGGCGCCACGCGCTCGAAAGCTTGATCTGGCTCAGGTATTTCGAGAAGGCACCGACCGTCGGGCTGATCGACATCTCGTTGTCGTTGACGACGATGAGCATCTGGGTCTTGCGCTGGCCGATGTCGTTGAGGGCCTCGAGCGAGAGGCCGCTCATCAGGGCCGCGTCGCCGACGACGACCGCGATGCGCTCGAGACCGTGCCGGACGTCGCGCGCCTCGGCCAGGCCCTCGGCGATCGAGAGGCCAGTGCCGGCATGGCCGCCATCGAACACGTCATGCAGCAATTCGGAGCGGCGTGGGAACCCGCCGACCCCGTCGAGCTGGCGCAGCGTCCCGAAGCGTTCCAAGCGCCCGGTCAAGAGCTTGTGCGGGTAGGCCTGGTGCCCGGTGTCCCAGACGATGCGATCGCGTGGCGATTCCAGCAGCCGGTGCAGCGCGAGCGTGAGTTCGACGACGCCGAGCGACGAGCCCAGATGGCCGCCCGTGACCGAGACGGTCGAGATGATCGTCTCGCGGATCTCCAGGGCGAGCTGGGCGAGCTGGACCTCCGACAGGCCACGCAGGTCGGCAGGCCCATGGAGGTTCGGCAGGATCGGCAAGGTCAACGGACTCCCTTCTGCGCGTCTCGCGGAGTGTAAACCTGTTCCCTGCAGGTCGCGTGTTTTCGGGGGTTCGGAGTCTCGGGTCCATCCTGTGACGCTCCACGGACCGCCGGCGCGACGGGCACGGTCCGTTGGTTCCGACGCTTGCCGTGCATCGGAGCTCAGGTGGTCACGAGGTCCGACAGCTTCGTGACGGTATTCCAATTGCGCGAAGTCGCGGTCACGCCGAGCCGCCGTTCGAGGAGGTCATTGGTCAGCTTCGAACGGCCGGCGCCGTCGCGGTACCAGATGTAGAGCGCTCGTTCGCCCGGTCGGACGGCCTCGCGCTCGGATCTTGCCGCCTCGAGCGTATCGAACCGCCCGGGATCGGGCTGCGCGGAGAGGAACGCGACATGCAGCTTCGACGGCTCCGCGACCGCCTCGGGCAGTGGGTTCGCCTCGATGATCGCCGCGAGTTCGGCGCCTGTCCGGACGAGGACCTTCACCGACATCGCGAGCCGTGTGGCGATCACCTGCTCGATCGAGCGTTCGAACTCACTGGCCTTCCCGCCGGGACCGCTGAACACCGCGTTGCCGCTCTGCAGGACGGTCGAGACGTCCTCGAAGCCGAGCGATCCGAGAGCGGAGCGCAGGTCCGTCATGGCGACGCGTTTGGTGCCCCCGACGTTGATCCCTCGAAGGAGGGCGACATACCGGGTCACGCGCCGGTCAGGCCCCCGGCTCTTCGGTGGCCTCGTCGGGCTTGACGTCGCGCAACTCAGACCCGCCCGCGGCCCGCTGGACCAGCTGCTGGAGCCGGAGCTGGGCGTCGTTGAGCAGGCGGTCGCAACGCTCGATGAGCGCGGTGCCGCGCTCGTGGAGCGCGAGCGCGCGCTCCAGCGGGTGGCCGCCCGCCTCGAGCTCGGCCACGGTCCGCTGGAGATCCGCGAGGGCGTCGTCGAACGCGAGATCCTCCACTCGCAATTCGGCGGTGTCAGTCATGCGGCTCCTCGTCGTCCGGGTCGGTCAGTCGGTCGGCGACTCGGTCGATCCGCGGCGCCAGCAGCATACCAACGCGGATCCCGACGGCCGCGACGACGACCACGACAAGCGCGAAGACCACGTACTCCATCGCGAGCTGCTTACCCGTCGGCCTGATCGTCGACGGTGGCCTCGATCGAACCATCGGCGACGCGGATGTCGAGACCGGTCCGGCCAGGGGCATCCGACGGTCCCCGCACGATCGCGCCGTCGGCCCGGCGCCGGACGATGGCGTAGCCGCGGTCGAGGGTGGCCTGCGGTCCGAGCACCGCCAGCGCCGCCGCCGATGCGTCGAGATTCGCGCGCGCCCCGGCGAGCGTCGCCGCGGTCAGGCGCGGCAACGTCGAAGCCGCGCGGTCGAGGCGGGCGCGGTCGTGGTTCAGGCGCGCGACGAGTGCGCGCGTCGCTCGATCGAACAGCAGTCCGACCTGCTCGCGGGAGGCGACCAGCCGTGCGGCAGGGCTGACCTGCTCGAGAGCCCGGCGCTCGACCGCGAGCTCGTTGCGCGCGACCGCCAAACGCCCGGCCGAAACCGAGGCCAGGCGCGCACCCGCGCGGCGGAGTGCCGCGGACATCTCGGCCCGGTCGGGCACGACGATCTCCGCGGCGGCGGACGGGGTAGGCGCCCGGACATCCGCCGCGAAGTCCGCGAGGGTCACGTCCACCTCGTGCCCGACCCCGCATACCACCGGGATCGGGTGCCCGACGACGGCCCGCACGACGCGCTCGTCATTGAACGACCAGAGGTCCTCGAGCGAGCCGCCGCCACGCGCGAGGATCGTGACCTGCGGCGCGTCCCCCGCGCGGCCAACTCGCACCAGATCCTCACAGTGGCGCTCGAGCCGGCGGAACGCCGAGACGATGCTCTCCGGGGCGTCGGCCCCCTGGACCTTGGTCGCGACGAGGACCACGCGGGCCAGCGGCCAGCGCCGGCCGAGAACGGTGGCGATGTCCTTCCAGACGGCGCCCGTCGGACTCGTGATGACCGCGATGACGGTCGGCCGGCCCGGCAGCTTGCGCTTGCGCTCGGACTCGAAGAGGCCCTCGGCGGCGAGCCGGGCCTTGAGCTCCTCGAAGCGGAGCGCGAGATCGCCGACGCCGGCGGGCTGGATCGATTCGACGTACAGCTGGAGCGCGCCCTGCGGTTCGAACAGGTCGATCCGGCCGTGGACGACGACGCGCAGCCCGACCTGGGCCTCGAACGCCGAGCGCAGCCGGTCGTCGCGGAACCAGACGCACTGGAGCTGGCTGCGCTCATCCTTGAGCGCGAAGTAGGCGTGGCCGGCCGACGAGATCGTGACGCGCCCGATCTCGCCCTCGACCCACAAGTCGGCCAGGCGCGGATCCTCTCGGACGGCGGCCCTGACGGCTTTCGCGACCTCGCTGACGCCGAGGATCCGGACGCCGAATGTGCCGGGAACGAGCGGGTTGACGGCGGGCAGCGGTTCCATGGCGCTGATGGTAGCGAGGCGACGCGATCGGCCGAGTCGGGCCGCGTCTCCGCCGGTCAGACCCGGGTCTGGTACTCCCCGGTCCGCGTGTCGACGCGGATCGTGTCGCCGGTCTCGACGAAGATCGGCACGACCACGACGAGGCCCGTCTCGGTCGTCGCGTTCTTGCGGGCGCCGGTCTGCGTGTCACCCGCGAAGCCCGGCTCGGTCTCGGCGACCCGCAGGTCCACCGTGACCGGCAACTCCACGCCGATCGTCTCGCCCTGGTAGCTGGTCCGGTCGAGCGTCATCCCGTCCTTGAGGTACTGGGCCGTCTCGCCCAGCTGCTCGCCGGTCAGGATGAACTGGTCGTACGTGTCGGTGTCCATGAAGTGGTGGTCGTCGCCGTCGCGGTAGAGGAACTGGACCGGGCGCTTCTCCATCGAGGCCCGCGGCCACCTCGTCCCGGCCTGGAACGAGCGCTCCACGGTCTGGCCGCGCTTGATATTGCGCAGCGTGATGCGCACCTGGGCCGATCCGCGGCCCATCTTGATGTGGTGGTAGTCGAGGATCTGCCAGAGCTCACCGTCGAGCTCGATGGCGACGCCCTTCTTGAGTTCGCCGGTGCTGATCATGTCGGATTGGCTCCTCGACGGCGGTCGCGGGACATGGCGACGCCGGTGGATCGGTCGGGGTGGTTCGTCCGCGATCGTACCAGACCGACGAGGCGGCCCGGGTCAGCCGCCGCTGCTCTCGTAGCCCCAGGAGGAGGTCGAATTCGTCCCATCGACGTAGTCGATGCGGGTCTGCCCCTCGCCCTTGGTCGGCGTGCAGCTGCCGGTGCAGCGGACGGTGATCCTCGCGATCGGCGGTCTCGCCGCGCCGGGCACCCCGTCCTGGATCGACGACTCCGCCATGTCCTTGCACATGACGAAGGGCACGCCGAGGCAGATCGGCGCGACGGTGAGGACCGGCGGGACGACCTGCACCGGCTGGGGCTGGGCGGATCCGTAGCCATAACCCGACGATTCGCGCCGGCCGTCCGCGAGGAGCATGTCGATGTTGACCTGGCCCTCGGTCGGCGTGCACGCCGCGACGGTGCACGCGACGGTGATCTGGACGACAGGCGCCCCGAACGAACCTTCCAGCGAGGCCACCGCCTGGTCGCATGGCGCCTGCGGCACCCCGATGCACGCCACGGTGGGCTCGGAGGACGTCGACGCGCTGCCACCCGACGAGTCGCAGGCGCCGACCAGCAGCACGACCGCGGCGACGATCCACCATCTCCCCGGCCAGCGCACGAAGCCCAGGAGATCTCGTGCCATGGCGCTGACAGCGTAGTGGTCGGTCCGGGCCATGTCAGCCCCCGACGACGAGGACCTCTCGCGGGAACTGGGTGAGACGACGGACCTGGCCGGCGGCCGCGTCCAACGCGATCAGGTCCTCGACGCGGACCCCCGTCTCGCCCTCGAGGTAGACGCCCGGCTCGACCGAGAACACCGTCGGGCTCGGCAGGGCGGTGTCCGGGGCGGACGTGCCCAGGCTCGGCGATTCGTGGGTGGCCAGGCCGATGCCGTGCCCGGTCCCGTGGCCGAAGTGCTCGCCGTGACCGGCGGCCTCGATGACCCCGCGGGCGACGGCGTCCATCGCCTTGCCGCTCGGGAGCAGCGGGCCGCCATCGCGACCCGCACCGCCGGCCACCGCGGTCTCGAGCGCTTCGATGGCCGCCGACTGGGCGCGGGCGACCAGCTCGTAGACGTCCAGATCGCGTGCCGCCGGCTCGCCGATGAAGAGCGTCCGGGTCATGTCGCTCCGGTATCCCGCGACCTGCGCCCCGAAGTCGAACAGCAGGACCGCGCCCGCCAGCACGGAACGATCGCCAGGCGTGCCGTGCGGCAGGGCCGCCTCCGGTCCGGACAGGCACGCGACGTCGAAGGCCAGCGACTCCGCGCCGCCGGTCCGGATCAGCCATTCGAGCCGGAGTGCCAGCACCGCCTCGGTCACGCCGGGCCGGATCTCCGGCAGGAGCGTCGCGAGGGCGCGATCGGCGACGGCACAGGCCGCCTCGATGCGTTCCACCTCCGCGGGCTCCTTCGTCGCCCGGTCCTCCTCCACCCAGCCCTCCACCGGGACCAGCTCGACGTGGGGCGTGGCCGCCGACAGCTGCCGCCAGGTCGCGTGCGAGACGAACCCCGCCTCCAGGGCCACCCGCCGTGCCCCGAGCGAGGCCAAGAGCTCGGGCCATCGCGCCGGCAGGTCGTGGTACACGTCGACGACTCGAGCGTCGGGCGCCTCGCGATGGGCCTGGATCGTGTAGCGCGAGTCAGCCAGCACGAGCAGGTCGTCCCCGCTCACGAGGAACTGGCCAGAGGAGCCGGCCACCTTCTCCTCACCTTCACCGAGTGAGAAGCCGGTCAGGTAGCGCATGTGCTCGGGCCGGACGCCGAAGTAGGCGTCGACGCCCGCCTCGACGAGCCGCGCCCGCAGGCGCGCCAGGCGCTGGGGCCTCGCCGCCCGGTCCGACTCCGACCAGGCCCGGCGCTGGCCGCCCGACGGCGCGACGGCGAAGTCAGCCGGCTCGGGCAGCCGACCGCTCATATGTAGCCGTACTCCTTGAGGAGCTTCTGGAATGCCGCGTTGTCCTTCGCGAACGAGTGCGCGCCGCCGCCGTCGGGGATCGCCACGAAGTAGAGGTACTTGTCCGCGGTGTCCGGCTGGAGGGCGGCATCGATCGAGGGCAGGGTCGGCGTGGCGATCGGGCCCGGGATGAGCCCGGGGTTCAGGTAGGTCTGGTATCCCGCTAGCTCCGGCGGCACGACGACGTCCTTCATCGGGACACCCGGCGGCCCCCAGAACAGGTACTTCTGCCACAAGTCGAAGTCGAGCTTCGAGAGCTCGACGGAATCGTTCGCCCAGATGACCGTCGGGTCGGCATTGAGGATCTTGTTCTTGATGCCGGGCAGACCGTCGATGCGGTTCTGGTAGACGCCGGCGATCTTCGGGCGCTCATCGTCGAGCACGGCCTCGCGCTCGACGATCGAGGCGAGGGAGAGGACCTGGTAGAACGACAGGCCCCGTGCGGCAGGGACGTCGATCCGGTCGGCACCGACGTTCGCGTAGAACTTGTCGAGCATCAGCCGGACGAGCTCCTCGGGCGTGGTGTCCGGGAGCACCTTGTAGTTCGCCGGCCAGAGGAAGCCCTCCAGCGTGGGGTGCGCCGGGACGCTCTTGTCGCTCAGGATCTTCTTCAACCACGGGTAGTCGTCGATGAGCTCCTTGGGCGGCGAGGTCACCAGGTCGTAGAACTCGTGGACGTCCATCTGGAGGGGCAACGTCTGGAGCTTGGCCGTGATCTGCTCCAGCCGCAGGCCGGTGCGCAGGCCGAGGTCCACGTAGGGGACCGCGGGCGGATCGAGCAGCGCCGTCGCCATGTCGTTGGGGACCATGTTCTTGCGGAGCAGGAACGTGCCCTGCTGCAGGTGCGACGACAGGTTGCGCTCGACGGCGATGAAGACGAAGGCGCGGGCGTCACGGATGAGGCCCTGCTGTTTCAGGCGCGCTCCGATCGTCGATGCGGTGTCGCCGTCCTGGACGACGAATTCGACCTGGGTGGGGTCGCTGGAGACCGGCGCGGTCAACGAGTCGCCGAGGTCCTCGCGGACGATGTCGCTCACGAACGGCATCGAGAGGGCGGCCGGGTTGTCAGCGGCCCAGCCGAGGATGGCGTTGTTGACGACGGGCCGCAGGGCCGTGAGCGCCACGACGAGGACGAGCGTGGCCAGCACGAGGGCGAAGACCAGGAACTTGACGATCCCGAACGCGCCACCACCAGGGCCACGCCCGTTCCGGCCGCCGCGCCGGGCCGGCTCGACCGCAGGCGGGAGGATGTCGGTGGCATACGCGTCGGGATCGTAGGGATGCGCCTGGTGAGCACGCTCATCCCGTGGGCGTCCGCCGGAGCGGATCGTCATGCGCGGTTCTCCGTCTGGTCGCTGGTTCTGGGCAGGGAGGCAGGGATCCCGGCCCGCGTGTCGAGTTCATCCTGCAGGACGATGGCCGCCGCCTCGCGATCGACGCGCGCCCGATAGGCGTCACGCTGCGCCCGCGACGGGGGCCCGCCCGACCGACCGCGCTTCATGGGACCGAGGCGATCCTCCGCGAGGTGGCTGGTCAGGCGCTCGTCACGGAAGGTTACCGGCAATCGCAGTTCCGCGGCGACCGCCTCGGCCCAATCGCGCGTCAGCAGCGCCTGCGAACCCTCCCCGCCGGACATGTCGAGCGGCAGCCCGACGACCAGCTCGTCGATGCGATGGGCGTCGGCCAGCGCTCGGAGCGCGGCCGTGTCGCCCGCGATGTCCCGGGCCCGCCGCAGGGTCACGAGCGGTCTGGCCGGCGAGGCGTCGCCGTCGGACAGTGCGATCCCGACCCGGCGCTCCCCGAGGTCGATCCCGAGCAGGCGGCTCATCGGCGATCGCCCCGGCTCACGGGGCCGCCGTGGGCTCGGACGACTCGACCGGCACGGCTTCGTCGAGGGTCAGCTCGACGCGCCCGTCGAGCGTCGGGATCGTCGAGACCCAGTCCGGCCACGCGGTGAGCCGGACGGTCCCGTACGACTCGAGGATGGAGCGTGCCTCGGCGAGCGGCCGGCCCATGACCTGCGCCTTGAGCTCGGCCGGGTCCAGGATGGCGACCTGCGTGGCCGTGACGCTGGTCGGGAAGCTGATCTGGTCGCCGGAGACCACCGCCGGGTCGACCGTCACCTCGATCGACCCATCGACCAGTCGATGGCCGGCGTCGATGGTCGCACGCAGCCGATCCGCGGCGATGACCTTGGCCGGCGCCGGGTCGACAGCCGTGACCGTACCGGTCGCGCTCAAGCCGAGATCGAAGGTGGCGACCTCCTGGTCGACGAGCTTGGCTGGGTCGACGGTCGGCACGGGCACCCCGAGAACCCCCGTCGCGGGGAAGACCGTGGCACCGGGCGGTGCGATCGATGGATCGGACAGGCGGGCCACGAAGTCCGCCTGGAGCGCGGGCTCGAGCGCCGCGAGGGCCGCGTCGACGTCCTTCTGGGCGACCCTGGGGAACTCATCGCGTTTCCCGCCACTCGTCGCTTCAGGATTCGTGACCTTCAGGAACTGTCCGTTCTCATTGCGCGGGACCTGCGTGATCCGGTCGGCACCAACGTTGCTGGCCGGCCCCAGCTCGACCGCGGTGATGCCGACGGTGGCGTACTTGGGGATGACCGCGAACCCGCCGTCGGACGGCACGAGGTCCGCCCGCGCGACGGTCACCGCCGCGTTCGTCACGAAGCGGAGGCCGCCACTCGTCCTCACGACACTGCCCGATGCGATGGTGTTGGCCGAGGTCGGGTCCAGGTTCTCGAATTGCACGCTGCCGGTCGCCTTGGTCTCCTCGACCCGCTTGCCGGTCGCCGGGAACGTGTCCGTGGCGGTCGCGTCGATCGATATCACATCGGCGGGGATCACCTTGGCGTCCGTATCAGGGGCCGTCGCGGTCGGGTCCGCGACGATCGTCATGGTCAGCGGTCCGACCGACTCGTTCCTTGGCGTCACGACGATCGTTGCCGACGGAAGCACCAGGTAGGCACCGACGCCGGCGATCAGCACCACGAGCGCGATGGCACCCAGGCCGACCAGCAACGGGGTCCTCGGGATGCGGCGACCGATCCCCTGCCCCTCCGGTCCGGCGCGGACCGGCACATCCTGGATCCTCGCATCCCGCGGCGAAGTCCCGCGTGGGACGTCGCGGATCGATGTCCCGGAGGTGGCGGCCACCGGCCGCGACGTCCGCGTGGCAGGCGCGACCGGGGTCCGGATCGCGGCCGCGGCGGCCGCCAGCTCGGCTGCCTCCATGTCGTCGAGGGTCTGCTGGACGGGCGGGCCGGGGGCCGGTTCGTCCGACGTCGGAGCGACCGGGACCCGCGCGGTCTCACCGGCCAGGTCAGCCGCCCCAGATGCGAGGTCGGCCGGCTCCGGCGTATCGGCCGCGGGCACGTCGGCCCGAGCCCGGGGTCCCAGCGACGCTTCGTACTCTCCCACCGAGCTGAAGACCGGCAGGCCGGCCGATGCCGCCAGGGCTCGAGTGGCCGCGTCGCCCGCGATGATCGAGAGCCCCTTCTCGTGGGTCAGCGCGTCGCGCGAGAGCAACCGGAAGTTGATGCGCGACGTGGCGACGCGCGACCCAAGGGGGAGCACGATGGCCGCTCGTCGCCCGTCCACGGCCCGGATGCGCGCCGCCGCGGACGTGATCTCATCATCGATGTCGAGGTAGATGACGCCGCCAGCCATCGCTCAGACCTTCATGGCTCGCAGGACCCGACGGAGGGCCGCGTCGAGGGCGTCCTCTGTCGTCTGGAGCTCGATGGCCTGGTAGGCCAGGCCCAGTGGCGTCACGTCCTGCTGATCCACGAGCAACCCAGTGGCATCGGAGATCGTGTCGATCTGGTCAGGCGCCATCACCGTCACCTCGGGCGGTCGGGCGAACGGCAGGCTCTTCCAGAATGCCTCAGATGCGAGCGACGCGCGGATCTCGGGGAGGTGTGAGCCGCCACCGCACAGGAAGATCCGTCCCGGAAGCAGGTCGCCACCCGAGAGCTCCTCCATGACCAGCTCCACGCCCGCGGCCCAGACCCGGACGTCGTCGCCGATGATCGCCGCGACGGTGTCGCGACCCTCGATCGGCAGGTCCCGGGCGTAATCCACCTTGAGTGCCTCGGCCCGCGGGAACGGCAGGTCCAGCCGGTCGGCGAGGCTCTTGGTGAACGCGCGGCCACCGAGGGCGAACATGCGGGTGCCCTCGATCCCACCGTGGCGCACGAGCGCGACATCGGTCGTGCCGCCACCGACATCCACGAACAACGCGCCCGACTGGCGGATCTGGTCGCTGCCGAGGACCCGGGCGACGGCATACGGCTCGGCGACGATCTCCAGCAGCTCGAGGTCAAGCTGGCTCGCGACGCTCTGGAGGGCCCCAAGGTGGACCAGCGGCGCGAACGCGTTGAAGATGCCGATCTTGACGTGTCGCCCCTGGAATCCCACCGGGTTGGTGAGCGAGTAGCCATCGATGGACGCGCCCGTGACCGCGGCGTGGACGAGGCGCACATCGACATGCGGCAGGCCGGTCTCCCAGGTGATCGCGCGCTCGGCCTCCCGCAGCGCCTCGCGCTGCACGTTGTCGATAAGCTTCTGCAGCTCACCCTCGGTGATCGGCTGGTCTGGCCGCTTGCGCTCCTGCGCGTGGGTCGTCGTGAAGCCCTTCACGAGCTCGCCGGCGATGCCGATGACGACCTGGGTCGGTCGGAAGCCGGCCATCTCCTCGGCCTCCTGGAGGGCGACGGCGCAGTTGTCCACGACCGCGGCGATGTCGGCCACGGTGCCCGACTGCATGTGCGCGAGGCCCTGTCGCTTCCGCCCGACACCGCGCACGGTCCCGTGACCGGCCGAGTCGATATCGAAGACCAGCGCCTTGGCGAACTCCGTCCCGACGTCCAGCGCCGTACAGGCGGCGAGTGCCTCCTCCTCGTCGTGCTGCCAGATGCGGCGCCAGAAGGCCATCAGGCCCGCGATTCGAGAGTGGTACGGATCGCCGCAAGGGCCGCCGGCAGCCCAGACCGGGCGCTGCCCTTTCCCTGGGCCATCTCCGGGCGGCCACCGCCCCGGCCGTCGATGGCGGGCATCGCGGCCTTGACCAGCTCCCCCGCGGAGATGCCGCGGGTCACGAGGTCCGGCGACACGGTGACGAACAGCTGCGGCTCATCGGCGTCGAGCGCGAGCGCCACGACCCCCGATCCAAGGGTCGTGCTCACCGTTCGAGCGGATCCCTTGAGTGCGTCGATCGATTCGTACGGAGCCGCATGCGTGACCAACCGGACCCCCGGCGACACGTCCACGGCCCCGGCCACCAGCTGTTCCGGTGTGGGGATCCCGGTCCCTCCCTCCTTGAGGCGGCGCTTCGTCTCGCGCAACTCATCCTGGAGCGCAACGATGCGGTCGGGCAGGGCCTCGGGCGATCGGGCGCCGGCGAGCTCCGCGGCTCGTTCGAGCAGCTCGAACCGCCCACGAGCCAGCGCGTCCGCGCCGGCACCTGTGACGGCCTCGATGCGGCGCTGGCCCGAACCGATGCTCCGCTCGCCGGTGATCGCGAACCCCCCGACCTGGCCGCTCGTCCGGCAATGGGTGCCGCCGCACAGCTCGAAGGAGTAGTCCTGGACGCGGATCGTCCGGACAGTCTCGCCGTACTTCTCGTCGAAGAAGGCGTCCGCGCCGCCCTCGATCGCCTCGGCCATGCTCATGAACGCGATGGAGACGGGCCGGTCGTCGCGGATGATGCGGCGGACCTCGTCCTCGATGGCCCGCTTCTCCTCGTCGGTGAGTGGTCGCTCGAAGGGAAAGTCGAAGCGGAGGGAATCGGGCGTCACGAGAGAGCCGGCCTGTCGTGCCCGCTCACCGACCACGTTGCGAAGGGCGCGATGGAGGAGATGGGTGCCGGTGTGGTTGCGCATCGTGTGGGCGCGCCGCTCCTCGTCGACGACCGCCTCAACGGTCTCGCCGACGCGCAACCGCCCCTGGAGCGTGCCGTGGTGGACGATCAGGCCGCCGACCGGCTTCTGCGTATCGGCGACCTCGAACAGGACGCTCCCACCGCCCTGCTCGCGGATCATGCCGCGATCGCCGATCTGGCCACCCCCTTCGGCATAGAAGGACGTGCGGTCCAGGACGACCTCGGCCTCGCCGTGGCCGGTCAGCTCGTCGTACTCCGTGGCATCGCGCAGGATCGCGACGACACGGCCCTCGGCGGAGGTGGTGTCGTATCCGAGGAAATCGGTGTCGCCGTGGCGGCCTTGGATGGCGCCGTACAGCGACGTCAGCTCGGCGTGCCTGGCCAGGTCGGCCTTCCTGCCGGATCGTGAGCGGTCGCGCTGCTCGGCGAGCGCGCGTTCGAAGCCGGGTCGGTCGACCCCGACGCCGTATTCGGCCGCGAGCTCGACGGTCAGGTCCACCGGAAACCCGTAGGTGTCGTGGAGCCGGAAGGCGATCTCGCCATCGAGCCGGGGCGCGTCGGCGGGCAGGTCATCCGGTGCGCGCCCGATGGCCCGCTCCGTCGTGGCCAGTGCGGCGAGGGCCTGGTCCAGATGGATCGTGCCCGCGTCGAGGGTTCGCGCGAACTGCGCCTCCTCCCGGGCGATCGCCGCGAGGACCTCCTCGCGCCTGGCCTCGAGGTGCGGATACGCGTCGCCCATCACCTCGATGACGGTCGCGGCGAGGTCGGCGAGGAAGGGTTCGCGCCGGCCTAGGAGCCGCCCGTGGCGGACGGCCCGCCGCAGGATCCGGCGCAGCACGTAGCCGCGGCCCTCGTTGGATGGCAGGACGTCGTCCGCGATGAGGAACGTCACCGCGCGCGAGTGGTCGGCGATGACCTGGTAGCTGAAGCGCTCGGCCTCGAACGCCTCGGGATCGTGCCCGAACAGCTCGAGGATCCCGTCCCGGATCGGCAGGAAGAGGTCGGTGTCGTAGTTGCTCGGGACCTGCTGGATGACACTGGCGAGACGTTCGAGGCTCATGCCCGTGTCCACGCTCGAGAACGGCAGCGGCACCCGTCCGTCGGGCCGCTGGTCGAACTCCATGAAGACGAGGTTCCAGATCTCGAGCCAGCGGGGGCAGTTCTCGGAGTGATCGGGCACGCAGTGGGGCCCCTCGCTCAGGCCCGCGCCCCGATCGAAGTGGATCTCGCTGCATGGACCGCACGGGCCCGTCTCGGCCATGCGCCAGAAGTTCTTGTCGTCGCCGGCATCGACGTTGCCCCATTTCGCCATCCGCTCGGCCGGCAGGCCGATCTCATCGCGCCAGATGTTCCACGCGACGTCGTCGTCGGTGTAGGTGGTCGCGGCCAGGCGGTCCGCCGGGATGCCCAGGTCACGGGTCAGGAACGCCCATGCCCAATGGATGGCCTCGCGCTTGAAATAGTCGCCGAAGCTCCAGTTGCCGAGCATCTCGAAGAGCGTGTTGTGCCGCGTCGAGCGGCCGATCTCCTCGAAGTCGTTGTGCTTGCCTGCGACCCGCAGGACCCGCTGGTAGTCGACGGCGCGCGTATACGGACGCTTCTCGACGCCGGTCAGGACATCCTTGAATTGGACCATGCCGGAGTTCGTGAAGAGCAGCGTCTGATCCCCCGCCGGAACGAGGCTGGCGCTCGGGACCGCCGTGTGGCCACGCTCCTCGAAGAACTCGATGAACCGCCGGCGGATCTCCGCGGCGGGCAGGGGCGAGATCCGCGGGTCCGGTGGGACGGTTGGGATGGACATCGGCCTCAATGGTACCGAACGGCGGCCCGCCCCCGAGACCATCCCGACCGGCCCGACGTGGGCCGCGGTCCGTCGGGCGACCTGGGAGCTTCGGCTCTTGACGCCCGGGTGTACCCGGAGCAACGTTGAGGTCGATCGGCGTCGCTTGCGGCAGATCGCCCAGGAGGATCCATGAGCCGACCCCAGCCCAAGCGTGCGGAGCACAACTCGGGCGCCTTCCTCGGTCCGGACATGCTCGTTCCCGTGCCGATGCGGACGCTCAGCGACGACTACCACGACGAGTCGACCGAGCCCGAAGATGACCGCGTCCCGGACCCGGAGCCGCCGGGCCTGATCCGTCGCATGGTCGAGCGGCTGAGGGGACGGCGGGACCGCGATCACTGACCGACCGGGCGGCTCGCCGCCTGGTCCGGCCCCGGCGGTCAGTCCTGCTTTGGCGGCCGCGGCGGACGATGCGGTCGCCGTCGCTGCCACAACGCCGAGCCCGCGACCATCGCGCCGATGATGGCGCCGAGGGTGAGCCCGCGCAGGAACTTGGCGGTCGTGCGCTCGTCGATCATGTCCGTCGCTCGCTCGGCCCCAGCACGGCCACCACGCTCACGATCGCGATGCCGAGCCAGGCGCCGGCCGACGCCGCCACGAGTCGGAAATCGCCGATCGAGGCGAGCGTGATGCCCAGGCGGTCGCCAAGCGTGTTGCCCGCCCAGGCGCCGAGGATGGCGGCCCCGACGACCAGCGGGAGTCGCCCGCCGGCGCTGCCTCGGATGAGCACGTAGACCGCGGCGTTGAAGATGCCCACCAGGGCACCGAGGATCAGGGCCGGGTCGAGGATCATACGGACGCCGCCAGGACCGGCTCGGCCGCGCCCGGCGACGAGACCGCCGGCGCCCGCGCGATCCGGCCCCCGCCCAGCACGATGTCGCGGTCGTACAGGACCGCGGCCTGGCCCGGCGCGGCGGCCCAGACCGGTTCATCGGTCGTGACGCTCCAGCGACGGTCGCCGAGATCGCGGATCGTGGCCCGCATCGGGGTCGCGCGGTGGCGGATGCGAACGTCCGCCCGGAACTCGAGGCCGGGCGCGGCGCCGACCACGAAGCTCGCGCGTTCGAGTTCGAAGGTGCGCGTCTCGAGATCCTCGCGGCGTCCCAGCTGGATCGTGTTCGTCAGCGGGTCGATCCGGCTGACGTAGCGAGGCTCGCCAAGGGCGACACCCAGTCCCTGGCGCTGGCCCACGGTATAGCCCGCCGATCCGCGATGCTCCCCCACCCGTTCGCCGCCGACGTCGATGAGCGGCCCGGGCTCCGGACGCCAGTCGGCCCGTTCCCGCAGGGCATCGCGGTAGTCGCCGCCGGGCACGAAGCAGATCTCCTGGCTCTCGGGCTTGTCGGCGGTCGCGAGGCCCAGGCCGCGGGCGACGTCGCGAACCTCGGGTTTCGTCAGCTCGCCCAGCGGGAAGCGGGCGTGCTCGAGTTGGTCCTGGCGCAGGCCGTACAGGAAATAGGTCTGGTCCTTGTCTTCGTCACGGGCCCGCCGCAAGCGAGCGCGGCCGTCCGGCCCGATATCGCGGCGGGCGTAGTGGCCGGTGGCGACCGCCTCGCATTCGTACAGGTGACGCGCCCGGCCCAGCAGCGCCCCGAACTTCACGTACGTGTTGCAGTCGACGCACGGGCTCGGCGTGCGGCCGTCGAGATAGGCGTCCAGGAACGGCTGCAGGACCCCGGCATCGAACTCACGTTCGAGGTTCATGACGTAGAACGGGATATCGAGCTGCGCGGCGACCCGGCGCGCATCGTCGGCGGCATCGAGCGAGCAGCAGCTCTTCTTGAACTCGGAATAGGTGTCGGCGACGTCGTGCAGCCGCATCCAGACCCCGACCACCTCGTGGCCCGCCTCGAGCAGGAACGCCGCGGCCACCGACGAGTCGACCCCGCCCGACATCGCGACCAGGATCCGGCTCACGCGGGGATGCCCTGCCCGAGCGGGTCGGCCGCGACGGCCGCGGCACCGAGACGCATGGAGGCCACGACCCGCGGCACGATCTCGCACGCGGTGGCGATCTCCTCCTCGGTCGTCGTCCGTCCCAGCGACAGCCGGAGCGCGCCGCGCGCCTCCTCCTCCGGATAGCCCATCGCCGTCAGCACGTGGCTGACCTCGGTGGAGCCGGTCGTGCAGGCGGACCCGACCGAGCATGCGATCCCCTCGAGATCCAGCGACAGCGCCACCGACGACCCGTCGGTGTCGCGGGCGACCATCGAGAAGAGGCCCGGCAGCCGGCTCTTTGGGTGGCCTGTCAGCTCCGTGCCGGTGACCGCAAGGACCGCCCTGGACAGTCGCTCCCGCAGGCGCCGGAGCCGGGCGACGGTGGCAGGTCGCTCGGCGCACGTGAGCTCGTACGCGGCGGCCAACCCGACCGCACCCGCGACGTCCTCCGTCCCGGCCCGGCGATGGCGTTCCTGGGATCCGCCCTGCTGCTGGGCGAGGATGTACGTCCCGTGCCGGACGTAGAGGGCGCCGACGCCCTTGGGCCCCTCGAACTTGTGTGCCCCGAGCGACACGAGGTCGGCCCCGAGGGTCGCCATGTCCAGGTCGACATACGGCGCCGCCTGGACGGCATCGACGTGCAGCAACAGGCCCTTGTGCGCCCGCACCCGCTTCGCGATCTCCGCGATCGGCTGGATCGTGCCGACCTCGTTGTTGGCCAGCATGATCGAGACCAGGATCGTCCGGTCCGTGAGGGCCGCCTCGAGCTGGTCGGGATCCACGCGGCCGTACCGATCGACCGGTAGCTCGACGACCTCGAAGCCGAACTTCTCGAGATAGCGCAGCGTGTGGCCGACGGCATGGTGCTCGACCGACGAGGTCACGATGCGATGGCCGCGCGCCTTGCCCGCCCACGCGGCGCCCTTGAGGGCGAGGTTGTTCGCCTCGGTGCCACCCGAGGTGAACACGATCTCCCGCGGCTCGGCGTTGAGCCGCGTCGCGATCCGCTCGTGGGCCTCGTCGAGCGCGCTGCGGGCGATCCGACCGAACGAATGCGCGGAGCTCGGGTTCCCGAACGACTCGGTCAGGAACGGCAACATCGCGTCGAGGACCTCACGACGCAAAGGCGTCGTGGCCGCATGGTCGAGGTAGATCGGCATGGCCCCGATCGTACACCGGCCGCCCGTGGGCGGCCTTCCCTCCGGATGTCGGCCTGATGACGAGTCATCCCGTCGTCGTTCGTCCATGTGCGGACTCGACGCCCATCGGTGTCCCGTGACGATCACGACCAGGACCATGACCGCATCGTCCTTCGAAAGAGGAGCCAACCGTCGTGATCTCGCTCGTCCAGCTTGCCGTCGTGGTCGTGCCGCTCGTCCTCGCGGTCCTCGTCCTGGACACGCTGCGCGTTGCGAGCCGCATGGGTGGCCTGCCGCCCTTCACCTCGACCCACCGCGCGTACAGCGCCTGAGGAGACCCGATCGTGTTCGACATCGTGACCACCCTTGCCGTCATCGCCGGTTTCGCGTTCGTCTTCGTGGTCTTCGCGAAGCTCGGCGTCGGCGAGCCAGATTCGCTCACCGGGCTGTTCGTCAGCCCGGCCATGCCGCTGCGCCCGCGAGGCGTCCAGGAGTCGGATCTGCCCAGGTTCGTCTTTCCCCCCAGGATCGGGTAACGGGTCCTCGCCCGCCTGAGCCCGCGCTCCCGCGACTGGACAGTCGCGGGAGAATCCGGCCATGCCCGATGGACTCACGTTCATCTCGGTGATCTTCGGCTTCGGCCTCGTCATCGTCGCCGGCGCCAAGTTCGGCGCCGGATCGCTTTCGGCGCTGGGGGGCCTGTTCGTCACGCACGGAGCCCGCGACTGGCCGACCGGCGTCCAGGAGGGCGACGCGCCCAGGTTCGTCTTCACCCGGCCTGCCGGCCGACCGACCGATGGAGTGCAGGCTGGCCATCTCCCGGCCGACGCCGCGCCGGCCTGCGAGATCAACGACCTCTACACGGGGCCGATCCGCCGACTCCGCTGAGCGGGACCCAGCCTGGGACGGTCTAGCCGCTGGCGGTTTGCGTCGGCGAGCCGAATGCCGTGTGCAGGAAGCCCATCGTCTGGCCACGCGTGAGCTTGACCGACGGACAGAACGTGGTCGCCCTGCAGCCCGCCATGATCCCGGCTTCCGCCACCTCGTTGATGCTCGCTTCGTTGCCGTTGCCATCGTCGTCGGTGAAGTAGTCCGTCTCGGTCGGGGGGAGCGCGAGGGCCTTCGCGAGGATCGTCGCCATCGAGGCCCGGCTGACCTTGCCGTCCGGGCAGAACGTCGTCGCCGTACATCCGAGGAAGATGCCGGCAGCCGCGACCCGGTTGATCGCGACCTCGTGGCCCGATCCGGTGTCATCGGTGAAGAAGTCCTGGTCGGTAGGAGGCAGGTGCATCGCCCGGGTCACGAACGACGCGAGCTGCCCCCGGGTCACCGGGTCGTACGTGCAGAACATGTCCGCGTCGCAGCCGACGGCGACACCGGCCTCATACCCCCAGTCGATGTCCGCGGCGTACGGCGTGCCGTCGTGATCGTTGACGCATGAGGTCCCGGACGCGAGCACCTTGACCTTGCTGCCGCTCGACTTGAAGGACACGCGGGCCCATGTGCAGTTGTTGGTCTCCGACGACTCCGTGAACTGGCCGTAGAGATCGATGGCGGCGCGGATCGTGTAGGTCCCGCCCGGCAGGCCCGATACGTCGATCCACTGGAACGCGAAGTTCGCCGGATACAGGTCGCCCCAACCCACCGAGAGCCCGTTCTTCACGTGCAGCGATCCCTTGTGGCCGCAGGTCGACTCGACGTACTTGCGCGACCTCGGAGCACCGGCCAGCCGCAGGTTGCGGACGTTGGTGTCGAAGAAGCAGAACCCGATCTTGGCGTCACGACTGGTGCCGTGGACCGACCACAGGTGATACGAGAGGATCCGGCGCACGTGCCAATGGTTGTGGCCGTCTCCCGCGTACCTGAGCGTCGCGTTGGTCCGGATCCGCCGCGTCCCGCCGCCGGTCTGATAGATGATCTGGTCGACGATCCAGGGCTGCTTGGTGGAGGCGCGCCGGCTGCGGATCTCGAAGGGACCGCGACCCACGTTGAGCATCATCCCGTTGAAGCGCAGCAGGCGTCGGCCGCCCGTGGTCCGCTCGATCCGGAAACCGGACATCGGCGCGACCTTGAGGTCGGGCAGCTTGTCCGAGGCAGCGAGGGCGGGGGCGACCGGAAGCGCCCCGGTGAGGATGCCCAGGACCCCGGCGATGACGGCCACGCGGACGGCCGTTCGGCGGCGAACATTTCGCGCCATTCGAGCGAACGGTACACGGCGCGCCGGCTCGTGTCAGTGCGCCGGTTCTGCGGCCTCGCGTTCGACGGACCGGCGCAGCTCCTCCGCCCGACCGACTTCCCGTCGTCGTTCGTGCTGGGAGAGGGCCCGCTTGCGCAGCCTGATCGACTGCGGGGTCACCTCGACGAGCTCGTCAGCCGCGATGAACTCGAGCGCCGTCTCGAGGGTCAGGGCGCGCGGCGGTGTCAGCCGCAGCGACTCGTCGTGGCTATGGGTCCGGATGTTCGTGAGCTTCTTCTCCTTGGTCGGGTTGACGTCCATGTCGCCCGAGCGGCTGTTCTCGCCGACGATCATCCCCTCGTAGACCTCGACGCCGGCACCGATGAACAGCTCCGCGCGTTGCTCGAGGTTGAAGAGTCCGTAGGCATTGGAGACGCCGGCGCGGTCGCTGACGAGGACGCCGTTCGTGCGGTGGGTGACCTCACCGGCCCACGGACCATAGCCCTCGCCGATCTGGTGCAGCAGGGCCGTGCCGCGCGTCTCCGTCAGGAGCTGGCCGCGATACCCGATGAGGCCCCGGACGGGCAGGACGAACTCCATCCGCACGCGACCGTCGGTGTCGGTCGACATCTGGTCCAGGCGACCCTTGCGCCCCGCCAGCGCGGTCTGGATCTCACCGATGTACTCGGGCGGGATGTCGATGGTGATCCGCTCGTAGGGCTCGAGGATCGCGTCACCCACCTCGCGCAGGAGGACCTCCGGGCGCGAGGCGGTCAGTTCGAAGCCTTCACGGCGCATCTGTTCGATGAGGACCGCGAGCTGGAGCTCTCCGCGCCCCCGGACCTCGAAGGCCTCGCTGGACTCGGCCGGCCGGACCTCGACCGAGACGTTGCCCAGGACCTCGCGCTCCAGGCGCGCCTTGATCTGGCGGCTGGTGACGTACTTGCCCTCGCGACCGGCGAGCGGCGAGGTGTTGACGCCGAATGTCATGCGCAACGTCGGCGCATCGACGTCGAGGCGGGGCAGCGGCCGTGGGTCGGCCGGATCGGTGAGCGTGTCGCCGATCGTCACCTCGGGGAGCCCGGCGACGCTGACGATGTCGCCCGGCCCGGCCTCGGCGATGTCGACGCGTTCGATGCCGTGCGCGGTCTGGAGGCTGGTCACGGTCCCGTTGAGGGTCACGACCCGGCCCGGCTCGACGGCACCGGTGCTGTCGTGGGCCTCCTCGCGCACAACCGTGATCCGCTGCCCGGTCCGGATCGTCCCGTTCCAGATCCGCCCGACGGCCATCCGACCGACGTATTCGTTCGCCGACAGGTTGGTCACGAGCAGCTGGAGCGGATGCCCGGGCGTGTACGTCGGCGGAGGCGTGACCTCGACGAGCAGGTCCAGCAGCGGGCGCAGGTCGGTGCCCGGGACCGCGGGGTCGCGCGTGGCCGTGCCCGCCTTCGCGTTCGTGTACACGATGGGGAAGTCGATCTGGTGCTCGTCGGCGCCCAGGTCCAGGAACAGCTCGTAGACGTCGTCGAGCACGACCGCCGGCCGGGCATCGCCGCGATCGATCTTGTTGATGGCCAGGACCACCGGCAGCGAGCGGGCCATGGCCTTCTGGAGGACGTAGCGCGTCTGCGGCAGCGGTCCCTCGGCGGCATCGACGAGCAGCAGGACGGAATCGACCATGAGGAGCGACCGCTCGACCTCGCCGCCGAAGTCCGCGTGACCCGGCGTGTCCACGATGTTGAGGCGGACGCCGGCGTGATCGACGGTGGTCTGCTTGGCGAGGATCGTGATGCCCTTCTCGCGCTCGAGGTCGCCCGAATCCATCACCCGGTCGACCACCGTCTCGTTGGCGCGGAACGTGCCTGTCTGGCGCAGCATCGCGTCAACGAGCGTGGTCTTGCCGTGATCCACGTGGGCGACGATGGCCACGTTGCGCAGGTCGGCGCGGGTGGCGGTCGGGGTCGAGACGGCCGCGGCGGGGCTGGAAGCGGCGGGATCGGTCATGGGCGCGGCGCAGTGTCGCACATCGGTCGCTCCCGCGCCGCCGCGCCAGCGGGCGCCTGCTAGCATCGCGCGACGATGACCGTCGCCGCCGTGATCCTGTCCGCGACCGCCGAGGGCGCAGTGTCCGAGACCCTCGGTCAGGCCCGCGTCCGGCGCCTGGCCGACATCGCCTGGTCCGGCGGGGCGCTCCCGATCATCGTCCTCTCGCCAGATCCCGACGGGGCGGTGGCGGCGGCGCTGGCCGGCAGCGAAGCCGTCCTGGGCGTCCCTGCGCCAGCCGAAGCCGGCCCGGCCGGCCAGATGGCACGTGGCACGGAGCTCGCCGCGGCCGAGGTCGGGGACCTGACCGGCGCGTTGCTGTGGCCGGCCCGGCTGGTCTGGGTCGGGCCCGAGACGATCACCTCGCTGATCGAGGCCCACGGCGTGGCCCGCGACACCCTGCTGCGGCCGACCTGGCAGGGCGAGCGTGGCTGGCCGGTCCTGCTGCCGCTCTCCGGGCTCGACGCGCTCCGGGCGACCCCGCCGGACCTCATGCCGCCCGAGGTCGTGGAGCGGCTGGCGGCGAACCTGCCGACGCGCGACGTCGAGCTCGGCGACCCTGGCGTCACGCACGATGTGGACACGCCGTTCGACGCGCTGCCGGCGTACGAGGGACCGCCCGATCCACCAGCGGGTCACACCCACGAGTGGGGTGACGACGTGGTGTCCGAGGCGGGCCTCCCGGCTCCCGAGGAACCCTAGCCGAACGGACCGGGCGCCCTCACCAGGCGTTGCGAGACGTCGCGTGCCCGGGCCACGCACTTCACGGCAGGCACGTCTCGGTCAACCCGCCGGGGCGAAAGTCCCGCGCAGGTCGTCGCGGACGCGGCCGACGGCCCCGGTCGCCAGGGCCAGACCGACGACGACGAGCCCCACGCCCGTCACCTGGCCGATGGACGGCGCCTCGTGCAGCAGGAACGCCGCGAACAGCACGGTCATCACCGGCTGGGTCAGCAGGATGGCCGATGTCAGCACGGCCGGCAGCCGCGGGAGCGAGATCTGGATCAACAGATAGCCGATCGACTGGCTGGTGACGCCGAGGGCGAGCAGGTACGCGTGAGCGGGAAGCGCCGGTACCGGATCGAAGTCACCCACGAGCGTGCCGAAGAGCGCCGCGACCAGCGCGGTCACGGCCGTGGCGACCGTGACCGGACCGGCGGCCCGGGCCTCTCGGGTCGCCCGCCGGATGACGAGCAGGTACCCGGCATAGGACGCCGCCGTGATGAGGCCGATTCCCACGCCCGCGGGCGCGTTCGCGCCGTAGGCGTCGCCACCCAGGATCCCCGAGATGAGGACCACCCCGAAGAGCATGATCGGCAGCGCGGCGATGACACTTCGGCCTGGCCGCTCGCCCCACACGATCCACGCTGTGAGCGCGACGATGACGACCTGGAGGTTGCCCATCATCGTCGCGAGACCGGCCCCGATGTTGTCGACGACGTAGTGGAAGGTCAGCAAGTCGACCGCGAAGAAGACGCCGGCGACCGCGGAGAACCGGACCGCCCGGGCGCTCATGGGTCCCAGCTCGCGCTGTTCCACCCAGGCCGCGAGCCCCAGCAGCGGCAGGCCGTACAGGCAGCGGAACACGACCCCGGTGGATGGGCTGACCTCGGACCAGCGGTAGAGGATCCCCGAGAAGGTGATGCACACGGCACCGGCCAGAGCGGCGAACCGCGGGTGGCGAGCGACCGCGCGGAGCGGGTTCACGCGTACAGGCTGCCACCGAGGTATTTGAGCCCCGAGTCGACCTGGATCGTGACCACGCGGGCATCGGGGCCGAGCCGGCGGGCGACCGTCAACGCGGCGGCGAGGTTCGCGCCGGTCGACGGGCCGGACCACACGCCTTCCTCGACGGTGGCCCTGCGGGCCATGGCGAACGCCTCGTCGGTCGGGACCGCGACGATCTCATCGATCTCGGAGACGTCGAGCTGAGGCGGCACGAAGCCCACCCCGCCACCCTCGATGCGGTGCGTGCCTGCGGGGCCGCCACTCAGCACCGCCGATTCGGCGGGCTCCACCGCCACCCGCCGGACCGACGGCACCCGTTCACGCAGCGCCCGGGTGGTGCCCAGGAAGCAGCCAGCGGTCCCGACGTAGATGCATACCGCATCCACGCGGTCGCCGAGCTGCTCTGACAGCTCGTGCCCGAGGGCGCGATAACCCTCGATCATGTCGGCGTTGCGGAACTGATCGGTCGGATAACCGCCGGTCTCAGCCACGATCTCCTTCGAGCGGGCCATCATCCGCGGGATGATGGTCGGCGTGATGCCCTCGGGACTGTCGAGGAGCTCGACGTCGGCACCGAACGCGCGCATCGTGCGGATCTTCTCCTCGGCGAAGCAGGTCGCACTCACGATCCGCAGCGGATAGCCCTTGACCGCGCAGACGAACGCGAGCGACGACCCAGTGCTGCCCCCCGTGTACTCGACGACCGTCTGGCCGGGCCGCAGCCTGCCGCTCCGCTCCGCGCCCTCGATCATCGCGAGCGCCATCCGGTCCTTGTACGAGCCCGTCGGGTTGTGACCCTCGAGCTTGACCCAGACCTCGGCCATGCCGGGCTCGATCAACCGGGACAGGCGTGCGACCGGTGTCCCCCCGATCGCGGCGAGGGCCCCCGGCCGCTCAGGGGTCGACATCCGCGCCTCCCTTCCTGCCCGGGATGCCGACGAAGCGCAGCCCGAGTTCCTCGAGCTGGCCCGGTTCGGGCGGTGACGGAGCTTCGAGCATCGGGTCGCTCCCGGACTGCGTCTTCGGGAAGGCCATCACCTCACGGATCGTCGGCTCGTTCGCGAGCAGCGCCGCCCAGCGGTCGATGCCGAGGGCGATTCCGCCATGCGGCGGCGCTCCGTACTCGAACGCGTCGAGGACGGCCCCGAACTTCGCGCGCATGCCATCGATCGTCTGACCCTGGAGGAGGAAGCTCCGCTCGAGCAGATCGCGTCTGTGGATGCGGATGGATCCGCCGCCCAGCTCCCAGCCATTGAGGGCGAGGTCGTACTGGAGCGCCCGGGCCCGTCCGGCGGGATCGTCCGGCGACGGCTGGCCCGGGTCACCCGAGGCGGTCACCAGCAGCGGCTCGTCCTCGGGCAGGACCCCCGAGAACGGGTTGTGCGTCGCGTCCCAGCGGCCGCCCTCGGCGTCCCACTTGTACATGGGGAAGCGGTGGACCCAGGCGTAGGCGAGCACGTTCTGGTCGGCCAGGCCCAGGCGCTCACCCAGCTCCACGCGAAGGCGCCCGAGCACGTCCGCGGTCACGGCCGGCGTGTCGGCCACGATGAGGATCAGGTCGCCTTCGCCCGCGCCGGTCTGCTCGATGATCGCGCGCACGGTCTCGTCGCCGAGGAACTTGACGATCGGGCCCTTGACCTCGCCGCCCGGTTCGAGCGCGAGATGCGCCAGGCCGTGCGCGCCGAAGCGCTTCGCTCGCTCGGTCAGCTCGTCGATCTCGCGGCGGGTCACGCCGGCCATGCCGGGCGCGACGATCGCCTTTGCCCGGCCGCCGGACGCGAGCGCGTTGTCGAAGACGCCGAAGCCCGACGACGGATTCCCGTCCGGGCCCACGAGCACCGATCCGATGTCGACGAGCTCCATCCCGAACCGCACGTCCGGCTTGTCGGAGCCGAACCGTTCGAGCACCTCGTCATAGGTGAAGACGGGGAACGGCACCTGCTGGATGGGTCGCTCGGGAACGGCCGCCGCGGACACCTCGATCGCCATCCGCTCGACGAAACCCATGACCGTCGTCTCGTCGACGAAGCTCATCTCAAGGTCGAGCTGCGAGAACTCCGGCTGGCGGTCGCCGCGCAGGTCCTCGTCGCGATAGCAGCGGGCGATCTGGTAGTACCGGTCGATGCCGCCGACCATGAGCAGCTGCTTGAGCTGTTGCGGGCTCTGCGGCAGGGCGTAGACGGTGCCCGGCTGGAGACGCGAGGGCACGATGAAGTCGCGGGCACCCTCGGGGGTGCTCTTGATGAGCGTCGGGGTCTCGATGTCGACGAAGCCATGCCGATCGTGGACCTCGCGGATGGCCCGTACCATGGCGGTCCGCAGCAGCAGGCGTCGGAGCATCGGTTCGCGGCGCATGTCGAGGTAGCGGTACTTCAGCCGCAGGTTCTCGTCGACCGGCGCGTCGGGCTCGTTGATGTAGAAGGGCGGCGTCTTCGCCTCGGACAGGATCTCCACCTCGGACGCGCGGAGCTCGATCTCCCCGGTCGGAAGCTTCGGGTTCTCCGTGCCGGGCAGGCGCCTGGCCACGGCGCCTCGGACCGTCACGACGTACTCCGGCCGGATGCGGCTCGCGGACTCGTGGGCCGCCGGGGCTTCGGTCTGGTCGACCACGATCTGGGTCAGGCCATGCCGGTCGCGCAGGTCGAGGAAGATGAGCTGACCGTGGTCCCGCCGCCGGTGGACCCAGCCCGCAAGACGGGCCTCGGAGCCTGCGTCGGACGCTCGCAGCTCCCCGTTGGTGTGGGTGCGGTAGGGCGTGGCGAGGCTGGGCGTGGAGTCGCTCATGGCCGGCGTATCGTAGTCGACCCGGACGCACGACCGACGGCGCGGCCGCGGACGGCGACCGATCGCCCGACCGCGCGACTGTCGCGCAGTGGATCCCGGCCCCGCGGTCGCGGCCCTGCTACCGTTGTGCCGTGGCCCGCCGACATCTGCGCTTCGCCCTCAAGCAAGTGACCTTCGCGGGCATGAGCATGCCCGGCGCCACGCTCGACTGCTGGGACGACGATCAGGGTCGCCCGCAGTGGGCCGCGCGCGTCGTGACCCGCTCCGATCCGCCCCAGGACGAGGGTGAGTTCGTGGGCGTCATGGCCGACGGGCGCGTCGTCACCGGCTATGTCCTCGTCGGCGGCCGCCAGATCGGTCCGGGTGGGCGCCGCGAAACGCTGGTCGAGTTCCACGGCACCGGCGACCTGCATGGCCTCGACGATCCGCCGGCCTGAATGGACCCCCCGCGGTCGACCGACGGGCATGACGGCGAACGCGGCCAAGATCGCCGATGGAGACGCCTCGGGTCCCCGGTCGTCGTGCTCCTCGGGCTCGCGGTCATGGTCTGGCTGGCGGCCGGCGCACTCGGCCATGCCGGAACCGCGACCGACGCGGACCGGGCCACGGCCATCGCCCGCGACTTCTTCGACGGGGCGCACGGCTCTGGCGCCAGCGTTGCGAACGTGCGGATCCTCAGCGTCGCGCTCGGGAGCGACTCGGCCGGACATCCTGCCTGGAAGGTGAACATCGGCGGCGATGTGACCGAGGTCGGGGCGTCCTCGGCGAGCTACTCGTCCTACATGTGGCTCGACGTCGATGCCGGGTCGGGCGCGGTCACGCTGGTCGCCCAAGGCTGACGGCGGGAGCCCTCGAACACCGGGGGTCGACCATCGAGGCTGCCCCCTCGGCGCACTGGATCGACACACGCGGGGGCCTCACGGCTGCGTCGGCCGCGTCGGCGACGACCGCAGCCAGATAGCGAGCAGCACGGTCACCGCGGAGACGACCAGGGCCGTGGTGTTCGGGACGATGAGGACCAGGCTCCCGATAGAGAAGCCGTAGGCCATCCACAGCACGAAACCGATCATCAGGACGCCGAAGTAGCCGAGCGACAGGTCCTGCGACGAGCGCCGGGCAAGCATCCGTCGGATCTGGAGCAGCGGCGAGATCGCCATCAACACGCCCCACCCCCCCGCCACGATCCCGAGACCGTCCGCCACGTCGCACCTCTCTGCCTGGGCCTGGCGCTCGGCGATGGCCGCGTTCGCTGGAGGGCCAGGAGGAGCGCAAGCGCGGCAGGGCGATGATATGCCTCCGGACGATTCGCGGCCCGTCATCCGGGAAGGGCGATCGCCTCAGTCGCGGCCGCGCAGCAGCGACACCCGGAACGGCCGCAGCTCGCCGCGCGCGAAGCCGCCGCCGATCACCGGGTCATCCTCCATGAATTGCCTGGCCGACGCCTCATCGGGCGCCTCGAAGACGCAGATGCCCGTGTTATGGGATCCGAGCGTCGGGCCCACCAGGATGATCGTGCCCTCCGCGAGCGCCTGCTTGAAGCGATCGAAGTGGACGCCCCACACCTCGACCTCCTTGGCCGTCATCGTGGCCGCGAAGTCATCGCGCGGCGGATGGATGAAGTAGATCCACTCCGCCACCTCGCTCGGGCCTCAGGCGTCCTGGGCGCCCGCGCCGTGGCGATGCGCCGCGTGCGCCCGCGCCAGCTCGCGGGCCAGATCCGTCCTCGCGACCAGCTTCTGGGTTCCCGCCGGCAGGTCCTTCAGCTGGACCTCGCCGGTCGAGAGCTCGTCGCCCAGGATGACCGCGAAGTGCGCGCCGTCACGGGCAGCGGCTTCCAGTTGCTTGCCGAGCTTGCGTCGGCCAAGGTCGGCCCGGACGTCCAACCCCGACGCACGCAGTTCCGTGGCGACGACGAGCCGCGTGGTCGTGTCGCCCGGGTCGGCGCCGACCACGACCGCCACCGGGGTGGGCTCGGGCGCCTGGGCCTGCCCCGCTTCCTCGAGCGCGAGCACCAGCCGGTCCAGGCCGATCCCGAACCCGATGCCCGGCGTCGGGCGACCGCCGAGCAACTCGATCAGGCCGTCGTAGCGCCCGCCACCACCGATCGCCTGTTGCTGGCCCTCACGACCGTGGACGTAGTACTCGAACGCCGTTCGCGTGTAGTAGTCCAGGCCGCGAACGAGCACGGGTTCCAGCCGATAGGTCACGCCGAGCGCGTCCAGATGGCCGCGGACCGCCTCGAAATGCGCCGCGCATGCCTCGCACAGCCGATCCGTGATGCGCGGCGCCATGGCGTTGAGCGCGGTCATCGCCGGGTCCTTCGAATTGAGCAGGCGCAGCACGTTGCGATGGAGGCGATCGCGTTCCACGGGCGGAAGGTCGGCGCGGTGGTCGCGGTAGTAGGCGGTCAGCTCCTCGACGTACGCCGGCCGGCAGGCCGGGTCGCCGATCGAGTTGAGCATGACCTCGACGCGATCGAGCCCCGCCTCCCGGTAGAAGCGTGCCCCGAGCTCGACGATCTCGGCGTCGATCGCCGGACCGGCATCACCGATGGCCTCGACGTCGAACTGCCAGAACTGGCGGAACCGCCCGGCCTGGGGTCGGTCGTAGCGGAACATCGGGCCGGTCTGCGCGACCTTGACGGGCTGTGGCCACGTGTGCATCCCGTGCTGGACGTAGGCCCTGGCGATGCCCGCCGTCGGCTCCGGCCGGAGCGCCCACGCCTCCGACTCCTCGGTCCGGGGCGCGATGCGGAACAGCTCCTTCTCGACGACGTCGGTGACCTCGCCGATCCCTCGCTCGAAGACCGCGGCGACCTCGAAGATGGGGGTCTCGATGCGCCGGTACCCGTAGCGTGCGGCCAGGTCGGCCGCCAGACGCTCCAGGCGCGTCCACGTCGGGGTCTCGGCGGGCAGCAGGTCGCGGGTGCCGCGCGGGGCTCGGAAGGTCGACATCAGGTCGGAGTCTAGGGCCGTCCGGGAGCCATCGTCGGACCGTCGCCGGGCGTTGCTCAGGAGGCGGCGAGCCTCACCCACCGTCCCTTTTCAGCGGAGGGCACTCCCGTCGCTGGCGCCGGGCGTGTCGAGCTCACCCGACAGCGGCGTTTCGCGCGCTCGCTCGACGTCCCGCTCGACATCCTCGATCGCCAGCTCCTGGGCCACCGCGTCCGGTTCCACATCCGGCATGTCCGTGCGGGAGCCTCCGAGCAGGGAACGCACTCGATCGATGATGCTGGCCATGTCGGCCTCCTTCTCCCCGGCCGACCGTCAGCCGAGGTCGCGCTGGACGGTGATCACGTCCTTCAGGGTCTCGATGCGGCTCATGACCTTGGCCAGTTGCGAGACCGACTGGACCTGGAGTGTCGCGGTCACGACGGCCGTGTGGTCCGGCGTCACGCCGACGCTGGCGGCCACGATGTTGACCTTGTTCTCGGCTACGACCTGGGTGATGTCCGAGAGCAGGCCGGTCCGGTCGTAGGCCTCGACGCGGATGGCGATCGGGTAGCTCTGGGTCGGCTCGGCCTCCCACTCGACGTCGATGAGCCGGCCGAGCTCGCGCTCGTTGACGACCGTCGGACAGGCCTGGAGATGGACGGTGACGCCCTTGCCGCGGGTGATGAACCCGATGATCGGGTCGCCCGGGATCGGGTGACAGCACTTCGCGAAACGGATCAGGAGATCGCTCACGCCCTTCACCCGGACGCCACCGGTCCGCGTGATGTGCTGGGGCGGCGCGATCGTCGGAAGCGTGCTCTGGCCGTCGTCGACCACGCCAAGGCGCATGACCACGGTCTGGGGGCTCACGGCGCCATAGCCGATGGCCGCGTAGAAGTCGTCGACCGACTCGTGGTTGAACGTCCGCGCGACGTCGGCGATTCGCTCCAGGCCGACCGACGCGATGGAGGTCCGGGCCAGCCGCCGGAGCTCGCGCTCGAGCGACTCGCGCCCGTGGACGATGTTCTCGTCGCGATCCTTGCGCTTGAACCATTGGCGGATCTTCTCGCGGGCGTGGCTGGTGCGGACGACGTTGAGCCAGTCCCGCGAGGGGCCGTGCTCGCCCTTCGTCGTGACGATCTCGACGATGTCGCCGTTCTTGAGGCGGTAGTCGAGGGGGACGAGTCGGTTGTTGACCTTCGAGCCGATCGTCCGGTGACCGACGTCGGTGTGGATCCGGTACGCGAAGTCGAGCGGCGTGGCGCCCGCCGGCAGGTCCTTGATGTCGCCCTTGGGCGTGAACACGAAAACCTGGTCCTGGAAGATGTCGAGCTTGATGCCCTCGACGAACTCGGTCGCGTCCGACTCCGAGACGTCGCGCTGCCAGTCCATGAGCTGGCGAAGCCAGGCGAGCTTCGCGTCGTATTCGCGGTCGGACTTGGTGCCGTCCTTGTAGCGCCAGTGGGCCGCGATGCCGACCTCCGACACCTGGTGCATCTGGTGGGTCCGGATCTGGATCTCGAGCGGCTTGCCGTCGAGCGCGATGACCGCGGTGTGGAGCGACTGGTAGAGGTTGGTCTTGGGGACCGCGATGTAGTCGTCGAACTGGCCCGGGATGGGCCGCCAGATCGAGTGCACGATGCCGAGCGCCGCGTAGCAGTCGCGCACGTCGTCGACGAGCAGGCGGATCGCGTAGACGTCGTAGATCTCCGCGAACTCGGCGCCCTTGCGTTCCATCTTCTTCCAGATGCTGTAGAGATGCTTCGGGCGGCCCTCGATATCGGCGTGGATGCCGGCCGCCTCGAGCTTGGGCCGGAGCGCGGCGATCGAACGCTCGATGAAGCTCTCACGAGCGTTGCGCCGCGTGTCGAGGAGATCAGCAAGCTCCCGGAACCGCTCGGGCTCGAGGGCCTTGAAGGCGAGATCCTCCAGCTCCCACTTGATCTGCCAGATGCCGAGCCGTTCGGCGAGCGGCGCGTAGATCTCCATCGTCTGGCGCGCGATGCGCTGCTGCTTGTCCGAGGGCAGGCCGTACAGCGTCCGCATGTTATGGAGCCGGTCGGCGAGCTTGATCAGGACGACCCGGATGTCCTGGGCCATCGCGAGGAGCATCTTTCGGATGTTCTCGGCCTGCTGCTGCTCGTGGCTGTGCGTGCTGAACTTCGAGAGCTTGGTGACCCCGTCGACGAGCTGCGCGACCTCCGCGCCGAAGCGCTCCTCGACGTCGGTCAGGCTGTACTCGGTGTCCTCCGGGACGTCATGGAGGAGCGCCCCCTGGATGGCGACCGGATCGACGCCGAGCTCCGCGAGGATCTGGGCCGAGGCGATCGGGTGCGTGGCGTACGGTTCGCCGGTCGCCCGCCGCTGCGTGGCATGGGCGTCGACGGCCAGGTCGAAGGCGCGGTTGACGGGCCCCATGTCCGCGTCGGGGTGGTGCTCGGCGATGGCGGCCAGGAGCGTCTCGCGGAGCGACTCGAGGTCACGTGCCGCGCTGGGCAGGGCCGGCGGGACCGCCGCGGCACGACGCGACCCGCGATCGGCGCCCTTGGGCGCCGCGCGGGCCGGTTTCGTGCGTGGCGTGGTCGTGGCCATGGGCGGCAAGGATAGCAGCGACGCTCAGCCGAACCCGAGCTCCCGCAGGGCCGTTTCCGCCTCGGCACGCTCGTCCCAGGCGACGGGGCCCGCCGGACCGATGATCGAGCGCTCGTGACCCTTGCCCGCGAGGAGCACGATGTCGCCCGGCCGGGCACGCTCCAGCGCGGCCCTGATGGCCGCCCGACGATCCGCGATGACCAGCAGGTCGTGGTCCCGTCGCTTGCCGGTCGCCTCCGCTCCCCGGGCGATCGCCTCGAGGATGGCCTCGCGATCCTCGTTCCGCGGGTCCTCGTCGGTCACCACGACCAGGCGGGCACGCTCACCCGCGATCCGGCCCATGAGCGGGCGCTTCGCCGTGTCGCGTTCGCCGGCCGACCCGAAGACCGCGATGAGGCCGCCGCCGCGCGCGGCGGCGACCGGCGCCAGCAGGTCCAGCACGGTCTGGAGCGACGCCGGGGTATGGGCGTAGTCGACGATGACCCCGAACGGCTGGCCGGCCTCGATCCGCTCCATCCGTCCGGGAACCGACGCGAGACCGCCGAGCCCCGTTCGGACCGCCTCCGGGTCCAGCCCGACCGCCTCGCCGAGCGCGACCACGGCCAGCGCGTTGTGGACGTTGAACCGCCCTGCCAGGCGCAGGGCCAAGGTTCCGGCGCCCGAGGGCGCTGCGTAGGCGATCCGAAGGCCGCCGGCGTCCTCCTCGACGCGCGTGGCCCGGACCTCGGCCGCGGGGTCGGTGCCATAGGTCAGGACCCGTGCTCCCGCCTCCTGCGTCACCCCGATGAAGCGGCCGGCCGACGGATCGTCGAGGTTGACGATGCCGGTCTTTGGCCACGCACGATCGGTCGGCTTGGTGGCGGCCGGTCGTGCCGCGGCGAGCCGCTCGAACAGCGAGAGCTTGGCATCGCGATACGCCTCGAAGCTGCCGTGGAACTCGAGGTGCTCGTGGGTGACGTTCGTGAGGATCGTGACGTCGTAGGCGATCGAACCGACGCGCTCGAGCGCGAGGCCGTGCGACGTGCTCTCGACGACGGCCGCCAGGTCGCCGGCCCTGACCATCGCGCGCAGGGCCGCCTGAAGATGCGGGGCGTCCGGTGTCGTGGCGTGGGCGTCGTTCGGTTCCTGGCGTCCGCCGACGCGCCTGGCGGCCGTCCCGATCATCCCGGTCGCCACGCCGGCCGCCTCGAGCGCGGCCACGGCCAGGAACGCGGTCGTCGTCTTGCCGTCCGTGCCGGTGATGCCGACGACCGCCAGCTCGTGGCTCGGGTCGCCGTACCACCACGCGGCCGCGCTGGCCAGGGCGGCCTGGGCCCGCTCGACGATGACCTGGGGCAGCGCGGCCTCGGGCACCGCCCGCTCCACGACGGCCGCGGCCGCGCCGGCCCGGGCGGCCGCCTCGACGTACTCGTGGCCGTCCACGTGCAGCCCGGGGATCGCGACGAAGAGCGAGTCGTCGCGGACGGCGCGCGAATCGTCGGTGACGCCCCGCACGAGGATGTCCGCCAGCCCGCGCGGCCCGATCGCCCGACCGTCCCGGCGCGCGCCGCGCAGGCGGCCCTCCGCCGTCAGGCGCTCGATGAGCCCCGCGAGCGCGGCCGGCTCGGCTGGTTCCGCGTCGCCGACCAGCTGCGCGATCGTGGCGCCGCTCTCGGACGCTTCGCCGCTCATCGGCGGATCAGCCGCGCCACGCGGGCGGTCACGCGTCCCGCCGCATAGCGCCGCGGGCGGATGACGCGCTCGTGGGCCCCCGCGAGTGCCAGCCATCGCCCACCGAATCCGAGCTTGTGCTGGTAGAGCCCCCACATCGGCTCGCCCTCTAGTGGCTCGCGGCGGGCACCGGGCAGGTCGGCGCCGCCGAGGTCCATCTCGCTCGAACCCTCGCGGATGGCCAGCTGGATGGCTCGCCAGCGCGCCAGGTGGAGCGCCCCGGGATGCGTCCGCCGCGTATCGGCGTGGTCGCCGGAGTGCACGGTCGAGAGGCGGCCGCCGTGACGGTACAGGACGAGGCCGGCCAGGGGCGGGCCGGCCGGGCCTCCGTCGCGCACCTCGAGGTAGACGAGATGTCCCGCGGCGAGCGCCGACCGCCACCAGCCGGCGAACCCCGCGCGTGGCCCGAACGTGAACTGGCGACGTTCCCCGGTCGCCAGCAACAGGTCGTAGAAGCGGTCGAGCGCCGGATCGGCGGCCTCGATCGGCTCGACGAACCCCTCCCCCACCCCGTCCGTGGTCATCCGCCGGTCGTGGCGGACGACGACCAGCCCGGACTCCTCCGCGGCCCGGATCCGCTGCCGCGTCGACTTCGCGATGTGGCCGAAGGCGAGCATCTCGTCCACGCCATCGTCCAGCGGCAGCGTGATCCGGTGGCGCGACGGCTGGATCTCCTCGATCGGCTCGAAGCCCGCTGCGTGGATCGCTGACACGAACCGGGCATCCGCGGCCGGGACCTCGGGGTCCGCGGCCACGACATCGACCCCGGCCTCGGCCAGGGCGTCGCCCACGGCGATCTGGCGGGCGGCGAGCGCGGCCCCGTCCGCGCCGACCGGTGCGGGCCCCCGTGGGATGTACGCGCTGGCACCCCCGATGAGCGGCCAGCGGCGTTCCAGGCTCAGCACCCGGGCCCCATCCTCGAGCACGAAGAACCGCGGCCGCCAGCCTGACGCGCGGCGGTGCTCGGCCCAGGCCCGCGACTGGTAGACGTGTCCGCCCGGCGCATCGACGGCCCGGGCGTCCCAGTCGTTGAGCTCGGTGGCGATCGCCTCGCGCGGCGCGCTCAATCGGCCGCTCCGAATCCCGCGGCGCCGGTCGCACCCGATCGCCCGTGACGCCACCGCGCCCAGCGGACCCGGGCCTTGAGTGCCGCCTCGTAGGCCCGGCGGCCGAACGGATCCATGACCAGGTCCCATGCCCCGATGTAGCGGACCTCCCGGCCGCCGAAGCCGGTCTTGAAATGGGCGATGCCGCCGGTCGCGAGGCCCCACAGGTCGTAGCTCGTCGCGCCCTGCTCGCGCGACGTGCGAATGGCCTCCCACTTCAGGAGGTAGTTGGCCCGCGAGTCGGCACCGGCCGAGGTCATGCCACCGTACGGCTCGACGACGCGCGGCCCGCTCCGCACGAGGAAGAGCGTGGCGACCGGCTCGCCGTCGGCCGTCTGGGCGAACAGGAGCCGCGCCCGGCCGGCTGGGCGGAAGGCGTCCCAGACGTCCCGGTAGGCCGCCTCGGTCCGGATGAGGAAACCGGCCCGGTCGGCGGTCTCGCGGTAGATCCGGTGGAACTCGCCCAGCCGGTCGCCGTCGGCATCCACGACGACCACCCCGCCGGTCCGTGCCTTGTTCACGTACTGGCGCCACTTCTTGCGCAGGTCGCCCCACAGCGCGGCCTCATCGGCCCGCAGGTCGATGACCCGGGTGGAGGCCGGCTGGATGGCCGGGGCGGGCCGCCAGCCCGCCCCTCGAAGCGCCCGCCGGAGGGCGCCGTCCGGGTCATGAGGCCCATCGGCCTCGATCTCCGGGTCGATTCGCAGGTGGCTCACGCGACCGGTCGCCGACGGCAGGCTGGCACGCACGCGGACCGTGAAGGCCTCGATCGCGGCCGGCGTCCAGGACGTCGCGACCGGACCGCGCGGCGCGTAGGCGAAGGCCCACGGCATCGGACGCGGCCGCCGGACGAGGACCTGGGCACCGATCGGGCCGTCCGCGGCCGCGTCGGCGACGATCCGGTGCGCCGACCAGCCATTCACGGCCTTGACGCCGGCCCACGGCGAGAGCTGGAGGTACGAGCCGGGCTCGCTTGCCTCGACGAACGTGTCCCACGCCGACGGTCGTTCCAGAACGGGGTCCAGGGTCGGCCCGACGGGCTCCGTCACGACGGTCGCGGGCGGCGGAGCACGTCGACCATGACCCCGACGATAGACGGCAGTTCGGGGATCCGCAAGGCGATCGAGAAGGCACCGTAGACCAGCCCGAAGGCGACGCTGACGATCGCCGCCTCGACGACCGACGCGAGCCGCCCGATGTCGCTGCCGAGCACGCCGGCGACGCCGGTCAGGACCACGGCCGCGGCCAGACCGGCGACGACGCTGCCGGCGACGGTCTCGAGGCCGACCCTTGCCAGGCCGGCGAGCTCGAAGTGCGGCAACCGGTGATGGAGGATCGCCAGGAGGACGAACGCCTCGAGCCACGCGGCGACGGCGATGGCGACCGCGATCCCCGGCAGGCCGAGCGGGCCGACCAGGACCACCGCGAGGGTCGTGTTGACGACCACCGCGCCGATCGCCGCCGCGACGGGCGTGGCCGTGTCCTGGCGGGCGTAGAAGGCTCGCGCCAGCACCGCGATCAGCGCGTGCGCCGTCAGTCCGATCACGAAGCCGACGAGGGTGACCGCGATCAGGTCGAGGTCGGCCGGGTCGATCGTGCCGCCGCCGAACAGGATCTCGACGACCGGCTGGCGGACGACCGCGGTGAGCACCGCGATCGGAACCATGACGTAGACGAGCAGCCGGAGGGCCCGGGTGAGCAGCGAGGCGAAGGCCGACTCGCGACCGACCGCCGCCTCCCGCGACAGCGACGGCAGGACCACGATACCGAGTGGGACGCCGATGATCCCGAGCGGGATCTGGAGCACCGCGAACGCGAGGTTGAAGTCGGTGACGGCCCCCTCGCCGAGCTTGCTCGCGAGGGCCGTGACGACGATGAACGTGATCTGGGTCACCCCGAGCCCGATCGCGCGTGGAGCCATGAGGACAAGCGCCTTGCGGGCCTGGGGGTCGGCGGCGTCGATCCGCGGCGTGTAGCGGAACCCCATCCGCGCCAGCGGCCGGGACTGGACGAGCACGTGGCCGAGGGAGCCGAGCACGACGCTGAGCGCCAGGCCCTCGACCCCGAGGCTGGGTCCGAGGATGAGCGCACCGCCGATGATCGCGAGGTTGTAGACGATCGGCGCGATCGCCGACGCCGCGAACCGGCCGCCGGCATTGAGGACACTGGTGGCGACCGCCCCCATGGAGAGGAAGATCGGGCTCAGCAGCATGATCCGGGTCAGCTCGATGGTCCGGTCGAGCTTCGCGCCCTCGAAGCCGGGGGTGATGATCGGCACGATCCCCGGCGCGAGGATGAACAGGCTGGCCGCCAGCACGAGCAGGCCGATGAGCATGAGGTTGATGACCGTCGAGACGACCCGCCACGCGCGTTGCTGCTCATCGGTCGTGAACAGGGCCGAGACGATCGGGATGACGGCCGAGGACAGCGCCCCGGCCGCGACCAGCTGGAAGATCAGGTCCGGGATGCGGAAGGCCGCGAAGAACGCGTCGAGTTCGGCGGGGCGAAACGCGTTCGCGATGACGATGACCCGCACGTAGCCGAGCACGCGCGAGACGAGGAATGCGCTCGAGACGATGAGTCCGGCGCGGGCAAGGGAGCCCGTCGCGCTCACGGGGTCTGGTCGCGACGCGCCCGCGGGTGCGCCTCCCGATAGGCGGCCCGCAGCCGCGTCGGCGACACGTGGGTGTAGATCTGCGTCGTGGCGAGGCTCTCGTGACCGAGCAGCTCCTGGACGACCCGCAGGTCGGCGCCCCCGTCGAGCAGATGCGTCGCGAACGAATGGCGAAGGGTATGGGGCGACACGCCGTCCGGCAGGCCTGCGCGCCGACGTAGCCGGTCCAGGCGGTAGCGCAGGCCGCGGACCCCGAGCGGCTCGCCGTGGTGGTTGAGGAACACCTGGGCCGGCGGCGCGGCGTCGGCGGACCGCAGCTCCAGGAGCGTCGGCCGGCCGTCTTCGAGGTATGCGGCCATGGCGGCCCGGGCGGGGCGCCCGAGGAGCCCGACCCGCTCCTTGCGTCCCTTGCCCAGGACGCGAACCTCACCCCTCCCGAGGTCGATGGCGCCAAGGTCCAGCTCGGCCAGCTCACTGATCCGCAGGCCCGCGGCGTAGGCCGTCTCGACCAGGGCGCGGTCGCGCAATGCCAGGGCGATCGCCGCGGCGATCCGGTCGGGCGAACCCGCGCTCACCGCCCTGTTCAGGTCATCGGTCACCACGTCGAGGAGCGCCTCGATGTCGTGGATCTCCAGGACGCGTGGCAGCCGGCCCGGCAGGCGGGGCGTCGCGATCGCTCCCCACGGATCGCCCGGCGCGAGGCCGTCACGGGCGGCCCATCGATGGAACGAGCGGATGGCCGCGAGGCGCTGGGCCACCGATGACCGTGCCCGACCCGTCGAGAGCTGCGCGAGGTACGCCCGCAGGTCGGCTCGACCGGGCGTCCGCCAGTCGACGCCACGGGCGTCGAGCCAGTCGAGGTAGACGCCGATCGCGGTCGCGTACGAGCGCTGGGTGTGCGCCGAGGCGTCGCGCGCGGCGAGGGTCTGGAGGAAGCGAGCGAGGGCCGAAGGGGTCGCGCGGTCGAGGGCGACCCCGCTCACGCGTCGGCGGCCGGCTCGACGGGCCGGGTCCGCCGGTTCGCGCCCCGGCCGCTCGAGCGTGCCGGGCCGCGGGCACGGCCGCTTCCACGACCCGAGCCCCCGGCTCCGCCCCGTCCCGACCGCGCCGGTCGGGCGAGGGCTGCGGGATCCGGTGGCCCACCCGGATACCGCTCGCCGGGCACGATGGCATCGGGCGCCGTCTCGATCTGCGAGCCGCAGGCCAGGCAGATGGCCGCCTCGCCCTTGCGAGCGATGGGACCCTGGTCCGTGTCGTGCAGGCCGCCCAGCGGCTCGAAGTTGGTCGTGTAGTCGCACTTGGGGTAGTTGGAGCACCCCCAGAAGACGTTCCCGGTACGCCGTGCGCGACGCGGGACGAGGTGGCCGTCGTGGTTCTTGGGACACTCGACCTCGAAGGCCAGCGGGTCCGGAGGTGGTGGGCCGTCCCGCTTGATGTAGTCGCACTCGGGGTACCGCGAGCACCCGACGAACAACCCGAACCGCCCGCGCTTGCCGACGAGCGTGCCCTCGCCGCACTTCGGGCAGACCTCGCCCGTCCCCTCCTGGGGTGGCGGCTCGTCGCCCGGCAGCGGCCGGCTCTCCTTGTGCTCGGGGAACAGCGAACAGGCCAGGAACCGGCCGTTGCGCCCGAGTCGGATGACCATCGGGTGACCCTCGGAGCAGACCTCGTCGGTCGCCTCGGTCGTGAAGTCGGCGCGCTTGAGCTCGCGTCGTTTCTCGTCGACGCGGTCGCGCAGCGGGCCGTAGAAGGCACGCAACAGCGGCACCCAGGCCCGCTCGCCCCGGGCGATCTCGTCGAGCTCCTCCTCCATCCGCGCCGTGAACGCGACGTCGACGTAGTCGCCGAAGTGCTCGACGAGCAGGTCGGTCACGATCCCGGCCACGAGCTCGGGATGGAGGCGTCGTTCCTCGATGCGGACGTAGCCGCGGTCGACGATCGTCGAGATGGTCGCGGCGTACGTCGACGGCCGGCCGATGCCGTGTTCCTCGAGGGCCTTGATGAGCGTCGCCTCGGTGAACCGCGGCGGCGGTTCGGTGAAGTGCTGGGTCGGGGTGACCTCGACGGCCGTCGTGCGATCGCCCTCGGCGAGCGCGGGCAACTTGCCGCCTTCGTCCTCGTCATCGGCGGCATCGTCGTCGCGACCCTCGGTGTAGACGCGGGCGAAGCCATCGAACAGCACCTTCGTCGCCGACGCGCGCAGCTCGTACGGACCGTCGGCGAGATCGATGGAGGTCGTCTCGAGCTCCTTGGCGGCCATCTGCGAGGCGAGTGCCCGCTGCCAGATGAGCCGGTACAGGCGCAGCTCCTCGGGCTTGAGGTAGGGGGCCAGGGAATCCGGGTCCCGGCGGAAGCTGGTCGGGCGGATCGATTCGTGCGCCTCCTGGGCGCCCTTGCTCTTGGTCTTGTACACGCGGCCCTTCGGCATCGTGTAGGTGGCGCCGTACCGGTCGCCGATGACCTCCCGCGCCTCGCCCATCGCCACGCCGGCGATGGCCGTCGAATTGGTTCGCATGTACGTGATGAGCCCGACGTGCCCTTCGCCGGTCTCGACGCCCTCGTACAGGTGCTGGGCCACCGACATCGTCCGCTTCGGGCTGAAGCTGAGCCGCCGGCTCGCCTCCTGCTGGAGGGTCGAGGTCGTGAAGGGCGGTGCGGGCGAGCGCTTCTGCGTCCGGACAGCGACCTTGGTGGCGACCGGGTGCGACTGCGCGATCGCCTCGACGTGGCGCGTGGCCATCTCGACGTCCTTGACATCGATGGCCTCACCGTCGATGCGGACGAGCTCCGCCGCGAACCGATCCCCGCTCGCCGCCTCCAGGATCGCTTCGATCGTCCAGTACTCGCGCGCCACGAAGCTGCTGATCTCGCGCTCGCGCTCGACGACCAGGCGCACCGCCACGGACTGGACGCGCCCGGCCGACAGGCCGCCGCGGACCTTTCGGGACAGCAGCGGGCTCAGCATGTAGCCGACCAGGCGGTCGACGATGCGGCGGGTCTGCTGGGCGTCGACGAGGTTCTGGTCGATCTGGCGTGGATGGGCGAAGGCTTCGCGGATGGCCGGTTCGGTGATCTCGCTGAACGTCACCCGGCGGGTCTTGTCGGCGGGGACGTGGGCCGCTTCGGCCACGTGCCAGGCGATGGCCTCGCCTTCGCGATCGAGGTCGGTGGCGAGGAAGACCGCGTCCGCGCTCTTCGACGCCTTCTCGATGTCGGCGACCTGCTTGCGGCGATCGTCGGAGATGACGTACTCGGGCGCGAAATCGTTGTCGACGTCCACGCCGAACTTGCCCTTGCCCGGATTCTCGGGCAGGTCGCGGACGTGGCCATACGAGGCGAGCACGCGGTAGTCGGAGCCCAGATAGCGTTCGATCGTCCTCGCCTTCGCTGGCGATTCGACGATCACGAGGTTCTTTGGCACGGCCGGGAGTGTAGCACCGGGTCCTGCACGCACCGTTACCCCGCTCCGGACCGACCCCAGGCGTTGTCGCGAGCGCCCGTCAGACCTCGCGGATGCGACGCAGGAAGTCCTCGTCGATCTCCAGGTCCTCGTCGGGCAGTGCACCGTTGCCGTTCGCGTCGTCGCCTCCGCGGGTCCGCGCCCCGATCGGGATCGGCTTGTCGGCGTTCTCGCCGAGCGACCCCGGCAGGATCTCGACGAACCGCACGTGCTCGTAGGCGAAGAAGAAGAACGAGTTCGGGTCATCGATGAAGACCGGGCGCTTGCCGTCGAGGGTGCGCAGGTTCGTGCAGCGCAGGCCCAGGTCGCTGGAGGCCGGCATGTCGTACAAGTCGGCGATCAGGGGCTGTTCGCCCTTGATGTGGATGACGGCGTTATAGATCACGGGACCATTCTCGGCACGCTCGGGTGCCGGTGTCAGCCCGACGATGGGGTCGGGTGCGGCCTGACGATGGTCCGGTCGGCTTAGGGGTGGTAGAAGTCGATGACGAGACGGACCCGGCCGTGCGACACCCAGACGCCGATGCCGACACGGTCGTACTTCTTGTTCATCAGGTTGACGTAGTGGCCGCCGTTGGATGGCTTCTCGGCCTGGAAGAAGAGGTGCGAGCCAAGCACGGCCGACTTCGGATTGCCCGACCGGCAGCCGATGTTCTCGGCCCACGTGTAGTTCTTGTAGCCTGCATGGCGGAGGCGGTCACCGGGGTTGCCACCGATGAAGTGGCTGCAGTCGCCGCCGACCGCGAGCTTCTTGGCATAGGGTCGCGAGACGTTCGTGCTGATGCCCGCGTCCAGCCTCAGCGGAGCGACATCGCGGCCGCCCGGGCTGCTGCAGTGGCCGCTGGAGGTCACCCAGCCGCCCGTGCGGGTGCAGTTCATGAGGCCCAGGTAGTACGTCTCGACCGAGCCCCAGCTTCCGCCGCCGACCGACCCGCCGCCACCGCCTCCGGTGCTGCCGCCGCCGGATGACACCTTCTTCGCCGCCGACGGCTTCGCGATGGTCCTGAAGATGCCCCGGGCAGCCTCGGCGAGCGTCAGCCCGTCGGCACTGCGGGCGGTGGGCGCGACCTCCATGACGATCTTCTTGTCGTAGGGCAGCGCCTTGGCGGGCACGAAGACGAGGACCTTGCCGGCCTCCGCGAACGTGATCTTGCCGTCGATCGGCTTGCCGTCGACCGAGACCTTGAAGGCGGCCTTCGTCGACGCGTGGTCCATCGCCTTGTTGAAGCGCACCGAGAGCGTCGCGTCGCGTGCGACCGACTTCGTATCGACGAGCGGCCGGAACCGGACCACGCTGGGCGCGGCCACGGTCTGGATCTGGAGGATCGCCGGGTCGATCGCCACGCCGTCCGCGTCGCGGACACCGTCGACGGTGACCTTGTACTGGGTGTTGGCGCGGAGCGGGGCCAACGGGATGAACGTGTACCGGGCCATGCCGTCCGCGGCCGAAGAGGTCTCGACCATGCCGGCCACCGCCGGCTCGATGTGGATGCTCGTGCTGACCGACGACGGGTTGACCGGTCCATCGAAGGTGATCCCGAATGCGGTCCCGACATCGACCTGCTTGCCGGCGCCCCGGGTCGGAGCGATCGAGACACCGGCGGGCTCGCGCGTCAGGAAGGCGGCGCGGGCCGGCGTGGCCATCGGAGCGCCGCTCGCAGCGAGGGCGCCCGCATCAACGGTCACCGTGTGGTAGGTCCCGGCCGCCCAGTGGCCCTGCGGCGTGATCGTCAGGGCCTTGCCGGCCGCGTCCCACGTAAGGTCGACGTTGGTCGATGGGGACACCTTGAGCGCGGCGGCGACCGAAGCGCGGTCCATCGGCGCGTTGAACTCGATCGTGACCGGTGCCGCGAGGGCTCGGTCGGTCGCGACGACCGTCCGGAACGTCCCGGCGGTGAGGGGCAGGATGGCGCTAGGCGGGGTCGCGGTGGCCGGCGCAGGCCGCATCGCCAAGATGACGCCGAACGCGAGGATGGCCCCAAGGCCGATGGCGAATCCGGTTCGCGCGATCAGTGAGCGCCGCAAGGGGGTGCTCACGTACACGACCACGAGAATCGGCACGGCCAGTACCGCGATGGCCAGTTTTCGCAATAGACGGACGCTCCAGGAGCTTGGGGGTCGGCGGGGGCCGCTCTGGCGTCACCGGGTCGCAGTCGGGGGTCGCGACCGGTGCCCACCTTAGCACCGGTCCGCGGGACGGGGCAAACCCCGAGGCGACCTAGCGCTCGGCTCCTGGTGCGCTGGAGCGACGTTTCGGCTCGGCGAGGGCCAGCGTGCCGGCCGGCCGATAGCGACCGAAGACGCCGACCGCGAGCCCGCGCCGTTCGAGGAGTGTGAGCGAGGCGAGGATCGTCGCCACCGGAAAGCCGGTCACGGCGACGAGCTCGTCGACGGTCACGTGGCCGGCGACGAGGCCCTCCCCCACCCGGCCTGTGGCCGGGCCGAGCTCCGCGAGCGTCGCGCCCGCGAGCGCCGTGGCCCCGGGCACGTCCGGCCGGACGGCGAGGCCCAGGTCCTCGATGAGCTGCGCGATGCCCGCCACGATCCGGGTGCCGTCGCGGAACTCGCGCAGGAACGAGAGACAGCCGGCAGAGGCCGGGTCGTCGACGCGTCCCGGGACGAGGAAGCACTCGCGACCCTGCTCGAGGGCCCACGAGGCGGTCACGAGCGCGCCGCTCTTCGCCGGGGCCTCGATGACGACCGTGGCGTCGGCAAGACCGCTGATGACCCGGTTGCGGCGCGGGAACGTGCCCTTGGTTGGTTCGAAGTCGGGCGCCAGCTCGGAGACGACCGCGCCGCCTGCATCGACGATCGCTCGCGCCAGACGAGCGTGGGCACGTGGGTAGACCTGGCCGTGGCCGCCGCCGATGACCGCGACGGTCCGCCCGCCCGCGTCCACTGTGGCCGCGTGGGCGGCGCCGTCGATGCCGAGAGCGAGGCCCGAGACGATCGTGGCGCCCGACACGCTGAGGGCGTGCGCGACCCGCGAGGCGAGGCCACGGCCGGCGATGGTCGCGCGTCGCGTCCCGACGACCGCGACCGCGTGCTCGGGCTCGAGGGCGGCCACGTTGCCCTGCACAAAAAGCAGGTGCGGCGGGAACTCGATGGCCGCCAGACGGCTCGGATAGGCCGGATCGTCCACGGTGACGACCTGCAACCCGAGCGCGTCGATGCGGGCCAGGATGCGCGGGCCGTCCGCCGCCGCCTCCGCGATGGCCGTCGTCACTGCGAGGCCCAGGGCGCGTCGCGCGCGTTCACCGTCGGGACCGGTCTCCGCCGATGCCGCCGCCAGCCGTTCCGGGCCGCCCGGTTCGCGCGCGACCTCCAGGATCCGACGGCCGGTCCCGAACCGCCGGAGCAGCACGGCAAAGCCGACCGGCCCGAGGCCGACCACCGACGCGAGGATCGCCCACGCGTCGCGCTCCGCAGCGCGTTGGTCCCGGTCGGTGCCCGCGACGGCCGACGCCCTGGGTTCGGCCAGCGCGCCTTCCACGCCCACACCCAGCACCTCAGACCGCCCGCAGCTCGGCGAGACGCGCATCGGTGGAGCGGTAGAACACGGCCTCGTCGAGATGATGCTCCCGGACCGCCTCGTCGCCATCGAGGTCCGCGATGGTCCGGGCCACGCGCAGGATCCGTTCCGTGCTCCGGCCGCTGGCGGTTTCGCGCTCTGCGAGACTGACGACCCGGTGCCGGGCGCCGCCGTCCATCGCGCACGCCGCCCGCAGCGCCGCCCCGGTCAGGCGCCCGTTCATCGACCAGCTCGACCCGCCACGGCCTCGAGCGACCGCGCGCGCGACCGCGATCCGCGCCCCGACCACCTCCGAGGTCTCGGGCTCCGGTCCGCCCATGAGCGAGGCCGCCGGCACGCGCGGCATCGTGATCCACAGGTCGATCCGGTCCCGCAGCGGCCCCGAAACGCGCCGCCCATAGCGCTCGACCGCGGCCGTGGTGCAGCGACAGTCCACGTCGCTCATGCCCGCGAACCCGCACGGGCACGGGTTCATCGCGGCGATGAGCTGGAAGCGCGCGGGGAACGTCGTCGCGCGGCCGACCCGGGCGATCGCCACGCGCCCTTCCTCGAGTGGTTGCCGCAGGGCCTCGAGGACGTCCCGATCGAACTCGGGCAGCTCGTCGAGGAACAGCACGCCGTGGTCCGCGAGGCTCACCTCGCCCGGCGACATCCGCGGCCCGCCACCGACCATCGCCGCGTACGAGATCGTGTGGTGCGGTGCTCGGAACGGTGGCCGGCGGTGCAGGCCGGTGATCGGGCCCTCGCCGGCCGCGGACGCCACGATCGTCACGGCCAGCGCGGCCGCGTCGTCGAGCGGCGGCAGGAGGCCCGGAACGGTCCGTGCCAGCATCGTCTTGCCGGATCCCGGTGGACCGAGGAGCAGCAGCCCGTGGCCGCCGGCCAGCGCGATCTCGAGCGCCCGGCGGCCCTGGAGCTGGCCGCGGACCTCGCCGAGGTCGGGGAACCGGCTCGCGACGTCGAGCGCCGCCGCCGGCGGCTCCGGCCCGACCACCGCCCGCCCGTCGCCGACCAGCGCGATCCGTGGCGGCGCCACGACGCGCTTCCGCGACCGCGATGAGCGCACCGCCTCGACCGCGTCGGCCAGCGTCTCGACCGGCAGGACGTCGATCCCGCCGACGAGCCGTGCCTCGTCCACGGCCGCGGCCGACACCGCGACGGAACGGACGCCCCGGCGAGCCAGGGCCGCCACCATCGGGAGTACGCCCGGCACCGAGCGGACCTCGCCACCGAGTGACAGCTCGCCGACCATCGCCACGCGTCGCGACCCCGGTCGGACCTGCTCCGACCCGAGCAGGATGCCGATGGCCATCGCGAGATCGAGCGATGCACCGGCCTTGCGCAGGTCCGCCGGCGCGAGGTTGACTGTGATCCGCCGCGGCGGATGGACGAACCCGGCATTCCGCAGCGCACCGCGGACCCGCTCCCGTGCTTCCTGGAGTGCCGTATCGGGCAGGCCTACGATGGTGAACCCGGGCAACCCGGGCGCGACGTCCACCTCCACGCGGATCAGACGGCCCTCGAGACCGTACAGCGTGGCGGACGGGACGATGGCCAGCACGCGGCCACCCTATCGAGCCGCGGTCACCGGGTGCTCACGTGCGGCTCACCCGCCGCTCACCAGCGGCTCACGTGCCGCTCATCAGGTTCAGCGGGCGGTAACGGCCTTCGTGGCAGGGACGGCGACGGGCTTGTCGATGCCACGGGCGAAGTGCAGGAGCGATCCGCCCAGGGCCGAATCGGCCTTCATGAACATGAACGGCGCACCCGAGTTGAGGGCGCTGATGGCACCCCGGTACTCGTTCACGATCTGGTGGTCGATGGTTCGGCGCAGCGCGCCCTCGGCGTTCTTCACGTTGATGCCGGTGAACGCGTTCGAGCGGTTCAGGACGAGCTGGACCTTCGTCGGCAGATAGCCGAGGTGGTCGACGGTTTCGAGGATCAGCCGCACGTTCTTCAGACACGAGAGATCCGCGGTCATCACCACGAAGATCGTGTCGGCGGCCTCGAACACCCCGAGGTTGACATCGTCGAGGCGCTTGTCGATGTCGATGACGATGTAGTCGTACTGCGCCCGCAGGAAATCGCCGATGAGCGGCATGTGGTCCGAATGGACCAGCTCGGCCGTCTCGGGCGAGGGCGGCGCGAGCAGCAGGTCGACGCCGGAGTCGTGCTTGACCAGGACGGACTTGATCAGGTCGCCGTCGATCGAGGGCGCGGTCACGACATCGACGATGCTCTTGCGGTCGAGGCCCAGGTCCAGGAAGACGCGATGGTCGCCGAACTGGAGGTTGCCATCGACCAGGCACACCTTCCGGCCGAGCTCGCGGTGCAGCGCGATGGCGACGTTGATCGCGATCGTCGTCGTGCCCACGCCGCCCTTGGCCCCGTAGAACGCGAGGATCCGACCGAGCGGCGGCCTCGCCGCCAGCACGTCCCGTGGCGCGAACCGGGCGAGCAGGCTCTTGATCCGGGCCAGCAGCTCCGCCGGGTGGAACGGCTTGATGAGGTAGTCGTCGGCACCGGCGCGAAGGCCACGGACCTTCTGTTCGACCTCGCGCTCCGCGGTGAGCATGATGATCGGGACGTGCGAGGGCGCCTCTTCCTCGGCCCGGATCTTCGTCGCGACCTGGTAGCCGTCGAGCTTGGGCAGCGCCACGTCGAGCAGGATCAGGTCCGGCGCCTCGGCGCCCCAGAGCCGGAACCCCTCCGCGCCGTCGGCGGCGACGATGACCGAATAGCCCTCCTGCTTGAGCGTGTACTGCAGGAGTCGCTGGACGTTCTGGTCGTCGTCGACGATGAGGATCTTTGCGGCCATCGGTCCTCCGTGGACGTTGACTGGACGTGGGTCGCGCCGGCCTGGGCCCCGGCGCGGCGATTATAGGCCGGGGCCCCGGCGTTCTCCGGCCCGTGTCGCGTTCAGCCCCCCTTGACGTCTGGCGGCGGGGCCGGCGCAGCCGGCGGAGGCGTCGGCGGCCGCTGCGAGCCGATGGCCCGCGGGGCGGCGGCTGGCCGCGGGACCGGCCCGCCGACCACCGGCTCGATGTAGTCGAGGAACGGCTCCAGCCAGCGGGTGAACTCGAACGGGATGACGAACTTCGTGGCGGGTCCCGTGCCCAGCGCCTTCAGCGCCTCCAGGTATTGGAGCGCCATGGTCTTCTGGTCGACGCCCGACGCCGCGTGGAAGATCCGTGTCAGCGCCTCGCTGAACCCCTCCGCCCGGAGGATGGCCGCTTGTCGCTCGCCCTCGGCCTTGAGGATCTCGGACTGCTTCTGGCCCTCGGCGACGTTGATCGCCGACTGGCGGGCACCTTCCGATTCGGTGATGACCGCGCGACGGGTGCGCTCCGCCGACAGCATCCGGTTCATCGAGTCGAGGATGTCGCGCGGCGGCGTGATCTCGCGGATCTCGACCCGGGTGATCTTGCCGCCCCAGTTCTCGGTGATCTCGTCGAGCTTCGTGCGCAGGTCCTCGTTGATGCGGTCGCGCTTGGACAGGACGTCGTCGAGGAGGAAGTCGCCCACGACCGCGCGCAGGTTCGTCGTCGCCACGCCGGCGAGCGCGCCGACGAAGTCCTGGACGTTCACCACGCTCTTGAGCGGATCGACGATCCGCCAATAGATGAGGAAGTCGATCGGGATCGTGACGTTGTCCTTGGTGATGGCCGTCTGGCTGGGCACCTCGACGAACTGCTCGCGCAGGTTCACCTTCCGCGGCCGGTCGATGAACGGGATGAGGAAGACCAGGCCGGGACCCTTGACGAGCGTGTCGTCCGTGTTGCCGAGGCGATAGACGACGAGCTTGTCGCCGCGGTTCACGACCCGGATCGAGAGCCACAGGACGAACATGAGGAGCAGGACGACCGCGACGGCCGTGATCGTGAGCGCCAGTTCAGGCATCGGTGTCTCCGTTTCGGGCCGGTGTTCCGGCCGGTTGGTCCGTTGGTTCCACGATGAGCGTCAGGCCGTCCCGGCGAACGACACGGACCGATGTGCCGGACGGGACCGTCGCGCCGGCCTCGGTTCGAGCGGTCCACTCCTCGCCCGCAGCGTAGACCACGCCGTCGGGCAGCAGGGCCGTGCGGACCAGTCCCAATGCACCGGCACCCACGACCGGCCCGGTCGTGCGCACCAGCAGCGCGCCCATCTTGTGCCGCCAGCGAACGACCACCCACAGCACGAAGGCCATGTAGACGGCCGTCAGCCCGGTCAGCGCGGCGATGATCCACGGATCGACCGCGAGCGACGGACCGGTGGGCGTCCCCGGCTCCGTGTACAGCGCCGAGGCGCCGAGGGCGAAGCAGATGATCCCGCCGATCGTGAGCAGACCATGACTCGTGACCGTGTGCTCGAGGAGGAACAGCGCGATCGCAAGCCCGATGAGCAGGAGGCCGGCCACGTTGAGCGGCAGGCTGCCGAACCCGATGAACGCGAGGATCAGGGCGAGGGCGCCGAGGATGCCGGTCACGAAGTTCGGGCTCTGGAGTTCGAACAGGAGCCCGTAGAACCCGAGCGTGAACAGGATGAACGCCACGTTCGGGTCGGACAGCAGGTGGAGCAGCGCCTGGGCGGGGTTCATCGGCAATTCCGTGGTGCTGGCGCTGGCCGTCGAGATGACCACCGGCTTCCCGCCGATCTGGACCGTTCGCCCGTCCGCGAAGTCGAGAACGGCCTGGAGGCTGTCGGCGATGCCGTCGACGGCTCCAAGGGCCACCGCCTCCGAGGCCGGCGACGAGCGCGCATCGGCGACGGTCTGCTGGGCCCAGTCCCGGTTCCGGCCACGCGCCTCGGCGATCGACCGGATGTTGGCGATCGCATCGTTGCGCACCTTCTGGCCGAGCGTGCCCGGGATGTCCTCGCCCTGGCCCCCGACCGGGGACGCCGCGCCGATGTTCGTGCCCGGCGCCATGACCGCGACGTGCGCGGCGAGCGTGATGAACGTACCCGCGCTCGCGGCGCGGGCCCCGGAGGGCGCGACCCAGACGATCGTCGGGATCGGGGCGTCGAGGAGGGCGGAAACGATCCTCTGCGTCGCATCGAGGCTGCCGCCGGGCGTGTTGAGCTTCACGATGACCGCCGGGGCTCCGTCGGCCGCGGCCTTGGTGATGCCCTCCGCGAGATAGCCCGCGAGGACGTTGTCCACCACGCCGGTCGCCGGCAGGACAGCGACGGACCCTCCCGCGGCGCGGGCCGTTCCGCCGGCCAGCAACCCAAGGATCCCCAACAGCACCGGGAGCGCGAACAGGAACCGGCCGAAACGACGGGCCACGTGGACCTCCGACTCGCCTATCGTACCGCGTGCGCCTCGAGATACTCGAACGTCAGTCGGCTCCAGGATTCGAGCCGGTCGGCGACGGCCGCGACCTGGGCCGGTTCGGCGAAGGCCCCTTCGAGCTTGTCGACCTCCCGGATCGCGACCGCCCGCCCCGCCGCATCGGCCACGTAGACCGCACCGAGATGGACGGACCCGACGTCGGTCGTGTCGTCGTTGAGCAGGGCGACGAGCCGGAAATCCGGCACGAAATCGGCGGCCACCTCCTCGGCCCACTCGCGCCGCAGGCCGCCTGCCAGGTCGACGTCGCCCGGGTTGAGGTGGCCGCCGACACCGATCGAGTATCGGTCGTGCAGCCTCGGGTCACCGCCCGCGCGGGTGCGCCGCATCAGGAAGAAGCAGTCGCCGTCCCGGAGCACGAGGTACGGGATCACCTGCTTGAACGACGGGTCGACCTCCATCGCCGGGCGCGGGCGGAACGATCCTTCGCGCTCGACCACGTCGGCGAAGCCGTCGAGCCCGTCCGTGCGCAGGCCGTGCCAGGCGGCACCGTCCGGCAGGGCGTCGCGCGGCACAACGAGCACCTGCTCATCCATCGGGGTCGGCCTCCAGTCGCGCCCGCGCGCTCCCGAGTCGGGCCTCGATGGCGGCCTCGTCCGGGCCATCGGGTCGCTCGAGCTCGACGAGCCAGGCGTCGATGACCGCCCGGAGGTCGCGGAGCCTGGCCGCGATGGCCGAGGCGTTCGTCGTCGCGATGGCCGCTGCCATCGCGGCGTCGCCGCGGGCAAGGCGGGTCATGTCGCGCCAGCCGGAGGCGGCCAGGTGTCGCGCCTCGGGCCAGTCCGCGTGCGCCGGTCCATCCGGCGACCCCGCCACGGCCTCGACCAGCGAGGCGGCCACGATGAGCGGCAAGTGGCTGATCGCGGCGACCACGGTGTCGTGGGCCTCGGCGGTCATGACGATCGGCCGAGCGCCGCAGGCCGCGACGAGGGACGCGACAAGGGCCACATCGGCCGACGTGGCGTCGCGTCCCGGGACGAGCACCCACGGCCGTCGTTCGAAGAGGTCGGCGGTCGCCGCACCGTAGCCGGAGCTATCACGCCCGGCCATCGGATGGCCGCCCACGTAGCGCAGGTGGTGCGCTTCGGCTCTGGCGACGATCTGCGCCTTGGTGCTCGCGACATCGGTGACCACTGCGCCGCCGGCAAGCGAGCCCGCCCACGGTCCGGCAAGCGCATCGAGCAGGTCCAGGCAATCGGAGGCAGGCGCCGCAAGGACGACGAGCTCGGCCCCGTACACGGCGTCGGCCGGGGTCGCCGCGACCGTATCGAGGACACCGTCGGCAAGCGCCTGCGCGGCACCGTCGCCGGTCGGGCTCCACGCAACGAGCTCCCAGGCCGGGCCGTCGGCGCTGCGCAGGGCACGTGCGATCGATCCCGCGATCAGCCCGAAGCCCAGGAACGCGACGCGCATGGGACCGACGGCCGGACGACCGGCCCGATCAGTCGACCCAACCAGGGTCGTTGCCGGAATTTGTTCCGCCAGCGGGGCCGCCACCGCGCCGCCGGTTCGTCCGCCGCTCGGCGATCCGCCGCTCAGCCTCGGTTTCCGGGGGCCCGGGGTCATCGGGCGGGTTCTGGCGCCGGTTGGTCAGGCGGCGCTCGGCATCGCGCCGCTCGTCGTTGAGCAGCGCCCCGCAGCGGGGACAGCGCCGCTCCTCGGCGAACAGCGACTCGAGCGGGACCGTCGTGTAGATCTGCCGGCCACAGGCGCGGCAGGCAAGCTTCGGCACGCTAGACCTTCGGAAGCGAGGCCAGGGCGGCCTCGACCTTCTCGAGCGGGTACTCGTAGTCCTCGAGATCGCCCGCGAGGTAGCGCTCGTATGACGTCAGGTCGAAGTGGCCGTGGCCGCTCAGGTTGAACAGGATGACCCTGGCCTCGCCGGCCTCCCGGGCGGCGAGCGCCTCGTCCACCGCGACGCGGATGGCGTGGGTCGGCTCCGGAGCGGGCAGGATCCCTTCGGCTCGGGCGAACTGCACGCCGGACTCGAAACTGGCGCGCTGGTGGACGCTTCGGGCCTCGATGAAGCCGTGTTCCTTGAGCAGGCTGACCAGCGGTGCCATCCCGTGATAGCGGAGACCGCCGGCATGGATGGGCTCCGGGATGAAGTCGGCGCCAAGGGTATGCATCTTCACGATCGGCGCCATCTTGCCCGTGTCGCCGAAATCGTAGGCGTACAGGCCGCGAGTCAGGCTCGGGGCCGCCTCCGGCTCCGCCGCGATGATCCGATGCTTGGCGCCCTCGCGGAGGTTCCGGCCGATGAAGGGGAACGTCAGGCCGGCGAAGTTGGAGCCCCCGCCAGTGCAGGCGATGATCACGTCAGGCGACTCACCGGCCATGCCCATCTGCTCGATCGCCTCCTGGCCGACGACGGTCTGGTGCAGGAGGACGTGATTGAGGACCGAGCCAAGCGAGTACTTGGTGTCATCGCGCGTCGCCGCGTCCTCGACCGCCTCGCTGATCGCCATCCCGAGCGAGCCCGGGCTGTCCGGGGTCTCGGAGAGGACCTGGCGCCCGTAGTTGGTCGTCAGCGACGGGCTCGCGACGACCTCCGCCCCGTAGGTCTCCATGAGGATCCGCCGGTACGGCTTCTGGTCGTAGCTGGCGCGCACCATGTAGACCTTGACCTCGAGGCCAAACAGTGCACCTGCGAAGGCGAGGGCACTGCCCCACTGGCCGGCGCCGGTCTCGGTCGCGAGGCGCTTGACCCCCTCGGCCTTGTTGTAGAACGCCTGCGGGATCGCGGTATTGGGCTTGTGGCTCCCGGCCGGGCTGACACCCTCGTACTTGTAGTAGATGTGGGCCGGCGTATCCAGGACGCGCTCCAGGCGATGGGCCCGGTACAACGGGCTCGGCCGGTAGAGGCGATACGCGTCACGGACCTCGTCGGGGATCTCGATCTCGCGCTCCGTCGAGACCTCCTGGCCGATGAGCGCCATCGGAAAGAGCGGGGCCAGGTCGCCGGGTCCGAGGGGTTGGTGCGTGCCCGGGTGGAGAGCGGGAGCCGGCTGGACCGGCAGGTCGGCCACGATGTTGTACCAGCTGCGCGGGATCCGGGACTCATCGAGGACGAACTTCGTCTGCCGGGGGTCCGATGGCGCCATGACGCTCTCCTGTGATTCAGCCCCCGACGAAGAAAGGAGGTCGCGCCAGGCCGGGGACGCGAGCCTAGCGCGGTGGACTGGCCGGATGCAACAGGCCGGCGGCGGAAGCTAGTCGGGGTCCTTGTCGTGGTCCCTGTCGCGAGCGGGATGTCGTTCCTCGTCCCGGTCACGCGGGCGATCGCGATCGTCCTGGCCGCCGCGACCGCGGTCATGGCGGGTGTCGTGCTCGCAGTTCCGGAAGTGGCGGCCGGGGATCCTGGTCGGCGTGCAGCGCGGCGGGCGGTTCGTCGGGTAGCGGATCGGCTTGAACGTCGGTCGCGGGGTGGGCTTCGTGACCGGCCCGACGGTCGGTCTGGGCGTCGGGTGCGCCGTCGGCTTCGGCGTCGGGGTCGCGTGCGGGGTCGGCGTCGGCGTGGGCGTCGGGTGCGGGGTCGCCTTCGGCGTGGGTGTCGCGCGCGGGGTCGGCTTCGGCGTCGGGGTCGGTGTCTCGTGCGGCACGGTCGTCGGCTTTGACGTCGGGGTCGGCGTCGGCTTGGGTGTCGGCTTGGGTGTCGGCGGTGCGGTCACCCGCGGGGTCGGTGTTGGGGTGGGTCTTGGGGTGGGTCTTGGGGTCGGGTTCGCGGTCGGCCGCGACGTCGGCCTCGGGGTGGGGGTCGCCGTCGGATGGGACACGACCGGCTCGTTCGACGGGACGGTCGCGGTCGGGACCGTTGACGGCGCGACGATCGGTCCCGTGGTCGGGGACGACGTCGCGAGTCCGCTGGGCGAGGCGATCGTCGGGGACGCCGACAGGCCCGGCGTCGTCACAGGCGAGGCGGGCACGATGGGTGTCGGGGTCTGGCCGAGCGCCGTCGATGTCTGGCTCGGTGACGGTCCATTCGCGGAGGCCGTCTGGCTCGCGGACGGGCTCGTGGGGCCCGGCGAGCGAGCCGCCGTCACGGGCGTCGGAGCAGCCGCGGACCGGTCCGGGGAGTTGAGTTGGGCCACGCTGAAAGCCAGCGCGACCGACACGAGGAGCACGTTGATGATGCCTAGCGCGATGACCGCGCGCAGGCGCTGAGCGGCCGTCACGGGGATAACGGGCTCCGGTGGCGGGCGGCGCCGCGGGGTTTGGCGCCGTGCTCCCGATGGTAGCACCGGGAGGGCTCATCCGCGTCAGATGAGCTGGACCATCTCCAGTGGCTCGTAGCGCGCTGGACCGCCGCCGGTCAGGCTTTCGAACAGGCCGACGCTGTCCACGCGGAACCGCAGATGCAGCCCTGCGGCTGCCCCCGTCAACCGTGCCGCGAACCCGGCACCGGCGGCGATGCCATCCGAGCGGGCCAGGGTCAGGTGAGGGCGAAACGGCCGGTCCGAGGGCGGCCAGCCGGCCGTGACCAAGACCGCGTCGAGGCGTCCGGCGAGCGATTCGAGGCCGGCCGTCCCATCGACGATCCCGAGCCACAGCGCGCGTGGCCGGTCGGGCGATGGAAACGCACCGCCGCCCTCGAGCTCCACGTCGAACGCGCGACCGACGTCCGCCGAGCGGACGGCCTCGCGGGCCTTCGCCACGCGGTCCTCCAGCGTGGGCCCGAGGAACCGGAGCGTCAGATGCAGTCCGTCCATCCGGACCCAGCGGGCGTCACGCCCGCCGCCGGGAACGCCGGGGGCACGAACGCGTTCGACCAGAGCCGCCACCTCGGCGACCGCGTCCGAGGGCAACGGGACCGCGACGAAGAGGCGTCGACCCGGCTCATCCTTCCCGGGCCATGACCGCGGGCGCGGCCCGCTCATCTCGCGACGGTCGTGTCGGTCTCGCGCTTCCAGGCGACGCGGTCGGTGCGAAGGACCTCGAGGGCTCGCTCGCGCTCGCGCCATCCGAGCATCTCGACCGTCTTGTCCTCGAGCGCCTTGTAGGTCTGGAAGAATTGCTCGATCTCGACGAGCCGATGGGGCCGGACCTGTTCGAGCCGCTCGATGTGCTGCTGGTGGGCGTCACCGATCGCCACGCACAGGACCTTGAAGTCGAACCCCTTCTCGTCGCGCATCTCGAGCCCGCCGATCGGGCGACCCCAGACGTGGCAGCCGGTGAACGTTGGCTCGTCGATGATCAGCAGGGCGTCCGTGTGGTCGCCATCATCGGCGCGAGTCCCCTCGATGAAGCCGTAGTCGAAGTTGTAGTAGACGGCGCTCGAGAGCACACGATCGAGCCGGAAGACGCCGGCCACCTCGTCGTACTCGTACTTGTTGCGCGACCCGCGCGGGATCTCGACGACGATCTCGACGACCTCAGGAAAGGCACCGGGGCTCTGCATGGCGCCACGATACCGCGCGGGTCGGTACCTGGGCCGCGGGGCCGTGTCACTCCCGGATGCGCCGCCGCTCTGGGGCGGCCCCCGCCGCGCCTAGTCGTTGTAGAGGCGTTCCTCGATGAGCTTCTCCTGCACCGTTCGGCCGTTGGGGTCGAAGCAGGAGAACTCGAAGTGCTTCTCGAACTCGAGGTCCACGTTGTCCTGGCCACCGCGGTTCTTCTCGATCGACACGATGACCCAGTCGCGGAAGCGCTGCGCCTGGTAGGGGTTGAACTCGATGTTGACCTTGGCGACGATGTGGTACTTCTCGTTGAGGATGACGATGATGTCCGCCTCATAGTTGATGGCGGAACTGCCGCGCAGGTGGAAGTTGCGCAGGCGCGAGGCCTTCAGGCCTTCCTTGTCCGCGGCCACGATGGCGATCATCGGAACGTCCTCGGCCAGCGCGATGTCCTTGAGGCCGTTGACGACGAACGTGACCTTCTCGGTCTCGTTCTCGGGTTCCGGGATCTGGGGCACCTTCTGCAGGTAGTCCACGAAGACCACCAGGCGACGATCGCCCGAGAGCTTGCGATGCTGCTGGACCAGCGTCCGGATGTTCTCGATCGTGCTGGCGGTCTGCGAGCCGCGCAGGAGGAACAGGTTCTGGCCGTAGCGCGCGATGCGGTCAAGCGATGGGCGCAGGCGAGGGTTGTTGGCCAGCTGGGCGCCGCCGGAACCCTCGGCCATCCAGGTCCCGAGGATCTCCTTTCGGACGTCGACGATCTTGATCGCGCCCGTCTTGTGCGGCAGGTGGGCGAGCGCCGACTCCATCGCGATGAGGCGGTTCAACAGGTATGGCTCGTCGTGCTCGAAGCAGAGGTAGAGGACGTTGGCCTGACCGCCCGAGGCGATGTTTCGCGCCATCTGGAGGGCCATGGTCGTCTTGCCGGTGCCCTGCGCCCCACCGATGAGGAACAGCTCGCCTGCGCGCAGGCCGCCGCCGATCGTCTTGTCCATCGGCGTGAACCCGAGGGGGATCGGTTGGTACTCGCCGACCTGTCCGCCGACGACCTTCTCGTTGAGGTCGACCAGCACGTCGAGCGCGGAACGGGGCACCATGCTGCCGTGGTCCGTATCGAGACGCCAGGTCTTGGATTGCTTCGGATCCGCCTTCAGATCAGGCGCTTCGGTGCTCACGTGGTGCAGACCTCCCCGAGTGGTGCATTGACGCAAGGGTAGCACCCGAAGTGGTCGGAATCACCCACCCAGACCGGTCGGGTCCGCACAGCGACGTTGTTCCTGGGCGTCTCGCAGCGGTGCCGGGCGGATGGCCCCGGGTGCCGCCGGACGGGTCAGCGTGGCAGGTTCGCGAGCTCGTCGAAGGCACGGACGACGGTCCGGATCGCCGTCTCGTAGTTGCGCATGTCCATCCACTCATCCGGCGCGTGGGCGTTGTCGTTGGGCGGCGTGAACCCGAGGAGCACGACCGGCAGGCCGAGGATCGATTCGAAGCTCGCACAGACCGGGATGCTGCCGCCCTCGCGGATATAGACCGGAGCCCGTCCGAAGGTCGCTTCCAGCGCGCGGGCTGCCGCCTCCGTCGCCGGGTGGTCGATGGGCGTGAGGCTCGGCCGGCCGCCGCCCAGGTACGTGATGGTCGTCGTCACGCCTGGCGGCGCGATGGCCTCCACGTATGTCCGGAACAGTTCGAAGATCCGTGCCGGATCCTGCGCGGCGACGAGCCGGCAGCTGACCTTGGCATGGGCGTGGGCCGGGATGATCGTCTTGGTGCCGTCGCCCTGGAAGCCGGCCCAGATCCCGTTGACGTCGAGCGTGGGGCGAGCGCCGCGCCGTTCCAGCACCGAGTATCCGACCTCGCCGACGAGCGCCGGCACGCCGGTCTGCTGGCGGTACGCCTCCTCATCGAACGGCAGGGCGGCGAGAGCGGCCCGGTCAGTCTCGGTGAGTGCGACGACGTCGTCGTAGAAGCCCGGGATGAGGATCCGCCCGTCGGGACCCTTGAGCGCGGCGATGATCCGCGCGAGCGCATTGGCCGGGTTTTCGACGGCGCCGCCGAAGCTGCCCGAGTGGAGGTCGACGGGGCTGCCGACGACGTCGATCTGCGCGTACGAGATCCCCCGCAGGCCGACCGTGATCGCCGGGATGTTGCCCTCGAAGAAGCCGCTGTCGCTGATGATGGCCACGTCGGCAACGAGGCGCTCGCGGCTGTCCTCGAGCCAGGCGTCGAGATGGACCGAGCTCGACTCCTCTTCCCCTTCAAAGACGTAGCGCACGTTGACCGGGAAGCCGCCGCGGGTGGCGATGATCGCGGCTGCGGCCATCAGGTGGATGTGGATCTGGCCCTTGTCGTCGGACGCTCCCCGACCGAGCATGCGATCGCCATCGACGACCGGCTCGAACGGTGGCGACGACCAGAGGTCCAGCGGGTCGACCGGCTGGACATCGTAGTGGCCGTAGACAAGGATCGTGGGCGCCCCTTCGGCGTGCAGCCAGTCCCCGTAGACCACGGGATGGCCCGTCGTGTCGGCCACCTCGACATGCTCGAGGCCCGCCGCGCGCATCGTTTCGGCGAGCCACTCGGCCGCGCGACGGCAGTCCGCAGCGTGGGCCGGGATCCCGGAGATGCTCGGGATGCGCAGGAAGTCCTTGTACGAGGCCAGGCGCGCGTCGTGCGTCGCGTCGAGATGGGCCTCCAGGGCGGCGGTCGAGTCGGACATCGAACGAGTCTAGCCTGAGTGAGCGTCGGCGCGAGCGGCAGCCGCAGGCCCGCCGCCCGGCCGCCGCCGTCGCAGGCCACGCTGGGCCCCCCGGAATTCGAACGAGCGGGCCGGCAGCCGGCCCGCTCGCGTCGGGATACTGGGTTGGGAACGCCGGAATCAGGCCGGCTGCGGGTTGGGTTCGGCGACCGGCTGGCCCGGCCCGACGATCGTCGGGGCGCCGTGCTGGTCCTGCTTTGGCGGCATGTCGCTGAAGAGTGCCTCGAAGCCCTCCGCATCGACGCTTTCCTCGGCAACGAGCTTCTCGGCCAGGGCGACGAGCTTGTCCTTGTGGGTCGTGAGGACTTCTGTGGCTCGCTCGTAGGCCTTGTCGATGATCGCCCGGACCTCCTCGTCGATGGTCTTGGCGACCTCGTCGCTGTAGTTGCGCTGCTCACCGATCTCCCGGCCGAGGAACACGAGCTCGTCGCGCTTCCCGAACGAGAGCGGGCCGAGCTTGTCGCTCATCCCGAACTCGGTGACCATCCGCCGGGCGAGGTCGGTCGCCTTCTCGATGTCGTTGCTGGCGCCGGTCGTCGTGTCGCCGAAGATCAGGCGCTCCGCCACCGTGCCACCGAGCAGGCCGGCGATCTTGTCCTCGAACTCGGTTTTGGACTGGAGGTAGCGGTCCTCCTGCGGGAGGGCCATCGTGTAGCCGAGTGCCATGCCGCGGCTGATGATCGTCACCTTCGAGACCGGGTCGCACTTCGGCAGGATGCGCTGGACGACCGCGTGACCACCTTCGTGGTACGCGATGATCGCCTTCTCGGCGTCCGAGATGAGGCGCGACTTGCGCTCCGGGCCGGCCACGATCCGCTCCAGGGCCTCCTGGAACTCGGACATGCCGATGACCTTCTTGTTTCGCCGGGCCGAGAGGATCGCCGCCTCATTGACGAGGTTGGCGAGGTCTGCACCGGAGAAGCCAGGAGACTGGCGCGCGACACCTTCGACGTCGACGCCCTTGTCGAGCGGCTTGCCCTTGGTGTGGACGCGGAGGATCTCGGTCCGGCCACGCATGTCGGGCCGGTCGAGGATGACCTGGCGGTCGAAGCGGCCCGGGCGCAGCAGCGCCGGGTCCAGGACGTCCGGTCGGTTGGTGGCGGCGACGACGATGACGTTCGTGTTCGTGTCGAAGCCGTCCATCTCGACGAGGATCTGGTTGAGGGTCTGCTCGCGCTCGTCGTGGCTGCCGCCGAGCCCGGCGCCGCGCTGGCGGCCGACCGCGTCGATCTCGTCGACGAAGACGATGCACGGCGAATTGCGCTTGGCCTGGTCGAACAGGTCGCGGACGCGGCTCGCGCCGACGCCCACGAACATCTCGACGAACTCCGAGCCGGAGATGCTGAAGAACGGCACGCCGGCCTCGCCCGCGACGGCCCGTGCCATCAGGGTCTTGCCGGTTCCGGGAGGCCCGACCAGCAGCACACCGCGTGGGATCCGCGCGCCGAGCGAGTTGAACTTCTCCGGGTACTTGAGGAACTCGACGACTTCCTGGAGCTCGGTCTTGGCCTCGTCGACGCCGGCCACGTCCGCGAAGGTCACCACGGTCTTGCTGCCGAGGAACATGCGCGCGCGGCTCTTGCCGAACGAGAGGGCCTGGTTATTGGTGCCCTGGGCCTGGCGCATCATGAAGAAGATGAAGCCGCCGATGACCAGGAGCGGCAGGAGCCCGGTCAACAGCAGGCCCAGCCACGACGTGTCGGGCGCCTTGACGGCCTTGAACACCGTCGGCGAGAGGTTCTGGCCACCCTTCTCCGCGGCGGCGGTCATGTCGGTCAGGACCTGCGTCAGGACGCTCGGGACGACGACCGTGTAGCTGGACGGGCCCGTTGACGCGTTCGACTTGACGGTCAGGGTGTCGCCCTCCTGGATGACCTCGGTCACGTTCCCGCTCTGGACCTGGCTGAGGAATTCGGAATAGCCGACGGGGGTCGGTGGTGCGCTGGCATTGATCCACGTGAACAGCAGCGCGGCGGTGCCAAGCACCAGCACCACCATCACGATGCCGTTGCGGAAGAACTTGGGATTCAACGAGGGAGCCTCCGGGGTATGCGGCGACGCCGGTGCGCCGCCAGCCAGCCGAGTATACCGCCGGGAGTCATGACGACCCCGTGACGGACGTCCTGGCACTTATCGGGGATACGGACGGGCCGGATGGACTGCGGCCCTCCCGGTCGGGAGGGCCGTCGATGATCGAGGTTGGTAGCGGAGGGCGGATTTGAACCACCGACCAAGGGCTTATGAGTCCCCTGCTCTACCACTGAGCTACTCCGCCGCGGCTTTCAAGCTTACCGAGCGTGGTTGTCCCGGGCAACCGTCTGCGTTCCAGCCAATAACGATCGAACAGCGCATACCTTCTGCGGCCTGAGGCCAAAGTACGCCGGCTTAGCGCTCGTGCGTGCGCGAACGCGCTCAGGCCGGGAGCGTCATGCCACTGATGCCAGGATATCGATCAGCGCGGTCGTTGCGGGTGGGTCTGGTGGGTCGCCGTACGAAGCGGCATAGATCTGGCGGGAGGCGTCGGTGAGCTTCGTGGTGTAGATGCCCCGCGCCCGGTGGGCACGCAACGCGAGTCCGTTGATGATCGCGACGCCCATCCCGGCACCTACCAGCGACTGGACGATGACCGTGTCGTCGCAGTAGTGGGCGATCCGTGGCGAGAAGCCGGCACGCTCGCAGGCCCTGATCGTGGCGGCTCGACATCGTTCACAGCCACCAACCCAGGCGGAGTCACGGTGGTCCTCGAGACGCGAATGGGGTTGGTCACTCACGAGGTAGAGAGGGTCGTCCAGGAGATGGGTGAGACGGAATCCCTCCTCCTCCTCCATCGACGCGTTAGCGTCCCGGAAGATCAATGCGATGTCGACCTGCCCGGAACGCAGAAGCTTCAGGCCCTCGACCGGGTGGGCATCGACGAGGTTCAGCTCGATTCCCGGGTGCGACCGAGACAGCTCCGCGGCTGCCTTGGGTACGAGCGTGCTGAGAACCGTTTGGAAACCGGCGAGTCGTACCCGTCCAGCACGGAGTCCGACGCGGGCCGCCAGCTCGACGGATGCGGCGTCCACTCGCCCGACGATCTCTGTCGCCCGTCGCGCCAGCAACTCCCCTTCCGGGGTGAGTCGGATCCCGCGGCCCACTCGTTGGATGAGCTTCGCTCCGGTGGCGGCCTCCAGTCGCGCAAGATGGTGGCTGACCGACGGCTGGGAGTAGTGCAGCTCCTTCGCAGCCTCAGTCACCGATCCATGGCGGGCTACCGCCGCCAACACCCTGAGTTGGGTCAGGTTCTGCATGGATCAAGTTTATCTATGAGATCCGGGTGAAGTTGGCATTGGACGTCATGTAGTCAGATGGCCATCATTGCGACGTCGCCCGAGCCTCGTCCGGGTAGATCGGACTAACCCGCCGAGACCCAAGGAGCACGAACCGTGTCACTTGCCCGCGTCCAATTCTTCTCTGTCTCGCTCGACGGTTTCGGCACCGGCGAAGGTCTGAGCCGCGACGAACCGTTCGGCCACGCCGGCGACAGGCTGCACGAGTGGATGTTCCTCACCCGGTGGTGGCGCCAGATGGTCGGCCAGCCCGGCGGCAGCGGCGGTATCGACGACGCCTTCCTGCGGCTGCACAATCAGGGGGTCGGGGCCGAGATCATGGGTGCCGGGAAGTTCGGCTATCCCGGATGGCACGAGGACGCCGAATGGACGGGCTGGTGGGGTCCCAACCCGCCGTTTCACACACCAACCTTCGTCCTCACCCATCACACGCACCCGTTGATCGAGATGGAGGGCGGCACGACGTTCCACTTCCTCGACGCGTCGCCAGCCGAAGCGCTCGAGACGGCCCGCGAGGCTGCGGGCGGCCAGGACGTGCGCATCGGCGGGGGTGCCACCACGATCCGCGAGTTCCTTGCGGCCGGGCTCATCGACCACATGAACATCGTGGTCGTCCCCATCATGCTTGGCCGGGGCGTCCGCCTCTGGGACGGACTGGAGAGCCTCGAAAAGGACTACGAGATCGAGGCGACCTCGTCGCCCAGCGGCGTCACGCATCTGACGTTCACCCGGAAGGGCGCCTGAACGCGTTCCGCTCCAGCGTCGCTGCGAGCGAGATCCTCAACAGGCTGGTAGGGTCTCGTCCGAGCCGAACCGCGACTATGCTCCGTCGGTGACCACGCTCCGCGGTTCGATCGAGGCGACCCTCACCCGGCTCGCGGGCGTCGGCGCGGATCCCGGCGACGACGAGGAGACGCGCCTGCGCAAGGCGCTCCTCGTCCTTATCGCCGTCCTGATCCTGCCGATCGCGCTGCTCTGGGGACTCCTGTACCTCGCCCTCGGGGCGCAATCCGGCGTCGTCGCGTTCATCTACTTCGCCGTCTCGCTGGCGTCGATTGCCATGTTCGCCCGGACCCATGCCTTCGCGCTGCTCCTGCGGATCCAGCTGCTCGCGATCCTCCTGGCGCCGACGCTGTCGATGATCCCGCTCGCCGGGTTCCTCGGCTCGGGCGGCGTCGGCTTGTGGGGCGTCATGGCCCCCATGGGAGCGCTCGTCTTCGGCGGCACCCGCGACGGGATCCGGTGGTATTTCGCCTTCGTCGTCGTGCTCCTCGGCTCGGGTATCGCGGGGCAGATGCTCGGGTTCGTCTCGCCGTTGCCCACGTGGTTCACGAACCTGATGCTCGGGCTGAACATCACCGTCGGCGGGTCGATGATCTTCACGCTCCTCGCGCTTTTCTCGAAGCAGCGCGAGGATGCGCTGCGGGACCTTCGTTTCGAGCAGGAGCGAGCGGAGAGCCTCCTACTGAACATCCTCCCGGGCTCGATCGCAGCGCGCCTGAAGGGGAGCCCGGAGCGCATCGCCGACCAGTTCGCCGCCGCGTCGGTCCTGTTCGCCGACGTCGTCGACTTCACGCCCCGATCGGAGAACCTCCCCCCGGCCGAGGTCGTTGGCCTCCTCGATCGACTGTTCAGCCACTTCGACACGCTCGCCGAGCGCCACGGCCTGGAGAAGATCAAGACCATCGGCGATGCGTACATGGTCGCCTCGGGCGTCCCGATCCCGCGACCGGACCACGCCCGAGCACTCGCGCTGCTCGCGCTCGATATGCTCGAGGCCATGCGCCCCGACGGGGCGGTCGGAGACCTCAAGCTTCAGCTCCGAGTCGGCATCAACTCGGGGCCGGTTGTCGCCGGCGTCATCGGCCGGAAGCGGTTCCTCTACGACCTGTGGGGCGACGCGGTCAACACCGCGAGCCGTATGGAGTCCCACGGCACGGCCGGCGAGATCCAGATCACCCGCGAGACCTACGAGCTCCTGACGGATGAGTTCGTCTGTACGCCACGCGGCACGGTTACCGTCAAGGGCAAGGGCGAGATGGAGACGTGGTACCTCATCGGGCGGAGAGGCAGCACCGTCGGCGAGGTCATGGACGAGGTCGCCGACGTCCCGCGTGCCGCCGGTGCGGCCGGTACGTCGGCGCGGCCGAGTTGGGCCAAGACCGCCCCATAGGGCGTGTCGCATCTGCGGAGCCGGGAATCGGGCATCCCCGAGCCCTGTGGCCACCGCAAGCGCCCCAGATTGGCTGCTCTCGCCAGTCGACCACGCTTCCCGGCGCCCTCGATTTGAAATCCGGACACCTGTCGCACCCGCACGTCCGAATCCTTTCGGGCCGCGCCATTACAACCTTCTCGGGCACGCCAGCGCCAATCCGTTCGCGTAGGCCGCCCGCGTGTTCGGTCGACAGCTGGCGGATCTGAAGGTCGACCCGTGTTCTGTCGATCGCGGTCGGCTGCTGGTTCGATTGAACGCCGCGATGACGGACACCATCGCCGGCCCCTCGCGCTTTGCTGATGCAACCACGTGATCAGCCATTGCCGCGGGTCAACGACAACTCGGCTCGGCCGAGGCGAAATCGGGACACGCTCGAGGTCGCCCTTCGCGACGAAGGCAGGAGCGATCGGCCGCCAGGTGTCGTTAGTCGTCGCGAGACCGCCAGCTGGGCTCCAACCCGCCGAAAGCCCCTGGCCGGGACGCCTTGGCGTTGGCGCTAGATGCGACGTGATGAGCGGCAGATCAGGTATGCGCTCCATCGGAGTTATGTGCTCTTCGTCAACTCGCAGATAGAGCCTATAAGTGAGCATCTTCCCGATCACGTCCCACTCGGGAAAGCACAGCGGTTAGATCGGCGGGCTTATGAGTCCCCTGCTCTACCACTGAGCTACTCCGCCATCGACGGATAAGGATACCGAACCCTCCACGGGGCCGGCAAACCCTGCCCGAACGGTGACTACCGGCCCACCAGCGTCACGCCGACCATCCGGTGGTAGTGGGACACGAACAGGTCCCGGTGGATGACGTGCCCGCTCGCGTCGCGGACGGTCCGGGTGACCGCCACGTCCTTGCCGTCGACCGGCCACTCGATCCGCTGCTGAACGCCATGCCGCAGGGTCGAGGTGTACTTGACGGTGTCGAAGCCACGCACGACGTTGCGGACGCTGGGCCGGCTCCAGGAGACCGTCCGCCCGTTCGGCACGCTCCAGATCTCGAAGGTGACGATCCCGGGTGACGCGTGCGTCTTGATGAGGACCGGGTACTTCGTGTCATTGCGGAAGCGCATCGTCTGCGATTGCGAGACCGTCGCGTCGAGGCCCAGCGGGTAGCGGGTGATGTAGTACCAGTGCGGCGCGCGGCTCAGGATCTCGAGCCCGCCGCGGGCCGCCGCGTTGAAGAGCGTGGTGGATGCGGCGCAGATCCCACCCGCGAGCGCCTTACCCTCGACCGAGTGGCCGCCGACGATCGCCCCACCCAGGCGGTACCCGGTGCGGAAGCTCACCTCGCCGAGGGCGTTCCAGAAGTCGAACACCTGGCCCGGGTTGACGACGACGCCGTCGAGCCGCCTGGCCGGGACCGTGATGTTCGCCGAGAACCCGTTGTGGGCCGCCGACTGGTAGTACGTGGTCCAGGTCCCGAGCTTGACCATGAGCGGGGCCTTGCGCTTGGCCTCGTCGGTGGAGAGCTTCGGCGCCACGAGCTTCGTCGTCACCTTCACCTTGGCATCGGCGGGCGCTCCCTCGCCCCGAGCGGTGAGCGCCGCGACGACGGCCTGCGTGGTCGCATCCGCGTCCACGGCCTGCCCGAGGTGGGACGCGCTGACGCCGAAGATCCGACCGGAACGGGTGCGCAGGTAGATCGCCTCGGTGGCCTTGCGCTTGAGGTCCTTGGCGACGCCCTTGAGGGCCGCCGGCACGCCCGTCGTGTCGATCTGTGGCCCGTAGCCCGCTCCGGTGCCCGAGAACGTGATCCAGGAACGGATCCGCGCAGCCGTGACCTTCCAGGTCTTCGAGCCTCTCGTCAGCACGAGGTCGGTGGCGACCCGGCCGGCCATCGCCCGAGCCCGCTCGACATCGGCTTCGGTCGTCGCGGGCGTCACCCACGACGCGTTGGCCTGGAGGGCGAACGACGCGGGCGTGGCCGGATCGAGCAATGCCTTCTCGATGGCAGGGGCGACCTGCGTCGTGTCGACCTCGATGCCGTTCACGGACCGCTGGATGAAGTAGCCCGAGCTCGTCACCCGGATGCCGGCATCGATCGACCGGCGCGCGACCCGGTCCCGGTAGGTCGCCAGCACCGTGGCGAGGCGTTCGTGATCGAAGCTGATGATCGGCGGCATCGAGAGGGGCTCGACCAGCAACCGAAGCCCGGTCGCGGTCTCCGCGAATCGCGTGCCATCACGCCCGACGGCGGCGGCGCGGTCCACCATCATGTCGTAGTCGACCTTCCGCCCCAGGTCGGCGTATGAGATGACCAGGTTCCCGACCCCCGATCGGACGGTGACCGTGCCGGTCTCCATGCCGCCGAACGTGGCGACGAGGGCGGCTCGGGCTTCGGACCGCGTCAGTCCGCCGACATCGACGCCTCCGATCCGGATGCCCGGCAGGATCCGCTCGGCATAGGTCTGGCGGAAGGCGATCAGCCCGATGAGGACGAGCGCGACCCCCAGGAGGAGGCCGAGCAGGAACCTGCGGGCCCCACGGCCCGGCCGAGGGATGTGCATCGCCCGGGTCTCCGGGACGACTTGTTCTGTGACGGCCATCGTGTGATCACCCCGATCTGACGCGGGCTGACGCAAGCGTCAGGGACCGGAAGCCTACGCGAAGCGAGGTCGCGCGAAAAGGGGGCAAACGTCTGGGCCGCCGTGCGTCCAGACGAACGCTCCGGGTGCCGGCCGTGGAAGCCCTGGCCGCGGCGCCGCCGTCAGCTGGCCGGCTTCATGGCCTCGAGCTGGGCGCGCGCGCTCCCGCGATCGGCGAACCATGCCGCGTTGAGCTCGGTGTAGCCGGACCACTTCTCGGGAACGGCATCTCCGGCGAAGATCGCCTGGACCGAGCACTCCGGCTCGCAGGCACCGCAGTCGATGCACTCATTCGGATCGATGTACAGCATGCGGTCGACGCCATCGTCGTAGTGGATGCAGTCGACGGGGCACGCGGCCACGCACGACAGCTCCATGACATCGACACACGGCTCGGCGATGACGTAGGTCACGATTCGTCCTCCTGGGGGACCCTGGCCTTCCATCTTCATCGGGCGTAGCGGCACGCAACAGGGCCGGGTGGACCCTCAAGAGGGGCGCATCCGCCCCTGTCCGCGTGCCGGGGCAACGCCACGGTCGGGCCGGTCTGCCCGGACCAGCTGGGCAGCCGGACCCGTGACGAGGGTTGCGCCTCCGAGGCGAGAGTCAGTCGCTGGGGCCGAACAGGAGGGTCAGCCAGCGTTCGAGCGGCGACACGCGCGTCCGATCGGCACCGAGCCGGACGCTGGCCGATCCCGGCGCGTCGTCCGCCAGTGGCGGCGCATCCGGGGCCAGCGTGAAGGCGATCTCCTTCGGCCCCCCGAGCCGATAGCCGCGGGCCTGTTGCTCGATGTATCGCGGGCCCTGGATCTCGTCGAGTTCGCGGGCGAGGCGGGCGACCTCGGCGGACTGCGTCACGTTGTCGGTCGCGAGCTGCTCGGCCCGCGATGCCGCGGCCTGCGCTTCGCCGACCTGTCGAGCGAAGACCACGACGATCCAGACCGCCAGCATCGCCCCGATCAGCCCGGCCAGGCGCCGCCGCGTGATCCCTGCGATCGGCAGGCTCGAGAGGTCGGGGGTGTCGCGAGCGTCGACGCGGTCGTCGATCTGGCCGTCGCCCGCGGCGACGCGTCGCTCGAGCGCATCGGGTTCCTCGTCGTTCGGCATGGGGACGGATCGGCGGACCATCCGACCGAGGGTAGCTAGCGGTAGCTGAGGTGTCAACCGGGCGCGGACGTGACACGCGAGCTGTCACAGCCACGCCGGACGCTGCTGTAGACTCACCGCAAATCGAACATCTGTGCTATCCGAGGCCATCGAATGCGCACGTATGCCCCCGCCGACCCCGAGGCCGTCCTCGCCAGGGTGCTGGCCGAGCCATCGATGGCGCGGGGCGTCGTCCACCACGCGGTCATCCCGGCGCGGCCGGCCGAGTACGGCGAATTCCCGGCGTGGCTGGACGCGAGGATCGTCGCCGGACTCGCGGCGCGCGGCATCGAGCGTCCCTACCGCCACCAGGCCGAGGCGATCGAGGCGGTCCACGCGGGCGAGGATGTCGTCGTCGTCACCCCGACCGCCTCGGGCAAGTCGCTGTGCTACACGGTACCGGTCCTGCAGGCCATCGCGGACGACCCGGCTTCCCGGGCGCTCTTCATGTTTCCGACCAAGGCCCTCGGCCAGGATCAGGTGGCCGAGTTCGGTGGGCTGTCGGCAGCCGCCGGCATGTCGATCCTCGCCTCGACCTACGACGGCGACACGCCGGCGCCGATCCGCTCGGCCGTCCGGGCCGCCGGCCAGGTCGTCGTCACCAATCCGGACATGCTCCATTCGGCGATCCTGCCCCACCACACCAAGTGGTTCCAGCTGTTCGAGCAGCTCAAGGTCATCGTCGTGGACGAGCTCCACACGTACCGTGGCGTGTTCGGTGGCCACGTCGCCAACGTGCTGCGACGGCTCCTCAGGATCTGCGCCCACTACGGCAGCCACCCGGTCATCGTGTGCTGCTCGGCGACGATCGGGAACCCGGGCGAGCTCGCGATGATGCTGACCGGACGACCGGCACGGCTCGTCGACCGGAACGGCGCCCCGGCCGGTGAGCGGCACGTGGTCCTCGTCGATCCTCCGGTGCTCGAGCCCGCAAGCGGGGCGCGAGGGTCGGCCGTGACGCTCGCCCAGCGCTGGGCCATGCCGTTCCTGCGGGCCGGCCGCCAGACCATCGTCTTCGGACGGTCGCGGGTCGCGGTCGAGTTGCTGCTCACCGGCCTGCGCGAGTCGCTCCGCGAGAGCTACGGGCCACGCAGCCGGGTCCGAGGCTATCGCGGCGGCTATCTGCCAACGGAACGCCGCTCCATCGAACGGGGCCTGCGCGATGGCGAGGTCCTCGGCGTCGTCGCGACGAACGCGCTCGAGCTGGGCGTGGATATCGGCCGCCTGGACGCGTCGATCCTCGCCGGCTACCCCGGATCGGTCGCGGCCACCTGGCAGCAGTTCGGGCGCGCGGGACGGCGGCAGGGCACGAGCGTCGCGGTGCTGGTGGCGTCGGGAGCGCCGGTCGACCAGTACGTCATCCACCACCCGGAGTTCCTGCTCGAGGGAACGCCCGAGGAGGCCCGTCTCGACCCGAACAACCTGCACGTCCTGCTCGCCCACCTGCGGGCGGCGACCTTCGAGCTGCCCTTCGAACCGGGCGAGGTCTTCGGACCGGGCGCGGCCGACGACCTCCTGGCCTTCCTCGGCGAGGAGGGTCACGTCCGGCAGGCGGGCGACGGCCGCTGGTACTGGTCGAGCGAGAACTTCCCGGCCTCGGAGATCTCACTGCGCACGGCCGCACCCGAGAACGTCGTGATCATCGACACGACGCCGAACCGGCCACGGGTCCTCGGCGAGGTCGACCTGTTCAGCGCCCAGGTCCTCGTCCACGAACGGGCCATCTACATCCACGAATCGGTGCAGTACTACGTCGACCGGCTCGAATGGGGCGAGCGCAAGGCGTACGTCCATCGAGTCGACGTGGACCACTACACCTACGCCAATCGAGCGGTCACCCTCAAGCCCCTCGAGATCTTCGCGGAGGCGCCGGCCACGGGAGGTCGGCGAATCCACGGCGAGGTGATGGTCGCGAGCCTCGTGACCCTGTTCAAGAAGCTCAAGTTCCTCACCGACGAGAACGTTGGCTGGGGCCCCATCGACCTCCCGGAGCTCGAGCTGCAGACGACCGCCTACTGGCTGACCGCGGATCAGGCCCGCGACGGCTGGCGCCGAGACGACCTGGACGTCGCCCTGCTCGGCGCCGGGCGGGCCATCCAGACCGTGGCGTCGGTCCTGCTGATGGTCGACCCTCGCGACCTCGGCCTCGTGGCGCAGGTCCGCTCTCCCCACGCCGAGCAGCCGACGATCTACCTGTACGAGGCGGTACCGGGTGGCATCGGCCTCTCGGAACGTCTTTGGGATCGCCACGACGAGTTGCTCGAGGCCGCCGCCGACCTGATCGAGGCGTGCGGCTGCGATGGCGGTTGCCCGGCCTGCACCGGCCCGCGGCTCGAGCCCGGCGTCGACGCGCGGGCGCTGGCCCTTCGCCTGCTGGCCGAGCTTGGCGCCACGCGGCGCCCGACCGTCGCCCTGCGGGCGACCGGATGACGACCCCGATCGCGGATCCGGCCAGCGTCGCCCGACGGCTCGAGCGTTACCGGGCGGCGACCCGCCGCGAGGCTGCCACCGAGGTCGTGCGCCAGGTCGAACTGCCCCATGCACCCCTCGATCGGCACGTGCTGGCGGAACGCCTCGCCGCGACCGTCGACGGCGTCGTCGTCGCGTCGCCCGTCGGGACGTACGTCCGTTGCGACACCGCTCCGCGATCGATCCCGCTCGATCGGGAACGCCTGGCCTCGCTCCCCGCCCAACCGCCGCCGGACGTCCCGCTGGTCTGCCTCGACACGGAAACGACGGGGCTCGCCACGGCCACCGGAACCGTGGCGTTCCTCATCGGGCTCGGCTGGTGGGAAGCCGACCGGTTCCGCCAGGTCCAGCTGCTCCTCCCCGACCACGCCGACGAGCCGGCCCTGCTCGCGGCGCTCGCAGACCACATCCCGGTCGACGGCTGGCTCGTGACGTACAACGGCCGCGGTTTCGACTGGCCGTTGCTCGTCACGCGGTACCGGATGGCGCGCCGCGCGGCACCGGCCCACAGCGGCCACCTGGACCTGCTGCCCGTCGTGCGCCGATTGTTCCGCCACCGGCTCGACGACGCGCGGCTCCGGACCGCCGAGGAGGGGCTCCTGGGGTTGCAGCGCCACGGAGACGTCGATGGCTCGGAGATCCCCGGCCGCTACCTGGGTTTCCTGCGTGGTGGCCCGGCCCAGCCGCTCGTCGAGGTGGTGCGGCACAACGACCAGGACGTGCGTTCGCTGGCTCGCCTGCTCGTCCTGCTCGCGAACGGCTACGCCACGCCGGCGGCCCGACGGAGAGCACCGGCCGGGGACCTCGGTGGCCTCGCCCGGGCCTACGCCCGAGCCGGGCGGCTGGGCGAGGCGCTCGACTGCTACGACGGGGCGCTCGCGATCGGCCTCGAGGCGCCGGCCTCCTTGACGGCCGGGCAGGTCTCCACCGAACCCCGTCGGGACCCCGTCTCCGAGGACGGTTCACCGTGGTGGTCGCCGCGCGTGCCGGCCGATTTCGGCGGAATCCCGCGCCCGGCGCGCGACGCCGGTCCGTCGGTCCGCTCGGCGGCCTTCGCGACGCCATGGACGACGGACCGGATCGCCATCGAGCGAGCCCATCTGCTGCGCCGGCTTCAACGTTGGGATGAGGCCGCGGAGGCGTGGGCGAGCCTCGCCGCCGGGCCGGGTCGGACGGCGATCGTCGCCGCGATCGAGCTGGCCAAGATCCGGGAGCACCGCCTCCGCGACCCGCTCGGCGCGATGCGCGCGACGGGCGATGGCCTCGCCCTCACTGAGCGGCGCGGCCGGCTCGGCCGGCCCGAACCTCGACTCGAGGCCGACCTCCGCGCCCGTGCCCGGCGATTGCGACGCCGTCTCGTGGCACGTGCCGCGCGACGGGTCGGCACGCTGGACGCGGTCACCCGCGGAGCGCTCACGGCCTCGGGCCCGTCCGACCTCACGTTGGCTCGGCGGCGCCAACCTGGCTGACCTCCGCCTGGAGGACGGCGCGGCGGAGACGCTCCCCCGCCCGGCGCACGAGGACGGCCGACCGGTCCGGGACACCATCGAGACCGTGGCGCTCGACGACAAGCGATCCCGCGGCCGCCGCGAAACGCAGATCGGGACGGCGCCGCGACCGATGGCGGCCGGCCAGGGCAGGTCGCAGGATGGTGGCCTGGAGCGCGGCCAGGAACGTGTCGCCCGCGCCTGTGGGGTCGACCTCGCGAGCGGTCGCGGTGGGCAGATACCGCCAGGCCTCGGTCGCACCCGCCGTCGCGAGGTGGATGAGCCAGCCTCCCTCGCTGCCCCGGGTGACCAGGAGGTCCGCACCCGGATGAAGCTGGTCGCGGAGCGCGGCGAGCGGCGTGTCGGGGGCGACGTCGTGGTGGCTGACGCCGACCAGGTCGGCGCGACGCAGGATGACCGACGGCTGCGGCGGCCGGCGCGCGACCCGCTTCCCAGGCGCGAGGTCGCGGAGGAAGCCCTGCCAGGCGACGGCGAGATGCGCCCGCTCGGGGATGACGTCGGCCCAACGCTCGGTGACCTCCCCCGCGACCGGCACGACGGACCAGCCTGGCGCCATCAGCCACGCCTCCGGGATCTCCGGGATCGGGAGCGGCGCCCCGACGCGCACCGAGGTCTGGACCCGGCCCGTGGGCGTCTCGACGTTGTGGAAGATCGGACCCTCCGCGAGCGGCACGAGACGGAGCTCGACGCCGGCCTCGCGCAGCAGGTCCAGCTCACTCGCGTCGCGGGCCTCGGCGTCGACCCCGACGATCGCCGCGGTCCGCAGCCCGAGCCTCGCGGTCGTGAGCGACGCGTACGTGACGCCACCCCCCAGGCGCCAGCCCCGGGGTTCGTCGGAGGTCACGTCCCGGCTGGCCGAACCGACGTGGACGACCTCGACGCGGGGCCTGGCCATGGCACCTCCCGGCGTATACTGCCGCCCCGCCACGACTGCAACGCGAGGCCGACGTGTTCTTCTACGAGCTCCATGAGGGTGACGACGAGGTCTACTCCGACGTCCTCGTGGTCAGCGAATCGGAATGGGAGCCTGAAGAGTTCTTCGAGCTCGTCCAGACGATCCGCCGTCGGGTCCAGGACCAGTACCACCACGATACGCTCAGCGAGGCGATCGCCACCGAGCTCGAGCGCGACCACGGCTTCATCCACGTCAGCGACGATCGCCTGGCGGCGGCCGTCAACGTCTCGGTCGTGGAGGAGGAGAACTTCCTGGCCGACCTCGAGGTCGACCTGGCCGACGCGGCCGAAGACGACGATGATGACGACGACGACCCGCGAGTCGATTTCAAGTCGGTCCTCGTCGACTTCGATCCGGACAGTCGCCTGAACTGACTCGCCCGCCCTTCCCGCGGCGGCCTGCGCCGGCTCGACCCCCGCGCTACTTGCTGAACAGGATCTCCAGCACGTCCCCGTCGCGGACGTGGTACGTCTTGCCTTCCGACCGCAGCCGACCGGCCTTGCGCGCCTCCGCGATGGAACCGAGCGCGATCAGGTCGTCATAGGCCACCGCCTCCGCCCGGATGAATCCCTTCGCGAGGTCCGTATGGATGGCCGCGGCGGCGTCCACGGCGGTCGACCCATCGGGGACGGGCCACGCCCGACACTCGTCAGGCCCCGCAGTCAGGAACGAGATCAGCCCGAGCAGCCGGTACGACAGCGCGATGACCCGGTCGAGGCCGGATTCCGCGATGCCGAGCTCCTCCATGAAGGCAGCCGCCTCGTCGGGTTCCAGCTCCCCGAGCTCCATCTCGATGCGGGCGGACAGGGCGTCGACCATCGCGTGCCGATGGTCATAGCCGGCCGCGATCCGCTCGACGAGCGTGGGTGCGGTCGCGAGATCGCCCTCGCCGACGTTGAGCAGCACGAGCACCGGCTTCTGGGTCAGGAAGCGGAACCCGCGGATGGCCTTCTCCTCGTCGTCGTCGAGCCCCAGGTCGCGGATGGGGGCGCCGCCCTCGAGACCCTCGTGCAACCGGCGCAGGACGACCTCCTCGCGCTCGGCCGCTTCCCGCTCGGCAGTCGTCCCGTGGCGCCCGCTGCCCGCGAGCCGCTCGAGCCGTCGCTCGGTCATCGCCAGGTCGGCAAGGATGAACTCGAGGTCGAGCCGTTCGAGATCCCGTCCCGGGTCGACGCTCCCATCGGGATGCGGATGCGAGGGATCCTCGAACGCCCGCACCACATGGAGAAGCGCATCCGAGTCGCGGAGACGGGCCATGTGGTCGGGCGGCAGTTCCTCGGCACCGACGTGGCCCTCCGTCGAGGGCGGCGGGGCCGGCAGGTCCGCATAGGTCACGTCCGCGTGCACGATCTTCCTGGGCTTGAAGATCTCGGCGAGCCGGTCCAGGCGGGCGTCGGGCACCTTGACGACGCCGACGTGGAGCGTGACCCCGCCGAATCCGCCGGTCTCGGCATGGCCCCGGGTCAGGGTGTTGAAGACGGTGGTCTTGCCCGATCCGGCAAGCCCGACGATGGCTGTCTGCATGTCCCCGAGAGTAGCGGTCCGCCGGCCGGGCCGCCGCGCTCAGTAGCCCGCGACCGGGTCCACGACGTTGAGCAACGGCTGGCCGAGCGCGTACCGGCGCAGGTTGTCGCAGAAGAGCTCGACGCTCCGGTCCAGGACGCGCCCGCTGGACCACGCGGTATGCGGCGTCACGATGACGTTGGGCCGGTCGTAGAACGACGACATCGGCGGCAGCGGCTCGTCATGGAACGTATCGAGCACGGCGCCACCCAGGGGACCGTCGCGCAGCGCGCGCAGCAACGCCTGCTCGTCGACCAGCCGGCCGCGCGCGACGTTGATCAGCCACGCACCGGGCTTGACCATCGCGAGGGTCTCGTCGTTGATCATCTCCTCGGTCTCGGGCGTGAGCGGCGCCGCGAGCACGATGAAGTCGGACTCGCCCAGGAGCTCGGGGAGGGAATCGGGCCCGCCCACCCGCCCCAGCATCATCTCGCCGAACGAGCGGTCGTCCGGGTCGTCCGGCAGTGACACCGGCGCCGCCGCGGAGCCCTCTGCCGGCCGGCGCCGGATCGCCACGACCCGACAACCGAACGCCGTGGCCAGCGCCCCGACCGCCCGGCCGAGGGACCCGAGCCCGATGATCCCGACCGTCACGTCGCGCAACTCGGCGCCTTCGAGGGGCTGCCAGGTCCGTTCGCGCTGCAGCTCCAGGAGCTGCGGCAGCCGACGGCTGACGGCGAGGATCATCATCAGGACGTACTCCGCGATCGGGCGGCTGAAGACGCCCCGAGCGTTGGTCACGACCAACCCGCGCTCGCGCGCCGCCGGCGTCAGCGCGCGCTCGACCCCCGACGTCGCCGAATGGACCCAGGAGAGGCGCGGCGCGCGGACGAGCAGGCGGTCGAAGGCGTCCGGCAGCAGCCAGCCCCGGAGCATGACCTCGACATCGTCGAGCGGCCCATCCGCGAGGCCCTCGATCGAGACGGTCACGATCCGAGCTCCCGGGGCCGCCGCCCGGATCCGCTCCAGGTCACGAGAGCGATAGCGGGCGGACAGGATCGGACTCAGCGCGATGGCCGTTGGGGCGCCTCCTGGGCCGCTTCCCGGACCAGCCCGCCGGATCAGGCGATCGTCCCCGGTCATGGGGCCGCGCCATCGAGCACGCGGGCGATCCAGCGGTCGGGCGCGTCGATCTCGCCTTCGCGTGGCAGCGTCTCCGGACCGTCCCACAGCCTCGCCAGGGCGATCTTGCCGCGCGCATCGGCGATCGCCCGCACGAACCGCTCGCCCTTCTTGTACTGCTCCATCTTGAGGTCGAGGCCCGTGAGCCGGAGCATCGAGCGCTCGAAGGGCGTCCGCTTCGCCCGCCGTTCGTGGAACCGCGCGCTGATCCGTTCGACGCCCGGCACCAGGTCCCGGCCGACCTCGTCCATCACGTAGTCGCTGAACCCTTCCAGCAGGCTCATGACCGCCTGGGTCTCACGGAAGACCGCCTTCTGCTCGGGACCCATGAGCCGCTCCATCCAGTGCTCGCCATCGGACTCGCCGCGCAGCGCGTGACCCAGCGCGCGGAGGGCGTCACGGCCGAGGGTGCGGGCATCGTTGCCGAAGAGGCTCAGTTGGCGTTCGAGGCGCGAGGCCAGGTACGGCCGGAGCCACGGATGCGCCTCGAATTCGAAGGCGTGGGTGGTCTCGTGGAGGGCGATCCAGGTCCGGAACGGGTCGAGCGGGACGCCCAGCGACGCCGCCGTCCCGCGGATGTTCTCCTCGACGAACAGGAGGCGCCCCGGTGCCTGCTCGGCCGTCAGCAGGGCGAGGTCGTACTGGCCCAGCACGCGCGCGCCCATGAACCCGAGCAGGAACCCCAGCTGGCGGGTCGTCACCCAACGGTTCGCGAGTGCCATCGTGGCCTTGGCCAGGCCGCCGCCCACCGGGACGACCTGGTCGAGGAGGTCCGCCTCGAGCTTGCCGATGAGCGACGCGAACGTCCCGACATTGGCCGTGACCCAACCCCCGCGATCGACGACACCGGACCGCTCCACGACGCCCGGCAGCTCCGTCCCGAGGGCGCTCGAGAGGGCCGGCACGATCTTGGCCATCGCCTCCGCGTAGGCGGGCTCGGCGGCGCGGAGATCGGCCGGCAAGAGGGCGCCCGGGGCGTTCCTGAGCCGGCCGATCGCGATGCGTTCCACCGCTGGCCAGTCCACGAGGCCGCGCCGAGCGGACTGCTCGGCGTGACGCCCGATGACTGTGGCGGCCGCGCCGAGGGCGGAACCGATCAGGAAGCCGGCCCGCCAGACGCGGTCATCCCGCCACGCCCGGTCTCGTCGGCCGCGCTCGGTCATCGGGCCGGCACCGCGAGCTCGATCCGCGCGACGTCCGGGAAGGCCGAACCGAACAGGCGCGCGGCCAGGGCGTGGAAGGCCTCCGGGTCGCCCGTCGTCAGCTGCAGGTGGGTCGCCGCATCGGACCGGCCGCCCGACCTGTCGGTCGGAGCCGCCGGTACCACGAGCCCGTTGATCTCCAGGAGCTCGGCCAGGGCCGATGCGGTCGCGGTCGCCGAGTCGACGATCGCGACCTGCCGGCCGGCGGCGGCCTGGATGAGCGGCAGCAGCAGCGGGTAATGCGTGCACCCGAGCAGGAGCGTGTCGACGGTCGCGCCAGGCGGCCGCGGGAAGATGGACTCCCCGTCTGCGCCGCGCTCGCCGAGCAACGGCGCCAGCGCCTCGAGGACCGCGGCTTCCGCGACCGGCCCCGCGAGGTCGCCCGCCTCGACGAGCGGGACCAGGGTCGGGGTCGCGTGCTCATAGACCTCGACCGCGGGGTTCTCGTCCTTGATCGCCGAGAAATAGGCATGCGACCGGATCGTGGCAGGCGTCGCGATCACCCCGACCCGGCGGTTGCGCGTGGCGAGGGCGGCTGCCGTGGCGCCCGGACGGATGACCCCCAGGACCGGCAGGTCGTAGCGGCGCCGGAAGGAACCGATCCCGACGGCTGTCGAGGTGTTGCACGCCACGACGAGGGCCTTCACGTCGCGCTCCACCAGCGCATCGAGCGACTGCGTCGAGAAGGCGAGGACCTCGTCGTCCGTTCGCACGCCGTACGGCGCGCGCAGGTTGTCCCCGAGGTAGACCGTGGACTCGGCGGGGCTCCTCCGGAGGATCTCGCGGAGCACCGTCAGCCCGCCGACACCCGAGTCGAAGACCCCGATCGGACGGGGATCGGTCATCCGGACCCCTAGCGGTGGCCGGCGGCGGCCGGCGTCCGCGCCAACCCGAGGAGGTCGCCGGCGAGCCTCGCCAGGTCCTGGCTGATCGCCGCGCCCGGATTGGCCAGGACGAACGGCACGCCCTCGTTGTTGGACTGGATCACGAGCAGGCCGTCGGAGACCACGCGGTGTTCGGGGACCCGCCCGAGCGCCCGCTCGAGGGCCGCCGGTTCGATGCCACCCGACGAATTGGCGCGATTGACCAGGTAGCGCACCTTGGAGGCCGGGTACCCGATGGCCCGGAACGTATCGGCGATCGCCACGGTGTTGTGGATGGTCGTCGAGTCGTACGTCACGATCTCCACGATCGTGTCGCTCGCGTCGAGGAACGCGAGGTTCACGTCGGTCACGTAGCTGGACATGTCGATGACGATCACCGCATAGACCCGCCGGAGCAGCGAGAGCACCTTCTCGATGTCGCGGGAGGTGACCATCTCCGCCATCTCGATGCGCGGAGGCGCGAGCAGGATGTCGATCCCCGAGGGATCGCGCCAGAGGACGTCGCCCAGGTCGGACTCGGCGATCCGGTCGGTCGGCAGATCGAGGATCGAGGGCGCATCGGTCGGGACCTTGAGCAGGGCACGCAGGTCGCCGAACTGGAGGCTTCCGTCGATGAGGACGGTCCGCTGGTCCATCTGCCCCACCGCCACCGCGAGGTTGAAGGCGATCGTCGTCTTGCCGACCCCGCCCTTGGGCGAGAAGACCGAGAAGATGCGCGTGCTGGCCGTCTCCTGGCCCGCCTCGTACTGCTTCCTGACGCCGCCGATCCGGTTGATGAGGTCGAAGCCCGAGAACGGCATCGTCAGGACGCCGTGGACGCCATGCTCGGGATCGAGCTCGACGGGGTTCTGCGGCACGGTCAGGACGATGACGGGCACGCCGAGATCCGACTTGTGGATCTGCTCGACGAGTGTCGGCCCCTTGACCCGGCCCTGCAGGAGCGCGTCGACGATCACGACGTCAGGGCGCAGCTCCTGGATCTGCCCGAGCGCCTTGCCGCCCTCGCTCAGCACATCGAGCAGCTTCACCTTGGACTGTGCGTTCAGGAGGCTGCGGATGTACTGCGCGACCTGCGGCACGTCCTCGACGATGAGCAGGCGTGTCTGATCACTTGAGGCCATACCGCTCGACGATACCACGCACGCCGTGGCACGCGGCCCCCCCTCGGAGGTCCCGCCCGATGATGGCCCGACCGAACCGTTCGACTAGGGCTTGACCGCGATCATGACCGCCCGCTCACTCCCGGGCCCCAGCGCACCGAGATCGTAGCTCCCGGCCATCAGTTCGACCGCGAGGCCCGCCTCCTCCGCCCAGGCGCCGAGCTCGTCGGCGGACACCAGGCGCATCTGGTCGCGGCGCACCCAGCGGCGCGGCGACCCGCCCTGCTTGGACGCCTCGAACAACGTCGTCAGCGTGATCGTGCCGGTCGCCGCGTCGTGTTGCGCCGACCCCGCCTTCGTCACCAGCTCGCCGGTCTCCGGGTCCCGGCGAGGCCACTCCAGGACGATCCGGCCATCGAACCGGGCCAGGTCCTCGGCGTCGGGCAGCCAGACGTCGACGACGGCCACCCCGCCCGGCGCCAGGTGCTCCGCGAGGACGCGGACCGCGGACCGTTGCGCAGCGCGACCCGCCAGCACCAGGATCGAGTTGAGGGCGATGAAGGCAAGACCGAACTGGCCCGCGTCGGGCAGGCGCACACCGACCAGGTCGGCCTCGACGAGGGTCAGGTGCTCGGTCGCGACGGGGCCGGCGATCTTGGCCCGAGCGTGGGCCCGTGCGAGCATCGCCGGATCGATGTCCACGGCGGTCACCCGGTTCCCACCCGCCGCCAGCGGCACGGCCAGTCGCCCGGTGCCGGCCGCGAGCTCCAGGATCGGGCCACCGGTCCGTTCAGCCAGCGCTAGATAGAGGTCGAGATCCCCCGGATCGTCGAGCAGGTCGAGGTCGTACAGACGCGCGAGGTCATCCGCCGTGGCGCGATCGTGCACCCTGAATGGATCCTGCTCGATCGTTCAGCCCTCCCAGCGGATCCGGGCACCCGCCTGGCGCTTGACCGCGAGGGCGCTGATGGCTTCCAGGGCGGCCCGGTTCGCGGCCATCGCGGTCGTCTCCGCCTGATCGTACGGCGGGGAGACCTCGACGATGTCCATGGCGGCGAGCTCCACCGAGCTCACGATCTGGCGCACGGCGCGCAGGACCTCGCGGGTCAGCATCCCGCCCGGCTCGGGCGTGCCGGTTCCCGGCGCCATGCCCGGATCGATCACGTCGATGTCGAGCGAGAGGTAGATGACGTCCGGCCCGTCGAGGGCCTCGGCGATCGCGTCGGCGATGACGGCTTCCGCGCCACGCTCCTCGATCTCGCGCATGAAGTGCCAGCGCAGGCCGTGGGCCTGCATCCAGTCGAACGTCTCCTGGGGCGGCCAGTAGCCCCGCAGCCCGACTTGCACGAAGTTGCGCCCATCGATCGCGCCCGACTCGATGAGCCGTCGCATCGGCGTGCCGTGGCTGGCCAGGACCCCGAAGCTGTCGTTGGCGGTGTCCGCATGGGCGTCGAAGTGGACGATGCCCACGCGCTGCGGCGCCCGGATCTCGGCGATCGCGGTCGCCGCCGGCCACGTGATCGAGTGGTCGCCGCCCAGGATGATCGGGATGGCGCCCGTGCCGGCGACGTCGTGGACCTTGCGGTAGATCATCGCGTGGGCGCGCTCGATCCACGAGGGCACGATGTTCGCGTCGCCGGCATCGACGACGGTGAGCACGTCGAACGCGTCGACGTCGAGCTGCAGGGAGTGGATGGACCCGGACGCGTACTGGGCCTCGCGGATCGCGCGCGGCCCGAACCGGGTGCCCGGCCGATGGCTGACGGCGTCATCGAACGGTGCGCCGACGATCGCGACGTCGACGCCGAGGCGTCGAAGCTCATCGGGATCGTCGATCCAGGGGAGCTTCCCGAACGAGACCGGACCGACGTAGGTCGGCAGGTCGTAATCGGTGTAGGTCTCGAAGGCCTGGTCCCAGCCGTTGCGGACCGCATAGGCGGACGAAGGCTCTTGATCGTGGGGGCGCTTGACCACGTGTGCCTCCCGGAGAACGGCCGCGGCACGGCTCGCCGCGGATGGTCCGTTTCGCTGGGCGCCGCCGGTTCGATCCTGTCGTCCAGCGGGGCGCGCCAAGGCCATCCTAACCCACGTTCAACGCGCCGCCCGCCCTCAAGTCTCGCGGAACGCGCGCCAGGCGGCCTCCACGAGGGCCGGGTCCGCGAACAGGTCGTACGCGGTCTGCGCCACGAGCGTGGCGGCCAGCAGGGTCGTCTCGTCCGCCCGGGGCGTCACGGCCGCGTCCCGGAACAGGATCGAATGGCCGGGCGTGCCCTCCGGGGCCATCGCGAGCTCGGGATGGATGGTCGGGCAGACCCAGCTGACGTTGCCCATGTCGGTGCTGCCCGCGTTGGGGTCGTCGCCCTGGTCCGCGATCCCGTAGGCCGCCATGTTCGCCCTGAAGCGCTCCACCAGCACCGGGTTGTTGCGCATCGTCGAGGCCTTGCCGCTGAACGCGACCTCGACGGTCGTTCCCGTCGCCTGGGCCGCCGCCTCGCACATCTCGGTGAAGCGGTCGCGCATCGTTTCGTAGTAGGTCTCGTCGTCGCTCCGGATCATGAACCAGGCCGCGGTCCGGCCCGGGATGATGTTCGCGGCGGTCCCGCCCTCGCGGATGATCCCGTGGACCCGCGAGGACGGCCGGAGCTGTTGCCGCCAGAGCCCGACCGAGCTGAACAGCAGGACCAGCGCGTCGAGGGCGTTGCGACCCAGCCACGGATCGGACGAGGCGTGGGCCTCGAGGCCATGGAACACGACCTCCACGTCCTCGGAGGCGAGCGGCCAGCTCTCGACGTGGTTCCGGTCACAGGGGTGGTACAGGAGTGCGGCGTCGAGGCCCTCGAACAGCCCGTCCTCGATCATGATGGCCTTGCCACTCCCGCGCTCCTCGGCCGGCGTCCCGAGGAAGACGATCTCGCCGGGGAGCTCGTCGGCGATCGAGGCCAGGGCGATGGCGGCGCCGACGCCCGAGGCCGCCATCGTGTTGTGGCCGCAGCCATGGCCGAGGCCGGGCAGGGCGTCGTATTCCGCGAGGATCCCGATGCGTGGGCCGTCGCCGCCCCGACCGCCCGGCTGCCGCGCGCGGATCGCCGTCGGAAGGCTGCCGGCCGGATGGTGCACCTCGAACCCGTGTCGGGCCAGGACCTCCGCGACCCAGGTCGCGGCGTGGTGTTCCTCGAAGGCCGGCTCCGGATCGGCGTGGATCCGGTGCGACAGGTCGAGGATCTCGTCGCGTGCCGCTTCCACGGCGGACGCCAGGCGGGCCTTCGTGTCGGCGTGGGGTTCGGCCGGGCGCGTGGTGGACAGCGACGGCAACACAGGCCTCCGGGCTGAGGATATCGTGGGTCGGCCCCAGCCTAGCGCGCGGCGGGTCCGGGCGCCGGGCCAAGGCCCGTGTGTCCCGGTCAGCGCTCCGCGGAGAGCGTCGATTTCGGCGACGAGCGCCAGGGCGATCATGAACAGCGCGATCGGCCAGTCGAGCACGCCCTGGACGCGTAACGCGACGAGGACCGTGACGATGCCGCCGACCCACGCGGCGCGTCGGACCGCCCGGGTCCAGTCGCCGCGGTAGGCGATCTGGCGGTGCCGTCCGAAGACGATCAACCAGAAGATCGGGACCAGTGTCAGGCCGATCGCCAGTCCGATCAGCCCCGCGCCGATGAACCCGGCGCTCGGGTCCAGCACGGGATCGCGGGTCGTGACGACCAGACCGACCAGGAGCCAGACCAGGGCCGCCGCCGCGAAGAACCCGAGGTTGAACCAGCGGTCGCGAGCCTCCATGACGAGCGAGTCTAGGGCCTCGGAGGCCGGGCTCGTCCACGGGCGGATCATCCGCGTCAACCGATCCATCGTCGATCCGTGCTCCGTACGCGTGACCCGGTCCATGCCTGGTGCGCGGCCACGGTCGGGGACGATGCACCTCCGGCTTCGTGGCGTCGAGTAAGGCGGATTCCCTATCCGAGGGCCGGTCGCATCCGCCCGTGTCGGCGATCTACGATGGTGTTCGCCCCCGCGGCCGAACGGACGAAGGGATACCGCCTTGTCGATCACCCTGGACGTGCCCCCGTGGCGCGCGGCACGGCCACCACGGGCGACGCTCGACTGGATCGCCCGCGCGATCGGGGCGGACGCGAGGATCGTCCGGGTTCGCCGGCTCGACGGTGGCGGCTGGCAGGCGACCCATGCGGTCGATGTCGTGGACGGGTCGGGACGCCGCCACGAGCTCATCCTGCGACGCTGGGCCAGGCCGGGCTGGGAGATCGACGACCCGGGTTTCACCGCGGCACGGGAGGTCGCGTACTCGATCGCGTCGCCACGACCCGGCTGCCGGTCCCGGGGATCGTGGCGGCCGATCCAGACGCCACGGCGTGCGACGTTCCGACCCTGCTCCAGACCCGGCTGCCGGGCCGCCCCCTCCAGCACTGGAGGTCCCGCCCCAGCGCCTCGGCGATCCGCCAGCTCTCAGAAGCCCTCGTGACGATCCACTCCCTGGATCTCGGCCTTCGGGAGGTGGCATCGGCCTTCTCTCCGTACACCCGGCTCGACGAGCTCGCCGCGCCCGTCGCCACGAAACGACCGGATCTGTGGGCGGAGGCCCTGAAGCTCGCCGCGTCACCTCCGCCCGGCGGTCCGGAGCGGTTCATGCATCGTGACTACCACCCTGCGAACACCCTGTGGCTCGACGGTCGGCTCACCGGGATCGTCGATTAGACGGCGGCGTCCTGGGGGCCGCCGGCGGCCGACCTCGCGCATCTGCGCTCGAACCTCGGCGTGTTCCAGGGCCCGGAACTGGCCGAGGCGGCGCTCACCGACTTTCTCGCTGCGGGCGGAACGGTGCCGGAGCGGCGGTACTGGGATGTCCGGGTGCTCCTCGACCTCGGCGGGCCCCGAGTTCCACGCACGGCTCGATGCCGGCGAGAGCCTCGAGCGGTTCGAGCGGTACCTCGCGGCCGTCCTGCGCGCGGACTGAGCGGGCCACCGGCCATGGGGACGGCACGCCGAGCCGATCCGGGGTCAGCGCGCGACGCTCGCGGGGCAGATGTCGCGGAACGCGCAGTAGGTGCAGGCGAGGTACTCCGGTTTTGGGGTGTAGTCGCGGGCCCGCATCCCGGCCGCGGCCGTGGCGATCCGGGTCTTCGCGCGCGCCAGGCGCCTGGGATCCACCTCGACCCGGCCGATCAGGCCCGATTCGAGGAAATGGAGCTGGACGGCATCGGGCAGCCGCCCGGTCATCGCCTCATAGCCCATCGCGTAGATCTGGAGCTGGAGTGAATTGCGTGCCCGCTGGCGGGCCTTCGCCGGATCGCGGACGTCCGACGACTTGTAGTCGGTGATCGTCACCCGTTCGCGACCCAGCATCTCGAGTGTCGGCGAGACCACGTCCGCGGACGGCGTCGCGCCATCGGACGGGACGGTCGTCGCGTCGGGGGCCTCATCGGTCACGGACTCCACGTCGACCCGATCCCAGCGGCCGCGAACCCGATCGCCACCGAGCGTGAAGCTGAATTCACGCTCGACGTACGTGGGGATCACGGCATCCGGCTGGAGCTGGGCCTCGCGGAACCGGCGCAGCGCGAGGCGCCCGGCCGCGAGTCGCGCCTCCTCGTGGTCGCGGCTCAGGAACCCCTCGTTCGACCACGCGGACTCGAAGACCTCATCGAGCTCGGCCTCGGACATGACATGGCCGCGCGCATGACGATGGTGGAAGAGCTGGACCGCCTTGTGGAGCGCGGAACCGTAGATGATCGCGTGATGCGGGGCCAGGGGCACGCGCAGGACGTGGGCGTACTTGTACTTGAGCGGACAGGTCAGGTAGTCGTCGATCTGGTAGAAGCTGAGCGAGAGGGGCCCGTCGATCGGTCGACGCGCCTCCTCCGGGCGGACGGCGGCTCGCTCGAAGGCCGCCAGGCGCTCGGCGGGCGCCGGAGCGGCCGCCCCGGCGCCGGGCACGCCCGAGGTGGACGGCAGGTCGAGCGCTTCGAGCACGAAGGGCGAGACGCGGCGCGCCCGTGACCCGCCGTAGTCGGCGGCATGCGAGAGGATCAGCTCGTCGCGAGCCCGGGTCATGGCGACGTAGCACAGGCGCCGCTCTTCGGCGAGGGCGAGCTCCGGCGTCGGCGGCGCGCCTCGACCGAGACCGGCCGGCAGTGCAAGCGGCTCGCCGCGGCCGCTCGAGGGGAACCGGCCCGCGACGAGACCGGGCAGGAAGACGACCGGGAACTCCAGCCCCTTCGCCTTGTGGACGGTCAGGACGGCGACGGCATCGGCGTCGGGGTCGAGTTCGGCGGTCGCCGGATCGTCGCCCGCGTCGATGAGCGTCTGGAGGTGCGGCGCGATGAAGATCGCCCGGTCGTCCGCGAGCAGCGCCGACTGGCCCCGGACGATCTCGAAGAAGCGGGCGATGTTGCCGAGGGCCTCCTCCGCTGCGACGGTGTCGGTCGCGGCCAGGCGGGCCAGCAGGCCGCTCGCCCGGAGGAAGCCGTAGAGCAGTTCGCCGGCCGGTTGCTCGTGGGCGATCTCCCCGTAGCGACGGAGGTCCGCGACCAGCTTGGTGACCGTCGCGCGCGTCTCGGGCCCGACCCGCAGGATGCCGGGCTGGCGATCGAGTTCCTCGAGGATCGCGCGAACCGAGCGGTTCCGCCGGCGGGCCATGTTGACGATCGAGGACAGATCGTCCCCACCGAGCCTGTACGCCTCCGAGGTCGCGAGCGCATACAGGTCCACGCTGGATTCGGGCTCGGCGACGACGCGCAGGAAGGCGAGCAGCAGGCGGACCTCCGGTCGTGCGTAGAGACCGGAGGTCCCCGAGAAGCGCCACGGGATGCCGGCGAGGTTGAGCGACCGCAGGAACGGGTCGGCGTGCCCGTTCGCCCGGACGAGGATCGCATGGTCACGCGCTGACCCACCCGCGGCGATGCGACGCGCGATCTCGGCGCTGATCCAGTCCGCCTCGTCCGACGCCGTGGCGAACGCCTCGACCCGGACCGGCGCCGCGAGCGGGTCGGCCCGTTCGGCGCGCAGGCGCTTGCTCACCCCGGCCCGGACCTCGAGCCGATCGGGATCGTTGAAGCGGACCAACCGATACGCGGCATCGAGGATCGGCGCCTTCGAGCGATAGTTCCGCCGCAGGACGACGGTCCGCGCCGACCGGTAGCGATCGCGGAACCCGAGGATGTTGTCGACGGCTGCACCCCGGAACGCGTAGATCGCCTGATCGTCGTCACCCACGACGGTCACGTTCCGGTGGGACTCGGCGAGGAGGCCGACGAGCTCGGCCTGGGCGCGGTTGGTGTCCTGGAACTCGTCGACGAGGATGTACCGGAACCGCCCGGCGATCTCGGCCCGCGCCGCCGCCGACTCGCGCACGAGCCGCAGGGCGAGGGCGACCTGGTCGCCGAAATCGATGCAGCCGTTGGCCGCCAGGAGCCGCTGGTAGGTGGCGTAGGCGCGAGCGAGTTCGTCCTGCCGCCGCGCTTCCTCGGCCGCCGCGTCCGCGGCGTCGACATCGGCCTCCCCGGCGGGCGCATCGGACCCGACTGCGGCCTCCGCGACCCGCGCTGCCTCGCCCGCGACGCGGTCGGCGAACTCCCGGTACGCGTCCGGGCCGATGTCCTCGTCCTTGCACCGACTGAACAGCGTGGCGAGCGCCGCGAGGAAACGGGTCGGATCGCCCAGCGGCCGATAGGCGTCGAGGTCGAACTCGAAGAGATGCTCGCGGAGGAAGATGACGACCTCGGGGCGGGTCAGCACGCGAACATCCGTCGGCAGCCCGAGCTCGAGCGCGTACTGGCGGATCAGACCGTCGCCGAAGGCGTGAAACGTCGAGATGGCGGTGTCCGTGTATCCATAGGGCACCAGCTGGTCCACCCGGAGCGCCATCTCCTCGGCGGCCTTGTCCGTGAACGTCAGCGCGAGCACCTCGGACGGCCTGGCCCGCCGGGTCGCCACGAGCCAGGCGATCCGGCGGGTGATGACCTGGGTCTTGCCCGTGCCGGCTCCGGCGACGACCAGGAGCGGGCCATCCTCGTGGGTGACGGCCCGTCGCTGATCCGGGTTCAAGCCCCCCAGCAGCGCCGCCAGGCCCGTACCAGGCTCGGGCACGAGCTCGGGATCCATGACCGGCACGAGGTCCGTCCAGGCCGGCAGCTGGTCGAGCGACGCCGGCTCCCGGCGGGTGCGCAGGCGCGACCGTGTCACCGTCGACTCGGCAGCGGGATCGTCGTGGGCGTCGTGCGCGTCCTGGTCGGGGGCGGCGGTCGTCGTGGGGGCCATGCCCGGACCATCGCCGACCGCCGTGCCAGCTAGCCTGTCAGGCCATCGCCTGCTTGATCGCGGTCGTCTCCTCCTCGGACAGGCCGGTGTCCGATCGGCCGCCGACGATGGTCTTGGCGTAGACGCGCGTGCCCGTGCGGGCATGGAGGCTGGACAGGACCCAGCCGTCGCCATCGGCATCGAGGAGCGCGAGCGCGAAGCTCTGGTTGCCGCCCGTCTCCTCGAACGGGTTGAACCTGACCAGGCCGGCGCGCTGGAAGGCGCGGGGCTGCCGGGTCTCGAGCACTTTGGTCCTGGCCGCGACATCGTCGAGCTTGCGGCCGACCTCGACGACCTGGTCGAGGTGCGCCTCGAGCACCGCTTCCAGGCTCTGGCCGTCCGAATCCCGGGTCAGGCCGGCGAGCCGCGCCCCGAGCCGCCGGGACCGGCGGGCGAGCACGACGATCGCGAGCAGGAGCAGCAGGACGGCGACCACGAGCGCCACGACGATGGCGCCGATAGTGGGGGTCACGAGCGCGTTGAGATCGATCGCCTGATCCTCCCGATGGGGTCGTCCGAGTCTAGCAGGCGCCCCTCATCCCGGGCTCACCGCACGCTTGCGCCCCCGGACGCGGGCGGACGAGGAGCGCGGTGATGCTATCCTCTCCGATCGGCGGGATCCGCACCCTGCACCAGGACGCCCGCCCACCCCGACATCGCCTGGAGGATCGTCCCGCACCATGGCCAAGCGCTCGCGAGGCAGCAATCGACCCGGGCAACGACGGCCCACCCGGCGCGTCGCCGGCCGGCCGGCAGCCGCGGCGCCGATCGCCCCCACGGCTCCTCGGCCGACCAGCCTGACCCCCGAGGAGGAGGCGCGCGCAGCCGAGCTCGAGGCCCGGATCGTGGCCGATGAGCGAGCCGCCGAGGACGCCCGCCGCCGCACCGCCGATCGTCGTCGAGGCGGCCCCCCGGCCGCGGAAGCCAGGGTCGGGTCGCGGCCGGCGTCGGGCCTTGCAGTCCGCGCTGCCGAGGAGTACGCCTACGTCGGTCGGGATGTCCGCCGCATCACGCTCGTCGGCGGATCGCTGGTCATCCTGCTCCTGGTGCTCTGGGCCCTCACCCACCTGACGGGCAACGCGGCGATCTGACCCCCGGGCCGGGGCGCTACCATCGGGCCATGCCTCCCTCCCGCCGTCTGACCGGCGCCAAGCCTGAGGCGCTCTTCCATCCGCCACCCGAGCGGCAGCCGCTCGCCGCGCGCATGCGGCCGCGGGGCCTGGAGGAGTTCGTCGGCCAGGCCCATCTGGTCGGCGAACGTGGACCTCTCCGGCGGAGCGTGGCCCGCGGCCACCTCTCGTCGACCCTGCTATGGGGCCCGCCCGGGACGGGCAAGACCAGTCTCGCGCGACTCCTCGCCGACGCGATCGGCGCTCACTTCGTCTCGCTCTCGGCGGTCATGTCCGGCGTCGTCGAGGTCCGGGCCACGATCGCCGAGGCACAGGATCGGCTCGCCCTGCACGGGACCCGCACGGTCCTGTTCCTCGACGAGATCCATCGCTTCAACAAGGCGCAGCAGGACGCGCTCCTGCCACACGTCGAGGACGGGACCATCACGCTCATCGGCGCGACCACCGAAAACCCGTACTTCGAGGTGAACGCCGCGCTCCTGTCCCGGATGCGCGTCTGGCGCCTGGAGGCGCTGACCGACGACGAGGTCTCGACCGTCGTCCGCCGGGCCCTCGCCGACCCCGACCGCGGCCTGGCCGGGTCGCTCGGTCCCGACGGCGGCGTGTCGCTCGGCGACGACGCGTTCGGGCACCTCGTGTCGCTCGCGGGCGGCGACGCTCGTTCGGCACTCAACGTCCTGGAGGGCGCCGCTGCGCTGGCGGCCGATGAGGGGATCCGCGACGCGGCCGGTCATGTCGCCCCGCGACTCGAGGACATCGAGGCGGCCGCCCAGCAGCGCATCCTCGCGTACGACCGCGCCGGCGACGGCCACTACGACACGGTCTCGGCATTCATCAAGAGCCTGCGCGGCAACGATCCCGACGCGGCCCTCTACTGGCTCGCGGCGATGGTCGCCGCCGGCGAGGACCCGCGGTTCATCGCGCGACGACTGATCATCAGCGCGTCCGAGGATGTCGGGAACGCGGACCCGCGGGCGCTCCAGGTCGCGGTCGCCGCGGCCGGCGCCCTCGACTGGATCGGTCTCCCGGAGGCCCAGTACGCCCTAGCCCAGGCGACGACGTACATCGCCACCGCGCCGAAGTCCAATCGGTCGGGCGCTGCCTACTGGGCGGCCGTCTCCGATGTCGAGGCAAAGGGCGCGCTGCCGGTGCCCCTGCACCTGCGCAACGCCGCGCATCGTGGCATGAAGCAGCACGGGATCGGGGTCGGCTATCGCTACAGCCACGATTTCGAGGGCGCCGACGTCGAGCAGCAGTACCTCCCGGACGAGCTCAGGGACCGCCGCTACTACCTCCCCACCGATCAGGGATACGAAGCGACCCTCGCCGCCCGCATGGCCGGTCGAGCCGAGGCTCGGGCCGCGGCAAAGGCCGCGGGCAAGACACCCCGATCACGAATCCCGGGGCCGGAGGCGACGCCCCACTCCGGCGACGGCCTCATGCGCACGCGCGAGGCCAACCGCAAGAAGCTCGCCGAGACCGAGAAGCGCGACGCCGGCGGATGAGTCCTCGGGCAATGAGGCCCCGAAGACCTCATCGAGCCTCGACAGTGGGCTGGCCGGTTTCGGGCAGACGTGTCAACGGACCGCCACGTATCATCCGCGGGTGACCCACAAGCTGCCCCGCCGTGGGGGACGACGGACCGCGACTCATGGTCGCCACAGTTCGTCGTTGACATGACCGTCCTGCCCCGCCAGCTCGCCCTCCCCCGCGACCGCGCGGCCATCGCGAACTCGGTCTTCGCGCGCCTGCTGACGGCGGAGACCACGGGCCTGCTCGTGGCCTTCCTCGTCTGGCTCGTGATCGTCCTGCTGGCCCAGCCGCTCGGTCGGGCGTGGGGCACCGGGATGGAGGCCTTCTGCTACTGGGTGAACCACCTGTCGGCCCCATATGCCAATTCCGATTGGACCAAGCCCGGGGCGTACGTCTACTCGCCGGCTTTCCTCCAGCTGGTCTCCCCGCTGACGGCCCTTCCGTGGGGGCAGTTCATGGCCGCCTGGACCGCTATCATGCTGGTGGCGGTCCGCTACCTGACCGGGCCACGGTGGTTCGCGCTCGGCGCCCTGCTGGCCGTCGTCGAGCTGTCCGGCGGCAACATCTCCCTGCTCCTGGCGGTCGCGATGGTCGTCGGCTTCCGCTGGCCCGCGGCATGGTCGTTCGTCATCCTGACCAAGGTCACCCCGGGGATCGGCCTGCTGTGGTTCGCGGTCCGCCGCGAATGGGGCCAGCTGGCGATCGCGTTCGGAGCGACCGCCATCGTCGTCGCCGTCTCGGCCATCGTCATGCCGGGCGCATGGATCGAATGGATCCAGGTCCTCATCCGGATCGCCGGGCGCGACGGGACCTGGGCCGCGGTGCCGATCCCCTTCATCGCCCGCCTACCGATCGCGATCGCGATCGTCGTGTGGGGCGCCCGGACGGATCGCCGTTGGACCGTCCCCGTGGCCGGGATGGTGGCCCTGCCGGCTCTGTGGTACGGCGGCCTGAGCATGCTCCTGGCGGTCATCGCCCTGCGCCGGCAGGACGATGGTTCCGCTGAGGCGACCGCGCCTCGCCACGCCGACCAGGTCCTGATGAAGCTGCCCGCGGGCGGGTGACCGAGCCACACCCGCCACGCCCCTCCGGGGGGCATCCACGTCGCTCCGGCCGCGGGTCACGCGTCCCACCCGCGAACCCCGAGCTGGAAGGAGGGTGACGGTGCTGTCTCGGACCGTCGGGTGGGTCCGGGCCCTTGTCGATCTCGTCTTCCCGCGCGGCGCGTTCGTCCTGTCCCTCCTGAGCCTGGCCTATTTCGCGATGGGCCTCGTGCGCAACCGCGTGTTCGCGAACACGTTCGGTGCCGGCGCGGAGCTCGACGCCTACAACGCGGCGTTCCGGATCCCGGAGATCGCCCTCGACGTGCTGGTTGCCGCGGGTCTGACCGCGCCGTTCGTCCCGATCTTCACGAGCCTGCGCCGCCGCGACGAAGTTGCGGCGAACGCCTTCGGTCAGACCGTCCTGACCGGCGCCGTCGGGGTCATGGCGATCGCCTCGACCGTCCTGGCCGTCGCCGCACCGTGGCTGGCCGACGCCTTCGAGGGATTCGACCCGGCGACGCAGGCCCTGTACGTGGACCTGCTCCGGATCAACTGCCTGGCGCAGGTCCTGTTCGCCGCGTCGATCGCGCTCGGCGAGGTCCTCGTGGCGAACCGACGATTCGCCTTCTATGCGCTGGCGCCGGTCCTGTACTCGGGCGGCATCGTGCTCGGGACGGTGCTCTTCGCCGGCCGGTTCGGGATCCATGCCACGGCCTGGGGCGCCGTCGCCGGAGCGGCGGCGCACCTCGGGATCCGAGCGCTCGGCACACGGGCGACCTCGTTCCGGATCCGGCCGGCGACCGCCATCCGGACCCCGGCCTTCCGCGAGTTCGTCCGGCTGATGATCCCGCGGATGGTCAGCCACCCGATCGAACCCATCACGCTGACCTACTTCACGATCCTGGCCGCGTCGCTCGGCGCCGGCAGCGTGACCTCGTTCAACTTCGCCTCCGACTACCAGGTGCTCCCGGTCAGCCTGATCGGCGTGGCCTTCTCGCTCGCGGTCTTCCCGACCCTCTCGGCTGCCTATGCCGAGGGGGATGGACGGACTTACCGGGCGGTGCTCCGTCGGAACCTGCTGACGATCGGCGCGCTCACCGGCGCGGCCGCGGTCGCGCTCTTCGTCCTGTCCGGATCGCTGGTCAGCGTCCTGCTGGGTGGTGGTCGGTTCGGACCGGACGACGTCGAGCGCACGTCGGCGGTCGTGGCCGCGTACGCGCTGTCGATCCCCTTCGATGCGCTCGCCTACCCGCTGTCCCGCGGGCTGTACGCGACGCACGACACCATCCGCCAGGTCATCGCCTCGTTCGTGGGACTGGGCGCCGTGGTGGCCGTCTCACAGGTCCTCGTCCCCGGCGTCGGGATCCTCGCCATCCCGCTCGGCTACGCCGCCGGCATGGCGACCAAGGACGTGCTGCTCGCGATCTTCCTCGTCGGCCGGCTGCGCGGGATCGGAGCCGGCGATCAGCCTCCGGGCGCCTTGAGCGTCGGGACGACCGAGATATAGAGACCGTCGCGGTCCTTGTAGTGGCCCTCCGGCCGGTGCCACCTCAGGTAGTTGCGCTCCATCTCCGCGGCGTTCTGGAACGTGCCCGGCGGATCTGAGCGGCCCCAGATGCTCGAGATCCGCGGATACCAGGGGTCGAGGATGTACGCGCCTGAAACGATCGCGTCATCGAACAGTCGCGGGTCGGCGTCCGCCTTGAACCCGGTCATCACCCAGGTGTGGGCGCCGCGCCAGGCAAGCAGGATGGCCGGCGAGTGGGTCTTCATGATCGCCTTGGCCGCATCGCGCAGCGCGCTACTCCGGGTCTTGTACGCCCGCACCTCGTAGCCGGGCGCGCCGTAGGCCTTGAGCGCGAGTGCCATGGCGCTCGGGCCCCAGTCGCCGTTGTGGCTGTCGTTGTAGCTCTCCCAGTTCCGGACCTTGCTCTGCAGCTCCTTCTGGAAGGCGACCGAGGTGTCCGCCAGGCCCAGCACGGCGAGCGTCATCTGCACGCCTGCCGTCGAGCACCAGGTGTTCTTGAACTCGGACGCGAACACCGCATTCGGCTTCGACACGATGTTGACGTTGACCGCCTTGCGTTGGGGCGCCGGGGTCGGCGTGGGTGTGGGCTCGGCGGTCGGCGCGGGCGTGGCCTCGGGATCGAGCGAGCCGCTCGGGGTCGGCACGGGTGACGGCGTGGGCTTCGGCGATGCCGACGCTTCGTCCCCGGGGTCCGTCACGAGAATCGTGCTGGGAGCAGGCCGGTCGGGCGGCGGGCCCGCCACGTATCGGTCGACTCGATCGAGCAGGTGGTCGAACCGGTCACCCGCCCCGAAGGCGTTCACGGCGACGGCGCTCGAACCGACCGCGAGTCCGAGCAGAACGAACATCGCCACTCCGGAGATGACCTGCGTGCTGCGGCGGGGGCGACTGAACATGCGTGGGCGATCCTCCGGGGTGGCCATGCTACGGCCAAACGACGACTGGGGCGTTGCGAGTGCAACGGATGGCTTGCGGCGAGGGGCTCAGGGCTCGAGGTCGAACGTCCGCACGTGACGGGGCCGGAAGACCGCGATCGGACGCCGGTCGAAGGTCGCGACCCGGCGGACGCCGAGACGCTCCGCGGTCGCGACCAGGACCGCGTCGGCCAGCCGCGGTCGGTGTTCGGCCGACGCTTCCAGGTGCTCCGCCGCGCGAACCAGGTCGGCGTCCGTCGGGGCGACCAGCCGGATCCCGCCGCCGGTCACCGAGCGGATCAGGGCGAGGGTCGCATCGAGCCCCAACTCACGCTGGAGCAGGACGTCCAGTTCGCTCAGCGTCAGGTCGCCCAGCAGGAGTGGCTCGTCGGCACGGCGGAACCAGGCGAGTGCCGCCTCGTGGTTGAGGTCGGCCTGATCGGCCGCGGCGAGCACGGCACTCACGTCCAACAGGATCGCCACGGGCCCGCCTACCGCGACGGGGGCCGGCGACCGGCCTCGCGTCGGACGATCGAGCGGCCGTCGAGCGACAACCGGCCGTGCTGGCTCCGCCCGACCGCGAGGAACGGCAGGTCGGGCGCCTCGTCGTGGGCTTCGAGGTAGGCCTCGAGGGCCGCCGTGATGACCGCGGTCCGTGTCGTACGGCTACGCGTGGCGAAGCGTGCGACTCGCTCGAGCAGGTTCGGATCGGCCAGGATCGTCGTCCGTCGCGTTGGCATATGACGACATATATGACACGCTAGCGGGATCCGGTCAACCCGTGCGACCATCGACCCGCGACCAGCTCGACGTCGTCCCGACCGTTTTCACGCCATCCGGAGGCCCCCGTGGACCGCTTCGAACCGAATCTCCGCATCCCCGGTCCAACGGCCCTGCCGCCGTCGGTCCGGACGGCGGGCTCCCGCCAGATGATCAATCACCGCGGTCCCGAGTTCGCCGCCATGCTGGGCCGGATCCTGACCGGCATGAAGCCGTTCTTCGGCACGACCTCGGACCTCGCCATGATCTCGACCGCCGGGACCGGCGGCATGGAGGCCGTGATCGTCAACACGCTCTCCCCGGGCGATAAGGTGCTGGGCGTCTCGATCGGTTCGTTCGGCGACCGGTTCGCCAAGATCGCCGGAGTCTACGGCGCGGACGTGACGAAGCTCGACGCCGAATGGGGCTACGCGGCGGACCCGGCCGAGATCCGCGAGAAGCTTCGGGCCATGCCCGGCGTCAAGGCCGTGCTGCTCACGCACAACGAGACCTCGACGGGGGTCATGAACCCCATCCGCGAGCTCGCCGCGGCCATCCGCGACGAGCGCCCCGATGCGCTCATCCTCGTCGACAGCGTCTCGGGCCTGGGCGCGGTTCCCTTCGAGATGGACGCCTGGGGCGTGGACGTCGTCGTTACCGGTTCGCAGAAGGCCTGGATGTCGGCACCGGGCCTGGCGATGATCGCCGCCTCGCCGCGAGGATGGGCGGCGATGGAAACGGCGACGATGCCGCGCTTCTACCTCGACCTGCGCGCGCACCGGGACGCCGCGGCCAACGGCCAGACGCCGTTCACGCCGGCGATCGCTGTGGTCTTCCAGGTCGATGAGGGCCTGCGACTGATGGCCGAGGAGGGCGCGTCCGCGATCTTCGCCCGGCACGAGGCCTGCGCCGCCGCGGCCCGGGCCGGGTTGACCGCGCTCGGCTTCGAGCTGTTCGCCGACCCGCGTGTCGCCTCGAAGACCGTCACCGCCGCCCACGTCCCGGACGACCTGGACTGGAAGGCGTTCAACGGCGAGGTGAAGCGCCGCGGCGTCGTCCTCGCCGGGGGTCAAGGCAAGCTGACCGGCAAGATCTTCAGACTCGGTCACCTGGGGTCGGTGACGGTCGAGGAGATCCTCGGCGCGATGAGCACGCTCGAGTTCGCCTCGCTCGATGCCGGGCGACCGGTCCAGCCGGGAGCGGCCGTGGCGGCTGCCCAGGCTGCCGCCGTCGAGGCGTACGGCCTCACCGTCCGGGTGCCCGCCCGAGTCGGCGCGTGAGGATCCTCGTCGCCGAATCGGTCGCCGCGGAAGGCGTCGAGCTCCTGCGGGCACAGCACGAGGTCGACGAGCGCCTGGGTCTGTCGCGCGACGAGCTGTGCTCGATCCTGCCCGAATACGACGCGCTCATCGTGCGCAGCCAGGTCAAGGTGGACGCCGAGCTCATCGCCGCCGCCACCCGCCTGGTCGTCATCGGTCGGGCGGGCGTCGGGGTGGATAACGTCGATCTCGACGCCGCGACACGTGCCGGGATCACGGTCGTCAACGCCCCGACCGGCAACACGATCGCGGCCGCGGAACACACCTTCGCCCTGCTGTACGGCCTCGCCCGCCGGACGGCCCCGGCCGATGCGTCGGTGCGACGGGGAGAATGGAAGCGATCCGCGTTCACGGGCCTCGAACTGCGCGGCCGGACACTCGGCATCATCGGACTGGGAAAGATCGGCCAGGCGATCGCGGTCCGGGCGCAGGCGATGGAGATGACCGTGCTCGGTGTCGATCCATTCGTCAGCGCGGAACAGGCGCTCAATCACGGTGTGGAGCTGGTCGAACTCGACGAGCTGCTGAAGCGCTCGGACGTGGTGACCGTGCACGTCCCGCTGACCCGGGCGACCCGCGGGCTCATCGGCAAGACCGCCATCGCCAAGCTCAAGCCGGGGTCCATCGTCCTCAACGTCGCCCGCGGCGGGATCCTCGACGAGACTGCGGTCGCCGAAGCCCTGCGGTCAGGTCACCTGGGCGGCGCCGGCATCGACGTGTTCGAGCACGAACCGCCGACCGACTCGCCGCTCCTGGATGCCCCGAACACCCTGCTCACCCCCCATCTCGGGGCGTCGACCGCCGAGGCCCAGATCCTGGTCGCCGAAGAGGTCGCCGTGCAGGTGCTCGACGTGCTGGCGGGCCGCAGTGCCCGATACGCCGTCAACGCGCCGCTCCTGACACCGGAGACATCCAGGGCGATCGCCCCGTACCTTCCGCTGGCCGAGGTCCTCGGCCGTTTCTTCGCCGAGTTCTCGCGCGGCGGCGTGAAGAACCTGACCCTCGAGATCGCGGGCGACCTCGCCGAGTACGACGGGACGCCGTTGACGGCGGCCGTGCTGCGCGGTCTGCTCGAGACGACCACGACCGAACGGGTGAACCTCGTCAACGCCGGAGCCCTGGCGAAGGCCCGTGGCATCACGCTGATCGAGCGCAAGACGCCCGACGCCGGTGCGTTCGCCTCCCAGCTGACGCTGTCCACCGACCGGCGCGGCGTGACGACGACCGTTGCCGGCACCGTCGCCGGCGGCGAGCCGCGGATCACCCGGCTCGACGACTACCACCTGGACATGGCACCGGCCGACGTCATGCTCATCACCCGGCACATGGACCGCCCGGGCACCGTCGGACGGATCGGCATCATGCTCGGCGAGGCGGACGTCAACATCAGCGCCATGCACCTTGCCCGTACGCGACCCCGCGAGGATGCGCTGATGATCCTGGCGCTCGACGACGATGTCCCCGACGGCATCGCCGAGGCCATCCGCGCCAATGAGAACGTCAGGGACATCTGGACGATCCGGTTGGGGGGCGAGCGCTGAAGGGCACGCCGATCCCGGCCGGCCTGGATGCTGCGCTCGTCTTCGTCCGGCACGGCGAAAGCGAGTACATCGTCGAGGGCCGCTTCCAGGGCCAGGCTGAGACGCCGCTGTCCGCGACAGGCCGCCAGCAGGCGCGGTTGGTCGCGGAGCGGCTGGCCGACCCGGGACGCTCCCCTGCCCTGCCCATCCCGGCCGGTTCACCGAGCGAGATCGTCCACTCCCCGTTGGGACGCGCCTCGGAGACCGCGCTGGCGATCGCGGAAGCCCATCCGGCCCACCCGACGCTTCGGTCCGAGCCACGCTTCTCGGAGATCGGGCAGGGTGAGTGGGAAGGGCTCCATCGCGACGAGATCGATTCCCGGTTCGGCGGCCGGCTGGCGGATTGGCGGCTCCGGCCGACCGAGGTCTGGGCGCCCGGTGGAGAGTCCCTGGCGCAGGTCGCCGAGCGCGTCCGGGACGGGCTCGCGACGAGCCTCGAACGCCTCGACGATGGCCGGAGCCGGCGCCCTCCCGACCCGGTCGCGGGTTACGGCCCTCCGCGGCACGACACGCCCTGGAGCATCGTCGTCGGCCACGACGGGGTCTTCAAGGTCACGATGCTGACCCTGTTCGACCTGCCCCTCGAGCGGTTCTGGATGTGGTCGTTCGACCTGTGCGGCATCTCCGTGGTCGAACTGCGTGCCGGGCGACCGGTCCTTCGTGCACACAACCTGACCGGGCACCTCGGGCCGGTCCTCGATGCGGCGGCGCAGGCCGAGCGCGCGGCCCGGGAGGCTACCGGCGCCCTGTGAGGGCGGTCATCGGCCCCGGCGCTGGCGGCGGCGGAACGCGAGGCGCAGCAGGTTCACCTTCAGGCGTCGTTCTGCTGTCCTGAGCGTGCGCAACCGATCCTCGGCCAGGACGCCCCGGCCGTAGGCCGTCTCCACCTTCGCTTGTGCCACCAACTCCAGCTCGGGCCGGGCGATCGGCAGCACCTCCCCGAGGCTGCCGGAGAATTCGTAGACGGTCTGCGTCGGGCGCGGCCCGAACCCGAACCGCGACGCGAGCCGCGTGACCGTCCGGTAGGCGTGATCTGGGGTCGTGCCGCCGCGCGGCCCGCGCTGCCATGCGACGAACGCGAGCGTCCCGACGATGACCGCGAGGAGGATGGCCATGCCGGCGAGCGGGCCGGCCGGGCTGGTCGTGATCACGCCCGCGGTGGCGCCCGCGTCGTTTGGCTCGTCACGGCCGTCGCCCGCCGTTCGAGACGGTGCCGCGACGCTTCCGGCCGGCGCGGGCGTGCCCGCGACCGGCGGCCCGGATGGGAGCGGCTCCTGTTGCGAGACGCCGCCACCGGTCGGATCGAACGGCACCCAGCCGTAGCCCGGGAAGTAGACCTCGACCCACTGGTGGCTCTGGCTGTTGAGGATCTGTTCCTCGCCGTGCGCGTTGCGCGTGCCGGGGAGGAAGCCCTCCACGATCCGCGACGGGATCCCGCGAGCGCGCAGGAACATGGCCATCGTGGAGGCGTAGTACTGACAGTACCCGCGTCGGTACGTGGCGAAGCATTCGACCGACGAGAGGTCCCTGCACGGACCCGTGAGCAGGTCGAACACGTCGGTGTCGTACGTGAAGAGGCGGTTCGGTCCGGAATCCTGGAACCGCTGTTCGAGCAGCTTCGCGAAGTCGTACGCCGAGAGCGACGGCGCCTCGCCAGCGAGGTCGGAGTAGAGCTGCTCCGCCTTGCCGCCGGGCGGCATGGCGCCATCGGGGATCGCCAGGTAGATGCTCGTGGCGATCGAGTGATAGTCGTTGCCGGCCGCCCGCAGGTTCGCCTCATTGAGCTCGCCGGGACCGTTGCCGATGATCGGCACGAGCGCGGTTGCCGTGTAGGGGCCGTTGCCGTCGCGCGCGATGCTGCCCAGGAACGGCCCCTCCCCGACCAGGCTGACCGTGGTCGGCTGATCGATGACGCTGGGCGTGAGCGGCGACAGGATCAATCGCCCGGTGTAGCGGGCTGGCGTCACCGTGAACTGGACGGGCTGTGTCCCGGTCTGCTTCGGCGCATCGGCCGTTCCTTCGAGGAGCGAGTCGCCCGCGGCGCGAGCGACCGAGTCGGTCACGCTCGGCTTCCAGCCGTTCAGCGCGAACTCGTCGTAGGCGACGGCGCGCCAGTAGAACTTGCGGTGTTCGTCGGGCGGCAGCTGGACCGTGACCTCGAGGCTGGTATCGGGCTGCCAGCGTCCGGAGATCCTCGTGCCGGACGGATCGAAGTCGGCTCCGAACGACCGGCTGTTCGCGCCTGCGGGCAGGTACTTCTGGAACGAGCGTGACAGCTCGACGAGGCCGGAGCTGAGCCCGCCCCAGGCGCCTCGCAGCGGGTCCGAGGACGCGACGCTGGTGAGCAGCAGCGAACCGCCGATCGCCGCCACGATGAAGAGGGTCCCGCCGCGCAGGTAGATCCCCGAGATGGACGCCGGGTCGCCGATCCGACGCCGGAACCAGTCGGCCTGCTCCTCGAGGACGTGATAGCGGATCAGCAGGAAGAGCGACGCGAGGCTGAACAGCACCAGGAAGGCCAGCTGGTCGCGGGTGGTCAGCGACATGTTGACCAGGAGGATCAGGCCGACGACCACGATCGCGTTGAGGGGGCGCCGATGGCCGAATGTCGTGTATGACGCGAACATCGCGGTGCCCCACACGAGCAACCCGAGGACCAGGATGTAGTGGCCATATTCGTTCGTGAGCGGGAGATGGATCAGGTCGGTCACGGCCCTGACGACCGAGGTCGCCGTCTCGTGGTATGCCGCGGCCAGCGTCCCGGCGTTCTCGATGGGCTCCGGGGCGTTTTGGACCAGGACGCTCCCGACCGCGAGCGGGACGATCAGGGCGGCGAAGACGGCGCCGACGAGATACGTCAGCCACCGGCCCCAGCCGACCTCCGCGCCGATGAGACCGACGAGCATGCCCGCGAGGGCCATCGGTGCCAGCATGTCCGTGAAGTCACCGCGCCCGAGGATCGGGGCGACGTCATCGATCGACCACGCCATAGTGAGGCACAGCAGTCCCACGAGCCCGATGGACAGCCAGCCTTCGGCGGGTCCCTGGAGGATGCGGCGGTTCATCGAGTGAGGATCTCGCCGAGCGGCCGCCCCGGCGTCACCAGGTAGGACGGCAGCTCGTACTCGGCAAGGGCGTGCCGCAGGGCGCGTGCCCGTTTGGCGGCCGCCTCGGCGTCCGTGGGAATGACGATCTCCTGCGGACCGAACACGGCCGCCGCGGAATCGCGGGCGACCTGGTCGTAGGCGGGGATGTCGAACGTGATCACGACGCACGCGACGCCCCGGGTCCGCAGGCTCGCGAGCGGCCGCACCCACGACGGATCGAGCGAGGGCGTGATCACGACCGCGGTCATCCCACGGCGCAGGCGCCCGACGGTCGCGATAAGCGTCTCGACGAGCGGGACCTGCCCATCCGCCTCGACGGCCGCGAGGAGCTGCATGATCTTCTGGTGCTGACGGCCGCCCCGGTCCGCCGGCAGGAAGGCGGTCCGGCCCGCGTTGACGGTCAGCCCGACCGCGCGGTTCTCGGAGATGGCCTTGTCCGAGATCGCGGCCGCGACCCGGATCGCCGCCTCGGTCGTGGACTCGTCGCCGCGACCGCCGCCGATGCCGCGCTGGAGGTCCAGGACGATCCAGGCATCGGCGGTCTGCTCGAGGTCGAACTCCTTGACCTGCAGCTCACCGATCCGGGCGGTGGTCTTCCAGTGGATCCGGTTCATCGCGTCGCCAGGAGCGTACGGCCGAACCGAGGTCGCCAGTGGCGTCGTCTGGAGGGTCCGCACCGGCGAGGAGTGGCTGCCTTCGAGGATCGCCGACGGCAGGCGCCAGCTCGGGATCGGTTCGAGCCGCGGATAGACGACGACGGACACGCCCTGGCCGACCGTGGCCGCGGCCTCGAAGAAGCCGAATGGATCGCCGGTCCGGATGTGGAGCGGCTCGATCCGGAAATGCCCGCGGCGCGACAGTGGGACCCGGATGAGCCACGAGCGTTCGCTCCGTCCACCCAGAATGAGCGCCCGGCCCGGCAGCGCGCTCGGCAGCGTCGACGGGTTGTGCACCTCTAGCCAGAGCTTGGGGAGCCGGCTCCCGTTACGCAGCGTATATGTCACCCGCATCCGGTCGCCGACGTGACCATGCAGCTGGCTGACCGCGTAACCGGCCTCGAGGTCCGTCAGGCCAAGTCGGACCAGGACGTAGGACCCGCCGATGACGAGGATCGCGAGGTACAGCAGGTAGAAGAGATACGGGAAGCCGGTCGAGAACGCGGCCACCACCAGGAACGCCGCGACGAGGAGAAGCTCGATGCGGCGGATCATGCGAATCTTCCCCTCCGCGGCACCGGCCGGCGTTCCAGGATCCTAGGCGCCGGAAACGGCCGACGCGCCGCTCGGGCTCCGTAGTCCCGTCGGGCCGCCGGCGCCGGTCGGTCGGATGCCTTCGATCGAGGTGGTCTCGAGAAGCTCCCTGACGACCTGCCCCGCCTGGACATCGTGGATCGACGAGCTGGTCTTGATGATCAGGCGATGCGCCAAGGCTGGTTCGGCCAGGGCCTTGACGTCATCGGGGATGACATAGTCCCGCCCGAGGAGGCCGGCGAGCGCCTGACCGGCCCGGTAGAGGGCGATCGACCCGCGCGGCGAGGCGCCCAGATAGACGTCGGGGTGGGTGCGCGTCGTCCCGACGAGCCGGACGATGTAGTCGGCCACGCTGGAGTCGACGTAGATCTCCCGGACGGCCTCCTGCATCTCGCGCAGCTCCTCGACCGTTAGGACCTCATCGAGGTCCTCGAGCGGGTGGGTGCGCTTCTGCTCGTCGAGGATGACGATCTCCTCGATCGGCTGGGGATAGCCCAGCCGGAGCCGCAGCATGAACCGGTCGAGCTGGGCCTCGGGGAGGGCGAACGTGCCCTCGTACTCGATGGGGTTCTGGGTCGCGATGACCAGGAACGGGTCCGGCATCGGGTAGGTCGTGCCGTCGATCGTCGCCTGGCGCTCCTCCATGCACTCGAGGAGCGCGGACTGGGTCTTCGGGGTCGCCCGGTTGATCTCGTCCGCCAGCACGATCTGGCTGAAGATCGGCCCGGGGCGGAACTCGAACTCCTGGGTCTTCTGGTTGTAGATCGACAGACCCGAGACGTCCGAGGGCAACAGGTCGGGCGTGAACTGGATGCGGCGGAACGACGACCCGAGGCTCCTGGCGATCGCCTTGGCGAGCACCGTCTTGCCGGTCCCCGGCACGTCCTCGATGAGCAGGTGTCCCCGGCACAGCAGGGCGACGAGGGCCAGACGGACCTCGTGGTGCTTGCCGACGATGACGCGCTCGACATTGGCGAGGACCTTCTCGCCGGTCTCCTGGATCTTGCTCATCGGCCTCTCTCGCGGGGTGGGCGACGCCGGGGACGCCGCGGGCGGGCGGATTCGTGGGGTGCGACGAGCCCGGTGGGACTCGTGTGTCGTCGCAGGATAGTACGTCCTGTCGTCGAACTCGGTTCCCGGACCCGCCGACCCCCCATGTCGATAGGTACGCCGCGCGGGGCGGATACGTTCACACCGCGGTCGGTGACACGGCCCCGCTGCCCGAAACGACGGCGGTCGGTGACGCGGTCAGTGCCCGGATGGTGGTGACCAGGCTCCGTCGAGCGAGTGTCGAGCCGTACGCAGGTTCGGGTGGGTCGAACTACGCGAGACGTCCGCCGGGTCGCGGGCACCGCCCCCCACGGGACCCGCGACACAGCGCCGACGGACGAGCATCGGCCTGGAGCGGACGAGCCACCCGCCGCCCCGGCCGACCAGGGAGGGTGCACGGCGACGGTCCCGGCCCCCAGCCGTCACCACCGCCCCACGCCCGAGTGTCCCTCCACGTCACGAGGCTCGCTCGACTTGGTCAACGCGGTGTCAGCGGTGAGTCAACGTTCGCGCCGCCACGGCTGCCGTCCGGGCGGACCCTACCCGCGCAGGAGCGTCAACGCGCCGACCCACAGGGTCATCAGGCAGCCGATACCGCCCATCACCGCGAGGAACGGCTCCCCGCCGATCCACGAAGCCGCGGCCACGCCGCCGAACATGACCGCGAGGACGGCGGCGATCGCGGCCAGCCCGATCCGCTCGAGCCACGGGCGACGTGAACGGGCCTCGGTCGATCTCGCCTCGGTCGCACGATCCTCGCTCGCCGCCGGTTCCGGGCCGGACGTCACGGCGTCCCTCGCAGGTAACGCGTCATCAGGTCGCCGGCGATGGGTGCGGCGACCTCACCGCCACGACCGGCCCGCTCGACGACGACGGCGATGGCCACCGTCGGTGCGTCCGCTGGAGCGAAGCCGATGAACCACGAGTGGGGCTCGCCGGTGCCGCCCAGCTCGGCCGTGCCGGACTTGCCCGCGGTCGTCACCCCCGGCACCTTCGCACCGGTGGTGAACTGGCGCCCCAGGTCACCCTCCACCGCAGCGACCATGGCGCGGTTGATGTCGCGAGCGTCCGCGGCATCGATGACCTGCGCCATGCGCTCCGGCCCGAACGCCCGCGATCCACCGTTTCCCGACATCGAGGTGACCAGTCGCGGCTTCATCAGCTCGCCGTCGTTGGCGACGGTCGCGGCAACGAGCGCCATCTGGAGCGGCGTCACGAATGTTTCGGCCTGCCCGTAGGCCGCATTCGCGAGCTCGACGTCGTCGGCGAACCCGCCGGGCGCCGACCCTTCGCCGTTCGTGACCTGCGAGATGGCGGTCGGCAGCTCGAAGGGCAAGGGTGCGTCGAAGCCCATCCGGTCGGCATAGCGCACCAGGTTCTCACCTCCGGTTGCCAGACCCGTGAGCGCGTACCAGATGTTGCACGAGACCTCGGTCGCGCGGACGAACGCGAGCGGTGTCGAGCCTGTCTGCGGGTGGTGGCCGTCGTGGATCCGGAACCCGTCGACCACCAGCCCCTGGCGCTCGGCCTTGGGCTGTTCCGCGTAGGTCGTCGCGGGCGTGATCGCGCCAGACCCGAGGCCCGCGATGGCCGTCACGATCTTGAAGACCGAGCCCGGCACGTAGCGGCCCTGCGTCGCACGTGGCAGGAGCGGCTGGGTCGGGTCATCGGTGAGGGCCGTGAACGTCGCATCGGCGGTCGTCGGGTCGGCGATGGCCGACGCGTCGTAGGTGGGCGTCGAGGCCATCGCCAGGACCTCCCCGTTCCGTGGGTCGAGCATCACGATCGCTCCGCGGTTCTTGCCCAACGCCCGGACCGCGGCTCGCTGCAGGTCGTAGGAGAGCGACAGCGTCAGGTCCTCGGGGTCGTAGGCCGTCGCGCCGAACTTGCGGAACGCGTCGCTGAGCGGATCGCCCGCGAGTCCCGCGAGCTCGGCGTCGTACGCTCGTTCCAGCCCGGCCGTGCCATAGCGCCGGGAGGAGTAGCCGACGACCTGGCTGATGGCCGGGCTCGCATAGACCCGGTAGTACTCGCCGTTGGCGTCCTTCTTGTTGCGCGCGAGGACCTTTCCGTCCCGGTCGAGGATCTGCCCCCGCGGGACGGTCCGGGCCGCTGCGATGACGGCCGGGTCGTAGGGCGAGCGGACGAGGTCCGGAGCACGGACGACCCCCCAGTAGCCGGCCGCCCCAGCGAGCAGCCCGAACGCGAGGGACAGCCCGACGGCGACGTGCATGATGCCGCGGCCCAGCGGCTGCCGGCTCGTGGCGGTGCCGCGCATCAGCCGGCCCGCCGGTTCGTCAGCCGCCGCCAGCGGCGGACCTCGGATGGCGGTGGAGGCGGTTCGACACCCTTGTCGGACAGGGCCAGCAGGAGCCCGACGACCAGCGCGTTCGCGAGCAGCGAGGAGCCGCCGTAGCTGATGAACGGCAGCGTCACGCCGGTCAGCGGGAGCACCTTCAGATTGCCAGCCGCGATGATGAATGCCTGGATGCCCACCACCAGGGCGAGCCCGATCGCGAGGAGCGACCGGAAGTCATCCGCCGCCGCGGCGCCGATCCTTAGCCCCCGTTCGACGACGATGAGAAAGAGGCCCAGGATGGCCAGGATACCGACGATGCCGAGCTCCTCACCGAGCGCGGCGAGCGGGAAGTCGGTATGGATCTCGGGGATCGGCAGGCGGCCGCCCACCTCTGGTAAGCCCGCGCCGAGCCCGACGCCCACCAGTCCGCCCCGAGCGAAGGCGTGGAGCGCCTGGACCACCTGGTAACCGGTCCCGAGCGGGTCCCGGAACGGGTCGAGCCAGAGGTCGATCCGGACCCGGACGTGGTCGAACAACTGGGCCATCACGAAGCTGCCGATGACGAACAGGATCAGGCCGATGACGACGAGGCTGACCCGGCCGGTCGCCACGTAGACGAGCGCGAGGAAGACGCCGAAGAACAGCAGCGCCGCGCCGAGGTCCCGTTGAACGACGACGATGCCGAGTGCGATCGCCCACATGGCGACCATCGGAGCGAGATACGGCAGCGGCGGCAGGCGGAGCGGCCCCACCCGCGTGTCCTGCTCGACCAGGAGCGGCCGGTTCTCCGACAGGTATCCGGCGAGGAAGACCACCAGGATGACCTTGAGGAGCTCGGATGGTTGCCCGCTGATCGGTCCAAGCTGCAGCGTCAGGCGCTGGCCGTTGATCTCGGTGCCGAGCACGAACGTCAGCAACAGAAGCCCGACGCCGGCCGCGGCCCAGGTGTACTTGTAGCGGCGCAGCCAGGCATCGGAGCGGACCACGATGCCGAGGGTCGTGGCGATCGTCAGCGCGAGCAGCAGCCAGACGAGCTGCACCTGGGCCAGGCCGAGCTCGGTGCCGAAGAACGTCTGGGTCACGAGGTCCTGGGGCAGCCGCTCCATCAACAGGAGCGAGATGCCACCGAGCATGCCGACGACCGGCAGGAGCACCTGATCCGTCCTCCGGCCGGACAGGACCTGCGCGACGTGCGCGGTCGCAAGCGCCGCGAGATAGATCGTCAGGCCACGAGGATCGGCGGGGACGAAGGTCCCGGTGACCGTCGCTCCGAGGGACACGCTGCCGACCAGCATGGTGATCGCGACGAGGAGCAGCAGGCGGGCTTCCTGCCACCGCGGGCGCGGTCGGATCGGTCCGAGGATGCGCGGGAGCGCCGGCATGCGATCGACCGCGCCCGGCGCGCCGGTCGTCATCGGCGGGCTCGCTCGAGCCGGAGACGCACCTGGCCCACCTGCAGCTCATCACCGAAGCTCAGCGCCGCGACGCCATCGACCGGCCGGCCGTTCACGTACGACCCATTCGTGCTCCCGAGGTCCTCCACGTACCAGGCCCGGCCGCGGTAGGTCAGGATCGCGTGCTCGGCCGAGGCGAATGGATCGTCGACGACGATCGCGTTGTTAACGTCGCGACCCATGGTCGTGATGACGTCGAGCGCGAACACCGACCCGGTCTGGGGCTCCCCACTCGGCGATTCGACCACGACGAGCCTGCCCAGCTCGCCGGTGCCTTCCTGGGTCGCGGCCCGAAGGTCCCGGAGCAGGGCCCGGACGACGCGATAGAGGAACAGGTACAGGAGACCCAGGAAGAGGAACCGGACGACCCACAGCCCGACCAGGTAGGCGTCCATCAGGGGATGACCCCGTCGACCTCGACCTCGAGCGTCGATGCCCCGATCCGGATCCGGTCGCCGGCACCGAGCACGACCTCCGTAACGCGTTCACCGTTCACCACGCTGCCGTTGGTGCTGCCCAGGTCCGTGTAGAGGAGCGTCCCGCGCCGCCCGGCGATCCGGCCGTGGTGGCGCGACACGCGCTCATCGCGCAGGACCAGGTCGTTGTCGGTGGCGCGGCCGATCGTGATGCCGGCACCGATCGGCATCTCACGCACTCCCCCGCTCGGCTCGTGCACGCGCAGCCTCGCCGCCGGCGCGCTCGGGACCGGGAGCGTGAAGACCATCGTCACCGACGGGTCCGGGTGCCCCTCGCGATCGGCCTGCCGGTCATCGTCGACGATCGAGGACGTCCGGCCGGCGATCGGATCGGCGAACCGCGCATCGACGCGGATGTCCGCTCGCTCCACGCTGGTATCGGCGAGCAGGTCCACTCGTGGGCGGTCGACCAGCGTGTACCGATGTGCTCGCGCGAACAGGAGGGCGGCATCGGCCAGCTCGGCGGCAAGCGTCTGTTCCATCTCGTTGAACCCGGCGAGATCCGCGGGGTTCAGGTGAACGACGAACCGGTTCGGGACGAGTGTCCGGTCCGACGCGGCCAGGCGCTCAGCCTCCATCGCACGCTCGATGCGACGCTGGAGCTGGACAGGCTGGAGTCTGGTGCGGAACAACCGAGCGGAGGGGCGCTCGAAGAGTCGTTCGAAGAACCGCTCGATGGCGGTGAGCGGCGGCATGGTCGGTCGCGGACTCTACCACAGGGTCCGTGGACTCCTCCCTTGCTGCTGCAGACCGCACCGGACTATCCGCGGTGGGACCCGGTACCCCAGTGGGGGGAACGTCCGGAGCCTGGCGCTATACTCTCGCTTCTGTTCGGGGCGGTCCGACCGCCTCAGCATGTCCAGCGCCCATCCGGGGGCCCGATGGCCGAGATCCTGACCGAATCCTTCTGCGAGCGATGCGGCTCGCGATATACCTTCGAATCGGCGGTCCCACGCGCCCGGCTCAGGGGCGTCAGAGTGCTGTCGCGAGGCCTGAAGAACTTCGTCCTCGACGACAAGACGTCCATCGACGAGGCGATGGCGGCGGCGCGCGACGACACGGATCGCGCCCTCACCGCCCACCAGCTCGAGGCGTTCCACAAGACCTTCAACTTCTGCATGCAGTGCCGGCAGTACATCTGCCCGAACTGCTGGAACGATGCCGACGGCCGGTGCCTGACCTGCGCCCCGCTGCTCGGCCACTCGGTCCAGCCTTCGCCCTTCGCCGATGTCGAACCCTTGCTCGGCGTCGTTCCCGCCCACGAAGAAGGCCTGGCGGCCGCGGCGATGAACGGCCACGGTCACGTGGCGGACGACCCGAGTACCGTCGACGCCATCGCTCGGCTCGAAGCGCTCAGGCTCGTCACGACGGCGCCGAGCGAACCCGAGATGATCGGGGCCGAAGTCGAGGCGATGACGGACGCAGCCGAGGCGAGGGCCGCCGAGGCGACTCGTGCCGAGGCAGCCAACGATGCGTTCGCTACGGCCGAGGCGGCCGCGATGGCCCAGCCTTTCGAGGGCGTGGCCGAGACGCCGGCTGCCGAGGTCGAGGCCGGGACACCGGTGACCGAGGCCGCGCTGCCAGAGGCGATCCTCGTCGCCGAGTCAGCCCAGGCAGTCGAAGCGCTCGCCGAACCCGACGTCAGCACGGCACAGGTGCCCGGCACCGAGCCCGGACCCGACCTGATCACCGAGCCCGACGCCGTCGAGCCTGTGGAGGCTGAGGCCGAGGGCGACGCGGCCGCGGCGTCCGGCCTTGCCGATGAGACGGCCGATCACGTGCCGTCCGCAGGTGCCCGGGCGAGCTTCCTGCTCGCTGGCCTGCGCCCCGGCGAAAGCCTCGACGACGCCATCGCCGCATTCGAAGCCGGGCCCGCCGCGGCGGCCGACTGGGAGCCGGCGGAGATGGCCCCCCTCGCGGCCGAGACTCCCACCGATGTGGTCGTGCCCATGGCCGCAGCCCAGACGCCCACCGAGCCCGAGGGTACGACACCGAGCGAGCCGGTCCCGAGCGAGCCGCCGGTCGAGTCTCCCGCGCGGCCAGAGCCTGCCTGGCATACCGAGCCGCCGGTCGACGACGTCGCGCCGTTCGAGTCGATCGGCGCCGTGGCGGAGGGCGAGCCCCCGGCTGTGGGAGCCGCGCCCGAGCCAGGGCAGGCAGGCGTCGAGGCCGTGCCCGAGCCGGTCTCCGCTGACGCAGTCGTGGTCGAACCCGTCGTGGTCGAACCCGTCGTCGTCGAGCCCGATGTCGTCGAGCCCCTCGTCGAGCCGGCCGCCGTCGAGGCCGCGCCCGAGCCTACCGAGAGGGCGGGGGCGGACGCCGCCGTCGACGTCGTCGACCAGCCGACCTGGTCGATCGTGGCCCCGGACGCCCGGACGCCCGCCGACGTGCCCGGCCCCTTCCCCGATCCGACCATCGACCCCCCCGCCCCGAGTGTGCCGGCCGCGACTCAGGAACCTGCCTGGCCTCCCCAACCGCAATGGCCAAGCGCGTTGCCATCCTCCGGTCTCCCGTTCCTTGGTCGACCTACAGTCCCGTCGGGTGGGGTCGACGCCCTCTGGGCCGAATTGGACCTGGCCGTCGCAGCCCCGCCCGCGGGCACGGGACGGCCGGCCGGCGGCGTCCAACCGTGTGTGAGCTGCGGGTTGTCACTGTCCGCGTCCGCCAGGTTCTGCCGGCGGTGCGGGACCGCCCAGGCCGGCTGACCCGGACTCGACGGCCGAAACGACCGCGGATCCGGCCGCCTTCGACGCCGCCTCCTCGCGGACACGGACCCACGACGCTCCGTAGAGCAACATCTGGAACGTGAACGACAACCAGGCGAGCGCCACGAATGCGGTCGCGAGCGAACCGGCCAGAGCTGCGGCACCGACCAACCGGGGCGCAACGTAGACGAACGCCTGGCTCAGGACGACCACGGCGATGCCGACGATCACGGCCGGGGGAGCGAGCGATGCCCAACGTGGCGCCCGGGGCGGCAACGTCCGGAACATCAGCGCCACGACGATGATGGCCACGGCCAGCAGGACCGGCGCTGACGTCAGGACCCGGGCCAGGAGTCGCGCGTCCGGCATCGAGTTCGGCAGGAACGCGTCGGCCGCGCTGATGAGCGCCACCAGGGCGACCAACACGAGCACGCTCGCGAGGAGCAAAGCGACCCAGACGAACCCGCGTGCGGTGCGGTGGAGGACGTCGCGCTCCGGTTCGTCGGCGAAGATCCGCGAAAAGGCGATGTCGAGGGTCACGTAGAACTGGCTCACCGTCCAGATGAGCCCGACCACGCCGATGATCGACGTCAGCGCCGCCCCGCTCACGAGGCCGGTCAGGGTCCCTTCGATCAGGTCCTTCAGTGGCGGGAAGACCGACGCCAGTCCATCGGCCAGTTCGTGCTGCACGCGTTTGTCGTCGACCAGCCACCCGGCGAGGCCCAGGGTCACAAGGGCGACCGGGATGGTCGTGAACAACGCCGCGAAGGCCAGCCCGTTCGCGAGCAGACCACCGGCCGCGCGACCGTACGTGTCGAGGATGGCCCGAATGAACGCCACTCGCGGTCGCTCGAGGTACCGCTCGAGGGATGCGCGGGGATCCATCGGTCGCCTGGTCAGCTCCCCAGATCGTCGAAGAGGGCCGGTTGGAGGTCGTTCGCCCGGACGCGCCGGGGGGCAGTGATCAGGGCCCGGACCTCGGCCCGGCGGACGAACCGGCGCCCCCCCAGCTTGATGCTCTGGAGTCGACCGGCCCTGGCCCAACCACCGATCGTCGCCGGCCTGAAATGGACGTTGGCCGCGGCAAGGATCTCGGCGGCCTCGGTGAGTGTGATCCAGTCAGCCGGTGCCGCCATCGTCAGTCGCCACTCGGATCGGAGGCCGCGCTTCCGCTGCCAGGCGTGCTGGTGTCGCTCTTTTCCCTCGTCTCCGTGATGGTCGGCGCCGCGGTGCCAGACGAGTCATCCGACCCGCTCCCGCGTTCGCCGGCGTCCTTCTTCGACGACGGCGCCGACGCTCGGCGCTCCTTCTTCGCCCACCCCGAACCCTTGAAGTGGACCGCCGGAGCCGAGATCGCCTTGCGGACCGGTCCGCCGCCGCACAGCGGGCACGATGTGGGCCCGGGCACGTGGACGCCGTGGACCACCTCGAAACGGCGCCGACAGTTCGCGCACTCGTAGTCGTAGATGGGCATCAGGCGATTCGTCGGCGCGGACGTCAGCCGCGCAACAGGCGCATGCCGCATTTCGGGCAGTAGAACGCTCGCTCGTGAGCCGACGCGAACCCGCAGTGCGCGCAGACCAGGCCGCCCCGCCCCGCTGCGGGAACTGGCCGCTCGATCTGCGTCATGCCCTGGGCGTACTGGCTCGCCAGGATGTTCGTGAGGATGCCTGACAGCAACTTCGTGCCGATCCGGTCCGTGTCGCCGCGGGCGCCACGGCCGCCCCACCCCACCACGGCACGGCAGATCATGTCGCCGGTCGCCTCGTCCCAGTGGGACGCGACGCCGCCGACGACGGCGTTGTACTCGGGGTAGCCAGCGGTGTCGATCTCGCCATCTAGCAACGCGCAGGCGAACGTGTCAAAGGCGAGGTCGATGGCGTCGATGGACTCCAGGACGACCAGGGCATGGCGGGTGATCGGCGAGAGGACGTGGTGCGCATTCAGCCACTGCATGGCTTCCGACGGCCGTGCGATCGTCGGCGTGGCCTGGCTGAACTCGATCGCCAGGGGCGCCACGACTTCGATCTCCGAGCGCGCGAGTCCCGCCAGCATGCCGGGCAGCTCGGCCAGCACCCGGGGGCTGGACTTCATCCGAACGCCCTCGCTGCTCTTGCCAGCGTAGTAGAGCTTCAACTGGTGGTCCTGGGCGACGACCTCCTCGGGCATCGTCAGGCCGGACTGGCTGGTCGGCGCCGGAACGACCGGGGCGGGCGTCGCCTCGGCGTTGCCGCGCCGCCTCAGGAACTCAAGGGGCACGTGGTCTCTCCAGGGTGGGGGCTGGCTCCGGCGTCATGGTAGCAGGGCAACTCCGGCGTGCGACCGGCCGTGGGCTGCTCCGCGTGTCGCCTCCGCGGGGACCACGACCGGCCGCTCTGCCCGTCGCGGTCAGGAACCTTCCTCGACCGCGACGATGCCCTCGAACGGTCGGAGCCGGAGCGACGTTCCCGGCCGGAGCGAGACGGGCAGGTCCAGATGCGTGCCGACGACCGGCCGCCAGGACCCTCCCCGACCCGTAGCGGGCACACGACCGTGCGCCCCATCGGGTCCGAAGGCGATCACGACCAGCACGCGGGGCCCGGATCCCGACCGTAGGTAGGCCAGGATCGACGACTCCTCGGCAGATACCAGCGAGAGCACGCCGTCCTGGACGGACGGGAGCGCGCGCCGGGCGGCCAGCAGGCGTCGGTAGCAGGCCAGCACCGACCCGGGGTCGTCGAGCTGAGCGGCGACGTTGCGGGTCGAGGCGTCCGGCGCGATCCGCTGCCAGGGCCGGCCGGTCGTGAACCCGGCCCCGGGTCCACCGGTCCATGGCATCGGCGTCCGGGCCTGCGACCGATCCCACCACCGGAAGTCCGGGCTCGCACGCCGCGCCGCGGGGTCGACACTCTCCTGGGGCGGGATGGCGACGTCGCCCATCCCGATCTCCTCCCCGTAGTAGAGGAATGGCGTCCCGCGCAGCGTCAGGAGCATCGTCGCCGCGGCCTTGGCGATCGCGTCACGCGTGTCTTCCGAGGGGGCCAGTCGCGAAGCATGCCGAGGCTGGTCATGGTTCGAGAGGACCGCAGTCGGCCAGCGCTCCGGCCCGAAGGCCCGCTGCCGCCGTCGGAGGGCGGCGCGGAACGCGTCGGCGGACCACGGACGGGTGAGGAGCTCCCAGTCGAAGACCAGATGACGATCCGCGGTCAGGGCCGCAGCGCCCTCGGTGGTCCCGACGAACAGCTCGCCGACGCTCATCCTGCCGGGCTCCGCGTCAACGACCGCCCGGAAGCGCGAGATCAACGCGGGCAGGTCCGGCTGATCGAAGTCGTACCGGTGGACCTGCCGGGTCCAGGCCGACGTTCCGCGCCGCGGCGGGTTGGACGGCATCGCCGGGTGCTTGAGGAAGACGTTGAAGGTGTCGAGCCGGAACCCGTCGACTCCTCGCGCGAGCCAGCCCTGCACCATGTCGAACTGCGCCCGCTCGACCTCCGGGAGGCGCCAGTCGATCTCGGGTTGCTCGGCCAGGAACGTGTGGTGGTAGAACTGGCCCCGCCTGGGCTCCCAGGTCCAGGCCGGGCCCCCGAACCACGACACCCAGTTGTTGGGGGGCCGAGGCTGGCCGTCGGCGTCGAGGCCGGCCGGATCGCACCACAGATACCAGTCCGACATCGGGCCGTCCCGTGCGGCCCGCGAATCCGCGAACCAGGGGTGCTGGTCGCTCGTGTGGTTCATGACCATGTCCAGGATCACGCGGATGCCACGCCGGTGGGCCTCGCTGACGAGCCGGTCGAAGTCCGCCCATGTCCCGAACCGCGGATCGATCGCCCGGTGGTCGGTGACGTCGTATCCGCCGTCGAGACCACCGGACGGGTAGATCGGCGACAACCAGATCGCGTCGACGTCGAGACCAGCCGGGCCAAGATGATCGAGGTGACCGATGATGCCGGGCAGGTCGCCCACGCCGTCACCGTCGCTATCCGCGAAGCTTCGCGGATAGATCTGGTAGACGACGCTCCGCCGCCACCAGTCGTCGGCGTACCGGAACGGTGAGGCCGCCGATCGGTCCGCCTGGCTGGCCGTCGGTTCCCGCACGTCATCCGGGCGGGGCGGATCGGCCGTCACCGGGAGGTCTCCTCCATTGATCGCTCGCGCCGGTGGGGCCGGATCGCGGCGATGCTAGCGACTTGGACTTGACAAGGTCGCCAGAACCCGTCATTGATACGCGTTACTGACGCGCGTTAGTCGACCACGTCGAGAGCGTCGCGTCAAGGAGGAGGTTCGGCGGTCGCATGAGGAAGCGGGCCACCAGCGCCGACGTCGCCACCATGGCCGGGGTCTCGCGAACGACGGTGTCCTTCGTCCTCAACAAGCGGACCGACGTCAAGATCCCTCAAGAAACGCGTCGCCGGGTCCTCGACGCGGCGGAACGCCTCGGCTATCACCCGAACGCCTCGGCGCGCCAGCTCGCCGGTGGGCGCACCCACGTCATCGCCCTCGTGCTCCGTCAGTCGCCCGAGCAGATCGCGGGCGATGCCGTCCTGGCCGAGACCCTGCGCGGGCTGGCCGCGGCCGCCCGAGCGGGCGGCTTTCGAGTCATGGTCGAACCGCTCGCACCTGATGGTCCCGACGCGACGTACAGCGCCCTGTTGCGGGCCCAGCATGCCGACGGTCTCGTCATCTCCGGCCCGCGCGTCGACGATCCCGACCTGATCGCACTCGTTCGCGACGGTTTTCCGATCGTGCTGCAGGGCGCCCTGCCCGCCGTGGACGTGACCAGCGTCGATGTGGACAACGTCGCGGGCGCCCGTGGCGCGGTGGAGCACCTCATCTCGCTCGGCCACCGGCGGATCGCGTGCATCACCAATGCGCCCCTCGTGTACACCGCGGCGCAGGAACGGCTGACCGGCTATCGCGAAGCCCTCCGCGCTGCGGGGATCGACGCCCCGGCCGAACTCGTCGCCGAGGCGGCGTTCGACGCCGCCAGCGGTCGCGCGGCGATGGCGGGACTCCTCGCCAGAACCACCTTCGACGCGGTCTTCGCGGCCAGCGACGTCGTGGCCCTGGGGGCGATCGGCGCCCTGCGCGAGGCCGGCCTCCTGATCCCGGCCGACGTGTCGGTCGTCGGCTTCGACGACATCCCGCTGGCCGCCTATTTCGACCCACCACTCACCACCGTCCGGTTGCCGGCCTTCGAGCTCGGGCAAGCCGCCGGACGAGCGCTGCTGGACCGGATCGCCGATCGGGCGGTCCCGGCTCGGACGCTGCTCTCGACCGAGCTCATCGTGCGTGCCTCGACGGCTCCGTCGTCGAGGGCTTCAGCGAGCGGCGCGGCCTGACCCCGCCGACGACTGGCGACCCAGGGGACGGCCCGGACGACCGGGCCGGCGATCCGGGAAAGGAGAAACGACATGGAGGAGCGGACATTCCGGCGGACCAGGTTCGCCGGTCTGCTGGCCGCAGCCACGATCGTGGCCGCGGCCTGCTCGTCGGGCACTGCAAGCAGCAGCCCGGCGGCATCGACGGAAGGGAGCGCCCCACCCGCCAGCGCCGAGGCGTCACCCAGCGCCGGCGGCCAGATCGGGGGCGAGGTCTCGGTCATCGGCACATGGACCGGATCCGAGCAGGATTCGTTCCTCGCCATGGTGGCGCCCTTCGAGGCGTCGACCGGGGTCAAGGTCAAGTACACGGGCACCCGTGACATCAACGCGGTCCTCACGACGGGCGTCGCATCGGGCATCCTGCCGGACCTCGCCGGTCTGCCGGGTCCGGGCCAGATGGCCGATTTCGCCAAGGCGGGCGCACTCAAGCCGCTCGATGACGTGCTCGACATGGCCGCGTACAAGGCCGACACGTCGCCTGGCCTTGTGGCGCTCGGCACGGTCGATGGCAAGGTCACGGGCGTCTTCATCAAGGCCGCCGTCAAGGGCCTGATCTGGTACGACCCGGCCGTCTACACGGGCGGCCAGCCGACCACCTGGGACGATCTACAAAGCAAGGGCAAGGCGGCTGCGTCCGCGATCGGTGGCAACGCCAAGCCGTGGTGCGTCGCCCTCGAATTGGGGGCAGCGTCGGGCTGGCCCGGCACCGACTGGATCGAGGACATCGTCCTGCGCCAGTCCGGTCCGGACATCTACGACCAGTGGGTCGCAGGCACGCTGAAGTGGAGCTCACCCGAGATCAAGGCCGCCTTCCAGGCCTTCGGCACGGTCGTCGCGGATGACGCGGTGTACGGCGGCAGCAAGAACGTCCTCGCGACGAACTTCGGCGACGGCGGCAACCCGCTCTTCACCACCCCTCCGGGGTGCATCTTCCACCACCAGGCGTCGTTCATGACCGACTTCTTCAAGAAGCAGGGCGGCGCCAAGGATGGCGACTTCGACTTCTACCCGTTCCCCGACATCAACCCGCAGTTCGCCGGGTCGGCGACCGGCGCCGGCGACCTGTTCGGCATGTTCAATGACACGCCCCAGGCCAAGGCTCTGATCGCCTACCTGGTCACGCCCGAAGCCCAGCAGATCTGGGTCGATCGCGGTGGCGCCCTGTCGGCGAACAACAAGGTCACCAAGTACCCGGATGACGTCAGCCAGCGCTCCGCGGACATCATCGCCAAGGCGACGACGTTCCGGTTCGACGGCTCCGACTCCATGCCGGCCGCGATGAGCGCCGGCTTCCAGACGGCGATCGTCGATTTCACCAAGGATCAGTCGAAGCTCGACTCGATCCTCTCCAACCTGGACTCCGTCCAGACGAGCGCGTACGGGGGCTGACGCGAACGGGTGCCGGGACGGCGGGGACGCCGTCCCGGCCCCACCTCTCGATCCGAGGGAGTGACGGATGGATCCTCGAATGGTCACCGCGGTCATCGCGGTGATCGGCGTCCCTGTCTCGTTGGTGGCCTACATCCTGCTGATCGAGCGGCTGCTGCTGTTCCTGCCCCAACGGGCGCAGCCGCGGCTCCGACCGTGGCTCTGGCTCCTGCCCGCGATCCTGCTGCTGCTCGTCTTCCTCGTCTATCCGACGATCAACACGATCGCCCTCAGCTTCCAGGACAAGTTCTCGAAGGACTTCGTCGGGCTCGCGAACTATGCCTACTTCATCAACACGAGCGACACCCTCATCGCCTTCCGGAACAACATCATCTGGCTGGTTCTGCTGACGCTCTTCGCCACCGGACTCGGCCTGCTCGTGGCGATCCTCGTGGACCGGGTCCGGTACGAGTCCGTCGCCAAGTCGACGATCTTCCTGCCGCTCGCGATCAGCTTCGTCGGCGCCGGCGTCATCTGGAAGTTCGTCTACGACTACCAGCCACCTGGCCACGCGCAGACGGGGATGCTCAACGCGGGGCTGGCCGCGCTCGGACAACAACCCGTGACGTTCCTGCAGGACGCGCCATGGAACACGATCTGGTTGATCGTCGTGGCCGCCTGGGTGTGGACCGGGTTCTGCATGGTCATCCTCTCGGCGGCGCTCAAGGGGATCAGCGTGGAGCTCCTGGAGGCCGCCCGCGTCGACGGCGCCAATGAGTGGCAGGTCTTCCGCGGGATCACGTTCCCGCTCCTGCTGCCCACCGTCGCGGTGGTCTCGACCACGATGATCATCACGGCTCTCAAGGCCTTCGACATCGTCTACGTCATGACCGGAGGCCGCTTCGACACGAACATCATCGCGCTGCGGATGTACCAGGAGCTCTTCAACTTCAGCCAACCCGGTCGAGCCAGCGCGGTCGCGGTGATCCTGCTCGCCCTGATCGTGCCCGTGATGCTGATCAACATCCGCCGGTTCCGCGCACAGGAGGCCATTCGATGACCGCCCCGAGCCTCGCGCGGATCGGCCCCGGCCGCTCCCGCTTCAGGACCAGCCGCGTGATCCTCAACGTGATCGTCCTGGGCCTCATGGTCCTGTGGCTGCTCCCGACCGTCGGCCTGTTCGTCAACTCGTTCCGCCCCGCGGCCGACGTCTCGAGTTCCGGCTGGTGGACGTCGCTGCTGCCGCCGTATCACTTCACGCCCGACAACTACACGCACGTGCTGAGTCGTAACGGCATGGCCGACTCGTTCATGAGCAGCCTGCTGATCACCATCCCGTCCACGATCATCCCGATCACGATCGCGTCGTTCGCGGCCTACGCGTTCTCGTGGATGTCGTTCCCGGGGCGAGACATCCTGTTCGTGGTCATCGTCGGCCTGCTCGTGGTGCCGCTGCAGACCACCATCGTGCCGGTCCTGCGGATCTTCAAGGACTTCGGCATCGCCGGCACGTTCCCGGCGGTCTGGCTCGCCCACACCGCGTACGGCCTGCCGTTCGCCGTCTTCCTGCTGCGCAACTTCATGGGCGGGCTGCCGAAGGAGGTCTTCGAATTGGCCTCCATCGACGGCGCCGGGCACGCCACCGCGTTCTTCCGACTCGCGATCCCGATGAGCATCCCGGCCATCGCGGCCCTGGCGATCTTCCAGTTCCTGTTCGTCTGGAACGACCTCCTGGTGGCGTTGCTGTACCTCGGCGTCGGGAACCCGAGTAACCTGCCCCTGACCGTGGCGATCTCCCAACTCGGGACCAGCCTCGGGGGGGACGCACAGTACCTGATGGCGGCCGCGTTCATCTCGATGATCCTGCCGCTCATCGTGTTCTTCGCCCTGCAGCGCTACTTCGTCCGGGGCATCACGGGCGGAGCCGTCAAGGGGTAGGCAGGGCGGATTCGACGGGCGGGTTCCTCCTCCCCCCGCCCGTCACCGCCCGAGCCGGTCGCGCAGCCGGTCGACCTGGTCGGCCAGTTCTCGTTCGCGGATCCAGGCGGCTTCGACCACCGTCCGCGGCGCCTTCGAAACGAACGCCTGGTTCGCCAGGCGTTCGCGGGCCGCGATCAGGTAGCCCTCGGCCTCCGCGAGGTCGCGCTCGAGGCGTGCTCGTTCCAGGTCGGCGGCACCGGCGTCGGAGGTGTCCGGGCGGATCGTTGCCTCGATGTCGCTGGCTGCGACGATGACCGTGAGGTCGTGCGGCGAGGCGGTGGCGCGAAGCGCCTCGTGCGTCAGCTCGCGATGGAGCGGCCGCGCGCGGGCCAGTCGCTCGACGCCCGGGCGAAGGGCTTCGAACGTCGCCCCCAGGTCCCGGGGCAGGTACACGCGCGTCTCGAGCCAAGCGCCTGCGGGCAGCTTCGCCGACGACCGCGCGTTGCGCAGCTCCGTGACGAGCGCGATGAGCGACCCGACGTCGGCCTCGACGGCCAGGTCCCGCTCCCCCACCCCCGGCCAGCGCGCCACGATGAGCAGCTCCGGATCGCTCGCCCGGTGCGGGATGGCGTCCCACAGGGCCTCGGTCTCGAAGGGCATGACGGGGTGCAGGAGCCGCAGGTAGATGTCGAGGACCTCGACGAGCGTCCACCACGTCGCCTCGCGCTCGGCCGGCGCGAGCGTTGTGTCACCCAGACGGACCTTTGCGAGCTCCAGGCCCCAGTCGCAGTATTCGCTCCAGATCGCCTGGTACAGCAGTCGCGTGACCTCGCCGAACGCGAAGTCCGCCATGGCAGCGTCCACGGCCGCGGTCGTCGCGGCGGCGCGTGACAGCAACCACCGCTCCGCCGGACCGAGGTGGGCGGCGTGCGGCCGCTGGCGTTCGGTATCGGGCGCGATCGCGTCCGGTCGCGCGCCGACCACGAATTGCGCCGCGTTCCAGAGCTTGTTGGCGAAGTTGCGAGCGTTCTCGAGCTTGGCCGTCCCGAAGCGTTGGTCGTTGCCGGGGGTCGTCCCGTGGATGAGCGCGAATTGGAGCGCGTCCGCACCGGACTCGTCGATGATGCCGAGCGGGTCGACGACGTTGCCCTTGGTCTTCGACATCTTCTGGCCGTACGGGTCCCGGATCAGGCCGGACAGGTAGACCGTGTGAAACGGCTCACGGTCGGTGAGGTGAAGGCCCAGCATCATCATCCGCGCGACCCAGAAGAAGATGATGTCGTAGCCGGTCTCCATGACCGAGGTCGGGTAGAACCGGCGGTAGTCGGGCGTGTCGTCCGGCCAGCCGAGCGTCGAGAACGGCCACAGGCCGGAGCTGAACCAGGTATCGAAGATGTCGGGGTCCTGCTCCAGGTCGGACGCCGGCCGGCCGCACACCTCGCAGGCGGCCGGGCCGGTGCTGGCCGGCGACACCGTGACGTGCCCGTCCGGGCAGTACCAGGCCGGGATCCGGTGACCCCACCACAGCTGGCGGCTCACGTTCCAGTCCCGGATCTCGGTCATCCAGTGTTCCCAGGTCTTCTCGAAGCGTTCCGGGAGGATCCGGGTCCTGCCCGAACGGGTCGCGTCCAGGGCGCGCGCCGCCAGCCCGGCCGTCCGGACGAACCACTGGGTCTTCAGGCGTGGCTCGATGACGTCGTCGCTGCGCTGACAGCGGCCGATGACCATCTCGTGCGGGACCGACTCGACCAGGTCGCCCATCGCGTCGAGGTCGTCGACGATCCGGCGCCGCGCCTCGAACCGGTCAAGGCCGTCGTACGGCGTGCCGGTCCCGACGATCGTGGCGTCGTCGGCGAGGACGGTGATCGCGGCGAGCCCGTGGCGCAGGCCGACGGCATGATCGTCGTGGTCGTGGGCCGGCGTGATCTTCAGCGCGCCGGTCCCGAACGCCGGATCGACGGCCGCGTCCGCGATGATCGGCACGTCGCGCTCGACGAACGGGATCCGAGCGTGCCGTCCGACCAGGGCCGCGTATCGCGCGTCGTCCGGGTGGACGGCAACGGCCGTGTCGCCCAGGATCGTCTCGGGTCGGGTGGTGGCCACGGTGATCGTCGCGGCGGGATCGGGTGCGCCGGTCGCCGCGTCGATGAGGTGATAGCGGACCGACCAGAGGGTTCCGGCCTCGGGGGTCGACACGACCTCGAGGTCGCTCACGCTGGTCAGGCAGCCTGGGCACCAGTTGACGAGGGCCTCGGTGCGGTAGGCGAGACCGTCCCGGTAGAGACGGTCGAAGGCCACGCGAACAGCCTCCGCCGACCCCTCGTCCATCGTGTACCGCAGACGACCCCAGTCGAAGGAGCCACCGACCCGCCGCTGCTGCCCGAGCATGACCGGCTTGGTCGAATTGCTGAAGGCGCGCATCCGCTCGAGGTAGCGCTCGCGGCCGAGCGACGCGCGGCTCTCCCCCTCCTTCGCGAGGATGCCGTCGAGGACGACCTGCGCGGCGATGCTCGCGTGGTCGAGCCCGGGCAGGAAGAGCGCCGGGTGCCCGCGCATCCGGGCGTGGCGGATCATCAGGTCCTCGACCGCGGTCCGCTGTGCGTGGCCCAGGTGCAGCGAGCCCGTGACGTTGGGCGGCGGCTGGATGATCGTGAACGGCGGCAGGGCCGGATCCGCCGTCGAACCGCCGCCATCGGGCGCGAAGACGTCCGCGGCGAGCCAGCGCGCGTAGATCGCGCCCTCCACCTCGCTCGGCGTGTAGGTCTTCGACAGCTCGACCATGGATCCCTTCCGAAGACGACGAAGCCCGCTCGTCCAGCGGACGAACGGGTCGTGGTACCACCTGCTGGTTCGGCGCCCGGGGCTCCTCGCACATCGCGCGTCGCCGGATCCGGACACCCTCTGGGCGCGCTATCGGGCGCCGGCCGTCACGGCTCGCGAGCGACCTTCACGCCGCAGGTCCCGCGCGGCTCGCACCGTCCCGCGCTCGCTTCGAGGACCGTCCCGGCGCTACTCCTCTCGGTCGTCGCCGTGAGGCCGGGAGTGTAGCACGGGCATGCTGGCGCACCCAGGCCGCGTATCGCCGCGCGCTGGTCCGCGCCCTCGCGGGGGTCGTCGCGATCGGACCGCGCGATCCCAACCGCGGGTGGCGACATCGTCACGGCACGATGCGATGGGTCGACCGGGGGGCTCAGCCACCGCCCGCGTACCAGACCGCGGCGTCGACCGGCACCCACCCGTCCGAGACCGTGGCGCTCGACAAGATGACGCTGGCGTCTGGCGGCAGGCGCACGGTCGCGGTCGAGAGATTGACCAGACATGTCATGCGGTGGCCACGCTCGAAGTGGAGCACGTCCGGATCGTCGCCGATCCACCGGAAGTCCTCCGTGGCGAAGCCCGGATGGTCGCGCCGGATCCGGATGGCGTCGCGGTACAGGTTCAGCATCGAGGCCGGATCGTCCGACTCGGCTGTCGCCGTCATCGCCGCCCATGCCGACGGTTGTGGCAGCCACGGCACCGAACCCGGTGGCCCGAATCCGAACGGCGCGGCCGCGCCCGACCAGGGGATCGGGACCCGGCATCCGTCGCGGCCGCGCACCTGGTGCCCGGACCGCGTCCAGATCGGATCCCGCAGCCGGTCCTCGGGCAGGTCCTCGACCTCCCACAGGCCGAGCTCCTCGCCCTGGTACACGTAGGCGCCGCCGGGTAGCGCGAGCATCAGCAGGGCGGCGCCACGCGCGCGCCTGGTCCCGAGCTCGAGGTCGGCGGGTCCGGAAACGGCAGCCGCGGCCGCGGTCGGCATCGGATCGGTGGGCCCGGTCCCCGGACGCCCGAACCTGGTCACGTGGCGGGCGTAATCGTGGTTCGAGAGCACCCAGGTCGCCGGAGCGCCGACGCGACCCAGCGCGCCGATGGTGGTGTCGATGGCCGCCCGCAGCGGCCCGACGGCCCATGGCGCCAGCAGGAAGTCGAAGTTGAAGCCCATGTGGAGCTCGTCGGGGCGGAGGTAGAAGGCCCGTCGCTCCACGCTCCCGACGTGGATCTCGCCGACGAAGACGCGCCGGGGCGTGTATCCGTCGGCGATCGCGCGCCATGACCGGTAGATCTCGTGGACTTCGTCGCGATCCCAGTGCGGGTGCCGGCCAGGCGCCGGCGGCGACCCTGCGACAACGGACTCGACGTCGCGCAGCCCCGGGTCCTTGGCGAGGGAGTTGGCCACGTCGATCCGGAAGCCGTCGACGCCGCGGTCCAGCCAGAACCGGACGACCGACTCGAACTCAGCCCGGACCTCCGGGTTCGACCAGTCGAGGTCCGGCTGCTCCGGGGCGAAGAGGTGGACGTACCACTGCCCAGGGAATCCGTCCGCGCCGACTACGCGCGTCCAGGCGGGCCCACCGAAGACGCTCCGCCAGTCGTTGGGTGGTTCCGAGCCGCCGGGACCTCGACCGTCGCGGAACAGGAACCGGGCACGCTCCGGCGAGCCAGGCGGACTCGCGAGCGCGGCCTGGAACCAGGGGTGCCGGTCCGAGGTGTGGTTGGGCACGATGTCGACCAGCAGTCGGATGCCGTGCGCGTGGGCCGCCGCGATCAGCTCGTCAGCGTCCGCCAGCGACCCGAACAGCGGATCGATATCACGGTAGTCCGCCACGTCGTAGCCACCGTCGGCCATCGGCGAGCGGTACCAGGGCGCGATCCAGATCGCGTCGACGCCGAGTCGCTGGAGGTACGGAAGCCGCGACCTGATGCCGGCGATGTCGCCGACCCCGTCGCCATCGGCGTCGGCGAAGCTCCGGATGTAGATCTCGTAGACGATCGCGCGGCGCCACCACGAATTGTCGTCGCGAGTCACCCGTCGGCGTCCTGTTCGATCAGGGACAGGTGACGACCATGGAGTCGGCCACGGCTTCGCCACTCGCGGTGTAGACGACCCAGTGCAGATCCCCGAGGCCGGCCGCGGCCAGTTCCCGATCGACGACCCCGCAGCCGATGGTTGTCGCCTCCGCTGGATCGACCCCGACCGCCAGGAACACATCCATCGTCGGCGGCTGGCCCGTCATCTCCCGGTAGTTGGCCCGGAACACCTGCGGCTTGCCCTGCTCGTAGATGGCGGCGGCTGCACCGAACCCATGACCGAACGACGACTGCGCCAGTACGAAGATGCCGCCGGCAACGATGACCAGGACGACCAGCACCACGGCGACCAGGACGACCACGATCCGACTCCGCCCGGACCTCGGGGGCCCATTCGCAACGACCCAGCCAGACGGTGCGCCTGGCTCCGCCACTTAGGCCGTCTCGCCTCGCTCCGCGAGCCACTCCTCGAAGTTCGTCTCGTCGACGCCGCCCTCGACGTCGTTCTTCGAGAGCAGGAGCGGGAGGCGGCCGTCGCGGATCGTCTCCTCGGTGATGATGCACTTGCGGACATCGGTCCGCTCCGGGATGTCGTACATCACCTCGAGCAGCGACTCCTCGACGATCGAGCGCAGGGCCCGGGCGCCGGTCTTGCGATCGAGCGCGACCTCCGCGGCGGCCCGAAGGGCACCCGGCGTGAAGACGAGCTCGACCTTGTCGAGGGAGAGGAACTTCTCGAACTGGCGGGTGACCGCGTTCTTCGGTTCGGTCAGCACGCGAACCAGGTCGTCCGCGGTCAGCGCCGAGAGGGTCACCATCACGGGCAGGCGACCGATGAACTCCGGGATCAACCCGAACTTCAGCAGGTCCTCCGGCATGAGTCGCTCGAGGATCTTGCCTCGCTCGACCGCGCTCATCGCCGACTCGGACCCGAAACCGATCGAGCGCCGGCCGACCCGCTCCTCGACGATCTTCTCGAGCCCGTCGAAGGCACCGCCGCAGATGAACAGCACGTTGGTCGTGTCGATCTGGATGAAGTCCTGGTGGGGGTGCTTGCGGCCACCCTGGGGCGGGACGTTGGCGACGGTCCCCTCGAGGATCTTGAGCAAGGCCTGCTGGACGCCCTCGCCGGACACGTCCCGGGTGATCGAGGGGTTGTCGGCCTTGCGGGCGATCTTGTCGATCTCGTCGATGTAGATGATCCCGCGCTGGGCTCGCGCGACGTCGAAATCGGCAGCCTGGATGAGCCGCAGGAGGATGTTCTCGACGTCCTCGCCGACGTAGCCGGCCTCGGTCAGCGACGTGGCGTCGGCGATGCAGAACGGGACATCGAGGACGCGTGCCAGGGTCTGGGCGAGGAGCGTCTTGCCGGAGCCGGTCGGGCCGACCAGCAGGACGTTCGACTTCTGGAGCTCGACCTCATCGACCTGGTGGCCCGCGTTGACCCGCTTGTAATGGTTGTAGACCGCCACCGAGAGGACCTTCTTGGCCTTCTCCTGGCTGATGACGTACTGGTCGAGGGCCTCCTTGATCTGGTGCGGGTTGGGGAGCTTGGCGGCCGCGGACTTGGGGCGCGGCGTCTCGAGGAGCTCCTCCTCGATGATCTCCTGGCACAGGTTGATGCACTCGTCGCAGATGTAGACGCCCTGCCCCGCGATGAGCTTGCGAACCTGCTCCTGGCTCTTCCCGCAAAAGGAGCAGCGGTACGGGACCTTGGGTCCCTTGGTGCTGCTGGTCGTGGTCACGTGCCCGTCCTGCCCCTAGCCATCCTTCGGTTTCCTCGCCGGTTCCGGCGGCGTCTCGGCCGCCTCAGCCGCCTCGGCCGCCGCCGCTCCCTCGCCGCCGGACAAGCCGGCGTCGTGGGCCTGAGCGATGAGAGACGCGCTCTCGACCGAGTAGACCGCGTCGATGATGCCATAGTCCTTGGCCTCACCGGGAGCCATGAAGTAGTCCCGGTCGGTGTCCTTGATGACCTTGTCGAGCGGCTGTCCCGTGTGGCGAGCCAGAATCTCGTGGTTCGCGTGCACCAGGTGTTCCCATTCCTTCATCTGGATGATCGCGTCCGGGGCGTTGCCACGGAAGCCCCCGGACCCCTGGTGGATCATGATCCGGCTGTTCGGCAGGGCGTAGCGCTTGCCCTTCGCGCCGGCGGCAAGCAGGACGGCCGCCATCGACGCGGCCAGGCCGATGCAGATCGTGCTGACGGGAGCGCGCAGGTACTGCATCGTGTCGTAGATCGCCAGCCCCGACGTGACCTGTCCACCGGGCGAGTTGATGTACAGGCTGATGTCCTTCTCCGGATCCTCGGATTCGAGGAAGAGCAGCTGGGCGATCACCAGGTTGGCCAGGTGGTCCTCGATGGCGTCGCCAAGGAAGATGATCCGCTCGCGCAACAGCCGCGAGTAGATGTCATAGGCGCGTTCGCCTCGACTCGAGGATTCGATGACCATGGGGACGAGCATCGTGGGTCTCTCCAATTGCAGCGCGGGTTCGGCTCTGGATCAGTCGCGCTCGATCAACCGGCGGGCGTCGGCTCGTCGGCCCGGATGGAGCGGCTCTCGGTGGCTTCGATCGCGGCAGTGGCCTGGGCTCCCTCGCCCCCGGTGGCGGGCTCGGGTGCATCCTCGAGATGCGGCAACGGGGGGTGTTCCGGATGGTCGGCGAGCCAACGATCGACGATCGTCTCCACGACACGACTGCGCCGCAGGGTGCTCCGGATGAAGCCCCGTCCGCGGTCGGACTCGAAGTAGCTCATGAGCTTGGCGTCGCCGGCGTAGCGCTCGCGGCCGCGGGCGATCTCGGCATCGACCTCGGCATCGTCGACGGTGACACCCTCGACGTCGGCCACCTTCGAGAGGACCAGGAGCGTCTTGACGCGCTTCTCGGCGGGCTCGCGGAACTGCTCGTGGAGGTCCGCCTCGGTCTTCTCCATGACCTTGAGGTAGGCCTCCTCGGTGATGCCCTGTCGCGCGATCTGGGCGCGGAACTCGTCGTGCATCACCTCGACCTCCTGGTCGATGAGCACCTCGGGCAACTCGACGGTCGCGTTGGCGACCGCGTAGTCGATGATCTTGTCGGCGAACTCATGGCGGGCGCGGTCGAGGGCGTTGCGCTCGAGTCGCTGCTGGATGTCGATCCGTAGCGCCGCCAGGTCCTGGAAGTCCCCGAGCTGGTGGAGGAAGTCGTCGTCGAGCTCGGGCAGGACCTTCTCGCGCAATTCCTTCAGCTCGACCTTGAACTGGACGGTCTGGCCGGCCAGTTGCGTATCCGCGTAGTCATCGGGAAACGTGATGTCGAACTCGGTGGACTCGCCGGGGCGAAGCCCGACGAGGTGGGCCTCGAAGCCGGGGATCAGGCGCTCCTGGCCGAGGATGAGCGGCATCCGCTCCGACGTGCCACCCTCGAAGGGCGTCCCGTCGCGCGTGCCAGCGTACGCGATCACCGCGTAGTCGCCGTCCTTCGCGCCGCGGGCCTCGACGGCAGCCAGCGTGGCGTTCTGGTCGCGCAGCTCCTCGATGACCTGGTCGACGCGGGCATCGTCGATCGTCTCGATCTCGGGGGCGAAGTTGAAGCCCGTGTAGTCGCCGAGGGGGACGTCCGGCCGGACCTGGACCTTGGCCTTGAAGACCAGTGGCTTGCCCTCCTCCGCCTGGACCACCTCGATGTCGGCGTTCGTCAGCGGCAGGATGTCCTCCTTGATCAGCGCCTCGCGGTAGGCCGTCTCGACGAGGTGCTCGACGGCATCGTCGAGGACAACGCCCGGTCCGAGGACGCGCTCCAGGACGGGCCGCGGCGCCTTGCCGGGTCGAAAGCCCGGGACGCGCGTGCGCCTGGACAGGTGCTGGACGGCATCCTTGATCGCGCGATCGAGGCGCTCGGGCGGGAGCTCGATCTCGAGCTCGACGGTCGACTTCGGGGAGGGTGTGGTCGTGATCTGCATCGCCGGGGAAGTATAGGGCGGGTCCCGCGAGCGGGACCGGACGCGGACGGGGCGCCGGGCGCTCCACGTCCCGGGGCGCGGTCACGTCGCGTTGGTAGGCGAGGTCGGGGTCGAACCGACACGCCGCTTACGCGGCACCGGCTCCTAAGGCCGGCGCGTCTGCCATTCCGCCACTCGCCCGTCCGCGAGTGTACCGGGTCAGGCGCCGGCGTCGGCGGCGTCGTCCCCCGGATCGGTCTTCTTGCCGCCGCGGCCCTCCTTCGCGCGTGCGACCTCGTGCTCAGCGCGATCGCGGACCTCGGCGAGTTTCGCGGTGAAACCCGGTTCGTCGGGGCTGAGGAACCGTTCGGCGGCCGTGCGGACGCCTCGCGCGAGCAGCGGTGCCGCGGCGGTCATCAGGAGCGAACGGGTGCGGCTCGTCCGGTCCTTTTCGGCCTTCCTGGTGTACGCGGCGAAGTCCCGCTCCAGCGTCGCACGCACCTTGTCACCGTCATCACCGAGGGACCGCAGCGACTTCTCGATCTCCTTGGGCAACATCGACTTCGGCATCTCAGCGTCCGGGCCGCGAACAGCGTGCCGGGCGGCCCGCACGAGGCGCTTCGGGCCCTTGAGGGCCAGGAACCCGACCCCACCGGCGATCGCCGCGGCCTTCGCCGGGCTGCGCCGGATCCGGGCCGGGATATCCACCGCGGCCCGGACCGAGGCCTCCATGGTCTCGAGTTCCTCGGCCAGCTCGGCACGCGCCGCGATCACCCGATCCCGGGCGGCATCCGTTTCTGTAGCCACTCGAGCGTCTCCTTGCTGGTCTCGATGGTCTGGGTCGGGTAGAAGCGTTTCTTGAGGGCCTCGACGTCGACACCGGTCCGGCTGACGTCGATCCCCATCAGGGCCATCCACGCGATGTAGCCCACCGCGACGCCGATGCCGGCGCCGACTCGCGATCCGAACGTGATGGCGGTGAAGGCGCCAAGGAGGATGCCCGCGACGAGCCCGCCGATGGCGGACGGTCCGATCGGCCCCTTCACGCGCCACGCGGCGAGCAGTCCGATGAGCAGGCCGAGCACGCCGGCGACGACCAGCCCGACGACGAGCGGACGGACACCCGGGTCGATGTCGACCACGGTCGCGTCGCCGATCGCGGTGTACGCACGGTTCAGCAGGTCCAGGCCCAGTGCGACTCCGACCACGATGGCGGCGACGAGGGCGATGACGAAGGATCGCGCCAGCCTTTGCGCCGAGACGCCGACGGCGGCGAGCAGGCACGTCATGGCCACGGCCACGAACGCGAGGATGCCGTGCAGGACCCCCCAGCCCAGGGAGCCGAAGATCCACTCCCCGAGGAACAGCGCCGTGCCGACGACCAGGAGGAATGCCGCGGTGATGACGAGCGTGATGGCGACGCCGACAAGGCCCGCGAGCCGAGCGATGTTGCCGCCGATCGCGGAGGCCTCCGCCTTGGCCAGCTCGACGTGGGCCGTGACCAGGCGGATCGCGGCCTCGCGGGTCGCCCTGAACTGGGCCATGATCCCGGGCGGTGGCCGGCGTGGGCCGGACGATGAGCCCCCGTCGCCCGAGGCCTTGCCGCTGTCGGCGGACGTGCCGCCCGCCGCGCCAGACGATCCTGATCCGGGTGCGGAGGGATCGGGGCCAGGTGCGGCAGCATCGGGGCCGGGCGCGGCGGCGGCCGGTTCGGGCCCACCGGTCGGGGGCGGTGGTGTCTGCGGGTCGTCCAGGGCGGTGCTCCGGGGCTCGAGCGGATCGACGTGGGATCGCTCCGATGATACCAGTGCGCCCGGCTTCCCCGACCGGCTCGCACGGATCGAAGCAGGTTCGGTACGCTCAGTCGATGGCAGATGACGTTTCTCCTCGGCGGCTGCGCAGCGCCGAGCTGTTGAGCATCGGCAGCGAGCTGACCGTCGGCGACACGAGGGACACCAACGCCGGCGAGCTGGCCCGTTCGCTGACCGCGCGGGGGGTGGCGATCGGGCGGCTGACGGCCCTCCCCGACCGACTGGACGTCGTGACCGAGGCGCTTCGGGCCGCCCTGGATCGCGCGGATCTGGTCGTCTCGACCGGCGGGCTTGGCCCGACCCCTGACGACCTGACCAGGGAGGCCATCGCCGCGGCGCTCGGGGAGACGCCCGAGGTCGCGCCCGAGCTGGAGGCGTGGCTGCGCGAGATCTGGCGGCGACGCGAGTTGCCGTTCCCCGAGATCAACCTCAAGCAGGCCTGGCGGATCCCGTCGGCCGAGATCCTGCCCAATCCCAACGGGACCGCGCCCGGCTGGTTCGTGCGACGACCCAATGGCCAGGTGGTGATCACGCTGCCGGGGCCGCCGCGTGAGATGCGCCCGATGTGGATCGATCACGCGCTGCCGCGGCTCGAGGCGACCGGTCTGGGCGCCGAGGTCGCCGTGCGCACGTACCGGCTGACGGGGATCGGCGAATTGCAGGTCGCCGACCGGCTCGGTCAGCCGATCCTGCGAGCGACCAACCCGATCGTCGCAACGTACGCCAGGGTGGAAGCCGTCGACATCCGCATCTCCGCGACGCGCGAGGGACCGACGAGCGCGGAGGACCTCGTCGAGGCCGCGTCGAAGTCCGTGCTGGCCATCGTCGGCGACCATGTCTGGGCGACCGGGGAGACGACCTGGTCCGGCGCCATCGGGAGCCGGCTCGAGGAGCTCGGCTGGACCCTCGCGATCGTCGAGATCGGCTCGGCCGGCCAGCTCGCGAGCCTGCTCGGGGACGCGCCCTGGCTTCGCTTCAGCGAGGCGCTGGCGACCGATTCGCCCGGCGCGCTCGCCCATGGCGCTGACACGGGCGACCGGGAGACCCACGGCGATGACCCGGGCGGCCCCGCCGGACCCGACGGCCTTGAGCGCTACGCGGCCCGGGCGCGTGAACTCGGTGGCACCGACGTCGGCGTGGCCCTGCGCGCCAGGCCGCGCCACGGGGACACGGCCGCGGCGGTCGTCGTCGTGACGCCGACCGGCGTCCATCGCGAACGACGACTCGTCTTCCTCGACGGTGCCGCGGGCCGCAGCCGATCCGCGCTGACGGCCGCGGCGATCCTCCTGGATGCGTTGAAGACCGGCTAGCGGCGGGAGGCGAGCGCGAGTCCGTCGATGTCGGTGATGACGATCGCGTCCCGCTCGAGGCGCAGGAATCCATCGGCCGCGAACTGACCGATGAGCCTGTTGACGCTCTGCCGGGTGCTGCCGACCATCGAGGCCAGGTCGCCTTGGGTGAGCGACGTCCGCAGGCGGATCGCGCCGTCGGGGAGCGTCGTGCCGCCGACCTTGGCCAGCCGCACGAGACAAGCCGCCAGACGGCCCGTGATGTCGAGGAAGTGCAGCTCCTCCACGTGCGTCGTCAATCGCCGCAACTCCGAGGCGAGCGAGGCGAGCAGGGCGTCGCGCACGGCCGGCTCCCTGGCGATCAGGTCGCGGAAGCGGTCCCGTGGCAGGACCACGGTCTCAGCCGCGCTCACGGCCGTTGCAGTGGCCGAGCGTGCAGCGCCGTCAAGGAGCGCCAGTTCCCCGAACACGTCGCCCGGCTGGAGCCGGACCAGGATGGCCTCTTCACCGGCCTCGGACGGCAGCGAGATCTTCACCTCGCCCGAGACGATGATGAAGAGCGCGTCGCCCGGATCGCCGACGTGGAATATGACCTCGCCTCGCCGGAACCGGCGCGAGCGCAACCCGGCCGCGACCCGACCGAGCGCGTCGAGATCGAGGCCCGCGAAGAACGTGACGGATCGAAGCGCGTCGACGATGGGAGGGCTGGCGAGCATCGTGACGCCATCGTAGCCGCCCGCGACAAGGACCTGTGACGGTCCTGTCCGTGGCTGTCCGCCGGCCGACAGCTCGGCCGTCGGCGGTGCGTCTCGCTGCCCGCTGAGGTCCGGGCTACGATTGGACTCGATGAGCGCGCGCCCCGTGGATCGGCTCCGCCTGACCGTGCTGGGCTGCAGCACCGCCGCGCCGCACCTGGCCGCGCCGGCGTCTGGCTACCTGCTCGAGTGGGACGACACGGCGATCCTGCTCGACGCCGGCCAGGGCGTGATCAGGCGCCTGCAGCGACTCATGGACCCGACGGAGCTGTCCGCGGTGATCGTCGGCCACATGCACGCCGATCACTACCTCGACCTGGCCGGTCTTCGGTACCTGTTCCCGTGGGGCGAGGCGGGTCCCCGGCGACTGCCCGTCCACCTGCCCCCGGGCGGCCGTGCCCGCATCGATGCCCTCGCGGCCGCGATCTCGGAGCGCGCCGGCTTCTTCGAGATGTCCTACGCCATCTCGGAGTTCGACCCGGAGGCGTCGATCGCCGTCGGGCCGCTGCTCGTGCGATTCATCCGCGGTCGGCACTACATCCCGGCGTGGGGCGTGATCGTGGACGCGCCGGACGGCACGAGGTTCGCGTACACCGGCGATACCGGACCCAGCGACACGATCGCAGACGCCGTTGCGGGCGCGGACATGCTGCTCATCGAAGCCGCGCTTGGACGGCCATCGGAGGACGATCCCGAACGGGGGCACCTGACCCCGCAGGAGGCGATCGCGATCGCCTCGGACGCGGGGGTGCGCGCCGCGATGCTGGTGCACTACGCCCCAGCACGACGGGCCGAGCTCGAGGCCGCCTGCGAGGCCGCCGGCGCGTGGATCAGGCCCGCGGTCGCCGATCTGGAGGTGACGGTCGCCCGCTCGGCGCCCGCGGCCGTGTCAGGCGAGGATCACGCCCCGCGGGCCGCCGCCAGCGCCGCGACCGCCCGCGACCGGTAGGCCGCGGCCTCGGAGGGGTCGGTCGTCAGGTCCGCCGCCGTTCGCCAGAACGACGCCGCCTCAGCCGCGGCGCCGATGACCAGCGCCGACGCCGCGGCGGCCTCCAGGAGCGGGATCGCCCGCAACGCGTCGCCCGAGGCCGCCCGATGCACGGCGATCAGGCTCGCCGCTCGCGGATCCTGGCGGGCCTCGAGCTGGTCCGCGAGCCTGGCGTGGAGCTCCCGCCGGCGCGCGGCCAGCACGCCGGCGTACGCGGTGTCGTGGATGAGCGGGTGGCTGAACCGCCAGCCCCCCTCGTCATCGGGCGCGACAAGCCCGGCGTCGGCGACCCGTTCGAGGGTGCCGGGTGGCAACGCCGCACCCAGCAGCTCCTCGATCCGCGCCTGGCTGAAGCTCATCCCGACCACCGATGCCACGCCCAGCGCATCGCGGGCGTCGGATGTCAAGGCGTCGATGCGGGCGCCGAGGACGGCCCGGAGCGTGAGCGGGATGCTGGTGACCGGGCCCTCGCTGAGCGTGACCCGACCGTCGTGCCAGGCAAGCGTGCCGTCGTCGAGCGACGCGCGGACGGTCTCGGTGACGAACAACGGATTGCCCGATGTTCGCTCGTGGATGCGCCGCGCCCCGTCGGCGTCGAATGCCGCGCGCGCGATCTGGGTCGCGAGCTGCGCGGTGTCGGGCAGCGACAGACCCGGCAGGTCGACGCACTCGACCCCCGGCAGGCTGGCCCACGCGGGCGGCGGGCCTGCCCGCATCGAGGCGAGCACCACGAGTGGCAGGCGCGAGGCGCGCTCGACCAGCACCTCGATCATTCCGACGCTCGAGGCGTCGACCCAGTGCAGGTCGTCGACCACGACCACCCTTGGCCCGCTCGTCTCGATCAGGCGGTCGACATACCGACCTGCGACCTCGACCAGCGTCGTCGTGACCGCCGCGGCGTCGGCCGGCGTGTCGGACGCCTCGGCCTCCCAGCCAGTGAATTCCGCGTCCCGGGCGATCGCGGCGATCGCGCCGCCGTACTGGCGGGCCATGGCCTCGTCGAGATCCGGTGTGAACAGCAGCGCCCGGGCGTAGCTGCCCGAATCCATCCCGTGCTCGTCGGCCGCCGCCTGCGCGAACATCCGCCCGAACCGGTACGGTTCGGCCAGGCCGTAGGACGTGTTCTCGGTCCAGGTCCAGGCCATCCCCTTCCCCCTGGCGTCGGCTTCGAGATCGGCGAAGAGCCTCGACTTCCCGATGCCCGACTCCCCGACGACGAGGAAGGTCCCGCCGACCCCGGTCGCCAGGCACCGGTCCACGAGGGCCCGAAGCTGCTGCCGTTCGGCGACGCGGCCGACGAGCGTGCCGATCGCGCGCGTCCGGGGCGCTGTGTAGCCGCCCAACCCGACCTCGCCCTCGAGGGCAAGGAGTCGGACCGGCTCCGACTGCCCACGCAGGACGAAAGAGCCGCGGTCCGCGACGACCAGTCGCCCACGGGCGGCCGCGACGGTCGCCGAGTCGAGCAGGATCTCCGCCGGCCGGGCCAGGGACTGGATCCGGGCCGCGGTCGTGATGGCCGATCCGGTCAGGGCGAGGTCGTCGCGAGCTGGATCCGCCCGCGAGGTGACCACTTCGCCGGTCGCGATCCCGATCCGGACCTCCATCGCGTCCGCGCCATCCCCGAGGTCGTGCAGCGACGTGCGGATGGCCAGGGCGGCGAGTGCCGCCCGGACCGCATCGTCATCGTGGGCGCGGGGCCAGCCGAAGACCGCGAAGACGGCATCGCCGATGAATTTCTCGCGGGTGCCGCCGAGGCGTTCGATCGCGTCGGCCATGACGGTGAGGGCCGCCCGGACGCGTCGCCGCACCACCTCCGGATCGTGCTCCGCCACCATCCGGACGTAGTCGACCAGGTCCGCGAAGAGGGCCGTGACGATCCGCCTGTCGCCATCGCCCCTGCCGTCACCCTGGACCGGAGCCGAGGCGGGCCGGGTCGCGCCGAACGATGCCCCACATTGATCGCAGAACCGCGCCTCGACCGCCCCGGTCGCACCGCACGTACCGCATCGCACCGCCGGGCCGTTTCCTCCCTCCGCGCGCTCCGAACCTGAAGTCTAGTCCCGGGCGCCGGGTCGCCCAGCCACCCGCGTCAGGAGACCGTGAGCACCGGTCGATCGGCGGCCTGCGCGGCCCGGACGCTCATACGGGCCGCGACGGCCCCGGCGATGGTGGTGAGCGCTCGGGCCGCGGGACCCGGCTCACGTTGGGCGACCGCGGGCACACCGACGTCGCCCCCCTGGCGAACGGTCACGTCGAGCGGCACGCCGCCGAGGTAGTCGAGGCCGTGCTCCGCGGCGAACCGCTCCCCGCCACCGCGTCCGAAGATCTCGGTGAGCTCGCCGCAGTGCGGGCACACGAACGCGGTCATGTTCTCGACGAGACCGAGGATCGGCACGCTCATCCGCTTGAACATGGCGAGTGCCTTGCCCACGTCCGAGAGCGCGACCTCCTGTGGCGTCGTGACGAGGACGGCGCCCGAGATCGGCACGGACTGGGCCAGCGTCAACTGAGCGTCGGAGGTGCCCGGCGGCAGATCGATGACGAGATAGTCGAGCTCGCCCCATTCGACATCGCGCAGGAACTGCTGGATGGCGCCGCCGACGAGCGGGCCACGCCAGACGATCGGCTGGCCCTCGGGGACGAAGAACTGGATCGAGATCGTCTTGACGCCGTGCCGCTCGAGGGGTCCGATCTTGTTGTTGTCGGTCGCCTTGGGCTGCCCCTCGAGGCCCATCATCATCGGGATGTTGGGGCCGGTGATATCGGCATCGAGCAGGCCCACAGCGGCTCCAGCCTGGGCCAGCGCGACGGCCAGGTTGACGCTCACCGTGCTCTTGCCGACGCCGCCCTTCCCGGACGCGACCGCGATGACGTTCTTCACGCCGGGCAGGAGCTGCTCCGCCTGGCGGGGCTGAGCCCGCCGGACCATGGCGCCCCACGTGATGTCGATCTTCTCCGCGCCGATGCCCGTCAGGACCGACCGGGCGTTGCCCTCGATCTCGTCCTTGAGCGGGCAGGCGGGGGTCGTCAGCTCGATGGTGAACGCGACCGTCGAGCCGTCGATGGCGAGGTCCTTGACCATCTCGAGCGTGACGATGTCGCGCCCGAGTTCGGGCTCCTGGACGGCGCGCAGGGCGTCGATGACGGCGCTCTCGGTGAGACTGGGCATGAGCGGTCGATTCCCTCCGCGAGTTGGTCGCCCGTGGCGTTCTGGCGGTCGATGCGCCGATATCCTACCGCGCCTCGGGCGTCGGACCCCGACAGGCCCATCCCGCGTCCGGCGACCGGAGGATGGACATCGCCGAGTTCCGACGAAGTCCGCGCCGTTTCGCCTCGCAGGCGACGAATCTCGCAGCCGGCGCTTCGACGGACGATGCGGACTCGGCCTCCGAGCCACGTCCTTGACACTCGGCGCGCCGCGACCATATCCTCGCCCGCATCCGGGCCGCGCCGGGAGGGCTCGCGGGTCGTGCGGCGAGGCGCGCGCTGGCTCCGGATGCCAGCTTCGCCGCACCTGCCTCTCCGCCCCCGCCAGGAGTGCCAACGAACGTGCCCGCCGTCGACGTCAGGCTCGTGGACGTGGTCAAGCGCTACGGCGAGGCCGTTGCCGTCGACCACATCAACCTTGAAGTGCAGACGGGCGAGTTCTTCGCCCTGCTCGGCCCGTCAGGCTGTGGGAAGACCACCACCCTTCGGATCATCGGCGGCTTCGAGCCACCGACCTCCGGCCTGGTCGAGCTGAAGGGCCAGGACGTGACCTGGCTGCCGCCGTACAAGCGGCACGTCAACACGGTCTTCCAGAACTACGCGCTGTTCCCGCACCTGACCATCTACGAGAACATCGCCTTCGGCCTCCGCCGTGCGAAGGTCGACGATGCCGAGGTCAAGACCCGCGTCACCGACATGCTCAAGCTCGTCGAGCTGCCCGGCTTCGAGCGACGCAAGCCGACGCAGATCTCCGGCGGGCAGGCACAGCGCGTCGCGCTGGCGCGGGCGCTCATCAATCGCCCGGCGGTGCTGCTGCTCGACGAGCCGCTCGGCGCCCTGGACCTGAAGCTGCGCAAGCAGATGCAGGTCGAGCTCAAGCGGATCCAGCAGGAAGTCGGCATCACCTTCATCTTCGTGACGCACGACCAGGAAGAAGCGATGACGATGTCCGATCGCATCGCGGTCATGAACCACGGCCGATATGAGCAGCTAGGCGATCCGGCGGGCCTCTACGAACGCCCGCGGACGCGCTTCGTCGCCGGCTTCCTCGGGGTCAGCAACCTGCTGCCGACCAAGCCCGACGGCACGACGGACGGGGACTACGTCGTCTGTCGCCTCGCCGACGGCACGGCGATCCGGGTGCCGAAGACCCTGACCGAGGGCATCGAAACCTACGAGGTCGGCGTCCGGCCGGAGAAGATCCGCCTGCACGAGACCAGCGAGGCGGTCCCCGAAGGCCAGAACCACCTGCTGGGTACCATCCGCGACGCGTCGTACCTGGGTGTCTCGACGAGCTATATCGTCGAGACACGGGGCGGCGGTACGGTGACCGTGTACGAGCAGAACGTGGAGCGCGCCACGCGCGCCGAGCTGTGGACTCCGGGCGAGGAGGTCCAGCTGACCTGGTCGCCGGATCACACGTTCGCGGTCGACGTCACCGGTTCGCCGCCCCCCGCCGGCCCCGTCGGGGCGGCCGTCGGTGCGGCGGATGGCGACGATGGTGGCGCTCCGGTCCCGCCGACGGGCACCTCACGTCGGAAGTTCCTGATCGGGGGCGCCGTCGTCGTTGGCGCCGTCGGCTTCGCCGCCTTCCTGGCCAGCACCTCGGGCGTGGGCCCCAAGCCCTCCGCCTCGCCCGGCGGGTCGCTGGCCCAGGCCACACCGAGCGCGGTCCCACCCACGACCGCGCCGGGCAGCGAGTCGCCGCTGCCGCCGGCGTCCGATGAACCGCTGACGGGCACGATCCGATTCGCGAACTGGCTGGGGTACATCGACATCAACGAGACGGACAAGTCGTACCCGACGATCCAGAAGTTCGAGGCCGAGACGGGCATCAAGGTCGATTACATCGAAGCGGTGGACGGCAACGAGAGCTTCTTCACGACCCACCTCTCCGGTCCGTTGAATGCCGGCCTGCCGACCGAGTGGGACGTCGTCGTCGTCACCGACTGGATGGTCGCCAGGCTGGCTCGCCTCGCCTGGCTCGAGACCCTTGAAACGAAGAACGCGCCGAACTTCGTCGCCAACCTGTTGCCGCTCTACAAGGGCCGCTCGTTCGACCCGGACACCAACCTCGCGGCGCCCTGGCAATCGGGCATGACCGGCCTCGGGTACGACTTCAAGGTGACCGGCGAACAGACGTCCATCGACATCATGTTCAGCGACGACTACGGCGGCCGGATGACGTATCTCGACGAGATGCGTGACACCGTGGGGCTCTCCGCCCTGCGGCTCGGCTCCGATCCGGCGACCCTCACCGAGGACCAGTTCCAGGCGGCCCTGGCCGAGGTCGACAAGGCGGTCCAGGCCGGGTACGTGCGCCAGGTCACGGGCAACTCGTACGTGGAGGTCATGGCCCGCGGCGATGCGGTCCTGGCGATGGCGTGGTCGGGCGATGTCCTGACCCTGCTGGTCCCGGACCAGACCGCCGACCAGGACTTCCGGTGGACCCTCCCGGTCGAGGGCGGCATGCTCTGGACCGACAACATGGTGGTCCCGAAGGGGTCCCCGAACCGTCGCCTGGTCGAGCGCTGGATCGACTTCTACTACGACCCGGTCAACGCGGCCACGATCGAGGCGTATGTCAACTACGTGTGCCCGGTCGGCGGCGCGAAAGACGTCATGCTCGAGATCGACGCCGACCTGGCCAACAACCCGTTGATCTTCCCGCCGCCCGACTTCACATCGCGGCTCCACCAGTTCCGCGCGACGACGGCCGAGGAGGAGACCGCCTGGAGCAAGGCCTACACCAAGGTGCTGGGCCTCTAGCCACCGATGCGCCGGTCGATCAGCTTCCGGACGATCGCGCCGTACGCGCTGCTGCTGCCCGGCCTGCTCTGGCTGGCGGTCTTCTATGTCTATCCGGCGATCCAGATGTTCCTCGTCTCGCTCTGGACGGGCAGCATCCAGGACGGGTTCACCCAGACCTGGAACTGGAGCATCTATCCACAGGCCATGACCGAGTACTGGCCGTGGATCGCCCGGTCCATCGTCTACGGCGGACTCGCCACGATCCTCGCCTTCGCGCTCGGATTCCCGCTCGCCTACGCCATCGCATTCCGCGGCGGACAGTACAAGAACCTCCTGCTGTTCCTCGTCATCGCGCCGTTCTTCACCAGCTTCCTGCTGCGCACGATCTCCTGGAAGATCATCCTCGCCGACGACGGATTCCTGCTCGGCCCGCTCAAGGCGATCGGCATTCTGCCCCAGGACTTCCGCTTGCTGGCGACGCCGGCGGCCGTCGTCTTCGGCATCACGTACAACTTCCTCCCGTTCATGACGTTGCCGCTGTACGTGGCCCTCGAGAAGATCGACAAGCGCCTTCTCGAGGCGGCGGAGGACCTGTATGCCGGTCCGTGGCGGCCGCAGGGCACGATCGCGGGCGCCCTTGTCGGAGGCGTGCTCGGCGTCGTCGTCGGCGTGGTGATGGAATACGGCCCCCTCGCGATCGGGATCCCGGGCGCGATAGTCGGCGCAGTCGTCGGGACCTACCTCGTCAGCCAGGCGTTCGTCCGGGTCACGCTGCCGCTGGCCGTGCCCGGCATCTTCGCGGGCTCGCTCCTGACGTTCATCCCGGCCGTCGGTGACTACATCAATGCCGAGCTCCTCGGCAATCCGCAATCGCTCATGATCGGGAATGTCATCCAGGCGCGCTATCTGAAGGTGACCGACTACCCGACGGCATCGGCACTGTCGTTCATCCTGATGCTGGCGATCCTGATCGGCGTGCTGATCTACACGCGCCTGCTGGGCACCGAGGACCTGACCTGATGGCCACGACCGCCGTCGCCATGGTCCGGCGTGAGACGGTCGGGAGCCGGTTCCGCCGCGCGGTCGATCGCTGGCTGCTGCCGCTCTATGTGCTCGGCGTCACGGCCTACCTGGTCCTGCCGGTCCTGATCATGATCGCGTTCAGCTTCAACGACCCGGTCGGCCGGTCGAACCTGACCTGGCGCGGCTTCTCGATCGATGCCTGGCTCAACCCGCTCGGTCGACCTGGCCTGGCCGACGCGGTCGGCAACAGCCTCATCATCGCGTTCGTGTCGACGATCGTGGCGACCATCCTCGGCACGCTGATCGCCCTCGCGCTCGTCCGCTATCAGTTCTCCGGGCGGGCGGCCACCAACCTGCTCATCTTCCTGCCGATGTCGACGCCCGAGATCGTCCTGGGTGCGTCGCTCCTGACGACGTTCATCGCGTCGGTCGGGCTGCCGTTCGTGCCCGAAGGCCTCGTCTATCCGCTGAGCATCCGGACCATCATCATCGCCCACATCATGTTCAACATCAGCTTCGTGGTGGTGACCGTGAAGGCCCGGATGCAGGGCTTCCCGCGCCACCTCGAGGAGGCGGCGATGGACCTGGGCGCGAACGAATGGGTGACCTTCTGGAAGGTGACCTTTCCGCTGATCCTGCCGGGCATCATGGCCGCCGCGCTGTTGGCATTCAGCCTGTCCATCGACGACTATGTCATCACGAGCTTCAACGCGGGCACGACCCAGACGTTCCCGTTGTTCATCTACGGGTCGCAGCTCCGGGGCATCCCCGTCCAGGTCAACGTCATCGGCACGATGATCTTCGTCACCGCGGTGGGGCTGGTGCTCCTCAGCACGCTGTACTCCCGCCGCACCGCAGCCCGCGACTACGCTGGGGGCCGCGCCTGACGCCCAGCCAGGAGGCTCACGCGATGGTCGATACCGCCGACGTCCAGCCAGGAGGCTCACGCGATGGTCGATACCGCCGACGTCCGTCCGGACGACCTCACCGCCAGTCCCCTGCCCGACCACGCCGTGGTCCCGGCCGTCTGGAGCCGGATCACCAACCTCGACGTGGACCGCGGCGAGGGCTCGTGGCTCATCACCCGCGATGGCGAGCGCTACCTCGACTACTCGTCGGGGATCGGAGTCACGAACACCGGCCATGCCCATCCGCGGGTCGTGGCGGCCATCGCGGCCCAGGCCGGCAAGCTGCTCCACGGCCAGCAGAACATCCTCTATCACGAGCCCGGCCTGCGCCTCTATGACCGGCTGCGGACGATCCTCCCGGGAGGCCCGTGGCAGGCGTTCCTGTCCAACTCGGGCGCGGAGGCGGTCGAGGCGGCGGTCAAGCTCGCGCGCGTCGCGACCGGCCGGCCGGCGATCATGGCGTTCCGCTACGGCTATCACGGCCGGACGGCCCAGACGATGGCCCTGACCACCGCCAAGGATGTCTACCGTGCCGCGTTCGAGCCGTTGCCGGGCTCCGTCTACCACACCGCCTACCCGTACTGCTACCGGGCGCCAGGCGGCGCTCACTCGCCCGACGCGTGCACCTGCGACTGGGAGGCCCAGCTCGACCTGACGTTCCACCAGTTCATCTACCCGGAGCAGGTGGCGGCCATCATCCTGGAGCCGGTCCTCGGCGAGGGGGGCTACATCGTCCCGCCGCCGGGATTCCTGCCCCGTCTCCGCGAGATCACCCGCCAGCACGGCATCCTGCTCGTCGCCGACGAGGTGCAGACCGGTTTCGGACGGACCGGCGAGATGTTCGCGGTCCGACATTGGGACGTCGAGCCCGACATCCTGGTCATGGCCAAGGGCATCGCATCGGGTCTGCCCCTCTCGGGGATCCTGGCACGAACCGAGCTCATGGCCACGTGGAAGCCGGGCACCCACGGCGGCACGTACGGCGGCAACGTCGTCTCGTGCGCCGCCGCCAACGCCACCCTCGACGTCATCGAGGAGGAAGGGCTGGTCGCCAACGCCCGGGAGCGTGGCGACCAGTTCCTCTCCGGGCTCCGCAACCTCGCCGGCAGGTACCAGGCGATCGGGGACGCCCGCGGCCTCGGCCTGATGGTCGCGATCGAGCTCGTGAAGCCGGGCGTCGGCGACGGGCGGACGCCCGATCCGGATCTGACCAAGCGCATCCAGGCGGAGGCCCTGGCCCACAGGCTCATCGTCTTGACGGCCGGGACCTACGTGAACGTCATCCGGATCATCCCGCCGCTCGTCACGACCGCGGCCGAGGTGGACCTGGCGCTCTCCGTCCTCGACGAGTCGCTGGCCGCCGCCGGCGCGTGACCGAGGCGTCCTCGGACGATCTGGCCGCGGCGTCGGACCGGGCGCAGGAGGCGTTCGCCGACCTCGAGCGCCTCGACATGACCGCGCTCAGCCGGATCTCGCTATCGCTCCGGGACGTCGAGGCGCGAGAGCCGGCACGCGAGATAGCCGTCCACGCTGTTCAGCGAGCCGGACTCGGGAAGCTGCTCGCCGAAACGCGAGCCGCTGCTCGCAACTATGTGACGAGCGCCTTCGACACCGCGCCGTTTCGAGCGTACGGCGTCGATATCGCCGACGTCCGGTCGCGAGCCAGCGTCGACGATCGCGTCGCCGCGATGGCGGCGGCCGAGGATATGGTGATCGCGGCGGTCGCTGGCCCGCTCCTGACCGACGACGTCCGCGACATCCTGACGACGCCCTTCGAGCGCCTCCGTCCGGTCTGGGAGGACGGCGACCCGATGCCGCCCGCACTCGCCGATCGACACGTCACCGTCACGCGCTGGTTGACGTATGTCGTCATCGCCGCGCTCGTCGTCGGCAGCCTGCCCCTCCTCGCGCTCGGGTCGAGCGTCGGACTATTCGGCCTCGCCGCGGCGATCGGGAACGTCCTCGTCGTGCTCGCCGATCGCGGCCGATCCGACCCGTGACCACCGGCATCGAGGTCGTGCCCGCCACGGCGGAACGGTGGGGCGACGTCGTGACCCTGTTCGAAGGCGACGGCGAACGTGGCTGCTGGTGCCAGTACTGGCGTCGCTCGAGCGAAGCGTATTCGGCCGGCGGACCGGGCGCCAGCGAAGCGAACCTCGACGCGCAGGTCCGCGCCGGACCTCCGGCCCCGGGCGTCGTCGCATACCTCGACGGCGAGCCAGCCGGCTGGTGCGGGCTCGGCCCGCGCACGTCGTTCGAGCGCCTCGTGCGGTCGCGGACGATCCCGGTGGTCGACGACCTCGCCGTGTGGTCGATCGTCTGCTTCAAGGTCCGGGTGGGCTACCGTCGGCGTGGCGTCGCGACAGCGCTGCTGCGGGGCGCCATTGAGTACGCCCGATCGATGGGCGCGCCGGCCGTCGAGGCCTACCCGATCGACGCCGACGGGCGACGCCTGGACGTCACCTTCTCGTACGTCGGGTTCACATCGATGTTCGAGGCGGCCGGCTTCCGCCGCGTCCTCGAGACCGACGCGCGCAGCGCCCATCGGCCGCGGATCCTCATGCGCCTCGATCTTGCGGACGTGGCCTGACCGTGGACCTCGCCGGCACGGGCCTGCTCGCGGTCGTCGGCCTGATCCTCGTGAAGGAGGCGGGGCTGCCGATCCCGGTCCCCGGCGACCTCGTCGTCATCGGCGCGGGCGTCGCGGCGAGTCGCGGCGACATGGACCCTGCCGTCGCGCTCGTGGCCCTCGTGGTCGCGAGCGTCGCGGGCGGGATCATCCAGTTCGGTCTCCTGCGCTCCCTCGCCCGGCCGGTCTTGCTGCGCCTCCTGTCGCGGGTCACCACGACGGATCGCATCGATGGCCAGGCCGAACGGCTCCGGCGCGGTGGCGTGCGATCCGTGGCGGTCGCCCGCTCGACACCGGGCGTGCGGATCGTCGCGATCGCGGCCAGTGCCCTCGCCGACCTGCCGGTCCCGGTCTTCGTGGCGGGCCTGGCGATCGGCAACGCCCTGTTCATCGCCGTCCACTTCGGTCTCGGCTTCGTGCTCGGCGAGCCGGTCCTCAGCGCGGTCGGCGGCGCCCTCGGACCGATCGCGATCGGAGCGGTCCTCCTCGCCGGGCTTGGTGCGGTCGGGTGGATGGTCCTCGGTCGGCGCCGGACGGGGCCCGCCGTCCCGCCGCTCGCCGTCATCGGCGACTGGGCCGACGCCTGCTGTCCCGCGTGCCTCACGTTGGCGGTCGTGGACGCACGACGGTCGGACCGGGGCTAGGCAGGGCTCTCGGCCGGTGTTCCCCCCTGTGGCGCGATGAGTCGCCCTCGCACCGTTTCGTGCAGCAGCCCGTTCGTCGTCAGGAACGTCCCGCTGTCGACGGCGCGGCGGCCCTCGAGATCGCTGACCCGCCCGCCGGCCTCCTCGACGAGGACCATCGGAGCCGCCGCGTCCCACGACGACAGCCCGACCTCCACCATCGCCTCGGCCGCACCCTCGGCGACCAGCGCGTAGCCCCAGAAGTCACCGAACCCGCGTTCCCGCCACGCATCGCGAAGGAGCGCCCCGAAACCAGGCGCCAGCCCGGACGCCTCGATGTCCCGGCCGGAGCCGTACAGGATCTGCGCGTCATCGAGCGAGGCCACCCGCGACACGCTGATGCGACGCGGCGACTGGCCGCGGTTCCGGGCCCACGCCCCGCCGCCCCGCCACGCCCACCAGCGCTCGTCGAGGGCGGGCGCGGACATGACCCCGGCCTGCAGCTCGCCGTCGCGCTCGACGGCCAGCAGGGTCCCGAACAGGGGCACGCCGCGGATGAAGTTGTGAGTCCCATCGATCGGGTCGATGTACCAGCGGACCGACGCGTCGCCCGCCTCGGTCCCGTACTCCTCCCCGACCAGGCCGTGGTCCGGGAACGCATCGAGCAGCCGCTCGCGGATGCGCCGCTCGATGGCCGTGTCGGCCTGCGTCACGAACGAGCGGTCGGGCTTGGTCTCGATGACCAGGTCGCGTCGGAAGTGGGCGCGCGCGGTCACGTCGGCCTCGTCGCAGGCAGCGTGGGCGACCTCGAGCCAGCGCCGCAGCTCGGCATCCGTGCCGTGCCGGAGCCCGGCCGACCAGTCCGGGCCGAAGCTCGGTGGCTCGTTCATGACCGAAGCCGTTCGCCCGTCGGGTCCCACAGCGGCTCGCGCGCGACCTCGAAGCCGATCCATTCCCCGAAGACCTCGACCTCGCCGCGCGCCCCGATCCCGGCAGCCGGCGGCAGGTACGCGTACGCGATCGATCGCTCCACGGCGAAGCCGTAGCCACCCGAGGTGACCCGTCCGACCACCTCGCCATCGAGGCGGACCGGCTCGTTGCCGAGGCACACCGATCGCGGGTCGTCGAGGACGAGGCAGCGCAGGCGCTTGCGTGGCCCGGCCGCCCTGGCCGCCATCAGCGCGTCGCGACCCAGGAACCCCCTCGCCTTGTCCAGCGCGACCGCGAAGCCGAGACCAGCCTCGAACGGGTTCTCATCGGGGGTGATGTCGCTCGACCAGACCCGGTAGCCCTTCTCGAGCCGAAGCGCGTCGATCGCCCGGTAGCCCGCGGCGACCATCCCGAGGGACGCACCCGCCTCCCACAGGGTCGTCCAGAGCGTCCGGCCGTACTCGGTCGGAGCGTACAGCTCCCAACCCAGCTCCCCCACGTAGGTGACCCGAAGGGCGAGCAGCGGGACCGGGCCGACGGAGATCTCGCGCGCGGTGAGGTACGGGAAGCCCGCATCGGAGACGTCATCGCGGGTGAGCGGAGCCAGGATGTCGCGGGCACGCGGACCCCACAACCCGAAACAGACCCGTGACGAGGTGACGTCACGCAGGGTGACGGTCCCCTCCTCGGGCAGGTGGTTCCGCAGCCACGCCGCATCGTGGTTCCCGAAGGCGGTGCCGGTCACGAGCATGAACATGTCACCGCCGAGGCGCGTGACGGTCAGGTCGGCCTGGATCCCGCCGCGCCGGTCGAGCAGCTGCGTGTACACGATCGAGCCGACGGCGCGATCGATCTCGTTCGCGCACATGCGCTCGAGGAACCCGACTGCGCCGGGTCCCGAGATCTCGAGCTTCGCGAAGGAGCTCTCGTCGAACAGGCCGGCAGTGCGGCGGGTCGCGAGCGCCTCGGCACCGATCGCGGGCGACCAGTGCATGCCGGCCCAGCCACGCGGTCGGAGGGACGCGTCGCCGGCGGGGGCATTGGACTCGAACCAGTTCGGGCGCTCCCAGCCGGACTTCTCCCCGAACGACGCACCCAGTCCGGTCAGGATCTCGTAGGTGGGTGCGGTCCGAAGCGGCCGTCCGGCCTCGCGCTCCTCGTTCGGGTAGTGGATGTCGTAGTAGGTCGCGTAGACCTCGACGGTCCTCGCCAGCGTGTGCGTCCCCGACCGGTAGGCAGGCCCGAACCGGCGGATGTCCATCTTCCAGAGGTCGAGCTCCGGTTCGCCGTCCACGATCCAGGTGGCCATCTGGCGCCCGATCCCGCCGGCCCCAGCGATCCCGTGGGCGCAGAAGCCCGCAGCGACGAAGAACCCCCGGACCTCGCTCTCGCCCAGGATGAACTCGTTGTCCGGCGTGAACCCCTCGGGGCCGTTGATCATCCGGTTCACGCCCGCGTCGGCGATGGCCGGCACTCGCCGGACCGCCCCGTCCATGATCTCCTCGAAACGCGGCCAGTCGGGCGCCAGGAGCTTGCCGTTGAAGTCGGGCGGCACGCCGTCGAGGGCCCATGGCGCCGGATGGCGCTCGTAGCCGCCCATGCACAGGCCACCGACCTCCTCGCGGAAGTAGACGAGGTTGTCGGGGTCGCGCATCGTCGGGAGCGTCGGATGGACGCCGTCGATGGCCTCGGTGAAGAGGTACTCGTGGGCCATGGGGACGATCGGCACGGTGACCCCGGCCAGACGACCGATCTCGGGCGCGAACATCCCGCCGGCGTTGACGACGACGTCCGCCCGGATCTCCGTCCGGTCCCCCTTGTGCTCGACGGTGACGCCCGTGACCCGGCCGCGCTCGACACCGATGCCGACGACGCGCGTGTGCGGCCGGACCGAGACCCCGCGTTTCCGGGCTCCCGCGGCCAGGGCCAACGCGAGCCCGGACGGGTCGAGCCAGCCGTCGGTCGGGAGGTAGACGGCACCCAGGACGCCGTCGAGCGACATCAGCGGGAAGCGCTCCTGCGCCTCGGCCGGCGGGATGAGCTCGAGGGGCAGGCCGAAGGTCTTGGCCCAGCCGGCCTGACGGCGCAGCTCCTCCAGGCGCTCGGGGCTCGAGGCGAGCCTGAGCGATCCGACCTCGTGCCAGGACGGGTCCACGCCGGTCTCGCCGGCCAAGCGCCGGTATAGCGCCGTGCTGTACATCATCATCTTCGTCAGCGTGACGGAGCTGCGCAGCTGGCCGACCAGGCCTGCCGAGTGGAACGTGGAGCCAGAGGTCAGCTCGGCACGGTCGACCAGCACGACATCGGTCCAGCCCAGCTCCGCCAGGTGGTAGGCGATCGACGTGCCGCCGACGCCTCCGCCGATGACGACCGCCCGGGCGTGATCCGCCATGCTCGTGGATGCTCCTCGTCTCGCCTCCGACCGACCACGACAGCGTAGCGGCTGGCTGCACGGCCCGAGACGACTGCTCGCGGCGCGCGACGAGCGCTCCCGAAGCTGCGGTAGAGTCGCGCCGAGGAGGGCCTATGGCGGCCGTGACACCGACGATCGACGAGGTCATCGCGGCCATCCCGGCCTGGGCCGGCCGGGCGGTCACGCACGCCCGGATCCCCGCCGGCCTGACCAACGCCAACCATCGGGTCGACGTGGACGGGGTCCCCTACTTCGTCCGGATCCCGGGACCCTCGACCGAGCTCCTCGCGGTCGATCGCGCGAACGAGCTGCACAATACGCGGGCCGCCGCGACCACCGGCGTATCGCCACGCGTGGTGCAGGTCATCGAGAGGTGGGACGTCTTCGCACTCGAGTGGATCGACGCCTCGACGATGTCGAACGAGGCCCTCGGCGAGCCGGGCCTGCCGACCCGGATCGCTGGCACGCTCCGACAGCTCCATGCCGGTCCCCGGTTCCGTGACGACTTCGACATGTTCCGCCTGGCCGAGCGCTACCTCGTCCTGGTCGACGAACGCGGCATCCCCATCCCGGCGGGCTATCGGGAGCAGTTGCCCGCGATCCCGCGGATCGAGGCGGCTCTCTCGGTCCACCCGCTGCCCACCGTGCCCTGCCACAACGACCTGCTCGCCGAGAACTACCTCGATGACGGTCAGCGCCTGTGGCTCGTCGACTACGAGTACAGCGGCAATAACGACCCGACATTCGAACTCGGGAACACGGCCCAGGAGCTGGGCTACGACGACGCCCAGGTCCACGAACTGTGCGCGGCGTACTTCGGCGAGGCAACCCCGGCCACCCTTGCCCGGATGCGCCTCCAGATGATCATGTCCGACGTCGGCTGGACGCTATGGGCGGCGATCCAGGCGCGTCTCTCGAGCATCGAGTACGACTTCTTTGGTTGGGCGGAGGAGCGCTGGACGCGCGCGTCGGCGGCCATCGACGGACCCGACTTCGAGGGCTGGCTGGCGGGCGTCAGCGCCTGACGCCCGCCACGCGATGTGGCCCAGGCGATCGCTCGCCCGGGCCACCCGATCGTTCGGAGCGCCGGAGGATCACTCCGGCGGGATCTCCTTGAACGCGTAGTCGACGTTGATGCCGCTGCTTCGGCGCGCGTACTTCGTTGCGAGGTACCACACCGCGGAGACGACCAGCACGATCAGGACCACGTTATGGGCGAGATCGGTGGTCAGCCCCAACTGCGAATTGAAGATGAACAGCACCTCGAACAGGACCCCGGCCGCGAACCCGATGATCCCGACGACGGTCACCAGCGGATAGCCGCCGATCGTATAGGCCGAGCCCGGCGAGGCGTCGTACAGCGCCTTGGCCCGGAAGGGTAGAAGGGCACCGGCGAGCGAGGTCGCCACGAAGACGTAGCCGCAGGCGAACGTCACGCCGAGCGTCAGGGAGGACCAGGACACGAGGCTGTCGCCCTCGCCGTACGAGAACTTCGTGTAGAGGAAGATCACCGGCAGGCTCGCGATGAAGTAGATGACATGGGCGTTGACGGGGGTATGGAATCGCTCGCTGACCCGGCTCACCCACTCGGGCAGCAGGCGATCGAGCGACATCGCGACCATGACCCGGGTCATGCCGATGTAGCAGTTGTGGACGATCTGGTGGCTGTTGAGGATGAACCCGAAGCTGATCAGCACCACGACGAGCGGGCTGGCCGAGATCGCGATCGCCACGATGTTCGGCCACAGGTAGATGCCGTTGAGCGTCGCTTCCGGGATGAGCGACCAGTAGCCGGCTCCCGCGACGTACAGGAACCCGGTCCCGACGGCTCGCTCGAGGACGAACGCGAGGACTGCGAGCAGGACGCCGGTCACGATGAGGGAGCCGACGATGATGTAGGCCTGGCTCCGGAACGAGCGGGCATCCTTGATCTCGCCGTTCTGCTGCGACGAGTACGTCGCCCACTGGAGCGAGGTCCAGGCGATGGGGGCGATGAGCAGCGTGGCCAACAGGCTGAACGGCGGATGCAGGTCGATCCCGGCCGCCGTGCTTGCCGCGACCGCGTCGTCGTAGAAGGTGGCCGAGCCGCCGATCGACGACGAGAACGCGTTGAGCTGTCCCGGCACTGAGTCCGCCGAGGCGAGAAACAGGACCGCGAGCATCGTCCCGAAGGCGACGAGGGTCGCGATCCACATGACCCGCTGCAGCCGGATGTAGTTCTTGAACCCGCTCGCGAGGATCAGGAGCGCCACCCCGGCGTTGGCGATGCTGACCACGAAGATCCCGTCGGCCGAGGCGAACCAGCCCGCCCAGTCGAGGAACATCGAGTTCCCGAGGGTCGCCCCCAGCCCGAGGAAGAGCGCCGCGAACCCAAGGTACGAGAGCAGCCAACCGGAGAGGGCCACCCACTGGAGGATCCAGATGACGAACCCGGACATCACCAGGGTGAAGGCGATCCCGCCGCCGAGCACCCGGCTCTGAAAGACGTAGTCGCCCCCGGATCTGGGCAACGCCGTCGAGAGCCACACGTACGCGAGCGCGATCGGGATCTCGAGCACGACCGCGAGCAGGATCCCCCAGACGAGCTGTCCGCCGGGCAGGGCACCGGGGGCCCAGAGATAGGTCCACGGGAAGATCAGTCCCATGGTCAGGATGTTGTAGACGAACGCCGAGGACGGGGACATGACGCGAACGAGACCCGACGACTTCCTGACGAAGACCTCGGGCATAGCGGTTGCAGTGGCCATCCAAGTCACCTCAGTACTGGGGAATGGATACCGCGTGACCTGATCCGCTCCTTCGACCCTCACCTCCTAGCCCCGCCCTCGCGCCGCCGGTTCAGCCGGCCGTCATCTGATAGCTGGTGACCTTGCCGTCGGCGATCGTCAGCAGGCAGCCCCGCAGGACGCCCTCGCCGTACTCACTGCCCGGGTTGATGCACAGCGTCCGACCGAGCCGGGCCGCCGCCTGGGACTCGTGGATATGGCCGTGCAGGCCGAGCATCGGTTGATAGTGCTCGATGGCGGCACGCACCGACTCGCTCCCCGCGCCGTAGAGGACCGGCTGTCCGGCCCTCACGATCTGCGACGGCGGATCGGTGGTCCAGTCGAGCTCAGGGCACGTGTCGAGCGTCGAATCCTTGGGCGGGGCGTGGAAGTTGAAGATGACGTGGCCGTAATCGCGCAGATTCCCTGCAGACGCCTCGATGCGGCTCGCCAGCTCGGGCTCGGGCGCCTCGCGGGGGGTGTGCCAGGGTGTCGGGTTCACGTAGGGCATGCTGACCATGACGTGCTGATCGTCGATCGGCACCACCAGGTCCTCGCATGCGACGAACGCGCGCGCGTCGGATCGGACCATCGCGGCCATGACTTCGGGTACGTCGTCGTTGCCTCCGGTCGCGTAGCAGCGGATGCCGGTCCCGGCGAGCTTCGACTCCGCGAGGTCCATCCAGCGCACCAGGCGCTCGGTTGCGAGATCGATGAACAGCTGGTCGATCGCCCCAGGATCGCCTCGCATCGCTTCGTATTCGTCCTGGTCCATGGTCGTGTGGTACATGCCCAGGAATCCGATCCGTTCCTTGGCCGTCTCGACCTCGGCCGCGGTCTCGAGCTGCTCGACCCGGCCGCCGATCGTCGCCCGATGGCGCCCACCGGCCCCGCGGATGATCGGGATCGTGAGCTTGCCCATGACGTCGCCGCCCATGACCAGGACGTCCGCCCCGTAGAACGCCCCGGCGTTGAGGAACTTGCGCCAGGTTCGCTCCGACCCGTGCACGTCTGTGGCGTAGAAGACCTTCGTCCCGGAGGAACCGCCGCCTCGTCGCAGGAGCCGCATCGCGCTCAGCCTCGCATCCGGTCCCCGCGGGGGTCGACCAGGACCTCCGGGGCGATGAACGCTGGGACCCGCTCGTCGAAGACGTCCACGTGCAGCTCGGTGCCCTCCTCGAGGCTTGCCGAACCATACACATAGCCGATCGTCGCGTGGACGGTCGGGCCGTAGGCCACGCTGCGAAGTCGCCCGACGACCTCGCCCTCGCGGCGGACCGCCTCACCGCCATAGACCGGCAGCCAGTCCGGGCCGCCGATGCGAAGCGTCCGGAGGCGGCGGGTCGTCGCGTCCACGGGAGCTTCGGCCGCGGCTTGCAGGGCCGCCCGGCCGATGAATCCGCCCTTGCCCAGCCGGACGAACGGTCCCAGCCCAGCCTCGAACGGGGTCTCGAGCATCGTCATGTCCGTCCCGAAGTAGCGATAGCCCTTCTCCATCCGGAGCGCTTCGAGGGCCCGGTAGCCGAACGGTTCGAGACCAAGCGCCGCACCATGCTCGGTCAACCGATCCCAGACGTGGACCGCCCATGCCGCGTCCGTGGTCAGCTCCCAGCCGAGCTCGCCCGCATAGCTCAGCCGACACGCCAGCACGGGCGCCGCACCGACCTGGATCGAGCGCGCCCGACGAAGAGGCAGCGCCGCGTCGGAGACGTCATCGGGGGTGGTAGCGCCGAGGATGTCGCGTGCCCGCGGCCCCCACAGCCCGATGGTGGCGAACGCTCCGCTGACATCGTCGATCGAGGCGCGTTCGTCGTCGTCGGCATGGCTGCGCAGCCAGGCCACCTCCGAGGCGACGTAGCCGGCTCCGGTGACGACCCGGAAGCGGTCCTCCGCGAGCCGGGTGATGGTCACGTCCGCGACCATCCCCCCACGTTCATCGCACCATGGCGTATACACCACGCTGCCGACGGCCCGGTCGATGTCGTTGGCCGACACCCGCTGAAGGAGGGTCGACGCATCCGGTCCGGCCACGTCGATCTTGCCGAACGAGCTGAGGTCGATGAGGCCCGCACGCTCACGGACCGCTGTGACCTCCTCGACGACCCTGTCGAACCAGGGCGGGCGGGTCCACCCGTATGCCGCCTGGTCGCGTCCCGCCCGTCGCCATGGCCGACCCGGGTCATGGACGTCCGCGCGCTCCCAGCCGGCCTTGGTCCCGAAGATCGCCCCGGTCTCCTGGAGGCGCCCGTGGAGCGACGACAGCCGCCGCGGTCGGCCCGCGAGATCAGCGTCGTACGGATAGCGTAGGCGGTAGTAGTCCGCGTACGCCTCCCGCGCCAGGCCGGCCGCGAACGTCGGGTCGCGGTAGGTCTCGCCGAACCGCCAGGCTCGATAGGGCCCGACATCCACCCCCGGATCCCCGCTCGTGATCCAGCCGGCCATCGCCTGGCCGATCCCGCCGCCTCCGCCGAACCCGTTGAGCGACAATCCGGCGGCGACCCAGAAGCCGCGGACTCCCGGCAGTGGTCCGAGCAGCGGGTTCGCGTCGGGCGTCATGGCATCGGGGTGGCAGACGAGCCGGATCGCCTCGGCGTCCGCGATGAATGGGAAACGCCGGATCGCCCCGGCCATCAACGGGCCGAATCGCTCGTAATCCGGCGGCAGCGACCGGGCGGCATGGTCCCACGGCACCCCGTCCTCCCAACGCGAGACCGGGTCGAGCTCATACCCGCCGAAGAGCATGCCGCCGTGTTCGCTCTTGCCGTAGACGAGGTTGTCCGGGTCACGGAAACAGGGCATGTCGCGAGGCAACTCCGAGCCGGGGACCGCCTTGAGCGCGATGTGCTGGTGGTCGACCGGGGTCGAGGGAATCCAGGCGCCCGCCATCGCGGCGACCTGTGGCGCCCAGATGCCCGCCGCGTTGACGACGAGCTCGGTGTCGATCGGACCATCGTCGGTCTGGACCCGGTTGATCTCGCGGCGGGGGGACAGCCCGAACCCCGTCACGCGGACACCGGTCGTGATGCGGACCCCGAGCGCACGAGCGGCGTTGGCGACCGCGTGGGTCGCACCGTGTGGGTCGAGGTGCCCGTCACCGGCGAGATGGACCCCGCCATAGAGCGACTCGGGCGAGATCGCGGGCATCAGCCGCCGGGCCTCGTCGGGCCCGATCACGCCGACGTCGAGCCCGATCCCGCGAGCCCGGCTGGCGGTCCGCTCCAGCTCGCGGAGCTGCTCCGGCGAGGAGGCGAGGCGCAGGCTACCCACGGTCTCGAAGGCTCCGAGTCTGCGGTAGAGATCGATGCTGTAGCGGCGGAACGACATCATGGTCGATGACGGGTTGAACGCGGTCACGACGCCTGCCGCCTGACAGGTCGACCCAGCCGTCAACTGCGCCTTCTCGACCAGCAGCACGTCGGTCCACCCGGCAAGGGCCAGGTGGTACGCGACGCTGCACCCGGTGATCCCGCCACCGATGACGACCACGCGAGCCTGGTCCACACCCATGAGCGGACACGGTACGGCGATGGCGGCGATCGCGTCGGCCTGTGGCGCAAGGCGCGATCCGCTCGGCTACGATCGCGTAGTGACAAGCCCTCGTGACGAGTCGCCACCCACGATCGATCGGGCGATCCTCGAGGCGGAGGTCACCCGGCTCGTCGATGCGGCCGGGGCAGCGGGCGTCACGCTCCGGGTCCTTGGATCGATCGGCGTGGCGCTCCATTGCCCCGACTCGGCCGCCCTCCTGCCGAGCTTCGAGCGGACCTACGCGGACATCGACCTGGCCGCGTATCGGGCAGGCGCCAAGGCTCTGAGCAGCCTGCTGACGAGTATCGGGTACATCGAGGATCGATCCGTCTACATCGCGTCGGAGGGCGCCCGCTCGATCCTGAAGGACCCGCATCGGCGGATCCATCTCGACATCTTCTTCGACCGCCTTGAGTTCTGCCACGTCATCCCGCTGGCCGGCCGCCTCGAGGCCGACGGTCCGACGATCCCGCTGGCGGAACTCCTCCTCTCGAAGCTCCAGATCGTCCAGATCAACGAGAAGGACATCGTCGATATCATCCTGTTGATGCTCGACCACCCCCTCGCGAGCGGGGACGCCGACACGATCGACCACGACCGGATCGCGAGGCTGGCCGCCGACGAGTGGGGCCTGTGGCGGACGATGACCCAGAACCTCGGCAAGGTGGATGCGCTCGCGAGCTCGTATCCGCAACTCGATGACGCGCAGCGAGCTCGGGTCCTGGCCGCGGCGGCCGCCCTCAAGACCAGGATCGATGACGAACCGAAACCGATGGCCTGGCGGATGCGCGCCCGCGTCGGGGACCGACGCCGATGGTGGACCGATGTCGACGAGGTCGGTTGAGCCGACGGGGCGAGGCAACGTCGCGCTGGTCGTGATCGCGTTCATCGCAACGCTGATCCTGCTCGCGGGGCTCCTCTCGTTCACCGGAGGTTCAGGCGCGGGGACCACGGCCCCGCCGTCGGCTTCGCCCGTGCAGACCGCGCCGACCGGCTCCGCGACCCCTCGGCCGTCGGAGAAGCCTTCGCCCTCTCCGGCCCCGCCGTCCCCCTCAGGTTCGGCGCCGGTCGCCACGCCATCACCCTTGGCGTCGGCCGGGACGGACGACCAGGTGCTGGTCGGTGCCGGGGACATCGGCGACTGCACCACGACCGATGACACGGCGACCGCCCGGCTCGTCGCCGCGATCAAGGGAAGCGTCTTCACCGCGGGCGACAACGCCTACCCGAGCGGACGGGCGCAGGACTTCCGCGATTGCTACGGCCCGACCTGGGGGTCGTTCAAGGACCGGACACGACCCGCGCCCGGCAACCACGACTGGGTGACGAAGGACCTGAAGGGCTACCTCGACTACTTCGGCTCTGCGGCGGCGCCCGACGGCAAGCCGTGGTATTCGTACGACCTCGGCGCGTGGCACATCGTGGTACTGGACTCGACGTGCGGGAAGACCGGCGGCTGCGGGAAGGGGTCCGCCCAGGGGACGTGGCTGGCGGCGGATCTCGCGGCCTCGGACGCTCGCTGCACGCTCGCGATCTGGCACGCGCCCCGGTTCAGCTCGGGCGACCACGGCAACGACAAGGGCGTCGCGCCGTTCTGGGACGCGCTGTACGCGGCCGGGGCCGACCTGGTGGTCAACGGTCACGACCACGACTACGAGCGCTTCGCCCCTCAGGATCCCGGTGGCCGCCAGGACCGGGTCCACGGCATCCGCGAATTCGTCGTCGGCACCGGCGGTGCGGGACTACGCCCGTTCAGCGATGCCAAGCCCAACAGCGAACTCCGGGCGGCAGGGACCCACGGCGTGTTGAAGCTCGTGCTGCACAAGGACTCGTACGACTGGTCCTTCATCCCGACCGGCGGTGTGTTCTCCGACTCCGGGTCCGGCCGCTGCCACTAGCCATCGCCGGTGGCGGATCGGCCACCGTCAGCCGCCGGCCGTCGTGCGCAGGGCGCGCTCGAAGGCGGGCGTGGTCGCATTGGCGAGCAGGCGATCGAAATGCTCGGCTGCGTAGGCGACGAAGTCGACATCGAGCGTGCTGATGCCCTGCTGGAGGACTCCCCACATCGCCTCACGGAAGTCGGAGACCACGCGCATCAGGCCCAGGCGCGCCAGGCGCGCCGCGAGGACCTCGCCGTCGTAGGCCTCGAGCAGGATCGCGTCCTGCTCGGGGGCCAGCTCGTGGTTGATGCTGAAGTTGCCAAGATCGAAGAACGGGTCGCCCATCCCGGCGTACTCCCAGTCGACGATCCGGATGCGTGTGCCGTCGTCGATGAAGTTGGCGTTGAGCAGATCGTTGTGGCAGGGCCGGAGCTCGAGCGGGGCTGCGAGGCAGGCCAGCTCGATCCGACGGCCTACCGCCGCCGCCAGCCCGTATTCGGGCGGGATCGGGACGCTTCGCGCCATCGCGAGCGCCCGGTACACCTCCACGATCCGGAGCGGGACGAAGAGTCCCGGGATTGCTGGTCCGTCGTGGATCCGGCGCAGGGAATCGGCCACGCGACGGAGCGTGTCGGGCTGCCGGACGGCCTCATCGCTGACCGGCGAGCCCTCGATGAACCTCGTCACGAGGTATCCCTCGGGCCGGATGAAGGCGGTGACCTCGGGCCCGACACCGACCCCCGCCGCGGCCACGGTCGCGGCGTGTTCCACTTCCCGGCTGATCCCCAGCAGGTACGTGTCGTTGCCGGCCAGGCGAATGACCCAGCGAGCGGCCGTGCCGGCCGCCTCGATGAGGAAGTTCCGGTTGGTGATGCCGCCCGAGAGCGGCGTCAGGGTCAGCTCGCGGCCCGCCAGCTCGGGAACCCGGGACAACGCGCGGACCAGGTCATCGCGCAACTCACCGCGGAGTTCCTGGTCCGGGGTTGGGGAGTCCGGCATGATCGTCAGCGGATCGCCGCCTCGCCGGTCGCAGCATCGGTCACGACCCGGACCGCGTCGAGCCTGCCCCGCTGGAGCTCGGGCTCGATGCCCAGCGAGCGCAGGTGTTCGTCGCCCGCGCTGCGAGGTCCGTCGGATTGGTGGACATGATCCTCTCCTCCTACCACCGCACAACGGGGTGCGAGACTGATCTCCGGGGAGAACGCGAGGAACGCCGGGTACGCCGGGCGCGGACCGACGACGGGGGCGCCTCCAGGCCGATCATGATCTGCTCGGCGGAGGATAGCACCGCGCGGAAGCGCGTCAACGACGGTCTTCGTCGGTGGAACGTGGCCGGCGTCGCGATCCGGATCCCGCGGCGCCCGGCGCCCGCTGCCGACCGGTCAGTCGATCCCGAAGGCCGTCGGAAACCGCATCGTGCCGCGCAGGTCGGGCGTCCAACCCGGCAGCCGTAACGCCATCCATGCCGCATCCGACCACGGCTGTTGTGGCTCGATGCCGATCGAGCGCGCCGACTCGAACCCGAACCTCGGGTAGTAGGTCGGGTGGCCGAGCAGGGCGATGACCGGCCAGCCGGATACGATCGCCGTCGCGATCGTCCTGCGCATCAGCTCGGTGCCGATACCCATGCGCTGGTGGTCCGGAGCCACCGCGATCGGTCCCAGGGCCAGGATCGGGCCGGTCGTCCCGTCAACCCCGACGAGCGTGCCGATGCTCGTCACGCACTGACCCACGATCGCACCGTTTTCGGCGATGGCCACCAACGACAACTCGCGGATCCAGCTGTCGCCGTGTCGCAGCTCATCGACGATCCGACCTTCCTCCGTGGAAGGGGCGAAGGCCGCATCGACGACCGACCGGATGGCCGGCTCGTCGCCCGGACGCTCCGGCCGGATCGCGATCCCCGCCACGATCAACCAGCCGCGACGACCTCGCGCAGGGTGTCGGGCATCGGTCGGTGGACCTCAACGGGCCGGATGTATGCGCCCACCATCTCGCGCGACCCGTTGACCCCGAGCTCGGTGAACAGGAACGAGATCTTGCGACGCTGGGTGGCCAGGATCTCGTCCTTCGTTTCGAGGTCCCACAGCTGGCGCTTGAACGGTCCGATGGCCTTCTTCCGTGTCGTGTACACGAACTGCTGGTCCGTCTGGCCGCTCTTGCGCTCGTCGGCCGCATTCGCATAGCACCAGGCCTCGATCTCGCGATGGAGCGCGGCGGGGAAGGCCGGATGTTCGTACAGGGTGTTCTGGAATCCGGTCGCGAGGTGGATCTCGGCGGTCTCGACGGCCGGGAAGCGATGGAACAGCTCCTCGGGCAGCGTGGAGGCGCCGTGCTGCACCGCACCGGCCAGCCCATAGTCGCGACGGGCGACCTCGCCCAGCTCGCGCAACACCTCGAAGTCGAGCTTGACCTCGGCCACCCCGCCGTCCGGGAGCGGGACGCCGCCGTGGCTGGTCCCGGTCTGGACGCTGACCTTGCTGATCCCGAGCGCACCTGGCATGCGGGCATCGAGCTCGCGCCGGTAGCCGTCGAGGTACGCGCGCAGCTCATCGACAGTCGAGTTCTTGGTCCCGACCTCGCCGATCTCGCCACCGACGCTGATGGTCACGCCGTCGGCCTCGAGCGTGCGGCTGAGCGCGGTCAGCTCGGCGGCGCGGCGGTAGTTCTCGCGCTGCTCCTCGTCGACGTTGGGCTTGGACAGGTCGACCAGGGTCGAGGAGTCGATGTCGATGTTGCGGTAACCCGCGTCGACCGCGAGCCGGCAGGCGCGCCGGATCTCCTCGGTCATGGCCTCGGGATCGGCCGCGTACTTCTTGGCGTTGAACTGGTAGTGGTCGCCCTGGAGGAAGACCGGTCCCCGCCATCCGGCCGCGATCGCCCCGGCCAGGGATGCGGTCGAGAAGTCGATCGGGCGCTGGAAGGTGTAGGTCTGCTCGCTCCGAGCGAGCTCGAGGATGACCGCCCAGACGTCCGCGGCCTTGGCCGTCTCGTAGACGGTCCGTGCCATGTCGAAGGTCTGTGCCCGGAGGTTGATCGCGGGCACGGTGAAGCCCGACACCTCCCCCCGTCCCCGCGCGGTGTAGAGATCCTGGATGCTGGCCGAGCGGGCGCCGAGCGCCTGACTGGCCTCCCAGACGAGCCACTGCGCGGCGGCGATCGTCGGCTCGTCCGTGCTGAACGCTGCGGTCCAGGCCAGGTCACGGATCGCCGTGTCGCGGAAGGCCGCCTCGTCATCGATCAGGAACAGGTCTCCGTCGAGATGGGCAGTGCCTCGGATGGCGCCTAGCAGGTCGGCGGGCGAGGTCGCGACGTAGGGCATGGCTCGATGATCTCCGGACGGGTCTGGGTTCACCGACCATGGTACGGCCGCCGGCTCCGGAACGTCCCCGGGCCTGCGCCGGATCAGGCGTTGGACATGGGACGACCGCCGACCCCGGGGGGGTGGGTCGGCGGTCGATGGATGCGGGTCAGCGGGAGAAGCTGACCTGCGTTGCGGTCGCCCGCCGGAGCGCGTCGAGGTGGACTTCGGCGAGCGCCCGTGGCGCGGTCGCCGCGGCTCGAAGGCCAAGCCACGCGACGCCGCCGATGCCGGCGACCACGACGATCGCGAGCGCGACCGACGGGGCCAGCGTCACCAGGACGAACGCCGCGGCGGCGGCGACCAGCACGGCATCGGTCAGCGAAAGCGCTTGCGAGCCCGAGGAGGCCGGCCGCAGGACCGCGGCATCTGTCGTGCTGGAGAAGGGCAAGGCGGCGAACATCGGAGTCTCCCTGAGAACGACGTCGGGGTTGACTCCCTGAATCTCGCGGCCGTGCCGTCGAGCGCCCACCGCCCACCGTCGTGAAACGGACTCGTCGGATGACGAGGTCGAGCCATCGACTCCCGTCGTCCGTCCCCTGGGTGGAGGGGCGCAGGCGTCGCCCTCAGGGGGTGCTCAGAGCGACGGCTTCGTCACCATGAGGATCACGATGAGGACGATCAGGATCGTGAGGAACTGGCCGCCTCGGGCCAACTTGCGTCCCGTGGCCAGCAGTTCCGGCGGCGGTCCGGCCGGGGTCCCGGCCGGCGGCGAACCGGCGGGCGGTCCACCCGCGGTCAGATGGACCATGCGCTCGGCGGCCGGGGCCTGCACGAGGATCGCAAAGGCGATCGCGATCAGGTACAGGACGATCCCGCCGATCAGCCAGCGGTACGAGCTGCTCGTCAGGTCCGCGCCCAGGATCAGGATCAGTCCGACGCCGGTGATGCCCTGGACGATGGCGCCCGGGATCACGATCCGTCGCTCGATGAACTCGGAGAGCGTCGCCGCGAAGTGACCGTGCTGCGGAGCCTTCTGCGCTTGACTCGCGATGATCGGGAAGACGAACACCGGCCCGAAGACGGCGATCGCCCCCATGACGTGCAGGAAGAGGAACAGCGCGAGAACAGGACTCATGTGACGACCCTCAGAACAGCAAGTCAGGCGCCTGGGGGCGCCCGCCCGAGGATAATCGACCGCGCGACCGCGATGTGACCCGATCGCGACAGGTGTCGCTGCCTAGGACACCCGCTTCGTGCGGCGACCGACGAAGTCGACCAGCACGTACTCGCCCAGGTGCTCGGGAGTCGCGTAGAAGGCCCGGCCGCGATTGAGTCGGGTCATGTGAGCGACGAACTCGGCCAGCGCTCGTGACCGTTCCAGCATGAATGTGTTGATCGTGATCCCCTCCTTCGTGCAGCGCTGCACCTCCTTGAGGGTCTCGCTGATCGTCCGTCGCGTCGGCGGGTAGCTGAACTCCACCTGCTCGCCCTCGAAGTGGGCGGTCGGCTCACCGTCGGTGATGACGACGATCTCCTTGTTGGCGGCCGGGTGGCGCTCGAGGACGCGACGCGCCAGCAGCAGCCCGTGTTGGAGGTTGGTGCCGTACTCGTAGCCGTGCCAGGTCAGCTCGGCCAGCGCTCCGGGCCGGATCTCGCGCGCGTAGTAGGCGAACCCAATGACCGAGAGGTGGTCGTGCGGATACTGCGTCCGGATCAGTGTGTCCAGCGCGACCGCGACCTTCTTCGCCGCGAGGAAGCACCCGCGCAGGAGCATCGAGCGACTCATGTCGACGAGCAACACCGTCGAGGTTCGGGTGAGCTGCTCGGTCCGGTAGACCTCGAAGTCATCGGGCTCGAGGTGGATCGCGCGATCGTCGCGCGCGCGTCGGGCGGCCGGGGCGTTGTCCTCTCGCGCCAGGGCGTTGGTCAACGTCGCCCGCAGGTCCAGGTGGAACGGATCCCCGAATTCGTAGCGCTTCGTGGTCTCCTCTCGCTCCCCTCCCCGGCCGGGTCGGTCGATCCGGTGGCCGCCGAACGCGTCGCGCTGGAGCCGTCCGAAGAGATCGTCGAGGACCTTCTGGCCGATGCGTCGGCTGCCTCGAGGCGTCAGCTCGAGCCGCTCCCCGTCGCGCGTGAGGTATCCCGCCTCCTCGAGTCGCCGTGCGAGGTCGTCGAGCGCCTCGAGGTCGCGGACCGCTTCGTCGCCGAGGAGGTCGCGGACCTCATCGCGGTCGATCGTGGAGAGATCCTCCGGACCGGCGACGTCGGACAGCGCGTCCTCCATCCGGTCCATCGCGGCGAGGCGTCCGATCTGCGCCAGGGCGCCCTCGAGGCCGAGTGGCTCGTCGCCGCTGAAGGGGACCCGCTCCCCGAGGCCGCCCGGCAGGAGGAGATCCAGGTTCGAGGCGAGCTCGGCGAGATCGACCAGCAGGCGGTCGTCGCGCAGGAGCGCATCCATCATCGATTCGAGCTCCGCTCGTTGCTGCGGAGACATCGAGCGCAGGAGCGACTGCATCGCCGCCATCCGGGCGGCCAGCTGGTCGATGATGTCGTCGAAGGATCGGGCACCCGGGAAGAACCCGCCGTGCTTGGCCAGGAACTCGCGGACGTCCGGTTCGGCGCCGCCGATGCGTTGCCGGATGAGGTCGTTGAGGTCGCGGACCATCTCGCGGTTCGCGGCGAGATCCTCGGGTCGCATCGAGCTGATCGCGTCCGACATGCCGGCGACGTACTGGTCCAGCATCTGGGCCCGCAGCTTCCCGACGAGATCGTCGAAGCGCTGGCGGGCGTCGGGCTCGAGAAAGTCGTACTCCTGGAGGCCGCGCAGCCGCTCCCCGATGTCGGCGGGGAGACCGTCGAGCCGGTCGAGCCGCCGGGCCGCGACGTCGCGCAGCATCCCGCGCAGGTCGGCGTCCCCGTCCCCGTCCCCGTCCGCCGATGCCTCGGCCAGCCGGCGCTCCACGCCCACACGCTCCTGCGTGACGATCTCGTCGAGCTCGCGTCGGATGTCGCCCAGGACGTCGCCGAGCCCATAGCGTTCGAGGGCCGCCTCGCGCCGGCGCTCGAGCCGGTCCATCAGGTCGCGCAGGCCCGCCAGGTCCGGACGCGTGGGATCGCCGGTGCGCCAGCCGCGCTCCATCAGGCGGCGCAGGGCGTCGGCGAGGTCGCCCTCGGCCATGACGTCGTCCGAGAGCGCGTCCATGATCTCGTCGGCATCGAGGTCGGCGACCTGCTGACTGCCGTCCCAGCGCGAGTACCGGGCACGCCGGGCCAGCGTGGCCGCCGTGTCACCGTCCCTGCCCTGACGGTCCCCGTCGAGGGCGGCGAGGTCGCGTGGGTCCGGTGAGTAAGCCGTCATGCCGGCACGCTCATCGGTGGTAGATCGTGCCGCCGGCGATGCGGTCCTTGTTGAGGCGCCGGGCGAGGTGGAGCCCTTCGAGCAGGAATTCGACGGCGGAGGCGATGACCGCCGGCTCCTCGGCGCCATCGGTCACGTCGTAGGCACCCAATCGGTCGACGGCGGTGCTCAATCCCGGGACCTCGCGCATCCACGCCACGTATTCGCGCGAGGGTGTCCGCTCGCCGGTCTCGACCGTGAAGCCCTCTTCGAAGGCCTCGACGACAGCGTCCAGGTCGTCGAGCGACACGTGCCGGGTGAACGTGGCGTACAGCGCCTTGGTGATGAGCCGCTCGACGACCCGATCCTCAGGGGCGTCATCACCGACCGACTCCATCTCCACCTTGCCCGCCGTCGAGGCGACCACCGCACCGAGGTCCGAGACGCGTGGCGCCGCGAGCTTCTCGCCGAGGCGGACTGCCCGCTTGAGCGCCGCCGCCTCCAGCACCTCGGTGTTGGCCACCGACACCCGCACGCTCACCCCGGAGCGCTGGCTGATCTCCGGGGAGCGGCGCGCGAGATGGGTCAGCTCGGCGATGAGCTCTTCCATGAATGGCGGCACCACGACGATCGGGATGGCGGCGTCCGGCGTGAAGCGGCGCTTCTCCTGTCGGACGATGGCCATCTCGTGCTCGAGCGTCCGCGGGTAATGCGTCCGGATCTGCGACCCGAGGCGGTCCTTGAGCGGCGTGATGATGCGGCCGCGCGACGTGTAGTCCTCCGGGTTCGCCGACGCCACCATGAACAGGTCCAGCGGCAGACGCACGACGAACCCGCGGATCTGGACGTCCCGCTCCTCGAGGATGTTGAGCAGGCCGACCTGGATCCGTTCAGCGAGGTCGGGCAGTTCGTTGATGGTCACGATGCCGCGGTTGGCGCGCGGGATGAGACCGTAGTGGAGGGTCAGCTCGTCGGACAGGTACCGGCCCTCCGCGACCTTGATGGGGTCGACCTCGCCGATCAGGTCCGCGATCGTGATATCGGGCGTCGCGAGCTTCTCGGCGTACCGGCGGTCGCGGTGGAGCCAGTCGATCGCCGTGGCATCGCCGTCGCGCTCGACGACCGCGCGGGCTGCCGGGCTGACAGGTGCCGTCGGATCGTCGTTGAGCTCGCCGCCACGGACGATGGGCAGCCACTCGTCGAGCAGGCCAACGAGCGCTCGGGCCATCCGCGTCTTGGCCTGCCCACGCTCGCCGAGGAACACCAGATCCTGACCCGCGAGGATGGCATTCTCGATGGAGGGCACCACGGTGTCGTCGTAGCCGACGACCCCGGGCAGAACGTCGCCACCGGCTGCCAGGCGGGTCAGCAGGTTCGCCCTGAGCTCTTCCTTGACCGTCCTCGACCGCCAGCCTGAAGCATGGAGCTCGGCGATCGTGGCGGGTCGGGCAGTGGTCGGCATCTCTGACCTCTAGTTCGGCGCGACAGCCGCAGCGGATGTCCCGGACACCGATGCAAGGCGGTATCCATCGATGGCGTGGCGGACGTCCTCGACGCCGATCACGCCCGCGGCCACCAGGCCCGCGAGATAGTCCCGGCGCCTGTCGACTTCGGCCTCGAAGTCGCCGGCCCGTCGACCGACCCGCCCTGCCAGCTCGGGCACGATCCCCCAGGCGAAATGCTCGAAGCCGTCGTGGCCCGGGTCCCAGGTCGCGAGGACCGCGGGGCCAAGGTGCTGGACGTGGCCGTGGACGTCGCGGACGACCGGTCGGATGTAGTGCGCGGCCACGACCCGGCGCCGGCCGCCGGCGACGGCACGCAGCACGAGCACGATGCCAAGGCGCGACAGCTCGTCCTCCGCGAGCTGGACCGGCGGGCGCCGAAGGGCCTCGAACACGTCTTCGAGCGAATCCGCGTGGATGGTCGCCGCCAGCCCATAACCGATGGAGGCGGCGCGGATCGCGATGCGCGCCTCAGCACCCCAGGTGTACGAGGGCAGGTGGTCCGACAGCTCCGGGATCAACAGGACGGTCGTCTCCGGCCGCACGGGTGGCCCGACCCGGTGCCCGCCGGACGGCCGCATGCGCCTCCAGCCGAGCTCGGGCGCCTGCGGCAGCCAATCGAACGTCTCCGCGGCGCCCGCGAGCTCCACCGCGTGCGTGCCGGGCGGCAGGAGATCCATCAACGCGTTCAGCAGGGTGGACTTGCCGGTCCCCGGCGCTTCAGCGGCGACGACCAGTGGCACCCGTGCCTCGATCAGCAGCCAGAGGATCGCGGCGAGCTCAGCGTCCAGCGTGCCGGCACGGACCAGCTCCACGATGGAACGCGGTTCGGGAGGGACCGGGCGGAGGGCCCATCGGCCCCGCGGCGGCGAGGGGTCGGCCACGAGAGACTCCGAACGATGGGTGGGGATGCCGGCTCGATGGCCAGCGTACGGCGAGGTCCGGAAGGCGTCAAACGGGTCGGCGGAGGCCCGAAGGAGGTGGTGTTCCTGACGGCTTTCGACCACCACGGCCGCTACGCTTGTTCGATGCCAGCCCCACCGCTCGAGGCACTCCGGATCCTCCCCCTGACCCAGGATCGGATCCCGGACCTCGCCACACTGTTCGACGCGGGCGGCGACCCGAAGTGGTGCTGGTGCGTGTACTACCGGTTCCGCGGTCGGGACTGGAGCAATTCGACGGCCGCCTCCAATCGCCGCGAACTCCAACGACTCGCCGGCGGCGAGCCGCCGCCGGGCCTCGTCGCCTACGACGGCGATGAGGCGGTCGGCTGGGTGAGCCTGGGTCCACGCGAAAGCTACGAGCGACTCGCGTTCTCGAGGGTGCTCGCCCCGGTGGACGACACGCCGGTCTGGTCCATCGTGTGCTTCGTGGTCCGCCGCAAGCGACGCGGGCATGGCATCGCGGACGCGCTGCTGGCCGCCGCCATCGAGCACGCCCGCCGGCACGGGGCGACGATGCTCGAGGCCTACCCCGTGGATACCGGCGGCGAGCGGATCCCCTCGCCGAACGCCTTCAAGGGGACGCTGTCGATGTTCGAGCGGGCCGGCTTCGAGGTCGTCGCACGGCGGCAGGCGACCGCGGATTCCCAGCCTCGCCCGATCGTGCGACTGGCGCTGTGACGCCGCCCCGAAACGTCGACTACGTCATCTGTCGCAGACCGGCCATCGTCGTCTGTCCGGGTTGACACTGGTCACCGGACGGGCCTAAACTCCCGGCCGGCGTGCATGTCGCCCGCCCTCGTCTAGCTCATCAGGAGGCCGGTCTCCGAATGACGATGCGACTCTTCTTCCGACGCAAGGCAGCGCCGATCGGCGTTGTTGACAGCGGGAGATCTGCGCCCATCTCGAGCTAGCCGCAGGCGGCACGACCGCCTTCCGGACAGACCACGAGCCGTGGGCCAGATCGGGCCCCCGGCTTTTTTGATGCCCTTCCCCGCCCTCCAGGCGGACGACCCGGACACCGAGAGCCGCGAGGCCCACCGACGAAGCGTCGGGACGAGGCCCGCGGCTCGTTCCATGTCCACCCCCTCCACCTGGAGTCCACCGTGACCGCCACCCTCATCGACCAACTGAAGAGTGACCAGCCGACGGTCAGGCCCGTGGCCTGGCCGGTGGCGTCCGGGGATCCCGCCCTGCTCATCGACGGCATCAGCAAGCGCTTCATCGTGGGCCGGGCGAAGAAGCCGCTCGCGGCGATCACCGATGTGTCGATGCGCCTCGAGCGCGGCGACATCCACGGGATCCTCGGTGCCAACGGGTCGGGCAAGTCGACGCTCATCCGCCTCATCTCGGGTCTGTTGACCCTCGACGAGGGCCGGGTCGAGGTCTTCGGCCACGACATCGAGCGCGAGGAGATGGCGGTCAAGCGCCTGATCAACCGGGTCAGCGTCGACGCCGCGTTCTTCAAGAAGCTCAGCCCGATGGAGAACCTGGTCTTCGCGGCCCGGCTCTACGGCATCGATGGGGCGGTGGCCAGGCGCGACGCCCTCGCGATCCTGGAACGGCTGGGCATCGGCGCCAAGCGGGTCGGACGCCCGATCGAGCAGATGAGCCGAGGCATGCAGCAGAAGGTCGCCATCGCGCGAGCCCTGCTGACGAGCCCGACGCTCCTGCTGCTCGACGAGCCGACGACCGGCCTGGATCCACGCTCGAAGCTCGATGTCCAGAGCTTCATCGAGGAGCTCCGCGCGACCCACGACGCGACGATCGTCCTGACGACCCACGACCTCGTGGAAGCGGAGCGCCTCTGCGGACGAATCACGGTCCTCGACGGCGGTCGCGTCGTCGCCGAGGCCACGCCAGAGGACCTCAAAGCCATGGTGACGGCCCAGCAGGGTCGCCCCGCCAGCCTCGAAGACGTGTTCATGACCTACACCGGCCGCTCCCTCGACGAGGACGTCGAGGAGGACGAGGCCGAGACCGATGACTGACAGGAAAGGAGGTGAAGAGAAGATGCAGCAGCAGCCATGGCTGGCCCTCGCACTTGCGAAGGACCAGCGACAACGACAGATCGAAGCGATCGCTCGCGAGCGACGTGTCGGTCGGTCGTCCCGTTCCGTCCGTCAGGCGGTCGGTCGCCGGATCATCGCGATCGGCGCCCGCGTCGCCGCGGACCCATCACTCGAGCTGGCTCGGTCCCGCTGAGGGCCGAGCCGGCTCTCCCGCCAGGAGAACACTCCCGTGACCGTCGTCGCCCATGAGCTGAGGGCCTCATACGCCTTCATCGAGCGCAACTTCAACCTCACTCGCCGCTACTGGGGCTGGGAACTCGCGTTCCTGGTCTATTCCGTCGCGGGCGCGCTCTCGATCTCGCTCATCGGTGCCGACCAGGGCAGCTCCGAGCTGCTGGTGACGCTGATGGTCGGGGCGATCTTCTGGAACTACCTCTCGGTGGTGTTCAGCTGGATCGCCGAGACGATCGCGATCGAGCGCTGGGAAGGCACACTCGAATACACCTTCATGGCCCCCATCCGCCGTTGGTCGCAGCTCGTCGGACAGGTCGCCTACGCGATGGTCTACGGCCTGGTCCACACGGGGGTCATCTTCGTCGTGCTGGTCCTGTTCTTCCCGCAACTCGACCTGAGCCAGGCGAACGCGGGCACCGCCCTGACGTTCATGCTGCTCGGCTCGTTCAGCTTCGTCGGGATCGGCATGATCGCCGCGATCCTGCCGCTCCTGTACATCGAGCGCGGCGCGCAGATGACGTTCGTGCTCCAGTCGTGCCTGCTGCTCGTCAGTGGCGTGTACTACTCGGTCGACGTCCTGCCGCCCTGGATGCAGGTGCTGTCGCGCCTGTCGCCGGCGACGTACGTCCTCGATGGCGTGCGGGCCGGCCTCGTGCACGGGACACCGGTGTCGGCGCTGCTCCACGACGTGTGGCCGCTGATCGTGATGGGAATCGTGCTCATCCCGTTCGGGTTGTGGGCCTTCGGACGCGCCGAGCGATATGCGAAGCGCACCGGCAAGCTCAAGCGGGTGGGCTGAGCGATGACGACGACCGCGGCCAGCGACGATCCCATGCCCGTCGGCCTCGGGTGGGATTCGGGCTGGGCAGCGGCGTTCGCGCCATTCGGGGGTGCGGGGCGCCGGCCGGCCCGCGTCCTGGCCGTCCATAAGGAGACGGCCATCGTTCGCGACCGGACCGGGCGGGAACGGCCGGCCGTCGTGACCGGGCGCTTCCGGTTCGAGGCCCTCGCGCCGAGTGACTACCCGGCGGTCGGCGACTGGGTGGCCGTCGACGATCCGGACGCGGCTGCTTCCCGGGACGACCCGGCGGTCATCTGTGCGGTCCTGCCGCGCCGTTCCGCGTTCATGCGGAGCGCCGCCGACTCGAACCGGCGGACGGCCGGCCACCTGGTCGACGAACAGGTGCTCGCCGCGAACGTCGACGTGGCCTTCCTCGTCGCCGGCCTCGATGGCGACTTCAACCTGCGTCGCATGGAACGCTACCTCGCGGTCGCGTGGTCCAGCCGCGTCGATCCGGTCGCGGTCCTCAACAAGGCCGACCTCGGACTGGACGTCGAAGGCCGACGGGCGGCGATCGAGGCGATCGCGCCGGGCGTCCCGATCGTCACGCTCTCGGCGCTGACGGGCGACCACCTCGCCGACCTGGCGCCATACCTGCTGGCGGGGACGACGGCCGTCGTCCTTGGCTCGTCGGGCGTCGGGAAGTCGACGCTCGTCAATGCCCTGCTGGGCGAGGCGCGCCAGGCGATCGCCGCGGTCCGCGAGGACGACTCGCGCGGACGACACACGACGACCCATCGCGAGCTCTTCGCGCTGCCCGGCGGTGCCCTCCTGATCGACACCCCAGGGATCCGCTCGCTCGAGGTGGCAGGCGCCGACGAGGGCCTCGACCCAGCGTTCGACGACATCGTCGAGCTCGCGACGCAGTGCCGGTTCAACGACTGTCGCCACGGGAGCGAGCCCGGCTGCGCCGTCCGCGTGGCGCTCGACGACGGCCGACTCAGCCAGGACCGGTTCGCCAGCCATCGGAAGCTCGAGCGCGAACTCGCGCACGCCGAACGCAAGGAGGACCCGCGCGCCCGCGCAGCGCACAGGCGCGAGTGGCGCCTGATCCACAAGTCCGTCGGCCAGCACATGGCGCGCAAATACGGAGACGACCGATGACCACGACGCCGCTGGACGAGATCGCCGTCCCCGGCCGCCCCGATATCGCGGGCCTCCATTTCCGACGGTTCCGCGGCGCTGCGGACTATCCGGGCATGGCTGCGGCCAACCAGGCAGGACGCGACCATGCCGGGATCCTCGAGGTCGTCACCACCGAAGGCCTGGCTCGCAGCTACGAGCATCTCGTCAACTGCGATCCGGCCAGGGACATCCTGGTGGTCGAGCGCGACCGCGGGATCGTCGGGTACGCCCGCGTCGAGTGGCGCGACCAGACCGATGGGTCGCGGGGCTTCATCGCACTTTCTCTGCTCCGACCGGCCGATCGCGGGGTCGGCATCGAGGGCGCGATGCTCGGATGGGCCGAGGAGCGGATGACCGCGACGGCTGCCACCCTGCCGCCCGATCGCGAATTGAAGATGCGTGTGTGGACCTTGGATGCAGACGAGGGCGCCGCGGCCCTCCTCCAGCGGCGTGGCTGGACCAGGGTCGGCCGGGGCCACGAGATGATCCGGGCGACCCTCGATGACATCCCTGAGGTGCCCCTCCCGCACGGATTCGAGGTGCGAGCCGTGCTCGGGACAGGCGAGGAACGGCGCGTCTGGGAGGCGGCCGCCGAGGCGTTCCGTGACGAGCGCGACGAGCTCGAATGGACCGACGAAGACTGGACGGCCAGCCAGGCCGACCCACATCGGGACCCGACGCTGTGGGCGATCGCCTATCACGGCGACGTCGTCGCGGCCGGCGTCCACGGGCGGATCGATCCCGAGGAGAACGCCCATCACGGCGCGCCCCACGGGTACATCGCCGGCGTCTGGACGCGGAAGCCCTACCGCCGCCGCGGCCTGGCGCGGGCCCTCCTCGCGAGGGTCCTCGTCCTGCTGCGCGAACGAGGGATGACGAGCGCCTACCTCGGGGTCGACGGCCTCAACCCCAACCAGGCGATGAACCTGTACGAGTCGCTCGGATTCGAGATCCGCTCGTCGGAGACCGACTGGACCAAGCCGTTGCCGGCGCGCGCAGCGGCCCCGGAGGATGCCCGATGACGACCACGACCGACACGCGCTGGATCGAGATCGCCGGCGGTCCGCCGATCCCAGGCCTGCGTGTCCGCCGTTGGCGCGATGCCGCCGACTACCCGCGGTTGGCCGCGCTCATTGGCGCCGCCAACGAGTTCGACCACATCCCCTGGCTCCCGACTGCGGAACATCTCCAGATCGAGATCGAGGGCGAGGACGGCATCGATGCCGCCAGCGACATCGTCATCGCGGAGGTCGACGGGGAGACCGTGGCGGAGGCGCAGGTCTGGCGCGTGACGCGCGAGGGGACGACGATGTTCGACGTCGGTGGCCACGTCCTGCCGGCATTCCGTCGGCGTGGGCTCGGCTCGGCCCTGCTTGCGGAGAACATCCGGCGCGCCTCAGAACGGGCCGCCGCCGAACCGCCTGGCGTCCCCGTTCAGCTCGGATCCTTCGCCGAGGACGAGGAGATCGGCCATCGGGCGATCCTCGGGGCCGCCGGCTTCGAGGTCGTCCGCCACTTCTTCCTCATGCGGGTCCCGAGCCTGTCCGACGTGCCCGAGGCGCCGCTCCCCGACGGTATCGAGGTCCGGCAGGTCACCCCAGACCAGCACCGGGCCATCTTCGACGCCGAGGCCGAGGCGTTTCGCGACCACTGGGGCCACCGGGAACAGACCGACGACCTGTTCCACACGACGTTCGCTCGTGCGGAGCTGGACACCGGCCTGTGGGTCGTGGCCTGGGACGGCGACGAGATCGCGGGCGTGGTCCAGTCGTGGGTCTGGCCCGAGGAGAACGCACGGCTGGGGGTCAAGCGCGGATGGCTCGAGCACATCAGCGTGCGTCGTCCCTGGCGACGCCGCGGGCTCGGTCGGGCGATCACCGCGATCGCGATGCGCCGGCTGCGCGATGCCGGCATCGAGGACGCGATGCTCGGTGTCGATTCGGAGAACCCGACCGGTGCCCTCGGCCTGTACGAAGGCCTCGGCTTCGAGGTCTACTCGAGCGCCGCGGCCTACCGCCTGTCACTGGAACGGTGAGCCGCGCGTCGGGGCACGGAGGGCGGCCCCGCGGAGGGCTCCCCGTCAGACGAAGAGGCGGCCGCGGTCTCGAACGAGTTCCATCCAGGCCCGCTCGCGCCCGACCGTCGTCGCCGCGCCGTGCCCGGGATACACCCCGGTCTGGTCCTCCAGACCGGTGAGGCGGACGATCGACGCGACCATGGCCTCCGCATCGCCGCCGGGGAAGTCGACCCGTCCCCAACCACCGGCGAACAGCGTGTCGCCGCTGTAGAGGACGGCCTCGTCCTCATCGAGCAGGCAGACCGAGCCCTCGGTATGGCCGGGCGTGTGCAGGACCCGCAGGCGGATCTCGCCGAACCGGACCACGCCGCCCTCGGCCAGCTCGACCGCCGGGACCGATGGCACGATGTCGAACGGGGCCCAGATCGGTTGCGGGTGTTCCAGCCGGTCTCGATCGGCGGGATGGACGGCGATGTCCGCGCCGGTATGCGCCGCAAGCGCGGCGTTGTCGCCGATGTGATCCCAGTGGCCGTGGGTCGAGACGATGAGCTTCAGCGTCCAGTCGCGGGCCGCCAGCTCGTCGATGATCCAGGGCAGCGATGGGGTCGCGGTGTCGATGGCGATGGCCTCGCGGGTGCGGACGTCGGCGAGGATGTGGACGTTCGTCGCGACGGGGCCGACGACCCGGCTCAGGCGTTCCATCGTCGTATCGTGGCAGCCCCGGCTCAGGTCCGCGGGCCGTCCCGGGTCGACAGCGCTGGCAGGCGTGCCTGGCAGACGGCGCCGGACGGCTGAAGGCCCGATCGGGATCCTGTCCTTGCGCCGTCCGGGCCTGTCCAAGCCTGCCGGACTGCAAATCGAGGTCGAGGATCACCCGAACCGGGTCGTCCGCGCCATTCGATGCGCTGGTGCCGTCTGACAGGCACGTCCGGAGCGACTGCGGTCGTCCCGGGCTGCGGTCCGGGGCGGCCGCGCCCGTCGATCAGTCCCCGGCCTCGAGCGTCGTGCGCATGCAGTCGAAGGTCTGGCCGATCATCTTGTTGGCGGTCCCCTCGATGAGCCGCGCACCGACCCCGGCCAGCGTGCCGGCGAGGTTGACGTCCGCTTTCCAGTCCATGACGGTGGTCCCGTCGGGTCCGTCGGACAGGTTCATCGAGGCGTCGGCATCGACGGCGCTGCCCGGCGCTTGCCCATGGGCCTTGATGACCGCCTTGTCCGGGGCGACGAGCTCGGCGAAGGTCATGTCGACGACGAAGCGCGCACTGATGAAGCCGATGCCGACCTTGGCCGTGGCCTTGAAGTGGCTGTCGTCGACAACCTCGATCTTCTCGACGCCGGGGCCGCATTGGCCCACCTGCTCGGGATCGATGACGAACGCCCAGACCTTCTGGCGGCTGGCGTGGATCGGAACGGAGCCTTCGAAGTGCATGCAGACCTCCGCGGACGTGAACCTCGACGCCGGGACGGCGTGGGTCGTCAGTCGGGCAAGGATACCGACGCGGGCAGGAACGCGGTCGGCTCGCGGATGAACCGGGTCCGACAACCGATCGAGCAGAACGCGTAGACGATCCCGTCGTGCTCGGCGAGGTGTCGCGCGTGCTCGCGATCGACGGTCATGCCGCAGACGGGATCGAGCAGCACGATGTCGTCGACCACCGGCTCGAGCGGGGTCGAATCCATCGCGCCGCCGGCGACGGTCGCGGGACCCGGTGAGGCGACGAAGTCGGCCCGGCCGCGGCGCACCTGGACCAGCTCGGCGAGGATCGAGAGCGCGATCTCCTCGGCGGTCTCGGCGCCCAGGTCCAGCCCTGCCGGCGCACGCAGCGCCGCGAGCCGGTCATCGGCGATCCCGGCCTCCTCGCGCAGCCACGTCCGTACGACGCTGGCACGTGTCGGCGAGGCGATCAGTCCCACGTAGGCGGCGTCGCGCCTGAGGGCGGATGCCGCTGCCTCCTCGTCCCAGATCCCCTGCGTCGCGATGACGACGTACGGGGTCGCCTCCGGATCGGTGCCCGCCAGATCCGTGCTGGTCAGCACGCGCTCGGCCGTCGGGAAGGCCTCGGCCTCGGCGACCGGGTCGATGACCGTCACACGCCAGCCGGCGGCTGCGCCCAGGCTCGCGACGGCCGAGGCGATCGGGGTGGTGCCGGCCACCCAGAGGACCGGCGCGGGCAGATGCGGTTCCACGTAGATCTCCAGTGTCCCGCCGGAATGGCAGGTCATGACGAGCTCGATGACCCCGTCGCCGCGACGACCCTCGGTGGGCGCGTCCTTCGACAGGCGGAGCAACCGTGGCTGGCCGTCGGCGAGTGAGCGAAGGGCCTCGCGCACGACGACAGGCTGGGCGCAGCTGCCGCCGACCCAGCCCTCGATCGTGCCGTCGGGAAGGATCACGCCGCTGGCCCCGGGTCGCGCCGAGGTCGGCCGCCGGACCGCCACGACGGTGGCGAACACGAACGGCCGGCCCGCCGATTCGAGCTCGGCGGCGCGCGCGAAGACAGAACGGCCGGTCATCGGCCTGCTCCCGCCCGCTCAGGCGAGCCCAGGCCAGGCGAGCCCAGGCCAAGGCGGACGCGAGCACGCGAGCGAGCGCACGCCAACGTGCGTGAGCGAACGCGCGGAGCGGCCAACGCCGGCATGGGTCGCATCAGCCGGCTCCCGCCCGCTCAGGCGAGCCCAGGCCAAGGCGGACGCGAGCACGCGAGCGAGCGCACGCCAACGTGCGTGAGCGAACGCGCGGAGCGGCCAACGCCGGCATGGGTCGCATCAGCGGGCGGTCCTAGCTGATGCCCTTCTCGTGCAGGATGGCCCACACCTTCTGGGGCGTCATCGGGATGTCGATGTTGCGAACGCCAAGATGCCACAGGGCATCGACGACCGCGTTGACGATCGCCGGCGGTGCGCCGACCGTCGCCGACTCCCCCACCCCCTTGGCGCCGATCGGATGATGCGGCGACGGGGTGGTCGTCTTCTCCAGCTCCCAGGCCGGCGTCTCGACGGCGGTCGGGAGCAGGTAGTCCATGAATGTGCCGGCCATGTTGTTGCCGTTCTCGTCGTAGGTGATCTCTTCGTAGAGCGACGGCGCGAGACCCATCGTCAGCCCGCCGTGGATCTGCCCGTCGACGATCATGGGGTTGATGATGTTGCCGCAGTCGTCGACGGCGACGAACCGGCGGACGTGGACCTGCCCAGTTCCCTTGTCGATGTCGACGACGCAGATGTAGCTCCCGAACGGGAACGTCAGGTTCGGCGGATCGTAGTAGTCGACCGCCTCGAGCCCGGCCTCCATCCCCTGCGGATGGTTGGTGTAGGCCGCGAACGAGATCTCCTGGATGGTCTTGAAGCGGTCCGGCGAGCCCTTGACGCTGAACTTGCCGGGCTCCCACTCGAGGTCCTCTTCGTTGGCCTCCAGCAGGTGTGCGGCGAGCTTGCGGGCCTTGTCGCGGATCTTGCGGGCCGCGACCGCCGTTGCGGCGCCGGCGACCGGCGTCGAGCGCGAGGCATAGGTGCCGAGGCCATACGGAGCCGTGTCCGTGTCGCCGTACTCGATCTTGATGTCGGCCACCGGGAAGCCGAGCTCCTCGGCGATGATCTGGGCGAAGGTCGTCTCGTGGCCCTGGCCCTGGGTCTGGACACCGATGCGGGCCAGGACCTTCCCCGTGGGATGGACCCGGATCTCGCATGAATTGAACATCTTGATGCCGAGGATGTCGAAGTCGTGGGATGGACCCGCGCCGACGATCTCGGTGAAGCTGCTGATCCCGATCCCCATCAGCTCGCCCTTGGCCCGCTTCTCGAGCTGCTCCTTGCGCAGGTCGTCGTAGCCGATCATGTCGAGCGCCTTCTGGAGCGCGCGCGGGTAGTCGCCCGAGTCGTATGACCAGCCGGTCGGCGTCTTGTACGGGAACTGCTCTGGCTGGATGAAGTTCTCCATCCGCAGCTGGGCCGGGTCCTTGCCGATCTGGTGGGCGAGGATGTCCACCATCCGCTCGACGGCGTGCACGGCCTCGGTCACGCGGAACGAACAGCGGTAGGCGACACCGCCGGGCGGCTTGTTCGTGTAGACGCCATCGACTTCGACGAACGCGTTCGGGAAGTCGTACGAGCCGGTGATGACGTTGAACAGGCCGGCCGGGAACTTGGACGGGTCGGCCGCAGCGTCCGAGTAGCCGTGGTCGGCGATCGTCTTCGCCTTGAGCGAGGTGATCCTGCCGTCCTTGGTCGCGCCGATCTCGGCGTGGATGTGGTAGTCGCGAGCGAACGAGTCAGCCTGGAGGTTCTCCGAGCGGTCCTCGATCCACTTGACCGGCTTGCCGATCAGGAACGACGCCGCGACGGCGAGGACGTAGCCCGGATAGACCGGCACCTTGCCGCCGAACCCACCACCGATATCGTGGGTCTTGACCCGGATGTTCTGTTCGCTGATCGGAAGGCCGGCGCCCCCGGCAACGAGCGCCACCACCGTGCGGATGGCGTGCGGCGCCTGCGACGTCATGTGCAGCGTGAGCTGCTGGCGGACCGGGTTCCAGTCGGCGACGCAGCCGCACGTCTCGATCGAGGCGACGTGGATCCGGGGGATGTAGATGTCCTGCTCGATGTGGACGTCGGCCGCGGCGAGGTCGGCGTCGGTCGCCGCGCGATCGCCGGACTCCCAGTGCCAGATGTGGTTGTTCTGCTTGTCCGGACCGCGATCGGGCCGGAGGACGAAGGCGTCGGGCTCGAGCGCCTTGAACGGGTCCACGATGACCGGCAGCGGCTCGTAGTCCACCAGGACCGCGGCGACGCCGTCGGCGGCGGTGTACTTCGTGGTCGCGATGACCGCGGCGACCTCCTGGGCCTGGTACATGACCGTGTCGGTCGGGAGGACCATCTGCATGTCGCCGGCGAGAGTCGGCATCCAGTGGAGCTTGTAGCCTTCGAGATCCTTGCCGGTGATGACCGCGAGCACGCCCGGGATCTTGAGCGCCTCGGACGCATCGATGCTCTTGATGGTCGCGTGGGCGTACGGACTGCGCACGATGTCGAGCCAGAGCTGGCCGGGCAGGTTGACGTCGTCGATGTACTCGCCCTGGCCGCGGATCATCCGCGGGTCTTCCTTGCGCTTGACGGAGTGGCCCATGCCACCGATCTCGGCGCTGGTGCGGGGCAGTGCTGCTTCTGTGGTCATCGTCGCTACTCCCCGCTCAGCCGGCCGCGGCCGCTTCGGCCGAGACTGCTCGTCCTTCGGTGGTTTCGGCGGCCACGACCGGGGCGCTCTCGCTCGCGCGGAGCGTGCCCGCGGCCTGCTGGATCGACTTCACGATGTTCACGTAGCCGGTACAGCGGCAGAGGTTGCCGCTGATCCCGAGCCGGATCTCGGCTTCGGAGGGATCCGGGTTCTGCTCGAGCAGCCAGGCCGCCTCCATGATCATGCCCGGCGTGCAGAAGCCGCACTGGAGGCCGTGCTGGTCCCAGAACGCCTGCTGGAGCGGGTGGAGGTCCGCGCCCGATGCCATCCCTTCGATCGTCTTGATGCTGCGTCCGTCGGCCTGGACCGCGAGCATCGTGCACGACTTGGCGCTCTCGCCATCGACGTGGACCGTGCAGGCGCCGCAGTTGCTCGTGTCGCAGCCGACGTGCGTGCCGGTCAACCCGAGGTTGTCGCGCAGGAAGTGGACGAGCAGGAGACGAGGCTCGACGTCGGCCTCGTGGACCTCCCCGTTGACGGTGACCTTGATGTGCTGGGTGCTCATCGTGGCTCCTTGCTACGCGTACGCGCGGGCGCGGTCGACGGCGATCCGAAGCGACCTCAGGGTCAGCTCGGCGACCATCGCTCGCTTGTAGGCGACGGGACCGCGGGTGTCCGCGGACGGATGGCTCTGTGCCCCAGCAGCGGTGCCCGCCCGATGGAAGGCATCCTCGGATGGGGCCGCGCCCACGAGGACCGTCTCGGCGTCGGTCGCCGCGAACGGCGTGTCGGCGACGCCGGTGACGCCGATCCCGGCGGCCGCGAACGCGCCGTCATCCGCGAGTCGCACGACGGTGGCGACGCCGACCGTCGCGAAGTCGCCGACCTTCCGCTCGAGCTTCACGTACGCGCCCCCGACATGCTTCGGGCGGCGGTCGAAGCGGATCTCGGTCAGGACCTCGGTCGGCTCGATGGCGGTCTCGAAGGTGCCGAGGAAGAAGCCTCGGGCATCGAGGACCCGTTCGCCCGTCGCGCCCCGGCAGACGATGCGGGCGCGGGCGGCGAGGAGGACCGCCGGCCAGTCCGACGCCGGATCGGCGTGGGCGACGCTGCCCCCGATCGTGCCCCAGTTGCGGACCTGCGGGTCACCGATGCCGCCGGTCACGTCGTGGAAGAGCGGGTAATGGTCGACGATGACCGCGTTCTCGTGGATCTGTCGGTGCGTCGCACGGGCGCCGATCCGGAGCTCGGTATCGGTCTCGACGATGCCGTCGAGGCCGGCGACATCGCGCAGGTCGACCAGGAGCGGTGGCTGCGCGAGTCGAAGCTTGATGAGCGGCAGCAGGCTGTACCCACCGGAGAGCAGCTTGGCCTCACCCTCGCGGTCCTTGAGGATCCGCAACACCTCGTCCAGGTTGCCCGGACGGACGTAGTCGAACTGGGCGGGAATCATCGCGCTGCTACCCTCCTCCCCGCTCGCGCGGGGGCGATACGGTCAAGCCGTCCTGGCGCGGACGGGCATCGGGGTGTGGCGACGATCACGGCCTCCGGTCGGGACGAGGTGTCCTGTTCGACCGACGGCCCGGACTTGCGGGGACGTTGCGGCTGAGTATCGCGCCCGTCCGTACGCACGTCAACGTGAGCTTCCCTGCACGGCCCAGGAGATCCGACGAGCCCGCGATGAGTCACCGGACGCCGCGGAACTCATCGCGGCTCCGCCGGACAGGCGCCCTAGAGGTCGCGTACCAGGTAGGCGACATCGCCGTGATCATCCGTGGCGGTGTGATCCCTGCGGAACCCGATCTTCTCGAGCACCCGGAGTGACGCCGTGTTCCACGGCCGCACGGTCGACCAGAGCCGGTGTCGGCCCGTCGCAGCCGCCGCAGCCACGAGAGCTTCCGCCGCTTCCGTCGCATAGCCGTGTCCGTGGAACCGCTGAAGCAGCTCGTAGGCGATCTCCGGTTCGTCCAGGCTGCAACGCCCGACGACGAGGGCGCAGTAGCCGATCACGTCGCCTTCCGCCCGACGACAGATCGCGAGGGCACCGATCCCGATCTCGAGCGTGAGGTCCCGGAATCGTGCGAGGCGCGTCGTCGCTTCTTCGAGCGTCGGCATGTCCTCGCCACGTTCGGCGATCAGCTCGCGATACCAGGCTGCGTCGCGCTCGTCGCGGAGCCGGAGGGTCAGCCGCTCGGTCTCGATGGCAAGCGACATCGGTTGCCAGGTCACGGATCCAAGGTCCAGGACCACGAGTGACTACCCACCCTGTCCGCGTCGGCCGCGAACGACCCTCGCGGCAAGCGCCACGCCCGCACCGACAGCGGCTGCGTCTCTCCTAGCACGGCGTGAGCGGCGTCGGTCGTTCGATCATACGAGTCCCTCGGCGGACGATACTCGGGGCTCATCGTCGTTGCCGGACGACGTTGCGTCCAGTCCTGGCCCGACGTTCCGAGGACCTCGCCGCGCGCCAGAGGTTGCCCACACTCGGTGGCGCAGTGGGAGCCTCGACTTGTGCGCCAAGGCCGATCGGCAAGTCGAGTCCGTCCTCAGTCATCCCCGCGCTTGTCGGGTCACGACCGGCGACCGACACTCGTCGCTGCGATCGGCACGTTCCTGTGGGTGAGGGGCGGCCAAACGCCCGAGCGGACCGCGGCGGAGGCTGCTGTGATGGACGAGGGGACCCAGTTCGTCGTGTTCGTCCGCGGCGAGACCGTCGTGGTGGACACACCACTCTGGCCGGACGACGGCTTCCAGTTCGACGACTCGATCAGGTCCTTCACCCGCACGGACGCCGTGTTCGTCGCATCTCGGGGACCGACGATCGTTGTGTTGAGCCGTCCACACCCGAACCCGCCGACTGGTCGGTCCACGACGTCGTCGATCACATCGTCCGCGGGGCCCGTGGGACGGATGCATGCGATCGCGCCGTCACGGTTCGGGACGGATGCATCCTCGAGACCTTCGGGATGGCCCCGCGGCTCCTCACGGTCCCTCAGTCTCAAGGGTTGCGGCACAGGGATATACTCCTCGACGCAGCGGGTCCCGTTCCCCGTCCGTTCTGCGCTCCAGGAGGCCGCCATGAATGGCGACGGAGCAACGGATCGTGGCAATGGGCGGCACAGGAACGCCGTCGAGGACCGGGCGGTGTTCGACACGGACCAGACCCTCTCGGACATCGACCAGAACCTTTCGGACATCGACCGGATCTCGGCGGACCGCGACGAGGCCGCCGCTGCGAGCGATCAGGCCGCCGCGGACCTGGACCAGGCTAGAGCCGATGAAGGGCGCCCTCGCGTCAGCGGCCCGGCGATGGACGCGTTCTTGGCCTCCGAGACCAGCCGCGCGGCGAGCTCGTCCAGCCGTCGTGCCACCCACGGGTCACGGCTCCGGACGTCCCGGACGCGCGCCACGGTATCGACGGTTCGCGATCGTGCTGCCGCATTCCGCGACGAGATGGCACGTCACCGCGACGAGCGCGCCATGGCGATCGACCTGGAGCTCGATCGCTCGAACGATCCGCTGGCAGCCAAGCTCCGACATGTGCGCGCCCTGGCGGCCGACGACCGGGCCAAGGCTGCCGCCGACCGCGAGCGCGCCGCGCGCGACCGGATCAGCGCCGCGCGCGAGCGATCGCGCCTCGAGGCCGCGCTCGATGAGGCGCACCTCGACGACCGTACGGGCGCGTTCCGGCGAGGCATGGGCAGACTCGCGATCGACCTTGAGATCGCCCATGCCCGGCGCGGGGACGGCCGGTTCGTGATGGTCGTCGTCGATGTCGATGGGCTGCGGAAGATCAACGAGCGCGGGGGCCATGCAGCTGGAGATCGGGTGCTCGAGACGCTGGTCCGGACGATGCGAGCCCACCTGCGCCCGTTCGACCCCATCGTCCGATATGCCGGCGACGAGTTCGTGTGCGGGATGGGCGGCGTGTCCCTGCCGCTGGCGGCGCGCCGATTCGAGGTGATCGAGCAGGCCGTCCGGGCCGAGGCGCATGCGTCCATCAAGGTAGGACTGGCCTCGCTCGAACCGGACGAGCCGCTCGAACGATTGCTGGACCGGGCCTACCGGTCTGCGGCCGACCGTGGTCGGAGGGTTGCCCTCGCGCTCGGGTGAGCCGCGGGCGGCGACCAGGTGACGATCCCGGTCGGCAGCGGGCGCTGATCCCGGAGGCCGATGCGACCGTTGGCGTCGACCTCGATCAAGCCGTCCAGGGCAGCGACGAATCGTCGATCCGCCTCACCGCCGGGCTCGACCCAGAGTTGCCGGCGGAGGAAGCCCTCGAGCTGCGCCCGGTCGTCGAAACGACGGGGCTCGCGATCCTCGCGCTGGACCGACGGTTTCCGCCCGAGCGCCCGCAGCAGCTCGACGAACTCGGGCAGCGCCGGAAGGGCGATGCGGGCCTCGCCGTGGACCGACGGCCAGCAGACGTCCGCGATCGACGACGGCTGGCGCTCCATCATGATCGCCATGCAGAGCCGGCTCGTGGCCGCCTCCATGGCCTCGAGGAACGGGCCGATGGCCTCGATGTCGTAGCCGACGTGCGCCATCAGCGTGACGTCCGAGCGGAACGGCGTGACGTCGTCCGGCGGCCAGCGCGCCTCGACGACGCGGATGTTGTCGATGCCATGCTCGGTCGCGAGCTCACGCAGGGCCGTCAGCATGCCCACCGACGGATCGAGGGCGACCACCGCGCCGCCGGAAGCCGCCAATGCCGCGGCGATCGGCAGGGCGAACCGGCCGGCTCCCGCCCCGATGTCGAGCCACGTCTCGCCCGTCCGGACGTGGCGGCGCAGCGCGTCGAGCGTCGGATCGTCGGTGCGCAGCGGGTCTGCCCGGAACAGCCCGGTGACCGGGGCGTAGAAGTCCTTGCCATCGGGGACCTCGCGGAACCGGTCGACCTGCTCGCGATTGGCCACGACGCGCGCGGCCCAGGCCGACTCCAGCATCGCGACGAGATCCGCGCGCGTGTCGACGTCCGGGTTGTCGGCGGTCACGGGGACCTCGTGGACGCGCTCGGGATGCGCCGTGAGCAGCGGGCCCAGGCCTCGGTCGCCGGTCGCGGACCCGGCCAGCGTGAACGCGGCCCGGCCCAGGAGGACGGGGTTGCGGCCGCCATCGGCATAGGCCGGGGCGACGATGGGCCGATCTGCGGTCAGTGGTGTGGCCAGCAAGGCATCGACGACCTCGCTCGAGAGCCTCGGCTGGTCGCCGAGCACGACGAGCGCGGCCTCGACGTCATCCCCTAGCGCGTCGATCCCCGCCTGGAGCGAGCTGGATAGGCCCCGGGCGGGATCCGGGTTCCGGATCCGGCGCTCCGCTCGCCAGGCGATGGCCGCTTCGATGGCCTCGGCATCGTCGCCGAGCACGACGACCACGTCGTCGACGCCGGCCGCGTCGAGCCGATCGAGGACGTGCTGGAGGATCGGCCGGCCCTCGACGGTCGCGGTCAGCTTGTGACCGCCGAACCGGGACCCGGCTCCGGCGGCGAGCACGATCGCAGCAAGGTGGTCGGGTCTGCGCACGCGTCCCATGCTAGGCGATGGACGCAGTCGGACGTCGCGACATCACGCGCCGAGGCGCGGCGGAGGCTTCCACTCGCCGTGTCACCGCAGTACCGTGTCCGCGCCCGGGCGGCGCTCGCACCAGATCGAGCGAACCGGATGCAAGAAGGGACCGATCGATGACCGACCAGACCGATCCCATGCCCCCCACGAGCGTGCCCGACGCCGATTCGGAGCCGCTTGCCGCCGACACCGGCCAGGCTGCGGATCCGGGCGCCGGCGGACCGAGCCCCGCGGCGACGCCGCTCCCGGCGCTGCCGAGCGTGTCGAGCGCCCAGTTGAGGGCGGCGTGGTCGGGGCTGGGTCCGATCGGTCAGCTGATCGGCGGTGCGTCGATCGCGGTCATCGTCGTCGCGATCCTCGGCGGCGCCGTCGGCGCGTGGGACTCGAGCGATTTCCTGCTGCTCATCCTGGTCGGCGGGATCGCGGGTGCCGCAGCCGCCTGGTTCACCTCGACCACCGAAGCCGGCCCGAAGCCATCGCCCCTCCCGCTCGCCTCGATCGAACTGGCCGCGGGAGCCGTCGTCGCGGTGCTGGGCGTGTGGCGCGTCATCGAGCTCATCTTCGACCTCGACCAGGTCGATCGCTTCGGGGGGGCCGTCGGCGTCCTCCTCACGGTGGCCCTGGGGGTGGTCGGGGTGGCGATGCTGGTGGGGGCCCTGCGCCGCGATCCGACCGTGCGAGGCGCCGTTCTGGGCGGCGACCAGGGCACGCGGCTCGCCGTCGGTGGGCTGGTCCTCGTGCTGATCGGCTGGGCGTTGAACCTCTCGATCGGCGACTGGACGATGGCCGGCGGGACGTTGTCGCTGGCCGCCGCGACGTTCGGGGCCGTCGTCATCGTCGTCGCTCCGCGCTGGAGCCGTGTCCTGCCCGGCCTCCCGGTGGCGTGGATCGGGGCCGCATTCGGCGCGCTCGTCGCGATCCTGGCGATCGACCAGTGGGGCGCCCTCATGCATCACGGGATCCTGACCGAACTCGGTCTGACGGACTACGCGGCGTTCCTCGCGTCTGTCGTGGGAGTCGTCGGGATCGTCGCCGGGGGCGTGCTCGCCGGGATGCCCACGTGGCAGGCTCGGCCCAAGGCACCGGCACCCACGCCGGGGACGCCGGTCGCGCCCGAGACGACACCTACGCCCGAGACGCCCGTCGCGTCGACCGAACCGCCGGCCCCGCCGGCCTGATCCTCGAGCGCTCGACCCTTCAGGCGACCGCGCGCTGACGGAGGGGCACGCCCGACCCGCCGTACCGTTCCGCGACGATCTCCGCGAGGATCGCGAGCGCGGTCTCGGCCGGCGCGCGACCGCCGAGGTCCAGCCCGACGGGACCGCGTAGCTGGGCGAGTTCGTCCACGCTGACACCGGCCTCGAGGAGGCGCGCCCGGCGATCACCCTGCGTCTTCTTCGACCCGACCGCCCCGACGTAGCGGCAATGCCGTCGCAGCGCCTCGACGATGGCGGGCTCATCGAACTTCACGTCGTGAGTGAGCACGGCGACGGCGTCGTTCGGGCCCAGCCCGATCTCGTCGGCGACCTCGTCGGGCCAGCCGATGATGAGGCGGTCGACGTCGGGGAAGCGCTCGGGCGTGGCGAAGGACGCCCGGCCATCGATGACGACCGTCTCGTAGCCGAGCTCGCGCGCGAGCCGCACGAGCGAGCGGGCGACCTCCACGGCGCCGACGACCACCAGGCGCGGGCGGACCGGGAACACCTCGATGAACAGCGACCGTCCGCCCAGTTCGACCGTGCGCGAGAGCCCGCGTCTGAGCGCCTCACGAGCGGCCTCGATGAGCTGGGCATCGAGCTCCGGCGCGCCCAGCGAGCCCTCCAGCCGGCCGTCGTCGTGGACGACGAGCTCCGGCGCGGGCGGAGCGCCGGCCCCCGGCTCGTGCGGTCCGAACGTCCCGGGCGGCGAGTCGGCGGGGAGCGGCGTGACGACGGCCGACCCGTGGCCGCCGGCCCCCAGAGAGGCCCTCGCGGCGCTGATCACGGCGGCCGGCGCCGCCGGCTCGACGAGCACGTCGATGGTGCCACCGCATGCGAGACCGACGTCCCACGCCTGCTCGTCGCTGATGCCGTAGCGGATGACCCGCGCATGCCCGGAGGCTCGGGCATGTTCGATCTCCTCGGCCGCCGCCCCCTCGACGCAGCCGCCACTCACCGAGCCGGCGATCCGGCCGTCGGCGGCGTACAGGAGCACGGCTCCCTCGGGGCGTGGGGCGGAACCGAAGGTTCGCACGACCACGGCACGGCCGATGTCGGCGCCTTCGGCCTGCCAGGTGGCCAGCGTGTCGAGCAGTTCGCGCATCGTGGTCGTCGCTCCTTCGCGGGCTCAGGTGTTCATGCGAGCGGTCGCGCGACCGTGGGGTCGCTCGGCGTGCCGCCCACGACGTTCGGCAGCGAGAGGACGCCCGCCCCGGTCAGCCCGGGCATCGCCGCGTGCGCTGCCGCCTCGCTCCCCCGGCGCGTGTCGGTCGCCCGGACGCCGCCCAGGATCTCGCCGAGGCGTTCCAGGTTGGCGACGGTCCCGGCGGCCAGGAAGTCGTCGACGAACGGGTAGGCCGCCCGCATCCCCCCGGCCAGCGGCTGGTAACCGGGCGTGCCGGCCAGCGGGTTGAGCCAGATGAGCCGGTGGCAGTTGCGTCGCAGGCGCGCGGTCTCCGTCGCGACGATCGCGGGATCGCCCCGATCCCAGCCGTCCGACACGACGATGACCACGCCGGACGTGCGCAAGGTTCGTCGCGCCCAGTGCTGGTTGAAGGTCCGAAACGATTCGCCGATCCGGGTGCCGCCAGCCCAATCGTTCACGGCGTCCGCGACGCGGCCCAGCGCGCGGTCCCGGTCGCGGTCGCGCATGAGGCGGGTGACGCGGGTCAATCGCGTCCCGAAGACGAAGGATTCGGTGCGGACCTCCGACGCAGCCGAGAGCGCCTGCACGAACCGCAGGAGCAGGCGGGAGTGGCGTTCCATCGAGCCGGAGATGTCACAGATGACGACGAGAGAGCGGGGCTCCCGGATCGGCCGTCGCCACACCCAGTCGAGCAGTTGGCCGCCGGTCCCGAGGTTGCGCCGGAACATGGCCCGTGGCGCCAGGCGGCGGCCGTGGGAGTGCAACTCGTAGCGGCGGGTCCGCCGCCGTTCCAACTGGGGCACGAGCGCGTCGACCAGCCGCTCCGCCTCGCGCAGCTCGGCCGGCGTCATGCGGTCGAACTCCCGATGGCGCAGCACCTCGCCCTGACTGTAGGCATCGGGGGCGATGACGACGCCCTCGATCGGCGCATCGTCGCTGTCGTCGTCGCCGCCCGAGGGGATCGGGATCCCACGTTCCTCCGGGTTCTGGTCGGTCCCGAACTCGCCGGCCTCGGGCGGGGCGCCGCCGGCCTCCTCGGAATCGGCCTCGGGCGGGGCGTTCGGGTCGGGAACGGACGGCGGCTCGTACGTGCCTGGCATACGCGAGGCGCGCCGACGCCACCAGCGGTCGAAGACCGCGTCGTAGATCTCGCGGTCGTCGCGCCGGCGGGTGAAGATCGCGGCGCCGGCACCGCGGACCTGCTCGCGGTCGCCGATGTCGACGAGCGTCAGGGCCCGGGCGAAGTCCGTGGCCGCACCGAGATCCACCGAGAGGTGGGCCGCCCGTAACGCGCGGCCGAAACCGACGGCCTCGCCGAGCAACCGGCGCCCGTCGACCTCGGCGCCGAACGGCGGTCGGACGATGGCGGGTTCCGAGCCGGATTGCATGGCTGGACTGTGCCACGAACGTCGGCGGCGTGCCGGGGGACGCGAGTGGTCAGGAGACTTGCCACCACCGCAAGCAACAGTGTCCGCGACCCGCCCGATCGCACGCATCTTGCCGCCCGAGCAAGGAATCGACCCATATCGGCGCGTCAGGTCGGGGGACGAACCCGACCGCTACGTCGGGCCAGGTTCCAAGCAACCGATGCCGTGCGCTCGGGGCGGGAATTGAGGCTCACATCGACGCCGTGACACTGGAACTTGCTCTCAGCGCACGTCAGGCCAGCCGCGGCTGCGCCGGGTCGTTCGTTCAGCCGCCGGCGGCGGCCTCGGTCAGCATGCGGCGTGCCTGGTCGCCCCGCACCTGGCGGATGTCCTCCTCGTACTTGAGGACGACGCCGAGGGTCTCGTCGATGAGCTCGGGCTCGAGTTCGTGGGCACCGAGCGACAACAGCGCGGCCGCCCAGTCGAGCGTCTCGGCGATGCCGGGCACCTTGGTCAGATCCGCCTCGCGCAGGCGGTGGACGAAGGCGACCACTTCGCGAGCGAGCCGCTCCGGCGCCTCGGGCACCTTGGCGAGGACGATCTCGTATTCCTTCTGCGCCGTCGGGAAGTCGATCCAGTGGTACAGGCAGCGGCGCTTGAGTGCGTCGTGGACCTCGCGGGTCCGGTTCGAGGTCAGGATGACCCTCGGCGGCTGGATGGCCTTGATGGTGCCGATCTCGGGGACCGTGACCTGGAAGTCGGACAGGATCTCGAGCAGGTACGCCTCGAACTCCTCGTCGGCCCGGTCGATCTCGTCGATAAGCAGGACGGGCGCGACCCCCTCGTCGGCCTCGAGCGCCTGGAGGAGCGGCCGCCGGATGAGGAAGTCCCGCCCGAAGATGTCGTGGGCGGTCGCCCGGTCGGCCTCGCCACGCGCCTCAAGCAGCCGGATCTCCAGCATCTGGCGCGGGTAGTTCCATTCGTAGACGGCCGTGTTGACGTCGAGGCCCTCGTAACACTGGAGCCGGATCAGGCGAGCGCCGAGGGACGCGGCGAGGACCTTGGCGAGCTCCGTCTTGCCGACGCCGGCCTCACCCTCGAGCAGCAGCGGGCGATCGAGCTCGAGCGCCAGGAAGACGGCCGTCGCGAGCGAGCGGTCCGCGATGTAGTCGCGCCCGCGGAAGTCGGTCTGGATCGCCTCGATGGTCCGGGTGCCCTCGGGGCGGGCGTCGCGGTCGCTCATCGAGCGAATCTACACGCCGGGACCGAAACCGGTTCGTGCCGTCGCCGTTCCTGGCCGCCGTTCGTTCCCCTGGCGGGATCGGCGGCCGGTCACTCCATCAGGTGCCGGAGTGCACCGTCCGATTTTCCCGTGCGACGTGTCGCGCGGTAGACTCGGAACGCTTGGGAAGGCCGGACATCGCGCGTGCTCCGGGGAGCGGACCATCGAGGCCGTCTTCGAACGGTCGCGGGCGATCGATGGACAACGTGGGAGCGAGCGCGCCGAACATGCACGTCCAGCGAGAGCCTCGGATCGCCCTGAACCCCCTGGTGACGCGGCTCCTCCGCGCCCTCGGGGCGAGCCTCCTGTTGCTGGTCATCGGCGGAGCGGGGGTGGCCGCGGCTGCCGACATCGGCCACGAGGACTTCGGCGCGACGACCGGCGGCGCGGCGATCACCGGCTCGAAGCCGGAGAGCAAGCTCTGGTACAACGACGGTGCGTGGTGGGCGAGCATGTGGAGTACGAGCCCAGCCGGCTTCTACATCTACAAGCTCGACACCGGCAACGACACCTGGGCCCGGACGCCCACACGCCTCGACGATCGACCCGGGACCCGCGCCGACACCCTGTGGGACGGGGCGAAACTGTACGTGGCGTCCCAGGTGGTGCATGAAGACGGCGGCGCGACCGGGTCCGGGTCGGGCTTCGATGCTGAGCTCTACCGCTTCAGCTACAACCGCTCGAACGACACCTACACCATCGACCCGGGATTCCCCGCCACCATCCGATCGGGGATCCGTAGCGAAACCCTCGTCATCGCCAAGGATTCGACCGGGACGCTCTGGGCGACGTGGACGCTCAAGAGTGGCGGGGTCACGAGGGTCTACACGAACCACACGGTCGGCGGCGACGACGGCGACTGGGCCGCGCCGGCCGAGCTGATCGCCGGCACCAAGGGCCAGACTAAGGCGGACGACATCTCATCGATCATCGCCTTCGCGGTCAGCGGCGAGCGCCGGATCGGCGTGTTCTGGAGCAACCAGGACGACAAGAAGGACTACTTTGCCTGGCAGCCGGACGGCGGTCCGGACGACGACTGGATGGTCGAGACCGCAGTGGCGCCCGTGACGAGCGGCTCGAACGCTGACCCGCTCCCCGCCGACGATCACATGAACCTGAAGACCGACTCGAGCGGCAAGGTCTACGTCGTGACGAAGACCAGCAACACCGCGTCGGCCCAACCTCTGATCCAGCTGCTGGTTCGATCGACCGGGGGCACCTGGACGAGGTACCCGGTCGGTCGGGTGAGCGACAGCAACACCCGGGCGATCCTCGAGCTCGACACCGCGGCCTCGGAGCTCCACGTCTTCATGACTGGGCCGCACAACGGCAGCGGCAGTGGCCAGGAGGGCGGCGACATCGTCGAGAAGGTGTCGGACCTCTCGCCGATCGATTTTTCCACTGGCGCCGGGACGGCCGTGATCCGTGACGACTCCAAGCCGGACCTGAACAACGTGACCTCGACCAAGCAGAACCTCAACGACACGACAGGGATCGTCGTCCTCGCGTTCAACGACAACACCAACAGGTACTGGCACCACCGCGAGACCCTCCCGCCCAACGCCGACTTCACCGGGTCGCCGACGTCGGGGAACCTGCCGCTTACCGTCGCGTTCGCCGATGCGTCGACGGGAACGGTTCCGCTCACGTTTGCCTGGAACTTCGGCGATCCGGCCTCAGGTTCGAACAACACGTCGGCCCTCGAGAACCCGACCCATACCTACGACACCGTCGGCACCTACACCGTGAAGCTGACGGTCACGAACGCGGCCGGCACCAAGACCAAGACGAGGACCGGCTACATCACGGTCACGGAAGCGCCGGTCGCTGGCTTCACCGCTGCGCCGACCGCTGGGATCGCGCCGCTGACCGTCACCTTCGCGAACACCTCGACCGGGACGGCGCCACTCACCTACGCCTGGGACTTCGGCGATCCCGCGTCCGGCACGAACGACACGTCCGCCCTCCGGAACCCGGTCCACACCTACAACCCTGGCACGTACACCGTGAGACTGACGGTCACCAACGACGCCGGCACCGACACCCGGACCCGGACAGGCTACGTCGTGGTCTCGGCGCCGCCGGGCTCGAGGTTCCACTCGATCAGCCCGGTTCGGGTCCTCGACAGCCGGATCGGCCTGGGGCTGAGTGGCGTCTTCCACGCCAACGCCGCGCGTGACTTCATCGTCGCCGACGGCAGCCCGATCCCGACCGATGCGGTCGCGGTCACCGGCAACCTGACCGTGACCGGTCAGACCCGGGCGGGCTACGTCGTCCTGGCACCGGCCTCGGGCGGCTCGACCTCGACCCTCAACTTCCCGGTCGGCGACAGCCGGGCCAACGGGGTGACCGTCGCGTTGGGTGCCGGTGGCAAGCTCAACGCGGTCTACAAGGCGACCGCGGGAGCGACCACCCACCTCGTGTTCGACGTGACCGGCTACTTCGCGAATGACAGCGGCGGCTCGAGGTTCCACTCGATCAGCCCGGTTCGGGTCCTCGACAGCCGGATCGGCCTGGGGCTGAGTGGCGTCTTCCACGCCAACGCCGCGCGTGACTTCATCGTCGCCGACGGCAGCCCGATCCCGACCGATGCGGTCGCGGTCACCGGCAACCTGACCGTGACCGGTCAGACCCGGGCGGGCTACGTCGTCCTGGCACCGGCCTCGGGCGGCTCGACCTCGACCCTCAACTTCCCGGTCGGCGACAGCCGGGCCAACGGGGTGACCGTCGCGTTGGGTGCCGGTGGCAAGCTCAACGCGGTCTACAAGGCGACCGCGGGAGCGACCACCCACCTCGTGTTCGACGTGACCGGCTACTTCCTGGCGGGCCCCTCCGGCGCGAACTTCTTCGCGCTCGTGCCCCAGCGCAGGCTCGACAGCCGGACCGGCATCGGCCTGAGCGGTGCGTTCCACGCCAACGCCGCGCGTGACTTCATCGTCGCCGACGGCAGCCCGATCCCGACCGATGCGGTCGCGGTCACCGGCAACCTGACCGTGACCGGCCAGACCCGGGCCGGCTACGTCGTCCTGGCACCGGCCGCGGGCGGCTCGACCTCGACCCTCAACTTCCCGGTCGGCGACACGAGGGCCAACGGCACGACGGTCGCACTCGGCTCGAGTGGCAAGCTCGATGCCGTCTACAAGGCGACGGCCGGCGCGAAGACCCAGCTGGTGTTCGACGTCACGGGCTACTTCCGGTGACCGCGACGGACCGCCGCGAGGTCACGCCGCGCCTGGGACGCGCGGCCTGGCGACCGCCCCGATATCGTCGGAGGAGCTACCCGTCGGGGGCGTCGAGCTCGCGCGCGTAGGGCGGGAACCGGAACCGCTGGCTCCGGGTCAGGATGCCGCCGTGACCGAGCTTCGCGACCGTCCGCTCCGAGGCAGGTTCGCCGGAGAGCAACCGCGGTAGCAGCAGATCCGCGGCGGTCGCCTTCGAGTACGCCCCGCACGTCGGCAGGCCCAGGATCGCGGTCTGGCCCACCCGGGCGAGCCAGAGCATGGACCCCGGGTGCGCCGGCACGCCGCGACGCACCACCCGGCCACCGAGGGCCGCGATGGCGAGGAAGGTCGCGTCCTCGGGGTCCGTGCTGGCGGCACCCGCGGTCAGCACGAGGTCGACCGGTTCGGGGCCGTTGGTAAACGCAGCGAGCGCGTCCTCCATGGCATCAACGTCGTCCTCGACGTACTCGATTTTGACGATCGTCGAACCGAGACCCTCCACCTTCGCCCGGACGCTGGCCTCGAACCGTTCCTTGGCGGTCGCCCGCACCGACTCCTTGACGATGACCCCCACCCGGCCTGGGATGAACGGCGCCACCCAGAACAGCGGCTGGGTCCCGAAGTCCGTGATGCGTACCCCGTCATCGACGATCGTCGTCTCGACCAGGTGCGGCGCGACCTTGACGCTCGCCACGAGGTCACCGGCCTCCACGACCTGGCCATCGAACCCGGTGAAGACCTCGAGCGGATCGATCCGGTTGAGCCGCTCGAGCTCCGCGATCCGGACGTTGAGGACCCCGGGCGCGGCGGCCAGCAGGTCCACGCGGCTCTGGACCGGGCCACGGACGGTCAGCCCGGGTCCGGCTACGGCGGTCGCGAGGCGCACGGCGGCCTCGTCCTCGTGGAGTTCGCTCCCATCGGGCACGAGCACGCTGACCGGCTGGCCGAGCGGCGCACTCGCGAGCGCGGCGAGATCCTCGACCGACAGGCGCCGGCCCTTCGACCAGCGGGCGCGGCCGACAGTCAGGTCGCGGGCCAGCACCGCCCCGACCAGGCGCGAGGGCGCGCGTCGACCAGGACTGACCCGCTCGACGCGCACGCCGCTCCCAGGAGCCGCTCAGCCGGAGCGGCCGAGGGCAGCCTCGATCGCGCGGCGGGTGTAGACCGCCGCCATCTTCGTCCGGTACTCGCCGTCCGCGTGGAAATCGCCGTTGACCGTCACCCCGTCGGTGGCGTGCGCGGCGGCCGCAGCGACGGACGCCGGAGAGCCATCGGACCCGAGCAGGGCCGCCTCCACGGCCTTCGCCCGGTAGGCCACCTCGCCGACCCCGGTCAGCGCGACCCTCGCGTGGGAGACGCTCCCGCCGCTCGATGCGACGACGGCGCAGACACCCACGATCGAGTACCCGGACGCCGGGTGCTCCATCCGCTTGTAGGCACCCTTCGCGCCCGCCGGCAGGGGTCCGCGCCGGAGCGAGACGAGGATCTCGTCGGGCTCGATGGCGGTCGCAAAGGCGCCGTGGAAGAACCCATCGAGCGGCACGACCCGTTCGCCGCGCTGCGAGCGAAGCACCGCCGAGTAGTCGAGCGCGAGCGCCAGGGCCGGCAGGTCCGAGGCCGGGTCGGCGTGCGCGATCGCGCCCCCGACCGTGCCTCGGTTGCGGACCTGGACGTCACCGATGCCCAGGATGCACTCCTTTGCGAAGTCGAGCTGGGTCGCCGCCAGCGTCTCCGCATAGGTGGTCAGTGCCCCGATCTCGTAGCCGCCGTCGGCGGACGCCCGGGCACCTTTCAGCTCGCTCAGCCGCCCGATGTCGATGAGCGTCGCCGTGGTCGCGAGGCGCATCTTCATGAGTGGCAGGAGGCTCATGCCGCCGGCGAGCACCTTGGCCGAGCCATTCGCTGACGCGAGGGCCGCGAGGGCCGCGTCGAGGGTCGCGGGGCGCTGATAGGAGAACGCCGCCGGGATCATGCCTGGCCTCCCTTGGCGGACTGGATGGCTCGCCACACGGTCTGGTCCGTGTATGGCATGTCGAGGTGGCGGATCCCCAACGGGCCGAGTGCGTCGATGACCGCGTTCGAGACGGCCGCGGTGCTGGCGATCGCCCCGGCCTCGCCGACGCCCTTCACGCCGATCGGGTTGACCGGCGACGGGGTGACGGTCTCGGCAAGCTCGAAGGCCGGGAAGCCCGAGGCCTTCGGCAGGGCGTAGTCGAGCATCGACCCGGTCAGCAGCTGGCCGTCGTCGTTGTACACGGCACCCTCCCAGAGGGCCTGGCCGACTCCCTGGGCGATGCCGCCGTGAAGCTGCCCGTCGACGATCATCGGATTGATCTTCTTGCCGACGTCATCGACCGCGATGTAGCGGACCAGTTCGACGTGCCCGGTCTCCTCGTCGATCTCGACGATCGCGATGTGGGTTCCGAAGGGCCACGTGCAGTTCGGCGTGTCGTGGTAGGCGGTCTCGTCGAGATACGGCTCCATGCCCTCGGGGGCATCGAACGCGAGATCGAGCGCGAATGCGATCTCCTGGAACGTCTTGACCTTGTCCGGGCTGCCCTTGACCCGGTAGTTCGCGCCATCGACCTCGATGTCCTCGGGCGAGGCCTCGAGCATGTGGGCGGCGTACCGCTTGGCCTTGTCGCGGATCTTGGCAGCCGCCTTGATGGCGGCCGTGCTCCCGACCGACGACGTCCGGCTGCCGTACGTGCCGTAGCCGAACGGCGTGCCCTGCGTGTCGGAGTGCTGGACGACGACATCCTCCATCGGGACGCCCAGCTCATGGCTGATGATCTGGGCGTACGTCGTCTCGTGGCCCTGGCCCTGCGGCTGGGTGCCCATCGTGACGACGACCTTGCCGGTCAGGTGGACGCGGATGTTGGCCGATTCCCACATCGCCGCGCCCCAGCCCTCGCCGACCGCGCCGATCCACTTGGACGGCGCGACGCCGCACACCTCGATGTACGTCGAGAGGCCCAGGCCAAGGAGCTTGCCCCGGGCCTTTGCCTCGGCCTTGGTCGCCGCGAGGTTCGCGTAACCGGCCATCGCCAGGCCCTTGTCGAGCGCGGGCTCGTAGTTGCCGGAATCGATGTAGATCTTGGCGCCGCCCGACGCCGTCCCCAGCCCGGACGGGTTCTCATAGGGGAACTTGTCGGGGGCGATGAAGTTCCGTCGCCGGACCTCCGCCCGATCCATCCCGATCTCCGCTGCGAACAGGTCCATCGCCCGTTCGATGACGTAGGTCGCCTCCGGGCGGCCGGCGCCGCGATAGGCGTCCACGAACGTCGTGTTCGTGTAGACGCCGGTCACCTCGCAGTAGACGTTCGGGATCTTGTAGCAGCCCGAGAGGACGCGGCCATAGAGGGTCGTCGGGATGCCCGGGCCGATCGTCGAGAGCCGGCCGCCGAGGTTGGCGAACGTCTTGACGCGCAGGCCGGTCACCTCGCCGTCGCGCTTGCCCGCGATCTCGAGGTAGGTGATGTGATCGCGGCCGTGGATGGTGCTCTGGTAGTTCTCGCGCCGTCCCTCGACCCACTTGACCGGGACACCGCCGAGCGACTTGCTCGCGAACAGGGTCAGCGGCATATCCGCGTAGGTGAAGATCTTCGACCCGAAGGCGCCGCCGACGTCCGGGCTGATGCACCGGATCTTGTGCTCGGGGATGCCCATGACGAACGCGGCCAGCAGCAGCCGCTGGATGTGGGGCGTCTGGCTGGACATCCAGATCGTGTACTCGTCGGTTCCCGGGTTGTACCAGCCGATGTCGCCGCGCGTCTCGATCGAGTTGGGGATGAGCCGCTGGTTGACGATCCGCTGGCGGACGACGACCTCGGCGCCGTCGATGGCGGCGTCGGTGCCGGCCTTGTCGCCGACGGTCCACTCGAACACGATGTTGTTGGGGGCGTTCTCGTGGAGCTGCGGCGCGCCCGGCTGGGTCGCCTTCTCCGCGTCGACGACGGTCGGCAGCGGCTCCCAGTCCACCTTGATGGCGTCGAGCGCGTCGAACGCCTGCGCCTCGGTCTCGGCGACGACCGCGGCCACGCCCTCGCCCGTCCACTTGACGTCGTCTGTGGCGAGGATCCGTGGCGTGTTGACGTTGTTCTGGATGCCGGCGCTTCCGCCGGCCGGCCAGGCCATGGGCAACGGGTTATATGGGATGTCGGCCCCGACGATCACGGTGAGGACGCCGGGCATGGCCTTCGCCGCAGACGTATCGATCGAGCGGATGTTCGCGTGGGCGTACGGGCTTCGCAGAATGGCCATGTGGGCCATGGACGCGAGCTTGATGTCGTCGAGGTAGTTGCCGGCCCCGGTGATGAAGCGCGGGTCCTCGGTCCGCTTGATCGGCTTTCCAAGCGGGCTGGTCGGGGCGTCGAGCACGTCGGTCATGGTCGTCTCCCCTGCCTACGCGTTGACCGGGGCCGCGGCCCCGTCACGCATGGTGGCCGCCGCGGCCCGGATGGCCGCGACGATGTTGTGATAGCCGGTGCAGCGGCAGATGTTGCCTTCGATCGCGTGGCGGATCTCGTCGTCGGTCGGATCGGCGTTGCGGGAGAGGAGGTCGACGGCGGTCATGATCATGCCCGGCGTGCAGAACCCGCACTGCAATCCGTGCTTCTCCCAGAACGCGTTCTGGAGCGGATGCAGGCCGTCGGAGGGGGCGAGGCCCTCGATGGTCGTGATGTCGGCGCCATCGGCCTGGACCGCGAGCATCGTGCACGACTTGACGGCGTGCCCGTCGACCTGGACGGTGCAGGCGCCACACTGGCTCGTGTCGCACCCGACGTGGGTCCCCGTGAGATCCAGGTCCTCGCGTAGCGCCTGGACGAGGAGACGTCTCGGCTCGACGTCGAGCTCCCGAGCCGTCCCGTTGACCGTCATCTGGATGTGTTCGCCCACGGGCTCAACCTCCTCCGGTACATGGTGCGCGGGCACGCCGGCGGGCCGCGCCTGACCTCGAGCCTCTTCGGGTCCTCGATCCGGCCGCCTTCAAGCCGGTCGAGGTCACACGATGGTGGCACCGTGGCGTGCGGGAATCAAGAGCGTTGCGCGAAGCTCTCGCGGCTGGGTCCGCAGCGTGCTGGCCGTGCCGCCGACGTGCGGCGTCGGCGCGGCGGCCCGCACGCGTGTCAGCCCCGCGGCCGGCGGCGGGACCGCCTCTCGGCGGCCGGCTCGTACCGGCCGATCGCAGCGCTCCGACTGTCCACCGCCCGCGGGTCGATGGCGGCGAGGCGCTCGTCCCGGGGCAGGCTGGCCAGGCGGACCGCCTCGACGAGCCGGGCGAGCTTGGCCAGCGCGGTCGGCCACGGCAGCGCGGCCAGCGATGACGCCGTGGCGATCCCCACCCGAGCGGCGCCGCGCCCCCCACTCGAAGCCGCGTAGGCGGCGGCCCACAGGAGGATCTCCGGGCCGTCATCGGACCCCGGCGACGCGGACAGGGCGCCGCACACGATGCCGCGATCGCCCGGCGCGGCCCTGACCAGGCGCCAGTTGTCCGGGCCGGCGATGAGGTCGACGGCCAGGCTCGCGTAGGGCGGGCCCAGGATCGTCGACGGACCGGCGGCGTCGGCGGCTCCACCGGTGATCGCGAGCGACAGGTGGGTCGTGCGGGGTGTGGCGGCGCCCGGGCCGGAGCCACCCGGTTCGGAGCTGGCCACCCCGTCGAGCAGGCGATCGTGCAGGTCGCGGAAGCGTGCCCGCTCGGCCTCGTCGGTGCCGATGGCGACCGCCGCCGGCTCCGCGATCTCCACGATCGGACAGCCCGCCACGATGAGCTCGCCGATCTGGTCGCGCAGGTCGTCGATCGGGCCACCCGTCGGCACCCCCGCGCTGTACGGGCCCGGCAGGACCGCCTTGACCGCGCGATCGGTCCGGGTCGCGGTCGCTCGCCACGATGCGACAGGATCCCCGGAGGCCAGGGGCCAGCCGCCGTCCGTGACCGGCTCGAGCCCGACATCGGCCTGCGCCGAGACGACCGCGTCCAGGATGGCTTCAGGCGTCGCATCGTCTCCGAGCGGCGGCCGCGGCAAGGGTCCGAGGAGCGTCGCGAACATCGGCGCTAGTCGCGGATCGTGTCGGACGCCGACGCCTCGACGGCCGCACCGATGACGCCCGGCGGAGCCACTCTCGCGACCCCGTCGACCGTGGCGGCGATGCCGGACGGGGCCCCGGTCCCGAGCGCGTCGGAGCGGGCCGCAGTGCCGACGAACAACCCCGCCACGACCACGACGACCACAGCACCGACCGCGACGACTGGCAGGTACCGCGGCGCCTCGCTCCCGCGACCGATGAACGCGGATGGGCCCGTGCGAGCGCTCGGCGCCGCGTCGCCGGTCCGTTGCCACATCGAGGAGATGGTCGCGACACCGGTCGGCTGGATGGCGGCGCCGAGCCAAAGGCCCGCGAACAGGCCGCCGAGATGGGCGGCATTGTCGATCTGACCGCCAGACGCGAACCCGAAGACCAGGTTCAATACGATCAGGAACCCGAGCTGGCTGACGATCCCGCGGGTCGTCCGGTCGACCGGATGGTGGAGTCGATCGGCGGCCAGGAGCGCCCCGAACAGCCCGAAGATCGCGCCCGAGGCCCCGACCGCCGGGATGTCGCCGCCGAACACGAAGCTCGCCACGGAGCCGGCGGCGGCACACGCGAGGTACATGACCAGGAACCAGAGAGAGCCGTACCAGCGCTCGACGATGGGCCCGGCCAGGTACAAGGCGTACATGTTGAAGAAGAGGTGGAGCGGGTCCGCGTGGACCAGAGTGACCGTCCAGAGGCGCCAGTACTCGCCGTCCGCGACGGCGATCTTGTCCAGCCAGAGCGCCCTCATCAGGTCACCACCCTCGGCCGTGAACAGGACCACGACCGAGACGATCACCGTCGCTGCGATCACGATCGTCGAGACCGGGATGAGCGGGCTGTCCCCGCGGGCCGTGGCGAAGTAGCGGCGGGCCGAGCCCGAGTCCCCCATCTCCTTGGCCAGCCATCCGAGCCGCGACGCGATCTCGGCCTTGTCGGCCGCGGGCGCCCGTCGGTCCGCCTCGCGGTAGGCGCGCTGTGCCGCCCGAAGATCGCCCTCGCGCACGCGCGCGGCCGCCAGGTTCCGCCACGCCGCGTACGTGGAGGACGTCTCCCCGAGGTCGATGACCGCTCCCCAGGTCGCGACGGCCCCGGGCTCGTCGTCGAGGCGGTAGCGGGCCTCTCCCAGGCCGAGGAGGGCCGCGGCCGTCACCCCCGGATCGTCGAAGCCGACGACGCGCTGGTAGTGGGCCGCCGCGTCGCCGTAGTCCCCGGCAGCCAGCAGCTCGTCCCCACGTGCCAACAGACCCTGGGCGGCCTGACGCGTCAGGCGTCCCTGGGGGACCTCGCGAGCGGCGTCCGGCGGTCCGGGCTGGTCCATCGCGAGCGATGCTACAGGAGCCGGTTCGACACGGCCCGCGAGGGGGCCCGGTGCGCGCCGGAACCGCCCCGTCGGCGTCCGGACGGCCGTTCGCGCACGACCTTGCAGCGAACCTTACGGAAGTCTGTCGCCGGTTGGGACTATCGGGCCAAAGGGCCGGGACGACCGGGCCTCTTGGATACGAAGCTGCCGGACCTACGATCGTGAGGTCGAATTCATCCCTCGCCGGTGGCTTATCGTGGCGACTCCTCACACCCCTATGTCTCAGGTCCGCGTCCTGCTGATCGCCGTGCTGGCGATCCTGGCCGTCGCTGCCTGTCAGGGCACGCCGACCGAGACCACCACGACGTCCCTCGACACGGCCGCGGCGACCGTGCCCATGGCGCGGGCGTGACGATGCTTCGACGCGGCAAGGCTCCCAACGACCGCTCGACGGGACAGACCCTGGTCGAGTTCGCCCTCGTCTTCCCGATGTTCTTCATCTTGTTCTTGGGCGTGATCGAGTTCGCCTTCGCGTTCAACGCCATCCTCGGCGTCAACTTCGCGTCACGAAACGCAGCCCTCGCCGCCGCGGAGGCCGGAGCGTCCAGTGGCGCCGACTGCGTGATCCTGAGCGGCATCGAGAAGGACGTTGCCGCGCCCGCGGACCACGCCCATATCATCAAGGTCGACATCTACCGGGCCAAGTCCAATGGCGATGACTACGTGCCCGCCCAGCGCACGACCTACACGCGGACCGGCTCGGGACCATGCACGCTGCCCGACGGAACAACGCTCTACATCCCGTACACCCGTACCGCGAATGGCTACCCGGAGCTCGAGCGCTGCAACATCCTGGCCGGATGCCCCGGGCCGAACAACCACACCACGATCGACCACATCGGCGTCCGGATCTACTACGACCACCGGTACGTGACACCGCTCACGACCTTCGTCGGCACCGGTGACGGGATCATCTTCGACCGCTCCAATGTCATGCGGATGGAGCCGATCCTGTGATCCGCGGCGCATCCGTCCCTGCTGGAGAGCGCCGGAGCGGCGAACGAGCGCGCGGCCAGAGCCTGGTCGAGTTCTCGATGATCATCACGGTGATCATGCTCCTGCTGCTCGGGATGCTCGAATTCGGCTTCGTCTTCGATCACCATCTGACCCTCGAATATGCCACGCGCGAAGGCGCCCGCGTCGGGGCCGCGCTTGGCAACGGTGGGGGCACCCTTGGTTGCGGCGGCGGCCAGTCGCCCAACGCTGCGACCGTCGACCAACAGATCGTCGCCGCGGTCCAGCGCGTCATCACCTCACCGGGTTCCGCCGTCGTCGAGAGCCGGGTCACCGAGATCCGGATCTACAAGGCGGACTTGAGCGGCAACATCATCGGCAGCTCCTTCAACAAGTGGGTCCCCAGTGCCGGGAACGGACCATCGGTCGATGGGAGGAACCTCGACTTCATCCCGTCCGGTGGCACCGGTTGGGCCGCCTGCTCACGCGACAACGGCGCCAATCCCAATTCGATCGGCGTCAGCCTCAAGTACGACTACCACCTCGTGACACCCCTCTCCGCGGCAATGGGCTTCTTCGGCCCCAGCGGCCCCACCGTCATCCCGATCGGTGATCGCACCGTGATGGCCCTCAACCCAGGAAAGTGACCATGCGAACCTCTCGTCAGCATCCTCGCTCCCGAGGCCAGATCGTCGTCATCTTCGCGCTGGCGATCGTCGCCTTCGTGGGTCTGTCCGCGATCGTCATCGACGTTTCGTGGTTCTGGTCGAACAGCCTGCGGATGCAGCGCGCTGCCGATGCGGCTGCTCTCGCCGGCGTCGTGCATCTCCCCGCCCGGCTGGATCTCGCCATCGACGATGCACGGGCCGAAGCGAAGAAGAACGGCTACGACAATGGCGTCGGGGGCGTCTCGGTGACACCGATCCAGGACCCCACCAACGCGCGTCGCCTGAAGGTGACGGTCAGCGGTGACGTCGGCACCTTCTTCGCCCGCGTCATCGGCATCACCTCATTCCACACATCCCGCAGCTCCAAGGCCGAATACGTCCTGCCGGTCCCGATGGGCAGCCCGGAGAACTACTACGGCATCTACGGTTTGGTCCGCCACTGCGACACGACGACGTCATCAGGCACCGTCTGCGAGCGCGCGGGCGGCTACACGACGTTCCCACCGCCCACCCAATACCCGAATACGACCACCAGCTGGTCCACCGCCGGCAGCGCCCCGAGCGGGACATGGACGACGCCGACCAACACCACCACGTCCAATAACGCGTGGGCCACTTCGACGACCGCGAACCAGTACCAGACGTTCGGCGCCTTCAACATCTCGTTGAACAGCTCGGTCACCGCCATCAAGGGCATCGAGATCAACGCCGAGATGAGCATGACTGGCACCGGAACGTCATGCCAGATCCAGTTCGAGCTCTCGGGGGACAATAGAGGCTCCTGGACGACGGGCTCAGGAGTGAAGCTCTCGGGGACCCTGCCCAACGGAATCCCGGATGGGACATTCACGCTCGGTGGCCCGACCGACCTCTGGAACAAGACCACGAACTATTGGTCGCCCACCGGGACGAACGGCCTGAGCAACGGCAACTTCTGGATCCGTGCTCGTGTGATCAAGACGTCCGCCGCTGCTTGCGCGACTGCGGCGATGGTCCGGATCGACTGGTTGCGGGTGCGCGTAACGTACGACTACGAGGTCACGAACCCCAAGGTGTTCACACCGGACACGAACGTCGCCGGCCCGCAGGGCCAGGCGCTCACGCCTCGCGGCTTCTGGGGGATGATGTTGACGCAGGGCGCTGAGACCATCAGCGGCGACGCGTACCTCCCCAGGTACGACACGGCACAAAGCGCCAACAACCCGAACTACAACCAGGTCGACTACTACAACTACGCCGTCGAGATGGCCGCCGGGTCGACGGGCGGCAGCGTCTGGATCTACGACCCCGGGTTCTGTGCCGGCGCCCTCCAGACCGGTCTCGGGGACACCTGGGTCGGGTCGAAGGTCCCGGTCAGCTCGTTCTACAACCTCTATGACACGAAGAACACACCGTACGACCTGACGGACGACACCCTCGTACCAGGGTTCTCGTCGGGCAACACGTTCCGGCAGCAGGATGGCTCCGACCCGTCGCTGAATGGGTCGGGCGGTTCCGGGATCGCCGGCTGCGACGCGTATCACCTCGGCTGGTACCAGCTCGGCACGTCGACGCTCGACGGTGGGGCCACCGGCCGCACCTATCGGCTGCACACCAGCACGCTCGACCTGAGCGATCCGACCGATCAGCTCGGCACCAACGCACGAAACGGCTGGGCACTGTTCGCCAAGGCCGCGAGCGGAACGGCGCCCAGGATCTACGGCATCGGCGCGATGGAGATGTACACCCCGCTGCCGAGCGCCACGTCCTCCGAGTTCTACCTTGCCCAGATCGCGGCTGCCCATGCTGGCAAGACGATGGAGGTCAGGCTCTGGGATGCCGGCGACACGAACCAGAACGCCAACATCCAGATCCTGATCCCGACGTCGTCGGGTTGGAGCGCGACAAACTTCGACTACAGCGCCGCCAAGGGCACGACCAACAACGGCGCGACCAACTGCAACTCGTCGCAAGGCGCTGGCGTCAACAATATCGTCACCTACTCGAGCGGCAACAGCCGGTTCAACGGGTGTTGGATCACGATCGAGATCCCCATCCCGACGACCTACACCGCGGCACAATCGGGCTGGTGGAAGATCCGCTACAACATGACCGGTTCGGGTTCGACCGCGACCGACATCACGACCTGGGAGGTCCAGATCCGTGGCAACCCGGTCCACCTGGTCCTGCCCTAGACACGCTCGCCTTCACCCTCAACGACCCCCTCGACGGCTGACGAGGGGGTCGTTCCTCGTCCACCGCTAGACTCGCGACCATGTGCGGACGGTTCACCCAGGAGCGGCCGGCCTCCGAGCTGGCCCAGATCTTCGGGGCCGAGCCGCTCGTCGACGACCCGGGTCTGAGGTACAACGTCGCGCCGACCGACGAGGCCATGGTCGTCGTCCAACGCGATGAGCGCCGGGCGGTCACGGCCTATCGCTGGGGCCTCATCCCCCACTGGGCGGACGAGGCGAAGGTCGCGTCGCGGATGTTCAACGCCCGCGCCGAGACGCTGACCACCAGCCCGGCCTTCCGTGACGCCTTCCGGCGGCGGCGTTGCCTGGTCCCGGTCAATTCGTTCTACGAGTGGAAGCGGGAGGGCGCGATCCGCCAGCCGTACCGCGTCGTCCGCGAGGACCGTCGCCCGCTCGCGCTGGCCGGCCTGTGGGCCGGGTGGCGCGATCCGTCGACCGAGACCGTCCGACGGACGTTCACCATCGTCACCACCACGCCCAACGAGGCGCTGCGAGACCTCCACGACCGGATGCCGGTCGTGATCCCGGAGACCGCCTGGGACCGCTGGCTCGGGACGCCGAAGGATCCCGGGGAGCTCCTCGCGCTGCTCGTCCCGGATGACGAGCTCGACCTGACGATCTACCCGGTCGTGCGTGACGTGAACGACGTCCGGCGTGACGGCCCCGGACTCATCGAACCGTTGCTGCCGGTCGGCGGGTAGGCGACCTCCCGGGTGGCACCGACGCGCCCCGGTCAGTCGGGGACCGGCGCCCAGGCCCCGGCGTCGGCGAGCGTCGATCGGAAGGCCGTGGCCGCGTCGATGCCGCCGTCGAGGGCCGCGGCGTACGCCCCCACGAGCTCACCGAAGGCGCCATCGGGATCGGTATCCGGAGACGCGAGGACCGTCGCGTCCTCCGGGAGATCGTCCGGGACCGATGCGCCCGGCGGGAGGAGGATGACCAGCGCGGCATGGTTCCAGTCCGCCGCTTCCACAGCGACCGCGGCGAGCGTGGGATCGACCTCCGCGAGGACCAGCACGCTCACGTTGGTGAGGTACCGCAACGCGAGCTCCATGTCCGCGGCCTCGAGGACCGGTCCCTCGGGCGTGGCCGGCTGCCTGAGCGTGGCCACGTGCGACACTCGGCCTGCGGTCAGGTGCTGGAGCATCGCGTCACCGACCGGATCGTCCACGACGCGGGCCACAAGCTGGACCTCGGAGCCCGCCGCAGCCGCGGACAGGGCCACGGCCGCCGCAGGACCGCCGGCGACGATCCCTGCCGGGGAGGTCTGCGGGATCGGATTGCCGACGACGACGATCACGTCGTCAGCCTAACGCCTCGGACGAAGCGGGCGTCGAGTCAGTCGCCGCCGGAGCCGCCGCCGCCGGAGCCGCCGCCGCCTGAGTCTCCGCCACCCGACCCGCCCCCGTTGTCGGTCGGTGTATCGCCCGGCTCGTCGGTCTCACCCGGATGGTCCGTCTCGTCCGGCTCGTGCGTCTGCGTGGGCCTCGGCGTCCTGGTGGGCGTCGCGGTGTCGCGAGGTCCGGTCGGGCCTCCGGCACCGTCCGTCTCGGTCGGCTCGGCAGTCTCGCCCGACTCGTCGGTGGCGGTCGGCTCGCTGGTCTGGTCGTTGCCGGGCGACGGGCTGGGGGTCGTCGTCGGCGCCAGCCCGTCCGTGGGGTTCTGCGTCGGCGCGACGGTAGGGTGCGCAGTGCGACCGGGCAGGGTCGGTGAGGGGCTTGGTCCGGAGCTCAGGAAGCTCGCCGCACCGACGGCGATGACCGTCGAGAAGGAACCGGTCGCCAGGACGACGAGGAGCACGAAGGCCATGGCCTGGGCGCGGATGGCCAGCGGCCGGCCGCCACCGGTCGCCAGGCGCCAGGCGTCACGGACCGACATGAGGAACGCGACCACGAACCCGCCACGCACCGCCCGCGCCGATCGCAGGCGCAGCCGCGGGGCCGGTTCAGCCGCGATCGCGGTCATCACCCGCTCCTCGAAGCCGACCGACGGGCCGGCCGTGTCAAGCTCGGTCAGCGTCTCGAGCTCGCGGGCGGCGATCATCACCTGGGCGATCTCGGCATCGGATGGTCTCGGCCCGGCGTCGGGCTCGACCTCGCTCGAACGGAACCGGCGACCCGTGTCGCTCACCGACCGCCCTCTTCGTCGAGCGCTTCGCGCAGGCGAACGAGGCCGCGATAGAGGTGCGTCTTGACGGTGCCGAGGGGCCGGGCCGTCGTGACGGCGATCTCGTCGAGGCTCATCTCGCCGAAGAACCGGAGCGTCACGACCTCGCGGTAGGGTTCGGGAAGTGAGGCGACCGCTGTCCGGACGTCCGTCGCTCGCTCAGCGCGGACGGCCAGGGACGACGGATCCATGCGGGTCGACGCATCCATCGATGCCTGGTCCATCGCGGCATTGATCGGGTTGACCGCCTCGTCCCGATCGTGCCCGAACGGATCGCGCCACGCGACCGTCTTCCGGCGCCCGGCCTGGCGTAGCGCGATCCGGACCGCGATGCGCGTCAACCACGCACCGAACGGTCCTTCTCCGCGCCATCCGGCCAGGGAGCGATAGGAGGTCACGAATGCCTCCTGGGCTGCGTCCTCTGCCTCGTGGAGGTCGCCGAGGATCCGGTGGCAGGCCCGGACCACGGGTGCCGACTCGCGCTCGACGAGTCGACGGAAAGCATCGCGGTCGCCGGCCAGGACGGCCTCGACGGTCGCTCGATCGCCGGCGAGCTCATCGGAGCGATCGGGCAGCATCGGCCTGGGATCGATGATGGACGGTCTCCGAGAAGCAGGGTCCCGGACCGTGTCGGACGCGGTCGGTCGGCCCGTCCCCATGATGCCTTGGGGCGAGCCGACCCATCTGGCCGCATGGTCGTCGTCCACCCGGATGGGCAGGACAAGTCAGCCCGGTCAGTCGTCGTTGCCGCCGTTGCCGCCGCCGTCATGGCCGCTGTCACCACCCTGGTCGTTGCCGCCGTCATGGCCGCTGTCACCACCCTGGTCGCCGGCACCGACGGGGCTACCGTCGCCCTGGTTGCCGGCGCTGTCGCGGCCACCGTTGTCATCGCTGCCATGGTTGCTGGTGTTGTCGCCCTTGCTCGGGCCGCGGTTGGCGCCACCATCAGCCTTCGGCTCGGCGGTCTCTTTGGGCTCGGCGGTCTCGCTCGGCTCGGCGGTTTCGCTCGGCTCGGCCGTCTCGCTCGGCTCCGCGGTCTCCTCTGAGGTCGACGCCTCGATGGGCTCCGCGGTCTCCGTCGGCTCGGCGGTCTGGGTCGGGGTCGGCTCGGCGATGGTCGCCGGGATCTTGTCGGCGCCGGTCGGCTGGAAGACGCCGTTGGCGGCAAAGGCCGCGCCGACGATGAGGAAGGTGGAAACCAGCGCCACTCCGGCACCGCGCATCCATCGGATCTTGAAAGGCATCGTGTCGTCTCCCCGCAGGTCGCCGATCGGTGACCGGCCTCTATGCGTCTGAGACAGCTCGAGGTCGCGAAGTTTCAGTCAGGCGCGCCCAGGCCGGTGTCCGCGGCCACCGGGTCGTCGCCCGGGCCTGGCAGCGACGGCTCCTCCGCGCCGGCCGTCGGACCTATCTCCGGTCCCTCGTCGAGGGGCCCCGGATCGTCCGCCTCTGGATCGGCGTCCGGTTCCGTCAGGGCCGCGGCCGCCGCGAGAGCACTGCCGGGCGCGCCGGCCACGTCGTCCGGCTCGATGACGATGCGGCCCAGGCCCTCGGCTTCGAGGGCCGGCCCGAACGCGTCGACGTCTCCGACCAGCACGATCGCCGCCCGCTCCAGGTCGATATGGGCCACCGCCGCAGCCCCGACAGCGGCCGGGTCGACCGCCTCGATGCGCGACCGGTATCCGACGAGTTCATCGACCGGCAGGCCGTGGATGACCAGACCCGACAGGGCCGCGACCACCGCCGACGCGGTCTCGAACCGAAGCGGGAAGACGCCGATCAGGAAGTCGCGCGCGGCCGCGAGCTCGGCGTCGGCCACCGTCGTGTCGCGCATCCGGGCCAGTTCCGCGAGGGTGTCGAGGATCGCGGGGATCGTCACCTCGGTGTTCACCCCGGCGCGGGCCGCGAACGGGCCTGCGCCGCGTCGCATCTCGAAGCCGGCGCTCGCGCCGTACGTGTAGCCCTTCTCCTCGCGCAGCTTCATGTTCAGGCGGGAATTGAAGAGGCCGCCCAGGATGGCGCTCATGACGGACACCGCATGGAAGTCCGGGATCCTGCGCGGCAGGCCGCGGTGGCCGATCCGGATCTCCGTCTGGACGGAGCCCGGTCGGTGGATGACCCGGATAACCCGGCCCGAGCTCGACGCTGTATCAACGACCGGGCCGGCTCGCCGGACTCCCGGAGCCGCGGCCCAATCGCCGAACAGGCGTTCCGCCATCGCTGGGACGTCCTGGCCCGCGAGGTCGCCGCCCACGATCAGCGTCGCGCGCGCCGGGTCCAGGCCGCGCATCCACGCGCGCCGCAGGGCCTCGCGGTCGAGCCGCTCGACCGTGTCGGTGGTCCCGCCGGCCGGCCGGTGGTACGGCGACGCCGTCGCGTAGATCGTGCCGATCAGGGCCTCCTCGACACGTCGGCGGGGGTCGGCCTTGGCCTGGAGCAGATCGTTCAGGCGCTCGTCGCGAAGACGCTCCACCTCGGCGCCCGGGAACGTCGGGTGCAGGACGAGCTCAGCGAGGAGTTCCATCGCCTGCGGGAGCCGGTCGGCCGGCACGTCCAGCCCGGCGGTCATCGCGTCCCAGCCGGCCTCGGCATGGAGCGACGCCCCCAGACGTTCGGTCGCCTCGATGAGCGCGATGGCGTCGTAGCGCTCGGTGCCTTCGGACAGGGCCCGCGCGGCCAGCACCGTCGCTCCCGCCTCGTCCGGCGGCTCATCGACCGCGCCTGTCGGCAGGACCAGCGAGGCCGACACGAGCGGTCGGCCAGGCAGGTTCGCGACGAGGATCCGCAGGCCCGACGCGAGCCGGTCTTCGTCGACCGCGGGGAACTCATACGGGCGCGGCGTGCCCGGCACGGGCCGCTGGGCGATGACCGCCCCGTCGCGCAGCGGCTCGCCGTTCCCGCTCATGCGGCCTCCTCCCGGGCCTCGCCTTCCTCGAGGGCCTCCGCGTCGGCCGCGGGTCCGTCGGGGAGATACGTGAGCACGACCCGGTTGTCCTCGCGGAAGACATCGCTGGCGGCCGCGCGGATGTCGTCCGCAGTGACGGCCAGATAGCGCGGCAGCATCGTGTTGATGACCCCCGGGTCATCGAAAAGGGTGGCGTACATCGAGAGGCGGTCGGCCCGCTCCTCGACGCGCTGGAGCGCGCCCAGCTCATCGGCCTCGGTGAGCGCGCGGGCACGGGCAAGCTCGTCGTCGGTGACCGGTTCGGTCGTCAAGCGCGCGAGTTCCTGGTGGAACGCCTCCTCGACGCGCGACGGGTCGATACCGGGCCGTACCGTGGCCCACCCCGCGACGATCGAGCCACCGCCGACGAATCCGAGGCTGAACAGCGCCACGTCCTGGGCGATCCGCTCGTCGCGCACGAGCCGGCGGTCCAGGCGACTCCCCTTCCCGCCCGCCAGGATCTGGCTGGCCATGTCGAGCGCATCGAGCCGGGGGTCGCCGAAGACCGGCGCCCGGAACGCGACGTAGACGCGCGGCAACGGCACCCGGTCGCGGACCGTCTCCCGCCGCTCGCCGCCGATCGTCGCGGGAAGCGACAGGTCGCCGAGCCGCGGGATCGACGGATTGGCCGGGATGGCCCCGAAGTAGCGTTCGGCGGCCGCGAGGGCGGTCGCCGTGTCGACGTCGCCGACGATCGAGAGGACCGCGTTGTTCGGGGCGTAGTAGGTCCGGAAGAAGGCGATGACGTCGTCGAGCGAAGCGGCATCGAGGTCCGCCATCGAGCCGATCGTCGGGTGGTGGTACGGGTGCTCGGGCGGGAAGAGGTAGGCCTGGACCTTCTCCTGCCACGAGCCGTACGGCCGGTTGTCGTACGAGGAGCGCTTCTCGTTCTTGACCACCTCGCGCTGGTTGTCGAGGTTCTCCTGGCTGATCGCGTCGGGCAGCGTCGCCATCCGGTCGGCCTCGAGCCACAGCCCGAGCTCCAGCTGGTGCGCGGGCAGGGTCTCGAAGTAGTTCGTTCGGTCGAGCCACGTCGAGCCGTTCATCGTCCCGCCGGCGGCCTGGACGATCGCGATGTGCTCGGCCTTGCCGACGTGCTTGGAGCCCTGGAACATGACGTGCTCGAAGAGGTGGGCGAACCCCGTCCGACCGGGCTGCTCGTGCTTCGAACCCACGTCGTACCAGAGGTTGATCGCCACGACCGGGGCGAGGTGGTCCTCCGCGACGATGACCCGCAGGCCATTGGCCAGGCGGTCGTCGCTAAACGTGATGATCGGAACGTGGGTCGGCACGCAGGGCTCCTGTTTCGAGCGGCGACCGGGCCGCCGGGCGGTCGATCGAGTGGCGACGATCGTAGCGCCTCCGGTCCAGGACCGCGGGTAGGCGATCTTCCGGACGCCGCCGTCACGTCCGGCCCGTCGCGAAGCCGAGCGGCCTGAGGTCCAGGGGTCGCGAACGTCCTCGAGCGCCTCGAAACCGTCGGCGGCGAGATCATCCCGGCCGTGGCCTGAACCTCGGGGCCGGCCCTCGCAGGGCGGCTGGCGGGTGGTCGGCAGCGGCCGGTCAGACCGGTCCGAGCGAGGATCGACGCGAGACAGGGTTCGAGGAGGCCCACGTCCCGTCGTCGGGCGATCTCCGGCGGACAGGTGTTGCATACACCGGGTCGGCAGGGACCCGCCGGCCCGCCCGCATGCTCGATCTGCACGTCCGATCCGTCGCTCTCGTAGACTCGCGAGCATGCCGCGTCTTTTCACCGGTCCTCGCCTCTGGGCGCTGTTGCCGGTGGCCATCCTTGCGCTGCTCGTGTTCCCGGCCGTCGTCACCGCCCATGCCGAGCTCGAGACGTCGACGCCCAACGACGGTGCGACCGTCGAAGGCACCCCGCCCGAGGTTTCGGGCACGTATTCGGAGCCGATGGACCCCGGCGGCAGCTCGCTCAAGTTGCTCGATGCCGGCGGGACACAGGTCGCCGCAGGCGGCGTCGACCCCGCGGACGACAAGCGGATGGCCATCACGGACCTTCCGGAACTTGCGCCCGGAACGTACACGGTCAGGTCCACGACGAAGTCGGCCGCGGATGGCGATCTGGATCGCAGGGAATGGACCTTTACGGTCGAAGTCGCGGCGAGTCCGAGTCCAGTGCCGAGCGCCACGTCGACGCCGACGCCTGAACCGACGCCGATCTGCACCGACGAGTGCACCGGGCCGAGTCCCGCCGGCCCGACGGTGACCCCGGCCCCGTCGCCTAGTGCGAGCGGCGGAACGACGGGCGCCGGAAGCGACGTGCTGCTGCCGATCGTCGCGGCCGTCGTGATCGTCGCGGTCATCGCGGGGTACCTGTTCACGCGTCGCGACCGCTCCCCCACCCAGCCATGACCCACTGGCGCCCAGGGCGCCGTTCGGTCGCCCGGGTCGGCTCGCTGGTCGGCGTCGCGCTCGCGACGTCGGCGGTGCTGCCCGCGACCGTCCTCGGGCATGCCCTGAACCCGACCTACACGAGCCGGCTGCCGCTCGCGGTCTACCTGGCGGGTGCGGCGATGACCGTGGCACTGTCGTTCCTGTTCGTCCTCGCGCGCGACGTCCGTGCGACGCCCCCATCGACGACCGAGCCCGGCCGCCTGCCCCCGACGGCCCTGCGCGTCGGCCTGCGCGCTGTCGGCCTGCTCGGGTGGGCGTGGATCGTCGCCCAGGGGATCATCGGTGGGGCGAGCGCCGGATCGGTGGCGCCGCTCTTCCTGTGGGTCTACGGCTGGGTGGGCGTCGCGCTCGTGTCCGCGGCCATCGGACCCGCCTGGCACTTCCTCGACCCGTTCTCGGGCCTCTACGACCTGGGCGCGTGGGCCCTGCGGCGCCTGGGCGTCGGAGCCTGGAGCCCAGCCGACTACCCCGATCGGCTCGGACGATGGCCGGCCATCATCGCGTTCGCGGGGTTCGTCTGGCTGGAGCTCGTGGACGCCGGCGGCGGGCCATCGACGCTCTTCATCGTGCTCGTCGGCTACACGGCGTTCACGCTCGCGATGATGGCCCAGTTCGGTCGCGACACGTGGCGCGCGAACGGGGAGTCGTTCTCCGTCTGGTTCCGGCTCCTCGGCCGCCTCGCCCCGTACGGGCTCGTCGACGAGGACGGGCGGGTCCGCCGGCGACCGTTCTTGAGCGGCCTGCTCGGCGGCGGCTGGAGGACCTCGGACGCGGTCCTGATCGCGCTCGGCGTCGGCTCGATTCTGTTCGACGGCCTGTCGCAGACACAGGCCTGGTTCGACTTGTTCGGAGCGCCCGGCATCCCGGGCGAGTCCCTGCTGCTCATCGGATGGCTGGGGCTGCTCGTGGCCGCCGCGCTGCTGCTGACACGCGTGGTCGGCGTCCCTGCGACCGGGGCCGGCCTCCTCCCGATCGCCGTCGGGTACCTCATCGCCCACTACCTGACGTACCTGCTCATCGACGGCCAGAACATCCTGATCGCCATCTCCGACCCGTTCCAGCGAGGTTGGGACCTTTTCGGGACCGCCTTCCACGATTCCTCCGGGGCGTGGCTGCCCCCGGGGCTGGTCTGGACCGTGCAGCTCGCGGCGGTGGTCGGCGGCCACATGCTGGGCGCCTGGGCTGGCCACGTGAACGCGGCCGCCCACACGCGGGCAGGACCTGAGTCCACGCGTGTCCGCCGACGCGAGATCCCGCTGGCCGTCGTCATGGTGGCGTTGACCACGCTGACGCTCTGGTCGCTGGGTCAGGCCATCCTCGTGGCGCCGCCGACGACCGCGGCCGCCGCGATCGAGGTGACCGCCCGTGTTCGCTAGGCGCGAGCCCTACGCGCCGACGGCCGCCACGGTCGCGCGGGGCACCCACTCGCCGAGCGAACGGACCTCGGACAGGCGCTCGGCGATCGACGCGTCGAGCGCCTCGGCTGCCGCGACGGCTGTCTCCATGGCCGTCAGGCAGAGGATGCCCTCGTTGGTGGCTGCCATCCGGATCTCGGCCGCGTCGCGGACGGCGCCCGACCGTGGCGTCGGCGTGTTGACCACGAGCCGGACGTCGCCGGTCGCGATGAGATCCAGGATCGCGATCCCGCCATCTTCCAGGTTCGTGGCCTCGCCGAGCTTCGAGACGGGCCGCGAGTCGTAGCCGGCTGCGGCCAGCGCCGCGCGCGTGCCGGGCGTGGCCATGAGCCGGTATCCCGCCGCGGTCAGCGCGGCCGCGAGGCGACCGAGGCTGCCCTTGTCGCGATCGGCGATGGACAGCAGGGCCAGCGCTCCATCGTGGCCGGCCCGCGGCGGCACCAGGGCCGCACCCAGGAGGGCCTTGGCCAGCGCGACCCGTGGATCCTCGTGGATCCCGATCACTTCACCGGTCGACTGCATCCCGGGTCCCACCGACGGGTCCACGCCGCGCAACTTGGCGGTCGAGAAGGCCGGAGCCTTGACCGCCACGAACGAGGGCGGTGCCAGGAGGCCACCGTCCCAGCCGGTCTCAGGAAGCGAGGCGCCGAGCGCGATCCGAACCGCGAGCTCGACCATCGGCACGCCCGTGACCTTGGAGATGAATGGCACGGTCCGGCTCGCCCGCGGGTTGACCTCGATGAGGTAGACCCCATCCTCACGCACGATGAACTGGGCGTTCACCAATCCCTTCGCCCCGAGCGCGAGCACGATCCGCTCCATCGTGGCGACGATGAGTGCCTGGTCGCCCTCGCTCACCGTCTGGGGCGGGAAGACCCCGACCGAGTCGCCGCTGTGGACGCCGGCCCGCTCGATGTGCTCGAGCATTCCCGGGATGAGCACCCGTTCGCCGTCCGAGACGGCATCGACATCCACCTCCACGCCTTCGAGATAGCGATCGATGCGGACGGGGCGGTCGGGATCGACCACCGTAGCGACCGCCAGCTGGCGCTCGAGGTCCTCGGGGGAGTAGCAGAAGTCGATGGCCAGCCCGCCGATGACGAAACTCGGCCGGACGATGACCGGGTAGCCGATTCGCTCCGCGAGGGTCAACGCCTCGTCCACGCTGCGGGCCATGCCGCCTTCGGGTTGCGGGATGCCGAGCCGGTCCAGCAGCGTGGAGAACCGGGTCCGTTCCTCGGCCTGGTCGATCGCCTCGAGGTCGCTCCCCAGCAGCGGCACTCCGCCGGCCGCCAGCGGTGCGGCGAGATTGAGCGGCGTCTGGCCGCCGAACGCGACCACGGCCGGGAGGAGCCCTCCCCCGTCGGGGGATTCGGCGTCGATGACGCTGCGCACGCTCTCAGGATCGAGCGGTTCGAAGTACAGGCGAGTCGAGGAGTCGAAGTCGGTCGAGACCGTCTCGGGGTTCGAGTTGATCATGACGGCGCTCCAGCCGAGCTCGCGGAGCGTGTCCGAGGCGTGGACCGCGCAATAGTCGAACTCGATGCCCTGTCCGATCCGGACCGGTCCCGAGCCGATGACGAGCGCCGCCGGGCGGGCGACCGGCGGTGCTTCGGGCGCGGACCCGGCCGCGGCGTAGGTCGAATAGAAGTACGGGGTCTCGGCCGCAAACTCGGCCGCGCACGTGTCAACCATCGCGTAGCCCGGCCTGAGGCCGAGGGTCACCCGCGCCGCCCGGAGCGCGTCCGCGGTCGTGCCGGCGAGGCCGGCCAGCTCGCGGTCGCCGAAGCCAGCTCGCTTGACGGTGGCAAGCAGGGTCGCGGCCTCCTCGTCCGCGGCATCTGCCAGCCTGGGCCCCGTCTTCCTGACCTCGGACTCCAGCGCGACGTTACGGCCCATCTCGGCGAGGAACCATGCGGAGATCCCGGTCGCCTCGCCGATCACGGCCTCGGGCACGCCCCGGCGCAACAGGCCCAGCAGGCGCCAGAGCCGGCTGTCCGAGGGCGCGATGAAGCGACGCAGGACGATCGGGGCGGCGGTGCGCTGCGCGTGGCGGGTGGACTCGCAGGCCTGGCCGGCCTCGTCGATCCAGCGGATCGGTTCGTCGGCCTCGGGGTCGCCCGCGTAGACGGAGGCGAGGTAGTCGAACATCGGCGTCCAACTCGCGTCCTCGGCCAGCGGCCCGACGCCCGCTTGCTCGAGGCCACGGAGCGCCTTGTTCAAGGCGGACCCGAAGGTCCGGTCGATGGCCATCACCTCGCCGGTGGCCTTCATCTGGCTGCCAAGGGTCCGGTCGGCGCCCGGGAACTTGTCGAACGGGAACCGCGGCAGCTTGACGACGACGTAGTCGAGGGCAGGCTCGAACGCGGCCACCGTCGTGCCGGTCACCACGTTCGGGATCTCTGCGAGCCGCCGCCCGATCGCGATCTGCGCCGCGACCCGGGCGATCGGGTAGCCGGTCGCCTTCGATGCGAGCGCAGAGCTGCGGCTGACGCGCGGGTTCACCTCGATGACCGCGTACTCGGTGGAGTCGGGCGAGAGGGCGAACTGGACGTTGCAGCCACCCTCGACACCGAGCGCGCGGATGATGGCCAGGGACGCGCTGCGTAGTCGCTGGTGGACGGCGTCGGTCAGGGTCTGGACGGGGGCCACCACGATCGAGTCGCCGGTATGCACGCCGAGCGGATCGACGTTCTCCATGCCGCAGACCGCGATACACGTGTCGTCGGCGTCGCGCATGACCTCGTATTCGATCTCCTGCCAGCCGACCAGGCACTTCTCGACCATGACCTGGCCGATCGGGCTCGCGCGCAATCCGGCTCGCACGCGCTCGTGGTAGGCGCCGGCGGTCTCGACGATGCCGCCGCCGGTCCCGCCGAGCGTGAAGGCCGGACGGACGATGGCCGGCAGCCCGATCGTCTCGAGCGCCACCTGCGTCGACGCCGCCCGTTCCTCCTGGGTCGCGCCCCCGACGATCGACGAGGGCGCATATGGCTGGCCGATGCGATCGAGGAGGTCCCGGAAGGCCTCGCGGTCTTCGGCCATGCGGATCGCCTCGAGCGGCGTGCCGAGTAGCCGGATCGGGTAGCGCTCGAAGACGCCCGCTTCCGCGAGGGCCGTCGCGAGGTTGAGGGCCGTCTGGCCACCGAGGCCCGCGAGCAGGCCGTCGGGACGCTCCTTCGCGATGACGGCCTCGACGGCCTCGACTGTGAGCGGCTCGAGGTAGATCACGTCGGCGACCTGGGGGTCGGTCATGATCGTGGCCGGGTTCGAGTTCACGAGGATCGTTCGAACACCCTCGGCGCGGAGCGCACGGCAGGCCTGGGTCCCGGCATAGTCGAACTCGGCCGCCTGGCCGATGACCACGGGCCCGGACCCGAGGATCAGGACCGATGCGGGCTTGCCCGCGAGATCGGTCATCCGGGGCGGATCCGCCCGGTCGTGGCGGCCACCACGAACCGATCGAAGACGGCCAGCGCGTCAAGCGGTCCAGGTGCCCCCTCCGGGTGGTACTGGACGGTCTCGATGGGCAGATCGCGGTGGCGGAGCCCCTCGACGGAGCCGTCATTGAGGTTGACCTGGCTCACCCGGAAACCGGACGCGGTCGGCAGCGACTCCCCCACCACCTGGACTTCGTGGTTCTGGGCGGTGACCTGGACGCGGCCGAGCTCGACGTCGCGGACCGGATGGTTCGCCCCGTGGTGCCCGAATCGCAGTCGCCGCGTGTCGGCGCCGGCGGCGCGCCCGACGATCTGGTGGCCGAGGCAGATCCCGAGCAGCGGGCGGCCGTCGTCGATGACGGCACGGGCCAGCGCGACCTGCGCCTCGAGCCGGGCGGGGTCACCCGGACCGGGCGACAGGATGACGCCGTCGATGTCGGACGAGAGGACCTCCGACGCAGCCGCCGTATGCGGGAAGACCCGGACCCGCGCGCCACGGAAGCGCATCGCGCGCACGATGTTGTTCTTGAGCCCGAGGTCGACGATCCCGATGCGGGGCCCCGTGTCCCCTGCTGACTCGTACTCGGTCACCGCGGGCGGCGACACCTGCCCGACGAAGTCCTGGTCCTCCCAGCGCGGAACGTCCCGGGCAGCGGCTCGCGCGGCGACCATGTCCACGTCGCCCGGCGCGGCCACGATGGCGCGCAGGCAGCCGTTGGTACGCAGGTGGCGCGCCAGGGCGCGCGTGTCGACCCCGGCGATGGCCGGGATGTTCGCTTCGCGCAGGAGTGCCGCCAGCTGCCGAGCTCCGTCGAGCACGGCCGCCGTGGCGTTGGCCACGACCAGCGCCCGCAGCCACGGTCGGATGGACTGGTCGTCATTCGCGAGCCGACCGTAGTTGCCGATGAGCGGATACGTCATGACCACGATCTGGCCGGCGTACGAGGGGTCCGTGCAGACCTCCTGGTAGCCGGTCTGGCTCGTGTTGACCACGAGATCGCCACCCGCAGCGACTGGCGCCCCGAAGGCGACGCCAGGAAAGACGGTCCCATCCTCGAGGGCCAGCAGCGCCGGTCCGAGGTCCCCGATGCGGGGGTCGACGATCGCGCTCGCGCGCGGCGGCGGTGGGACGATCACCGGCCTGCGGATACAACGAACCCACCGGCCTCGAGGGCTCGGTGGGCATCGATAGGCGCGGACATCTGAGCCTCCTTCGCCGGCCTCACCGGACCGGTACGCCAGCCTCACAGGACGGGCCATGAAAGGACGGCCTCAGGGTAGCACGCGAAACCTCGGTGGAGTCACGCGGAAGCCCCGAGCGGGACCGATCGGGGCTCCTGCAGGTCGCTGGTCCCCGGCAATGGTTGTCCGGGGCCGGGTCAACGGCGCCGGCGCAGACCGCGTGGCGTCAACAGGACGATCACGAAGGCGAACGCCCCGAGACCCAGGATGGCGATCCACGCATCGCGGCCGGTCATCGTGGATCCGAGGCCGGCATCGGTCGGCGGTAGGGTGATCCGCGGTGTACCGACCACGGCTTCGACCTCGCCGGACTCGCCGGCCGACGGGGTCGGCGTGCCGGCCGCGGGTTGATCCTCACCGGCTGGCGTCGGAGTGGGGGTCGGGGTGGGGGTCGGGGTGGGGGTCGGGGTCGGGGTGGGGGTCGCCTCCGTCGGTGCCGGACAAGCGACGTGGAAGCTCCGGACCAGACTGCTCCCGTCGATCGGCACCTCATCGTCGGCGACGACGTTGTAGCGGCCCTCGGGCAGGGTGAAGAAGCCGCTGTCAGGGATACGCATCAGGCCGTCGTCGTCGGTCGCGCCCTGGCCCTTCAGCCGGGTGGTCCCGTCCTTCCAGTTACCGGGCACCCAGTCCTTGATCTTCCAACCCACGATGGGGAACGCCTGGTCGAAGTCGAAGATGACGGCGAAGGTGCAGACCTCGGGTTCACCGTCGACGATCGTCTGCTGGCCGGTCGTGCCGTCGATGACCGTGACCGTGCCGGTCGGTGCCTTGCCCAGCACCGTGGCTGGCTGGATGAGGATGACGAGCATGAGGAGGGGCGCAAGCGCGGCGATCAACGCGCTGACGCGACGGCGCTCCCGTTGGCTCCCCGTCGTCGATGAGGGTCGCATGGGAACCTCCCCCGGCGAACCGGGCCATCGGAGTCCGACAGGCGACGTACGACGGGGTGGTGCGCGCCCGGATCATCCAGGCACGGTCCCCGAGTCGGGATCCGTCCGGCTCCGACCGACGGATCGATGCGCCGATACGGCGAGGGGGCGGGACGATGGACGCAAACCAGCGACGGGCACTACAAGAAGGCCGCCCCCGAAGGCCGCCGAGGGCAACCTATGGCGGCCCGGCGCGGTCGACAAGGGCCGTTTGGACCCTTCTTCGACGATCAAGACGCCCCCGCCCGGGACGGCCTCGGTCAGCGGCGCCCGCGGTGATGGCGGGGGGTCAGCAGCACGACCACGAACGCGAAGATGCCGAGCACGACGATCGCCAGCCAGGCGTACCCGCTCGTCAGGATCGCCTCGATGCCGCGGTCGGTCGGCGGCAGGGTGATCGTCGGTGTGCCGGTCGCAGACTGGACGCCGCCATCATCGAACGGTGTCGGGGTAGGCGCCGTGGCGGTCGGCCGCTGCTCTGTCGGGCAGACGACGTGGAAGCTCTGGACCTTGGCGCTCCCGTCGATGGGCACCTCGTCGTCGGCGACGATGTTGTAGCGGCCCTCGGGAATGGTGAAGAAGCCGCTGTCGGGGATGCGCATGACGCCGTCGCCATCGGTGACGCCCTGGCCCTTCAAACGGGTCTTTCCCTCCTTCCAGTTCCCAGCCACCCAGTCCTTGATCTTCCAGCCGACGATCGGGAACGCCTGGTCGAAGTCGAAGATCACGGCGAAGGTACAGACCTCCGGCTCGCCGTCGACGATGGTCTGTCGACCGGTGGCTCCGTCGATGACGGTGACCGTGCCGGTCGGTGCCTTGGCCAGCACCGTGGCTGGCTGGATGAGGACGAGGAGCACGATGAGCGGCGTGAGTGCCGCGACAAGCGCGCTGATCCGACGCCGACCCTCACCGGTCGCCGTCGACGACGACGGTCGCATGGAACCTCCCCCGGTCGTACCGGGACACCGGAGTCCGACAGGCGGCGCTCGACCTCATGGGGACGCGCCCGGATGATCCAGGCCCCGGGTCCCCGAGTCCGGATCCGCCCGCTCCGACGGACGGATCCATACGCCGACGCGGCTAGGGGGCGGAATGACGGACGAAGATCGAATGAGTGCCCCGAGAAAAGCTGCCCCCGAAGGCCGCCGCGGGGCACTCTAGTACGGTCTTGTGCACTCGACAATAGGTGTTTTCCCGTATCCGCCGAACACGGTCACGCCGATCGCCCTGACGATCGCGATGTGACCGGGATCGTGGTGAGCCCGGAAGGACTTGAACCTTCAACCCGCTGATTAAGAGTCAGCTGCTCTGCCATTGAGCTACGGGCCCACGAATCTCGCGCTCCAATGGGAGCCGAGAACTGGTCGATGCGCCGATCCGACCGCTCGGACAACTGATGATTGGTACCTGTCACAGTCCCGATGATGAGGAGTCCGAGCGACGGCTCCGGCACCGACCAGCGGCGTGCATCTTACCCCGGCCCGACCGATTCGCGACAAGCGTCCGACCGTGCCATCCCGCGACGTGCGGCCCGTAGACTGGCGCGATGTCGACGATCGGGTCGCCGCCGCCTCGAGGTCACGCCGTCGTCTGCGGCCTGGATCACCTCGGTCTGCGCACGATCGATGAGCTGCTCCTGCGCGACGAGGAGGTCGTCGCGATCGGCGAGACCGCCGACGCCGAGGAGTGGCTGACCGAGCACGGCGTCCGCCTGGTCGCGGACGACCACCGGCTCACCCGGGTCCTGCGCGCCGCGGGCGTGGGCGACGCCAGGGTCATCGTGCTGACCGGCGGCGACGACCTTGGCAACCTCAACACGGCCCTGGCCGCATCGGAGCTCAATCCGCGGATCCGGGTCGTGATCCGCATGTTCGACCAGGAGCTCGGCGCCCACATCCCGGAACTCTTCCCCGACGCCGTCGCGCTCTCGTCGTCGGCGTTGGCCGCACCCGGGTTCGTCTCCGCGGCCATCGACGGAGAGGCGGGCAGCCGCTTCCCCCTGGCCGGCCGACTCGTGTCCTCGCGACACTCGTCGGACCCGCCCACCGCTCCACGGTCGGTGCCGATCGCCCGTTTGCACGCGGACCGGACCGTCGAGCCGCTCCCCGACGCGGTCGCCACCGAGCCCGATCTCATCCTGATCGACGTGGCGGAGCCGGACGTCAGCCAGTCGGTGACCCCGAGCACCTCGCCCGCGCCGGGTCACCGGGGCGGCCCGCTCGGCCGCGCGTGGGGTGGCGTCCGAGCGAGGCTCTCCACGCCGGAACAGCGCTTGCTCCGCTTCGCCGCCATCCTGCTCGGGCTCGCGGTCGCATCGGCAGTCTTCTTCGAAGTGGTTGCCGAGCTCTCGCCGCTCGACGCCGTCTCGTACGCGATCACGCTCCTCACGGGTGCGTCGCTACCGACGAACCTCGACGGTGGTGCGGACACGAACGTCGCCCTGCGCCTCTATGCGATCCTGCTGAGCCTGGTCGGCGCCGCCATCGTCGCCGTCGTCTACGCCTTCATCACCGACGCGCTGATCCGCTCGCGCCTGCTCCAGACGCTCGGCCGGCGCACCGTCCCGGCGAACATCCACGATCACGTCATCGTGGCGGGACTCGGCTCGATCGGCTACCGGGTGGCGCTCGGCATCGCGGCGCGGGGCGTGCCGGTCGTCGCCGTCGAGGTCCACGACGACAGCCGGTTCGTGTCGCCCGCACGGGCCGCCGGGATCCCGGTCTACATCGGCGACGCCCGCCACCGCGAGGTGCTCGACGAGCTTCGGATCTCGAGCGCCCGTGCCGTCGTCGCGGCGACGAGCGACGACCTCGTCAACCTCTCGACCGCGCTGAACGCCCGTTCGGTCCGGCCCGACCTGCGTGTCGTGGTGCGCCTCTTCGATCCGGAGTTCGCGGTCCGTGTCCAGCAGGGTTTCGGGATCCGGTTCACGCGCAGCGTCTCGCACCTGGCCGCGCCCGCCTTCGCCGCAGCGGCCGTCGGCTCCGAGGTCGTCGCGACCATGCCCGTCGGCGACCGGCGCGTCATCCTGTTCGCCCGGTTGCGGGTACCGGCCGGTTCGTTGCTGGAGGGTCGGCCTGCGGCGCCACTCAACGCTGAGGGGACGTTGCGGGTCCTGGCCGTCGCGGATCCCGGGTCCGAAGAAGCCCGCTGGGATATCCCGCCCGACGAGATCCTCGACGCCGACGAGGAGGTCGTCGTGGCCGCGACCCGCGCAGGGCTCGGCGACCTCCTCCACCTGGCCTCGACGTCCGCCCACCCCGAGCCGACCGCCACCGAGATCGCCGGTCCCGGGCCCACCGATGCCGGAGTGATCGTCGACGACATGGACCAGCCGGACCTCGACCCAGTCGGGGCGGACGGGTAGCGCCGCGTTTTCGCGAGGCCTTCTTCGCCGACCCACCCGTCCACGTGCCGGCCGGCGGGTGGGACGTCACGGCCGTCGCGGCTCGAGCACACGCTTCAGGCGACTACCCGCCTGCGGGTGTCGGAGTCGGCGGCGCGTTCCGACGCCCCGGCTCAGATCCGGTTCAGCGTGCAGCGCGGCAGAAGGCGCTCGACCTCCGCGGGATCCAGCTCACCCTGACCGGGCACGAGGGCGTTCGCGACAGCGGCCGCCGAGCCGTAGCGAGCGGCCTCCTGAAGGTCGGCGCCTCGGGCGAGCGCGACGACCAGCCCGCCGAGGAGGGCGTCGCCACTCCCCACGCTGTACGGCCCGCGCTCCGGCGGCGGCCCCAGAACCCAGTCGCCGTCCGATGTGACGAGGATCGAACCGCCGATACCCATGGTGATCAGCACGAGCTGCGCGCCACGGTCGCGAAGGCCACCGGCGGCGGCGAGGACGCCCGCCCGGTCGCCCGTGGCGAGGCCGGTGGTCTCGGCGGCCTCGGCCGCATTGACCTTGACCAGCCACGGTCGCTCCTCGAGCGCCGCCGCGAGCGTCGGACCGCCGGCATCGACGACGACGCGGGTGCCCGCCTCATGAGCCACGCTGGTCAGGCGCTGGCAGGCATCGGGCGGGGCGCCGGGCGGCAAGGATCCCGCGAGCAGGACCACCGTCCCGCTGGGATCGTCGGCAAGCGCCTGACCAAGCGCGGTCTCCACCGACGGCCAGCGAGCCTCGGGCAGGACGACGCCCGCCTCGTAGAACTCGGTCAGGTCGCCGGTCTGCCGGTCGAGCACCGACAGGCAGGTCCGCGTCTCACCCTCGACCCACACGAGCCAGTGGTGGATACCACGGGCGTCCAGCCCCGCCGCGAGCCATGAACCCGCATGGCCCCCGACCACGGCCACGACGTCGGCAGGCAGACCGAGGTGTCGGGCTGTCCGGACGGCGTTGAGGGCCTTGCCGCCGGGCACCGCCGCCAGCATCTCCGGTCGATGGATCCGCCCCGGCTCAAGCCGGTCGACCACGGCGATCTTGTCGATCGCCGGGTTGAGCGAGACCCCGACCAACCGACGCACAGGCACGGGCTCGGTCATCCCTGCCAGCCCGCCAGGGCGGCATCGAGGTCGGCTCGCGATGCCAGGCCCTCGGTCCCGCCGACCGCCCGGGTCGAGAGCGCCCCGCTGATGGCCGCCAGTCGCAGCGTATCGGCCTGCGAGCGGCCCTCGAGCCAGCCGGCCAGGAACCCGGCGTCGAACGCGTCGCCGGCACCGGTCGTGTCGGCGGCATCGACCGGATACGCGCCCACGCTCTCGACGACGCCGTCCGCGGACGCGATGAAGGCGCCTTCACGGCCGCGCTTGACGACCACCAGCGGTCCCCCGCCCCGGCCGTCGGCTCCAGCACGGGCCAGCGCCACGGCCGCGGCCTCCACGTCATCAGCCCCGCCGATCGCGATCGCCTCGGCGTCGTTGGGGAACACGACATCCAGGCCGGGAAGCAGGTCCCGCAGGCCCGAATCCCATCGCTCGTCGGGATCCCAGTTCGGGTCGAGCGACGTCGTCAGGCCGGCATCGCGGGCGGCCGCGAGCAGCCCGCGGACACCCGGGCGGAGGCCAGACTGGAGGAACCAGCTGCCGATATGAAGGTGCCGCGCACGGGCGAGCAAGGCCGGCGACACGTCCTCGGCCGTCAGGGACCCGATCGTGCCGCGGGCGGTGAGGATCGCGCGGTCGCGGCCGTCCGACAGGACCACGCTTGCGCCGGTCGGGGCGTCGGGATCGACACGGACCGCCGACACGTCCAGCCCATGGCCCCGCATCGCGTCGACCATGAACCGGCCGAAGACGTCCTCGCCCACGACCCCGACGATCGCCACCCGGAGTCCAAGCCGCGCCGCGGCGCAGGCCATGATCACGGAGCTGCTGCCGATCGTCAGGTGGATCTCGCGCACGAGCCGCTCGACCTGTCCGAAGGCCGGTCGGGGGTCGGGGTCGGAGACGATGACGTCCGGGTTCACCTCGCCGATCACGAGGATGTCGAGCGGGCGCTCGGTGGCCGCGGGTGGCGTGCGCATCTCGGGCGTCAGTATCGGGCGAACCAGTCGGGCTCGGGCGCCTCCGGTCGGCAGGCGGCCTCCCACCTCGGCTGCCACGGCTGACCGCTTCGCTCGACGACTCCGGCGAGGCGTCGCAGGCGGGTCGCGCCCTCGCTGGTCAGCCACGCCTCGCGATCTCCGGGCGACATGGTCGCCGCGGGGGCCCAGACCGAACGCCCGACGAGCACCCCGCTGGCGCCCGACCGGCAGGCCGTCTCCACCTGGACCTCGAATACCGCGTCGTCCACGCCGCCGGACAGCAGGACCCACGGGAGGCGTGAGGCGGCGTCGAGCTCCTGACAGGCCTCCGCCCAGCGCGCCGGATCCGCGACGGTTCGGTCATAGGGGAACTCGGCCTTCAAGGCATCCCCGCCGATGGCCGTCAGGCGCCGCGCGGTCTCCACGACGACGCGTCGCCTCGCCTCGCCGGTCACGGGCTCACCGTCGAGCCCGAAGGAGAGGGGCTCGAGGAACAGGGCCAAGTCCTCCCGCCGACACGCCGCAGCCACGTCCTCGACGAGGCGTTCCTGGTCCGCGACGTTGGGCGCCTCGGGGTGGTAGTAGATCAGCAGCTTCGCGGCCGAAGCGCCCAGGCGCTTCGCCTTCTCCGCGCTCCATCCCGGCAGCAGCCGACTGACCCGGGCGCCTGCGGGGCCCTCATAGCCGGTCGCCTCCAGGGCGACGAGCAGGCCGTCTCGACCCGAGAGCGAGCCATCCGCGATGCACTGGGCAGCGCCGACCTCGGGGTCCAGCAGCGTGCCCGTGGCCTCGGGCGCGAGGGCCCGCACGACCGTTCGCTTGAAGGCCACCATCTCCCCGAGCGTGGTCGTCTCGGGGGCGTCGCGATGGAGCTCCTTGCGCAGGTTCTGCCGGTGGTCGAGGGCGAGGACGGTGAACGTTCCGCGCGCGGAGGAGGTTGCCTCGAGGCCACGTCGAGTGCCGAGCAACAGGGCCATGCGTCTCTCCCACCGCTCCGAAGGGAACGCGGGCAGGATAGCGGTCGGAATCCTCATCGCGCAAGATTGATGCGCGTTTCGCGCATGAGAACGCCGATTCTTGCGCGTCATGGTCTTGACATGACGCAGAGTGCGCCCCTACCGTCTCGGGCATGTCACGCACGTCGCGACGTGATGCGCTCCTGACCCGGATCGGATCCGACGGCCGGGCGTCCGTCGGCACCCTGGCGCGAGAGCTCGGCGTGACGCCTTCGACGATCCGCCGGGACCTCGCCCGCCTGGCGCGGGAGGGGCGGATCCTGCGGACCTACGGCGGGGCCACGCTCAGCGGTCCCCCGCTCCCGAAGGTCGGCGACCCGGGTCTCGCGGCGAAGCGCGCCATCGCCCAGACGGCCGCCGCGCGCGTGCATGACGGCGACACGATCCTGATCTCCAGCGGGTCGACGACGCTCGAATTCGCCCGCCGGCTCGTCGATCGGCGGCTCACGGTCATCACCAACGCCCTGGACGTCGCGACGATCCTCGTCGACCGGCCCGGTATCGAGCTGGTCGTGCTCGGTGGCGTCGTCCGTGCAGGCATGCACTCGACCCTGGGACACATCGCGGAGATCGCGCTTCGCGAGCTGCGTGCGGACGCGCTGTACATGGGCATCGGCGCGATCGGGCCGGACCTCGGGCTGATGAACGACTCGATCCCGGAGATCCTCACCGACCGTGCCCTCCGCCGCGCGGCGCGCGACTGCATCGTGCTGGCGGATGCGACGAAGTTCCGGACCGTGGCCCCGGCGTTCGTCTTCGACATCGCGCAGGTCACCGCGCTCATCACCGACGACACGGTCGAACCGGCCGACGTCGCCGCGCTCGAGGCGCACGGGGTCGAGGTGGTGATCGCCCGATGACGGCGCCGATCGTCCCGCGCGAGATCGCCGAGGGTCCCCAAGCCATCCGACGGACGGTCGAGGAGGCCTGGCCGTCCGCCCGCGAGATCGCCGGGCGCCTGACGCGTGACGGCATCCGGCGGATCCACCTCATCGGCAACGGGACCTCGTACCACTCGAGCCTTGCCGCGGCCGCGCTGTACGCGCGCCACGCATCCGCGGACGACCCGGTCGTCGTCCCGGTGACCGCCGGCGCGTTCCTGGCCTACCCGCCCGAGCTCGGTCGGCGCGACGTCATCGTCGGCATCTCGGCGTCGGGCGAGTTCCGTGACGTCGTCGCTGTCGCGGAGACGTGGCAGGGCCGCGTACCGGTCATCGGGGTCGTTCACGTCCCGGGCTCGACACTGACCCGTCTGGCCTCGGAGGTCGTCATGTCCGCCGGCGGCCCCAGCGACGTGCCGGTCATGACCAAGACCTTCTCGGCCACGCTTGTCGCCACGGAGCTCCTGCTGCTCGGCCTGCTCGACCCGGAGCGCAGGGACGGCGTGATCGAGGCGATCGTGCGGGCCGCCGACCACGCGGAGGCCGCCATCGCCGCCGCCGAGCCCCTCGCCGACGGGATCGCGGCCGAGCTCGCGGGCGCCGAGCACGTCTTCGTCGTCGGCAGCGGCGTGGCCCACATCGCCGCGATGGAGGCCGCCCTCAAGCTCAAGGAGATGGCCATCGTCCACGCCGAGGGCACCGAGACCTGGGAGATGGCCTCGGGCGTCGCGACCATCGTCGGGCCCGGGAGCGTGGTCATCGCGATCGCGCCCGCAGGTCCGGGACGCGACGCCGTGGTCGAGATGGTCCGTCACGCCGAGGACTGGGGCGCCCGGACCGTCGAGGTCGGACCGAGCACGAGCGTGCCCGGGTCCTTGCTGCTGCCGCTCCCCGCGGATGCCGTCGAGGACCACGCGCCGCTCACGGCTGTCCCGCCCATCGCGCGCGTGGCCTACGCCCTTGCCCGGCGGCGCGGCCACGACCCGGACCGGCCCGACTGGGTGGAGCGCTACCACAGCCAGGGCCTCCGCCACATCCTGGGCGTCTAGGAGGACTCGTCACATGCGGATCGTGCTCGTCGGCGCCGGCTCGGTCGAGTTCACGCGGAACCTCCTTGGCGACATCCTGTCCTATCCGGAGCTGGCGACGGCCCAGATCGTCCTTCATGACATCGACCCGGACCGGTTGCGCACGGCCGAGCGGATGGCCGCCTACGTCGCCACGGCGATGGGCGCGTCTCCACGAGTCGAGACCCACCTCGACCGACGGGCGGCGGTGGCCGGCGCGGACGTCGTGATCAATACCATCCAGGTGGGCGGCGCGACGGCGACCAAGGTCGACTTCGAGGTGCCGGCCCGTTTCGGGCTGCAGTACACGATCAACGACACGATCAACGTCGGTGGTGTCCTGCGCGGCCTCCGGACCATCCCGGTCGTCCTCGGGATCGTCCGCGACATGGAGGACCTCTGTCCGGACGCGTGGTTCCTCAACTACACCAACCCGATGGCGATCCTGGTCCGCGCGGTCGCCGAGTCGAGCGAGATCCGAACGGCCGGGCTGTGCCACAGCGTGTACTGGACCATCGATACCCTCGCCGGCTACCTCGGGCTGCCGCCGTCCGAGCTCGACTATGTCACGGCCGGCGTCAATCACCTCGCGTGGGTGCTGCGCCTCGAGCGCGACGGGCAGGACCTCTATCCGGCCCTCCGGGCGGTGGTCGAAGCCGGCCGCATCCCGCCCGACGACCTGGTCCGGGCCGAGCTCTTCCGGCGTTTCGGCTTCTACCCGACGGAGTCGTCGGAGCACCACGCCGAGTACAACCCCTGGTTCATCCCCAAGGACGATCTCGTGGCCCAGCTGCACATCCCGATCGGCGAATACCTCGACCGCGTCGCGCACAACCTGACCGAATACGAGGAGACCAAGCGACGACTCGACGCCGCGGAGCCGTTCGAGATCGAGCGTAGCGGTGAATACGCCGCCGTCATCGCGCATGCGCTCGCCACCGGCGACGCGGCACGGATCGTCGGGAACGTCATGAACGGTCCCGACCTCATCCCGAACGTTTCGCTCGACGCCTGCGTCGAGGTGCCGTGCGAGGTTGACGGGTCGGGCGTGCATCCGCGTTCGCCGGGTCCGTTCCCCGCGCACTGCGCCGCATACGTCCATCCGGCAGTGGACACCCAGGCGCTCACGGTCCAGGCCGCGCTCCGGGAGGATCGCGAGGCCATCTACCACGCCGTGCTCTGCGATCCACAGGTCCAGGCACGGCTCACGCTCGACGAAGCCTGGCGCATGACCGATGGCTTGATCACGGCCGGGGCGCAGTGGCTCCCGGCTTGGTTGGGTGGCGCGGCCTGACGGCCGGCATCCAGAGGAGGAGGAGATCCCGATGGTGAACGCACCCATGACCCGCTCGACGATCCGGTCGCTGGCGATCGCCGCCACGATCCTCGCCCTGCTCGCCGGAGCGTGCGGCTCGGCGACGACGAGCCCCGGCACACCCGCGGCCAGCGACGTCCCGGCGTCGGTGGCTCCCGCATCAGGGACCACCGGCGAGAGCCCCGCCGCGTCCACCGGCTACACGGGCCCGGCGGCCTCGATCGAGTATTCCATCTGGGGCGATCCCTCGGAGATCGACAACCAGACGCAGCTCGTCAAGTCCTTCGAGGCCATCAACCCGACGATCACCGTCAAGGTATCGGTGGCCGACTGGGACAGCTACTGGGAGAAGTTGCTGACCGGGCTCGCCGGTGGCGCGGCGCCGGACGTCTTCGCCATGGACGGGCCACTCTTCCCCGACTACAAGGCACGAGACGTCCTGCTCGACCTCGCACCGTACGTGACCCGCGACGGCTACGACCTCGGCCAGCTCGCCGACCAGGGCGTGGCCGTCTTCAAGACGAGCGAAGGGGGCCAATACGGCCTGCCCCGTGACCTCAATGTCATCGCGCTCTACTACAACAAGAAGATGTTCGACGACGCCGGCATCCCCTACCCCGACGACACGTGGGACTGGGCGAAGCTCGTCGAGGTCGGAAAGCAGCTGACCAAGGACACGAACGGCGACGGACAGACGGACCAGTGGGGCCTCTACACCGAGACCACCGACATGGAGAACTACTGGCTGTCGCTCGTGTGGCAGAACGGCGGGTCGTTCTTCGGTCCGGACGGAAAGACCAGTGCCCTGGCCACGCCCGAGGCGTCCGGCGGCATCCAGTTCCTCCAGGACCTCATCTACAAGGACAAGATCCTCGCCGAGCCCGCGATCTTTGCGGGATCCGGCGACGCGTTCGAGCAGGGTCTCGCGGCCATGGAGATCAACGGCTCCTGGCTGGTCGCGACCGATCAGGCGGCCGGCCTGGACTTCGGCATCGCCCCGATCCCGGCTGGTCCGGCTGGACGGTTCACGTCGGTCAACCCGACGGGCGCGGTCGTCTACAAAGGCACCAAGTCACCAGACGCGGCGTGGGAATTCGTCAAGTATCTCGCGAGTCCGCCGGCCCAGGAGCAGTTGATGCAGTTGCATGCCGCTCTGCCCGTCTCGAAGGCCGTCCTGGCCGGACCGTACGCCACCTCGTTCGATGGAGCGAAGGTCTTCGCCGACAGCCTCTCGTACGCCAAGCCGAAGCCCTCGTTCGCGGGCTTCGACGAGTACACCACCATGCTCCAGGGCGAGCTGGACGAGAACGTCTTCAACGCCCCGAATGAGACCGCGGAAGCCGCGCTCAAGAAGATCACGCCACAACTCGACGCGCTCCTCGCCAGCAAGTAGCGAACCGGGGTGACGCGTTCGATCGCGCCCGAAGGGCTCATCGCGACGCCGCCACGAGCGGCCGGCCGGATCGGCCGGCCGGGCCGGCGCGGCCGTCTGGGTCGCGACACCAGGTGGGCGTGGTTCTTCGTCGCCCCGACGGTGCTGGGGCTGGCCGTCCTGTCGGCCGGCCCCATCGTCGCCGCACTCGGGATCAGCTTCACGGACTGGGATCTGCTGTCAGCGCCGAAGCTGGTCGGCCTCGACAACTTCACCGCGCTGCTCGGTGACGAACGGTTCCTGACCGCCCTCCGCAATACGGTCTTCTTCACGGTCACCTCCGTCCCGCTTGGACTGGTGATCGGTCTCGGCATGGCGCTCGCCCTCGACCAGCAGATCCGCGGCATCGCCATCATCCGGACGGCCTACTTCCTGCCGGTCGTCACCTCGACCACGGCGATCGCGCTGGTCTGGCTGTGGATCTACAGCCCTCAGGGCGGGCTGCTCAACGACTTCCTCGGTACCTTCGGGATCCCGCCGCAGAAATGGATCAGCGACCCGTTCTGGGCGATGCCCTCGATCGTCGTGATGAGCGTCTGGCAGGGCCTGGGCGTGACGGTGATCATCTTCCTGGCGGGTCTCCAGGCGATCCCGCAGGAGTACCACGACGCCGCGGCGGTGGACGGGGCGGGCTCGTGGGCCCGCTTCCGGAACGTGACGCTTCCGCTGCTCACGCCGTCCATCTTCTTCACGGGGATCCTCTCGTTCATCGGGGCGTTCCAGGTATTCGATCAGGTCTATGTCCTGGCCCGGCCGGGCGAGCCGACGAAGGCGACCATCACGCTCGTCTACTTCATCTACGAGTCCGGCTTCAAGAACTTCAAGATGGGTTACGCGGCGGCCGCCTCATGGATCCTGTTCCTCATCGTGGCGGCGCTGACCATCCTCTACTTCCGGTCCCAGCGCCGGTGGGTCCACTACCAATGACGGCGACACGTCCGATGGCCTCGCGCCGCAGCCGGGTGAGGCGGATCCGGCGCGCGATCCTGGTGACGCTCCTGGTGGCCGGCGGGCTGGTCATGATGCTGCCCTTCTTCTGGATGATCCTCACCTCGCTCAAGACCCGGGCCGAGGTGTTCGGGAGCGCGCCGCTCTCGCTCCCGTCCGGCCTGCACCTCGAGAACTACGGTCGGATGTGGAACGCCCTGCCGGACGTGACGTTCGGGACGTTCTTCCTCAACTCGCTCAAACTGTCGATGCTGAACACCATCGGCGAGCTCATCAGCTGCTCGATGGCGGCCTTCGCCTTCGCCGTCCTGACGTTCCGCGGTCGGGGACCCCTGTTCGCGCTCGTCCTGGCGACGCTCATCATCCCGTTCCAGGTCGTCCTGGTCCCGAACTTCATCCTGTACCGGCTGCTTCCCCACCCCACGAGCGAGAGTGGCAACTGGATCGGGACCCAGGAACCGCTGTGGGTGGGCGCCTTCCTCGGCGGCGCGTTCGGGATCTTCCTGCTGCGGCAGTTCTTCCTGACGGTTCCGCACGAGCTAGCCGAGGCCGCACGGGTCGACGGCGCCAACCCATGGCACATCTACCGGCACATCTACATGCCGCTGGCGAAGCCCGCGCTCGCGACGCTGGCGATCTTCACGTTCATGTGGACCTGGAACGACCTCATCGACCCGCTCATCTACCTGCGCCAGCTCGACCAGTACACGACGACCGTGGGCCTGGCGTTCTTCCAGGGCCAGTTCGTCGGCAAGTGGCCGGAGATGATGGCCGGAGCCCTGGTCAGCATCGCGCCGATGGTCGTGCTGTTCGTGGCGGCGCAGCAGTTCTTCGTCCGCGGCATCGCGATCAGCGGCCTCAAGGGATGACCGGGGACGCGGCCGACCTTCGACTCGCCGCGTTCCGGCCGCGCTCGCAGCTCCGCGTCCCGCGGCACCGCGTCCCGCGACCGCGCTTCCCGGCCGTGGACGCCCACAACCACCTCGGGGCGACCTTCGGCGGCGACTGGCCCGATCGTTCCGCGGGCGAGCTCGGCGCCACGCTCGACGCGGCGGGGATCGAGGCGCTCGTCGATCTCGACGGCGGGTGGGGTGACGATCTCCGGCACGAGATCGAGCGCTGGCAGATGCCCCTGCCCGGACGGGTCGCGGTCTTCGCCGGGCTCGAGTACGCGCGTTGGGCCGGTGACGCCCGGTTCGGCGAGACCGAGGCGGCCCGATTGCGGGACGGCGTGGGCGCCGGGGCCCGCGGCCTGAAGGTCTGGAAGACCCTGGGGCTCCGCGCGCGCGGGCCTGACGGTCGCCTCGTCGCCGTCGACGATCCGCGCCTGGATCCGCTCTGGGCGGCCGCCGCCGAGCTTGATGTCCCGGTGATCATCCACGTGGCGGACCCGATCGCCTTCTTCGAGCCGCTCGACGAGCACAACGAGCGCTTCGAGGAGTTGCTCGACCATCCCGATTGGCACTTCTGGCCGACGCGGCCGCGCCGCCGGCCGGAGGCGCCGGGGTTCCCGCCGTCCGACGAGCTGCTCGACGGGCTGGAATTGGTCGTCGCCCGCCATCCGCAGACGACCTTCATCGGCGCCCACGTCGGGTGCGCCGCCGAGGACCTGGGGCGCGTGGACCGGATGCTCGTCACGTACGCCAACTGGAACGTCGACATCGCGGCACGGATCGCCGAGCTGGGGCGCCAGCCGTACGGTGCGCGCAGCCTCTTCCTGCGCTGGCCGGACCGCATCCTGTTCGGGGTGGACGGCGCGCCCGATCCGGCTGACTACGCGATCCACTTCCGGTTCCTCGAGACGCTCGACGAGTCGTTCGCCTACGACCTCGACGAGGAGTCGGCCCCGAGCCAGGGCCGGTGGGCCATCCACGGGCTGGGCCTGCCGGACGAGGTGCTCCGGCAGGTCTATCGCGAGAACGCCCGGCGGCTCATCCGCTTCGACTGACCGGGCCGGCGGGCGGCGGCGCGCCTAATCAACCGCGCTTGCGGGCCTTCCAGACCTCCTCGCTCGGCCAGCGGTTCGCCCAGTCCGCGGTCACGAACGGGTAGGTCGTCGTCGCATCGACGGGCGCCTGGAGCTCGACGAGGTCCTCGACCTCGAAGTCGTTGGTCCGCAGCAGCCGAATCCAGTCCCCGTAGCCGAGGGCGAAGTTCACCGAATCATCGTCCGGCCATTCGAGTCGGTGGAGCCCGAAGTACGGACGGCGCAGTCTCTCGTCGGCGGGGACGTCATCGGTTTCCTGCATCGCGAGGACCAGGATCGTCCCGTTGATGAGGAAGATGAGCCGTCCGCCGGGTCGGAGCAGGCGCGACGCCTCCGGGACCCAGCGGTATGGGTCGGCCCAGATGCTCGCGCCGTACTCGGAGATCGCGAGGTCGAAGCTGGCGTCGGGGTAGGGCACGTGCTCGGCGTTGCCGTGGAGGAGCGGGAACTCCAGGCCGTGCTCCGCCTGCAGTCGTCGTGCCGTGGCGAGCTGCGCTTCGGAGTTGTCGATCCCGACCGGGTGGGCGCCGCGCCGCGCGAGCCAGGCCGACACGTAGCCGGTCCCGCAGCCGAGTTCGATCGTGTCGAGGCCGGCGAGGTCATCGGGCAGGAGGCGGACCTCGGCCTCGGGCAGGTCCCAGATCCCCCATTTCTCCTCGCCGACCGCGAGCTTCCAGCTCCGCTCGCCGTTGGCCACGAAGTCGGTCGCCCAGTCGTCCCAGGCCGCGCGATTTCGCCGGACGTGGTCGGGCAGCTCGTCGGGCGTGTCCGTCATCCGCCGTTCAGCTCCGCCCCTCAGCCCGGCTGGTTGTCGATCTGGGCCCGCTGCAGCCGACCCGAGAAGTCGACGTAGATCGACTTCCACTCGGTGAACGTGTCGAGCGCGGCGTGGCCGGCCTCGCGATGGCCGTTCCCGGTCTCCTTCCAGCCACCGAATGGCAGGTGGACCTCGGCCCCGGTCGTGCCGGCGTTGACGTAGACGATGCCGGTCTCGAAGTCGCGCATCGCCCGAAAGGCCTGGTTCACGTCGCGGGTGAAGATGCTCGAGGAGAGCCCGTAGCGGGTCTGGTTGAGCGCGAGCATCGCTTCCCCGTAGTCCGCGACCGGGATGACCGAGAGGACCGGCCCGAAGATCTCCTCCTGGCCGATGCGATCCATCGGCCGGACGCCGGCGAAGATCGTGGGTTCGAAGAAGTGGCCGTGGGCGAGGTCACCGGTGGTGGCGCGGCCGCCACCGAGCACGAGGTCCGCCTCGCCGCGGCCGATGCCGACGTAGGAATTGACCTTGTCCGCGGCGCCCGCGTTGATGAGCGGGCCGACGTCCACGGCGGGATCGAGACCGGACCCGAGGCGGAGCTTCCGCGTCCGCGTTTCGAGACGCTGCAAGAGCGGCTCGACGACGCTGCGCTCGACGATGACCCGCGACGCGGCCGTGCAGCGCTGCCCGGTCGTCCCGAAGGCCGACCAGAGGATGCCGTCCGTGGCGAGGTCCAGGTCCGCGTCGGCGAGGACGACGACGCCATTCTTGCCACCGAGCTCGAGCGAGACGCGCTTGAGCCGGCGACCGGCGTGCGCCGCGATGTGCTTGCCGGTCACCGACGAGCCGGTGAACGAGATGACCGCCACGTCCGGGCTGTCGACGATCGCGTCGCCGACCTCCGCTCCGGAGCCCGTCACGAGGTTGACGACGCCGGGTGGGAACCCCGCCTCCGCCATCAGCTCGACCAGGAGCGTCGCGCAGTGCGGGGTATCGGACGACGGCTTGAACACGACGGTGTTGCCGGTGACCAGGGCTGGCATCGTCTTCCAGCACGGGATGGCCATCGGGAAGTTCCAGGGGGTGATGATCCCGGCCACGCCGAGCGGCTGGCGGATGCTCATCGCCCACTTGTCGGGGAGCTCGGACGGCACGGTCTCGCCGGCCATCCGGCGACCTTCGCCGGCCATCAGGTAGGCGATGTCGATCCCTTCCTGGACGTCCCCTCGCGCCTCGGCCAGGACCTTGCCCATCTCGCGGGTCATCGCGCGGGCGAGGCGTTCCTTGTGCTGCGCCATGAGCGCGCCGAACGCGTACAGGATCTCGCCGCGCTTGGGGGCGGGCGTCCGGCGCCACATCGGGAAAGCGGTCTCGGCCGCCTTGATGGCCATCGCGACATCAGCCTTGGTCCCCTGCTGGAACCGCCCGACGACATCGCGCGTGTCGGCGGGGTTGACGCACTCGAACGTGGCCCCGGACGTCGAATTGCACCATTCACCCGCGATGAAGTGGCGGAATGTGGTCGTCTCGACGGACGGTGAGGTGGTCATGGTCGGATCCGAGTGTAGGTCAGCGGGTCGGCGGCGCGCCGTCGCATGTCCAGCGCATGGACCCCGCGAAGCGTGAAGGGAAACCGGCCGGAGCCCCGGCCTCGGGGTCCACCATGAGCACGGCATCGAACGACTGCGCCCCTGAGGTCCGGTCAGTCGTGGCGTTCACGACCGCGGACCCTCCCTCCGTCGTGTAGGTCGCGACGATGCCAGTGGCACGCTCGGTCAATCCGAGGTTGAAGTCCGCGCGGTCGAAGGACAGGGTCGCGTCGTACTCGGTCCCGCCGATGGGGACCGGAAGGCCCTGGACCTCGGTCACGGCCGACCGATCGGGGTTCCACACGCACCATGCGCTGTGCTCGGCGGTTGCCACGATCGGTCCGGCCAGGCACAGCCGCCACCGGCCGCCGCCGAGATCGCCCGTGTCCATCAGATCGCTGCCGTCGCGCGGCGGCTCGTCGCCCGCCGCGGGTTGCTGGCTGACCTCGCACCCGATCGTCGCTTCGGGAACGGCGGTCGTCGTGGGCGTGGCGGTCGCGCCTGCCAAGGCGGTCGCGCCTACCACGGCGGTGATCGTGGGCGCGGCGGGCGTCGTGGGCGCGGCGGGGCTGACGGAGTTGCCAGCGGCATCACACCCGCCGAGCATCGCAGCGAGGACGACGGTCATGCCAAGAAGGATCCTGGACAACTCGCGCCTCCTCGGACCTGACCGGACGATGAGCTCAGGCGCGCCCGGCGAGTCGGGCCGGGATCGGCCGCACGCCGTCAGACCCGCTCGACGGCCATCGCGACGGAGCCTCCGCCTCCCAGACAGAGGGTGGCGAGGCCGTATCGGCCACCGCGACGCCCGAGCTCGTGGAGCAACGTCGCCACGATCCGGGCGCCGCTTGCGCCGATGGGGTGGCCAAGGGCGATGGCCCCGCCGTTCACGTTGACCTTGTCCCAATCGAAGCCGAGCTCGCGACCGTCGGCAAGCGTCTGGGCCGCGAACGCCTCGTTGATCTCGATGAGGTCGAACGCCTCGATCGGCAGCTCGATCCGGTCGAGCAGCCGGCGGACGCCCTCGATGGGCGCCAGGAACAGCCACTTGGGCGCGACCTCGGCCTGGGCGTAGCCGACGATGCGCGCGAGGGGCTTCAGCCCGAGCCGCTCGACCGCGCGCTCGCTCGCGACGACGGTCGCCGCCGCGCCATCGGTGATGCCCGGCGCGTTGCCCGCGGTGACGGTCCCGATCGTCGCGTCGCCGCGGTCGCCGGACGCCTGGCTAGGCAGTTCGAATGCGGGCTTCAGGCGCGCCAGCGCTTCGAGTGTGGAATTGCGGCGCGGCCCTTCGTCGACGGTCACGATGGTCTCGCGGCCCTTCGCGTCGCGGACCGTGACGGGCGCGATCTCGGCATCGAAACGCCCGGCGTCGATGGCCGCGATCGCCTTCTGGTGGCTCGCCAGCGAGAAGGCGTCCTGGTCCGCGCGACTCACGGCGTCCTTGATCGCGACGCGCTCGGCGTGCGTGCCCATGTGGCAGTCCTCGATGGCGCACCACAGGCCATCGTTGACGGTCGCGTCGATCAGGACTCCGTTGCCGAGGCGGAGGCCGAATTGCGCGCCGGGGACGAGGTAGGGCGCCTGGTTCATGGACTCCATCCCCCCGGCGACGACCGTCTCGGCGTCACCCGCCCGGATCTCCGCGGCCGCGAGCATGATGGCCTTCAGGCCGGAGCCGCAGACCCGGTTGATGGTCGTGGCGCTGGTACCGTCCGGCAGCCCGGCCTTGAGCAGCGCCTGGCGCGCGGGCGCCTGCCCGACACCTGCCTGGAGGACCTGGCCCATCAGGACCTCGTCGATCTGCGCCGTCGCGGGGTCAAGGCCGGCGCGCTCGACGGCTGCCCGGATGGCGACGCCCCCGAGTTCCGTGGCCGGGACCATGCTGAGCGCGCCCGCGAACTTGCCGATCGGCGTGCGCGCGGCGCTCACGATGAAGATGTCGCCGTTCGCGCCGGCTGTCGGGAGGGTCACGCCCCGAATCTACACCGCACCCGTGGATCTCAGATTCGCTTGAGGAGCTCGTCCGCGACGATCAGGCGGTGGATCTGGTTCGTGCCCTCGTAGATCTGGGCACCCTTTGCGTCACGCATCAGCCGCTCCACGCCCGTCTCGCGCGAGTACCCGCTCGCGCCGAAGAGTTGCACGGCATCGGTCGCGACGCGCATGGCCGTGTCCGACGCGGTCCACTTGGCGAGCGACGAGGCCTCGGCAAGGGGCTCGCCACGGTCCTTCGCCGCGGCCGCCTCGCTCGTGAGCGCCCGCGCGCCCGCGACGTCACGTGCCATTTCCGCGAGCATGAACCGGACGCCTTGCTGATCTGCGAGGGGCCCGCCGAACGCCTGGCGCTGCGTGACGTAGCGGGTCGCGGCCTCCAGTCCCGCCCGTGCCAGCCCGACACAGGCCGCGGCGATCGAGATCCGACCTTCTCCGAGCGCCGACAGCGCGATCCTGTACCCCTCCCCCTCGGCTCCGAGACGGTTCCCGACCGGGATCTCGCAACCATCGAAGATCAGCTCCGCGGCCGGGCACGAACGGATGCCCATCTTCCGCTCGTGTGCGCCGAACCGAAAACCGTCCTGGCCCTTCTCGACGAGGAACGCGGTGATCGCCTTGGTCCCCGCCGACGGATCCAGCGTCGCGAACACGAGATACCGTTCCGCCTCGGGCGCGTTGGAGATCCAGATCTTCGTGCCGCTGAGCCGGTACGCGGTCGGCGTATCGGCCGGCCCCACCCGCTCCGCTCGTGTCCGGATCGCCGCCGCATCGGATCCGGCTTGCGGCTCGGTCAGCGCGAAGGCGCCCAGCGTCTCGCCCGCGAGCATGGCGGGCAGCCACCTCGCCCGCTGCTCGTCCGTTCCCCACGTCACGACCGGGTACTGCGAGAGGATATGGACCGAGAGCGTCACGGCAGTCGACATGTCCGCCGCGCCCAGCTCTTCCATCACGAGCGTCCAGGCGAGGTAGCTGAACCCGGCTCCGCCCATTGCCTCCGGGATCGGCGCGCCGGTCAACCCCAGCGCGGCCATCCGCATGAAGATCGAACGGTCGAATTGTTCCTGTTCGTCGCGCTCGATCGCGGTCGGGGCCACCTCACGCTCCGCGAACTCCCGCGCGGTCTGCTGGAGCAGTCGCTCCTCCTGCGTGAGGGCACCGGGTTGCGGGCTCGTCACTGACACCAGACCCAGATGACCGGCCGCCAGCTGGTGCCGTTGATCGTGACGTCGACCGACCCGAAGGTGATCTCCTGGTCGGTGCCTTCAGGCGGCACGCAGCCAGGCCGTCCCTTGTCGTGCCAGGCATTCGTCGAATCCAGCCACATGACGCCCTCGAGCGGGATGCTGTAGGTCCAGCTGTCCGCTTCGACCGAGATCGCACCTTCCGCCGACACCGGGACGGCTCGATGGATCGTGACATTGGAGCCGGGGGGCAGGTCCACGCCATGGGAGTCGGGTGCGCATGCCGCGAGACCCGCCGCGACGACCAGCCACAGCGCCGGGCGGATCACCGCTCCGCCCTCGGGTACGTGTAGAAGCCTTTGCCGGTCTTCTGACCGAGGTTCCCGGCCGCCACCAGCTCCTCGAGGACCCGCGGCGGGCGCATGTGCTCGAGTCCCAGTCCGTCCTCCAGCACGCGCATGATCTGGAGGCAGACGTCGAGACCGATGAAGTCGGCGAGCTCAAGCGGCCCCATTGGATGGTTCAAGCCGATCCTCGCCCCCGTATCGATGTCCTCCGCGGTCCCGACGCCCTGCTCGAGTGCGCGCATCGCCTCCGTCAGGAAGGGCATGAGGATGCGATTGACGATGAATCCCGGCCGATCGGCCGACACGATGACCTGTTTGCCGAGCTCCGCCGAGAGGGCACGGGTCGCCTCGACGGTCGTGTCGGAGGTATCTCGGCTGCGGATCAGCTCGACGAGCGGCATGACCGGCACCGGGCTGAAGAAGTGCATGCCGAGGAACCGGGCACGCCTGCCCTCGCCGAGCGCGTCGGCCAGCCGGTGGATCGCGATCGAGCTCGTATTCGACGCGAAGATCGTCGATGGCGCCGCCCGCTCATCGAGTTGACGCCAGAGCGTCGCCTTGATATCGGCATCCTCGAAGACGGCCTCGATGACGAGGTCGGCGTCGCGGACGGCATCGAGCTTGGCGGTCGCCTCGATGCGCGCCAGGATCGCGTCGCGCTCCTCGGTCGTCAGGCGACCCTTCGCGATCGCCCGGTCGAGGTTGCCGGCGATCCGCGCGCGCCCGGCCTCGGCGCGTGCGAGGTCCGGTTCGTAGAGCGCCACCGTCTTGCCGATCGCCGCGTGCACCTGGGCGATCCCGTGGCCCATCAGCCCCGCACCCGCCACGAAGACCCGCTGGATCGTCACCCCGGCAGGGTACTCGGTGCGGTGCCCGGCGGCGCCCTGAAGGGGACGCGGGGACGCGCCGGATCACACCCCGGAGTGAATCACGAGGCGATAACCCCGAGTGAAGCGCTGCCGCGGATGCTGCGGTGATGCCGATCCGTGAGACAGCTGCCCAACGAGGTGCGCGGCGTGGCCGGATGCTTCTGGCCCGGACCGCCGACGGGCTGGCCGACGCTAGACGGGCCAATGGCCTGAGCTTGCGGGAGGTCGGTCGACGCCTCTCGGTGAGCCACGCCCTGATCGCACGGGCGGAGCGTGGTGACCCGGAGACGCTGACGATCGAGCTCGCCGCGCGGCTGGCATCCGTCCTCGGCCAGGAACTCAACGTCTCATTGCACCCGGATGGAGAGGCGGTCCGCGACAAGGGGCATCTGGCACTTCTGGGTCGATTTCGCTCCAGACTCGCGCCAACGGTCGGATGGCGCTCAGAGGTGTCGATGCCGATCGAGGGCGATCGCCGAAGCGCTGATGCGCTGATCGAGGTCGATGGCGTCGAGGCCCTGATCGAAGCGGAGACGCATCTGGCCGACATCCAGCTACTCGAACGCGGCATCGCCGGCAAGCAACGGGACCTCGGCGTCGCTCGGGTCATCCTGCTGGTGGCGGATACGCGGCACAACCGCGCGGTGATCGCTGGGGTTCCGGCGCTTCGGGAGCGGTTTCCTATCGGGACTCGAGCCTGCCTGTCCGAGCTCGCGCGGGGCCGCGTCCCTGGCCGTGATGCGCTCGTCGTGCTCTGAGCGGGTCGATCTGCGCGGCGACTGGTACGTCAGTGGACCGTCCGTCGAACATCGACGCCGTCCAACGTCGATTGGTCCGTCCGCGGACCGATCGGCTCCCAAGGCGCCCAGTTTGGCCCGGTGGAGCGCCATCCTTCGTCCCATGGACCACGAATGGACCAAACATCGGGCTAATCCCCGCTGAGGCCCTCGAGCAGCTGGTCGGCGGCAGCATACGGGTCGAGGCGGTGGTCCGCGACCTCCGCGAGCACGCGATCTGTGCCGGTTCGCCGGTCCGGCGCGAGGAGGGACGCACGCAACCGCTCGCCGAGGATCGCCCAGACTTGCGCCTCGGCCCGAGCCAGCCGTGCCCCCTCGGCCCCAGCCGCATTCCGACCGGCGGCCCGATGCCGATCGAGCGCAGCCAGCAGTTCCGGCACGCCCTCCCCTGTCACGGCGGTCGTGATCAGGACGTCGGGCCGCTTCGGTTGGGGACGATGCGGGCCGGCCCCCCCGCCACTCCCCGCGCTCCCGGTCCGCCCGACCGTCGGGACCAGCATCGCCCGGAGCTGGGCCGCGGTCCGTTGCGCACCCGGCTTGTCACCCTTGTTCACCACCACGAGGTCCGCGACCTCCAGCAGGCCCGCCTTGATCGCCTGGACCTCGTCGCCCATCTCGGGCGCCTCCAGCACGACCGTGGTGTCCGCCGCGGCCGCCACCTCCACCTCGCTCTGGCCGGTCCCGACCGTCTCGATGAGCAACAGATCGAAGCCGCAGGCGTCGAGGACCGCCGCCGCCGCACTCGACGCCACGGCCAGTCCGCCCGCGTGCCCGCGCGACGCCATCGAGCGGATGAAGACGTCGCGGTCCTCCGCATAGGCCTGCATCCGCACCCGATCGCCGAGCAGGGCCCCGCCCGTGATCGGCGACGATGGATCGACCGCGATCACCGCCACGGTCCGCCCAGCCCGCCGCACCTCGGCGATCAACGCCGCGACCAGCGTGGACTTGCCCGAACCCGGCGGGCCCGTGATCCCGACGAGGTGCGCCCGCCCGGCGAGTGGATACAGACGGCGGAGGGCAGCCTCGGCGACCGGGGTCCGGTTCTCGACGGCCGTCAGCAGGCGCGCGGTGGCGAGCCGATCCCCGGCGAGCGCCGCATCGACGAGCGCCGATGCCCGGGACCCAACAGTCTCCCCCACCCTACTCGCGCGGACGCGCGTTGGCCCGCAGGTAGTCGGCGACCTGGGCGATGGTCGTGCCGGGTCCGAAGACCGCCGCGACCCCGGCGGCCTTGAGGGCGGCGACGTCGTCGTCGGGGATGATGCCGCCGACCGTGACGAGGACGTCGGCCATGCCCTGGTCCGCGAGCAGCTTGGTGACGCGCGGCACCAGCGTCATATGCGCGCCCGACAGGATCGACAGACCGACGACGTCGACGTCCTCCTGCAGGGCCGCGGTCGCGATCATCTCGGGAGTCTGGCGAAGACCGGTGTAGACAACCTCGAATCCCTCGTCCCGAAGACCACGCGCGAGCACCTTCGCGCCGCGATCGTGGCCGTCGAGGCCGGGCTTGGCGAGGAGCACCTTGAGCGGCCGATCGGTCATGGCCGCGATTGTAGGCCCGCGAGGCCGGCCGGCGACCGGCCTCCATCGCAGTCCGGTGGTGGTGATGGAAGCGGATCGCGACCAACCGGTCCACGCCGGCCCCGGAGCCCGATATCCTCTCGCTCGTGAGCGAGGCACCAGCCGCAACAGGCCCCCTCCCAGGTCCCGCCGACCGCGAGTCGTTCCGAGCCGCCCAGCGCCGATATCGCTGGGCCGCCAGGATCCGGACGATCCCGGCCGTCCTCGCCGCGGCCCTGATGGGAATCCCGTTGGGCGTCTACCTCTCACCGGTCCTCATCGCGCTCGCCATCATCGCCAGCGACCTCAGCAATCTCGTCGTCCGGATGCCCGATCTGGGCGGCTCGGTCATGGGCCTCGTCGACCGGCTCATCGATGGCGACCCTGGCATCGTCCAGGCGATCGCCTGGATCCTCCTGCTGTGGCTGATCCCCGGGGTCGTGCTGCTCGTCCTCGCCTACCTGTTCGTTCGGTGGCGGTTGGGACGCATCGGCGGTGACGGCATCGCGCTGGGTCTCGGAGGAAGGGCGCCCCGCTCAGACGACGCCGAGGAGCGCCAGCTCGTCGATGTCGCGACCGAGCTGGCCCTGGCCGCGGCGATCCCGGCGCCCCGCGTCCTGCTGTACGACGATGGCCCGGCCAACGCGCTGGTCTTCGGCCGCAGCCCGAGTGAGGCGACCATCCTCATCGGACGTTCGATGCTCGACGAGATCGACCGAGAATCCACCCAGGGCGTCGTCGCCAGGCTGATCGCCTCAGCGGCGGACGGCGATCTTGGGCTGGCGACCGACGTCGGCGCCGTCTACGTCACCTACGGCCTGCTCGAGACGGTGCTCGGCGCCTTCGTGAGCCCGACCGCCCGGTCGCGACTTCGGGCCGGCCTGAAGCCGCTCCTCCGACGAGGACAGGATCCGGCACGGGATGCGGCCGGGATCGCTGCGCTCCTTGGGATGCCGACGGACGACGACGTCCCCGAGAACGCCGCGAGCGGGTGCCTGACGCTGCTCACGATGGGCGGCCTCATCACGGTCGGCATGTCGCTCATCAACCTGTTCTTCGCGGGACCCCTGCTGGTGCTCGCGTGGCGGTCGCGCGGATACCTCGCCGACGCGACGGCCGTCGATCTGACGCGGAACCCCGATGCCCTTGCACGCGCCCTCCGGACGCTGGGCGATGGCCGCGGTCTACCAGGGAGTGCCTGGCTCGAGCTGTTGCTCGTCGTCGGCGGAACGCCCGGGTCGAGGCAGCCGGCCGGCGGCCGGACGACCCTCTCGGACACCGGGCTGGCGGTGTCGCTCAGCCCGCCCGTCTCGAAACGCCTGGCGCGGCTCGAGGCGATGGGCGCCGACCCGGTGCCCGAGCGCCCCTCAGCCATCGAAGCGCTCGTGATGTCGCCTGCGTCCGACCCAGCCATGGCACGCAGCGGACGCCGCCGACCACAGATGGCCCTGCTCTTCATCATCATCGCGCCGCTGCTCGCCATCGCCGCGGTGCTGGCCGTCGTCGCGGCTGCCCTGATCGTGTACCTCGCGGCGATCGCGGCCTTCTTTCTGCTGGTCCTCGTGGCCGGTCCGATCCACCAGGTCCTGCGCGGTCTCGCCGGCGGTTGACGTCGCAGCTACACGAAGGGCTCCTCGAAGATGCAGACCGACCTCACCCGCGACAAGGGCTGGGCACCGCTCGAGGACGCGGACCTCATGTGGCTGTCGCTCGTCTCGGTCGACGACACGTTGTCGGCGTTCGGCCTGCGCCCCTACAAGCCCGGCGAGGCCCGCCAGACCTTCCGCTGACGGCCCCCGTCAGCGCCATCAGGGCTGGCGGATCACGTAGCTGACGATCGGTCCGGCCTGGCCGTCGCGCCACAGCTCGAGGCGGACGAGGCCCGACGATGGCGCCTCCACGATGAGCCAGCCTTTCCAGGTCCACCAGTAGTCGCCGCTCTTGAGCATCGGCCCCGTCAGGTTCAGGACGCCGGGGGGGCCTACGTTCGGATCGGTTCTGGTCAGGAAGGCCAACTCGCGGCCGTCGGCGTCGACGGCGTGCCAGCTGACATCGCCGGTGGCGGGCGTCAGGTCGACCGTGGCTGGCACATCCAGGCGGGCTTCGAGGAAGACGTGTCCCGGCTTTGGCATCAGCCCCGGGTAGGCCGCTACCTGGGCCACATCCGTGATGGTCAGATCGACGTTGCCGGCCGGATCGGCGATCGTCGCGTACGTCCCGAGAGGCAGTTCACCGGTGCTCGGCGTCGTTCCGGGCGTCCTCCTGTGAGCGTCCGAGAACGTCGCTCCGCCCGTCTCCCGGCCGGGCCGTAGGATCCACGAGACGGTCGGCGTGGTCTGCTGAACGTCCTCCTGCCCGACCGACAATCCCCCGAACCGGGGGTGGTCGGCGGTCACCATCGCGTCGGTCGGTGGAACGTCGAAGACCACAGCTCCCGAATACTCGAAGTCGGCCGCGGGCCTGAGGCTGGTTCGGATGTCGAAGCCAGGAACACCGAAGAAGTGCTCGAGGGTGCCTTGGCCGTATTCGACCCCCGCAAGACCCATGCCGAGGTAGTCTCCCGGGTCGATCCAGTACGGCAAGGCCCCTTCTCGGAGCGAACGGATGTCCTCGGTCATGAGGGTCAACGACCCTCCTGGATACTGGGACCGATAGTCCGGCAAGCGGCCACACTCACGGACATCTCGGATGCGCATCTGGATGCCCGGGCCCGCCGCGTCGCTGATGACCGCCCACTCGCCCGGCTGGAGGCGTCCCGTCGTCGGGGTAGCATCCGGCGCGACCGGCGGGAATGACACATCCGGCGCCGTGCCAAGCTCCTGCCCGGGCGTCGGCGCCGCCGAGGCCGCGGCATAGTCGGCGAGGGTCGGGCAGCCGGCGATGCCCTCGTGGCGCAGGCCGACGAGGAGGGCGATCGCCCCGGCGAGCGCGAGCACGGCCGCGACGGCCAGGAAGCGGCCCGGCCAGCGGATGCCGCCCTGGCGATCGGCGACCCGCACCGCGGCCGGCGAGCCGGCCCAGATCAGATGGGGACCGCTCAGCGTGTCCAGCTCGCGGTGGAGGTCGGCCGCGAGGCGTCGTTCGAAGTCAGATCGGGCCGTCATCGTCCGCCTCCGATGGGCGCTGGCTCGAGGGCCGGCCGCAGTCGATCGAGGGCCCGGCTGAGGATCACCCCGACGTTGCCCGGGCTCGTGCCGAGCATCCGCCCGATCGTTTCGTAGTCGTAGTCGTGGTAGTAGCGCAGGACGACCGCCGCCCGCGAGCGCGGATCCAGTACACCCAGCGCGGCCAGCACGCTCAGCCGCTCGCTGGCCGCCTGCGACTCGTCGGCGCCCGACCCGCCCCACAGCTCGTCGGGCGGGATCTCGCGCGGCCGACTCGAGCGCCGGCGCAGGCCGGTGAGGGCGGCGTTGACCAGGATCCGGTGGAACCAGGCGGTGGCCGGAGCCTCGCCCCGGAAGCGGGCCCGCTCGCGGAAGGCCGCCACGTAGGCGTCCTGGGTGACGTCGGCGGCCAGACCCGGCTCGCGCACGATCGCGAGCGCCGTCCGGTAGGCGCCCGGATAGGAGCCCTCGTAGAAGGCCCCGAAATCGTCGAGCTCCGCGCGGAACGCCACCGTCACCTCGGCCACCGCGGTCCATCCGCCGTTCACATCCTAAAGATGCGCGGAGATCCGCCTTCCTTACAGCACGAAGCCCCGGACCCGCATGGGGACCGGGGCTTCGGGCGGGGAACGTCGCTCAGGCGTTGGCCCGGCTGAACGTGCGCGCCGCCAGCAGGAGCGCCAGGACCGCCAGGATCCCGGTCATGCCCACGCCGATCACGATCTCCGGATCGCCCCACTGGCCGTTGAACAGCGACCGCGCGGCATCGACCGCGTGGGACAGCGGGCTGAGCGAGCTCAGGAACTGCAGCCAGTCCGGCGCGAGCGCCATCGGCAGCAGGATCCCGGACAGGAGGAGCAACGGCATCGCCACCGAGTTGACAAGCGGCGCGAACGCATCCTCGCTCTTGAGGATCAGCGCCGCGCTGTATGACAGCGGCGCCGTGACGAGCCCGATCAGGACGAGCAGCCCCAGGACGACCACGACGCCGATCGGGTCGACATCGAGGCCGAGCGGGATGGCCAGCACGATGAGCAGGATCGCCTGGAACATCAGGATGACGACATCCCGAAGCGAGCGGCCGAGCAGCATCGCGACCCGGCTCATCGGGGTGACGCGCATCCGCTCGATGACGCCGCTGCGCAGCTCGGCGATCAGTCCGAATCCGCCGAACGCGGTGCCGAAGATCGCGATCTGGATGACCAACCCGGGGACGAACCAGTTGAAGGCGTTGGTGCCTGTCCCGGCCGCCTGGGTCGCGCCCTCGAGCAGGGGGCCGAACAGGAACAGGTACAGGAGCGGGAGCATCATCCCGAACACGATCCAGACCGGCTGACGGATCGTCAGCCACAACGATCGGTGGAAGATCAGCCACGTGTCATGTGCGGCCTGCACGAATGGGCTCCTCGTGGTGGTGGCGGAAAGGCTTCGGGCGAAGGTCTCGGCGCTCATGCTGCGGGCTCCTCTCGAAGGGATCGACCGGTCTGGCGAAGGAAGACGTCGTCGAGGCTCGGCCGCGCCAACGTCAGGGTCTGGGCATGCAACCCGGCGTGGTCGAGCGCCCGGATCAGCTCCGGCACGGCGCTGTCGCCCTGGTCCACGTACAGGCGGATGAGACCGTCCTCGGCGCTCGCCTCACGGACGAATGACTGGCTGCGGACGGTCTCGAGGACGCGGTCCTGATCGCCATCGATGCCGAGCGTCACGACGTCGCCGGCCACCTGGCGCTTGAGCTCGTCCGCCGTGCCCTCGGCCACGATCAAGCCGTGGTCGATGATGGCGAGGCGATCCGCGAGCGCATCCGCCTCCTCGAGGTAGTGGGTGGTCAGGAAGACCGTCGTCCCCTGGTGCCGGAGCGCGCGGATCTCGTCCCACATCCGCGCCCGGGCCTGCGGATCGAGGCCGGTCGTGGGTTCGTCGAGGAACAGCACGGACGGCCGGTGGACGATGCCCAAGCCAACGTCGAGCCGGCGGCGCATGCCCCCGGAATACGTCCCGGTCCTGCGGTCGGCGGCAGCGGTCAGATCCAGCACCTCGAGCACCTCGCTCGCGCGTCGCTGGGCGGCGGCCCTGTCCATCCCGTAGAGGCGCCCCTGGATGACGAGCTCGCCCCGGCCGGTCTCCGCGGGATCCGTGGAACCGCCCTGCGGCACGTACCCGATGCGGCGGCGGACCTCCTGCGGCTGCTTGAGAAGGTCGACCCCGGCCACCGTCGCCTGCCCGCCCGACGGCACGAGGAGGGTCGCGAGCATCCGGAGGGTCGTCGTCTTGCCCGCGCCGTTGGGGCCGAGGAAGCCGAAGATCTCCCCGGCGCCCACGTTCAGGTCGACGCCGCGCACGGCCTCGACTGCCCCACCCCGCGTCTTGAAGGTCCGCCGGAGACCCTTGGTCTCGATCATCGGCCCACCCAGACCGGTCCTGATGGCCATCTCGTCGCTCCTCCTGTGCCCTATGCTGGGTCCCGGCCACTTGCACGGTTCGCCAACGTGGGTCATTATCTGCGCAGTGCAGATATTCACCCATGCAGAGGCACATGTCAATATGGACAAACGACAGGACATCGAACGCGTCATCCGGGCGCTTCGACGCGTCAACTTCCAGGGTTCGATCTTCGGCCAGACCATCGCCATACGGCTGGGCCTCTCGGAGTCCGACATCGATGCCCTCGAGCTCCTCATCGACACGGGCGCGGCCACGGCCGGCAAGCTGTCCGAGGTCATGGGCCTGACCACCGGCGCCGTGACCCGGGTGGTCGACCGCCTCGAGCAGGCGGGCTACGTCCGGCGGGTGACGGACCCCGCGGACCGACGGCGAGTGGTCGTCGAGTTGGTGCCCGAACGGGTCGCCACCATCGAGTCACTGCTCGAGGCGCTCGAACGGGCGGCCGCAGAGGAGGTCGACCGCTACTCGCCCGAGCAGCTCGCCACGATCAACGACTTCCTCGGCCGGATGGCGACGCTCACGCAGTCCGAGTCCGCCCGCCTGCGGACCCTGACCGAGGACGACGCCTCGGAACCGACGGGCCCGTCCGAGCACTCCGCGCCGCTGGGCGGTCTCGAGAGCGCCCGACTGACGTTCCGCTCCGGCGCACAGGAGCTGCGCCTGCGGTCGGGTCGCTCGGCGCTCGAGCTCTACCGCGCCAGGTTCGACGGCGCGACGCCGCAGGTCCGCGTCCGTGACGGCCGGGTCGTCGTCCAGTACCGCGGCTTGCCGTTCGACTGGCGCAAGCGGGTCGCCACGATCGTGCTCAACACCTCCATCCCATGGACGATCGAGGCGATCGGCGGGGTCCACCGCGTCGAGGCCGACCTGCGCGACGTCGACGTTCGTCGCTTCACCCTCGTCGGCGGATCGGAACGGATCCAGCTCGAGCTCGGGCGCCCGCGTGGCGACGTCCTCGTCCGCGTCGTCGGTGGCGCCAAGTCGGTCCGGTTCGAGCGGCCGGCCGGCGTGCCGATCCGGCTCAGGCTCCAGGGCGGCGTCGGCCAGGTCGAGATCGACCGCCAGTCCATGGGCACCAAGAGCGGCGACGCGTCCGTCGAGACCCGTGGCTGGTCAGACGCGGCCGACCGGTACTCGCTCGAAGTCGTCGGCGGCTCCAGGACGATCACGGTCACGGGGCGCCCGTAGGCGATCGCCCGCCGGCCGTCCACGGACGGCAGCCTCAGGCCTCCGGGGCGTGCCGGGCGAGGTGGGCGAAGAATTCGGCACGGGTGCGATCCCGTGTCCGGAAGAGCCCGAGCACCGACGACGTGGTCATGATCGTGCCGGGCTTGCGGACACCGCGCATGACCGCGCACAGGTGGGTCGCCTCCATGACCACGCCCACGCCCTGTGGCGTCAGCCGTTCCTGGAGGAACTCGGCGATCTGCTGGGTCAGGCGTTCCTGGACCTGGAGCCGGCGAGCGTACGTCTCGACGATCCTCGGGATCTTCGAGAGCCCGATGACGCGGCCCCTGGGGATGTACGCGACCGCCGCGGTGCCGAAGAATGGCAGGAGGTGGTGCTCGCAGAGCGAGTAGAACGGGATGTCCTTGACGACGACCATCTCGCTGTAGGCGACGTCGAAGACGGCGTTGTTGATGAGCCGCTCGGGATCGACGTGGTAGCCGGCGGTCAGCTCGGTGTACATCCGGTGGACTCGCTCGGGCGTGCCGATCAGGCCCTGGCGATCCGGGTCCTCGCCGATCTCGCCGAGGATCTCGCGCACGGCAGCCTCGACCCGACCGTTGCCGTCGTGCGGCCCGGCGCCCTCGATCAGCGTCTCGGCTCGACCGGGTTGCTCACCGATCTCGGTCTCGATCTCGTCGACGATCGCCTGGACGTGACTGGGCAACTGGGCCGGGCTGGACATCGGTGCGGGGTCTCCTGTGCAGGGCGCGATGGTACGTCGGACGCCTCGACGCCGCGTCCAGGACCGGGTCCGGCGGGACGTCCCTCCGCGGCCCTCAGCCCTCGCGGCCGCGGCGCCCCAGGTAGTCGTGCCAGAAGAGGCGAGCGGCCACGGACCGCCACGGCCGCCACGCCTCACCGATCTCGGCCATCTCGCCCGGACCCGGGCGACGTCCGAGTCCCTTGACCTCGCCGACGGCGGTCGCGAGCGCGATATCGCCCAGCGGCCAGACATCGGGCCGTCCGAGGACCATCAACAGGTAGATCGTCGACGTCCATGGCCCGACCCCGGGGATCGCCTCGAGCTCGCGCGCGACCGCGGCGTCGTCGAGCGTCGTCAACGCGTCGAGGTCGAGCGTGCGCGCCTCGAGCGCCCGGGCCAGGGCTCGTCCGTAGCGGGCCTTCTGACGGCTGAACCCGATGGTCAGCAGCTCGGCGTCCGAGAGCGCCAGGAAGCGTTCCGGCGTCAGCGGGTCGGCCACGGCCGTCAGGCGATCGAACGCGGCCCGGGCCGACGCGAGCGAGACCTGCTGTTCGAGCACGATGTGGAGCAGCGTCGCGAAGCCCGGGGCGCGGTCCCACAACGGCGGCGGCCCGTACCGTTCCACGATCGCGGCAAGGTCCCGATCGCGGCGCGCGAGCTCCCCGACGGCGGTCTCGAGCCTGGACGGCGTCAGCGGCTCGATCAGACGACCGACCCGCCCGCGGTGAAACCGGCGGCCGGCAGCGGGTCGAATGGTCGACCCTCGGCGCCGCGCAACCAGGCCCGGGCGTTCTCGCCGAGCGATGGCCGGTGGTACCCGCCCTCCTGGAGGATGACCAGCCGCCGGCCGAGCTCGGCGACCCGCCGGCCGACCTCCTGGTACACGTCGGTCGTCAGGGCGAAGTCGCCGATCGGATCGAGCCCATAGGTGTCGAACCCGAGCGAGACGACCACCACGGAGCCGGGCACCGCGGCGATGGCCTCGACCGCGCGGTCCGTGGCCTCGAGGTACTCCTCGTTGGTCGCCCCGGCACGAAGCGGGATGTTCAGGTTCTCCCCTGCCCCATCCCCCTCCCCGGTCTCATCGGCCCGCCCGAGGAAGTAGGGGTAGGCACGCTGCGGGTCGGCGTGGATGGAGATGTATCGGACGTCGCGCCGGCGCCAGAAGATCTGCTGGCTGCCGTTGCCGTGGTGATAGTCGACATCGATGATCGCGACACGCTCGCCGCTCGCCTGGGTGATCGCGTGGGCCGCGATGGCGGCGTTGTTGAAGAAGCAATAGCCGCCGTACATCGAGCGGGCCGCATGGTGCCCGGGTGGCCGGCACAGGCCATAGGCGGCCGTGGCACCGGCGAGGACCAGGTCGACCGTCGTGAGCGCAACGTCGACGGCGGCGCGGGCGGCCGGGTACGTGCCGGCAACCAGGGGCGCCGCCGAGTCCAGGCCCCAGAATCCGGCCCGACCGGCCGCGTGCTCGGGTTCGCGGACGAGGCGTGCGACGGCGTCGGCGCTCATGCCCTCGAACATCGACCGGTTCGGGTACGTGTCGGCCGACAGGAACACCCGATCGAGCGCCTGCCGGCGAACCTCCGACCAGGCGATCTCCAGGAACCGGAGCAGGCCCTCGTCGTGGACCGCGGTGATCGGCGCCTCGCCGTGATCGGTCGGCCCGACGGTCTCGAAGCCGCCGTCGGCCTCGAGCGTCCGGCGGATGATCTCGGCCCGCTCGGCGACCTCGTTGGCCGGGATGGCCACGCCCATGAACGTTTCCACCGTGATGTCGTGGCCGAGATGGGCGGGCGTGTAGACGACCTGCATGCTGGCCTCAGGACTCCGGAGCGGCGGGGACCAAGCCGGCGACCGAGAGGATCGCCGCGCTGACCGCATCGGGACGGTAGCGCATCAGGTTGTGTCCGTCGTGGCGGAACGACGCGATCCGAAGCGGCATCCGGCCGGCGGCCTCGCGGGCGGCGGCGACCACGTCCAGGGCATGGTCACGCGCACCGGGGGCGTCGTCACCAGACTCGGCGGCCACCAGCACGACGATGGGCGCCCCGACCGCGGGCAGCGTCGCCAATGGATCGTAGGCGAACATCGTGCGCACGCACGCCTCGAGCACGTGCGGTCGGGTGACGGGGACGACCCGGCCGGCGTGCGTCTCGACGACGGTGGCGCGGGCCGCGCGCTCCTGGTCGGCGTCCCAGGACGCAGGATCGAACGCGGCTCGGTCGGCCAGGAAGCCCGCCATCGAGCGAAGGACCTCAGGAGGTTCGTCGAGACCACGCAGGAACCCGTCCACGTCGAGGCCGGTCGAGGTCTCGAGGGCCTCCCAGCCGCCGTCGACCAGCACGAGGCCGGCAGACCGGGTCCCGAGCGCGATCGCCGTCGCGGCGGCGACCATCGCCCCGAACCCGTGGCCGGCGAGGACGATCCGGTCGCCCGGCTCCGCCAGGAGACCCGAACCCTCGGCCACGGCGACAGCATCGGCCGCAAGCGCCGCAAGGTCGTAGGCGCCGTCTTCGGTCGGGGCATCGGAGAGACCGTGGCCGCGCAGGTCCATGGCCACGACGCGACGGGCCGCGCGCACTCGCCGAGCGACCGGGGTCCATGCCCAGGCCGTCGTCGAGAGCCCGTGCACGAGCAGGACGCCGGGCGTCCCCGGTGCAGCCGGCCCACCCCAGTCGAGGAAATGGATCCGGTCGCCGGGATCGGCGACGACGAGGAATCCCTCGGGCTCGGCCGTCGGGTCGGCGGCGGGGACGGCGTCGAGCGGCAACTCCATCGAGCCTAGGATACGGGCGCCATGGCCAAGCGCCGACGGGGCGCCCGGACCGCCCCACCCCGAGCCACGCACCACCGCCCGTTCGAGGAACTCGTCGATCGCGCCCTCGCAACGATCCCCATGCCCTTCGCCGAGGCCCTCGATGAGGTCGCGATCGTGATCGAGGATGAGCCGACCGCGGAGCAGCTCGGCGACGATCCCGGATCTGACGAGACCCTGTACGGGATCTACGAGGGAGTCCCAAGGACCGAATGGGGTGCCGACTGGGCACCGCTTCCGAACCGCATCACGCTCTTCCGGCTGCCGCTGGAGGCGGACTTCGCGGATCCCGACGAGCTCGAGGACGAGGTCTGGGCCACGGTCGTCCACGAGCTGGCCCACCACCTGGGCATCGACGATGCGCGGCTGCACGAGCTGGGGCTGGACTGACGCGGCGACGCGCGTCCCGTCACGGCTGGATCAGGGCGACCACCAGCAGCAGCGTCAGCCAGCTGAGCAAGATCGCAAGGAGCATGCCTCGCCCGATCAGGCGAAAGGCTCGCGTGCCGGGTCGCCGCAGGTCGGGAGCGTTCTCGCGCCCAGGCCGGACGTGATCGAGTCCGATGGTCGCGTGGGTCAGCCCGACGAACATGACGACTTGCGGCGCGAGCGCGATGGCGGTCACGGTGAAGATGAGCGTTCCGAGCGCGAACGTGGCCGAAGCCACCCCGAGCGTGACCAGGATCAGGCCGGCGGGTCCCGAGTCCGGCCCGAGGCCGAGCGCATCGAGGACCCGCAGGGCGACATCGAGGCCAGCACTGACGCCCAGCAGGATGAGCAAGCCCGTCGCCGTCTCCACCAGGACGACGACCACCGCGGCAAGCTTCCGGGCGCGGAAGACCCGGACCGAGCGCAAGAGGGCCTCTAGCGGGTCGACGTCGCCGAGTACCACCCCTGCAAGCAGGTAGGCGAGTGGCGCGCCGAGGAGCGCGGTCACGATGATCGAGCCGATGACCGTCGCCTCACCCGTCAGGTTGAACGAATCCCCGAGCACGGTCTGCACGACAGCCTGGGCGATGTACAACGGGACGCCGGCGAAGAACGAGGCCAGGACCGCGCGCCAGAAGACCATGCGCGAACGCGCGAGGGCCTCTCGAACGGTGACCGGCCGCCCCACCAGACGACCGCCCAGGATCCCCGCCGCCATCGTCCGACTCTCGATGAGCGCCGCAAGACCGCCGAGCAGCGCCGGGATCGCGAGGAATCGGTACCAGGCGCCGGCCGAACCATTCAAGAGCGCGTCGCCCGCATCGACGGTCCGGTGCAGCGTCGCCACCTGGAGCACCCAGCTCGCGAGCGCGAACGGCCCGATCGTGCCGAGGACGATCGCCCCGATGTAGAACGACGCCCCCCGCATCTCGTCGGAGGCCCGGGCGAGCAGGTCGAAGCTGGCTCCCACGAGCCGTCCAGTCGATACGAGCGGGGGGACCGCGAACGGCGGTTCGAGGGGCGGCGGCGGTTCGAGGGGCGGCGGCGGTTCGAGGGGCGGCGGCGGTTCGAGGGGCGGCGGCGGTTCGAGGGGCGGCGGCGGTTCGAGGGGCGGCGGCGGTTCGAGGGGCGGCGGCGGTTCGAGGGGCGGCGGCGGTTCGAGGGGCGGCGGCGGTTCGAGGGGCGGCGGCGGTTCGAGGGGCGGCGGCGGTTCGAGGGGCGGCGGCGGTTCGAGGGGCGGCGGCGGTTCGAGGGGCGGCTCCGTCGTCACAGGGCCGCGCCGGGAAGCGTCCCGGCGCGCTCGAGCAACTCACCGAGCCGGCCGATCTCGACGTTGCCCCCGGACAGGATGACGGCGACCCGCTCGCCATCGCGGATCGGCACGCGCCCCGCGAGGACCGCCGCGAGTGCCGCCGCTCCGGCGGGCTCCAGGAGCTGCTTGCCGCGCTCGAGCATGAACCGGAGACCCGCCAGGATCGTCGGATCGTCGAGGAGGATCACGTCGTCCACGTAGCGGCTGGCCATCGCGAGCGTCCACTCTCCGGCGAACGGGGCACCAAGCCCGTCGGCGACGCTTTCGGGCTGGATCTGCACGATCTCACCCCGCTCGAGCGCCAGCGACAGCGCATTCGAGTGCTGCGGCTCCACGCCGTAGACCCGGGCCGTCGGGCGGAGACCTTTGACCGCGGCCGCGATCCCGCTGATCAGCCCTCCTCCGCCGACCCCGACGACGATGACGTCGACGTTGGGCAGGTCCTCGACGAGCTCGATCCCGGCGGTCCCGTGGCCGGCGATGACCATCGGATCGTCGAACGGATGGCAGTAGGTCAACCCTTCGGCTTCGCGGATCCGCTCCAGCTCGGCGAGTGCCTCTCCGACGTGGGCGCCGTGCAGGATGACGCGGGCGCCGTAACCACGGCACGCATCGACCTTCGAGCGGACCGCTCCCGCCGGCATGACCACGGTAACCGGCACGCCCGCCGCCCGGCCGGCCCACGCGTACGCCTGGCCGGCATTGCCCGCTGAGAGCGTGATGGCGCCGCGCGACCGCGCCTCAGGGCTCAAGGTGGCGATCCGGTTCGACATCCCTCGCGCCTTGAACGAGCCGGTCTTCTGGAAGTGCTCGGTCTTGAGGTACAGGCGGCCGTCCCCGATGTTGACCGCGCTGGCGGCGGTCACCCACGCGGCCGCGGTCACCGACGAGAACAGTGGCGTCCGATGGACGAGCCCGCCGATCCGCTCACGAGCGGCCTCGATCTGCCCTAGGGTGACGATGTGCGTGGCATCCGCGTCTGACATGGGCGGGAGTATGGCGCCGGGCGTGCCCAGACGGCATCCGACCACTTGCGTGTTTGCGCAAGTACTGATATCGTTGACGACGTGTTGGACTATCTGCCCGTCTCGGCCGAAGTCGATCGTGAGCGGTATGCCGCGATCGGTCGGGCATTGGCCGATCCCAAGCGCCTGTGCGTCCTCGAGTCGCTCGCCATCGGCGAGCTATCGGTGAGCGACCTCAGCACTCGGGTCGGCTGCCAGGTGCCCAACATGAGTCAGCACCTCGCGGTGCTGCGCAACGTCGGGTTGGTGACCAGTCGTCGAGACGGCAACGCCATCCTGTACCGCCTCGCGGACCCTCGGGTCCTGGAGGCCTATCGACTCATCCAGGAGATCGCTCGCCAAGCGAGCGCGTGAGCCTCGGCGGGGCCGGGACTCGGGAACATCTCGCCGGAGGGCGGGAGGAAGGAACAACACATGGCGGAGATCAAGGTCGCGACAGACGCGAACTTCGAAGAGCTCGTCCTGAAGTCGGAGCGCCCCGTCGTGGTCGACTTCTGGGCCGCTTGGTGCGGACCCTGCAAGATGGTCGCCCCGGAGATGGAGAAGCTTGCCGCGAAGTACGACGGCTCGGTCGACGTGGTGAAGGTCGACGTCGACGCCAATCCGCGCCTCTCCCAGGCGTTCAACATCCTGAGCATCCCGACGATCGCCTTCTTCAAGCCCGGCGCGCAGCCGCAGGGCGTCGTCGGCTTCCGACCGCTCGAACAGCTCGAGCAGCAGTTCGGCCTGGCCCAGTTCGTGACGGCCGACGCCGAGTAACGACGTCCTCCTCCTCTCGCGAACGGCCCCGGTCCCCACGGATCGGGGCCGTTCGATTCCCAGCGACCCCACTCAGTCGCGCTCGGCCTGCCGGGCAGCGGATCGCATCCAGGCGACGGCGCGATCGATGGCGTGATCGTCCAGGTCGACCGGACTGAACCGGACCCAGTCGGGCCCACGATCCGAGGCCGAGGTGTCGGGCGTGCGCAGGGCAGCTGCCGCGACCGCCGGATCCAGCCTGAACTCGGCCGTCGATCCATCGGCCGAGACCATGGCGACCGTGGTGTCGCCGACCACGAACCCGATCCCGTTGCCGGCAAGCTCGGCAGCTTCGATCCCGGCCGAGGCCGCCTCCTCTTGCAGGAGCTCGCCGATGGTCACCGGCCGGCGGCCGCCAGGATCGCTTCCAGGTCCGTCATGTGGTTCTCGTAATGGTCGACGGTCTCATCGTGCAGCGACCGCATGTGCTGCACGTGCTTGACCCAGCGTGCCTCCGGGACGACCGTCAGGGTCCCGCGCAGTTCGCCCGGCTGGGTCCGGAACCGGTCGCGAAGCTCCGCCAGCGGCAGGTCGGCCCACTGGGCCTGGATCCCGGCATTGACGGCCTCACCGCCGCGAGCCTCCCAGTCCGCGTCGACGCGCGCGATCGTCGGGCTCGTCTCCCCCACGGCCAGCTCCCGCGCGATATCGAGGGCCACCGCCTGCCACGCCAGCATGTGCGCCATCAGGTCCCGAGCGGACCAGCCGTGGGCCGATCCGATCGGGCGCCCGGCCACGTCGTCTGGCAACTCTGCCAACGGCTCGTAGGGCGCCCACGCCTCGCGTTCCTCCTCCAGGAACTCGAGCGCATCGAGATACATGGCTACATGGTACGGACCCGACGCGAACGAGACGCGAACGAGACGCGGGCACGTCATCATCAAAGACGTCATGGCTATGACCAAGACCCAGGGGATCTTCCAGTCCGAGCTGTCGCGGAACCCCGCTCGGCCGGACGCGGCTGAGGCACCTGCCCGAGACGCGGGCAGTTCGGTCAAACGGACCGGCGTGGTCTTCGTCCACGGCATCGGCTCGCAGAAGCCGGCCGAGACGCTGCTGGGTTGGTCCGCGCCGATCATCGAGGTGCTGACGGCCTGGCGTCGTCAGATCCCGGCGGACCCGGTCGATCCGGACCCGCGCGATCCGGTCCTGCGAGCGACGATCGACTTCTCGAGCACGCTCCCGACGATCTCCCTGCGCGTGCCCGCCGCGACGACCGACGACGGCGTCGTCCACCCGGAGTGTGAGTGGCTCCTGACGGAGGCGTGGTGGGCATCCAAGGTCGAGCCACCGGGCCTCAACACGATCACGAACTGGCTGGGCCCAAGCGGCGGCGCCGCCCAGGTCATCGACGGGATCCTGGGAAACCGCACGGAGGGCTGGCTCCTCACCGTCTCGCGGGCGGCCGTCGTCCCCTTCGTCTCGGTCCTGTCCGGCATCATCCTGACCCTGTACGGGTTGCTGCGAGGGCTGACCGCGATCATCCCGGTCCAGGCCGTGAAGGATGCCGCGATCCTGCACACGTTCGATGACTTCCTGACCGGCTGGTTCGGCGACGTGCGGATCCTCCTGTTCGACCCGGCACAGTCGGCCAACATCCGCGGTGGCCTCGCCGAGGCCGTGACCCGCCTCCGCCGTGCGGGGTGCACGCGGGTCGTCGTGGTCGCCCACTCGGGCGGCGTGATGGTCAGCTACCTCGCGCTGACCGACCCGGCGCTCGGTCCGTCGGCACTCGACGTCGACAAGCTGGTCACCTTCGGCGAGGGCTGGAACCTTGCGCTGCGGCTGACCCCGGCCGATGTCGGCATGGCGGACCGCCTGCGTCGGGACATCACCCGTGCGCATCCGCAGCTCCGCTGGCGGGACTTCTGGGGCAGCCACGACCCGGCTCCGGCCGGGCCCCTGGAGCTCGACGAGATCCAGCCGCCGGTCGCCGACCGCGACCGGATCCGCTCATACCGGGTCTGGAACCGCCGGAGCCTGCTCGAGGACCACGGTGGGTACTTCGACAACGACGAGGAGTTCGTCGTCCCGCTCATGCGCGAGATCGACGTCCCGGAGGGCTGGGGCGAGGCCTCTCGCTTCTATCCGCCCGACCCTGGGGCACCTCCCAGTGTCGTGCCGGAGGAAGTGGTCGACGACCCGCGCGCGATGGCCGACCCGAGGGTCATCCGCCACCGCCAACGCGTCGCGACCGTCGCGCTCTGGCGTCAGGTCGCCCTCGCTGTCCCGGTCACGGTGATCGCCCTGGCCCTGCAACAGTTCCCCGAGCGACTCATCACGATCGGGTCCGAGGTGGCGACCCTGATCCCGCGCATCCCGATCGCGGCCGACATCATCGATCTCGTCCGGACGTTCAGCCAGACGACGCTGCCGAACCTCGAGTTCGAGCTGCTCTTCGTGCAGGTTCGACCCGGCGGGCTCGCGGACTTCGTGACCCTGTTCGGCACGGGCGTCCTCCAGGCCATCGTCCTGATCTCGGCGCTCCAGATCGCGTTTGCACCCATCCAGGCATACCGGGCGTGGCCGGCAGGCTCGCAGATGCGACCGATCATGCTCGCGGTCGAGTCGGCGCTCATCGCGGTCATGGCGGTGGTGGTCGCACGCGCGTACCTCGTCCCTGCCGGCGATGTCCTGCTCGGCGCAGGGTTCATCGCCTGGGCGCCGGGCCTGCTCGTCACGGCACTGATCGGCCTGCTGACCCTGGGCACGAGCGAGATCGTCAACCGGGTCCGGGCGCCCGCCCTATCGAGCGCCTTCGGCGTGGCCTCCTCGATCTTCTTCACGGCCGCATTGGCGGCCTCGGTCATCGCGATCTTCCGGATCGATCGCCTGGAGCGAGCCGAGATCGCCTACGTGGTCATCTGGGTCGGTGCCTTCCTCGTGCTCAGTGCCGGCCGCAACCGCTGGTCGCTCTGGGACAGGGCCGAGCGCCAGATCGCCTACGGGCGCCTCGGCGACGTCCCGGTCGATCGTCGGCCGGCGATCCTGTCGTCGGTCGGGTTCATGGTGGTCGGCGTGACCCTCGCCACGTGGGTCATCACGGGGGCGAACGTCTGGATCGCGCTCGGCGTGCTCGCCGGCGTCGTCCTCATCGTCGTCGGGATGGCCTGGGGGGCGAAGGCCTGGCGACAGTACGGCGATCCCGTGGTGGCTCCGGGCTCGGTCGGATCGGCCCGCGGCTCGACATAGGGTCGAGCCGGCCCGGCCTTCAGACGGCGACCGGCTCGCGGTACTCCCCGAAGACCTCACGCAGGACGGCGCATTGCTCCCCGAGCGTCGCGTACGACGCGGCGCAGCGCACGAAGTGGGGCATCAGGTTGGCGTCCGATGAGCTCGGTCGTCGGGCGGCCTCGCGCAGGCCCGCGAGCGCGGCCCCGACGGCTTCCGCGTCGCGCTCCTGGCGCGTTCGAGCGAGTCGTTTCAGCTGCGCCTCCAGCGAGCCTTTCGGCACCTGGAGGACGGGCACGCTCATCACCTCGGTCGTATCGACATACGCGTTGACGCCGACGACGCGTCGTTCTCCGGCATCGAATTCGCGCTGATAGCGGTAGGCGGCGTCGGCGATCTCGCGCTGCGGGTAGCCCTCGGTGACGGCCGCGACCATCCCGCCCCGGCGGTCGATCTCCTCGATGTAGCGCCACGCCTGGCGCTCCGTCTCGGCTGTCAGCGCCTCGACGAACCACGAGCCCCCGAGCGGATCGACCGTGGCGTCCACGCCGGTCTCCTCGGCCAGGATCTGCTGCTGGCGAAGGGCGAGCATCGCGGCCTCGGCGGTCGGCACCGCGAGTGCCTCGTCATGCGCGTCGGTGTGTAGCGACTGCGTCCCGCCGAGCACCGCGGCCAGGGCCTGGATCGCGACGCGGGTCAGGTTGTTCAGCGGCTGCTGCGAGGTGAGGGAAACGCCGGCGGTCTGGGTGTGGAAACGCATCCAGGCGGAACGCTCGTTCTCCGCACCGTACCGCTCGGTCATGAGCTTGTGCCAGATCCGCCGTGAGGCCCGGAACTTGGCGATCTCCTCGAAGAAGTCGGAGTGGGAGTTGAAGAAGAAGGAGAGACGCGGGGCGAAGTCGTCGACACGCAGGCCGCGGGCGATCGCGTCCTCGACATAGGCCATCCCGTCCGCGATCGTGAACGCAAGCTCCTGGACCGCGGTCGAACCCGCCTCTCGGATGTGGTAGCCGCTGATGCTCACGGTGTTCCAGCGTGGCATCTCGCGCGTGCCGAACTCGATCGTGTCGGTCACGAGGCGCATGGATGGCGCCGGCGGGAAGAGGAACTCCTTCTGGGCGACGAACTCCTTGAGGATGTCGTTCTGCGTGGTCCCCTCAAGCCGGGCTCGCGGAACGCCCGCTCGCTCCGCGGCCACGATGTACATCGCCCAGATCGGCGCGGCCGGGGAGTTGATCGTCATCGACGTCGAGACCCGTTCGAGCGGGAGGCCGGCGAGCAGCACCTCCATGTCGGCGAGGCTGCTGACCGCCACGCCACACGTGCCGAACTCGCCCTCGGCTTCGGCGTCGTCCGTGTCGTAGCCGTACAGGGTCGGCATGTCGTAGGCGATCGAGAGGCCCGTCTGGCCCGCGTTGAGCAGTTGGTGGAACCGGGCGTTCGTGTCCTCCGCCGCCCCGAAGCCCGCGAACATGCGCATCGTCCACAGCCGTGAACGGTAGCCCGTGGGATGGACGCCGCGGGTGAACGGCGGCTCGCCCGGGAACCCGATGTCACGGAGCGGATCGATCCCGTGCTCGTCGAGGGACCACGGCCCATAGAGTGCGTCGATGGGCATGTCGCTGATGGTCGAGAAGCGCGGCTTGCGTTCCGCGGATCCCACGAGCGCGGGGTCCAGCCGATCCCGCTGCCAGGCGCGTCGGCGAGCGGCCCAGTCGGCCGGCCGGTCGGTCATGGCCGCGACTCTAGCACTCAGCCCTGGCCGAACGCGTCGATGGCCTCCTGGATCCTGGCGTCAGGCAGGTCGTTGGTGATGACGACGTTCACGCGATCGGCCACGGCCGACGGCCAGACCACGACCGTCTGCAACCGCTCCCCGGTCTGGGTGTCCAGCCGGCGACCGCCGCGGCCGACGATCGTCGGCGACGACTCGGCCAGGATCTGGGTCCGGCTGGCTGTCCGGGCGCCGTTGGCATAGAAGTCCGCGAGGCTGTCGGCCGTCAGGCCGGAGGCCTCGAAGACCGCGAGGACGGCCGCGCGCTCAGCGCCGAAGGACCAGGTCGCGCCCGCGAACCGGATCTCCGAGATCCCGGCGGACGCAAGCGAACCCAGGCTCGGGCCGGTGCAATGGCGCCCGGAGTCGAGCGTGCCGGGCTTCTCGCCGCGGAATGTGGCGGGGAGCAGGACCTCCAGATCGGGATACGCGCCGGGCGCGGATCCATCGGACGTGCACGGCCCGGTCGGATCGAACGAGGCGGGCGGGGCGGCTGAGCAGGCGGCCAGCAGGAGACTGACCGCGGCAAGGATCGCGATCGGGAATCGGGGGAGCATCACGGGAATCGTACCCAACGTCGGCAGTGCGCGCCGCGACTCGTGGGTGCGCCGCACTAGTACATCGGTCCCAAAGTGGTGCGCGCGTGCGCCCGACCATCGAGCCCGACGCGTCTGGGCCAAGGGTGCCATTGCCTCCCGCCCCACTCCGGCCTAATGTCGTGCCTACGCCGACCCGCGATCGCACCGGGACAACATCCTGGGGCGTCGGTCACGGAACCGGACACGGACAATCGATCGAGGAAGGTTCGATCGGGCGATCCCGGGTCCGGCTCACGAGCCGAGTAACAGGTTCTTCGGCCAGCAGGCCTGGGTGACCGTCGGGACGGCAGCAGTCATCGCTCTTCTTCAATCAGCGGATAAGACGCCCTCCGGTATCGGGGGGCGTTTTCGCGTCCCCGGCACCGTCAGGCCGAACGGCCGGGCCGGACCGGGGTCGGGCGTGATCGTCGACGCACGCCACGCCGGTCCAGGTCGCCACGGATGACCCTGGCGGCCGCGACGAGATCGGGGTCGCGGGTGACGGTGCCGGCAAGCCAATCGATGTAGGACGGTTCGAATGCGGCGATCTGTCCCAGGGTGTGCCCGTGGAACTTGCCGAATTCGACGACGTGACCGGCCGCCTGCTCGAGCGATGGCGGCACCGGCCGCCGGAAGTGGCGGATACGATCCCTGACCGGGGGCCCGGTCGGCGTCGACGCGCGCGGCGGCTCGCGATCGACGAGACCGCTCCGGAGCGGCGGCTGGCCCGCCAGCGGCATGCGGCGCGATGGGTTGCCCGCGACCTGATTGCGAGGACGGTAGGTGGCACTCATGTCGAGCCGTCCGGTGATCGGACGCGTCGGCTTCGGACGCGGTGGACCACCTCGCCGTGCAGCCGACGGCCCGCCGAATGATGTATCGCCGTCACGGCCCTGGGCTGACGCCTCGGTACGGGTCAGCGCCGCATAGGCGTCGTTGATCTCGGCCATCTGTCGCGTCGCCACGCGCGACGCCGCAGGGTCGTCGCCGGTCAGGTCCGGATGGTGCGCTCGGGCCAGTCGCCGCCAGGCGGCCTTGATCTGGGTCGGCGTCGCGCCGGCCTGAACGCCGAGGACGTCGTGCGGGTCGCGCTTCACCACCGCCCCAGTGTAGCGGGGCGTCTCGGTGCGCCTGCCGCTTGACAGCCCGCCGTCGGTGCCGTCCCCTTTCCCCATGGGGAGAGTCCGTCGAGCCGGTCTGCTGGCAGCCGCGGCCGCCGTGCCGGCCGGCCTGGCCTATCGCTTCGCGCTTGCCTACCGGGTCCGCGCGGGGTACCCGCAGCGGCACCCGCCACTCATCACGCCGGCCGCCCTTGGCCTGCCGTTCGAGCCGACGACGGTGCGCTCGGTCGGTCTGGATCTGCCGGCCTGGTTCATTCCGGCTCGTGATGGCGCGGCAGGGCCCGGGGTCGTGCTCGTGCACGGCTGGGAGTCCGCCCGAGACCGGACGCTGCCGATGGCGGTCTTCCTCCACGCGGCCGGCTACCACTGTCTGACATTCGATGTCCGCGGGCACGGGTCGAACCCGCCTGAGGCACTGCCGATCAGCGCGGGCGAGTTCGGCCTTGATGCGGCGGCGGCGCTCGATGCCCTGCTCGGCCGGCCGGAGGTGACGGCCGGCGGGGTCGTCGGCCACTCGATGGGCGGGATCGGGGCGATCTTGGCCGCGGCCGCCGATCCTCGCACCGCCGTCCTGGTCGCGAGTTCGACGCCGGCGGATCCCTATCGGCTCACGCGCCAGACGTTCCGCCTCGCCCACCTGCCGATCCCGGACCCCATCGCCTACCCCCTCGCGTGGCTCACGACACGGGTGTACCTGCGGCCGCGCGGCCACGTCGTGCGGGACGTGAGCGCGTCCGATGCGATCTCCCGGTACCGGGGGCCCGTCCTGCTCGCGCACGGCGACCTCGACACCGTCGTGCCGCCATCGCACATGCAGCGACTCGGCGCCGCGGCGCGGGCCGGCCGAGGCGCGTCGGCGTCGGATGCACCGGGTGGCGGACATTCACCGGTGGAGACGCTCGTCGTTCCGGGCGGTCAGCACTCCTGGCTCTACGAGTTCCCGGCCTACCGACAGGTCGTGGCGGCATTCGTGTCGCGAGCATTCGATGGGCCGATGGAACCGGCCGACGCGGGCGCGGTCGCCGCCGCGACGCCGGTCACGCGGATCCCCGACGCCGAGGCCAGGTTCGCCGCGGTCGAGGACACCCCGGGGGGATTCAGGACCTTGGCGCAGGTCGCGCTGCCGGGCGCGACCCGACCGATCCCCGGCCCGACCCCGCCGATCCCGCTCGGCGATGAACCGATGGTCGAATCATGAACGAATCGAATACCGTGTGGACCGCGATCTCCCGAAGGCGCGCGATCCGCAAGTTCACGAGCCGCCCGCTCGAGCCAGCGCACCTTGACCGCATCCTGCGTGCCGGCCGGCGTGCGGGGAGCTCGAAGAACCTTCAACGGTGGGCGTTCATCGTCTGTCGCGACCGGGCGCACCTGCGCGAGCTATCGGTCGTGGGTCCGTGGGCCGGTCATCTCGCGGGCGCCGCAACGGGGATCGCGCTGGTGACGCCGGACCCGGCGGCCGCGGATGCACCGCTGTCGGTGATGTTCGACCTGGGCCAGGCGGCCGAGAACATGATGCTGGCCGCCTGGGAGCTCGGGATCGGGAGCGTGCCGGCGACCGTCTACGACCACGACCTCGCCCGCCGACTGCTTGGCTATCCCGCCGACCACCATTGCGAGTTCCTGCTCTCGTTCGGGTATCCGGCCGATGCCACGGATCTCACGAGGCCGCCGAAGCCAGGTGGTCGTGTGTCACTCGACGAGATCGTCCACGAGGAGCGCTGGTAGCGGCGAAGGAACCCTCCGCCGCCTGGGCGCCTACTGCCAGCGGAACTTCCAGGAGGCGATGCCGAAGCAGACCACGAGCCAGCCCGCGAGCACCGCGAAGCACACCGAGAGCGGCGCGAACGGAGCGCCGCCGACCATGACCTGGCGCAGCGCGTCGGCGAGGTAGGTCAGCGGGATCACGCGGGCCACGGCCTGGAGGAACGGTGGCATCTGATCGATCTGGAAGAACGCCCCGGACAGGAACATCATCGGGAACTGGATCATGCTGGTCATCCCGTTCGCCGAATCCTCGGTCGTCGCGAACGACGCGATCACGTATCCGAGCGCCAGGAATGTCACGGCGCCCAGCACCACGATTCCGAACGTCACGATCATGGAGCCGACGATCTCGACGCCGAAGGCCAGCGATCCGACGGCCACGATGATGACCGTCTGCGCGAGCGCGATGAGGAGCCGCATCAGGACGTTCGAGCCCACCAGCTGCCAACGTCGCAGCGGCGTTGCCGCCAGGCGCTTGAGGATGCCCTTCTCCCGATCGGCGACCAGCGGGATCGCGGCGAAGATCCCGACCTGCATGACCGAGAGGCCAAGCATGCTCGGCACGAAATAGCTGATGAAGTTCAGGTTCTCGGTCTGGACGGTCTGCGGATCCGGCACCACGAGGGGCGGTTTGCCTCCGAGGTTGACGACGCCGAGCACGCTCCCGACCACCTGGAAGACCGAACCCGCGAGCTGCTGGCGTGTCGGGTCCGTGTAGACCGTGACCTGGGAGGGCGCCGCAGGCCCCGCTGCGCTGGCGATGAGGCCGTCGCTGTAGCCCTTCGGCACGACGATGATGGCGTCGACCTTGCCGAGCTTCATCTGATCGATCGCATCGGCCTGCGACGTGTCGACCAGGCTGACGCCGTCCTGGCCCTTGAAGAGTGCATGCAGCGCTGCCGACCCAGCGGCACCGTCCTCGTCGACGAAGGCCAGGGTCAGCGAGGGTCCTCCGCCACCCTGGAAGATCAGGCCGAACATCACGATGAAGACCAACGGGAACGCAAGGGTCCAGAAGAGCGCGGCCCGATCGCGCACGTAGCTCCGGATGTTGGCCAGCGTCAGGGCGAAGAGCGCCTTCATCGACCGGGTCGCTCGTCAGTCACGGAGCGCCCGTCCGGTCAGGTCCAGGAAGACGTCCTCGAGCGTCGCGCGCCGCACGAGCAGGTTGTGGGCCTCGAGGTGGCGCGATTCCGTGAGCGCCAGCAGCGCTCCGATCGTGGCCGCGACGTCGCGGGTGTACAGGAGGCTCTCCCCGCCATCGTGATTGACGCTCGTGACCGCGGGCAGCCCCGTGAGGTCCGCGTCGGCCACGCCCTCGATGGTGTCGAACTGGACCGCCCGTTCCTTGAACCGCTTGGAGACCAACTGCTCCACGGTTCCCATCTCCAGGATGTGACCGTGATCCATGATCGCGAGACGATCGCACAGGAGCTCGGCCTCCTCCATGTAGTGCGTGGTCAGCAGCACCGCGCGACCCTTTCCCTTGAGGTCAAGGATCAGGTCCCAGAGGGCGCGCCGAGCGGCCGGGTCGAGCCCGGTCGTGGGCTCGTCGAGGAACACCAGTTCCGGATCGTTGACGAGTGCCAGCGCCACGCCCAGCCGTTGTCGCTGGCCACCCGACAGCTCGCGGGACTGCGCGTGCCTGCGCTCACCGAGCTCCATGGCGTCGATCAGTTCGGCCGTCGGTCTCGACCTCGGGTAGAAGCTGCGGAAGAGGTCGATGAGCTCGGTGACGGTGAGCTTCGGATAGAGCGCCGCGGACTGCAGGCTGACGCCGATCCGCGGCTTGATCGACGTGGCGTCCTTCGCGACGTCGATCCCCAGGACCTCCACCTGGCCCGCGTCCGGCGAGCGGAGTCCCTCGAGGATCTCGACCGTGGTCGTCTTGCCGGCGCCGTTCGGACCGAGGAGGCCGAAGATCTCACCGCTCGCGACCTCGAAGTCGATGCCGTCGACCGCGACCAGATCGCCGTACCGCTTCACCAGGCCGCGCACGCGGATGACCGGGTCCGCCCCGATGGCGATCGACTGCATCGGCTGATGGTGCCAGACGTCGGGGGCGCTCGCTGGTCGGGCGGGCATCGCGAACCTCAGTCCTCGGGACCCATATCGATTTCGGGGCCACCAGGGCCAGCGGCCAGGTCGACGTCGAGCGCGACCGATGTCGCCGGCGAAGTCCGGTCGTCCTCGGGCGCCGGTGCGCCAAGGTTGAGATAGGCCGTCAGGGCCGCATCGAAGCCGACATCGCGGCCGGCGACCTCGGACAGGATCCATTTCTGCTCGAGGACGTCGCAGTAAGCCTGGATCGAGTCGCGACCCTCGCCGATGACCGGAACGAGCGCGGCCAGACTGGGTTCCAGGACGTCGCGGAGCCAGCGTTCCGCTGCCTCCTGCTCGCTGACGAATCGCTTCTCGTAGTACTCGAGCCAGGCACGGTACTCACGCAGGTCGTTGAGCAGGAGCCGCGCCTGACCCTCGAGCGCGACGATGCCGGTCAGACGTTCCAGCTCCCTCGCGTGGAACCGCCGGTTCGTGACCGCCACACGCAGTCGCACCGATCCCCCATCCGATCCGGCCGGCTCCAGCTCGATCTCGTCGACCGCGAACCCGAGCTCGTTGAGGTGCCGGATCCGGGCCCGGACGGCGTGCCGATCGTCCGGGGAGAGCTCGGGCACGACGTGCAGCTCCTCCCAGACCGACTCGTAGCGAGATCGCACGGTCTCCGCGGCCTCGACGGCATCGTCGAACGCGTCCCCGCGGCCCTGCAGCGCCCCGAGGTCGGCCAGACCGAACGCGACGTTCTCGACCAGGATCTCGAGGTCGTAGCGGCGCTGGCCGTCGGACAGCTGCGGGTGGATCTCGCTGGTCTCGGCGTCGACGAGGAAGGCCTGCATCTTGTCGCCATCGCGCCGGAACAGGGTGTTCGCCAGTGAGCAATCGCCCCAGAAGACACCCGCGCGGTGCAGGTCGATCAGCAACCACGCCATCGCATCGAGAAGCCGGTCGCGATAGGCGCCCGGCCCCATGGGGAAGCGCATCAGCAACCGTCGGTACTGGATCGAGTACGCGAGGTACTCGGTCATGAGGATGGCCGAGTCGCGTTCGGGCGATTTGGCGATGCCGACCGCCTGGACGGCCGGCAACCCGAGCGCCTCGAGGTGTCGCAGGACATCGAACTCGGTCCGTCCGACCGGCAGGGGCAGTTCCTTGAGGGCGTACGTCCGCTCCCCGGCGGCGAGGAACCGTACGAGGTGGCGCGATGGTCCCACGGGCAGCTCGCGGAACTCGAACGTGTCGGGCGACCAGTCGGCGAGCGGGCGTTCCCACGGAAGGTCCAGCAGTATCCCGGCGCGATCGCGGAGACGCAGCCTCGGGAAGGTCGGCTGGAGGACGGAGTCGCTCAGAGCTTCTTGCGCAGGTAGGCGGCGACCGTGGCGTCGTAGCCTAGCGATTCGTAGAGCTGGCGCGCCTCCGGACGGTGGTGGCCGGCGGTGATCTCCACGAACGAGGCGCCGATCTCATCGCCGATCCGTTCCGCCTCGGCGATGAGGGTCCGGCCGACGCCACGCTCCCTGGCCCCGGCATCGACGACCAAAGCGAGGATGCGCAGGATCCGGTCGTCGTGCTCGAATCGCGGCAGGGCGTGCACGGCGATGAAGCCGAGCATCGCGCCGTCGTGCTCCGCGACGATGACCCGGGAGTGAGGCGACCGGAACCGCTCGAGACGCGCCACGATGTCGCTGGGTCCGGCCGGGTATCCCTCGTCGGTGAAGAGCGCCGCGATGGCATCCGCGTCGGTCAGCTCGGCCGGTCGCAGCGTCACGCCCGATCGGTCGGTCACATGGTCGGTCATGTCGCGATGGTACCCGGCCGACCATCGAGCAGGAAGATGTGCCGGCCGTCGCGTGGTCCATCGACCAGCAGCCGCTCCGGTCCGAACGGGCCGGGCGCCGTGGCCGATGTTCGGTGGGCCGGGATGGGTGCGGGCGCGAACCACACCGCGACCGGACCCTCGCCCAGGCGCGCGAGTGAGCCCGCGAGCCGGCCCTCGGTCATCGGTTCGAGGACCGCGAGGAACGGTGCCGGCCCGCCCGCGGCGAGCCGGCAGCGAGCCCCGAGCAGCAGGTCGTCCGGTGCGTCGGCGAACGACCCGAGTCGCGTGCCCAGCGCCAGGGCGAGCTCCACCTCGGCTCGCTCCGACTCGACGGTCGCCCAGCCGATCGCCGTCGGGCGGGCGGGAAGTTCCTGGCCGGCAAGCGCGATCTCGAGCCGACGCTGCGCCTCGGACACGGCGTCCGTGAGGAGCCTCCATGCCAGGCGGCCGTCTCCACGCTCAGCCAAGGAGCAGCAGGTCCGGTGCCGGCTCGCCCACGATCTCGAAGCCCGCTCCCCGGTAGAGCCGGATGGCGACGTCGTTCTCGGCGAAGACACCGAGGTAGATCCACTCGCTCCCGGCCGCCACGGCATCGGCCGTCGCCGCCAGCGTGACGAGCCCACCCAGGCCGCGTCCACGGGCCCAGGGCGCCGTCCCGATCGATGAGAGGTAGCTCGCTCCCGCGAAGGTCGCCCTCCGCGCGACTGCCGCCGGACGGCCTTCGAACCGGGCGAGGTAGTGGGTGAACGACTCGTTCGCGAGCGAGGCAGCCGTCTCTGCCTCGACGCCGGGCCTGCGAGCATCTTCGACACGGAACGCGTCGCAAAGGACCGACACGATGTCGGCGAGCGTCGTCGCAGGCCCGGGCCCGGCGGCGCGTCCGAGGCGCTCCAGGCTGACCTTGGGCCCGGGATCGCGTAGCGCGCCGCTCCGGGCGGGCTCGGGGTCGGTCATGACCATGACGCAGCCCGCGCCCATGTCATGGAAGCCGTTGGCGACCAGGCGGGCGACGAGGTCCACCGGCGCATCGTGCAAGGGCGAGGCCCAGATGTGCGGCTGCCGGGCGACCGATGTGAACAGGACGAGCGCCTCGGTCAGGCGTCGATCGAACGCGTCGGGCTCGGCGGGCCAGCGCAGGCCCTCGAGACGGTTCCAGAACGGTTCCGGGTCGGTAGGATCGTGCAGCAGGATCGCGTCGCCGAGATCGCGCAGGTCACGATTCGGCATGGCGTGGACGCGAGCCTCGTGCGCGAGAAGTCGCCGCATCGTCGTCGCGTCGAGGGCCTCGGCGAGGCTGCGCCCGGACCCGTGATCGCTGCCCATCCCTGAACGATACCGGCGTCGAAACCGTCGTGATGGTGACGACGTACCGGGGAACGACGTACCGTTGCACGACTCTGCCCACCAAAAGGAGAAGCGATGTCCCGTCGCCCGATCGTCACCCTTGGTCTGTCCGCGCTGATGACACTGGCACTCGCCGCGTGCTCGAGCAGCGGTCCGTCGTCGGCCCCAAGCAGTGCCGCGAGCGACCAGACGGCCGCGTCCCCGACGACGCAGCTCGTGTGCGAGGAGACCACCGATCCGGGCGACGTGACCGCGTCGATCAAGGACTTCGCGTTCGATCCGACCGAGATCCAGGCGAAGGTCGGCCAGGCGATCGCGTTCTCGAACACGGGCGCCGCACCCCACACGGTCACCCTCGACGACGGCAGCTGCACGACCCCGACCATCGCCCCGGGCAGCTCGGACGGCCTCGTCTTCAACGCCCCGGGCAGCTATCCCTTCCACTGCTCCATCCACTCGCAGATGAAGGGCACCATCGTCGTCAGCTAGCCCGCGGCGTCGCTAGGTCGGGCGCTCCACCTGCAGGACCGACGCGCCGGACGGCAGGTCGATCAGCATCGGCGCCGGGAGCCCGGCCTCGTCGAACCACTCCCTCATGCGCTCGCGCGTGACCAGTGCCGTGCCCTGGAAAATCTCGTCAAGCTGCACGCCCGCGATCAGCTCCCCGTGGCGGGAGCGGAACTCATCGGTGTTGGACGGTAGGGGCCAGTCGAGCACGATGATCCGACCTCCTGGTCGCAGGGCAGCCCAAGCGGCCCGTAGTGCCGCGACTGGATCGATTAGCTGGTGGAGCGCGTACTGGAAGTAGGCGAGGTCGTACTCGCTGGCAGACCCGGGTCGGCTGACATCGGCCTTGCGGATCGCGATCCGGTCCGACAGGTGCGCGGCCTCGACGTTCGCACGGGCGCGCATCACCGAATCGGGCTCGAACTCCACGCCGACGAGCTGCAACGCCGGGAAGCGACGGGCCATCGCGATCAGCCACCGGCCACCGCCGCAATGGATGTCGACGACCCGACCCCCTCGTGCCAGGTCGGCGACCAGTTGCGGCAGCTCCGCGAGGACCTCCTGGAAGAAGACCGCGATGTCCTGGACGGTCAGTCGTTCGATGGATTCGCGGTAGCGATCCGGCCGCTCGGCGATCCGGCGCCCTGTCCGGAAGAAGTCCAGCATCCCGCCCCAATCGAGCGATGCCGTGATGGAGTGGACGAACTGGCCCCCTAGGTACTCCGGCCGCTGCTCTTCGAGCAGCACGACGGCGGTCTCCTCGTCGACCGTCAGCCGGTCGCCATCGAGCGTCGCGAGTTCGTGGGCGTCGGCCGCCCATGCCCAGATCTCGATGGCCTCGGGCCGGCAGCCGGCCGCCGCCGCCAGTTCTTCGGTGGTGAGGCCGACGGCCCCGGCGGCGCGGAGATGGGCGAACAGCCCGAGCTCGATGCCGAGATACACCAGCCAGGTGTTGTGGAACCCGGCCAGGCTGGCGACGAGATCGTCGAACCGTTCATCGAGCTGCATCGGTGTCGAGATTGTCGCATGAGCACATGATCACGGACAGGCGCGGGGCACCTGTCCGTGATCGGTCGAGCGGCGGTCAGCGGGCGTGGTCGCGGTAGTGACCGTTTCGCGCCGGCGAGACTGGGCTCGGGAGAGAGACGGCGCCGGTCGGAGCGGCCTGGTTCTGGTCCACCTGCTGGGCGGAGTGGACGCGCCGCAGGTCGGCGGCGATGGCGCCGGCCGGAGTGGCCTGGTTCTGGTCCACCTGCTGGGCGGCGTGGACGCCCCGCAGGTCGGCGGGGATGGCCCCGGCCGGAGTGGCCTGGTTCTGGTCCACCACCTGCTGGGCGGCGTGGACGCCCCGCAGGTCGGCGGGGATGGCCCCGGCCGGAGCGGCCTGGTAACCCTGCCCGATCGCGATGCCGACCGCGCCGAGCGCGAGCGCGCCGACGAGGATGACGAACGCCCAAATCGGGGCGGACGGAGACGCATACCCGGTGTTGGGCTGCGCTGTGGTGGCGGACATCGTCCGTTCCTCCTGTTGGACCCGGACCGGGCGATCGGGACATCCGACCGACGGTCCGTGGTGCTGTCGCCATGCTCGATCAGGGCGGGTGCCCCGCCATCGGGCTCGGTCCCTACGTCCGCTGGCCGGCTCGCCTCAATCTGCCCGGAACGGTCCGGGCGGGTACCTTATGGACACCCGCGGGACGGTGGACATCGAGGTGCGATACCCGGCGACTGCGCGGCCCTCGAGCCGACCGCGACGCCCCGAAGGAGTCGACCCCGCATGCACCTCGACCCGATCGCCGACGCGTTCACCGGCCAGGCGTTCGTCGGCGATCCTTTGGCGATCCTCCTCGAGGCCGTGGGGCCCTCGCCCGATCAGATGCAACGGTCCCGACCCCATCTGGGTTCTGCTGAGCGATGGACGACGACCGCCGCCTGCTGATCGGACTCGCGCGCGACCTCGACGGGACCTTCGAGGCCCTCGTCCTGACGCACCAGGATCGCTGCTACTCGATCGCCCTGCGCATGCTTGGCGACCCGGGCGCCGCCGAGGAAGCCGCCCAGGACGCGCTGGTGCGCGCCTACCGCGCGCTGGCCGGCTACGACTCGACGCGGATCCACGACCTGCGACTGAGGCCGTGGCTCGCCACGATCGTCCTCAACCTGTGCCGAACGCGACTCTCCCGACGGGTCGCCGCCGGGCGTCCGCCGCTATCGCTCGACGACGATCCGGACCGGGCCACGCTGCCCGAGCCGACGGCGACGGACCCGGGGACCTCCCCGCCGGCCGTGGCCGAGCGCCGGGCCGAGCGGGAGCGATGGGCCAGCCTGCTGGCGACCCTGCCGCCCGCGTACCGGGCCGCCGTGGTCCTGCGCCACGTCGATGGCCTGTCCTATCCCGATCTCGCCCGGGCCCTCGACCGACCCGAGGGCACGGTCAAGGCCCAGGTCCACCGCGGCCTGGCGATGCTGCGAACAGCGCTCGAGAAGGCAACCGAGCTCGAGCGGGAGGAGATGACCGCATGACCACCGTCGACCGGACCCCGGAGGCGGCCATGGCCGATCTCGCCACCCCTGCCCCCGCCGACCTGGCCCAGAACGTGCTCGTCGAGGTCGGTCTGGCCGACCGCATCGCCCGCATGGAATCCGTGATCGGACCGCTGTATGTCGCGTGGAATGGCCTGGGCGTGAGTGCCGTGGAATCGGCCGACTTCGCCGCGACCCACCAAGCCCGGACCGGGCGCCCGACGTACGTCGCCGATCGCCTCCCGGATGCGCTCGCTCGTGCCATCGATCGCCGGCTTAGGGGCGACCGTCGCGTGCGCATCGCCCTGGACCTGCGCGGCCACAGTGCCTTCGAGCGCGATGTCTGGGCCAAGGCCCTCGACATCCCGCGCGGCGAAGTCCGACCGTACGGCTGGGTCGCCGCCGAGATCGGCCGGCCGAAGGCGGTCCGAGCCGTTGGGACCGCCCTTGGCCACAACCCCGTGCCCCTGATCGTGCCTTGTCACCGGGTCGTCAGGACGGACGGGACGATCGGCCAGTACTCGCTGGGCGGCCCCGACAACAAGCGGACGATCCTCGCCGCGGAAGGGCTCGATCCCGACGCGATGGAGGCGGCCGCCCGCCGCGGCGAGCGGCTGATCGGCTGCGCTTCGACCCACATCGTGTGCTGGCCGTCATGTCGCACCGGCCGCCACATGCTGGCGCGCAACCGCCGGCCGTTCCGCTCCCTGGCCGATGCCTCGGCCGCAGGCTACCGGCCGTGCAAGATCTGCCGGCCGGCGTCGGGCGCCGGCTCCCTGGCCGCCTGAGCCGGGACCGGTAGGGTGCCGGCATCGAGGTCCAATGACCCTGCGATGAGCCCCGCACCTGATCGATCCTCGTACTGGACCAGGCCGGCTCGCGCGTCGTAGACTCTCCCGATCTTGGACCAATCACCTATGCCAACGACCCGCGTCACGCCGCCGCAGCGCGGCGCGACGCTGTGGCTCGGCATGGTCGTCCTGTACATCGTCTGGGGCTCGACGTACCTGGGCATCGCCCTGGCCGTCGATACGATCCCGCCCTTCCTCATGGCGGCGATCCGCTTCGGCATCGCCGGTAGCGTCCTGCTCGCGTGGACGCTCGCCCGGGACCGCCGCAGCTTCTCCCCGCCGACGCGCCGCGAATGGCGCGATTCGGTCATCGTCGGAGGCCTGTTGCTTGGCGGCGGCATGGGCATGGTCTCGTTCGGGGAGCAGACCATCCCGTCGGGCATCGCGGCCTTGCTGATCGCGATGATGCCGGTCTGGGTGGCGATCTTCGGCCGGCTGCTGCTGGGAGAACGTCTTCCACGGATGGCCGTCATCGGCATCGCGGTCGGCTTCGTGGGTGTCGCGTTCCTCGTGGGGCCGTCGGCGTCCGGGGGCGCCGGCGCACTCGATCCGCTGGGACTTGCCGCAGTCATCCTTTCGCCGATCTGCTGGTCGCTGGGCTCGTTGTTCGCCTCGCATCGCGCGGTCCTGCCGCGCCAGCCGCTGCTGGCGACGGGTGCCCAGATGCTGGCCGGCGCCGCGGTCCTGGCCGTGATGGCCGCCCTGGACGGCGAGTTCGGCAGGTTTCACGTCGAGGGGATCTCGACCGAGTCGGTGGCGGCCCTCGCCTATCTGACGGTGATCGGGAGCCTCCTCGCGTTCACCACATACGGCTGGCTGCTCCGCGTCGCACCGCTGCCGCTCATCGCGACGTACGCCTATGTCAACCCGGTCGTCGCGGTCGCCCTCGGCGCGTTCGTCCTGCACGAACCGATCGAGCCACGCACGCTGCTGGCGGGCGGGATCATCGTCTTCGCCGTCGCGCTCATCGTGACCGCCCGGAGCCGGATGCAGGCCCCGAAGCTAGCCGTCCCGGTCGACGCGTCAGCAATCTCCGCTAGCCCCGCGTCGACCGCCTGACGGCGCGCCGGCTCGGCCTCGGCCTATCGCTCGGCGAGGATCGTCCGCGCGGTCCGCCTGGCAAGCGCCATCACAGTGAGCATCGGATTGACGCCCAGACCGGTCGGGAAAGCGGAACTGTCCCCGACGTACAGCCCGCCGACGACGGCGTCGCTGCGCGTGCCCTGCCGGACCCGTCCCCAGGGATCGCACGCGTGCGTGCGTGCATCGGCGCCCATGCGGACAGAACCCATCTGGTGGGCCGAGAAGACCGCCCCGCGATTGGGCCGCAGGTCGAACGAACCCAGCGCCGTTTCGTATCGAGCGTAGCCGGCGTCCGGACCGTCGTTCACTCCGCCTGGGGCGTAGCGGAGCGGCGGGGTGCCGGCGGCGACGATCTCCGTCGCACCGGCCGCACGGAGCAGCCGCGACATCTGCACGAGTGCATGCCGAAGGGTCGCGATCCCGCCATCGTCCAGGTGGTAGTCGACTCGAGTGCGACCGGCGCGCGTCAGGGTCAGCCGCCCCTCGCCGCCGTCGCGCGTGATCGCGATCAGCGGTGTCAGGTGGGCTGCGTCGGCCATCAGCCGAGCGTGGGCGTCGGCGCCTTCCCACGGCAGGGCCAGCGCAACCAGCCCTGGATGTCCTGGGGCGGACTCGATGACGTACCCGTTCCGGCCGGGTTCCGGATCCGAGAACTCGAGCGACCTCGCCGCCTGCATCGTGCCACGCCACATCTCGATCGATTCGGTGAACCGACCCGCTGCGAGCGGGACCGGATGGAGCCGCAGGTATCGACCGATGGCGGGATGCTCCAGGCCCGACGCCTGGAGGATCGCCGGGCTGCGGAGCCCTCCGGCGGCGATCACGGCGGTGCGTGCCCGAACCACGAGGTGCCGGCCCGGATACCCGGACCCGTGGCCGGTCGCCGGCTCGCTCCCAGGGCCGATCAGGTCCGCCTCCACGCCCACCGCTCGGCCACCTTCGAGGAGGACGCGCCCGACGCGCGCCCACGGGACGACCCGGGCGCCGGCCGCGGCCGCGCGCGCGAGGTGGGCACGCAGCCCTGAACGCTTCGTGCCGCGCCGGCAACCGAACGCGCAACTCCCGCAGTCGCTGCACGCGGCGGCGTTGCGTCGGGTCGAGGCGGCCTCCCAGCCAAGTGCGCGGGCGCCGCGGAGGATGACCGCGTCCTTCGGAGGGACGTGCGTCGGCTCGGCGACATCGAGCTCGTCTTCGATGGTCCGCACATCGTCGGCCCAGGGCGACCCGGTGACGCCTTCGAGGCCGTGGACCGATGACCACTCGTCGCGGACCGATGTGGGCGCGTCGATGACGGTCATCCAGTTGACGACCGTGCCGCCGCCGACCCCGGTTCCCGCGAGCATCTGGACCGAGCCGTCCCAGGTGCTGAGGAGCCCGTGATCGAGGTAGAGGCGGTCGAACGCGTCCAGTTCGTCGCGTGGCATCGCACGCTCATCGACGAACGGGCCGGCCTCCAGGACCACGACGCCGAGACCGGCCTCCGCGAGGACCGCCGCGATGACCCCGCCGCCCGCGCCCGACCCGACCACGACCACGTCCGCGTCCAGGATCGCCGGCGCGTCCGACGAACCGGGAGGGTCCGGGATCGCGAAGGGCGTGATCGCGACCGGCCGATCGGTGACCGGTGGGTCGTCCGGCCGGTACCCCATCCGCACCTGGTAGGGGTTCGGTCCCTCGTGTCCGGGATCCGCGTAGGCCAGGAACGTCATGAGCTTGCGGAACGCCCCGAACGCGGACCGCCGCTCGGCGAGACGGGAGTGGGCCCAGCCGAGCAGGTAGCGCTCGCGCGCTTCCGGTGACATCTGGCGGAACGGCGTCGGGCGGCCGGCAAGTCCGAGGTTGGCGGCGCGAGACTCCATCAGCCGCAGGACCAGGCGGATCTGGCGCAGTTGCGCCGGATGCGCTACCTGGGTCAACGCATCGGCAGCGAGCCTGGCTCGTCGGGCCGCATCGCCGGGCACGAACGCCTCGGCGAGCTCGGTGAGCGTCGCGAGCTCGGAATCCCCCAGCGGGGACGTCACGCGCCGGGCCGCTGCCAGCCTTGGGCCGGCCACGGCTCGCAGCGCAGCGGGCGATCCTCGCGGTATCCGAGCGCGTAATCCGCCTGGATGAGTGTGTGGAGCTGGCTTGTCCCCTCGTAGATGACCGCGGCCTTCGAATTACGCAGGTAGCGCTCGACCGGGAACTCGTTCGAGTAGCCGTTGGCACCGTGGACCTGGATCGCATCGAGCGCGCTCTGGACCGCGTGTTCGGTGGCGTGCCACTTGGCCAGCGACGTCTCGCGCGTGTTGCGCCGGCCCTGGTTCTTGAGCCAGCCCGCTCGCCACACGAGCAGGCGACCTGTCTCGGTGCCGGCCGCCATCCTGGCGATGAGCTGCTTCACCAGCTGGTGCTCGCCGATCTCCTGCCCGAACGTGTGTCGCTCATGGGCGTAGCGGATGCTGGCGTCGAGGCACGCCTGGGCGAGCCCGACGGCACCGGCCGCCACCGTGTAGCGCCCCTGGTCGATGGCGCTCATGGCCACCAGGAACCCCTCCCCTTCCTCGCCGATCCGGCTCTCGACCGGCACCGGCACGTCGTCGAGGTTGATCACCCCGGTGTTCCCGGCCCGGATGCCGAGCTTGCCATGGAGCGTCCCGGTCGTGAGCCCCGCCATCCCGCGCTCGAGCATGAAGGCGGTGACGCCCCGGTGCCGCTTCGTCCGGTCGACTGATGCGAAGACCAGGAAATGGTCGGCGATGTCGGCCAGGCTGATCCACTGCTTCTGGCCGTTGAGCCGATACACGTCACCGTCGCGACGGGCGGTCGTCTGGAGGTTCGCGGCATCGGTGCCGACGCCGGGTTCGGTCAGAGCGAAGGTTGCCAGCTTCTCCCCCTTCGCCTGTGGGACCAGCCACCTCTGGCGCTGCTCCTCGGTTCCCCACTGGAGCAGGGCCAGCGAGTTCAGGCCGACGTGCACGCTCTGGATGACCCGGAACGCCGTGTCGGCCCGCTCCAGTTCCTCGCACAGCATGGCGAAGCTGATGAAGTCCATGCCCGACCCGCCGTAGACCTCGGGGATCGGGGCGCCAAGGAACCCGAGTTCGGCCATCTTCCCGAACAGGGTCCGATCGAAGCCGCCTCCCTCGTCCCACTCGCGGATGTGCGGCACGATCTCGGCCTCGGCGAATGCTCGAGCACTGTCGCGGACGAGCCTGTGCTCGTCGGTGAGCGTGAAATCGACCATCACCGCATGCTACGCGGCCGCACCGGCCGATGCTGCACGCCCGCACCGGCCGACGCTGGCCAGTCCCCATCGATACACTCGGGTCATGGACACCGCCACCCACCTCACCCCGGTCCTCGGCCGCTACTTCGAACGCGAGTGGAGCCACGGCGTCGGCCACCGCCTGTTCGACGTCGACGGCAAGGCCTACCTCGACTTCGCCAACGGGATCGCGGTCACGGCGCTGGGCCATGCTCATCCACGGGTCAACGCGGCGATCCACGACCAGGTGGACCGCCTCATGGGCCCGATCAGCGCGATGGGGTTCACCGATCCGATCTCGCGCCTGGCCACGGAGCTCGCGGCGACGTTTCCGGAGCCGCTCGAGTCGGTCATGTTCCTGAACTCGGGCTCAGAGGCGATCGACGGGGCCATCAAGCTGGCCCGCCGCGTGACCGGGCGCCCGGGGATCATCGCGTTCCGTGGCGGCTTCCATGGCCGGACCTTCGGGGCGATGTCGGTCACGTCGTCGTCGTTGAACTACCGCGCCGGCTACGAACCGCTGGTGCCCGGCGTGTATCTGGCGCCGTTCCCCCGCGCGTACCGAGACTTCGATGGCGACGAGGAACGGGCGACCGAGAAGGCGCTCGAAGGGCTCCACACCCTCTTCGCCTCGATCATCCCGCCGTCGGAGGTCGCCTGCGTCGTCATCGAACCGGTCCAGGGTGAGGGTGGATACATCCCGGCTCCTCACGCGTTCCTGCGCGAGTTGCGCGGGCTGTGCCACCGCCATGGGATCCTGTTCATCTCCGACGAGATCCAGGCCGGCTATGGGCGGACGGGGCGGATGTGGGCGTTCGAGCACGCCGGGATCATCCCGGACATCGTGACCGTGGCGAAGGCGGTCGCGAACGGCCTCCCCCTGTCGGCGATCGTCTCATCGCGCGACCTCCAGGAGCGCTGGGGGCGCGGCGCCCACGGGTCGACGTACGGCGGGAACCCCGTCGCCTGCGCGGCCGGCATCGCGGTCCTCGACACGATCCGCGACGAGGCCCTGGTCGCCAACGCGGAGATCCGCGGCGCCGAGCTCACAGCGGGACTCGGCGCAATCGCCGCCGAGGACGACCGGATCGGCGACATCCGTGGTCCCGGCCTCATGGTCGGCGTCGAGTTCGTCCGTGACCGGCGGACGCGCGAGCGTGATGCGGACCTGCCTGATCGGCTCATGGCGGCCTGCGCCGATGCCGGCCTGCTGGTCCTGACGTGTGGATCGCAACACGAGACCGTGCGCTGGATCCCGCCGCTGAACGTCACCGCGGCGGAGATCTCCGAAGCGGTCGAGATCTTCGGGGAAACGCTCACGCGCCTCGACTGACCGGGGACGCGTTGCGGGCGCGGTCGCCGGTCGCCGCTCCAGGATCTGGGAGTGACAGCGCCCGGGACAGGCGCCGGCGGTCAGGGCTGGGCAGCCTCGCGGACTAGGACAGCAACAAGCGCCCGTTCCCACCTGGGTCGGGCGCTCGAAGACGCGCAGGAACGGCGACGGCGTCGGACCGGGTCCGACCCGCCGTGATCAGCGGTTCTGCGAGAGGAACTTCATCACGTCGTCAAGCCGGAACCGTCGGTCCCCACGCTTGCAGACGCGGTAGAACGGGAGCTCACCCCGATCGCCCAGACGCTTCACGGTGTTGACGTGCAGGTGCAGCATCTCGGCGACTTCGGTCGCGGTGAGCATCGGTCCCAGCTCGTTGACGGCCATCGATGCCATGTGGTGGTTGCCTCGTTCTGCGCATTTTTCGGCGGTCCGGGCCCCTGGTGTGGCCCAGGGTAGGGTGCGGCCCGCTGCGAGGTAGAGCGTATGAGTGAGGTACCACCACCGCCAAGCCGTACTTTGGGGTAGCCGCCAGTACCACGGGTCGAATCCGGGGGCGTGCGGGCTACCATTTACCGGTGCGCTCACCGGTCTCCATGCCACCTCTGCCCGCGGACCTGGGTCTGGCCATCAGGAACCTGGCCCTCGGCGTCCTCCCGTCGAGGCCAAGTCCGCGGCGCGCGGCCGCCGCGATCCTGCTGGCCGCCGGAACGCTGCTGCTCGCCACGGGGCTCGCGGTCGCGCTCGAGTCCGGCGAGATCGGCATCGCGGACGCCTCTCCGGTGTACCTCCTCGCGGTGGTGGCTGTCGGATCGCAATTCGGGACGTGGGCGGCGATCGCCACCTCGTTGGTCGCCTTCGTGGCATATGACGTCCTCCTCACCGAGCCGCGTTTCTCGGTCGTGGTCAGCGACCCTCGCGAATGGCTCGATCTGATCCTGTTCCTGCTCGTCGCGATCGCGATCGGGCGACTGGTGGCCATCGAGCACGACCGCGCCGATGAAGCCGACGCCCGTGCGCGGGAGGCCTCGAGCCTCTTCGCGATGAGCCGGCTGCTCGCGACCGCCAATTCGGCCGACGAGGCGGCGCCCGAGCTGGCCCGTCGCCTTGCTGTCGATGCCGACCTTCGCCGCGTGTGGATCGCGGTGGGCGACCTGGCGCGTCAGCGCGTCGTCGCCGACACGGACGTCGGAACCCCGATCCCGGCTAGTGCCGTCGTCACGACGCTCGTCCGGACGCCGGGCGACGCGCCCGCGCGATGGGTGCGGACCCATGAGCCCGGCCGAGGCCACGAGCCCCTTGGTGCCGGTCTCCTGAGCCTCCGTGTCCGGATCGAGACGCCGACGGGCGGTGGCCCCGTGGGGGCGGCCGGCACCCTCGGCAGCATCGGTGCCATCCGCCGGCGTTCGAGTGGGCTGCCGACCCGTGCCGAGACGAGGATCCTGGCGCTTGCCGCCGACCAGATCGCGTTGGCGCTGCGACGCGACCAACTTCGCCGCGAGGCCACCGACGCCGAGATCGCGCGCGAGAGCGACACGCTCAAGACCGCCCTGATCGACGCGGTCTCGCACGACCTGCGCACGCCGCTCGCAAGCATCCGCGCGACGGCGGGCGGCCTGCTGGACCCCGCGGTCCCCTGGACAGAGGACTCCGCGCGTGCCGCCGCGCGAGACATCGACGTGGACGCGGCCCGGCTGGATCACCTGGTCAGCGCGGTCCTGCACCTGAGCCGGATCGAAGCCGGCGCCCTTCGTCCGGAACTCGAGCCACACGACCTCCGTGATCTGCTTGAGCCCGTCGTGGAACGGTCACGCGCCGCGGCCCCGGAGCGCACGATCGAGGCAGCCCTCCCGGACGGCTTGCCAGCCGTGCTGGTCGATCCCGTGCTCATGGGCGTCGTCCTGATGAACCTGCTCGACAACGCCATCGTCCACGCGGCCTCGCCCGCGCCCGTCCGAATCTCGGCCGGCCCGACCGACGACGGCCGAGTCCGCCTGGTCATCGAGGACGGTGGCGCAGGAGTGCCCCGCGAGGCCCTGCCACACCTCTTCGATCGCTTCTATCGCGTCCCGGGAAGCGGCGGCGGCGCGCGAACGGGGTTGGGGATCGGGCTCAGCATCGTCCGTGGCCTTGTCGAGGCGATGGGCGGGATCGTCCAGGCGAGTCACAGTCGACTCGGCGGACTGGCGATCGGCGTGACCCTGACGGTGGCCGATGTGCCGGTCGAGGACTGAGCGATGACCGGCGGCGCACGCGTCCTCCTCGTGGAGGACGACCACGCGACACGGGAAGCCGTGGCGCGCAATCTCGAGGCGCACGGCTATCGCGTTGAAGGCGCCGAGGATGCGGCCGCGGCGCTCCGACACTGGGATGCGGAACGCCCGGACATCGTGCTGCTGGATCTCGGCCTGCCGGACCTTGACGGCGCGGCCGTGGTGCGACGCATCCGCCGCGACGCGAGCACGCCGATCTTGATCCTGTCCGCCCGTTCGGACGAGCGCGACAAGGTCGGCTCGCTGGAAGCGGGCGCCGACGACTACGTCACCAAGCCGTTCGGGATGGATGAGCTGCGGGCCAGGGTCGGCGCGCTGCTCCGTCGCGCCGGCGGCCCGGGTTCAGGATCTGACGGCTCGTTGACGCTGGGGCCGATCGTCGTCGACGTCCAGGCCCGTCGGGTGACCGTCGATGGGCGCGATGTCGACCTCACGCCGCGCGAGTACGAACTACTCAAGGTCATGGCCGGTCAGCCGGGGCGGCTCCTCACCAAGGGACGCCTGCTCCGAGCGGTCTGGGGCAGCGCCTACGCGGACGAGGGGCACTACCTGCATGTGTACGTCAGCCGGCTGCGCCGCAAGCTCGCCGTCGCAGATCCGTCGGGCAAGGCGAGCCAGCTCATCACCGCCGAACCGGGAGTCGGGTACCGGATCGGGGAGCACGCTCGGCCGGCAGACCCGCTCGAGGAACGTTGAGCGATCGTTGAGGCCCGATGGCCCCACCGGCGACCCTTGCCTCTTGGGCCTCCAGCCTACGGTGGAGGCATGGACGTCCACCACCCGATCGCGCTCGCACCCAGGTCGGCCGACCTGGTCGAGGCCGACCTCTGCGAGATCGATGTGGCGATCCGACTCGTCTCCGCCGGCCTCGCGAGACGCGTCTGCCTGGCGGGGCTCCACTGGCCGGACCTTGTCGCCTCGACGGCATTGGCCCGTGCCCAGGTCGCGTCGGTCGACTTCAAGATCGACCGCGCGAACGGGACCGCTGCCCTGATCTTCGGCGCCGCCGACTGACTCACGGATGGCCTTGTCCAAGCCCGGCAGATTGCCGGCCGACCGACGCGTGCTCGTCGATCGGCCCCGTTCGCGCTACTTCCGCACCCGGGGCCCGGGGGTCATGGTCGCGCGACCCGCGGCCAGCGAGCCGGCCGGTGGCCTTGACCTCGTCCTGGCCCGCCTGCGCCGGAAGGCCTTCGGGCGACCGTTGGCCAACGCGGAAGAAGCCGCCGAACGCCTGAGCAGGACCAAGGCCTTGGCGGTCTTCTCGAGCGACAATCTCTCCTCGGTCGCCTATGCCACCGAGGCCATCCTGTTCACCCTGCTGGCCGCCGGTTCAGGGGCGTTCGGCCTGGTGATGCCGATCTCGGTCCTCATCGTCTCGGTCCTTGCCGTGATCGTGGTCTCGTATCGCCAGACCATCCGTGCCTATCCGAACGGTGGGGGCAGCTACATCGTCGCGCGCGAGAACCTCGGCGTCGGCGCCGGCCTCGTCGCGGCGGCCGCACTCCTCACCGACTACGTCCTGACCGTTTCCGTCAGCGTCGCCGCGGGGATCGCCGCGATCACGTCGGCATTCCCCGGACAGCTCGACGGGCTACGCGTCGAGCTGGCGGCGGTCGGGATCCTGATCGTGATGCTCATCAACCTTCGGGGCGTTCGCGAGAGCGGCACGATCTTCGCGATACCGACGTACGTGTTCGTGCTCGCCATGCTGTCGCTGATCGCGCTCGGGGTCGTGCAGACCGTCGTCGGTGCCGCGCCCCGGGTCAGCGGCGTGACACCCCTCGTCATCCCGACCGAGACGCTGGGTGCCCTCCTGCTCATGCGCGCCTTCGCCGACGGCTGCAGCGCGATCACGGGCGTCGAGGCGGTATCGAATGGGGTGCCGGCGTTCCGGTCCCCGGAGGCCCGCAACGCCCGGACGACGCTGACGGTCATGGCGATCCTGGTGGGGGTCATGTTTCTTGGAACGTCGTATCTCGCCCTGGTGGCCGGGGCCCAGCCCGCCCAGGGCGAGACGATCCTGTCGGAACTCGGTCGGGCCGTATTCGGACTCGGCCCCGTCTACTACATCCTCCAGTTCTCGACGATGGGGATCCTCATCCTGGCCGCGAACACGGCTTTCGCCGACTTCCCGCGCCTCTCATCGCTGCTGGCCCGTGACGGGTTCATGCCCAGTCGTTTCGCGTTCCGTGGTGAGCGGCTCGCGTTCACCACCGGGATCGTGGCGCTGGCGGTCCTGTCGGTGATCGTGCTGGCCGCGTTCGGTGGTCGCGTCGAAGGCCTGATCCCGCTCTACGCGATCGGCGTCTTTACCTCGATCACCCTGTCGCAGGCAGGCATGGTCCGCCATTGGTGGCAGAGTCGAGACCCCGGCTGGCGCCGGAGCATGGTGATCAACGGGTTCGGCGCGGTCTCGACCGGCATCGTCGCGATCATCTTCGCCGTGGCGAAGTTCGCCCTCGGCGCCTGGCTGATCGTCATCGTGATCCCGCTGCTCGTCGGGGCGATGGTCCTCATCCGACATCGCTATGAGCGGCGCCGCGCGGAGACGGCGGTTCGCACCGAGGTCGTCGTCGGACGCCCTCGACGGACCCAGCGGGTGATCGTTCCGGTGGCGGACGTGACGCGCGATGTCGTCCACGCGCTGACCTTCGCTCGCACGATCTCTGACGACGTGACCGCGGTCCATGTCACCGACGACCTCGAGCGTGGAGCCCGCCTTCGAGCTCGATTCGAGCGGCAACTCCCCGGTGTGCCTTTCGTCATCGTCGAGTCACCGTATCGGTCCCTGGTGCGACCGCTCGTCCGATACCTCGAGGATGCGGTCGCCCAGGCGGGTGACCAGGTCGTGGTCGTCCTGCTCCCCGTGTACGTGTCACGGAACCACCTCGAACAGCTGCTCTACAACTCGAACGGACGGCGGATCCGTGAGGCGCTCCTTGGACGCCCGAACGTCCTCGTCGCGGACGTCCCCTACCGGCGAGCCGCGTGACCGCCCACGATGCGGCGGGCGTCGCGCGATGCGCGAAGGAAGTGCCGCAGATGTGACAGCGGCTGGACGTGGCTCGGCTCGCCCGCGTAGATCGTGCGGATCGGGACCCACTCGATCGGCAGGCCCAGCGCGATGCAACGCGCGATCATCTCGACCTCGAACTCGAAGCCCGACTCGGCTGAATCGAGCAGCGCCCGCATGAGCCGGCGTCCGATCAGCCGGTAGCCCGACTGGTTGTCGGGAATGGGGCGACCGACCGCGGCCGAGAAGACCCAGCCGCCCATCGTGTTCGACAACCGTCGGGTCATGGGCATCCGGCTGAAGTCGCGACTTCCGATGACCAGCTCCGGTCGATCACGCGCGAAGGCGGCCAGGAAGGTCGGGATCTCGTCGGGGTCGTGCTGGCCGTCGGCGTCGAGCGTGACCACCGCATCGAGGCCGCGAACCAGAGCGTGGCGGAAGCCCGCCCGAAGCGCTGCACCCTTGCCCTGGTTCGGGACCTGCCGGATGACCGTGGCGCCGGACGACTCGGCCTGCGAAGCCGTGTCATCGGTCGAGCCGTCGTCCACGACGACCACGGGCAGGTAACGGCCGGCGCCGGTCACGACGGCGCCGATCCGTGGTCCCTCCTGGTGGGCAGGGATCAGCGCGACGATCCGCTCACTGTCGGGCGTTCCGCTCGTTCCGTCCACGCCCGCATCGTACGTCGGGCGGCGAGGGCCGGACCTTCCGCGCCGAGGGCCGAGCGGAGTCGCGAGAAGCGGCCGTTCGGCCCTTCCGTTCGGTCGCCACCCCGGCTGGTGGCCAACGCCGAACAGGGCCTGGCGGGTGTCACGATCACGGCAGGCCTGCACGCGCCGGCGGGAACCGTCCGATGATGCTCTCGCACTGGGCGAGCGAGGCGACGCACCACCGCCACGAGGACGCCTAGCGGACGACGACGGACCTCTGGCCGATCCCGTTCGGGTCCGAGCTCGTCGACACGCCATTCGGCCCGACTCACGCCGTCGTCAGCGGCCGGCCGGACGGGACGCCGATGATCCTGATCCACGCGGCGTCGCTGTCGGCCGTGCAGTGGCATGCGCAGGCAGCCGACCTCGGCGCCCCGTATCGGCTGTACGCCATCGACATCATGGGCGACATCGGACTCTCGACGCAGACACGCTCGATCAGGACCCGGCTGGCCGCCGCGGCCTGGCTGTCCACCGTGCTCGCGCTCGACGGGATGTGGCGCCCCCGGCAGGATTCGAACCTGCGACCTTCCGCTTAGAAGGCGGTTGCTCTGTCCGCTGAGCTACGGGGACTCCTCGCGAGTCTACCGCTCCCGGACGCCCGGTCCGTCGATTCGGGCGTGCTATGCTCCCGGCCCCATCGCCCCGATCGGGATCGAGCCCGGGGTCAGCGAGGACGCGTATCGACGATGTCGGGACCCCCGACGAGGCGCACCAACGGCCAACTCGCGCTCGAGCTTCCGCTCGAGTTGCCGCCGCTCGCGATCGCGCCCGAGTGGAAGGACCAGCAGCGGCTGTGGGGCCACCCGTTCCACCCGATGTGCTCGTACCTCGCGAGCTTCCCGGCCGCGCTCGCGCACGCGTTCATCGCCCGCTACTCGCGCCCAGGCGACGTCGTCCTCGACCCATTCTCCGGCCGCGGCACGACCCCGCTCCAGGCGTGCGCCGAGGGCCGGATCGGTGTCGGCAACGACCTCAACCCCTTCGCCCACCTCCTGACCGCGGCCAAGGTCGAACCCGCGACCCGTGCCCAGGCCGCGACCCGCCTCGCCGGGCTCCGACTCGCCTGGTATGCCGAGTCGGCCGGGTGGCTGACCCTCGCCGGGCGCGTCGCAAGCGATCCGATTGCCGGGACCTCGCTCGTGCCGGTCGCGGGTTCGGGCCTCGGACCGAGCGATGGGGAGGAGGCGGTTCCCGTCGAGGTCGCGCTTGCCTTCCACCCCGCAACGCTCGGCCAACTGCTCTTCGTCCGGTCCCGGCTCCGGCTCGAGGACAGGACCGACCGGTTCCTGGCCGCGGCGCTCACCGGCATCCTCCACGGCAAGAGCGCCTCGTACCTCTCTGAGCTCATGCCCAACACGTTCAGCATGGCGCCGCGCTACGTGCGCGACTTCGCACGACGGACGGCGTTCGCCTCGCCGGAGCGCGATGTCTTCAACGGACTCTCGAAGAAGCTCGATCGGCTCTACCGGGGCGGGCCGCCATCTGCGGAGGGCGTGGCGCTCCTCGGCGACGCACGGGACGTCGCACCGCGGGCAGGCGCAGCGTTGCATGAGCGCGGCCGGCCGGAGCGCGCCCGCCTCGTGATGACCTCACCGCCCTACCTGCGCGTGGTCAAGTACGGCTACTACAACTGGCTCCGAACGTGGTTCCTGGGTTTCGACGCACGCGCAATCGATGCCACCCTCGACGATGCCCACCATCGGGAGCCGTATCTGGCGTTCCTGCGCGATGTCCTCGCCGGGTTGCGCCCGGTCCTCGCCGACGATGCCATCGTGGTGCTGGTCATCGGCGACGTCGAGACCGACCGGGGCCGACGGATCCGCGGCGGGGTCGGCCTTGCCGAGCGGACGTGGGAGGCCGCGGCCGAGCCCGAGGGCTATCGGCTGGCCGGCGTGGCCCTCGACGACGTGGCGGCCACGCGCAAGATGACCAAGCTCTGGGGCGACGAGGCGGGACGGGCGACCAAGATGGACCGGATCCTGGTGCTCGGCGCCACCGAGGTCGGCCGCCGGCGCGCGCTCGCGGGGGCGGGCAACGACATCGACTGGACCTGGCCGCCGAGGGCCCTGCGCCCCCTCTAGAATGCGGCCATGCAGCCGATGTACGACCCGCCGGACCTGGCCGCCATGGATCCCCTCGTCCTGATGAAGAACCTCGACCACGTGCGGATGACCAGCCGTCGGCTCAGCTACATCCTCCAGCAGCAGGTCCACCTCTACACCCCCGAGGCCAACCAGCTGCGCGAGCAGATCGACCGCTACGTGGAGGCGGAACGCCAGATCGAGGGTGAGATGGCGAGGCGACGCATCCGGGCCTGAGGCCTGAGGGCTGTCCCAGAATCTCGAACCCCCGCCGGTTGGCGGGGGGTTCGAGATCTTCTGGGGACCCAGGGCGCCGATGTCGCGGCGGGATGAGTGCGTGCGAGGTCAGACCGGGCTGGGCAGCGCGTTGAGCCGGATCGGGGCGTCGATCGCTCGCTCGGATGGGCTGGCGGGCTCGTCCTCGGTGGCGGCCGCTGCGACTCCGGAAGCGTCATCGTCGGCCGGGGCCAAGGGCGTATCGGCGGCCTGGGCGAGCCCCGGGCTCGCGTCGGAGGCAAAGCGCGCAGCGTCCTCGGGACCCATCATCACGGGCACCGGTTCGGCCGCGATCCTCACGGCCATCGGCCGGCGTCGCGCCTGTTCTTCGTTGATCACCCCCACCGCCATGCCGGCCAGGGCTGGCATGTCGAAGAGGCTGAAACCGATCCCGAGACCCGCCAGGTCGTCCGAACCCAGGCCGCGGAACAGCCCGCGCGCAGCGACGGCGCACATCTCGTCATAGAGCTCTGGCCAGCCGACACGTCGACGGCGGTAGCAGAACCGCACGAATTCGATCGCGTCCGGATCGGGCGTGCGGGGACTGGCGATACGTTGGTCCATCGATGGCGTGCCCTCCACTCCAGGTGCCTCGAGGCCCGCCGATGGCGCGACGTCGAAGGCCATGCGAAGTCAGCCGACGGGTCGGAGCGCCTTTCCACCCGCCGGACGACGGTCCGGGTCCCCCCGGCCTGCCCTGACGCAAGTCCCTGGTGGCCGGGAAGAGGGACATCGTAGGCCTCGCCCGGAACCGCGGGAAGGGGGCTTGTCCACGAGTTCATCCACCAAGTTATCCACACGAACGCCTGTTCGGTGAACGCCCGTGCTGAACGAGCGCACGGGCCAGGTCCGGGGCCACATCGACGACATCAGACGCCGTGTCGAGTCACTCCCAGCCCGGGTCGGGGCGGCAGGATCCAGCGGTGGTCCGTGCCGAGTTCGAGGCCCTCGAACGGGTCGTCGGCGAGCAGCAGGCAGCCATCGAGATCGACCCAGTCGGCCAGTGACGCGACCGTGGCCGAACCCGCGATCCCGACCGACGTCTCCTCCATGCAGCCGAGGAACGTCTTGAACCCGAGCTCCCGCGCCCGTTCGAGCATCGCCTTCGCCGGCCCGATCCCGCCGCACTTCGCCAGCTTGACGTTGATCCCGCGGACGACTCCGACGAGTGTGTCGAGATCCTCGATGGTGACCGCGCTCTCGTCGGCCACGATCGGCAAGGATGATCGATCCTGGAGCCACGCGAGGTCTCGAAGAGCGCGGGCCGGGAACGGCTGCTCGATGAGCTCGACGCCCAGGTCGATCAGGTCGGGCAACAATCGTTCGGCATCGTCGCGAGACCACCCGGTGTTGGCATCGACCCGGATCGGTCCGGCGAATACCGCGCGCACGGCGCGCAGCGTGGCCAGATCGTCGGGTCCGCCGCACTTGATCTTGAGCGCGGGGAAGTCCGCGGCACGTCGGGCTCGCTCGGCGACGACGGCTGGCTCGTCGATGCCGATGGTGAAGTCGGTCGGCGGGATGCCGGGTGACAGCCCCAGCAGCCCGTACACCGGGATCCCGTGGACCTTGCCGGCCAGATCATGGAGCGCGATGTCGACGGCGCACTTGGCGGCGCCGTTCCAGCGGATCGCCGACGACATGGCCACGGCGGCGGTCCGGAGGCCACCCGCGGTCAGGTCGGGCGCGGAGATCGACTCGAGCAGCAGCGGAAAGACGGCTGCCATGGTCTCGGGCGTCTCGCCGTAGAACCGGTCCGGATAGCCCTCCCCCACCCCGAGGACGCCGGGGTTCCGGTCGTCGCGCAGCTCCACGACGACGGTCGTGACGCCGGCGCCCGTGTCGTGGTCCGTCCGGGCGATCCGGAACGGATCCCGCAAGCCCAGCCTCAGGACCTCGTGGGTCAGGGTCAGACCCACGGCAGGGCATCCACCGCGGTGCGGACCGCGGCCCATAATCGGTCACCGCCGAAGCGGACCGGGTCGTCGGTCGGCAGGCCTGTCTCCGCCTCGGTCTCGGCGATGATCCTGCGGGCCTCGGCGTCGTCGGGGTACCTCGAGGTGTTCAGCGCCACGGCCACGACCTTCGATGGCGCCACCAGCCCGGCGATCCGCTCGTGCAGGTCGATCAATCCCGGCAGCTGGGCGATCGGGAACGACGCTTCCGGCAGGTGGTCGAAGTCGTGTTCCTCGAGTCCGGGCTGGTGGACCATGATCATGGCCTGCGGCGTGGCGCCGTGGATGAGCCCGAGGGTGACCGACGAATAGGCGGGGTGGTCGAGCGAACCCTGGCCCTCGACCAGCAGCCAGTCGCCGAGGGCCTCGCCCTCTTCCACCAGCCACTCGACGGTGCCCTGCAGGAAATCGCTGACGACCCGGTCGACCGCCACGCCCCAACCCTCGATCATCATCCCGGTCTGGCCCGTCGGCACGAAGACCGCGGACTGGCCGGCGGCAAGGGCCGACGCACGCAGCTCGAGCGCGGCCGACATCTTGCCGACCGCGCAATCGGTCGCGACCGTCAGGATGACCCGCTTGCCGGGGCCATGGCGCCGCCCGATGGACGTCTCCATCCGTTCGGGCGGACGCCGGAAGTCGACGATGGTCGTGCCGCGCTCGGCGGCCGCTGCCGAGAACTCCGGGTCGTCGCCGAGGAAGGTATGCAGTCCGCTGAGGACGTCGAGGCCGGCGCGGATGGCGTCGAGGATCGTCGTCCGCCATTCGCCTGGCAGCCTGCCACCAGTGGGGGCGATGCCGATGAGCAGCGCGTCGGGCGGGCTCGGGAGGGCCAGGGCCTCGGCCAGGGTCGCCACGATCGGGATGTCGTGACCTGACAGGAACTCCCGCACGTTCCTGCCGGCCTGGGTGGAATTGAGCACGGCAGCCACCTCGTCGCGTCCGTAGCGGATCACGCCGTAGGCGGTCTTGGCATGGTGCTCACCGAACTGCCCTTCGGTCAGGATGACCAGGCGTCGGCGGTCGGTCGGTCGCATCGCGCGAGTGTATGGAAACGCGACCGCTCGTGGGACGCGATCCCTACCGCCCAGGCTTCTCGACCACCGTGTAGAAGAAGTCCTTGGTCAGGTCCCATTTCGGGTAGCGCCCGAGGATGTTCTCGAAGCGGTCGTAGAAGGGCTCATCGAGTGGCGTCTCGCGGAACCGGAGCGATCGCATGACAAAGCCGATCTCCCGGAAGTAGTCCTCGTACTGCGACCAGGTCAGTCGGTTCACCCATGACGCCCCCGCGTCGCGGCCGTGGTGCTTCATCCGGTACTCGCGGATGACGTCATCGCTGAACAACAGGTGCGGGAAGGGGAAGTACAGCTCCCGGTAGATGTGCGACGCGCGCGGTCCGCGATGGAGGTTGGCCGACAGGTACGCCAGGCCTCCGGGCTTGAGGATCCGGGACAGCTCGTTGAGCAGGGCCCACGGATGAACGACGTGCTCCAGGACCGCGAACGAGTAGATCCGGTCGAAGAAGCCCGCCTCGAATGAGCGGTCGGTGGCGAGATCCGCGCAGACGAAATGGGTCCGCTCGTCCGACAGCGGCGTCCAGGCGCGCCGCTCACTCACGTCGACGCCCCACGCGTCCGCCCCGAAGTGATGGCTCGCGTACCAGACCTCGAACCCGGCCCCGCACCCGAGCTCGAGCACGCGCTTGCCGGACAGGTCGACGCTGCGGTGGACGTCGAGGAGGCGCGACTGGGCGCGGCTCTCCCGACTGGCCTGATCGAATCCCTGGGGCTCCGCGACGAGTGGCCGCGAGCGGTACTCCTCGTTGAGGGCTTCGAGGAGGGCGAGGTCCATGACCGGCGGGCGCTCCCCGGTGTCGTAGATGGAGCGGACGACCGAGCCGGACGCATCGACATCGGGCGGATCGGGCCAATCCGTGCCCACCGCTCTGGGTCGAGGGACCATCGCGAAGCGTTCGGGCAGCTTCCCCCAGGAGGACCGCTCGGCGCCCCCGCCTGCGCCGTCGAGAGCATCGAGCCCGCCGATGCGCGTCCCGGCACGCGCGAGCGACCGCCCCAATCCGCGGCGCAGCCCCCGGACGGAACGGCGGGCACGCCACGCCACCGACGATGCGGGCGAGGCGTCCACTCGTCGCCAGACGACGCGTGCGGCCCGGCGGAGAGCGGGACTCATCGGCCGTATCGTACCCGGACGCGATGACCCGGAAGCGCCGACCAACGTTGGACCGCCCGCGGTCGTCTCCGATGGGACAGGTGAGGAAAGTGGTACCGCATATCGGATTCGAACCGATGATCTCCGCCTTGAGAGGGCGGTGTCCTGGGCCTCTAGACGAATGCGGCACGGGTGGCGCAGGCGACGGGGCGCCGGCCGGTCGGGATGATACCAGACGAGGTCGCCAGGCCCTGACGATCCCTACAGTCGGTGGGTCTCCAGGAACGCCCGGACGGCGTCGGCCACCTGCTGGTAGCTGGTCTCGCCGATGACCATGCCGTAGTGCGAGTGAGCGCCGAACGGCTCGAATTCGGCGTCGAGCCAGGTCGCCAGGCGCTCGGCGTCATCGGTCGACACGGTGCGATCGAGACCACCCGCGATGACCAGGCGTGGCACGGCCTCGACGCCGCGCCGGTCGACCGCCACACCGGCGAGGATCTGGCGCCGGGCGGCACCCGCCTCGTGTGGCTTCTGGCCGAGCAGGTGCTGGATGCGAAGGACGTCGGCGAGCGTGAGATCGCGATGATCGCGCAGCAATCGTTCCGGGAGCGTCTCCCAGCCGATGAGCGAGCGGCCATACACCTCCGGGATCTCGCGGAGCTCGTGGAGGCGGGCCGGCGGTCGCAGGTCTCGCGGCAGCTCCGCGCCGAGGAGGACGATCCCGCCGATCGGCATGCGCTCGGCCGCCTTGAGGGCCAGGAGGCCACCCATCCCATGACCAATGACCACCGTGGATGCGCCGAGGCGCTCGAGCGCGCAGACCACGTCCTCGGTGTAGGTGTCGAAGGACAGTTGCGCAGGGTCGGCCGTCTGCGACCAGTGGTGATTGCGCAGGTTGAGGGCGTGGCCCTCCCAGCCGCGCCCGGCGAAGTAGCCGAGGTACCGCTCCCACAGCCACGAGCCGGTCAGCTCGCCGTGGACGAACAGCAACGGCTTGCGGCGGGATCGACGCTCCGGCAACCAGGACTCGATGTACAGCCCGCGATCGTGCAGCTCGATCTCGTCCTTGCGGACCGGACGCCCGTTGATCGGCGGTAGCTGGGCCTGGGCGAGGATGGCGTCAGGGGTCTGATCGGGCAACTGGTTCACCATTCGTGCGGGTTGATGACGAGGCCGGTGAGGGCCTTCGGGTAGAAGTAGGTCGACTTCTGGGGCATGACGTCGCCGTCGCGGGCGACGGCCTCGATCGAGGCGACCGGGGTCGGTTCAAGCAGGAATGCGACCGATGCGCCGTCGATCCCCGCCTCTACGCGCCCGATGGCCTCGGCCGCGGACTTCGTGTAGACCACGGCGCCCGCCTCGACGGCCTCCGGGCCCACGCCAAGGCGCTCGAGGGCTACGCCCAGCAGCGTCACGTCGAGTTCCCGCACGGCTTGTCCGCCCGTCGGCAGGGACTGCTGGAACGCGGCGCGCCGAGCGGTCAGGCGAGTACCCCCCGAACGCGTCCATAGGCCGAACCGGCCGGCCCCTCCTTTGGCGAGTCCGGCTGCCTCGAACTCGCGCGTGAGCTCGTCCGAGGACACGCCCCGCTCGATATCGAACAGCCCGGCGACGCGGTCGAGCAGGGCGTCGGGCGATGGCTCGCCCAGGCCACGGACCACGCGGTGCGTCGGCAGGACCGTCAATGGTCCTTCGGTCGAGGGCAGGAAGAGCATCAACAGGTAGTCGAAGGCCGGGTCCTCCTCGCACGAGCGGCTCATCCGTCGCTCGTCGCGGTAGCGAAGCGCCGTTTCGTAGCGGTGATGCCCATCGGCGATGGCGATCGGAGCCGACGAGGCGGCTGCCAGGAGCGCCGCCACCGCTTCCGCGTGCTGACCGTCAGCCGGCACCGCCCAGAGACGGTGGCGCACGCCGTCGTCGTCGGTCACGTCGACCTCGACCGGTCCTCCGGCCCATCCGGCGAGCCGGCGCGAGACCGTGCCGCTCGCGTCCGCGAAGAGGCCGACCACCGGACTCGTGTTCACGCCGGTCGCCCGCAGCAGCTTGTAGCGATCCTCCTTCGGTCCCGAGAGCGTCCGCTCGTGTGGCAGCACGCCAGATCCCGGCCCGAACGTCTCGAGCTTCAGGCGCGCGAAGAATCCCCGCTGCGTGCGCTCGACGTCGGTTCCCGGGACGCGATACGTCTGCTCGTAGACGTAGATCGATGGGTGGGGGTCCTTGCGCAGGACCCCGTTCGACCGCCAGCCGGCAAGCGTCCGGGCCGCACGTCGATAGCGGTCGTCGGGCTCGTCGCCCTGGGCGACCTCGGGCAGGTCCAGCCGTATGACGTTGGCGGGATGTCGGGCCAGGAGGCGCTCGTGCTCCGCCGGACCGATGACGTCGTACGGCGGAGCGACGACCGCCGCGAGATCGCCGACGTTGGCCGGATCGTAGCGGAGCGCACGAAAGGGGCGGATCTCGGGCATGGGACCTTCGGGATGGCGACGCGGGCCGACGGGGGCGGGACGATGGCATCGTACGATACGGGCGGCCGTGGCGCGACCGTCCGGCTCGGGCCGGCCTGGCCGGCCATCTCCCGTTGCGCAACTTTCGCCCGGGGCGAGGCGTCCTTGCTCCGACCACCGCCAGCCCAACCCGTCCCGGGAGTCTCCGTGCGCGTCCAGCCCGCCGCATGCCAGGCCCACACCACGCGCCGCCTCGCTCCACGCCGGTCCACGCGCCCCCTGGTCGCGACCATGTTCCTCGCGATCGCCGCCCTGGGCCTGCTGCCGGCATCGGCCGGCGCCGCCGACGGCCTCACGATGGAGGCGAAGGCGCTGCTCGACGGGAACGCCCGGGTCGGATCCTGGATGGCCATCTCGGTCCACATGAAGAACGACGGTCCCGCCGTCACCGGTGAGCTTCGGATGGCCGGTGGCGCCCAGGGTCGGACCCGGTTCGGACAGGTCGTCGATCTGCCGACCCAGTCGGACAAGACCTTCCTGCTGTACGCGCAGCCGCCGGCATTCGGGCGCGAACTCGAGATCGCATTCGTCGATGGCGACCAGACCATCGCCAAGACCAAGGTCTCCTTCACGATCCACGACGGCACGCAACTCATCGTCGGCGTGGTCGCGGAGCGCCCGGGCGACATCGTCGCGGGGATCCACCTCCTGCCGAACCAGAATCAGCTGGCCGCAGTGATCGCGCCGCTCGATCCCGAGGACCTGCCGGAGCGCGTCGAAGCGTGGGGCGGCCTCGACCGCCTCGTCTGGCAGGATCTCGATTCGAATCGGCTGACGCCTGGGCAACTCCAAGCGCTGCGCGGCTGGGTGGCCGGTGGTGGCCGACTGGTCATCGTCGGTGGGACCGCCGGGCCGAACAGCCTGTCGGCACTCCCCGACGACCTCCTGCCGTATCGCCCGACCGCCACCGTCGACATCGCGGCTGCCTCGTTGACCGGCCTCCTGGGGGACGTGCCCGCAGGTACGGCCGATCTGCCGGCACTCGGTGGCGAACTCACCGATGGTCGGGCGCTCGTGACCAGCGGCGATCGCGTCGTCGCCGCCGAGCGTGGGTACGGCAACGGCGCCGTGACGCTCATCGGCTTCGACCCGTCGACGAAATGGATCGCCGACGGAAGTGCCGGCCAGAACCTGTGGCGACGCCTGCTTCCGGCCCGTTCATACGCGGGACTGGTCCTCGGAGACGACAGCCAGCTCGTGAGCGCGGTATCGCAGCTGCCCGCGCTGGCCCTGCCACCGATCGGGGGACTCATCGGCCTGCTCGGCGCCTACATCCTGCTCGTCGGGCCGCTCAATTACCTGGTCCTGCGACGGCTGGACCGGCGCGAATGGGCATGGATGACGATGCCCGCCCTCATCGGCATCTTCGCGATCGGCGCGTACGGCTTCGGCGCGTTCCTCCGCGGCAGCGATGTGCTCGTCAACGAGGTCGCGCTCGTTCGTGGCTCGCCAGGCGCCACCGACGGGACCGCGCAGGTCTACGTCGGAGTCTTCTCGCCGTCCCGTGGGACCTACCAGGTCAACGTCCCGGGCGGTGCGCTGCTTTCGGGGCCGCTGAGCGGTGACTTCTTCGGCGGCGATGGCACGGCCTCGGCGCTCGACGTCCTGCAGGGCGACCCGGCCAGGGTCAGGGACCTCGCCGTCGGCTTTGGCTCGCTGCGCACGATCCGAGCCGAGACACCGGTCGCGGTCCCGCTCATCCAGACCGACCTCCATCTCATCGACGGGCACCTCAAGGGAACGGTCAAGAACGCCTCGACCATCGCGCTGCAGAAGCCGGCCGTCGTCCTGGGCGGAACGGTCGCCGTGCTCAAGGATCTCGCAGCCGGGGCAGAGGTGTCGGTGGACGTGGCCATCACCCAGGGCCAGTTCGGCCAGCAGCTCTCGGACAAGGTGGTCGGCCCGCTCTTCTTCGGAGACACCGGCCAGCTCACGGCCGACATGACCGACACCTATATCCGGCACACGATCATCGACCAGCTCACCTATGACCCGAACTGGGGATCGACCGGCTCGCTGTCCACCGATGGGGCCGTCGTCCTAGCCTGGGGCTCCGGGAGCCTGCTCCCGGTCGACATCGCCGGCCAGACGCCTCGCGCCACGGGCAACATCCTCTACTACCTGCCGGCCGACATCTCGGTGAGTGGCACGACCACCTTCCGCGGCGATCTCCTTCGCTCCAGCACGATCGACGCGAGCGCGGCATTCTTCAGCAAGGACCCGTCGACCATCAACTTCGGGAAGGGCAGCGCGACCCTCGCCTACCGTCCCATCTCGTTCACCGGGACATTCACCCCGACCGAGCTCGCCGTTGGCATGAACTTCGGGGGGGACATGCCGATCATGGCGCCCGCCAAGACCCTCGAGCCCCTGCCGTCGATCCCGGCTCCCTGCGCTGACCCGCCCACGCCGGACTGCGCCATCGCCGGCCTCGACGGCTTGCCTGAGGTCGAGCTGTTCGACCTGGCCACCGCCGATTGGGTTCGGTTGCCGCACCTGGCCAACGGGACGCGGTACGCGATCGCGGCACCGACCCGCTACATCGACCCGACGTCCGGCAGCGTGGTCGTCAGGTTCGTCAACGATCGAAGCGACGGGGTAGGCTTCAGCTTCGACCTGTCGATGACTGGGAGCGTCCGATGACCCCGATCGTCCGGACCGAGGGCCTGGTCAAGCGCTACGACGGCACACTCGCGGTGGCGGGCGTGGACCTCTCGGTGGATGCCGGCGAGATCTTCGGCATCGTCGGGCCCAACGGGGCCGGCAAGACCACGACGCTCCGCATCCTGGCGACCCTCCTGCGGCCGTCGGCGGGCGAGGCGGAGATCGCCGGCTGGTCCGTCACCCGGAACCCCGATCGGGTGAGGGGCGTCCTCGGCTTCATGCCGGACGTCTTCGGGGTCTACGACGACATGAAGGTCTGGGAGTACCTCGACTTCTTCGCCCGCTGCTACGGCATCCCGGCGGCTGGCCGGCGGCGCATGATCGCGGATCTGCTCGACCTCGTGGACCTCGGCGACAAGCGCGACCAGTACGTGCAGACGCTCTCGCGCGGCATGCAGCAACGGCTGTGCCTCGCCCACGCGCTCGTCCACGACCCCGAGGTCCTGCTCCTCGACGAGCCCGCTTCCGGGCTGGACCCGCGAGCCCGGGTCGAATTGCGTGAGCTGCTTCGCGAGCTCCGTTCGCTCGGCAAGACGATCCTCATCAGCAGTCACATCCTTCCCGAGCTCGAGGAGCTGTGCACGAGCGTCGCGATCGTCGATCGTGGCCAGGTCCTGGCCCAGGGTCGCGTCGCGGACATCGAGCGGCGGCTTCGGTTCGGGGCGGTGTTGCGTGTCAGGTTGCTCGGCGATCGCCACACCATCGACGCGGCCCGGGACCGGTTCGCGACCGATCCGGACGTCGCCTCGGCGGTGGTCCTCGACGATGGCACCGTCGAGCTCGGCTTCCGGGGCGACGACGAGGCCTCGGCGCGACTGCTCTCCGAATCCGTTCGGGCCGGCCTGCCGATCGCGAGTTTCGCCCGAGCCGCGAGCGACCTCGAGGAGCTCTTCCTGCAAGTGACCGCGCCCGATCGCGCACCGCTCGATGCGGCCTGAGGAGCCATCGATGACCGAGCCCACCACCCCGATGCCGCGGCCCGGCGAGGCCGCTGTCGAAGACATCGCCGCGACGCCGATCCCTGGAGGCGCGACCACGGTCGAGACCAGCGCGGTCACGGCGCCGCGACGGCGGCTGCCTGTGCCGCGGCTCAACCTGGGCCGCACCACCGGCGGCATCGCGGCGGTCGGCGTCAAGGAACTCCGCGGCCGGATGCGCGGCCGCCGAGCGTTCGTGATCCTGACCATCTACCTCCTGCTGCTCGGTGGCTTCGCGTGGATGGTCGAGCTCCTCATGGAGCGCTCGTACACGACCGGATTCGGTAACTCCGCGGCCTTTGCATCGGCGTCGATCGGTCAGGGCATCTTCGCCGCCCTGCTGTTCCTCGAGACGCTCCAGGTGGTGTTCCTGGCACCTGCGGCGACGGCGGGTGCGATCAGCCTCGAGCGTGAGAAGCAGACCCTGGACATGCTCATCGCGACGCCGATCTCGTCGGTGGCCATCGTGCTCGGCAAGCTGCTCAGCGCCCTGACCTACGTCTTCCTGTTGATCATCGCGTCGGTCCCGCTCACCGCCGTCGTGTTCGTCTATGGCGGCGTCGCTCCCGAGGACGTCCTGCGCGGCTATGCCGTCCTGCTCGCGACCGCGCTCGGACTCGGCGCCTTCGGGCTCCTGTGCTCGAGCCTGGTCAAGCGCACCCAGGCTGCCACGGCGATCTCGATCTTCGGTGTGCTTGCCGTCACGATCGGATCGCTGTTCGTCCTCGTGTTCTGGACCGGGATGGCCGGCACGGACAACGGGCGGGGCTTCGGTCCGATCAAGGGACGGGCCCCTGACGTCATCGCCTACGTCAACCCGTTCATCGCCCAGGCCGACGTCCTGTGCGGCACGGAGCTGTCGTACGGCACGTGGTGCAGCCTGACGCAGCAGCTGGTCCCGGGCCAGAACGGCGTCATCTTCACCGATCAGGGTCAGGGGGTCGGCGGCCCGGTCCCGGTCCCACTGCCTGTGGGAGGCAAGGGCGTCGTGGTGGGCGGTCGCGGCGTGGTGACCGTCGACAATTTCGGCAACCCGGTCAACGACGTCACCGCGTTCGGCGTCGTCCGCGACACCGTCTGGCCGAAGAGCGTCGCGACGTGGCTGATCCTGTCAGCGATCTTCCTGTTCCTCTCGATCCAGCTGGTCTCACCGACCCGCCGCTGGCGACCGCGTCTTCCGCGTCGGACACCGAAGGGAGCGGTGGCATGAAGGTCCGGCTCCCGCGCCCCGCCCGCCGGTCGGCGGCGGATCTCGCCTACATCCCGGTCGACCCCAGGGGCGCCATCGATGGCCCCCTCGATCCGATCCTGCTGGCGGTCCGGACCGGCCTCGGCCCGCACCGGCGGCGACTGTGGATCCGGCGGATCGTTCGCCGCGGCTGGCTCGCACTGGCCGCGATCCTCATCGGGGAGATCGCGCTCTGGACCGTCGCCCAATTCGTGCCGATCGAATGGGCGCCCATCGCCGGCGCGGCGCTCCCGATCACCGGGGCCCTGGTCCTGCTGGTCGCGGCGGTCTTCGCCCGGCCGTCGCTGGGCGAGGCCGCGCTCGCGGTCGATGTGGAAGCCCGTCTCGGCGATCGCGTGTCGAGCGCGCTCGAGCTGGCCGTCGGGTTCCCGGCCTCAGCCGGTCCGGCTGCCGGGTCGTCCGGCGAGTCCGAGCCTGCCGGAGAGACAGGCCCGATCGATGAGGCCGTCCAGACCGATCGGTTCGTGCGACGCCAGCGGGCAGACGCTGCGGCCGCACTACGGGCTGCGCCCGCGAACCTGTTCCGTCCCAAATTCTCGCGCCGGCCGGCGGTCGCGATCGTCGTCTCCGCGCTGTTGCTTGCGCCGGTCCTCCTCATGCCGAACCCGCAGGACGCCGCGATCGCGCAGCAGCGACAGGTTCGCGAGGCCGCCAACCAGCAGGCCGAGCAGCTCGATCAACTCGCGCACGAACTCGAGTCGAAGGGCGCGGATGCCCAGGACCCGAGGACGCGGCTGGCACAGGACCTGCGGGACCTGGCCCGGCAATTGCGCGACCGCCCCGACCAGCTCGATGTCAACCTGGCTCGGCTGGGCTCGGTCGAGGCCGACGTTCGAGCGCAGATCGACCCGGCAACCGAGCAGCGGGCGGCAGGACTGACGTCGCTCAGCCGAGCCCTCTCGAGAGCCGCCACGGGCAAGCCCGACGCCAACAAGGACGGCGACCCGAAACTGGCCCAGGAGGACCTCGCCAAGCTCGGGGAACAGCTGGACCAGATGACGCCTGCGCAGCGCGCGGACCTCGCCCGGCAGCTCGCCGAGCAGCAGGCATCGGCATCCGGCACGAACGGGGCGGCTTCGACGGCCCTCCATGACGCCGCTCAAAGCCTCGCTCAGGGCGATACCGCGGGCGCGAAGTCCGCGCTGGACCGGCTGGGCCAGACCCTGACCGGGGCCGAGCGACAGGTCACCGCAAGCCGGGACCTCTCGGGTGCGGCCTCGCGACTCCAGGAGGCTCGTCGTCAGCTGGCGGACTCGGGGAAGCTAACCACCGCCCAGGGACAGGGACAGGGACAGCAGGGTCAGGCGCAGGGAAGCCCGCGTCCGAGCGGCAGCCCGGGGCAGGGACTGGGGCAGGGGCAAGGCAGCCCCGGCGCCAGCCAGGGCCAGGGGCAGGGCCAAGGGCAGGGGCAGGGCCAAGGGCAGGGGCAGGGCCAAGGGCAGGGGCAGGGCCAAGGGCAGGGGCAGGGCCAAGGGCAGGGGCAGGGCCAAGGGCAGGGGCAGGGCCAAGGGCAGGGGCAGGGCCAAGGCGCCATCGGCGGTGGCGGCTCGAACGCCCGATCCCTCGGCAACGGGATGGGCGGCAACGGTCGTCCAGCCGGCCCGACGAACCCGAACCGTCCGTCCCAGCTCGGCGCGGACCTCTCATCCGTCTACGCGCCCTTCGACCGGCTCGGCCGGCCCGGCGACCCGTCGTACATCGCCGGCACGGGCGGCGACGGCCAGACGCAGCAGGGCAACCAGACCGGGTCAGGCTCGAACAACGGCGTGTTGACTCCGTACCAGCAGGTCTTTGCCGACTTCCAGCAATACGCCCAGACCTCGCTCGAGCGCGGCTATGTCCCGCTCTCGGTCAAGGACTACGTGCGCGACTACTTCAGCTCGCTCGACCCGTCCAAGTGACGGCAGGCGACTCCCGACTGACCGCATCCCCTGTGGAGGCAACCATGGAGAGCTCGACCGTGGCCGCATCGTCGCCGCACCTGGCACCGGAGGCATTCGCCGAGCGCGCTCAGACCATCGAACGCGAGGTCGGGCGCGTCATCGTCGGCCAGCGCGACCTCGTCCGTCAGACCCTGACCGGCCTCCTGGCCAACAGCCACGTCCTGCTCGAGGGCGTCCCCGGGCTGGGCAAGACGCTGCTCGTGCGGACCATCGCCGATGTCATCGACTGCTCGTTCAACCGGATCCAGTTCACGCCCGACCTGATGCCAGCCGACATCACCGGCACGAACATCCTCATCGAGGAGGGCGGCCAGCGCATCTTCCGCTTCCAGCCGGGGCCCATCTTCGCGAACCTGGTCCTGGCCGACGAGATCAACCGAGCGACGCCGAAGACCCAGTCCAGCCTGCTCGAGGCCATGCAGGAGCACCAGGTCACGGTCGCTCGCCAGCGGTTCCCGCTCGATGCGCCGTTCTTCGTGCTCGCCACGCAGAACCCGCTCGAGATGGAAGGCACCTATCCGTTGCCGGAGGCCCAGCTCGATCGGTTCCTGTTCAAGGTCATGGTCCCCTTCCCGTCCGAGGAGGACCTCGTCGCGATCATGGACCGCACGACGGGTGCCGATGCCGCGGTGGCGAGCAAGGTGTGCACCGCCGCCGAGATCGTCGAGATGCAGCGACTCGCGCGCGCCGTGCCGATCGCGCCGCACGTGACCGCCTACGCGGTGAGCGTCCTGGCGGCCACGCATCCGGACCAGCCGCGAGCACCCGAGCTCGCACGCGAATACGTGCGATACGGCGGGTCGCCGCGAGGCGCCCAGGCCCTGGTGACCGCCGGCAAGATCTACGCGCTGCTCGACGGCCGCTTCAACGTCTCGATCGACGACGTCCGCGCCGTCGCGCTCCCGTCGCTTCGCCATCGGATCATCCTCAACTTCGAGGGTGAGGCGGAGGGCATCACGAGCGAGGCCGTCATCCGGTCCATCCTCGACGCGGTCGAACCGCCGTCCGTCGAATAGCCGGTCCGCTGGACCCGATCCGAGCGACGACCGCATGACCCAGGAACTGCACGGGCTACCGACGGGACCGCCGATGCCCTCCGGGTCGGGCGACCGGTCGGCCGCGACGGGCACGCGCCCGGCATTCCTGCCGAGCGAGGTCGACCCGACGGTCTTCGACGAGGCCTTCCTTCGCCAGCTGGAGCGCCTGCTGCTGCTGATGCGATCGCCCGTCCGCGGCGGCCTGAAGGGCGGTCGCCGGAGCGTCAAGCGCGGCCAGTCGGTGGAATTCGCCGACTATCGCGACTACCACCTCGGTGACGACCTTCGGCAGCTCGACTGGAACGTCTACGCCCGGCTGGAGCGCCTGTTCGTCAAGCTCTTCGTCGAGGAAGAAGACGTCACCGTGACCCTGCTCGTCGATGCCTCGGCATCGATGGCGGCGGGCCGGCCGGCCAAGCTCCTGTTCGCGAAGCGAGCGGCGGCAGCCCTCGGCTACATCGGGCTCGCGAGCGAGGACCGTGTCTCGGTGACGGCCCTCGCGGGTCGCACGGCCCGCCGCCGCACCGCGCTGCGCGGGTCGGGGCGCGTCTTCCGACTGCTCGCGGACCTGTCGGCCATCACCCCGGCCGATGGGCCAACGGACCTGCTGGCGTCCGTGCGCCACGCAGCCGCCCAGCTCCACGGCCGCGGCGTGGTGATCCTGCTCTCGGACCTGCTGGACCCGTCGGCCGATCGCGTCGTGCGTGAGCTCGCGGCCACGGGCTCCGAGCTCATCATCCTCCACATCCTCTCGCCCGAGGAGCTGGACCCGGTCCTGGAGGGCGACCTCCGCCTCGTGGACAGCGAGACGGGTGTCGGGCTCGACGTGACCATCGACCTCTCGACCATCGATGCCTACAAGGCCCGCCTGGCGGCGTGGAAGGCAGGCCTCGCGGACCTCGCCGCCAAGCGACGAGCCGGCTATGTCGACCTGTCGTCCGACTTCAACCTGGCGGACCTCATGTTCGCGGAGCTGCGCCGGCGAAGGGTCCTGGGCTGACGGGATGCCGTTCATCACCCCGCTCGCCCTGGCCGGCCTGGTCTTCGTCCCGGCCGTCATCGCGATGTACATGCTCAAGCTCCGGCGCGATCAGGCCGTGGTCCCCTCGACGCTGCTGTGGAGCCGCCTGCTGACCGACGTCGAGGCGAACGCCCCGTGGCAGCGCCTGCGACGGAGCGCGCTCCTGCTCCTCCAGTTGCTGCTGGTCATCGCGTTGGTCCTGCTGGCAGCGCGGCCGTTCCTGGAGCGCCCAGCGGGGCTGGCCCGCGACATCGTCCTGGTCATGGACACGTCGGCCAGCATGGCCGCCACGGACGTGGCGCCGAAATCGGCTGGCTGCCGCGCGCGCGGCAGCCATCGACGCCCTCGCGGACCTGCCGACCGGCGGCCATGTCAGCGTCATCGCCGTCGATCGAAGCGCGCGCATCGTCATCAACGAGACGACCGACCTCAGCCGAGTCCGCCAGGCCCTCGACGGTCTGGAACCCGCGGCCAGCCGCGGCGACCTTGGCGATGCCCTCGAACTCGCCTCCAAACTGGCCGCGCGGTCGGGTGACGCGCAGATCCTGGTCGCCACCGACGCTGCCGTGGCCACCGCGCCGACCACGAAGGTCGACGCACCGATCAAGGTTTTGCCGGTCGGCCGCGATCGCAAGAACCAGGCGATCGTGGCGCTCGCCGTACGGACGTCGCCCTCGGCCGTCACGCGCTCGGTCTTCATCAGCGTCGCCAACCTCGACATCGAGAGCGCCCAGCGCCGGATCGAGGTCTGGGGCGACGACCGGCTCCTGGAGGCTCGAGACATCGCCCTCGACGCCCAGGCACGGTCCGACGTCGTCATCGACGACGTCCCGCCCGATGTCGCCGTCGTCGAGATCCGCCTGGTCGGCCACGACCCGACGTCGGGGGTGGCGCCCGACCAGCTCGCCATCGATGACCGGGCATGGGCGGTCCTTCCCGCGGTCCAGGCCAAGCTCGTCCTCCTCGTCGGCGAGGGCGATCCGTATCTCGAGACCGCCCTCTCGTACCTCCCGAACGTCGAGCTCTACGGGGTGGGACCGGCCGACTACGGACCGGCCTCGGAGCGGACGGACGGCCGCACGTGGGACCTGACGATCTTCGAGTCCACGCTGCCGACCACGCTGCCGGCGACGCCGATCCTGGCCATCGCGCCACCGCAGACCAGCGCCCTGGGCGAGGTGAACGGCACGATCAGCGACCCGGGCATCGGTTCGCTGAGCCCCGATGAGCCGATCCTGCGGTACGTGGACCTGTCCACGACGCACATCTCGCAGGCGCAACGGCTGACCACGCCGGACTGGGCACGCGTCGTCGTCCCGGGCCCGAAGGGCGCTCCCCTGCTCTACACCGGCGTCCGGGCCGGACTGCCGACCGCGGTCCTCGCGTTCGAACCACGCCGTTCCGACCTGCCGCTTCAGGTCGCGTTCCCGATCCTGCTCGCCAACCTCACCGGCGAGCTCCTCGGCGGATCCTCGGCTCCGACCGACGCGGTCGCGCCCGGCAGTCCCGTGAACCTCACGATCCCGTCGGGTGCGACCGGGGTGACCGTCACGCGACCGGATGGCACGGCGGCGGAGCTCGTCGCGAGCGCGGCAGGTGGCTCGTCGGTGACGTACGTCGCGACCGATCTGACCGGCATCTACACGGTCACCCCGATCCACGCCGCCGGAGCCTCGGCGAACCCGTCAGGGAGCGGCCTCCCGAGCGCCGACCCCACGGCACTTTCCACCACCCGACCGTCAGGCTCGCCAGGGGCGTCGTCCGCGGCGTCCGCCGCGCCGGTCGACCCGGATGCGCCGGTCCGCTTCGCGGTCGATCTCTTCGACGTCGGCGAATCGACGATCGCCCCGGGGCCAGTGTCCGCGATCGAGGGGCTCGGGGCTGGCCCGGACGCATCCCCTGCGCCAGGGAGCGGCGCGACGACCGAGCGCCCCACGACGCGCGAAGAGCTGTGGCTGCCGATCGTCCTGCTCGTCCTCATCGGTTTGTGCCTCGAGTGGGCGCTGTATCACCGGGACGTGGTGATCCGGATGCGGCGCTCGCTGGCCGCGAGGCTCCGCCGCCAGCCGGGCGGGACGGTCTAGATGGGTATCGCATTCGAGGCGCCCCTCGCGCTCCTGCTCCTCGTCCCGGCGCTGGTCCTGACCGTCGGCCTGCACGCTGCGGCGCGTCGGCGGATGGGCATCGGCCGTCGTCGGGCCGCCCTCGTCCTGCGAACGATCGTGCTGGTGGCGCTGGTCTTCGCCATCGCCGGCTTCCAGCTGGTCCTGCCGGTCGATCGGCTCGCGACGGTGTTCGTCGTCGACCTGTCGGACTCGGTCGGCAATCCCGGGCGCTCGGACGCCCTCGCGTTCCTGCGGGACACGCTCAAGGAGAAGCCCCAGGGTGACGTGGCCGGGATCGTCGCGTTCGGGAAGGATGCCCTCGTCGAGCGGCTGCCGTCGGAGCTCGATGAGATCGACCGGATCGCGTCCACGCCGGTCAAGTCCGCCTCCGACATCGGGGCCGCCCTGCGCCTGGCGACAGCCCTGTTCCCCGACGACGCGCAGAAGCGGATCGTGCTGCTGAGTGATGGCAACGATACGACCGGGTCCGGCCAGGCGGAAGGGGCCCTGGCCGCGAGCCGTGGCGTGGTGATCGAGACGCGCCAGATCGGCCTCGGCAACGCCGACGAGGTCGTGGTCGAGCGGCTCACCACCCCATCGACCGCTCGACTCGGGGAGTCTGTCGAGGCGGTCGCCGAGATCCAGTCGACGGTCGCCCAGCAGGCGACCGTCTTCCTGTTCGCCGACGGTGCGCAGGTCGCCTCGAAGCCCGTGCAGCTCGACGCCGGCCTGACGCGCGTCACGTTCGACGTCAAGCCGACCGAGGCGGGCTTCCATACCTTCCGGGTCCGGGTGGAAGCGGCGCGGGACACGTTCAGCCAGAACGATCGCGCGGACTCCAACACGATCGTCAAGGGCGAGCCCCGGACGCTGGTCCTCGCCGGTGACGACGCGGTCGCCGCGGAACTGGTCAAGGCACTCGAGAACCAGCGCCAGCAGGTCGACACCATGGTCCCCGAGGCGCTGCCGACGGACTTCGCGGGCCTCGCGACGTACGACAGCATCGTCCTGGTCGACGTGCCGCGCATCCGCCTCTCGGACCACCAGCTCGCCGCGTTGCAGGTGTACGTTCGCGACCTCGGCCGGGGGCTGGTGATGGTCGGCGGACCCGACAGCTTCGGAGCCGGCGGCTACCAGAAGACGCCGCTCGAGGAGACCCTGCCGGTCGACATGGGGGTGCGCGACCGACAGAAGCAGCCGGACATCGCGCTCGTGGTGGTCATCGACTCGTCGGGCTCGATGGCCGCCTGCCACTGCAACTCGTTCGACCGCAGCAGCGGGAGCGGGATCGCCGGCGTGCAGAAGGTCGACATCGGCAAGGAGGCCATCCTGCGTGCCGCGGCCGCCATGACCGAGCGCGACGAGCTCGGCGTCGTGAGCTTCAACGAGGCCGCCCACTGGGTCGTCCACACCCAGCCGCTGGGCAACGTCGTCGACCTCCAGGGCCAGATCAGCAGCATCCGTGCCGATGGCCAGACGAACATCTTCGCGGGCCTCGACCAGGCGGTCCAGTCGCTCGAAGGCGTCACCGCGACCCGGCGCCACATCATCCTGCTGACCGACGGCTGGTCCACCTCGGGCCAGTACGACGAGATCCTGGCGAAGATGAAGGCCGACGGCATCACGCTCTCGACGGTCGGCGCCGGCGGCGGCGCCAACCCCTTCCTCCAGCAGCTGGCGACGCAGGGCGGCGGCCGCTTCTACGCCGCGCCAAATCCGGCGAGCATCCCGGACATCTTCCTCAAGGAGACGCAGCAGGTGTCGGGCCAGCAGATCGTGGAGGAGCCGTTCTTCCCGATCCTGACCTCCTCGTCCCCGATCATGCGCGGCCTGGACCAGGGCCTCCCGCAACTCCTCGGCTACAACGGGACGACGGCCAAGCCGGCGGCGCAGACGGTGCTCGTCACCGGACGTGACGATCCGCTGCTCGCGCAATGGCAGTACGGCCTGGGGCGGTCCGTCGCGTGGACGTCCGACTCGACTGGGCGCTGGGCCAAGGACTGGCTGGCTTGGGGCGGGTTCAACCGGTTCTTCTCCCAGCTCGTCAGCTGGACGTTCCCAGGCGAGGAGACCGACGGCATCGAGGCGCGCTTCGAGACGAAGGGAGGATCGACGTCGCTGCACGTCGAGAGCGTGGAGGCCGACGGTTCGCCGCGCGACTTCTACTCGACACAGGCGACGGTCGTCGGGCCCGACCTGGAGCCGGTCCAGGTGGCCCTCACGCAGGTCGCGCCTGGCGTCTACGAGGCGCCGCTCGGGGAGGTCGACCCGGGCGCCTACGCACTCCGGGTCACCCAGACCCGACCGGGGTCATCGGCACTCGGCCGGACGATCGGGCTGGTCGCGCCGACCGCCGCGGAGTACCGCCTGCTTGGCTCGAACGAGCCGTTCCTGGCCGCGCTCCGGTCTGCCACCGGCGGCCGGGTGGTCGAGACGGCCCTCGACCCATGGGTCCACGACCTGACCGCCACGAGTCGCTACACGGACCTGTGGCCCCTCCTGCTCCTCATCGCGCTTCTGCTCTGGCCGCTGGACATCGCGCTCCGACGGGTCTCCATCGGGCGACGTGAGCTCGCGGCAGCCCGTGCGTGGTTCGCGGACGTCCGTCGCCGCCGCGGCGCGACCGCACCCAGGACCGCGACCGGAGAGGGTCTCCTTGCGGCCCGCGAACGCGCAAGCGGGGCGCCGGCTCGGGCTGCGCTTCGCGGCGATGACCCGACGGCCGCCGGCGCGGGCTCGATGCAAGGGGCCCCAGCGGCCACGCCGGCCGGCGCCGTCGTCCCGACCGAGACGGCCCGCCCCGCCCATCCGATCGCGGTGAGACCGACACCGTCCTCCGTGGCGGCTTACACGCCAGATCGCCCGGCGCCGCTTCCACCGGGCCGGCCTTCGGGGCCACCCGCTCCTCCCCCAGTGGCGGCGCCACCCACCGACGCCGGCGGTGACACGATGACCCGCCTCCGCGACGCCAAGCGACGCGCCCGCGACCGCTGAGCCCACCCGGCGAGGCGTCGCGGGGCGCCCGGTGCTAGCCTTCGGCGCGATGTCCCCCGCTCCCCTCCTCCGGGCCCTGCTCGGCCTGCTTCTGACGGCGCTCCTGGTCGGCGGTTGTGGCATCGTTTCGACGTCCCCTCCCGAGGAGACCCCGGCCGACTTCGGGGATCTCGCGATCGCGTTGACCCAGCGTGGTCTAGTCATCGACCACGTCGTATCCGGCGATGCGGGCTGCAACGACCCGGTGCTGATCCCGACGGCGATCGGCCTGGACGCGTCAGGGCAGGGCCAGACCAAGCCCGTCCGGCTCTACCTGTACGTCTTCCGGACCAGCCAGGTGTTCGAGCGCCTCCGATCGACCATCGACGCGTGCGCCCGGAGCTTCGTGACCGACGCCGAGAACTTCGAGTCGATCGACCAGTCTCCCTACGTCGTCGCCGGCCAGGGACCATGGGCACCCGCGTTCGAGGCCGCGCTGCGCGCCGGCCTGGAGGTCGCAGCCGGCAACGGCGGCTAGGGTCCAGCGGTCGGGTCCACGGGGGTCCGCTGGCGTTCGGTGGGGTCCGTCACGGTCCCCTTGCCTAGCCCTGGTGGGACGACCGGGTGACGGTCGGCACGAGGTCCCGCGGGCAACGATGGCCACATGGTCCCGACCCCCATCACTCGCCGTGTCCTGACGCCCTCGCTCCTGGCGCTGGCCCTCGCGATCGGCACGGTCTCCGGCGCTGTCGGCCGCGACGCGGGCGTGCTCTCGAGCGGCGCCGCGACCCTCGCGGCACCGACCGCTGACGTGGCCGCCGATGCCCAGGCGGTCGCTGGCACCCGGCTGACGCCCGATCCGACCATCGCCGGGGCGTCCGGAACGCGATCGGCGCCGGTCGCACCCGATCTGCGTCCAGTCCGTGAACCGACGGTCGGCGCCGCCGTCGAGACCGCCTCGAACTCCCGGTACAAGGGCCGCGATCACGTGTGGATGCCGTCCATAAAGCTCGACAAGTCGGTGACGCCGTACGCGTGCTCGAGGAAGTCGTATCCCGGCAACCGGGTCTACCGCTGGGGGTGCGCGGGCACGAACAACGTCTACCTGTTCGGGCATGCCGACAGCGTCTTCAAGTCCCTCCACGACGCCTATCTCCGGGGCCGCCTTGAGAAGGGCGCCAGGCTCTATTACGCGGACTCGAGCGGCCGGGTCCATACGTACAGGGTGGCCTGGTGGAAGGTCACGACGCCGACCAAGGGCACGTGGGCGTACGCGCCCCAGGCCAAGCCGAGCCTGACCCTTCAGACCTGCGTGGGGTCGCGGAGCCAGTACCGGCTCATCGTGCGGCTGACGCAGGTCGGCTGAGGCGCGGCTAGACCACCCGAAGGCCCAGGATCTTCCTGGCGATGACGAGGCGCTGGACCTGGCTCGTCCCCTCGCCGATCTCGGTCAGCTTCGCGTCCCGCAGGTAGCGCTCGACCGGGTAGTCGGTCACGTACCCGTAGCCGCCGTGCACCTGGATGGCGTTGTTCGTCGCCCGCGAGCTCACTTCGGAGGCGAACAGCTTGGCCTCGGCCGCGGCCAGCCCGTAGTCACGACCCTGATCCTTGAGCCAGGCCGCGCGCCACACCAGCGCCCGGGCCGCCTCGATCTCTGTGGCCATGTCGGCGATCATGAACGCGACGCCCTGGAACGAGCCGATCGGCCGCCCGAACTGCTCACGTGTCTGAGCGTACGGGACGGCGGCATCGAGCGCGGCCTGGGCGAGCCCGACCGCCAGCGCCCCGATGCTGATGCGCCCCCCATCGAGGATGGCGAGGAACATCTTGAAGCCGCTCCCCTGCTCGCCGAGCATGTTGGCGGCCGGGACCCGCGCACCCTCGAACAGGAGCTCGCCCGTTGCCGAGGCGTGCAGGCCGAGCTTGTCCTCGAGGCGCCCCACCGAGAACCCGGGTGTATCGGCCGGCACGATGAAGGCGCTGATCTCGGGCGACCCGTCACTGCGAGCACCGGTCCGCGCGGTGACGATGTAGGTCCCGGCCTGGCCAGCATTCGTGATGAACCGCTTGCCGCCATCGATGACCCACGAGCCGCCATCGGGCCCTACCTCGTGACGAGCCGTCGTCCTGGTCCCACCCGAGTCGCTGCCCGCGCCCGGCTCGGTCAGCCCGTAGGCGCCGATGACCCTTCCCTGCGCCATCGGGACGAGGAACCGCTGCTGCTGTTCTTTCGAGCCCGCGAGGTGGAGCGGTCCGCAGCCGAGGCTCGTGTGCGCAGCGACGATGAGCCCGAGCGATCCCCAGACCCGCCCGATCTCCTCGATCGCGATGGCGTACGCGAGCGTGTCGAGCCCGGCCCCACCCTCGTCCTCGGGGATGGGGATGCCGAGCCAGCCGAGCTCGCCGATCCGTCGCACGATCTCCACGGGGAAGCGCCGCTCGCGTTCGTGCGCCTCGACGAGGGGTGCCACCTCGCTCGACATGAACCCGCGGATGGTGTCGCGCAGGAGCACGTGTTCCGGCGACAGGTCGAGATCCATCGCCGCGAGCGTACCAGTCGCGGGGTCGGGCCGGCCGGAGAGCACGGCGCCGACACCGGTGCTAGCCTTCCGGGATGCCCGAGACCACCCTGGCGGTCCCGGCCTCGCACGGGCCTGCCGCCACCGTCAGCGCGGAGTCCGCGCGTGCGGCCTCCGTTGGCGGACCGTCGAGCCTGCGTCGCGGACCGTCGAGCCTGCGTCGCGACCTGCTCCTCCGCCTGCGCATGGACGGCCCCTCGTCGCCCGATCAGCTAGCCGCGCGGCTGGATGCATCACGGACGGGCGTTCTCCAGCAGCTCCGCGCACTCGAAGCGGCGGATCTCGTCAGCCGCCAGACCGTCCGCCATGGCGTCGGGCGACCGCGGCACCTGTATGACGTGACCGCTGACGCGCAGGACCTCTTCCCGTCGACCTACGACGCGCTCGCGGCCGGCCTGCTGGCGGCGATCGGCGCGGTCGGTGGAGACGAGCTCCTCGACGAGGTGTTCGCGGCTCGTCGCCGGCAACTGGGCGACCGCGTCCGTGATCAGCTCGCGGACCGGGCGCCCAACGGCGCGACGCTCGAGGAGCGGGTCGTCGAGCTCGCGGTCATCCAGGCGGAGCAGGGATACCTGGCCGAAGCGTCCATCGACATCGACGGCACGATCCGGCTGCTCGAGCACAACTGCGCCATCTACCACGTCGCCCAAGCGACACCGGCGGCCTGCCAGGCGGAACTCGACCTCTTCAGCCAGGTGCTGGGCGCCGACGTCGTGCGCGAGACGCACATCGCCTCGGGCGATCGCTGCTGCACGTACCGCATCGAGGAGCGCGCCGGAGACTGAGCTCCGGCGGCGGGTCTTCAGGCGACAGCGGCGATGATCGGGACACCGCCGGCGATGGTCAGTGGCATCGGCCGCGTGTGGGTCAGCATCACCTAGGCCTCCTCTCGTTCGACCACCTTGCGACGGGCGGGTTCGAGGCGTGGTGGGGGCACGTCCGACACGTTCGGGACGAACGAGGCCGCCAGTGACGTCGCGGCAGCCACCTCCTGGTCGTCCACGGACAGGATCCCCAACCGCCCGAGCTGCGCCATCTCGTCGCGGATGTAGGTCTTGAGCATCTCGGGGCCGTCGGTGTTGATCGTGAACCGGACCTCGTTGCGCCGGAACGTGTCGAAGATCCAGCGGAACTCCTCCCAGCCGGACACGACCCGGGTGTTCAGGTTCGAGGTCGGGCAGATCTCGAGCACGATGCCGCGGTCGCGGATCATCGCCATAGCCCGGGGGTCGTAGGCGGCCTTGACGCCATGACCGATGCGATCGGGTTCGAGCAGCTCGACGACCCGGGCGACCTCCTCGACCGGCCCTGATTCGCCGGTGTGGACGGTCAGCCCGAGCCCAAACTGGCGGGCGCGACGGAAGATGCGCCGGTAGTCCGCCACCCGGAAGGTCGAGGACTCCGGGCCCGCGATGTCCACGCCGACCACGCCGCGGTCACGCCAGCCGATCGCCTTCTCGACGATGATCTCGTTCAGCTCGTACGGGAATGCCCGGTCGAGGCAGAAGATGAGCCCGGGCTTGACCGGGTACTCCAATGTCGCCCGGTCCATGCCGCGGACGGCGGCGGCGATGATGTGGTCGAGGTCCTGCTCGCCGCCGCGGTTCCGCTTCATCGGGTTGAAGCGGAGCTCCATCGTGGTGACGTTGTTCTTCCGATAGGCGCCGCCGACCACCTCGTAGACGGCGCGCTCGACCGCGATCGGCGAGCTCTGGATCAGCTCGGTCCAGTGGAACAGCTGGAGGTAGCCGTCGAAGCTGTGGCTGCGCTTCTCCGACACCGTGATGGTGTCCCGGAACTCCCAGTAGTCGCGGGTCGGGAGCTTGATCCCCTGGGCGTGGGCGATGCTCCACATGATCGCCGGGGTCACCGCGCCGCCAAGATGGCAATGCAGCTCGGCGAGCGGGATCTTGCGCGAGAGCTGTCGGACCATCGATCCTAGGATAGTCGACCGCGATCCGCACCATGGCGCCTGGTCCAGTGGCTAGACCTGGCCACGGACGAGGCGCAGCCCGGTCATTGCTACCCACACCGCCCAACACAAGAAGCCGACAAGGCCGATGACGATCAAAGGCGAACCGTTGGTCACTTCGACACTCGGAACCGCGCCGACCAACAGCAGGATCCCACCGACGATCCCCAGCTGCCCCGTCCACGGCGGCATAAGCCCGGACCTGGCGGCAGCTTGCGACAAACCGATCAGCGCAACGCCGATCCCAGCGATGTTCACGACAAAGGCAGCACCATGGAGCGCCCACAGCGTGGCAATGATCTCGGGCTGACCAGTCAGCGATGGAGCGGTGGCGACGAGGGATACCTCGAAAGCCAGTGACACGGCGAACATCGCACCGATCATCAGCGCGCCCATCATCCCTAGATCGGCCAACGAGGCGACCGTCGCGTCCCGGTCGATCGCGAGGCGGCGGAGACCGGCAGCGAACGCGAACAGCGCGACCAACCCGATCGGGAACAGTGCGAACAGGACCTCCAGCACGGTCCGCTGCTGGGTAACGTATGCGTCGATGACGTCGGTGGACGCCCCGTTCAGAGGTCCGCTGCCTCGGATGATGTTCTGGATGACGAGCAAGACGAAGAAGGCCAGGCCAGCGAGCCCAGCGATCCTCCTGTCGCGAGCGATCCTGGAGTGCTCCATCCCTTCCGAGAACTGGTCCATCGACCGCTGCAGCACGGACATATCACCCTCCCTGTAGAACGCCTCTATATTGGTTGCATAATGAATCCACAGACTCGTGGTCCTGTCAAGCCACGGCCCTACAGATCGCCTCGACGCGCTGCACAGTCGGCCGAGACGCGGTCCGCGATCCTCGCGGCTGCGCGGCGCCGGTTCGCCGAGCACGGCTACGCGGCGACGTCCATGGTCGAGATCGCGGAGGAGGCCGGCGTCGCGGTCCAGACCCTGTATCACTCGGTCGGCGCGAAGCGAGCCATCCTGTTCGGACTCCTCGAGGTCATCGATCATGAAGGTGGTGTCGGCAGCAATCGCGAGCGCATCGGTCGTGCAGTGGATCCCGAGGAGGTCCTGGCCGCGGCGGTCGGCCTCACGAGGCGACTCAACGAGCGGGCTGGCGACATCGTCGCGGCCGTACGATCGGCGGCTCCGTCGGAACCGGACCTCGCGGCAGCGCTCGCCGAGGGAGGACGTCGTCACCGGGCCGGTGCCGGCACCGTCGCCCACCGGCTAGCGGCGATCGACGGCCTGCGGGCGGACGTTTCGGTTGTTGATGCGACGCAGATCCTGACCCTTTTGACCGCCACGGATTCTTGGCTCGAGCTGACCGACTCGTTCGGGCGAACCTACGACGAAGCCGAGCGATGGATCCTGAAGACCCTGAAGACGCTGCTCCTCAAGACTGGAGCCTGAAGCGGGCGACGGTTCAACTCAGTCGGCGCGCGTCACGCTGATAGGAAGCCGCCGCCCGCCGGGATTCAGCCCGCGAGCGGGACGACCCGGCCCTCCGCGTCGATGCTCGCCTGGCGGCGCAGTCGCTTCAGCTCGGCCCCGGGTACCTGGTCGCGGGCGTGGTAGCTCGAGCGCACGAGCGGCGCCGACTCGACGTGCTTGAAGCCGAGCGCCAGCGCCTCGACCTTCATCTCCGCGAACTCGTCGGGGTGGTAGTAGCGCTCGAGTGGCAGGTGCTTGAGCGACGGCCGCAGGTACTGACCGATCGTGAGGATGTCGACATCGACCGCGCGAAGCGCCTCGAACGCCTCCGTGAGCTCGTCGCGCCGCTCCCCGAGGCCGACCATCAGGCTCGACTTCGTATGCGCCGGGTAGCCGATCTCGGCGGACATCTCCTTGGCCCGGCGCAGGACGTACAGGCTGCGATCCCAGCGTGCCCGCTTGCGGACCGGCTTCTGGAGGCGCCGCACGGTCTCGAGGTTGTGGTTGAGGATATCGGGCCGGGCGTCCATCACGGTCTGGAGGCGCGCGTCGGAGCCGTCGAAGTCCGGGATGAGCACCTCGATGCCCATGCCCGGTGAACGGTCGCGCATCTGGCGGATGGTCTTCGCGAAGATGTCCGCTCCGCCGTCCGGCAGGTCGTCGCGCGCGACCGAGGTGACCACCACGTGCTCGAGACCGAGCTGGCCGACCGCCTCCGCGACGCGACGTGGCTCGTCGTCGTCGAACCAGGTCGGACGGCCGGTCTTGACGGCGCAGAACCCGCACGCCCTGGTGCACGTGTCGCCGAGGATCATGATCGTTGCCGTGCGCTGGTCCCAGCACTCCCCGATGTTGGGGCAGTGGGCCTCCTCGCAGACCGTGTTGAGGTTGAGGCCGCGGAGCAGGCCCTTCAGGTCGTGGTAGTCCGGGCCGGACGGCATCCTGGCGCGGATCCAGTCCGGATGCCGCCGGAGGGCCACCGAACCGTCGGTCGCGGGTTCACCGGACCCTCCGCCGCCCAGCGCGATCGACAGCTCCGGCCGATGGGCGTGGGCCGCGTGGCCCGGGCCGGCCGGTGGCGTGAACATCGGAAGGTCGCGGGCCATGGTCGGAGTGTACGACGAGGCTGGTCGGGTCGCCGGTCAGCGGTCCGACCCACCGAAGGCGTCTGCGAAGCCTGCGGCGAGGTCGCGGGGCCGGTACCCGAGCTCGGCGGCGGCCCGGGCCGAGCTCGCCCAGTACGTGACCCCGTCTGAAGCCGACAGGATCTCGCGCAGGTTGGGCGACAGGCCGAAGCGCGCACCCAGGTTCGGGCCCAGGAAGGTGCCGAGCCGGAGGACCGGGGTCGGGATCGACAGTCGTGGCGGACCGTGTCCGCCCGCATGGGCCGCGATGGCCATGGCCTCCTTGAGGCGAACGTTAGGCCCACCGAGCACATAGGCCCTGCCCGGCTCGCCCCGGTGGAGTGCTGCGAGCATCCCGCCTGCCAGGTCCTCGACGTGGACCGGGCTGATCCCCATCGCGCCGAGCGCGACGTAGGGCGCCGTGCCGAGGTACGCCTGTTCCAGCTGGAGCCCCACCGAAGCGTGGTCGCCGGGCCCGTAGGTGACCCCGGGCTGGACGATGATGATCGGGGCGCCGTCCGCGATCCGCTGCTCGGCGGCGAGGTGGGCGAGCCACTTGGTCTCGTCGTAGTAGCTGACGTAGCCGTCCTTCGGATCGCGGCGATAGGTCTCGTCGACCACGCGACCACGCGTGTTGCCGAAGGCGTTGATGGTCGAGACATGGACGATCCGCGGGATGCCCGCCGCGATCGCCGCGTCCAGGACCCGCTCCGTCACGCCCACGTTCGCGTCGTACATCGATGGCCGCTCCGACACGGGGATGCCGACGCGGTACGAACCGGCCAGGTGGATGATGCCGTCCGCGCCCCTCATCGCGGCGCGGAGCGATCCGGCCCCCGAGAGGTCACTCTCCACGAGCTCGACGGTCGGCGGCTCGAGCCCCGACGCCGCGATCGGATCACGCACGAGAGCGACGACCTGATGGCCCCTGGCGGCGAGCCGTCGGACGACGATTCGCCCGATGAAACCGGCCGCGCCCGTGACGACGACGCGCATCGAGTCAGTAGACCGGCGTGTCGGGTCCCACCGCTTCGAGGGCGGCCTTCACGACTCGGAGGAAGGCCGCCGCCTGGGCGCCGTCGTTGGCGCGATGGTCGATGGCCAGCACCACGTTCATGATCGGCCGGATGGCGATGACATCGCCCTCGGGGGTCTCGCGGACGACCGGTCGCTTGGTGATGGCCTCCATCGTGAGGATCGCGACTTCCGGCACGTTGATGATCGGCATCGTCAGGTTGGAGCCGAACCAGCCGGTGTTGTCGATGGTGAACGTGCTGCCACCGAAGTCGTCGAGCCGAAGCTTGCCGGCGCGCGCCCGGGCCGCGACGTCCGCGATGGCGCGGTTGAGTCCGCTGATGGACAACTGGTCGACGTCGCGGACGACCGGGACGAGCAATCCGTCGTCGACCGCGACCGCGACGCCCATGTTGATCCGCCGCTTCGCGAGGATGCCGGCATCGGTCCAGTGGGCGTTGAACGAGGGGTACTGCTTGAGGGCCTCCACGGTGGCCTTGATCACGAACGGCACGTAGCTCAGCGAGACGCCTTCGCGCTCCTGGTACTCGCGCTTGGCACCGTCGCGTGCACGCACGAGTCCCGACGCGTCCACCTCCATGTGGACGTACGCGTGCGGGACGGCCAGGGAGCGGGTCATCTGGGCCGCGATGCCCTTGCGCATCTGGGTCATGGGCAGCAGGACTTCGTCGGCGCCGTCGGGGAACGCGATCGAGGGCGCGCCGGGCGCGGCCGGCGTCCGGGCCACGGGCGCCGAAGGACCTGGTGACGCGGCCATCACCGGGACCGGGGCACCGCCGCCGGTCCGGATGATCTCGACGACGGCCAGCACGTCGTCACGCGTGATCCGGCCGCCGCCGCCGGTTCCCTGGATCTGCTCCGGGCTCAGGCCGTGTTCGCGCAGCAGACGCCGGACGGCCGGGGTCATGCGGGCATCGGCATCGCCGGCAGCGGGCAGGCCCGGGACCGGAGCCGTGGCCGCCGCGGCAGGGGCGAGTCTGGCCGGCACCGGTGCGGGGGCCGGGGCCGTGACGGGCGCAGGGGCGGGTTCGGGGGCGGGTTCGGGGGCGGGCGGCGCGGCGGTCTCGTCGGAACCGGCGGGACCCTTTGGCTCGGCGGCCGGGGTCGAGGTGACGACCGGCCCGCTGGCAGCGGCAACATCCGCCTCGTCGCCCGTGTCGATGATCGCGATCTCGGCGTCGTTGGGCACCGTGGCCCCCTCCTCGGCCAGGATCTCGGTGAGGGTGCCTTCGAACGGCGAGGGGACCTCGGCGTTGACCTTGTCGGTGATGACCTCAAGGAGTGGCTCGTACTTGTCGACGTGATCGCCGGGCTGCTTGAGCCACTTTCCGATCGTCCCCTCGGCGACGCTCTCACCGAGCTGGGGCATCGTCACCTTCGCCACGTTCGCAGTTCCTCCGGCGGGTCGCTGGTTGGCGCCTAGTGTCCCCCATACGGGCGTTCCGGGTCGAGCCTCGCCCCTGGCCCGGCCCGTCAGTACGCGACGAGCTTGCGGATCCCGTCGGCGATCTCGTCCGGGTTGACCATGAACCAGTCCTCGAGAACGTGGTTGTAGGGCACGCCCGGCACATCAGGCCCGGCGATCCGCGTGACCGGCCCGTCGAGGTAGTCGAACGCCTCCTCGGCCACGATGGCGGCCACCTCCGCGCCGTACCCGCCGAAGCGGTTGTCCTCGTAGACGATCAGGCACTTCCCGGTCTTGCGGACGCTGTCGAGGACGGTCTCCTTGTCGAGGGGCCGGAGCGTCCGCAGATCGATGACCTCGACGCTGATGCCGTCCTCGGCGGCGAGGTCGGCCGCCTCCAGCGCGTAATGGGCCATCAGGCCGTACGCGATGACGGTGACCTGTGTGCCCGGGTGGGTCACCGCGGCGCGTCCCAATGGCACGACGTAGTCGGTGTCGGGGACGTCGCCGCGCACCGAGCGATACATCTTCTTGTGCTCGAAGAACAGGACCGGATCGTCGTCCCGGATCGAGGAGCGGAGCAGCCCCCGGGCGTCATACGGGGTGGATGGCACGACCACCTTGAGGCCCGGCACATGGGTGAAGAACGCCTCGACGCTCTGCGAGTGGTACAGCGCGCCGTGGACGCCGCCGCCGTACGGCGCCCGGATCGTCATCGGGACCGAGTAGCCGTTGTTGGAGCGGTACCGCATCCGGGCCGCCTCTGACACCAGCTGATTGAACGCCGGGAAGATGAAATCGGCGAACTGGATCTCGGCCACCGGACGCAGCCCGTTGACCGCCGCGCCGATGGACGCGCCCACGATCATCGACTCCGTCAGGGGCGTGTCGATGACGCGCTCGTCGCCGAACTCGTCCCACAGCCCGTCGGTGGCGAGGAAGACGCCTCCCTTCTTGCCGACGTCCTCGCCCAGCACGATGACCGACCCGTCACGGCGCATCTCGCCGGCCAGCGTCTCGCGGATCGCCTCGATGAACGTCTTGGCAGGCATCAGTCGACGTCCTCGGCGTAGACGTACCGCGTGGCCGTAGCCGGATCGGGATCGGGCTGCGATTCCGCGTATTCGGTCGCGTCGTCGACGGTCGCCGTGATCTCGGCGGCGATGCGCGCCTCGACGTCGTCGGTCAGGATGCCCGCCTCGCGGAGCTGCTCGCGGAAGTGTGGAAGCGGATCCTGGAGCCGTCCGGCTGTCAGGTCGTCCTCGGAGCGGTACTTCGTCTGCTGATCGTCCGATGAGTGACCGGTCAGTCGTGCCACCTTCGCTTCGATGAGCGTCGGCCCGTCGCCCGCGCGGGCGCGCGCGACCGCGTCTCGTGCCGCCGCGTAACACGCCAGCACATCGGCGCCATCGACCACCACGCCCGGGATCCCGTACCCGGAAGCGCGGTCGGCGACGTTTGCGACCGAAACCTCCATCGCGGCCGGCACGCTGATCGCGTAGCCGTTGTTCTCGACCACGAAGACGAACGGCAGCTTGTGGATCGCCGCGAAGTTGAGTCCCTCGTGGACATCGCCCTGGTTCGACGATCCCTCGCCCATGCTGGTCATCGCGACCTGACCGGTCTTGCGGATCTTGGCGGCGAGAGCGATCCCCACCGCGTGGAGCAGCTGCGTCGCCACCGGCGAACTGACCGAGACCAGGTTGTGCTCGCGGCTGCCGTAGTGCCCGGGCATCTGCCGGCCACCCGACGATGGGTCGCCGGCGGTGGCGTACTGCGCGGTCATGATGTCGCGCGCGCTCATCCCGAACGTCATGCACGTCGCGATCGAGCGGTAGAAGGGCGCGATCCAGTCGTGACCCTTCTCGAAGGCCCAGGCGATCCCGACCTGCGCGCCCTCGTGCCCCTGGCCACTGATGACGAACGGGATCCGACCCGCGCGATTGAGGATCCACATGCGCTCGTCGAGCGCCCGGGCGAGCGCGACCAGCCGGTACATCTCGATGAGGTCGTCATCGGTCAGGCCGACCGTCGTGGCAAGTGCGGAACGGCCCTTGCTCACCGTCATCGCGCGATGGGCCCTCCCCTGCCGGTGGATCTGCCCTAGAAGTTGATGGACTGGCGGTCGACCGCCATCGCGGCCTCACCGAGGACCTCGGAGAGGGTCGGGTGGGCGTGGGTGGCCCTGCCGATCTCCCAGGGCGTGACCTCGAGCGAGATGCCGAGGCTCGCTTCGGCGATGAGATCGGTCGCGTGCGGCCCGACGATGTGGATGCCGAGCGTGTCGTTCGTCGCCGTGTCGCCGATGACCTTCGCGAAGCCCTCGTACTCGCCCACGATGATGGCCTTCGCGATCGCCTGGAACGGGACCTTGCCGACCTTGTAGTCCCGGCCGCCGGCCTTGACCTGTTCCTCGGTCAGGCCGATCGACGCGATCTCCGGCCGGCAGTACGTCGCTCGCGGCTGGTTCGTGTAGTCCATCTCGTGGACATCGGCCTCACCCGCGATGGTGTGGGCCGCGGTGATCCCCTCGTGCGCGGCGGTGTGGGCCAGCCAGAGCCCGCCGACGATGTCGCCGATCGCGTAGACGTGCGGCTCCCTCGTGCGCATGTGCCCATTGACCTTGATGATCCCGTGGTCGGTCTCGACCTTGGTGGTCTCGAGCCCGATGTCCTCGATGTTGGCCGCGCGTCCCGTGGCGACAAGCATCATCTCGGCGCGGAGCTCGGCCGGGTCCTTGCCCTCGGGGCCGACCATCAGGCAGATGCCGGCCTTGTCGGCGGTGACCGCCTCGGCGTCGAACCGGGCGTTGGTCATGACCGCGATGCCCCGCTTCGCGAAGCTGCGCTCCACGACCTTGCTGACCTCACCGTCCTCGAGCGGGACGATCTGGGGCAGGTACTCCAGGAGCGTGACCTTCACCCCGACGTCATGGAACATGGAGGCGAACTCGACGCCGACCGCGCCGGCCCCGACGATGACGATGTCCTTCGGCAGGGTGTCCATCGTCAGCACGTCGTCGCTCGTGACGATCCGCTTCCCGTCAGGCGTCAGGCCCGGCAACGACTTGACCCGTGAGCCCGTCGCGAGGATGACGTCGGTGGCCTGGAGGATCCGCTCGCCGCCGCCGCCAGGCGTGCCGTCCTCACCGGGTTGACTCACGTGGATCCTCTGCGGCCCGTCCAGCCTGCCCCGACCGGGGACCCACGTGACCTTGTTCTTGTCGATCAGGGTCTTGAGGCCGGTCCACATGCGCTTGACGACCGCATCGCGACGGGCGGCCATCGCGGCGTAGTCGATCGTCGGTTCCCCGGGGAGCGTCAACCCGAAATCCTTGGCATGACGCACTCGCTCCACAAAGGCAGCCGACTCGAGAAGTGCCTTGGTGGGGATGCAGCCGCGATGGAGACAGGTGCCGCCGATCTTGCCCTCGTCGACCAGGGCGACCTTCAGCCCCAGTTGGGCCGCCCGAAACGCCGCGGTGTACCCGCCGGTGCCGGCGCCGAGCACGACGAGATCGAAGTCATTGGACGAGCCGACGGCCATGGGTCAGGAAGCCTCGCGGGGCCTGTCGGGCGGGCACGAGCGAGTGCCGCAGGGCCGGCCAGACGGGTGGGTCATCGCATCGATGGTACGCGTGGCGTCCCGAAGGGCGCAACCGGGCCGCAGCAGGGCGCGCGATCCACACGACCCTCGGGAATCGATCGACCCGGGTCGACTGACAACCCGGGTCGGGATCACGCTGGTTCGGCGGGTCGTGGGTCGACCCGCACCGAGAGGATCTGGATCAGCCTCCGCGCTGGCTGCGGAAGCAGTCGCTGCAGTAGACGGGCTTGCCGCTGGTCGGGCGGAACGGGACCTGGGCTTCCTTGCCGCAGGATGAGCAGGTGGCCGAGAACATCTCGCGGGGTCCGCGGTCGCGCGCGCCGTAGCCGCCGCCGCCATATCCGCCACCGCCGCCGTTGCCGCCGGCCGAGTAGCCACCGCCGGCCCCATAGCCGCCGTACGAGCCACCCCCACCCTCGGCGTTCCGAGCTGCCTTACGGCTGGCGCGGCACGACGGGCATCGGCGCGGTTCCGTAAACCCACGCTGTGCGTAGAAGTCCTGCTCGGACGCGGTGAACACGAATTCCTGGCCACAGTCCGCGCAGGTCAGATTCTTGTCGCTGTACACGAAAACGAAACTCCTCTCGGTAGCCGGCGCGATCCCGTCGGGTTTCTCGCGTCAGCCGTGAGAGGAGTCCGAGTGCGTCGTGCTACGGGTCTGGCCGTGGACGTTTCCACGGCATGTACGGGCGGGATGTTACGCGGTCGCCCGTACGTTGCATAGCCCCGACTTTCGGCGGTTTCGCGATGGCCCATCAGGCGGATTCGATCGCCGCCGCGACCGTCAACCGGTCAACCCGTCGGCCGGCTCCCCGACCGGGCATTCACGCCGGGCCATCCGTTCGTCGGCGGGAGATCCGCCAGAGCAGCCAGCCGGTTCCCACGATGAGCACCAGGATCGCCAGGGGCGTGTGGAACACGACCTGTTGCAGGCTCGACGGCAACAGGCTGGTCAGGACTGCGGCGCCCATGACCACCACCACGACGGCCGCGGCCACGAGCCCGACCTCGCGCCAGCCCGGTTGCCGGTCGGTCGACCGGCCATCAGCCACGATCGGCCTCTGGCGGGATGCCGATCGGTGCCACGAGCACCTTGCCGGCATGTGCCGCCCCGCGCCGCGTGACCAGGCCGGTCTTCGGGCGATGGAACGTCACGGTGAGGTCGGCGCGGACCGCGGGATCCGACGGTTCGCCGCTGGAGAGGTCCACGGCCGTCGGGGTATCCACTGCCACGACCGGGACGCCTGCCGCCGCGGCACGGACGATCACCTCGACCGCCGAACGGATGGGTTCGCGGAGGACGCCTCGAACGCCCGTGCCGAGCAGGGCGTCGACGATGACCGCGGCCGACTCGATGCCGTGCTCGAACATCGCCACGTCGCGGGCGACCGGCAGGTGGACCTTGGTGATCCCCGCATCACGTGCGATGCGGTCCCAGTTGCGGGCCGCGGTCGTCCCGGCGGGCCGGGCATCGGGCGCGACGAGGCCGACCACCACGGACGCGCCGGCGAGCGCGAGCCGGCGAGCCGCCACGTAGCCGTCGCCGCCGTTGTTGCCCGGTCCGCACATGATCACGACGGGGCCGCTCCCCCAGCGACCGAGGTCGACCGCGAGTGCGCGGACGGCCGCCGCGACGGCGGTCCCGGCGTGCTCCATCAATCGCTCCTCCGGCACGCCGACGGCCTGGGCCCGCCGATCCATGCCGGTCATGGCCTCGCCCGAGATCGCGGACGACGCGGCCGACGCGGCCCAATGGCGGCGCAGGCCCCGCAGGTCCATGGAGAAGATCGAGGGGTCATCCGCCGGCAGCGCGGGCGCCGGTTCGACGGTCGTGGGCATCGCGCGGGGAAGCGTAGCCCAACGGCGATCAGCCCATGAGGAGACGCGCCCGTCGGATCTGTCCGCGGCCTACACCTGTGAGTTAAGGCTCAAGGGATCGGGTCACGCCCGCACGCGGGCCTCGCCGGGACGGAGGTCCAGGAAGCCCTCGCGCTCGAGACGCCGCGCCGCCGCACCGATCGCATCGGCGTCGTGGTCGCCCAGGCGGTCGGGCAGCGGCACCCACGCCCCCATCGGCGCCTTCGTCAGGGCGGCCACGAGGCGACCCCGTAGCCATCGTGTCGTGGCGGGAAAGGGCACGCCGCGGCGTGGCGGATCGACGGAGACGGCCGTGCCCTGGGATGCGCACAGGTCGGCGAGCGGACACATGTCGCAACGCGGCGCGCGACGGGTGCACGTCGCGGTGGACAGGTCCATGACAGCATCGAGCCAGCGGCCGGGCTGGCCACGCGAGACAAGGTCGTCCGCGGCAACCTGTAACCCGGGCCACGTGGCAGGCACGCCCAGCACGCGTGACACGACGCGTCGGACGTTCACGTCGAGCGGCGCGACGGGCACGCCGAAGGCCGCTGCAGCTACGGCGCGTGCGGTGTAGGGGCCGATCCCGGGCAGCCGCTCCAGGGATCCGACCGTTGCCGGCACGCGCCCTCCAAGCTCCGCGACGATCGAGCGGGCTGCCTGTCTCAGAGCCAGGGCCCGCCGGTTGTAACCGAGCCCGGCCCATGCCGCGAGCAGTTCGTGGGTACCGACCTCGGAGAGATCGGCCTGTGTCGGCCAGCGTTCGATGAACCGTCGCCAGACCGGGCCGACTCGCTCGATCCCGGTCTGTTGGGACATGACCTCGGCGACCAGGACCTCCCACGGCGTCGCCGCCTCCCGAATGAGGAGTGGACGTCGCCCGAGACCATGCCAGCGAAACAGCCGGCGATTGAATCGCAGCCTGGTCGGACGCGGCCGACGAGTCATGCCCGACATAAGAGGCAGGATAGGTGAGCCGGCACGCGATGATCGCCGAATGAGCACCGAGGCGTAGATTCGTCTCCCGCAGCCGCGCAGGAGTCGTCCCGATGGCCACCGCCACGTCCACGTTCAGCGGGTTCCGACCCGAAGCGATCGATTTCCTGGCCGACCTGGCCGCGAACAACGACCGCGAATGGTTCAACCCACGCAAGGCCGACTACGAGCGGCTGCTCAAGGCGCCGTCCGAGGCGCTCGTTACCGCCCTCGCCGAGCGCCTCGAGGCCCGTGAGATCCCGTTGCTCGCCGATCCGAAGCGCTCGATCTTCCGGATCTACCGCGACACGCGCTTCTCGAAGGACAAGTCGCCGTACAAGACCCATCTCGGTGCGAGCTTCCCGTGGCTGGAGCGAGGAGCGGATGGCACGACTGTCGTCGCCGATGCCGCAGCGCACGGGAACGGTGGCTACTTCAACTTCCAGCCGGGCGAGATGTACGTCGGCGGAGGCATGTGGATGGCCGAGAAGCCCCGGCTCGATGCCTTCCGGCGCGCCATCGTGGAGGAACCCGATCGGGTGCGGGCGGCGCTCGAGGAACCGGGCTTCAAGGCCGCCTTCGGGTCGGTGACCGCCCATGAGCACCTCAAGCGGCTGCCGACCGGGTTGCCCGCCGACCATCCGATGGCCGATCTCTTCCTGTACAAGGACGTCGTCTTCGGCCGTCGGCTGTCCGACGCCGAGGTGCTGTCACCGTCCTTGCCCGACACGCTCGCCGACGCGTTTGCGGCGGGGATGCCGGTCTTCGAGTTCCTCGCGACGATCCGCGCGTAGGCGGCGGCGATGCGCTTCGGAGCCGCATTCTGGATCAATCGGACCGATTGGCGCGAGCTCCGCGACGCGTGCCTCGCGGTCGAACGAGCCGGCTGGGACAGCCTCTGGGTCGACGACCACCTGCTCGCCGACGAGGGCGATCCGGTCGATGCCAAGTTCGAGGGCTGGGCGACGCTGGCCGCGCTTGCGGTGCTCACGCAGCGAGTCAGGCTGGGCCCGCTGGTGGCGGCCAACACGTTCCGGCCGCCCGGCCTGACGGCCAAGCTCGCGACGACACTCGACCACCTCTCGGACGGTCGCGCGGTGCTCGGCCTCGGCGGCGGCTGGTTCGAGCGCGAGCATGACGCCTTCGGGATCGATTTCGGCAGCGGGTTCGGCGAACGCCTTGATCGGCTCGACGAGGCGGCCCGGCTCATCCGACGCCTGCTCGACGGCGAGAGCGTCAGTCACGAGGGTCGCTTCTATTCGATGCACAAAGCCCTGTGCGAGCCACGTCCCGTCCAGGCACGCCTGCCGATCCTCATCGGCGGCTCCGGGCCGACGAAGACGCTGCGAACGACCGCCGCGGTCGCGGACCTGTGGAACGGCTTCGGCCCGCCCGAGCGGATCGAGGCGGTCAGCGAGACCCTTCGCCAGCGGTGCGAGGAGATCGGCCGCCCGTACGAGGCGATCGAGCGGACCGTGACGATCCACGCGGTCGTGCGCGACAGCCCGCATGCGGCCCGAGACGTCTGGGCGGACACCGCCAAACGGCATGGACTCGAGGGCAGGGTCGGCTCGGACGGCAGCGACCGGGGGCTATCGGTCGGCGGACCCCCTGCGGAGGTGGCGGCCTACCTCGACGGCTACCGACGGATCGGCGTCGGCGAGGTCATCTTCGTGTTTCGGGCGCCCTTCGACGCCGAGACGATCGGACGGCTCGGCGAGGTTCGCGAGGCGCTGGACGGCTGACGCCGCGTCGGGTCAGCCTCCGGTGTTGATCATCACGTGCTTGATGAACGTGTAGTCCTCGAGCGCGTACTTCGAGCCGTCCTTGCCGTAGCCGGACTGCTTCACGCCACCGTGCGGCGTCTCGGACGCCAGGGTGAAGTGCTCGTTGATCCAGACGTGGCCGAACTCGAGCGCCTTGGCGACGCGCATCGCGCGACCGATGTCGCTCGTGAAGACCGAGGAGGCGAGCCCGAACGGGACGTCGTTCGCCCACTTCACGGCCTGCTCCTCATCGCTGAACCGCTGGACCGTGATGACCGGCCCGAACACCTCGTCCTGGACGATCTCGGAGCGCTGGTCCGGACCAGCGATGATCGTCGGCTCGTAGTAGGAGCCGGCCCGGTCGGGCCGGTTGCCGCCGACGACGACCTCGGCGCCCGCCCGGGCGCGATCGACCATGCCCTCGACCTTGTCAGCCTGCGCGTGCGCGATGAGCGAGCCCATCTCGATGTCGTCGCCCTCGGCGGGATCGCCCCACTTGATGGTCTTGACCTGCTCGGCCAGCGAGGAGACGAACTTGTCGTACACCTTCGGCCCGGCGATGACCCGGGTCGCGGCCGTGCAGTCCTGGCCGGAATTCCAGTAGCCGGCGAACCGGAGCGTCTCCGCGGCCAGCTGGACGTCGGCATCGTCAAAGACGATGACCGGCGCCTTGCCGCCGAGCTCGAGATGGAGCCGCTTGACGGTGTCCGCGGCGATCTTCGCGACCCGCTTGCCGGTGACCGTGTCGCCGGTGATCGAGACCATGCGCACGGTCGGATGGCCGACGAGGGCGTCACCGATGTCCGCGCCCGAGCCGGACAGCACGTTCACGACGCCGGGCGGAAACACCTCCGCGAGGATCTGCGCGAAGAGGAGGGCGCTGAGTGGCGTCCGGGCCGACGGCTTGAGGACGACGGTATTACCCGTCGCGAGCGCCGGTCCGAGCTTCCAGCTCGCCATATAGAGCGGGTAGTTCCAGGGGGCGATCGAGGCGACGACGCCGATCGGGTCTCGGCGGATGATCGAGGTGTGGCCGGCGAGGAACTCGTTCGCCGCCAGGCCCTCCATGACGCGGGCGGCACCGGCGAAGAAGCGGAAGAGATCGACGCTCGTGGTCATCTCGTCGATGGCGGCTCCGACGGGCTTACCCGCGTTGGCGCTCTCGAGCCGGCCGAACTCATCGGCGCGCGACTCCAGGATGTCCGCGAGCTTGAGCAGGAGCAGCGAGCGGTCCTGCGGTGTCGTGTTCTTCCAGCTCTCGAAGGCGGTCGCGGCCGCATCGACCGCGCGGTTCACGTCCTCGACCGAGCTCGCGGGAACGTTCGCGATGACCGCGTCGTTCGCGGGATTGATGACGTCGGCCGTCTTACCATCGGCCGCATCCACGAACTCGCCACCGATGAACTGCTGGTAGGTCTTGACTCGCTCGAGGGTGTCGGTCACGGGAGTGCCTCCTGGGCGTGACTGGGTCGGGTGAAAAGTGTCGTCATGCTAGTCCCGCCCCGGAAGTGCGTCCCGCCACGTGGGGCACCGTTTCGTATGCGCGATCCTTGGCCGCTCTCCGCCCGATTTCCGGCAGATGTCACTCAGGCGGTCGTTGGTCCCGACCGGGGTCCTGTCGCTTGCCGTTCCGGGGCTGTTTCGGCCTGGATTCCCGTCAGATGTCACTCCAGCCGATCATCTGTCAGTCATTCCGTGACGAGTGACCGCCTGAGTATCGTTTGACAGGATCGGCCCGAGTCGGCCGAGGCGCCGCCCTCGGTTCAGCCGGTGACCGGCGCCCTCGTGACTGCCAGCCGCTCGATCAGGTCGGCGGCGCGGACCGTGCCGGAGCCTGCCTTGATCCGCTTCGACATCGCGGTCAGTCGCCCGGCGAGCGACCGGTCCGCGAGCAACTCGTCGATCGCGTCGGTCAGTTCCTCGTCACGGAAGTCGTAGGTCGCGAGCCGCCGGCCGAATCCGGTCTCGTCGACCCGCTGGGCGTTGTCGACCTGGTCCCAGAACAGCGGTAGCACGATCATCGGCTTGCCGTGGTGGAAGGCCTCGGTCACGGTGTTGTTGCCGCCGTGGGTGATGACGAGATCGACCTGCGGCAGGATGGCCGGTTGGGGCAGGAAGCCCTCGCCGGCCTGGTTGTCGTGGAGCGTGATCTGGTCGGCGAGCGGGCCCTTCGAGACGATGACCCGGTGCTCGGTCGTCGCGAGCAGGTCGACGAGGCGCTGCATCAGCCCCACGTCCGCCGAGCCGAGGGAGCCGAGCGACAGGTAGATGAGCGCCCCGTCCCGCTCGCGCAGATGCTCGGGGAGCTCCCAGGCCTCGTCGGCCGCCCGCACCGTCGAATCAAGGCGATGCCAGGTCGGTCCGAGCGGACGCTCGCGGACGTAGTCGGCCTCGGCGGGATACGAGTACAGGTTGAGGTACGGCGATTCGGCCATGAAGTCCGGTCCGAGCTCGCCGTAGGACAGGCCGTGCTCGCCGTGGTCGCGGCAGAAGGCATCGAATTCGGCCCACATGTCGGCGTGGGTCCGGCGCACCTCCTCGAGGAAGGCCGCCCAGCCGCTTCGGTCCGCGACCGCATAGCCGGACGAGAACGGCGCGATGGCCGCGTCCTTCACCTCGGCCGGATTGCACGACATGATGCGGACCCAGGGTCGTCCGGAGCCAGCGAGCGCCGGAAAGGCGACGACGTTGTCCTCGACGATGACATCCGGCCCGAGCTCATCGAAGATCTCGATAAGCCTTGGCGTCACGTATTTCGAGCCGTCGATGAGGGCCTGGAAGGTCGGCGCGATGAACTCGCCGAGTTGCTCGAGGGTCGACGTGCGAAAGACCGGCGACGTGTCGCGGATGAAGTCGATCCAGAACTGGCCGGGGATCTCGGGGGTCTCTGGCGGCGGACCGAGGCGCATCAGCCGCTCCTCGAACCCCTCGGCCTCGAGGGTCCCTGCGAACGACTCCTCGACGACGAACACGACGCGGTGGCCGCGGGCGCGAAGCACCTGCCCGATCCCGACACAATTGTTGGTCGGGCCGTACGCACCCTCGGGGAAGAAGACGATCGTGCGTGCGTCCGTCACGGGGCCCTCCGGCTGCGGGTCAGGCCTCGATCATCACCGACCGGCGTGGCAGCACGCTCAGTGAATACGCATGACGGAACGCAATCGCTCGAATTCGGTGTCGTCGATCTCGCCCTTCGCGAGTCGGGTCCGGAGGGCATCGAGCGCTGGGTCTCTCGGCGGGGGCGTCGCCGGCATGACGCGATGGAGTCCTCTCGCCACCAAGACGATCAGCGCGTAGGCCACGACCACAACGAAGGCCATCATGCCCACGACGATGGCGATCTCGAAAGGTCCGACGCTCGGCATGGTCGTGAGTCTACCGCCTGGCTTTGTCGGACGGCCGGGTGCGGCTATCGCCCGAGTACGAGCGCCGACACGAGCACGACGCCGGCACCGACCGCGACGAGCCAGTCGAGCACCGACCAGCGAACCGCGCGGTACCGGCTGCGCCGGCCCGTGCCGAAGGCCCGCGCGTCCATGGCCAGCGCGAGACGGTCGCCGTGACGGATGGCGAGGACGAGAAGACCGACGAGCAGCCGCGGGTGCCAGCTCGCGCGCAGCCCGCGGATGCGGCGCGCCTGCCGGAGCGTCGTGAGGTCCTCGCCGAACCGCGGAATGGCCTGGTACGCGGCGAGCGCCCCGTACGCGAACCGGTCGGAAACGTGCCCCTGCTGCACGAGCGAGTCGGCGAGCCGCGTCGAGTCCGTGGTCAACGTGAAGACCGCCCCGACGGACGCGATCGCGACCACGCGAGCCGCGATGGCGACCCCGCCCGCGAGCGCCTCCTGCGTGAGGCGGATCGGCCCGATGGTCATGAGCTCGGTCGCCGCCGGGTCACCGTTGGCGGCGGAGAACAGCGTGTTGACGAACCCGATGCTGACCGCGGCGACCCACAGCGGAGCAAGCGTCCGGAGCAGCGCCCGAGGCGCGATCCCACCCAGGATCAGGCCGGCCGCGAGGGCGACGGCCGCGAGCGCGAGCGGTGGCGCGAGTGCCGTCGTGAACGCGAGGCCGATGAGCCAGGCGAACGCGACCGCCAGCTTGAGGAGCGGGCTGGTCCGCCCGAGTGCGCTGTCGAGCTGGGCGTCCGTCAGGTCAAGCCGCTGCATCATCGCCGCTCCGCCTCCTGGTCCGAGGCGATCCGCCCGGCCTCGATCCGGACGACGCGTCCGGCGACATCGCGCACGAATCGCTCGTCGTGGGTGGCCGCGATCAGGCACGTGCCGGCCGCCAGCCGCTCCCCGAGGATCGCGACCAGCCCCTCGTAGCCGTGCCGGTCCTGTCCGAACGTGGGTTCGTCGAGCACGAGCAGGCGCGGGTCGCGCACGAACGCGCAGGCCAGTGACAGGCGTCGCTGTTCGCCACCCGAGAGCCGGTACGGGTTGCGATCGGCGAAGCGCTCCAGCGGCAGCGTCAGCCGGTCCATGAGCGCGTCGACCCGGCCGCGTGCCTCGATCGTCAGGCCGAGCGTCACCTCGTCGATGACGCGATCCGCGAGGAGCTGTCGCTCCGGCTCCTGGAAGACATACGCCGCTCGCCTGGCGAGTTCCCGAGAGGGCAACCGCGATGGGTCGTCCCCCATCAGATCGACCCGCCCTCGATCCGGTCGCAGGAGTCCGACGAGCAGGCGGGCGAAGGTCGACTTGCCGCTCCCGTTCGGCCCAACCAGCGCGAGCCGCTCGCCGGCGGCGGCACGCAGGGAGGCGTCGTGCACGACCGGCGCACGTGGGTCGTAGCCGTACGTGAGATCCGTGGCGACGACCACGGTGTCGCCGGTCGTCGTCTCCGGGAAGACCGGCCCCACGCCCGAGTCGGTCTCCTGGGGCAACCAGATCCCGGCGTCGCGCATCGGCGCGGTGGAGCGCCCGAGCACCTCGGCCGGAGGTCCGACGTCGATCGTCCGACCGTCCGGCCCGAGCGCGAGGACGAGATCGGCCAGCGGCCAGGCGGCCTCCACCCGATGCTCGATGAGGACGATCGTCGTGGATCGGTCATCCCGCAGGGCGCCGAGCCAGTGCATGAAGGCCTCGGCGCCGGCGGGATCGAGGTTCGCGGTCGGCTCGTCGAGGACGAGGATCCCGGGTCTCGCGGCCAGCACGCCGCCCAGCGCGAGCCGTTGCTGCTGCCCACCGGACAGGGTGCGTGACCTGGCCCGCGCGAGCCCGTCCAGCCCGACCACCACGAGCGCTTCAGGGACCCGGCGGTGCATCGCATCGGGGGGCCAGCCACGGTTCTCGAGGCCGAACGCCACGTCGTCCTCGACGCGATCCATGACGAGCTGCGAGGACGGGTCCTGGAACACGATGCCGACCTCGGCCGCGATGGCCGGGCCATCCATCCCGGCGAGCGGTCGTCCGTCCAGGGTGAGCTCGCCTCCGACCGTCGCCGGGATCTCGCGCGGGACGAGGCCCGCGATCGCGAGCGCGAGCGTGCTCTTGCCCGAGCCGGACGGTCCGACGATCAGCAGCGCTTGTCCCGGCTCCAGGTCGAACGCGACGCCTTCGACGGCCGGTCGGTCACTCCCCCGGTGGGTGATCGAGAGGTCGCGGGCGCCCAGGGATACCGCATGGACCTCTGGCGGAACGCCGGTCAGTCGGGGAACCCGTCGAGGACGCCGGCCCGCTTGAGCGATCGGTGGAGCGCGACCGAGCCGCCCGCGACCAGCACGACCGCGGAGATTGCCATGAAGATCAGGCGCCAGAGCTGGATGGTGAGGTCCACGTCGAGGTAGTAGAGCTGCCAGTCATGGAGCCACGCCGCGGCCGCACTCGCCACGGCCGCGATCGAGAGGACCGGGAACGTCCAGACGCGGTAGAGGGTGAACGCGAACACGATCTCGGCGGCCGCGCCCTGGACGAAGCCGGACAGGAGGGTATCGACGCCCCACTGGCTGCCCAGCAACGCCGAGACACCCGCCGCCACCAGCTCCGCGAACAGCGCTGCGCCCGGCTTTCGGATGGTGAGCGGCGCGAGGACCGACGGGATGAGCCAGACCGCGTAGGCCAGATCGCGGAGCGGAAGGGCCAGCGTGGAGAGCGCCTTCAACGGTGGCGTCTCCCAGATGAGGCCCCACGCCCAGAAGACGACGCCGAACGCGACGCCGATGACGGCCGCGACCACGATGTCGCGGGTGCGCCAGCGTGTATCCGGCGCGGCCGATGTCGCGCTGCCGATCGTCGTGGTCATCGTTCCCGAACCTCCTGGCCCAAGCATGCGAAACGCCGCCTCCGGGGTCCGGGGACGGCGTCGTCGATGACGTTCGGCCTGCTTCCTTCGCCGGTATGAACCGGATCAGGTTCGGCGGGTCTGTGGCGTGGGCCACACTCTCAGCGCTCAGCGCTCCCCGGAGGCGTCTTCAGTTGTGCGGTCAGGTTACCACTGGCGGCGCCGATTCTCGATCTGCGGAGCGCCGCCGATTCGCTATCGGCCGAGCGTCGGCGCCCTACTTCCCGACTTGTGCTCGGAGCCAGGTGATCACCTCGTCGAGGATCTCGGGGCCTTCGGGTTCGTTGTGGAGCTCGTGGCGGAGGCCGGGGTAGGTCCGGCGCTCGACGCCGGGGGCGCCTTCGAGGACGGCCGACGCCCCGACCGGAACCAGGCCATCGTCCTCGCCGTGGAGGACCAGCGTCGGGATGCCGAACCCGCCCTGCGCGAGCGCCCGCACGCGGGCCTGTTCGGCGAGGCCCGCGGCCCCGAACCGCGCGGTGCTCGTGGTCGCGTTGAGCGGATCGGCCGCGACCTTCTCGCCGACGGTCGGATCGCGCGAGAGCGTCGAGCCCCGAATGCCGTTCGGGATCGGAAGGGTCGGCGTCACTCGGGCCAGGAATCGCGCGAGCCCTTTCTTCCAGCCCGGCAGGGCCGAGTCCAGACCCGGTGACGCGAGGACCGCGACATCGGGCTTCGGGCGATCGCTCAGCAGGTAGCCCGCGACGACGAGCCCACCCATCGAGTGGCCGTAGAGGACGACCGGGCGTGGACCCGCGCCGGCACGCACGGCCGCCAGCCGTTGCGCGAGGTCGTCGTGGAACTGCGACCAGCGCTCGAGATCGCCACGTCGCCCGCCAGACCCGCCGTTGCCACGCTGGTCGTAGGCCCACGCGTCCAGCCCGGCGGCCGCGAACTGGTCGCCCACGTGCTCGTAGCGGCCGGATCGATCGCCGAGGCCGTGGACCAGCAGGACCGAGCCCCAGGGCTCGCCCGCCCACGCGCCGCCGGCCTCGGCCTCATCGGCCGGCCAGTGCCGCGTGAGCAGGTCCGTGCCGTCTGCCGCGGTCACACGGCCGACGATCGATGGCATGGGCGCAGCGTACGCGACCCGCCGGTCCGGCATCCCACCCATCGATACCATGCGGCGATGGCTGTCGCGGACGGTTGGGTCGAGATCGGCGATCGCTTCTTCGTTCGCCGGTACGCGTTCTACGACCAGAACATCGGACTCGTGCTCGGCGACGGCGAGGCGCTGGTCATCGACACGCGCTCCACGCACGCGCAGGCACGCGAGATCCTCGCGCACATCCGGGAGTTGACCCGGGCTCCGGTCACGGCCGTCGTGGACACGCACGGCCACTTCGACCATGCCTACGGGAACCACGTCTTCCGCCCGGCGACGATCTGGGGGCACGAGCGTTGCGTCACCTTCATCGAACGAACGGGCGAGTCGCGGCGTCCGAAGATCGCTCTCGAGGAGCCCGATCTGGCCGCCGATCTGCGAGAGGTCGTGATCGACCCGCCCGACCGGACGTTCGTCGACGCCGCAACGATCGAGGTGGGCGGGCGCGGTGTCGAGCTCCAGTTCCTTGGCCGCGGCCACACCGATCACGACATCGTCATCACGGTCCCGGGGACGGGCGTGCTGTGGGCCGGCGACCTGCTCGAGAACGGCGCAGTCCCCTTCTTCGGCGATGGCTACCCGCTCGACTGGCCCGCGACCGCGGCGGCCGTCGCCGCGCTCGTCGGGGATGGCGTCGTCGTCCCCGGTCACGGTGACCACGCCGGTCGGGCGTTCGCCGACGCCCAGACGGCCTCGTTCGAAGCCCTCGCGACCCTCGCAGGGCTGGTGCATGCGGGCGAGCTCACGCTCGAAGCGGCCGTCGCGGACGAGAAGGCCTTTCCCGGCGAATCGCGGGACGCGATCCGCGGACCGATGGAACGTGCCCTCCAGCAGCTGCGCGGAGAGCTCGGGTAGGTCGGCGCGCCGATCTGGCGCTATCCGCCGACGCGCACGATCCAGCGTCCGCGAGCAGCTCCCGCGACGATGCCGTCGAGCGCGTCATCGAGCGTGTCGAGCGTGACCTCCTGGCAGTGGAGGCCGAGGTCGCGGGGCCGCAGGTCGGTGGCGAGGCGGTCCCAGATGTCGCGCCGCCGCTCGATCGGGACGTTGACCGAGTCCATGCCGAGCAGCGCGACGCCTCGGAGGATGAACGGGAAGACCGTCATCTCGAGCCTCGGGCCGCCGACGTTGCCGCTCGCGGCCACGGCCGCTCCGGTCCGGAGCGTTCGCAGCACGTACGGCAGGGTCGCCCCACCGACGGCATCGACGGCGCCCGCCCATCGTTCCGACTCGAGCGGCCTGCCCTCGCCCGTCACCTCGTCGCGCGTCAGGATCCCAGCGGCGCCGAGCGCGGTCAGTCGCTCCGCCTCGTCGGGCTTGCCGGTCGCTGCCCAGACCTCATAGCCACGGTCCGCGAGGATCGCCAGCGCCGTGCCTCCGACTCCCCCACTCGCCCCGGTGACGAGGACCGGCCCCTCCGACGGCGACAGGCCGCGGGCCTCCAGGGCCACGACGGACATCCCCGCGGTGAACCCCGCCGTCCCGATGGCCATCGCCTCGCGCGCCGACAGGCCGGGCTCGAGCGGCACGACCCAGCTGGCGGGCACGCGCTGGTACTCGCTGAACCCGCCGTGGCGAGACACGCCAAGTTCGTACCCATGGGCGAGGACGTTCGACCCGACGGCGATCGAGGGATCGCCACTTGAGACGACCACGCCGGCCAGATCGATGCCGGGGATGAGCGGGCTGATCCGGGCGACCTTGCCGTCCACACGCGTGGCCAGCCCGTCCTTGTAGTTGACGCTCGACCAGCCGACGCGAACCTCCACCTCGCCCGGCGGCAGGTCGGACTCGGCGAACTCGCGGGCGCCGCGCTCGACGGCCGGCGCCCCGTCGCGCTCGACCTTTTCGGCGACGTAGGCACGGAACGTGGTCGGGATGGCGGTCACGGAACCAAGGGTACGTCGCCCCGGCTCGATCCCGTGGCCGGCGCCGCGCAGGAATTGGTGCGTCCGAGGCGACAGAGTGGCAGCCACGACGGCCTGTGTCGACGTTCGCTATCGCGAGGTCCCCTCGCCGGCACTAAAGGGTCCCCGCTCGGAAATGAAGGTGACGGGTCGTCACGAACCCCCAGACCGCCCGATGTCCCGGACCCGCCTCACCTCATACGTTCGTTCTCGACAGCGGCCAGCGAGCCGAGCAGTCGACCAGGGACGAACGGAAGGACGGGAAACGATGACGTCGAATGAGAAGATCCTCGTGGATCTGCGGATCGCGGAGCTACGAGCCGTGGCCGAGTCCCAGCGCGTTGCGCGCGAGATCCGCGACACGGACGAGCGCCTGCCCCGATGGAGCATCATCCGCCTCATCCGGCACGATCGGCCCGTCGCGGCGGTCTGACGCTCGAACGACGGCGATGATCGACCGCCGAGCCGCAGCGGCGACCGCGCCTCGTATCATCGAGACGATGGCGGGTCGCATCGTCAGTCCGGAGATCGTCGGCCGACGGGCCGAGTTCGAGGTCCTCTCGACCGCGTTCGCGGAGGCCTCGACTGGGCAGGCTCGCGTCGTTCTCATTGGCGGCGAGGCGGGGATCGGCAAGACCCGGCTGATCGGCGAGGCGACGGGGCGCGCACGGGCGGCGGGTGCCCTGGTCCTGACCGGCGGCTGCGTGGGGGTTGCCGAGGGCTCGCTCCCGTTCGCCCCGATCGTCGAGGCGGTCCGGCCGCTCATCCGCGCGTGGGTCGCGCGCGAGGCTCGCGACGGCGGGGTCGAGACTGGCACACGGGAGCCGGTCGCACTCGATGCGATCCGCGCGGTTGCCTCGGGGTTCGGGCTCGCGGGCGTGGCGACCTCCGGCTCGATCGACGCCGCCGAACTGCATCCTGACTGGGCGCGCAGTCGACTGTACGAAGCGCTCCTCGACCTGTTGCGCCGCCTAGGCGACGAGCGGCCGGTCGTGCTCGTCGTCGAGGACCTCCACTGGGCGGACGACTCCACACGGGAGCTACTGGCCTTCCTCGCTCGCAACGCCCGCGACGAGCGAATGCTCCTGCTGGTCACGTTCCGAAGCGACGAGCTGCACCGCCGTCATCCCCTCCTGCCGTGGCTGGCCGAGGTGGACCGAGTCGATTGCGTCGAGCGGATCGAACTGGCGCGGCTCGACCGCGAGGAGGTCATGCGTCAGCTCGCCGGGATCGTCGGAAGCGATCTCGACGCGGCGGTCGTGGAGGCCATCTGGAACCGGTCGGAGGGCAACCCTTTCTTCGCCGAGGAGCTGCTCGCCACGGGGGCCAGCAGCCGGCGACTGCCCGTGACCCTGGCCGAGGTGCTCCGGGCCCGGCTTGCGGGCATCAGCGAGGACACGCATCGGCTGCTCGGGGTCGCCTCGATCGCCGGCCGGCGCGTCGATCACGACCTGCTCGCGACGATCGCCGACCTGCGGGAACCACAGCTGCTGTCCTCGCTCGGAGAGGCCACGACGGCCGGGCTGCTCGTCGCCGAGGATGACGGCGAGACGGAGAGCTACGCCTTCCGCCACGCACTGATGGGCGAGGCCGTCTACGACGCTCTCCTGCCCGGCGACCGCCGCCGACTCCATGCGGCCGTCGCGACCGTGTTGGAAGCGCGGCCTCGCCAGGGCGATCATGCCGGCCGGCTCGCGGAGATCGCGCACCACTGGGTCGCCGCCCGGGATCAGGATCGCGCGCTCAGTGCGTCGGCGACCGCGGGCGCCGCAGCCTTCGATGCCCGGGCGTACGCGGAGGCGCATCGCCAGTTCGAGCGGGCGATCGAGCTATGGGACGTCGTCGCCGATCCCGAGGGATCGATCGGCCTGACCCGCTCCGAGCTCGTTCGACGTGCCGGGCGGGCCGCCCAGCTCGCGGGCGACTTCGCCCGGGCCGCAGCGATCTATCGGGCGCTCCTGGGGGAGGTGGACGCTTCGAAGGATCCGACCCAAGCCGGCCTCCTCCACGAGCGACTTGGCCGCGCACTCTGGACGGAGGGCCGGATCGAGGACGCGATCGCCGCCTATACGCGTGCGGCCGAGCTCGTGCCGACCGAACCGCCCTCGGAAGAGCGAGCCCGGGTGCTCGCCGGATACGCCCAGATCCTCATGCTCGCGGCCCGCTACAGCGAATCGCTCGTGTATGCGCGAGAGGCGGTCGCGATGGCGCGGGTGGTCGGCAACCGCCAGATCGAGGGCCACGCGATGGCCTCCGAGGGCACGAACCTCGCCGAGATCGACGACGCCGCCGCTGGCATCGCGATCCTGCGCAGGTCCATCGCGATCACGGAGGAGATCGGCGAGGTCGACGACCTTGGCCGCGCCTACTCGTGCCTGCAGACGGCGATCATGCTGACTGGCGCGTTCGAGGAGGCCGCCGAGGTGTCGCTCCGGGGCGCGCGCCTCATGTCCGAGGTCGGCCTGGCAGGCCCGAGTTCGTACGGCGTCTTCCATACGCTCAATGCGTCCGAAGCCTGGTACTACCTGGGTCGTTGGGACGACGCCTTGCGGCTGGCAGAAGAGGTGTCACCCAATGCGACCGGCGTGGGCCGGATCTTCTGTGAGTCGATGCTGGCCCGGCTGTACACGGGCCGGGGTGAGATGGCTGCCGCCGAGGGGGCACTGGAGCGCGGTTTTGCGGCCCTGGGAGCCGGGAGCGATGCGCAGTTCAACGGGCCGTTGCGTCAGTCGGCCATCGAATTGCATGACTGGCAGAACGACTTCGCCGCCGCGCGGCAGGACGTGGACGAGGCTCTCGCCATCCTGGCCGACGGTGAGGACCTGCCGATCCTGGCGCGAACGGTCTCACTCGCCGCGATGGTCGAGGCTGACATCGCCGAGCGAGCGCGAGCGGGACGTGACGAGACGAGCGCCGCGGCGGCCGAGGCGCGCCTCGCCGCCCATCGGGATCAGCTCACTCGCGCGATGGCGGCCGCCGCGCTGCCGGCCGGACCGGACCTCGAGGCGCGCGGTCATGCGGCCCTGACCGACGCCGAGATGACCCGAGCGAGCGGGGTTCCGGACCCCGCGGCCTGGCGGCTGGCCGTCGACCTGCTCCTCGAGCGACGGACCGCCTACCCGGCCGCCTATGCCCGCTATCGCCTGGCGGAGGCGATGTTGCCGGATCGAGACCTTCGTGCGGAGGCGGGCGACGAGTTGCGCGCGGCGCACGACGTCGCCCAGAAGCTCGGCGCCCGACCGCTGCGAGAGCGGATCGAGGGGCTGGCGGCCAGGGCGCGGGTGTCGCTGGCAGGCCAGGTGGCGGACGAGACGGTCGAGGAGGTCAGTTCGGTCAACCCGCTCGCGGCCTACGACCTGACGCCACGCGAGGTTGAGGTCCTTCGGCTCGTGGCGGCCGGACGCACGAACCGCCAGATCGCCGAGGAACTGTTCATCAGCGAGAGCACGGCCGGCGTGCACGTGTCACACATCATCGGCAAGCTCGATGTCGGTGGCCGGGTCGAGGCCGCCACGATCGCGACCCGGCTTGGCCTGGTCGACTGAGGGCGAAGCCGCCGGTCAGGCGTCGGGGACCGGAGTTGGGGTCGGCGTTGGTGTCGGGGTGGGAGTCGGCTCGGGCGTGGGCGTCGGTGTCGGGGTCGGGGTCGGCTCGGGCGTGACGGGTGCCTGGCGCTGCCACAGGAACTCGCGCAGGGTGAGCTTGCTGGCGTGAACCTGCTTCGCCACGGTTCGGCCGACGTAGCGGTAGTGCCACGGCTCGTACATGTAACAGGTGACCGCGTCCTTGCCCTTCGGGTAGCTCATGACGAAGCCGTACTTCCACGCATTCGCCTTGAGCCACCTGCCGGCCCTGGTCTTGCCCCAGTCGACGAGGTCCCACGGTGCCCGACCGCGGTACGAGCGGAGATCGAGCGTCGTTCCCAGCTGATGCTCACTGTGACCGGCGCGGGCACTCTCCTTGAGTGCCCTGGCATATCCGTGCAGGCGGACCCAGCGCGCGAACGTCGTCTTCTGGCTCGCGTAGCTCCGATATGCCGACTGGACCGAGAACCGGGCCCCCGCGCGGCGCGCGGCGACGGCCATCCGCTTGAGATCGGCTATGACGAAGCGGCGCACCAAGTAGCCGCCGTTGAGGCCGGCCTTGGCCGTCGAACGGAGGTCCGTGGGCTTGTGCACGCTGGACAGTCGATATTGCGGGTCGAGCATCGCCCGACTCCAGTCGGCGAGCTTGCCGTGCATGGTGAGCGTGTCGCCGATCTGGCACGACGGCAGGCTGGGGGCGGCAGCTGAGGCTGTGGCGGTGGTGGCCGCCAGCCCGCTCAGCAGCCCGACGGTGAGCACGAGGACCACGAGGCGGCCCGTCGCGCGCGGGAGTTCCATGCCAGCGAGGCTACCTCGTCAAGGCAAGGCTGGCACCTACCCCGAACGTACCGGTTCGGACGGGCCGGGCGCCCGCCAGGCCAGGCGCTATGCACGAATCACCTGGTCCGTGCGTCCCTCGCGCCAAGCCGACAGGTCGGTTCCGAGAGGTCGATGCGGTATCATCACCGCCGCTCCACTGGCGAGTGGCCAAGCGGTAAGGCGCCTGACTCTGGATCAGGAGATCGAAGGTTCGAATCCTTCCTCGCCAGCCAGCTCCTCGCCGAACCACAAGATGTTGTGGTCGGCACCAACGAGGGGCCTGCATATCGTGCTTGAACACCGATCCGCGGTTCGTCGCAGGAGGCGACGAACATGGTTTGGGCACCTGACTCCCCTGATCTTTGGGCACCTGATTCGGCGACCCCGAATCGATGGGCACCTGATTCTGGTGGGCACCTGACACTCGGCCGGGCGGTCGATCTGTTCCTCGCGGCGAAGGCCGCCGAGGGCGCCGCGGCCAAGACCCTCGAGTGGTACGCGATGATCCTCCGCCGGGCGGTGCGCGGGCTGGGCGAGGATCGCCCGATCGAGCAGCTCGCCGGGCCGGAGCTGCGGGCCTGGATCCTCGATCTCCGCTCGACGCTGTCGCCGATCAGCGTCGCCGGCTACGTCCGGACGCTCAAGGTGTTCGGCAACTGGCTGGCGGCCGAGCAGCTCGCCCAGGCCGCGGCGCTGCGGACGCTCCGCGAGCCGCGGGTCCCCGACAAGCTCGTCGAGCCGATCAGCGACGATGCGATGCGGCGGCTCCTCGCGGTCGCCGATGTCCGTGATCGGGCGATCCTCCTGCTCCTGCTCGATTGCGGACTGCGGGTCTCGGAGGCGGCCGGGCTGCGCCTGGGCGATCTGCGGCCCGACGGCACGCTCAAGGTCATGGGCAAGGGCGCCAAGGAGCGGATCGTGCCGGTCGGCGGGACCGCCCGGACGGCGATCGTCCGCTACATGGGTCAGCGTGGTGCCGGCGCGCCCGACGAGCCGCTCTTCCTCGGTCGACGTGGCGCGCTCGACTGGCGGGGCATGCAGCAGGTCCTGAAGCGCCTCAAGGGACGGGCCGGGATCACCGGTCGATGCAGCCCGCACTCGCTCCGCCACACGTTCGCCTGAAGCTACCTCGTCAACGGCGGCGACGTGTTCAGCCTCCAGCGGATCCTCGGCCACACGACGCTCGACATGGTCAAGCGCTACGTGGCGCTGGCCGAGTTGGAGATCATCCGGCGGCTCCACGCGGCGGCATCACCGGCCGACCGGCTGCTCATCGGACCCAAAGTGTCGGTAATCCTGCCGCGGGCTGTCTTCGGCAGCCTCTCCGAGCTCGGCGATCGGACGCGGTTGACCGTCGAGCAGCTTGTCGCTGCCGCGGCCGAGCGTTTGGCAATGTCGCCACCGGTTCTGCCTAACCTCGCGGCGACCGCCTCCTAACTAGGTATCAGTCGCCTCACGAAGAGACTTGCCAATCGACTCAGGTCCGAGGCGCGTCAGCGCCGACAACGTGCAGTTCCACGTCGGGGAGCCGCTCGATCAGGCGGTCGACGATTGAACGTTCTCGGAGCCGCTTTAGTCCGCTGACTTCCCGATGGGGCAGAACCATGTGGGTTGCTCGATGCGAGCGGGCGACCTGCTCGAGCCCGGCCACGACATCGAGCGCGTCGACCCGGACGACGTCGGCCCCGAGATCTACGGCGTCGTCGAGGGCTTCCTGGATGTCGCGCGTGCGGTCAAACGGCTGGCGCCCGAGCTCGGGTGTGTCAACTACGACGGCGATGAAGGCCGCATGAAGAGAGCTGGCAAGCGTCGCGGCCCGCCGGACGGCGCGAATCGTGGCAGGGCTCCCGTCGACGAGCACCAGAACACGATCCGTCACGAGCGGCAGCTGCTGCCCTGCGATCGTGTCCTCGAGCTGATCCTCGACGCGTCGGGCGACGAGCCGTAAGGAGAGCTCCCGCAGCGCCGTTAGGTTCGACTCGGTGAAGAACTTCTCGAGCGCCACCTGCGTCCGATCGGGTGGATAAACATTGCCGTGCTTCATCCGCTGGCGGAGGGCGTGGGGACTCATGTCGACCAGCTCGATCTCATCCGCGGTCAGGAGAACCTCGTCCGGAAGGCGCTCGTTGACCGGGGCGCCCGTGATCGTGGCAACCGCGTCGGACACGCTCTCGAGATGCTGGACATTCATCGTCGTCACCACGTGGATGCCGGCGTCGCGGATGACCTCGACATCCTCCCAGCGCTTCGCGCGGGCAGATCCGGGGACGTTGGTGTGGGCTAGCTCGTCGATCAGGGCCACGGTCGGGTTCCGCGCCACCACGGCGTCGCTGTCCATCTCCTCGACCACGACGCCGCGGTAGTCGACCCGCTGACGCGGCACGATCTCAAGTCCGTCCGTGAGCGCCAAGGTGTGCGACCTGCCATGCGGCTCGACGAACCCGACGACCAGATCGGTCCCCCGGTCCACACGGCGATGCCCCTCTTCCAGCATTCGGAACGTCTTGCCGACTCCTGGCGCCATCCCGAGATAGATCCGGAGTCGCCCGCGGCCGCTGCTTTCGTCGGCGCGGACGCGCGCAAGCATCTCGTCGGCGCTCGGGCGGACGTCGAAGGCATCGCGTTCCGGGTCGGTCATTTCACGATGCCGTCCAAATCGAGGTTGAGAAGGAGGACGTTCACCCGTGGCTCGCCAAGAAAGCCCAGGAACAGGCCCTCGGTGTGACGGGCTACTGCTGCCCGAACGTCGGCTTCGCTCATGCTCCGGGCCTTCGCGACGCGGGCAACCTGGTAATCGGCCGCCGCCGGGCTGACGTGCGGATCGAGTCCGGAGGCCGACGTCGTCACCAGGTCGACTGGGACCGGGCCGCCGCCGTTGGCGGCGGCCCGGTCGACGTCGGCGGCGATCCGATCGATCAGGTCCTTGCTTGTCGGGCCGAGGTTCGAGCCGGCCGACCCGCTCGCGTCGTAGCCGTCCTTGCCGGCGGCGGAGAGGCGGCCGGAGAAGTACTTCGGGTCGTCGAAGGCCTGGCCGATCAGGCTCGAACCGATCGCCTGGCCGTCGACCACGATCATCGAGCCGTTTGCCTGCGACGGGAAGGCGATCTGCGCGACGGCTGTCACGATCGCGGGATATGCGACACCGGTCACCAGCGTGATGGCCAGGAGCAGTAGCAACGCGGGCCGGAGTTGACGGAAGAGGCGAGTCATGTTGGAACGTCCTAGGCGAGGTGGAGGGCGGTCACGATGAGGTCGATCGCCTTGATCCCGATGAAGGGGGCGATGATCCCGCCGACGCCGTAGATGAGGAGGTTGCGCTGGAGAAGCTCGCTCGCCGGCGCCGGCCGAAAGCCAACACCGCGAAGGGCGATCGGAATGAGGGCGATGATGACCAGCGCGTTGAAGATAACGGCCGACAGGATCGCGCTCTGCGGCGTGGACAGGCCCATCACGTTAAGGGCACCCAGCTCCGGGTAGACGCTCACGAACATCGCCGGCAGGATCGCGAAGTACTTGGCGACATCGTTGGCGATCGAGAACGTGGTGATCGATCCGCGGGTGATCAGGAGCTGCTTGCCGATCGCGATGACCTCGAGCAGCTTGGTCGGGTCCGAATCGAGGTCGACCATGTTGGCCGCCTCCTTGGCGGCCGACGTGCCGCTATTCATCGCCAGCCCGACATCGGCCTGCGCGAGCGCCGGCGCGTCGTTCGTGCCATCGCCGGTCATCGCCACGAGATGGCCCTCACCTTGCTGGCCGCGGATGTAGGCGATCTTGTCCTCGGGCTTCGCCTGGGCGACGAAGTCGTCCACGCCGGCTTCGCGGGCGATCGTGGCGGCAGTCAGAGGGTTGTCGCCGGTGATCATCACCGTTCGGACACCCATCCTGCGGAACTCCGCGAACCGCTCGGCGAGACCAGGCTTGACGGTGTCCTTCAGCTCGATCAACCCGAGGATCGTCCCGCCCTGGCGAATCGCGAGCGGTGTCGCACCGCGGCCGGCGATCGCGTCGGTCTCGGCCTGGACCTCGGCGGGGAGCGGCCCGTCGAGATCGTCCGCGATGGAATCCACGGCGCCCTTGAGCACGAGCACTCCCGACCGGAGTTGAACTCCGCTCGTGCGCGTCTCGGCGCTGAAGGCCCGCTCCTGGCCGATGAGTGCGCCGACCTTCTCGAGTCCGGCATCATCGCCGACCCCACCAGGTCGCCCGAGCTCCGCCAGCCGGCGCCGGCACAAATCCACGATCGAACGACCTTCGGGTGTCTCGTCCCACAGCGACGCCACCAGCGCGGCGTCGAGCGCTTCGCCCTCGGTGACGCCAGGCGCAGCGGTGATGGCGGAGGCGAGCCGGTTGCCAAACGTGATCGTTCCCGTCTTGTCGAGCAGGATCACATCGACGTCTCCGGACGCCTCGACCGCCCGACCGGACATGGCCAGGACATTGAACCGCGCGACGCGATCCATGCCGGCGATCCCGATGGCCGACAGCAGGCCGCCGATGGTCGTCGGGATCAGGCAGACAAGGAGGGCGATGAGGGCGACCGTGTCGACCGTTGCCCCGGCAAACAACCCGAACGGACGAAGGGTCACCGTGGCCATGAGGAAGATGAAGGTCAGGCCCGCGAGGAGGATGGCGAGGGCGATCTCGTTCGGGGTCCGCTGCCGCTTCGCGCCCTCGACGAGGGCGATCATCCGGTCGAGGAAGGTCTCGCCTGGGTTGGCCGTAACGCGAATGACGAGGCGGTCGCTCGTCAGGGTCGTGCCACCGGTCACCGAGCTCCTGATGTCCGTTCCTGGTTCCTTGAGCACCGGCGCGGATTCACCCGTGATCGCGGCCTCGTTGACGTACGCCACGCCCTCGATAACGTCGCCGTCGCCGGGAATTGTCTCGGCTTCCTGGACGACGATGATGTCGCCTTTTCGGAGCTCCGACGAGCCGACATCCTCGAGCGAGCCGTCGGCCCGACGGCGGTGGGCGATCGACTCCGAGCGCGTCCGCCGGAGGGTCGCCGCCTGCGCCCGGCCCCGCGCCTCGGCGACCGCCTCGGCATAGGTCGCGAAGAGGACGGTGAACCACAGCCAGACCGCGATCTGGACCTGGAACCCCAGCCCCGCCGCCGGCTGTAAGCCGGTCACGTTTGCGAGGGCCGTGATCGCCACGAGGACCGCCGTGATCTCGACGATGAACATCACTGGGTTCTTGATGAGGAGCCGCGGATCCAGCTTGCGGAAGGCGTGCGGAACCGCCGCGCGGAGCAGCTCCGGATCGAAGACCCCGCGGGGCCGGGGCGCCTCGCCGGACGGCTTGGCGCCGCCGAGGGTCACGAACCGCTGGAAGCGACGCGTGCCTCGGCCGAGCTCGACGGACAGGGAGTGGGTGCGGCTCATGGGATCAGGAGACCTTTCCTGCGTTCTGGAGGAGCTGCTCGACGATCGGACCCAGCGAGAGCGCCGGGAAGAACGTGAGGGCTCCGACGATGATCACGACGCCGATCAGCAGGACGGTCCACAGGACGCCCGTCGTCGGGAAGGTCCCGAGCGACGGCGCCACGCGCCGCTTGGCGGCCATCGAGCCGGCCAACGCGAGGATCGGGATGATCATCCCGTAGCGCCCGATGAGCATCGCGATCCCACCGGTCACGTTGTAGAAGGGCGTATTTCCTGTCAGCCCCGCGAACGCCGAGCCGTTGTTGCCCGTCTGACTCGAGAAGGCGTAGAGGATCTCACTGAAGCCGTGCGGACCGTGGTTCAGCGGGCCCGCCGTACCCTCAGGCAGGACGCTCGCCAGCGCCGTGAAGCCGAGGATGCTCGCGCCCAGGACGAGCGCGGTCAGCATGGCCATCTTGATCTCGAACGGCTCGACCTTCTTGCCGAGGTACTCGGGGGTCCGCCCGACCATCAGGCCCGCTATGAAGACCGCCAGGATCGCGCCAATGACGAGCATCCCGTACATGCCGGCGCCGATTCCGCCCGGGGTGATCTCGCCGAGCCCGATGTTGAACAACGGGACGAGGCCGGCGACCGGCTGGAAGCTGTCGTGCCAGGCATTGATCGCGCCCGTGCTTGTGCCGGTCGTCGCTGCGGCGAAGAGGCCGCCCACGGCGGCACCGAATTGGGTTTCCTTGCCTTCCATATTGCCGAGCGCCGCTTGGTCGACCCCCGCCGGGAAGAGCGGATTACCGGCGAACTCAGTGTGCATGGCGCCAACGGCACCGACGAGCAGGATCGCCGCCATCGCCCCGAAGATCGTCCAGCCCTGGCGCTGATTTCCGGCGTATCGGCCGAAGGTGTACGTCAGCGAGAACGGGATCGCGAGGAGCGCCACGATTTCCAGCCAGTTCGTCAGGGGCGTCGGGTTCTCGAACGGGTGAGCCGAGTTGGCATTGAAGAAGCCGCCCCCGTTGTTCCCGAGCTCCTTGATCCATTCCTGAGAGGCGATCGGGCCAAGGGCGATGTTCTGCTGCGCGCCCTGGAGGGTGGTCACCGTGTGCGTCGGATCCCACGTCTGTGGAACGCCCTGCCACACGAGCACGAGCGCCCCCGCGACCGAGATCGGCAGCAAGATGTAGAGAATCCCTCGCGTCAGGTCGACCCAGTAGTTGCCGATCGTCTTGCTGCTGCGCCGGGTGAGACCGCGGAAGAGAGCGATGGCAATCGCGAGACCCGTTGCCGCGGAGGTGAAGTTGCGCACCGCGAGGACGCCGGCCTGGGCCAGGTAGGTGGCACCCGTTTCACCCGAGTAGTTCTGCCAGTTGGTGTTCGTCTCGAAGCTGACCGATGTGTTGAACGCCAGCTCTGGCGACATGGCCGGGATGCCGCCCTGGTTGAACGGCAGCACGTCCTGGAGGCGGAAGACGATGTACCCCGCGACGATCGCGAGGAAGGCCATCGCGAGGACCGCGACGGCGTACGCCTTCCAGTCCTGTCCGGCCGCCTCGTCGATGCCGCCGATGCGATAGATCGCCCGCTCGATCGGACGGACGACTGGGCTCAGGAAGACGCGCTCGCCCTCCATGACCCGGTGGATGTAACGGCCCAGGAACGGAGTGATGAGAAGGACCGCCGCGGCGACCGTCACGAGGGTCAGGAAGGCACCGATGGACACGATCAGAAATCCTCGGGTCGCAGGAGCGCCCAGGCGAGATAGACGAACCCGAAGACGACCGCGATCGCGGCGAGCACGTCGATGAGACTCATCCGCGGACCCGATCGCACAGAACGAGGTAGCCCGACAACGCCACGCCGAGGACGGCGGCGATCAGCAGGATGTGCAGATCCGTCATGCGTTTTCCTTCTTGTCGTTCGACTTGAGCAACCGCTCGAGCGTCGCGACGAGCGTCTCCAGCGGGAATGGCTTGGGCAGGTACCCGGCGCAACCGAACTCGGCCAGCCGCTTCGGGCTGACGGTCGTTGCGCTGGCGATGACGACAGGCGGCGAGCCGGCCTTTGCCATCGCTTGCCCTCGGAGAAGGTCCCAGCCTGTATCGCCGGGCAGGTTCAGATCGAGGAGAACGACGTCCGGCCGTGGCCCGTTCTCCAGGGCCGCGGCGGCATCCTCGGCCGACGACACCTCGTCGACCTCAAAGCGCTGGGCGCGCAGATGCCGCGACACGATCCGTCTCAGGCTCTCGTCGTCTTCCACGATCAGCACGCGGCGGGTGCCCTCAGTCATCGTCGATCCGTTCGACCGCGATGTAGGCTCCAGCGTCGTCTGGCATCCACAGCGGGATGAGCCGAACCCCGGCCTCAGCCGCGAGGCCTCGGGCTGGGATGATCAGGGCCTCGCCGAAACGCAGCCCGCCGACCACGACGCGGCGCGAGGCGCCGCCCGCAACCATGGCGATTGCCTCACGCACGAGGTTCATCTCGTGTTCGAGAGTCCGTCCGACTCCATTCGGCGAATGATCTGTGGACTGATCCATGACCCAACGATGCTCGCACCCGCCAAGAGGTAAATGCGAGTCACCGGGCGTCGGGCCCTAATGTCGGTCTGAAGTCTCGGGCCGATCGAGCTCGCGAACGCGGTAGCCTACGCCAGGCTCCGTCACGATCAGGTCGCGCAGCGACCCGTCCGGGTCGGCCGCCGCAAGCTTGCGTCGGAGCTGGCTGACGTGGACGTGGACGTAGCTGTCTTCGCCCTGGTATGCCTCGCCCCAGACGGCCCTCAGCAGGCGACCCTTGGTCACGAGGCGCCCGGAGTGCGTCAAGAGGACCCGCAGGATCTCGAACTCGCGGGGCGTCAGGTCGACCCGCGCACCGCCAACGCGTGCCTCGTGACGGGCCGTGTCGAACTCGAGTGGGCCGACGGCGATCCGGCCGCCTTGGTCGGCCGCTGGGCCCGCGGCGTGCCGGATCGCGAGGCGAAGTCGCGCGTTGAGCTCGTCGACACCAAACGGCTTGGTGACATAGTCATCGGCCCCCCGCTCGAGCGCCTCGACCTTCTCGCGCTCCTCGTATCGACCTGACAGGATGACGATCGGTGTCCTTGCCTCACGGCGGATTCGCCGAACGATGTCGAGGCCGTCCATGTCCGGCAGTCCGAGATCCAGAAGGACCACATCCGGCCGATGGCCTTCCCAGTGGACCATCGCCGAGCGCCCGTCGCCTGCCTCCGACACCCGATAGCCTCGCGTCGTCAGCTCTCGGGTTAAGGCCGCCCGGGTCTCGTCATCGTCCTCGACGACCAGGACTGTCGGCCCAGGTGCGCTCGACCTCGTCCCGGTCATTCGGGCGCCTCGACCGCGGGCTCGGCCGGGAGCCGAGCGGCCGCCAGGTCGACGTCGATCGCCAGGCCCCCGAGCTCGCTGCGGCGAGCCGTGACTCGGCCGCCCATCGCTTCAACGAGGCCACGAACGACGGCCAGGCCGATCCCGGTGCCCGAGCGAGATCCGCCGGCAACTCCAGGAACTCGGTAGAACTTGTCGAAGATCCTGGCGAGGGCCTGATCGGGCACACCCGGCCCCGCATCCTCGACGGTCAGGCGCACCCTCGGTTCACCCGGGACTTCCGCCGCGACAATGCGAATTGGTGTGCCCGGCGGCGTGTACTTGATCGCGTTCTCGATCGCGTTCGTCAGGGCTTCGTCGAGAAACACGGGGTCGACCTCAACCGGCGGCGCCAAGAGGGCAACCTCCAAAGGCCGACCGTCCAGTCGGGCTCGAAGCCGGTCGACGGTCTGACCAACGAGGTCGTCGAGCTCATAGACGTCGCGCTCTGCCCGCAGAGCGCCGGCCTCGATCCGGCTGAGGTCTAGCAGGTTGGTAACGAGCCTGTTGAGGTACTCGACCTCGCGGTCGATCGCGTCTGCGCTCTCCTGTTGATCAGCCACGCTCAATCCGCTGCCGGGACGGAGCGTGCCGGCGGCAGCGCGGATCGTGGCCAGCGGCGTCCGCAGGTCGTGTGAGACGGATTGCAGGAGGGCCGACTTGAGGGCGTCGCTCTGGCGGGCGATCTCGGCCGCCTGGGACTCCGCGGCCAGGCGATCCTGGGCAAGGGTTTGGCCGATCTGGTCCGCTGCGGCCGACAGGAGCCGCGTCTCGGTCCGATCAGGCTCGCCGTGACCACGATCTCGTAACGCCCAGATCGAGCCGAACTGCCTCGGGCCAGCGGTGATCCGGACTCGGTATGCCTCGCGCCCTCCGGTCTCGCCACCACGGGCCGGACCCGGCTGATGGACGCGACTCCAGCGTGCCGGCGTCTCGTCCGGTGTCCGCTGGAGGACGTGGTGGAGCCCGGGAATTACTGGACGTGGATCTGCGCCCGTGTCGGCGGCAACGCGTTCGCGGGCATCATCGGGGCCGAGCGACACCCAGATCCGCTCCATCTCTGTCTCGTGGTGCAGGATGGCCACGATCTTCGGTAGCACCGCCGGCGTCGACTCGCGAGTCGCAAGCTCCCGGCTGACCTGGAAGAGCGCACGCGCTTCCCGTTCTCGGGCCTTGGCGACCTCCGTCCGCGACCGCTGCAGGGCGACGAGCTGACCAACGACGATCCCGATGAAGAGCAGGAGAACCAGGTTCAGCCACTCGCCGGGGTCGGCAACCGTGAAGGTGTAGAGCGGGAGAACGAACAGAAAGTCGTACAGGAGGAACGAAGCCACGGCCGCGACGATCGCGCCCCAAGTCCCCGCGACGAAAGCGGTTGCGACAACCGCCGCGAGATACACCGCGGATGCATTCGGAACCCCGACACCCTGCAATGCCGCGATGGCAAACGTGGCGGCGGCTAGTGACGGAACAGCGACGGCAAGAAGCCTCGCCACGTCACGGGGGTCAATTCGGCGCATTGGACGATCCTATGTCCTGCCGCTCAAGCCAACGCGGGGCGACGGACGGGCTCGTGCAGGTGAGGCAGGGCACCTCGGAGCGCGCCCGCCGATATCGCAAGAGGTGCCCGATGGCCCTTCGACCCTCGTTGGACACGCGGAACGATTGTCGAAGTAGGCCGGACGAACGGCAGCCCGCGGGTTGAGTGATCCGGTAGCTCGGACTAGAATTACTTTGGTGCTCGAACGGGCACCTGACTCATTCGTTTTTTCAAACACGGCGTCGGCGTGGCCTGATTCGAGTACCTGACTCCTGGATCAGGAGATCGAAGGTTCGAATCCTTCCTCGCCAGCCAAACCACAACATCTAGGGCACAGCCACCGCTGAACCACCAGATGTTGCGGCTTCGACCTCACTCGGACCCCGCGCCGAGGAGGTTCGATCGTGGCTACTTCGCCTGACTACTCCCCGGTTTGTTCGCCTGACACTTCGGGCCCATCCGGTACTTCGCTTGATACTTTGGGGCCGATTCCGATCGGATTGGGCGCCGCCACCGACCTGTTCTGCGCCGCCAAGGCGGCCGAGGGCGCGTCGCCCCGGACGGTCGAGTGGTACCGGATGATCCTCGTCCGGGCCGTCCGACGGTTCGGCGAGGCGCGGCCGGTCGATGCGATCCCGGCGGCCGACCTGCGAGTCTGGCTCCTCGAGCTCCGCTCCACGCTCGCCCCCGAATCGATCGCCGGCTACGTCCGTGGTCTGAAGGCGTTCGGCAACTGGTGCGCGGCCGAGGAGCTCGCTGCGGCGGGCGGCTTCCGAGGGCTGCGCCGCCCGAAGGTCCCCCACCGGCTCATTGCCCCGTTCTCCGACCCGGAGCTGCGGAGCCTTCTCGCGCTCGCCGACGAGCGGGAGCGGCGCTGGCGCTCGTCTTGCTCGACACCGGACTGCGGCTGTCGGAGCTTGCCTCGCTCCGCGTCGACGATGTCCGTCCAGATGGGACGCTGCACGTCATGGGCAAGGGCGCCAAGGAGCGGATCGTGCCGATCGGCGCGAGCGCCAGGTGGGCACTCGTGCGCTATCTCGCCACCCGGGCGACCGTCGCCGCCGGCGACCCCCTCTTCTGCGGGCGCTGGGGACCGGGGCTGTCGGCGCGCGGGATCCAGCTGGCGATCGCTCGGCTCGGGCGGCGGGCGGCGGTCGGGACCCGCTGCAGCCCACACACGTTCCGCCACACGTTCGCCCGCGGCTACCTCGTCAACGGCGACGACGTGTTCAGCCTCCAGCAGATCCTCGGGCACGCCACGCTCGACATGGTCCGCCGCTACGTCAGCCTGTCGGAAGCCGATCTCGTTGCCCGCCATCGAACGGCGTCACCGGCGGATCGCCTGGTCGGGGTGCGGGGGTAGCCAACCTCGTCCATCGTGAGACGGCGGTGGCATGTCCCCGACGGCACGCCTGGCCTGCCTCCTCGCGCCGGCCTTGGTCTAACCGGTGACGAGGACCTCACCTGACAACGGCTTCAGCGAGTGGTTCGATCTGCGGCAGCCGGCGCGTGACCCTCGTCGACGAGCGCGTTGGCGTCGATGACCACCGGGCGGACGTGCTCGGGGCGCCGTGGCCGACGCCTGCGTCGTCGGGCCATAGGAAGATGTATCGACGCGGAGTGGCGATTGTGGCGGTGGCTATCCGCGAGCTGAAGGCCAAGCCGGGCGGCGAGCGGCCGTAGCCGGCAGCGGCGTCCTGGTCCGCTGGCTGCTCGAGACCGTACAGACCGGCAAGTGGTAGCCAAGCGGCCACGGGGGCCGCCGTCACGGGGCCGTCTGAGGCGCGACTCCCAGCGTGGACGACCGCGATGAGTGCAAGGAAGCCGCGTGCATCGCCGGGACGCCGAGTTCCCCGTCCGCTAATGCGGGTTTGGTCTGGCTCTGAGGGGAGCCACCACCCGCGGCACGATGTGCTCCTGCACGAAGGTCGCCATCGCCGCGAAGGCGGCGTCGTCGTTCTCCAGCATTATCGCCACGGCCTTCCAGTCGTCGTGGGCTTTGTGCCAGTGCCGAAGACCGGGACCTGACCGCCGTGCCGACAGATGGCGTCGATAATGATTCGTGCCTGCTCCTGTGAGTAACCCGCGGCCGAAGATCTGCGAGCAGCCTCGACCCCGACGGCGGCGGTGCCGTTTTCGGCAAGCTCGATGATGACGGAATCGCAGTCAGCCTGGTTGCGGGAGAGGACCGCCAGGCTCGCACCGGCTGCGGCCAGCGCCCGCACGAGCTCCTTGCCCAACCCACGCGCTTCGCCCGTTACCAGCGCGACCTGGCCGCTGAGCGTCCCCTCACCCACCGACAGCGCCGCCCTGCTTCGGGATCCGCCTGACTTCATCGGTCGCGCTCCCGCCGACGACAAACGTCTCCAGCCGCTCCAGCGCTGACACCAGGTGGGCACGCATCGCTTCCTCGGCCCCGTCGGGATCCTGCCGGGCGACCGCATCGACCACCGCCAGGTGCTCGTTCTTCGTCACCGAATGCAGGCCCGCGTGGTAGTAGAGCCGGAAGGTGTGCAGGTGGCTGCGCAGTCGGGTCAGCATGTCGCTGATCATCTGGTTGCCCGCGAGGTCGGCGACCATCGCGTGGAAGGTCGCGTCATAGACCATGTCCAACCGGTTCGCCGCAGCCGTGATCTCGGCGCCGGCTCCACCGGCCCGGGCAGCGCGGCGCAGCTCCTTGATCTCGTTCGGCTCCGCCTGGGCAGCGACCTTGGCGGCCAATGCGGGTTCCACGAGCAGCCGCAGCTCGATGAGCTCGCGCACCTGCTCGATCCCCATGAGGGGCGCCACCGTGTAGCTGCGCCCTGGCCGCTTCACGATCAAACCGTCGGCCTCGACGCGTGCCAAGGCCTCGCGCACCGGTGTCGGCGACACGCCGAGGGTGCGGGCGAGCTCTTCGATGTTGAGCCTGGCGCCGGGTTCGAACGCGTGGGTCATGAGCATGTCCGTGACGATCTCGTAGACCGAGCCGGGCAGCGGTTGCCGTTGGGCCAGGCGCTGTCCTGCGGCGGACGCATGGATTGCTTCGATTTGATAACGGTCCATCTCGGTCTTCGCGTGTCGAGTTACTGGACGGCTACGTTACAGCATCCCAATCATCTCTATCCTATAGACATTAGGATGGCGTGCTGGCATAGTCACCGACGATGCAGGACAGGGAGGGCGCGACGTGCTCGACGACGAGTCGGTGACTCGCTCTGGTGCGACGTCGACGTCGGCAGCAGAGCCTGAGATCGGGAGGGGTCCGGATACGGCCAACGACCGATCGTCGCGTGCGATCAAGGATGTCCTGCTGGCGCTGAAGGCGGGGCCGCTATTCATCTTGGCGCTGATGATGCTGTTCCTCTGGGCGGCCACCGAGGGCCACGTCTTCATGACGTTCGGGAACATCGGCAACGTCCTCGAGCAGTCCGGGGGTGTCTGCATCATCGCCTTGGGCCAGCTCCTCGTGATCCTGACCCGGGGCATCGACCTGTCGATCGGCTCGAACGTCTCGTTGTGCTGCGTCATGGTGACTGTCGTCTACCGCGACACCAACTCGGCGTGGCTGGCCATCGGGGTCACCTTGCTGACGGGGTTGTCCGTCGGTCTGGTCAACGGTCTGCTGCTGGTGTGGGGGCGTCTGCCGCATCCCTTCATCGCCACCCTCGCCACCTTGAGCATCTGCGCCGGCCTAGCCCTCTACATCGCCGGTGGCTCCACCGTCCTGGGCTCCCCGGAGATCGTGCACCTGCTCGGCGGCGGACGTATCCCTGGGATCCCGGGCGCGGGCGACATCGGATGGTTCCCCTACGCCACGCTCGTGGTGATCGTCTTCGCGGTCGTCTGTGCCGTCATCTTGCACAAGCTGGTCTGGGGACGATGGATCTACGCCGTCGGTGGCAGCCCCGAAGCCGCGGTCCGCACGGGCGTGCCGATGAACGGGACGTTGATCTCGGTCTACGTCATGAGCGGGCTGTCGGGGGCCATCGGCGGCATGCTCTTCGTCGGAACCGCTAACGCCGGCTCGCCGTTCACCGGGCAGGGCATGGAGCTCAACGCCATCGCCGCGGTGATCATCGGCGGCGGCAGCTTCCTGGGCGGCCGTGGCGGTGTCTTGAACGCCCTGACAGGTGCGTTGATCCTCGGGGTCATGCACAACGGCCTCAACCTGCTCGGTCTCGACCCGAACTTCCAGTACATCGCAGTGGGAGTGGTCGTCCTCGTCGCGGTCGAGCTCGACGTCTTGCGGGCCCTCGTCGAGAACCGGTTCCGAAGCATGCAAGCGAGGCTCGCATGACTGACGCCGATCACGTCGTGGTGCCCTCCGACGTGGAACCCGTCCTGAGCGTTCGTGGTGCCACCAAGACCTTCGGGGCCGTGGTTGCACTCGACGGCGTCGACCTCGAGGTCCGCGCCGGTGAGGTTCTCGCCCTGCTCGGCGACAACGGCGCCGGCAAGTCGACCCTCATCAAGTGCATCAGCGGCGTCCACAAACTCGACCGAGGCGAGATCCAGATCGACGGGGCCCCCGTGCACATCACCTCGGCGGCCGATGCCCGATCAAATGGGATCGAGACCGTCTACCAGGACCTGGCCCTGTTCGACAACCTCAACCCAACGGCGAACTTCTTCGCCGGCCGCGAAGTGGCGGGGCCGTCGTGGTTGCCACGCGGTTTGCAGTGGATGAAGCAGAAGGAGATGTCCACCCGTACAAAGGACCTTCTCGACCGTTTGCAGATCCGGCTCCCTGACTTCGATGCTGACGTGGCGCTGATGTCGGGGGGCCAACGCCAGGCGGTGGCGGTCGCGCGAGCCGCGGCGTTCTCCTCGAAGCTCTTCATCCTCGACGAGCCGACTGCCGCCCTCGGGCTTCGGGAGTCGGCGCGGGTCCTGGAGCTGATCGATCGACTCCGAACCTCCGGCGTCGCGGTCATCTTGATCTCTCACAGCATGGATCACGTGATGGCGGTCGCGGACCGGGCGATGGTCATGCGCCGCGGCCGCAAGATCGGCGAGGCGCCGGCGACCGCGGACAACCAAGAGCAACTCGTGTCCTGGATCGTCGGGGCCCGAGGGAGCACCACCGTTTGAAGCTTCACCACCTAGACGCACGGCACGTGCGGCAGATCCGACAAGGAGGGGCAACACACATGTCGACTCGAATGAAAGCGTTGGTCGTGCTCGGAGCGGGGGCGATGCTCATCACCGCGTGCAGCAGCAGCGGCGCGAGTACCGCGGCGCCGTCCGCGAGTGCCGCGGCGCCGTCCGCGAGTGCCGCGGCGCCGTCCGCGAGTGCGAGCGGAGCCGCGACCGAGAAGATCAAGGTCACGCTTCTCACCAAGGCCACGGGCGGTTTCTGGGATGCCATGATCGCGGGCGCCAAGCAGTATGAGACCGATCACCCGAACGACATCGAGCTCACGACCAACGCGTGCAAGACCAACGACGACACGCCCTGCCAGATCGCGGAGATCCAGGACGCTGTCACCAAGGGCGCTCAGGCGATCGTGATCTCCCCGATGGGCGTTGGCGTCACCGATGCCCTCAATGAGGCTCAGCAGGCAGGCGTCCGGATCGTCTTCGTCGACAACACGATCCCCGGTGTCGTGCCGGATGCGGTTGCGGCTACGAACAACGTCAAGGGCGGCGAGGCTGCCGGCGCGTACATCAAGAGCCAGCTGAAGTCGGGCGACACCATCGGTCTGCTCGAAGCCGTGCGTGGCGTGCCGAACCTCGACCAGCGCATCGACGGTGTCAAGGCAGCGCTCGATGGTACTGGCGTCAATGTCGTGATCGGGGCTCAGCAGACCCTGTGTGACACCAAGACCGGCGCCACGGTGACGCAGGACCTGCTCACCAAGTACCCGAACCTCACAGCGATCTACTCGGCGTGCGACTCCCCGGCGATGGGCGCCGTGGCGGTCGCGGAGTCCAAGCAGCACCCGCTGCTGATCTTCGGCTACGACGGTGACCCGGAAATGGCCAAGCTCATCGAGGCAGGCAAGACCACAGCCACGATGGCGCAGTCGCCGTTCAAGATGACGAACCTCGGCGTCGAGGCGGCAGTCAAGTCGCTCAAGGGCGAGAACTACGTGAAGGCCATCGACACAGGCACCACGCTCGTGACGAAGGACAACGCGGCCGACTTCACGTCAGCCTGGCAGTAACTCCTTCCGCATGGGAGCACGCTTCGGACGCCGGCTCAAAGGGCATCCGAAGGGCCCGGCACTCCGGGTGAGTGCCGGGCCACGTACTCCCGTGAAACCCACATCCGCACACGTCCAGTCGACGGCCTCATCGTCCTAGCTTCGGAGTGCGACTCGTGACGACGGCACAAGCCGTGGTGGACAGCCACATCCACTTCTGGGACACCGACCGATTCGACTACCCCTGGCTCCAAGGGTTCAGCGAACTGAACCGCCCATTCGTCCCCGCAGACCTAGACGTGGGCGAGGTCCAGATCGAAGCCCTGATCTTCGTCCAGGCCAACCCCGTCTGGGACGTGGTGGACCAGGAGACCGCGTGGGTCCAGCACCTTCGCGAGGGCGATAGACGGATCCAGGCATTGGTGGTCGGTTTGCCCCTCGACCGCGGCGCGGCCGCGGTCAACGCCTCGCTTGAACGACTCAGTCACGAGCCGGGGGTGGCGGGGGTGCGCCAGCTCATTCAGGACGAACCCAAAGGGTTCTCCGTGCAGGCCTCGTTCGTGGAGGCCGTCCGACTGGCCGGCCAGTTCGGGCTGACGGTCGACCTCTGCGTGCGGAACCACCAGATCGCGGAGGTGACGAGGCTCGCCGAACTCTGCCCGGAGGGGACATTCGTGCTCGACCACCTAGGCAAGCCGGACGTCGCAGCTGGCCAATGGACCGGTTGGCTCCACGACATCAAAGTCATGGCACACCTGGACAACGTCCGCTGCAAGCTGTCCGGCCTCACCACAGAGGCAGGCGAAGGCACTCGCGGCACGAACAAGATCCGTCGATACCTGCGGGCAGCTGTCGACGCCTTCGGGCCGGACCGCTGCATGTTCGGCAGTGACTGGCCCAACGCCAGCCTGCACATCTCCTACGCCGGGTGGGTGTCCCTCGTCCTCGACTCTGTGTCGGACCTCGGCGCGCGCGAGAGGGATCGAGTCATGCGAGGCACGGCGCTGGAGGTCTACTCACGGGCCTGGGAGTCCAGATGAAGATCAACCCGACCGGCAGCCGCCGGCCGCTCATGCGTAAGGCATCAGGCGATGCCCCTGGGTGCGCGATAAGCAGCGGCCCCGCAGCCGCACTCAAGAGGGGTCCGCATCGATGACGCGATTCGTCAGTATGGAGACCCGCGACATCCGATTTCCCACCTCCGTTGGCCTACACGGGTCAGATGCCATGAACCCGGCGCCGGACTACTCCGCGGCCTACGTGGTGATCACCACGGATGCCGGAGACGGGCATGAGGCCCACGGATTCGTCTTCACCACCGGCCGTGGCAACGACATCCAGACCGTCGCCATCCGCGCACTCAGCAGCTGGGTCGTCGGTCGCGATGTCGAGGAGACGCTGAACAACCTCGGCGACCTCAGCCGTGAGCTGACCGGCGACGCCCAGCTGAGGTGGCTCGGTCCCGAGAAGGGCGTCGTGCACATGGCGGCGGGTGCGGTGCTCAACGCCTTGTGGGACCTGCGCGCCAAACGTGCTGGCCAACCGCTGTGGGAGCTGCTCTCGGGCCTGTCCCCCGAGGAGATCGTCGACCTCGTCGACTTCCGCTATCTCAGCGATGCGCTCACCCGCGATGAGGCCCTGGGCATTCTCCGAGGGGCAGAGCCGGGCCGCGCGGCCCGCACCGCACAGCTCCTGAGCACGGGATACCCCGCATACACCACCACCCCGGGTTGGCTCGGCTACGACGACGAGAAGTTGGCCCGGCTCTCCGGCGAGGCTGTCGAGGACGGCTTTCGGTTCATCAAGCTCAAGGTCGGCCGCGACCTCGAAGAGGACGTCCGACGGATGGCGATCGCGCGCGCTGCCGTCGGCCCGGACATCGCGATCGCCGTTGACGCCAACCAGCGATGGGAGGTCGCCGAGGCCATCGACTGGATCAACAAGCTCTCCCAGTTCGACCCCTACTGGATCGAGGAGCCGACCAGCCCCGATGACATCCTGGGCCACGCCGCGATCCGCGCTGGGGTCGCCCCGGTGCTCGTTGCGACCGGTGAGCACGTCGCGAATCGCATCGTCTTCAAGCAGATGCTCGCCGCTGGCTCCCTCGACATCCTGCAGATCGACGCCACCAGGGTCGGCGGGGTGAACGAGAACATCGCGATACTCCTGCTCGCGGCGAAGTTCGGGGTTCGGGTCTGCCCGCATGCGGGAGGCGTCGGGCTGTGCGAGCTCGTGCGGCACCTGTCGATGTTCGACCTCGTCGCCGTCAGTGGAAGCACCGAAGGGCGCGTCATCGAATACGTCGACCACCTCCACGAGCATTTCCTCGACCCCGCTCTCATCGTGGACGGGCACTACCTCGCCCCGACGATGCCGGGGTTCAGCAGCCAGATGCACCCAGCCACCCTCGAGGACTACCAGTTCCCTGACGGGCGCGTGTGGACGACTCAGGGGAAGTCGTGACGACCGAGACCAGGGCCGCCCGCTACGTCGGCGGTCACGCCATCGACGTCGCCCCGGTGGCTCAAGACGCGCCAGGACCGGGAGAGGTCCGGATCGACGTGGCGTTTACGGGCATCTGCGGGACCGACCTGCACATCGTGCACGGGGACATGGATCAGCGCGTCACCGTGCCAGCTGTTCTTGGTCATGAGATGTCCGGACGGATCGCCGAGATCGGAACGGGAGTCAACACGTGGTCGGTGGGCGACCCCGTCACGGTGATGCCCCTCGAGTGGTGCGGCACCTGCCCCGCCTGCCTGGCCGGCCACCAACACATCTGCCAGCGACTCATCTTCGTCGGCATCGACTCCCCCGGCGCCATGCAGTCATCCTGGACGGTCCCATCACGCATCCTCGTCCGGCTGCCTGACGAGATCTCGCTGAGGGATGCAGCGCTGGTCGAGCCCACAGCCGTGGCCGTCCACGACGTCCGGCGCGGTCAGCTCGCCAAGGGCGAACGGGTCCTCGTGGTCGGTGGCGGTCCCGTCGGGTTGCTCGTCGCGGTGGTCGCCCGCGAGGCCGGTGGCGAGGTGCTGGTCCTCGAGGTCGACGCCCACCGACGTTCGGTCATCACCGGTCTCGGCTTCGACGTGCTCGACCCGACCACAGACGACGTTCCCACCTACCTTGAAGGCTGGACCCGCGGCGCCGGAGTCCCGCTGGCCTTCGAGGTGTCCGGATCGCAGCCCGGTCTCGACACCGCCGTCGACGCCCTCGGCGTCCGCGGGCGGCTCGTGGTCGTCGCTATCCATCCACAGCCGCGACCAGTCAGCCTGTTCCGGCTCTTCTGGCGTGAGCTCACCGTCATCGGCGCGCGCGTCTACGAACGCGCCGACTACGAGCGCGCGGTCGACCTCGTCGCCGCGGGGGTCGTCCCCGCCGACGCCCTGATCTCCGCTGTGGTGCCGTTGTCGGAGGCCGCCGACGCATTCGTGCAGCTCGAACGTGGCGGCGGGGTCATGAAGGTCCTCATCGACTGCCGAGCGAGCGCCGACGCGTGACCAGGCTCTTCGACCTGAGCGGCCGGCTCGCCGTCGTTACGGGCGCACGCCGCGGCATCGGCCTGGCAATGGCGGAGGCGCTCGCCGAAGCCGGCGCCGACATCATCGGTGTCAGCGCCTCCATGGAGGCCGAGGGCAGTGTCCTCGAGCAGCGGGTACGTGCCTGCGGCCGCACGTTCACCGGACTCGCGGCCGACTTCGCGAACCCAGAGGACGTACGCAGGCTGGCTGCCCAGCTGAATGACCTCGGCAAGCCGGTGGACGTCCTGGTCAACAACGCAGGCACCATCGCGCGCGCACCCGCGGCCGAGCACACCGACGAGGACTGGGACCGCGTCCTGCAGGTCGACCTGACGAGCCAGTTCGTCCTCACCCGTGAGATCGGCCGCTCGATGATCGCCCGGGGAAGCGGCAAGGTCATCTTCACGGCCTCATTGCTGAGCTTCCAGGGCGGGATCAACGTGCCCGGCTACACCGCCGCCAAGAGCGGCCTCGTCGGGCTCACCAAGGCGCTGTCTAACGAGTGGGCGTCGAGGGGCGTGAACGTCAACGCGATCGCGCCCGGCTATATCGCCACCGACAACACCCGAGCGTTGTATGACGACCCCGACCGGCACCGCTCGATCCTGGAACGCATCCCGGCCGGTCGCTGGGGTCAGGCATCCGATCTCGCGGGGGCGACGGTGTTCCTGGCGTCCGCTGCCTCGGACTACGTCAACGGCATCGTCCTGCCGGTCGACGGTGGATGGCTCGGACGATGATCGGCTCACCCGTCCTCGGCCGCCTGGGCGACCTGGGCGTGATCCCCGTGGTCGTCATCGACGATGCGTCGCGAGCCGCGACGCTCGGCTCAGCCCTTCTCCTCGGTGGGCTGCCGTGCGCCGAGGTCACGCTGCGCACCGACACGGCGCTCGAGTCGCTACGCGCCTTGGCCGAGAACCCCGACCTGCTCGTCGGCGCCGGGACCGTCCTTCGTCCAGCGCAGGTCGAGGCTGCTTTGGAGGCGGGCGCCCGCTACATCGTGTCGCCCGGCTTCTCTGCGTCGGTGGTCAGTGAGTGCCAGCGCTGCGGAGTCCCCGTGCTCCCGGGTGTCGCGACCGCCACCGAGATCCAGGTAGCACTCGAAGCTGGCCTCGAGGCTGTGAAGTTCTTCCCCGCCGAGGCCTCCGGCGGGTTAGCGGCGCTCAAGGCGTTGGCGGCCCCGTTCAGAGGGCTCCGGTTCGTGCCCACCGGAGGCATCACGGCCGACGGTCTGGCCAGCTACCTCGCAGAGCCGTCGGTCCTCGCAGTCGGAGGGTCCTGGCTGGTGTCGGCGGACCTGCTCGCTGCCAAGGACTTCGCGCAGATCACCGACCTAGCGGCCGCAGCCGTCCGGGTCGTGCGGGCCGCACGCACAGGGGTGGGCGCGTGAGCCTGCAGCTGCGTCCCACCGGCGACTGTCGCTATGACGCCGTGGCGCTCGGCGAAGTGATGCTGCGCCTCGATCCTGGCGAGGGTCGGATCCGCACCGCCCGCCAGCTCCAGGTCTGGGAAGGCGGGGGCGAGTACAACGTGGCCCGCGGACTGCGACGCTGCTTCGGGCTACGCACCGCGGTCGTCACCGCCCTGGCGGACAACGACATAGGGCGCCTCGTCGAGGACCTCATGCTCCAGGGCGGCGTCGACACCTCGCTCGTGCGGTGGGCGCCGTACGACGGAATTGGTCGGGACGTCAGGAACGGCCTGAACTTCACCGAACGTGGGTTCGGTGTCCGCGGGGCCGTCGGCGTCTCCGACCGGGGTCACACGGCAGCCAGCCAGCTGCGCGCGGGCGACGTCGACTGGGACGCCCTCTTCGGTGGCCCGGGCGTGCGCTGGCTGCACACAGGCGGCATCTTCGCCGGGCTGTCGGACACGACGCCCGGCGTCGTCATCGAGGCACTGGAGGCCGCTCGACGCCACGGCACTGTCGTCTCGTACGACCTCAACTACCGACCGAGCCTGTGGGAGGCCATCGGCGGGAAAGCACGGGCGCAGCAGGTCAATCGGGGCATCGCGCCGCTCGTCGACGTGATGATCGGCAACGAGGAGGACTTCGGCGCCTGCCTCGGCATCGATGCCGGGCAGTCCGAAGCCGGTTTGCTGGAGCTCGAGAGCGACGGCTACCTCCGCATGATCGAGTCAGTCACAGCGGCCTTCCCGAACCTCAAGGCCGTGGCCACCACGGTGCGCACAGTGCGCACGGCCACAGTGAACGACTGGACCGCCCTCGCGTGGTCGCGTGAGACCGGCCTGGTGCGATCGGTGGGACGGCCCGGGATGGAGATCCTCGACCGGGTCGGAGGTGGGGACAGCTTTGCCTCAGGCTTGATCTACGGGCTGATGACGGACGACGACCTCGCCGGCGCTGTCGAGATCGGGGCCGCTCATGGCGCCCTCGCGATGACGACGCCAGGAGACACTTCCTCGGCCACGTTGGCGGAGGTCCTGGCCCTCGTCAGCGGAGCCGGAGCGCGGGTGCAACGCTGACGGCCGCATCGCCGACGGAGCAGAGGAGCGTGGTTCGTGTTCAGTGACCTGGCCGGCCAGACCTGTGGGACTGGCATCGGCTCGGACGTGTACAAGCCAACCCGCAGCTGAACTAATCCGGAACGCTCACTCGTAGTGGAGGCATCGAAGGTGACGGAGTTGGGTTGGGAGAACCCGAACGGAGGCAGAGCTTGTCCAAGCTAGACGGTCTCTCGATGCCGAACATCTGCCTAGGAACGAGCCCGCTCGGCGGTATGCCTGACACGTACGGGTACGACGTAGACGAGGCTCAAGCGGTTGCGACCATCCGTCACGCCCTCGATTGCGGTCTCACCTTCATCGACACCTCAAACGAATATGGTGACGGCGAGAGCGAGCGCCGAATTGGTACCGTGCTGCGTGAGTTGGGGGCCAGCGGGCAGCGGGTCGTCATCGCCTCCAAGGCAGACCCCGCGCGGGCCCAGCGCATTCTCGACGGCGACCGGGTACGCGAATTGTTCGCTGAGAGCGCTGCCCGCCTGGGCGTTGATCGCCTCGACGTCTACTATCTCCATGACCCGGAGAGGTTCGATTTCGCCGACATGGTCAAACCCGGCAGCTCCCTGGACGCGATCCGCGAACTCAAAGCCCAAGGACTGGTCGGTCTCATCGGTGTTGCCGGCGGCGATCTGGGCGAGATGCGACGCTACCTTGACACCGGCCTGATGGACGTCATCTTGAACCACAACCAGTTCACTCTTCTGGACCGTTCGGCGAGTCCGCTGATCACGGACTGTGTCTCCGCCGGTGTGGCGTTTGTAAATGCCGCGCCCTATGCGAGCGGGATCCTGGCGAAGCCCCTCGCGTCAAGCCCGCGCTACGGATACCGAGCACCGTCTCCTATGCTGGTGGCGACGGTCGAGTGGTTGCACCAGATCTGCGGCAAGTTCGGTGTCCCGCTAGCCGCGCTCGCTCTTCAGTTCTCGACCCGCGATCCGCGCATCCGTTCAACCGTCGTCGGCGTAAGCGCACCACAGCGGATCGACGAGCTCATGCGCAACGCCACCCTCTCCATTCCACCGGAGTTGTGGGAGCTTGTTGAGGATCGGCTAGCTCCTCACACCGGATAAGCGCTGACCTTGTGAGTCTCACGAACGAGGCGGCGCAGCTCGTCGAGACCACCTTCGACGGCGCCAGCGGCGCGGGCTTGGACGAGGACGTCCCCGATTGCCGTCGCCTCCACAGGCCCAGCATGAACCGGCAGACCGGTAGCAGACGCCGTAGGTCGGGTCAAGGTGAAGTTCTTCGCTCCGCCTCCGACAACGTGAACGGCCCGGCTTCTGCGGCCGGTTCGCCGGGGCCGACACATACCACCCATCGGGGCCGACCACCCTGGCCCGGAACCGGCCCGACGGCAGCCGCTCCACCGAGCCGAACGTCCGCCGTGCCCGCCGCCGAAAAGGCTTCACCGGAGCGAGATCGACGGCCTCTGGGGTTACCGTCGGGACTGGCTCGTCAGTCTGGCTATGCCCCTCCGCAGGCTGGTCATGCGCCTCGAGCGAGGGCTCGACGGGAGGGGCACCGTCGTCGAAGACGATCGGCGACGGCTCAAATCCTGGGTTTCTGGGAGCTTGTGTCACTGAGTCCTTCTGAGTGTCCGTGAGAGACCGCTGCTCCTTCCACGAGGTCTCCACTGGGAGGTGTGCAAAAGACCCGGGAACATGAGGGTCTGCAGGTCACAGACTTGACCAATCTGGCCCAGCCCCGCCTTTCCAAGCTGGCCATGCTGGTTCGATCCCGGTCACCCGCTCCAAAGCCCTGACCAGCACAAACGTCTCGGTCGCCTGGAAGACTCGGAGTAGGGACATCAAATGCCGGATCCGACCGCTCTTTGGCTGAACGAGGCGTGGAATTCGCGTGGGATACCGAAGGGTCGTCAGCGGTCACCAAGAGCGCTGATCACGCTCGTGGTGACGGCGTTCACGGACGCGCGGAGCGCTGGTTACGCCAAGTCGTAGGCAGGCGGATCCGTCCGAAGCAATTGGCCCGCCTACTGAATGCCTTGCTGCTCGCCCGATGCGGCAGCACCCGTCGACCGCACGGACCTTTGGACGGTGACGGGAGTCGTCAGGGTGCGCTCGCTGCCGACGACACGAGTGGTGCCCGTCACCTCTAATAGCGCGCGGTGGGCGATGTCGGTGCTCGAGTGGCCGAGCATCAGCTCGATGGTCCCCGAGTCGACGATACGCCCCTGTCGTCCGCAGTATGCGAAGCGGTCGGCGGAGACCTCGAACGTGACGTCGGCCTGTTCGCCGGCGTCCAGGTCGACTCGCGCGAAGCCAAGAAGCATGATCACCGGCCGGGCCACCTCGGCCACCGGATCGCTGTAGTAGAGCTGGACGACGTCAGCCCCCCGGCGCGCTCCCGTATTCGTGATCGTGGCGGAGACAGAGAGTCGGCCGTCGGTGTGGAGAGTGGTTGCGCTAAGGGAGAGGTTGGAGATCTCGAAGCTGGTGTATGAGAGTCCGTGCCCGAAGGGGTAGAGGACCGGCACCGAGATCGAGCTGGCAGCGAGTCCCGGAAGGCCGTAGGCGGACTGGAGGTAGGTCGAGGGCTGGCCGTAGGGTACGGCCGGAATCTGGACGGGAAGGCGACCGCTCGGGTTGACGCGACCGGACAAGACGCCGGCGATCGCCGGCCCTGCGCCTTGTCCGGGCATGAATGCCTGGACGATGGCGGAAGTCGCGTCCGAGAACGCGCCGAGGGCATACGGGCGACCGGACACGCAGACCAGGACGGTGGGGGTCCCGGTCGCCAGTACGGCTCGCACAAGTTCTGCCTGCACCCCGGGGAGGGTCAGGTCAGGTGCGTCGCACCCCTCGCCTGAGGTGCCACCGCCGAACAGCCCAGCCAAGTCCCCGACTGCCACTAGGGCGACGTCTGCCCGTCTGACCACCGTGACGGCCTCGGCGATCCCGCTCGTGTCGGTACCGTTGATGGCGCAGCCGGGGGTCGTGGTGACCTGCGTCGTCGGGAACTCCGCGACGACCGCATCCGCCAGGGTTGGAACGGGCACGCCCAAGCCGAGCTCTGGGAAGCGGCGGCGTAGGTGGTTGGGGAAGGAGTAGCACCCCAGGAAGGACCGGGCCTCTGCGGCGGTCGGGCCGACGAGGGCGAGCCTCAACGCGCCGGTCAACGGCAGGATTCCGCGGTTGGCCAGCAGGATCACCGATTCCTCGGCTGCGAGCTGCGCGACGGCCCGATTCTCGGGGCTGTCGAGGTCGGGGGCCGGATCCACACCGCTGAGCGGGTCGTAGTCAGCATCGAGAAGTCCGAGGTCAAGCTTCTGATCCAGAACCCTTCGGACGGACCGGTCCACGACGGCCTCGTTCAGCTGCCCGCCCCGCACCAGGTCGACCAGTCCGGCGCCGTAACAGCGGCTTGCTGGCAGCTCCACGTCCAAACCCGCCTCGAGGGCGAGCGCGCCAGAGGCCGCTGGTGAGGCAGCCACCTTGTGCACGTCTGATAGCAGGCTGATGGACCAGTAGTCGGACACCGTGACCCCGGTGAAGCCCATCTCGTCACGCAACAGTGTCGTGAGCAGTTCCCGATCGGCGGCGACCGGGACGCCGTCGATGTCGGTGTAGGCGTTCATCACCGAGCGGGCGCCGCCCTCGCGGACCGCGACCTCGAACGGTGGGAGCATCACATCCCGCAGTTCCCGAGGTCCCATGCTCACCGGTGCGTGGTTGCGAGCCGCGCGCGAGGCTGAGTAGCCGACGAAGTGCTTGAGGGTGGCGATCACCCCGCCGGACTCAAGGCCCCGCACGTAGGCCGCCCCCACGATGGCGACCAAGTAGGGGTCCTCGCCGAGAGTCTCCTCGACGCGACCCCAGCGGTAGTCGCGCACGACGTCGAGCACCGGGGCCAGGCCTTGATGGACGCCGACACTGCGCAGGTCGTCGCCGATGCGGCGGCCGATGCGGCCGGCCAGGTCCGGGTCGAAGGTGGCGGCGAGGGCAAGGGGTGTCGGGTAGATCGTCGCCTGGTACGTGGTGAAACCCGTCAGACACTCTTCGTGGGCGATGGCGGGGATGCCGAGGCGCGTCTTGTCCACCAGGTCGCGCTGCATGGCGGCCAGCCTCGCGATGCCCTCGGGCACCGAGAGCGGCGCGGTACCGAAGGCCCGGGTGATCTGACCGAGCCCGTTGAGGATCGACTTGTCCCAGGGGGTCTCCTCGAAGGCGTCCTGGAACGGGGCCACCAGCTGCTGGTCCGTCGCAAGATTGGCCGCGAAGTTGAACCCGGTAAAGGCACTCCCCAGCTGCGCGACCTTCTCCTCAAGCGTCATCTCTGCAAGGAGGTCGCTGAGGCGCTCATCCCGCGGACGTGAGGAGTCCTGCCACGAACGGGACATCGGAACCTCCGTGAGAGAGCGCTCTTGCTCGATGTCCGAAAGGAGTGCCTGGCCGCTTCGCCCTCGCGCGGAAGCCTTCGATTGCGGACGTCCTCCATGGACTAGACGTCGTGCCCTTCATCTTCCTGGATGATGGCGCGGGCACCTGCTGACAGCAGGAAAGAGCCATTCGACGCGGTTCCCAGTCACGAGGTCCTCGCCGGAAGTTGGGACTCGGATGGGGCCGCCGCCATGGTTGATCACGAAGAGGAACATGCCCTGCTCACCGCGACGACGCACGGCCTCGACGGCTGAGCCGGCGCCGAGATCGACAACCGGCCCGGTGCCCGCGTCACGGCAAACGCGCCCGAAAAGCGAGTGCATGGTTCCAGGGTCGAGCAGGGTTCCCACGTACCAAGCCGCGCCGCGTCCGACCTCGTGTCGCGTGACTACCGGTCGACCTGCGAGCGGACCATCGGCGTAGCGAGCGACAGGCTGCGCCCGGTCGGTGACATCAGCCTCGACCCCGACGGCGGCGGTGCCGTTTTCGGCAAGCTCGATGATGACGGAATCGCAGTCAGCCTGGTTGCGGGAGAGGACCGCCAGGCTCGCACCGGCTGCGGCCAGCGCCCGCACGAGCTCCTTGCCCAACCCACGCGCTTCGCCCGTTACCAGCGCGACCTGGCCGCTGAGCGTCCCCTCACCCACCGACAGCGCCGCCCTGCTTCGGGATCCGCCTGACTTCATCGGTCGCGCTCCCGCCGACGACAAACGTCTCCAGCCGCTCCAGCGCTGACACCAGGTGGGCACGCATCGCTTCCTCGGCCCCGTCGGGATCCTGCCGGGCGACCGCATCGACCACCGCCAGGTGCTCGTTCTTCGTCACCGAATGCAGGCCCGCGTGGTAGTAGAGCCGGAAGGTGTGCAGGTGGCTGCGCAGTCGGGTCAGCATGTCGCTGATCATCTGGTTGCCCGCGAGGTCGGCGACCATCGCGTGGAAGGTCGCGTCATAGACCATGTCCAACCGGTTCGCCGCAGCCGTGATCTCGGCGCCGGCTCCACCGGCCCGGGCAGCGCGGCGCAGCTCCTTGATCTCGTTCGGCTCCGCCTGGGCAGCGACCTTGGCGGCCAATGCGGGTTCCACGAGCAGCCGCAGCTCGATGAGCTCGCGCACCTGCTCGATCCCCATGAGGGGCGCCACCGTGTAGCTGCGCCCTGGCCGCTTCACGATCAAACCGTCGGCCTCGACGCGTGCCAAGGCCTCGCGCACCGGTGTCGGCGACACGCCGAGGGTGCGGGCGAGCTCTTCGATGTTGAGCCTGGCGCCGGGTTCGAACGCGTGGGTCATGAGCATGTCCGTGACGATCTCGTAGACCGAGCCGGGCAGCGGTTGCCGTTGGGCCAGGCGCTGTCCTGCGGCGGACGCATGGATTGCTTCGATTTGATAACGGTCCATCTCGGTCTTCGCGTGTCGAGTTACTGGACGGCTACGTTACAGCATCCCAATCATCTCTATCCTATAGACATTAGGATGGCGTGCTGGCATGCGGGTGCATCACACGGGACGCAGCGGCTCGTTGCGGCGCGGATGCGCGACCGTCCGATCGCCGTCCCGGAGACGCCGGGCATCGCGTCGAGGTGACGGCGAGTGATCGCCTTCGAGCTACCCTGCAGCCGCCACGGGTTCGAGCGGATCCTGAGCGGCAATCCGACCGCAACTGTAACGCTCGCTGACTTCGTCGCGTTGGTCTCGTGACAGTCGACTTCGTACGGGTCGGACCGGTGACTGGCAGAGTCTGGCCCGCGTCGCCGACGGTGCGGCTGTCGCGACTCGTCCGGCGCCTGTGAGGCATCTGCGGTAGAAGACCGAACCTGGACGGGGCAGATCCCGCGACCACTCGTTGCCCCCGTGATGTGGCCTACGGCGAGGAACCATGGCGCGGCCACGATCTACGGGAGTCAGGCCGGAGTGCCCGACGGGCACGTGAACGGCACCGTCTACTTCCACGGCCAGCGGACGCGGAAGGATTTGAGGCATCGGCGGGTCGTTGGCCGGCTGGCTCGAGCGCATGGAGCGTCGACGGGCATCGCTGGAAGGGGCCGCGCGGTCCTTGACTCGGCCGCCGGTGTCACTGATGCTGCAATGGTGAGGAGTCAACGACGATGATGGGCAACTCCGGCGGGTTCGAGCGGAACACCTATTCAGGCATGAGCGGGCTGGCCGACAGCAAGGTGGCCGAGAACGAGGCACGAGCACGAGGGGCACATGGGCTCGTCACGGGCCGTTGGCCAACCGGCCGCACAGTTGTCCGCGTGCTTGGGTTGGCGATTGGCGCGCTCCTTGTCGTGGCCTGGGTGCTGACTGCAATCAACTCCTGACGCCTGTCTCGAGGCAGGCGGGTCAGCCTGTCGCCTCGCCGAATGGCTTGTGCCGAGAAGGGCCGCTGATAGGCCAGCGCGCAAGTCGCTGACGGCCTCACCTGCTCGGTCGTCGTCTCGGGATCTTGGCTGCGCCAGCCAGCTCTTCGCCGAACCACAAGACGTTGTGGTCGGCCCCACGAGGGGCCTGCATAGGCCCACGTCCCGCGGGATAGATGGGCGACCCCAGTAGGCGACGTGCGAACCACCCTCGGATTCCCAGAGACCAGGGATTACAACTCACTAGAAGCGGCCGCACTACGGGCCACTCGAGCGCACGGCTACCTCGGCACGAGCGAGACGGTCGTGGCCATCTCACGAATGGAAGTATCTGACGCCACGGTCCTGCGAGCGGAATCATGAGCTGCGTTTTCGGATCCTGTCTCCCGTGAAGTCCGCTGGAGTCTCCGTTGTCGAGTTGACGTGGTACCTCGACCCCGGCACCCTGTCCTCGCGGCCCGACGGGATCCTTGATGCGATTGCTCGATACGCACCGACCGCTGCGCCGGTGCGGTTCGGGCCCGGGGATCCACCACGCTTCTCGATCAAGCGCGACGGCTTCGAGCGCCTGTCGAGCGAGTGGGCGAAACTGGTCGACAGGGAGTACGCGGGCCTGTTCGCCTGGCGACCCGCGCGGCCCTACCTCGCCGGCTCGTTCATGTTTCCGGACCGACGCCAACCCGACACGGACCCACGCCCTCCGATCGCCAGCATGCAATGGCTCGTCGAGGCTAGATATGTCCTGGCCGCCCCGGCGGAGGTCACGAGTTCGTTCGCCGGGGTTGCCCAGGACCTCGGCGCCTTCTACGGATGCGGCTACCTGTTGGATGGCTGGTGGGTCTCCGGGCAAGCTGTCGGCATCAATTCGAACACGAGTACTACGAGCCCGCTACCTGGTGGTACGCGGTGGCTGGGCATCCCGCCCGGTGCACCGTGGTTGGAGTGGTTTGGGCCTCCATATGCCGAGATCCTGGCTGGGAAGATCGATGCCGCTGCGGCGATCGGCGTGGGATTGGTGGCAAGGAGGGACGCTCTGATCGGGACCAATGACGGCCACGATCCCTGGGTCGACCTGGAACGGGGTATCCCACAGGAGCTGATGGCGCGACGTCGGGATCCGGCAATGCTAGGCGTCCCGCCATCGGTGTCAGCGGCAGTCATCCCCCGCCTAACCTGACCGCGCGACCGTCCTGGGCAGCATCGTCCACCCGCGATCATCCAGGGCAGCGGTGGTTTCGGCGTCCGTGAGGCAGCAACCGGAACTAGGACCGGCATGTCGGTGGGTGCCGATGATGCAGGCCAATCCCTCGTCGACCGAGCGGTTCGACCGTCGGTCCAGCGGGCGCCAATAGGGTCGGCTCGGACCCGCTCGTCGACGGCGGTCAGGAAGGCAGGGCCGGCCCCAACCGCGTTCGCACCGCGGGCGAGCGCATGGATCGTCCGCGCGCGTCGGTCCGAGTCGACTATGAACCCGACGTTGACGGGCAAGCGCAGGCGCACGGGCGAAGACCGACCGGTAGCGCCGGATCTTCTCCGCGATCACCTCGCCCCGCTCTGTCCCGAGGTCGCGCTCGATGAATAGCGTGATGGCTCGATCGCCGACCCTGATCCCGGCCACGGCATCGGGTCGCAGGAAGCCGTCGAACAGCTGGCCGCTTGGCCGCTCGGGTATCCACGCGAAGATGCCTTCCTGGAGCAGCGGGTCGCCGTGCCGGATGAAGGCTGCCAGCAGGTCGTGGGTCGCGAGCTTGGTCTCCCATTCGCTTCGACCAAACCGGTGTCCAAGCGCCCAAGGGACTCTGAGATCGACGCCTCGCCGGTCGCGACTACCGGCCCGGAGTCAGCCCCGCCGGCGTCAGAGGATGCTGGTCGACGGCCCAGCGCGATAGCTCGTAGCGGCTCGACAACTGGAGCTTGCACGATGGATCCCGAACCGCGCGCAACCATCGGGACCAGGGCCGCTCGGATCGCTCTCACGGCCACGAAGAAGTTCATCCTCATCGCCCATTCGAACCTCGTCGTCGGAGGTGCCCAGGAAGCCGTCCAGTCTGACCTTGGGGGCGCCCATGTTGTTGACAAGGACGTCGATGCGACCGTGGTCATCGAGGGCTCGCTGGACGAGGCGGGCCGGTGCGTCGGGGGCCGCGAGGTCCAGCGCCACGCCGGTCACTCGGGGCAGCTCGCTCAGGCTGTCGGTCGTTCGAGCGCCGGCTACCACGCAGGCACCCTCCGCGGCGAGTTCCCGCGTCACTGCGAGCCCGATCCCCTTGCCTGCGGCCGTGACGACGGCGACCCGCTCCCAAGTGGCAGACTCGGGGAGGTTCATCCGTGGGTCCAAAGGAGGTTCTGATGACGGTCGTGAGTAGCCCCGCAGCAGACGACGGCCAGCTCGCCGAACCGGGCGCACCGAGTCCGGTCCTCCCTGGCCCAGACGGGGGGTCGGGCAACCTGACCCGGCGTGCCCTGCTACAGCGGGGGGCGCTGACGGTTGGCGGCCTCAGCGCGGCGGCGCTCGTCGTCGCGTGCGGACCGTCCGCCGCGGCTCCCGGCTGGACGTTCGGGCCGTCGCTGGCCCCCGCCGCGGACGCGAGCTCAGGGCCGTCCGCGGTGCCCACCTCGGCGGTTCCGGCGGGACCGACTGCGACGGCGGCCGAGTCGGCCGCTGCGGGCACGCCAGTGCCCTCGGCCAGCCCTGCTGCTGGCCACGATCCCAGCCCAGCCGATTTCGCAGTACCACCGCCGTACCGCCCACACGTGGCGTCGCCGGTCGAGTTCAAGCTGACGGCTCACGACGGGCCCGGGCAGGCGATCCTGATCAAGGCGGACACGACCTACAACTCGATGAATTTCGACGGTCAGGTCCCCGCGCCGACGCTCCGGGTCACCGAGGGAGACGTGGTCCGGTTCACCTTGACGAATGGCGGCGCGATCCCCCACTCGATCGACTTCCATGCGGCGCAGACGCCGTGGAGCAAGAACTACCAGGAGGTCGCGGCTGGTGCGTCCTTCACCTTCGAGTGGACGGCCCGCTACCCCGGGGTGTTCATGTACCACTGTGGGACGCCGCCGGTCCTGATGCACATCGGCGACGGCATGTACGGAGCGATCATCGTGGACCCGAAGGCGGGGCGGCCGAAAGCCCGCGAGTATATGGTCGTCCAGAGCGAGTTCTATGGGACGGGCGGCGACTACAACGCGATGATGAACAACCCGCCGGACGTCGTCTGCTTCAACGGCCAGGCCTTCCGCTACAAGACGACCCCGCTCAAGGCATCCGTCGGGGAGCTCGTCCGCTTCTTCGTCATGAACGCCGGCCCGAGCAGCACGTCGGCGTTCCACGTGATCGGCGAACTCTTCGATGCCTACGAGCCGGAGGGCAATCCTGCCAATCGGATGGGCATGCACCAGACGATCGTCGTACCGCCCGGGGATGGGGCCATGGTGGAGCTCACCTTCGATGAGGCGGGAACCTACCCGTTCGTGACACACAAGTTCAGCGATGCCGAGCGAGGTGCGGTCGGGCTCATCGAAGTTGCGTGAGCCGCTTGGGTCACGGCTAGGCTCGAGCGAAATCGGACAGAGATCGCTGTCCTGCACCCTCACGTGATGGCTCGCGAGCCCTGAATCCGGCGTTCGACTCCTTGGGGCAGCTGGCTGGCGAGGAAGGATTCGAACCTTCGATCTCCTGATGCAGCCGTGGGACTGGTCGTGTTGGGCCCGGGCGTACGCCTCCTGGGGGGACTGGTGGGTCTCGGGAAGGACTCCCCGATCGCCACCTCATCGCCCAGCGGACCGCTGTCATGCGACGCGTCTACCCGTGCGGGTGTCTGAACCGTCTCTATCGAGAACCCGGGGCACTCGACCTGGCTGGATGGGACGGCTCGGGGTCGATCTCCAGCAAGCATCCCGCACGTGCGATCTGACTACCCGGCTAGCGCCAGCCGAGCTCCGGTGCGACGAACCTGAGGATGCTCTCGATGGCGTGGGCGTTGTAGTCGACGCCGAGCTGGTTCGGGACGGTCAGCAGCAGTGTGTCGGCGGCCTGGATCGCCGTGTCCTTGGCGAGCTGATCTACGAGGACATCGGGCTCCGCGGCGTACGAGCGCCCGAAGATCGCCTTCGTCTGCGCATCGATGTAGCCGACCTGATCCGCCTCCTGGTTGCCGCGTCCGAAGAACGCGCGGTCGCGATCATCGACCAGCGCGAAGATGCTGCGACTGACCGACACCCGCGGCTCGCGCTGGTGGCCTGCCGCGGCCCACGCCTCACGGAAGAGGCCGATCTGTTCCGCCTGAAGCTCGTGAAACGGAACGCCGGCGTCCTCGGTCAGCAGCGTCGACGACATCAGGTTCATGCCTTGCCGCCCCGTCCATTCCGCGGTCGCGCGTGATCCGGCGCCCCACCAGATCCGATCGCGCAAGCCGGGCGAATGCGGCTCGGGGCGGAGTAGACCGGGCGGATTCGGGAACATCGGGGAGGGGTTGGGCTGGGCGAACCCGCCACCGGACAGCGCCTCGAGGAAGACCTCGGTGTGCTTGCGGGCCATATCGGCGTCGGTCTCTCCGTCGGGCGGCACGTGGCCGAAGTATCGGAAGCCATCGATGACCTGTTCGGGTGATCCGCGGCTGATCCCGAGCTGGAGGCGACCGCCCGCGATGAGGTCGGCGGCACCCGCGTCCTCGACCATATACAGCGGGTTCTCGTAGCGCATGTCGATCACGGCCGTGCCGATCTCGATGCGCTTGGTTCGGGCGCCGATCGCCGCCAGGAGCGGGAACGGCGACGCGAGCTGCTGGGCGAAGTGGTGAACCCGAAAGTAGGCGCCGTCGGCACCCAGATCCTCGACCGCCTCGGCCAGCTCGATCGACTGGATGAGCGCGTCCGAGCCCGACCGGACCTGCGAATAGGGCGACGCCGACCAATGCCCGAACGAGAGGAACCCGATCTTCTTCACCCAGCAATTCTACGGTCGATCGGCATCGGGCCGACCGATGTCCATGGGCGTCTCGGCCGGCAAAGTCTCGATCAAGGGCGGGCGAGGAAGAGCCGCTTCTCGCGGTCGAGGTGCGCTGCCCACTCGAGATGGCCCGCGCCTGCGAAGCGGAGGTACGCGCGGAGGGCTTCGCGCATGGCGTCGACGAACCCGTCGGCGCGGCGCGGCGCGAAGCCGTCCTCCCACCAGACGTCGAGCACCTCGACGTGCGCTCGGTCCCGGTCGAACCGCGGTTCGATCCGGCCGACGAAGCGGTCGCCAAAGATGATCGGCAGCACGTAATAGCCCCACCGTCGCTTGGCCGCGGGGAAGAAGCCTTCCCACACGTACTCGAAATCGAACAGGTTCGCGAGGAGGGCGGTGTCCCAGAGCAGCGAGTCGAACGGGGCGACGAACGCGACCGAGGGCGGCGGCTCCGGGGGCGTCTGCAGCAGCGCGAGCTCCTGGTCGAGGACGAAGCGCTTGCCGCGCACGCCATCGACCTCGATAGGCACGAGCGCGCCGAGCTCGACCAGTTCCTTGAGCAGCGTGTTGCGCTCCGGCGGATCGGCGATCCGGGCGAATGTGCCACCGGCGCCGCCGGCGCCGAGCAGGCCGTGGGCGCGGTAGCGGGACAGGAGCTTGTGCCGCATCTGTTCTCGCACGGGCACCTCGCTGCGCGAGCACCTCGGCCGGGAGCAGCCGCTCAAGGAGGTCGTAGTACCGGCGGTTGCCGTCGCGCCGTGCGAGGCCGATCTCGCCCGCGACGGTGTACGCCTCGAGCACGGCGCGGACGGCGTTCTCCGGCATTCCGAACCAATCCTTCGTCGGACCGGCCTCGCGCTCGAAATCCCGCGATGACAACGGTCCTTCGGCGCGGATCCGCTCGAGCACGCGCTCGGCCACCGCGGCGTTGTCGGCGAGGGCCGCGGCGTGGAACCGCCGCCCCTTCCGGCCCGAGCTCGAACGGAACCAGGGAACCTCGCTCATCGGGACGAACGACAGCGCCTTGTTGGTCGTCTCGAAGATATCGCCGCGTTCGTAGAGCACGTCGCACCAGTCGGGCTCGTAGTCGGCGACGCGCGCGTGCAGCACGAGGTCGTGGCTCCGGCCGGCGACCGCGATCGGGTCGAACTGGATCGACCCGAGCTTCCGGAAGACCTCGAGGACCCCGTCGAGGCCCGAGAGGGACCGCGCAGGCGCGAGGAAGTGCCGCGCGACGAGGAAGCGACGCGCCGCCTCCGCCGTGACCTTCACCTGGAAGATCCTTGCGGAAGTAGGTCCTGACAGAGAGCGGGCATACGATAGTCTGTCACCTCATGCCCGGCCGGACGGCAATTGATGTGGATCTGACGCTCGGCAGCGGAGCCGCGGTCCTGGCGCTGATGGGCGAACGGCGGTCGGATCGAGGCTGGTTGGTCGGGCCGGTCCATCTTGACCGGAGTCAAACCGATCGAGCCCCGTCTCCCAGGATCTGGTCACCCGATCCAGAGGGCGGCGCTTCTTCGCCGTAGGAGACACCGACGGTCGCCAACCGCCCTTCAAGGAAGGTGCGCTCCGGATCGCTCGGGGCGAGCGCGGCGGCGCGCACGTAGGCATCGGAGGCCTCGCGAGGCCGTCCAAGCCTGCGCAACAGATCCGCTCGGGCCGCGTGGAATAGGTGGTACTCGCCCAGGTTGAGACCGTCGAGGACGACGAGGGCTGCCCCGGGACCTCGCACCTCGCCCAGGGCGATGGCCCGATTCATCGCAACCACTGGAGTCGGCGTCATTGCCAGCAGGTGGTCATAGAGCGCCAGGATCTGGTTCCAGTCCGTGGCGTCGATCGACGCGGCGTCGGCGTGAACGGCGTTGATGGCGGCCTGGATCTGATAGGGCCCGGGCTGGTTGCGCCGGAGACACGCGCGCACGATCACTTGGGCCTCCTCGATCAGCGCGCGGTCCCACGACGAGCGGTCCTGATCACGAAGCGGAACCAGGGCGCCGTCCGCGGAGTAACGAGCCGGCCATCTCGACTCGGTCAACAGGAGGAGCGCAAGGAGCCCGGCGACCTCGGCCTCGTCCGGCATCAGGCCGCTCACGGCCCGGGCCAGCCTGATCGCCTCGTGACGCAGTTCGTCGCCCGAGGGTCCGACGGTGCCCGCGTTGAAGGTCAGGTACAGGACGGCCAGGACCGGACGCAGCCGCTCCGGCAGCTCGCTCTCGGGCGGGACCCTGTACGGGATGTGAGCCGCCTTGATCTTGTGCTTGGCCCGAACGATCCGCTTGGCCATCGTCGGCTCAGCGACGAGGAAGGCGCGGGCCACCTCGTCGGTGGTGAGCCCGCCCAGGAGACGCAACGTCAGGGCGATCTGCGCCTCGATCGCGAGCGCCGGGTGGCAACACGTGAAGATGAGGCGGAGTCGATCGTCCTGCACGGGCCCAACCTCTTCTCCCGTCGTTTCGTCGGCGACCTGGGCCACCTGACCCATGAGTTCGCGACCGCGCGTCTCACGGCGCAGATGATCGAGGGCTCGACGGCGTGCGGTCGTCGTGATCCAGCCGCCCGGGTTCGGCGGCAACCCGTCGGCCGGCCACCTCCGAAGCGCGACGGCGAATGCCTCTTGCACCGCGTCCTCCGCGAGGTCGATGTCCCCGAAGGCGCGGATCAGGGTGGCGACCGACCGACCCGACTCCTCGCGGAAGATCCGGCCGACCAGAGCGTCATCAACGACGGGCAAGGCTCAGCCGCCAGCAGTATCCACGAACGGCCAGACCTCGATCGGCGACGAGATGACCAGCGTGACCTTCGATGCCCAGCCCAGAGCTTCGTCGAGATCCGCCGCCTCGATGATGTAGAAGCCGGCCAGGTGCTCCTTGGCCTCGACGAACGGGCCGTCCGTCGTCACGACCTCGTCGCCCGACATCCGAACGACCGTTGCCGTATCGGGGTCGTGGAGCCGCGCCGAGAACACCCAGGCGCCCGCGGACTTCATTTCGGCCTCGAGCGCTTGGATCGGCTCCCAGGCCTTTTGCATCTGCTCCTCGGTCATGGGCTCTCGGGTCGTTCCGGCGACGCTGTGGGTAGATAGCAGGTAGCGCGGCATGTGATGCTCCTCGCGGTGGCTGGCTCGTCCAGCCTCTCACCTGACTACGAACGGCGTACAGGCGGATGGACATCAACCTCAGATCGGGCGGTGATGGTGGTCGTCGGTCATCAGGGTCTGGGCGCGAACCTATTGCTGAGTCTTGACGGCCACCCGATCCCGCAGCTGCAGGTCCATGAGGAACTCCAACCGCTCGACGATGACGCGGCGAGGGCTCCGTAGCTGAACGGCTCCGGAGCCCCGGGCCAAGCGGAAAGAAGGTCTACGTTGAAGATCGTCGTTATCGGCGGCACCAGGCTGATCGGCTCGAAGCTTGTGGCAGACCTCATCGAGCACGGACAAGAGGCGGTCGCGGCATCACCCAGATTGGGTGTCAACACCATGACCGGTGAGGGATTCGCCGCCGCCCTCGACGGCGCCGCAGTCGTCGTCGACGTGTCGCAATCGCCCTCCTTCGAGTCATGGCAGCAGACGATGTCGCGCAGGCTGTGGCTCGCGTCGCCGTGGGCACGCCGGTGAACGGCATCGTCGAGGTCGCGGGACCCGACCAGTTCACGCTCGACATGCTCATTCGACGATTCCTGGTTGCACGTGATTCCTGGTTGCACGTAATGACCCGCGCGAGGTGCTGACCGACCCACAAGTGCGCTACTTCGGCGCCGCCTGAGTGAGCGCACGCCTATTCCCGGCGATGGCGCGATCCTCGGCGAGATCCGTTTCGATGCCTGGCTCCGCCAGCGCTTCGAGCAATAGCTCAAGCCGCGTGGGGCGCACGCCCAACCCCGGGGCCACGCTCATACTGAGCTCGAAATCAGTGCGAGGGAGTTGATATTGAGGGGTCGCCTTGGTGCGGTGCTGGTGATCGCCGCCGTCGTAGGATGCACGAGCGCGACACCATCGAATCCCGCGCCCGCGAACAGCCCCGGCAGTCAGCCACCCGACGACAGCGCGAGCCCGGCGCTCGCTTCGGGTCCGCCCTCGCCGCCGCCCATCGACCTGTCCACCCGGCCGCAGACATGGTTTGCGCCACTGCCCGCCTACGTGCCGCACATGGGCTATGACGGCTCGGTCGACTACGACGGCCTGTTCGCCCCGGGCGCTCAGTGGACAACAGCCCAGGCCCACGTGCAGGTCTTCGAGATCCCCTCCAGCTGGGTCATGAACTACGCCACGGCCGACGAGCTGCGCCAGCTGGTCGCCGGCGTCCGCGAACGCGGAATTGCCCTCGCGCTGGGTATCGGTGCCTTCTCCATAGATGCTGGTTGCGGCTCAGGCATCGAGGGCTTCGATTTCGGGCTCGAACCACTGCAGAAGATCGCCGCTGCCGGCGGCCACGTCGACGTGGTCGTCTTCGATGAGTCATGGGCTTTCAGCAGCGATCTGTACGACGCTCCCGGCGCCTGCCACTGGTCGACCCAGGAAGCCGCGCAACACGTGGTCCCGTTCATCCGGCAGCTGCGCGGATACGCGCCGGACATCGTCATCGGCGACACCGAGCCACTGTGGACCAATGTGACCCCTGAACGGATGCTCGAATGGACCGACGCCTACGCGGCTGCGGCGGGCGAGCCGCTGGCCTTCCTGCAGGTCGACGTCGACTGGGACCACCGCGCCGACTGGCCTACGGCGGTGCGCTCGATCGAGGACGGATCACGGGCGCGTGGTATTGAGTTCGGCCCCATCTACAACGGTGGCGAGGCCGTTTCCGACGCCGAGTGGGTCGACCTGACCCTGCAGCGCGCGTTCACCTACGAGGAGGTCTCCGGCGGCCGGCCGGACCAGGTCGTCCTCCAGTCCTGGATGGATCATCCCGATCATGTGCTGCCCGAGACCGATCCGAGCACGTTCAGCGGGCTGATCAACCGCTACTTCGCGCCGCGCACGCAGATGGCGGTGACCGTCGCCGACGCATCGACCGACCACGTGACGCTGGCCTCCACCCTGTCGACGACCGATGGCGCCCCGATCGCCAACGCGCCGCTGACGGCAAGCCTGCAGCCGGTGGGCACCGACTACCAGCTGCTTCGCTTCAACGGCCGGGTGCCGGACGGCGTAAGCAGCGCGATCGTCGCCGTCAGGGTCAACACGGAGGGGGCAGGGCCGGGCCCGGCGAATCTGCGCATCTACAGCGTCAGCTTCACGCAAGGTGGGTCTGACGCCAACCTGGTCAGCAACGGCCACCTCGCCCAGGGCAAGGCCGATTGGGGCAGCTACGGCACGGGCAAGGCCTCGGTGGTATCGAGCGACCGGGGCGCCGGCCAGATGCTCAAGTTGCGTGCATCGCCCGATGAGTCCATCAACGTCGATCACCCCGAGTTCGCGGTCACGCCGGGCAGCGACTACACATTGGAGGTCGCGGCGGCCGTCCCGGCCGAGTCGGCCGGCACGGCCTACGTCGCGGTGATCTGGGCCGGCGCGCCCGAAGTCGATCGCGACAGGCTCTTCCTGACGCCGCAGCCGATCGAGCTGGACGGTGCCATGACCGACGAGCGCGGCGAGGCGACCTTCGACCAGCAGGTGGCTCTCGACGCGGGACAGTGCATCGTGACGATCAGCTACGCGGGTGCTGCCGACCAGTGGCCGGCTTACGTCGAGCAGCAGCTCGGGGTCAGGTAGCGAGCCGATGCGACCCACGCAGCGCGGCGCCCTGGGCTACGCGAATCTCGACCACCTGGTCGCCGTCATGGAGGGCGATGAGAAGCTTTCCGGGCCGCCGACTCGACGCTCGGCGTGGGTCGCCGACCTAGGTCGCCGAAGCAGCTCTCGGAGCGGCGTCCTGCCACCTCAACGGCTCACCGGCCGACTCGGCAGCGATGGCAGACGGGTTGAAGCCCTTGGCGATCAGCCACACGGCCAAGACCATCTCTTGCACGGCGATTGGAAGGGCCAGGACGGTCTGGGTCGTCCCGAGCGGAGCCGCAACGCGGAACATGACGAGCACGCCGGAGACCGTGACCAGCGTCGCGCCAACGAGACCCCAACCTGCCAGCCATCGAGGGACGAGTCGCGATCGATAGAACAACCAGTAGTACGTGATGGCCCCGAGGCCGAAGGTTAGGACCGCACCCACTGGGCCTAGCCAATCACGTGCGGCCATCAGCAGCACCCCCGGAACCTGGATGGCCGATGACGCCGGGGCTACAGCGGCCTCCTGGCGTAGAGGATGTCCGAGTGACCGTTGCCAACGAAGGCCGGGATCCCTGACGTCGCGTCGACGATCTGGCGGATGCTCGCCCAGCTCCCAATCCTTGTAGCAGGTGAATAGGGCGGGTGACATCTGCTCCGTTCCATTCGCCAACTCGAGGCGATGGCTCCACACGATGGCTCCCAGGGTCGCAGGATCACCGATCCCGTCGCCTGTGTCGTCTGAACGACGAGTCGCGTCTGGCGCCCAGCCTCCGACTGGAACCTCGATGTCCGCTGACCTTCGGGGGATGGCGTCAGATCCATGGAATCTCGAACCTGAGACGCACCTCGGTGTTGCTCGCGAGGCCATCCGATGCGCTCAAGAGGCAACTACTCGTCGCGGTAGGGAGACTAGAGTTGGCAAGTCATGGAGGCCGAACTGTGCCGGCGCCATCCTGGGCACTCGTCGCCGCAGGCGGCGTCCTCAGCGTCAGCCTTGTGACTTTCGATCATGCGAGACCGTCTTGTCCGCGACGGCTTCGGGCCTCCTCCGAGCCCATGACATGACCGCGGCCGCGGATGAGCCAGCCTTCCGAACGCTTGTCGAACGCATCCCTGGGGCCGTCTACCGTCGCGGTGCCGCGCGGCCATGGTCCTTCGCGTACGTCAGCGCGACGATCGAGTCCTTGACCGGGCATCGAGCTCAGGATCTGGTCGCTCCCGGCGCTCCGATCGAAGACCTCCGACCGGTGCCGGAGGACTTGGCGATGGTCACGGCCGCGATCACCGAATCCGTGGCCAGCGTGGAGCCCTTCACGCTCGAGTACCGGGTCCACCACGCGGACGGGACCACCATGTGGATCGAGGACCGTGGACGACCCGAGCGCGATGCGGCGGGTGCGGTGACCTGGATCGACGGTGTCCTCTTCGACGTCACCGAGCGGAAGAAGGACGAACTCGCGCTCGTCGAGCAGCGGGCCCGCCTGATCGCGCTCATGGAAGCCATTCCCGACCACATCTACTTCAAGGATGCCGACAGCCGCTTCATGATGATCAGCCGGGCGTTGGCCAGATCATTCGGCCTCCACGATCAGGACCTAGCAGTCGGCAAGTCGGATGCCGACTTCTTCGACGAAGAGCACGCTCGCGCGGCCCTGGACGATGAACGAGAGATCATGCGATCGGGCCTTCCCATGGTCGGTCTCGAGGAGAGGGAAACGTGGCCCGACGGTCGCGAGACGTGGGCATCCACGACGAAGCTGCCTCGCACGGATGCCGACGGGAACGTGGTCGGTACGTTCGGGATCTCCCGGGACATCACTACCGGCAAGCGTGCCGCAGCCGAACTCGCCGACGCGAACCGACGTCTCGAGGCGGCGATCGGCGAAGCGATGGACAAGACGCTCCAGGCCGAGCTGGCCAACTCGGCGAAGGGCGAGTTCCTCGCCAACATGAGCCATGAGATCCGGACCCCCATGAACGGGGTCATCGGGATGATCGGGCTGCTCCTCGACACGGAGCTCGACGAGGACCAGCGCCACTACGCCGAAGCCGTGCGGGCGAGCGGGGAATCGCTCCTGGAACTCCTGAACGACATCCTCGACTTCTCCAAGATCGAAGCGGGCGGCGTGGAGCTCGAGAACCTGGATTTCGATCTGCGAGTCCTGCTCGACGACTTCGCATCGATGCCCGCGGTACGCGCCCACGCGAAGGGGTTGGAGTTCATCTGCGCCGTCGCGCCGGATGTCCCAGCCTACCTCTCGGGTGATCCGGGACGACTGCGCCAGGTCCTCCTCAACCTCGCCGGCAATGCCCTGAAGTTCACCCATCACGGTGAGATCTCCGTACGGGCGGCCCTGGTCGAGGAGTCCGGGGCCGACGCGACCGTCCGGTTCTCTGTCCGAGACACTGGCATCGGCATCCCGGCGGGACTGCACGAGCACCTGTTTCAGAAGTTCACCCAGGCGGACGCGTCGACGACGCGCCGCTATGGAGGGACAGGCCTGGGCCTGGCGATCTCGAAGCGGCTCGTCGAACTGATGGGTGGCGAGATCGGGCTCGTGAGCGAGGAGGGTCGCGGCTCGGAGTTCTCATTCACCGTGCGACTCGCTAAGCAGGCCCAGCCTGACGTCAGCCCGGCGTCCGCAAACGAGATCCGCGGGACCCACGTCCTCGTGGTGGATGACAACGCCACCAACCGGGAGGTCCTGTCGGCCCAGCTGCGAGCCTGGGGCGCGCGGCCCGAGGAGGCCAACGACGGTCCGACGGCGTTGGTCATGCTGGCCAGGGCGCGGGACGACGGTGACCCGTTCGCAGCGGCGATCCTCGACATGCAGATGCCCGATATGGACGGGGCGGATGTGGCCCGGGCGATCAAGGCCGACAAGACGCTCAGACCTACCCGCCTGGTGCTCATGACGTCACTCGGCCAGCGCGGCGACGCGCGGCAGATGGAACAGCTCGGGTTTGCCGCCTATCTGGTGAAGCCGGCGCGACAATCGGACCTGTTCGACAGCCTGTCCACCGTGTTGGCCAGGCCCGCGATGAGCCACGTCCGACAGCGTATCGTCACGCGTCACGCCCTGCGCGAGATGCGCCGAGGTGCGGTCCGGATCCTGCTCGCCGAGGACAACGTCACCAATCAGCAGGTGGCCCTCGGGATCCTGCGCAAGCTCGGACTCCACGCGGACACCGCGGCTGACGGCTCGGAAGCGATCGCCGCCCTCGGGACCCACCCGTACGACCTCGTTCTCATGGACGTCCAGATGCCGGAGATGGACGGCCTGGAGGCCACGCGACGCATCCGCGATCCCGGGTCTGCGGTCCTCCGTCACGACGTCCCTATCATCGCCATGACCGCCCGCGCGATGCAGGGCGACCGCGAGCGGTGCCTGGATGCTGGGATGGACGACTACGTCACGAAGCCGATCTCGCCCCAGGCCCTCGCGGAGGCGATCGATCGATGGCTGCCGCGAGAAGACGCCGCCCAGACGACGCAGGACGTCGCTGAACTCGGGCCGGTCGCCCGCACGCTCAGGGCAGAACCGGCGGCTATGGTCTTCGACCAGGCCGGCTTGCTGTCCCGCCTCATGGGTGACGAGGACCTGGCCCGGGTGGTCGTGGATGGCTTTCTGGAGGACGCACCGAAACTGATCACCGCACTCGGAGATTGTCTGCGGACCGGCGACAGTGCAGGCGTCCTCCTTCAGGCACACACGATCAAGGGCGCGTCCGCGACCGTCGGCGGCGACGCGCTGAGCGTCGTGGCCCAGGAGATCGAGGCTGCTGCGTTGGCCGGCGACCTCGACCATGTGCGGGAACGTCTTCCCGCCCTCGGGGCCGCCTTCGGCCGGTTGCGCGAGGCGATGAGCGAGTCTGCCGTTCCGACCGGATCTGATCCCGTGGGACCGAAATGACCGTATGTGGCCGACGCCAGGCCGCTACCGGCAAGGCCTGTCGAGACACCGTCGATCGAGCGACCGCTGGGATGGGCTCGTGAAGATCCTGATCGCCGACGACGACGCGACGTCGCGCCTCGTCCTGACGGGTGTGTTGAAGAAGCACGGTCACGATGTCGTGATGACCGTGGATGGCAGCGAGGCCTGGCTAGCGATGCAACGACCGGATGCGCCGAGGCTCGCCATCCTCGACTGGATGATGCCGGGGCTCGCCGGAGTGGAGGTTTGCCGTCTCATCCGGGGCGTGGCGACCGACGAGCCGCCGTACCTCATCTTGCTGACCTCGATGGGCTCGAAGGCAGACATCGTGGCCGGGCTGGAGGCCGGTGCCGACGACTACCTGGCCAAGCCCTTCGACGCTGGCGAGCTCCGTGCCAGGGTCGACGTAGGACGCCGCATGATCGAACTCCAGGCCCGACTCCATGAGGCTCACGACGCACTGGCCCACGAGGCAATGCACGACCCATTGACGGGGGTGCTCAATCGACGGGCATTCGCCGACGTCCTGTCGAGCGCCATCGCGGAGGAACGTCGACATGCAAATGGCCTGGCGCTCGGGATCTGCGACATCGACGAGTTCAAGAAGGTGAACGACGCGCACGGCCACCAGGCCGGGGACGAGGTGCTGTGCGCGCTCGCGCAGCGAATGACGAGCAAGCTACGCGCGTGCGACTCGCTGGGCAGGCTGGGCGGCGACGAGTTCGTCGTTCTGGCTGGACACACGGGGGCCGCGGATGTCGGATCGCTCTTCGAGCGGGGCCGCGCCGCCGTCGTCGATAACCCTATCCCCACGCACGCAGGTGACCTGATCGTAACCGTCAGCTTCGGCGTGAGCGTGTGGACGGCCGGTGAGACCTCCGATGAGCTCCTGGCAGCCGCCGACGCGGCCCTGTATCGAGCCAAAAGCAACGGGCGGAATCGGGTCGTCGTGGCTGGAGAATGAGTCCGTTGACCGGGTAGCGGTCGGCCGGATGGCGGTGTTCAAGACCCGAGCGCTCCCGTCAGGCATTCCCTCGACCGGACCCTTGCAGGTGGGCGAGCACTGCCAGCACTCGGCGGTGATCGTCGGAGGCGGGTGGAAGCTCGAGCTTCGAGAAGATGTTGGCGATGTGAGCCTCGACGGTCTTCCGCGCCATCGACAGGCGATCGCCGATCGCCTGATTCGATCGGCCTTCAGCCATCAACGCCAGGACCTCGCGCTCGCGCTCCGTCAGGTCGTCGAGCGGGACGCGCGAACGCCGGCCGACGAGCACCGCGACCACCGCGGCCCGCGGCTGCCTGGGCCTTTCGCACCCGTGGTAGCGGCGATCCGACCAATCGAGCTAACTCCGCGCGGATGAACTCGTAGCACTCGCAGGCCGTGGCCTCGAGCCCGACCCGATCGACGATCTCGATGAAGCCTCGGCGGTAGACGACCAAGCCTCGGCGGCTCAAGTCAGACGCAACCGCTGACACCGTCTGGCGGCGCACCCCGAGCATCAGCGCCAGGAACTCATGGGTCATCGTGAACTCGTCTTGCGCCACGCGGTCATCCATCTCGAGCAGCCATCGAGCAGCCCGAGCCTCTACGGCGTGGAAGCGCTCGCAGCCGATGATCTGGCCGCGAATCTCCAATACGGCTTGGGTGTACCCGTGCATGACCTTGAGGAGCGGCGGATTCCGGTCGACCTCGGCTCGGAACTCCGCAGCGCCCATGCGCAGGAACCCTCCCGGCGCCTGGCAGATCGCCTCCATGGGATGGGTGAGGGCACCCAGATAGGCACCTAGACCCACCATGCCGTCACTGCCGACCAAGTTGACCGCCACGGTCGAGCCGTTGCGCATCTGCTGGAGCACCGACAGGACTCCAGTCTCCGGGAAGTAGACGTGCCGGATCGGTCGGTCAGGCCTCATGACCTTCGCATGGGCCTTCAGGTCCACCGGCTCGAGGCCTGACCGTAGCTGTACCTCGGCCGCCGGGTCTGCGGTGCGGAGCGCCGCGAGGAGACGGTTTCGTGCCGGGAGGAAGTCCACCAGCTGCATCCGACCCTTCCCCTGCCGCCGACAACATGACCATCGTGGCCGACATCGAGATCGCCAGATCGTCGAGCCCATTGTGCCTTCAGCCAGCGAGTGTCGCCCAGCAGGCAGACTCGCGCCGACATGAGGCGCAGGTTCGCGCCTTCGCAGCAGCACCGGTGCCGTCGTCGAGGGCCGAATGGCCCCTAACCAGGGTCTTCGTACGGCGTTGGCCTGACCGGGCGCGGCGGTTCATCCATCCGTTGAAGAGGAGACCACATGACTACCGCCGTTCGGACCACGGCAGCAAGACGAGTCCCGATGGACTCATCTCGAAAGACCGCGCTCGCCGTGGGCGTGCTCTTCATCCTCACCTTCATCACCTCGATCGCAGGAGTGATGTCCTACGGGCCGGTGCTGAGCGATCCCGCGTACATCACCGAAGCCGGCGCCGACACGCGCGTGTACTTCGGTGCCTTCCTCGAACTGTTCCTCATCATCACGAACATCGGTTGCGCCGTCGTGTTGTTCCCGCTGCTCAAGCGTGTGAACGAGGGCCTCGCCCTCGCGTATGTCGCTGCCCGGATCGTGGAGTGCACGTTCATCCTTGTCGGCCTCATCAGCGTGCTGGCCATCGTGACGTTACGCCAGACGGCGACGGCCACGGATGGCGGCTCGCTCCTCACCATCGGCAAGGCGCTTCACGCGATCCATGACTGGACCTTCCTCCTCGGCCCCGGCTTCGCCGACGGCATCGGGACCGGCATGATCCTGGGCTACCTGATGTACCGCTCCGGGCTGGTGTCCAAGCGCATGGCGCTCTTCGGTGTCATCGGCGGTCCACTGCTGGCCGCTTCGGGTCTTGCCGTGCTGATGGGTGTCATTCCGCAAGGCGGGGCGGTCCAGGGCATCCTCACGATCCCGGAGATCGTGTGGGAGGCATTCCTGGGCCTGTGGCTCACCTTCAAGGGCTTCAAGGCGTCCGCAGCCGTGTCGCCCGAGAGCCTCGAGCCGTCGATCGCGCAGGGATACGCCGCCGCCTGACGGTACCGGGCCCCGGAGGCGACGCCTCCGGGGCCCGTTGCATCGAGGGGGACCGGGTCACGCATGGATCCGGGCCACCTCGGCGTTCTCCATCCGGTCTCGAACGCGTCTAGTCCGACACGTCCGGCAGATCGACAGATCCCTGGCCAACCAACCGATCGTGCAGTTCCACTGTCAGGTCGTGGATCGCGCGGGTGAGCTCGGTGTTCAGTTTCAGTTCCTGTTCCTCCTCCACGAAGTCGTGGTCTGCCTTGGCCTGCTGAAACGTTCCCTGGCGGTTCTGCCCGATCATCACGAAGGTCGAGAGGAAGATGGCTTCGAGCGAGACGGCCAAGGTCAGCGTCGGCCACGGGCTCTGTTCGACGGCGCCCATCCAGAGGGCGAACACCAGGGCGTGGAGATAGACGAACCTCATCGATCCGGCGAAAGCCGTGATCCGGTCGGCCAAGCGTAGCTGCAGGTCGGCGTATCGCTGGGCACTCAACCGGACCACGACCGGGTGGCGGGGAGCCGTGACGACCACGTTAAGTCCTCCTTCGCGACGCAGAGACACCTTTGGCGTGCACGACTGAAATGTACGCACGAGGCATGGAGACCGTTGCATGGACTCCCCGAGCCAGAACACTTGTGCTATTCGGTCGTGGCAGTCGAGGGCGTCTTTCCCTCCTCGGTGCCCGCAGCCAGCACGGGAACCTCGGCAGATCCCATTCCCGATGGACTCGGCTCGGCCGCCGAGTGTCGCTCTTCGGACACGTCATAGCGCGCCTCGATCGCTGCATCCAAGAGCCGTATCTGACGATCGATCGGCTCCTGGCGGTGCTCTGGTGCCACCACCTTGAGATCCAGCAGCAGGTAGCGGAGGCGTCGGGCGACCTGGATCGAGCCGGCCCCGTACTGGCGGATCTCATCGAGGGCGAGCGCGACGTAATCGGGCCAGTCGGGTCGAGGCAGCCGCAGAAGCGCCGACCCATCATCCGCGACGCGAATGGGGGACGGGAACTCGCGCCGAGCAAGCCGTCGCAAGAGATCGTGCAACTCGTCGAGCGCTTGTACGGCCGTCGTGGGATCGTTGGTACCCGGTGAGAGAGCCCGCTCCGCGATGTCCACGATCTGGCGAAAACCGAACGCCGCATCCTGCGTCATCGTCCTCTCTCCGCCGATCTGGATAGCTCGCGAAAGCGCGCGAGTCGGGAGCTCCTGACCCGCAGGCATCGAGGGCTTGCGCCAGATCCGGACGAGTGGAGCGCCGGTCGGTATGAAGTCGCCGACCATGTGCGGCAGATCGACCGTGACGTCGTGGTCAAGCGCGAACCGCACGAGCGCCTCCTCGTCGATCGCGATGATCACTCCCGGTCCACGCTCGAGATCGATGACGGTTTCCGGTGGGCGCATGACCAGCTCCGGAACGGGTCGGGTCGGCTCCTCGCCGATCCCTTCGGGATACAGGCGGCTGATCGCGCTGCGGGTCTCGTCGGCGACGCTGCGAAGGACGTGGGCGGCTCCGATGGCCTCCGCCATGTGATGGATGTAGAACACGAACGCGGCGACCGACGCAAGCAGTAGCGCATAGACGAGAGTGACCGCAATGGTGGGCACGAATGCGGCGCCGTTCGGCGGAGAGCGGATCTCGCGAAGGACCAGAAGGGCATACAGGAAGGTCGCGATGAACAAGCCGAGCACGCCCTGGTTCACGCGGTCCCGCAGGAAGGTCCGCATCACCCGCGGCGAGAGCTGGCTGCTCGCCAGTTGGAGGACGAGCATCGTGACCGAATAGACCAGACCGGTGAACGTCAGCATGGCCGCCGCGATCGTCGACACGACGAGGCGGGCGCTGTCAGGACCCCCGGCGAACAAGATGCCGCTCAAGCGACCACCCAAGGCTTGATCAGCCAGTCGATCCAGGGGCACGACGACGAGCGCCGCCAGCAGCGCCCCGACGACGAAGGCGCCCGGGATGAACCACATGCGTGAACGGAGCTGATCGAGAATGAGCGAAAGACGGTCGGACATACAAGAACCTCTCCGGACCCGCGAGCGACGTCGCGCAGCGTAGCCCACCTCGGCGACGATGTCGGTGCGTGACGATCTGGGGCGTGGGTCATGGCGCCGACGCCTACGTCCGCTCCGCCTAGCGGTCGATTCGACGGTAACCGTCTCGATCTGGGATCACGCGGGTGACAGAACGGGTGCGGCGGCCGCTGGTTCGCGGTGCAGTCGCAGCCGGCGCAGCAGTTGGGCATTGGCGGCCACCACGACGGTCGACGCGCTCATCGCGATCGCCCCGATGGCCATTGAAATGTCGATGCCCCACGGCGTGAGCGCCCCCATCGCGACCGGGATCGCGACGAGGTTGTAGCCGGTGGCCCAGACCAGGTTCTGGATCATCTTCCGGTACGTCGCCCGCGACAGTTCGATCGCACCGACGACGTCGCGCGGGTCGCTCCGGACGAGGACGATCCCGGCCGACTCGATGGCGACGTCGGTGCCGGCGCCGATCGCGATGCCGACGTCGGCGGTCGCCAGCGCCGGGGCGTCGTTGACGCCGTCGCCGACCATGGCGACCCTGCGGCCACCTTCCTGGAAGCGTTTGACGGCAGCGGCCTTGTCGGCCGGCAGCACCTGCGCGGCGACCTCGTCGATGCCCAGCCGGCGGGCCACCGAGTCGGCGACCGCCTGGCTGTCGCCGGTGATCATCGCTACCCGCACACCCAGGCCATGGAGGGCGTCGATGGCTTCCTTCGACTCGGGCCGGATCTCGTCCTCGACGGCGATCGCTCCGACCACCAGACCACCGGAGACGACGTGCAGGACGGTCCGGCCGAGTCGGTCCCACTCCGCCGCGACCGCGAGCGGTTCGAGCGACAGATCGGCGAGGAGGCGCGGCCCGCCGACCGAGACCTCGTTGCCATCGACCCGGCCACGAGCGCCACGGCCCGCCAGTGACTCGAACTCGGTGGCCGTCGGGATGGATGTCCCGCGGGCGCGGGCGCCCTCGACGATGGCACGTGCAAGCGGATGCTCGGAGTCGGCTTCGACGGCCGCCGCGAGCCTCAGCGCCTCGACGTCGCCTGCGACATCGACCAGCACCGGCTCACCCCTGGTCAGCGTGCCGGTCTTGTCGAAGATGACCATGTCGAGCGTGCGCGCCCGCTCGAGCGAGAGACGGTCCTTGACGAGCAGCCCGTTTCGAGCTCCGAGCGAGGTCGAGATGGCGATCACCAACGGGATCGCGAGGCCCAGCGCATGGGGGCACGCGATGACGAGCACGGTGGCTGTCCGGACGAGCGCGCCCTTCTGGTCGCCCTGGAGCCACCAGAAGACGAGAGTGATCACGCCGGCCGACAGGGCGACATAGAACAGGATGGCGGCGGCCCGGTCCGCGAGTGCCTGGGCGCGCGAGGCGGAAGCCTGGGCGGCCGCCACCAACAGCATGATCCCCGACAGTGCGGTGGCGTCGCCTGTCGCCGTGACCCGGAGCCGTAGTGAGCCGCCCGCCGCGACCGTGCCGGCGATCAACGAGTCCCCGGGCTCCTTTGCCACCGGCCGCGACTCGCCCGTGATCATCGACTCGTCGACGTCGGCGTTGCCCTCGACAACGACGCCGTCGGCCGGCACCCGGGCGCCGGGACGCACCAGGATCGTGTCGTCGAGCGTGAGGGCTGCGATCGGGACTTCCTCGGTTCCGGTCGCGGTGACCCGCTCCGCAGTGTCCGGCAGGAGGTCGGCCAGCGCGCTCAACGCGCCTCGGGCCTGGGCGATCGAGCGCATCTCCAGCCAGTGGCCCAGCAGCATGATGGTGATGAGGGAGGCGAGTTCCCACCAGATCTGGACGTCGAACAGACGGAGCGTTCCGGCCCACGATGTCACGAAGGCGACGATGATCGCGAGCGAGATCAGGGTCATCATTCCCGGCTGGCGTCCGGCCAGTTCGCCCCAGGCGCCGCGTAGGAACACGAGCCCGCCGTAGAGGAAGATGATCGTCCCCAGGATGGCCGGCACGTACTCGATCCCGGGGATCGTCGGGATCGTGTAGCCGATCCATCCAGCGACCTCGGGGCTCAGCAGAACGGTCGGGATCGTCAGGGCGAGGCTGAGGCCGAACTTGTCCCGGAACATCGCGACCGAGTGGCCCTCATGACGGTCGTGGCCGGCCGCGCCGCGCTCGGCCGTCATCGCGGCGGCTGGCGGGTGATGTTCGTCGTGTTCCATGCCTGCTCCCAAATACTCCCTGGGAGTATGCTACCAGAGTGGCCCAGGCGCAGGCCGATGTCAGGTCGTGGCGCGGCATCCCGACCGAGATCATGGTCGTCGACGACGCCCCACGTACCGCCTTGGGAAAGGCGCCGCTCGTCCGTCGGGCTCCGCGCGAGGCTCGCGTCGCCGACTGACCCACCGGGTCTCAGCCGACGAGCGTGATCGTCCCGTGCATCCCGGCCTCGTAGTGGCCTTCCGCGTGGCAGGCAAAGGCGTACGGGCCCGAGCCGTCAAAGGTGTAGGTGAGCGACTTCGACTGCATCATCGAGATGTCAGCGATCTCGGGCGTCCCCGGCGCGTCGGCGGCGACTGCATCAGCGGGGCCGACCATGAACTCGTGGACGGCGGGACCGACCGTCGTGACCACGAAGGTGACCGTCTCCCCACGAGCGGCCGCGAGGGACGAGGGCGTGAACGTGTAGCCCGGGCCCGCGACGATGTGCACGACTCGCGGGGCGACGACGGTTCCGGCCACGAAGCCCGCCTCGCCCGGTTGCGCACCGTTCGTGCCCGGGGCGCCGCTGCCCATCATCCCGTCGCCGGGAACGATGCCCGGCTGACCGCCCGACATCGTGGATCCCGACCAGGGCATCGTTGGGCGGACGACGAACGCCAGCGCCGCGGTCGCGACGACGAGGGCCAGCACCGCTACGAGAAGGATCGCCCACGACGGGACTCCTCGGCGGTCGATCCGTTCGGTGTTCATGGGTATCTCCAGGCCGACGCTGCGTGGCGCGTTGGTACGCGCGCCGGACGGCGAGGCTAGCATCGATCCGCGATCGACGGCGTCGCGCCTGCCAGAGGTCACCAACCGCAATCCAGGAGTCACGATCCTGCGTCGGACTGCTCAGGCTGCTGACTAGACGTTGCGTCTCCACTCGACATATGTCGCGATCTCGCTGGTCGGCTATCTCTGGGCGAGGAGGCTCTACGAGCGTCCTCCAGCGCCCGCTGTGAGAACGCGCATCACCCGGCGGCCGCCACTAGGACGTGCCGTGTCGGTCTGAGCGAGGGACGCTCCTCGGTGCTCTGGCCGACGGGTATCCTGCGCTACGTGGCGACGCCCCAGACTGGCATCTTCGCTCTCGGCACGATGTCGCACGCGTACCTCCAGTTCGCCGTGCAGCCTGGCGCCGATCCGCGTGAGCTCGTCCAGCGGGTCGCGAGCCTCCGTGAGCCACGCACGACGATCGGCGGCGTCAACCTCGTCGCCGGCTTTCGCCCGGAGCTTTGGGCGTCGCTCGCGCCGGACGCGGTACCGCCTGGGCTCAATGGCTTCAACGCGCCGATGGTGGGTGCCGACGGCTATACCCTCCCGGCGACGCAGCAGGACATCGTCGTCTGGCTCGCAGGTGCGGCCAATGACGTGGTGTTCGACGTTTCTCGAGGCGTCGTGTCCGCGCTCGCGTCGCATGCGAGCCTTTCGCTCGAGATCGTGGGCTGGCCCTACCATCGGGACCGTGACCTGACCGGCTTCGAGGACGGCACCGAGAACCCAACGCTGGTGGAAGCGACCACGGCCGCGGTCGTCGAGGCCGGATCACCCGGTGAGGGCGGCAGCGTGCTGCTGCTCCAGCAGTGGGAGCACGACGCGCTCAGATGGGAGGCGCTGCCGATCGAGGAGCAGGAACGAGCCATCGGTCGCCGCAAGCTGACCAGCGAGGAGCTTGACCCGAGGCCGGTCACCTCGCATGTCGCCCGCACGGACCAGGACCAGTTCGGCAAGATCTTCCGACGAAACATCGGCTACGGGACGCTGACCCAGCACGGCACGATCTTCGTTGGCTTCAGCCGGGACCGAGCTCGGCTGGACGCGATGCTCGAGAGCATGATCGCCAGCGGAGGCGGCCACCGGGACCGACTGACCGACTTCGCCCGGGCCATCACCAGCGGTTACTACTTCGTCCCCTCGAGCGAGGCGCTGGCCGCATTCGCCTCGCAAGATCCGAGCTGAGCGAGCGTCGGTACCGGCCTGCCGGAGATATGGAGACATCGCAACCATGACAGACATCCACGAGCTGAACCGGGGCTCGCACGACCGGCTCCGTGCGCTCCGTCAGCGTTCGGACGACGACCTTGGCAGGGCCGTCGACGCCGACTGGACAGCGTCGGCTCTGCTGGCGCACCTTGCCTTCTGGGATCGATTGATCGTGGCCCGCTGGAACCTCGCCGTCGCCCGTGGCGAGGACCTCCCGGTGAGCCTCTCCGGCGACCCTCACGGACCTGATCAACGGCGCCCTGCTGGCCGAGTGGCGGGCCCTTCCGCCGCGGACCGCCCTCGAACTCGCAGAGGAGGCGGCCGATATCGTCGACTCATTCCTCGCGCAGCTCGACACCCGCCGCTTGGACGCCGCACGTGATGCCGGTCTGCCGCGTCTCGTGGATCGGAGCCGCCATCGTCACGAGCATCTCGACGCCATGGAACGAGCGCTGGCGCGCGGCCCTGGCGTATGACGGTCCCGCCAGCCAGTCCGGTCTCATCCGACCTGTCATGTGGGCATCTGACAAGATATGGCCTCACGTCGGCCCAGCCACCGCGCCTGGTGGGTGGAGCGGGTGTCGGTGCCCGGTCGCCAGCGGCGATTCGACCCTCTGGGCACCCGATCCTGTCGATCCCTTGACGCCCATGTCTCGTCTCGAGTATTGGTCATGAAACCGATCATCCACCTTCCGCCTGCGACCCGGCCGATGGTTCCGCTCGTGAGCCCCGGCGAAGCCGTGGCTCTCGTGACAACGTGACCGACCGAACGCTCACCTTCGCCGGCAGCAGCTACCCGCTGGTCCTGCCGAACATCCGCGATCCGCGTCTGCACGTCGCGGCGGTCATCATCACGATCCACGTCCTGGGGCAGGTGGGGCTGCACTTCCGGGTGAGCGTGCCGCAGATCCTCGCGGCGATCCTGGCGAGCGCGATCATCGAGATCGTCTTGACCTTCCGAGCGACCCGCTCGTTCGTGTGGCCGGCGAGCGCGATGCTGACGGGCAGCGGTGTCGCCCTCATCCTCCGCGTCGTCGGGACGCATCCGGACGATCCCTGGAACACGGACGGATGGTACGTGTTCGCCGTCGTCGCCGGCCTTTCGCTCCTGACGAAGTACGTCATCCGCTACCGCGGGTCTCACGTGTTCAACCCGTCCAACATCGGATTGGTCCTGGCCTTCGTCCTGCTCGGAAGCTCGCGTGTCGAACCCCTCGACTTCTGGTGGGCTCCGCTCAACCTCCCGATGATCATCGCCTACGTCGTCATCATCGGCGGCGGACTCCTCATCACCCGGCGGCTGCATCTCCTCGCCCTGGCGGCGATCTTCTGGGTCGGGCTGTCGGTCGGCGTCGGGATCCTTGCCGGCTCGGGCCACTGCATCACCGCGAACTGGGCGTTCGCACCCGTCTGCGGCTTCGACTTCTGGCGAGTGATCGTCACGTCACCCGAGGTGCTCGTCTTCCTGTTCTTCATGCTCACGGACCCGAAGACCGTGCCGGTCGGGCGTGTCGGGCGAATCGTGTTCGGCGTTCTCGTTGGCGTCGCCAGTACGTTGCTGTTGGCGCCGCAGACGAACGAGTACGGGACCAAGGTGGGCCTCCTGTCGGGCCTGGTGGTCGTCTGTGCCGTGCGCCCGCTCCTCGACCGGCTGATGCCCGAACCGCGATCGGCGGCAGACGGGATCCGCCGGTTCGCGACCGGACTCGCGTTCGGGAACCGGCCGGGTGCCGGGGTCGCGGTTCGGGCGGTTCGTGTCGGGATCATCGTGGTCGTCGTCTTCATCACCGGAGCCAGCATCGTCGTGGCCGGGACCCCGGCCCGCGGGGTCATCGCCCCGGATACGGCCGAGGTGCTGGACCGTGTGCCGCACCAGGTCGATCCAGGGACGTTCCCGACGTTCACGGTCGATCAGGACGTCTCGAACTTCGATCCGCAGCTGGTGGGCCCGGGAGCCCAGGACCTCTTGCTGACCTTCGCCGAGAATCTCGAGCTCGAGAACCAGGCGCTCCTCCGGCGCGATGCGAGCATCCTCCCTGCCGTCGACCATGGGGACCGGCTCAGCGAGATGCAGGACCGGCTTCGCAAGGCCATCGCGAGCGGCACGACGGTCATCTCCCACTACCGGATCGACGCCGTGACGCTGACCTTGTTGATCCCCTTCGGGATGCAGACCGGCCTGAGCATCGGCCTCGATTCGCGAGGCACCGTGACCCGGGAGACCTATGACGCTGCCGGAAGCCTGCAATCGAGCGAGACGAGCCCGTTCGCGCAGACGTTCGCCCTGCGCCGGGCCACCGGGGCGCGCTGGCTCAACGTGGGCGTCCTGCCACCCGGAGCCGGCACCTGAGCCCCGACGCCGAAGACCAGCGAACGCCCCAGCTCAGACCCCGAGGACCTCCGATGCCATCGCCGTCCCGGTGATCCGCGACTGGATCTTCGCGAACGCCGTGTCTCGCGACGTGGAGGTGTCATCGCCGAACGGCGAGAAACCGCAGTCGTCCGTCGTGCCCAGGTGGCTGGGGTCGATGAACCGCGCCGCCTCGAGCACCCGGTCGCGAACCTCTTCCGGCGTCTCGACGCGCGCGTCGATCGGGTCGGTCACCCCGACGAAGATCCGGCGGTCGCCGGTGGCGTGGGCCCCCAGGATCCTGAGCACGCGGTCGCGATCCGCCTCGCTCGCGAGCTGGACGTAGAACGTGTCCACGTTCATGCGGAACAGCCCGGGCAGCAACTCCTCGTAGGGGATGTCGGCGCTGTGCGTCGAGTCCTTGTCGCCGCCGGGGCAGGTATGGACGCCCACCCTCGCTCGTTCCGCGTCGGTCAGCTCGCCGAGCACCCGATTGTTGAGGTCCACGAAGGCGTCGAGCAGACCCTTCGATGGATCGAGCTTGAGCGAGAGGCGGGCCTCGGTGAAGTCGATCTGGACGTTCGCACCGCGCTCGAGACAGCCACGGATCTCCGAGGCCGCCTCGGCGACCAGGTCGGCGAGGAAAGCCTCGCGAGGATACCCGGCGATCCCGTCCGTGGGGTAGATGAGGCCCACGGCCGACGCGGAGATCACGGCCTGCTTCATCGTGGCCCTGGTCTCTCCCCTGGCGGCATCGAGGTACGTCCAAGCCTTCGTGGCATATCGGAAAGGACCGGCCGTCAGGAGCGGCAACTGGCGGGTGTGACCGTCCTTGAACGGGATCGTCACGCCGCCCGGAGCAAGATTGGTCAGACCGGCCAGCGGGTAGCTCACGAAGCTCGGCTTGCGCTGTTCGCCGTCCGTCACGACGGGAGAGCCGGTGGCCTCGAAGCGCCGGAGCGTGTCGCGAACGGCGTCGTCGAACAAGGCATCGAGGGCCTCAGCGGAGATCGCCTCGGCGGATGCCGCCTGCATGCCTTCCTGGAGGGCCTGCGGCCGGGGGATGCTGCCGATGGGCTCAGTGGGGATTGTCATGGCCAAATACTAATCGATGGTCGGTGCGCCATACTTGACCCGACCACGACCGACCGAGAGGAGATGGTGCAGATGGCCCGTGACGATGAGCGCCTCACGCGCGCGCAGGAAGAGCCGATCGTGGGCGGATTGCCCGATGTCCCAGGGATCCTCACCGCGCTTCGATTGACGCCGGAGCTTGGCATCCACCTCCGCGGCCTCGCCGACGAGCTGCTCGTCAACGACTTCTCGGGCACCACGCTCGAGCGCGCCGAACGCGAGATGCTCGCGACGGCCACTTCGGCCGCGAACGACTGCTTCTACTGCATGGACTCGCACGGTGCGTTCGCGACCGCGCTGCTCGAGGGCAACGGAGCGACGGAGCGCGTGCCGCTCGTCGACGGCATCAAGCTCGGATCCTCCGAGGGATTCGACGACAAGATGCGAGCGCTCCTGCATATCGCGCGGACGGTGCGAGGCGAGCCCCGCGACCTGACCGCCGACGACGTTGCTGCCGCCCACGCGGCCGGTGCGACCGATGCCGACGTCCAGCTCGCGGTGCTCATCGCGGCGGCGTTCTCGATGTACAACCGGATGGTCGAAGGCTTCCGTGCCAGGACGTTGCCGAGCGCCGACGCCTACCGAGAGCGCGCCGGCGAGATCGCGGCGCATGGCTACAGCGACCAGCGGGTCACGTCCGTTCCCGCGCTGCAGTCGTAGACCTGGAGCCGTTGCGCCGGCTTCTCGTTGCGCCGGCTTCGGGAGCCGGGGGTGATCGTGCGTGTCGATGCCGTGCGATGATGCGCGTACACGGGGCCCGCCACGGCATGGCGCGTTTCATCGCCGCGGCCACGGGCCCGAGGTTAACGCGTTCATGACCAAACCTCGATCGCCGTCGCGCCGACAGGACGACCGCCCGAAGCAGGCATCGCCCGACGGCCAGGACCACGCGTCACGACCGACTCGCGTACCGCGCGTCGCGCGGACGCCCGCGGATCCGCCCCGCGTCACCGCGACGCAGGCTCCGGACGACATCCGCGGGGTCATCCTCGGTCACATCGCCGACGCCGTCTTCGCGACTGACTCGTTCGATCGCGTGACCTTCTGGAGCGCCTCCGCCGCGCGTCTGTTCCGGGTTCCATCGAGCGAGGCGGTCGGCCGTCCCTTCGGGGAACTGCTGACCTTCCAGGTCGCCAGTCCCGAGGATGAGCAGACGATCGTCGAGGAGCTGGCGGCCGGGCGAACCTGGCGTGGCAGGGGCACCGTTCGGCTCCGCGACGGCAGCGAGATGTGGCTCGAGTCGAACGTCCAGCCGATCGTGGACAAGGGGCGGGTCGTCGGCAGCGTGTCGGTGGCACGCGACATCAGCGCGACGGTCGACGCGCAGCGGCACCTCGCCGACCAGGAGCAATTCATCAACGCGATCCTGGATGTCGAGGGGGCCCTCGTCATGGTTCTCGACACGGGCGGCCGCGTCGTTCTCTTCAACGGTGCCTGTGAACGGGTGAGCGGGTACAGCTCCGCCGAGGTCGTCGGGCGACCGATCTGGGACGTGATCCCACCCGATGAGGCCCACGAGGTCAAGGGCATGGTGGCCGAGCTCCAGGCCGGGGCCTTTCCCCACTCGCACGAGAATCATTGGGTGACCCGGGCCGGCACGCATCGGTTGATCGCCTGGGAGAACACCTGCCTGACCGACGCCCAAGGCGCCGTCACCCACGTGATCGCCACCGGGATCGACGTCACGGAGGCCCGCCGGGCGGACGATGCGCTGCGCGGCATCGAGACGGTCGGTCGGCTCCTCGCGGAACAGGGACCCGTCCCGTCCACGCTCGACGCGATCCTCGGCGAACTCGAAGCGCGGATGGGCTATCGATTCCTGGCGGTGTACCTGCGCGACACCAAGGGCCTCCGACTCGGGGCGCAGCGTGGATACGCTTCGGTCCCGGAGCACCTGGACGTGGGCACAGGCGTCATCGGGCGCGCCTACCGGACTGGCCGGTCGATCCTTGTCGCAGACGTGAGGACCGACCCCGACTACGTGTCCGGCGCCGCCGCGGTCGTGGGCGAGATCGCCGTCCCGCTGCGCGGCGATGACGAGACAGTGGGCGTGCTCAACATCGAGTCAGCGCAGCCCGGGGTCCTGACAGAGGGCGACATGCGCCTGGCGGGGACCATCGCCGACCGGCTCTCGACGGCCTTGCTTCGCAACGCCGAGCAGGAGGCCCTGCGCGACCGGGTCCGGCTGTTCGCTTCGCTCTCCGCGTTCGCCGGGGTCGCCAACTCGATCCTCGATCCGGAGCGCCTGGCGGCGGCGCTGGTCGAGGCGGTCGGGGCGGTCGTGCCGTCCGACACGATCGTGATCACGACACGCGGCCGCAGCGACCAGAAGTATCGCGTGCGCGCCGTTCGTGGGCTCATCGGCGAGGTGGTTGGGACCGTGATCCGACCGGGCGACGGGAACACGGGACGGGCCATCGTCGAGCGCGTCGTCGTCATGTCGGACCACCACCCTCGCGCCCAGTACGCGTCGTCGTTGCGCGAGCACGTGGCGTTTGACTCGATATACGGGATCGCCGTGCCCCTCGTCCGCGAGGACATGGTGATTGGTGTGATCTCGGTCGGCCGGGCCGGGCCGGACGCGACGTTCAGCGACGCCGAGCTCGAGGTGATCGCCCTGCTCGGCTCACAGGCCGCCCTGGCACTCGCCAACGCATTTCTCGTCGAGGAGGTGTCCACGCTCGCCATCCGGGACGGGCTCACCGGCCTCCACAATCGGCGGCACTTCGACGCGGAACTCGAGCTTGCGATCGCCCGCTGCAAGCGCCGCGGGGCGACCGGGCAGCTGGCCGCGATCATGTTCGACCTCGATCACTTCGGCCAGTTCAACCGCGACCACGGGCACCTCGCCGGCGACGCCGTGCTCCGCCTGTTCGGCAAGATCCTCCGTGAGCGCCTGCGATCGGCCGACCTTGTCGCCCGGTACGGCGGCGAGGAGTTCGTCGCGATCCTGGAAGACGCCGGCCTCGCGGATGCCGTTCGCGTGGCCGAGGAGATCCGGCTGGAGCTCGAGGGACACTCGGTGCCGGGTCCGGACGGCGAGCCGCTGCGCGCGACGGTCAGTGCGGGGTGCACCGCGATCGACCTCGCTGACCCCACGCCGGAGTCGCTCATCGGCCGTGCCGACACCGGTCTCTTCATGGCCAAGCGCGCTGGTCGAAACCGGGTGGTCGCGGCCTAGAACGCCGGTCCCGAACCCCTCGAGCTCCGCGACGCCTCGTTATTCCGGGGCCTCACCCACCGGCCGCAGCTCGCCGAGGGCGGCCTCGACACGCTCCAGCTCCTCTCGGAGTTCGCCCAGCCTGGTCTCGAGCGACGCCGTCGCCAGCTCCGGGTCGATCGGCCGTCCGCGGCCTCGGTGGCGGCGGCGCACCGGCCATTCCTCTTGCTCAAGCCAGTCGGGCTCCCCGGTCGGAGGGCCGTACCATCCACGCGGCGGCGGCCCGCCACACCACGATCCGTGTCCATGCCAGCAACCCATGTCAGCCTCCTTCGCCTCCTTCGAGGCGCGAATAGCGTGGAAGGAACTCGTCGATGAGACGCGCCCGTTCATGCATGACGTCGGCCCATTCGTGAAGCGCCAGCCGGCCCTCGAGTGTGAGGCGGTAGGCGCGCCGGGGGGCACTCTTCTCGGCCACCCACGCTGACAGCACGAGGCCTTCGGCCTCGAGCTCACGGAGCGTCCGATACGCCATCCCGACGTCGACTCCGGCGGGCGCAACGCCCAGCTCGTTCAACCGCCCGATCAGGGCGTAACCGTGGGTCTCCGCCTCCCCGACAAGGAGGAGCACGAACGGCTCGAGCCAGCGGCCGCGCCGCCCGCCCGGGCGGACCCAGCCACGCTGGTGATGCTCGTGATGGTGAGCGACGGTGTGCATGCCAATAGCATGTATATGTCTGATGCCACTGTCGAGAGCCGGATGTCACAAACCGGTCGGGGCGAACGGGCGCGAGGTCAGCCGAGCCTCACGCGACGCGCCACGAGCTCAACCAGGTGGAAGTGATGCGGTTCACCGAGTGCCGTCTGACTGTCCTCCTCGCGATCGGTCCAGTGCTCGATGTCGAACGGGCCGAGGCTGGCCCGGATCTCCGCGGGTGGCGGGCACGTCATCGAAGGATCCGTGGCCGATTCGTCATGGTCACCGAAGAGCATCGCGGCGAACCGCCCACTGACAGGCAGCGCGGCCAGAATCCGCTGCCACGTCTCCCAGAAGGCGTCGGTCGGGAGGAAAGGCAGGCTCAGGCTTGCGTTGACGAGATCGCACGAGGGCACCTTGACGACGGCGAGGTCCGCGACACGAGTCTCGAGCGCGGCCCGCATCTGCGACGGGATGGCCGCCTCCACGGCGGCGATCGCAGCGTTCTCTCGATCGATCGCTAGCACGCGCCAGCCCGCGTTGAGCAGCTCTCGTGTATCTCGCCCGGCTCCGCATCCGAGATCGACGGCGAACCGCGGGTGTACCTGCGGCTCGCCGGCGAACCGCTCGATCGCCAAGCGGACCGTCCCCCAGGCGGGGCGGTCGGCGGTCACCCCGTAGTAGCGGGCCCAATAGTCCGAGTCGAGCACGAGACGAGCGTAGCAACAACTCCCGGTTCGGGAACGCAATCCAGACCACGGGCCGCGACGTGCCCAGCAAGTGCTTCCTTGGACGTCAGCCGATCCGGCAGGTTGGCTCTCGCGGCCGAAGCCGATCAAGTCGCGCCGGGTCGGGTCAACCTCACTTGGCCGCGAAGGTCTTGGCCAGCTCGGCGCCCCACCGGCGCGCTCGCTCCAACTCGCCGTCGCGCATCGGTCCATACGCCCCGCCGACGATGAAGCGCTCCGACTTGGCCAACGTCCTGTAGCCAGCGCGCTTGAGCTTGGACTCGATCGTGCCCGTGGCGCCGCGCGGCGACCACCAGATGCGGGTCTCGAAGGCGGCGCCCCAACCACGACCGCCCGGCAGGAGGTCCAGCCATTGACGAAGGAGCGGGTGGGACAGGTCGGGCGGAGTAGGCGCCTTGACGTCGCCGGCGATCTGCTTGCGTGTCCCCTCCCGCGTCAGCGCGAACGCGATGACCGGAGCGCCGACCACGAGGAGGTCGACGCCCGCCATCACGTGGCCCGCGGCCTCATCGGTGTTCATCGCCATGGTCTCGGGACCGAGGCCCTCGGCGATAGCACGGGCAACCGCGGCCGTATTACCCCAGTGCGATTCGTAGACGACGACGGCTCTCATGACGTCCCCTTCAGCTGTTCGATCCACCCTCAAGGTCTGCGGGTCCGTCCTCACTCGCGAGCGCCGCCTGGATGACCTCATGGAGTCGTGCGCCTGTCGGCTGGCCGAGCAGGACCGTCACCGCATGTGGCCCCGCGTTCTCCTCCCAGCTGAGTTGCAGGCCGGGCGACGTCAGGACGAGTGGCGTGTCCGGGTGGACGTCGCGGATGTTCTCGACGAGTGTCTTGGCCCCCTCCGCATCGCCGCTCGCCCAGACGTCGTAGACGAGGACGTCGGCGCGCTCGGCGAGGTCGCACGGCTGTCCGGCCAGAACCGGGCACTGGTTCCGCGTCGGCCCACCGCACTCGACCACCTCGTAGCCGAAGCGGCGGAGCGAATCGGCCTCCTGGCCGGCGAGATCGAGGTCGTGATGCACGACGAGGACGCGAGTCATCTCACACCTCCGCGGGTTGCGCCTCGTCCAGTCTACGTCGACCGGATATCGAGGGAGTCTGGGTGCCCATGAAGATCGGATGGAGTGGCGAACGTCACCCCCGCGCGGGCCATCCGGCCCCATCACGCCCGCCGATCGCGATCCGGGCACAACGGACTCCGGATGAGGGTCGGTCGGCCCTCCGCCTGCGGAGCGGGATTGTGGCACGCTTGCCCGGCTACCCGGTCCACGCAACGCGGTCCGCTCGTGGCCGCCGCCCATCGGAGCCCGATCCTGTGTCCTACCCTGCCAGCCCATCCGACCGTGCTCATCATCCCGACCCGGCCATGACCGCCGACACCGAGGCCGACGCCCCACCGCAAGAGCGCCGCGATCCGGTCCACGACCGTGCAAGTGACGTGCTGGCGGTCGGGCGCAACCCGCTCGATCCCTTCTTCTCCCCGTCCACCGTGGCGGTCGTCGGGGCCACGGAGAAGGCGGGCAGTGTCGGGCGGACCGTCTTCTGGAACCTGATCAGCAGCCCCTTCGGGGGCACCGTCTACCCGGTCAACCAGAAGCGGGCCAGCGTCCTCGGGGTCCGGGCCTACCCGAACCTCGCCGCGCTCCCCGAGGCGCCCGAACTCGTCGTGATCGCGACGCCGGCGACGACCATTCCGGCCACGGTGGAGGAATGCGCGGCAGCGGGCGTGAAGGCGGTCGTCATCATCTCCGCCGGCTTCAAGGAGGTCGGCCCGGAGGGTGCCGAGCTGGAGCGCCTGATCCTCGCGACGGCACGCGCCAACGGGATGCGCATCATCGGCCCCAACTGCCTCGGTGTGATGCGCCCGACCACGGGCCTCAACGCCACATTCGCGGCGGGGATCTCCGCGCCCGGCTCGGTGGGCCTGATCAGCCAGAGCGGCGCCCTCCTGACCGCCGTCCTCGATTGGAGCGTCCGCGAGAGGGTCGGTTTCAGCGCCGTCGTCTCGCTCGGCTCGATGCTCGACGTCGGCTGGGGCGACCTCATCACGTACCTCGGCAACGACCCGGCCACGGAGTCAATCGTCATCTACATGGAGACGATCGGCGACGCCCGGGCCTTCCTCTCGGCCGCCCGCGAGGTCGCCCTCGCCAAGCCGATCATCATCATCAAGCCCGGCCGGACGGCCCAGGCAGCCAAGGCGGCCGCCTCGCACACCGGCTCCCTGACCGGCTCCGACGAGGTCCTGGCCGCCGCGTTCCGGCGCGTCGGCGTCCTGCGCGTCGACGCGATCGCCGACCTCTTCAACGCCGCCGAGGTCCTCGCCAAGCAACCTCGCCCGAAGGGCCGGCGGCTGACCATCCTCACCAACGCGGGCGGTCCCGGCGTCCTCGCCACCGATGCCCTGATCACCGGGGGCGGCGAGCTCGCCGAGATCTCCCCGGCCACGATGGAGGAGTTGAACGGCTTCCTGCCGGGGCCGTGGAGCCACAACAACCCGATCGACATCATCGGGGACGCCGCTCCGGAGCGGTACGCCCGGGCGCTCGAGGTCGCCGCCGGCGACGAGGGCAGCGACGGCCTGCTGGTGATCCTTACCCCGCAGGCGATGACCGACCCGACCGCCACCGCGCGCGAGGTGATCCGCTTCGCGCAGATCGAGGGCAAGCCGGTCCTCGCCAGCTGGATGGGCGGCTCGGACGTCGCCGAGGGCGCGGCGATCCTGCGAGAGGCAGGGATCCCGACGTTCGACTATCCCGATGAGGCGGTCAGGATCTTCAACGACACGTGGCGGCTCGAGGCCAATCTCCGCCAGATCTACGAGACCCCGACGCTCCCGTCCGACGAGGAGCGCCTGGTCGATCGAGCCCGGGCGGACACGCTCATCGCCGCCGTCCGCGCCGAGGGTCGAACGCTCCTGACGGAGGACGAGTCGAAGGAGCTCCTGGCGGCGTACGGGATCCCGATCACCGAGACCGTGGTCGCCCCGACGGCCGACGAGGCAGTCGCGGCGGCCGACAGGATCGGCTATCCGGTCGTCGTCAAGATCTACTCGCACACGATCACCCACAAAACCGACGTCGGCGGGGTGCAGCTGAATCTCAAGGACGCGGCGGCGGTGCGCCAGGCCTACGAGTCGATCCGGGCATCGGTCACCGAGCGCAAGGGCGCCGAGCACTTCGAGGGCGTCACCGTCCAGCCCATGGTCAACTGGACCGGCTACGAGCTGATCCTCGGGAGCTCGATCGATCCGCAGTTCGGGCCGGTACTCCTCTTCGGGATGGGCGGCCAGCTCGTCGAGCTGTTCAAGGACCGCGCCCTCGGGCTTCCTCCGCTCACCACGACACTCGCCCGCCGGATGATGGAGAACACGACGATCTACGGCGCGCTCAAGGGCATCAGGGGGCGCCAGGGCGTGGACCTGGACGAGCTCGAGCAGCTTCTCGTCCGCTTCAGCCAGCTGGTCGCCGAGCAGCGCTGGATCAGCGAGATCGACATCAACCCGCTGCTCGCCTCACCGGAGCGCCTGGTCGCACTCGACGCGCGAGTCGTCCTCCACGATCCGGCGATGACGGCGAAAGACCTGCCGCGCCTCGCGATCCGGCCGTATCCTCGCAAGTACGTGGGGACGTGGACCTGCCCGGACGGACAGGTCCTGCAGATCCGACCGATCCGGCCCGAGGACGAGCCGCTGGTCATCGAGTTCCACCGGTCGCTATCGGCCGAGACCGTCTTCCAGCGCTATCTCGCGAACCTCGGGTTCGACGAACGGACCGCCCATCGGCGCCTGATCAGGATCTGTTTCGTCGACTACGACCGCGAGCTCGCCCTCGTCGCCGAGTGCCCGCACCCGGAGACCGGTGCGCCGCACATCGTCGGCATCGGCCGGTTGTCGCGGATCTTCGGGACCGACGACGCCGAATTCGCGATGCTCGTCACTGACGCTCGCCAGGGCAAGGGGATCGGGACGGAGCTGCTCCGTCGGGTGGTGGAGGTCGCTCGGGCCGAAGGGGTCGCGACGATCGGCGCGGACATGCGTGCCGACAACACGGGCATGCGGCGGGCGGCCGAAAAGGTCGGCTTCGCGATGTCGCCGGGCCCCACCGACGACGTCGTTCATGCGGAGATGCGGCTGGAGCCGAAGACATGAGCGTGCCGGCGACGGTGTTCCGAGACCTCCTCGCCGAGGCACCGGTCCCGTCCCGGGGCATCCACAGCCAGACGCTCTCGGACGAGGATGGGATCGAGCTCGTGCTGTTCGCCTTCGCGCCGGGCGAGCAGCTGTCCGAGCACACGTCCGCCCGCCCCGCGATCATCCACATCCTCTCCGGCGAGGCCGATCTGACCGTGGCCGAGGACGCGCACCACGCGGTCCCCGGCACCTGGGTGCGGATGCCGGCCGACACGAAGCACAGCGTGCTCGCCCGCACGGCCCTCGTGATGGCCCTCTATCTGCTGCCGCGCGGCGTCACCGCCAGGTCCTGAGCCCCTTCTCCGGCTGGGCCCGGGGTGCGTCTGCCCACCGACTCGTCGCCCTCGGCCCGCGAGGCGCGCACAGGTGCGCCAAGCGTCTCGATCAGTCGGGCCAGGTCACGTGGGTCCGCGACCCAGCCATCTGCGCCGACCTCCATCGCCGAGCGTTCGTCGGGGACGGCATAGCCGCCCGCGATCAGTGGCACGGTCGGCTGCTCCCGGCGCGCCGCCGCGAGCAGCCGTTGCGCGGCCCGACGCCGATCGACGTCGACCATACTGACGACGATCGCGGCGAGTTGGTCCGTGTCACGCATCGCCGCGACGAGTGACTCCGTCGGGGTGTCGGGACCCAGGTTGCGCACCTCGTACCCGTCCTGGGTCAGCATACTGGCGAGCATCGCGGCGCCCAGACCGTGCCGCTCCCCGGGCGGCATCGCCACGATGACGATCCCCTTCTTGCGACCGCGACGCGCGAACCTCGGCCCGAGCCGACCGATCAGCGCGGCTGCGACGCTGCTCGCGAGATGCTCCCGCTCGATCCCGACGCTGCCGGACCGCCAGAGAGCACCGATCGTGTGGAGCGTCGGGGCAAGAACGTCGATGTAGATATCGCGTGGCTCCTGCCCTGAGGTCATCGCGGCCTCGATGACCTGCCAGCTCCCGGCGAGGTCACCGACCAGCATCCGATCCTGCAGCCGGTATCGCCAGGTCGAAGCGCGAGCAGGCCCGTCAACGCGCCGTCGGCCGCGGGCAGTCGGGGCTGCGGGGACGGGTCGGTCGAGGTCGGCCGGCTCGATCCACCATGACCCGTCGATCTTGCGAGCCGGAAGGATCCCCATCCTGACACGGCGGTAGACGGTCATATAGTGGACGCCGAGACGTCCAGCGGCCTCGTTCAGGGTCAGGAGTCCGGTCGTCGCCTCGGTCAACGTTGCACCACGGGCGCATCCTGCCACGTGGCACGACGCGCCATCAGCCGGCCAACGTGCCCGCGAACACCTGCCACGCGAGCGCGGACTTCGCCACGAGACTCAACGTGATGTAGGCGGTCTCCCCGAATGTGTAGGTACGCCATCGACCGATCCGTCGGTACTGGAGCCACATGTTGATGGCGAAGATGTTGAAGAAGACGAACAGCGATCCGAAGATCGCGTAGACGAACGCGGGCGGCTGGGCGGCACTGCCGGGAGACCAGAGGTAGACACCGATGGCGAGCCACGGCGCGACCCCGACGACGCAGCCGAGCCAGAACGGCCAAAGCGAACCACCGGGTCGCTCGTACCGCTCCTGCATCGCGCCGAAGAAGATCATCGCGGCGTTCGCCGCGAAGATGCCGATCAGGGCCGCGATGTCGGTGATCCCGGTGAGCATCGCGATGAGCACGATCATCACCGACGATGAGAGCGAGTATTCCGCCCAGCGAAAGTAGTTGTGACCGGCTGCCAGGCCGGAGATGTAGCGTTCGAAGACGCGCGGCGCGGCGACGAGCCAGTGGAATCCCGCGGAGAGGAAGAGGAACAGCGCGACGCCCCAGGCGACGGAGACGTCGAACAGGGTGGTCGGCGCGCCTGCCGGAGTGCCCGGAGGACCGGCCATGAAGGTGGCGGTCACCGGCAGCGCGAACGCGGTCGCGAGGGCCAGGACCGCGATCCCCTGGAGCGCGTGGAGCGTCCCGATGCCGACGTTCCATCGGCGCAGCGAGGAGGCGCGGGCCGCCGGAAGGCCGACGACCGTGGCGGTCGCTGGGCGGTTAGAAGCGAGCATGGATGACGTCCTTTGTGGTGCGAGGGTGGGGTCAGCAGCAGACCCCACCCCAGCGTGGAACGCGAAATGGTTTCGAGTCAACCGGCTGGCGGCAGGATGACTGCGTCGATGACGTGGATGACGCCGTTGGAGGCCATCACATCGGTCGTCACGACCTTGGCGCTGTCATTCAGGTAGACGGTGCCGTCCTTGACCGTGATCGCGATGGGCGAGCCTTCGACGGAGTCGGCCGAGGTGAGCCCGACCACCTGATCGGCCGTGACCGTGCCCGAAACGACGTGGTAGAGCAGGACCTCCCTAAGAGCCTCGGGATCGGCCAGGAGCTTGTCGAGTGTCCCGGCGGGCAGCGCCGCGAACGCCGCATCGGTCGGCGCGAAGACCGTGAACGGGCCATCGCCCTGGAGGGTCTCCACGAGGCCCGCCTCGGTCGCCGCGGTCAGGAGGGTGGTGAACGAGCCCGCTTCGGTGGCGGTGGCGACGATGTCCTTGGCCGTCGCCGCCTCGGCCGGCGTGGGGGTGGCCTGGGCCGGCGCCGGCGTGACCTCGGCCGATGGGCTTGGCGACGCGGCCGTCGAGCATGCGGCAACGACGATGGCGAGCGCGGGAATCAGCAGGATGGCGGATCGCTTCATGTCTGGTCGGTTCCTTTCGAAGGTCTCGATCGAGATGGTTGATTTCGCCCGTGTCTCGAGCTGGGTGCAGTATTTAGCACTAAATGCACCCTGTCAAGTGGGCGGGCGGGTGGGTGGTTCGTGTCGATCGAGACCGAATCGCCAGGTGAGCGGTGTCGGGGCCGCCGGCCTCCCGCTGTAGGGCTCGTTCGGGGTCCCACCTTCGACACCAGCGACACGACCGGCCTGGGGAGAAGCCATGAACGACCGCACGGTCTTCCAGCACATCAACGAACTGGCGAACGAGGAGGCGGAACTGTGGGAACGGGCCGGCGATGGCGACGGGATCGATGCGACCGAGCTGGCCCGGCTTGACGCGATCAAGGTCGAGCTCGATCGAGCCTACGACCTGCTACATCAACGCCAGGCACGCAGCTCGGCTGGCCTCGATCCGAACGACGCGAGCGTGCGCCCGGCAGAGATCTTCGAGCGCTACCAGCAATGGCACTCGGTTACGCGACACCGAGCCAGGAGGCGACCTGTTCCCTGGTCGGGACACGACCGGAGAGGACGACGACGCCGTCGACGACGAGCCCAGGCGTGGACATGACGCCGCGAGTGGCGATCTCGGCGTAGTCGGTCACGTGTCGGATATCGGCTTCGATCCCGGCCGCGGCGACGACCTCACGAACGACCTTCTCCGTGTACTGGCACTTCTGACAGCCGGGTCCGAGAACCTCGATGACGTGCATGTCGATCTCCTTCAGGCGAGGAACAGGTTGAAGCCGTAGCCGACCAGGAGGATCCCGGACGCCACGACGGCGACGAAGAGCGCGATGAGCCGCGGCTTCATGATCCGGCGCAGGATCACGAGCTCGGGCACGGACAGGGCGGTGACGGCCATCATGAACGCGAGCGCCGAGCCCAACGGCAGGCCCTTGCCGAGGAGCGCCTCGACGATCGGGATCGTCCCCGCGGCGTTGCTGTAGAGCGGGACGCCGAGGACGACGAGTGCGGGGACGGCAAGCGGATTGTCGCGGCCGCCGATCGAGACGACCAGGTCGGTCGGGACGAAGCCATGGATGAGCGCTCCGACCGCGATGCCGCCGACGACGTAGGGCAGCACGCGCCGGACGATGTCGACGGTTGATCGCCAGGCTTCGCGGACCCGCTCATCGAGGGTCGGCCGGACCTCGGCCAAGGCTCCCGTGGCGCGGACCTTCCAGACGTAGTCCTCGACATACCGCTCAAGGCCGAGGCGACCGATGAGGAGCCCGGCGAGGATCGCGACCGATAGTCCGGCCGCCATGTACACGAGCGCGACACCGGGGCCGAAGAGGCCCCATAGGAGCACGAGTGCGACCTCGTTGACCATGGGGGAAGCCACGAGGAACGCGAACGTCACCCCCAGCGGCACGCCGGCCTCGACGAAGCCGATGAAGAGCGGAACGGCCGAGCAGGAGCAGAACGGCGTCACCACGCCGAAGCCGGCCGCGGCGACCGTTCCGGGGAGCACACCCCGGCCGGCAAGCGCCCGTCGGACGCGCTCGGGCGAGACGAACGACCGAAGGAACGACACGAGGGTGACGATCCCCGTCAGGAGCAGGAGCACCTTCGGGACGTCGAGCAGGAAGAACGCGACCGAGTCGCCGAGCTGCGAGCCACGCTCCAGGCCGAGCAGGTCGTAGGCCGCCCAGTTCGCCAGTGGCAGGTTCACGAACCACGCGATGAGCCAGGCGATCGAACTGGCCGCGGCGACAGCCCAGAGCGGGACGTGGTGGCGTCGCAAGGCGAGCGTGGTCATCGGAGGACTTCGTCGATGGCTGCTCGAGTGCGGGCAACAGCGTGCTCGTCGCGCTCGTAGTAGAGGAAGCGGGCGTTCGCCTCATGGCGGCCGGCACGGACGATTCCGGCCTCGCGCAGCTTCGCGAGGTGGTTGCTCACGTTGTTCTCACGTTCGCCCAGCGCCGATGCCATCTCGCAGACGCAATGGGGACCGTCGGCCAGGAGTCGAAGGATGCCGGCGCGGGTCCTGTCGGCGAGGAGGGCGGCAGCGGCCACAGCATCTTCGACATCGGGCGCGAGCAGGCCGAGCCGCGGAGCGGGGACGACTGGCAGGGCCTTGAGTGCTGGTGATCGCATGAGAAGAACATCTCACTCAACGCTGAGATGTCAAGCCTGCCAAATGTCACGAATCGCGGCAGCCGGCGTGATCTCCGCGCAGGCTCGCGGTCTCAGGGATTTCGGGCGAGCAGCAGGAAGATGGGGTATCGGCGACCCTCGCGAATGATCTCGGTCGCCGTCCCGACTTCGACGTCGGCGAACCCCGCCGCGCGGGTCATCTCGATGAGGGCCGGGCGCTCGAAGCCGAGGTGATGGATGCCCTCGGTCTCGGGGTCGTGGAACGAACCATCCTCCGCATCGAGGTCCGCGAGGACCAGGCGGCCGCCGGGTCGAAGCAGGCGACGGATCGCCGACAGTGCGGCCCCCGTGTCCGCCAGGTGATGCAGGACGAGCAGCGACAGCGCCAGGTCGAACGGGTCGCCCGGCGGCGCGTCGGCCATCAGGTCGAAGCGGACGGCGGTGATGTTGGGCGGTCCACCGGCGGCCAGCTTCTCGAGCGCGACGTCGAGCATGCCCTGGGACGGTTCGGCGAGGACCATCGCGCCGACGTCGCCGGCCAGCGTGAACCCAAGCAGCCCGGTCCCGGCCCCGATGTCGATGGCCCGCATCGTCGGTGTCAGCGGGACGTTCTCGCGGATCGCATCGGCCACCGCCTCCGCGCGCTCACGTCGCTCGGGCGTATCCCAATCGCGGGCGCGCTCGTCGAAGCTGGTCATCTCGTTGGGCTCGCGAATCCACTCGCCCGACTCATCGGGCGACCTGGACGAGTTGACCGCCGCTCGCCGTCCAGGCGGCCATCCCGCCGTCGAGATTGTCGATGCTCGTATAGCCGAGATCGACGAGGGTCTGGGCCGCGATGGCACTTTCGTGCCCGGAGCGGCAGTACACGACCACCTTGGCCGTCTTGTCGGCCGGAAGCTCGGCGGCGCGCGCGGCGATGTCGGTGTATGGGATGTAGAGATCGGTCCCGGCGATCTCCCCGCTGTACGGCACCTTCACGTTGAGGAGGGTGAAGTCCTTCTGCCCGAGCATCGACGTGAGTTTCTCGGGCGTGATGTTCGTCCACTGACCGCCGGCGGCCTGCACGACGGTCCCGTCCGAACCCGTCCCGGTGACCGCGGACGATCCGCTCCGGTTCGACACGAAGCTCCAGCCCACGACGAGGGCGACGAGGACGAGGGCGATCCCCGATCCGGCGATCGCCCACCGGCGCGCGCTGATCCGCGGGCGCTGGCCGGGGGGCGTCGTGACGTGACGGCTCGCCGAGCCGGACCCGGTCCTGGTCGGGGGGCGCTTCGCAGCTTCTCGCGTCGGATGCTTGTTGGCCATGGTCTTCACCTGATCGACGTGATCTGGAACGGGCCGGACGACCTAGACCGTCAGGGCCTCGGCGCCGACGAGACGCACCCCTTGTGCATCCCTGGACTCGAGCGGCCCGGTGACGATGACCTCGGCCATCCGCTCCCCTCCTCGACCGTCCCGCACAAGGTAGGCGTGATGGATCTCGGTCATCCCGGTCGAAAGGGTCGCCCCGACAGCACAGTACTTCGTGGCAGATAGCTCGATCGCCCGCCGAACGCCTTCGACGTCGATCGCCTCGCCCTCGATGAGGTGGACGATGTCGATCCGGGTGAAGGCATTCGGATGAGCGTCCTGCTGCTCACCGCTTGCGCGGACCTGGTAGCTGGACACGACTTGGCGCTGCTTGTGCAGGATGGAGATGACGTCCATCGCGGTACAACCTGCGACGGCGATCGGGATGAGCTCGGCAGGGCGCATGCCGGTGTCGCCACGGCCGTCGTCGAGGACGATCTCGTGTCCGCTGCCGGAGCGTGCGACGAAGCGGAGATCGCCGCCTTCGAGCGTGATGTTTGCGGTCTTGGTAGCCACGATAGGACTCCGATCCTTCAGGTTCGGACGATCGGTGGGGCGGAAACCTCGCCGTCGTCGATGGGTGGGTTGGTGCGGCTATGCCGGATCGGTGAGGGCCCCGATCACTCGCTCGAGGCGCGCCTTCGCCTCCTCGGCCACGATCTGGATGGCAGCCACGCGAACGATGCCCAGGGCCGCCATCGGGTCCATCGCTTCGACGATGGTCTCGTTCCCTTCCTCGCGGAGAGTGACATTGCAGGGCAGCAGCGCTCCGATCGACGGGTCGGACTCGATGGCCCGGTGCGCGAGCGACGGGTTGCAGGCGCCGAGGATGAGATAGGGTGCTTGTTCCACACCGAGCTTCGCTTTCATCGTCGCCTGAACGTCGATCTCCGTGAGCACGCCGAAGCCCTCGGCCTTGAGTGCTGCCTCGACCCGCGGCCGGACGTCAGCGACCGTGCCCCGAATTCGGGTCCCGAACGTGAAGCTCGTGAGCGCGTTCAATGGTTCATCTCCGGCCAGCCTGGACGGACGGCTCGGGTGGCGATGGGGCGAGGGAACGGAGCGCAACCCTGCGTTCTGCGATCCGGTGGACGATGTCGCAGGCATCCACGATGGTGGGCTCGGCCAGCCGGTAGACGATCGTCGTGCCGGCCCGCCGACCTTCGACGAGGCCCGCACTTCGCATCACCGCGAGATGCTGACTCGCGTTCGGCAGGGCCACCCCGACGGCGTGCGCGAGCTCACCGACCGACCGGTCGCCGTGCCGGAGCGCGTCAAGCATCAGGAGTCGCTTTGGGTCGGTCAGGACCTTGCACAGGTCTGCGTGGAGCCGGTATCGCTCGATCTCGCGCTCGTCGTTCGGTGGCATAGACACAGCGTACTCTTAGTTGCGTAGTTGCGCAACTAACCGAGCAGACGGCGAAACGGCGACGGCCGTGCCATCCTGAGAAGGCGACCGGCTCGAGACAGCGATCACGCTCGCGGTCCTGGCGATCCTGCTCACGAGTCTCATCGCCCTGCGCTGAGCCGGCTACGCTCGTCGCACGGCGCGGACGACCGCGTCGAGCGGCGCGGGCGCGCTCGAAGCGGCACGACGCACCGTTCCCGACCGCTCCACGACGAACCCGGCGGGGAGGTCGCGAACGATCTCGTCCGAGCTGAACAGGACGTCCGGGTCCCGCGGCCCACCGACGCCATCCGTCAGGTTCGATCGGTCGTGACCGACCACGAGGAGGGTGCCGCCGCGCGCGACCGCTGCCGCCGCCCTCGCATACACCAGATGCCGTTCGTCGGGCGGCAGGTGGATGAAGAGGAGGACGACGAGGTCGAAGGCCTCGGGCGCGGGTGTCCATCCGAGGAGATCCGCAACCCGCCACTCCACCTCGACTCCGGCTGTCGCCGCAAGCGCCCGACCGCGGTCGACGGCGACGGGCGAGAAGTCGACGGCCGTCACGCGCCAGCCGTGCTCGGCCAGCCACACGGCGTTGCGGCCATCCCCGGCGCCCAGGTCGAGCGCGGTCCCGGGCGTCATCGTCCCCACCTCCCCGACCAGCGTCGGATCGGCGTCTGTCGACTCGATGGGGTTCCGCGACGCATGCCGCTCATCCCAGAGCTCCGCCCGGTTTCGCCGGGGCCGGGCTCGCTCCCCTACTTCGCTCACGGCTTGGCCCGGCCGGGCTGATCGTCGAGGTGCTCCCGGATCCGCCCTGCGATCGCATCCTCGATGACGGAATCGGGATCACGGAGACCGCCAAGGCTTGCCCTCACGCCGACAAGACCGGCATACAGCGGCGGGCACGTCGGGCAGGTTTCGAGATGGGCTTCGACCGCGGAGCGGGTGCCCGCGTCGAGCTCACCGTCGAGATACGCGGAGATATGGCGCCGGGCTCGCCAGCAGCGGAGCGGCTGGGCCAGACTTGCCCGGCGTCGTTCGTCGCCTTCCGCGAGAGCACTGACGAGCATCATCCGGCCCCTCCGCAGACGCTGTTTCGTCGCCGGCAGCCCCGCTTCCATCGCGCGGCTGATCTCGGCAGCCGTCCATCCGACGACGTCGTGGAGGATCACCGGCACCCGATAGATGACCGGCAGGCGCGCGAGCGCATCCTCGAGCTCGTCTCGAAGCTCGGCCCGTTCGAGGACCCGGTCGGGTGCCACCGAATACCGGTCGTCGCGCCAGTCGGCCTCGATGGCTTCGATGTCGAGTTCGTCGTGATGGACCCGAGATCGATCGATGATCCGGTTGACGAGGCTGCGCCGGAGCCAGGCCGAGAGCGCCCTGGGATCTCGAAGCTGGTCCCGTCGGCGCCAGGCGCCGACGATCGTCTCCTGTGCACAGTCCTCGGCCTGGTCCGGGTCGCGGACGAGCCGCGTCGCGAGTCGGACCAGGCGCGGCAGTTCGCCGATGAGTGCGTCCGCGAACTCACCACCGGTGGAACGTTCATCGACTGTGGGCTCGATCAGGTCAACCTCGAGCGTCGAGGCCATCGCGGCCAACACCGATCAGCGGGCGGCTCGCCTCGTGCTGATGCCGAACAACGCGTACAGCGGGCAGAAGCCAACGATACCCGTGACGAGCGCGATGGCGGAAACGATCCACACGACATACAGCAAGGGGGTCGTCACCGTGCCGGCGACGGCGAAGGCGGCGAGGCCGATCCCCAGGGCGATCCTGATGATCCGGTCGATCGTCGCTTCATTGGTCGTGAACTTCATCTCGGTGTCCTCGTGTTCTCGACGGGCGGGGGCCCGTTCCTATCCGATGGACGAGAACCGGGTCGGGATGGATACATGCGTCCGCCCGCCGTCGAGAGGCTGAGGTCAGCGAGCGGGCACGCCGTCGACCGCACGGCCCTGATCGAGTTCGATCCAGAAGCGCGCCCCACCATGGGAATCGTTCTCGGCACCCGTCGTACCGCCGTGCGCGTCGACCAGCGCCCGGACGATCGCCAGACCAAGTCCCGACGTTCCGGTGGACCGGTCGCGCGCCGGATCGGCCTGGTAGAAACGGTCGAACAGGTGGGGAAGATCCTCGGGATCGATCCCCGGGCCCGAGTCATGAACGCTCATCCGTACCCGGCGGCCGGCGCGGGCTTCGATGGCCACGACCCCTCCACGCGGAGTGTGGCGGAGCGCGTTGTCGAGCAGCGCACCGAGGACCTGCTTCAGCCGGTCGACATCTCCCGCGACGACGACGTCACCTGGTGCGTCCACGGTAACGCTGATGCCGGCCGCCTCGGCGCGCGCGGCGAACGCTCGCGCCACATCCGCGATGAGCGCCCCCACGACGATCGGCTCGCGCCGGAGTGGGAGATCGCCCGCCTCGGCAAGCCCGATCGTTCGTAGGTCATCGACGATCCGTGCGAGCAGACGGGACTGGTCCCGGATGGTCTCGAGGTGCCGATCCTCATGCTGGTAGACGCCATCGATGACGGCCATCGTCGTCGCGTCGATGACGGCCAGTGGGGTCTTCAGCTCATGCACGACGTCCTGGAAGAAGCGCCGGCGCGCCGCCTGGGCATGTTCGAGCTCGCTCGCCATCGCGTCGAACGACCGGCCCAGCGACCCGATCTCGTCCGTGCGGGCACCGAGCCCCGAACGTCGATCGAGATCGCCGCGGGCGACGGCCGCCGCGGCCACTCCGAGCGTGCTGAGCGGCCCGGCGATCCGTTGCGCGAGCAGGATCCCGATCAGTGACGCGCCTGCCGCGGCGGCGACGGCGATCGCGATCAGCGTGATCGTCGTCTCCTGTTGCACCTGCTGGGCGTGGATCCCGGGCTGCGCCCCTGGGCCGCGGCCCGGCCCTTGACCCGGGACCGGCGTTCCACCTGACTCGATCTGGGCGAACCCGCGCCCTACGATCGTGGGCGTCGTGAGCGCGACCGCGGCGGCGGTGATCAGGGCGACGAAGGCGAAGGTCGCCGCGAGGCGGAGCCTGAGGCTCACGGCCGCGCGGCCCGATAACCGATCCCGCGAGCGGTCTCGATGTACTGCTGGCCGTCCGGCCGTTGACCGAGCTTGTGGCGCAGGTTCTTGACGTGACTGTCGATGGTCCGGTCATACGCGTCGAAGGCCTCGCCGAAGACCGCCACACCCAGCCCCTCCCGCGTCTGGACGATCCCTGGTCGGTCCGTCAGTGCGGCCAGAAGATCGAACTCGATCCGTGTGAGGGTGACCGACGTCCGATCGCGGGTGACCTCGCGGGCTCCAGGGTCGATGACGAGGTCGAAGAAGCGGCGTGTCGGGGTAGCCACAGTCGCGCCGCCGAGGCGACGAAGCACGGCGCCGACGCGGGCCACCAGTTCGCGCGGCTCGAAGGGCTTGGTGACGTAGTCGTCAGCTCCGATCTCGAGCGCCGCGACGCGGTCGATGACGTCGTCGCGGGCGGTGAGCATGATCACGGCCCCCGCAAACCCGGCCGCCCGCAGGTGCCTGAGGACGTCGAACCCCGACCGCCTCGGGAGCATGACGTCGAGCACGATGAGATCGGGGGATTCCGTCCTGGCGCGTTCGAGCGCGGTGTCCCCGTCCGCGGCCGTCGAGACGACATGGCCCTCGCGCACGAGGTAGGCCCGCACGACATCGAGGATGTGCGCTTCGTCATCGACGATCAGGACGCGGGCCATCGATCCAGCATAGGGGGACGGCCGGACCCGCGAACAGGTCCGGCCAACCCGTGAATGGCAGGTGATCTACTGGCGGCCGACCCCGTGCGGCCCGCTGCCGTCGCACGTTCCGGCACCGTTCGAACCGACACCGTTCGAACCGGCCGGTCCGCGACCCTGTCCCGTCGGACCCGCGCCGACGGCAACGCCGCGCATCCCGCCGCTGGTGGCCTTGTAGACCATGTCCCTGGCCCGCAGGTCCACCTGCGCCTTCAGCGTCGTGGCCGTGCTGGCGGTGATGGCGCCGCTCGCGACCCGGGCGTCGATGCGCTCGATCCACTGCGTCTTCAGGGCGTCGACGAGCTTCAGTGGGTCGATCTTCTGACGTTCGGCGATCTGGGCGAGGGAGAGCCCGTCGTGTCGGAGGGCCATCACCTCCGCCTGAGTGAGCCCGAGGAGCGTCGGGATCGTGTCGCGGTCACGGACCTGGTCGCCGGCAGGTGTCGCCCCTGGTCCGGCGGCCAGTACGCCGCCCGCGAGGACGATCAGTACGAGGGCCGCGCTTCCGAGCGAGAGGAAGAGCTTCTTCATCGGGTGCCTCCTGAGGCTTCGTCGATCCGTTCCGGGTCTGCCCCGGCTTCATCGGTCGAGCTGTGGATGGTTCCAGCATCGGCGGCCTAGGTGGAGTCTCGATGGAGGCTGCGTGCGAGTTGGGTGCAGATGGTGGCGCGAGGAATGGTCCGATCGGCCCGGGTTCCTGTGACCAATGGCCCAACGCCTATATACGCTTTAAGCATATATTCATCAAGAGCGCATAGCAGTCGTGAACATCTAGTGACCACTGGACGACCGATGCGACCACCGGAAGGAGCGGCGAATGCCGAGCGCCACTCACGACATCGACGAGCTGCAGGCGTCGCTACTCCGAACGCTCGCCAGCGCGCATCGCCTTCGGATCCTTCACCTCCTCGGCGAACGGCCGTGCGAGGTCAACGAGGTCGCGCGTGAGCTGGAGATGAGCCAGGCGACGGCCTCCCAGCACCTCGGGGCGATGCGGGCCGTTGGTCTCCTCGATGCCGTTCGCGATGGCCGAGCCGTGACGTACCACCTCAGCGATCCGCAGATCCTCGCGGCCTGCGGGCTGATGCGCGCCGTGCTCGTGCGCCGGCTCTCGAAGCTCGGCGATCTGGCCGCGGCGGTCCACGAGTCGACCGTCTTTGCCGCCTCCGTCAGTCAGGAACGTCATTCGTGAGCGGCAACCTCTCCATCGTCCTGTTCTCGGGCACCGAGGACAAGCTCCACGCCGCGGCCACCATCGCCTCGGGCGCGGCCGCCATGGGTACGCCGGTCAGCATCCTCCTGATGTACTGGGCCCTTGACGCCTTCCGGGCGGATCGCATCTCCAATGACCACGGACTTGCCTACGACGCCGCGCGGCCCCGGTCCAACGAGCCGGTTGAGCACGTCGGAGCGATCCCGTGGCTGGAGACGTTCCGGATGGCAAAGGACCTCGGGGACGTGACGATCATGGCCTGCTCCGGATCGCTCGCGACCCTGAACCTCGACGCGGCCCGACTGGATCCCCTGGTCGATGACGCCGGCGGCATCGCCTCGTTCCTGTTGGCCGCCGAGGACGGCCAGATCCTCTTCATCTGATCGCCCAGCAAGGCAGAAAGGAGTCACGAACATGGCAGAGCACGAGAAGCTCGTGATCATGGCCACCCACGGTCCGGAGGACCCGGAGCGAGCGACCATCCCATTCGTCATGGCCGTTGCGGCCCTGGCGTCAGATGTCGAAGTCGTCATGGGCTTCCAGGCGGACGGCGTCTGTCTCGTCCATCAGGGCGAGGCCGAAACGGTCCGGGCTCCGGAATTTCCTCCACTCGCCAAGCTGCTTGCTGACTTCGTGGAGCTCGGCGGCACGATGCTCGTGTGCTCGCCGTGCGTCAAGAGCCGCGGGATCACCGAGTCGCTCGTCACCGGCGCCGAAGTCGTCGCCGCCGGACGCTTCGTCGCCGAGGTGACCTCGGCTACCAACACCCTCGTTTACTAGACCCAGCTTCGCCGATCGCGTATGACGCGGCCGACCAACACAGGAGATCACTCCGATGATCACGATGACCAACCCGCTGAGCGACACGGACCTCGCGGCTCTCGAGAGCAACAAAGTCGTGGATGCTCGTGGAAGCGCGTGCCCCGGCCCGCTGCTCGAGGCCAAGAAGGGGATCGGTGCTGTCTCGATCGGCCAGGTCCTCGAGATCTGGTCGAGCGACCCGGTGACCAAGACCGACATCGACGCGTGGGCCGCGAAGGTTGGCCACGCGTTCCTCGGATACGCGACCGGCGACGGCTACGACCGAGTGTTCGTCCGACGCCAGAAGTAGTTCGGATCGATCGACGTACCTCCAGCGAGCCTGACCGATGAAAGAATCGACCTCCACGACTGAAGAGCAGCGGGCGACGCGGATCCTCGTGATCGCGACGCTTCTCTGCTCCTATCCGGGAATCGACGCGACCGGTCAGGCCCACATGGAGTATCCGCCCAACACGTACGTCATCCCGACACCCGACCCGGTCATGTTCCCCGAGTCGTTCTACCTCTACTGCTTCGACCACGACATCGACGGTATCCTCGTCGCGTCCTGCGGCACGGACAGCCCGTACGAGGGTTCGTACGAGCAGCTGGCCGCCCGGATCGGCCGGGTCTACACCCAGATGAAGGAGCGTGACCTCGATATCCGTCGGCTGAAGCTGACCGCCATCTGCAGCGTCTGCACCAAGGCGTTCGTCAAGGAGATCGACGGGATGAATGCCATCCTCGACGAACTCGGGCCGGTGCGCGTCGAGCTTGCGGTCGGGGTGGCCTGATGGACACGCAAGTGGAAACCGACGTCCTCGTCATCGGAGCCGGCATCGCCGGGCTCCAGTCGGCGCTCGACCTCGCGGATCGCGGCTTCCGCGTCCTGGTCGTGGAACGGGAACCGACCATCGGCGGCAGGATGATCGGCCTCAGCAAAGTCTTCCCGACCATGGACTGTGCGAGCTGTATCACGACTCCGCGCATGTCGGCAGCCGCACACCACGACAACGTCACGATCTGGACCTACGCCGAGGTCGAGTCCGTCACACCGGTCGACGGTGCGTTCGTGGCCACGATCACGCGCAAGCCGCGCTTCGTGGACGAGGATCTGTGCATCGGTTGTCGTCTGTGCGAGTACGCATGCCCGGTCGAAGTCCCTCATGCGTTCGAAGGCTACATGGGTGCGCGCCGCGCGGCCTACATCCCATTCGGGACGGCGATCCCCCAGACGGCGCTCATCGACATCGACACCTGCGTCTACTGCGGCAAATGCGAAAAGGCATGCCCGACTGCGGCGATCGACTTCGGCCAGGAACCGCACTCGATGGCCGTCCATGCCCGCTCGGTCGTCCTCGCCACCGGATTCCGTCCGACCCCACTCGAGGCCAAGAAGGAGTACCGCGGGGGCCAGGCGACCAATGTCATCAGCGGCCTGGATATGGAACGGCTGCTCTCGCCGAACGGACCCTACGGACGCGTCCTGCGACCGTCGGATGGCAAGATCCCCGAGAGTGTGGCGTATGTCCAGTGCGCAGGCTCGCGCGATGAGACATTGGGCGTTCCCTACTGCTCGCGCGTCTGCTGCATGTACGCCATCAAGCAGGCGATGCTCCTGTCCGGCTCGCTCCCCCTGGCCGACATCACGATCTACTACATGGACATCCGCACATTCGGCAAGGGCTACGAACAGTTCTACCAGACGGCCCGGTCGATGGGTATCAACTTCGTCAAGGCCAAGGTCGCACGGATCGACGAGAGCGAGAACGGCGACCTTCGCTTGCGCGTCGAGAAGATCGAGGACGATGGCAGCGTGGTCGAGCTGGACCACGACCTGGTCGTACTGTCCGTCGGCATGCTGCCGGGCGACGATCCCAGGCGGTTTATCGGCGTTGACCTCGACCCCTATGGCTTCGTGGCTTCGTCCGAGCCCAAGCTGGCCGCCCCGCTGACGAGCATCCCCGGCGTCGTCGCGGCCGGGACGGCCCTCGGACCGAAAGACATCGTCGACAGCGTCATCGAAGCGAGTGCTGCGTCCACCGCGGTTGCGCTCTTCCTCGGGCCGCCGAAGTCCTCGACCGATGAGGACGCAACCGTCCGCGTCGACGTGCGCGAACTCGGAGTCGATGATGTCCTCATCGCCGCCGGTCTGGCGGAGGTGCATGGTGTCTGACGAGACGGGACGACCGGACGCGCCCCAGCCCGACATCGACCTTCCGTCGACCATCACCCACGGCGCCGAGCGGGTCGGTGTCTACGTCTGCCACTGCGGCGGGAACATCTCCGACGTCGTCGACGTGGACCGGGTCACTCGCGAGGCCGCCGAGCTGGACGGCGTTTCCGTGGCGCGCCACATCATGTTCATGTGTTCCGACGAGGGCCAGAAGGCCATCGTCGACGACATCCAGCAGCTGGGGCTCGACCGGGTCGTCGTCGCCGCCTGCACGCCGACGCTCCACCAAACGACCTTCCGCCGGGCGGTCGTCCGTGGCGGCCTCAATCCATACCTCTTCCTGCCCGCCAATGTGCGGGAACAGGCAAGCTGGGCGCATCCGCACAGTCCAGTGGCCGCGACCGAGAAGGCCGTCCGCCTGGTCCGCGCGGCCGTCGCCAAAGCGCGCCTACTCGAGCCGCTGGAGATGGTCAGTGTCGCCGCGATCCATCGGGCCATGGTCATCGGTGGCGGTGTGGCCGGCTTGCGGGCGGCTCTCGACCTCGCCAGGCAGGGGATCGACGTCGCGCTCGTGGAGAAGTCGCCGTTCCTGGGTGGTCGAAGCACCCAGCTCCATACCGTCTTCCCGACCGAGGACCTGGCCCGCCCGCTCGTCCACGGATTGATCCGGCAGGTCGTCGCCCAGCCTAACGTCACCGTGCTCACGGGAACCGAGATGGTCGGTCTCTCCGGCTACGTCGGCGACTTCCGCGTTTCGTTGCGACGGACCCCCCGCGGAGTGACCGCCGACCTGCCACGACCGGACGAGGCCATCGCGGCGTGCCCCGTCGAGGTCGCGAACGAGTTCGACGATGGACTGAGCCAACGCAAGGCGATCTTCCGACCATATCCGGGTTCGGAGCCGGACCGGCTTGCCATCGATTGGCGCGCCTGCACGCGCTGCGGTGCCTGTGTCGAGGCGGTCGGCGGCGGTGGGATCGAACTCGATTCCCAGCCGACCGAGACCGATATCGAGGTGGGAGCGATCGTCGTCGCGACAGGCTTCGACCACTATGTCCCCGCCGAGGGCGAATACGGCTACGCTCGCTCACCGCGTGTCGTGACACTGCCACAACTCCACCGGATGCTCGATCCGGAGGGGCCGACTGGTGGCCGCCTGGAGATCGAGGGACGCGTCCCACGGACGATCGCGCTCATCCACTGCGTGGGTAGCCGGCAGATCGAGGGCGTGGACCAGCCGGGACCGAGCGGGAAGCTCAACGAGTACTGCTCGCGAGTTTGTTGCACGGCGACGCTCCAGGCAGCGAACCAGGTGCGGATGCGGTACCCCGACACGAACGTCGTCGAGCTGTACCGCGACATCCGGACCTACCAGAAGGACCAGGAGTCCTACTACGTCGACGCATCCAAGAACGGCGTTCTCTTCTTGCGCTTTGACAACGAGACGCGCCCGACCGTCGAAGTCACCGAGGACGGCGACCCATACCCCCTGCGGGTCAAGGTACGGGACACGCTGACATTCGGGATGGAGTTGGAGGTCCCGGCGGATCTCGTGGTGTTGGGCGTCGGGGTCGCGCCGCGCGACATCGCCGACCTCGTCGACATCACCAAGCTGCCCGTCGGCAGCGATGGCTTCCTGTTGGAGATCCACCCGAAGCTGCGTCCGGTCGAGACGGCGATCGCTGGGATCCTCCTGGCCGGCACGGCCCAGGCACCCATGGACATCACCGAAGCCACGTCGTCGGCGGGCGCCGCAGCGGCCAAGGTCACCACGATCCTGGCGAAGGACCACGTGGAGATGGAGCCCTTCGTGGCCAGGGTCGACCCGTCGCTGTGCGACGGCTGTGGACTGTGCCTGGAGGCCTGCCACTACGCCGGCGCGATCGCGCTTCAGGAGGTCGAGGTCGAGGAGGGCGTGTTCGAGAAGCGTGCCTACGTCAACCCGGTCGCCTGCAAGGGCTGCGGGGCCTGCGTGCCGTCCTGCCCGGTCGCGGCTCTCGACGTCATGGGCTGGGAGATCGAGCAGTACCGGGCGATGGTTGATGCCATCGCCGGAGAACGCGTCACCGTTGGAGCGCAGTTGACATGACCGCGACGCCAAAGCCCCTCACGAAGATGCAGGCGCTCAAGGAGCGCCGAGGTGGCGCACCCCAGGCGTTGCTGGATTCGGTGCGCGAGAACAACGCCGCCAAGACGGCCATCAAGCGGGCGCTGGCCGATGGCCCGCTCACCGTGCCCGAGGTCGCGGCGGCCGCCGGACTCGACCCGCGCCAGGTGCTCTGGACCCTCACCGCGATGCGCAAGTACGGCACGGCGGTGGAGGATTCGACGGCAGGGTCGTACGTCCGCTACGCCCTCACCCCGAAGGAACCACGATCATGACCGTCATAGTCGACCAGACGCTCCTTCCCACGCTGCGGCGGTTCGGCGCCTTCGACATCAACGCGTGCTTCAACTGCGGCACCTGCACGGCGGTCTGTCCGCTCACCGACGGAGACTCGACGTTCCCGAGGCGCATCATTCGCTACGCCCAGGTGGGGATGCGCGACGAATTGCTCTCCAGCAAGGAGTTGTGGTCGTGTTACGCCTGCGGCGAGTGCTCTGAGACTTGTCCGCGCCAGGCGGAGCCGAGCGAGTTCATGGCCGCCGCGCGCCGGTACGCGATCGCCAACTACGACCGGACCGGCCTCGCCCGAACGATGTACACCCGACCGGTCATCGGGACCCTCATCGCGGTCGCTCTCGCGGCGTTCTTCGCCGTGTTCATGTACGCCGGGCACGGCCCCCAGAGCGCGGGTTCGCTCGACATCTTCGGGTTCATCCCCGAAGCGCTCATCCACAACCTCGGCATCGTGGTCATGGTCCTCGTCTTCGCCGCCGGCCTCGTCGGCGTCGCGACGATGGCCCGGGCCGTCAGCCGGGGCGGCGGCGTGACCATCCGGTCGGTCGTCGGAGGTCGTGCGGCGTTGCGACGTTCGGCGGTCGCCCTCTGGACCGCCCTCGCCGTCGAGGGGCTCGGCCAGCGTCGCTATCGCGAGGACTGCGATGCGGACGCGGCCGCCCAGCCCTGGTACCTGCGTCGGTGGTTCCTGCATGCCGCCACGATGTGGGGCTTTCTGGGTCTGCTGGGCGCGACCATCCTCGACTACGGGCTGGCGCTCGTTGGGATCAAGGCGACGGGCGCGCCAGTCCCGATCTGGTATCCGGTACGCCTGCTCGGTACCGTTGCCGGGATCCTGCTCGTGTACGGCGCCACGATGCTCATCGTGCAGCGCTACCGCGGCAGGGAGCGGTCGGTCCGCCATTCGACCAGTGCCGACTGGACGCTGCTGGCGCTCGTCTGGATCACCGGGGTCACCGGCTTCGCCCTGGAACTCGCCCTTTACCTGCCGAGCGCACCGGCCTGGGGCTACTGGGTCTTCCTGTTCCACGTTGCCGTTGCCATGGAACTCGTGATCCTCGCCCCGTTCATGAAGCTGGCCCACGCGGTCTATCGGCCGGTCGCCCTGTTCTTCCTCGCGCTCGCGAGCACCCCCGGCGATCCGATCACGGAGGGGGCGTGAGTGGCAGAGACACCGACGTCGGCAACATCACCTACCCGCATGGAGGTCTGACATGACCGCGAGCCTGCCCCAAGTCTCTCTCGAACACCACGACCGGTTGATGCACCACCTGGACGCCATGACGGCCGTGGGCGACCTGGTCGGGGCCGCTCCCGTCGAGGAGCTCCGGCCACGAGTCGATGAGATGGCCGCGTTCCTCAACGGGCTGCTGCTTCCGCACGTGGAGGCGGCCGAGCACACCCTCTATCCCGAGCTCGAGCGCATGCTCCAGAACCGACACTCGATGACCCCGATGCGGCGCGAGCACGATGAGATCCGCCAGCTGGTGGCAGAACTCGTCCGCCTGCAGCTCCGGCTCGACGCCGGTCCCCTCCACACGAGCGAGACGGTGGCGCTGCGCCGCGTCATCTTCCGCCTCTACGCGATGCTCAAGGTGCACCTCGCCGAGGAGCGGCTGTACCTCGGGATCATCGACCATGGCGTGTCGCCCGAGGCCGCCGAGAAGCTCGCCGCGGCGATGGACCACAGCGGCATCACGGAGTTCTGAGAGCGGCGACGGAGATCGCGGCGAAGTTGACCAAGGGTTCGGGTTCTGACTGATTGACGGCGGTGCGACGATCGGGCGAACAGGGAGGGCGCACCGGTGTCAGGACGGCAAACGGTCAACGACCTGCTGGCCGCTTCGCGCTCGCGGATCGAGCGGCTGGACCCGCGTGCCGCGCTGGCCGCGGTCGAGGCCGGTGCGATGCTGATCGACACCCGGTGCTCGGAGCAGCGTCGGGCGACCGGCGTGGTCCCGGGGTCGGCGCACGTGCCGCTATCCGTCCTGTACTGGCGCCTGGATCCGGCATCCGGGTTCGAGGACTCGCGCCTTGCGGACCCGGACGGCCACGTGATCCTCATGTGCGCACACGGGTACTCGTCGAGCATCGCGGCCGCGACCTTGCGTGATCTCGGGTTCGCCCGGGCAGCGGACGTCATCGGCGGGTACGAGGCATGGCAGGCCGCCGGCCTGCCGACCGAGGCGACCGGGGACTGACGTACGGACCGTCCGGCCCGTGCCCTGCGCCCCCGGCCGAGGACGCCGGGCGGTATCCGAGCTCCGCGACGCCGGCCGGTTTCACGTCTGGGGCGAACGGGTGGCCGGCTTCTGGCGCGAAGGCTTTATCCTCCCCAAGCATATGGATGCGTGGAGCAGGCAGTAGATGACGACTCGCGAGCGGTCCGGCAAACAGCGCATCGATGACGACGCGGCCAGGGACGACGCGCCGGAGCGCGCTCATCCGGCGACCGGAGCGGACGGCCTCGCATCGGATCGTGACGCGGCCGGCATCCCGGTCCACCGAGGCTGGGCGCCGCTCGGCGGGCGTCGCCGCTGGATGGAGCCGTTCGTGCTCGTCCTCCTCGCGGGCGGCGGTGCGCATGGCTACTCCATCACCGCCCAGCTCGAGGAGATGGGCATCACCGGCGGACCGGTCGACATCGGCCAGGTCTATCGCACGCTGCGCGATCTCGAGGAGACCGGCCAAGTGACGTCATCGTGGTCGGCCGAGGCGGTCGGCCCACAGCGTCGCGACTACGAACTGACCGAGTCGGGCTACGCCGCGATCGACGCCTGGGCGGCCGTGATGAAGGAGCGGGCCAGGCTCATCGGCGAGTTCAATGCCCGGTACCTCGAGGCCGTCGCCGCCCCGCGCAAAAGAGGCTGATCCGGCCCATCGCCGGGCGCCTGGCGCCCCTGGTCCGGCCCGAACCTAGAGCGGCTCGGCAATGGCGTGATCGATGCCGTGCGCCAGGAGGTCCTTCTCCTCGGTGGAGAGATTCCGATCGAGCACGCCCAGATAGAGCTCCTCCTCGGCGAGGTGGACCTTGAGGATCGCGTAGAGGCGATAGAGGACCCGCCGAAGGCCGATGTCGTCGCCCTCGCTCATGGTGCCCTCGGCGACGAGCTCGGCGTATCGACAGAGCGACGCGAAGAGGCCCCGTAGCTCCTCGTGTTCACGCCGCATCGGGGCCATCGAGTGCCGTTTGTCCATCACCTGCTCGAGCCGCCCATAGAGGGTCGTCTCGATCGCTTCCATGTGCGGCACGAGTCGGCCGACGATGAAGCTGCACTCCTCCTGGAAGGAGGCGGCGAACACTTCGGGCGGCACGTGGCTGATCATCTCGGCGAGCTCGGGGAGCCGGTCGACGTGTGGCTCGATCAGCTCGTGGTGTTCGTGGGACGTGTCAGGAAGTGATCGCATGGATCGGAGCCGTCATTCGTCGACGCGGTCGTACAGGGCCAGGAACGAGCGGCTGAGGCGTCGACGATCGCGCATGATCAGCGCCCAGTCGTTGACGAATGCCCGACCCCTGGCCGTCAGGTCATAGGTGCCCTCGGACACTCCGGGCCCTGCACGTGACGCGAGCAGACCCTCGCGTTCAAGGTCCCCGATGATGCGACCGAGAGTCTCGCGGTCGAGCGTGCCGCGTGCGACCTGGAGCTCGCCCAGACGGGCCGCCACGAGTTCGAGTGTCTCCGCTCCACGCTCGACGAGAAGGAGCGCGAACGCAGCGATCACGTGGTGGGTGTCGTCGTGTGGCCACGCGTCGCTGTGTTCGTGCCTAGGCGCGGTGATCGCATTGCCAGCCATGTCGACCACTCTGGGACGAACGTCCGGCACAAGCAAGTGCCGAATGACCCGGGCATGGGGTCCGATGTCGAATGGCGACAGACGACGGCGAGGAGCGAGCGGCGCTGACGCCATCCAGAGCACGAGTCCGCGCCTTGCCCCGGCGGTGTGCGTCGAATCAGGTCCGGATGAACTCGATCCGCTGTGCGAGCGTCAGGTGTAACGGCCATCGCCATGGCGTGACGGCCGGCGTGCCGAGGGGAGAATCGGACAGCCCGCTCGCGGGATCGTGGATCGACGCATGGAACGGCAGCCCGCCGGGTCCGAGGTCCCACACGAGCGCCCGTCCTCCCGGTCGCAGGACCCGGGCGATCTCGGCCAGTCCCGCGGTCCGGTCGGACCAGTGATGCATCGAGAAGGTGCTGACCACCAGGTCGAAGGACCCGTCCCCGAACGGAAGGGCGGCGATGTCGCCGACGACGAAACTCGGGCTTGGCCCGTCCGTTGCGGACGCGCGCCGGAGGTTCGCCCGAGCGCGATCGATCATCTGCGCGTCCAGATCGAGGCCGGTAACGTCGAGACCATGTGACCGAGCGAGCCGGATCGACAGCAGCCCCGGCCCACAGCCGACTTCGAGCACCTTCCCACCGGCTGGAGCGATGGCCGCGACATCGGCGGCGATCCCCCGGAAGAACCGGCCGAACAGGATCCGGCTGAGCAAGTCGTAGCCGCCAGCGTCGCCCATGAGCACGCCGCCCGGCACGGATCGGCCGGTTCCGACGCGTCGCGTCCGCCGAATGAGCGCCGTGATGCCGATGACGCCCAGCGCCGCGCCGATGAGCGTGCGCGCACGCGATGGAACCATCGTGTCCTCCAGCCAGATCGTGCCCCCGTGCGGCGGCCCGCAGGGTCCTGACACGTGCGTCGCGTGAGCGTGAACGCGGGACGCTACGCCCTCGACGGGCGCGTCGTCCGCCCTACGGCTTCGGCTTCTTCGGCTTCTTCGGAGTCTTTGCCTTCTTGTCCATCGGATCCTCCACGAGGTTGGTTCGGCCCGACGCCGGCCACGGCAGCCGTGGCGCCGAGGCTACCGGTCCGGCGCTCGGATGTCGAGGCCTTGCGCTGTCCCAGCGCGAAGCGAGGGTCGCCTGCCGTGACGACGCCTCGGGTCGAACGTTCCGTCAGGCGGGAGCCGGTTCGGCCTCGTCCTCCGGGCAGCAGCGGTACTCGTGCGACTTCTCGAGCAGGTCGATCTGCTTCTGGAGCAGCGCGTTCTCGAGCGTCCGTCGCGCGACCTCGAGCTCGTAGAGCTTCCCGAGTTCGGGCTCGCAGACATCGCATTCGTCGAGGCAGCCCTTGACGATGACGCCGCCGGTCGGGAGCGACGAGTGGTTCTCGAACGACGTCTCCTTCTGCATCCCGGGCGCGACGGCGAGCGAGTCCGGGTCGAGGATCCCGGCCTTGATGAGGTCCTCGGCGACCTGGTCGAGCGCCTGCTGGCGGACGGGATCCGGCCAGGGTGTCTGGGGCGCGTCCGGTGTCGCGGCGGGCAGCTGCGGTCCGAACGAACCGAACGAGCCGCCCGTGAAGCCGACGACCTTTGCGAACGCCGCGATGTCGCTGACGTCGTCGGCGTTGATCGGGCGGTCGCCCAGCGGGCCGCCCATGCTCTGCCGACCGATCTCGTCCTTCACCCGCTCGGCCTGGTCGGACGACATCCTGCCGGACGAGACCTGCTCCTTCATCTTCTCCGACGTCGCGGCCTGAGTGTCGCTGCGCCGGTCGTCGGATTCCTTCTCGAGGCGATCCGAGTCGGTCGCCATGATCAGGCCCGGGATCGTGGAGACGCTTCGGATCGAACGCGGGACCTTGTCGATCGAGACCCGCCCGATCGGGTCCGCGACGCGGCGGTTGACCGACAGCAGGCTGAACTTGATCGTCTGCGTCTTGTTCACCTGGTAGAACGAGAACGTGATCGCATGACAGCGATTCGGGTTCGAGAACTCGCGTGAGCTCGACTCGAAATGGTCCTCGGATTCGCCCTGCGAATGGTTCCTGGTCTGGACCTCCCCGATCGAGATGGAGCTGACCGCCCGGGTGGCGCTCTCGGCTCGATGGCTCGAGGCCTCGGCGTGTTCCGAGAGCTCGTGGACGAAGTCCGAGGTCGTGCCACCGTTGTGCTTGCCGGCGATGAGCGACAGGCCGCCGGTCAGAACGGCGCCGATCGCATCGAGGACGCCGCCGCCGCCGCCTCCCCCACCCGACGATGACGACGAGGTCGCGTCCGTCATGTGGAAGTCGGACAGGTCATGGCTCATCGACGCGAGGAACGTCCGTTCCTCGGATGCGTACTGGTTGCGGTATGAGACCTTGGACGACGAGTCGTAGACGAACTGGCTCTTCCGGTCCGTCGAGAAGAGGCGGACCTTCTCGCCCGGAAGGAGGGTCGTCGTGTACACGAGGTCGCCGAGGACCATCGGCCCGGGGCAGCGTTCCAGGCGGGCCGTGATCACGACCTCGACGGGCACCGTGATCGGTCGGTCCCCTTCGCGAACCACGGTGTCGTGGGTCAGGCGGTACTTGAAGTCGAGCACGTCGCAGGCCGTGTCGACCGGGAGATCGAGACAGCAATCGGGACCCGCGGGCTTGGCGTCGATCGGGTCTGGTCCGTCTTGCATCGTGTGCCCTCCGATGTGTGGTGCGATCGGACCGGCACCGTAGCAGGAGGGTGCCTCGGCGGCGTCTCGGCCGATCCCGGGCGCGCAGCGCGGAACCGGCGCGTCCCGGCGCCCGACTGTTGCGCCCGACGATGCCCGGCAGCGACCGCCAAGGTCTGTTCGGAGCCGGGAACGTGCGCTACCCTGCCTTGGTTGACCCGTATCATCGGTCCCGGGAACGGGCTTGGAGGAAGGCATGATGCGCACCCAACTGCATCGTGGATTCGCGCTCGTGGCGATCATCTCGCTCGTCGCGGCGTGCAGCAGCTCGACGGGCGGGTCGAGCGCCCCATCGGCCGCGCCACCCGCGGCCAGTGGCGGGACCGGCGGCACGATCAAGATCGGCGGCGGCTTCGCGCTGACCGGCGACGAGTCGGCGCTTGACCTGCCCGCCGCGAACGGCGCCAAGCTCGCGGTCAAGGAGATCAACGCCGCGGGCGGCGTCATCGGCAGCCAGATCGACTTCATCGTCCACGACAGCCAGTACAAGATGGACGTCACGGCCCAGACGGCCAAGCAGTTCGTCGAGGAGGACAAGGTCCCCCTGATGATCGGCTACACCGACACGGACTCGGTCCTGGCCTCCGGTCCGACCTTCCAGAACGCCAAGATCCCATTCATCACCGTCGGCGCGACCTCGCCCAAGATCCCGACCCAGGTCGGCGACATGATGTTCCTGGCCTGCTTCGGCGATAACGTCCAGGCCGCGGTCGGTGCCGAGTACTCCTACAACAGCTTCGGCAAGAACGCGTACTTCCTGTGGGACAAGGGCGTCGAATACACGACCCTGCTGGGCAGCTACTTCAAGTCGCGCTTCACCGAGCTCGGCGGAACGATCGCCCTCGAGGAGTCCTACGACGACAAGGCGACCGACTTCTCGGCGCAGATCACCAAGATCAAAGCCCTGAGCCCGGCCCCCGACTTCTACTACGTCGCGGCGATGCCGTACAACATCGGCCCGATCGTCAAGCAGTTCCGCGATGCCGGCATCACCGGACCCATCGTCGGCGGCGACGGCTACGACACGCCCGACCTCGTGACGGTCGCGGGCCCGACGACGAGCAACGTCTTCTTCACCACCCACGCCCTGATGGACGCGACCAACGGGACGGACGGGATCAAGAAGTTCATCACCGCCTACAAGGCCGAGTACGGCAACGATCCCGAGAACGCCTTCGCGGCCCTCGGCTACGACACTGTCTACCTGCTGGCCGACGCCATCAAGCGGGCCGGCGGCACCAATTCGGCGGCCGTCAAGACGGCCATCGAGTCGACGGCCGACTTCCCGGGCATCACTGGCAAGATCACCTTCGCCCCGGGGAGTCACGTCCCGCAGAAGGGCGTGACCGTCATCGACGTCGAGAGCGGGGCGCTGACCCTCGGCGGCGAGGTCGTCCCCGAGAAGGTCCCCGCGCCGTAGGTCAGCGCTTCCAGCGAGATCCGGCCGCCGATCCTCGGGCGCCCGCCCGGGATCGGCGGTCCACACGTTCAAGTCGTGATCGAGTGAGGCACGCCCGATGACACCCGACGAGATCGTCGCCCAGGCCAAGGCTCACGGACTCCAGCTCGTCCGTTTCCTCTACTGCGACAACGGTGGCGTGATCCGCGGCAAGAGCGCCCACGTCGGGCAGCTCGCCCGCCGGATGGGGAGCGGTATCGGGCTGGTCAAGGGGATGCAGTCGTTCACGAGCGTGGACACGCTCGCCCCCGACGCGACCTACGGCCCGGTCGGCGAGATCCGTCTCGTGCCGGACCCCGACACGTTCGTCGTCCTGCCCTACGCGCCGCGGAGCGGCCAGATGCTCGTCAACATGGTCGAACTCGATCATTCGCCCTGGGCGCTCGACCCACGAGCGTTCCTCCAGCGGATGGAGGCCCGTGCGGCGGACGCCGGGCTCACGTTCGATGCCGCATTCGAGAACGAGTTCTACCTCGCGGTGAAGACCGAGGAGGGCTACCAGCCCGTCGACCGAAGCCTGTGCTTCAGCGCGATCGGGATGGAATTGACCGAAGACGTCATCCAGGACATCATCGAGGCGCTCACGGACCAGGGCCTGACGGTCGAGTTGTCCCACCCCGAGCTCGGCTGGGGCCAGCAGGAGCTCTCGACGCGCCACGCCCCCGCGCTTCGAGCCGCGGACAACCAGATCACGTACCGCCAGACGGTCCGCGGCGTCGCCGGCCGCCGCGGACTCGTGGCGTCCCTCGCCCCGAAGCCATTCGCGGATCAGGCGGGCAGTGGCGCCCACCTCCACTGGAGCATCTGGGACAAGACCCACAGGACGAATCGCCTTGCCGACGAGACCGGCGCCCATGGCGTCAGTCCGCTTGCTCGCAACGCGATCGCGGGGGTGCTCGCCCACCTCCCCGGCCTGCTCGGGCTCACGACGCCCAGCGTCAACTCGTTCCGACGGCTCCAGCCCCACTACTGGAGCTCGGCGTACACGGCCTGGGGGATCGAGAACCGCGAGGCGGCGGTCCGCGTCCCGAGCCGCTACTGGGATGACGTGGCCGGCTCGACCAACCTCGAGCTCAAGGCGAGCGACGCGAGTGCCAACCCCTACATCTCCCTCGGTGGAGTCATGGCCGCCGCTCTCGACGGGATCGCCCGAGACCTCGATCCGGGCGATCCGGTCGACGTCGATCCCGGCAACCTGAGCGATAGCGAACGGGAGCGCCGCGGCATCCGCCGCTTCCCGGAGACGGCCGTCGAGGCGCTCGACGCCCTCGAGAAGGACCAGGTCCTGATGGCCGCCCTTGGCGCCCCACTCGGAGCGGAATACCTCAAGGTTCGACGGGCCGAGGCGGCCGCCTACGCCGACCGGGACACCGCGTTCGAGCTCGAGCAGCACTTCTTCAAGTACTGACGAGGGCCCGCTCGGATGCCCATCGATCTCGCCTCCATCCCGATCGTCGATAACCACTGCCACTCGCTGCTCCGCCAGCAGCCGCCCGACGACGATGCGTTCCGGATCCACCTGACCGAGTCGTATTTCCCGGAGATCGCCCGCGACCACGTCCCCCACTCCCTCTTCTACCAGTGGACCATCCGGGAACTGGCCGGCCTGCTTGACTGCGAGCCGACCGCCGACGCCGTCCATGCCGCACGTCGCGCGCGCGGGCTCGAGTCCCTGACCCGCGAGATCGTCGAACGCGGCAACTTCAAGACCTGGCTCATCGACACGGGCTTCGGGACCGACACCACGTTCTCTCTTGACGAGCTCCGTGGCCTCGCGCCTTGCCGCATCGAGGAGGTCGTCCGGCTCGAGCCGTTGATCGAGCGCCTGATCCTCGAGGCGGCGGACTTCGACGGGTTCCTCGACGCCTACCGCGCCAGCATCGGCCACCTCCGGTCCCGCGGCGTCGTCGGGCTCAAGTCGGTCATCGCGTACCGATCCGGGCTCCAGATCGAGGCCGTGGACCGGGCGACCGCGGCTGCCGCGTTCGCGGAGGTCCACGAGGTCGCCCAACGCGACGGCCGCCTCCGGATCGAATCGAAGCCGTTGCTCGACCACCTGGTCGTCCTCGCGGTCGAGGAATCCGCTCGGCAGGGCGTCCCGATCCAGTTCCACACGGGTCTCGGCGACCCGGACCTCGACCTCACAAAGGTCGACCCGGCCGCCCTCCGGCTGATCTTCTCGGAACGCTTCCGGGCGGCCCCGATCGTGCTCCTGCACACCGGCTATCCGTATGTCCGGTCGCTGGCCTATCTCGCGGCCATGTTCCCGAACGTGTACGCCGACATGGGCGAGGCGATCCTGTTCGCGGCCGGCGAGGCGACCGAGATCGTCCGCGAGCTCCTCGGTCTCGCGCCCGCGAGCAAGATCCTGTTCAGCACCGATGCCTCGCTCGTTCCCGAGCTGTATTGGGTCGGGGCTCGGCTCGGCCGGCGGGCGCTCGGCCGCGTCCTCGACGAGCACGTCGCCGACGGCGCCATCGACGAGCGGACGGCGTTCGACTGGGCCGAGCGGATCCTGTGGCGCAACTCGGAGCGCGTCTACGGACTCTGATCGCGCTCCGGTGCGGCGTCCGGCGGGCGCTCGCGTCTGCGCCGGCGCCAGGTCGTGTCGAACAGCCGGTCGAGCGGCACCTCGCGCTGGCCCAGGAGACCCTCGCGACGGACGGTGATGACCACCAGGAAGATGACCGCGAGGACGATCCCGCTGAGGCCATAGAGCAGGGTCGTATCCTCGACTCGTCGGAGCGCCTCGCCCAGCCCGACGATGAGGATGGCCCCGATGATGGAGCCACTGACCGAGCCCATCCCGCCGATGACCAGCATCGTGATGACCCGGAACGTCAGGTCGAAGTAGAAGACGGTCGGCGAGAACGACGTGATGAAGTGGGCGTACAGGGACCCCGCGACGGCGGAGAAGAACGCCCCCACGATGAAGGCCAGGAGGCGCGGGTCCATCACCCGGATGCCGATCGCCTGTGCGGCGACCCGGTCTTCGCGCTGCGCGAACATGTCGCGACCGTATGGCGATCGCTTGAGCCGCCACACGACGTAGATGACGACCAGGGTCCAGAGCCCCGTCCACCACAGGTTGGTGTACGGCGTCACGTTCGAGAAGGTCCGAGAGCCGCGCGTGAACGCGTCGGCGTTGAACAGGACCACCCGGACGATGACCAGGAACCCGAGCGTCGCCACGGCGACGAAGTGCCCGGACAGGCGCATCAGGACCCTCCCGACCAGCCACGCCACGACGCTGACCAGTGCCGCTCCGATCAGCGTCGCGAGCAGAAACCCCGCGGGAACCGGACCGATGTCCTGGTCCAGGTGGACCCCGGCGATCCACGACGGCAGGTCGGAGAGGTAGGCGCCCTTCTCCTGGAGCGGCAGCGTCAGGATCGCCGAGATGTACGCGCCCAGCGCCATGAACCCGATCTGGCCCAGCGAGAAGACGCCGGTGAAGCCGCTCGTCAGGTTGAGGCTGACGGTCAGGATGATGAACAGCCCGAGATTGATGACCAGGCCCTGCCAGAACGACTGGCCGCTCGCGTCGAGGAGGGCGATGGCGATCGACGACAGCCCGATCACGAGCAGCGGGCCCGCGGCCCGTCGGCGGGCCGTCATTCGAGGTCACCTTCGTCGTGCCGGCCGAGGATCCCCTGCGGTCGCACCAGCAGGACCAGGATCAGGACGATGAACACGACGGCGTCGCGATAGCTCGCGAGCGAACTCGGGAGCCATTGCTGGAGGAACGAACGCACCTCGGGTGAGACGGATCCTGCCGGGAGCAGGTCGCCGATGCCGGCGAGCGCGGTCACGAAGACCTCGAGGAACCCGAGGACGAATCCGCCGAGGACGGCCCCGGCGATGCTGCCGAAGCCGCCGATGACCGCGGCGATGAACGCCTTGAGGACCGGGGTGAATCCCATGTACGGGTTGATCTGGCCGGCTTGGACCGAGTACAGGAATCCCGCGACGGCCGCGAGGGCCGCACCGATCGCGAAGGCCGTGGCCACCACCCGGTTGACCTTGATCCCCACGAGCTGGGCCGCGCTAAGATCCTCGGCCGCGGCGCGCATGGACAACCCGAGCGTGGTCCGGGTCACGAACAGGGTGAGCAGACCGAGCAGCACGATCCCGGCGATGAAACTCACCACGTTGACCTTGGGCACGGTGATGGCCCCGAGGGCGATGACGCCGCTCAGCTGTTCCGGGCTCGGAAACGCGATGAGGGTCGGCTCGCCGGCCAGCCTCGTCGTCAGCAGCGTCCCGTTCTGGAGGATCTGCCCGACCGCGAATGAGGTCAGCAGCATCGCGACATCGGGAGCGCCCCGGATGGGCCGATACGCGATCCGCTCCATGAGCAGGCCCACGGCCACGGTGCCAAGGACCATGAGCGGCAGGGCCGCCTCGAGCGGGAGCCCCGCGCCGATGCAGAAGACCGCGAGGTACGCGGCGATCATCATCAGGTCGCCGTGGGCGAAGTTGATGAGGCGCAGGATCCCGAACACCATGGCCAGCCCCACGGCCATCAGGGCATAGAGGCTGCCCGCACTCAGGGCGTTGACGAACTGCTGGACGACGTAGTCGCTCATGCCTGGACGCCGCCGACTCCCAGGTAGGACTGCTCCACCTTCGGGTTCCTGCGCAGGAGGTCGGCCGGTCCGTCGAGGGTGATCCGTCCCGTCTCGAGCACGTACGCCCGGTCGGCGATGTCGAGCGCGTGGTGGACGTTCTGTTCGACGAGCAGGATCGTCCGGCCCTGCGCCTTGAGCGCCGCGATCGTCTCGAAGATCCGTTCGACCATGAGCGGCGCGAGCCCGAGCGATGGCTCATCGAGCAGGAGCAGGCGCGGCCGGCTCATCAACGCCCGGCCGATCGCGAGCATCTGCTGCTCCCCGCCCGACAGCGTACCGCCGGCCTGGCCAAGACGCTCCTTCAGCAGCGGGAACAGCGTGAACACCATCTCGAGGTCGGCGGCCGCCGCTTCCTTGTCCCGCTGGCCGACCGCCCCGAGCCGGAGATTCTCGCCGACTGAGAGGCCGCCGAAGATCCGACGACCCTCCGGGCAGTGCGAGATGCCCAGCGACACGATCCGATCGGTGGGCGCGCGCGTGATGTCGGTCGCCTCGAAGGAGATCGTGCCGGCGGATGCGCGCAGCAGCCCGGAGATCGTGCGCAGGACGGTCGTCTTGCCGGCGCCGTTGGACCCGATAAGCGCGACCAGCTCACCCTGCCGGACCGTGAGCGACACGCCCTGGAGCGCCCGGATCGCGCCGTAGCGGACGTGGAGATCGTGGAGCTCAAGCATGGCGGGCCTGACCCAGGTAGGCGCCGATGACGTCGGGATTGGTCCGGACCGCCGCGGGATCGCCTTCGGCGATCAGGCGCCCGTAGTTGAGGACCTGGATCCGGTCGCACAGGTTCATCACGAGCGGGATGTCATGAGCGACGAGCACGATCGCGATGCCCATCTCGTCGCGGAGGCGGCGAATCAGCGCGAGCAACTCCTGGGTCTCGATGGGATTCATCCCGGCGTTCGGCTCGTCGAGCAGGAGCAGCTTCGGCCCGATGCCCACGGCCCGGGCGATCTCGAGCCGTCGCTGGTCGCCATACGGGAGGTTACGTGCCGCTCGATCGCGCTGGCCGGCCAGGTTGAAGAGCACGAGCAGGTCCATCGCGCTGGCTTCGAGCTCCTGCTCCGAGCGCCGGAATGACGGGCTGGAGATGAGCGTGCCGACGAGCGACCGAGGCGAATGGCGCTGGAGCGCGACCTTGACGTTGTCGAGGACGGACAGCTCCCCGAACAGCCGGATGTTCTGGAAGGTCCGTCCGATCCCCAGTCGCGAGACCTTGAACGCGGCCGAACCCGTGATGTCCTGACCTTCGAAGACGATCGAGCCGCTCGTGGGTCGAAGAAACCCCGACAACAGATGGAACAGCGTCGTCTTGCCGGCGCCGTTGGGCCCGATGACGCCGTGGATCGTCAGCGGCGGGAGGCGCAGCTCATAGTCGACCAGCGCCTGCAGGCCCCGGAAGGATTTTGACAGCCCGCGGACCTCGAGAAGCGGCGTCGCCTCGGCATCCGGCTCCGGTCTGGCCTCCATCAGGCGGAGGATACGTCGCGACCGGCCCCGAGTTGCGGGTGTGTCGGCCTAGGCGACGCGTCCCGCCCTACCGCACATAGCTCGCGCCATTCACGTCGATGGTCGTGCCCGTCGCGTGACGCGCGAGCCCGGACGCCAGGAAGGCCACGATGTTGGCGACATCCTGGGGCTGGGCGACCTGGCCAAGGCCGGTGTCCCGAGCCGCGACCTCGATCCCGTCCACATCGCCGAAGCTCGGATTGAACGGCGTGTCCACGTAGCCCGGAGCGACGGCGAAGGCCGTGATCCCCTGGCGGCCGTTCTGGCGGGCGATGGTCCGGGTCATCGCCACGATGCCGGCCTTGGCTGCCGCATAGTGCCAGTACGCCGGGTCCTCGCCACGGAACGCCGCGCGGCTCGCGAGATTGATGATGATGCCACCGTCCGGCTGACCCGCGAACGTGGCCACGGCCGCCCGGCACAGGATCGCGGGCGCGATCAGGTTGACGCTCAAAGACAGGTTCCAGACCCTGAGCCAGTCATCGAACGGGCTGTCGAGTTCCGCGGCCGGATAGATGCCCGCATTGTTGATCAGCACGTCGATCCGGCCGTGGACCGCGAGCGCGTCGACCCACAGGCGGTCCGTCGCATGCGCGTCCGCCAGGTCGACGGTGAGGGCATGCGCACCTGCTCCGAGTTCTGCCGCGAGTGCCTCGACCGAGGCCGCACGCACGTCGTGGAGCACGACCCTTCCCCCGGCTCGCGCGATGGTCCGGGCAGTCGCCGAACCGATCGCACCGCCGGCGCCGGTGATCAGCACGGTCCGATTTCCGAGGTCGATCACGTTTGGTCTCACTTTCGGTCGGTGTGACGATGTCGGGCGATATCGTCGCCCTTGGCTGGATACTGATTCGTCATCCGCCATCCGTCGCGTAGGATGGGACTGCCGGGGCCTCCGCGCCACCAAGGCCGCCCCTTCCCCGACTCGAGGACAGACCGACCTCCATGCCCGATCCCGCTCGTCCGCGGCCATGACGGGACGCGTTGCGATCGTCACCGATTCCGCCGCCGACCTGGCGCCGGACGCGGCCGCCGCGGCCGGAGTCCGTGTGGTGCCGCTGTACCTGCGGTTCGGCACCGAGGAGTTCCAGGTGGGCGTCGATCTCTCCACGGAGCAGTTCTGGACACGGATGCTGGCCGCTGACGCCCCCTTCCCGGCGACCGCCTCACCGTCGCCTGGCACGTTCCAGGAGACGTTCGAGGCGTGCTTCGCGGATGGCGCCGAGGCGATCGTCTGCCCCGTCATCGGCGCCAGGCTCTCCTCGACCTTCCAGTCGGCGACGTTGGCCGCGGGAGCCCTGCCGGACCGCGAGATCCACGTCATCGACACGCGATCGACCTCGATGGCGACCGGCATCCCGGCCCTGCTCGCCGCCGAGATGGCGGCGGCGGGCGCATCGGGGGCCGAGATCGAAGCCCGGATCCGCGACCGGCTGCCGGACACCGACCTGTACGTCGCGGTCGACACGCTCGACTACCTGCGGAAGGGTGGACGCCTGTCGGCGGCGAGAGCGGCGATCGGCACCGTCCTCTCGATCAAGCCGATCATCACGGTTCGTGACGGCGAGGTGGTGATGGCGGAGCAGCCTCGAACCCGGAGGAAGGCCCGCGACCGCGTCATCGAGCTCGTCGCCGCGACCCCGCTCGAGCGCGTCGCGATCCTGCACACACCGACCAGCACGCCCGATGAGGTCAAGGACTTCCACGATGCGCTCATCGCGCGGATCCCGGGAGGCATCGATCCCGCTCACGTCTCGATCGGCCTGCTCGGCGCCTCGACCGCCCCGCATCTCGGCCCGGACCTCATGGGCGCCGTCTTCCTGCGCCGACGCTGACCAGGCCAACGCGGCAGGGCGTACGCTCGCTGTCCGACGCGACGACCGCAGCCGACGGTCGTCCCCTCAGCCTGCCCGGTGGTCAGGCCTCCGAAGGAGAGACACGATGACGAGCCCGACGCCCCTCACGATGGGGCAGCAATTCGGTCGGCGCTCCTGGGCCGAGCCCTGGAAGATCAAGATGGTCGAACCGCTTCGCATAAGCACCCTGGAGGAGCGTGAGCGCGCGCTCGTCGAGGCGGGATTCAACACGTTCCTGCTGCGCTCGGACGACGTCTACATCGACCTCCTGACGGACAGCGGCACGTCCGCGATGAGCGACCGGCAGTGGGCCGGGATGATGCTCGGCGATGAGGCGTACGCGGGAAGCCGAAACTTCTACCACCTCGAGGAGGCGGTCCAGCGGCGGTACGGCTTCCGCCACGTCCTGCCGACCCACCAGGGCCGCGGCGCAGAGCACCTCATCAGCCAGGTCGCCATCAAGCCCGGCCAGTTCGTACCCGGCAACATGTACTTCACGACGACCCGCCTCCACCAGGAGCTGGCCGGCGGTCGCTTCGTCGACGTCATCATCGACGAGGCGCACGACCCGGAGCATCTCCACCCGTTCAAGGGCAATGTCGACCTCGCCAAGCTCCAGGCGCTCATCGAACGCGAGGGCGCCGGGCAGATCGCCTATGTCAGCCTGGCCGGGACCGTCAACATGGCCGGCGGCCAGCCGGTCAGCATGGCCAACGTCCGGGCCGTCCGTGACATCTGCGCCAGGCACGGGATCCGGCTCTTCCTCGACGCGACGCGCCTGGTCGAGAACGCGTTCTTCATCCAGGAGCGTGAGCCGGGCTTCGCCGAGCGATCGATCGCGGAGATCCTGCTCGAGTTCTGCTCGTACGCCGACGGCGCCTGGATGAGTGCCAAGAAGGACAACCTCGTCAACATCGGCGGATGGCTGGCGGTCAACGACGACGAGCTGTTCGAGGAGCTGCGCAACCTCATCGTGGTGTACGAGGGCCTCCACACGTACGGGGGCCTGGCCGGGCGCGACATGGAGGCGCTCGCGATCGGGATCGATGAGTCGGTCCAGGACGATCACGTCCGAAGCCGGATCGGCCAGGTCCGCTACCTCGGCGAGCTGCTGACGGACTGGGGCGTGCCGATCGTCCAGCCCGTGGGCGGCCACGCGGTCTTCCTCGACGCGCGGCGGTTCTACCCCCACATCCCCCAGGACGACTTCCCTGCCCAGACGGTCGCCGCGGAGCTTTATCTCGACTCGGGGATCCGCTCGATGGAGCGTGGCATCGCCAGTGCCGGCCGGGACCCGAAGACCGGCGATCACAATCGCCCGAAGCTGGAGCTGACCCGGCTCACGATCCCGCGACGCGTCTATACGCAGGCGCACATGGACGTGGTCGCGGAGTCCGTCAAGCGGGTCTTCGACATGCGCGAATCCACTCGCGGGCTGCGCATGACCTACGAACCGAAGTATCTTCGCTTCTTCCAGGCACGCTTCGAGCGGCTGTAGGCAAATCCCGCGCCCTCATCTGAGCGTTAGCGTTAACAGCGGCTTCCTCGGGTAGGCCCGACCGATTCGGGGCGACGTGATCGCGACGCCCGCCACCCAGGAGTGCAAAACGCGTATGTCTGCCGACCAGCCCGCCAACGCCAGGAACGGCGAACCCGCCACCGTGCGTGTGGCGATGTGGAGCGCCCGCCACCGGTGGCGCGTCGTGGGCCTCTGGTTCGTCGCGACGATCGGGCTCTTCGTCGCGAGCATCTCGATGGGCGGCATCGACGCGGGCGACCCCAACGGCAATCCGAACGACCAGAAGCTCGAAGCGAGCGAGGCGTACGACGTCTTCAACGCCGGCGGTACGAACGACCCCTACGAGCAGTTCATCGCGGTCGTCGGCGGTGGGCCCGGCGCTACGTCCGATCCGTCGTTCAAGACGGCCGTCGGCGAACTGGTCGCCGGTCTTCAGGGCTCGCAGGTGACCATCGACGGCACCCCGACCAAGACGTTCGACCAGGTCCTCAACCCGTTGGAGGTCCCACCGCAGGCCGGCCTGGTCTCGGCGGACGGAACGACCGTCAGGATCGTCACCCGCGTGCCGGGCGATGACCTCCGGGTCCACGCACTCCTCGAGCCGGTTCTGCCGATCGTCGATGCGACGCGTGCCGCCCACCCCGAGCTGACGATCCACCTCATCAGCAGCACCTTCATCAATGCCGACATCAACGAGTTGATCTCGTCGGGACTGGACGACTCGCTCCGGCTGACGCTGCCGCTGACCTTCATCATCCTGCTGTTCGCGTTCGGGGCGATCGTCGCCTCGGTCGTGCCGCTGGTGCTCGCGGTCACGTCGCTCGTGGCCGCGTTCGGGATCCTCGGGATCTACAGCCAGGCCGTCGGCCCGGTCAGCGCGAATGCGACACAGCTCATCGTCCTGATCGGCCTGGCCGTCGCGGTCGACTACTCGCTGTTCATGATCACCCGGTTCCGGGTGGAGCGCCGCAACGGCCGGGAGCGGGCCAAGGCGATCGAGATCTCGAGCAGCACCGCGGGTCGCGCCGTGTTCTTCTCGGGGCTCGCGGTGATGATCTCGCTGGCCGGCCTGGTCACGCTCGGCGTCTCGCTCTTCACCTCGATGGCCGTCGGGACGATCTCGGTGGTGCTCGTCTCGGTCATCGGCAGCCTGACCTTCCTGCCGGCCACGCTCTCGATCCTCGGTGATCGAGTCAATCTGGGCCGGCCCGCGAGCTGGCTGCCACGACTGGCTGCGGCGCCGCCGCTCGGGCCGATCAGCCGTTGGGGCCGCTCGGCGCTGGCGTGGCTCGACCGACGCGCGAGCCGCAGGGAAGGCGCCGGGTTCTGGGGCGGCCTGGTGACGGCGGTCATGGCCCGTCCGGCCTTTTGGGCGATCGTGTCCGCGGCCGTCCTGCTGACACTCGCCTCGCCTGCGCTCCACTTGCGGACCGGGATCAGCGACTTCACCGCATTCCCCGACTCGATCGATGGCATCGCCGGGTACAAGCAGCTCCTGGCGAAATGGCCGGAGGGGACGGAGCTCCAGCTCCAGGTCGTCGTGACCAAGGCCGACCAGGCCGACACCAAGGCCGCGATCGAGCGCCTCAAGATCGAGGGACTCAAGATCGAGGGACTCCATGAGCCGGTGGACGTGACGCCATCACACGATGGGAAGGCGGCGATCGTCTCGTTCACGATGGCCGGCGGCCAGAACGACGAGACCAATCGAAACCTGGTCCGGCGGGTACGCAGCGAGCTGGACCCGGCGGTCTTCGCCGGGCTCGACGGCGTCCGGACCTACGTCACAGGCAACGCCGCGTTCTCGGTCGACGTGACCAAGGTCTACGCAGACGGAATCCCGACGATCTTCCTGTTCGTGCTCGGGCTCTCGTTCCTGTTGATGCTCGTGGCCTTCCACTCGATCGTCATCCCGATCAAGGCGATCATCCTCAACCTGCTCTCGACCGCGGCGGCCTACGGGGTCCTCGTCCTCGTGTTCCATGACGGCTGGCTGGCCGACCCGCTCGGGATCACGCCGAGCGGTGTCATCGAGAGCTGGGTCCCGCTCTTCATCTTCACGATCCTGTTCGGGCTGTCGATGGACTACCACCTGTTCATCCTCACCCGGATCAAGGAAGCGCGGGACCGCGGGCTCGACTCACGCGCCGCGGTCGCCACCGGGATCTCGGTGACGTCGGGCACGATCACAAGCGCGGCCTCGATCATGGTCGTGGTGTTCGCGGTGTTCGTGACCCTCAAGTTCGTCTTCATCCAGCAGCTCGGTTTGGGCCTGGCGGTCGCGGTGTTCATCGATGCGACCGTGATCCGGAGCGTGCTCCTGCCCGCGTCGATGACGCTGCTCGGCGACTGGAACTGGTGGATGCCGCGGTTCCTCGACTGGATCCCGCGCGTGACCATCGAGGGCGATCCGGAGGAGCCGGCGACCGCGTAGCCGGGAGGGCCCACGGCCCGGGGACGTCCGCCACGGCCGGGGGCGCCGCCACGGCCCGGGGTCGTCCGCCACGGAACGGGTCGTCACCGATCGGTGGCGGCATGCGAAACGCCCCTCCCGAGAGAGGGGCGTTCGACGATCTGCGACGTCGGGGGGCGAGCCCCCGACGCGGGAGCGGCTCAGCCGGCTGGACGCCGGCTCGACCGGATCAGCTACAACCGCCGGTGGCGGCAGCGACGACGAGCCCGGCGGCATTCCAGGTGTACGAGCCCTTGGTGGTGGCCTGGCGGATGTAGTTCGGCGACAGCGGCTCGGTCCCGGCGCCGACCGGCAGTGCCGAGAATGCGTTCGTGGCCGTGGCCTGGGCCGTGACCGCGACGATGTTGTTCTTGGCGAGCATGGCGTCCATGGCCGTCTGGACCGTGCGCAGCTCTTCGGCGCAGGCATTCGTCTTGGCCGTCCCGGTCAGGCCGACCAGGCTGGACGTGACGATGGCGGCGAGGATGCCCAGGATGGTGACCACGACGAGCAACTCCACCAGAGTGAAGCCGCGCTCGTCCCGGTTCGTCCGGCGAAGTGTTCCGATCATCGTTTCCATCGCTCCTTGTCGTGGTGGCGGGTCCTATGACAGGACCCCTCTCGTTGTCGCCGAGCGGCGAATCAGGCCGTGACGGGGTGCTCCTTCGGGGAGGCGCACCGCTGTGTATCTATCCTCGCAACCTGGGACCGGCGAGGAATTGCCCGAAGGTCCCGGTGAGCGTGGTACTTCGGATGAGGTCATGGGGGGACTGGTTCGGTCCGGTCCCCTACGGGTTGCGTCGGCGCACATGCCATTCGTCCCAGCACAGGACCGGGGACGTCGGGTGCGGCCTGGCACGCGACGGGCCGCGACGCCTCAGTGACGGCCGTTTGCTACGTTGCGGACATGCGCGCGTGATGCCTGGAGGGTGCGATGGCCGGTCGATGGGTCCTGATGAACGGACGGCGAGTCTACTTCCCGCCGTTCACGAACCAACGATTCACGGGACGGCCGTTCTGGGCGTGCACATTCACCTCGATGATCAATGGCGCCGACGTCGGCTTCATCGGGGAGATCGATCGCCGGCGCCGTCTCAGCGGGCAGTCGGTTGGCCACGTCGTCAGGGCGCTCGCCAGGAAGTCGGGCGACGACGACCTGAGCGACGGCAGCTCGTCCAGGGGGATGGTGGCCGCGGTCGCGGCGCGGTATCACCAGAACATGGTCCTCGTCCACGACTCACCGGAGAAGGGTCGCGAGCGCCTGCGACATGGCAAGGTCCTGGTGGCCGGTCTCACGTACGGCAAACTGCCTGGACACTACCGGCGGTGGTCCCCGAACTTCAAGGACGGCCACCGGGTCGTCTGCCTCGGCTGGCGCGATGGGGCACACGACCCCGAAGACGGCGATACGAAGATCCTCGACCCGCTCGCGGCGCGCGGCGCGGACTACGCGGGAGAGTGGATCCCGTGGTCGGCTGTCACGGCCGCCTACTGGGCGGACGAGCAGGTGTGGATCGCGCCCGGCCAGTTCCTGCCCGATGCCGACGTGACGGTGGAGCGCTCGTTCTCGCCGGTGCGCACATTCCGGATCGCCAAGGGCGCCTCGATCCGCGCATTCATGCCCAAGGCCACCGGCGTCGCCAAGCAGCGCACGTTCGACGCAGCCAAGACCGGCACGTTCGATGCGCTCGTGAGGATCGGCCAACCTGCCGACGCGGACCCGCTCCGCCCGACGGGGCGCTTCATCCGGGTCACGGCGGGACCATTTGCCGGCATGTTCCTCGATCCCGATAACGCGGGGCTGACCGCCCCGATCGGGCCGGATGCCCCGCCCATCCACGGCCATCCGCCGGTCCCGGCCATGGCGAATGTCGCGGTGGTCCAGCCGGGACAGGCAGCGGCTCCGGACCTGGCCCCTGGGCTGGCCGTCGACGCTGACGGGACCGATGACGACGTCGTCGTCGGCGATCTCGAACCGGCCGCCCCGACGGAACAGCCGCGTCGAACGGCGATCCCGGACGAGATCACCGACGACGACCCGGACCCGCCGTCCGGGGACATCGACGGGGACGACTAGGAGCGATCTCGTCTCTCAGGCCTCACCTCGCAGTTCGCGCAGGTCCTGCGACCGCCGAACGGGTCAGCGCAGCTCCTGGATGCGGACCAGGTTGCCCGCGGGGTCGCGGAACGCACAGTCGCGAATGCCATAGGGCTGCTCGGTGGGCTCCTGGACGACCTCGGCATCGCTCGCCTGCACCCGCTCGAAGACGCCGTCGAGGTCGGGCGTGGCCAGGTTGATGCTGGCGTACGTGCCCTTGGCCATCATCTCCGCGATGGTGCGACGCTCGTCGTCGGTGAGGCCAGGGCTGGCGTTCGGCGGGTAGAGGACGATCGACGTGTCGGGCTGGCCGGGAGGGCCTACGGTGATCCAGTGCATACCGCCGTACTCGACGTCGTTGCGGACCTCGAAACCCAGCGAGTCGCGATAGAACGCCAGCGATGCCTCCGGATCGTCATGTGGCAGGAGGCTCGCATGGATCTTGATGTCCATCGTGGTCATGCCACCCGCGGCTCGGCGACCGGCGTCTCACGATGCCGGATCGGTCTGGTGACCTGTTTCGCCACGCACGGCGGGATCCCGGCCATGTCGCGCGTTGAGTCGCGTCGGTACGTGCTGGGCGGCACGCCCACGAGCTCCGTGAAGCGGGTGCTGAAGGTGCCCAGCGAAGAGCAACCGACGGCGAAACAGATCTCCGTGACACTGAGATCGCTGCCCCGCAGGAGCGCCATCGCGCGCTCGATGCGGCGTGTCATCAGGTAGCCGTACGGCGATTCGCCATAGGCGAGCTTGAACTCGCGGCTGAGGTGCCCGGCCGACATGTGCGCGCCGCGAGCGAGCGCCTCGACGTCCAGCGGCTGCTCGTACTCCCGGTCCATCCGGTCACGAACGCGGCGCAGCCACGCGAGATCGCGCAGGTGTTGGGCGGCGGCGGATTCGCTGGTCACCTGCGGAATCGTGCCATAGATGGGTCGGAGCGGCGCATCGGACGCCCCGAATGGACGTCGTTGCACGTCGACGGCCACCTCTCGTGACACGTGGAAACACATCGGATCGCTCGCCACACCGTGTCCGCGATCGGCAGAGTCAGGCGCCGACGTAGGCCGCGAGGTGCTCGCCGGTGAGGGTGGAGCGGGCCGCGACGAGGTCGGCCGGTGTGCCCTCGAAGACGATCCGGCCGCCGTCGCGGCCGGCGCCGGGGCCGAGGTCGATGATCCAGTCGGCGTGCGCCATCACGGCCTGGTGGTGCTCGATGACGATGACCGACTTGCCGGAGTCGACGAGCTGGTCGAGCAGGCTGAGCAGCTGCCGGACGTCGGCGAGGTGGAGGCCGCTCGTCGGCTCGTCGAGGACGTAGACGCCGCCCTTCTCGCCCATGTGGGTGGCCAGCTTGAGCCGCTGTCGCTCGCCGCCGGACAGGGTCGGGAGCGGCTGGCCGAGCCGCAGGTAGCCGAGCCCGACATCGATGAAGCGCCCGAGGATCGTGTGCGCGGCTGGCGTGCGCGCCTCCCCGCTCGCGAAGAACGCCTCGGCCTCGCTCACCGACATCGCGAGCACCTCGCTGATGTCGCGTCCGCCGAGGCGGTACTCCAGCACGGCCGCCTCGTACCGCTTCCCCTCGCAGTCCTCGCAGGTGGTGGCGACCGTGTCCATGAACCCGAGCTCGGTATAGATGACGCCGGCGCCGTTGCAGGTGGGACAGGCGCCCTCGGAATTGGCGCTGAACAGGGCGGGCTTCACGCCGTTGGCCTTCGCGAACGCCGAGCGGATCGGGTCGAGCAGCCCGGTGTACGTCGCAGGGTTGCTGCGCCGCGAGCCCTTGATCCCGCCTTGGTCGATCGACACCACGCCGTCCCGGCCCGAGACCGAGCCGTCGATCAGCGAGCTCTTGCCCGACCCGGCCACGCCCGTGAGCACCACCAGCACGCCGAGCGGGATGTCGACATCGACGTCCCTGAGGTTGTTGGTGCTGGCACCGCGCACCTCGAGCCGGCCCGATGGCGTCCGCACGGACGGCTTCACCGTCGCGCGGTCCTCCAGGTGTCGCCCGGTCAGCGTGTCGCTGGCCCGCAGGCCTTCGAGCGTTCCCTCGAAGACCACCTCGCCGCCCTCGGACCCGGCGCCGGGGCCCAGGTCGACGACGTGGTCGGCGATCGCGATGACCTCGGGCTTGTGCTCGACGACGAGCACCGTGTTGCCCTTGTCGCGAAGCCGAAGCAGCAGGCCGTTCATCCGCGCGATGTCGTGCGGATGCAGCCCGATGGTGGGCTCATCGAAGACGTACGTGACGTCGGTCAGGGACGAGCCGAGGTGGCGGATCATGCGGGTGCGCTGGGACTCGCCACCCGACAGCGTGCCCGACGGCCGGTCGAGCGAGAGATAGCCCAGGCCGATCTCCACGAACGAGTCGAACGTGTGCTGGAGGCCCGCGAGCAGCGGGGCGACCGACGGCTCGTCCAGTCCGCGCAGCCACGCGGCGAGGTCGTCAAGCTGCATGGCGCAGGCGTCGGCGATGTTGATCCCGCGGATCTTCGACGATCGGGCGGGTTCGTTGAGCCGGGTGCCGCCGCAGTCGGGACACGTGGAGAACGTCACCGCCCGCTCCACGAACGCCCGGATATGCGGCTGGAGCGTGTCGACGTCCTTCGAGAGCATCGATTTCTGGATCCTCGGGACCAGCCCTTCGTAGGTCAGGTTGATGCCCTCGACCTTGATCTTGGTCGGCTCCTTGTAGAGCAGGTCGTGGAGCTCGGTCTTGGTGAACTCGCGGATCGGCTTGTCCGGGTCGAAGAAGCCAGCCCCGCTGAAGATGCGGCCGTACCAGCCCTCCATGCTGTAGCCGGGGATCGTCAGCGCCCCCTCGTTGAGCGACTTGCTGGCGTCGTAGAGCTGGGTCAGGTCCATGTCGTTGATCGAACCCATGCCCTCGCAGCGCGGGCACATGCCGCCGTGGTAGATGGCGTTCCGCACGACGATCCGCTCGCCCTTGCCCCGGTCGACGGTCATCGCTCCGCTGGCCTTGCGCTGCGGGATGTTGAACGAGTAGGCCGTGGGTGGACCGATATGCGGCTGCCCCAGCCGGCTGAAGAGCAGGCGCAGAAGAGCGTTCGCGTCAGTGGCGGTCCCGACCGTGGAGCGGACATTGGCACCCATCCGCTCCTGGTCGACGATGATCGCCGTCGTCAGCCCCTCGAGGACGTCGACGTCCGGCCGGGCCAGCGTCGGCATGAAGCCCTGCACGAAGGCGCTGTAGGTCTCGTTGATCATCCGCTGCGACTCCGCGGCGATCGTCCCGAAGACCAGCGAGCTCTTGCCCGAGCCCGAGACGCCGGTGAACACGGTCAGCCGGCGCTTCGGGATCTCGATGCTGACGTCCTTGAGGTTGTTCACGCGCGCGCCGTGCACGCGGATGAGGTCGTGGCGGTCGGCGACGTGCAGGGACGACGGGGCGATCTGCGTGGTCATGGCACGGACACTCAGCTGATGGCCTTCTTCACGAGCGCGACGATCCGCGCCTCGACGGCGGGGGTCAGCTCGGTCACGGCGAACGAGACCGGCCACATCTCGCCATCGTCGAGCCGGGCGTCCGCCTGGAACTCGAACGTCGCGTACCGAACCTTGAACTTCGATGCCGGCTTGTAGAAGCAGATGACCTTGCCGTCCTTGGCGTACGCCGGCATCCCGTAGTACGTCTTCGGCACCAGCGACGGCACGGCCGTCGTGACGAGTTCGTGGATCCGCTGACCCATGATGCGATCGGCCGTCGGCATGTCGGCGATCTTCGTCTTCACCTCGAGCTCGCCCGCAGCCCGTTCCTCGGCCGGGTCGCGCCGCGCCGTCGCCTTTCGCTCGCTGGCGCTTGCCTGCATCGCAGCCCGCTCTTCGTCCGTCCAGATGTTGGCGGTCTTGCGGGCCGCACTGCTCTTCTTGGTGGTGCTCTTCGTCGTCGTCAATGCCGGGTTCCTCCGTATTCGAGATTCGATGATGACGTGTTTCATGCCCGGGCTCATCGCGGCGAGCGGCTCTACCCTTGTGGGTCCTGGAGCAGCCCGAGGACGTTGCCATCGGGGTCGGTGACGGTGGCCACGAGGCGGCCACCTCCGACATCGTGCGCGGGTTCCTTCAGGGTGGCACCAGCAGCGGTCACCTCGGCCAGCTTTGCCTCGATGTCCGAGACGTGCCAGTAGGCCACCGGCGAGGTCATGCCCTGTGGGCCGCCGCCCGGCACCAGCCCGATGTGCTGGCCCTTGGCATCGAAGCCGACGTAGTACGGCGCGTCCGCCTGCGGCTCGACGCCGAGCAGCGCGGCGTACACCGGCTTGGCCTTCGCCAGGTCGGATACGGGATGCAGGACGGTCTTGATTCCCTGGGTGGACGAGCCGGTCATGGGTTCTCTCCTCGATGTCGTGGGTCACATCGACCCGGTGGGGTTACCGGATTCGACCCTAGGTGAGCCCGGTGACCGGCGCTTCTCGATTCCTGACCGGTCTGTCACCTGTCTCGCTCGCACGACGACCTCCCCGTGGCCGCGTACCCCTCGCTGCGTCGGTAGGTGCCTCGCGGCACACCGGGCAGTCGAATTGCGAGACAATGGGCGGCACGCAAGGCGCCCGAGCCGGCACCTTCGCGATGAGGAGTCCGATGTCCACGGCGACCCACCGCCGGCGCCACGCGTTCCATCTTGCTGCCGCCACCGTGGTCGCGCTCGCCTTCCTCCTCGCGATCCTGCCCGCCGTCCTCGCCGCGTCGCCGCATCGCCTGGACGGTCCCATCACCGACGACGTCAATGCCTTCGACGGGAACCCGTCCGACGTCCAGGCGACCCTCGACGACCTGCAGCGGGCGACCGGCACCCAGCTCTGGGTCTGGTACACCGACACGCTCGACGGAGCGGACGCCAACGGATTCGCGACCCAGACCGCCCAGACGAGCGGCCTCGGGACGACGGACCTCCTGCTGGTGATCGCCCTCGACGATCGGGCGTATGGGTACTGGAAGGGCGACAACGTCGCGATCTCGGACGCCGAGCTCGAGCAGGTGCTCTCGGAGGACATGGAGCCCGCGCTCCGGTCACAGGACTACGTCGGTGCGATCACCGAGACGGCCGCGGGGTTGCAGAAGGCGATCGAGGGCGGCGAGGTCACCCCGGAACCACCCGTGAACCCAGGCCCGACCACCGTGCCCGTCGGCCCGTCGAGTGACGCCGGCGGCGGTTCACCCATCGGTAGCCTCATCACGGCGCTCTTCGTCATCGGGCTCGTCGTCGGGGGCGGCTGGTGGTTCCTCTACATCCGTCCGCGTGGGCGCGCCGACGGCGGGGCGGCCGGCAGCGCCTCGAACGACCCGAACGCGGACCTCGCCGCGATGAAGCCCAAGGACCTCGACGAGCTCGCGAACCGGATCCTCGTCGAGACGGACGATGCGATCCGCGATTCGGACCAGGAGCTCGGGTTCGCCCAGGCGCAGTTCGGCGACGATGCCGCGGCGCCGTTCGTCGCCGCGATCGCGGCAGCCAGGGACGACCTCAAGGGCGCCTTCACGACCCGCCAACTCCTCGACGATTCGACGCCGGAGGACGCGCCGACGCAGCGGCAGATGCGGATCGCCCTGATCGTCGCGTGCCGGAAAGCGCAGGACCGGCTGCACGCCGAAACCCACCGTTTCGACGAGCTGCGCTCACTCGAAAAGGAGGCGCCGGGCATCCTCGCCACGCTCCCCGCGCAGGCGGACGCGCTCGAAGCGCGCCTTCCCGCCGCCCAGGCGACGCTCAAGGGACTCGCCGAGTACGCGGACGCGGACTGGCAGACCGTCGCCGCGAACGTCGACAACGCCCGGACGAGGATCGCCGCGGTGCGGGCGGCGGCGGACCAGGGCACGAACGCTCTGGCCGCCGGGACCCCCGGGATCGCGGCGCAAGCTGCCCGGCTGGGAGAGGACGGACTGGCCCAGGGCGCCGCCTTCCTCGACGCGATCGACCGTCTCGCCTCGGAGCTCGAGGAGGCGCGGACCAAGGTCGACGCGGAGCTCGCCGCGGCGGACGCGGACCTGGCGAAGGCCAAGGCGTCTGCGGCTGGGATGCCAGCGGATGCGGACGTGGCGCGCCGGCTCGCGGAGGCTGCGCAGCTCCTGACCGACGCTCGCACCGCCCTCGATCCACCGAAACCGGACGTGAGCGGCGCGTACGACAAGGCGCGCAAGGCCAACGCGCTTGCCGACGCGATCGAGCAGGGCATCCGGAGCGCGATGGAGCAACAGGCGCGCGAGGCCGCCCGACTCCAGGCGGGACTCCGGGCTGCCCAGGTGGCGGTGACCCGCGCCTCGGATTACGTGAGTGGGCATCGAGGCGGCGTCGGGACCGAGGCACGGACCCGCCTGGCCGAGGCGACTCGGCACCTCGACCAGGCCAGCGCGCTGAGCGCCACGGATCCGGCTGGCTCGCTCGCCGAGGCCGACCAGGCGACCCGGCTCGCGGCGCAGGCGCAATCGCTCGCGCAACAGGACTACGGAGGCTGGAACGACCCGTTCCGCGGTGGAGGCGGGGGCGGCTCGGACATCGGCGGCGCCATCATCGGGGGCATCATCGGCGGCCTGCTGTCGGGCGGCGGGGGCCGGGGCGGGGGTGGTGGCTTTGGCGGGTTCGGCGGCGGTGGTGGTGGCTTCGGCGGGTTCGGCGGCTCGTCTGGCGGCGGGAGCTTCGGCGGAGGCGGCGGGTCCTCCGGAGGTGGCCGTTGGTGACCCGGCGCTCGGCCCGGCCGCAGTAGGATGATGGCCTACGCACACCGCACCCTTCGACGGGACCTCGGGCCGCTCGAAGGTGATGAGAACCGATCCCCAAGGACGACGCCGAGACTCGGCACGGAACAGCACGGAGGGCAGCACGCCATGGCCCAATCCTCGATCCTCGGACGCGTCGGCCAGCTCGTCCGGGCCAATGTCAACGCGATGCTCGACGGCGCGGAGGACCCGGAGAAGATGCTGGACCAGATGGTCCGCGACTACACCGAAAGCATCCGCGAGGCAGAAGAAGCGGTGGCCCAGACCATCGGGAACCTCCGTCTCCAGGAGGATGACTCGAAGGAGGCGGGCGAGGCCGCGGTCGAGTGGGGCTCGAAGGCCGCCGCCGCGTCGAAGCGTGCCGACGAGATGCGCGCCGCCGGCAACACGGCCGACGCCGACCGGTTCGACGGGCTTGCCAAGATCGCCATCAAGCGCCAGATCGGCTTCGAGGACCAGGTCAAGGCGTTCGAGCCGCAGATCGAACAGCAGACCGCGCTCGTCAGCCAGCTCAAGGACGGCCTCAACGTCATGCGCACCAAGCGCGAGGAGCTCGTCCAGAAGAAGGACCAGCTGATCGCGCGAGCCAAGATGGCCCAGGCGCAGGTCCAGGTCCAGGAGTCCATCAAGAGCGTCAACATCATGGATCCCACCAGCGAGGTCTCTCGCTTCGAGGAGAAGGTGCGCCACGAAGAGGCGAAGGCCAAGGGGATGACCGAGGTCGCGGCGAGTTCGCTCGATGCCCAGTTCGCCGGCCTCGACGACGCGTCGGACGATCTCGAAGTGGACGCCCGCCTGGCCTCGCTCAAGAAGGGCGGCTGAGGACCCGATGGGCTGCCTGAGGACCCGACAGGGCGGCTGAAGACCGGACAGCGCCCGCGGGACCGGACGTTACGAGGCAGCAAAGGCGGGTCATCACGTGCCGGATGGCCTCCGACAACGCGCCGGATGGCCCCGGGCCATGCCGGGGTCAGGGTGCATACTTTGGCCTCCGGGGTCCGAGCACGAGCGGCATATCGACGCGACATGGCCCGAGACCACCCTCGTGAAGGGAGCCGTCGATCGTGTCCCAACGGTATGAGTGCTTGGACGGCAACGAGGCGGCCGCCCGCGTCGCCTACGCCCTCAGTGAAGTCATCTCGATCTACCCGATCACCCCGGCCTCAGGCATGGCGGAACACTGCGACGACTGGTCGGCAGCCGGGCGGCCGAACCTCTGGGGAAAGGTCCCTGAGGTCGTCGAGATGCAGTCGGAGGCCGGCGCGGCGGGCGCGCTGCACGGCGCGCTGCAGAAGGGCGCGCTCGGGACGACGTTCACTGCGTCCCAGGGCCTGCTCCTGATGATCCCGAACATGTTCAAGATCGCGGGCGAGCTGACGCCGACGGTCATCCATGTCGCGGCCCGCACCGTGGCGACGCACGCCCTGTCGATCTTCGGCGACCACAGCGATGTGATGCACGCGCGCACGACCGGGTGGGCGATGCTCGCGGCCGGCTCGGTCCAGGAGGCGCACGACTTCGCGCTCGTGGCGCACGCCGCAACGCTGCGGTCGCGGATCCCCTTCCTCCACTTCTTCGACGGCTTCCGCACCTCGCACGAGATCAACAAGATCGCGGTCCTCGACGATGAAGACTTCCGGGCGCTCGTCCGCGACGACGATGTCCTCGCCTTCCGCGGCCGTGGACTGACGCCCGACGCTCCGCTGGTGCGAGGCACCGCGCAGAACCCGGACGTCTTCTTCCAGGCACGCGAGGCCTCGAACCCGTACCACCTGGCCGTGCCCGGGATCGTCCAGGAGGTCATGGACGAACTCGGCACGCGGACCGGCCGGCACTACGGGCTCGTCGATTACCACGGCGCGCCGGACGCGGACCGGGTCGTGGTCGTGATGGGCTCTGCCAGCGGCGCGGTCGAGGAGGTCGTCGACACGCTGGTCGCCCAGGGCGAGCGGGTCGGCATGCTCCGGATCCGCCTCTTCCAGCCGTTCCCGGCCGACCAGATCCTCGCGGCCCTGCCGCCCACGGTGCGGGCGATCGCGGTCCTCGACCGGACCAAGGAGCCGGGTGCGATCGGCGAGCCGCTCTACCTCGAGGTCGTCGCCTCCCTCGCCGAGGCGATGGATCGCGACGATCCGCCGTTCAAGGCGATCCCCAGGGTCATCGGTGGGCGATACGGGCTCTCGTCGAAGGAGATGACGCCCTCGATGATCAAGCCGATCTTCGACGAGCTTGCCGCGACTCGGCCGAAGCCGCACTTCACCGTCGGCATCTACGACGACGTGACGCATCTCAGCCTGCCGATCGACACCGAGTTTCGACGGCCCCGCCCGGCCGGTGAGATCCAGGCCATGTTCTTCGGGCTCGGCTCGGACGGGACGGTCGGCGCGAACAAGGCGTCGATCAAGATCATCGGCGAGAGCACCGACCTGTACGCCCAGGGCTACTTCGTGTACGACTCCAAGAAGTCGGGGTCGGTCACGGTGTCGCACCTGCGTTTCGGCCCCGAGCCCATCCGCTCGACGTACCTCGTCGAGCGCGCCGACTTCGTCGCGTGCCACCAGTTCGGGCTGCTCGGCAAGACGAAGGTGCTCGAGTTCGCGAAGCAGGGGGCGACGTTCCTGCTCAACGCGCCGTACGGACCGAACGAGGTCTGGGACCACCTGCCGGGCGGCGTCCAGCAGATGCTCCTCGACAAGGAGATCGACTTCTGGGTCATCGATGCGCTCGCGGTCGCCGACGAGGCGGGCATGGGCAGCCGGATCAACACCGTCATGCAGCCGTGCTTCTTCCAGCTCGCCGGCATCCTGCCGCCGGACGAGGCGATCGCGAAGATCAAGGGCTTCGTCGAGGAGACTTACGCAAAGCGCGGCGACGCCGTCGTCCAGCGCAACTTCGCCGCGATCGACCGCTCGCTCGAGCACCTGGGCCACGTCCCGGCCGGTGGTGTCACCAACGACCGCGGGACGACCCCGCCGATGCTCGAGCACGTGCCCGACTTCGTCACGCGCATCACGGCGCGACTGATGGCTGGCGACGGCGACCAGCTGCCGGTGAGCGCACTCCCGGCCGACGGCAGCTTCCCGTCAGGGACCGCAAAGTACGAGAAGCGTGCCATCGCCCAGCTGATCCCGATCTGGGACGAATCCATCTGCATCGACTGCGGCAAGTGCGCGATGGTCTGCCCGCACGCGACGATCCGGATGAAGGTGTTCCCGACGGCGGCCGTCGAGGCGGCACCGGCCGGCTTCCTGCACAAGGAATTCCGTTCGCGCGACCTGCCGGAGCACCGGCTCACGATCCAGGTCGCGCCCGACGATTGCACCGGCTGCGGCGTCTGCGTCGACGTCTGTCCTGCCAAGAGCAAGACCGACACGAGCCACAAGGCCATCAACATGGAGCCGGTCGCGGAACATCGCGACGCCGAGCGCGTCCGCTGGGACTTCTTCCAGTCCATCCCGCCGCTCGATCGCAGCCTCATCACGCACGACACGGTCAAGGGCAGCCAGGTCCTGGAGCCACTGTTCGAGTTCTCGGGTGCGTGCGGCGGTTGCGGCGAGACGCCGTACATCCGCCTCGTCAGCCAGCTCTTCGGCGACCGCATGATCGTGGCCAACGCGACGGGCTGCTCGTCGATCTACGGCGCCAACCTGCCGACGACGCCGTGGACGGTCAATGCGGCCGGGCGCGGCCCGGCATGGGCCAACTCGCTCTTCGAGGACAACGCGGAGTTCGGCCTCGGGATGCGGCTCGCCCTCGACGCCCAGACCGACCAGGCTCGTCGCCTGCTCGAGCGACTCGCTCCGGAGATCGGCGCCGACCTCGTCGGCGAGGTCCTCGGCGCCGTGCAGGACACCGAGGTCGACATCGGGCTCCAGCGCGAGCGTGTCGACCGCTTGCGCGAAGTGCTCGCCCACGTCGATGGCCCGCAGGCATCGGATGCACGACACCTGCTCGCGCTGGCCGGCGATCTCGTCCGCAAGGGCATCTGGATCATCGGCGGCGACGGCTGGGCCTACGACATCGGCTTCGGTGGCGTGGACCAGGTCCTGTCGTCCGGTCGCAACGTCAACATCCTCGTGCTCGACACGGAGGTCTACTCGAACACCGGTGGCCAGGCCTCGAAGGCCACGCCTCGTGGCGCGGTGGCGAAGTTCTCCGCCGCCGGCAAGGGCACGCAGAAGAAGGACCTGGGCGCCATCGCCCGTTCGTATGGCAACGTCTACGTGGCCCAGGTCTCGATGGGAGCGAACGACGTCCAGACGACGAAGGCGCTCCTTGAGGCCGATGCGTGGCCGGGTCCGTCGCTCGTGGTCGCCTACAGCACGTGCATCGCGCACGGGATCGACATGTCCAAGTCGATGAGTCACCAGAAGGACGCGGTCAAGAGCGGCTACTGGCCGCTGTACCGATTCCACCCGTCCGATATCGACGGCGGCAAGCCGTTCAAGCTCGACTCCTCCACCCCATCGATCCCGATCGCCGACTTCGTGGCGACCGAGACGCGGTTCGCGGTCCTCAAGCGGACGCATCCCGAACGTGCCGCGGAGCTGGCCGAGCTGGCGCAGGCGGACGCCGACGAACGCTGGCGCTACTACGAGCAGCTCGCGGGCATCGAACGCACCGTTCCGCACGTCCATCAGCCCGATCCGGCGATCGTGCCCGAGGTCGAGAGCGATGCAGGCTATCGCTACGAGGGTGAGGAGGACGGGCGATGACCGTCGAATTGCGTACCCGTTACCTGGGTCTCGAGCTCCGTTCGCCGATCGTCGCCTCGGCCGCCCCACAGAACGCGGAGCCGGCGATGGCCGGGCGCCTGGAGCGCGCCGGGGCGGGCGCGATCGTCCTCCCGTCGCTGTTCGAGGAGGAGATCCTGTCCGAGGAGATCGAGCTCAACCGCTCGCTCGAGCAGGGCACCGAAGCCTTCGTCGAAGCGCTCGACTACTTCCCGGCGATCGATCGGTTCATCGGCGCGGCCGATCGGTATCTCGCGGCACTCGAGCGCGTCAAGCTCGGGGCGGGCGTGCCGATCATCGCCAGCCTCAACGCGTACAGCGCCGGCGGCTGGGTCCGCTATGCGCGGCTCATGCAGGACGCGGGCGCGGATGCGCTCGAACTGAACCTGTACCGGGTCGCGGCGGATCCGGGAAAGACGGCCGCCCAGATCGAGGCGGCCGACCTGGAGCTCATCGCGGCCGTCCGGGCCGCGGTCACCATCCCGCTCGCGATCAAGCTCAGCCCGTACTACTCCGCGCTGGCGAACTTCGCCGCGGCCGCCACGGCCGGCGGCGCCGATGGGCTGGTCCTCTTCAACCGCTTCTACCAGCCCGATCTCGACCTCGAAGCGCTCGAGGTCGTGCCGCGCATCGAGTTGAGTCACTCCTGGGAGCTGCGGCTGCCGGTGCGGTGGATCGCGATCCTGCGACCCCAGCTCGGGCCGGACGTGTCCCTCGCAGCGACCTCCGGTGTCCACTCGGGGACCGACGCGATCAAGGCCCTCATGGTCGGCGCCGACGTCGTGATGATGACCTCGGCCCTGCTGCGCCACGGGCCGGAGCACATCGTCACGGTCGAGGCGGAGCTGCGATCCTGGATGACGGAGAACGAGTACGAATTGGTTGCCCAGATGCGGGGCAGCGCCAGCCAGGCCACGGCCGAGAACCCGTCCGCGTTCGAGCGAGCCAACTACATGCAGACGCTGCGATCGTGGTCGGCGCCGCGGGAACTGACCTCGACGTCGCCGAATTGTCCCGCTGCCGGGAGCGGCCAGGCCTGACCCCGGGGACGCTTGCTCGCCACTGGCAGGGGCGACCTGAGCCCTGCGTCAGTCGGCGAGCAGCCCTGCGATCGCCGTTCCGAGGGCCGGCGCCAACGAGCGGGCGAAGGTGGCGGTGAGGTGCTCGTCGTCGCGGTAGAGGATCACGCCGTTGATGACGACCGGGCACGCGCCATCGCCGACGCAGATCCGCGACGTCAGGTCGATGATCGTGGCGCCGCTCGCCGCCGCCGCGACCGACTCGACATCGCCGAGATCGCCGCTGAAGGCGGTCTTGCGCGCGATGGCGCAGGCATCGACGTCGTCCTTGTGCGACGAGAGGCAGCCCGGGATATCGCGCTTGCCGTACGGCGTGTCGACGATGATCGCTGTCCTGCCCGGGAGGCGGGCGATCATCCGTCCGATGGCCGCCCCCTGCGCGGCGACGGTGTCGTCGGCGGCGTGCAGCGGATGCGTGGCCAGCCGGCTCATCGAAACCAGGGTCAGATCCGGCTTGAGGGCCTTGAGCCGCGCGATCGAACCCTCATTGAACGCGGCGCACTCGCGATACTCGCGCTTCAGTGCCAGGTTGCGCACCGGCAGGTCGATGAACGGACAGGACACCTTCACGAACGTCACGATCCGCCAGCCTTCGTGTTCGGCGAGACGAGCGAGCGCCGGGAACCACTGCGCCGCATGCGAGTCGCCGACGAGCGCGACGGTGAAGGTCGCATCCTTGGCTCCATACACGCACGTGGGCGGCGTCGTGACGCGTTCGAAGGCCAGGCAGCCATCGTTGCGCAACCGGTCCTCGTCGGCGCGCGCCTTGGCAAGCGTCGGCCTGACGCCGGCTGGGACGGGGCCCCGGTTCGGGACGTCGACCACGTTTGCGGCCGCAGGCGTCAGGGCCGGCACGACGGAACCCTCCGGCGTGTCGATCGCGAGCTCCCGTGGGACGAGGGCCGCGGGTTCGTCGGGCCAGACATCCCCGGTCGCATCGGACGCCGCGAGGATGGCCGGGTCGGCGGCGGCGACGGCCTGGGCCGGGGCCACGCCGAGCGTCGGGCCGGCCGCGAGGACGACGACCGCGAGGATGGCCGCCAGCCCGATCGAGACGGTCCGTCCGGGTCGGACGGCGAGGGTCGCTCGAACCCGGCGGAACGGGGTCTCGACGAGCGCCCATGACGCGAAGGCCGCGCCGATCGAGAGGCCGACGAGGCCCAGGCGCGCGATATCGTCCGGCTCGGTCCCGATCACGAACGGGGCCAGGACCAGGATCGGCCAGTGGACGAGGTACAACGAGTAGCTGATCCTGCCGAGGAAGCGCAGCGGCGCGATCGACAGGAGACGGCCGGGGCCGAAGCGGCGCGTGCCGCCGGCGATGAGCGCGACCGTCCCGAGGCTGGGCAGGAGCGCCGCCGCACCCGGATAGGCCAAGCTCGAGTCCAGGGTCAGGGCTGCGAGCACGATTGCGCCCAAGCCCAGCCAGCCGGCGATGCCGACGACCGGACCCGGCACCCGGGCCAGTGCGACCGGGCCGACGGCGAGCAGCCCGCCAAGGCCGAGCTCCCAGGCTCGCGTCGGCAGCGAGTAGAACGCCCAGTTGGCGGCGGCATCGGTGAGGAACAGGTTGGCCGCGAACGAGACCGCGACGATGACGATGAGCGTGCGGGTGATGCGCCGCCGCGAGCTCGCGGCGCGGAGGCCGCCGGCGACAAGCATGATCATGGCCGGCCAGACCAGGTAGAACTGCTCCTCGACGGCGAGGCTCCAGTAGTGCAGGAACGGCGACGGGGTCGCGACGCTGCTGAAGTAGTCGCCGCTCGCGAGGGCGAAGCGGATGTTGGCGATCGAGAGGGCCGCGGATGCGCCGTCGAGTCCGACGGCCGGCCGGTCGAGCGGGTCGACGACGTTGAGCGCGACCACCAGCGTCGCGACCAGCACGACGATGGCCGCCGGCAACAACCGACGTGCCCGCCGAGCGTAGAACTGGAGGAAGCCGATCCGTCCCGTCCGTTCGTGCTCTCGGAGCAACAGCCCGGTGATCAGGAAGCCGCTGATGACGAAGAAGACGTCGACCCCGATGAAGCCGCCGACGAGGCCCGCAAGTCCCGCGTGGAACAGGACGACGACGATGACCGCGAGCCCACGGATGCCTTCGACGTCAGATCGGAAGCCACCCGGCGGCCCGGTGACCCCGGCGCCGCGCACGGTCACGTCGCCCGAGTCCTAGGGCAGGCGGGCGTCGAGGGCCCGGTCGAGCGCGCCGCCCGAGGCGCCGAGAACGATCCGCGAGAACGTCGCGGTGAAGTGCTCGGTGTCACGGAAGACGGTGATCCCCCTGACCACGACGGGACACGGCCACGTGGCACACGTCGCCCCGGTCAGGTCGATCAGGGGGTCACCGCTGTACGCCACGGCGGCCTTCTCGATCGCCCCGAGGCTGTACGAGGTCCCCGTCGACTTCGGGATGGCGCAGCGCGAGGCGCCCCTGCTGGCGATGCATGCCGGGACGTCGATCTTCGCGAACGGAGCGTCGACGATGACCGCGACCTGGCCCGGAACCTTGGCGATCATCCGACCGACGGCCCGGCCCTTGGCAGCATTCGACCGGTCGGAGGAGCGCACCTGATGGAGTGCCCGGCGACTGTTCAGCACGAGCGTCAGTGCCGGCTTCAGGACCTTCAGGCGGGCCACGACCTTGCGGTTCCAGGACGCGCACTCGGTGTACTCGCGTCCGAGGTGGGTGTTCCTGATGCGCATGTCCACGAAGCCGCAGGAGACCTTGACCATGACCACGAGCTTCCAGTGGCGCGCCCTCGCGATCCGCTCGACCGCCGGGAACAGGTGCGATGCGTGCGAGTCGCCGACCAGGGCGACGACGACGTGGCTCTTCTTGTCGCCGTATACGCACTTGGTATTCGGGGTGAGGGTCCGCTCCCAGCCGAGACATCGCTGGGTCCAGAGGCTCTCCTTGTCATCGGCGGCTCTGGCGGCCATGACCGAGGGTGCGCCGAACGGCGATCCGCTCGAGAGGACGACAGCGGCCAGCAGCAAGGCCACGCCGAACTGGAGCACGGGGTTCTTGATCACCGGGGGGACCTGTGAAACGAGTGCCGGGAGGGGTTGCTCGCGCGCGATCGCGATGAGCCAGTACGGTCACCATCGCCGTCGCCTGCCCGTTCCGCCATCCCTCCGATAGCGAAAGAGGCGTTGGAAGATGTGACTTTCGGATGCCCGCACGAGGGACGGCAAGGTCACGTGTTGCACCGGGGCAACAAGGCGGGCCGCTGGGCGGTCATCGGCGGCCTCGGGCGATACACTGCCCGCCTCGGGGCGAACGAGGCTGCCTGAAGGGGAACCGATGCGACCGCAGGATCCGCCCGCGAGACGCCGGCGACGGCTGGGCTCCGCCCTGGTGCCGCTGTTCGTGGGCGCGATCGCCATCGTGGCCGCGGGTCAGTTGACTCCCTCACCAGATGGCGCGGTCCTCGCGGCGGTGGCGAGCCCCTCATCGACGGTCACGCCCTCGGACCGATCCGCGTCGTCGCTTCGGCTCTGGCCGGGCGAGCTCTCGCCGATCGTCGAACGACATGGCGCCTCGGCTGCAGCCGGCCGGCCGACGATCCTGGTCCCTCGACCATCGGCCGTCACCGTGCACAGGGCCACGGCCGGCAGCCAGGTCGCGGCCGGTGGCCAGGCCGGCGCTGGGAGCAAGGCGGTCTTCCTCGGCGACTCCTACACGACCGGGTGGAACGGCGCCGGGTTGGGTTCCCGCGGGTGGCCCAGGCTGGTCGGGCGGGCGAAGGGCTGGCGAACGGTCAACCTCGCCGTCGCGGGCACGGGCTTCATCAACCCGGGCTGGACGAACCAGCCGGTCCGCACGCGCGTGTCCGCGGCCATCGCGCGGCATCCCGACATCGTGTTCGTGGCGGCGGGACACAACGACTCGCGCTGGTCGACCGCAGCGACGGCCAAGGCGGCCGACAAGGTCATCGATCGGTTGCACAAGGCGCTGCCGCATGCCGTGCTCGTGATCGTGGCGCCGATCTGGCCCGATGGGAGTCCCCCGGCGCGGTGCCTGACGTTGCGGGACCACCTCCGCCGAAAGGCGGCGGCCGTGCATGCGATCTTCATCGATCCACTCGCCGAGCGATGGTTCGCCGGGAAGTACCACCGCCTCATCGGCTCCGACGGCATCCATCCCACGGATGCCGGACACCTCCGCATGGCGGAGCGAGTCCTCGCCGACCTGGCCAAAGCCGGCTGACGCCCGACCCGCGGGGCCACGGAACCCTTACGGAAGCGGTCGCCAGGCCTGACCGAGCAAGATCGCGAGCGCGATGAACAGCGCCCCCACGACCACGAAGAGGACGCTGATCTCCATGACCTCGTGCTTCATGATCAGGTTGGTCGGGAGATTCGCGAAGACGGTCTGCAACTCACCGGCGCTCTCGGCCGGGTAGTACGTTCCCCCGGTCGCGTCCGCCACGGCCTTGAGCGTGACTTCGTCGATCGCGCGATTGAAGGTGCCGACCCCTCCCCCGCCGCCGAGTCCCCCGAACCCCCCGCCGAAGTCGGGGCTGCCGGCCGGTTCGCGGCCGATGAACTGCTGTCCGCATTGCGAGCTCCCGCCGCCGAGATTGGCCGTCCCGAACCCGATCGTGTAGACACGGATGCCGCGGGCCGCTGCCTGCCCCGCAGCGTCGACCGGCTCCGGCCCGGCGTTGCTGGCGCCATCCGTCAGCAGCACGATGATCGCGGGGGCGTAGGCCCCGGTCGGAACGGGCGGCGGGGCCGCGTCCGGAGGCGCGCTCTCGTCCTGGCTGGGGGCGACGCTCTTGTCGATCTCGGCGATCGCATCGATGGACCTCAGGATCGCGCTCCCGACGGCCGTCCGTCGGCCGGTCGTCAGGCTCTCGACGACATCGAGCAGCACCTCCTGGTCGTTGGTCGGCGCCTGGACCATCTCGGCGAACCCAGCGAATGCGACGATGCCGATCTGGGTCGTCGCGGGCTGGCTCCCGATGAATGACGCGGCGGCGGCCTCGGCAGCCTGCAATCGGTTGGGAGGGATGTCTGTCGAGCACATGCTCCGCGAAACGTCCAGGGCGAGGATGACGGTCGTCTGGCCCGCGGGCACACTGACGATGTTGACGGGTCGGGCCATCGCGATGACGAGGCTGCCCAGCGCGACGGTGAAGAGTGCGAACGGCAGGTGACGCCGGATCCGCGACGACCCTGGCATCGCGTCGCGGACGAGCGAGAGGCTCGAGTAGCGCAGGCCCGAGCGGCCGCGCCGCAGGATCCAGATACGCGCCGCGACGAGCGCCGGTAGCAGCACGAGCAGGACGAGGAACGGCGGCGCGAGCAGGCTCACGGCAGCCGCCCGAGCCAGAGGAGCGACGCGATGCCCCCGATGACGAGGACCAGGACCCCCGCGCCGGCGAACAGCGAGGTGACCTCCATCGCCTCGGCCCGGACGACGAGGCGCGTGTCGATGCCCTGGTAGACGGCGGTCAGCTCGTCGGGGTTGTCGGCGCTGTAGTAGGTCCCGTCGGTGCGCTCGGAGATCTGCCGGAGCATCGATTCGTCGAGCTGGCTGTGGACCCTGAAGCCCTCGACCTCGAGCGTCGTCCCCGCCGCGCTCCCGATGCCGACGGTGAAGATGCGCACGCCACGGTCGGCCGCGGTCCCCGCCGCGTCGAGCGGATCGGGCGACTGGTTGTTCTCGCCATCTGTCAGCAACACGATCACGGCCGATGCGTGCGTCCCGGCCGGCACGGGAGTCGGCTCGGGCGTCGGGTCGGGCGAGCGGTTGGTGTAGAAGCCTGCCGCCGGATCGGCGTCCGCGGCCGCGATCGTCGCGAGCGACGCCAGGATGCCTCGCCCGAGCGACGTGCCGCGTTCGGGCTTGAGGCGATCGATGGCGGCGAGCACCAGTGTCTGGTCGTTCGTCGGGACCTGGATCGAGAACCCGCTGTCGCTGAACGCCACGACCCCGATGCGGATGGACGTGGGCTGGCGCCCGACGAACGTCCGGGCGGCAGCCTTGGCAGCTTCCATCCGGGTGGGCGCGAGGTCGTCGGCCGCCATGCTGCCGGAGACATCGAACGCGAGGATCACCGTGCCCTCGACCCGTGGTACGCCTACGACGCTCTGCGGACGGGCCATGGCCACGACCAGGAAGGCGAGCCCGACGAGCGTGAGCGCGGCCGGGAGCGCGCGGCGGATGGCACGGACGCGAGGCGGGGTGCCGACGCCGTATCGGGCGGCCCGCCGGCGACGCGCACGCTCGCGAACGACGTACAGGGCCGCCCCGATCGGGATCGCGATCCCGAGGAGCAGCATCGGGGGCCACAGGAACGACACGGCCCTACCCCTGGTGCCTGTGCCTGAGCTTCGCCATGCGGACGATGGCACGCACGAGATCCTCGTCGGTCGAGAGCGAGACCGCGTCGACCCTGGATCGCTTGAAGGCGTTGGCGAGGGTCGCCTCGCGCCGGTCCGCGGCTTCCCGGAACCGCCGTCGGAACCGCTGGTCGTGGGTGTCGACGTAGAGCTGTTCGCCGGTTTCGGCGTCCTGCATGATCAGCGGACCGACATCAGGCAGCTCGACCTCCCGCCGGTCGAAAAGGCGAACCGCCAGCACCTCGTGCCGCTGGGTGAGCAGGTTCAGGGGCTTCTCCCAACCGGGCGCGCTGATGAAGTCCGAGATGACGAAGACGAGCGACCGGCCCTTGATCGAGTGCTGGCCCGCCTCGAGCAGTGGCGTGAGATCGGTGAACGGCGCGCTCGGCAGTCGGGGCTGGCGAAGCAGGTCGTTGACCAGGCGCAGGACCTGGACCCGCCCGCCGCGGGCCGGGATCGTCCGCTCGACCTGGCTACCGTAGAAGACCGCGCCGACCCGATTCCCGTTGCGCGTCAGCAGCCGCGCGAGCGTGGTCACGAAGTCGACCAGGACGCTCCGCTTCTGACGCTCGGTCGCCGCCGTCCCGAAGTCGACCGATGGGCTCAGGTCGAGCAGGAACCAGGCGGTGATCTCGCGATCCTCGAGGTACTCGCGGATGTACGGCGCGTCCATCCGCGCCGTCACGCTCCAGTCGATGTAGCGGACATCGTCCCCATACTGGTATTCGCGCAGGTCCGCGAAGTCCACGCCGTTGCCGCGGAACAGGCTCCGATAGTCGCCCTGGAGCAGCCCGTCCAACCGGCGGATGACCTGCCAGTCGAGGCGCTGGAGGATGCGCTCAGGCGTTGACGTGGACGTCGCCATGGTCTCGCAGTGGCACGACCGGAACCGGGACCCGATCGACGATGGTCTTCAACAGTGCATCGCTGGTCACGTCGTCCGAGAGCGCCTCGAACGAGAGCACCAAGCGGTGGCGGAGGACGTCGAGCGCCATGTCGAGCACGTCCTCCGGCAGCGCGTAGTCTCGGCCGCGGACGAAGGCGAGCGCTCGCGCCGTGAGGATCAGGTTGATCGAAGCCCTCGGGCTGGCGCCATAGGTGATGTACCGCTTCAGTTCCCCCAGGCCGTGGTTCTCGGGGGCACGGGTGACGGTCGCGAGACGAACCGCGTATTCGAACAGCGCCGGATCGACGTAGACGCGGTCGGCAGCCTGCTGCATGGCGATGAGGCCGTCGGTCGAGAGGACCGACTGTGCCGTCGGGAGCAACCCGGTCATCCGCTCGACGATGACGAATTCCTCCGATGGGCTCGGGTAGCCGACGAGCACCTTGATCATGAACCGGTCGATCTGTGCCTCGGGCAAGGCGTAGGTCCCCTCGGTCTCGATGGGGTTCTGGGTGGCCAGCACCAGGAATGGGTTCGGGACCTTGAAGGTCTCCCGCCCGATCGTCACCTGGCGCTCCTGCATGACCTCGAGCAGGGCGCTCTGGACCTTGGCGGGCGCCCGGTTGATCTCATCGGCGAGCAGCAGGTTCGTGAAGACCGGCCCGAGCGTCGTTCCGAATTCGCCCGTCTTCTGGTTGTAGATGCGGGTGCCGATGAGGTCGGCTGGCACGAGATCGGGCGTGAACTGGATCCGCTTGAACTCACCCCCGATCGCCTCGGCGAGGGTCTTGATCGCCATGGTCTTGGCGAGCCCCGGGACGCCCTCCACGAGGATGTGACCGCGTGCCAGCAACGCGACGATCAGGCGCTCGAGCAGGTGATCCTGGCCGACGATGACCTTCTTCACCTCGTACAGGAGCCGCTCCATCGGGGCGGGACGCTCGTGGCTTGCTGGCTGGTTCACTCGGGGTCTCCTCAGTACGGTGGCAGGCCGGCGGCGCCGCCCGCGACGTCGATCGGCACCGCGAGACCGATGCCGATGAACACGTCCTCCTTGGTCGGGTTGATGAGGGCGGCGACGATCCCGATCACCTGACCGTCGCGATTGAGTAACGGTCCGCCGGAATTCCCGGGATTGACGGCCGCGTCGATCTGGATGAGGCCGTGGAGGACGATGTCGCTGTCGGGCAGCTGGAACGAGCGGTCCACGCCAGAGATGACGCCGCCGCTCATCGAGCCGTAGAGGCCGTACGGGCTCCCCATCGCATAGGCCTCGCTCCCCTGCCGAACCGAGCGGGGATTGCCCAGCGTCGCTGGCACCAGGTTCGCCGGCGGCTGGGTCGCGCGAACGACGGCGATATCGTCTTCGGGCTGGCGGGCGACCACTTCGGCGTTCGACCTGGTGCCGTCGGCGAAGGTCACCTCGATCTGGGTCGCATCGGCGACGACGTGCAGGCTCGTGAGGATGTCACCGCCGAGGTTCACGACGACGCCGCTGCCGAGGCCGCCATCGCTGTCCGTCTTCCCGGTGCTCGCCGGGCGTTTCGTCTCGATGAGCACGAGCGATGGCGCGACGGCCTGGTAGACGAGCTCCGAGTACGCGGGCGCGGGCGTGACCGAGGCGAGGGCCTTGGCGACGGTGTCGTTCACGTCCTGCGTGGTCAGCGCCGGTGTCCCGGGCACCAGCAGGCCGTATGCGAGCACGGCGACGAGGACGGCGACGAGGACGACCAGCCCGCCCGACACGAACGGAACAGACCGCCTGAGGCGCGCTCCGAGGCGGCCGCGTCGTGGCGGCGAATCTGGTGCTACAGCCGGTGGATCCTCAGCCATCGCTTCAGCCTCGGGGCGACATGCACTCCGGTTCGTCCCGCGAGCAGTCTAGCGTCAGTCTGCCCGATGGCCCTCGCGCCGCCGGCTGCGGTTCGTCAGCCCGACCTGCGTCACGCCTGACGGCGACGGCCGGCCCGAGTGCTAAGGTGAAACCGGCGTACGGGCTGGTCCGTGCGCAGCCGGGAGCGCAATGCCGGCCCGAGGCGACAGATGCACAGCGAAGTCCGACGCTGAGTAGCGTGGATCGAAGCGGAGACGCACCCGGCACGGTCGGCCCTCCGACGGACCAGGCTGAGCCGACGACCATCGACGCTCGACGCGAACGAGCCGCCGACCGGGCAGCCGCCGACGCCGATCAGGCCACGTCCGACGCCGACCAGACCTTCTCCGACGCCGACCAGTCTGCGTCGGGCACGGATCAGACGACCGCCGAGCGGGACCAGCTCGCGTCGGATCATGACCAGGCGGCCGCCGACCTCGATCATGCGGCCCATCGCGACCTGACACCCGCGGAACAGCGAGCCTACGATGATTCCCGCGAGGAACGAGCGAGCGGCTCCTTCGAGCGCCTTCTGGACCGCCTCAAGCGAGCGGGCACGGCTCGCGACCGCGACGTCACGTCGTCACATCGAGACGCGAACGCGCGTGCGCGTGACGAGGGCGGGCGGGCGCGCGAGGCACGCGTCGCCGACGAGGCTGTCGGGTCGTCCGGGACCGAACGGTTCCTGCTGCGTCAACTGGAAGAGCTCGGCGCCAAGGCCGCTGCCGACCGCGCGCGGGCGGCGGCGGATCGCGAGCGTGCCGCGGTCGAGCGGGCCGACGCGGCCCGCGAACGCGCCCGGCTCGAGGCGGAGCTGCGCTCGGCCCACCTCGACCAGTTGACCGGCGCCTACCGTCGCGAGATGGGCCGGATGGCGTTGTCGCACGAGATCGATCGGGCGCGCCGGTCCGACGGACGGTTCGTGGTGGCGTTCGTCGACGTGGACCGGCTCAAGGCCGTGAACGACCGCGACGGCCACGCCGCTGGGGATCGGGTGCTCCAAGCCGTCGTCCGTCACATCCGCACGAAGCTGCGGTCCTTCGACCCGATCATCCGCTATGGCGGCGACGAGTTCGTCTGCGGCCTGACGGGCACCGACCTCGCCGAGGCCGAGCGCCGGTTCGAGGCGATCAGCGAGGCGATCGAGGATGACGCTCGCGTCGGGATCAGCGTCGGGTTTGCGGCGCTCGCGGCCGGCGATACCGCAGACGTGCTGACCGAGCGGGCCGACTCCGTGATGCTCGAAGTCAAGGCTCAGCACCACGCAGCTGACTAGCGACGCGCCCGAGGTCAATGGGGCCAGCGTGCCGACAGGGCGCCAGAGAGAGCCACGTAATACTTGACTTCGTGCTATACCGTCTCGGCAACATGACACGCGACACCATGCCCGCAGCGCCGCGGAACGCGTCCGCGCGCAGGAGCTTGAGCCGAGCGGCCGCTCACCACCCGTGACGGACCCAGCCCTCGGGTTCGCTCCAGTCCTCGTCGTCGACGACGACAAGAGCATCCGCGGTCTCGTCGCTCTGGCCCTGAAGCGCGCCGGGTTCGATGTCATCGAGGCTGTGAGTGGCCTGGACGCACTCGATCTCGTCGTAAGCCAGGCCGTCGGCATGGTCGTCCTCGATATGACCATGCCCGGGCTGTCCGGCACCGACGTGGTCAGGGCACTCCGCTCCCGGCCGGAGACGGCGACGCTGCCGATCATCCTCATGACGGGTTCGGGTGACGAGGACAGCGTGATCGAGGGTCTCGATGCGGGCGCCGACGACTTCGTCCCGAAGCCCGTCCGGCTCGACGAACTCGTCGCGCGCGTCAACGCCCATCTGCGCCGGCAGGCCGTGTGGTCGCACGTGGTCGAGGACGAGCTCGAGATCCGTGCCAGCGTGGTGGCGGCCCTCAGCCGTCTGACCATCTCGTCCGTGCCGGAGGAGGTCGCCGAGGCTGTCGTGACGGAGCTCGGGAAGCGCACCGACAGCGACTTCGTCGCGGTCCTCCAGGTCGGCGCCGAGGGCCAGCTCCACGAGCTCGCGACGTACGACCGTCCCTCTGGCGTCCGTCGCGGAGGGCGGGCGCTCGCCGTGACGGTCGCACGGCGCGTTCTGGCGCGCGCCCGCGAGGGCCCGTGGGTCGAGGACGTCACGCCGGTCGAGTCGGGCGCACCCACGTCATCGTTCGCGTCCGCCGCTCCCGAGTTGGCCGCGGGGGCTCCCATCTACGCCGGAGACGACCTTGTCGGCATCCTGACGATCGGCATCACCACCGACACGGGCAAGCCGCCGCTCGTCCGGCGGGCCAACCTCCTGGCAGCCGCTATCGACTACGCGAACGTCCTCAGCACCAGGGCAGGGACCGCGTTCGCCGATCGGCGGGACGTCGCGGCCATGCGGGCGCGGCTGCGTCGCGTCCTGACCCAGCACGAGTTCCACCCGGTCTTCCAGCCGATCGTGGATCTCGAGACGCGGGCGGTCGTCGGCTTCGAAGCCCTCTCGCGTTTCCACGATGGCACCCCGCCGGACATCCGTTTCGCGGAGGCCGTCGGGGCGGGACTCGGACCCGACTTCGAACTCGCCACGATCCGCGCCGCGCTGGAAGGGGCGGCGCGTCTGCCCGATTCCGTGTTCCTCTCGCTCAACGTCTCACCCGATTTCGTCCAGCACGACGATCATCGGTTCCGCCGTCTCATCCAGGAGTCGGCAAGACCGATCGTTCTCGAGCTGACCGAGCACACGCCCATCGACGACTACCGCCACATGCGGCGCGCCCTCGGGAAGCTCGGCAAGGTCGGCCTGGCGGTGGACGACGCGGGCGCCGGTTACTCGAGCTTGCGACACATCCTCGAGCTCCGGCCGACCTACGCGAAGCTCGACATCAGCCTTGTCCGGGGGATCGACGCCGACGACCTCCGCCAGGCGCTCGCGGCCGGCGTCCGGTACTTCGCGGCCAAGATCGGTTGCCGGCTCATCGCCGAGGGCGTGGAGTCGGACGAGGAGGCGGACGCCCTCCATCGCCTCGGCATCGAGTACGCGCAGGGCTACCTCTTCGGCCGACCGGAGATCGCCGCCTGAGCCCTACGGCGACGTCACCGAGCCGGCGAGCGTATCCAGCTGCGCCGGTGACAGCTCGCCCGTGAGTCGCATGACCACGTTCCCGTCGGCACCCACCGCGACCCAGTACGGGAACGCGGTCAGGCCGTATGCGGTCGCGACCTGACCACTGCCGTCCACGATGACCGGCGGCGTCCAGTGCTCGCGCGCGAGCCAGGCGTCGGGGGGGTAGTTCGGGGCGGTCGGATCGATGGCCGTGGACACCGAGATGAGATCGACACCGGCGGGCAAGCCGTCCCCATTGATCCACGTCTGGACCACCGGCACCTCGCGCTGGCAGTGCGGACACCAGTGGGCAAGGAACAGGATGAGCTTGGGACGGCCGTCGGCCTTGATGCTGACGGGTGTCCCGTCGAAGGAGACGCCGTCGACCACGGGGGCCTTTTGGCCGACCGCCGGATCGACGGCACCGTCGACGAAGCCCGGCAGTGCCACGCCGGTCACGTGGGCCGTGCCCGACACCGACGTCGATGGGCTGGGGGCGCCGCTGCCGGAGGCGGGCGGAGTGCCGGCCTGGCCGAGCGCGACCGCCGCGACGGCCGCCCCGATGACGACCAGCCCGGCGACACCGAGCAACAGCGCCGAGGAGCGCGGACTCCTGGCAGGTGATGGTGATGGCGTCCGGCGCTGTGCCCGCTGCCTGGTCATCGAGCGCTCCCATCGGTTGCGGCTTCGAGTTCGAAGGCGTCCGCCGGCTCGGGCGGCCGCGCCAGCGCGAGCGTCGCCAGGATCAACAGGAAGGCGGACAGCGCGAGATACGGCATCGTGACGAAGCCGAGCTGGCGGAACCAGATCACGGTGCACGGCGAGATCGCCGAGCACACGCCCGAGTCGAGCGAGGGGAACAGCTCAAGGGCGTAGTGGTAGGTCGAGAGCACCGCCCCGATGACCGCCAGCGGCGCGACGTAGCGGCGAGCACCCACGTCGCCATGACGAGCGGCGATCCCGAGGATGACGACCAGCGGATACATCGCGATCCGCTGGTACCAGCACAGCTTGCAGGGCTCGAAATGGGCGACCTCGGAGAAGTACAGGCTGCCGCCCATCGCCAGTGCGGCGACGACGAAGGCCCCGACCAGCGCGATCGGATCGATGGCCGATCGGGTCGCCTCGAGCCAGCGGCTCGCGGTCGCCGAACGCCCACGTGCGAGCCAGAGCGCCACCAGGCCGATGACGAACACGTTGGCCGCGACGGCCAACAGCGCGTAGAAGAGCGCGACCGTGGAGACGACATCCATGGCCGTACTGTACGTCGCAGCAGGCATCGGGCCGGCCGCGCCATACTCCCCCGATGCCCGAACCCGTCGCTGGCACGCTCCTGCGGCTGGCCGCATTCACGACCGACCCGAACGGCGGCAACCCCGCGGGCGTCTGGTTCGGCGACATGCTGCCGAGCGATCAGGACATGCTCCGGATCGCGCGCGACGTCGGCTATTCGGAAACCGCGTTCCTTGCGCCCGACGGCTCAGGTGTCGCCGGCCGGTTCCGGGTCCGCTACTTCAGTGCGCTCGCCGAGGTCCCCTTCTGCGGACATGCCACGATCGCGAGCGGCGTCGCCCTCGCAGAGCGCGGCCTCACGTCGACTGCCGGCTCCGCCGGCGATCCGGGTCGGCTCGTCCTCGAGACCAACGACGGCCCGGTCGTCGTCACCGTCGCGCCCGACGAGCACGGCCTGGCCCGGGCCACGCTGACCTCCGTCGCGACCTGGGTCCGTGAGCCGGAACCCACGCTCCTTGCCGGTGCGCTCGAGCTGCTTGGCTGGCGGCCCGACGAGCTCGATCCGAACCTGCCTCCGGCGATCGGGTACGCGGGCGTGAAGCACCTGATCCTGGCGGCTCGCGACCTCGCCCGGCTCGCTCACCTCGACTACCCGTTCGAGGCTCTCCGCACGTTGATGGTCGGGGCCGACCTCACGACCCTCCAGCTTGTCTGGCGCGAGGCTCCGGACCGATTCCGGGCGCGCGATCCGTTCCCCGTGGGTGGCGTCGTCGAGGATCCGGCGACGGGCGCCGCAGCCGCAGCGCTCGGGGCGTACCTGCGCGCACGCGGGGAGATCAGCCCACCGGCGTCATTCGAGGTCATCCAGGGCGTGGAGATGGGGCGGCCGGGACGTCTGATCGTCACGATCGTGCCGGATGAAGCGGGCGTCCGCGTCTCGGGAAACGCGGTCCCGATCGGGCATCTCGACAGGGGCCCTTCGCCCCTCGGCTAGTGCCACCCTTCCTGACCGATGACCCACGAGGCGTCGATTGAAGTGGCTTGCCCGGGTCGGTGCCTGCGATCCGGGATTCGGGCGAAGCCTGCGAGCGAGCGACGCTTCGTGAGGCTGAAGAGTGGACGCGGCTTCGGTATGGACTACCGGGGAAACGGTCCGCCGGTGCTATCTGCGAGGACCATCGAAACGAATGTCGCGAGTGCGACCAGGGCCGAGCCGCTGGCCACGACGACGATGCGAAGTCGAGCAAATCGGGAACGGGACATCGGATCTCCTTCTTCCCGCCGCTCGCCCGCGTGTTGGCTCCATCCACCCCTATGCTAAGCTCACCTTCATGAGAAAGTCAACTATTGCTAAACAATGCGCGTTCGGGGCGGACTCCGAGTTCGCGTGCAGCCTCGGCACCGAGATCAGGCGGCGACGAGTCGCGCTCGGGCTGAGCCAGCTCGAACTTGCCGGTCCCCTGAGCAAGGCGTTCGTCTCCCGCATCGAACATGGTCGAGCCGTCCCGTCGCTACCGAGCCTCAACCTGCTCGCCGATCGGCTCCACACCTCGGCCGGCGTCCTGCTCCTCGCTGTCAACCCCGGTTGGACCGAGGAGTACACTGTCGCGCATGCCACGCTTGACTCGCTCCCACGCCGTCGCGGATCGACCACTCGCACGCCGGATCGGGGGGATGATCCGGGCTGAACGCCTTCGGGCGAACATGACCCAATCGCAGCTCGCCGACGGCCGCTACACCAAGGCCTACGTGAGCGCGCTCGAGAACGGACTCGCCAAGCCTTCCCTGGCCGCACTCAACTTCCTGGCCGAGCGGCTGCAGGTCCCGGTCACGAAGCTGTTGGCCGTGGGTGAGCCCGCGTGGACCAGGCTCGAAGCGGACCTCCGCCTGGCCTCAGGGGATTGGCAACCGGCGGTCGATGCCTACCGCACGTTGCTCGACGCGGAGCCGTCGGAGGCAGCACGGCCGGAGCTGCTGCGCGGCCTGGCCGAGGGATACAGCCGTCTCGAGCGCGGCGCCGAAGCCGTCCGCGCCGGTTCCGAGGCGGCGGAGCTTTTCGTTCGTCAGGGTCGGCCGGCCGATGCCGCCTGGGCGACGTACTGGGAGGCGAGCGGCCTGTATGAGCTGGAGCTGAGTGACGGCGCCCGCGAGCAACTCCTCCGCCTGCTCGGCGAGATCGCCGAGGGCCTGAACGTCGATCCGGAGCTCTGCCTGCGAATCCCCATCGCCCTCGCGATGATCGAGTCACGCGACGATCGACCGGAGCAGGCGCTCGGCTACCTGGAGCAGGCGCGTTCGATGGTGGGCCTGCTCGACGATCGCCGACGTGCCACGTTCCTGTACTCGCTCGCGATCAGCTACCACGAGCTGGGCGACCTCGAGGCGGCCCTCACGACCGGCTCCCAGAGCCTCTCCCACTTCCGGGCCGCCGACGGCCAGCGCGAAGTGGCGTCGATCGAGAACGAACTTGCGCTGGTGTTCCTCGCCCTCGGTCGGGTTGATCGGGCGGTCGAACATGCGGCTGCCGCCCGCTCGGGGTTCGAACGACTGGAGAGTCCGCGCTCGCTCGCCCACGTCATCGACACCGAGGCGCGCATCGAGCTCGCGCGAGGCGCCGGTGCCGAGGCCGCGTCGCTGGCCATCGAGGCACGTCGGCTCGCCGACGAGAGCGGCAATCGAAAGGCCGCGATCAGTGCCTCGCTCACGCTGGCCCAAGCCAGGCGAGCGCAGGGCGACCTCGACGGTGCCTCTGCGATCCTCGATGAGGCCGCCGGGCTTGCGCGGGCCCAGGGGCGTCGCGGTCAGCTCCAGGCCGTGCTGGGCGAATGGGCCGAGATCAAGGCCGAGCAGGGCGACCTTCGCGGCGCGTTCGAGTTGTCGCAGGAAGCGCTCCGCGCGGGCCGGCACACCACGCCCGCGACGATCGCCCGCGACCGCGAGGAGCCAGTCGAGGTTCCCGGCCTGCGCTAGGGGCCGCTGACCAGGGCCGAGCGGCCGATCAGCGCCTGGTTCGGAACGACCAGGTCGCCGTCCTGAGGCGGTTTCCCGACGGATCCGAGATGCCGCGCCCCACGACGACCGCGTAGCGGCGCCCGTGGAACATCAGTCGCGACGGATCGATGGTCGCGGTCCGCCTCGCTGCGTTGTAGGTGACCTTCGCGCGGACCCACAGGCCAGTACTCAGGTTCTTCAGCCGAAGCGTCGAACGCGAGACGCCCTTGACCGGCTCCGAGAAGACGATCCGGATGGAGGTGCCGGTCGCCACGCTACGTGCGCCGGGCGACGGCGTCCGTGACTTGATGCTGGGCCTGGTCAGGTCGAGGATCGTGACCGGAGGGCTCAGTGTCTCGGCAAGCTGGGCCTCCTCGTCGATCGCGAGGGCGTCCCAGCGATAGCAGAACCCGGCCGCCAGACCCCGCTCGTGGATGGGGGTGACGAAGTCCTCGATGACGAAGTCGTCGTAGAACCACTGCTCCGGATCGGGGCACCGGCCGCGCACGGTCTGCCAGGCGAGCCGCACCATGAGCCCGTCGATGACCGCGTGGCTCGTGGTCCAGGCGACGTCGACGTTGTGCGAGAGCTGTCTCGTCGATCGCGCCGGCGAGCTGAACGCGATGGTGAGCGGATCGGTGAAGCCGGGCGCCGGCTCGAGATCGGGAAGCGGGAACGGGACCGGCGCGGAGAGGGCCGCCTCGGCATCGATACGCCCGGAGCCGTAGACGTCGTCGCGTCCCGGATCGCCGAGGTCGACGGCACTGGCGCGGAGGACGGCCTCGAGCTCGGCCACGGTCAGGCTCGGTCGGGCTGCCCAGATCAGAGCGGCGACGCCCGCTACGTGGGGCGACGCCATGCTCGTGCCACTGTCCTCTTCATACGCGCCGCCGGTCGTCGAGAGGATGTCGACGCCCGGTGCCGCGATGTCGACGCCGCGGTTGAACGTCGAGAAATCGGCCTGGAGGTCGGTCCGGTCGACGGCCGCGACCGAGACCACACCGCGGAGGCCGGCCGGGTACTCCATGAGGTGCATGCCGCTGTTGCCGGAGGCGGCGACGACCAGGATGCCGGCCGAACGCGCGGCCGTGAAGGTCGGTTGGACGAGGGCGACCTGGGCCGGTTCCAGGGTCCCCCCGAGCGAGAGGTTGATGATGTCGGCGCCGTGGGTGCGAGCCCAGTCGACGCCGTCGAGGACGTCAGAGACGAAGCCCTCGCCGTCGGCGTCGAGGACCTTGATCGGCATCAACGAACTGCCAGGGGCGATGCCGGCGATGCCGGTCGCGTTGTCGGTGCGCGCGATGATCGTGCCCGCGACATGGCTTCCGTGGCCGTTGTCGTCGGTCACGTCCGTGCTGTTCCAGATCTCATTGCGCGGCGCGACGACGTGGACGCCGGCAAGATCCGGGTGGGTGAGGTCAACGCCGGAGTCGATGACGGCGACGACCACGCTCGGATCGCCGATCGTCGTGGGCCAGACCTCAGGAACGCGGACCTGCTCCAGATCCTCCTGCTGCGCGTAGAACGTGTCCGATGGCGGGCCGCTGGCCGGCCAGGCCGCGGCCTTGACGACCGCGTCGGGCGCGACGAGGAGGACCCGCGGGTCCGCCCGCAGGGCAGCCCCGACCCGGCCGGCCTGACCCGAGGCGGCGACGACGATGCTGCGCTGCCGGGTCCGCGAAGCCTCGATGCGCTTGATGCCGGAGATCGCGACCCGGCCGGGGGCGGCATCGCGCCAGGCGACGATGAAGCGACCGCCGGGTGCTGCCGCATCGGACCCGAGGACCGGCGGCGTGGCCGCCGCGACCGGGACGACGGCGACGAGGCCCAGGACCAGGGCAAGCAGGACGGCAAGACGCCGGCGCGGGTGGGTAGTCACGGACAGGAGCTCCTCGGGACCGATCAACGAAAGACGACTGTTGCAGGCGGCGTCACAGCAACAACGAGGGCGGCGGCGGTCTCGACGGTACGCGCCACGAGGTGCGGACGCAATGACCCCTTTGGCGTCCCGTGCGCCGATGCACCGGTTTGGATGTCGCGGATGTGTCGACGTACGCACGGACGGGCGGTACCAGGGACCATCTGCGCGTTTTGGCCCATTGACCTCCGGGCACGGATTCGCGACCTTTCTCGGCAGATCCCCGGCGCGAAGGACCTGCAACGCCCTTTCGTCCCGGGGATCGTCTCGTTGTCCCCCGGACTGCCTGGAAACCAGTCGCCGCTACGCAGTCCGGCGGACGGTCCGAAGCGCGAAGGTGACCGCCGCCCCCACACCCAGCCCGATGGCGACTCCCAGCAGGTTCTCGAGGGCATCCCAGGTCTGGCAGATGCGACCGAGCTGCGGGACGCTGTACTGGATCCACTCGATGACGATGGGCATCGCGACCGCGACGAGGGCAGCCGTCGCCCGCGGCCGAACCCGCGGGATCAGCCCGATGAGGACGCCGAGCGGCACGAACAGCACCACGTTCAGGCCGTGCTCGCTCGAGATCGAGAGCAGTTGCCCGAGGCGCGGCGGCGGCCACAGGCCGCCACACCATGACTGGCCGAAGAAGCCTTCGCCACTACCGGGCGTCAATGTGATCGCCAGGATCGCCCCGAAGGCGAACACGAGCAGGCCGGTCAAGAGCGGCGACAGACCGGTTCGCGCCGCCCCTTGGGGAGCCAGGAAGACCGCCGCGATGACCGCGATGGCGACGCCAGGGATGAGCAGGGGCGAGTTCCGGAGGAGGTCGACGATGGTACCGACCGCTGCGATCGGGGCGGGATCGAGAGCGAGTGTCGTGACAGCCATGGCGGGGTGCATCATGCCTCAGAGACGCGGCATGGACCCCCGATGGGTCGCGACAGTCACACCCCGCGGCGACGTGCCAGTTCCTCGACCCAATCGCGCAGGCGCCCGACGTGCTCCTCGTAGTGATCGGGGCCGGACTTGCGGATCCACCAGGCGGCCTCGTCGCTCGGCTCGTGGAGCGCGTACCACGCCTCGAGCATCCGGGTCCGACCCGCCTGCGCCTGGACCCAGGCCACCGACCATGGCTGGTCACGCATCGCCTCGAGGAAACTCGCGTTCATGGCCTCGATGTCCACCTCGTGGCCCTCGTAGGTCCCGGCATGGATGCGCTCGAGCTGGACCGCGGCCTCCGCCAACCACGTCCCCAGGTGGGCCACGACATCGCGGACGGCCCAGTCCGGATCGTGGTAGTAACCCGGTATCAGGCACTCGTCGGGCGTCAGCGTCCGGACGAGTCCCGCGATCACGTACCAGCCGGCACGTTCGGCTTCGAGTTCCCGGGCGAAGGGGTGGCCTTCGGGCACGACCTCGGTCATGGCCGTCATGATGCACCGGCCAGCGCCGCCGCGCCGGTTGCACCACCGTCACTCGCCTGTTACCGTAGCCGCCCGGTTACCGAGCGCGGCGGCTCGGACCGATCAGGAGGAGTGAGCGATGGCGGCGATCGGCACCGGTACGAAGGACGATCCGTGGGTCCTCAAGACCCCTCCCGGGACTTCCGAGTACCAGATGTGGCGCGACGACGCCGCCGACCCACCGACCCTCTACTGCCAGGTGGGTTCGACGCAGCTGAAGTACGAGCTGCGGGCCATCGACGACCTCCACGCGATGCTCAAGGCCAATGGCGACTGGGTGCCACTTGGCGGGACGGATGAGCAGAAGCCCGCGCCGGAGGGAACGGTCGAGGCCTGGGGTCGGTCGGAGAGCAACCCGGTCGGCGGCTGGTACGGCATCAAGAAGGGCCTGCGCGGGAGGTTCGGTGTCTACCTGCCGCCACTGCTCGAGGCGCTCGGGCTGGCCGAGCTGACCCACGACGCCAAGAACAACCGGATGCGCGCCCGCTGATGACGAGGGCGACAGCGGGACCCGCCCTCCCCGGGGACGCGTTCGAGGCGCTGGGCGACCCGAACCGCCGCGCCATCGTCGAGCTCCTCGGTTCGGGCGGGCGGTCCGTCCAGCAGCTGGCCGATGCGCTGCCGATCAGTCGCCCGGCGGTGTCGCGGCACCTACGTTTGCTCAAGGATGCCGGCCTGGTCGTCGAGGAGCCGCTCGGCACGCGCCGGATCTACCGGCTCCACGACGAGGGCGTCGAGGCGGTGCGACGCTACCTCGAACGGGTCTGGGGCGAGGCCGCCGCCCGGTTCCGCCTCGTCGCCGAGAACGCCCCGGCCAGAGAGCCGGCCGAGCGTTGATCGAGCCGATCCGCCTGGCGTTCGAGGTCGACTGCCCGCCCGACCAGGCGTTCGAGACCTGGACCGGCCGCATCGGCCAGTGGTGGCCGGCGGACCACACGGTCACGGCCGAGGACGGCCTCACGGTCGTGCTGGAACAGCGGCCCGGCGGTCGGATCTTCGAGCGCACCGTATCGGGCGTGGAGCATGACTGGGGTCAGATCACGGTCTGGGAACCGCCCGCACGCTTCGCGTACCTGTGGCACCTGCGACGGGATCGAGCCGACGCGACCGACGTCGAGATCCGGTTCGTCGACCTTGGCGATGGCAGCACGCGGGTGGAGATCGAACATGCCGGCTGGGAGCGTCTCGGTTCCGATGGCGAGACCTGGCGCGACCGCAACCGTGGTGGTTGGGCGACCCTGCTCCCCCACTTCATCGAGCGAGCCGCGCGTCCCGACGACCGCTAGCCGCTAGCGCAGAGCCGCCAGCACCGCGTCCGAGAAGACCGGCCAGGCATCGAGCGCCCACGCCCCGAAACGCCGATCGGCGAGGACGACCAGAGCGCGATCCACCACGGGATCCACCCACAGGAACGTGCCTGCGCCACCGAAGTGACCGAACGTGGCCGGGCTGTTGGCGGCGCCCATCCAGTGGAGCTGCTTGCCGTCGTGCAGCTCGACACCCAGGCCCCAGTCGCATGGGCTGAATCGACCGATGCCGGGCACCACTCCCGAGAGCCCGGCGAACGTCACCTCGCGCATCGACGCCGCGGATGCGGACGTCAGCAGCGTCGGACGGAGGAGCTCCCGAGCCAGTGCGGCGAGGTCGCTGATGGTGCCGACCAGGCCCTCCGAGGGCCGACCCTCGAGGAAGGTCCGGTCCATCGCGAGCGGGCGCAGGACCCAGGCGACGAGCGCCGTTTCGAAGCTCTTGCCGGCCCGAACGGCGACCAGCTCGCCCAACTGGTCGAAACCAGGGTTCGAATAGATCCGCTTGCGGCCCGGGGCCGCCAGCAGCGCCTCACCCTCGAACGGCAGGCCCGACGCGTGCGAGAGGAGATGCCGCACGGTCGAGCCGGGAGGGCCGGCCGGCTCGTCGAGATCGAGCAGGCCACGCTCGGCTGCGATCAGGACCGTCATCGCTGTCGCCGGTTTCGTGACCGACGCCCATTCGTATCGATGGTCGGAGTCGCCGTGCACCGCGAGCAAGCCGTCCGGCCCGACGAGGGCGGCGGTCGCGTGGTCGGCGCCGAACTCATCGACGAGGGACAGGATCGTGGGTAGGTCGGTCGGCATGACCACGATGCTAGCGGGACGACCGGCACGACGTATGGCTCAATGGTCGGGATGGCGCCCGCGGCCCGTACCGGTCACCATGGACCGATGTCCTCCGGTTGCCTGCCCAGGATCACACCGCCGTCACTCGCGCTCGGCCTGCTCATCCTCTCGCTGCTCGTCCCGTCCACGGCCCTCGCCGCCACGGAGTTCCCCGCCGGCTACGAGGCCTATCACACGTACGCCGAGGTCGGTGCCGAGGTCGCGGCGGTCGCCGCCGCGCATCCCGCGATCGTGCAGCGCTTCTCGATCGGCCGGAGCTACCTCGGGCGGCAGCTGTGGGCCGCCAAGATCTCGGACAACGTGCTCGTCGACGAGGACGAACCGGAGGTCCTCTTCGATGGCGGGATCCACGCCGACGAGCACATGGGCGTGGAGATGACCCTGAAGATCCTCCACTGGCTGGCCGACGGATACGGGACGGACCCGCGGGTCACGAACATCGTCAACACCCGCGAGATCTGGATCATCTTCATGGTCAACCCCGACGGAGCGGCGTTCGACATCGCCAAGGGCAAGTTCCACAACTGGCGCAAGAACCGGCAGCCGACTCCGGGCACGACCGCGAAGGGCACCGACCTCAACCGTAACTTCGGGTACCGCTGGGGTGGGGGCGGCCGGACGAGCTCGAACCCGCTCGCGATCACCTATCGCGGACCGAAGCCGTTCTCGACCCCCGAAGCGAGGGCGTTCCGGGACTTCCTGGCCAGCCGCGTCATCGACGGGCGGCAGCAGATCCGGATGGGCATCAGCTTCCACGAGACGGGCCGGCTGGTCCTGTGGCCGTACGGCTACACGAAGACCAACGTCCCCGGTGACATGACGGCCCAGGATCGCAGCGCGCTGGCCAGGATCGGTCGCGCGATGGCCGCGTCCAGCGGCTACCGGCCCGAACAGGCGAGCGACCTGTACGTCAGCTCCGGCACGTCGCGTGACTTCGAATACGGCACCTACCGGATCTTCGCGTACACGATCGAGCTGTCGGTCCGGGCCTACTCCAGGCCCTCGAAGATCGCCTCGGAGACCGGACGCAACAAGGCCGCCGTCCTGTACCTCCTGGAGCGCGCCTGGTGTCCGCTCGGAACCTTGGGCGTGGCCGTCAGAACCGCCCGCTGTGGCGCGTTCGACGACGACCTCGAGGTGTCGCGAGGGTGGACGCGGGACCCGGACGGCACGGACACAGCCGACGCCAGCGCCCGGTTCTCGCGCGGGAACCCGCAGCCGACCTCACAGTCCGGGCCAAAGCAGCTGGGCACGACGCCTTCCGGCTCGAGGGCATGGGTGACCGGGGCGCCCGCCGGCACGACGCCAAGCAGCCACGACCTGGACGGCCGGACCACGGTCCAGTCGCCCACGATCCGGTTGCCGTCCTCACTCGGCCAACGGCTGACCTTCCGATACGTGTTCGCGCACGACGCGGCGTCGTCCTCGGCCGATTCGCTCCAGGCGATCGTGGAGGCCGGCGGCGTCGGGACGGTCGTCTGGTCGAAGGTCGGGAGCGCAGCGGATGTGGACGGTGCCTGGAGATCCGCGTCGGTGTCGATGGACGCGTTCGCTGGCCAGACGGTCCAGGTGCGGTTCGTGGCGGTCGATGGCGGGGTGCCCAACCTGGTCGAGGTCGAGATCGACGACGTACGGGTGACGAGAGGCGCGTAGCCGGGCGGGCCCACGCGGGCGCGGCACGTCGTTCCCTTGAACCCGTTCCGGGCAGCATCTCCGCCAAAACCGCCTCGCTGTGACAGCTAGGCGCGAAAGCGCCTCCGATCTGGCCCTGCATCGGACCTCACACCGCCGTCCCGTGCATCGGGGTGCCGTTCCGGTCGGTCGATGACGAGCGATCGACCGACTGCGCATACGGAAGCCCGCCTAACGATCGCCCGCGCGTCGATTTGGCGGAGATCCGTCGTCATGGCGGCGGCACGGTCGACGACCCTCGGTTCTGGCCAGGTACGCATCGGGGACTGGCAGGTCACGTGGTGCTCCCTGAGCCTCCGCGAGCAGGCGTCCCAGCGGTCGGATCCATGGATCGGTCTGCAGATCCCGCGCTGATGGGCGGGTCGGGGCATCCGTGGCCGGCTGGATGGTTGCCTACCCGGCCACCGAGACATGTCTGGCAGGATCACGGCGCACATTCCTGCTCCACGGACGCCCCGTGCCATCGGCCGGCTACAGCACGATCGACCGTCACGGCGCCGTCACGCACCAGGGATAGACTGCCGCCATGAGGTTCTTCAACTCCAAGCCCCAAACCGTCCCCTCGCCCGCCGAATCCCTCCCCGGCCGATCCGAACCGATCATGACCCCGGGCATCCACACCATCCTCGGCACGCCCATCGCCGGGCCGTGGCCCGAGGGCACCAAGACCGCCGTCTTCGGTCTCGGCTGCTTCTGGGGCGACGAGAGGGACTTCTGGCAGCTTCCCGGCGTCGTCACGACCGCGGTCGGGTACGCCGGTGGGAGCACGCCGAATCCGACATACAACGAGGTGTGCTCCGGCCGGACCGGCCACGCCGAGGTCGTCCTGGTCGCCTACGACCCCGCGCGGATCTCGTACGAGCAGCTCCTGAAGACCTTCTGGGAGCACCACGACCCGACGCAAGGCATGCGCCAGGGCAACGATGTCGGCACGAGCTACCGATCGATCATCATCGTCGCCGACGACGAGCAGCGAGCCGCCGCCGAGGCCTCCAAGGCCATGTACCAGGAGCAGATGTCGAAGGCCGGCTACGGGGCGATCACGACCGAGATCGTCGACGCCAGGGCGTACCCGTTCTACTACGCCGAGGACTACCACCAGCAGTACCTCGACAAGAACCCGAACGGCTACTGCCCGGACCATCGGACCGGCGTGACCTTCCCGGACGTCGTGGTGACGCCGCTGCAGTACGCGGACTAGCCGATCCGGAGACTAGGCGCCTGGTGCGCCTCCATACGACGAAGGACTCTTGACGGCGAGCTGCCATGGGCGATGATGGCCCCGAAGGTCGTGTTCCCATGACAATCCCAGCGCGTCCTCTCGATAAGAAGCGGCTCTGGCTCGTCTCCGTCGTGAGCATCGTCGCGATCCTTGCGGTCAACTACATCGTCTCCGGGCCGGCCCACGTCGGTTCTCCGATCGTCGTGCGCCTCGCGGCGGCCGCGGTCGTCACCGCTTTCGCCGCCGTCGCCAAGTTCGTCGCCGGACCCCGAGCCGCAGCCGTGACGGCCGTGCTGGGGGTCGTGGTTGCTGTGGTAGCGCTCAGCCAGGCGGCATAGCCATCCGGGGTTTGCCAGTGAGGGCGCCGCTGACGCCTGGCGGGCGTGTGACGGGCGATTGACTGACTCATGTTCCGAACGGCTGATGCCCGGACCTCGGGGGCCGGCGTCGGAGTACGCGGCCGACCAGGGTTTCTCCCGTTGCCGTTGGCGACCCGACCACAAGCGAGAGGCCGTGCACATGGAGCCGAAGCGGTCCGCCAGGGTTCCCCGGAAGCTCTGGCTCGCGGTCGCCCTCGTCGTCCTCGGGGTCCTGCTCCTGGCGCAGAACTCGACGGTCCTCGTTCCCTTCATGGACTCCTACGTCGTGATCGACCAGCGCACCATCGCGGTGAGGGTCGGCGTCGCCCCGTGCAGTTGGACGCGAGTCACCAACATCGCAGAAACGCCCACCGAGGTCCGGGTCAAGGTCGAGACATGGCCCTGCCCCCTTCCGCTGCCCGGCACGGCCGAGCTCGCCGCTCACGACCTGACGGTCTCGCTCGCCGCCGACCTCGCTTCACGGGTCGTCCGTGACGCGAACGGGCAGGCGGTTCCTTCGCGCTAGCCGTCCCCGCCTGCCCCGAATAGAGATCGTCGACCTCCGCGTCCTGGAGCGTTGATCGGTCGATGCCGATCATCGGGCCACTCGCTCGTCCCGCCGCCGGCACCTGGGTGGCGACCGCTCACGCCAGGCCGCGCGCTGCCCAGGCCCGAGCCGTCAGCACGAACGATCCGGCCGGGAGCATGGCTCGGCACGTCTCGCGCAGCACGGCCTGCCGTTCCGGGCTGATGCCGGTCACGTACGCGCCCGCGGGGCCGACACCGTGGGTGAACGGGTCCCACCATTCCTCGAAGCTCGGGTGCTCGAGGTCGGCGGACAGTGCCGTCCGCTCGATCTCGCGCAGGCCGGCCGCATCGAACAGCTCCGCCAGGTGGCCTTCACGCGCGCCGGCCAGCTGCAATTCGTCTTCGACGTCGGGGTCGAGCTCGCGCGCCGCCTGCCAGAACGAACTGAGCGGGCCCTGGCCGCCGGCGTGATCCCAGACGCAGGCGGCGACGACACCATCGCGCCGGGTGACCCGGGCCATCTCGGTCAATCCGGCGACCGGATCTGCCATGAAATGGACCACGAGCTGGGCGAGCGCCGCGTCGAACCACCCGTCCACGAACGGCATCTGCTCCGCGGCCGCCCGTCGCACGTCGACGCCCGGGTTGCGCGTCCGAGCCGCGTCGACGAAGGGCTCGGAGGGGTCGACGGCCGCCACGGCCGAAGCCCCCAGCCGCCCGACGAGCTCGGCGGTGAGTGCCCCGGGGCCACACCCAACGTCGATCACCCGTTGACCGTGGCGCACCCCGGCGAGATCCGCGAGCTGCGGGGCGAGCAGGACCGAATACCTGCCCATGAAGCGGTCGTACGACTCCGCGGCAACGTCGAAGCTCACAGGCCGAATGTACGCGACGGGAGCAGGACCTGTTGCGCCCGATGACACGCCTCGCGAATTTTGCGAGTCCCGTGCAAAACCGGTCGACCCATTCTCCTCGTAGAGGCACCCGTGGAACTAACACGCGTTACCACGCGCGAGAATCCCAAGGAGATCTCCTCGATGCCGACATACATGGACATGCATGACCTGCCCGGGGTGAAGGCGGACGACGTCGCCGGAGCCCACGAGGCCGACGTCCGGGTCCAGGGCAAGTACGGCGTGAACTACAAGCAGTACTGGGTCGACGAGGGGGCCGGCAAGGTCTTCTGCCTGGTCGATGCGCCCGATCGCGAGACGGCGACGAAGGTGCACCGGGAGGCCCACGGCCTCGAGGCGCACACGCTCTACGAGGTCAAGCCGGGCGTCTAGCCCGATACGCGCTCGGGCGGCTTCGCCCGACCGATCCTGGAGAATGGACGGGCGCGCGCCAGGCGCGCCCGTCCACATCCTTCGGCGCACCGGATGGCACCGGCCAGGCCTGACGCGAGCTTCGTCCCGCTTCAGACGACCGACGACCCGGGCCGGTCCCTGGTCGCGGCTGGGAATGCGAGGACGAGCACCAATGCGACGGCCGCCAGCACGATCACCAGGCCCCAACCGGTCTCGACTCCGGCCGCGTCCGCGACGATCCCGAGCGCGAACGGCGCCGCGATGACGGCCGTTCCCGACGCCAGCGTCAGCCTGGTCCCGGCCAGGGTCAACCGCCCGGGCGCAGCGGCCAGGGCGGCTGCCACCCCCAAGGGGTAGAGCCCGGCGACCCCGAGCCCGGCCACGAACAGGCCGAACCCGGACAGGGCGGGCGTCGTCGATACCCACGCGATGGACGCGCCCACGGCCGCAAGTAAGACCCCGGCCGCCGCCGGTCGTCGAAGGTCACCGCCGGTCCCCAGTCCGAACGCCTGCGCGAATCGCCCGACGAACATGCCGCCGAGGAACAACCCGCCCAGGAGGGTGGCCGCCGCGGTGTCGACGCCTGTCCGGCGAGCTACGAGCGTGGCACCCCAGAACACGATCGAGAACTCGACCGCGATCGCGGCCACCAGGAAGGTCCAGGCGAGCCAGTAGGCGCCGGGAAGTCGACCCGTCGTCGTCGATGCCGCCTGCGTCCGTGCGAGACGCGGGCCCGACCGGAGATCGATCGCGATGACCAGGAGGAGCACGAACGCCGGCGTGAGCCCAAGGCCCCACGGCGCATCCATGGTGGCCGCCGTCGCGAGTGCCAGGGGGCAGGCGAATGCCGCGACCATCGCCCACACGTTCGCCCGCGCTACCCGTTGTCTGGCCAGCCGCCCGCCAGGCTGCGCCAGGATCGCGTTCGCGTAGCCGAGGAGCGTGCCCGTCCCGAACCCGACGAGGATCGAGGCCGCGAGCGTCACGCCGAAGGCCGGTGCGGTCGCGAGGGCCAGGACCGCGGCGACCAGGCTGCCCGCCGCCAGACCGCGGACCGCGACCTCGCCGGTGCGACGGTCCAGCGCGGCCGCGATCGCGCCGGCGGCAACGAGCCCGACCGCCAACGCCGTCGAGTGCAGCCCGACTTCGGCGTCGGAGAGTCCGAGCTGGGTCCGCAGGTACGGTGCGATCGCCCCGATGCCGTAGATGACGTATCCGACAGTCGCGACGGTCGCATAGGACGGCCAGGCGTCGTTGCCGCGGAGTCTGGTGCCGATGTCGCGCGCCTCCTGACGTTCCGTGACGCGCTCAGGCCGGGCGGTCCCACCAATGATGGGGTAACCCGGCCTGCGGAGTCCGCGTGCGGAGGCGCCGACCGCACTTCGAGAGCGCGGTCGGCGCCGGAGTCTCCTAGCCTTCGGCCAGCATGGCCGCGAAGCGGTCCCAGGTCTCGACCCCGCCGGCGATCATGCCTGTCGCCAGGGCGTCCTCGAGCCCCTCGACCGAGGGGAAGTGCGCGCGGGACGAGAGCTTCGTCTTGCCGTCGACCTCCTCGAACTCGAAGGTCTCGACGCCCGCCTGGTCGCGCACGCCATCGAGGTCGACGATGAACGTCCACTTGAAGCGCTCGGGCGGCTCGACCTCGAGGTACTCGCCCATGAACGGCACGTCGTCGCGATCGGGTGCGTGGCTGATGTAGCGCCATTTGCCGCCTGGCCGGACGTCCATCTCGACGACGGTCGTGGTCGAACCATGGGGGCCCCACCAGCGCGGGATGCGCTCGGGATCCATGAAGGCCCCCCAGACGAGATCGCGGGGCGCATCGAACGTGCGCTCCCACACGAGATCGGCCTCGTCCGAGTAGACCCTCGTGGTGTCATTTCGGAATCGTTCGATGACCATGGTCCTCCTCTTTCTGCTGCTCAGGCTCCTTGCCCTGGACCTCGCGCAGGTAGGCGTCCAGGCGCTCGAAGCTCTCTTCCCAATGGCGACGGTACTGGTCCACCCAGTTTGCGACGTCCCGCAGCGGGCCCGCCTGGAGCCGTCGCGGTCGCCACTGCGCCTGCCGGCCCTGCTCGATGAGCCCGGCCCGTTCGAGCACCCGGAGATGCTTGGAGATGGCGGGCTGGCTCATGTCGAACGGAGCGGAGAGGTCCTTGACCGAGGCCTCGCCGGTGGCGAGACGGGCCAGGATCGCCCGCCGGGTCGGGTCGGCAAGAGCGGCGAATGTCAGGCTCAAGGGATCTGGCTGCTGCATGTCCATCACTTCTTGGTTATATAACCTTTCGGTACTGTATTGTCGCGATGGCGGGATGTCAACCCCTTGTTTCGGGATGCAACGGCGTAGGATCGATCGATGGCACGACGTAAGCGGATTCGAGACGACCCAGTCCGCCCGGCGGCCGATGACGACCAGCCGGTCGATGTGGCCGCGATCGGTCTGGGAGTCGGCCACTTCGAGACCGTCAACGGCATGCCGCAAGGGATCGTTGCGGCGGTGCTGGTCGTGTTCGCGGTGGTGCTCATCCGGCCGATCAGGCGAGCGCTGAAGGCGTTCCTCCGCAGCTGAGGCGCGCGTCGCCGGCCGGTCGGGGCGCGGTCCCGGTCCGGGCGCGGTCCCGGTCTGGTGCGGGCGCGGTCTGGGCGCGGGCGCGGTCTGGGCGCGGTCCCGGTCTGGCGCAACCCGACTCCGCCAGATCCATTCCGCCGTGGCACTTAGGCGGGCAACCGGCGACTGGCTGGCTTCGCGCCAGTCGGATCCACGCGGCCGCGACGCATCCTGATGCATACGTCCCGTTGCCGAGACCCGGGATCGGCCCACATGGCGGTGGCGAACGCGCCTAACTGCCACCGTGAGACGGATTTGGCGGAGACTGGCCGGTTTGGCGGAGACTGGCCGGTTTGGCGGAGACTGGCCGGTTTGGCGGAGACTGGCCGGTTTGGCGGAGACTGGCCGGTTTGGCGGAGACTGGCCGGTTTGGCGGAGACTGGCCGGTTTGGCGGAGACTGGCCGGTTTGGCGGAGACTGGCCGGGTCCTGGTCCGGTGGCATGGCTCCCGCCGGCCGGGCCCGGGTTCGCGTGCGGCGCTACGCTGTCGGCTGACCGACGACAGCATCCAATGAAGGAGCGGCACGGCGTGACGATCCCAGCAGCGCGCCCGGCGATCCCGGCCGGCCTGGTCGCGGGAGGCGTGGTCGCGATCGCACGCCGGCTGGCACCCGGTGCGGCTGCGGATGTCGCGAAGGCCCTCGCCGAGGGCGGCGTGCGAGCTTTCGAGATCACGCTCAACGAGCCCGTCGGCAAGGCCCTGCGGGCCATCGAAGCCGTCGCGTCGTCGCCGAGCGCGTCACGGCTCTCGATCGGCGCCGGCACGGTCCTCTCGATCGAGGCGGCCCGCCAGGCCGTGGAGGCGGGGGCCACGTTCCTGGTCATGCCACACACGGATCCCGAACTCGTGGCGTGGGCGGCGGAACGCGGGATCCCGGCGATCCCCGGAGCGGCGACCCCGACCGAGGTCCTGGCCGCCTGGCGTGCGGGCGCCGCCGCCGTGAAGCTCTTCCCGGCTTCGGCGCTCGGGCCGAGCTTCATCCGCGAGCTGGCCGGCCCCTTCCCCGACATCCCGGTCGTCCCCACGGGCGGCGTGACCGCGGAGACGGCCGGTTCGTTCATCGCGGCGGGCGCCGTCGCCGTGGGCCTCGGCAGCTGGCTGGTGGGCGACGGCGCCCCGGCCGGGGTGACCACCCGTGCCCGGCAGGTGGTCGCCGTGGTGGCGGCGGCACGGCAGGGCCGCGCGACATGACCCCCGAGGTCGTCACCCTTGGGGAATGCCTCATCTCGCTGATCGGGGCCCGGCCGGGGTCACTCGCGGAGGTCGACCTCTTCGAACGCCACATCGCCGGGGCGGAGGCGAACCTCGCGGTCGGCCTGGCGCGGCTCGGTCATGCGGTCGCCTACATCGGGCGCGTCGGCGGCGACGGCTTCGGGACAGCGGTCATCCGACGGCTTCGGGGCGAAGGCGTCGATGTCAGCCACCTGGCGATCGACCACGCCGCCACGACCGGCCTGATGTTGCGCGAACGTCGGGTCCTCGGCGCGGCCGAGGCGGTGTACGCGAGGACTGGTTCGGCCGGATCGCGGTTGACACCCGACGACGTGCGACGGGCTGCGGAAGACGGGGCCTTCGGTGAGGGTCGTTGGCTACACGTGACCGGGATCACGCCCGCGCTGTCCCTCACTGCGCGGGAGGCGGTCGTCCTCGCCATGGAACTCGCCCGGAAGGCGATGATGACCATCAGCTTCGACGTCAACCTCCGCCGGCGGCTCTGGCCCGACGAGACGGCCGCCCCGGTCCTTCGGCCGCTGGCCGAACGATCCGACGTCGTCTTCGGCAGCCCGGACGAGCTTGCCGCCCTGACCGGCACCAACGGGATGGATCCGGCCGTGCTGACGGGGGCCGTGGTGGCGCTCGGCCCGGGGATCGCGGTCGCGAAGCTCGGTGCCGACGGCGCAGTCGCTCGCGAGCGTGGCGGCGAACCGGCCGCGAGCCGCGGGCTACCTGTTACCACCGTTGTCGATCCGGTCGGCGCGGGCGACGGGTTCTGTGCCGGGTTCATCGCCGCCCGGCTCGAGGGCCAGGACCTCGCGACAACGCTGCGGACCGCCAATGCGTGCGGGGCCGCGGCCGTGGCGGCGGTCGGCGACCTCGCCGGGCTCCCGACCAGGATCGAGCTCGCGCGCCTGCTCGCGGACGACGGCCGGGACACCCTCCGCTGACCGTGGCGACCGAGGCCGAGGCGCTCGCGCTCGACGCCGCGGACCCGCTCAACCCTGTCGGCCCCGACATCAGCTGCGTGGCCCCGATGCTCCGCTTCATCGCGGAGCTGGACTGAGATCGCCTCACTTTCGCCGGAGTCGGACGGCGAGTACGGCAGGCTGGGCGAAAGTGTTCAGGAAGTGGCTCGCTCGCTGCTCGCCGATCCGAACAGCGACCACTCCGCTTCCACGGCCAAGACCCGGTCGGCGGTCTGGCCGGTCTGGCGCGCACGGGCCGCGAAGAACGCCGCCCGGCGGCGCGACACGATCCGCGCGTCCTTGCACGGGCATCCGTCCACGAGGCACGGCCGTCGCGTGGCCTGCGGCTGATGGGTGGTCTTGTCCGCGGCATTCATCTCCGTCAGCTCCTTCGTCGACCGACGTTCTCGGGTCGGTTCGATGGGAGCAGACTCGCCTCTGGCCGGGTCGCGGCCATCGGGCGCCAGGCGCGTACCGGACCAGACGCCTTCCTCAATCTCGGCCCCGCATCGGCGGCCCGTACCTTACGAACCCTACCCGGCGAACTCCACCGGCGGATAGCCGCGGAACCCCGGCCGCACGCGGAACAGGCTGCCGGCGTGGGGCTGCGCGGCTCGTTCCTCGTCGGTGAGCTCGGACCAGGCGCACGTGATGTAGAGATCCTCGAGGTCCGGGCCGCCGAAGATCGCGCTCGTGACGTGCGAGGCCGGCACGTCGACCACGAGGTCCAGTGTCCCATCGGGCGCATAGCGATGGACGGACCACCCGTTCCACATCGCGACCCACAGCCCGCCGTCGGTGTCGATGGTCATGCCGTCCGGGCTGCCGGGCTCATCGGGCGGGAAGACGATGTGCGGCCGCCGGTTCGAGAGCCGCCCGGTCGCGAGGTCGTAGTCGAAGGCGTCCACCCGCCGCAGCGGCGTGTCGATGTAGTACAACGTCCTGCCATCGGCGCTCCAGGCGAGCCCATTCGAAATGGTCACGCCCGTCAGCAGCTGCTCGACGCTCCCCTCCGGATCGAGCCGGTAGAGCGCTCCGGCACCGGTGTGCTTGTCGTACGCCATCGAGCCCGCCAGGAAGCGGCCGGACGGATCGCACTTGCCATCGTTGAAGCGAAGATCCGGCTGGTCTGCCTCCACCGGCCGGTAGCGGATCCAATCCTCGGAATCCGGCTCGGTGAGCCAGAACCCATCGGCCAGCGCGGCGACCAGGCCACCGCCACGACGGACCGCCACCGATCCGACGTCCAGAGGCGTCGGCAGGGCCATCGCGCGCGCCTCGCCCGGGCGGTAGCGCAGGACGGCCTGGCCCGGGATGTCGACGTAGACCAGCGAACCGGTCTCCGTGTCCCAGATCGGACCCTCGCCCAGCTCCCAGCGCCCGTCGATGACCAGCTCCGCGGTCAGTCTCGTGGTGGTCATCCGTACCTCCGTCCGACTCGAGCCACACCCGCGATTCCCATGCCGCCATCGTGCCACGGCGCTACGCTCCACGGATGCGGATCACGAAGGTCGAGACGCGGGTCGCGGGGAACGCCTGGAAGAACTGGCTGTTCACGCGGGTCAGCACCGACGAGGGCGTCACCGGCTTTGGCGAAGGCACCGTCAACGGGTTCGCCGCGACCGTCGCGGCCGCGATCGAGGAGCTCCAGGAGGCCTACATCGGCCTGGATCCGCACGACGTGGAGCTGCTCCTCCAGCGGATGGTCCGCGACGTCTACAGCGACGGCGGCCAGGTCCACATGGCGGCCGTGGCCGCGGTCGAGATCGCGTGCTGGGACATCGTCGGCAAGGCGGCCGGGCAGCCGGTCCACGCGCTGCTCGGCGGCAAGGTCCGCGACCGGATCAGGGTCTACGCCAATGGCTGGTACCGGACCGACCGGCGGCCCGAAGCGGTCGCGGCAGAGGCCCGCAACGTCGTCGCCCGCGGGTACACCGCGATGAAGTTCGATCCGTTCGGGTCGGCCTGGCGGGTCCAGGATCGCCGCGACGAGGACCTCTCGATCGACATCGTGCGAGCGGTCCGCGACGCCGTCGGGCCGGACGTCGACCTGATGATCGAGGCGCACAACCGCTTCACGGCCTCGACGGCGCTCCGCCTGGCCGACCGGCTCGCCGAGCTCCGGCCCGCCTGGCTGGAGGAGCCGGTCCACCACTCGCAGATGGGCTCGATGGTCGAGGTGGCGCGCCGCTCGCCGGTCCCGATCGCAACTGGCGAGAGCCTCACCTCGCTCGGCCAGTTCGCCGACCTGTTGTCGCACGACGTCGTGCAGATCCTCCAACCCGAACCGCTGCACCTTGGCGGCCTGTGGCGAACGCGCCAGGTGGCTTCGCTCGCCGAGGCGCATCTCGCGGTCGTCGCGCCGCACAACGCACAGGGCCCGGTCTGCGGCGCGATGGCTGTCCAGCTGGGCGCGTGCATCCCGAACTTCTACGTGCAGGAGACCTTCGACGAGTTCAACGCCGACTGGACGCGATCGCTCGTCGACAAGCCCGTCCGACCGGTCGACGGGTACGTGACGGTCCCCGATGCGCCCGGTCTCGGCATCGAGCTCGATTGGGACGCGCTCGAAGGTCATCCGTACCACCGCCAGCACCTCATCCGCCTGTTCAGCCCGGGGTGGGAGCGGCGGGACGACGCCCCGCCCAGGCCCTCGTGAGCGCCGCGGCCCACGGCACGGGCGCCAGCCACTCGCCCTTCGAACCCGAGCAGCTGGTCGACGCCCTCGTCGCGGTCGAGCCCACCGCCGCGGGCCGGCGCGGCGAGGTCCGTGTCGTACGTGCTCCCGGCCGGGTCAACCTCATCGGCGAGCACACCGACTACAACGACGGGTTCGTCCTGCCGGCGGCCATCGACCTCGAGATCCGGATCGCCTACCTGCCGAGCGGCGACGACCGCGTCGAGCTGACCCGACTCGACGACGGGTCGCGGGCCGGCTTCGGCCTCGGAGCCGGTCGCGAACGAGACGGCACCTGGCTCGACTACGTCGCGGGCACCGCCTGGTCGCTCGCGGAGACCGGCGCGCCGCTCAAGGGCCTGCGCGGTGTGGTCGCCTCCACGCTGCCGCCGAATGCCGGCCTGTCCTCATCGGCCGCGATCGAGCTCGCCTCGGCCTGGGCGATGCTCGAGGACATCGCCGCGGACGTCGATCCCCTCACGCTGGCCCGCCTCTGCCAGCGCGCGGAGAACGCCTACGTCGGCGTCCAGTGCGGGCTCATGGACCAGTTCGCCGCCGCGTGCGGCGTGTCCGGATCCGCGGTCCTGCTCGATTGCCGGTCGCTCGAGTGGCGGGCGGTGCCGTTGCCCGAGGACCTCCGCCTCGTGGTACTCCACACTGGTTCGAAACGTCAGCTCGACGGCTCCGAGTACAACCTGCGGCGCAGCCAGTGCGAGGCCGCGGTCGCCGCCATCGCCCTCGACGACAAGACGGTCCAATCGCTCCGTGACGTCACCCCGTTCCACCTGGCCGCCGCGCGTACCCGGATGGACCCGGTCGCCTACCGGCGCGCAGAGCACGTCGTAACGGAGAACCAGCGCGTCATGGAGACGATCGGCGCCCTGGAGTCGGGCGATCTCGCCGCGGTCGGGGTCGTGTTCGCCGCCAGTCACGCGTCGCTCCGCGACCGGTTCGAGGTCGTCTCGCCCGAACTCGACGCGATGGTCGAGATCGCGATCTCGGTGCCTGGCGTCGTGGCTGCGCGGATGACGGGCGCCGGGTTCGGCGGCTGCACCGTCAACCTCGTCCGGCCGGAGGCCATCGAGGCGCTGCGGACGGCGGTGGAGCGGGAGTACCCCGCGCGAACCGGGCTGCAACCGATGATCCTGCCGGTGGACGCGGTCGCAGGGGCCGGCCGGCTGCCCTGAGCGGAGGGGCCGGCACGCCACAGGCGCCCGTGCCCGTACGTCACGACACGTGGTGCCGGGCGCCGAATGGCCAGGTACGGCATCCTTGACCGGCCCGCGGCCGGGCCCGGTCCCGCGATGACTCGCGCGGGCCGCCTGCCAACCCACCGGAGTTCGCCCGTCTTGACTGCCGCTCGTCCTACCCCCGCCCGCCGCGTCCAGACAGCCAGGACCAGCCCGTCCACCGGCGGATGGCTGGGGATCATCATCCTGCTGTTCATGGCCGGGATCGGGGCCATCGGGGCGATCGCGGTGGTTGGCGTGTACAACAGCCTCGCGTCCGGCCTGCCCCCGGCCAGTGGCCTCACGGCGATCACGCCGGCGGAGGTCTCGATCATCTACGACCGGACCGGCAAGACGGAGCTCGCCCGGTTCGGCGATGAGCGGCGCGAGGTCGTGACCTACGACGAGATCCCGCCGATCCTCCTGGACGCGACGACCGCCATCGAGGACAAGACGTTCTGGGACAACGCGGGCTTCGACCCGCTGGCGATCATCTCGGCCGGGCTCGACTCGTTGCGCGGCAACAGCCGGGGCGCCTCGACCATCACCCAGCAGCTGGTGCGGGCCCGTCTCCTGCCCGAGGACCTCGTCCAGGATCCCAATCGGACGATCGAGCGTAAGCTCAAGGAGATCATCCAGTCGATCCGCGTCACGCAGGCGTTCCAGGGCCAGGCCGGCAAGCAACAGATCATCACGGCGTATCTCAACCAGAACTACTACGGCAACCAGAGCTACGGCGTGAAGGCGGCGGTCGAAAGCTACTTCGGGAAGCCGCTCGCGGACATCACGCCGGCCGAGGCCGCCATCATCGCCAGCCTGCCGAAGTCCCCGTCGAACTACGACCTGGTCCGCAACGCCATCGATCAATGCACGACGGTCGTTGCGCAGCCCGAGGACTGCCCGAAGTCGAACAAGGTGGTGCCACCCGAGGCCACGATCGTGGTCCGGCGCAACTCCGTGCTGGAATTGCTGGCCGACGGGCGGACGCCGAAGTCGGGCAGCACCTACACCTCCGCCGAGTTCAAGGCGGCCGAGCGGGACCCTGTGGTGCTGGCCAGCCAGGCCACCCCGCACTGGCTCGCGCCGCACTTCGTGTGGGCGGTCCGCGACGAGCTGACCGAACGCCTGTGCGGACCGGATGCGACCACCTGTCCGGAGCTCGAACGCGGTGGCCTGCGCGTCACGACGACGCTCGACCTGCGCCTCCAGGCGATCGCCGAGAAGTGGGTCGAGGCCTCGACCCTCGTGCCGCATCGTAAGAACCAGGAGCAGGCTGCCAAGGCCATCGGCTTCAATTCGTACCCCGCCTGGATGAAGAACCTCGAGAACAAGAACGTGCGCAACGGCGCGCTCGTCGCCCTCGACTACCAGACCGGCGAGCTCGTCGCGTACGTCGGCTCGGCCAAGTACTACTCGACGACCAGCCGCCCAGAATTCCAGCCGCAGTACGACGTCGCCGGGCATGGCTTCCGCCAGCCTGGCTCGGCGTTCAAGCCATTCAACTACGCCACCGCCATCGACGATGGCACGCTCACCGCCGGATCGATGCTCATGGACACCGGCACGGACTTCGGTGGCGGGTACACGCCCAACGATGCCGACAACCTCGAACGTGGACCGGTGCGTGTCCGCACGGCCCTCCAGTTCTCGCTCAACATCCCATCGGTCAAGACGATGGCGCTGAACAAGCCGGACCATGTCTTCGACCGTGCCAAGGACTTCGGCATGGTCTTCCAGTCCGACACGACGAACGCCGGGCTGGCACTGGCGCTCGGCGTCGCAGAGGTACGGCCGGTCGATCTCGTCACGGCCTACGGCACGCTCGCCAACGGCGGCAAGCGGATCGGCCACACGACGATCCTGACCATCCGCGACCGCAACGGCACGGACGTCGCCCCGCCGTACGTGCCACCCGCCGGCGTCCAGGTCATCAAGCCGCAGTCGGCGTACGTCGTGACCGACATCCTGGCCGGTAACACGAACAAGAACGTCAACCCCTTCTGGGGGAAGTTCGCGATCCAGGGAACGGACGCCCGCCGCCCGGCGACGCTCAAGACCGGCACGAACAACGACGCCAAGGACCTCAACGCGTACGGCTACATCGCGCCACCGACGGACGCGGGACGCTCCGGGGGCGCCTACGCCCTGGCAGTCGGGGTGTGGAATGGCAACAGCGACAACACGCCCGTCTCGACGGCCGCCCGACCGGTCTTCTCGATCGACGTGTCGACGTACGTCTGGCAGGGGTTCCTCCAGGAAGCGAGCCGGAAGTGGCCGGTGACCCGGTTCGCGCGGCCCGACGGCCTGACCCGCGTCGCCATCGACCCGTGGACCGGGGCCAAGGCGCGCGCCGGTGCCGATTCGGTCAACGAGTGGTTCATCTCGGGCTCCGAACCGAAGGACAGCCTGCCCCAGAACACCTGCGGCATCGATGTCCTGGGCCAGGTGCCAGGCGCCATCGAGACGCGCTTTGGCAACTGGATGGAGGCGGACCGGAACTGGATCAAACGGGCGCAGCGCGGTCCGGGCACCGCCGGCGGCCCGAACCGGACGCGGACCGCGTACTTCTACAACGGCTCGTTCCGTCCGTATGGCGCGTCGTGGGGCCCGGTGGTCAGCGGGGAGGGGTGCGGGTCGCCCAGCCCCTCGCCATCGTGCATCCCGCTCCCGACGCCGGATGCGAGTGGCGTCGTGCCCTCGTTCGCGGTGCCCTCGCCGTCGGGTTCCGAGGTGGTCGCACTCCCGTGCCCGCCGGCCTCTCCGTCGGCCTCGCCCTCCGAGAGCGCCACACCGACGCCCGAACCGACGCCGACCGAGTCACCGCCCCCGACGCCGACTCCGATCCCGACGCCGACTCCGACGCCGACTCCGATCCCGACTCCGACGCCGGCGCCGACGCCGATCCAGACGCCGCCCCCGGCGCCGTAGCGGCGAGGTACCGGTCATCGAGGCCGTCCGGGCGTCCGGTCCGATCGCGGGCGTGATCGTCGACGTCCGCGGCCTGGTCGTGCGGCGGGCCGGTCGGACGATCCTGGGACCGCTCGACTGGCAGATCCGGGCGGGTGAACGATGGGTCGTGCTCGGTCCCAACGGCTCGGGCAAGACGACGCTGCTCTCGGTCGTCGGCCTGACCCTGTGGCCCACCGCGGGCACCGTCGAGGTCCTGGGCGCGCGGTACGGGAAGGCCGATTTGCGCGAGCTCCGGCGGCGTGTCGGGGCCGCGGGGAGTGCCGTCGAGGCCGCGTTCCGCGAAGACCTGCGACCCGTCGACCTGGTCGTGACCGCCCGCCACGCGGCGACCGAGCCGTGGTGGCACGTGTACTCGGACGCCGATCATGCCCGCGCTCGCGCCGTGCTGGCCCGGGTCGGGATGACGGGGGGAGCCGACCAGCCGTTCGGGACCCTCTCGGCGGGCGAGCGACGCCGCGTGTCGATCGCCCGGGCGCTGATGCCGGACCCGGACCTGCTCCTGCTCGATGAGCCGGCCGCCAGCCTCGATCTCGCGGCCCGCGAGACGCTCCTCGCGGACCTCACGACGCTCGCCGCCGAGCCGAGGCCGGCAGGCATCGTGCTCGTCTCCCATCATCTCGAGGAGGTCCCGCCTGGGTTCGATCGCGCGCTCGTGCTGGCGGCCGGGCGGATCGTCGCCGCCGGGCCGTCTGAGCGAGTCCTGACGGGCCCGGTCCTCTCGGAGGCGTACGGGATGCCGCTGCTCGTGGAACGACGCGACGGGCGCGCCTGGGCGCGCCGCGACGGCGACACGGCATCTGCCGATCCTCCATCCGACACGTCACTGTCACACGGAACCGGCACGATCTCGACATGACCACCTCGAACACCCGCGCCGCGATCGGTGGTGCCGCCGCGGGCGCCGCTGCGCTCGGCACCTCGGAGTTGCTCGCCGGCCTCCTGCCCGGCGCGACGTCGCTTGTCGCCGCGGTCGGCCAGGTCGTCGTCGATCGCCAGCCGCCTGGAGCCAAGGATTTCGTCGTCGGCCTGTTCGGCACCAACGACAAGCTCGCGTTCGAGATCTTCATCGTCGCGGTCTCGCTGGTCATCGCCGCCGGTCTCGGGGTCCTTGCGTCCCGCCGGTACGAGCTGGGCGCCCTCGGCTTCGCGGGCTTTGGGATCGTCGGCTTCCTCGCCGCGCTGGGCGACGCGGAGGCGTCGCCGGCCATCGTCGGCGCGACGGTCGCCGTGGCCGTCGGCACCGCGCTCTGGGTCCTGAGCTGGCTCGTGGCGCCGAACCGTGCGATCGACGGGTCCACGCGCCCGGCGGCATCGATGCCAGACTGGTCGCGCCGCTCGTTCCTCGTGCGAACCGGGGCCGTGGGGGTCGCAGCCCTCGTCGCGGGCGTCGGCGGCCGGACCCTCCTCGACCGCCAGCGCAACCCCGCCGGATCGGGCGAGACGCTGCCGCCGGCAACCGACCTCGCCCCGATCCTCGATGCGACCAACGACCTCTCGAGCACGGTCGCAGACCTCACCCCGATCGTCATGCCGAACGATCGCTTCTACCGGATCGACACGGCGCTCCTCACCCCGACCCCCGACACCGCCACCTGGACCTTGCGCATCCACGGCCTCGTCGACCGCGAGACCACGCTCACCTGGAACGAACTCCTCGGGCTCCCGATGTTCGAGCAGTACGTGACGATCGCGTGCGTGAGCAACGAAGTCGGCGGCAAGCTCGTCGGGAACGCGAAGTGGTCGGGCGTGCGCCTCCGCGAGGTCCTGGCGTTGGCCGGTGTCCAGTCGTCGGCGACGCAGCTCGTCGGGCGATCGGTGGACGGCTTCACCGCGGGCATGCCCACCGCATGGGTGATGGACCCGGCGCGCGAGCCGATGATCGCGGTCCAGATGAACGACGAGCCGCTGCCTCGGGCACACGGGTACCCCGCCCGCCTCATCGTGCCGGGCCTCTACGGCTACGTGTCGGCCACCAAGTGGCTGGCCGAGCTCGAGCTGACGACCCTCGAGGCGTTCGACGGCTACTGGGTGCCGCTCGGCTGGTCGAAGGAAGCGCCGATCCTGACGCAGTCACGGATCGACACGCCGTCCTACGGTGCGAGCCTCCAGGCCGGGCACGTGCCGATCGCGGGGATCGCCTGGGCGCCCGATCGCGGAGTCTCGAAGGTCGAGGTCGCGGTCGACGGCACCTGGCGAGAGGCGCGCCTCTCGCGACCCATCTCCGATGCGACCTGGGTCCAGTGGGTGCTCGACTGGGACGCGACGGCCGGCGATCACCAGATCGTGGTCCGCGCCACGGACGGCACCGGCACGGTCCAGGAGGAGCGCCAGAGCCCGCCCGCACCCAACGGCGCGCGGGGTTGGCAGACGATCGACGTGCGAGTCGGCTGACGAACCCGCTCGCAGGGCGAATCGGTATAGAGTCAGGACGATGGCTCGACGTCGCTTCATCTTCGATCCACCCGAACGCTTCGTGGCGGGCACCATCGGTGAACCGGGCGATCGCACGTTCTTCCTCCAGGCGCGCGACGGCGTTCGTGTCGTGAGCGTGGCCCTCGAGAAGGTCCAGGTCAGCGTCCTCGCCGAGCGTCTCGGGGAGCTCCTCGACGAGCTGGAGCGCCGCGGGATCGAGGATGCCAGTGTCTCCGGCAGGGCGGACGCCCTCGACCCGCTCGACGCGGCGTCTCCGATCGCGGCCGATGCCGAACCGCTCGACGAGCCGCTCAACGAGGCGTTCCGGGCGGGTTCGCTCACGCTGGGCTGGGACGTCGCTGCCGAGCGGGTCCTGGTCGAAGCACGCGCCCAGGACGAGAACGGCGAGCCGGTCGATCCCGATGACGATGACGACGAGGACGACGACGGACCGGATCTCCTGCGCGTCCGCCTGACCGCCGAAGCCGCCCGATCGTTCGTGGCGCGGGCGGTCCGCGTCGTGGCCTCGGGCCGGCCGCCCTGCCCGCTGTGCGGGGCGCCGCTCGACCCCACGGGCCACATCTGTCCGCGGCGCAACGGGCACTACGTCAACTAGAGGACCGCGGCATGCTCGACCCGGCGACGACGCTGGCCGTCCTGCGCGATGGCGACCTCGAGGTGGTCGGTCGGATCATCGAATCGAGCAACAACGCGCTCCTGGTCCGGGTGACCCGGGCGTGTCCGGACCCCGATCCGCCGATCGTCATCGATGCCATCTACAAGCCGACGATCGGCGAACGGCCGCTCGACGATTTCCCGCACGGCACGCTGACCCGCCGGGAGGTCGCGGCCTGGCACATGTCCGAGGCGACCGGCTGGGGGATCGTCCCGCCGACCATCCTTCGCGACGGGCCGTTCGGCGAGGGCATGGTGCAGGTCTTCATCGAGGCTGACCCCGACGTCGATGTCGTCGCCATGGTCCTCGAGGAGGATGCCCGGCTGCGGCGCATGGCGACGCTGGACGCGGCGATGAACAACACCGACCGCAAGGGCGGTCACATCCTCCCGGTCGACGGCGGCCGTCACGTCCATGGCGTGGACCACGGCGTGTGCTTCTCGACCGTCCCGAAGCTCCGGACGGTGCTGTGGGGTTGGCGCGGGACGCCGTTCGGGCCGGACGAGCTGGCCGGCCTCGAGGGCGTCCGTGACGGGCTGGACGGCGCACTGGGCGAGCAGCTGCGGACATTGCTGTCCGCGGCCGAACTCCGCGCCACGCGTCGGCGCGTCGAAATGCTCCTCGTCGAGGGGTGCTTCCCGCTCCCATCGCCGAACTGGCCGGCCATCCCGTGGCCGCCGTTCTAGCTGTGGCCGGCGGTCCCGCCCCGATCAGGACCGCCTGACCGGCGGATCAGCCGGCGACCCGGGTCGCCTTCACGACCATCGTGTTCGCGAACACGTCGTGGAACCCCTGCTTGGTCGGGCTCTGCCAGGTCGAGTACAGCAGGTAGAAGAACCAGATGAGGGCCAGCAGCCCGATGAGGATGCCGACCGTCGGGAACGGGTTGAAGACCTGGGCGATCGAGAACGGTGCGCCGAGGGCGAGCCACCGGCGGATGCCCTGCTCGGTCGTCATGGTCTTGCCGTCCACCGCGTTGCCGATCTGCATGCCGAGCACCTGCATGCCGATAGTGCCGCGCCTGACCGTCCACGTGTAGATGAAGTACCCGCCGCTGATGATCAGCGCGATGACCGCGAAGATGGCGCCGACGGCGAAGTTGTAGCTGAGGCCACTGAGCACGCTGAGGCCGACGGCGGCCAGCACGATCCCCACGATGATGTTGATGATGGCCAGCACGATCGCATCGATGATGTACGCGATGGCCCGGTTCGGGACATCGGCATACACGAAGCCGGCCGGTCCGGCCTGGACCACGGGCGGCGGCGGGGCCCATGCGGTTGTGGGCGCGGGCGCCGCAGGCGGTGGGGTCTGTGGCGTCGCCGGGGGCTGCGGTGCCTCGGAGCCGGTGCTTCCGCTTTGATCCATCGTCCTCCCTCTCATGCCGTGAGGTCGACGGGACGTTCGCCCGTTCCTGCGTGACGGAGCATACGAGCCGCGAGGCTCCGCGACCAGCCCATTCTGCGCGACCGCGCGATTCGGTCGAGCGTCGCGTCCAGGACTCGTCGGTCAGGCGCGGACTTCCTGGCGCATGAACAGGACATACGCGGCTGCGAAGCAGACCACCGTCAGGGCCACCAGCACGGTGAGCTGCGGCCAGACGAGGAGCAGGCTCTGGTCGAGCGAGAAGACGCCCGGGTTGTACTGCGGGGGGATCTGGTATTGCGACTGGACGAGCTGGCCGACGGTCGCGGGCGTCGAGATCTGCGACACGTTCGGATGGAGGATCACGGTCGTGATCTCCTGGTAGAGCGTGCCTGGCAGGATGCGGGCGACCCATTCCTGGGCCTGCGCGCTGCCGAGCTGTTGTTCCACGGTCGCGTTCGAGGCCGGGGTGAACAGCCCGGACACGAGGGTGACGATGAGCTGCCCGAAGATCGTCAGGAGCAGCCAGATCCCGAAGCCGACGAGCGCGGACGTCGCCGCCCGGTGGATCACCACCGACAGCAGCAGCCCGAACGACAGCCACAGCGCCACATAGAGGAAGGTCGCGAACACCCAGGCGATCAGCCGTGGGATCTCCGGGCCGTGAGGCACGATCCCGAGGCGGAACATCCCGAACCCGGCGATGAGCAGGACCACCGACACCAGGACGATGCCGATGACGCCCAGGCCGGCAACGAACTTGCCGTTGATGACGTCGTCGCGATAGATCGGCTGGGACAGGAGACGCGGCAACGTCCCCTCGGACCGTTCGCTGTTGACGGCATCGAACGCGAACGCCAGGCCGAGCAAAGGCGCGACGATCCCGACGAACGAATCGACGCGGAGGATGTCGATGTTCTGCGACCCGATGGTGAACAGGTAGAGGAAGACCGCCGGGACGTTCGTCGCCGACTGCGCCACGCTGCGGATCTGGTCCGATGCGAAGTAGAGCGGGATCGCCGCCGCGAGGCCGAGGACCAGCAGCACGATGACGAAGCGGACGCTCACGACGTGATCCGCGAACTCCTTGGCCGCGATGACACGCCAGCCGGCGGGCAGCCTCCGGAGCTCGGCCTGTCCGGCGGTCTTCGCCGGCGCCTCGGATGCCGGGGCGACCGTGGCGCTCATGCCGCCGTCCTTCCGCCGGCGCTCGCCGCACCGCGACCGATCGCCTTGTCGGCGAGGCCGCGGCGCTGCAGGGCCGTGCGGTAGATGTCATCGAGCGACGGCAGGATCGGTCGGAGGGCGTTGAGGTGGAGGCCGTGCTCGACCGCCGCGGCCAGGATCGCCTGCCGGGCGCCGGGCTCCTCGGTCGCGGGTCGGACCGTGACGCGCCAGGCGTCGGACCGCGGGGCCGGCGGCTGGACGGCCGCGACCCCGTGGAGGCCGCCGAGGACCTTCTCCGCGCGTGCCCGATCCGCCGCGGTCGGCAGTTCGAGGCCGACTTCGATGGTCGCCCCACCCTCCCCGAAGAGGCTGGCCAGCCGGGCGATGGTCCCCTCCCCCACCAGTCGGCCGGACGCGAAGATCCCGATCCGGTCACAGACGGACTGGACCTGCGTGAGGAGGTGGCTCGAGAGCAGGATGGCCAGGCCCCTGTCGTGGACGAGCGATCGGAGGAGATCGAGGATCTCGATCACGCCAAGCGGGTCGATGGCGGTCGTCGGCTCATCGAGGATGAGGATGTCCGGCGCCTTCACCAGCGCGTCGGCGATACCGAGGCGCTGCTTCATGCCGCGCGAGTAGGTCTCGACGCGGTCGTCGGCACGGTCGGTCAGACCGACCTGCTCGAGGACCTCGTCCATCGCCGCCTCGGCCTCGCGACCTTTGAGCCCGTTGAGGCGGGCCGTGTACCGCAGGTTCTGGCGGCCGGTCAGGCCGCCATAGAAGCCGACCGCATCCGGAAGGTAGCCGACCCGACGCTTGACCTCACGAGGATGTCGGGCGGGATCGAGGCCGACGACACGCGCCTCGCCGCTCGTCGGCTCGGTGAGACCGAGGAGCATGAGGATCGTGGTGGTCTTGCCCGCTCCGTTGGCCCCGAGGAGACCGAAGATCTCGCCGGGTCGGACCTCCAGATCGAGCTTGTCGACCGCGGTCAACGTATCGTAGCGCTTCGTCAGCGCCCTGGTTCGGATGAGCGGGCCCGACCGCTCCGCTCGGCTCATCGCCGGCCGTAGCGGAGGAAGATCCAGCCGAGACCGACGAGGACCAGCAGGATCAACCCGAGCCCGATCGCACCCCCCAGCAGGCCGGTCTGGATCGTGACGCGGATGTCCGCCGAACTGTTCGCCAGGTCGTTGGCGGCCTTGAACGTCACGACGTAGTCGCCCGCGATGGCGTCGCTCGATGGGGTCATGTGCGCGACGACGGACGCCTCGCCATTCGCGGCGACATCGACGGTCGCCGGGTCGAACGTGACGGTCCAGCCCTGTGGGGCGGTGGCGGTGGGCGTCACACCTGTGACCGGTGCGGTCCCCGTGTTCTGGACGACGAGCGTGAGATCGGACGACGAGCCGGCCGAGGCCGAGGCGCTCAAGCGTGCGTCGGGCGTGGTGAGCTTGATGCTGTAACTGCCCGTCACCTCGACGCTCAGGTCCGCATGCGCCGTTCGATTGCCGCTCGTGACGTCGACGGTGATCGGATAGGCCCCCGCGGTGACATCAGACGGTGGCGTCGCCTTCACGGTGACCGGGGTGGTGCTGCCGGCCTTGACGATCGCGCTCGCGGCCTGGCTCTCGGAGCTGACTTGAGCCGTCACATCCCAGCCCGACGGGCCGGTCGCGGTGCCGCCGAAGGTCAGGTCCTCGGCCGTGTCGTTGTGCAAGGTGAGGTTGAACGAGAAGGCCGTCGTCGAGGTGCCCTTGAGCTGCGGGAAGTCGGTCGTGAGGCTGACCGAGCCCGCGGCCGCGGGGGTGATGCGGATGTCGAGTGGCAGGCGGGCGCTTGCACCGCCGGCCGTCGCGACCACCTCGATCCGCTGGGTCGCCGCCGTCGCCTCGGCGGGAAGGGTCACGTCGAGCCGGACCGTGGTCGCCTTGGACCCATCGGACTGAACGCCATCGACGACGAACCCGCCACCGAAGAGGTTGGCGGTCCAACCGGTCGGGACCCGCTCCACCTTGAGATCGACGCGGCTGGCGACATCGGTCTCGACCGAGAGATCGAAGCTGACCTTCGTCCCTGGCGCCACGGCGACGGCCGGATAGGGCGTCGTGACGGTGACCTTCCCGGCCGCGTGCGCCACGGACACGCCAACCATGAGGGTCATCAGCAGGCCGACCAGGCCGGCGGCGCCGATCCGATGCAACGTGTTCGTGCGCGAGGCGTCGCCCGCGCTGATTCCAGGGCGTCCCATCCCGAGTGGTACCTCCTCCAGTTGCCGCGCGCAGTGTTGGACGGGGGCCAATCTGCGACGGTCGGCGTGCGGAATCAACCAAGCGAATGTGAAGAGTCCTGAATCATCGTCGCACGGACGGGCCCTTCGTGTGCGCACGCTATGCTCAGCCAGGCAGGCGCGAAAAGCGGACCATCGGTGTGGGTGGGGCGTGCTCCTGACCTCGCCGTGGCCCGGGCCGTTGACGATTCAACATTCGCGCGCTATAGTATCGGGGTCACAGGTCCACATGGACGGTGCCGGTCGAGCGCACAAACATGAGCGCTCCCGGTTCTCCTTCCCGGACCGGCCAAGAATTGTTCCGGCCCGTATGAGGCCGTGGAGCGCACACCGGACGCGCAGCCGATGGCCCATCACGCCATTCCCGGCGCGCCAGAAAGCACAAGAGCACGAATACCATGATGTCCCGTTCCGCCACATCGTCCGTCACCGGACGAGCCTCGGCCATGCGCCGCCAACGCCGCCGCGTATCGGCCTCCTCCAAGACCCCCCGCCTGTACTGCCGGACCAACGGCTGTGCGAGCTTCCTCGACGTCGATCCCACGACCGGCGTCGCCCAGTGCCTTCGCTGCGGATACGTCCGCCGACCGAACTAGGGACGACCGCGTCGTCGCGTCCCCCGGGATGCGCGCGACGCCACACGTGAGGGGCGCCATCCTGCACCGGTGACATCCCTCCGAACCATCGATCGCGACCGACTCTCGTCCCTCATGGCCGAGGAGACCGCGCGTTTCGTTCAGGAACACCCACGCTCAGCCGAACTCCATGCCCGCGCCCTCGAGTCGCTCCTCGAGGGTGTTCCCATGCCCTGGATGGTCAAGTGGGCGGGGCCATTCCCACCATATGTCGAGTCGGCGTCGGGCGCGTCCTTCCGATGTGTCGACGGCCACGACTACGCCGACTTCTGCCTCGGTGACACCGGCGCCATGGCCGGTCATGGGCCCGCGCCGACGATCGCAGCCGTCGAGCGACAACTCCGCCTCGGCATCACCCACATGCTCCCGACCGAGGATGCCGCCTGGGTCGGCGAGGAGCTGACGCGTCGGTTCGGCCTGCCCTCCTGGCAGTTCGCGCTGTCCGCCACGGACGCGAACCGGTTCTCGCTCCGCCTCGCCCGCCACATCACGGGCCGTTCCAAGGTGGTCGTCCACGACCACTGCTACCACGGCTCGGTCGACGAGGCCATCGCGGTCCTTGGCGAGGACGGCCACGTGGTCCCGGTCCACGGCTCGGTCGGGCCCCAGGTGGACGTCGCACAGACCACCCGGGTCGTCGAGTTCAACGACGTCGCCGGGCTCGAGCGGGCGCTCGCCGATCGCGACGTGGCGGCCGTGCTCATCGAGCCCGCCCTGACCAACGTCGGGATCGTGCTGCCCGAACCCGGGTACCTCGAGGCCGTGCGCGAGATCACCCGGCGGACCGGCACCCTCCTGATCATCGACGAGACCCACACGATCTGTGCCGGACCGGGCGGCGCCACGCGCCTGTGGGACCTGGACCCGGACATGCTGGTCATCGGCAAGACGATCGGTGGCGGCATCCCGGTCGCGGCCTATGGGTTCACGAATGAGGTCGGGGCGCGGATCCACCAGTCGCTCGAGGTCGTCGACTCCGACGTTGGCGGGATCGGCGGCACGCTCGCGGGCTACGCACTCTCGTTGGCGGCGACACGAGCGACCCTGGGCGAGGTCCTGACCGAGGGCGCCTTCGAGCGGATGATCCCCCTCGCGACACGATGGGAGGCGGGCGTCAACGACGTGCTGCGCTCGGCCGGGGTCCCGTGGCACGTGACGCGTCTCGGGGCGCGCGCCGAGTACCACTTCATGCCGGCGCCACCCCGGACAGGCGCCGAGCAGTGGGCCCACAGCGACCCCGATCTCGAGCGTTTCCTCCACCTCTGGGCGATGAACCGACGCGTGCTGATGACGCCGTTCCACAACATGGCGCTCATGTCGCCGGTCACGACCGAGTCGGACGTGGATCGACATACGGCCGCGTTTCGGGAGGCGGTCGCGGTGCTGTTCGGTTAGGGATTCGTCGGAGCGGTCCGGGGTGGCACGAGACCGCAATCGGGCGTGGTACAGAGCTCCAGCCCCAGCTCGGTCAGGCCCTCGGCCAGCGGCGTGAACCCGAGCCAGCCGTTGAAGCTGCGACTGCTGACCCCGGCCGGGATGCCTCGCACGAGGACCGCTCCGCCGGAGTCTCCTGTCCCCACGTGGATCCGTGCACCGATCATGCACGGGAAGTAGTCCCCGTCTTCCGCGTGGAGGTTGTCGCCCTTCTGCTCCACCGGTCCGCTCCGGTAGACGTTGCGGCCATCAATCTCGACCAAGTCGCCGATCGCGATGTCGGCGCAGGCGAGCGGCCGCGTGCCGGGCGGGATCGTCCGGTAGCCGGCCGTGCCGAGGTCCACGACATTCAGGTGTCCCCACGGGATGCGGTCCTCCGCGACCACCAGGTAGTTCAGGTCGGACGACGCGCACCTGTGCCCTGGATACGGGCACGTCGCATCACGGGCGGCGGGACCGAAGACGCCACGCACCGTGGTGCCGTCGGGGTCGTAGGCGGTGGTGCCCTCCCGGGTGCAATGACCGGTGGAGGTGAGCACGATCGTGTCCCCGTGGCGCGCATAGAACCCGCCGGCACACGCTCCCCACAGCTGCTGGCCGGCAAGCACCGGCGGGTCGTACACCGGGGTGGTCCGCCGCGGCTGCATGATCGCCTTCACGGTCGCGAAGGAGCCGATGCCGACCAGCAGGCCCACCAGGACGACGATGAGGAGGCGGAGCGGGCGGACCCGTGCCCTGGTCCTCGCCACGGATGTCATCGCCATCGTCCGATCATCGGCCCCGATCAGCGGTGGCGTAACCCTGACCATCAGGCATTCCTTGACCCGACCGATACGACTCCCACTCTTCGCCTGAGCACAAGGACGGCCAGACGCGGCTCCAGCCGGGTCATTCGGCTCGGCCGAGTGTCGAGCGCACGCTCCGGTTGCCCGTTTCGCGGCCCCGGGGTCGGGTCAACGCGGCTCCCTGCGCCGTTGAAGCCGTCCAGATACGACTGGGACTCTTACGAAGCGACCGAAGGCTCGGCGGAGGATTCGGTCGAAGGATCGGCTGGAGCCTCATCGAGTCGCGCCAGCTCGGCCTCGAGGTCGAGCGGCCGCCGGTGCTGGCGGACCGTCGGAGCCTCGGCGTTGACCCGGGCGATCGCCAGGTTGATCTCCCCGACGAGCGTTGCCAGCTCCGCTCGTTCGCGCTCGCGACCCGCGTCCGATGTCCGCCGCGGCCGTGCGACCAGTTCGTCGCGCCGGGCCAGCAGGCGGCGGACCTCCTTGTCCGACTCGATCCAGGGTGGCGCGACGCCGGCGTTGCGCAGGATCCGATGGGCCATGGCCCACTCGCCCGCGGCCGAGTCGTCCTCGATCGGCAGCCTCTGACCCTGGAAGGGCAGTTCCTCGAACGCGCCCTCCTCCATGGCCTCGCGAATCTGGCGCTCGATGAGGCTCTCCCAGGACGATCCGACCTGGCGCTTGCCCTCGCTGTCTCGACGCTGGACCGGCATGCCGTGAGCGTACATCGACCGTGACAGGCGAGCTGGCGCATCCGCTCGCTATCGTTGGGCCGTGCAGAGGATCGACGGCCGTCCGGTCTACGCCGCCACCGATCTCGTCGCCTACCTCGCCTGCGAGCACCTGACGCAGCTCGAGCGAGCCGCGCTGGCCGACCTGGTCAAGCGGCCGATGCGCGACGATCCCGAGCTCGACGTCATCCGCAAACGCGGCTTCGAGCACGAGCGACGCTTCCTCGCCGACCTGGTAGCCGACGGGCGTTCGGCGACCACGATCACGCTCGACGGGTCGATCGCCGACCAGGGCGACCAGCTTCGGGCCGCAGCGGCCGAGACGATCGTCGCCATGGCCGCCGGCGCGGACGTCATCTACCAGGCCACCTTCTTCGACGGCACGTGGCGAGGCCACGCGGACTTCCTCCTCCGCGTGGATGACGCGAACCGTCCGTCGGTCTGGGGCCCGTGGCATTACGAGGTGGCCGACACGAAGCTCGCCCGGCACGTCAAGGCGAGCGCCATCCTCCAGATCTGCAGCTACGTCGACCAGCTCGAGCAGCTCCAGGGGGTCCGTCCGGTGTGGTTGCACGTCGCCCTCGGCGGCAGTGCCAGGGCCGTCGAGCGCCTGCGTGTCGACGACTACCTCGCGTATTACCACAGCGCGAAGGCCCGGTTCCTGGCCACGATGACGGACGCGGTCCCGCCGATCTACCCACCCGCGACCACGTATCCCGAACCCGTCGAGCACTGCGACGTCTGCCGCTGGGCGGCCGAGTGTGTCGCCCGTCGGCGCGCTGATGACCACCTGAGCCTCGTCGCCGGGATCTCGGCCCGCCAGCGTCGCGCGCTCACCGACCGGGGCGTGGCGACGCTCGAGGCCCTCGGTGACCTGGTGCTCCCGATGGAACCCAAGCTCGACGGCACGAGCGAGGGTGCGCTGCAGCGCGTGCACGAGCAAGCACGGATCCAGCTCGAAGGCCGTCGTGATGGCAGCCTCCACCACGAGCTCTTCCTCCCTGAGCCGGGTGAGCCGATCGACCCGGAACGTGGTCTTGCCACGCTCCCGCCGCCATCGCCGGGCGACCTATTCCTCGATCTCGAGGGCGACCCGTACGCCTTTGATGACGGGCTCGACTATCTCTTCGGCGTGCTCGAGGTCGACGGCACGTTCCACGCGTTCTGGTCCCGCGACGAATCCGGCGAGTTCAGCCTCGACGGCGAGCGGCGGGCGTTCGAGGCCGTGATGGACTTCTTCGGCGAGCGCCTCAGGCTCGACCCGAACCTCCACATCTACCACTACGCCGCATACGAGCCCACCGCCCTCAAGCGCCTGATGGGCCGCTACGGGACCCGCGAGAACGAGGTCGACGACCTGCTCCGGGCCGGCACGCTCGTGGACCTGCTCAAGGCAGTTCGGCAGTCACTGCGCGCGTCCGTGGAGAGCTATTCCATCAAGCGGATGGAGGCGTTCTACGGCTTCACCCGCGAGATCGACCTGCGCGATGCCGGCTCGAGCATCGTGGCGTTCGAGGAATGGCTGGAGCTTGGTGACGGCGAACGACCGTCGGCCGACCACCTCGAGCGGATCGAGCGGTACAACCAGGACGACGTCGTGAGCACCCGGCGGCTGCGCGACTGGCTCGAGACGCTCCGGGACGAGCTGGCCGCCGACACCGGACAGCCGGTCCCGCGCCCCGGTGAGCGCCAGGCCCTTCCGGAGGACGTGACCGAGGCGCAGGCGCGCGTCCAGGTCCTGGTGGAGCGCCTGGCCGATCCTGCCCTTGTCCGGGCCGACCCGGCCGCCCGAGACGAAGGGCAACAGGCGCGCTGGCTGCTCGCCCAGCTGCTCGGATGGCATCGGCGCGAAGACAAGGCGATGTGGTGGGAGTTCTTCCGCCTGATGGGGCTCACCCCGGACCAGCTGATCGACGAGAACGCGCCGCTCGGCGGGCTCGAACCCGTCGGTCCGCTCGACGAGCCCAGCAAGGGCAAGCAGACCTGGCGCTACGCCTTCCCCGACCAGGACTTCGACCTCGGCCGAGGCGACCTGTACGACCCGGCGAAGGCCCAGGCTGAGCCCGGGGCAAGCCCGTTCACCTGGGACGCCGGCACCATGACCGCGATCGACGTGGCCGGTCGCACGATCGACATCCGCCGCGGCATCGAGGGTTCGCATCCGCAGGCCGTCGTGGCGCTCGACTGGATCCGGACCAAGGACCATCAGGCGTCGCTGTACGAGCTCGGCGAGTGGGTCGCCGATCACGGGATCGACGAGGAAGGGCCGCATCGCCTGGCGCGCGAGCTGCTCATGCGACGACCGCCGAACGTCGGGCAGGCACCCGGGAGCACGCTGGTCGAAGACGGCGAGTCGGACCTCGTAGCGGGGAGGCGGCTCGCCGGGCGGCTGCACTCGACCACGCTGGCCGTCCAGGGACCGCCCGGGTCCGGCAAGACCTACACGGGCGCCCGGATGATCGTTGCGCTCCTGCGTGCCGGCAGACGCGTCGGGATCACGGCCACCAGCCACAAGGTCATCTCGAACCTCCTGCACGCCGTCATCGATGCCGCGGAGCCCGGGGACGTTCGCGCGATCCAGCACGGGCCCAAGGACCAGGTCGTCGATGACCCCGTCGTCGCCCATGCGAAGGACGCCTCGGACGTTCGGGCGCGCCTCGATGACGGTCGTGCGAACCTCGCGGCGGGGACGTCGTGGCTGTGGGTCTCGGCGAAGATGCCGAGCGCCGTCGACATGCTCTTCATCGATGAGGCGGGCCAGATCTCCCTCGCGAATGTCGTGGCGATGGCGCGCGCAACCGACAGCCTCGTGCTGCTCGGCGACCCGCAGCAGCTCGACCAGCCGATGAAGGGCTCGCACCCGCCCGGCGCGGATCGATCGGCGCTGGCCCACGTGCTCGCCGACCGGGCGACGATGCCACCGGACCGCGGACTCTTCCTCGAGCTCACCTGGCGACTCCATCCGGCGCTGTGCGACTTCACGTCCGAGGTCTTCTACGACGACCGCCTCGAATTGCAGCCGCAGCTCGACATCCAACGGCTCACGTCCGGGGTGCCCGAGCTCGACGGCGTCGGTCCGCGCGTCATCGAGGTCGTGGCCGATGGCGCCGACAACGAGTCGCCGATCGAGGCGAGGCGCGTCGCGGCGGTCGCCCGGTCGCTGGTCGAGGGTGGCGCGACGTGGATCGACCGCCACGGCATCGCACGGCCGCTCGGCTGGGATGACGTGCTGATCGTCGCGCCGTACAACGCCCAGGTCGGGGCGATCAAGCGGCTGTTGCCGGCGACGGCCAGGGTCGGGACGGTCGACAAGTTCCAGGGCCAGGAGGCGCCGATCAGCATCTACTCGTTGACCACGTCCAGTCCGGAGCTCGCACCGCGCGGCATGGACTTCCTGTACAGCCGGAACCGGCTCAACGTGGCGACGTCGCGCGCCCGGTGCATGGCCGTGGTCGTCGGCTCGCCCGACCTGTGGCGGGTGCGCGCCCGCACGCCGGCGCAGATGCGGCTGGCGAATGCGTTCTGCCGGTTCATCGAGCTGGCCCGGGCCACAGGGGAACCGACCGCGACGGTCCCGGCCAGGATCGAGGTGCTGACGCTCGGCCTTGACTGAGCAGCACGACCTATCATCGGCGGCCATGGCACTGGCGTCGACGATCTCGCCTGCACGACTCGAGCGGCTGCGTCGACGCAGCACGTGGTCGCTCGTGGCGGGCGTCGCGCTCGGCAGCACCGGGCACATCGCCGCCGTGACCGTGGCGTCGATCGTCGCTCAGCATCTCGGCGGCACCGCGCTGTGGAGCGGGGTGGCCGGCGCGGCGGTCGTGCTCGGTGCCGCGACCGGCGCGGTCCTGATCTCGTCGCTGATGGTCCAGCGCGGGCGTCGGACCGGGCTCGCGGCCGGCTACGTGACCGGCGTGGGCGGGGCGATCCTCGCGACCGGTGCCGTGCTCGTATCGTCGCTCCCGCTCCTGCTCGTCGGGACGTTCTTCATCGGGTTCGGCAATTCCTCGAATCAGCTTTCGCGCTATGCGGCGGCCGACCTCTACCCGGACGCGCGGCGTGCCTCGGCGATCGGGCTCGTGGTCTGGGGCGCGACGGTCGGCGCGATCGTGGGTCCGAACCTCGTCGCACCGGCCGGGGTCCTCGCCACGAACCTCGGCCTGCCCGAGCTGGCCGGGCCGTACTTCGTCCCGATCGTCTTCGTCGGGATGGCGGGCCTGCTGTCATGGACGCTCCTGCGACCCGATCCGTACGAGCTCGCCGACGAGACCTCGCGACCCGACCCGGCGGTGGACGTATCGGTGGGCGTGTCGCTGGCGTCCGTGTTCCGCCGACCGCACGTCCCGGTGGCCATCGTGGCCCTCGTGACCGGCCAGGTGGTGATGGTCCTGATCATGACGATGACGCCGCTCCACATGACCGAGCACGGGCACACGCTCGGCGCCGTCGGAATCGTCATCAGCGGTCACACGTTCGGGATGTTCGGGCTGTCGCCGCTCTCTGGGCGACTCACCGATCGGGCCGGTAGCGTGCCGGTCATCCTGGCGGGGCTCGGGATCATCGCCGGCTCGTCGGTGCTGGCCGCGGCCGCCCCGCCCGAAGGCGGCGTGTGGCTGTTCGTCGCACTGTTCCTGCTCGGCTATGGATGGAACCTCGGGTACGTGGCGGGGTCCGCGCTGCTGACGACGGGGTTGTCGCTGGGCGAACGGACGCGGTTGCAGGGGCTGACCGACGCGCTCATCTGGAGCTCCGCCGCCGCTGCAAGCCTCGGCTCGGGCGTGATCATGGCCGCGGCGAGCTTCGCGGTCCTGGGCCTCATCGGGGCGGCGATGGTCATCGTCCCCGTCACCCTCACGCTGGCGCGACGGGGCGTCGTTCAGTCCTCGCGGACATAGCGCCGGTCCGGCCAATCGAGCAGCGGGAACGGCGGCATCGGCAGGATCTCCATCTTCGGCCTGCCCGGCAGCCGTTTGGGCATCTTATGGAGCACACGATATCGATAGCCCACGGGCCGTCCGTCCGCGGCCCGGACGTAGTAGCCATCGGCGTCGGTGAAGAAGAACCAGTGCTTGTCGTCGAGGGTCAGGTGCCGACCCTCTCGAGTCACTGCGAAGACGGATCCCCACGGGCGACGCACCCACGGGTCGTGGCCGAGCGGGTTGGGCGCAAGGTCCAACCAGGCGGGTCGTCTTGCCATGCGGCCGGGCGGTCGGCGCTTGGGCGGTCGCGTGAACGTGAAGTCGACAGGCGTCTCGGGGTCGGCCGCCACGACCGCGATCCGACGCCGAAGCTCGGCCGTATCAAGCCCGCGTCGTTCGGCGTACGCGATCAGGTGATCGCCGGAGCCGTGGCGGCTGCGATCAGAGTCCACGAAAGCGAGCGCGATGTCGGTCGAGAGCACGCTCCCTCGTCCGGCCATGCGAACCGCCTTGTCGGCGGCCTCGAGTCGATCCTGGGGCGGGGGTGGACCGGCCGGGTTGGACCCAGCCCGGGATCGATGCGTCGAAGCCACTCCTCGATCATCGGCGGATCGAGACCCATCGACCGGATGGCCTGGGCAAGCGGCGCACCATCGACGTCCGACGCCAGCGCGTGCCAGACGTGACTGCTCGCGATGTACGCGTGGCCCACCAGCTCGGCGATGGACTCCGCGTTGATCAGGAGCGCGGCGACCTCCGGGCCGAAACGGCCCGTGTCTGCCGTCGGGCGATGGGCCGCGGCCCAGCCCTCGATGCCTGCGGCCAGCCAAGCGCCCCCCGATCCGTCAGTGAGTCCGGGGCGTGGAAACGTCCGGTCGGTCCTGGCGATCTGGCCGACCCGCTGCCGGGTGACGCCGAACCGTGCGGCGACCTCGGCCGCGCCGAGGATCCGTTCCTCCGGATACCCGGACCATGCGGCGACCCGTTTCGGCGTCTTCTCCGTGATCTTCCCCACGCCCCGAGCGTCGCATGGGAACGCGCCTCGTCAAGGGGTGAAAGCTTGGCTGCAGCCTCGACCCCGGGCCGGAAGTCCGCCAGATCAGCACGCCGATGGCCGTTAGGCGATGCTCGCGACCGCGGGGCGCCGCGGATGACCATGCAGGTCACCGCCCCACGCATGAACCCTGGTCGGCGCGGCGCCAGAAACCGTGATTTCCGGCCGCCACGCCCTTCGGATCCAGCCTAGTTGCCACCCGGGTGGCGTTTTGGCGGAGATGGGTGCCTGATCCGGTCGGCGGCGCCGGGTCCGGTCGGCGGCGCCGGGTCCGGTCGGCGGCGCCGGGTCCGGTCGGCGGCGCCGGGTCCGGTCGGCGGCGCCGGTCCGGGCAAGCGGCGTCGGATCGGTCCGGGGAGCGTCAGGCCCCGATCAGCTCCTGTCGGACCCACCCGGCGAGCACCGTTGCGCACATCTCGACCTCGTCGAGCGGGACGTGTTCGTCGGCGCTGTGGGCGACCTTGACATCACCGGGACCGAAGATGACGCACGGCGTGTCGCCGACGTTCACGAACATCTGCATGTCGGCGCCGTAGGGCTCACCGAGCAGGGCCGGTCGACGGCCGGTCACACGTTCGGCGACGTCTGCGAGCCCGACCGGCAATGGGTGGTCCGACGGCACGCGCGCCGACCCGAACCGCCCGCCGGTGACCTCGACGGTCGCGGGATGATCGCGGAGGAAATCGTCCGCGGCGCAGGCGGCGGCGATCGCGGCCCGCAACTCCGCCTCGGCGTCGGCCGCGCTCTGCCCCAGTCGCACGCCGTATCGACCATGCGCGATGACACGATCGAGCACGGTCGACGCCCACTCCCCGCCCGACACGATCCCGATGATCGTCGGGTATGGGAGGCCGAGGGCCGTCATCAGCGGGTCGGTCTCGGCAGCGTTGCGGCGCGTCTCGTTGGCCTCGAGCGCCCTGGACAGGACCCACAGCTCGTCGAGCGCCGAGATGCCTTCCCGACGCTGCGAGGCGTGGGCCGCGCGACCCGGGACGGTCAAGCGGAACGTGATGGCGCCGGCGTGGGCGACGACGATGTCGAGGTTCGACGGCTCCGCGATGATCGCCAAATCGCCCCTCACGCCGGCCCGGATCGCGGCGAGCGTGCCCTGCCCGCCGTCCTCCTCGGACGGGACCAGGGCGACGACGAGCTCCCCGTCCAGCCGGTCGAGCTCGCCGGACGCACGGAGGGAACGCACCGCCGCCAGGATGGCCGCGACCCCGCCCTTCATGTCGCAGGCGCCGCGGCCGTAGAGCGCGCCATCGCGGATCTCGCCGCCCCACGGATCAGCGGTCCACGTGGCGGGGTCGCCGGGCGGAACCACATCGAGATGTCCGGACAGGATGATCCGGCGGCTCCCGGGCCGACCGGCTCGGCCGATGACGACCGGCAGGGAGCTCCGTGACACCTCCTCGCCCGGCCAGGCGGGGTCGGCGCGGATGGACGCGAGATCGGGCGTCACGACCTCGACGTCGAGGCCGAGCGCGCGCAGCGCCTCGGCCGCCCACGCCGCCACCGCCTCCTCCGAGCCGGTGTTGCTTGGCACCCGGACGAGCGCCCGGAGGTCGTCGACCAACCGCTCGCGATCGATCGCGGAACCGGGCACGGCCTCAGCCACGGAGGATCGGCCGGGTCATGCACGTCGGCCCACCCGAGCCGTTGATGCCGATCTCGGTCGCGGGATACGCGTGGACCTCGCAGCCGGCGGCCGCAAGCGCGGACGCCGTCCGGGGATTGCCCTCCGCGAGGATGAGGACGCCCGGTCGCACGGCGAGCACGTTGGACGCGAGCGTCGGGAACTCCTCCTCGGGCACCTCGATCATGCCGATCCCCAGGTCGCGGAGCAGCGCCCACAGGCCGACCGGCAACAGTGGCATGAACACCACGGCCAGGTCGTCGGCGATCGGCGAGATGACCGACATGAGATGAACGAGCTCGGCCGGACCGCGCCAGTACGGCAGGTCGAAGATGCGCACATCGCCACCGATCAGCCCGGCGAGCTGGCGCGCCCCGGCGTCGTTGGTCCGCAGCGTCCGCCCGATGCAGAACAGGTCCGGCCGCAGCCAGAGCGTGTCACCGCCCTCGACCGTCCCAGGCGCCTCGATCCGCCCCGCCGTCGGGATCCCAGCGGCCTTCATCCAGGCCTCGATGACCGCGGGCTCACCGGCCCGATTCGGCTTGCCGGGTCGAAGTGGGATCGCCCCGCCATCGGTCACGAGCAGCGGATCGAACGTGTAGACGAGGTCGGGGCTGTCGGTCTCGGCTTCCAGGGCGTGGACGGCGGGCCCGAGGCGCGCCAGCGTCGAGGTGAATGCGTCGTGCTCGCGCTGCGCGAGTTCGAGATCGACGGGGTGGAGGAAGCCGTGGGCCGGCTCGTTGAAGGCGGCTCCGAACGCCGCACCAGGTCGCTTGACGAGGACCTCGAGGAGCGGGGCGGACATGCTCTGGGCACCGAATCGACGGGCGGTCACGGACGCAGGATACCGGCCGTGGTGTCGTCGTCCGGTCCGCGCGGACGATCCCACGAAGGGATCCATGAGCCATGTGCCGGGGTTTGGCGTGGCGTCGTACCCTATGCCGATGCCAGCCTATGTGGCGATGGCCCGCATCAGCGGCCAGCAGCCACGACTCCACGCGACGAGCGCGACGATGGCCCCCTCTCCGGCCCTGCCGGATGCGGGCGCGTCGGATCGTGTCGTGGCTGTCGAGCTCGTCGGACGCTCGTTCGACGACCGGATCGCCGATTGGTGGGATGACTTGACCACGAACTTGCGCCAGACCACGTTCTTCCTGAGCGACCCGGAGAGCTGGCGGTGATCGCGCACCGACGCAGCCGCGGGGCGGCGCTCGCGCTGGTCGCGACACTCGCCCTGATCCTGCCGCCGGCGACCGCCAGTGCGGCGATCACGCTCACGCCGGTCATCACGGGCCTGAACGGCCCCGTCTTCGTCACCGGGGCCGGCGACGGTTCGGGTCGTCTGTTCGTCGTCGAACAGGGCGGTCGCATCAGGGTCTTCAAGGGCGGCGCGCTCCTTGCAACGCCGTTCCTCAATATCAGCAGTTCGATCTCGTCGGGCGGCGAGCGCGGCCTGCTCGGCCTCGCGTTCCACCCGAACTTCAGGACGAACCGCAAGTTCTACGTCTACTTCACGCGCAAGGACGGCGACATCGCCATCAATGAGTACCGGGCCTCGGCGTCGAACCCCGATGTCGCGGTCACGTCGAGTGCTCGGCGGATCCTCACGATCAACCACCCGGCTGGCAACCACAACGGCGGCATGCTCGCCTTCGGCAAGGACGGCTACCTGTACATCGGCACGGGCGACGGTGGTGGCGCGGGCGACACGGCCAATAACGCCCAGAACAAGAACCGGCTGCTGGGCAAGATCCTGCGCATCGACATCAACGGGACCCTCGGGGCGCGCCAGTACCGGATCCCGAAGTCGAACCCGTTCGTCGGGAAGCCCGGGCGCAACGAGGTCTGGTCATACGGCCTGCGCAACCCGTGGAGGTTCTCCTTCGATCGCGTCCGCGGCGACCTCTGGATCGGCGACGTCGGTCAGAACCGGTTCGAGGAGATCGACCGCAAGGTGATCAACTCCACCGCGGCGCCCAACGGCCGTGGCTCCAACTACGGCTGGCATGTCCTCGAAGGCTGGCATTGCTTCAAGCCATCGAGCGGGTGCAACAAGAGAGGCAAGGTACGCCCGGTCGTCGAATACAGCCACAGTGGCGGCAACTGCACCGTCGTCGGCGGCTACGTGTACCGCGGCTCGTCGGCCGCGCTCGTCGGCAAGTACATCTTCGCGGACTACTGCTCCGGGAAGATCTGGTCGATCCCGCGTGGCGCCAGGGCGCCTGCGACGAAGACGCTCCTGCGCGATACGGCCCAGAACATCAGCTCGTTCGGCGAGGGCGACAACGGGGAGCTGTACGTCGTCTCCATCAGCAGCGGGACGGTCTACCGGCTCACGTAGTCGGGACCGCCCCGCGTCGGGAGCTGCAGGCCGCCGTCAGGCGGCGACGGCAACCGCCTGTTGCACCGCGACCTCGACATCGAGCTTGATCTCGTCGCCGACGAGCCAGCCTCCGGCCTCGAGCGCGACGTTCCAGTTCAGGTCCCAGTCCTTGCGGTTGACCGTGGCCCGGGCCGAGAACCCCGCGTGACGCGAACCGTCCATGCCGGGGAAGAAGCCGAGGAAGTCGACGTCGAAGTCGACCGGGCGCGTGATGTCCCGGATCGTCACGTCCGCCGTGACCACGTACCGGTTCCCGGTCGTGGGTCGGACGGCGGTCGAGCGGACGACGATCTCGGGGTACTGCGCGGCGTCGAAGAAGTCCGCCGAGCGGAGGTGGTTGTCGCGCGCCGCGAAGGCCGTGTCGATGCTGGCGGTCTTGACCCGGATCTCGGCGCTCGAGGTCGACGGGTTCGATTCGTCGAGATCGACGATCCCCGCGAGTTCCTGGAACGTGCCGCGGACCGTCGTGACCATCATGTGCTTGGCGGAAAAGGAGACCTGGCTGTGCGCGAGGTCGAGGTCGAATGTGGCCATGTGGGGTGAACTCTCCGTGGTGCGCCCCGTTTCACTTCGATCGCGTGGCGCCGGTTCTTGGTTGACTGCGCAACGATATCGCCTTATCGTTGCATTGTCAACGACCTAGCCACTCGCAACGGGTGCTGTAGCATCAGGACCGCCATGGCCGTCACCCGCGCACCCGACCGACCGCTCACGGCCCACGACCCACGCCTGGGTCCGTGGCGCGCGTTCCTGCTTGCGCACGCCCGCGTCGCGGGTCGCCTCGACGATGAGCTGCGGGCCGAGCACGATCTGTCGTTCGCCGAATACGACGCGCTGCTGACCATCGCGAACGCTCCGGACCGGCGGATCCGCATGCGTCGGCTCGCGGATCAGGTGCTGCTCAGCAAGAGCGGCGTGACCCGGCTCATCGACCGCCTCGTGGCCGATGGCCTCGTGGAACGGGACGCGTGTGCGTCCGATGCCCGCGGTGCGGAGGCCGTGCTGACGGCCGCAGGCCTTGACCGCCTTCGCGCCGCCTCGACCACGCACCTGCGCGGGATCTCTGCCCACTTCCTCGGCATCCTCGACGAGCGGCAGCTCGCCGAAGTGGGCCGAGCGATGCAGGCTGTGGCTGATCGCGCCGGGTCCGCGCCGGGCGAACCGGATGCGTGCCTGCCCGACGAAGGCGCTCCGGGGGAGCGCGGCGCCTGACTGCTCGGGTCGCCGGTCGCCTGCTCGCCGGCACGAGCGGTTTCGCCTATCCCGGCTGGTCGCCACGCTTCTATCCCGTCGGACTGGCTGCGGATCGGCTGCTCGCGCACTACGCCGGGCGCCTGAACGCGGTGGAGCTCAACAACACGTTCTACCAGCAGCCGTCGGCGTCGAAGGTCGCCTCCTGGCTGGCAGCGACGCCACCTGAGTTCCGGTTCGCCGTCAAGGCGCAACGGGGCGGCTCCGCCCGTTCGCTCGGTGATCCGGCGACCAGCGTGCCGTGGCTGACCGGGCCGTACCGGGCGTTCGGGGAGCGGCTCGGATGCGTTCTGTTCCGGGTGCCCGCCGGCGTCGCACGCGACGACCGCCGACTCGCGGCCTTCCTCGCCCAGTGGCCGCGCGACCTGGCCCTGGCGGTCGAGTGCCAGGACCCGGCCTGGCTGGTCGACGAGACGTTCGACGCGCTGACCGCCGCCGGGGCGGCGCTGGTCGCGACGGACCTGCCCGACGATCCGGAGCCGCCGACCCTGCGGCGGACGGCGCCGTTCCTGTACCTGCGCCTCCGCCGTCACGACTACACGCCCGACGACATCGCGGCCTGGGCGGCCCGTCTCGAGCCGTTCCTCGCGTCGGGGATGGACGCCTACGTCTTCTTCCGGCACGACGACGCGGGCCGCGGTCCCGAACTGGCGCTGGAGCTCACCGATGCCGTCGCTGCGGCCGGTGGCGATCGGGCCTGACGCCGGTCAGCCGCGGGTTCGCTCGGCCGGTCCGAAGACGACGAGGATCTCCAGCCGCGCGACGACGTCATGGAAGCGGTGTGGGACCCGGGCCGCGACGAAGACGAGTGATCCAGGAACCACCTCGCGGACCTCGTCGCCCACCGTGATGCGACCGCGGCCACGGACGACGTAGTAGAGCTCGTCCTCGGTGTGGGGCGACTGCGGGTCCGCGGCGCCAACGTCGAGGACGTACAGGCCTGCGGACAGGTCCGGGACCCGCAGGAACTCCTCGTAGAGGCGGCCTGCCGCCGTCCGTGCCGACTCCACCCCCCGGAGCTCCCATGCGTCCATCGATTCAGCCCTCCTTCGGCTCGTTCTCCCCGGCGCCGGACCCGAGGCCGGTCTCGTCCAGCAGCTCCGCGGCGACACGGTCCCGGTCATGCTCGTCATCGAACGACAGCAGCAGCGGACCGGTGCCTGCCACGAGGCGAAGGGCGGGGCGGGGACCTCGGAACGGCAGCGTGACACCCGAGGTCAGGCGCACGAGCTGGCCCCGCCCCAGGGCGACCCCTTCCGGGCGTCCGCGGCGTTCGACGATCGGCGTCGAGGAGGGGCAAGCGACGCCGGCATCCGGGAGGGGCACGAGCGACGCCGCCGTCGGGAAACGGACCACGTCCGCCGGGGCCTCCCGAACGTGCACCAGCCCGGTGGTCGTGCGCAGCAGGCCCGTCACCCTCAGCGGGATTCGCTCGCCCACGGCCAGGGTCGTGGCCGGCTCCGGGAGCGGACGGTCGGACCGTCGATAGATCAGGTAGCCGCCCGACAGGCCGACGAGGATGGCGCCTGCAACCAGGCCCACCATCGCCGCCAGCCCGAATGCGAGGTACGGGTTGGCCGGGCGACCGCCGTCCTCGAGCACGTACCGATCGCTGACGTCCAGCCCGAGGTCCTCGAAGCCGAGGCCCGCGGCCTGCTTCGCCTCGCTCACGGCGCGCTCGTCCCGACGCAGCATGCCTGTGAACGTGGCCGGGGTGAGGTCCGTTGCGTCGCCCCCGATCCTCTCCGGCGCTTGCGGCGACCGCACGGTGACCCCGGCATGCGAGATCGGGTCGACGAGGAAGTAGAACCACTCGGCGCTCAGCTCCTCGGGATCCTTGATCTCATTGCCGTTGACGTCGAAGAACGTTTCGACGTAAGCGGGCGACACGCTCCCCACGACGGTGGCGTAGACGCGATCCCCGAGGCCCGGTTCGGTCGTGATCGCGGCCGCTGCCAGCGTTCGTGGCGTGGGATCGTCGGCCACCTCGAGCCCGGCCAGGACGAGCAGTGCCGCGAGCAGGCCGAGCAGGACCAGCACGATGAGCGAGCCCGGATGCGTTGAGAGGGGATTCCGGCCGCGGCGCCCGCCGAGCGCGCGCATCGCCCGATCGGCGATGTCGGTCAGGGCACCGGCGCCGGAGATGCTTCGATCGAGCAAGGGTCCTCCCGGCACGCAGGGTAGCAGCCGCCGAACGGCCGACGAGGTCCCGCAGCGACCCGGTCGGCCGATGCTTGGTAGCATCCGGGCATGTGGACGTGCGACCCGAGCCGTCCGCGCCGTCTCCTCGGCCTGCTGCTGGCGGGGTCGGTCCTGGCCGTCGCGTCATGCGCGCAACCCACCCCCTCGCCGTCGGGTCCGTCGGCAAGCGTGAGCAGGAGCAACGTCCCCTCGCCAACGACGTCGGCTACCGCGACGCCCGCGGCTTCGACCGGCGGTCCCTCGACTTCTCCTGTCACGTTGCGACTGGATGTCGTGGCGTCGGGCCTCCAGAGTCCGGTCGATGTCGTGGCGGACAACGGCGGGACCGACCGGATCTTCGTGGTCCAGCAGGGCGGCCAGATCCGGGTCGTGCGTGACGGGGCCCTGGTTGACGAACCATTCCTCGACATCGCCGACCGGATCGCCTCGGGTGGCGAGCGCGGGGTCCTCGGACTGGCCCTGCATCCGGACTTCCCGAACGATCCGCGCTTCTTCGTCGACTACACCGACCGCAACGGGGACACCGTCATCTCGTCGTTCAGGCAGTCGCTCGATGCCGACGTCGCCGATCCCGAGAGCGAGCTCATCCTCATGCACATCACGCAGCCGTTCTCGAACCACAACGGTGGGTCGGTCGTCTTCGGGCCAGACGGGATGCTCTACATCGGGATGGGCGACGGCGGCTCGGGCGGCGACCCCCAGGGCAACGGCCAACGCCTCGACACGCTCCTGGCCAAGATCCTGCGGATCGACGTCGACGTGCCTGCGACCCAGGATCCGCCCTACGGGGTCCCGCCGGACAACCCCTTCGTCGACCGGGTCGGCGCGATGCCCGAGATCTGGCACCTGGGGGTGCGGAACCCGTGGCGGATCCGCTTCGACCCGGCCACCGGCGACCTGTGGATCGGTGACGTCGGCCAGAACGCCTGGGAGGAGATCGACGTCGCTCGGAAGGGACAGAGCGGTCTCGACTTCGGCTGGAACCGGATGGAGGGATTCGCCTGTTACCAGCCCTCGAGCGGCTGCGACGAGGGCGGCCTGACCCTGCCGGACACGGCGTATGGCCACGACCTCGGCTGTGCGGTCGTCGGTGGCGTCGTGGTGCGCGATCCCACCCAGGCCGCACTCGATGGCCGGTATCTCTTCGCCGACGAATGCTCCGGGATGATCTGGACGATGGACCCGACCGGCGACGGGCGGCGCGAGCCGACGGTGGCCCTCGCGAGCGGGCGCAACATCAGCGCGATCGGCCAGTCGCCGGCGGGCGCCGTCTACCTGGCCGACCTCGGCTCGGGCGAGCTGCTCAAGGCGGTCTCCGGCGGCTGACGCGGGCCGTTCGTTCGCCCGGCGTCCCGAGGCCGCCAGCCGGCCGGAGGCAGCAGCCTGGCCGTCTCGCCCCTCGTGGCGGTTGTGAGACGTCTGCAAGGGGACCCGCCGTCTTCCGCGTACGAGAGCAACGAACGCCGTGCCAGAGTCTGAGCGTGCGGGCACTCACCCGCTTCCATGGTGCGACCTGCCGACCAAGTCGATCCGATCCCGAGGCGATGTGGAACCTCGATCCAGCGTCGAATCCCAGCCCAGTCGGATCGGGCTGCCCGACGCGCGGCCGGTCAAACGGGTCGATCGCTTCCGGCGGATCGTCGACGCGGTCCATGAAGCCATCGTGGTCTTCGATCCGACTGACCTCGCTATCGTCGATGCGAACCGCGGCGCCCTGACCCTCTTCGGTTCGACGATGGCCGGGATGGTCGGACGACCGGTCACGGACTGGATGGTCGGCATGGGCCGTGGACGGCTCGTGGCCCTCGTCGGACCGCTGGTCCTTGGCACCGTCGATACACGGACCGTCGTCACGGCGTACCGTCGCCCCGACGGCAGCACCGTCCCGATGCAGATCCTGCTCCAGGTCGCGGAGCTCGAAAGCGGGAACACGGGAGTGGTAGCCGTCGCCCGGGACATCAGCGATCGGATCGAATCACAGGCGCGCCTCCAGCGCCTGACCGAGGCGGAACAGGCGCGGGCCGCCGAATTGGATGCCGTGATCCGAGCCATGGGTGCCGGCGTCGTCGTGTGCGCCGCCGACGGGCGGGTCACGCTCGCCAATCCCGCCAGCCAGGAGCTGTTCCCGGACGTCAACCAGCTCACCTACGGCGAGATCCTCGAGCAGTTCAACGATTCCGCGGACAGGGCGCCAAGGCTCGCGACCGGTGGCGGGCCGGTCGAGCTGTCGACGAAATCCGATCCTGATCGCTGGATCGAGCTCTCGACCTACCCCGTCGTCGGCTCGGGGGTCCAGACCGGCGGGAACGAGACGATCGTCGTGCTGCGCGACGTGACCGACGCCCGCCGGCGGGAGGCGATCCGCGAGACGTTCGTCGGGGTCCTCTCTCACGCGCTCAGGACGCCCGTCACGACCATCTACGGCGGGGCGAAACTGCTCGCCCGCGAAGGCTCGACGATGAACGATGAGACCCGAAGAAGCGTGTTCGCGGACATCACCGAGGAGACCGAGCGCCTGCAGCGGATGGTCGAGGACGTCGTCGCGTTGAACCGGTTCGGCGACAACGCCGGGGACATCGGCGCCGAACCGGTCCTCCTCCAGCGCGTGCTCCCGCGGGTGATCGCCTCCGAGAGGGGTCGCTGGCCGGGCGTGACGTTCGACGTCGACATCCAACCGAACCTGCCGACGGTCCTCGCCGACCACACGTACGTCGAGCAGGTGTTCCGGAACTTGCTGTCGAACGGGGCGAAATACGGCGGCTCGGGCGCCTCGGTCGAGGTCGTGGCCACCGCCAGCCTGGACGAGGTCACGGTCAGGATCCTCGATGACGGACCCGGCTTTCCAGTCGAGGAGACCGACCGCCTCTTCGAGCGGTTCTACCGCTCCCCGGGGACGGTCGCGTCGGCGAGCGGCGCGGGCATCGGGCTGTTCGTGTGCGCTCGGCTGATGGCCGCGATGGGCGGCAGGATCTGGGCCAGTCCACGACCGGAGGGCGGCGCCGAGTTCGGGTTCGCGCTCGGGGTGCTGCGCGACTGATCCGATGCGGTCGGCGGCCGGGTCATAACCACCGACGCCATCGCGCGAGGCCGAGGATGACGCCGGACATCAGCGCCATGATCGCGATGACGACGAAGAAATTGGAGGGTTCGTCGAAGAACCCTGCCTTGAAGTTCATCCCCATCACGCCGGCCAACACGACCGACGGTAGGAGGACGGCCGACAGGATCGTCAGCACCTTCATGACGTCGTTCGTCCGCTGGCCCAGTCGACCCATGTAGATGTCATAGGTCCCGAGCAACGACTCACGCAGGTGCTCGACCGAATTGAGCGCGCGCTCGAGACGACCGAGCAATTCCGGCCACGGGCGGCCGAGCTCTTCGTGAAGCGCCATGTCGGGTCGGCCGAGCGGCGCGAAAGCCTCACGCTGTGGTGCCAGGGCCCGCCGGACCGCCCCGATCCGCCGTCGGAGGTCCACCAGCCGTCCGAGCACGTCATCCTCACGCCGTCCGCGCAGGGCGACCTCGTCGAGCCGGTCGATCTCGCGCTCGAACGCCTCGACGGTGCGGTGGTAGCCGATGATGACCGCATCGACGATGGCCGCGAGGAAGTCCGAGGCTTCGAGGGCGCCCAATCGCGTCTCGCCCTTCAGCCCGTCCATGAGGCGCTCGGTCGCCGCCAGGGGCCCGTCGTGGACGGTGACGACCCATTCGGCGCCCGCCACCAGATCGAGAGCCCCCTGCACGGGCCGGACGACCTGGTCACCGCCGTCCTGTCCGTCAGGGGTCTCCATGGTCCGCATGGCCAGGTGGATGTGCTCCGGGTACTGGACCAGGCTCGCTCGCTCCTGGTCCACGGCCAGCCGGGCAAGCAGCGACTCGGTCAACCCGAACATCTCGCCGATGCGCGCCAATTCGTCCGTCGCTCGGGCGTCGAGGTCGACCCAGAGGAGTCGATCCCCGCCACGCGCGGGGACCGCGTCGGGCGATGGCTCGACCTCCTGGTCGTGGCCTTCGGCATCGAAGAGCCGGGCGCGGAGCGTCACCGGGCCAGGGCCCGGAGCAGCGTGGCCGGGATGCAGATCACGGCCGTGGCCAGCTCGAAGCGGTCCCTGGCGTGATCGGCGCGCCAGCTGACGACGTGTTCGCCTGCGACCAGATCCTGCCCGTCCTTGGACATCGGGTCCTCTCCTGCGGGTTGGCCGGACATCGTCATCCGGCAGGAGCTGCAGCTTGATGGCGTGCGCGTGTGCTCCGTGCGCGACCGAGGCGGCGGGTCATTCCATCCGCATCGCACTCATCGCACAGGGTGCTCGCGTCCGAGATTCCGTTCGGCCGGCGTGGTGCTTGTGCGCGTCGGCATGGTGCGAGGCACTTGTTACGCCGTGACGCCCTCCCGTAGTCCGTCGTCACCACTGACTCCGCGAAAGTGAACCCCAGCCCCGGCTCCCCGGGTCATGGACGCCCCAGCGGGCGGGTGAGAGGCCCGTTTGGGGATGGAGGTATGAAGTGAGCATCATCGCGTGGATCGTGCTTGGCGCGATCGCCGGCTACCTGGCTGGTTTCATCGTCAAGGGCGACGAGGGCCTCGGCATCATCGGGCATATCGTGCTCGGCATCGTCGGCGCCCTCGTCGGCGGGTTCCTCGCCAGCGCCCTGTTCAACTCGAGGCCGATCGACGGCCCGTTCGACCTCAGCTCGATCGTCGTCTCGGTCATCGGCGCGATCATCGTGGTCCTCGTCGTCGGTGCCGTCACCGGCCGCACGCGCACGGGCCGCGGGTCCATCTGATCGTCGCGGCGCCCGGGATCGCATCCGGGCGCCGCTCTGCGAGCCTCCGAACGCCCGCCCCGACCGGGACGGGCGTTCGCGATTCCCGGTAACACGGCCCGAAAGGCGACACGCCCCTGCAAGACCCTTTCCGGGACCGACCCGCACGCCTTTGACCCGCTGGCCCCCATCGTGAAGAGGTCGGCCCCCGTGCCACTGGGGGTTCCGGGGGTCGACATCCCCACCGACGCCCGGATCCGGCACGGGGGATCCGGTACACGCGCATCGCCGTTGTGATGCCGATGCAATGCCCCCGGCTCGGCTGATGTCCGGAGGGAGCGCCATGGGCCCTATCGTTGGGACACCGGCAACGCGCGTCGCGATCGCGCCGCACGGGATCGGATCGTGGATACCCATCGGGGGTGGCGCTCGTGTCGGGGCGTCCATCCTTCTGGCACGGACGGCCCGAGCCCCCTCCTCGGGCCGTCCGTTGCTATCTCGCCTGATCGAGAGATTCGAAACACAAGGAGCACGCTCATGACGACTGCCACTCCCACCAAGACCACGAAGGACGCCGACGCGGCGGAAACCAAGGTCAACGCCATCACCCGAACGACGCGTGAGGTGGCTGACAACGTCGCCACCGTCGCCAGCGACGTGAGCGCGCGCCTCCCCGAGGCGGCCGCCGGGACCGGCAAGGTCCTTGGCGATGCCAGGCGACTGGTCCAGACGGGCTCAGACGACACGCTCAAGCTGGTCGGCGCGATGTCAGTCGGCTTCGCCGTGGGCCTGCTGGTCGGCGGCGCCAACCGGCTGCTCGTGATCGCGTCACTCGTCCCGACGGGGCTCATCGCGGCGACGCTTGCCGAGCGCATGCAGGACTCGAGCGGCGGCCGGCGGGGCGTACGACCGTCCTGAAGAACGGCTCGCGACCGGCACGGTCGACGGGGGCGCAACGTGACCCGGCCCTGGTCCCAACCCAACACGCACGCCTGAGCTGGAGGCCACGACCGCTGGCCTGCAGTTGCCCGTTCGGCCGCTCGGCATCCATGCGCGGCCACACGGGCGTCGCGGGGATCCGGCTCGGTCTGGGCGCCCTTGCAGCTCTGGGCGGTCTTGCAGCGGGGCGGGATCGGGCATCCTGGGATGGCGATCCGATCGGGGTTCAGCCCTCGGACAGCAGGGCGGCTCCGCGCGCCAGCTTGCGGGACGCGCGCCGCGGGCCGAGCGGCGTCGGCTCATCGATCTCGGGGCCATCGTCGTCATCGTCGTCCCCGTCGGTCACGGCGCCTTCGCCGCCAAGCATCCGCCGGTAGAGCGCCTCGTAGCCATCGGTCATCCGCTCGGCCGAGAAGCGATCGAGGACCGACTCGCGGATGGCCGCGCGGTCGAGATCGGCGGCACCTTCCACCTTGAAGGCCATCTGGGTCACGTCGTCACCGAAGAATCCATCGACCCCCTCTCGGATGATCTCGGGCAGCGCGCCGATCCGTCGGGCGATGACCGGTGTCCCGCAGGCCAGCGACTCGATGGCGACCAGCCCGAACGGCTCGGGCCAGGCACCTGGCATCAACGACACGAAGCTCTCGGCGAACAGCTCGTTGCGATCGTGCTCGGTCAGCTCGCCCAGGAACTCGGCGTCGTCGCCGGCGGCCTTCAGGGCCGGCTCGAACACGGCTTCGTAGTAATCCCGCTCCGGTCCGCTTGGCGCCACCTTGGCGGCGATCCGGAGCGGTCGTCCGACCAGCTTCGCGACCTCGAGGGCCTCGACGATCCCCTTCTCCGCCGCGACCCGACCGACGAAGCACATCGCGTCGCCACGCCGCCGTTCGAAAGGGACATCGGTCAGGGTCAGGCCGTTGTGGACGATCGTCCACGGCACGTCCGGATGCGTCGAGGCCTGGTTGGCGCTGATCGCGACCAGACCGGGGGGCGGGTCCCGGAACGCTGCGGTCGCCCATGGGAAGTCCAACCGGCCGTGGAAGGTGGAGACTACCGGGACTGGTGACACCCGGGCCAGCAGCAGGCTCGCCCATTCCAGGTGGCTATGGATGAGGTCGAACTCGAGCGCATGGTCCAGCACCGAGCGCATCGTGGCCAGCATGTAGGGCATCGGGTCGCCGGTGTAGCCATCCGGACGCAGGGCTCGCTCGACGGTCACGAACAGGCGTCCGGGCACCTCCGAGTCCCCGCTCGCAAAGGTCGTGAGCGCATGGCCGCGTCGATCCAGCTCGGTGACGAGCTCATGGACCACGCGTTCCGTGCCGCCATACGCGAGGGGCGGCACCCGTTCGAACGGCGGTGCGACGTGGGCGATGCGCAGCGGACGAGTCATCGTGCGTGTGTATACCTTCCGGGCGGTGGCCGCGATCCCCCGCGGGCCCTCGGCCGCATCCGACCGACGCGTCGGGGCAGGCCTCCCCCCAGACGGTACGCTACAAACGGCCAGAACGGCGTCAATCGCGACGACATCGCCTTGCACCTGCATGTCAGCATCGAGCTGAGATCACCCTATGGAGCCGCGCGTGAGGGAACCGGTCAACGGCCAGGGGCGCACGACGAGGGGCGTCCGAGCCTCGCTCGGACGAGCGCGCCTCGATGTCCCGAGATTCGGGTGGCTGCCTGCCGGCGGCCCCGGCCGGGTGGCCGTCGGAGCGGCCATCGGGATCACCGCGCTCCTGTTCAAGGGCGTGCTCAACGCCCTGCTGGGCGGCGACTCCGGGTTCATCCCGCTGGCGGCCGCTGTCGCTCTCGCGGCCTGGGTCTGTGGGCTGGCCGGCGGGCTGACGGCGACCACGGTCACGGCCCTCGGCGACCTGATCGTGTACATCGGTCCCGGTGGCGGTTCGTTCTCGATCACCGCCATCGATCTCGCGCGGATGGCGCTGTACGCCCTCGCGGGGGCGGGCGTCTCGCTGGTCATCGCCTCGATCGGCACGTCGCGCGACCGGCTGGTCGCCTCCCTTGCTGCTGTCGCCTCCATGGCGGACGACATCGAACGCCGCGACGAGCGCCTGGAACTCGTCCTGGCCGCATCCGGCACCGGGTTCTGGGAGTGGGATATCCGGACGGGCGAACTGGTCTGGTCGGAGGCGATCTTCGGCCAGCACGGCCTCGATCCCGCCGATGGCGCCCCGAGCTTCGAGCGCTACATGCAGACGATCCATCCCGAGGACCGGGCGTCCTTCCAGGCCTCCATCGACGAGGCCCTGGACCACGGCACGTCGTTCAGCCACGAGTTCCGCGTCCTGTGGACCGATGGCTCGGTCCACTGGACGCACGGGGTCGGGCGCGTCTTCCGTGACGCGAAGGGCGGGCCCATCCGGATGGTCGGGACGGGTCAGGACATCACCGAGCGGCGACGCCTCGAGGAGGAGCGCGATCGGCTCCTCGAGGAGGAGCGTCGCGCCGGCACGTTCCGCGAAGCCTTCGTCGACGTCATCTCGCACGAGCTGCGCACGCCGATCACGACGATCTTCGGATTGACCCAGATCCTGCGACGGCCCGGCCGTCTGACAACGGTCGAGGACCAGGCGGAGCTGATCAGCGACATCGCGGCCGAATTGGAGCGACTCCACCGGCTCGTCGAGGACCTGCTGGTGCTGACCCGCGCCGAACGCGGCGGGATCGCGGTCGAGGCCGAGCCCCTCGAGGCCCGTCGCCTGCTGACGCGGGTGATCGAGCGCGAAGCGGCCCGTCTCCCGAGCCTCAGGATCGACGCCGACCTGCCGCCGGAACTGCCGATCGTGGCCGGCGAGGAGACGTACGTCGAGCAGATCGTCCGCAACATGCTGAGCAACGCGGCGAAGTACACACCGCCCGGGACGCACGTGCTGGTGCGTGCGGAGCAGGACGGCGACACCGTGGCCGTCCGGGTCATCAATTCCGGGCCGGGCATCGACGAGGCCTCGGTCGGTCGCGCCTTCGAGCTCTTCTATCGCGACCCCACCGTGGCGCGCGCGGTCGCCGGCTCCGGGATCGGGCTGTTCGTGTGCGCGAGTCTCGTCGAGGCCATGGGCGGGACGATCTGGGCGAAACGCCGCCCGGAGGGTGGCTCTGAGTTCGGATTCACCCTGCGGGTCATCCCCGACGACGAGGCCGCGGTGCCGGCCGCCAGCCAGGTGACCGCCTGACGCGACGCTGTGGCCTACAGCGCGAGCGGGTTCGTCTTGTCCGGGTCGATGCCGAGCTCGCGGATGGCCTTGGCGGCCTTCGAGCCGCTGAGCGCGCCGCAGCGCGCGAGCTCGGCGAGGGTCGCCGCCGCGATGTGCGTCGGATCGATCTCGAACAATGAGCGGAGCGCCTCACGCGTGTCGCTGCGCCCGAAGCCGTCCGTGCCAAGCGACACGTAGTAGTCGGGCAGCCAGCGGCTGACCATGTCCGGGAGCGCCTTCAACCAGTCGGTCGCGGCCACGATCGGGCCGCCATCGGCGCCCAGGACCTGGCTCACGTACGGGACTCGAGCCGTCTTGGCCTCCGGGTGGAATCGGTTCCAGCGTTCGGCTTCGAGGGCGTCGCGGCGGAGCAGCGGGAACGACGGCGCGCTGTAGACCTCGGCGGCCACCCCGAACCGCTCGGCCAGGAGGTCCCGCGCGGCGATGACCTGGTTGAGGATCGATCCCGATCCGACGAGCCGCGCCTGGTGCCCTCCGCGGCCGACGTCCGGCGCCGTGCTGAGCCGGTAGATGCCGCGCAGGATCCCGTCCCGCACGCCTTCGCCCTCGGGGATGGCCGGCTGTGGGTAATTCTCGTTGTAGAGGGTGATGTAGTAGAAGACGTCCTCGCCCTTGGTGTACATGCGCTCGATGCCCTCGCGCACGATCGTCGCGAGCTCGTAGGCGAACGCGGGGTCGTAGGCGCGCAGGTTCGGGATCGTCGACGCCTGGATATGGGTGTGGCCGTCGTCGTGCTGGAGGCCCTCGCCGGTCAACGTCGTCCGCCCGGCCGTGGCCCCCATGAGGAAGCCCCGTCCCCGAGCGTCCCCGAACGCCCACATCTGGTCGCCGGTGCGCTGGAACCCGAACATCGAGTAGAAGATGTAGAAGGGGATCGTCGCGAGGCCGTGGCTGGCGTAGGCCGTGCCGGCAGCCTGGAACGAGGCCATGGAGCCGGCTTCCGTGATGCCCTCCTCGAGCACCTGGCCATTGATCGCCTCGCGATACGAAAGGACCAGCTCGGAGTCCACCGGCTCATAGCGCTGTCCGAGCGCGGAGTAGATGCCGACCTCCTTGAACAGCGGGTCCATGCCGAACGTGCGGGCCTCGTCCGGGATGATCGGCACGATCCTGGCGCCGAGCTCCTTGTCCCGGATGAGGTTGCGCAGGATCCGGGTGAAGACCATGGTCGTGGATACCGGGGTCTCGCTGCCGGCGGCGAACTCGGCGTCCACCTCGGGCGCCGGCGGCGGCAGTGGCTTGGCCCGAACGACACGCCTGGGCAGCGGCCCGCCGAGCGCCCGACGGCGCTCCATCAGGTACTCGACTTCCTCGGACTTGGGTCCCGGGTGGTAGTAGGGCGCGTCCTTGATCTTCGCGTCCGGGATCGGCAGGTGGATCCGGTCGCGGAAGACCCTGAGCTCGGCTTCGGAGAGCTTCTTGGCCTGGTGGGTGATGTTGCGCGCTTCGACCCCGGGACCCAGCGTCCAGCCCTTGACGGTCTTTGCCAGGATGACGGTCGGCGCACCCTTGAACTCGGTCGCGGCCTTGTAGGCCGCATAGACCTTGCGGTAGTCATGGCCGCCGCGGCGGAGCTTCGCGAGGTCGTCGTCCGAGAGATGGTCGACGAGCTTGCGCAGGCGTTGATCGGGGCCGAAGAAGTGCTCTCGGATGTAGGCGCCGCCCGCGACCGAGTACTTCTGGAACTCGCCGTCGACGGTCTCGTTCATCTTCTGGACGAGCAGCCCGTCGACGTCACGAGCCAGCAGGTCGTCCCACTCGCGTGCCCAGATGACCTTGATGACGTTCCAGCCCGCGCCACGGAACACGGCTTCGAGCTCCTGGATGATCTTGCCGTTCCCGCGGACCGGCCCGTCCAGGCGCTGGAGGTTGCAGTTGACGACGAAGGTGAGGTTGTCGAGCCCCTCGCGGGCCGCGATCGAGAGCGCGCCAAGCGACTCGGGCTCGTCGGTCTCGCCGTCGCCGAGGAAGGCCCACACGCGCGCGTTCGACGTGTCGACCAGGCCCCGGTTGTGCAGGTAGCGGTTGAAGCGTGCCTGGTAGATGGCCGAGATGGGACCAAGGCCCATCGACACGGTGGGGTACTCCCAGAAATGGGGCATCAGGCGCGGGTGCGGGTACGACGAGAGCCCACGACCGGGCTCGGTCTCGCGCCGGAAGTGGTCGAGCTGGTCCTCCGTCAGGCGGCCTTCGAGGAAGGCCCGGGCGTAGATGCCTGGTGCGGCGTGCCCCTGGTAGAAGATCTGGTCGCCCGGTCCGTCGCCGTCCTTGCCCCTGAAGAAGTGGTTGAAGCCGGTCTCGTACAGGCTCGCCGAGGAGGCATAGGTCGACAGGTGGCCGCCGAGCCCGGGGAAGCGGGTGTTCCCGCGCAGGACCATCGCGACGGCATTCCAGCGGACGATCCGGCGGATCCGCAGCTCCATCGCCTCGTCGCCGGGGAAATCGGGCTCCTGCTCGGGGCTGATGGTGTTGATGTACCGGGTCTGGGTCAGCGGCGGCAGGCCGATCTGTAGCTGACGTGCTCGCTTGAGGAGCTTGTAGACGAGGAACCGGGCCCGGGTCTCGCCCTCCTGCTCGACCACCTGGTCGAGCGATGCCAGCCAATCGTCGGTCTCGTCGGTGTCGATATCGGGCAGCTGGTGCTTGAACTGGTCGAAGTACATGAGGAGCGCAGGGTAGCCCATCTCGGCGTCGGGTGAGGGTGACGGAGCGGTGACGGCGGAGGCCCCTGTAACGAGGCTGCAACGTCGCGAAGGGCCGCCCGGACCACGGACGCCACGGCCGCCCGACGATGCTGGCGACCCGATCACCGACAATCCGTCACCATGTCATCCACCCAGGAGGTGGCGTGTGAGCACCCAGCCGCTCGTGCTCGTCGCAGACGACGAGCCGCGCATCACGAAACTCGTGTCCATCGCCCTCGGCGAGGAGGGGTTTCGCGTCGTCACCGCCCGCAGCGGCGAGGAAGCGCTCCAGAAAGCCGAGGAGGTTCGGCCGGACATCATCCTGCTGGACATCGTCATGCCCGACCTCGACGGTATCGAGGTCATGCGCCAGCTCCGCGAACGCCGGCCGGTCGCGGTCATCCTGCTCACCGCGAAGGGCTCGACGGCCGACAAGGCGAAGGGTCTCGACCTTGGCGCCGACGACTACATCGCCAAGCCCTTCCACCCGGACGAACTGGCCGCTCGCGTCCGCGCCGTCCTGCGTCGATCGTCGGGTGCCCAACCGGGCGCAGGGGTCCTCAAGTTCGACGATGTCGAGATCGACCTCGAGCGCCGGCTGGTCAGCCGGGACGGCGAGCTCGTCCAGCTGTCACGGACCGAGTGGCTGCTCCTGCAGCATCTGGCTGCCAACGCCGGCAAGGTCGTCCTCCATACCGAGCTGCTGACCAAGGTCTGGGGTCCCGAGTACCGCGACGACCTGCAGTACCTGCGGGTCTGGGTCTCGCGCGTGCGCCGCAAGCTCGGCGCCGAGCCCGGGGAACCCGGTCGCATCAAGACGTTCCAGGGCATCGGCTACCTGCTCGACGTCGAGCCGGCCCAGCCGCCGGACTCCAATGCCGACGTCGAATCCGAGCGCACCGAGGACCCGTCGCTCATCGGGTAGGTCCCGCGGCTCCAGGCTGCGCTACCCTCCGATCATGCATCGATACCAGGCCGGAACGGCCCTCCTCGTCGTCGACGTGCAGAACGACTTCGCGGACCCCGCCGGTGGCCTGAGCGTGGCCGGTGGCGACGCGATCATCCCGAGCATCAACCGCGAGATCGAGACGGCCGTGAACATCGGCGCGACCGTCGCGTTCACGCAGGACTGGCACCCCGAGTCGACCCCCCACTTCGCCAAGGACGGTGGCATCTGGCCGGTCCACTGCGTCGCGGGCACATGGGGTGCCCTCCTGCACCCGGGCCTGATGGTGCCCGGCGACGCGCCCCGGATCCGCAAGGGCGTCAACGGCGAGGACGGCTACTCGGGCTTCACGATGCGTGACCCCGTCAGCGGGGAGACCGTGCCCACCGCGCTCGAAGCGATCCTGCGCGAACGAGGCATCGAGCGGGTCGTGGTCGTCGGCCTCGCGACCGACTACTGCGTCCGGGCGACGGCCCTCGACGCCGTCCGCCTCGGTTTCGAGACACTGGTGTTGACCGATGCCATCGCGGCGGTCGACGTCGAGCCCGGCGATGGCGACCGGGCGCTCGACGAGATGCGCGATGCGGGGGTCTCCGCGTGGCGGACGGCGATGCGATGACGGAGCGGGCGGCCGCGTGATCCGCGGGCTGCTGCGTGCCGCGTTGCTCGGGCTCGGCGCGGCCTGGATCGCCGATCGGGTCCTGCGCGCCCGGGCGGGTGGCGCCCCACCGCCTGCCATCGGATCGATGGTCGTCATCGACTCGCCGATCGAGCGGGTCTGGGCCGTGCTCGCCGACATCGAAGGTCAGCCGCGCTGGATGCACGACATGAAGTCGGTCCGGCTGACCACCCCGCCCCCGGTCGGCGTGGGCACCCACGGGGTCTCGACCGTCCGCGTCTTCGGGATCACCGTCACCGACCCGGTCACGATCACCGGGTTCGAGTCGCCCACGCGCTTCGCCCTCCGTCACGAGGGGGCCGTCAGTGGCTCGGGCGTCATCACGCTGGAACCCGGCGCCGACGGCACGACGACGATCGTCCGCTGGGATGAGCGGCTCGTCGCGCCATGGTTCCCCCACCTGGGCTCAGTGGTCTTCGAGCGCGTGTTCGGGCCGATCTTCCAGGCCGACCTGTTCCGCCTCCGCGACCTGGTCGAGTCCGGTGCCGCCTGAGCCGCGGGCAGGACGCATGCAGCTGCACCTCGTCGACGCCACCTATGAGCTGTTCCGCGCCCACTTCGCGCCGCGACCACCGGTCCTCGGGCGCGAAGGGATCAACCTCTCGGGTGTGTCGGGGCTCTGCGACCAACTCCTGTACCTCCTGCGCGAGGAGGGGGCCACACACGTCGGCTGTGCCACGGATCGCGTCATCGAGTCGTTTCGCAACGACCTCTACCCCGGCTACAAGTCGTCGGCCGGGATGCCGCCGGAGCTGCTCATCCAGTTCCCGATCGCCGAGGCCGCCGTCGAGGCGCTCGGCATCGTCCTGTGGCCGATGGTCGAATTCGAGGCCGACGATGCCATCGCCGCCGCGACCGTTCGGTTCGCGCAGGACCCGCGGGTGGAGCGGATCCTCGTCTGCACGCCCGACAAGGACATGGCGCAGCTCGTCCGCGACGAGCGGATCGTGTTGTGGGATCGGCGTCGGGGCCTGACCTACGACGACGCCGGTGTCCGGGCCAAATGGGGAGTCCCGCCCTCGTCGATCCCCGACTACCTCGCCCTCGTCGGCGATGCCTCGGATGGCTACCCGGGACTACCGGGCTGGGGCTCGAAGTCGGCCGCGGCCGTGCTCAGCCGCTACGGCCACTTCGAGGAGATCCCCGCGAAGGCGTCTGCCTGGGAGGTGCCCGGGCTGGGCGGCACCCGTGCGATCGCGCTCGCCGCCACGCTGCGCGAGCGATGGGACGAGGCGCTCCTCTACCGGGATCTGGCCCGGCTCCGGACGGCGGACGACGGGGTGCCCATCCGCCAACGCGATCCGGAAGAGCTCCGGTGGGACGGTGCGCCGCGAGCGGATTGGGAGGCGTTCTGCGAGGAGTGGGGGCTCGAGCGCCTGCGCCGGCGCCCGCATCGGTGGCTCGACGCAGGCTGAGCCTGGTCGTGTCTTCGGTTGGATCCGCGGGTCGGCCACGCCGGCCGATCGCGTGACGTCGATCGCGTCACCTGGCGAGCGCGAGCAGGGCCCCGTGATGGGCGACCGGGGCCGCGAGCGTACCGATGGACTGCGATGGCCCGGCGACGTCGAACCACGGGCCGCCGTCCATGGCGGTCACACCGGCGCCACCCCGCTCGGCGATCAGCCCGGCCGCCGCGATGTCCCAGGTCGAGAGACCGCCCTGTTGGACGAAGGCATCGAACCGGCCGTTGCCGACGTACGCGAGCGCGAGCGCGGCCGATCCCATCGATCGCGAGATCCGGATGGCCTTGCGGATATTGCGAGATCGTGAGGTCGCCGTGCGGCCATTGAGCGCCATGGAGATGACGAAATCGGAGAGCTTGTCCTTGTCGGACGCCCGGATCGTTCGGCCGTTCAGGGTCGCCGGTCCATCGCCGGCCGCCGCGAAGGACTCGTCGCGAGTCGGGTCCCGCACGACGCCGACGACCGGTCGTCCGTCCGCCACCAGCCCGATCGACACGCAGAAGAACGGGATGCCGTTGGCGTAGTTCACGGTGCCGTCGAGGGGGTCTACGATCCACACCCGGCCTCGCCCCGAGGTGGGCGCCTCGCCCGCGATCGCCCGATGCTCACCGGTCTCCTCGGCCAGGATCGCGTCGCCCGGGTAGGTCGCCCGGATCGCGTCGAGGATGAGCGCCTCCGACAGGTGGTCGGCCTCGGTCACGACGTCCCGGGCGCTCTTGTAGTCGATCCGCTCAAGGCGCTCGTAGTGGTCCATGAGGACACCCCCGGCACGCACGGCGAGGGCGAGCGCGAAGGCCAGGTCCGCATCATGGCCCACCGCCTCGGGCGCGTGGGCCGTCGTCACGGTGCGCTGCACTCCGCGACCAGGTCGCGCACGGTGCTGCCGAGCTCGGTCACGGTCTTCGTGAACGTGACCGTGGCGCCCGGATCGATGCGCGGGCTCAGCAGGAAGGCCGAGCCACCTCCGTTGCGGTCCTGCGGGTCGGTCAAGCGGCACGTCGTCTGGCCCGTGGCCGTGCCCTGGTTCGTCACCGTGAGCGTGATCGCGAGACCGGTCCCGTCCGGCACGGAGGAGACGACCGAGCTCTGGAACGGCCCGATGCCGGCAAGCGTGAGTCGGCCGAGGAGCGCCAGGCCGGCGACGGCGACGAGGACGCCGATGAAGACCGTGCCGTGGACCTGCGATGCCGAGGAGTCCTTGAGGCCGAGAGGATTGCAGCGTTCGCACAGGCCGACATCGAGCGGCACGGGTGCCCCACACCGGACGCAGCCGTGGGTCTGCGGCTTCGGCTGGCCCGGCGCCGGGGTCGTGGCCGCGTCCACCGGGGTCGTGGGCGCATCCGTCTGGGTCGTCACCCCGCGATGGTGCCACGAACGGCGTCACGGCACGCTCGGACCGCGTCCTCCCGTCGCGCCGCGGCCGCCGGGCCACCGCCCGGAACGTCCGATGCCCCTACCAGCGGCCCGTGGCCTCCACCAGGGCATCGACGTCGGCCGTGGTCCGGGCGAGCACGATCGCTCCGTCTGCGCCCGCCTCACGCCAGCGGTCCCACGTCTCGCGCGGCGCGGTCACCCAGGGCGAGTCGATGATCGTGTCGTCGGACAGCCAGTCGCCCTGGAAGCCGACATGGACCTGCTGGTCCGCCCGCCTCCGGCCGCTGGCCTCGAGCGCCTCCAGGTAGAGGGGAAGGTTCGCCTCGAAGTTGGTCTCGAAGGTCGTCCAGCCGTCCCCGACACGCCCCGCCAGGCGAGCCCCCGAGGGCGTCTCGCCACCGATCACGATCGGCGGCGCGGGCGCCGGCACCGGATGGGCGTGGGCCTCGATCAGCGGATAGAACGGGGACGGCCGCGTCACGGGTCCCCCGCTCCACAGTGCGCGGATGACCGCGACTGCCTCCTCGAGCCGCGCGACCCGCTCGGGGGCGGGTGGGAAATCGATGCCGTAGGCCGCATGCTCCTTGGGGTGCCCACCGATCCCGATGCCAAGGATCAGCCGCCCCCCACTGGCGATCTGGAGCGTCGATGCCATCCGGGCGACGACTGCGGGGTGGCGGTTCATCACGTTCAACACGAACGAGCCGACCGACAGCCGGGTCGTGGCCCCGGCCGCCATGGCGAGCGCCGTCCAGCCCTCGACGACCGGCACGGTCAGGTCGCCGCGACCCATGAAATGGTCCCAGGCCCAGACGCTGGCATAGCCAGCCGCATCGAGTCGTCGCGCGCTCTGGAGCCACCAGCCAGGCTCGGCGCGGATCGTGCGCAGGCAGACGCCCAGCCGCGGGGCGTCGGTCACAGGCCGGTCTCGTAGAGGCGGATGTCCTCGCCGGCGATCGTGTGCCCGTCACCCCGGGTCGGCTCGAGTGCCGCCCGTGCCCCCAGCGCGTCCAGGCCGACCGGGAACCGCCCGATGAGATCGAGGACCACCTTCTGGATCCGCTCGGCGTTCGCGTTGAACACCGCGAGGACGTCGGTCGCGTTCACTGCCTCGGTGCCCTCGAGGACGCCCGCGTCGTAGTCGGTGATGAGGCTGATGTTGACGACGGCCATGCCGAGCTCGCGGCAGAGCCACGCCTCGGGGTACTGGGTCATGTTGATGACCTCCCAGCCGGCGTCGCTGAACCACGTCGACTCGGCCCTGGTCGAGAAGCGCGGGCCCTGGATGACCACGACGGTGCCGTGTTCGTGCACCTCGATGCCGTGGTCACGGATCGTATCGATCGCCAGTCGCCGCAGGACGGGGTCGTAGATCTCGGCCGACGAGAGATGGGTCACGATCGGCCCGTCGTAGAAGGTGTCGGCACGTCCCGACGTCCGGTCGACGAACTGGTCGCAGACGACGAAGTCACCGGGCTTCACCGCTAGCTGGAGCGAGCCGGCGGCACACGGGGAGATCGTGGCCTTCACCCCGAGCGAGCGCATCCCCCAGACGTTGGCCCGGTAGTTGATCATGTGCGGCGGGATCGTGTGGCGCCGCCCGTGGCGCGGCAGGAACGCGACCTTCCTGCCGGCCACGTCCGCCAGGAAGTACGAGTCCGATGGCGGGCCGTACGGGGTGTCGACCTTGACCTCGCGAACGTCCTCGAGCAGCGAGTAGAACCCCGAGCCCCCGAAGACGCCGATCTCCGCCGTATTCGCCACGCTCATCGCCTCCGTCCGTGTCTGCCGATGCCAGTCCGGCGTCCACGCCGCCGTCCGCCGACCACGGCCGGCCGGTCGATTCTAGGCGGACGGGACTACGATGGCGCGGATCGCTTGCGGCGATCGATCCGACCGCACGAGGGACCGCCATGGACGACCCGAACCCGACCCCGACCACCCGCGTCCCGACCCCGTCGACGGACGCGCCAGAGGGTGCGGCCGCGCCGCCGCCGCCCACGGCCGAGCCGACGTTCAGCGCCGCCCCGCCCGCGCCGCCGGCCGGGCCCGGGTTCGCAGCCGTTCCACCCCCGCCGCCAGCGCCGACGTGGGGGTCCCGTCGCCGCGATCGTGGCGACAGTGGACGGATCTGGACGCTCATCGTCGGGCTGTTCATCCTGGGCATCGGTGTCTGGTTCTTCCTGGAGCGCACGCTCGAGCTGGACATGCCGACCATCCACTGGAGCCAGTTCTGGCCGGTCATCCTCATCGTCATCGGGGCCGCAGTCCTGCTCGGAGCGATGCGGCGCGAGCGACGCTGACCCGGGTGGCCGACCCGCTCGACTGGTCGTCCGGCGACGGGTCGACGACCGATCGCCTCTGGCTCGCCGACTGGCGACGTCGCATCGCCGCGCTCTACGCGGAGGTCCGGGCGATGGCGGCGACCGATCCCGGCGCCGCCCTGGCGCACTGGCGTGCTGTACGCGAGCGGCTCTTCCGCGAGCATCCCCAATCCCCGGTGCCCCGCGAGACCCGGGGCGGTTTCGCGGCGCGACACTTCGACCACGACCCGCGCCTGCGGTTCGAGGTCATGCTCGAGCCCGCGCCACCGCCCGCCCCGGGCGCGTTCGCCCTCGAGCTGCCGAACAGCGGCGCGGACACCCTGTCGTTCAGCCGGGTCGGCGTGGTGTCGCTGCCACTCCCCGAAGGCATGCGGCAGCTCTCGGTCTTCTGGATGGCGGGCTATGCGGGTGGCCTGTTCATCCCGTTCCGCGACGCGACCAACGGCACCGAGACCTATGGCGCCGGGCGATACCTCGTCGACGCCGCGAAGAGTGCGGACCTCGGCGGCGACCCGGCGACCGGCACGTTCATCGTTGACTTCAACTTCGCGTTCCAGCCCTCGTGCGCGTTCGATCCGCGCTGGGCGTGCCCCCTGGCGCCGCCCGAGAACCGCCTCGATGTCGCGATCCGTGCGGGTGAACGCCTGACATGACCGCGGGGCGCGTCCGACTGGCGACGCCGGACGACGCGCCGACGGTCGCCGACATCCATGTCCGCGGCTGGCGGACGACGTATCGCGGCCTGGTCCCCGATGGCATCCTCGATGGCCTCTCAGTGGAACGTCGGACGTCGGGTTGGCGCGAGACGATCGAGCGAGAGGTGCGCGAGCTCGGAGCAGGACCGGCGACTGCGTCGGGCAGGACCTGGGTCATCGAGGTGGACGATGCGGTGGTGGGCTTCGCCGCGTCGGGCGAAGGTCGCTCCGAGTCGGCCCCACCGCCCACCGGGGCCGGGGAGATCTATGCCATCTACCTGGCACCGGAGTCGCGCGGCGTCGGGTATGGCCGGGCCCTCTTCGGGCACACCGTATCGGACCTCCACGCGCGGGGATTCGACCCCATCGTCGTCTGGGTCTTCGAGGCGAATCCGGTGGCGCGCCGGTTCTACGAGGCCGCTGGATTCCGGGCTGACGGGACGCGCTCCACCATCGACTTCGACGGGCTCCCGATCGACGAGATCCGCTACCGGCTGGACGGGTAGGGCGTACCATCTCGGTGGCGTGACCCACGCCAAACCTCCTCGCCGATCCCCACGCGACCGGCCCCGCGGAGGCAAAGGGGATGCTGTCCTCGGGTCGGAGCGATCGCGTCATCTGGTCCGTTCCGCACGGCCATGGCGCCCGACGTGCGTGGGGCATGGGCGGCCGGCCGGGAATGAGGCTTGAGATGACCGACCGAAAGCACCTCAAGACGCGAGTCCGGGCGCGCATGGCGCGCACCGGCGAACGCTATGCTGCGGCGCGCGCCCGAGTGACAGCGGCCGCCGATGCGACCGCGACGAGCGATCCATCCGAGGCGCAACCGGGTAACGACCGTGGCGCCTCGGCGCTCCGCCGCCTCCTGGCGGCCGCGGGTCTGCCCCTGAGCGAACCACGCGCCCTCGTCATCGGCGGCGGCATCGGGATCGGGGTGTTCCAGTTCCGCTATGCGGCCGAGGGCTTCTCCACGTTCTTCCTGGCCGGGCGGCACCGCTGGGACGACGACCTCGCCTTCCTCGAAGGTGGCCTCCGGCGCCTGGGCCTGGTCCCGACCGTGACCGAGGCGTCCTCCGCCAGGGTCGCGGAACGCCACCTTCGCGAGGTCCTCGGTGTCGGGCGACCGGTGGTCGCATGGGTCGACGCCGCGGTGCTCGGCACTCGCGGCTACCCGGCCGAATGGGAGGGCGGTGCCTATCACGTCGTGGTCGTCCGCGCCATCGACGATGCCCGGGGCGTGGTCATCGTCGACGACCTCGCCCAGGTCCCGATCGAGGTGCCGTTCGAGATCTTCGCACGGGCCCGGGCCCGCATCCTGAAGCATAAGAACCGCCTCCTGTGGCTCGACGCCGACGCCGGGACGATCGCCGGGCCCGAGGTGGTGCGGACCGCTGAGCAAGCCGGCCTTCGGGCCATGGTCGTGGCCTTCGACCACCCCCGCACTCGCCAGTTCTCGCTCGACGCCCTGACCGATTGGTCGGCACGGTTGCGGGGCACCGGTCGCGACAGCTGGGCGACCGTCTTCCCGCCCGGTGAATGGCTGTGGTCCGGGTTGGCATCGGTCCACGAGGATGTCCGCGCCTACGGCGCCGGCGGCGGCCTGCTCAGGACGATGTTCGGCGCCGGCCTCGTGGAGGTCGCGGAGCACCAGGGCGACGAGCGTCTCGCCGACCTCGGACGGCGATACCGGGCATCGGACGACGGCCAGGGGGTCGTCGATGCGTGGAACGCGGTGTCCGCGGCTGCCCTCCCCAATTCGGTCCCGGCGTTCCGGCGGACCCGCGAGCTCCAGCAGGCGCGCGCGACCACGTACCGGACGCTGGGCTCGGCCGCGCTGCCGGCCCTGCGTGCGGCATGGGAGGAGCTCGCGGTCATCCGCGAGTCGATGCGCCACGACTTCCCGCTGACGCCATCGCAGGCACGCGACCTGCTCGCCGAGCTCGCGGACCGCGTCGATGCCGCCGCAGACCGGGAGCGTGCATCGCTCGAGGGCGTTCGGGCCGTCACCGGTTGAGCCACCGACTCGGCGCGTGTCGCGGCCGGACCAGCGGGGTCGGCCACGCCAGGACACCACCCCGCTGCTGCGGACCGGTACCAACGGCCCACGACCACCGGGACCCTCGGGTCCAACCGTGCACCGGCCACCGGGCAGATGATGGCGTTGCGTCGAGGCAAACCCCAGCCTCGGCTGGTACCGAATTGGTGGTGGCCGTGCGCCTGTTCAACATGCATCGACCCGAGGCCGAGCGCCTCCTCTGGTCACGAGATATCCGGTTCGCCAACCGGCTGGCTTCGACCGTCCCGAGCGCCAGGGCCATCGAGCTCGATTCGGGGACCGTGCTGATCGCTCCGGCCCATCTCCTGACCGAGAGCCTGGTCAAGGAGATCGCGGACGGGTCTCGAGACCCCGAGTACGGCCTCGTCATGGTCGACTGGACGCTTCCCGAATCCGACCGCTACCTGATCGCGACGGCGGCCGCCGTCCAGCTCAGCGGTCTCGCGGACCGGATCGGCATGGCACAGTCGAGCCAGGTCGTCCAGACCAAGATGCTCGACTACTTCTTCAGCCTCAGGACGCTGCACCAGGTGGCGTTCCAGCCGATCGTCGATCTGGCCACGATGGAACTGCACGAGTACGAGTGCCTGTTCCGCCCGAAGATGCCGATGCTGCCCCAGTCGATCACCTCCGTCGTCGAGGCCGCCATCTACACGGAGCGATCGATCGAGCTCGACATCTTCATCATCGCCACGATCCTCGAGCGGGCTGGGCACCTGGAGGCCGCCGCGCGCGAGGCCGGCAAGGAACCGCGGCGCTTCGCCATCAACCTCACCCCGGCGAGCCTGCTCGACCCGGCCTTCGAGGCTCCGGCGCTCGCGGCGATGGTCCGGGCCGCCGGCCTGTCGCCATCGCGCATCACGGTCGAGTGCACCGAACAGCAGTCGGTCCTTGACCTCGGCCAGCTCAAGCGCCAGGTCAAGGCGCTGCGACGGCTCGGCTTCGGCTTCGCGGTCGATGACGCGGGCGCCGGCTACGCCAGCTTCGCCCTGGTCGCCGCCCTCAGGCCCACGATCATCAAGATCGACCGCGACATCACCCACGGCGTCTCCCGTGACGACGCGAAGCAGGCGCTCGTCGAGGCGTTCGTGTCGTTCGGACGACGCATCAACGCCAGGCTCGTGGCCGAGGGCATCGAGACGCGCAAGGACCTCGCCGCGCTCCGAGCGTTCGGGGTCGACTTCGGGCAGGGGTACCTCCTCGGCAAGCCCGCGATCGAGCCGGCGAAGCCACGTCACGTCGAGGTCGCCAGGCGGCACGTGGCTCGCGTCCCTCGCGTACCATCGAGGGCATGACCCAGCCCTCCGTCGTCCCCCTTCCGAGCGCGGTCCGCACGTTCCTTGCCGGTGGCCTCCATTTCGCCACGATCGCCACGATCGACCCCGACGGCGGCCCGCGACAGGCCGTCATCTGGTACACCCTCGATGGCGACGATCTCATCATCAACAGCGCGGTCGGCCGACGATGGCCCGCCAACCTCGTGCGCGATCCGCGGATCTCGGTGGCGATCACGGACGCCCGGGACGGCTATCGCTGGGTCGGGCTGAACGGTGTCGCCGAGACCGTGACGGACCAGCCGACCGCCCAGGCCGACATCGCGGCCATGGCCCGCCGGTACCACGCCGACGAGCCCGACGAGGCCGAGCGCCTCGTCCACGACCGGTTCGAGCGTCAGGAGCGGATCAGCTTCCGGATCCACGCGGTCTCGGTCCACGACCACCTCGAATGACCAGCCGACGGACGGCCGCCTGATGCGCTTCGGCCTCCAGCTCTGGTCCCAGCACACCGACTGGCCGAGCTTCCGCGACGCGGCTCGATCGGCCGAGGACGCCGGCTGGGATTCGGTCTGGACGTGGGATCACCTGATGGCGATCTTCGGCCCGTGGGAGCAACCCGTCTTCGAGGGCTGGAGCGTCCTGGCCGCCCTGGGTCCCCTCACGACGACGGTCCGGCTGGGCCTGATGGTCGGCGCGAACACGATGCGCAACCCGGGGCTGACCGCCAAGCTCGCGACGACACTCGACCACGTCTCGGGCGGCCGGGCGGTGCTGGGCATCGGGGGTGCCTGGTTCGAGCGCGAGCACGACGCCTTCGGGATCGAGTTCGGGGCGAGCGTCGGCGAGCGCCTGGACCGCCTCGACGAGTCGGTCATGCTCCTGCGGCGGCTGCTCGACGGGGAGCGATTCAGCCACGACGGCCGCTTCTACGCGTTCCACGATGCCCTGTGTGAGCCACGACCGCTCCAGCCGCACCTGCCGATCCTCGTCGGCGGCTCCGGCCCCAGGAAGACGCTCCGGACGGTGGCCGAACGCGCCGACGCCTGGAACACGTCGGGCACGGTGGACGAGGTTCGCGCGAGGCTCGAGATCCTGGTGGCGCACGCCGTCGACGTCGGGCGGGACATCACGACGATCGAGAAGACCATCAGCTTCCCGATCCTGGTTCGCGACGACCGGGCGGCCGCCGAGCTGGCGTTTCGCGCGCTGCTCGACCACAACGGCGCGGAACACATGGGCGCCGGGCCCGTGTTGCTCGGCGCCCCCGCGGACGTGGCCGAGGCCATTCGGCCGTATCGCGATCTCGGCTTCGGGACCGTGATCGTCCGGATGCCCGCCCCGTATGACGCCGAGACCATCGGGCGGATGGCCGAGGTCCAGGAGCGGCTGGGAGCTTGAAGGTCGTCGCCCTCGCCGGGGGAACGGGCGGGGCGAAGCTCGCCCACGGGCTGCAGGCGGAGCTCGACCCTGGGGAGCTCACGGTCATCGTCAACACCGGCGACGATGCCGAACGGCACGGTCTGCTCGTCATGCCGGACCACGACGCGGTCATGTACATGTTGGCCGGGCTCTTCGACGACGAACGGGGCTGGGGTGTCGTCGACGAGACGTGGGCCACGATGGGCATGCTGGAGCGGTACGGTGAGGACGCGTGGTTCCGCCTCGGCGACCGCGACCTCGCGACCCACATCGCGCGGACGGCTCGGCTTCGGGAGGGACGATCGCTGACCGAGGCCGTGCTCGACCTGCAGCGGGCTCTCGGCATCCCGAGCACGATCCTGCCGATGACCGACGAGCCCGTCCGCACCCTGCTCCGGACCGACGACGGCTGGCTCGAGTTCCAGGAGTACTTCGTCCATCGGCACCAGGCACCCGAGGTGCACGAGGTCCGTTACGGCGGCATCGCGGGTGCCCGGCCCACGATCGAGGTCCGCGCGGCGCTTGGAGAGGCGGATGTCATCGTCATCGGCCCGTCGAACCCGATCGTGTCGATCGGACCGATCCTGGCCGTCCCGGCCCTGACGGAGTTGCTCGGCCGGGCCCGCCTGCGTGGCGTCCCGGTCGTCGCAGTGAGCGGGATCGTCGGCGGGAAGGCCCTCAAGGGCCCGGCCGACCGGATGCTCGTGTCGCTAGGTCACGAATCGAGTGCCCTGGGGGTCGCCGCGTTGCTGGCACCGTACGTCGATGGCTTCGTCCTCGACCAGGCGGACGGAGCCCTGGAGCCGGCGATCGCTGGCCTGGGCCTGGAAACCCTCGTGACGGACACGATCATGGCCGGCGTCGACGGTCGGGCGCGGCTCGCACAGACCGTGCTGACGTTCGCGGTCCCGCCGGCCGAACCGGATGGGTCTGTACCATCGGAGGCGTGAACGGCCCGGACTCATTCGCGCCGCTGCCGCGGATCGCCGCCATCATCCCGGTCGGGACGCTCGAGGGCGCCAAGACCCGGCTGGCCGACACGATCGATGCCGAGGAACGGCACGACCTCGTGACAGGACTCCTGAGGCGGACCGTGGTGGCCGCCCTGGCCGTTGAGCGCCTCGCCGACGTGCTGGTCGTCAGCCCCGACCGCGAAGTCCTCCGCCTCGCGGCCGACCTGGGCGCTCGGACCATGCGACAGCGATCGGCCGGCCTCAACGCCGGGCTGCTCGAGGGGCGTGACGACGTCATCGCCGGTGGCGCGGCGGCCATCCTGGTCGTGCCGGTCGACCTGCCGTTCGTGACCGCCGAGGCCATCGACGCCCTCGTCGATCCACTCACCTCCGATGGACCCACGGTCGTGCTCGTCACCGACCGGCATGCGACCGGCACCAACGCGCTTGGCCTCCGACCCCCCGATGTGATCGAGTTCGCCTTCGGGCCCGACAGCCGGGCGGCGCATCGCGGTCACGCGGCGGAAGCCGGCGCGCGCTACATCGAGGTGGACGGCCCACTCGCGATCGACCTGGACACGCCCGAGGACCTGGTGCTCATCGAGTCGACCGCGCCGGAGCAGCTGGGTGTCGGCTGATCGGGGCGGCGACCAGCGGTGGGCCGCGGCGGCGATCTCGGTCCTTGCCCTCGAGGGCATCCCCGAGATCCGCCGGGGCGACGACCTGCCGGCGCTCATCGGGGACGCGATCGCGAGCACGCCGGGCGCGCTTCCGCTCGGCGAGGACGACGTCCTGGTCGTCACGCAGAAGGTCGTCTCGAAGGCCGAGGGAGCCACCGTCGACCTCGCGACCGTCCGAGCGCGTCCCGAAGCGCTCGACTTCGCCGGGCAATTCGATCGCGACCCGCGCCAGGTCGAGGTCGTCCTGCGCGAAGCGCGACGGGTCGTTCGCATGGCCGAAGGGGTCCTCATCACCGAGACGTCGCACGGATTCGTCTGTGCGAATGGGGGCGTCGACGCATCGAACGTCGGCCCGGGTTCGGGTACCGTCGTGACGCTGCTGCCGAGCGACCCCGATGCGTCGGCGTCGCGGATCCGGGCCGCGGTCCGCGGCCGGTTCGGCATCGACGTGCCGGTCGTCGTCTCGGACTCCTTCGGTCGGCCGTGGCGGTGGGGCATCGTCGATGTCGCGATCGGTGTGTCGGGGCTGCTCCCGCTCGACGACCTCAGGGGCGTCGCGGACGCGGATGGCCGCCTCATGCGATCGACCGTCCGGGCCGTCGCCGACGAATTGGCCTCGGCCGCCGAACTGGTCTTGGGCAAGACCGCCGCCCGCCCCGTGGCGATCGTCCGCGGAGCGACGGTCACCCGTGGCGAAGGTTCGATCCGCGACCTCGTGATGCCGGCGGCCAACGACCTCTTCCGCTGACGCGGCCGAGGCTCGATGCGCCACGCTTCCTCAGTAGCCGGTGCCGCCTCCGGCCCCGTTGTTGCACGCCGCGACGATGAGCGACGCGACCACGATGACGATCCGTCCAAGGACGGGTCGACCGGTGATGGCGTGATGGATCCGAGACACGAGTACCTCCGAGGATTGGTTACTCGACCTTACGGCTCGCGTGCCCATGCGGATGCGACCACCAGAACGCCAAACCCGGTACGCTCGCCCACGACATGAAGATCGGCCTGCAGATCCCGTCCTTCACCTGGCCCGGCGGACCGTCCGAGATCGGCCCGACCCTCGCCCGGATCGTCCGCCAGGCGGACGACGTCGGCTTCGATTCGATCTGGGTCATGGACCACTTCTTCCAGATCCGAGGCGTCGGCCGGCCGGAGGACCCGATGCTCGAAGGCATGACCGCCCTCGGGTTCATGGCGGCCCATTCCAGCCGCGCCCGCCTTGGGCTCATGGTCGGCGGCGTCCATTACCGGCTGCCGGGCCTCTGGGTCAAGGCCACCACCACCCTCGATGTCCTGTCGGGTGGTCGCGCCTGGCTCGGTATCGGAGCGGCCTGGAACGAGGACGAATCGAGGAGCCTGGGATTCCCATTCCCGCCGCTCGGCGAACGGTTCGAGATGCTCGAAGAGACCCTGCAGATCGCCCACCAGATGTGGACAGGAGAGCGCGGCACGGAGGCGGCGTTCGAGGGTCGCCGGTTCCAGGCGAAGCGCCTCCTCAACTCCCCGCAGTCGCTGTCACGTCCCAGGGTGCCGATCATGATCGGCGGGGGCGGCGAGAGGAAGACCCTCCGTCTCGTGGCCAAGTACGCGGACGCCACCAACGTCTTCGGGTCGCCAGAGGCGATCGCCCGCAAGTACGCGATCCTGGCGGAGCATTGTGCCGCGGTCGGCCGGGACCCCGACGAGATCGAACGCTCGACGCTCCAGGGCTTCCGGATCTCGGCGGACGGCGGAGCCGGGATGGAGTCGCCGGCCCAGGTCGTCGATCGCTTCGGCGACCTCGCCGACGCGGGGGCCCAGCACATCATCGTCAGCATGGGCAACGTGACCGACCCCGAGGCGCTCGACCTCGTGGGCCGCGAGGTCATCCCGGCGCTCCGCCCCCTTTGATGGCCGGCTCACGTACGAGGCCCCGATACCCCCAGGGGGTATCGGGTCCGTGCTAGGATGACGGCATGACGGACAAGCCCTCGAGCAACGGCAGCGAGCCCGCCGCGGTGAACCCGTTCGGCGGGCTGTCGATCTCGATGATCGATGCAACCGAGGCGCCCGCCGACGCGACACCGGTCGCGAGGCCGGGCGGCCCGACGACGTTCAGCTCGGGTGAGGGTCGGGTCGATGCCAAGCTCGTGATCGTGGGGTCGGGCCCGGCCGGGCTGACCGCCGCGATCTATGCCGCCCGCGCCAACCTCGAGCCGATCGTCCTCGCGGGCTCCGCGCCCGGTGGGCAACTCATGCTCACCTCGGACGTCGAGAACTACCCCGGCTTCCCGGACGGCGTCCAGGGCCCCGACCTGATGGCCGCGTTCCGCAGCCAGGCCGAGCGCTTCGGCAGCCAGATCATCGACGTCGACATCGACCGGGTCGACTTCTCCGAGCGCCCGTTCCGCCTCTGGGCGCGCGGCACGGAGTACCGGGCGCAGTCGGTCATCGTCGCCACCGGTGCATCGGCCCTGTGGCTGGGACTGGATTCGGAGACCCGCCTGCGTGGCCGCGGCGTATCGGCCTGCGCCACCTGCGACGGGTTCTTCTTCCGTGACCGCGAGATCGGCGTCGTGGGCGGTGGCGACACGGCGTTCGAGGAAGCGACATTCCTCACCCGCTTCGCGACCAAGGTCCACCTGTTCCACCGACGCGATTCATTCCGCGCCTCGAAGATCATGATCGAGCGAGCACGGGCACACCCGAAGATCGAGATCCACGCGAACACCGCGATCGAGGAGGTCCTCGGCACGGCCAAGGTGGACGGCGTGCGGCTGCGCGATACGGTGACCGGCGACGAGACCAGCATGGCCCTCGACGGGCTGTTCATCGCGATCGGGTATCGGCCCAACACGGAGGCGTTCCGCGACTGGCTCGAGGTCGACGCCGCAGGCTACCTCGTCATCCACGACGAGACGGGCTCGAAGGTCGATGGCGTGTTCATCGCGGGCGACGTGCACGACCACCGCTATCGCCAGGCAGTCACCGCAGCCGCCGATGGCTGCAAGGCCGCGATCGATGCCGAGCGCTGGCTCGAGTCACAGGGGATCACCGAATCCGCGACCGCGACGGCCTGGTAGGGGTCGTGTCGGACGAAGGTCGGTTCGCGGTCCTGCCACGCCTCGGGATCGCCCCGACCGTCCACCAGCTCGTCCGCGAGGCCCTGACCGCGGCGGTCGAGCGCGCTGAGACGGCGTCGCCCGGGGCGGTGGCCGCGCTCGACGCGGGCTGCGGGAAGACGTCGTCGCTGCGCCGCTTCCGCGGGCGCATCGCGCACCTCGTCGGGGCGGACATCCACGCGCCGGTCGTGCCGGTCCCCTACCTCGACGAGTTCGCGACCGTCGATCTGTGCGGCCCCGCCGGCGCATTCGCGCCTGGCTCGTTCGACATCGCGCTCTCGACGTTCACGCTGGAGCATTTCGCCGACCCGCCGGCCGCCCTGGCCAACTTGCACGCATGGCTCCGACCCGGGGGCACCCTCGTCGCGACCACCGTCAACCGGCGACATCCGTTCGTCAAGGCATATCTCGGGCTTCCCTCGGGGCTGCGCGCGCGCGTCCAGCCCTGGGTCAAGGCGAGCGCGGCCGATGCCCATCCGCTGGTCGGGGCATGCAACGACCCCGCGGTGATCCGTGCGTCTGTCGAGGCCGCTGGCTTCACCGATGTCTCGCTTCAAACGGTCGGGCACCTGGCGCGCGCGTGGGGGCGTCACTGGCCGACCTTCGTGCTTGGCCTCGCCGGCGACGTCCTGACGCGCGGCCTGCCATCGCGCCGCTCGACGATCGTCGTGGTGGCCAGGGCCTGATACCCGGCGGGGGAAGCCGGTCCTGTGCTCGATCCCGGCGCAAGGGCCCGACCCACATCCGGCCGACCGACGGCTCGAAGAGCGGCCAGGCCCGTTGCGAGGCAGGGGCCGACTCCCCACGTTCGTGGTAGCGTCGGGACGATGAACAGGGTTCGCGGGGCGCGCCGCGCCGGCGTGATCGCATGAGCTTCCCGCGCGGACAGACGCGACAGGCGACGGGGGGCGCGGTCGGGGGCCGCGGCGGCGGTCGTGGCGGCGGCCGGATGATGGGCGGCGGCGGGATGTGGAGCGGCTCGTCGCACGAGTTCACGCCGGTCCCGAAGGAGCGTCGGGGTCAGACCCTGCGACGGATCACCGCCTTCTTCCGGCCGTACCGATTGCAGGTGGCGGTCGTCCTCGTCGCGATCCTGGCAACGAGCCTGATAGGCCTGGCCAACCCGTACCTGCTCAAGCTCCTCATCGACGAGGCCATCCCCGAGCGAGACTTCGCCAAGCTCAACCTCTTCGTGGGCCTGATGATCACGCTGCCGATCCTGACCGGCCTCATCGGGGTCGGCCAGGCGTACCTCAACAACGTCATCGGCCAGAACGTCATGCAGGACCTGCGTGGCGCCCTGTACACCCACCTCCAGAACATGCCGCTGCGGTTCTTCACCGAGACTCGCACCGGCGAGATCCAGAGCCGGATCGCGAACGACATCGGCGGCGTGCAGTCGGTCGTGACCGACACCGCGAGCTCGGTCACGAGCAACGTGGCGATCGCCCTCAGCACGATCGTCGCGATGTTCCTGATCGACTGGCGGCTCACCCTGCTGTCGCTCGGACTGCTCCCGTTCTTCCTGTACCTGACGTTTCGGGTCGGCAAGGTTCGACGCGAGGTCAGCGGCGAGACGCAGAAGTCCCTGGCCGAGCTGACCGCCCTGACCGAGGAGACGCTCAGCGTCAGCGGGATCCTCCTCTCCAAGACGTTCGGCCAGCAGGACTCGTCGATCAGGCGCTTCCGGGGCCTGAACGCTCGCCTGGCGGCCCTGCAGATCCGCCAGGCAATGGTCGGGCGCTGGTTCTTCATGATCATCGGCACGATCTTCAGCATCACGCCGGCATTCGTGTACTGGCTCGCCGGTTGGCTGACGATCCAGGGCGACCCCTCGGCCCCGACGATCGGCGACATCGTCGCGTTCACGACCCTCCAGTCGCGACTCTTCTTCCCGTTGGGTCAGCTGCTGAACATCCAGGTCGAGATCCAGGGCGCACTCGCGCTCTTCGATCGGATCTTCGAGTACCTCGAGATGGATCCCGAGATCGTCGACGCGCCCGACGCGATCGCCCTCGAACCAACGAAGGTCCAGGGCCGCGTCCGATTCCAGGATGTGTCGTTCCACTACCCGACCGAGGCCGTCCCCTCGTCGCGGGCCCACGACGCGGTCGCCGCCATCGAGATCGCGACCGCGGCCGCGCCAGTCGACGAGGAAGCCGTCGAAGCCGTGGCCGAGCGGCTCGAACCGCGGACCGCCGAAGGTGGCGACATCGCCGCCATCGAGCTGCTCCCGAGTTTCGCGCTCGAACACGTCGATCTCGAGGCCGATCCGGGCGAACTGGTCGCCCTCGTCGGCCCGTCCGGCAGCGGCAAGACGACGACGACCTACCTGATCCCGCGGCTGTACGACGTCGACAGCGGGGCGGTCGAGATCGATGGCATCGACGTTCGGCGGATCAAGCTGAAGTCGCTCGGGGAGACGATCGGCGTCGTCACCCAGGAGACGTACCTGTTCCACGCGTCGGTTCGCGAGAACCTCATGTACGCCAAGCCCGAGGCGACCGAGGACGAGATGCGAACAGCGGCGACCGCCGCCGCGATCCACGACCGGATCATGGAGTTGCCCGAGGGCTACGACACGGTGGTCGGCGAGCGTGGCTACAAGCTGTCCGGCGGCGAGAAACAGCGGATCGCGATCGCGAGGGTCCTGCTCAAGGATCCCCGGATCCTCATCCTCGATGAGGCCACGTCGGCCCTCGACACGGTGTCGGAGCGGCTCATCCAGGCCGCGTTCGAGCGGTTGATGGAGGGCCGGACGACGATCGCCATCGCCCACCGCCTCTCGACGATCCTGCGAGCCGACCGGATCCTGGTCTACGAGCGTGGCCGGATCGTCGAACGTGGCACGCATACCGAGCTGCTCGCTCTCGATGGTCTGTATGCGCGGCTGTACCGCGAGCAGTTCCTGTCCGATCACCCGGCCGAGGCCGGGGACGAGGATGCGGGCGTGACCGAGGGCGTGCCCGCGTGAGCGGGGGCGGGCACGCATGAGCCGCGAGCGTCGGGCCGACCTCCTCTTCGAGGGCGGATCGCGGTTCGTGGCCCGGACCGGCACGGGACGATCCCTGGTCTTGGGCGATGGGGCCGGGGAGAACGAGCAGTCCCCGGTCGAGACGGTCGTCACGGCCCTCGCCGCATGCTCGGCGATGGACGTCATCTCGATCGCGACCAAGAAGCGCCAGGCGATCGACCGGTACGAGGTGCATGCGGTCGCCAACCAGCGCGACGACTATCCGCAGGTCCTGACCGAGGTGACCCTCACGCACGAGGTCTGGGGCACGAACCTGTCGGAGGCGGCGATCCGTCGCAGCATCGAGCTCTCCGCGACCACGTATTGCCCGGTCAGCGCGATGATCTCGGCCGGCGCGACCGTGGTCCACCATCGGTACCGGATCCACGGAACGGACCCGACCCCTCGGGTGACCGAGGGAGAGGTCGTCTCGACCGGGCCGTATCGCCGCCCGGAGATCGTCGGCGCATAGCCTCAGGCACGTCGCCGGCGTGCGGGCGTGTCCGACGTTCGGAGCCGGAGAGAGGCCGATGGCGACCAGTGGGGGCCGATCGAGGCGGTTCGGGCGCACGCGCCCACCGTAATCCCTACTAGACTGGTCAGACTTGTCTGGTATGCTGGCAAGGACGTCGACCCCGACAAGGAGACCGCCGATGCCTTCCGCCCTTCCCGCCGATGCGGCCGCCCGGCTGCCGAAGGCTCGGATGATCGACCCGCGAGGGCACCGGTTCGGTGCCGGCGTCTCGGCGGTGCTACTCATCGCTTCGCTCGTGACCGACACGCCCTGGCTGGTCGCGCTGGCGCTGCTCTCGATCGGTGTCAGTGCGGCCTTCGGCCTGCGCTATTCGATCTATGGCGCGATCTGGCGCCGGATCGTGCATGCCGCGAACCTCGGGCCGGTCGAGCCCGAACACGAGTACCCGCCGCGGTTCGCGCAGGTCCTGGGCTCGGTGGCGCTCACCCTGTCGCTCGTCGCGTTCGGGGCCGGCCTGCCGGCCCTCGGCTGGCTCTTCGCGCTCGCCGTGGCCGGCCTGCAGAGCCTGCTCGCCGTGACCGGCTACTGCCTCGGCTGCCGCCTGTACTTCCTGCGCTGGTGGGTGCCGGACCTCGTGACCCGCATCTGGGCGCGCGGAGCGGGCTCGGCCAACAGGCTCGCGGTCGAGCCGATCTCCTACAAGTAACTAGGACGGGGCCGACGCCCCGCCGTCAGAACCAGCCCGCGACCGGCCTTGCATGACTATGCATACCCCTTGTATAGTCATCCGACCATGACTGCCGTCCATCCGTTCCCGCACGCGGGCGCCGGTCCCCGAACCATGCGTGGCGTCGACCCTGCCGGGGGACCGCGCCGGATCCGCGTGGGCATCATCGGCGCGACCGGGTACGTCGGGGCCGAACTCATCCGGATCCTGGCCCGGCACCCGAACGTCGACCTGGTCGGCCTCCAGGGCCGGGACCGCGACGGTGATCCACTCGCCGGCATCCACCCGCACCTGGCCACCGCCGGCCTGCTGGTCCACGCAACCCTCCCACCGGTCGATGCCGTCTTCCTGGCCCTTCCGCACGGAACCGCGGCGGCCCTCGTCCCCGACCTGATCGCGGCCGGGACGGCCGTCATCGACCTCGGCCCCGACTTCCGCCTGCGCGACCCGGGCGACTACCCACGCTGGTACGGCTTTGAGCATCCGCGACCGGATCTCCTCGAGCGGTCCGTGTACGGCCTGCCGGAGCTCCATCGTGCGGAGCTCCTGGCGCTCGCCGACGCCGAGGTGGCCATCGTGGGCTCACCGGGCTGCTACCCGACAGCCACGATCCTCGCGCTGGCGCCACTGGCACGGGCGGGACTGATCGGCGATCTCGTCGTCGACGCGAAGAGTGGCGTGTCCGGCGCCGGCCGCGAGTCGAAGCCCGAGCTCATGTTCGGCGAGGTCAACGAGAGCGTGAAGGCCTATGGCCTGGGCGGCCACCGGCACGTCGCCGAGATCGAGCAGGAGCTGGCCGGGGTCGCGGGGCGGGAGGGCCTTGGCCCCGGTGCGAATCCCGGGGCGATCGCGATCGACTTCCTGCCGCACCTGGTCCCGATGACGCGGGGCATCCTCTCGACCAACCACGTCCGACCGACGCGACCGGTGACCCAGCCAGAGCTCGACGAGTCGTACGCGGCCGCGTACGCGGACGAACCCTTCGTCACGGTGGTGCCCGCGCCGCCGGGCACCAAGCACGTGAGCGGCAGCAACGAGGTCCGCATCCACGTTCGGCTCGATGAGCGCATCGGACGGGTGCTCGTCATCGCTGTCGAGGACAATCTGGTGAAGGGGGCCGCCGGGCAGGCCGTCCAGTCGTTCAACCTCGTGCACGGCCTGCCCGAGACCGCCGGCCTCCAGCAGCTGCCGCTCGCCCCATGACGACCCTGCGACCCTCGATGGTCCCGCTGCTCTCGACGGTCCTCCCACCGGTCGAGCGGCGTGCCGCCATCCCGGCCGGATTCCGAGCCGGCGCGATGACGGCCGGGATCAAGGCCTCCGGGCGGCCGGACCTCGGCGTCGCCGTCACGACGGCGGGTCCGGCCGCCGCGGCCGCGGTGTTCACCCCGAACATGTTGGCGGCCGCGCCCGTCCGGCTCTCGCGGGAGCACCTGTCGCGGACCTCCGGCGACCGCCGTGGCGGGTTCGGCTGGGCCGAGGCGGTCATCTCGACGAGTGGCTCCGCGAACGCGGCGACCGGTGACGCGGGCGACGCGGATCAGCGGGCCATCGCCTCGTTGCTCGCCGAGGCGACCGGCACAAGCGAGGACTTGACGCTCCACCTCTCGACCGGGGTCATCGGCACGCGGCTCCCGCTCGACCGGGTGGCCGCCGGGATCGCGAGCATCGTGCCGGCCCTGGAGGCGAGCGACGCCGCGCTCGAGGCGATGGCGACCGCCCTGCGCACCACCGACTCGGTGACGAAGCTCGCCACGACGACCGTGTCGCTCCCCGATCCGGACGGCCGGCCGGTCACCGTGACGGTGAGCGGGATCGCGAAGGGGGTCGGAATGATCCACCCACGCATGGCGACGATGCTCGCAGTGGTGCTGACCGATGCGGCCGCGGCCCCCGAGACGTTGTGGGGCTTGTTGCGACCAGCCGCCGTCCGCACGTGGAACCAGCTCAGCGTCGATGGCGACACGAGCACCAACGACACGGTCTTCGTCCTCGCGTCGGGCGGCTCGGGGGCCGCGCCGGTCAGGGAGGCGAGCCTGGAGGCCGCCGTGCTGGGCGAGGCGATCGAGGCCGTGGCTCGCGATCTCGCCCGCCAGCAGGCCGCCGACGGCGAAGGGGCTGCGACGCTCATCACGGCCGTGGTGACCGGCGCGCTCGATGACGCCGAGGCACGGGCCGTGGCCCGAGCGGTCGTGTCGTCCAGCCTGGTCAAGGCGGCCGCCCATGGCCATGACCCCAACTGGGGACGGGTCGCGGGTGCGGCCGGCAATGCGCGCCTGGCCGATGCCGCGGTCCTCGAGGCGGCGGGGCTCGCCGCCGACGACGCCGCTCGCCGGGCGGGGACGGCCGCCCGCCTCGACCCATCGCGGCTGCGCATCGAGATCGCGGGCCATCCCGTGTTCGACGGCGCGGCGGGTGGGCCGCTTGCCTTCGATCGCGCGGCGGCGCGGGCGTCGATGATGTCGCCCGAGGTCGTCATCGCGCTGGACCTCGGCCTGGGTCCGGGCACCGGTGAGGCCTTCGGCTGTGACCTGACCGAGGCCTACGTGATCGAGAACTCGGAGTACACAACGTGAACGAACTGCGACGCGCCGGCTGGGCGAGTCCAGGCCAAGGCGGCGTCGAGCACGAGAGCGAGCGCACCCAGAGGTGCGTGAGCGAGCGCGCGGAGGCGACAACGCCGGAATGGGCCGCCCGGGCGACGCCCCATGTCTGAGATTCTGGTCGTCAAGCTGGGTGGGACGACGATCGCGGACCAGCGACAGGTCCTCGCGGAAGTGGCCGCGGTCGCGCGGCGACGTCCCGTGATCCTGGTCCATGGCGGTGGCAAGCGGATCACCGAGTGGCTCGAGCGACTGGGCGTGCCGTCGCGATTCGAGGGCGGGCTCCGCGTCACCGATGCCGCCTCGCTCGAGGTGGCCGCCGCGGTCCTCCGGGGCGTGGTCAACAGCGAGCTCGTCGCCGGCCTGCGCGACCTCGGCGTGGACGCCGTCGGGCTGTCGGGGGTCGACGGCGGTCTCCTGATCGCCGAGCGCATCCCCGAGCTCGGTCTGGTCGCGAGCGTGGTCGGCCTGCGCCGGGACCTGCTCGACGCGATCCTCGTGGGCGGCCAGGTTCCGGTCGTGGCCCCGCTGGCACGCGACGCGGACGGCATCGTCTGCAACGTCAACGCCGACGACGTGGCCGCGGGGATCGCGGCCGGGCTCGGTGCCCGTCAGCTCGTCCTGATGACCGATGTCGATGGCGTGCGCGACGCCGACGGCCACCGCCTCGACACGCTGACGGCCGCCGAGGCCGAGCACCTCATCGCAGCCGGGGTCATCGGGGGCGGCATGGTACCCAAGGTCCGGGCCGCACTCGGCGCGTTGGGCTGGGAGGGCGCGGAGGCGATCATCGCCGATGCGTCCGCCACCGACGCCCTGACCCGGGCACTGTCCGACGAATTGTTCGGGACACGAATCACCGCGACCCGCACGGCCGGCGTCGGGGCCGCCTGACACCCCGAAGCACGGAACGAGGTGACCGCCACGCAGGACCTCAAGCGCCTTCGCCAGCGGGCGATCCGCGAACTGGTGCTGGCCCGTCCCGTCGGCAGCCAGCGCGAGCTGGTCGACGCGCTCATCGAACAGGGGTTCGCGGTGACCCAGGCGACCGTCTCGCGCGACATCAACGAGCTGGGCCTGATGAAGGCGCCACGATCCGACGGCCACGTCTACGTGGCGCCCGAGGACCTGGGCCCTGGCAACGGGCGCACGCCGGCCGCCTCCGACGAGCGCCTGGCCCGGATCCTGGGGGATATCCCGGTCACGATCGGCCGGAGCGGCCTCATCCTCGTGCTGACGGGGACGCCCGGCACCGCCAGCGTCATCGCCCAGGCCATCGACGAGTCGACCCTGCACGAGCAGGAGGGCACGCTGGCGGGCGACAATACGCTCCTCGTCCTGTTCGCCGACGAGCCGCGCCTGGAGCGCTGGCTCGATCGCTTCAGCGCCATCGGCGCGGGGTCGGCCCCGGGCACCCCCGCCCTGAGTGGCGCACGCAGCCATTGAACCGGAGGTCCGCACTCCCGTGAAGAAGGTCGTCCTCGCGTATTCGGGTGGACTCGACACATCGGTCGCCGTGGCCTGGCTCAAGGAGCAGTACGACGCCGAGGTGGTGACGCTCACCGTCAACCTGGGTGGTGGATCGCTGCGCGACGGCGTCGAGCTTCGAGCGATGTCGGCCGGTGCGTCCCGAGCCTACGTCGTCGACGCACGCGAGCGGTTCGTCACCGACTTCGTCTGGCCGCATCTCCAGGCGAATGCGCTGTACCAGGGGGCCTATCCGCTGGCCACGGCCCTCGCCCGCCCGTTGATCGCGCAGCTCCTCGTCGAGGTCGCCGGCCGCGAAGGCGCCGACGCGGTCGCCCACGGCTGCACCGGCAAGGGCAACGACCAGGTCCGCTTCGACATCGCGACCCATGCCCTGGACCCGGGCCTCGAGGTCATCGCGCCGATGCGGGTGGGCATGGGCCTGACGCGCGACCAGGAGATCGACTACGCGAACGAGCGCGGCATCGAGATCCCCATCACCAAGGCCTCCCCCTACTCGATCGATGTCAACCTGTGGGGGCGCTCGTGCGAGACCGGTGTGCTCGAGGATCCGTGGACGTCGCCGCCGGCCGATGCATACGAATGGACGGTCGCGCCTTCGGAGGCCCCCGATCCGGTCGAGATCGTCATCGAGTTCGAGGGTGGTGTCCCGGTCGGCCTCGACGGCGACCGGTTGTCGGCGGTGGAGCTCGTCGAGCGGCTCCACGTCCTCGGTGGGGCGCATGGCGTCGGGCGGGTCGACCACGTCGAGGACCGCCTCGTCGGCATCAAGAGCCGCGAGATCTACGAGGCGCCGGCGGCCACGATCCTGCACGCCGCCCACCGCGCGCTCGAGGGCCTGACGCTCTCACGCGACACGCTTCGGTTCGACCGGTTCGTCGCCGACGAGCTCGCCCGGCTCATCTACGACGGCCTGTGGTTCTCGGCGCTGTCGCGCGACCTGCGCGGATACGTGGCCTCGTCGCAGCGCGTGGTCTCGGGCGAGGTCCGCGTTCGGCTCGATCGCGGGCAGGCCGTGGTGGTGGGGCGCCGCTCCCCGTTGTCGCTGTACGACAAGAGTCTTGCCACCTACGACGAAGGCGATGCGTTCGATCACGCCTCCGCGGTCGGCTTCATCGAGATCTTCGGGCTGCCGTTGCGGGTCGAGGCGGCCCGACACGGGGCGGTCGGCGCGCACCACGGGGCGGCCTGGTCCTGGACCGACCCCCTCCTCGCGAACCTGCCGACGACCGTCACCGATCCGGAGCCGGCGAAGGTCTAGGCCAATCAGACGATCGGCGGCTCCGCCGACGTCGGGGCCGCGCCCGCCTCGACCGGGAACCGGATCGGGCGGCGATGCCGCATGATTCGCTCGATGACCAGCGACGCAGACCGATCGCCCGAGCGGGCCGGCGTCCCCGAGCGGCTGCCGGTGCAGCAGCTCGCGTTCCTGCACGAGATCGCCAGTCTCGCGACGCAGGCGCGCGATTGGGACGAGCTCATGCATTCGATCGTCGATGGCACGACGGCCGCCATGGGGGTCGAGGTCTGCTCGTTCTACCTCGCCGACCACGAGCGGGTCCGTCTGACCCTGGCCGCCACGAACGGACTCGACCGCTCCCAGGTGGGCAAGGTCAGCCTCGAGTGGGGCCAGGGCATCACGGGCCGCGTCGCCGCCACGCGTCAACCGATCGCGGTGCCGGACGTGACCCAGGACGCCCGCTTCGCATGGGTCCGCGGCTTCGATATCGAGGCCCTCACGGGGATGCTGTCGGTCCCCCTCGAGTGGCACGACCAGGTCGTCGGCGTGCTCAACGTGCAGACGCGGGACGTGCGCCGATTCAGTGGCGATGAGATCGCGTTCCTGCGCACGATCGCTGCCCTGCTCGCCGGCATCATCGAGAAAGGCCGGCTGACGGCCGAGGTCGAGGCACGCCTGGCCCAGCTGACCGCGCTTGACGCAGCGAGGGCCGAACTGCTCTCCGTGGTGACGCACGAGCTGCGGACACCGCTGTCGGTGGTCCGCGTCTATGTCGATCTCCTGGCCGACGCCGCGACCGGCGAGTCGCCGCCGGCGGCCGCCTCGGACCCGGAGGCGTGGCGAACGGCCGCCCTGGACCAACTCGCACGACTGGACCGCCTCGTCGACTCGATCCTGGCGTCGGTGCGCGGCGAAGGGCTCACCGGACTCTCGCGGGCGCCATTCGATGCGGTCGAAGCCGTCGACGAGACGGTCGAGACGCTGCGGTTCCTGCTCCGGCCGCGGCCGATCCGCTGGCAACGGCCGGAAGGCTCGGTCATCGCGATCGGCGACGAGACCCGCTTCCGCCAGGTCCTCGAACAGCTCCTCGAGAACGAGTCGAAGTACGCGCCGCAAGGGGAAGGCGTGAGCATCGGGGTCTGGCGGATGGACGGCGAGATCCAGATCTACATCACCGACGACGGGCCGGGCGTCCCGCGCGAGGACTGGGAGAGCGTGTTCGAACCCTTCGTGCGGATCGAGGGTCGAGGTCGGAGTCGCGGCTCCGGGATCGGGTTGTTCGCCGCCCGACGGCTGATGACCGCCATGGGCGGCCGGATCTTCCTCGAACCGAACGGCTACGCGAGCTCGAGGTTCGTGGTCGCGCTCCCGGCGGGTTAGCCGCACCGGGCTGGTGCCTGTGCGCCGCCACGTGCCGGCGACGCACAGGCAGGGAATGGCGAAGGTCGATCGCGGCTCAGGCCGTGGCGGGCAGCTGGTCGGGGATGTAGCCGGCCAGCCCCATCTCCGGGACATCGAGACCGGCCAATTCCACCTCCGGGCTGACCCGCATCTTCACGAACATGTTCAGGATCCTGAAGAAGATGTAGGACACGCCGAAGGCCCACACGAAGGCCACCACGGCTCCCACGACCTGGGCAGCGAACTGTCCGACGTTGCCGTACAGCAGCCCGGTGACCTGGAATCCACCGTAGTTGGCGGTCCCATCCGCGAAGATGCCGGTCGCGAGCACGCCCCACAGGCCGTTGACGCCATGGACCGAGATCGCCCCGACCGGATCGTCGACCTTGATGCGATCGAAGAAGGCCACGGACACGCACACGAGGAGGCCGGCGGCCGCGCCGATGACGGCCGCGGCGATCGGTCCAACGTAGCCTGATGGCGCCGTGATCGCGACCAGGCCCGCGAGCATCCCGTTGGCCATCATGCCGGGGTTCGGCTTCCCTTCGGTCCACCACGTGTAGGCCATGGCGGCGACCGCGCCGAAACCCGACGCGAGCAGGGTGACGACGGCGACGATGCCGATGCGAAGCGCGCCATTGCCCGACGCCCCGAACGTCGAACCCGGGTTGAACCCGAACCAGCCGAAGGCCAGGATGAACGTCCCGACCAGGGCCAGGATCTGGTTGTGCCCGAGGATCGTGTTGCTCGAGCCGTCCCGGTTGAACTTGCCGATCCGCGGTCCGAGGACGAGCGCCCCCGCGAGGGCACACCAGCCGCCGACCGAGTGAACGACGCCGGACCCGGCGAAGTCGACGTAGCCGTTGCCGAGCCCGATCGAGCCGAGCTGCGAGAGGAACCCGCCACCCCACGCCCAGTTGGCGAAGGCCGGGTAGAGGATCGCGGAGATGAACAGGGCGTAGACGACGAATGGCTTGAAGCGCCAGCGTTCCGCCATGGATCCCGTCGGGATGGTCGCTGCCGTATCCATGAAGACGAGCTGGAACAGGAAGAAGGCGACGACACCGACATCGTAGGTCGCACCGGTCAGCGCATACCCGGTTCCGCCGAAGATCCCCCAGGTCGTGTCGCCGATGGTGATCCCGACCTCGTTGCTCAACGGGGCGAGGCCGCCCAGGTTCCCCACCCCGACCGTGCCCAGCCCACCGAAGGCGATCCCGAACCCGACCAGGAAGAAACCGACGATCCCGATCGCGTAGACCATGAAGTTCATGCTCATGGTGTGCATCGCGTTCTTGGCTCGGGTGAAGCCCGTCTCCACGAGCGCGAATCCGGCCTGCATGAACATGACCAGGAACCCGGTCACGAGGAGCCAGGTGAAGTTGATGCCGAGGCGGTTCTGATCCACCAGGTCCGCGAGCTTGACCGCGTACGGCTCGGACGCCTTCGCGGCGGTGTAGTCGTCGTCGGTGATCGCGCCAGGCGCGAGCCCGACCAGGTGTTCGCCCGTGCCCGTCGTGATACCGCCCGGGTCGCCGGGGGCTGGCACGGATTCGCCCGTGCTGGCACATCCGGCCACGATGAACAGGACGAACGCGGCGAGGATGAGAGCCGGGCGGATCCGCCACCTTCCGGATCGTCGTCCGGGACGTTCGGGCATGGACATCGGCACGCTGAAACCTCCTCCTGTCGGTTCGATGGATTCCCTCACCTCGGGACCGACCCGCGCCGGTCCCATCGATCACGGGTCGGACGTCGCGTCCGACGGCATCAACGCTCGGGCTGGCGCTCCTCCAGGGCGTCATCAACGCGTCGGCGCGTCCGTCGAAGCCATGCCGGCAGAAGCGCTCGATGGGCGATCGATCGACCCTGAGCCGTGCGAGTCCGGACCAGTCCGGCGGCGGCCGCGTCGGACTCAGGCGTGCCAGGCTCCGCAGCTCGAAGGGCCGCGAGAAAGTGCTCACCCGCGGCATCCAGATCCCCGAGCCGGAAGCGGAGTTCAGCGGCCTTGAGGTTCGACCAGTAGCCCTCGGGGGCGAGCGCCAGCGACGTCGTGATCGCCCGGTCCGCCTCGTCTGAGCGGCCCGCGGCAAAGCAGGCCGCGGCAAGGAACGCATGCGCGATCGGATCCTGCGGGTCGGCCCTGATCGCTCCCCGGAAGGCCTCGATGGCGGGCTCGATCCGTTCATGGGTGAGCAGGCGCAGGCCATCGTTGAGGGTGGCCCGGGTGTCGACGGTCATTCGATCTCCAGGCGGGCCATGGCGACCGGCATGACCACGGGGCCGACGGGTTCACGACCCGGCCACGCGATCGGACCGTTCAGCCGGCTCCAGGCGCCGATGCCGATGGGCGCGATGACCGTCGTGGCCAGGCTCATGAGCACCACCGCGGCGTAGACACCGGCATCGATGGCGCCGGCTCGGAGACCGACGGTCGCCGCGACCAGGGCCACCTCGCCACGGGCGATCATCCCGATACCGACAAGGCTGGATTCGCGCCGGCTCATACCGGCCATCGCCGCACCGACGGCGCTGCCGAGGAGCTTGCTGAGCACCGCGACGACCAGGATCGCGAGTGCCAGAGGCAGGACCGGGCCGATCGTGCGGACATCGGCCGCCAGGCCGATCGCGACGAAGAAGACGGGGACGCAGAACGCTTCGCCGCCGCGAATCAGCCCGTCACGGACCTGGGGCGCCACGGGCGAGCCAGCGAGCGCGAGGCCGGCGACGTAGGCACCGGTGATGCCGGCGAGGCCGCCCCAGGTCTGGACAGCCCAACCCGCGGCCAGGACCAGACCCACGACGGCCGCCAGTCCGCCGCCACGCCCATGGAGCACGGTCATCGCTCGATCGAGATGCCGCGGCATCCACCGCAGCACCACCCACACGGCGATGATCGTGATCCCCATCGGGGCGACCGTCGCGAGGACGTTCGAGCCGGCGGCGGTCTCCGAAACGACCAGGCCGAGGACGATCAGGCCAAGCACGTCGTCGATGACGGCCGCCCCGAGGATCGTCATCGCGGCGCGGGTGTTCATGAGCCCGAGTTCCTGGAGCGTCGCCGCCGTGATGCCGACGCTCGTCGCTGTCAGGATCGCCCCGATGAAGACCGCCTCGGTCAGATCGAGACCGGCAGCCAGCGAGATCCCCGCGCCCGCGGCGAACGGCACGACGACCCCGCCACACGCGGCGAGGAGGGCGGCGCGGCCGACCTCGCGCATCGCGGCGAGGTTGGTCTCGAGACCGGCGATCCCCAGGATGGCGAGGGCTCCGAGCTCGGCGATCCCCTCGACCGTGCCGTTGTCGAGCACCAACGATGAGACGCTGGGCCCGAGGACGATCCCGGCGCCGATCTGCCCGACGACGCGCGGGAGGCCCAGGTAGTGAGCCAGCAACGCGCCGCCTTCCGCGGCCAGCAGGATGATCGCCAGTGTGGGGATCAGGTCGTTCAACCGTGCCTCCCTGAGCGATTCCGGTCCGGAACGCCGGTTCGTTGCCGGGGAGGCTAGGCGCTGGCGCGGCCGATGACGGCGGAAGTCCGGTTGCGGCGGTGTTGCCAGTCGAAACGGACGGGTCTCGGAATGGTGCCGGCGCGAACGTTCAGCCCCAGGCCGCGGCGCGTGGCCGGATCGGTCCGACGGACGCGGTCAGGCCGGGTCCCGCCCCGGGCCGTCGAAGTCGAGGGCGTCGAGGTCCCCCACGTTGAGGCGGGCCATCGTCCCGCCGTCGACCCACAGGACCGTGCCGGTCACGAAACTCGCCGCGTCGGACGCCATGAACACCGCCGCCGCCGCGACGTCCTCAGGCAGCCCGACCCGGCCCAGAGGGACCGGCTTGGCGCCGCGAGCCGTGTCGTAACCTGGATCGTCGAAATAGCGCGGGACCTCGATGACGCCCGGGCCGAGGGCGTTGACCCGGATCCGTTTCGAGGCCAGCTCGACGGCGTGCGAGCGGGTCATGGCGATGATCGCGCCGCGTGTCGCGGCATACAGCCCGTGGTGCGGGCTGCTCGCCGCGCCATGCACCGACGTCATGTTGACCACGGCGCCGTGGCCGCTCTCGGCAAGGGCCGGAACCGCCGCCGCGGTGCAGAAGTAGGCCGCACCGACGTTGAGCCGGACCATCGCATCGAAGTCGTCGGGCGTGGTGGACGTGAGCGGGCCCGTCATCGTACGACCGGCGCTGTTGACGAGGATGTCGAGGCCGCCTAGACGTTCGATGGCGCGCATGACCAGCTCCGGGCCGGCTTCCAGGTCCGTCAGATCCGCCCCAAGCGCGAGGGCGGTCCCACCGGACGCCACGATCTCCCGGGCCTCGGCGATGGCGCCCTCGCCATGCGTGCGGTAGTGCAGCGCCACGGCCGCGCCGGCGTCGGCCAGGGCGCGCGCGACGCCCAGTCCGATCCCGATGCCGGCTCCCGTCACCAGGGCACGCCGGCCGTCGAGGCGGAACCCGCCGACGCCCCTGGACGCGCTCACGCCGGTCTCCTCCGGGGGTACGGCGTGAACGCGCGCCACGCGGCCGAAACCAACGGCGAGCGGCCGCGGTCCTTGCGCAGTCCGGTGATGGGCGGATGCCCAGTGAGGGTGAAGGCGAGGTCCGTCGTGAGCGTGAGCCGCGTGCCTTCGAGGGTGATCTTCGGCGTGAGCTTCGGCCCGGGCGGCCAGGGCCTCGCGTCGACCCGGTCGAATGGCGCCGTCATCCCCCGGCGACGACCCGGGTCTCGCCGGCACGGAGATGCGCGTAGCCCGGCTTCACGACCTCGCTGATGATCCGCAGCCGTTCATCGAACGGCGCGAATGCACTCTTCATGGCGTTGATCGTCAGCCACTCCATCTCGCCGAGGCCGAGCCCGAACGCCGCGTCGAGCGCCTCGAACTCGCTCGAGAGCGACACCCCACTCATCAGGCGGTTGTCGGTGTTGACCGTCACCCGGTACCGGAGGCGGCGCAACAGGTCGATCGGATGCTCGGCGATCGAGGGCGCCGCGCCCGTGTGGACGTTCGAGGTCGGGCACATCTCGAGCGGGACACGCCGATCCCGGACGAAGGCGGCCAGGCGGCCGAGCGCGACCGAGCCGTCATCGCGCACGGCGATGTCGTCGACGATGCGCACGCCGTGCCCGAGTCGCTCCGCACCGCACCATTGGAGCGCCTCCCAGATCGACGGCAGCCCGAACGACTCGCCGGCGTGGATCGTGATGTGGAAGTTCTCGCGGCGGACATACTCGAACGCATCGAGGTGGCGCGTCGGGCGGTAGCCGGCCTCGGGCCCCGCGATGTCGAATCCGACCACCCCCGCGTCCCGCCAGCGGACCGCGCATTCGGCCACCTCCACCGAGCGTGCCGCCTGGCGCATGGCGGTGACGAGCATCTTCATGACGATCGGCCGACCCGCAGCGGAGGCCCTGACCGAGCCCAGCCGGAAGCCCTCCAGGTTGGCGGCCACGACCTCATCGATCGTCAGGCCACGCTCGGTCGAGAGTTCCGGGGCGTAGCGCACCTCGGCATAGACGACGCCGTCGGCGGCCAGGTCGTCGGCACATTCGGCGGCGACCCGGATGATCGCGTCGCGCTCCTGCATGACGCCGGTCGTGTGGGCGAACGTCTCGAGATAGAGCTCGAGCGACTTGCGATCGGCACCGCGGCGGAACCACGTCGCCAACTCGCCGACGTCGGTCGTCGGCAAGGCGTCATACCCGAACTCCGACGCGAGGTCGACGACGGTCGCCGGCCGCAGGCCGCCGTCGAGATGATCGTGGAGCAGCGCCTTGGGGGCGGCGCGGATCGTGTCAAGGGTCAGCATGGCGGTCCTCCGCGCTCGGCTGCGATCGATGGTAGCGGACACGACGGTGCTGGGATGCACCGTCATCGTGTGGGCGCGACGTCTTTCGGGTCCGATGTGCGTCGGTGGCATTGACGGTCCTATGCGGGGGGAGGACCATCAGCGCCATCAGGCACTCGTCGATCCATCTGGAGGTCCCCTCATGTCCGACCGTCCTCGTACCCGCGCGCCCATCGCACGTCGCACCGCGGCTGCCGCGGTCCTCGGCGCCCTCATGCTCATCGTGCTGGCCGCCCCGAGCGGCGTCGCCGCCGCGAGCTTCCGCGACTGCTCCGGTCTGACGCCTGCCGCGGGCGCCGATCTCCATCGCTGCGATCTGACCGGCGCCGATGTCATCGGCTGGGATCTCCACGGCATCAACCTCGCGAAGTCGAAGCTCGTCGACCTCTATGCCGGATGCAACCCCGACGAGCCGCGGACGAACCTCGCCGGTGCGTGGGTCTACCGCGCGAACCTGACCGAAGCGCGACTCTGCGACGCGATCCTGGACGGCGCCGACCTGCACCGATCGAACCTGACGAACGCCTCTCTCGAGGATGCGACCCTGACGGGGGCGAACCTCGCGTGGGCCGACCTTGACGGGGTCACGGCAGGCTTCGCGGTCTTCGGCGGCGCGCGCCTCGGTCACGTGACGTGGCGCGACGGCGGGGCGGTCGGGGCGTTCCTCGGCGGCGCCGACCTGCACCGCGCCGACCTGCGGGGCACGTCCTTCGCGTCGGCGAGCTTCGTGGCTGCCAACCTGCGCTATGCCCGGCTCAACGGGGCGGACCTGTCGCGTGCCGACCTGACCGGTGCCCACCTGTGGCACGCGAGGGGCCTGTCGAGCGTGACCTGGAGCGACACCACGTGCCCCGACGGGACGAACAGCGACGCGGATGGCGGGACCTGCGTCGGCCACCTGAGCTAGAACTGGCAGACCGCGCCGGTTCGCCTGGCCCCCGGGCTCCGGGAGGGGCATCATTCGGGTCGATGGTCGCATCGGTCCACGGCTCGCACGGCGGCTTCGACCTGACGCTCGACCTCGAGCGTCAGGACCTCCTGCCCGGCCGCCTCGTGAACGGCGTCGCCCGGATCCGGGCGCAACGCGGCAATGGGATCCGCGCCGCCAGGGTCACGCTCGTCGGCATCGAGAGCTGGCGCTACGACCAGTCCACGACCGATGGCCAGGGTCACATGCGGACCGAGACGCGGACCGCGAGCGAGGAGCTGCCGCTCGTGCCGATCGAGCTGCTGGGCCCGACAAGGTTCGCGGCCGGGGAGATGCGCGAGATCCCGTTCGAGGTCCCGGTGCCCGGGCTCGGGCCTGCGACGTTCGAGGGTACCGAGCTGAAGGTCGAATGGGCCCTCCGTCTCAACCTCGACGTCCCGATGTTCGACCCGGTCGTCGAGCTGCCGGTCCATCTCTTGCAGCCGATGTCGCTCCTGCGGGCAGGCGTCGTGGATGTCGCCGAGTTCGCGCTGTATCCGGAGGCGTCGGTCGAGGCGGGTGGGCTCAACGGCCTGATGTGGCTGGACCCGGTGCCGCTCTGTGTCGGGGCCCCGTTCCGAGGCCGGCTGACGCTGGAAGGCGGCCAGGAGCGGGCCGTCCAGGAGGTTCGGCTGGAGCTGCGGGTCAAGGCCCGATCCATGGTCAGCGGCGGGCGCGAGGAGACGGTGACGCTGTGGGCGGGTCGGCTCGCGGGGCCGGGCGGATTTGGCGGTGGCGCGGCCCCCTACGAATTCGAGGGCGAGCTGCCGGAGCGCTGGCTGCCGACCGTCCAGACCGAGCACGGCCGGGCGGACGCGGCCCTCCACGTCGTGATCGCCGTCGCGATGGCACGCGACCCGCACCTGGTCCGCGACGTCGCGATCTGCTCGACGACGGAGCTCTAGCCGGTCGGCGAGACGGCCTCGCGGTCGAGTCTGGCGCGAGCGGCCGCAAGAGCGTGCCTTACCCGGCCCGGTGCAGTGCCACCGGTGACATCGCAGGAAGCGAGCGCGCCATCGATCGAGGCGGCCGCCCGCAATGCCGCACCGATGCCCGGGTCGCCGGCCAGCGCCGCGGCATCGGCATCCCCGCTCGCCCCGAGGGCCAGACCGATCATGCCGTCCTCGATGGCGTCCAGGTCGAGGCCCGCGGCTTCGGCCTGGGCGACGAGCGAGCCCACGACATGGTGGGCGGCACGGAACGGGACTCCGCGCCGCACCAGGGCGTCCGCCACGGCGGTGGCGGTCGTGTGGCCCTCGGACGCCGCCGCGCGCATCCGGGCCGCATCCACCGTCAGCGTATCGAGCATCCCGGCGAGCACGCCGAGCGACGCCTCGTACACGGCCACGGCGTCGAACAGTGGCGCCTTGTCCTCCTGGAGGTCGCGCTGGTACGCGAGCGGCAGGCCCTTCAGCAGCGCGAGGACGCCGGTCAGCTCCCCGATGAGGCGGGCCGCGCGGCCACGGACCAGTTCGGCCGGGTCCGGGTTCTTCTTGTTCGGCATGATGCTGCTGCCCGTCGAGAAGGCATCGGACGCGCGAACGAACCCGAAGCGCGGGTTCGACCACCATGTCAGTTCCTCCGCGAGGCGGCTCAGGTGCACCATGCCGAGCGCCGCGGCCGCGAGCACCTCGACGACGAAATCGCGGTCGCTGACCGCGTCGAGCGAGTTCGCGGTCACGCCGTCGAATCCGAGCTCGCCCGCCGTCGACTCGCGGTCGAGCGGATAACCGGCGCCCGCGAGGGCACCCGCGCCCAGTGGCGAGACGTTCAGGCGCCGCCGAGCATCCGCCAGGCGGCCGCGGTCCCGCTCGGCCATCTCGACATAGGCGAGCAGGTGGTGGGCGAGCAGGACGGGCTGAGCCGGCTGGATATGGGTCGTGCCCGGCAGGATCGCCTCACCTTCGCGCTCGGCCAGCGCCACCAGCGCCCGTTCGAACTCGACCAGCGCCTTGTCGAGGCGATCGATCGCGCGGCGGGTCCACAGCCGCATGTCCGTCGCGACCTGGTCGTTGCGCGACCGCCCGGTGTGGAGTCGCCCCGCTACCGGTCCGATCCGAGCGGCAAGGGCGGCTTCGAGGTTGAGGTGGACGTCCTCGAGCGCAGGATCCCAGGCCAGCCGACCGGCGGCGACGTCCTCGGCGAGTGCGGTGAGGCCGCCGACGAGCTCCGCGACCTGGGTCTCGGTCAGCAGGCCCGCCCGACCGAGGCCATGGACGTGGGCGATGGAGCCCGCGAGGTCATCTGCCGCGAGCTCGCGATCGACATCGACGGACGCGGTGAACGCCCCTGCTCGCGCGTCGTTCTCCTCGCTGAACCGCCCGCCCCAGAGTCGCATCGTCCCTCCGTTCGGTGTGCCGCCATGCTAGCGGCCGGGGAGAGGGTCGGTTCGGAGTCGCGCCGGGGTCCGGCCAGTTTCCGTCAGATGACACTCAGGCGGTCGCACGTCATCGATCGGTGCGGGGAGCTGGCGGGTCCGTGCGTGAGCCGCCCGGCGTCACGCCCCGGTCGTTGTCAGATGCTCGTCTGAGTGGTCATCTGGCCGGAACCTGGGGACGAATGATCGCCTCAGTGTCGTTTGTCAGAAATCGGCCGGGCGAGACCGGCCCGGCGAGACCGGCCCGGCGACGCCCGCGCCTCGACGGCCAAACCGCACTGGGTCAAGCCGGGGCCGCCCGTGCGGGGGTCACGGGCGCCCCGGTCGGGGGTGGCGACGGTTGCCCGGTCGGCGTGCGTGTCAGCGACACGGCCCGCAGGCGTTCGGCTGCATCCTCGGGGGTGAGATCGCGCTGCGTCTCGGCGAGCAGCTCGTAGCCGACCATGAACTTGCGGATATTGGCGCGGAGGAGTGGCGGGTAGAAATGGGCGTGGACCTGCCACCCGTCGACCGGGTCGGATCCACCGAACGGCGCCTGGTGCCAACCCATCGAATATGGGAACGGTCGGCGGAACAGCCCGTCGTACCGCCCCAGTAGCTCGATGAGCGTCGACACCAGTTGGTCCCGTGCCGTGTCGCCCAGATCGGGCAGGCGGGCGGCGGGCCGCTTCGGGATGACGAGGGTCTCGAACGGCCAGGCCGCCCAGAACGGCACGACGACCAGCCACTCGTCGTTCTCGACGACGGTCCGCGGGCCGCCCGACTCCTGGCTGACGTAGTCGAGCAGCAGTCGGCGCCCGGTGTCGGCCAGATGGCGCGCCTGGCTCGCAGCCTCCCGTCGCGCGTCGCCGGGCAGTGCCGTGCCGGCCCAGACCTGGCCGTGCGGATGAGGGTTGGAGGCACCCATCGCCGCACCGCGGTTCTCGAACACCTGGACCCAGCGGAAGTCCGCCCCGAGTTCGCTCGTCTGGTCGGCCCAGACGTCGATGACACGGCGGATGTCGGCGGGTGGCATGCCACCGAGGGTCAGGTCGTGACGGGGCGAGAAACAGACCACGCGACACACACCGCGCTCGCCCTCGGCTCGCAGGAGTCCATCCTCGACCGCCATCTGCGAGGTGTCCGTGCGCAGTGCCGCGAAGTCGTTGTCGAAGACGAACGTCGAAGCGTAGGCGGGATTGCGCCCGCCATTGGCGCGCACGTTGCCCGGGCAGAGATAGCAGTCGGGCAGGTAGGTCGGACGCTCGTGGGTGACCTCGGGCTCCTCGGCGCCGAGCCACGGTCGCAGGGTCCGCCCGGCGGAGACGAGGACCCATTCGTCGTTGAGCGGGTCGTACCGACGATGCGGATCGCGCGCCAGTTCGTGCGGCAGGACCCCGGCTCCCATGGTGCCGCCTGGTCCGGGACCGGAGGTGCCGTCGTCCCCCGCGTCGGATGGCACGGCCGTCGTGCGCTCAGATGGCACGGTCGACCTGCTCCTCCAGGGTGGCCATCGGGTCGACCACGATGAGCTGGCGGACTTCGGCCGCCAGCACCCGGCGCGCCTCGACATCGAGGCCGGCATCGGTGATGAGCACGTCGACCTGGTCCAGCCGGGCGATGGAGCTGATGCCGATGACGCCCCACTTCGAGTGGTCGGCGACGACGACCAGCCGGCGTCCCGCCTCGATGAGTGCTCGGTCCGTGTCCGCCTCGAGGAGGTTCGGGCAGGTGAACCCGGAGTGGGGATCCATCCCGTGGACACCCACGAAGACAAGGTCCATGTGGACGGTGCGCAGTGCGGCGACCGCGAACGGGCCGACGAGGGCCTCCGACGGCGTCCGCACGCCGCCGGTCAGGACGATCGTCTGATCCGTGCGACCAACCTGTTGGAGCACGTCCGCGACCCGGATCGAGTTGGTCACCACGGTCAGCCCCGGCACGTCGGCGAGGCGCTGTGCGAGTGCGTAGGTCGTGGTGCCGGCCGACACACCGATCGCCATCCCTGGCTCGACGAGGGCCGCCGCCGCGTCGGCGATCGCGTCCTTCTCCGCCTGCTGGAGCGAGGACTTGGCCGCGAAGCCTGGCTCGAACAGCGCGTGGCCGAAGATGGAGGTCGCGCCGCCGTGAACCTTCTCAAGCAGCCCACGATCGTCGAGGATCTCGAGGTCGCGCCGGACCGTCATGTCCGAAACGCCGAGCTCCCGAACGAGGTCGGCGACGCGAACGGCCCCGACCTCGCGCACGCGATCGAGGATGAAGGCCTGGCGCTGCCGAGCGAGCATCACCGCACCCCCTTTGGCTCCGACGGCGCCGTCCGTCATGCTCACCTCGCCACCTTCCCCTTGGTCGAACAGAGATTGCCGCGCCTCTGGACGAAAGTCAACGAAACCAGACACCGATCTCCCAAATCGTCGCTCAAAATCCTTGACACCGCAAGGCTGGATGCACACAATCCGGGTGAACCTGTTGGATTTTGTCGGACAGGTCCCGAGGAGGAGCAGCTATGACCGAACCCATCGAGACGCGTTCCGTCTCTCGCAGGACGGTCCTGAAGGGCGTCGCCGGCGTCGCCGGACTGGCGGCCGTTCCGGCGATCATCGCGGCGTGCGGATCGTCAGGCACGTCCGCCACCCCGAGCGCCGCCGCGCCGACACCGGTCCCGAGCACGGGTGGCGAGTCGCCGCCGGCGAGCGCCGCCGTCACCGGATCTGTCACGCTCGGCTCGAACTATTCGGACGCGGTGCCGAAGGGCGTCCTCGCCGGCATCGTCGACACGTTCACCAAGGACACCGGGATCACCGTCAAGATCAACACGGTCGATCACGGCACGTTCCAGGACCAGATCAGCTCGTATCTCCAGGGCACGCCCGACGACGTGTTCACGTGGTTCTCCGGGTTCCGGATGCGGTTCTTCGCCGCCCAGGGCCTGGCGACCGACATCAGCGATGTCTGGGCGAAGGTCGGAGCGAACTACAGCGACGCCTTCAAGGTCGGCTCGACCGGCGATGACGACAAACAGTATTTCATCCCGATCTACAACTACCCGTGGGCGGTCTTCTATCGGAAGAGCGTGTTCGCCGACAAGGGCTATACGCCACCGACCACGCTCGACGAGTTCAAGACGCTTGCCGCCAAGATGAAGACCGACGGGCTCGTCCCGATGGCGTTCGGGGACTCGGACGGCTGGCCGGCGATGGGCACGTTCGACATCCTCAACCTGCGCCAGAACGGATACGACTTCCACGTCGGCCTGATGGCCGGCACCGAGAAGTGGACGGACCCGAAGGTCAAGGCGGTCTTCGAGGTCTTCAAGGAGCTCCTGCCCTTCTACCAGGAGGGTGCCGCCGGCCGGACCTGGCAGGATGCCGCGCAGGCGCTCGTCCAGAAGAAGGCCGGCATGTACCTGCTCGGGATGTTCGTGTCCCAGCAGTTCCAGGAGGCTGGCGCGGCCGACCTCGAGGATCTCGACTTCTTCCCGTACCCGAACTTCGGGACCGAGTTCGACGCCGAAAAGGCCCTGGACGCGCCCATCGACGGCTTCATGATCGGCTCCCACTCGGCGACCCTCGGTGACGACCTCGACGCCGCGAAGGCCTTCCTGGAGTACCTCGCCCAGCCTGCGACCCAGGTGGCCTGGGTCTCCCAGGATCCGGGCAACATCGCCGCATCCAAGGACGCCGACACGTCTGGCTACACACCACTACAGAAGAAAGCCGCCGAGCTGATCGGTGGTGCCCAGCGGATCACCCAGTTCCTGGACCGTGACACCAACCCGAACTTCGCCGGTCCGAACGGCATGCAGGCCTTCCTGCTCGATTTCCTCCAGAAGCCGGATCAGGACCTGGATGCCTTCCTCAAGAAGATCCAGGACTTCTGGGACACGCTCTAGCCCCCGCCAAACGGCCTCGCTAGACTGTCGAGACCGTGGCCGATCACTCGACCGAACAGCTCGCCCCCGCCACCGCCGGCACCCCCGGCCAGGTGGGGGCGAGTGCCGTCACGGGCAAGATCCATCGCCGCTACAGCCTGCTCACCCGCCGGGACAAGATCGTCCTCGGGCTCATGGTCGGCATTCCCCTCTTCTTCGACATCGTCCTCATCTGGGGCCCGACGATCGTCTCGTTCTTCCTGTCGTTCACCAACTGGAACGGCATCGGCAGCCCATTCGACGCCAAGGTCATCGGGCTCACGAACTACGAGAGCTTGTTCACCGCGTATCCGTTCTTCTGGCCCGCCCTCCAGCACAACATCATCTGGCTGGGCTGGCTCATGTTCATCGCGACGCCACTCGGGATGTTCCTCGCGGTCCTGCTCGATCGGGAGATCCGAGGGACGCGGTTCTACCAGACGGTCTTCTACCTGCCGGTCGTGCTCTCGCTCGCGGTCATCGGCATCATCTGGCAGCTCCAGTACGCCCCTGAGCAGGGTTTCATCAACAACGTCCTCGGCCGGACCGCCAACGACAACCTGATCGACTGGTACGGCAACCCGGACCTCAACCTGTGGGCGGCGCTCGTCGCGACGAGCTGGCGACACGTCGGCTACATGATGGTCCTGTACCTGGCCGGGCTGAAGGCTTTCGACCCGTCGCTCCGCGAGGCCGCAAAGGTCGATGGCGCCAACGAGAGCCAGACGTTCTTCCGCGTCGTCTTCCCGGTGATGATGCCGATCAACGTGGTGATCGTCGTCATCACGACGATCGAGGCCCTCCGCGCGTTCGACATCGCCTACATCATCAATCGCGGCAAGAATGGCCTGGAGCTGCTCTCGACCCTGATCACCAACAACGCCATCAGCGAATCGAACCGCCTCGGGTTCGGCTCGGCCATCGCGGTCGTCCTGCTGGTGATCTCACTCGTGCCGATCGTCGCGTTCCTGACGCGAATGCTCCGAGGAGACCAGACATGACGATCGCCACGGCGCCCGCCGCGACAAAGGTCGCCGTCTCGCACCGGCGCAGGCCTCCACGGCGGCGCGTCGCCCTGTACGGCTTCCTGACGGCGATGGCCATCCTCTGGCTGTTCCCACTCGCGTGGGGCATCTACACCGCCCTTCGCCCCTTCTCCGATACGCAGGCCAACGGCTACATCTCGACGCCAGAAGTCATCAGCCTGGACAACTTCATCCACGCCTGGGGCCAGGGCGACTTCCCGCTCCACTACATGAGCACGCTGATCGTGGCGATTCCGGCGGTCATCCTGACCCTGCTCATCGCCTCGATGGTGGCGTTCGCGGTGTCGCGCTTCACCTGGCGATTCAACCTCCTGGTGCTGCTGATCTTCACGGCCGGCAACCTCCTGCCGGCACAGGTGATCATCGTTCCGCTCTACAAGCTGTACAACGGCTTGCACGGCATCCCGCCGCCGCTGAGCGACAACGACCTCCTCTACAACCAGTACACGGGACTGATCCTGATCAATGTCGTATTCCAGGTCGGGTTCTGCGTCTTCGTCCTGAGCAACTACATGAAGACCCTGTCGAAGGACCTGACCGAGGCCGCCCTCGTCGATGGCGCCAGCGTGCTCCGCATCTGGGGGGCGGTGATCATGCCGCTCTGTCGGCCGGCGCTGGCCGCGCTCGCGACGCTGGAGTTCACGTTCATCTACAACGACTTCTTCTGGGGCCTGATCCTCCTCAAGGACGGAGACCGGCGCCCGATCACGTCCGCGCTGAACAACCTGAAAGGCCAGTTCTTCTCGGACACGAACCTCCTGGCGGCCGGCGCGCTGCTCGCCGCGATCCCGACGATCCTTGTCTTCATCGCGCTCCAGAGGCACTTCGTGAGCGGCCTCTCCCTGGGTTCGACCAAGGGGTAGTCTCCGCATCCGCGGGAGCCGTCTCACGACCGCCCGACCGCTCTCAGGGAGTGGTGACCGCCTCCAGGGTGAACAGGCGCGCCCAGAAGTCGCCGCGCGCGACCGTCTCCCAACGGCCGAAGTCCAGCGCCAGCCCGGCGTTCATCAGCTCCGCGCCCGTCCGTTCGCCGGTCCCCTCCCGCGCCAGGCCCCAGTCGCCGGCCGGCCACCCGGTCACGGCATAGGTCATCTCCGGGTCGAGGCCACGGAGCCGCAGCCGTCCAGGTCCGGGGTCCGGCCGGCCGAGGATCCGGTAGTAGCCGACGACGGCACGTCGCGCGTCCTCGCTCGCGACCATCCAAGCGACCTCATCCACGTCCGCCTCGAACGGGCTGGACAGCCGGTGGAAGCGCCCGAACTGGAACACGTCGCGGTAGCGGACGTACAGCGCGATCTGGTCCGCGATCTCGGCACGCTCCTCCGGCGCCAGCGCCGTCGGGTCGAGCTCGTAGCCGAACACACCGAAGAACGCGACGGCGGCCCGCGTGGCGAGCGGCGTGACCCGCCCGACCTGGTGGTTCGGCACCGCCGAGACATGCGCCGCCATCGAGCTCAGCGGGTAGGCCAGCGAGGTGCCCCACTGGATCCGCAGGCGCTCGATCGCGTCGGTCCCGTCGCTCGTCCATGCCTGCGGGGCGAACGCGAGCAGGCCCGGATCGAACCGGCCGCCGCCGCCGGCACATGACTCGAACAGGATGTCGGGGAACCGCGTCGTCAGGCGGCGATACAACTCGTAGACGCCGAGGATGTAGCGATGGAAGAACTCGCCCTGCCGGTCCGGCGGCAGCGCGGCCGACCACGGCTCGGTGATGTTGCGGTTCATGTCCCACTTGACGTACGAGATCGGCGCGCTCGCGAGGACCTCGGTCAGGACCCCGGTCAGGTGGTCGACGACCTCGGGCCGAGCCATGTCCAGGACGAGCTGCTGGCGACTCTCGGTCCGTGGCCGCCCGGGGATACCGACGGCCCAGTCCGGATGGGCCCGGAACAGGTCGCTGTCGGCGCTCACCATCTCCGGCTCGATCCAGAGGCCGAAGCCCATCCCGAGGGCCGTGATCCGCCCGGCGACGCCGTCGATACCGTCGGGCAGCTTGCGCCGGTCGACGACCCAGTCGCCCAGCGAGGTGGTGTCGTCGTCGCGCTTCCCGAACCAGCCGTCGTCGAGGACGAACAGCTCGACGCCGAGCTCCTTCGCCGACGCGGCGATCCGAACGAGCCCCTCGGCATCGAAGCCGAAGTAGGTCGCCTCCCAGTTGTTGATGAGGACCGGCCGGGGCCGGTCGCGCCACCGACCGCGGGCAAGGCGCTCACGGAACAGGCCGTGGAAGGCGTCCGACAACGATCCCAGTCCGGCGTCCGAGTACGCGACGAGCGCCTCGGGCGTCTGGAACTCGGCACCGGGCTCCAGCCGCCAGCCGAATGTGTCCGGTTCGATCCCGAGCCGGACGCGCGTGGTGCCGTACGGCTCGACCTCGGCCTCCGCGAGGAAGTTGCCGGAGTAGACGAGGCTGAACCCGTACGCCTCGCCGTGGGCCTCGTCGGTGCTGGCCCGACGCAGCGCGAGGAACGGGTTGTGGTGGTGGCTCGACGCTCCGCGGGTGCTCGAGGCCGACTGGCGGCCGGGGACCAATCGCCTCTCGATGACGTGGCGCTCGCGCGCCCACGAACCGGCGAGACCGACCATCGTCCAGTCTGGATCGGGCAGGTCCACCACGATGCTCATGGCACATCGAAGGTCGGCCGGCGCGCTTCCGGCGTTCCGGATCGTGGCGCTCCGGGCGATGACCGGGCGGTCTCGGAAGATCGTGAACCGGACGTCAACCTCGAGGCCCGCCGGCCCGTCGGCGAGGGTGATCTCGAGCGTCTCGGCCTCGGCATCGTCCTCGACGTAGGTGGCGGGCAGCGGCTCGATCGACGGCTTGCCCGCGACGATCCGGTGCTCCCGGTAGTGCAGGCTCAAGGCCGTCGCACCGTCGGCGGTGGCCGCGACAAGGGCCGGTACCCGGTAGTCACCGGTCCCGCTGGTGGGGTACGCGAGCGGCACCGGCTCCCCCACCCGATTGGAGAACCCCGGGAACGGGTCCGGACCGAGCTGACGGTACGACCGTCCGAGCGGGAGCGGGGCGCCGAGATGCAGGTGGCCCAGCGACCCGTCCTCGTAGACCCGCAGGACGAGGCTGATCCGCTCGTTCCGGAGGTGGAACTGCCGGTCGTCCGCGCGCCACTCGATCGCCATCGTCAGCCTCCCCGGAGCGGCGGCAGCGCGTGGATCGACCAGGACCAGTGGTAGCTGCCCGGGCCGACGAGGTACCCCGGGAGCGTGTCGGGGCCACAGCTGGCCGTGCCGAGGCCGCGGTGCGCGGCATCGATGTGGACGACGGTCTCCGCTCGGGGCGTCACCTCGACATCGTGGGTGGCCGAAGCGAGGTCGGTCGCGCGGAGGTGCGTCGCCGAGGCCTGTCGCGGCTCGTCGAGCACGAGTCGCAGGCCACGACCCGTATCGTCTGAGAGCGTGAGCCAACGCACGTCAGCGTGGCCCCCGTTCTCCTGCGGCCGGACGTAGGGCACGTACTGCTCCGTCACGGTCGAGCGCCAACGGCCCACGAGGCCGCCGCGCTTCCTATCCGGATAGGTCTCGTGCGGGCCCACGCCGAACCACTCGAGCGTCTCGAGCCCGGGCACGGTTTCGATCACGGTGCCGACCCTCGGGACGTCGGTCAGGGTGCCCGGGATGACGGCGGTCTCCGCCACGCCGATCCCCCCGCCGGTCAGCGCGGTGAACCGCTGTTCGTGCGGCATCACGATCCCGGCACCGGTCCGGATCTCGGCGCGCACGATCGTCGTGTCGCCCTCGCGTCGGATGTCGAGCAGATGGCGCTCCAGGCGGTCGAGACCCCAGGCGGCCCAGTGGGCAGCGATCCCGCCGAACCGATCGTTGTCGGTCGGGGCGCGCCACAGCGCCAACGCCGGTGGCGATGCCAGCAGCGGGTGGACCAAACGGCCAGATCCGTCGAACGAGATCGCCACCGCGTCGTCCGTGAGCACCGGCCGAGCCGCCTGGTTCCTGGCTGATCGCCCTGAGGCGACGGGCAGTTGCAGCGCGCAGACCTCGAAGCCTTCCGGCGCCCAGGCATCGGCCGTCACCGTCCGGAAACGCACGGTCAACCAGGCCTCGCGGTCGGCCGGTACGCCGTTGGCCGGCCAATCGGGCAACGCGATCGAGGCGTGCTCGCCCGGCCGCGCCGGCGGCAGCTCGAAGTCGGCTTCGCTCAGGACGTCGCCCTCGACGGTGAGCTCGTAATGCGCGGCGAGCCAGCCGAGGTCGCGGACGTCGCCGCGGTTGTGCACCTCGATCCGGCCACGCCGGACGTCCTTGGGGTCACCACCGATGTGCACGGGCGCCGCCAGGGCTCGATGCTCCCAGAGGGCCGGCTTCGGCCGGCGGTCGGGCCAGACCAGGCCGTCGGTACAGAAGTTGCCGTCGTTGGGCTCGTCGCCGAAGTCGCCGCCGTACGCCCAGCGCTGCGAGCCATCGGGCTGGGTCTGAACGAGGCCGTGGTCCCACCACTCCCAGATGAAGCCGCCCTGGAGCCCAGGCGTCGACTCGATGGCGTCCCAGTACTCGGCCAGGGTGCCGTTGCTGTTGCCCATCGCGTGCGAGTACTCGCACATGATCAGCGGGTGGCGCTGGACCCCGCTGCGGGCATGATCGACGATCGCCCCGATCTCCGGGTACATCGGGCAGGTCAGGTCGGTGACGGTCTGGTCGCTCGTCCAGTCGAACCGGATCGCGCCCTCGTAGTGGAGCGGCCGCGAGGGGTCATAGCGCCTGACCCAGGCGGCCGCGGCGTCGTGGTTTGCGCCGTAGCCCGACTCGTTGCCGAGTGACCACGCGATGACCGAGGGATGGTGCTTGTCGCGCTGGACCATCCGCCCGACCCGCTCCACCCACGCGGCGCGGTACCGCGGGTCGTCGCACAGCGTGCTCTGGAACGCGTGGGACTCGATGTCGGCCTCGTCGATGACGAAGAGGCCGAGCTCGTCGGTCAGGTCCAGGAACGCCGGGTCGTTGGGGTAGTGGGACGTCCGGACGGCGTTGAACCCGAACTGCTTCATCTGGACCAGGTCCGCGCGCATCGACTCGACCGAGATGACGCGTCCGGTGTGCTGGTCGAAGTCATGTCGGTTGACGCCGCGGATGTACGTCCGATGGCCGTTGATGAGGAGGTCGAGCCCGCGGACCTCCACCCGGCGGAAGCCGATCCGGAGTGGGGCCTGCTCGGTGACGGCGCCGTCCGGGGACCGGAGCGTCACGACGACCGATGAGAGCGCCGGGACCTCGGCCGACCACGGCGTGACGTTCGCGATCTCCGCATGCCAGTGGACCGTGCCCTCCTTCGGCGGCTCGAGCCGGCGATCGAGCGCGGCCCAGGCGGCCGGGTCGTCCCGCGCGCGATCGGGACCGCCGACCGTGTGGCGGCGCATGAGTGCCATCTCGGCCGGCTCGAGCGGGTGGTACGGCCCCTCCTGGCGCGGCGCCTCCTGCGTCAGCGGGTCGGCCAGGTCGGGAAGCGTGGCCTCCACGGTCCAGCCAGCCTGCCACGGGACGCCGGCGAAACCGACCTCTACGGTCAGATCGAGCGTGCCGGTCGTCAGGTCGTCCGCGAGCCCGCCGATCGCCTTGATGTCGGCAAGATGGACGGGCTCGGTCACGTACAGGAAGACCGACCTCGTGACGCCGCCGTGCCACCACTGGTCCTGGTCCTCGATGTAGGTGGTGTCCGCCCACTTCACCACCCGCAGCGTAAGCGTGTTGTCGCCCGTCTTGAGCTGGTCGGTGATCTCGAACTCGGATGCGAGGTGGGCGTCCTTGCCGATCCCGATCTCGACCCCGTTGAGCGTCGCGATCAGGACGCTCTCGGCGGCCCCCACGTGGAGCACCACCCGGCGACCCGCCCAGTCCTTGGGGACGGTGAAGGTCCGCTGGTAGAGACCGGTCGGGTTCGCCTCGGGGATCTCGGGGGGGCGGCCCGGAAAGGGCATCTGGACGTTGGTGTAGTGCGGCCTGTCGGACGTGTCCTGCATCGTCCAGCAGCCCGGGACCTCGATGTCCCGCCACTTCCGACCGGGTTCGGCGTCGGGCCGCGACAGGAGCTGGAAGCGCCACGTACCGTCCAGATCCAGGCGGTCGGGGTGCGGGACGCTGTGCATGGGGAGTCGCCCGACGCCGGTCAGTTCGGGCGTCGTCCACGGATGCGTCACAAGCGTGATTGTCGCACTTCGGGAGGGCGCGCTCAGGGTCGTGCCTGTCCGCGCAACGATTCGAGACGGGGCCGGGTTCTGGATGGTGCATGGTCAGGGCACCCGGTCGAAGGAGGCGGCGTTGATCCTCGATTCCCCTCGTTGTGCGTGGTTTTGGCCTATCACCATAGGCCAACGTCCCGCTATCATCCCCCGATGAGCGAGCGATCGTCGCGGGCCGATTGGCTGGTCTTCACGGGTCTTGGGTTCATGTGGGGCTCCAGCTACCTGTTCATCAAGCTCGCCGTCGACGACTTCGGGACCTTCACGCTCGTAGCCCTTCGGCTGGTCGTGGGCGCGACGCTCCTGTGGACATGCGTCCGGATCGTCGGGCAGCGCCTTCCGCGCGAGCGCCGCATCTACGGCCACCTGCTCGTGATGGCGGTCATCAACATCACGATCCCGTTCCTGCTCATCACCTGGGCCGAGCAGTCGGTCGAGTCATCGCTGGCGGCCATCCTGACGTCACCGGTCCCGCTCTTCGCCATCGTCCTGTCCGCGTTGTTCCTGCATGACGAGCCGCTGCGGGTCAATAGCCTGGTCGGCCTGATCGTCGGGTTCATCGGGGTCGTCATCGTCACGAGTCGCGGGCTCACCGGCCAGGGATCGTCGGTGGCCGGGGAGCTCGCCCTCCTTGGCGCCGCATTCAGCTACGGTTGCGGGGCGGTCTACTCCCGGCGCAATGTCCGTGGTCTCGCGCCGATCATCCCGGCGGTCTTCCAGGTGACGTTCGCAGCGATCATGGTCGGGACGGTCGCGATCCTCTTCGAACACCCGTGGACGGCCCGGCCCGACGGCCAGGCGATCTTCTCGATCCTGTGGCTCGGGATCCTCGGGTCCGGCCTGGCGTACCTGGCGGTCTTCCGGTTGTTCGCCCACTGGGGCGCCACGCGGACGACCCTCGTCGCGTACCTCATCCCGCCGGTCGGCATCGTGCTCGGATTCCTCGTCCTCCAGGAGCCGGTCGATGGGCGCCTCGTCATCGGGACCGCGTTGGTCATCGCGGGCGTCGGGCTCGTCAACAGCCGGTACGGACGGCGACGCCTGTACGGGCGGGTGCCGTCGGTCGAGGCGACCTAGCCGCCGACCGCGAGCAGCAGCGCGCCGCCGACGATGAGCACCGACGCCCCGACCCGGCGCACCACCTCGCCCCGATCGGCCGCCTCGCCCATCCGCACGGAGCCCCAGGCGGCCGCGACGACGGTCGCCGACTCCCGCAGCGGCGCCACTCCGGACAGTGGCGCGACGCTGAGCGCGGTCAGGATGAGGAGGTAGGCCCCGAGCGTGAGCCAGCCACCCACGGCGGCTCGCCGAACCTCGTCACGGCCACCCGAGAAGATGCCGCCGCCGGCCACGACGGTTACCCACAGGACCAGGGCGACCGCGCTCGTGACCGTCAGGATCGCGGCATAGGAGACCGGTTCGATCAGGCGCGTCCCGATGCGGTCGATGGCGCTGTACGTTGCGATCGTCACGCCGGTTGCCAGGGCGAACAGGATGGCCGTGTCGACCGCACCGCGGCGTTGGCCGGCAGGGGCCGCTCGGGCGGCCGCGAGGGCCCGCCACGGGCGCTGCAGCCACAGGAATCCTGCCAGCAGGCCGGCCACGCCGAGCGATCCCGCCGTACCCAGACGCTCCCCGAGCAACCCGACGCCGATAACGACCGCGAGCAACGGCGCCGTCCCGCGGGCGATCGGGTAGACGACGGAGAGGTCACCGCGTCGATACGCCGCCGAGAGGAGCACGAAGTAGCCGGCCTCGATGACACCCGACACGACGCCGAGCGCGATGCCCTCCGCTGGTAGGCTCGGCCAGCCCGCAAGACCCCAGACGACGACCCCGACCGGAACGATGCCAACGGTTGCTGCGAGCATCCCGACTGTCGCGGTCCGGAGCGGGTCGCCCGCCGACTTGAGGCGGACGTTCCACGCGACGTGCAGCACGGCCGAGACCGCGACCAGGCCGACGATGAGCGGGCTCACCCCCGGACGTTACCCGCCCAGGCCCGCGCGCCGCTGGCCCGATGCGACGACCCACCGCGTTCGCTAGCGCCTGTCGCTACGACTCCCAGTCTTGTCTGGCGGACATCGAGGCCTTACGGACCCCGGCCGGTCCCCCAAACGGGCCGCGACGGCGACCGCCCACGCTCGACTGGGAGATCGACCAGGCAGTGGGCGCCCCGTCGTGGCTCCGTAGACGGCCAGATACGACTGGGAGTCTTGCGCCTAGCCGTAGGGGCCTTGCTGGCGGGGGCCACGACTCAGCCCTGACCCTGCGACCCAGCCGTCTCGATCCGGCGGACGCCCCTCAGTCCAAGCCCGGCACGCGGTGGCGCGGATCACGCGACGGGACCGGCCGACCGCTCAGTCGCCTCCGCACGTTCCTTGAGCGCGCGGAGATGCGCCTCGACCCGGCTGCTGAGCGAGGCCCGTCCGAGCCGGACCAGGATCCCCGTCCACCGATCGTAGGGCTCGAAGCTCGCTCCGTGGACGACCCGCGTGCCGCCGGCGACCGGCTCCAGCACGAAGCTCCATTCGCTGTCGAACCCGGATCCGGTGATCCGGAGCCGGAACCGTGAATCCGGTCGAGCCTCGAGGCTCTCGACCCGCGTCTCCTCGCGCAGCAGGCCGAGCCTGGTATGGGCGGGGCGGGTCGTCGCGGCCGCGGGCCAGGCGGGACCGGCCGGGCCGAAGCGCAACTCCGGGAACAGCGTGGGTCCGGCGGCCGGATCGTGGAGCGTGGCCCACACGATGCGTGGCGATGCCTGCACGAAGACCCGGCGCTCCACCAGCCGATCGGCCTGGCGATGGTCTCCAGGCCGGCGGTAGCCGACTTCGGGGTCGGGACGGACCGCCATCCCTAGACCCCGATCGGGTGCCAGACCGTCTTCATCTCGAGGAAGGCGGCGATCCACTCGGGCCGCTCGGCGGCACGGTCGTCGAGCCAGTCGAAGCGGGACTCGGAGACCGTTGTCGGCCGGCGCGACAGGCGTTTGATGTCGTCGGCCGCGAGCGACTCGATATCGGTGCGCATGGCGTCGGGGACGCCCCAGGTGTCGAGGGCATCGACGTCCTCGTGGGCGGCGAGGACCGGCACGAGCTCGTTCTTGAAACCGGTCAGGACGTTGACGACCCCACCGGGCACGTCCGAGGTCGCGAGGACCTCGGTCAGCGTGACGGCCGGGAGTGGCCGGGTCTCGGAGGTGACGAGGACGACGGCGTTGCCTGCGACGAGCGGCGGGGCAAGCCGGCTGACGAGCCCGAGCAGCGAGGAGGTCTCCGGCGCCACGACGCCGACGACGCCGGTCGCCTCGGGGATCGTGAAATCGAAGTACGGGGCGGCGACGGGGTTGGACGAGCCGAGCACCTGGGCGATCTTGTCGGCCCAGCCCGCATACCAGACCCAGCGATCGATGGCCCGATCGACGGCTTCGCGGGCACGGGAGTCGCGGATCCCCTCCGCGGCCGCGACCTCGGCGACGAACTGGTCGTGCCGGCCCTCCATCAGCTCCGCGACCCGGTACAGGACCTGACCCCGGTTCATCGCGGTCTTCGCGGCCCATCCGGGAAACGCCTTTCGTGCTGCGCGGACCGAATTGCGCAGGTCCTTGCGCGAGGCCCGGCACGCGTTCGCGAGCGGTGTGCCGTCCGCGGCCTTGACCAGGTAGGAGCGGCCGCTCTCGGTCCGCGGGAACGCCCCGCCGATGTACAGCTTGTAGGTCTTGCGGACCTCGATGCGCGGGGCGGGTGCCGGCGTCGGGGCGAGCGCGCGGGATCGACTCGGCCGGGCGGCTCGGGTCGCCATGGTCAACGGTCCTCGAGCCGGACGTAGGCATGCAGGCCGTGCATGCCGCCCTCCCGGCCGAACCCGGATTCCTTGTAGCCCCCGAAGGGCGACGTCGGGTCGAAGCGGTTGAACGTGTTGGCCCACACGACGCCGGCCCGCAGCTCGGACACCATCTTGAGGATGCGGCTGCCCTTGTCGGTCCAGACCCCGGCCGACAGGCCGTACGCCGTGTTGTTCGCCTTCTCGACGGCCTCTTCCGGCGTGCGGAAGGTGAGCACCGACAGCACGGGCCCGAAGATCTCCTCGCGCGCGATGCGATGGCTCTGGGCGACGTTGGTGAAGAGCGTCGGCCGGAAGAAGAACCCACGCTCCGGGAGCTCGCACGCCGGCTGGTACAGCTCGGCTCCCTCCGCCACGCCGGACGCCACGAGCTCGGTGATGCGCTCGAGCTGGTCCTTCGAGTTGATGGCCCCGACGTCGGTGTTCTTGTCGAGCGGGTCGCCCACACGGATCGTGGCCAGCCGGTCCTTGAGCTTGTCGATGACGGTGTCGGCGATCGACTCCTGGACGAGCAGGCGCGATCCGGCGCAGCAGACCTCGCCCTGGTTGAAGTAGATGCCGTTGATGATGCCCTCGATGGCCTGGTCGAGCGGTGCGTCGTCGAACACGATATTGGCCGCCTTGCCACCCAGTTCCAGCGTCAGGACCTTGTCCGTGCCGGCCACCCCCCGGGCGATCTTGCGGCCTATCTCCGTGGAGCCGGTGAAGGCCACCTTGTCGACGCCGGGGTGGGTGACGAGCGACATGCCCACGTCTCCCGGCCCCGGGACGATGTTGACGACCCCGGGCGGCAGGTCCGCCTGACGGCAGACGTCCGCGAACAGCAGCGCCGTGAGCGGGGTGGTCGAGGCGGGCTTGAGGACCACCGTATTGCCGGCCGCCAGGGCCGGGGCGATCTTCCAGGCGAGCATCAGGAGCGGGAAGTTCCACGGGATGATCTGGCCGGCCACGCCCAGTGGTCGCGCGACGCGACCCGGGAACGCGTAGTCGAGCTTGTCCGCCCAGCCTGCGTAGTACCAGAAATGGGCGGCGGCGAGCGGCACGTCGACGTCGCGGCTCTCCTTGATCGGCTTGCCGGAATCCATCGATTCGAGGACGGCGAACTCGCGGCTGCGCTCCGAGAGGATGCGCGAGATGCGGAACAGGTACTTGGCCCGCTCCCGGCCGGACAGTGGCCCCCAGGTCCGGTGCTGAGCGCGACGTGCCGCGCGGACCGCCTTGTCGATGTCGACCGGCGTCGCCCTGGCGACGCTGGCCAATGGCTCCTCCGTGGCCGGATCGACCGTCACGAAGGTCGCGCCATCGCTCGATGGCACGTCGCGCCCCCCGATGAAGAGGCCGTACCGCTCCTTGAGCGTGACGATGTCCCGGGCCTCCGGCGCCGGCGCGTACTCCCACGGGATCGCCTGCCCGTCACCCAGTCCCCAGCTGGACGGCGCGCTCGACGAGCCGGTCGCGATGGGAAGTCGCGTGTCAGTGGCCATCGAGGGGCATCATAGCGCCGCAAACACCGACGGCCCCCTGCGCGCGTCCGCGCGCAGGCCTGCCGGAAGGAGGACGTCATGCTCGGCCGCATCATCCGCAGGATCCTGGTCGCCTTCGTCGCGATCATGGGCATCTCGGCGCTGGCCGCCGTCGTGGCGAAACGATCGGTCGTGTCGGCGGGCGGACCCGACTCCGACGAGGTCGAGCTGGCCGCCATCTTCGACTCGCTCGATCTCAACAGCCACGCGACCTCGTTCCGTGGCGGCTCGCTGCTCTGCTGGTTCGGCGGCGGGACGATCGACCTCCGCGGAGCGTCGCTCGATCCGGCTGGCGCCCGCCTCTCGATCCGGGCGATCTTCGGCGGCGGCCTGCTCATCGTCCCCGATGACTGGCAGGTGGCCGTGCGCGTCATCGGCGTCATGGGTGGCGTGGGCGACAGCCGCGATGCGCGCGACCGGCCGGCCGATGCGCCACGCCTCGTCGTCGACGGCTACGCCCTCTTCGGGGGTTTCGGGATCTCGTCGCAGTCCCCGAACGCCGTCCAGATCGACGCCTGAAGGGACGTCTGCGTCGCTCCCCGTTCGGGCCCCGCAACGGTCAGCAGTCGTACATCTTCAGGGGGTACGTCTTCTCGCAGTAGCGGACATGCAGGTGGTCGTCGTGGCCGGCGAACCGGCGCGTCAGGCCTTCCTTGATGAGGACCGGGTCGTTGAAGTAGATGACCTTGACGTGACCCGGCGCGGTCGCCCGGATGGCCTTCACCAGCGCCCGCGTCGCCGCTCGATCGTAGGTCGAGGCGCGGAAGTTGCCGCCCCATCGGCATTGATCGTTCGCCTTGCGCATGAGCCGGAGGTCCACGTCGAGTCCGTGCCGATGGGTCTGGTGGCCCGCGATGGCGCCGCCGTGCTGGAGGCCGATGTCGCCCACCGCGACCCGTCCGTAGCCGGCCGCAGCGACGATCCTGGCCGCCGCCTCGAGCTGGTTGATCGCGGCCGAGGTGCCCCAGTTCGCCGGCCCGTTGCCGACGCTGTAGTCGCAGAGCGACGTCTTGTTGAAGGTCGGCAGCTCGAAGTGCGCGATCAGGCGGCGCCACGTCCCCGCGTTCATCCGCCCGGTGATCGTGAGGCCGGCATGCCGTTGGAAGGTGCGGACGGCCGCCTGGGTGCTGGCGCCAAAGACGCCATCGACGGTGACGTACAGGTGTCGCTTGGCGCGGAGCTCCCGTTGCACGGCCTTCACCGCGGGACCTTCGTCACCCCGCGCCAGGGGTGAGACGAGCCGGGCCCAGGCCGCGTCGTCGACGATGCCCGTGGCGGCCAGGCCCGCCGCGGTCTTCCAGGCGATGACCGCCGCGTTGGTCGTGTCGCCGAACACCCCGTCGGTGGCGACCGGATAGCCGCGGGCCGTCAGCAGGTCCTGGATGGCCCGAACGTCCGTCCCCCGGTTCCCGACGGATTGCGTCGGGTAGCGCGGACTCGTGGCGGCGACCGAGGGAGCGGCCATCGACAGCGCCAGGATGGCCAGGACCATGGGCACGAGCGGGCGCAGGGGACGCGTCATGGCCCTCAGGGTAGACGCGGGAGCTGTTAGACCGCCAGCCGCGGGACCTCGGAGCGGCGAGGCGGGTCCGCGCCATGGCGCCCGCAGGTGAGGCCGGCGACCTCGACCGCGACGAGGGCCGCGTCGCGAACGGCCTCCGTGTCCGCCAGCTCGGCTCTCCCGCGTCCGCCTTCGATCCACCGCGCCAGGAACGCGCCGCCGAACGCGTCGCCGGACCCGACGGTGTCCACGACCTGCGCCTCGGGAACCGGCAGCTCGAACTCGTAACTTCGACCCAGCACGCGGACGGCTCGCGCGCCGTCGGTCACCAGGATGACGGACGGCCCCTCGGACAGCAGGCCACGGGCAGCGTGGGCGGATGCGGCATCGGGCGTCATGTAGGCGAGATCCTCCACGCTGGCCTTCACGACATCCGCGCGGGCCACGACCGTTCGCAGCCGCGAGACGTAGGCATCACGATCCGCGATGACGCCTGGGCGGCAGTTCGGGTCGACCATCAGGAGCGTCGACGGGTCGAGCCCGGCCGTCGCGGTCGCGAGCGCCTCGCCCATCGGCTCGACCACGAGCCCGAGTGTGCCGACATGGAGCGCGCTCGGGCGCGACCGAAGCGCGGCCAGCACATCGCTCAGCTCCAGGCCGGGGGCCGATGTCTCCGCCAGGTGGAACCGGTACGTCGCGACGCCTCGATCGTCGAGCTCGGCGATCGCCAGCGTCGTTGGTGCCTCGGTCGTCACGGCGAGGCCAAGGCCGACGCCGTCGGCCTCGAGGGACGCTCGAAGGAACCCGCCGAACCGGTCGGTCGAGAGGCACCCGAGGAATGCGACGTCAGGGCCAAGACGCGCGATCGTTCGCGCGACGTTGAACGGCCCGCCGCCAGGGACGGCGTTCAGGCGTCCGTCCGGGTACAGGATGAGATCGATGAGCGCCTCGCCCGCGACGACGATCACGCGTTGGCCCTCCTCCGGATGCGGTCCGGGCGATGGTGCCACGGCCGCGCGACCGTCATGCGCCGCGTCGACGGATGCCACGTGCCGCCCGCCGAGAGTAGCCTGCGGTCACGATGGACCGCCTGACCGATGTCCCCGAGCTCCTCGACGGCCCGCTCGACGATCCGGCAACCCTGGTCGGCAACCTGCAGGACCTGCGCCGGATCAACCGCTGGCTCGGCGGCGTCGTGCTGAGCTCAGCGGCGATCGATGCCCTCGCGGTGGATCGCACCGGGCTCTCGATCCTCGACGTCGGGACCGGCGGGGCCGATATCCCGGTGGCCCTCCTGGCACGGGCCGCCCGCGGTGACCGACCGCTGCGGATCGTCGGTCTCGACAACCGCCCGGAGGTGCTCGCCGCGGCCGCCCTCGCCGATCGTGCGGTGACCCAGACCGATGGCCTGACGCTCCAGGTCGGCGACGGACGCTCCCTGCCTTTCCCCGATGACGCCTTCGATGTCGTGCACGCCTCGCTGGTGCTCCACCACCTCGACGGCGACGACAGCATCGCCCTGCTCGGCGAGATGGCCCGTGTCGGACGCCTCGGCATCGTCATCAACGACCTGCACCGCAGCCGGCTGGCGTGGCTCGGGGCGTGGCTGATCGGGCACGTCCTCACCGGCAACCGGTTCACCCGTCACGACGCCCCACTCTCGGTCCGGCGCGCCTACCGGGTCGACGAGGCGCTTGAGCTCGTTCGGCGAAGCGGTCTCACGCCCGTCCGCACGATCCGCCGCCGCTTCCTGCACCGATACGCGATCGCCGCCGTGCGACGCATGGACGGCGGCACGGTCGGTCCCGGAGGCCTCGAACGTGCCTAGGGACGGCCTGGCCGAGCACGTCGAGGTGGTCGTCGTGGGAGGCGGACCGGCGGGCGCCGCCATGGCGGCCCGACTGGCGAACGTCGGGCGCGAGGTCGTCGTGCTGGAACGTGCGCCGACGTGGCGGTGGCGCGCCGGCGGCGTCTTCGCCTCGCCTGCCACGGTCGCCTCGCTCGCGCGCCTCGGTCTCGGCGCGGACGACCTGGCGGAGGTCGCCCGGCCCATCCCCGCGATGCGCGTCGAGACGCCCGGCGGAACGACCTTCCGACTGACCTATGGCGCCGACGCGGGCGGTCCACCAGCGGTCGGATTCGACCGGTCGCGTCTGGATCCCCGGCTCCTCGAGCTCGCGCGGGCGTCGGGCGCGTCGGTCCGGGCGGGCTGGACGGTCACGGAGATCGAACCGGAGAGGCGAGTGGTCGCCGTGCGGCACGCAGACGGCATCGCCGCGCTACGGGCCGATGTCATCGTCGGCGCGGACGGGCTCCGCTCGGTCGTGGCCCGGGCCGTCGGGGTGGCCCGGCCCGCCCGACTGGCGCCACGGGTCGGGCTCACGTACCACCTCGCCGATCCAGGTCGGGCGGCCCCGCGCGACGCCCGGATGCGCCTGGTCCGCGACGGCTACGTCGGGATCGCCCCGGTGCCCGGCGACCGGGTGAACGTGGGGATCGTCCTGGGCCGGGCGTGGCGGCACGACCTCGCCCGTCGTGGCGCCCGAGCCGTGGCGGGTGACCTCGTCGCGGCGATTCCCGCCGCCGACGACGATCCCGCCGCGTGGCGATCGGGGATCCCGACCGACGCGGTCGCGGGGGCGTGGCCGATCGGCCATCGCGTGACGCGCCGGGCCGGACCCGGCTGGCTGCTCGCCGGCGACGCGGCCGGGTTCCTGGATCCGTTCACCGGGGAGGGGCTCCACCGAGCGCTGGTCTCGGCCGAATTGGCCGCGGCGGCCATCGACGCGCGGGCGCGCGGGCGAAGGGGCGCCTTCGAGGCCTACGAACGCGCGATGACCCGCCGGTTCCTGGGGAAGGACACGGTCTCGTGGCTTGTCCAGGCCTTCCTCGCCCGCCCGGCCCTCTTCGAGTACGCCGCCCGGCGCGTCGCATCGCGGCCGTCGGTCCGTGCGACGATGGGCCTCGTCATGGGCGACCTGATCCCCGCCGGCCGTGCACTCGATCCCCGGTACCTCGCCGCATTGCTCGCACCATGAGCGAGACCGGGCGTCAGCGGGTGCGCGTCGCGGCCTACGCCGTCGCGACCGATGAGGCCGGGCGGATCCTGCTCTGTCGGACCGCGCCGGGCGTGGTCCCCGAGCCGGTGTGGCTGCTGCCCGGGGGCGCGCTCGACTTCGGGGAATCGCCCGAGGCCGCGGTCGTGCGCGAGCTGCAGGAAGAGGCCGGCCTCGGCGGCACCGTGGAGCACCTGCTCGACGTCTCCGACCGGATGATGCCGAGCGTGGACGACGCCGATCGGGTGCACGCGATCCGGATCGTCTACCGGGTGAGCATCACCGGAGGCGAGCTCCGCGACGAGCGCGACGGTTCGACCGACATGTGCGCGTGGCTGACGCGCGACGAGGCGGAACGCCTCCACCTGGGCGAGCTCGCGCGACGAGCTCTCACGCTGCTCGACTCCGGACGGCAGGCGGGGTGACCGACCGATGCACAGCACGATCGGGATCGACGTCGCGGCCCCGCCCGAGCTCGTCTTCGGTCTCGCGCGCGACGTGGAGCGCTGGCAGTGGCTGCTCCCCCACTACGCACGCTCCCGGGTGCGCGAACGGCGCGCTGACGGGTCGCTGGTGACGGATTTTGTGGCGCGCCGCCCGTTCATCGGCGTGCTCGGCCTCGGCGTCCCGGTGGCGTGGCGGTCGCGCACCTGGTCGGAGCCCGCGACGCGGCGGCTGCGCTTCCTCCACGTCGCGGGGGCCACTCGCGGGATGGACGTGACCTGGCTGATCGAGCCGACCGCGACCGGCTGTCACATCGAGATCGCGCACGACTTCCGAGCGCGGGTGCCGGGCTTCGCGACCTTCGTCGACCGCTGGTTCACGCGTCCGATCGCCGGACGAACGCTGGCAACCTTCAAGGCCCTCGCCGAGGCGCTCGTGGACGAACGACCGTCCGGACCGGACCGGCCGACGAACGCATCGGCATGAGCGACCGGCGGCGCGTCTGGATCACCGGCATCGGGATCATCACGGCCATCGGGACCGGATGCGACGCCTTCCGGGCTGGGTTGCGGGCCGGCCGCTCCCCGGTCACCCGTATCGACCGGTTCGATCCGAGCCCGTTCCGCTCACAGGTCGCGGCCCAGGTCGACGACTTCGACCCGCTCGCGTGGATGCCCGCGAAGACCGCCCGGCAACTGGACCGCTTCAGCCAGTTCGGCCTGGTCGCGGGCCAGCTCGCGCTCGAGGATGCCGGGCTGGTGCCGGGCGCCGGCGGATCGGCCGATCCGGAACGGATCGGGATCTACCTCGGGTCGGCGCTCGGTGGCATCGCCTACGCGGAGGACCAGCACGAGCGGTTCCTCGCCAAGGGCATCCGGCAGGTGGCGCCGAACCTGGCGCTGGCGGTGTTCGGCGGCGCGGCGCCGGCCAACCTCGGGATCGCGCTGGGCGTACGCGGACCGATCCTCTCGACGGCCAATTCGTGTGCCTCGGGTGCCGTGGCCCTCGGCGAAGCGCTCGGCGATCTGCGCGAGGGCCGGATCGACGCGGCCATCGCCGGGGGGTGCGAGATCCCACTCAGCCCCCTCGCATTCGGAGCCTTCGACATCATCCGGGCCCTCTCGGCGGGCCATAACGACCAGCCCGACACGGCGGCCCGGCCGTTCGATGTCGGGCGCGACGGGTTCGTCATGGGCGAGGGGGCGGCACTCCTGGTGCTCGAGGACGCGGATGCCGCCGCGGCCCGGGGCGCGACGCCCTACGCGGAGCTGCTCGGCTATGGCGCCACGTCCGACGCCCATCACATGATCCAGCCACGGGCCGACGGCCGCGAGGCGGCCCGGGCGGCGACGATCGCCCTCGTCGACGCCGGCGTGGAGCCGGGTGCGATCGACTACGTCAATGCCCACGCGTCGTCCACGCCGATCGGCGACGTGGCCGAGGCGCGCGCCATCGCCACCGCCCTTGGCGAGCGCGCGGCGAGCGTCCCGGTGAGTGGCACGAAGGCCCTGTACGGTCATCCGCTGGGTGCGTCGGGCGCGATCGAGGCGGCCATCTGCGCCCTCGCGATCAGGGACGGGTGGGCGCCGGGGTCGGTCAACCTCGACGAGCCCGATCCCGATTCGGCCGTGCTGCTGCCCGGGTTGCTCAGGGAGGGTCGCGCCGGCACGTACCGGCACGTCCTGTCGACCTCGTTCGGGTTCGGCGGGCTCAACGCCGCGCTGGTCCTCGGGACCCCGGCGGGCTGACGCCCAGGCGGATCAGCGCGGTCGAGCGCCTTCGGGCAGGCCGCCACGGAGCTCGGGCCGCGACGGCGAAGGCTCGACCGAACCGGGGCGAGGGAGCGACACGTCGAGGCCATGGCGACGGGTCCAGACGAACGCCCCGAGGCCGACCAGCAAGGCCAGGATCCCGCCGACCGCCATCGAGACCGCGACGCCGAAGCCGGACGCGATGCCGCCCATCAACGGTCCGCCGACGGGCGTCGAGCCCGCGAAGACCGTCGTGTAGACGCTCATGGTTCGGCCGCGCAGCCCGTCGGGCACGGTCAGCTGGATCACGGTGTTCGCCGTTGCGGCCATGAGGATGGCCCCGAAGCCGACCGCCACCATGAGCGCCATCGAGACCGGGAAGAGACCCGAGAAGCCGAGCCCGATCTCGCCGACGCCAAGCACGATGGCACCGAGCGCGATCCGCGACGGATGTGGACCCCTGCCGAACGCGAGGATCAGCGCGCCCAGCAGCGATCCGACGCCCGAGGCCGCCATCAGGAAGCCGTACCCTGACGCTCCGCTGTGGAGCACCTCCTGCGCGAGCGCCGGCACGACGACGCCGAAGTTCATCCCGACGGTCGCCACCAGACCGACGACCAGGACCGCGAGCAGCACGATCGGCGTGGCACGGACGTAGGCGAGGCCCTCGCGCAGGTGCTCGAACACGCCGGCGACCGAGGTCGGGCGGGTCACCCGCGGCGGTTCGTGCAGCTCCTCCTGGCGCATCGCGGCGAGGCCGACGATGACCGCAAGGAAGCTCAGGCCGTTGATGGCGAAGGCGACCGACACGCCCACGACGCCGATCGTCAGGCCGGCGATGGCCGGGCCCACGATCCGGGCCCCGTTGAACATCGCGGAGTTCAGGGCGACGACGTTGCCGATATCCTCGCGACCGACCATCTCGACGGCGAAGGACTGGCGGACCGGCATGTCCACGGCGTTCGCACAACCGAGCAGCAGCGCGAGCCCGATGATGATCGGGACATTGATGAGGCCTGTCGCGCTGAGGACCGCGAGGACGAGGGCAAGGGTCATCATCACCGACTGGACGACGAGGAGCGTCGGGCGCTTGGGCAGGGTGTCGGCGAGGATCCCGGCGAAGAGGCCGAACACCATGACCGGGATGAACTGCGCGGCGGCCACGACCCCGAGCCACAACGGGTCGTGCGTCAGTTCAAGGACGAGCCAGGCCTGGGCGACCTGCTGCATCCAGGTGCCCACGAGCGAGATGGCCTGGCCGGCGAAGAACAGCCGGTAATTGCGGTGGCGGAAGGCGGACACGCCGCGCGAGCCCATCATCGACGTGCACCCTTCGGCGCTGGTGTCGCGCCGCGATCGAGCTCCGCCAGGCGCGCACGGATCCGCGTCTTGCGGGCCTTCGCGTCGGCGATCATCGCCGCGATCCGCTCGGCCTTCGCGTCGAGCAGCCCGATCTGTCGCTCCACGCGGACGAGCGCCTCATCGAGGTAGATCCGTCGTTCGGCCGGGTCGGTCGTGTGGGCAAGACGCTCGCGGTTGCGCGCGCGGGCCACCTCGTCCTCGAGCATCTGGCCGACCTGGGCTAGCGAGAACCCGGCGTCGTCGCGCAGGCTCTTGATGAATCGAAGCCGATCCAGGTCGGACGCGTCGAACAGGCGGTAGTCGCCATCGGAGCGCGCGGCGGGCTCCAGCAGCCCGAGCTCCTCGTAATAGCGGATCGAACGGGTGGTCAGGCCGACCTCGGCCGCGACCTCCTGGATCCGAAGGAGTCGCGGTTCGGTGGTGGGCGTGGGGGCGCGGGTTGACATCGGCCCCATATCGTACCACAACCTTCACGTTCACGTGAATGTTAGTGTCGGATGACGGTCTCATCCTGGGCGTCGACCCACGCGAGGACGATCTCGCGGAGCGGCTCGAGCCCGATGGCACCCTGCCCGAGCACCGTGTCGTGGAAGGCCCGGATGTCGAAGCGGGCACCGAGCCGGTTCACGGCCTCGGCGCGCAGCCGGGTGATCTCGAGCTGGCCGATCTTGTAGGCGAGCGCCTGGCCGGGCATGACGATGTATCGGTCGACCTCGTTCGCGATGTTGTTCTCGGCGAGCGCGGTGTGGCCGAGCATGAAGTCGATGGCCCGCTGGCGGGTCCAGCCGAGGGCATGCATGCCGGTATCGACGACGAGCCGGCAGGCCCGCCAGGCGTCGAACGAGAGGATCCCGATCCGGTCGAGATCGCCCGAGTAGAGCCCCATCTCGTCGGACAGACGCTCCGTGTACAGGCCCCATCCCTCGACGAAGGCCGTCGAGCCCGCATGGCGCCGGAAGGCGGGCAGGTCGGTCAGCTCCTGGCTGATGGCGATCTGGACGTGGTGGCCCGGGATCGCCTCGTGGTGGGCGAGCGCCTCCGCCTCGTATCGCGGCCGCGTCTCGGGTTCCGAGGTGTTGATGAGGTACTGCCCGGGCCGTGACCCATCGATGGCCGGGTTGCGGTAATGGGCGATCGTCGAGTGTTTCTCCTCGTGCGCGGGCATCGCGAAGACGACGCACTCGGTCCGCGGGAGCACGCCGAACCAGGCCGGGAGGGTCCCTCGAGCACGGGCCAACGCCTCCTCGGCCGTCGCGAGGACCTCGTCGCGGGTGGCGAAGTGGAGGCTCGGGTCCAAGCGCAGTCGTTGCCGGATGGTGGGCAGGTCCGCCGTTCCCAGGACCCGCTCGCCCAGCACCGCGAGCTCGGCGTCGATGCGCGCGACCTCGTCGAGGCCGATCGCGTGGATCCGTTCGGCCTGCAGCGGCAGCGAGGCGTGCGCCTCGATGAGCCGCCTGTAGGCCTCGGGGCCGCCGGGCACGTGGGCGAGACCGGGACGATCGTCGGGGCGGGCGGCCGGACGGATCTCGTCGCGCACGATCGCCCGGTAGCGTTCCAGCGCGGGCCGGATGACCTCGCGGACGGCGGCCCGCAGGTCTCTGTCGAACGTCTCTCGCTCAGGCGGCGACCAGTCCGCATGGTGCACACGGAGCGGCGCGAGGAGCGGCAGGTCGTCGTCCGGCCTGGCCAGCGCGTCGGCGAGCTGGTCGAGGACGCGCTCCGTCGGCGCCTGCACGGCCACCCGCCCGGCCGCCAGCTCACGACGGAGGTTGTCGCCGTGCGCATCGAGCCACGGGCCGAGCGCCCGCCACCGGGCGACCATGGCCTTGGCCTGGCCCGGCGTGGCGACCGACTGGAGCGCTTCAAGCGCGAAGGCGGTGAGGGTCGGACCCTCGACCGGGTCGACGGCCCAGGCGGCGAGGCCCGAACCCAGGAGCGCGTCGTCGGCATCGATCTGGGCGAGAAGGGCGGAGCGGGTCACCCGTTCGCAGGCCCCGAGCGGCGCCGGGTCGACCGCGACGGTCGCCAGGCGCTGTGCGGCGAGGCGCGCCCGATGGGCGTCGACGGCTTCCGGTGTCGGGTCGTCGACCCGATCGTCGAGGCGGCGGTCGCCGAGCGACGTCGCAAGGATCGGGTTGCTCTCGAGGGTCGACTGCCAGTATTCGTCCGCCAGTGCCGCGAGTCGGGTGGATGACGTCTCGATCACCGGCGTGTTGGCGATCAGTCGAGCGAGAAGTGGTCGGGATCCTGGTAGCGGCCGGTACGCTGGAACTCGATCTGCATCAGCACGTCGTTGAGCAGCGACGACGCTCCGAAGCGGAACCATTCGGGCGTCATCCAGCGCGGACCCAGCGTCTCGTACAGGACTACGAGGTACTGGATGGCCTCCTTCGCGGTCCGGATGCCGCCCGCGGGCTTCATCCCGACCTGTCGCCCGGTCGCACGCTCGAAGTCGCGGATCGCCTCCAGCATGACCAGCGTGACCGGCAGGGTCGCGGCCGGCGTCACCTTGCCGGTGGAGGTCTTGATGAAGTTCGCGCCGGCGGCCATCGCGAGGACGCTCGCGCGCCGGACGTTGTCGTAGGTCGCAAGCTCGCCGGTCTCGAGGATGACCTTCAGGTGTGCGTCGCCGGCGGCCTCCTTGACCTCGACGATCTCCTCGAAGACGGTCAGGTAGTCGCCCGACAGGAACGCGCCCCGGTCGATGACCATGTCGACCTCGTCCGCGCCCGCCGCGACGGCCCCGCGTACCTCCGCGACCTTGATGTCGCGGAACGTCTGGCCGGACGGGAAGCCGGTCGCGACGGACGCGACCTTGACGGTCGATCCCTTGAGCGCCTCCTTCGCCTCCGCGACCATCGACGGGTAGACACACAGCGCCGCGACGCACGGGATCGTCGGGTCGCCCGGCTGCGGCCGCATCGCCTTCGCAGACAGCGCCCTGATCTTCCCGGGCGTGTCCTTCCCCTCGAGGGTGGTCAGATCGATCATCCGGATCGTGAGTTCGAGGGCCCACATCTTCGAGGCCTTCTTGATCGACCGGCGCTTGAGCGCGTCGACGCGCCCTTCCACGCCGACCTGGTCGACCGGTGTGACGCGCCCCAGGAGACTGCCCAGCGGGCCGGGGCGACCGTCCCATGCCGCGATGAGCTCGTGGGCACGCTCGCGAGCCGGGCTATCGGGCCGCTGGATCGTCGTCATGGGAGGGTGAGGATACACCGGCCTCGAGAGAGAACCACTCCGCGACGACGAGCGTAAGTGCCGGTGGGAGCGCCCGTGGCGCACCGAGGAGAGGATGAGCGGAGGGTCGGGCATGCGCGGTTCGATGCGGCGGGCGGTCGGGCTCGTCCTGACGATCGGGATCCTGGCGATCATGGCGGCGCCGGCGGTCATGGCGGCGGACACGACGATCCAGATCTCGGGCTTCGCGTTCCCGCCAACGACCACGGTGCAGGTCGGCGACACGGTCACCTGGAACAACACGAGTGGCGTCGCGCACACGGCGACCGCCGATGGCGGCTCGTTCGACACCGGGTCCATCGCGAACGGCGCGTCGGGCTCGGTCACGTTCACCGCGGCCGGCACGTTCCCATATCACTGTGCCATCCATGCCTCGATGGTCGGCTCGATCGTGGTCGAGGCAGCGGGCGGCGACGGGACAGCGACCCCGGCCCCCACTGACACCGCGCCCCCGCCCGACCCGCCCCGCGGCGACACGGCGGCCATCGTGCTGGCGCTGCTCGGCGTCGCGATGCTGGTCGGGACCTTCGTCGCCGATCGCCGCTTCGCTCGGGCCACGGAGCACGCGGGCGCCCGTCCGGGCGACGCGTAGGCGATCGACCTCCTCGATGGTGCTGACGTCGGGTCGGACGTTAATGAAGCACCGGTATCGTTCGGCACGTCGGCTTCCGCTTCGGCATGGAGCCCGAGGGACGCATGGACAGCGGCAGTTGGTCGGCGCGTCTGGAAGCCCTGCGGGACGCCATCGAGCGGATCCAGGGCTTCTTCCAGGACCGCGATCCCGCGATACCGCTCGCGCCTGCGGATCTGCAGACGCTCGAGCGATTGTTCGATCGATACCTCCGCGCTGACGAGGCGGTCGCGAGCCAGATCGAATTCGTCCTGCGCCGGTCGACGAAACGCCCCAGGCGGTAGGCGGGACACGGACCTGTTGCCGCCAAGGCGTGAATTGTTAACGCGGCGCTGATGCGCGCTTCACGACCCTCGTTTCACCATGGACGTGGAGGTCGAGTGCGGCATGACCGTCGATCAGGCGATGACGATGTTCGAGACGCTGGGTCCGATGCGGGCCGATGCGGTCTACGCCGATGGCAGACGCCAGCGTCTCGGACGGGCTCGGTTGGTCACCGCCCTCGGATCGAATGTCACGCGGGTCGAATGGGGCGGCGTCAAGGTCAAGCGACGCGGCACGGTCATCGCGGTTGCCGTCGGTCACGCGGTGGTGTCGATCATCCCCCGAGACGTACGGGCGGGCATGACGTTCTCCGCGAGCGCTCGGATCGAGGACCTGCGGCACGGCGCCACACCCGGGCCGACGACACCATAGCCGCCCGATAGGACCCTATCGGCCCCCGCGGATCCTGGGGAGTGGCGGCAAGCCGCGCTTGCCCCCGATGAGGAAGTGGCGGAACCAGCCGAGCACGACCTCGAGGTTCTCGATGCGACGAAACGGCGTTCCCGAGCGTGTCAGTTCGTGGGTGTCCTCCGGCACCCGGAGCAGGCGCACCGGCCGGTGCAGCGAGCGCAGGACCGTGAACAGCGCTTCGGCCTGGCCGATCGTCGTGCGGATGTCGCGCTCGCTGTGCTGGATGAGCAATGGCGTGCGGATATTCGCCGCGTAGGTGATCGGCGAGATCTCCAGGTAGTACGCGGGGTCTTCCCAGGGCGTGGTCTCGAACTCGAAGTGCGCCCAGTCGCCGCCACTGATGTCGCCGGTCAGGAACAGCATCCCCATGTCGGCCACGGATCGACACGTCATCGCGGCTCGGAAACGCTGGTCGTGGCCGACGATCCAGTTGGTCAGGTAACCGCCGTATGAGCCGCCCGTGAGGCCGAGCCGATCCGGGTCGGCGAGGCCGTCAGCCACGAGCGCCTCCACGCCGGCGAGCACGTCGCGGGCGGGTCCGGGCCCCCAGTCACGATGGTTCGCGTCGTTGAAGGCCTGGCCGTATCCCTCCGAGCCGCGCGGGTTCGAATAGAAGACGCCGATCCCGTTGGCGGCGAGGACCTGGAACTCCCAGACGGGCGACCAGCCGTAGAGCGCATGTGGGCCACCGTGGATCTCGGTGACCAGCGGCCGAGCGCCATCCCCACCCGGGATGAACCAGCCCCCGATGTCCCACCCATCCACGGTGACATGACGGGCCTGCGCCTCGCGCAGCTCGAGGTCGGCGAGCACATCCGCATTGAACGACGAGAGCGGCCGCGGGTCCTTCGTGCCCTCCAGCAGCCACACGTCCGGCGGCTCGGTGGGGCTCGAGCGGAGGTAGGCGATCCGACTGGTGCCGCGGGGGCCCGCGATGGCGTCCCAGCCGGAGATCTGGTGTCGGCCTTCGGTCAGGCGCTCGACCCGGCCGTCGGCGAGCCCGATCCGCCAGAGCTCGAAGGCGCCGTCGATGGGCGCCGTGAACAGGAGCGCCCGGCCGTCGGGCGTCGGGATGAGTCGCGGACCCTCGCCCAGGGTGACGTCGCTGGTCATCCCCGAGCCGGGCATCAGGTCGTGGCCGGCCGAGACGTTGCGGCCCCCCGTGGGGGTCGCGTCCGACCCGTCGGCGGCGAACAGCCAGATGTCGTTTCGCGTCCCCGCGTTGGCCTCGTATCGATTGCCGAGCGCGGCGATCGTGCCGCCGTCCGGCAGCCAGGTCGGCAGGCTGAAGTTCGAGCGCGGGCCTGCGGTGACCGGGGTGACGGCACGCGTGACGACGTCAACGACATGAAGGTCCGGCCGGAAGAGCATGTCGTGGTCGCGCCGGCGGTTCGACGTGAACGCGATCCGCGTGCCATCGGGCGACCACGCCGGTTCGCGTTCGGTGACCGGGCCGTCGGTGAGCGGCGTCGCCTCCCCGGTCCGGGCGTCGACCAGCCACAGGTGATCGACGCGGTCGTACGTGAATCCCGCGCCATTGGCCATGTATTCGAGCCGGTCGATGAACCGGTAGTCCGATGGCGGCGGTGCACCCGGTTCTCGCGTGCCGGCGATGCCTCGGCGCCGACGGTCCTCATCGCGCGTCGCGCCGCGCGAGCTCGTGACGACGACCAGGCGGGAGCCATCGGGCGACCACTCGAACGCGCTCACGCCACGGGGCAGATCGGTCAGCCGGCGCGCCTCCCCACCTTCGAGCGGCAGGAGGTGGACCTGGACGAGGTCCTCGCGCTGGTTCGACTCCTTCGGCCGGTCCGGTTCCTCCTCGACGAAGGTCCGCCGGTCCGAGAGGAACGCCAGTGTCCGGCCGTCCGGCGAAAAGCGGGCATGGCCGTCGTGGCGAGCGCCCAGGGTCAGGCGCCGTGGCTCGACGACGTCCTCGGTGGTCAGGACCAGCCAGAGGGCCGTGCGGTAGCCCTCGTAGTCGGGGGCCACGGTCTGGAGGGTCACGACCACGGACCGTCCGTCGGGTGACAGGCGCGGCTCGCTGGCGATACGCAGGCGGTACAGATCGTCGGGGCGAGGCGGACGCGGCACCGGGCTCTCTCTTGCGGTCTTGTCGGCAGGCGACGTCCGAAGTCTAGCGGGCTACCATCGGTCCACGATGTCCGACCAGCTGTCGCTGCGGCTCGAGACCGACCGCCTCCCGGACCTGCCCGACCTGCGGCCGATGCAGCCGCGGGCGCTGCCGGAGCCGTTCGACTCCGATGACCACCTGTTCGAGCCGTGGTGGGGCGGCGTCCGGGCGCTGGCCCTGATCGGGCCGGCGGACACGCCGGGTGACGGGGCCGTGCGGATCGTGGATGCGGAGGGTGTCGACCTGTCCTCGGCACTCCCCGAGCTGGCCGGGATGGCCGTGCGGGTGGTGGCTCGCTCCGCGATCCTCGATGGCGAGCTCGTCGTGGTCGACGCAGCCGGGCGGGCCGATCAGGCGACGCTGGCGGCACGACTCGCCGGCGGTCACGGGCGACCGGCCGCGTTCCTTGCCTTCGACCTGCTGCACCTCGACGGGCGGTCCTTGCTGGGATGGCCGCTGGCCCGCCGCCGGGAGGCGCTGCGACGAGTGCTGCGGCCGGGCGACGAGGTCGTGGCGGTGCCGGCCATCGCAGGCGAGGGACGGGCGCTGTACGACGCGGCCGTGGCCCAGGGCATCGCCGGCATCATGGCCCGCCAGCGGATGAGCCCCTACCTGCCGGGCATCCGCAGCCGGCTGTGGCGGTTCGTGGCGGCCACCCCGGGGAGTGCCGGGCCTGGCCCGGACGTCGCGGTTGACGCGGCTGAGGCGGCCGACCTTGCGCCCCCGACCGCCGCGGCGCCCGTGCTCGCGCTCATCAGCCGGCTCCCGCTCGACGATGAGGCGTAGGCGCTGCCTCACGTGGTGGGCGTTATCGGCGCCCGCAAGACTCCCGGTCTTGTCTGGGGCGTTACGGGCGGAGACCACCTGCCGGAGGTCCGGGTCCGCGGCGACAGCGTTGGCCACCATGCGCGGATCCCTCCACGTTCGTCGGCAGGGCCCTGAACCGATGCGTCGATATGGCCTCGATGCCCGCCAGACAAGACTCCCAGACTTGCAGCGAGCGCTACGGACGTGGCGCCGAGGCTGCGTGGAGCCGAGGCTGTCGGGCGCCGTGCGTGCCGGCGTCCGCGTTGCGGCCAGGGCGTGCGGTGCCGTGCGTGCCGGGCCGGGGTCAGCCCGCGCGACGGGCCGCCGAGACGAAGGCCCGCAGCCCGGGGCGCTGGCCGTAGAGCAGCACGCCCGCCTCGTACATGCGAGCGGCGACGATGGCGACGATCGCCACCGCCGCGAGCAGGATGGCGACCGATGCCACCACCTCGACCGGTTGCACGTCGCTGATCATGAGCCGCGCCAGCATGACGAAGGGACTGAAGGGCGGGATGAACGACACGAGGGTGGTCCACGCGCCGACGCCCCCGGTCAACGCGATGACCGCCATCAGATAGCCCGAGATCGCGACGAGGCTGAGCGGCAGGGACAGCAACTGGAGATCGTCCGGGCGGCTGACGAACGACCCCATCGCGGCGTAGATCAGCGCGAACAGCGTGAAACCCAGCAGGAAGAAGACGCCGTATCCGAGCAGGAGCCCGGGCGTCAGGCCGACGATCGGGGCACCGGCCGCGCCGGCCGGACCCAGCAGGGCCTCGGCGATCGGGTCCTGGAAGGCGACAACGACCAGCGCCGGGACGGCGACCGCGACGTACTGCGTGAGGCCAGCGCCACCGATACCCACGACCTTGCCGGTCAGCAACTGGCGCGGCGACGCCGCGCTGATCATCAGCTCCATGACCCGGCTGCTCTTCTCGGCGGCGACGCCTGTCGCGACCCACATCCCATAGATGATGACGCTCAGGAACAGGAGCACCACGAAGACGACCCCGAGGAACGCTCGGCTCGCGACCTCCTGCGGGTCGATCGGCTTCCCGCCGTCGGTGGGCACGCTCGTTGAGTCAACCTGGAAGGTGGGTGTCCTGAACGTGCCCAGTCCTGACCCGGGCGGCAACGTCGCGGTCCAGTCGAGGATTCCCGCCGCGATGGCTGCGAACCCGACCAACTGGCTCCGCACGCCGTCGGCCGGTCCGTTGGTCCTGAACGTGATGTCCAGCTGGCCGGATGGCAGCCGGGTCACGATCATCACGCCGCCCAGCTCACGGGCGGCGAGCCCCGCGTTGGCCTGCTCCAGGCTGGCGGCGGCCTCCAATCGGAACGACTTCTCCCACTTCGCCGGGTCGACACCGTTGGGCGGCACGTTGAGGATGCTGTCCGTGACCGCCATGGTCCGCGCACCGAGTTCGGCGTCATCCGCCACGACGGCGATCCGCGTCACGGTCTGGCGGTCGAGGTAGCGGATCGCGATCGGGGCCAGGGCCACGCCAAGGGCAAGGGCCATCAGGAGGAACGTCGAGGCGACGAAGAGCGGGCTCCGGACCCTGTCCCGGTATTCGCGCCGCGCGACGATGCCCGCGTTTGGCAGCAACGGGTCCCGCCCCGACGCGCGCTTGCGATCGATCATGCCAATCCGGCCGTCGGTCGTGCCTCGGCCGTCTCCGCGACGGCCTCGACCGGAGGGGTCGCCACGTCCGGGGAGCGGCCGACGACCTCGATGAACAGGGCCTCGAGACTGGGTTCCGCGACCTCGAAGCGCGTGACGGCCGCACCGCGGCTCACGATCGACGCGAGGATCGCCGACGGCTCCGCGTCGGACCCGACGTCCAGCTCGACGTGGCCGGCGCGCGGGTGCAGGGCCGTGACGCCCGGCAGCCCGCTCAGCCAGCCCGGCATGACCTCGCCGTCGAGCCCGAGCCGGATCGACCGGCGCCCGCTGGCCCGCTTGAGGCCCGCGACCGTGCCACCGGCCACCACGCGGCCACGGTCGACGATCGCGACCAATTCGCAGAGCGCTTCGGCGGCTTCCATCTGGTGGGTCGAGAACACGAGCGTCCGGCCGTCGTTTCGCAGCTCGAGAAAGGCCTCGCGCAGGATGCCCAGGTTGACCGGGTCGAGCCCGGTGAACGGTTCGTCCATCAGCAGGACCTGCGGGCCGTGCAGGATCGCGGCGATGAACTGGACCTTCTGCTGGTTGCCCTTGGACAACTCCTCGGCTCGACTGTCAGCCATGTCGGCGATGAGGAACCGCTCCAGCCAGCCCCGTGCGGCCCGACGCGCGACGTCGGCTGGCTCGCCGTAGAGCGAGGCGAAGTAGACCAGCTGATCGAGCACCGGCATCCGCGGATAGAGGCCCCGCTCCTCGGGCAGGTAGCCCCACGTCCGCCGTGGCAGCGCCGTCGCCGGGGTCCCGCCCCAGCGCACCTCGCCGGCATCGGCGTTCAGGATCCCGAGGCAGATGCGCATCGTGGTGGTCTTGCCCGCGCCATTGGCGCCCAGGAACCCGAAGATCTGGCCGCGCGGCACGACGAACGTCAGCGCGTCGAGCGCCAGCGTGGCCGCGAAACGCTTCGTGACGTGATCGATCTCGAGGCTCACCGCCGGAGGATAACCGGGGCTCGCAGCACGCGCCCCTGCTCGAACGAGATGTCCATACGGACCACCATGCGCGCGTGAGACCGTGCCGGCCATGGCCCATCGGTCCGGGCCGCTGTCGGGACGACCAACGAAGACGGGCCGATCACGGGCCGGAACACGGGGCATGTCGAGTCCGGTGCACCCTGTTCGTCGCATCGATGTCAGATCCCGGTTCGGAGCCAAGGAGGTCCCCATGCAGTTCCTGCTCCTGCTCTACGGCGATGAGGCCGCCGAGCTCGCCCTGACCCCGGAGGAGCGGCGGGCCATCGTCGACCGCCATATCGCGTTCTCGAAGCGGCTTCGGGACGAGGGTCGGATGCTCGGCGGCGACGCACTCGCGCCAAGCTCGGCCGCTGCCACCTTGCGCGGCAGCAAGGCGACTGACGGCCCGTTCATCGAGACGAAGGAGCAGCTCGGGGGCTACTACCTCGTCGAGTGCGCCGATCGCGTCGAGGCCATCGAACTGGCGCGCCACGTGCCCCGGAGTCCCGGGATGGTCGTGGAGGTTCGTCCGCTCGCCGAGATGTGACCTGGAGCGTGCCACAATGGCGCGGTGACGACGCCCGCCAGCATCCACGCCGACCGGGCCGCCGGGACCCTGCAGATCGACTGGTCCGACGGCCACCGCACCACCTACTCCACGGTCGATCTCCGCTGGCTGTGCCCGTGTGCCTTCTGCCGCGGTGAGGCCGGCCTCCCCGGCTGGCTCGACACCGTCCCGACACTCACGGCGGAGCAGACCCGGTTGACGGACGTGCAGCTCGTCGGCAACTACGCGCTGGCACCGTCGTGGGGTGACGGCCACCACACCGGTTACTACACCTTCGATCTGCTGCGTCACCATTGCCCGTGCCCCGAATGCCAGCTCACCCGCCAGGAGGAGTCCGCATGATCGTCGTGACCACGCCGTACCTGTCCGGCCACCGAATTGTCGAGTCCAAGGGCATGGTCTTCGGGCTCGTCGTGCGCAGCCGTGGCCTGAGCGGCAACCTCATGGCCGGCCTGCGGTCGCTCGGCGGGGGCGAGATCCACGAGTACACGAGCCTGCTCGAGGACACGCGGCGCCAGTCGCTCGATCGCCTCGTCAGCAACGCCACGCTCGTCGGTGCGAACGCGGTCGTCTCGATGCGCTTCGACAGCTCAGAGATCGCCGGCTCGATGAGCGAGATCGTGGCCTACGGGACGGCCGTCATCGTCGAACCGGACGCGTCTGCCCCGACCGCCGTCGAGTAGGCCGGTGGGTGCCGAACTCGTCCGCGGACTCGTCATCGTCGTCGGGGCGTTGTGCGTGCTCGGCGGACTCGTCGGGATCTCCATCGGCGGCCAAGGGGCAGTCGCGGGCGCTTGGGGGGCCGTCGTCGGGCTCGTGCTCATCGCAGCCGTGCTCCTGGAGCGGCGCCGGTACCGCTCCGCCCACGCCGAGGTGACCTCCGAGGCGCCGGGGCCGGGCGGTGGCGAACCGACCGACCGGCCGATGGAGCCGCGGTTTCGTCGAACCGACGAACGGTTCGTCGATCCCACGACCGCCACGCCGATGCGGGTCTGGATCGACCCCGAGACGGGTGAGCGCCGGTACCGCGCGGAAGACTGACCGGGCCGTTCACCGCGCCGTGCTATCCTCGCCGGCCGGGCCCTTCGGGGCCTGATCAGCGAGTCAGGAGCCTATCCGCCGCATGGCCGCCGTCGATCCCGGCCTACCCGCCCGCGCAGCGTCCGCACCTCGCCCTCGGCGAGTGCCGCGGGTCGACCAGCCGCTCCCCTACCTCAATCGCGAGCTGTCCTGGCTCGAATTCAACGCACGCGTGCTGTACGAGGCGGGCGACACGCGCAACCCGCTCCTGGAGCGGGTCAAGTTCCTGACGATCTTCGCGAGCAACCTCGACGAGTTCTTCCAGGTCCGGATCGCCGGCCTGCGCGAGCAGGTCGAGGCGGGCAGCACGAAGCGTTCGCCCGATGGACGAACCGCGGATGAACAGCTCGCTGCCGCCCGCGCCCGCGTCCTCCAACTCGTCGCCGAGCATTCCGCGATCTTCCTCGACGTCCGGCGGGCCCTTGCAGAGGAGGGCGTGGAGCTCGTCGAGTACGCCGCGATCCCCCAACATCACGAGGCCCTTCGCGAGCGGTTCTTCGCCGAGATCTTCCCGGTCCTCACGCCACTCGCGGTGGATCCGGGCCACCCGTTCCCGTACATCTCCACGCTGAGCCTCTCGATCGCGGTCGGCCTGCGCGACCCGGAGACCGGCGAGCGTGGCTTCGCGCGCGTGAAGGTCCCGGAGATCCTGCCGCGCCTGCTGGAGGTCGAGCCGTCGCGCTTCGTGCTCATCGACCAGGTCATCGAGGCGAACCTGGACACGCTCTTCTCGGGCATGGAGATCCTCGAGCATCACCTGTTCCGGGTCACGCGCAACGCCGACCTGGCGCTCGAGGAGGACGAGGCCGACGACCTCCTGATGGCGATCGAGGAGGAGTTGCGCCGACGGCGCTTCGGCGAGGCGGTCCGCGTCGAGGTCGAACGCTCCATGCCCGCCAACACGCGGGTCCTCCTGTCACGCGGGCTGGGCCTGAGCGAGGCCGACTCGTACGAGATCAGCGGGATGCTCGACCTGACCGGCCTTCGACAGCTGATGGAGCTCGCCCGCCCGGACCTCCAGACCCCGCCGTGGACCCCGGTAACGCCACCGCGCCTGCTACCACCCGACGACGACATGCCGGCAGATACCTTTGCGGCCATCCGCGCGGGCGACATCCTCGTCCACCACCCGTACGAATCGTTCGGAGCGTCCGTCGAGCGCTTCATCACGCAAGCCGCCGACGATCCCGATGTCCTCTCGATCAAGCAGACGCTCTACAGGACCTCGGGCGATTCGCCCCTCGTCCAGTCGCTCATCCGGGCGGCCGAGCGCGGCAAGCAGGTCGTCGTGCTGGTCGAGATCAAGGCCCGCTTCGATGAGGAGGCAAACATCGTGTGGGCGCGCAAGCTCGAACGTGCGGGCGCCCACGTGGTCTACGGTCTGGTCGGGCTCAAGACGCACTCGAAGACGGCGCTGGTCGTTCGGCGGGAGGGCTCCGGCCTGCGCCGCTACGTCCACATCGGGACCGGCAACTACAACCCGAAGACCGCGCGCCTGTATGTGGACCTGGGCCTGCTGACGGCGCGACCGGAGCTCGGCGCAGATGTCACGGACCTCTTCAACGTCCTGACCGGCCTGTCCCGCCAGCGCACCTTCCGCCGTCTGCTGGTCGCGCCACATAGCCTGCGCACGCGGTTCCTGCAGCTCGTCGAGCGCGAGGTGGCGAACGCCCGCGCCGGTCGCCCGGCCCACATCGTCCTGAAGCTGAACGCGATCGTCGATGTCGCCTCGATCGAAGCGCTCTACGCGGCATCGCAGGCGGGGGTCCAGATCGACCTCATCATCCGCGCCGGGTGCTCCATCCAGCCGGGCATCCCCGGCGTGTCCGACAACATTCGGGTCCGCTCGATCATCGGCGAGTTCCTCGAGCACTCGCGGATCTGGGCGTTCGAGAACGGCGGGGATCGCGAGTGGTTCATCGGGTCGGCCGACATCATGGACCGCAACCTGGACCGGCGGGTCGAGGCCGTCGTGCCCGTCGAGGACCCGGACGCCCGCACGCGGCTGGCGAGCATCATCGACCTGATGCTCGCCGACGACCGCCGTTCCTGGCAGCTCCTGCCCGATGCGACCTGGGTCCGGACCGAGGTGCTGACCGGCGTGCCCGGCACGATCGACACGTTCGAGTCACTCAAGGCCCAGGCGCTCGCGCAGGGCCAGATCGTCGACATCCCGCGTCGACCCGGGTTGGGCGCCGGCTCGCTGGATCCCCGAGCGTGACCGAGACGGTCGAGCCCATCGAGCAGGCCAAGGTCCCGGCGCGCCCGGTCGAGGTCGAGCTCAAGTACCGCGTCCTGGACCTCGCCGCCGCCGAGCGCTACTTGACCGCGGGGACGATCGGACCGTTCACGGGCGCGTCCCAGGCTCGCTCCACCCAGCTCGAGGACCGTTACGTCGACACCGCTGACCGCGCCATGGGGCGGGCCGGCTTCGCGGTGCGGATGCGCAGCTCGGGAAGCGGGGTCATCGTGTCCGTGAAGTCGCGGACCTCGCGGGAGGGCCACGGCGGCGCGGTCGGACGCGAGGAGCTGGAAGGGCCGGCCGACCGGACATCCGGACCGGCAGGCTGGCCGCCCTCGGACGCCCGATCGCTCATCATGGAACTGGCCGGCGACGCCCCGCTGGTCGAGGTCGTGACCGTCCGGCAGCTCCGACGCAAGCGCCTGTTGCGCGACGGCTCGACGCGTGTCGAACTGAGCCTCGACGAGGTGGACGTCGTGGCCAGCAAGCGGGTAGTCGGTCGCTTCATCGAGCTCGAGGCCGAACTCATCAAGGGCGACGAGACCCGGCTCGAGGGGCTCGCGTCGGCGCTCGGTGCCGATCCAGCCCTCAGCGTGGCGAGCGGCAGCAAGCTCGACGCTGCGCTCTCGGCCGCGCGCGGAGCCGCGCGGAACAACGGCGGTGCCACCTCCTCACGCTCCGACGATCCGGAGGAGGACGCGGAGGTCGCGGCAGAAGGCGAGGATGCGCTCCCTGCCGAGGCGGATCCCCAGATCGCGGCCCAGCCCGATCACCACCCGACGACCTCCGATGACGTGGACGAGGCGATCGCCGGGGCGCCACCTCCCGAGACCCCCCGCATGACCGTCAGCAAGACCGCCGGGGTCACGGCGGAGGACCACGTCGCGGAGGCTGGCCGAAAGGTCATGCGCTTCCACCTGGCCAGGATGCTGGCGCGGGAGTCCGGGACACGCGCTGGCAAGGATCATGCTGAGCTCCACGCCATGCGTGTCGCCACCCGGCGCCAGCGCGCGGCGTGGCGAGTCTTCGGGGCGTCGTTCCGGGCCACCCGGACCAAGCGGTTCCGCAACGGCCTGCGCGAGATCGCCGGTCGGCTGGGCGCGGTCCGCGATCTCGATGTCCTGCTGGAGGCCGCCGACCAGTACCGGGCGGATCTCACCGTCACCGAGCAGCGCGCCCTCGAGCCGCTCCTCGCCGATTGGCGTGCCCACCGCGAGGACGCGCTCGTGCTGCTGAACCGCGAGCTCGACTCGGAAGGCTATCAACGCTGGGTGGACGACTATCGCGAGTTCGTCCGGACCGAGGGTGCCGGGATCCTGCCGGTCGGACCGGTCCAGCCGCACCGCGTGCGAGACACCGCGCCGTCGCACATCTGGGCCGCTTACGAACAGGTCCGCGCCTATGAGCCCGTGCTTCGCTGGGCGGACGTCGAGACGCTGCACGACCTTCGCATCGCAGGGAAGTGGCTGCGCTACACGCTCGAGTTCGTGCGGGAGGCACTCGGCCCCGGATCTGCGCCGCTCATCGCGCGGGTCACGGCGCTCCAGGACCACCTGGGCCTGCTCCACGACGCCGATGTCTCCGCCGCGATGGCGCGCGCGTTCCTCGTGGAGCACGCGGGTGACCTGTCGGTCCACGAGGGTGCGGCGATCGGGCGGTACCTCGTCAACCGCGAGCGGGAGGTCGCGCGGCTGAAGAGGACCGTCGGCGGTCCGTGGCGGGGCGTCGCGGGCGTCGGATTCCGACGAGCGCTCGGACGGGTGGTCGCCGGACTCTGAGCCCGCTGCCCTCAGGCGCGCCAGCCGTGGGCGAGGACGGGGAGGCGGTCCCGCCACGCGAACCCTGCATGCGCCGCCGCCTGGATCGCCCCGTCCCGGATGCCCGCATCCGAGACGCGGATGGCGTCGGCGGCGTAGTGATCGAGGATGGCCTCGACGATGACGGCCCCAGCAGGCAGCATGCGGGCACGGACCGGCTTGACGCCGTGGCGCCTGGCGGCCAGCTCGGCGGGCTCTGCCTGGAGCAGCGCCAGCGCCCGGTCGTTCTCGCTCCGGCGGAGCGTCCCTTCCGTCGCGCCGAAGCGGACGACCTTCAGGAGGTTCGAGACGGTGCCGCCGACCGCGACGATGACTCGTGGAGCGCCATCGGGTCCGCCGGCCACGACGCGGCGTGCCTCCACCCGCATCGCCTCGATCTCGGCGGCGGTGGGTGGATCGCCGGCGACGAACCGCTGGGTGAGCCGGCCCGCCCCCAGGCGTAGCCCGTAGGCACGGGGCGGCCCGTCCGGGCCTACCAGGCAGAACTCCGAGCTGCCGCCGCCGATGTCGATGACGAGGGCCTCGTGGTCGTGCGGGCGACCCTCGGTGACCCCGACGACGGTCAGGAAGGCCTCTTCTTCGTGGGTGAGGACGTACAGCGGCACCCCGCTGGCCCGGCCCACCTGGGCCACGATCCATGGTGCGTCGGCGGCCCGCCGGATGGGCTCGGTGCCGACGACGGTGATCGCCGACGCCCGCAGCTGGCGGGCTGTGTCGACGTAGCCGGCGACGGTCTCGGCGAGCTCGGCTCGGGCCGCTTCGCCAAGCAGGCCGTGCTCGGCGACCCGGCTACCCAACCCTAGGAACACGGATTCGTCCGCGACCGAGGTCAAGTGGTGGTCCTCGACCCGCGCGACCAGGAGATGGACCGAACTCGAGCCGACGTCGATCGCTGCGCCGACCAACTGGCCCATGCGCGCCCCGCGAGCAGGGTCGTCGATCAGGCGGACGGGTTCGTGCCGTTCGATGGCGGTCGGCGGGTCGTCGTGGGCTTGGCGCCCGACGCCGGCTTGCGCGCCGTCGCGGGCTTGCGCGTGGGCGTGCGTCGTTGGGTCGTGCTTGACTTGCGGGCCGTCGCGGGCCTGCGGGTCGCGGGCGGCTTTGGTGTCGCGGCGGTCGGGGTCACCGTCGTCGGGGCGGACGCATCGACCGCGGGCGTCGCCGGGGTTGCCGGCTTCGCGACCGTGCGCCTCGTCCGGGTGGTCGCGGCGGCGCGGGTCGTCGTGGGCTTCCTGGTCGTGGCGGGCTTGCTGGTCGCGGCGGGCTTGCTGGTCGCGGCGGGCTTCCTGGTCGTCGCCGCTTTCGCGGTGGTCGCCGCCTTCCGGATCGCGGCGCCGGCGGTCGACGCGGCCTTCCTGGTCGAGGCGGCCCGCCTGGTCGTCGCCGCTTTCGCGGTCGTCGCGGCCCTCGCGGCCGTCGTCGTGGTCGCGGTCTTCGCGGCCGCTGCCTTCGCGGTCACCGCGCGTCGCCGCGACGCCGGCTTCGAGGCCGTCCGTGTCGTGGCAGAGGTCCTGGACCGCCGCGGGGATGACACCGCCCCGACGGCCCTGGCGGCGGCCGAACCGACGTCCTTCGCGGCGCCCTCGACGACCGTGGCCGCCCCGCCGGCGGCCGAACCGGCGAGATGGGCGATCCGAGCGGCGATGGTCGCGACCTCGGACGCGGCCTCACCGGCCTGCTTGCGGCGCTTGGCGACCTGTTTCTTGCCCTTCGAGGCCTGTGCGCTGGTGAGTTGGCGCAGCCGCTTGGTCTCGGTCTGGCGCGCGATCAGCAACTGGCGTTCGAGCTTGCGCAGCTCCTTGGAGGCACCCTTGGACAACGGGGCGACCACGGCCCGGGCGTCGCCGACAAGCCCGCTGGCGGCACGCCTCACGACGTTGGCCGGGGCCTTTCGATCGCCTGACCCCCCGTTGGTCTTCGCCATCGCGTGTCGCCTCCCTCATTTGCGTTGCGTCGAACAGGCGTCCGGCGTGCGCCGCATCCGTCCACCGATGCTCACCCTAGCACGTCGATATGAACGACCGGAGAGGCCGTCGGCCACCGGCGGACGAGTCCGGCCAGGGCTTGTCGCCGCCCGACAGGGAACCCTGGTTCACCGGTCGTTAACGTGCCGGCCAATACCGGGTTATCGGTCGCATCGGACGCTCCAGGCATGAGCGAGCTGCCCGGCCACGACCTCGGGGTCCGACCGAGCTGGATCGCACTGGCGACGGACGGCCCCATCCTCGCGTTGACCGGGGCGGTTCGGGTGGTCCACGACACCGCATCGTTCATGGCGCTGCTCGAGCGGGTCCGCCCACACATCGCCATCGTCAGCGAACCGCCGGCGGACGCCACGCTGCTCGACCAGGTCGCCCTCGAACGTCGGCGTCGCCCCAGCCTCCGGATCGTGCACATGGCGGCGGTCGATGCCGTGGAGGCACGCCTGCATGCCCTGCGACTCGGGTTCGACGAGTCGCTGCCGAGCTCCATCGACCTCGACGAACTCAACGGACGGCTGGCGCTCCTGGACCAGCGCGCGCACGTGCGATCGACCGACCCGATCGCCGTCGGCGACGACCTGGAGCTCGACCTCGTCGCCCACGAACTGCGGCGGGACGGACGGACCGTCCACCTGCGGCCGAAGGAGTTCGGACTGCTCGCGATGCTCGCGGCCCACCCGGGTCGTGCCTACACCCGTCGCCAGCTCCTGGACCGGGTCTGGGGTTCGGACCACGAGGGCGATCCAAGGACGGTGGATGTCCACGTTCGCTGGCTGCGGGCCAAGATCGAGCCGGTGCCGGCGCGCCCGATCCGCCTCATCACGCTGCGCGGCATCGGATATCGCCTGGACCCGCCCGAACGCGTGGAGCTGCCCGATCGCTGACGCGTGCGTGGCGGCAACACCCGTCCGAGCCGTTAACCGAACGCTAACGAACCAGCAAACGCGCGTTGATGGCGCAGCACGACGGTGAGGTCGGTCGAACAGGTTCGGCCACCTTCAGAAATGAGCCACCAGCGACCGCGCGCCGATGTCGCGCGGCGAGATACGGAGGGATCACCGACGTGACGACCACGAGCTCCAGGCGCCTCGGCGCACTGGCCCTGGGGGCGGTGCTCGTTCTGAGCGCCTGCTCCAGCAACGGCGCCAGCAGCGCGCCGTCCACCGCCCCGACCGCCACGGCGCCGGCATCGACCGCACCCGAGTCGATGGCGCCTTCCGCGGCCGCGGAGCCCCTGCCCGCGACGGGCTCGATCACCCTCCAGGGCGCGGGAGCGACCTTCCCCGATCCGCTGTACGAGGTCTGGTTCCAGTCCTACAACGAGAAGTACTCGAACATCCAGATCGACTACCAGTCGATCGGCTCGGGCGGCGGCATCAAGGCCATCACCGAGGGGACGGTCGACTTCGGCGCATCTGACGCTCCGATGAAGGACGAGGAACTGGCGGCGCTGCCGGCCGGCTCCAAGATGGTCCACTTCCCGACCGCGCTCGGGGCCGTGGTCGTCATCTACAACCTGCCCGGCGTCGACGGCCTCCAGCTCGACGCCGACAACGTCGCGGGCATCTACCTCGGCACCATCAAGAAGTGGAACGATCCGGCGATCGCGGCGAACAACAGCGGCGTGACCCTGCCGGACACCGACATCCTCGTCGCCCACCGGTCCGACGGCTCGGGCACGACGAACGCCTTCACGACCTACCTCGACACGGTCTCGGCCGACTGGCACTCCAAGGTCGGCAAGGGCAAGGAAGTGAACTGGCCCACCGGCGTCGGCGCCCAGGGAAACGACGGCGTGGCCGGAGCGGTCAAGCAGACCGAGGGAGCCGTCGGATACGTCGAGCTGAACTACGCGACCCAGGCGAAGCTGACCTCGGCCAAGATCAAGAATGCCGATGGACAGTTCGTGCCGGGCAGCACCGACGGCGTGACCGCGGCGGCAGAGGCTGTCGCCGCCGACTTCCCGGCCGACTCCCGGCAGAACCCGATCATCAACGGCGTCGGGGCCACGACCTATCCGATCGCGTCCTACACCTACCTGCTCGTCTACACGGACCAGACGGATGCGGACAAGGGCAAGACCCTTGTGTCGTTCATCTACTGGGCCCTGAATGACGGCCAAGCGGCCGAACCCGGTCTCGGATACGCACCGCTCCCCACGGCCGTCCAGGCGAAGGCCCTGGCCGACCTCCACACCATCACCGCGGGCGGGTCGCCGATCTGGCCTTGACGACTCCCTCCTCCTCGCTGCGAAGCGCCCCGAAGCTCGGATCGGGGCGCTTCGCGCATCCCTGCGCCGACCGATCGGAACCGTTCACTCCTCACCGAGGCGACCGATGACCACCCTTCCGACCGCGAACTGGTTGACGTCCCGGCCGGCCGGCCGGCGACCGGATCGCGCCTTTCGTTGGGCGACGCGCCTCGCGGCCGTCGCCATCGTCGCCATCCTCGTGCTGCTGGGGGTCCAGCTGCTCGACAGCTCGTTGCTAACCTGGCAGACCTTCGGCCTGGACTTCCTCACCGGGACGACCTGGGATCCCGTCGCGGCCATCTACGGCGCGTTGCCCTTCATCGTCGGCACGATCGCGTCGTCGCTGATCGCGCTGGTCCTGGCGGCGCCGATCGGGCTCCTCACGGCGATCTTCCTGGCCGAGATGGCGCCGGGCCGTCTCGCGACGCCCCTGATCTTCATGATCGAGTTGCTCGCGGCGATCCCGAGCGTCGTCTTCGGCCTCTGGGGCGTCTTCGTCCTGGCTCCGTTCCTGCGAGACACGGTCGAGTCCTGGATCGCGGACACGCTCGGTTTCATCCCGTTCCTGGCCGGCCCGACGTTCGGGATCGGCCTGTTCACCGCCGGGGTTATCCTCGCGATCATGATCCTGCCCACGATCGTGTCGATCTCTCGTGAGGTCATCCGGAGTGTCCCGGATTCCCAGCGAGAGGCGATGGTCGCGCTGGGCGCGACACGCTGGGAGACCATCTCGAAGGCCGTGTTGCCGTACGCCAGGTCCGGGATCGTCGGGGCGTTGATCCTCGGGCTCGGGCGCGCGCTCGGCGAGACCATGGCCGTGACGATGGTCATCGGGAACGGCCAGAACATCCCCTCGCGGCTGTTCGATCAGGCGCAGACCATCGCGTCCAAGATCGCCACGACCTTCAACGAGGCGACCATCGGGATCCAGACCTCGAGCCTGATCGCCCTGGGCATGATCCTCCTCGCGATCACGATCACGTTGAACGTCGTCGCGCGGCTGCTCGTGTGGCGCGTCGCGGGACCGGTCGGAGGCGAGTGATGGCAATCACGGCAACCACCCCGGCCGCCACGATCCTGACCGCACGAGCCGGCGGCCGCCGCACCTGGGTCGACCGGGCGATGCGGAGCCTGGCCCTCCTGGCCTCGTTCGTGTGCGTCGTCCCGCTCGCCGCGGTCCTCTTCTTCGTGACGGCACGCGGGATCTCGGCGCTGAACCTCGATCTCCTCACCAAGCCGCCGCGGGCCCTGGGCGAGGGCGGCGGCGCGCTCACCGCGATCCTCGGGACCCTCCAGATGGTCCCGGTCGGTGCGGCCATGGCGATCCCGATCGGGGTCCTGGCGGGCGTCTACGTGCACGAGTTCGGGTCGGCCCGTTCGGCCCGGGCCATCCGGTTCGCCGCTGACGTCCTGGTGGGCGTGCCGTCGATCCTGGTGGGCATCTTCGTGTTCACCTTCCTGGTCCTGCCGTTCCAGCAGTACAACGCCTTCGCCGGATCCGTGGCCCTGGCCGTGATCATGACCCCGGTCATCATGCGGACGACCGAGGAGATGCTGAAGCTGGTCCCGGGAACCCTTCGTGAGGCCTCGCTGGCGCTCGGCGTCATGCGCTGGCGGACGACACTCTCGATCGTCGTTCGAACGGCCCTGCCGGGCATCCTGACGGGCATCATGCTCGCCGTGGCGCGAGCGGCCGGCGAGACCGCTCCGTTGCTGTTCACGGCCCTGGGAAGCCGGATCGTCAACGTCGGCGACTTCACCAAGCCGATGGACTCGCTGCCGCTCTTCATCTACGTCAACGCTCGCCAGCCCTACGAACGACAGAACGAGCAGGCGTGGGGCGCCGCCTTTCTCCTGCTGCTCATCGTCCTGACCGTCAACGTCCTCGTCCGACTTCGCTCCACCCGCCGACGTGCCGCATGAGAGGTCCCGATCCGATGACCACCGAAGCACCGACCGCGCCGGCGCCTGCCGGCGTCCCGCCCGAAGCCACGCCGGCGGATGGCGTCGTGCCGACCGGTCCCGATGCGACCATCCCGACGGCCGAGGCGGCGACGACCGGCCGCCTGGACATCGAGGCGCTCAACGTCTATTACGGGACCTTCCGTGCGGTCCGCGACATCACGCTGACGATCAAGCCGCACGCCATCACGGCCATCATCGGCCCCTCGGGCTGTGGCAAGAGCACGTTCCTACGGTCGTTGAACCGCATGCATGAGGTGGTCGCCAATGCCCGAGTGGAGGGCTCGGTCAGGCTCGACGGCATCGATGTCTACGGCCCGAACATCGATCCGGTCCAGCTTCGCCGCGTCGTCGGCATGGTGTTCCAGCGACCCAACCCGTTCCCGACGATGTCGATCTACGACAACGTCGTCGCGGGCCTGCGACTGACCGGTGGCAAGAAGCGGACCGAGCTCGACGAGGTCGTCGAGCGTTCCCTGCAACGGGCGGCCCTGTGGAACGAGGTCAAGGACAAGCTCAAGGCGAACGGGACCTCGCTCTCGGGCGGGCAACAGCAGCGGCTGTGCATCGCGCGGGCGCTGGCGGTGAATCCCGAGGTCATCCTGATGGACGAGCCGGCGTCGGCGCTGGACCCGGTGGCGACGCTGCGGATCGAGGAGCTGATGGCGGAGCTGCGCCACAACTACACGATCGTCATCGTGACCCACAACATGCAGCAGGCGTCACGGATCAGCGACCAGACCGCGTTCTTCACCATGAGCGACGATCGAGCGGGATATCTCGTGGAGATGGACGATACGGTTCGGATCTTCACCAACCCTTCGAACCAGCTGACCGAAGACTACGTGTCGGGTCGGTTCGGGTGAGCCGCGAGGAGACGGGGATGACCGACCAGGAACGGAACGCGACGACCGACGCGATCGACGAGCAGCTCAGCGAGATCATGGGGCGGGCACAGTCCTCCCCGACCTCGGCCGAGCCGCATCCGGCCCGGGACACCCTCGATCGCGAACTGCGCGAGGTCAAGGACAGCGTCCTGCGCATGGGGATGCTCGTCGAGGATCAGATCGTTGCGGCCATCGCGGCACTCGTCACGCACGATGCCGACGCCGCCATGGCGGTCATCGCCGGCGACGTCCGCATCAACGAGGCGCAGCGCCACGCGTCCACGCAGATCGCGCAGACGATCGCCACGCAGGGACCGGTCGCCCGCGACCTGCGGTTCCTGCTCTCGCTCGACCACGTCACCTACGAGCTGGAACGGATCGGCGATCACGCCGCATCGGTGGCCAAGCAGGCGCGCAAGCTCGCGCCGGAGCCGGCCCTCAAGCACCACGTCGACCTGCCGGCGATGGGCGAGCTGGCCGCGGCGATGGTCCATGGCATCCTGCGGGCCCTCGTGGACATCAACGAGGCCGAGGCGCGGGTCGTGGCGGCCGGCGACGACGAGATCGACACCCTCTATCACAAGACATTTGCCGACGTCGTCGAGCTGATGCGGGCCAGCCCGGACAACGTCGAACGCGGGACGCGGATCCTGTTCGCGGCCCATTACATCGAGCGGATCGGCGACCGGGTGACGAACATCGCCGAAGACGTGGTCTTCCTGGCGAGCGGCGAGGTCGAAGACCTGAACCCATGACCGGCATGGGGCCGATCCGGGTCCTGTTCGTGTGTACCGGCAACTCGTGCCGCAGCATCATGGCCGAGGCGCTCCTGCGCGAGCACGGTGGGTCGGGCTTCGATGTCCACAGCGCCGGCACCGACCCGAAGGGGCTCAACCCGCGGACGATGCGGCTCCTGGCGGAGGCCGGGATCGATGCGTCCTGGGCGCGGTCGAAGTCGGTGACCGAATATCTCGGGCAGTCATTCGATCACGTCATCACGGTGTGCGACCAGGCCCGGCAGGTCTGCCCGGTCTTTCCCGGCGCCCATGAGTCGCTCCATTGGGACCACCCGGATCCCGCCGAGGCCACCGGGACCGACGATGAGATCATGGCGGCCTATCGCCGGGTGCTCATGAACCTCGGCGAACAGATCCACGAGTTCATCCCGCTCGCCCTGCGCCGTCGGGCGGAGCTGAACGTCGCGCCGACGCCAGGCTGAGCGGGTACCCTCCCCCTGGACGATGGAGCTGTACCTGTTACGCCACGCGCACGCCGGCGATCCCGCGGCCTGGGATGGCCCTGACGCGGCGAGGCCGCTGTCCGAGAAGGGCGAACGCCAGGCCGATCGCCTGGGTCGCTACCTCTCGAACATCGGTTTCGCCCCCGACGCCGTCATCACCTCGCCCAAGGTCCGCGCCGCACGCACGGCCGAGCTGGTCGCGCTCCATCTGGCGGTGCCCGTGGGCATCGACGACCGACTGGGGGGCGGCCTGATGCTCGAGAGCCTCGAGGCACTCCTCGCCGACGCCGGTGACCCGGCCAAGACCGTCCTCGTCGGTCACGATCCGGACTTCAGCGAACTCCTCGCGCTGCTGGTCGGCGCGCTCCGGATCCCGATGCGCAAGGGCGCCCTCGCGAGGGTCGACGCCGACCTGCCCCTTCGACCGGCCGGTGGCATCCTGCGCTGGCTGGTCCCACCCGATCTCGTCCTCGACCGCTGACGCGCCGTCGACCTCGCACGACGCCTCGTCCAGGCGCGCGACGGCGTCACCCTGATCCCTGGCTGCCCCTGATGCGGCCGGCGCTATGCGTTGGCAGGGAGCGCCGCGGCACTCGCGGACCTCGTCGTGGTTCGCTGGTCGAGGGTGATGAGGCCGTCGGGCACAAGCGCCCGGGCGAGCTCCGCCAGCGAGGTCGAGACGTCGGGGGAGAGGCGGTAATAGATCTGTTGGCCGCGCCGCTCGGACGTCACGATCCCGGCCTCACGCAGGACACGCAGGTGATGCGAGACCGTTGGTTGACCCACGCGGCAACAGCTGGTGAAGTCGCAGGCACAGGTCTCCGGCTCGCCCGCGAGCTGACGGACGATGGCCAGCCGCGTCGGGTCCGCCAGTGCAGTCAGCAGGCGAACGTCCGGGTCGAGGTTGGTCTTGCGGGGCTTCGACATGCCGCAACTATATCGACGCACTTCGATATTGACAAGTATCGATATGCCGTGGCAATATCGACCGGCATCGATATCCAACGAGCACCCGAGGAGGTCCCGCACACCATGTACGACAATGTTGCGGCGTGGATGATCGCCGGCGGTCATCGCGCCGAGTCGCCGGATCATCGGGGCACGCGCCATCGTGACGCGATCCGCGAAGCTCACCGGACGTCCAGGACCGAGCGGCCGGGGGTCCTCGGCCGGATGCGAGCTCGGTTCTCGACCGGGAATACCAGTTCGACCCTCGACTGCTGCGGAGCCTGACCGATGACTGAGCCGTTCGATCACGAGGCCATCGCCAACGAGGTTCGCGCCCGCTACGCCGACGCGGCGCGCGCCGTCCTCGACCGCGACGACACCCCGTCCGAGGCTGCGGCGAGTTGCTGCGGCCCAGACGGCGATGTCGTGTTCGGGAACATCCTCTATGACGCGGCCGACCGCGCCGCGCTTCCCGACGACGCGGTCCTCGCGAGCCTGGGCTGTGGCAATCCAACAGCCGTTGCGGCCCTGGCCGAGGGCGAGACCGTCCTCGACCTGGGATCGGGTGGCGGCATCGACGTGCTGCTCTCGGCCCAGCGGGTCGGCCCCACGGGCTTCGCGTACGGCCTGGACATGACCGACGAGATGCTCGAGCTGGCCGGCCGCAACGCCGCCGAGGCCGGCGCCCGGAACGTCGAGTTCCGCAAGGGCCGGATCGAGGCCATCCCCCTCGCAGACGCGTCCGTCGACGTCGTCATCAGCAACTGCGTCATCAACCTCTCGGCCGACAAGGCGACGGTCTTCACGGAGATCGCCCGGGTGCTGCGTCCGGGCGGCCGGATGGGCGTCAGCGACATCGTCGCCGACGACAGCCTGTCGCCCACGGAGCGGGCCAGCCTGGGCAGCTTCGCCGGCTGTGTCGCGGGCGCGCTGTCGTTCTCCGAGTACCGGGCCGGGCTCGAGGCGGCCGGGCTGACCGGCATCGAGCTGGTACCGACCCGCGCCGCCGCGGACGGCATGCACTCGGTCAACGTCCGGGCCGTCAAACCTGCGGACTGGACACCGGACCGGATCCGTGCCGTGGACCTGCCGCGGCCGGTGGCAGGCCTGGTGGCGCTCGACGTCGCCGGATGCTGCGGCGAGCCGGGCTGCTGCTGACAACCCTGCGGCTGTCGCAGCGGCAGGGGCCGCTGCTGACGACACTCGGGGCAGAACCTTGGACTCCCGCTTGACCTTCAAGTTACTTGAAGGTGTACGGTGTGGATGTGAAGGTCTCGGAAGTCGCGCGGCGGGCCGGCATCGCTGCTTCGGCGGTTCGCTGGTACGAGTCGGTCGGCATCCTGCCGCCAGCCAGCCGACATGGCAACGGCTACCGCGAGTACGCGGAGGATGACCTCGCCCGGCTGCGGCTGGTCGTGAGCCTGCGGCGTCTCGGGCTCGGGCCCGAGGATGCCGGCCGGGTCGCGCGGCTCTGTCTCGAGCACGGCGAGGTCGATCGCGATCTCGCGCCGCTCATCGCAGCGCAGCGTCAGGCGATCGCGCGCCAGCGCGACGACCTCGACCGGCTCGACGGCGAGCTCGTCGACCTCGAATTGACCATCGCCGCGGCGGGTCGAGCCCGCGGCAGCAGGAGGGAACCCGACATGTCAGACACCCCGATCCGCGTGCTCTTCGTGTGCACCGGGAACAGCGCGCGCAGCCAGATCGCCGAGGCGACGCTCGGCCGCATCGGCGGTCCGGACTTCGAGGTCCATTCGGCCGGCACCGAACCCAAGGGCGTCAACCCGTACACCGTGCGTGTCCTCGAGGACGCGGGGATCGACTGGTCCGGCGCACGAAGCAAGTCCGTCGACGAATTCGCCGGCCAGGCATTCGACTACGTGATCACCGTGTGCGACCGCGCCCGCCAGACCTGCCCGGTCTTCCCGGGCTCGTACAACGCGCTCCACTGGGGGCTCGAGGACCCGGCCGAGGTCGAGGGCAGCGATGCGGAGAAGCTCGCCGCCTTCAAGCGGACCTACGTCGAGCTGCACCAGCGGCTGCGGCCGTTCGTCGAGGTCGCGCTGCGGGCGGCCGGCCGAGGCCGCCGCGCTGCGATCGCCGGCTGAGATAGCAAGCACCGGCGATCGGGTCGCGATGACCCCACCGCTGCTCGCAGGGCAGCCCGTGTCCGGGCGGCCCGTGTCCGGGCGGCCCGCCGGCTAGAGCCCATCGCTGGCGTCTAGTCCGCGACCGCCGGGAACGGGAGCGCGATCGGGTCCGCGGCGAGACGGCTGCGGCCCTCGGCGTCGAATTGGTCGAGGCCGAGCTCGCTCGTGTCGATCAGGTCACTCCGGCCGCGCGTGACGAGGTCCGCGGCGACATGTGCGACGCCGGGCCCCCACATCATCCCGTGGCCGCCGGCGGAGGCGACCGTGACGCCCTCGACGCGCGCCCCGTCCGGCGTCAACGCCGGTCCCAGGATCGGCAGGTGGTCCGACGTGAAGTCGATCGTCGCCGCCCAGATCCGGCGCAGGGCGAGGCCGCGGGTCGCCGGCACGAACCCTTCGAGCCGCGCCCGCATCCGCTCCTGGAAGGGCCAGTCGATGGCGAGGTTCTCGCCCGGCGGCTCGTCGGGGTTGCTCCAGCCGAAGAGCAGGCCGCGTTCTTCGAGCCGCCAGTAGAGCCCGGCGCCGATGTCGAACACCATCGGCATGCGTGGGACGTCGAAGACGGGGTTCGGTTCGAGCACCGCGACCGTGTGGCGCACGGCCCCGACCGGGATCCGCAGCCCGGCGACCCGCCCGACGGCCCGGAGGGACGGACCGCCGGTCAGCAGCACGCGCTCGGTCTCGATGGTGCCGGAGTCGGTCTCGACGGCCGTGACCCGCGCTCCGTCGGAGATCGCGCGGGTTCGCAGCCCGGTGAACGTCGTCCGCTCGCGCAACTCGACACCCGCCCGTTGCATCGCGAGGCCGTACGCGTGGACGTTGCGCGGCGGATCGATGGCGCCGTCGGTCTCGATGTAGCTGCCGCCGCGGTGGCCCTCGGCCGAAAGGGTGACCGCGGTCGCGGCGGCCTCGGCGGCGTCCAGCCAGCGGACGGCGAGCCCCTCGGCCTGCTGCATGGCGACCCGCTCGCGGCCCGCCCGTTCGTCCTCCTCGGTGACCGCGAGGATCAGGTAGCCGAATGCGCGGAAGCCCGAATCGGTGCCGTAGGCGGCCTGCTGGCCGTTGTAGAAGTCGATGCTCCAGCGGCCGAGCGCAACCGTTGCCGGCGTGCCGCCCTGGGCCCGGACGATGCCGGCTGCCCGCGACGATGCTCCCATCCCGGCCAGCCCGCGCTCCACGACGATGACCCGCCCGAGCCCTTCGGCCTTCGCGAAGACCGACGCCCAGCCGCCGATCGTCCCCGCCCCCACCACGACCAGATCGGCTCGTTCGACCACGATGGACCCTCCCTACCGCGCCTCGGGAGGATAGGCGGCACGATCGCGGGGACCCTGCTGCGTCGCATGCCGCGCACCGCCGTCCCGTCGCCGGGCGGCTTGGCACCCGCGCGACGACGCGACGCTACCCGTCGAGGGCGGCGGCCTCGACGCACACGGCCGTCACGCCGAGGCGCGTGAGCCGATCGAACGTGGCCCGACGGCGCACGGTCCAGGCCGCGACCTCGAGCTCCGTCGCACGTGCCGACCGGATCGACCGCGCGTCGATCGACTGCCAGTCCACGGAGACGCCGCGGCACTCGAGCTCCCGCGCGGTCGCGATGACGCCGTCGTCGAGTGTCCCGGCGTTGAGCCAGCGCGGCCACAGCGGGGCCAGGCCCGCGATCCGTTCCAGGGTGTCGGGCTCGAACGACGACACGACCGCGTTCCGCAGCTCGGCACCACGACCGGAGGCGAGGACCTCGACGACCGCCCGGTCGTGCTCGCCCTTGAGCTCGACGTCGAGGAACGCGCGGCGCGGGATCGCCAGCAGCACATCGGCGAGTGTCGGGATCGCCATGGCCTCGAGCGCGTCGGCCCTCAGCGCGTCGGCCCGCTCGGGCCGGCCCTGCACGCGCTCCAGGGTCTCGTCGTGGAGCAGGACCGGCACGCCGTCGGACGAGCGGCGAACGTCGAACTCGAGGCCGTCGCAGCCTGGCACCGCGATGGCGGCGAGGAGCGCCGCGAGGCTGTTCTCCGGGGCGTGGCGCCAGTCGCCGCGGTGGGCGAGCCGGAGCGTGCGGGCCGGCATGGCCATCGCGGCCATCCCCTACCCGATCTCGAGGTGGGCGGCGATCCCCAGGTGGTCGCTCGGGTAGAGCGTCGGATCCTCGGGATGGGGCCGGTCGAACACGAGCCGTGCATCCACGACCCGGACCGCTCCGCGTACCCAGATGTAGTCGAGACAGTCCGGGTCGCCGTCGGTGTCCATGGCGGGCGCCTGGAGGCCCGAGGGCCACGTGACGTCCGGTTCCGCGCCATTCGCTTCGGCATATGACGAACGAAAGCCGGCCCCCACCATCCGGGCATACGTCGGCTCCCGGGGATCGGCGTTGAAGTCGCCCATCGCGATCGTCGCGTCCGGGGCAGGCGCCGCGGCGAGCCACTCCAGGATCACCGCGGCCTGGGCATCCCGTTCCGAGGCCGCGTCGACGGCATGGTGCAGGTGCGTGACGACGACCAGCACGGTGGCACCGCCCGGCAGCGCGACGGAGGCGCGGTGCGCGGAGCGACCCATCGTCAGCTCGAGCCGCTCGACGGCCGTCGCGGCCAGCGGCTCTTTGACGAGCAGGCTGTTGCCGTATTCGGGACGCCCCGCCCAGCCGCGGATGGCCGCGTAGTGCCCCTCGCCCGCCGCCCCGATGAGCCGGTCCTGCTGCATGACGTAGACGACCTCCTGCAACCCGAGCAGGTCGGGCTGGAGGGCCGCCATGTCGGTCAGCATGAGCGGCAGACGCTCGGGCCAGCGGTCGGCGAGGTTGAGAATGTTGAACGTCGCGACATGCAGTCGGTCCACGGGCTCCCTCGAAGTGCTCTCGTCAGGCCTGGGCGGACGGGATCGGCAACGCGAACGAGAAGGTCGAGCCGACGCCCTCCTCGGATTCGACCCAGATCCGGCCGCCGTGTTGTTCGATGACGTGCCGGGCGATGGCCAGACCGAGGCCGGTTCCCCCGGCCTCGCCCCGGACACGGGCCCGGTCCACCTTGTAGAAGCGCTCGAAGATGCGGGCCTGGGCCGCCTTCGGGATCCCGACGCCATGGTCGGCGACCGACGTCAGCAGATCGCTGCCGTACGCGCGGACGCTGACCGTCACCTCACCGCCATCCGGACTGAACTTGACCGCGTTGTGCAGGAGATTGACCAGCACCTGACCCAACCGCGCCTCGTCACCGCGGACCATCGGGACGACGTCGGGCACGTCCGTCGTGAGTGACACGCCCTGGCGCTCGGCGAACAGCCGCAGCCGCTCGGTCGACGAGGTCGCCACCCGCGCGAGATCGACGTCGTCGAGGAGGACCGGGCCGACCCCGGTCTCGATCCGGGACAGGTCCAGCAGCTCGTTGACCATCTGGACGAGATGGCCGGTCTCCACCTCGATCTTGCCGATGCGGTCGCGCATCTTGGCCGGGATGGCGTCGCCAGCCGCATTTGCCTCACGCGTCAGGGTCTCCGCGAGCAGGCTCACGGTGGTCAACGGCGTCCGCAGCTCGTGGGAGAGGTTCTCGATGAACTCGGCGCGGATCTGCTGGAGGCGGCGCAGCTCGGAGACGTCCTCGAGGACCAACCACAGCCCTCGGACGGGAGAACGGCGCGCGCGCACGATCAGCACGGCGCCATCGGGTCGAAGCCGGACCTCGCCAGAAGCGGACCCCGTCTCGTGCGCGCTCTCGACGATGGCCTCGATGCGGGCGTCGAGGAACGCCCCCGTCAGCGTCAACCCCAGGAGCGAGCCGGCCTGGCGATCGAGGAACGCGTGGGCGGCGGCGTTCGCGAGATCGATCGTACGGTCATCTGCGAGCCGCACGATACCGAGCCCGATGAGCTCGATCAGGTAGGCGAGGTCGCGTCGGGCCCCGTCGAGTTCGAAGGCGGCCTCGTCCGCCTCCTCGATCAGCTTGCGCACCCGACCGCCGAGGTCGTCGCCGGTGACACGGCCTTCGGTCCCGTCCCGGATATCGTCGAGCGCGCGGCCCCGCGCGATGGCGATGCCGACGGCGATCGCCAGCAGGACCGCCTGGAGCACGATGAAGAGGATGACCGCGCCGTCCACGTCCCGAGCATCGCATACCGGCGGCCATCGCGACCGACGACCGGATGGGCGGACCCGCTACCCTTGGCGTGTGCGACTGCGACTGATCCCGAGGGAGGAACGATTCTTCGACCTGTACGTCGAGGACGCCGCCAACGTCCTGGGGGCGGCCCGCCTGCTGGAGGCGATGCTCCGTTCGTGGGACGAGGTCGAACGCCGCGCCGGCGAGATCCGGGACGCGGAGCACCGCGGCGACGAGATCAGCCACGTCATCGGCCACAAGCTCGAGGCGACCTTCGTCACGCCGTTCGAGCGCGACGACATGCATGCGCTCATCAGCGCGCTCGACGATGTCCTCGACGGGATCGAGGAGACGGCCGACACCTTCATCCTGTACAAGGTCGACGCGCCGACCGCCGCATCCGTGGAGCTGGCGACGCTCATCGTCCGCCAATGCGAGCAGATCCACGAGGCCCTCGTCCACCTCCGCGGATTCCATGGTCTTGACAAGTACCGCATCGAGATCCATCGCCTCGAGAACGAGGGTGACCGGATCGGGCGCCAGGCGATCGCCGACCTGTTCGAGGCCGGCGACCCGATCCACATCATCAAGTGGCGAAAGGTCTACAACGTCCTCGAGGAGACCATCGACCTGGGCGAGGACGTGGCCGACATCCTCGAGCGGATCACGCTCAAGAATTCCTAGGCGGGCGCCGGACCCGCGGCGGCGGCGCCTCCGGCGGGAGCAGCCAGGGACGCCATGGCGCCGTGAGGTCCGCGAACGTCGCCGGCGCGAAGGCGTGACGCAGCACCAGCAGGTGCGCGAGGCGGGCCGCCGCACGGCGAGACCTGGCCGACGGCCGTGCGTCCGAACCCACCGGGATCGCGGCCACCGCGTCACGGCCGGCCAGCGCGGATGAGACGCGGAGGCCCTCGTCGTCGTCGGGGGTCAGGCCGCCCGGCCACGGGTCGTCGCCCCGGAGCCCGACACCCGTCGCGGCCAATCGCGCGACACCGGCCGCGTCCAGGTCCGCGATGCGGCGCAGGAGACCCTCGACGGCGGGACCGTTCGGGCCGTATCGCGGTCGGTCGACCGCCGCCTCCCACCCCCGCGTCAGGCGCTCGCGGGCGCGGCTCCGGAACGGCTCGCTGAGCAGCTCGTCGAGGAACGGGCCGAGGACCAGCGCGGTCGCATAACCGTCGATGGCGTCGCGGATGGCCGGGCGATCGGCCGCTGCCGGGACGTTCCGCTCGATCCTGTCCTCGACGGCGTCGAGAGCTGCCCGCTGATCGGGCGGGAGGAACCGGCGGATGGTGGCCCCGAACGCGATCGGCGGCGGCTCCGCGAGGGCCAGCCGATCGATGTCCGTGGGTGTCAACGACGCGATCCGCTCGATGAACCGCTCGACCGCGCTCGCGGGATCGACGGGCCGGCGGCGGACGGTCGAACGCGCGGGCCCGGACCGGTCCCCCGTCGACGGAGCGCCACGGGCGTGCCAGATCCCGCCCCGATCGTCGCCACGGGGTCCGACCGCGTGGCGCAGGCCCCGCTCGCGGTCGTATCGGGCCCGCAGCGCCGGATCGCTCAGCCAGTCGTGCGCCACGTTGACACGCTTGGCCACCTCGAGTCCCTCGTCGCCGGCCACGTCGGGGTGATGTCGTCGAAGCAGGCCGCGCCAGGCGAGCTCGATGGCTTCGACGCTCGCGTCGATCGGGACGCCGAGGCGCGCGTAGAGGTCGTCGCTGGGCAGCGGCGGTCGTGGCATCGACACCATCGTAGGCATTCACGCCGTGACGGCGAGCCGCGATGCTCCGTCGCGACGACAGGAATCTGCCCTTAGCGTGGACCGCTGAGCCAGGCCTCCACGTCCTCGATCGATCGGTTCGACCGCTCCCCGGTCGCGCGCTCCGTGACCTCGACGCCACCCGCGGCCAGCGATCGCGGGCTGACCGTCAGGATCCAGGGCATGCCCAGCAGCTCGGCGTCGGTGAACTTGACCCCGGGCGACTCGTCGCGGTCGTCCCAGAGGATCTCGTTTCGCGTGCCTGCGGCTTCCGCCAGATCGTGCAGCCGCCCGGCGACCTCGTTGACCCGCGGGTCCTTCGCCGCGCCGATCGTCACCAGGTGGGCGACGTACGGTGCCACCTCGGCCGGCCAGACGATGCCCTTCTCGTCGTGGTGGGCCTCGACGATGCAGGCCACGTTGCGCCCGACCCCGATGCCGTACGAGCCCATGACGATGGGATGGGCCTGGCCGTCCTCGCCGAGGTACGTCGCACCGAACGCATCGCTGAACTTCGTCCCGAGCTTGAAGATGTTGCCGACCTCGATCCCGTTTCGGAGGATGACCGCGCTGCCGCACGCGGGACAGGCATCGCCTTCCTGGGCGTTCGTGATGTCGGCGGTCGCGTCCGGCGTGTAGTCGCGCCCGACGTTGACGTTGCGGTAGTGGAAGCCCTCGCGGTTCGCCCCGGCGACGAGGTTCGGCGAGCGCGCCACCAGGTCGTCGACGACCACGGTCGTGTCGTGCGCCCCGATCGGTGAGCCATAGCCCGGCTCCATCCCGGCCGCCCGGATCTCGTCGGCGGTGGCCGGCCGGATCCCGCCGACCGCGTTCGCGGCGTTCCCCAGCTTCGTCTCGTTGACCTCGTAGTCGCCACGGACGATGGCCGTCACGAGCCGGCCGTCGCCGGTCATGAAGAACGCGGCCTTGGCCGTACGGGTCGCGTCGATGCCGAGGAATGTTGCCAGCGTGGCGATCGTCGTCGTCCCGGGCGTCGCGACCTCTTCGCGCGGCAGGGGTTCCTCCGCTGCCGCCTCCGGCTTCGGCACGACCGCGACCTGGCGGTTGGCCGCATAGCCGCACGCCTCGCACAGCACCAGGACATCCTCGCCGGCCGCGTTGAGGACCATGAACTCGTGGGCCCCTGTGCCGCCCATGATCCCGACGTCGGACGAGACCACGACGACATCGAGCCCGAGGCGCTCGAACGTGCGCTCGTAGGCACCGTACTGGGCCTGATAGCTCGCGTCGAGCCCGGCGTCGTCGAGATCGCAGCTGTACGCGTCCTTCATGACGAACTCGCGCACGCGCACCAGGCCGCCTCGAGAGCGGGGCTCGTCGCGCCACTTCGTCTGGAAGTGGTAGACCTGCATCGGGAGCTGGCGGTACGAGCGGACGATGTCCGCCAGCAGGATCCCGACGACCTCTTCGTGGGTCATCGCGAGGACCATGTCGCGCCCGCCCCGATCCTTGAACCGGGTCAGCTCCGGACCGATGGCCTCGTAGCGGCCGCTGGCACGCCAGACGTCGGCGGGATGGACGACCGGCATCTCCATCTCCTGGCCCCCGATGGCGTTCTGCTCCTCGCGGATGACTTGTTCGACCCGGGCGCTCACGCGCTTGCCGAGTGGCAGGAGCGAGTAGATGCCCGATCCCAGTTGACGGAGATAGCCGGCGCGCAGCAACAGCCGATGGGAAGGCATCTCCGCGTCGGAGGGGTCGTCCCGGAGCGTGGCGAAGAACAGGCGGGAGAGGCGCATGGGCGGTAAGGATAGCGGTGCGCCGCGACCCGCTGCGACCACCGATGCTCGACGCGGGTCGTTTCGCCCTCGTGCAGATGCTAGGCTTCCGCTCGGTGCTCGAAGGCGTGACGTTCCTGCTGGTCGTGGTGCTCGCGCTCTCGGTGGTCTTCGACTACGTCAACGGCTTCCATGACACGGCGAACGCGATCGCAACGTCCGTCTCCACCCGGGCCCTCAAGCCCGAGCGCGCGATCCTCCTGTCGGCCACGGCGAACTTCGCGGGTGCGCTGACCGGGACCGCGGTCGCCAAGACGATCGGCGCGGGCCTCGTCGGGTCGACCGATTCGGACCAGGTCGTGGTCGCCGCGGCGCTGCTCGGCGCGATCGCCTGGAACCTCATCACCTGGCGGCTGGGCATCCCGAGCTCCAGCAGCCACGCCCTGATCGGTGGGCTCCTCGGCGCGACCCTCATCGCGGCCGGGCCGGACGCGGTCAAGTGGGACGGGGTCTTCTGGAAGGTCCTCGTGCCGCTCGTCACGTCACCCATCCTGGGGATCGTCTTCGGCTTCCTGTTGATGGTCCTGATCCTCAATGTGTTCCGGCGCGCGAACCCCCAGCGCCTGAACCACCGGTTTCGGCGGCTCCAGGTCGTGTCCGCCGGGTACATGGCCTTCGCCCACGGATCCAACGATGCCCAGAAGACGATGGGCGTCATGACCCTGGCCCTGCTCTCGGCCGGCATCATCGACTCGTTCGAGGTCCCCCTGCCGGTCATCCTCGCGGCCGCGACGGCAATGTCCCTTGGGACCGCGGTCGGCGGGTGGCGGATCATCAGGACGATGGGTCAGCGCGTCGTCAAGCTGGATCCTGTCCATGGCTTTGCGGCCGAGACGACGGCCGCGACGATCATCCTCACCGCCTCACAGGTCGGCGCGCCGGTCTCCACGACGCACGTCATCTCGACCGCGATCATGGGCGTCGGTTCGAGCACTCGACTCTCGGCGGTCCGCTGGGGCATCGCGGGCGATATCGTCACCGCGTGGGTCCTGACCATCCCCGCGGCGGGCGCCGTGGCCGCGTTCGCCTATCTGGTGCTCAACGCCGTCCTGTAGGGCAGCTCGGGCCAGGGTGGTCGCGTGCGCCCGTCGCCCAATTCGAGCCATCGGAGCGCATAGGCGAGTCGAACTGGACCAAGCGGTGCGGTGGGCGACCCACCGTCCGCGGGGGGCGTCGACGAACGCCGGACGTGGAACGCCTCCCGGCCGAACGAAGCGACCAGGCCGGAGCGTGACCTGATCGGCGCCAGCTGGCGCCGCACCGCCTCGATCTGGCGTCCGAACGTCACGTCCGACCAGACATCCTCGGCGACGACCGAGCCGCGCAGGCGACGCAGCAGGTGAAGAGCGTCCAGCGCCAACGCCCGCTGGGGCGTCGGCGCTGGGGCGGGAGCGGGAGCGCCGTCCGAGGGGAGGAGGTCCGCGGACGGTGGGAGATGGCCGACCGTCGCTGCGTGGCCGGCCCGCAACCCTCGCCGCGGGAGGGGGCCGGGCTCACGAACGTCGATCGACATGCCCGTATGGTCGGCGGACGACATCAACAGCCGCTTATCGGGGCGTCAACGCTGGCCCGTCGGCCGGTGGCCGGCCCCATGGTGAGTGACCGCGTCAGGCCGGCCGGCGGAAGACGTACCCCACGCCGCGGACGGTGTGGATGAACGCCGGATGACCCGCATCCTCCTCGATCTGGCTGCGCAGCCAGTGCACGTGGACGTCGACGGTCCGGGTCTCGCCCGCGTAGTCATAGCCCCAGACGTGCTCGAGCAGCTGGTCGCGGGTGAAGACCTGGCCCGGATGGCGGATGAGGAACGCCAGCAGTTCGAATGCCTTCGGCTTGATGGGCAGCACTTCGCCATCCCGGAGCAGCCGGTGGCCCCCGAGATCCGCCTGCACGCGCCCGAGATCGATGACCGCGGGCGGTCCCTCGACGGCCACGTTCGCCTCTGCCCGGCGGAAGAGCGCCCGGATCCGGGCCGACAGCTCGCGCAGGCTGAACGGCTTCGTGACGTAGTCGTCGGCGCCGAGCTCCAGGCCGACGACCTTGTCGAGCTCGGAATCCTTGGCCGTGAGCATGACGATCGGTACGCCCGACTCGGCGCGGATGATGCGACAGACCTCGATGCCGGACAGCTCGGGGAGCATCAGGTCGAGGAGAACGAGGTCCGGACGCTCGGCACGGAACATGGTCAACGCCTCGCGCCCGTCGGCCGCGGCAACGACTCGGAACCCGTCCGACTCGAGGGCGTCGACGAGGGTCTCGCGCAATGTCGGCTCGTCGTCCACGACGAGGATCGTTCGTGCCATCTACCCAGAGCTTAGCGACCCGTGTTAACGACTCGTTAGAGCCGGGTCAAGCATCGAGGCGCCGCCGAGCGTGTCGGACCGACCTGGTGCCGGCGAGCAACACGATCCCGAGGACGACGATCATGGCGTTCGCACCGGGCGCGAGGACGGCGGGGAGGCATCGCACGCTTCAAGCCTGGGATGTCGCAGGGCTCGTCCGCACCGTCGCACGCCTCGTAGACTTGCCACCCTGTCCATCCGCCAGCCTGTGAGGTCCGATGCCCCGCTTGCCGAGTGTCGTGCGACGTCCGCTCCGTGCGATCCGTCGCCGCCTGCCCGCGAGGGGGTTCAGTCCACTGACGGTCGGCACCTACAGGGCACCACGGGGCCTCCGGCCGCTCGAACCCCACGAGGTGGCGGCGACCGACGCCTTCCACCGTGTCTACTACGACTCGTGGTCCGGCGGTCGGGGCACGATCGCGCTGTCCTGGTTCGGCTACCGCACCCTGAAGTGTCCGCTCGACCTGTGGACCTACCAGGAGATCCTGGTCGAGACGAAGCCCGACCTCGTCGTGGAGTGCGGGACGCGATACGGTGGCAGCGCCTACTACCTCGCCTCGATCATGGACCTGCTCGGTCGCGGGCGGGTCCTGACGATCGACATCGAACCGGCGGAGGGCCGGCCGACGCACCCGCGGATCACGTACCTGCTCGGATCGTCGACCGACCCGTCCATCGTGGCGGACGTCCGGCGCCAGGCATCGGGCAAGCGGACGATGGTCATCCTCGATTCGGATCACTCGCAGGCTCATGTCACCGGTGAGCTCGCGGCGTACCGCGACATCGTGTCGGTCGGCAGCTACCTCATCGTCGAGGACACGGACGTGAACGGGCACCCGGTGCAACCGGACTTCGGTCCGGGGCCGATGGAGGCGCTCGATGCGTTCCTCGCGGCGTCGAGCGATTTCGTCGTCGATGCCGACCGCGAGCGGTTCCTCATGACCCTGAACCCGAAGGGCTTTCTCAAGCGCGTCCGCTGACCGGCATCAGCCGCCGAGCGTCTCGATCGCACGATCGATCCGAGCCAGGGTCCGGTCCCGCCCGAGGGCGACCAGCGTGTCGAACAACGGTGGCGTGGCCGTCCGGCCGGTCACCGCGACGCGGATGGACATGAACACGTCACCGGCCTTCCAGCCATTCGCCTCGGCGAGGGCGCGCAGCGGCGGCTCGAGCTCATCCGCCTCGAACGTGACTTCGCCCGTCTCGGCGATCACGGCCCGAGCGGCTGCGAGCGCCTGCCGGGTGGTCGCCGCGTCCCATCGCTTCGGCACGAGGATCCCGGGATCGACCCGCAGGTCCTCGACCCACAGGAACCCGGCGAGGTCACCGATCGCACCGAGCGTCGGCAGCCGTTCCTGGACCACGGGGAGCAGCGCCCGGACCTCGTCATCGCCGGGCATCCGGTCGATGCGGCCGGCCACGAGCTCAGCCTCGAGGAATGGCCGCAACCGCTCGATCAGGTCGTCGGGCTCGAGCCGGCGGATCCATTGCCCGTTCATCCACTCGAGCCGCTCCCGGTCGAACACGGCCCCGCCCTTGTGGATCGCGTGGATGTCGAAGCGCTCGATCAGCTCGTCGAGCGAGAGGATCTCCTCCTCGCTGCCCGTCGCCCATCCGAGGAGGGCCAGATAGTTGACGAGGGCCTCGCGAATGAACCCCTGCGCGATGTAGTCCGAGACCGCGGTCTGGCTCTTGCGCTTGCTCATCTTGGAGCGGTCCGCGTTGAGGATCAGCGGCAGGTGGGCGAACCGCGGCTCGGGGTATCCGAGCGCCCGGAACAGGAGGATGTGCTTCGGCGTGTTGGAGAGGTGGTCCTCGCCGCGGATGACGTCGCTGATCTCCATGGCCGCGTCGTCGACGACCACGGTGAAGTGGTACAGCGGCGTGCCGTCCGCGCGGACGATGACGAAATCGCCGCCGAGGTTGGACACGTCGATCTCGACCTGCCCTCGTACGATGTCGTCGAACGCGACGACGCCCTCACCGACACGGAACCGCAGGACCGGGCGGCGGCCCTCGGCCTCGCGCTCGGCCCGTTCCTCGGGCGTCAGGTTCGCGCAGCGACCGACGTAGCGGGGCGGCAGCCTTGCCGCCTCGAGCGCCTCGCGATCGGCGGTGAGCTCCTCGGGCGTGCAGTAGCAGGGATACGCCTGGTCCCGCTCGAGGAGCCGCGTGGCGGCCGCCGCGTAGCTGGGCAGGCGCTCCATCTGGCGGTACGGCGCATGGGGACCGCGGGCTTCCTCGCCGGCCACCTCTGGACCCTCGTCCCAGCGCAGGCCCAGCCAGTGCAGGCCGTCGAGGATGTCCTTCTCATAGGCGATCGAGCCACGGACCTGGTCGGTGTCCTCGAGCCGCAGGATGAACGTGCCGCCGACGTGCCGGGCATGGAGGAAGTTGAAGAGCGCGGTGCGAGCCGTCCCGATGTGGAGCGGCCCGGTGGGGCTTGGCGCGATCCGGACCCGGGTCTCCTCGAGGGCGTTCGCCGGATCCGTCATCCGGCGCCGCGGACGGGCTGGTCCGGCACCTGGTGGAACAGGCCCGGGTCGGCCTCGCCGCGCAGGACCCGGACGAGGGCGGCCGGCCGCAGGCCAAGGGTGGCCCGTCCGCGGGGCCCGTCAAGGGTCAGCGAGTCCAGGGATTCGGAGCGCGCCAGGATCGTGATGTGCGCTCCGGGCATGAGCGCACGCGCCTCCAGGTACGACAGCAGGCCGGCGTCCTCCTCGGCCTCCTCGGTGATCCGGTACACGGTGGCCTTCTCTCCGGCCCCGACCTCACTCAGCGGGACGCCGGCCGGGCGGCGCTTCGCCGTCTCCGCATCGATGGGGTTGCCGTGCGGGCACGTCTCGGGATGCCCGAGCATCTCGTCGAGTCGGGCCTCCACCCGCGGCGAGATCGCGCTCTGGAGGCGCATCGCCTCATCGTCGGATTCGGCCCAGCCCAGGCCGATGACCTTCGTCAGGAGCCACTCAAGGAGCGCGTGCCGGCGGAAGATGCCGTCCGCCGCTGCACGGCCCGCCGTCGTCAGGTGCAACTCGCGTCCACCGGCCTGGGCGACGAGACCGTCCGCCACGAGCCGGCGGAACATCTCGCTCGCGGCCTGCGTGGTCACGCCGAGGCTCCGCGCGACCTGGGCCGCCTTGACCCGGCCGCCGTCCGACGAACCGGCCATCACTCGCAGGGCCAGGAGGTACTGCTGTGCTGCGGTCGACAGGTCGTGGGGATCGTGGCGAGGAGGCATGCCCTCAGGATACGGGACCAGCGCGCCCCGACGGTGCGTCGGGCGCCCGCAGCCGACGCGCGATCCCGATGACGAGACCGACGATCCAGGCGACCACGAGGACGACGCCGAGCAACGCGTTGCGCGCTTCGATGTCCGCCGCCTCCCCGGTCGCCGAGAGCAGCAGCGTCGTCGGCACGGCGGCCACGACCAGCGCGACCGCACCCGCGGCGGCGAGGGCGGCCAACCGGGGCACGAGGAGCAGCGTCGCGAGCGCGGCGACGCCGATGACCGGCGTGAGCGCCGAGACGCCACCGTCGCACGTCGCCGCGAACCGTCCGCAGCCGGTCAGTTCGCCGATGAGCCAGCCGAGCCCGAAGGCGATGGGCAGCCAGCCGACGACGGCCTGGACGAGGCGCCAGCGACCGTGCGCGGCGCGCTCGTCCGTCAGGGCACGGCCGAGATCGGTGGCGGCCGCCGCGATGTCCGGCGGCTGTGGTGGCGGGTCGTTCGCCTGGTCCGTGCCAGCAGGACGCCCGACGCCGGCAGCGCTCGGGCCCCGACGCTCCTGGGCCGGATCCGCCTCGAACGGCGCCCCCGCCGGGCCTGCGGTCGATCGCCACCAGGACGACGTGGTGTGGGTCGGAGCCGGGTCCTGGCGGATCTCGCCGGGTGACGGGCCTGAGGACGCTCCGGGTGACACGCCGTCGCCCGTCGCCGGATTCCGTCCGGCAGCGGCCCGACGGGCGCGTGCCTGGTACTCCGGCCCGTGCTTGCGAGGATCGGCGTACTCCTTGGGGTTGATGGTCCAGTACGTGCCGCTCGTCGTGCCATACCAGCTGGCCCCGCCCCAGTCGGGTTCGAACGGGCCGGCATCGGCGCCGTCGTAGGACGTCGAGCCGAGGGTCGCCTTGTTCCGACCGCGTGGGCCGCGAGGCGCCTGGTCGCTCGACCTGGAACCGGCACTCGCGCCCGGACCGGCCGGACCGCTCGACCGGCCCGGGCCCGCTGAGCCGGCCCGGCTGGCCGGACCGGATGCGCCCGACGTGCCGGCACCTCGCCCCGCAGCACCGTCTCCGGTCGTGGGCCGGGCGCGTCGCGACCGACCGCCGTACGCGCGGTGGGTCGCGTCGGCGCGGTCGGGGTCCGCGGCTGTCGGCCGGGCCGGCTTGGGGCGCGCCCGTGCCGGGTTCGACCCGTGCACGAGCTGCTCGTACGCCGCCTGGATGGCCAGCCAGCGCGGCAGGGCGCTGGGCCCCGCCGCATCGGGGTGATACGCCTTCGCCAGCTTCCGGTACGCGCCCTTGACCTCGTCGAGCGAGGCGCCACGCGGCAGGCCCAACGTGCGATAGGGATCGGAGGCGGGGGTCATCGCGTGTCCGTTCCGTCCGGGGTCGAGGGGTCGATCGCGCCGAAACCGGAACGGCTCAGCCGATCAGCTCGCCCACGGGCGCCAGCTCGAACTCTGCCACGGCCTCGGCCCCCACGCGTCCGTGCGGATCGAGGGACGCGGGTCGGTGGTAGCGGGCGAGCGCACGAAGCGCCGCCCCGTCGAGCACGCCGGCCTGCCGCAGCGCCTCGATCGACGCCGCCCATGTCCCGCGGTCGTACCCGTCGCCATCCTCGATCTTGACGACGAGCCCGGACGGTCCCGAGTCGGTCGACCCGGCCCGCGGACCGCCGAGGATCGCCATGCCCCGCAAGGCTTCCATGCCCGCCTTGCTGACCAGCCGGCCGGGCGCGGCCTTCATCAGCGACGTATCGAGGCGATCGTGTCGGCCCGCGACCATCTCGGGCTCGGCCAGCATCGCGTCGCGGATGATCGTCAGGCTCGGTGCCAGGGCGCGTCGCGGGTCCTTCGCCGGGAGCGCGGACGGGTCGGCCAGCATGGCGTAGGCGCGCGCGACCTCGCGGAGGGGGAACCCGAAGGTCTCGATGCCGCAGCCATCGATCGCGCTCTGGAGATGCTCCGCCTTGACCGCGAAGGCGCGTGCCACCGCGATCCGATACGCGGCCTGCGACGGATGGTTCGGCTTCCAGTAGTCGACGGGGTCCCAGCCCTTGAGCTTGGAGAGCAGCAGCGACACGGCGTGCTGGCCTGAGCACATGTGGCGGATCGGCCCGGCTTTCTCGCCGTCGCGCGCGAGGCGCGCGGCGGTCAGCGGGTCGAGCGGCATGCCTTCGGAGCCGCACGCGAGCAACGCCTGGCTGATGCCGACCCGCCGGAAGATGCCCTGGATCGTCCGGACGTGGAGATCCTCGCCCGAATGCGAGCTGGCCAGGATCGCGATCTCGGCCGTCCCGAGGTCGAACGCCTCGACGGCGCCCTCCTCGATGAGCGCCAGCGCGCCGAACGGCTTGACCGTCGAGCGGAGCGTCACGAGCCGGTCGGGGTCGCCCAGGACGCGGATGAGGTCGCCCGCCGCATCCGCTTCGACGATGTCGCCGCGATGGACGCTCTCCTCCATGCCGTTGCGAAGCTGGCGCACGAGGATCGGCGTGGCCGGGCTCCGGCGCGCTGCGGCGCGGACCTGGGGACGGCGTGGACGCTGGGCCGCGGGTGCGGTCACGGGTCGGAGTCTCTCCGCTGGGAAAGGTCGGGCACTGGATGGTCGAGGATACCGCGGCGAAGGGTCCGGCGCGTCGGTACGATTAGCCGCGACGCCGATCCGTTCGAAGCCCGTCCCGCCGGAGAGGAAGCCGCTATGCCCGCCCCGAACCTCCATGTCTCGCAGCATCCGGCGGTGCTCCACAAGCTCGCGATCCTCCGTGATGAGAACTCGGAGCCCAAGAAGTTCCGCGAGATCGTGCGCGAGCTGTCCTGGCTCATCGGCTACGAGGCGCTCGCGGATGCGACCGTCAAGCCGATCGAGATCCGGACGCCGATGGAGTCGATGACCGCCCACGAGCTCCGCGAACGGATCGGGCTCGTCCCGATCCTCCGGGCAGGGCTCGGCATGGTGGACGCGATGCTCGAGTTGATGCCGACCGCGCAGGTCTGGCACCTGGGCCTCTTTCGCGACGAGCGGACGCTGCGGCCGGTCGAGTACTACAACAAGCTGCCCGACTCGGCGACCGTCGACCTGTGCCTCATCCTCGACCCGATGCTGGCCACCGGTGGGTCCGCCACGGCCGCCATCGAGGTGCTCAAGCGCTGGGGCGCGGAGAAGATCAAGCTCGTGAACCTGATCGCGGCCCCGGAGGGCGTCGAGGCAGTGTCATCGGCGCACCCGGATGTCGCGATCTATTGCGCTGCCCTCGACCGCGGCCTCAATGACAAGGGCTACATCCAGCCAGGCCTCGGCGATGCGGGCGACCGCCAGTTCGGGACCGGCAAGGCCGGCTGACGGCGAAACACGCCTGATCGCGTGGCCGAGCGTCGCGCCTCAGACGTGCGGCGCGACGCCCTCGGCGAGCTGCTCCATCAGGTCGACCTGCGTTTCGTGCTCGAGGAGCGGGAAGTGGCTCCGTGCGACGAATTCGACGGGCACCCCCGCCCGCTTGCGGATGTCGAGCAGGGCCTCGACAAGCTGGTCGGGCGTCCCCGCGTACGTCGCCCGGCCCTTCACCAGCGCATCGTCGGGGTGATCGAAGGGCGGCGGGGACGGCGGCGGGAGCGGCCGGGTCGCCGAGGCCTCCATGTCGGAGTACTTCCACTGCATCGCCCACAACGCGTCGCGGTGGCGCGCGAGCGCCTCCTCGGGCGAGGCGCCTGGTAGCAGCACCGAGTAGTGGATGAACCGGAACTTGGACGGGTCGCGGCCGATGCGTTCGCACTCATCGAGCACCCAGCGCACCTGCTCGACGAACTTCTCGACCGGGGCGTTCGCGAAGATCCCGTCGGCGAGGCGTGCGGCGCGCCGGATCGCCGGCTCCGCGCTCCCGCCGACGAGGACCGGGATCGGGGTTGACGGCCTCGGGCGGACACCGAGCGTCGGGAGGTCGAAGATGGGGCCTTCGTGCGTGAACGGCTCACCGCTCCACGCCTGCGGGAGGATGCGCAGGATCTCGTCCATCGCCGCACCGCGGCGGCGCGCGTCGGCTCCGAGCCCGTGGAACTCGACCTCCGACCAGCCGAGCCCGAGGCCCAGTACCAGCCGGCCGTGACTGAGGAGCTGGACGGTGGCGGCGTCCTCAGCGAGGCGGAGCGGGTGGTGCATCGGCGCGAGGATGACGCCCGTGCCGAGCTCGATCCGCGACGTGGCCTGCGCGAGCGCGGCTCCGACGACGAGGAGCGAGGGCATGTACCCGTCATCGACGAAATGGTGTTCGGTCGTCCAGACGGACGTGAAGCCGAGCCGCTCCGCCTCGACAGCCAGGCGGATCGTGTCGTCGTAGGTGCGCGTCCAGTCGGTCTCGCCAGGCCGAAGCTGCGCGCTGAGCAATCCGAAGCCAAGTCCCATGATCGGTGACGATAGCAGCCAACGTCCCGGTACCATGCCGGCGTGTCGACGGTCGCCCCTCAGCCCGACTCCGCCCGGGACGTCGAGCGCACCTACCTCGTCCTCACCCTGCTCTCGACGCTCGCGTCGTCGTTCATCTGGGGGATCAACACGATCTTCCTGCTCGACGCCGGCCTGAACAACGCGGAGGCCTTCGCCGCCAACGCGTTCTTCACCGTGGGGCAGGTCCTCTTCGAGGTCCCGACCGGTGTCGTCGCCGACACCCGGGGCCGGCGCTACTCGTACCTCCTTGGCACCGCGACCCTCCTGCTCTCGACATTGCTCTACCTCGTCATGTGGCAGGCTCGCGCGCCGCTGTGGGGCTGGGCGATCGCCTCGATCCTGCTGGGACTCGGGTTCACGTTCTTCTCCGGCGCCACCGAAGCGTGGCTCGTGGACGCTCTCAGGGCCACGGGCTTCACCGGCCATCTCGAGCACGTCTTCGGCCGGGCCCAGGTCGTCGGGGGCGTGGCGATGCTCATCGGGACCGTCTCGGGCGGCATCGTCGCCCAGGCGACGAACCTTGGGGTCCCCTACGTCATCCGGGCGGCGATGCTCGGGGTGACGATGCTCGTGGCGTTCCGCTTCATGCGCGATCTCGGGTTCACGCCGCAACGTGATGTCGGCCCCGTCACCGCGGTCAGGACCGTCATCCGCGGCGCCGTCGATGGCGGCTTCCGCAATCGGCCGGTCCGGTGGCTGATGCTCGCGGCGCCCTTCAGCTTCGGGGCGGGGATCTATGTCTTCTACGCGTCTCAGCCGTTCCTGCTCGAGCTGTATGGCGACAGGACGGCCTATGGCGTTGCGGGTCTCGCGGCCGCGATCGTCGCCGGGGCCCAGATCCTCGGCGGCCTGCTCGTCTCGAGGATCCGGCGGCTGTTCAACCGTCGGACCACGGCGCTCCTACTCGGCGCGGTGCTCAACGTCGTGCTGCTGGTCCTGCTCTGGCTGACGGCCAGCTTCGTCGTGGCCCTCGTGATCCTGGCGCTGTGGGCCTTCGTCTTCGCGGCGGAGTCGCCCTTGCGGCAGGCGTTCGTCAATGGCCTCATCCCCTCGGAGCAACGGGCCACGGTGCTGTCCTTCGACAACCTGATGGGCTCGGCGGGCGGGGTGGTGGCGCAACCGGTCCTCGGCCGCGTCGCGGACGTCAACGGCTACGCGGCGTCCTATCTCGTGTCGGCGGGCATCCTGGCAGTCGCGATCCCCTTCATCTACCTGGCTCGGCTCGAACGTGCGAACTCGGACCCGATCTCGCACGACCCGGGCGGACCCGAGCCCGCAGGGGCCGGCTGAGCGACAGCCGGAAGGCATGGAGGGCGCGATCGGGCAGATGGCCGTCGTGGCCGGGGCGTTGCTCGCCGGCATGCTGCTGGCCTGGGTCGTGGTCGCGGCCATCGCCGGGGCGGCACGGACCGTGCGGCGGAACATCAGCCATGCGCGTGGCGCCGACCGGCCGGACTGGGCGCCCGGGATCTGGCAGTGTGCGGCCTGCCTGACGACGAACCGGCCGTCGGCCGACCATTGCGAGAACTGTCGCCGCCCTCGCGAGGAGCTGAGCCACCCACCGATCGAACCGCGCCCAGACTGGACGCCGGACCGGATCCCGGCCGCCCACGGCGCCATCGTCACGCTCATCCACGACCCGCACGCTCACATGGATCCCGGCGAGGCCCACTGGCGCCTCACGGTCGGCGGTCGGACTGTCGGGTCGGCAGCGCGCCGCGATGGCGCGGTGGCGCTCCTGCGAGCACTGGACGGGCCCGATATCGTCGCCCTCGACGTCCGGGGCACGGGTCCATCGGCGTACCGCCTGGCCGACGTGATCGCCCAATTCGAGGCACCGGGATTCCCGCTGGACGTGCCCTGTCCTGAACGCGGGACCTAGGCGACGACCTCGGCGAGAGAGCTGGTCTGCGAGCGATCGATCGTCTCAGCCACCGAGGTCGGCGAAGATCTCCCAGGTCGGGATGGTCCCGGCGGGCACCGCCACGAATTCGTCGAGCGTGACCGCCCGATTCGCGTGATCCGGGAAGAGGCACCCGACGCAGGTCCAGGTGACGGTGTGGCTCCAATGGCCGGTCGATGTCGTCCCTGTCGTCCGGCCACAGAGCGTCTCCGGCGTGACTGGGCCCGGTCCAAGAGAGACGTCGACCTGCTTGCATGGACCGTCGAACACGCCGTCCGGCCAGGCGTCGAACACGTCGTTCGACGGTTCGCCGACAAGATCCGCACGCGCGACGGCCCAGCGGACACCGGTCCCGCCCTCGCCGCCGAATGTCCCGTGGACACGGAGCTGGTAGTAGTCCTGGAGGGCATCGGCGTCGTGGGGATCCCTGTAAGCCTCCCAGCACAGATCCAGGTAGCCAGCGGGCCGCTCGATCCTGTCGAGACACTCCTGTCCGCTTGGCGAACGCGCGATGGTCTCAGGATCGACGTCGTTGGTCGCGTCCGGGGCGATCTCTCCCTGGAGCGCGGTACGCGCGACGAGTGGGATCGCACTGTCGTCGGGGACCGACGGGGTCCAGCCGCGTACGACCGTCGCCCCGGCGAGTCCGGCCACGGCGATCACGGCGACGATCGCCACCGTCCAGCGGGCTCGACCCATCGAATGTCCCCCCCCTGTCGTTCGGTTGTCGCGTCGGCCAGCATCGCACCTCGAGCCGCCACGTCAAGGGGCGAAAGGACCCGAGGCTCTCAGGTCGCGGTCGCGGCCGCCGCGAACGTGGCCATGTCGGGGAACGTCAGGTCCGGGGTGGCGTCGGCAGGAAGCGTCGCGCCGTCGCCGGATCGATCGTGGCGGCGGTGGATCCAGATGCTGCTGAGCCCGAGCCCCTGGGCCGGGACATGGTCGTGGAACAGGCTCTGCGCGACGTGCAGGATGCGGTCGCGCGGCAGGCCCAGGCGCTCGAAGAGCAGCTCGAAGTTCGCGACCGCCGGCTTGTAGCCGCGCGCTTGCTGGGCCGTGACCACCCAGTCGAACTCGACACCGAGTCGCCGGTTCGAGGCGGCGAACAGGTCGTCGTCGCAGTTGGTCAGCACGCCGAGCTTGAACCGGGTCTTGAGCAGCGCGAGCGCGGCCGGCGAGTCCGGAAAGGCCGGCCAGTCGACCACCGAGCCGGAGAAGGTCCCGATCTCATCCTCGGTCGGTTCGACGCCGAAGGCGGCGGCGACGCCCCGGCCGGCGAACGCCAGGACCTCGCGATAGGTTCGGTAGGGCGGTCGCTCGGCCTCGGCTTCGAACCGGGCGAACGTCTCCAGGAGGGCATCGCGATCGGGGCTGACGCCGCGTGGATCGAGGAATCCGCGCAGGGCGGTCGAGAGCCCGGTCTCCCAGTCGATGAGGGTGCCATAGCAGTCGAAGGTGAGCGCGTCGAAGCGCGCGTAGTCGAACGGGTCGGTCATCGTCGCATCGTGCCGCATCGACGGGGCTGGCGTCGGGCCGCTCGGCGACCCATTCCGACGATCCCGGCGATACTGGACACGTGCGTCCGATGAGGTATCCGATCGCGCTGCTGCTGCTCGTGATCGGGGTCGCCGTGGGCGGCGTCCTCATCGCGACGAACAGCTTCGGCGCCGACCGGGACCATCTTCCCCCGGCCGCCTCGGTCCCGCCTCCCCCGGCCCTCAGCCATGTCTGGGTCATCGTGATCGAGAACAAGCCGCTCTCGACGATCCTTGGGTCTGCCGACGCGCCGTACATGAACGAGCTCATCGGCAAGTCCGGCCTCGCGACCGACTACCGGGCGGTGGGTCACCCGTCCCAACCGAACTACGTCGCGCTCTTCAGCGGGTCCACCCAGCGGGTCACGGACAACGAGCCGCACGACATCGCCGCCAAGAACCTCGCGGACGAGCTCGAGGCGGCCGGCAGGACGTGGCATGTCTACGCGGAGAACGTGCCGCCGAACTGCTTCCAGGGCGCGACCGCGCAGGATGGGCCGGACGGTCCGGGAACCTACGCCCGCAAGCACGAGCCGGCGATCAGCTTCACGTCGATCAGCGGCAACCCGAGCCGTTGCGCGAACATCCTGCCATTCTCCGGCTTCGATGCCGGCGCGGCCGACTTCTCGCTGATCATCCCGAACCTGTGTCATGCCATGCACGACTGCGGCATCGCGGATGGCGATGCGTGGCTGCGATCGTTCGTGCCACAGATCCTCGAGAGCGCCGCATGGCGAGACGGGGGCGTCCTCTTCGTCACGTTCGATGAGGGCCTCGATTCGAGCTCGCCATCGAACCTGGTCGCCACCATCGTCAGCAGCCCTTCGGTGAGGCCCGGGATGACCTCGGCGGTCCCGCACACGCACTACTCGCTGCTGCGGACCATCCAGGACGGGTTCGGCCTGCCCTGCCTCGAGGACAGCTGTTCGGCGAACACGCTCGGCGAGTTCTTCACCGCCCCATAGCGCGCCACTGGCTCACGTTGCGTGGTGGTTCGTCCGCGCTCCGTCATGCCGGGCGGCGGCGCCACGCGATGAGCCAGCCGGTCGCGGATGACGTTGCGTGGCGGTTCGTGCGCGCCCGTCTGTCCCAGGCGGGCGGCAGCGCCACGCGATGAGCCGCCGGTCGCGGGTCCGGCCCCTTCGTCACGCCGGGCGGCGGCGCCACGCAACGAGCCGGCGGGTCGCGGCTCGAACCAGACGAGACCCGGCCGATCCGGTGGCGGTCCCCCGTCCGTGAGCGCCCGAGCCCAGGCTCGCGACGAGCCCTCGAACGTCGTCGCGAAGAGGTGCGGATAGCGAGCGACGAGCGCCCGGTTGGCCGCAGTTGCCCGGACGATCCAGACGGTCGCGACTCGATATGGCCCGCCGTCCCCGCCGAGCACCACGGCGCGCTCCTCAGCCTCCGCCCGTTTCCGGTGCGTCGACCGGATGGCCGCGCCGACGTCTCCGAACGTGTTCCAGGCTTCCTCCAGGATCAGGACGCGATGCACGTCGTCGGGGAGCGCCACGTCGGTGGAGCGCGCAGGGTCCGCGGGCCGTGTCGGCAGCTCGGCAACCCCTCGACGACCGGTCGCTGCGGCCAGGGCGAGGAGCGCTTCCTGGATCTCCAGGTGACCGGCGTCGGCTGGCGTCGCCATCGTCCGATCAAGCGGCTTCGAGAACGACACCGCGAGCGGCCGGCCCAACGCCACACCCAGGGCGACCCAAAGTTCGAGCGGGACGTTCGCTCCCTGCCCGCGCTCGATCTGGCTGATCCGTGCCTGATCTACCCCGATGTCGTTGCCGATCTCCTGCTGCGTTCGTCGCTGGCGACGACGATCCCGCTTCGCCTCCCCGCCGAGGCTGATGGCAAGAGTGGTCGTCAAGCGTGCAGCCTCAGCCTGGGCGACAGTGGGACGATGGCGTCGCAGCGATCTGGGCATCGAGGGACATCCTGGCGTCCAACCCTCATCCGCCGGTCAACGGTAAGGCGGCAGCGCTTCCACCTCCCCGTATGCGGCTCATTCCTATCGCACGGGTATGGGCCCCCACAACGCCGGAGCGGGCCTTGGCTACCGTCCGCTTTCGATGCTCGACGAGCGTGATCTAGCGCATCGGAGCGTCAGAGCGGTCCCCGACGGACCACCTTCGTCCGGGCATGGAACCGAAAGCCGCCCGATGCCCCGAGGTTAGGAATGAGGGGCATATCGGATGGGCTATCGCACGCAGGCACCGCGCGGGGCCCCGCGAGCCATAGGGCACGAGCTCGAGCCGGTCAGCGCTCCGCGGGCCACGCCGCTAAGCGCAGGTGGGCGGGCACGGGCATGGGCTGAGAACGGTCCGCGCCTGGACCGGAACGCGTCGCGGGCGCCACCGCACACCCCCAGCCAAACGGCGCGAGCTCGAGCCGGGCAGCGCTCGGCGAGCCGAGCGGGCGACGAGCCGCCCGGGCGGAATGCGATGGGCCGGCCCCCACGAGGAGGGCCGGCCCATCGCACATGAGCGTCAACCGGGCTCAGTTGCCGCCTTCGGTCACCTCGACCGTGCCCTTCGCATAGCTCGCGCCTTTCGTGTCCTGATCCGAGAGGGCGTCGAGCGCCCTCTGGGCCAGATCGGTGCGGGCGGCCTCGGCCGGCGGAGCGGCCTTGATGACGCCGGCAGCGACGGAGATGTCCACGGTCTGCTTCCACAGAGCCGGGTCGAGGATCCCGATCCCGTTCGCCGACGGCCAGACGAGCGCATTGACTTCGTTCATCTGCCAGGTCTGGTGGCCCTTGCCCAACGTCGAACCGGCATCGAGGACGTACCCGACGCAATCGGCCTGATGGTCACGGCAGTAGATCCAGCCCTTGAACGAGGCCTTGAGGAACTTGACCGCGATGTCCTCGTTGCCGGCCTTCGCCAGCCAGGATGCTCGCGCGTAGAGCGAGTCCTGGAGCATCGCGGTGCCTTCGTCGTTGTAGTTGATGACATTGAGGTCGTCGGGCTTGTAGAGCGCGCCGGTCTCGGGGTTCTTCGCCTCCAGGACCTGGGCGTACTCGTTGTAGATCATCGCCTCGGCGACATCGATCTGCTTCGAGAGCAGCAGCGTCATGTCGAATGGCTGGATGACCTTGGTGAAGCCGGTGCCAGCTTCGAGACCCGCCTTCTTGGCGGCGGCCGTCACCTCGAACTCGTTGCCGAAGTCCCAGACGCCGACCTTCTTGTCCTTGAAGTCGGCCGGCTTGGTCACGCCGGTGGCCTTCCACGACACCGAGAGCGTGCCGGAGCGCTGGAAGACCTGGGCGATGTTGACCAGATCCGATGCCGGCGAGCCTTCGCGAGCCTGGAGGACCTTGGGCACCCAGGCGATGGTGAACTCCGGGCCGTTCTCGGCCGAGCCGGCCGCCTGTGGGACGACATCCGGGCCGCCGGGGACCAGGGTCAGGTCGAGCCCTTCGGCGTCGTAGTAGCCCTGCCGGTCGGCGGCGAGGTAGCCGGCGAACTGGGCTTGCGGGACCCACTGGAGCTGCAATCGGACAGGGGTGCCGCCCGTGGCGCCGCTCGCACCCGCCGATGGTGCCGCGGACCCGCTGCTGTTCGAACAGGCGGCGACGATGAAGCTGGCCGCTGCGGCCAGTGCGAGGAACCTGCGTGTTCGCATGCTCGTGCTCTCCTCCTCCTACGGTTCCTGGCCGCGCACGCTGGCGTGCCACGGGATCACCACGCGCTCGATCGCGATGATCGCGAGATAGAAGACGATCCCGGTCGCGGCTCCCAGGATGATGGCCGCCCACGTGACATCGAACCGGAGCGCACTCGCACTCTGGACGACGACCCGACCAAGAACGTCGTTGGCGCCCCCGAAGTATTCCCCGACGATGGCCCCGATGAGGCTCAGCGTCGCGCCGATCTTGAGCGCCGTGAAGAAGTATGGCAGCGCGTTGGGCACTCGGACCAGTCGAAGCACGGTCCACTCCGACGCCGCGTACGAGCGCATGAGCTCGAGCGCCGAGGCCTCCACCTGGGTCAGACCGCGGGTGAGGTTGACCACGACCGGGAAGAAGACCAGGACGGCCACGATCGCCATCTTGGAGAGTGGGTTGAGGACGCCGAACCAGTTGTTCATCAGCGGGGCGAAGGCGATGATCGGAACGGCACTGGCGCCGATCGCGAGGGGCAGCAACAGTTCCCTGGCGGTCGCGAATTGCGCGGTCAGGCCCGCGACCAAGACGCCGGCGACCGTCCCGATGGCGAGCCCACCGAGGGCTTCGAAGAGGGTCGCGGCGGCCGACGCGCCCAACGGCCAACTGCCGCCGCCCCAGTTCTCGAAGAGCGCGCGGACGATGGCGGACGGTGCCGGCACGGGCAGCCGGGTCTGCGCGGCCGCCCCGACCAGCCACTCCCAGAGGGCGAGCACGGCGACGAACACGACGATCGCGGGCAGGTAGTAGCGCACCCGGCGGATCCGGCCCCGACCGGCGGCCGGGCTGGAGGGCGCCGGGTGCGCGGCCGCCGCGCTCGTCATCCGATGCCGCCCTCCGCAGTCGTACGCGCCTCTGAGGGGATCGCTGGCGCGGCATCGTCCGCCATCGGCAGATCGTCACCGGCACCCGCGCCGCCCCGACGGAGGGCCTCACGCACGCCGGTCACCAGCTCGAAGTAGCGGTGATGCTCGCGAGTCGCGACGTCGCGCGGGCGGCCGAGGTCGATGTCGATGACGTCGGTGATGCGCCCCGGTCGAGCGCTCATGACGACGACCCGGGACGAGAGGAAGACCGCTTCCGGGATCGAATGGGTGACGAAGACGATCGTCGTTTCGGTCTTCTCCCAGATGCGCAGGACCTCCTGGTTCATGCGCTCGCGGGTCATCTCGTCGAGCGCGCCGAACGGCTCGTCCATCAGCAGGATGGCCGGCTCGAACGAGAGCGCGCGGGCGATCGCGACACGCTGCTGCATCCCGCCGGACAACTGGTACGGGTGGTGGCCGAGGAAATCGCCCAGCTCCACGAGCTCGAGCATCTCGCGCGTCCGCGCCGTCCGACGGGCGTGGTCGTAGCCCATCAGCTCGAGCGGCAGCGCGACGTTCTGCTCGACCGTCCGCCAGTCGAACAGACCCGGCGCCTGGAACACCATCCCGTAGTCCCGGTCGCGGCGAGCCCGGTCGGCCGGTTTGCCGTTCACCGTCACCTCGCCGGCCGAGGGCGACACCAGGTCGCCGATGACGCGCAGGAGTGTCGACTTGCCGCAGCCCGACGGCCCGATGAGCGAGACGAACTCACCTCGGCGGATGGCCACGTCGATCCCCTGGAGGGCGGTGGTCGGCGCACCGCCTTCGCGCTGGAAGACCTTGTCGACGCCGGCGACGCGAACGGCGACGTCGCCTTCGGTCCGCGTCTCGGCAGACACAGCCTCTGGCGGGGCGGTGGGATCGGCGGATCGGGTCATCTCAACCCTCCGCCGGGCGGTGCCGGCCGCGCAGGGCGAGCGCCTCGAGGACGCGGATGAGCGCGAAGAACGAGACACCCAGCAGCGCCGAGACGAGGATCGCGCCCCACAGCTTCTCCGGTCCGGTGATGTAGTACTGGTTGAAGTTGATGATCGCGCGGCCCAGGCCGTCGGGGATCCCGCCCGGTCCCTCCCCGATGATGGCCCCCACGATGGAGGCCGTGGCCGCGATCTTCAAGGCGGTGAACAGGTACGGCAACGATGCCGGAAGGCGCACCTTTCGGTAGACCTCCCAGGGCCCGGCCGCGAACGAGCGCATCAGCTCGAGGGCTCCCGGGTCGGGCGAGCGCAGGCCGCGGATCATCGCGATCGTGACCGGGAAGAACGTCAGGTACGTCGCGATGATGACGACCGCGGCCACGTTCGGGCCCACCGCGTAGACGATCATCGGCGCGAGAGCCACGATCGGGATGGTCTGGCTGGCCACGACATACGGCACGAACGCCCGCTCCAGCAGCCGGGAGTGGACGAAGACCGTCGCCAGCGCGAGACCCAGGAGCGCTCCGACGACGAACCCGATGGCCGCCTCCCGCCACGTGTAGAAGGCCGCCCCCGCCAGGAACTGTCCGAGCGAGTCCTGGGCGTTGCGCTGGACCGGAGCTGCCAGGGCGCCCAGGACGGCGAACCAGTGCGGCAGGTTCAGGTCGCTCGCGAACGCCCAGCGGAACGGCGGATCGTGGTCGATGTCGATGCCGGTACCGAGGACGTCGTCGAACCGCCACGGCACGCCGCCGACCCACTTGGCTGCCTCCCACAGGACAAGGATCGCCACGCCGAACAGGACGAAGACCGCGATGCGCCGGCGGCGCGAGTGCCCGGCGCCGGGCGTGACGACCGGCCGGGCCGCCTCGGACCTCGTCAACCGCGGGAGCAGGTCGATCGGTCCGGCCGTGGCCATGGGGCTAGCCGCTCACCGCCCGGTCGGCGATGTCGAGGGCGCGGCCGATGATCTCGAAGCCCTCGTGGAGCTGCTCCTCGGTGATGCACAGCGGCGGGTTCGTGTGGATCGAGTTGTTCGCGATCATCGTGTACAGGTGGTCTGCGCGGAGGGACTTGCCGATCGCCTTCATCTCGTCCGATGACCCATTGAACGGCGTCATGGGCGTCCACGGATCGCGCGACCGCACGAGGTCGATGATCCCGAACAGGCCGAGGTTTCGGGTCGCCCCGACGCTCGGGTGCTCGGCAGCGAGGCGCTCGTGGTGGGCGCGCATGACCGGCCCGAGGCGCGCCGCGTTGCCGATCAGGTCGTCCTCCTCGTAGACCGAGATGGTCGCGAGCGCCGCGGCCAGGCTGACGGGGTGGCTGCTGTAGGTCAGCCCGCCATAGAACATGCGGTCGTCGAATTGTTCGGCGAGGCCATGGCGCATCGCCACGGCCCCCAGGGGCAGATAGCTCGACGTGAGGCCCTTGGCCATCGTCATCAGGTCCGGGGTCACGTCCCAGTGGTCGACCGCGAACCAGCGGCCTGTCCGACCGAAGCCCGCCATCACCTCGTCCGCGACCATCAGGATCCCGTGCCGGTCGCAGATGTCGCGGACGCCCGCGATGTAGCCGTCGGGCGGGATGAGGATGCCGTTGGTGCCCACGATGGTCTCGAGGAACACCGCGGCGATCGTCTGCGGGCCCTCGTAGCGGATCACGTCCTCGAGACCCTGGAGGCTCTCGGCGACGGGGCGCGGCTCGGCCTCGCCCCAACGGTGCGTGTCCGGATACCGCACCACCCCCACCAGGCCGGGCTCGTTCGCCCAGCGCCTCGGATCGCCCGTGAGCGTCATCGCCCCCATCGTCGCGCCGTGATAGGAGCGATATCGGGCCAGGACCTTGTAGCGGCCGGTCGCGTGGCGGGCGAACTTGATCGCATTCTCGATGGCCTCGGCGCCACCGAGCGTGAAGAAGACCTTGTCCATGTCGCCGGGAAGGATCTCGGCCAGCTTGGCCCCAAGCCGCGCCCTGATCTCGGTCGCGAACGCGGGCTGGACGTACTGCAGCTTCAGTGCCTGCGTCGTGATCGCGTCGATGACCCGCCGATCGCCGTGCCCGATGTTGACCGACATGAGCTGGCTGTTGAAATCGAGGATCCGGTCGCCCTCGGGCGTATACAGGTACACCCCTTCGGCGTGGTCGATGGCGATCGGGTCGACCGCGCTTTGGACCGACCACGAGAAGATCGTGTGCTTCTTGGAGAGCGCGGCGATCTCGGCACTCGTCATCGTGCCTGGAGCGGTGCTGATACCCATGGGTCACCTCGGGACGGACACGGTCGCGGTCGGAACCGGGCCGGCTCGGACATTCGTTCCTGGGGCATCCGGGACGCCCTCGCCGGGCCGCCATTACAGCACATCCATGTCCGCGGATGCGAAGCGGCGCGAGGCGTGCGGCCGGCCGGCACGGCGCGCCTGGCGCGGCGACGCAACAGGCCCGGCTGGCGCGCGGACGCACCGCGGGACCATCCGGCTGATTGTCTATACCACCGCAGCTGGGTAGACTTGCGCCACGCGCCGACCGGCCCCCGCGGTCAGATGGGATCAACAACTCAACGAGCCTCACACGCACGGCTCGTCCCGTCGCATCCGGCATCGACCCGCGCTCCGAGGTCCCCCGGCCTCGATCCGCAGTCCTGCCCGACCGTCGTCCGTGCGTGCCCCGCGGCCCCCAGCCCACCGCCGTCGTGCCCCAGTTCGACGCGCTGGCAGGAAGGAACTCCTCGTGATCAAACGCCGCATGCGCCCACGGGCGTTCATCCCCACCGCCCTCGTCTGGGCGGCTCTCCTCTCGGTCACGCCGCCCGCGCCCGTCTCCGCCGCGGTGCCGACCCGGACCGAGGCCCAGCAGATCATCGCGATCGCCAAGCGCCAGCTCGGCGATCACTGGCGGGCCGGGGCGATGGGTCCCGGTTCATTCGATTGCTCCGGGCTGGTCATCTACGCCTACCGCAAGGCCGGGGATGGCCGGGTCCTGCGCTACGGCCACCTGCGCTCCGCACGCTCGCTGTACGCGTACTTCCGCGCGCACGGCAAGGCCAGCCGTTCGAACCCGAAGCTCGGCGACCTCGTCATCTGGGGTCGTGGCACCCACGTCGGGATCTACATCGGGAACGGCAAGGCGATCAGCACGTTGAACAGCGGCGTGCGCATCCATCGTGTGCGCGCGGTGACGGCGCGGTTCACGGCATACCTCCACACCGGCATGTGGAAGAAGCCGGCAGTCAGGCCCGCCACGAAGCCGACGACCCCCGAGGCGACCGCGAGTGCGACGTTGCCGCCGACCGGGCGGCAGCTTCCGGGCCTGGCCCCGTTCTTCGGCCCAGGCTCCTAGCCGGTCCGCCCGGGGCGTCCCTCGACCGCGCGAGTCAACCGTCGATCGACGCCATGCTCCGCAGGATCGACGCCGCCGAGCGGTCGATGTCGTCCTCGGTCGTGCGCCAGCCGGAGACACTGACGCGCATCGCGGCGCGGCCGGCCCACACGGTCCCGCCGAGCCAGCACGTCCCGTCGCGCTGGACCCCAGCGATGACCGCCCGCGTTCGCGCGTCCCCGCCCGAGCCGTCGACGTCGCCCTCGGGTCCCTCGAATCGCACCAGGACCTGGTTGAGGACGACGTCGTTGAGGATCGAGACGCGCGGACCGCTCGACAGCCGCTCGGCCATCCTCCGTGCCCCTTCGTCGCCCCGGTCACGAATCCGACGCTCGTGTCCGTGGGCATGCCAAGGAGCTCCACGAGCCACTCGGCTGCGACCTCTTCGGCGACCGCGGCCGCCGGCGACAGCACGTACAGACCCGCGTTCTGGTCCCAGGCACTCGTCAGCCAGTCAGCCGCGAGTGCGGCCGGCAGGCTCCCCCCGACGACGAACCCGAAGTAGCGCGGGCCGGCACTGGCCACGAGCCCGGGATCGGCGGCCGCGGCCAATGCCTCGACGACCACCGCTGGATCCGACGGACCGTCCGGCAGCGAGCCGCCCATCGCATCGCGCAGCGCCGCCAGGTCGACCGGCCGGGCGACTGGCCGTTCGTCGAGGGAACCAAGGTAGGCGGTCGCGAGGTCGGCCGCGCGATGGAGGGGACCCGAACCGACTCGAGCGTCGACCATGGAGGAGCACCTGCCTTCCGTCTGGGGCCACCAGCGCAGCGCCTCGTGCTACCGTGAGGACCGGACGCATTCGGGAGAACTGCATGGATCGTGCCGCCTTCGCGGCCTGGCTGGACCGGTACATCGACGCCTGGCGTCTTGACGATCCGCTCGCGATCGGGGATCTGTTCAGCCCCGACGTGCGCTACGCCTTCGACCCCTTCGAGGAGGCCGTCGTCGGACGCGCGGCCGTGGTGGCCGCATGGGTCACGAACCCCGACGCGCCCGGTTCGTGGGAAGCCGACTACGAGGTGCTCGCCATCGACGGCGACACCCATGTGGCCCACGGACGGACCCGTTATCTGACCGACGATCGCACCGGCGTGGACCGCGAGTTCGCCAACGTCTTCGTGTGCCGGTTCGACGAAGACGGCCGTTGTCGGGAATTCACCGAGTGGTACATGCGTCGCCGACCGGAGGCCATCCCGGACTGAGGCGCGCGGCGGTCCGAGCCCCGTTCGGCCGGTGTACCCTCATCCCTCCAGACCCGAATCGACGATATCGAGCCAGCGAGGTGCAGGCCAGATGCCCCGAGTTGTCCGCGGCGCGCTCGTCCAGGCCAGCTGGACCGGCGACAAGGAATCGATGATCCAGAAGCACGAGGCCTACGCGCACGACGCGGCGAAGGCCGGGGCGCAGGTCATCCTGTTCCAGGAACTCTTCTACGGACCGTACTTCTGCCAGGTCCAGGACGCCCAGTACTACAGCTACACCGAGCTGATCCCGGACGGACCCACGACCAGGCGGATGCAGGATCTCGCGAAGCAGACGGGGATGGTCGTCGTCGCCCCGATGTACGAGGAGGACGAGCGGGCGTCGGGCATCTACTACAACACGGCGGCCGTGATCGACTCGGACGGCAAGTACCTGGGCAAGTACCGCAAGACCCACATCCCGCACGTCAAGGGCTTCTGGGAGAAGTTCTACTTCCGGCCCGGCAACCTTGGCTATCCGGTGTTCGAGACGGCCGTCGGCAAGGTCGGCGTCTACATCTGCTACGACCGGCACTTCCCGGAAGGGGCGCGCGCACTCGGCCTCAACGGCGCCGAGATCGTGTTCATCCCCTCGGCCACGTCGCGCGGCCTCTCCGAGTACCTGTGGCGGATCGAGCAGCCAAGCCATGCCGTCGCCAACGGCTACTTCGTGGGTACCATCAATCGCGTCGGGATCGAATCCGAGTACGGCGACGACGACTTCTACGGCCAGAGCTACTTCGTGGACCCTCGCGGCCAGTTCGTCGGCGACATCGGCTCCGGACAGGACGAGGAACTGATCGTTCGCGATCTCGACCTCGACAAGATCGCCGAGGTCCGGAACACCTGGCAGTTCTACCGCGACCGGCGGCCGGAGGCGTACGCGGACCTCACGCGCCCCTAGACCACGCTATCATCCGCGCCGGCTCGGCCATCAGGAGGAGGATGGCCGAGCCGCTTCGTCCTCAGGATGCCGGTCGGGCGCCGCAGCCGGACCCGTCCGATGAGTTGCCCTCGAGATCGGCCACCGCAACGAGCAGGGCGACGACCAGGCTGCCGAAAGCCGCCGATCCGGCCAGGAACGAGGCGAGCCGGCCGCCGCCGACCGCGATCGGCCGGGGCCTGTGGGGCGATCGCTCCAGGAACCGCATGCATGCCCTCGGTGTGACCTCCGATCCCTCGAGCGTGGATGGGCCGTGTTGCCCGAGCGTGAACCGCAGGTCAACGATGCGACGACAGGCGCGCGTGCGGCCGTTGTAACCTCTGGCGGTCCGAACCCGTCCAGGACGCCGGAGGCTTCGCCAGCATGCAGTTCGGCTTCACACTCAAGCCCGACCACACGATCGAGCGAACGATCGCACTGACGCGTCAGGCTGAAGACGCCGGGTTCGCCTATGGCTGGCTCTTCGATTCCCACGTCCTGTGGCGCGATCCGTATCCGCTGCTGACGCTGATGGCCGGGGCGACGGATCGGATGCGCCTCGGGACGTGCGTGACCAACCCCGGGACCCGGGAGCCGACCGTGACCGCGTCCGCTCTGGCCACGCTCGACGAGATCACCGGCGGCCGGATGGACCTTGGCATCGGGCGCGGCGACTCCGCTCGCCGGATGCTCGGCAAGCCGCCGATCACGCTTGCGAACACCGAGCAGGCCATCCGTGTCATCCGGGCGCTCGTCGCCGGCGAACGAATCGACTATGAGGGTGCGGAGATCCATTTCCCGTGGACGGCGGGCTGGACCCTGCCGGTCTGGGTCGCGGGCTACGGCCCGATGGCCCTCGCGATGACCGGGCGCGTCGCGGACGGGATCATCCTCCAGCTCGCCGATCCCGATCTCATCCGCTGGTTCGCGGGCCAGGTCCACGAGGCGGCGATCGCCGCCGGACGGGATCCTGGCTCGATCGCCATCCAGGCGGCCGCGCCGGCCCACGTCGGGACGCGCGACCTGGGCCGGGAGCGGACCCGCTGGTTCCCAGCGCTCGTATCCAACCACGTCGTCGACCTGGTCAGCCGCTACCCTCGCGACCAGCTGCCCGAGGCGCTGACCGGGTACGTCGGGGATCGCGAGGGCTACGACTACCATCACCACGCCGAGGTCGGCTCGACCAATGCGGCGTTCGTGGGGGACGAGGTGACCGATCGCTTCTGCGTCCTGGGTACGGCTGACGAGCACGTCGCGAAACTGCGCGAGCTCGCCGCGGCCGGCGTCGACCAGTTCAACCTCTACCTGATGAACGGCGACGAGGAGGAACAGCTGGCCGCCTACGGCCGGGACGTCATCCCGGCCTTGCGGGACGTCGCCCCGAGCCGATGACATCCGCGGCGTTCGGCGGCTCGCTCGTCATCCGTGCGGCGTCGCGGGCGGCGTCGCGATGACGAGGGCCAAGCGGAGCCGAAAGGCGAGCGGACAAGGCCCTCGCCCGACCGCGTCGCTCTCATCGGAGCAGGATGTGGCGGTGCCGCCCGAGGCGCCGACCGCGGCTGCAGCGGCCACAGCCGAGGTGACCTCGGCGCCGGGGGCAGGCTCTGTCGGCCACTCGAACGACGTCGCGGCCGGCACGGCCGAGGTCACGGCCTCGCCCGGGATGGCGGTCGGCGGATCGACACAGGACCGGGTGATGGCCGGGGCTCGCACGTTCGCGCGAGACCTCGCCGTCGGCTGGCGCGACCTTCTGCGACTCAGCCGGCCCCGGTCGTGGCCCCTGACGGCACTGCCCTTCATCCTGGCGGCCTTCGACGTCGAGCGTGGGTTCAGCCCAGCCATCATCCTCGGCACCCTCTACTTCACGGGTCCCTACAACCTCCTGCTCCACGGCCTCGACGTCGGCCACCGGGCATGGGCCCTCGCCGATCCCGTCCCGATCGCTCAGTACCTCGACGAGGGCAGCGAGCCTGGTGCGCTCGCCCATGCGCGCCTGACGCGGCTGGTGATCGCGCTGACGAACCTGCCTCTGCTGGCCGTGCTGGTGCTCCTTGGCGGTCCGACCGCGGGCGTTGCGCTCCTCCTGACGGTCGCCACCGCGATCGCCTACTCGATGCCGCCGATCCGGCTGTCCGGGCGACCGATCCTCGACTCCGCCACGAGCGCCCTGCAGGTCGTGCTGCCCGCCGCATGCGGGTTCCTGGTCGCGGGGCGCTCGCTCGCCGACCTCCCCTGGCTGGCGCTGATGGCCTTCGCGATCTGGGCCGCGGCCACGGACATGCTGGCCGCGGTCGTCCACCTCACCCGCGACCGCGCGACCGGGGCCACGTCGATCGCGACCGCATTCGGTCCACGGCCGACCGCGGCGCTCTCGCTCGTCGGGTTCGCCGTCGCCTCGGCGGTGGCGGTGACGCTCGGGCGCTCGGGCGCGCTCGCGACGCTCGGTCTCGACCTGTATCTCTTCCTGCCCACGATGGTGCTCCTGGCACCTCGTGAACCTCCGCAGGCCTTCGAGGCGGCAGCGAGGCGGGCGTGGTCCGGGTTCCTTGGCCTGCGCTACGTCGTCGGGATCTGGCTGGCCCTGCTGCTGCTGCGTCACTGGGGGGCGTTCCCTGGCCTGAGCGCCCTGGAGATCGCCATCGTCGTGTCGTCGGTGGCGGCCGGATATGCGGGCTGGAACGTCGTCGCGATCCGCCTGGCCACCCGGCGGCGCCGCACCCACCCGGCGGACGAGCGCGACATCCTCGCGCTGACGATCGTGGTGACGTGCCGGGACGACGGGGAGCGCTTGGCCGACTGCCTCGAGGCGCTGGTCGAGCAGACCTATGCCGATACGACCATCGTCGTCGTCGACGGCGGCTCCTCGGACGGCTCACCTGAGCTGGCCGCCGAGATCCTTGGCAGCGCCGGCCGGGTCATCGTGGCGCCACCGCTGCCCGACGGCTGGTCCGCCCTGAACTGGGAGCGCTGGGTCGGGGTCCAGGCCTCGGAAGGCGACCTGGTCATGTTCGTCGACACCGACACGCTCCTCGTCCCGGTCGCGACGCGGCTCTTCGTCGAGCAGCTGGAGCATGGTCGCTGGGACCTGCTGTCCGGCGTGACCCGCTTCGACATGCCCACGGCCGGCGAGCGCGCCGCCGTTCCGGGTTTCGCGATGCTGCTGTTCGGCTTCCAGCCCATCTGGTTGGCGGCGCTGACCGGTGGGCGACCGGCCCGCGTGGCCTTCGCGTACGGACCGCTGATCCTCCTGCGGCGTGACGCCTATCTGGCCAGCGGCGGTCACGCTGTCGCGCCCGACAGCCCTCGCGAGGACATCGACCTCGCGCGCACGTTCGCCCGCGCCGGGCGGCGAGTCGGCACAGCATACGTCGCCGACCTGGCCGCGAGCCGTCACTACACCGGCCCCGACGCGGCGATCCCCGCCTGGCGCCACATGATCCTGCCGTACGCGGGCGGCTCGCTCGGGCTGGCGGTGCTGGCGATCGCGGTCCAGTCCCTCGCGTACCTGGTCCCGATGGGCCTCCCGCCGCTGGCGCTCCTGTCCGGCGTGGAGGCGCGGACGCTGGTCGCATCGTGCATCCCGCTCTTCCTGCTTGGGTTCGCGCGGTTCGCCCTCGTCCTGACCCAACGCCAGCCGTTGACGTCCGTGTTGTGGCACCCGGTGACCGTCGGGCTGACCCTCATCGGCCAGCTGGGTGGCCTCGCCGACCACGTCATCGGGCGAAGCGCAACGTGGCCCCAGCGGGATCGCCCGATGGAGGCCGTGGCGGCCCCCGATCATCAGGGTTAGCGAGCCTCACGCCTCCGTCATCCCCTACCATCAGGTTCCAGACCGACCGACGCGCCACTCGAGGAGGGACCGATGCGCACGCTCATCGTGAACGGCACCGTCGTGACTGCGGACGGCTCGTCCGCGGCCGATGTCCTCATCGACGGAGAGACGATCGTCGCCATCGGCGCGGACCTCGCTGGCGGGGGCACGACGGCTGACGAGACGATCGACGCTGCGGGCAAGTACGTCATCCCGGGCGGGATCGACGTGCACACCCATATGGAGCTGCCGTTCGGCGGGACCTTCGCGAAGGACACGTTCGAAACGGGTACGCGCGCGGCCGCATTCGGCGGCACGACCTCGATCGTCGATTTCGCTGTGCAGTCACGCGGGCACTCGCTGCGCCAGGGCCTCGACACCTGGCATGCCAAGGCCGAGGGCAACGCGGTGGCAGACTACGGCTTCCACATGATCATGAGCGACGTCAACGACGAGACCCTGGCGGAGATGGACCAGCTGGTGGCCGAGGGCGTGCCGGACTTCAAGCTGTTCACCGCCTATCCAGGCGTCTTCTACAGCGACGACGGGGCCATCTTCCGGGCGATGCAGCAGACGGCGAAGAACGGCGGGCTGATCATGATGCACGCCGAGAATGGCATGGCCATCGACGTCGTGGCGGCGCAGACGGTCGCCGCGGGCACGACCGATCCGATCGGCCACGGCCTCGCGCGCAAGGCCGTCTTCGAGGGCGAGGCGACCAACCGGGTCATCCGCCTGGCTGAGGCCGCCGGCGTCCCCGTCTACATCGTCCATCTGTCGGCCCGCGATGCACTCGCGGAGGTCAGGGCGGCTCGTGACCGCGGATCGAAGGCCTTCGCGGAAACGTGCCCGCAGTACCTGTTCCTCTCGCTCGACGACCTCGGCAATGGGTTCGAGGGGGCCAAGTTCGTCTGCTCGCCGCCGCTCCGCTCCAAGGATCACTGGGACGAGCTCTGGACCGGGCTCGTCAAGGACGACCTCCAGCTCGTCTCGACGGACCACTGCCCGTTCGACTTCCACGGCCAGAAGGATCTGGGCGTCGGCGACTTCCGCAAGATCCCGAACGGGCTGCCGGGCATCGAGGACCGCGTCGACCTGTTGCACGACGGCGGCGTCGTCGCCGGCCGGATCACCCGCGAGCGCTGGATCGAGATCATCTCGACGGCGCCCGCCAAGCTGTTCGGGATGTACCCGCGGAAGGGCGCCGTAGCGGTCGGCTCCGACGCCGACCTGGTCGTGTACGACCCGAACCGCTCCCACACCATCTCGGCGGCGACCCACCACATGGACGTCGACTACTCGTGCTACGAGGGCCGCACCGTCCAGGGCGGGAGCGACGTCGTCCTGAGCCGCGGTTCGGTGATCGTGCGCGACGGCACGTTCACCGGCACGAAGGGCCACGGCCGTTTCATCAAGCGCTCGACCGCCGACTACGCCAGGAGCCACTGAGGCCGGGCGCGGCGGGCGGGGATCAGGCGGGCGTGGGACGCCGCGTGAAGAGCCGGAGCGCGGCGATCAGGAGCATCTCGACCAGCGTCCAGGCAACGAGCGCGACGATCGCCGCGACGTCGAACACGCTCTTGTCGGCTTTCACGGTATCGAGCGAGAACATGCCACGGAACGGTTCCACGAAGGGGTCGGTCACGCCCAGGATCAGTCCCACGATGTCGTTGCTGTGGTTGGCGACGAGCAGGAGCAGGATGATCCGCAGCACGATGAGCGCCTGGAGGATGCCGAAGGCGAACGTGATGATGCGGATGCCGGTCGCCGCGCTACTCGGCCCGGCCGGGGCGTACGCGCGCTCGGTGGTGCGGACCGTCGAAGCCGCCGCCGGCGTTCCGGCCTCGGCGGCCCCTTGATACGCCGGGTCGACGGCGGTGGTTTCGCGGGTCGTGGTGCGTTCGTAGTCGGTCATGGCGTCGGCCTCCAGATGGGGAACGACCGCATCGTCGACGCCGGGGGGTGACCGACACCCACCCCGCGAGCCCGCCCCGGGTTGCAATCCCGCGACAGTTGCCGCTCAGGCCGAGCGGGTCTGTCTCCGGTCGCGCCACTTGTCGCCCTTGCGAACGAGCGCGTCGAGGAGGGAGCGCCCGATCTGGGCCACGCCATCCTCCTCGAAGATCCGGTAGGTCAGATGGGGCTGCTGCCGGTCGTCGCCCGCAGCACTCTGGGCGAACATCGCCTCGATCCCGCAGGTCCGTTCGAGGAGCCAGCGCTTCGGTCCGCCGATCGCGAGACCCTCCGCGAGCGCGTCCGGGACCGGGGCGTCAAGGAGCCGGTCGGCCAGCTCCAGGGTCATCGCGAGCGTCGTGCGCGCGCCGATCGCCCGTGCCTGCGCGAGCAGGAACCCGACATCGAGCTCGTCGCCTGACCGACGAAGCAGCTCGGCGATATCGACGATCCAGCGCAGCCGCAGCGGCGCCCGCGCGCGATGGATCGCGAGGTGCAGCAAGGTGTCCTCCGGCCCGAGGACACGGATCGGTCGTTCGAACAGCTCGATCGTCACGCTGCGTTCCCAGAGCGACGCCGCGTCCATCCGGAACTGGCGAGGGGCGGCCAGGCCGTGATGAAGCTCGATCGCGGTCTGACGGAACGGGCCTTCGCGGTAGTACGGCGCATCGTGGAACGGGTGATGGCGTTCCTCGTAGGCGGGCACGGCCTCCTGTGCGTAGCCGAGTCCTCGGAGCGCATCGCGTGCCGCGGGCAGGTCCTCGGGCCGCACGAGGACATCGATGTCGCCCGCCGGCCGCAGGGCGAGGTTGCCGTACAGCATCTCGGTCAGGACGAGGCCCTTCACGGGGATCGCCTCGACGCCGCCCGAGCCCATCGCGTCGAGTGTCGCGAGGAGCTCGCCAAGGAGCGAGCGATTCTGGAGGAGCGTCGCCGAGCGACGTCGCTGGGCATCGGCCGACCATCGTTCGGGCATGCGAGCCGGTCCATCGAGCGCCGTGATCGACGTCACGAGCAGGGGCAGCACCTCGTGGACGTGGCCGAGTCGCCAGAGGCGATCCCAGTCGATCCCGGCGTCCAGGAGGGCCGCCAGCCGTGTCTGCGCGGCCTCGCCCGGTGCAACCCGGGCCGCCAGGCACAGGGCCTCCTCCTCGTGCCCGAGCCCGGGCGCCGGCGCTCGGACAGCGGCCCGCAGGGGCGGGGGCGCGATGGGCTCAGAACTCGGCGAGGCTGCCATCTTCGCGCGCACGATCGACGGCGATGTGACAGGCCCAGAGCCCGAGCGGCAGGTAGATCGCGACAAGGACCGTGAGTGCGACGAACCGGGGCCACAGTGTGTCGAGCCCCTCGCCGAGCAACAACGAGCGCCGGAGGATCTCCAGGGCGTGGGTGATCGGCAGCACCTGGCTGATGGCCTGGAGCGCGTCGGGCAGAGAGCTCGTCGGGTAGAAGACGCCACCGAGGACGAGCGAGGCGCCGCTCACGATCCAGTTGACGGGATTGCCCTGCTTGAGGATCAGCACGGCCGCCGCACCGACGAGTCCCAGCGCGTTGCACGAAACCACCAGCAGGATGAAGGCGACGGCGGCGATCGGCAGGTTCGCGTGATCGAAGTGCAGGCCGAGCAGGATCCCGACCGCCAGGTAGACCACGATCGTGCCTGCCGCGGAGACGTGGCTGTAGAGGCCCGACGACACGAGCGCGGTGGATGCTCGGGTGGGGCTGATGAGCATCAGCTCCAGGGTCCCGGTGACCTGGCCCTGACGGACGCTCCCGCCGATCGCGCCGAGACCGACCGTCACGACCTGGGTGAAGGCGATCCCGATGACGACGAAGCCGAAGTAGTCGGAACCGTACTCGGCCACGCTCGAGCCGACCGAGGCCCCGATGGCCCGGCTCAGGAAGTAGAAGATCAGGACGCTGCCGACCGTCCCGCCGAGGGTCATGATGAACCCGATGCGGTAGCTGCGCGCCACGAGGAAATCGCGCAGGACGAAGGCCCAGGGCAGCGACAGGGTCATCATGAGGCCAGCGACGCCGGGGTTCTCGCCGCATCGGCGTCGGCGCCAAGCGTCCGTACGAAGATCTCCTCGAGGGACGCCTCGGACGTCCGGCAGTCCAGGATCTCGGCGCCCGCGATCATGATGGTGCGCAGGACCTGGTTGAGCGCCCCGGAGGCCTCGTCGAGGATGATGCGGATGCGCTGGTCGGCATCGGTGTCGTCGATCGCGATGTCCACGAGCGGCACGGCGGCCCGCAACGCGGTGGCCGCACCGGCCGGATGACCGCGAACGACGATGTCGCAGCGGATGCCCGGATGGAGGGTCCTGCGCAGTTCCGCGAGTGGCCCGGCCGCAACGATCTCGCCCCGGCGGACGAAGGCGACGCGATCGCACAGGGCCTCCGCCTCGGCCATCGAGTGGGTAGCCAGGATGACCGCTCGCTTCGGGTCGCTCATGACGTGCTCGCGGACCAGGACGCGCACTTCTCGGGCGCTGATGGGATCGAGCGACCGTGTCGGCTCATCCATGAACAGGACCTCGGGCTCGTTGAGGAGCCCGCGCGCGATGCCGAGTCGCTGGCGCATCCCGGTGGAGTAGGTCCGCACCGGTCGGTCGGCATCCGCGGTCATGTCGACGCGGGCGAGCAACTCCTCGATGCGCCCCGCGCGCTGGCGGTAGGGGATGTGGGCGATGGCCGAGAAGAAGACCAGGTTCTCCCGACCGGTCATGCGCCAGTAGAAGGAGCGCTCCTCGCCCGAGATCAGCCCGATGGAGCGCCGGACCTCCATGGTCTCGCGCTCGACGTCGTGGCCCGCCACTCGGGCCGTGCCGCTCGTGGCACGCAGGGCGGTCGTGAGGACCCGGATGAGGGTGGTCTTGCCCGCGCCGTTCTGGCCGAGAAGCCCGAACAGCTCGCCCGGGGCGATCTCGAGGCTGACGCCGCCGAGCGCCGGGCGCGGCTCGACACCACCGGGCGCATGTCGCGACCGGCGAATGAGGTCCCGGTACCCCGTGGAAACGGGATAGCGCTTGACGAGGTCGATGACCTCGACCGCTGGGGTCACGATGATCGATGGCTCCTGGTGTGGGCAAGAAGATCGGGGAGGAGGACCGGGTGAACCCAGCCACCCTCCCCGATCGATGACGGGCCTAGTTCTCTTTGCCCGGGATCTGGTAGACGGTGCACACCGCCGCTTCCTTCATGAGCTCCTCGACCCGGTAGGTCGCGAGCACGGTGGGTCGCTCGTACGTCATCGAATCACCTCCTTTCCGTGGGATTTCGACCAGCCCGCGCGGCGGGGATCCGGTCCGATGGAAGGGATCGACCCGATTCGGCTCGACCCGGCTGTTGGCGTTTGTCCTGGATGGCGAGGCGACCACGAGACCCCGTGACCGCTTTCTCGTCGTGTAGGCGGAAAGCCTAGTTCACGACGATCTCGTAGATGGTACAGACCGCAGCTTCCTTCATCAGTTCGGCGACCTGATAGGTCGCGAGCACGATCGGGCGCTCATAGGTCATTCCTGCATCACCTCCTCTCATCGACCCGCATCGGGCCAGGATCGTCGCGTGAGATAGGTGAGGCGACCACGACCGAGCCGTGGTCGCCTCCTTCCGGCATGGATTGCCCCTCAGCCGGGGATCAGTCCGGTGGGCCCTTCCTCGGGCGATAGAAGGTGCAAACCGCTGCGTCCTTCATGAGCTCCTCGACCTTGTAGGTCGCGAGCACCGTCGGTCGCTCATACGCCATATCCGGTATCACCTCCCCTCGGATACCCTCGGCCGACGCGAACGCGTCGGCCGAGGACGTCCGCTATGGATCGGATCAGTCCACTGGTCCGCTAGCCGCGATTACCGAACTTGAACGGCTTGTTCTCGACGCCGTCGGTGCCGTATCGGCAGCACACGGCCGCGTCCTTCAACAGCTCCTCGACCTTGTAGGTGACGAGGATGATCGGGCGCTCGTACTTCATGGTTTATCACCTCTTTCCGAGCGTATTGCCCTTCAGGGATGGTGTTCCACCGATGAATGGATCCGATGCGATCGGATCATCCCTGTGGTCTAGTGGCGGCCGAACAGCTTGCCAAACGGCCGATTGTTGTGCGGGCCCTCCTTCCCGTAGCGGGTGCAGACGGCCGCGTCCTGCATGAGCTCGTCGACCTTGTAGGTCGCGAGCACGATCGGGCGCTCGTACTTCATGGTTTCTCACCTCCTTTCGCAAGAGATTCGACCTTCCTCGACGAAGCGAGGAGTGAGGTCCAAAGGGAGAGTGCGGAACGCGCCACGAGGGCGGCCACCGCGATGAGAGATCTACTGATCGTCGACCGGGGACGGACACTGGCACGCGTCAGCGACCCGCCGATCCGCGAGACAGAGGCGGTCACGTCACCGGTCAGGCCGGCCAGGCCACGCGTCGAGAGGCCGCGGGATCCGCGATCCACGGCGTGAACCACGCCGAGCAGGTCGGACAGCGCGACGTCCTCGGTCGCCCGCGGCTCGTTGTCGCCCTTGGCGATCCACGGCCGCAGGCCGTCGTCACGACGGCCGATGACCCGATGGGCGACGACCAGGCCGCCGTGCCGGAAGATGATGACGTTCCCTGGGCGCACGTCCTGCTCGGCGAAGCTGACGAGGAGCCGGTCGCCCGGATGGATGAGCGGGAGCATGCTGTCGCCGGTCGCCTCGATCCAGGCGTCCGCTCCATCACGACGCCAGGTCTCGAGCATCGCCATGCGGGCGAGGTCGCGTGGGTCCAAGGTCGGCCGCGCCTCGATCATCGGTCCGTCCCCGTGGTCGGCCCGGTTTCGGACAGCCAGTCGGTGACGACGTCGAGGGTCCGCTCCAGCGGCCCGCTCCGCAGCCGCGCACACGGCACCGTGGAGGTGCCCGCCGCGAGTCGCGCGAGCGTCGCCCCGAACTCGACCGAGGCGGCCCAGCTGCCGCGTGCCAGCTCGAGCGCCGCGATGGCCGGTGAGATCGGGACGAGCGAAGGATCCGTCGCGCCGGGCACGCCATCGAGCAGCAGGATCGCGGCAAGGGGGCCGGCCATCGGTGGCGTACCGCCCCACCGGTCCCGGAGCTCGGCAGGGCCGACCGCCCACTCGCTGCCGCCGCCGAGGGTCAGGCGCGGTCGCTCACCGAGGAACCCGAGCGCGGGGATCAGGTCGAGCGTTGCCGGACGGACATGGACGCTGCGTGGGTATGGCAGGACGGACCCGTCGCGGTCGATGATCGCCAACTCGTCCGACAGCAGGCCGAAGCCGCGGTGGGCGAGCCCGAGCGCGAGCGTCGACTTGCCCTGACCGGACGCGCCGGCGACGACCAGGATCCCACGCGGGGTCGCGACGGTCGCTGCGTGGACGGAGATGAAGCCGCGAGCGTGGAGGCCTCGCAGGACGGAGTCGACGAGGCGGTCGAGGGTGTGGATGGCCGCGATATCCGCCGATCCACAGGTGACCGGATCCTCGGTCCCGCCGGCGACCAGCCAGCCCGACCCGGCCCGCTCGACGGAAAGCCGGACATCGGCGAGCGGTCGTTCCGCGGGGCGGTCGGCGCCAGGACGGAAGATGCCGTAGGACGCCTCGATGACCCCGACGATCTCGGGGTCGTCCGAGACCAGCTCGACCGAGACGCCGAGCACGTCGTAGCGGGCGATCTCCCGATCACCCGGGTGATCGCGCCCGTCTGTCGGCAAGGGCCCCGTCATGTTCGCGATCGGGGCCACGATCACCGTCATCGGCGGCACGTGTCGATCGTCACGCGCCGGCCGGGGCGGACGACTCGATGAGCTCGAGCCTGGCGAGTTCACCGAGGACGTCGCGGACATCGTCGGCCACGTCGGCGGCCGTCAGGTCGTAGATGGCCCCGAATTCGGTCGCGAGCTGATCGAGGGTGCGCTCGCCGTCGCACAGCTGCCACAGTCGTGCGGCCGATCCGTTGAGGACGTGCGCCTCATCGGTTCGTGGATCGATGAGGATGGCCTCCCCGCCGACGTCCTGGAGGACGATGTCGGCGCGGCGGCGTGGTCGGCTTTGGGAGCTGGGAGCCGGGCCGATGATGGTGGCCTGACTCTCGGATGAATCGGACAATGATGACCCCCTATTCCGGTTGGGCCCGGCGGGTTCCAGGCGGCGCCAGCATAGTACCCATGGGTACCTTGCAAACCACCGAACGTCCCACCTCGAAGGGCCTCCAAGGGGGATTCTGGTGCCACGTCGCACCGCGCCGTGGGGTCCGGTGGAGTCCGGTGCGCGACCCCCGGGATCAGCCCAGCTGCGGCCGTCCCATCTCCCGGCGGTACTGCTCGTTGAAGTCGAACAGGAAGCGATCCTTGCGCGGGTAGACGCCGGCGCGGTACGAGCGCGAGCCGACACCGGTCTGGGCTCGCTCGCAGACGGCCCAGTCCTGGCGGGAGATGAGGTCCCAGAGCTCCACCACGGGTTCGGGGGCGAAGTCGGGGAGGGCGATCGCCTCCGGACGGAACAGGAACTCGGAAACGACCGTGGTGTGCCCAGGGCCATGCGGATAGGCGATGTACGACATCGCGCAGTCCGGGTGCAGGTTGAGCATCAGGTTCGGGAACTGGAAGCTGCCGTAGTACATGCGGTAGTCGTCCGGCGCCAGGCCCGGGAGCTTCGGCAGGGTGGATGAGCCGGTCCGGGTGAAGCTCGTCGCGCCCTCGATCATCATGTTCCCGTCGTCGAGGGTCTCCTCGTCCCAGACCTCACCGAACCGATACAGGGGCACGATCTGGACGAGCTCCGGGTGGATGGTCGGGCAGTGCAGGCACTCGTTGTAGTTCTCGACGACGATCTTCCAGTTCGCCGCGACCTCGTAGACGAGCTTGACGCCGACCCGCAGCTCATCGAGACGGTAACGCTCGAAAGCGGTGATCGTCTCGACGCCACTCGTCAGGTGTTCGAGCAGCGGACGCGGCGCATCGGCCATGTTGATGAACAGGAACCCCGCGTAGGCCTCGACGGCGATCGGATGGAGCGGGTACTCGGCCCGCTCGAAGAGCTCGTCCTCGTCGACATTGGGTGTCCCGACCAGTCGCCCGTCGAGGTCGTACGACCAGGCGTGGTACGGGCATTTGAAGACCTTGCTGACGTGACCGCAGCCGGGATCGTCGTCGAGGAGCCTGGTGCCGCGGTGAGCGCAGACGTTGTAGAACGCCCGGAATTCCCCAGCGCGGTTACGGGTGATGAAGATCGATTCGCCAGCGATATCGCGCACCAGGTAGTCGCCGGTGCCCGCCACCTCGTCGGTGCGCCCGGCGCAGACCCAGCCACCCCACCAGACGTGCTCCCGCTCCTCGGCGTAGACGGCATCGCCGGTGTAGTCGGTGCCGGCCAGCGTGGGGCGCGGCCTCCACGGACCGCGCAGGTGTTCCCGCCGCTCGGCCGCGATGCGCTCGTCGAACGTCGGGCGCGGGGTCGTCTGGGTCATCGTCGGGGCTCAGCGGGTGCGCGGGAAGCCGAGATCGATCTTGCTCGTGCCGGGATCCGGCCACCTGCTCGTGACGATCTTGGCTCGCGTGTAGAACTGGACACCCTCGGGACCGTACATGTGGAGGTCGCCGAACAAGGAGGCCTTCCAGCCGCCGAAGCTGTAGTACGCGACCGGCACCGGGATCGGCACGTTGATGCCGACCATGCCGGCCTGCACCTCGAACTGGAACTGGCGGGCCGCCCCACCATCGCGCGTGAAGATCGCCGTGCCGTTGCCGTACGGGTTCTCGTTGATGAGCCGGACGGCCTCGTCGTAGGTCTTGACCCGCATGACGGTCAGCACCGGGCCGAAGATCTCGTCGCGGTACGCGTCCATCGTGGGCGTGACATGGTCGATGAGCGAGACGCCAAGGAAGAAGCCGTCGCTCTCGCTGTAGAGCGGGTGCTTCCGTCCGTCGGTGACGAGCGTCGCACCCTGGGCCGGGCCGGAGTCCAGGTACGAGGCGACCTTGTCGCGGTGCTGCCGCGTGACGAGTGGGCCCATCTCCGCCTCGGGGTCGGTGCCCGGACCGACCTTCACCTTCGGCAGACGAGCCTTGATGGCCTCGACCAGCGGATCGGCGGCATCGCCGACCGCCACGACGGTCGCGATCGCCATGCACCGCTCGCCGGCGGATCCGTAGCCCGCCGACACGGCGGCATCGGCGGCCATGTCGATATCGGCGTCGGGCAGGACGACCATGTGGTTCTTGGCGCCACCAAGGGCCTGGACGCGCTTTCCGTTGCGAGTGCCCGTCTCGTAGATGTAGCGCGCGATCGGGGTCGAACCCACGAAGCTGACTGCGGCGATGTCCGGATGGGCGAGGATCGCGTCCACCGCGACCTTGTCCCCCTGGACGACGGTGAACACCCCGGCGGGCACGCCGGCCTCGGCGAGGAGTTCGGCCAGGAAGATGGAGGCGGACGGGTCCTTCTCCGACGGCTTGAGGATGAACGTGTTGCCGCACGCGATGGCGGTAGCGAACATCCACATCGGGACCATCGCCGGGAAGTTGAACGGCGTGATGCCGGCCACGACACCCAGAGGCTGGCGGATCTGGTAGACGTCGACCCCGGTCGAGACCTGTTCGGAGTAGCCGCCCTTGAGGAGGCTCGGGATCCCGGTCGCGAACTCGAGGTTCTCGATGCCGCGGGCGATCTCGCCGAGCGCGTCCGAGGGGACCTTGCCGTGTTCGGACGTGAGGTGCGCGGCGAGCTCGGTCCGGTGCGCGTCCACGAGGTTCCGGATCCGGAACAGGATGTCCGACTTCTTCGAGAGCGACGTGGCCCGCCAGGCGGGATAGGCGGCCCTGGCCGCCTCGACGGCCATCGCCACTTCCTGCTCGGACGCGAAGTCGACGTAGCGGGCCAGCCGCCCGGTGGCGGGGTCGTAGACCGCCCCTTCGCGACCGGACGTGCCGGCGACGCTCCGTCCATCGATCCAGTGGTGGACCCGACCGGGGGCCGGGATGTCTGTGCGGACGGCGCCCGGCTCTGCGACCTGCGTCATGGGATGACCTCTCGTTGGGCCTCGCCGCGAGCGGCGATCCGGTTGACCTGCGTGCGCACCACGATACTCCGTCGTCGCCGGATCGCCCCTCGCCGTCCCACGCTCAGGACCGGGGCGTCCCCACCGGCACGGGCGGATCCGGGACCGTGCTGGCCGGTGCCCGTGAGGTCGCTCCATCGCTCCGGCTCCGGACGGAGAAGGCGGCGATCGACGCAAAGCAGGCGGCGGCGAGCCCAAGCGCGATGAGCGAGCCCGCATTGAGGGGCCCGACGACGACCGGGTCGCGCCAGGTGAGGCCGGCCGCCGCGCGGACGAGGGCCCAGGCGCCGAGACCGAAGAGGAAGACTCGGCCGTCGGAGCGTCCGCGCGAGGCCGGGCCCGTACCGGCGAGCAGCAGCCCGACGACGCCCAGGACTACGAGCGTCGCGATCCCCTCGTACGCCTGCGACGGGTGCGACGGTAGCGCGGGCGCCAGCGAACTCCATGGCCCTGGCCCCGGGTAGGCGGTCGCCCAGGGTGCATCGCTCGGCTGTCCCTGGCCACTGCCGCCCAGGACCATCGTGAGCTTGCCCACGCCCAGGGTGAACAGGACCGGCTGGATCGCCACCTGCAACCATGGACCGGTCGGAGCGCCGAGCAGCCGAGCGACGTACCACGCCGTCAGCAGGCCACCGGCCGCCGCGAGCCCGAGCTCCAGGCCGCCCGTAGCCGGATCGAGGATGGCGACCGGGTCGGCGGCGTAGAAGTCCAGATGGAGGAGCGCGTAGCCGATCCGGCCGCCGACGACGGCGCCGGGCACGATCCCGATCGCGATGAACAGGAGATCGTCCGGTCGAAGTGCCGCACGCCTGGCCAGCACGCCCGCGACGATCAGCGCGAGCGCGATGACGGTCGCGAGCGCGATCGTCTGCCAGCGAACGGCAAGGGTGTCGGCCAGTCGGAGGAGCGGGTCGAAATGGAACCCGATGGCGGCGATCGGCACGGTGCCGGTCAGTGTATCGAACCGCTCTGGCCGCGCGTCCGAGGGTGTCGGCTGGCCGACACCTGCCGTGTCAGGTATCGGGTCGCTCACCGACGCGGTCGACGACATGATTCGGCTCTGGACCGATGGCCGCGCGGGGGCGCAGCCATCAGGTTGGGGGCGGCGCGGAACGGCGGGTCTGGGGCCCGCCGTTCCCAGTCCGGCGCCCGGCCCACGGGGGGACGGGCCGGGCGTCGCGGGTCTACACGCTTCGGGGATGCCATGCCACGAGACGAACAGATCCAATCGACGATCCTTCGCGTGAACCTGCTCGGGCGACTGGACGTTCGAGCGGCGAGCGGGGCCCAGGTACGGCTCGGTGGCCGCCACGCCCCGGCGCTGTTCGCGCTGCTCGTCCTGGCACGCCGGCCGCGAACGCGGGAGGCCATCGCCGCGGACCTCTGGCCGGACGCTGACGGCACGTCCGTCGGATCGCTTCGTCAGGCACTGTGGCTGGTCCGTCACGGGCTCATCGACGCGGGTGTCGATCCAGACGACGTGCTCGATGTCCGGTCGGAAGCCGTGGCGATCCTCCCGGAGGCCCGACTCGAGGTCGATGCCATCGCCTTCGAGCGCAGCCTCGAGGGTGGCGATGGTGGAGCCGAGCGAGCGGTCGAGCTCTATCGCGGCGACCTGGTCGAGGCTCTCGCTCACGACTGCTTTGCCGCCGAACGCGAGCGCCTCGCCGATCGCTACGAGGACGCCCTGGTCGATGTGGCCCGCGCTCGATTCCGGGCCGGCGACCTTCGCGGCGCGCGTCGCGCCGCCGAGACGGCCCTGGCACGAGATCCGCTTCGGGAGGAGGCCCACGCCATCCTCCTGTCGGTGCTGGGCATGACCGGCTCCCGCTCGCAGGTGGTCCGCCAGTACCGACGCCTCCAGGCGGTCCTCGCACGAGAGCTCGGCGAGCCGCCGCTGCCCGAGACCGACGCGGTGTACCGCCACGCCATGACCCAGATCGTGCGCCGATCGGTCGAGCGAGCCTCGATGCTCGATCCCGAGCGAAAGCCGAGCCTCGTCGCCATCGGGGGCTGACGTGGGCGATCGGCCGGGGGCCGCCGGACGCCTCTTCGCCCAGGTCGCGGTAGCATCCGTGGAGCATGGCCCCGAGCGTCGCCCCGCACCGCCCCACGGCGATCGTCGTCGGTCCCGTCGTCGCCGCGCTCCTGACCTCCCTGGTCGTTGCGTGCACCTCGCCTGTGGGGGCTTCGCCCGATCAGGGCGGCGGGCCGTCCGGGACCGGGACGCGTCCGTCCGGACCGGTCTCGATCCCGCCATCGAACGAGCCCGTGCCCGGCACGGTGCCTGACGCGCTGATCGAGCGCATCCTCGCCGCCGCTGCGGCGGTCGCGGGGGTCGACCCGAGCGCGGTGTCAGTCGTCAGCACCGAGGCGGTCATCTGGAACAACGGCGCGCTCGGGTGCCCGAAGCCGGGCGTCATGTACATCCAGCAGATCATCGCCGGGTACCGGGTCGTGGTCGAGGCCGGCGGCCAGCGCTACGACTACCGCGTCGGGTCGGCCGGCGTACCCAAGCTCTGCGAGGGGTCGATGCCGGCCGGCGGGACCGGCTGAAACCACCTTCGCGCGTGACGAAGCCCCCGGCGGCGCCGGGGGCTTCGACCGTGTTCGGGCGTCGAACGCCGGGCCCTACGGCGCGGGCAGCGTCCCGATCGGGATCAGGTCGGCCTGGCGAGCGCCATTGGCGTCATCGTTCGAGGCGATGAGCCAGCCGAGCGCCGGGTCGGTCGCGAACGCGGCCGTGTCCACGGTGAGCGGCAGCTTCACCGACTGACCCTTGGCCAGCGGGAAGAACGCACCGGTCGAGAGCGCCGGGGCCAGCGCATCGAAGTGGCCGGTGCCCGACGCCTCATCGGAGGGGACGTCGAGGAAGGTCGAGTAGACGAACGTGTCGTAGGCGAACGACGACGCGCCCGCCGTCAGTCCGAGGCTGCTGGCCGCGGTGGCCATCAGATAGGTGGAGCCGTTCGTCGGGGCGATCGCGGGCCAGAGGTCCACGAGGTTCCCGCCGGCATCGAAGAGGAACGAGAGGACGGCTCCGTCGAACGCGCCGGCGAACAGCGCGCCGCTGTCGAAGCCGACGAGGGTGAAGTCGGTCACGCCGTCGCCGTCCACGTCGATCTCGACCTCGACATCGACGTCGGACGGCGTCGACCACCGCCCGTACATGTTGACCGCGAAGACGAGCAGGCGATCCGCGGGCGCGAGCCCGGGAACCCCGGCCAGCGACTCGACGCCGGTCGCGCGGATGTCCGTGATGCCCAGGTGCTCGTTGGCATCCCACTCGCCCCAGGCGTACTGGTCGACGAAGCCGGAGTGGTTGCCCTTGTTCTTGATCCTGGTGCTCGACGACGCGATGCCGCCGCTGAGCGTGTACTTGAGCGTCTTCTGGGCCTCGATGTCCGACAGGCCACGCGGGACGAGCAGGAACGGCACGCGCAGCGCATACCGCCCCGTCGCGTGGCCGCGTGGCGTGGCCACGACGGCGCCGCGCACGTTGTTGAACGCCGTGCCGTCAGGAGCCTCATCGGCACCCGGTAGCGCGGCCAGTTCGGCCTTCGTGAGGCTGATCGTGACCTTCACCGTGCGGCTCGAGTGCGCACCGACGCGAACGTGCTTCGGGCTGAAGGTGAACGTCGCGCCCTGATCGGCGCCGACGAAGCCGGCCGAGAGGTCATAAGTGATCGACCGGCGGCCGGTGTTGGTGAGCCTGACTTCCTTGGTTTCGGAATAGGAGCTGCCGTGCGGCTCGTAGCCGAACGAGAGGGTCGAGGTGCCGCCCCCCGCCGTCGCGAGGCCGACCGTGTCGACCGCCCTGCGCGGCTGCACGGTGCCTGAACCAGCGAGCAGTGGGTCATACCCGCTGACCGCGTCGGGCGCGGCCGTGTTGACGATGGCCGCCTTGACGTTGCCGGGCGACCACGATGGATGGGCCTGGATGACCAGGGCCGCGACCCCGGCGGTGTACGGCGTGGCCATCGAGGTCCCACCGAACGACGTGCCGCCGTTGCCGCTGCCCACGAGCGCGGAGACGATGTCGACACCCGGAGCCGAGATGTCCGGCTTGAGGGCACTGTCGCCGTGCCGCGGTCCCATCGAGGTGAAGTCGGCGGACTCGGTGTAGGTCGGATTGGGCTCCGTGCCGTTCGCCTTGAGCGTGATCCCGAGGCCATCGGAGGCAAGGAGCGCGGGCTGCGCGTCCTTGGCCAGGCCGATCATGGGGATCGTGAACAGCTCAGGATTGTTTCCGAGGAAGACCGGGAGCTCGCCGCTCGGCACGTCGTCACGGTTGATGACGATGATGCCTGCCGCACCCTGGCCCTGCGCGATCGTGCCCTTGTCGACGAACGGACACACGCCCCGTTTGACCGCGACGATCTTGCCCGTGACGTCGACCCCGCCGTAGTCGGCCGGGTCGCAGCCCAGCCGAACGGTGGTGGACGTGTCCTTGAGCACGATCAGCGGCGCCGAGACCGGCAGCGGGGCCGCGTTCATGTTGATGCCAGCCTGATCCGGCTGCGAAGGCAGGTCCACGAGCGCCATCGGGAAGGTCGGCACGGCGTCCTGCGCCGCGACCGTGATGGCACGGGTGGCGGTGGCAGGTGACCCGACGATGTAGGGGACGGGGCCGGCGTTGCCGGCGGCGATCACGACCGCGATGCCGGCCTTGCTCGCGTTGTTGCTCGCGACGACGTCCGGATCGTCGGCCTGGCCGAAGTCCGAGCCGAGCGACATGTTGATGACGTCCACGTCGGCCGCGACCGCGGCGTTGATGGCGTCGACGACGACGTCCGTCGCGCCGTTGCAGCCGAAGACGCGGAACGCGTAGAGGGTCGCCTCAGGGGCGACGCCCGGGCCGACCTTGAAGCTGCTGAAGTCCACGGATGCGTTGTACGGACCCGTGTAGGTCGTCCCGTCGGCCTTCACGCCCTCGCCGGCCGCGATGCCGGCGACGTGCGTGCCGTGCTCGAAGGTGATGCAGTCGATCGGGTCCGGGTCGGGATGCGGGGTGTAGAGGTTCGGGTCCGTCGACTCAGGGTCGTAGGCATCGCCGACCAGATCGGTCCCGCCCGCAACCTTGGCGGTCGGAAAAGTGCCCGGCTCGATGATCGTCGGGTCGTTGTTGTCGAAGGCAGCGGTCGTGCCCGGTCCACCGAAGTCGGCATGCGTGTAGTCGATGCCGGAGTCGATGATGGCGATCTTCACGCCCTTGCCGGTGTAGCCGTAATCCCCCCAGGCAGCGGGCACGCCGGTGAACGGCACCGCGGTCGTGAGGTCCTTGTGGTAGATCCGGACCGGATGGACGGCCACGATGCCGGGCAGCGCGGCCAGCTTGGGCAGGTTGCGAAGCGCGACACGCACGCGGATGCCGTTGTAGGCGTCCTGGTATTGCCGCTGGACGGTGCCGCCGGCGCTGGCGATCTGGGCCTTGAGCGCGTCCTGGCCCAGCTTGACCTGGGTACGGATGGCAAGTTTCTGGTCCCTGGTCAACGTCTGCCCCACGGCCAGCGCGTCCGCGCTGTGGACGGCGACCGGCTCCGCGGCAAGCTCAAGGATGACGTTGGCGCTGCGGGTCCCGCCGCCCAGCATCTGCTTCACGAGGTCGGGGTCGATCTTGCCCAGGGTCGAACGGTCGACCCGCTCCCAGGTTCTCGTCGTCGGCGACTTCGCGATCGCGGTCGCAGGCAGCGCAGCGGCGACGAGCAGGACTGTCGCCCCCAGGGCGGTGAGCAGCCTCCGGTTCATGGACCCTCCCCTCAGGCGATGCCTGGTCTTGCGTTGTGGCGACGCCGTGCGCGAACGATGAACCGCGACGCACCGGGGGTGCGGCTGGGGCCGGTCGATCGGACGTTCGGGGGGCGCCTTCGCGCGGGCGCCGGTCGGATCTCCCGTGCCGACCGGACTGGAGGTCACGGTACTCCCCGGTGGGGCGCCGGGTCAACGGGATCCAGGGCCTTGGTGACGCGGCGCACCACAAGCTCAGGGCAGCTTGTCGACCAGCTCCTGGACCGCGGCCGCCGACGACTGGAACGCAGCCTGCTCATCGCTTGTCAGGTCGATCTCGAAAACGCGTTCGAGACCCGACGCACCGAGCACGGCGGGCACCCCGACGAACAGCCCGTTCACCCCGAACTCGCCCTGGAGCAGGACGGCGCACGGGAGCACGCGCTTGCGATCGAGCAGGATCGACTCGACCATCTCGAACGTGCTTGCCGCGGGGGCGTAGAACGCCGATCCCGTCTTGAGCAGGGCGACCACCTCGGCGCCGCCGTTCGCCGTGCGAGCCTCGAGCGCCTTCACCCGGTCGGGCGGCAGGAGCTCGGTGATCGGCACGCCCGCAACGGTGGAGTAGCGCGACAGCGGGACCATCGTGTCGCCGTGGCCTCCGAGGACGAAGGCGTGCGTGTCCTCGACGCTCACCCCGAGCTCCTGGGCGATGAACGTCCGGAAGCGGGCCGAATCGAGGACCCCGGCCATCCCGATCACGCGCTCGCGCGGGAACCCGGATGCCTTCAGCGCGACGTGGCACATCGCATCGAGCGGGTTGGTGACGACGATGAGGATCGCCGTCGGCGAGTACCGGACCGCCTGCTCCACCACGGCCCTGACGATGCCGGCATTCTTTGCCAGCAGGTCGTCCCGGCTCATGCCGGGCTGGCGAGCGAGCCCGGAGGTGACGATCACGATGTCGCTGCCCGCCGAGTCGGCGTAGTCGTTCGAGCCCGTGACCCGGGCGTCGTGCCCGACCACCGGCGCCGCCTCGGTCAGGTCCAGGGCCTTGCCCTGCGGCAGTCCTTCCACGATGTCGACCAGCACGACGTCGGCGAGACCGGCCTCGGCGATGCGCTGGGCGGTCGTCGCGCCGACATTGCCCGCGCCGATGACCGTGACCTTGTTACGCGCCATGCGGGACGCTCCTTTCAGGGACAGGGCTGTGGTGATTGTACGGACCATGGCCCGGCGCCCTTGCTGGTCCATCGCGGCCCGGGCCCCATCGTCGACCGTCGAGGCCCCCATCGACGCGGGGCGATGGCGGACGCCGGTTCGTCGCGGCCATCCTGGAGCGGTCACCGGACCCCTCCCCAAGACAGGAGCCATCTCGATGTCGACCCGAGCGCTCATCCTTGTCGGCCTGATCCTCGTCCTGCTCGCGATCCCGCTGGCCTTCGGCCTGGGACCGATCGTGATCGGTGGATTCCTTCTGGTCCTCGGATACCGACGGGCGAACGACGCGCTGGCAGCGGGCGCCTGACGCGGGTCACACCCGCCTCCCTCGGCCAGGACGCCGAGCTCGCAGGGGAGACAGCGCCTGGGCGTCGAACCATCTAGCCGGCCCCGGAGCCGCCGCTGGTCAGCGTGGTCACCGATTCGATCGCCTCGGGTGTCGTCAGCGGGCCGGCCGCCAGGATGTCATCGGTGACGCCGTCCGCATAGCCTGCGAAATTCGCGGCGAACATCGCCGCCAGCTTCCTCGCACTCCGGTCGTACGCCTCGGGATCGTCCCACGTGGCGCGTGGATCGAGGAAGTCGCTCGGCACGCCGGGCACCTCGGTCGGGACCTCGACCCGGAACATGGGATCGAGGCGCGTCGGCACGTCGGCCAGCCGGCCGGCCAGGGCCGCACGGACCATCGCCCTGGTGTGGTCGATGTCCATCCGCTCGCCGGTCCCGTAGGGTCCGCCGGTCCAGCCGGTGTTCACGAGCCAGACGATCGCACGGTGAGCGGCCAGGCGTTCGGACAGCATCGCCGCGTACTCGCCCGGGTGGCGCGGCATGAACGGCGCGCCGAAGCACGCCGAGAACGTGGCCGCCGGCTCCATGACGCCGACCTCGGTCCCGGCCAGCTTGGCCGTGTAGCCGCTGATGAAGTGATAGGCGGCCTGGGCATGGGTCAGGCGGGCGATCGGCGGCAGGACACCGAACGCGTCGGCGGTCAACAGGATGACCGTCGCCGGATGGCCCGTCATGCCGGTCGGGTCGGTGTTCCCGATGAACTCGAGAGGGTAGGCGCCCCGGGTGTTCTCGGTGAAGCGCTCGGAGTCGAGATGGAGCTGGCGCGTGGCCGGGTCCAGGTCGACGTTCTCGAGCACGGTCCCGAAGCGCTTCGTCGTCGCGAAGATGTCCGGCTCGTACATCGGCGACAGGCGGATGGTCTTCGCGTAGCAGCCGCCCTCGAAGTTGAACAGGCCGCTCGGACCCCAGCCGTGCTCGTCGTCGCCGATGAGGCTGCGCTCGGGGTCGGCCGACAGGGTCGTCTTTCCGGTTCCCGACAGTCCGAAGAACACGGCACTGTCGCCGGCCGCGCCGACATTGACCGAGCTGTGCATCGGCAGCACGCCCTCGTCGGGCATGAGGTAGTTCATCACGGTGAAGGCAGACTTCTTGATCTCGCCTGCGTACTCGGTCCCGACGATGATGATCTCCATCCGCTCGAGATGGAGCAGGATCGCGGTCTCGGTCCGCGTGCCGTCGGTGGCGGGATCGGCCCTGAACGACGGCACGCAGATGATCGTGAAGTTCGGTTCGAAGCCACGATGGTCCTCGGCGGACGGCCGGCGGAACAGGTTGCGCGCGAAGATGCTGGCCCAGGCGGTCTCGGTGATGACCCGGAGCCGGCGCTGGTGGACCGGGTCCGCGCCGATCAGGCAATCCTGGGCGTAGAGGTCGCGCTCGGCGCAGTAGGCCACGAGGCGCGCTCGCAGGCGATCGTAGTGGGCTTCGCTGATGGGCCGGTTGACGGTCCCCCACCAGATCTTGTCGTGGCTCGATGGCTCATCGACGATGAACTTGTCCTGGGGGGAGCGCCCGGTGTGCCTGCCGGTCCGCACGACGAGCGGTCCATCGGCAGCGAGCAGACCCTCACCGTGACGGATGGCGTCTTCGTACAGCTCGGCGACCGACTGGTTGGCTCGGAGGCTGCGGCCCAGATCCGGGCGGACGGTGGTCGGACTGGTGGTGGCCATCGGCGTGCGACTCCTTTGGGGCGCGGGCGATCACCTCATGGATCGACCGGCCGCGCGTGACGCTGCCCGACGGGGCGAGCGGGAGTCGGCTTCCACAGTCGCGTTACGCGCCATCGTACTACGTTGCGGTGCGGTGACACCCACGTTGCGGCTCCGGGCCACCGACCCGTGGTGCGTTCGTGCGCCGGTCCCGTGCGTGGCGTCGCCCGTTGACACCACGAGCCACTCGCCCGTAGCATCCGCGCACAACCGAAGAGCTCTTATCAAGAGTGGCAGAGGGACCGGCCCGTTGAAGCCACGACAACCTACCGGCGTCGAGTCGGCAAGGTGCCAAATCCGGGCAGGACCTCCTGCGAGATAAGGGAACTCCCTTCGGAGCCCCTCAACTCACCGATCGGTCGCTACCCGTTCCCGGTCCCGAGGCCATCACGTTCGCCTCCCGGGAGCCCGCCATGTCGATCGAGACCCTCGCACAAACCCACGGAGAGCGCGTAGCGCCGTCCGACAGCGCGCCGCGCATCCGGGGACTCCGCTGCCGCAACTGCGGCCAGGCGGAGCCGATCGGGCTCTCCTACGTGTGCGCCCGCTGTTTCGGGCCGCTCGAGGTGGCCTACGACTACGACGTCGTCGCACGGACCATGACGCACGAGGCCGTCGCGGGTCGGGGCGCCGGCATCTGGCGGTATGCCGAGCTGCTCCCGGTCGACGCGCCGCCGGCCCGTTCGCTGCCGGTGGGATCCACGCCGCTCCTCGCCGCGGACCGCCTCGCCCCGACCCTCGGCGTCGACCAGCTCTGGGTCAAGGACGACACCCGCAACCCGTCGCTCAGCTTCAAGGACCGAGCCGTCGCGATCGCCGCGGCGCGCGCGGTCGAATTCGGCGTCGAGGCGCTGGCCTGCGCCTCGACCGGGAACCTGGCTGGCGCCACGGCCGCCGCGGCGGCCGTGGCCGGCCTGCCCGCCTTCGTCTTCATCCCGGCCGATCTCGAGCCAGCGAAGGTCGATCACGCGCTCGCCTACGGCGCCACGGTGGTGCCGATCGCCGGCACGTACGACGACGTCAACCGCCTGTGCCTCGAAGTCGCCGACGAGACGGGCTGGGGTTTCGTCAACATCAACCTTCGGCCGTTCTACGCCGAGGGCTCCAAGACGCTCGCCTTCGAGATCGCCGAGGCGCTCGGGTGGCGTTCGCCCGACGTCGTCGTCGGACCGATCGCCTCGGGTGCCATGTTCACCCGGGTCGCGCGCGGCTTCGAGGAACTCGCCGAGCTGGGCCTCATCGAGCGCCGGCCGATCCGGTACGTCGGTGGCCAGGCCGCAGGGTGCGCCCCCGTGGCAAGCGCCTTCGCGGCTGGCACCGACGTCATCGAACCGGTCCGCGAGCCCGACACTTTCGTTCGCTCGCTCGCCATCGGCAACCCGGCCGACGGCCGCTACGCGGTGGAGCTGGCACGCGCGTCGGGCGGGTCGATCGAGGCGATCGAGGATCTCGTCACGGCCGAAGCGATCCGCGACGTCGCCCGCCTCGAGGGCATCTACCCGGAGACGGCCGGCGGCGTCACGCTGGGCGCCGTGGCGGCCGCCCGGCGGCGAGGGGTGATCCACCGCGGCGACGAGGTCGTTGCCCTGCTCACGGGCAACGGCCTCAAGACGCCCGACGCCCGGACCCTCGGGCTCGGCGACGGGGTGGCGCGGCCCGGTGAGCCCGGTTTGGCCCCGGTCATCCGGCCAAGCCTGAGCGCCTTCGAGTCGTGGCTGGACGGTGGCGTCGCGTGAGCACGATCCGTATCCCACCCACGCTCCGGACCGCGACCGGCGGGGCCAAGACCGTCGAGGTGCCCGGCGGGACCGTTCGAGAAGTCGTCGCAGGGCTCGTCGCCGCACACCCGGGCCTGGAGGCCCAGCTGCTGGCCCCCGATGGTGAGCTGAACCGCTTCGTCAACGCGTTCCTCAACGACACCGACGTACGGCACCTCCAGTCGCTCGACACGCCGGTCGGCGAGGGCGACACGCTCGTCCTGCTCCCCGCGATGGCCGGCGGCTGACCGTCGCGAGGGGGATCAGTCCGCCCACCCCGCCCCGTCCGGGTACCGGTAGCGGGCGGTCGATGCAGGCAGCATCTGTGCGCTGTATCCAGGGGCGGACGGCAGGTGGTAACGGCCATCTCGCACGTCCACCGGGTCGAGGAAGTGCTCGTGGAGGTGGTCGACGTACTCGATCATCCGCCCGTCCAGCCGGCCGCTGACCGCGATGTAGTCGAACGCGGCGAGGTGCTGGACCAACTCGCACAGGTCGACGCCGCCGGCGTGCGGACAGACGGGGACGCCGAACCTCGCGGCGAGCAGGAGCACGGCCACGACCTCGTTGACGCCCCCGACCCGGCAGGCGTCGATCTGGCAGATCCCGATCGCGTCGGCCTGCAGGAACTGCTTGAACATGATCCGGTTCTGGACGTGCTCGCCGGTGGCCACCCGGATGGGCGCGACGGCCCGGGCGATCGCGGCATGGCCGAGGACATCATCCGGGCTGGTCGGCTCCTCGATCCAGTACGGCTCGAACGGGGCCAGGCGGGCCATCCAGTCGATGGCCGAGCCGACGTCCCAGCGCTGGTTAGCATCGACCGCCAGCATCCGATCGGGCCCGATCTCCTCGCGGACGATGCGCATCCGGCGGATGTCGTCCTCGACGTCCGCGCCGACCTTGAGCTTGAAGCGCTCCCAGCCGTCGGCGAGCGCCTCCCGGCACAGCCGGCGGATCTTCTCGTCGTCGTATCCGAGCCAGCCGACCGACGTCGTGTACGCCGGGTAGCCGTCACGGAGCAGCTCAGCCTCCCGCTCCGCCCGACCCGGGAGCGCCGCCTCGAGGATCGCCAGCGCGTCGTTGGGCGTCATCGCGTCGGTCACGTAGCGGAAGTCGACGAGCGAGACGATCTCGGCGGGGTCATCGCGGTCAGCAGCTTCCAGACCGGCATCCCGGCCCGCTTTGCGACGAGGTCCCATGTCGCGTTGACGACGGCCGCCGTCGCGAGGTGGATGACACCCTTCTCCGGACCGATCCAGCGCAGCTGGCTGTCGCCGACGAGCTCGCGCCAGAACCCGCCGAGATCGGCCTCGATCGTCTCCACCGATCGACCGACGACCATCGGCGCGATCGCACGGACACCGGCGACGACCACCTCGGTGCCACGACCCGTCGTGAACGTGAACCCGTGACCCTCCATGCCGTCTCCGGCGTCGAGGATCTGCGCTGCGCCGGCTCTCGTCGGCGAGCTGTCCACCCGTCGCGGAGCCGCTGACCGTCGGTCCCACTCAGGCCGGGGTGGGCGCCTCGGGGTCGATGAGCCCGGTCGCTTTCAGTTCGCCCCACAGGCTCGGCGGGATCGCGTGCCGCAAGAGCGCCGGGTACTCGTCGAGATGCGCGACCGTTCGGACACCCGCGATGAGCCCGGCGACGGCCGGATGGGCCAGCGGGAACTGCATGGCGGCGGCGCGCAACGGAACGCCGTGGCGCTCGCAGGCGGCCGCCAGCCCGCGGGCGCGCCCGATCACCTCGCGCGATGCCGGCCCGTACTCGTAGTGCGCGCCCGGTCGTGGATCGGCCAGGACGCCGCTGTTCATGACCCCGCCGATCAGGACCGCGATGCCGCGCGCCTCGCAGGCCGGCAGCAGCTCGGGCAGCGCGTCCTGTTCGAGGAGGGTGTACCGCCCCGCGACGAGGAAGGCATCGAAGTCGCCCTCGCGCGCGAACCGGGCCAGCGTCGCCGACTGGTTCATGCCGACACCGATCGCCCTGACGACGCCGTCCGCCCGAAGCCGCTCGAGCGCGGGGTATGCCTCGCCGATCGCGGCCTCCCAGTGGTCCTCGGGGTCGTGGATGAAGGCGATGTCGACCCGAGGCGACCCGAGGCGTTCCAGGCTCTCCTCGATCGAGCGCCTGACTCCATCGCCGCTGTAGTCGAAGACGATCCGCCGACCCGCCGTGTCGGCGTAGTAGGCGTCCTCCTGGCCATCCAGTGCCTGGCGGTCGACGTCGGCGCCAGGCGGGATTCCCTCCTCGTCACGGACGAGGCGACCGACCTTGGTGGACACGACGAAGGCATCCCGTGGCCGGTCGGCGAGGGCGGCTCCGAGTCGCCGCTCGGCCGAGCCGTAGCCGTACAGTGGCGCGACATCGAAGTACCGGATCCCCATGTCCCACGCATGCCGCACGACGGCGACGGCGGCATCGTTCGTGACCGGGGTAAACAGCCCGCCGATGGACGCCGCGCCGAACCCGAGGCGCGTGACCGATACGCCGGTCCCTCCCAGCGGGACCGCCTCGAATGGGTCGTAGGGCATCGCCACCTCCGGTCGGCGCGCGGACCGCTACGATAGTCGCCGTCGCCCAGCGGATGCATCGCCCGATCCGTCCGTCCGCTGGTCAGTCTACCGATCGTCAGGGAGTGAGCGTGGCCGTCGAGCCGGGTACGGGTTGCCTCGCGTCCGCCTCGGGGGGCCGCGGACGATGCGCCTGATCTCGTACCGCCGGTCGGACGGCGGCGAGTCCCTTGGCGTGACCGCGGGTGCCCTCTGGATGCCCGCCTCGGAACTCCTTCCCGGCGGGCCCGACTCGATGGCCGCCCTGATCGAGGCAGGTCCGGATGCCACCGAAGCCCTGGCCGCCGCCGCGCGGCCCGATCGCATCGCCGACGAAGGCCGCCCGCTCGGCGATCTCGACTGGCTCGCGCCCGTGCCGCGTCCTGGCAAGGTGATCGCGGTCGGACGCAACTACCGCGACCACATCGCCGAGGAACATGCCGAGCCGCCGCCGGCGCCGCTCATCTTCAGCAAGTGGCCGAGCTCGGTCGTGGGACCGGGCGCCGACATCCGATGGGACCCGGGGCTGACCGCCCAGGTGGACCTCGAGGCGGAGTTGGGGGTCGTCATCGGTCGCCGGACGCGCCGTGTCGATGAGGCCAGCGCGCTCGACCACGTGCTCGGGTACACGTGCATCAACGACGTCACCGCCCGTGACCTGCAGTTCGGCGACGGCCAGTGGGTGCGAGGCAAGTCGCTCGACACGTTCTGTCCGATGGGGCCGGTGCTGGTCACAGCGGACGAGATCCCCGACCCCCAGGTCCTCGACATCGCGTCCCGGATCGGCGATCGGGTCATGCAGCGTTCGAACACCTCGCAGATGTACTTCGGGGTGGCGGCGATCGTGAGCTTCTGCTCGCAGGCGTTCACGCTCGAGCCCGGTGACGTCATCGCCAGCGGGACGCCCGGCGGCGTCGGGTACTTCCGCGACCCGAAGGTGCTGCTCCGCGACGGCGACGAAGTCTCCGTCGAGATCGAGCGGATCGGCCGGCTGACGAACACCTGCCGATACGACGACGTACGGGTCGCGGTTCCATGACGGGCGACAAGGAGCGCTTCCTGGTCACAGGAGCGCTGGGATGCATCGGGGCCTGGACCGTCCGGACGCTGGTCCGCGAGGGGGCGGCTGTGACCGGTTTCGACCTGGGGGGCGACCCACGACGACTGCGCCTGATCATGTCACCCGAGGAGCTCGCCCGGGTCGAGCTCGTGACCGGCGACATCACCGACCTGGCCGCCCTCGAATCCGCCATCGACGCTGGCGGGATCACGAACGTCATCCACCTCGCTGCGTTGCAGGTGCCGTTCTGCCGCGCCGACCCGCCGCTCGGCGCCCGCGTCAACGTCCTGGGCACGATCAACGTGTTCGAGGCCGTCAAACGGCGGGCGGACCGAATGGCGCCGGTCGTCTACACCAGCTCGATCGCGGTCTTCGCCGACAGCGACGCCGACCCGACGACAGGACGCCTGGCCGCCGATGCGGACGGCCACCCGCGCAACCACTACGGGATCTACAAGCAGGCCAACGAGGGGAACGCGCGGATCTACTGGCAGGACGACGGGCTGGCGAGCATCGGGCTGCGCCCGACGACGGTCTACGGGGTCGGCCGCGACCAGGGCATGACGAGCGGTCCGACGAAGGCCGTGGCGGCCGCGGTCCTCGGCCTGCCCTGCGCCATCCCGTTCGGCGGGCCGACGCTGTTCCAGTACACCGAGGACGTCGCCCGAACCCTCATCGCCGCGAGCCGCGTCCGCCTGGACGGTGCGCCGGTCTTCAACCTGCCGGGCGTGGTCGCCGACGGGCCGGCCGTCGTCGCGGCCATCGAGGCGGCCGTGCCGGGTTCGCGGGGCCGCATCACGTTCGAGCCGACCAGCCTGCCATTCCCGTGCGAGATCGACCATGACGGGATCGAGACGCTGGGTCCCCTACAGGTCAGGCCCTTTGCCGATGGCATCCGTGCGGCGGTCGCCATGTGCCAGGAGCTGGCAGCCGCGGGCCGCCTCGATCCGGCCGAGCATGGCCTCGAGGTGGCCACGCCGCCAGGCCCGGGCGTCTGACTCGCGCCGCTCAGGCGGCGTCGAGCGCCTGGGCGAGGTCCGCGATGAGGTCGTCGATGCCCTCGATGCCGACAGACAGGCGGACCAGCGCCGGATCGATCTCGAGAGGTGAACCCGCCACCGACAGGTGGGTCATCGCGGCCGGCACCTCGATGAGCGACTCCACGCCGCCGAGCGACTCGGCCAACGTGAAGAGCCTCGTCGCCTCGGCGATGGCGACCGCCCGCACCGCCGCCGAGCGCTGGTGCGCCCCGCCGCGCGCGGCCGGCACGAACGAGACCATCCCGCCCCAACCCGGATAGTGGACGGTGGCGATGTCCGGGCGGGCGCGCAGGAACGCGGCCACGGCCGTTGCGTTCGCGCCATGACGCTCCATCCGGAGGTGGAGGGTGCGCAGCCCGCGCAGCACGAGGAAGCAGTCGAGGGGCCCGGGCACGGCGCCCATCGCGTTCTGGAGGAAGCGCAGCCGCTCGGCCACCGCCTCGTCCGAAGTGACCGCCACGCCCAGGATCGTGTCGGAGTGACCGGCGAGGTACTTGGTGGCGGAATGGAAGGCGACATCGGCGCCGAGCTCCAGCGGCCTCTGGAGGGCCGGCGACGCGAAGGTGTTGTCGACGACCACGAGCGGTCGCCGGCCGCCTTCGGTCTCGCGCCGGGCTACGACCGCGGCCGCGGCGGCGATATCGATGAGCTTCAGGTGCGGATTCGACGGCGTCTCGAACCAGACGAGGCGGGTCCGCTCGGTCAGGGTCTCCCAGAGCACGTCCGGGCCGGCCGCGAGGTCCACGTACCGAGCGTCCACCCCCGCGCCGCGCCGGACCCGTTCCAGGTACCGGTACGTGCCGCCGTAGACGTCGTCGCCGACGACGATCTCGTCGCCGGGCCGCGCCAGTTCGGCGAGGGCGGCCGTGACCGCCGACCCGGACGCGAACGCGATGCCATGGGCGCCGCCCTCCAGGGCCGCGACGGCCCGCTCCAGTCGCTCGCGCGTCGGGTTCTGGGAGCGGGCGTACTCGTAGCCGCCACGCGGCTCCCCCACCCCGTCCTGGGCGTAGGTGCTCGTCTGGTAGATGGGCGGACTGACCGCACCCGTCAGCTCGTCTGGCTCGGCACCGGCGTGGACGGCGAGGGTGTCGAAGGAGGGCGGCGTGCTGCGAGCGCGATGGGCGTCGTGGGCGGGCATGGCGGCCATGATGGCACCGGCGCGGTCAGCCCGTGGGTGGCCAGCCGTCGAGCTCGAAGATCAGCTCGGTCCCGTCGATGTCGTCGCGCTGGATGCCCACCTGGCGGAAGCCGAACCGCGCCGCCACCGCGAGCGATGCTGCGTTGTCGGGAGCGATGGCTGCCCGGAAGCGGTCGACGCCGTGTTCACGGGCCGCCCAGTCGAAGAGGGCGCCGATGGCTTCGGCGACCACGCCACGGCGGCGGTACTCCGGTTCGACGTGGTAGCCCACCTCCACCCGGCCGGTCGCGTCGGGCGGGGCGTGGAAGCCGACCGAGCCGATGACCCGCGGGCCGTCCGCACCGGTCGTCACGATCGCCCGGCCCAGCCAGGGCTGCGCGTCGGGGTCCTCCGTGAGATCGGCGAGGCGGAACTGGAGGAACCCGTCGAGGCGATCCGGCAGGTCGGACGGGATGGCGGCGCCGATCTCTGTCGCCGCCCGCACCAGGTCGCGAGCAAGCAGCGACCGCATGAACGGCACCGACATCGAGACCAGCGAGTAATTCGTCGTGACGATGGGTGGCACGGACGGGTCGGTCATCGCCGCATCATGGCAGCCGGTCCATCGACCGGGGCCACGACCGCGCATCCCCCTCGGAACGTGATACATTTCAGACGCACGTTTTCCGAACCTCACGAGGACCAAGATGAGCACCACCGCCCACGACGCGACCGTCGACGCGCCCGTCCCGCTCCGCGAGCGATTGCTCGCCTGGAAGGAGATCCTGGAGACGGCCAACCCGCCCGAGCATCGCCGGCTGGACACCGTCGGCAAGTGGCTCGTGATCACGCGCGCCGCGGTCTTCCCGATGACGATCTGGTCGGGTCTCATCGGCGGGTTGCTCGCGGTGGCCGCCGTGCGGGTCAGCGGCGTCACGGTGGACTACGGGCTGCTGGTCCTCGCGGTCGTCGGGCTCGTGCTCGCGCACGTCGCCAACAACATGATCAACGACTACTTCGACACGAGCAGCGGCATCGACACGGAGGGCTACGTCCGGGCGCTGTATGCGCCTCACCCGATCCTGTCGGGGTGGGTCACGAAGCGCCAGCTGGCCGCCGCGATCCTGCTCGTCAACGGCATCGATGCGGCCCTGATGCTGTACCTGACCGCCGTGCGCGGCCCACTCATCCTCGCCTTCGCGCTCGCAGGATTGTTCATCTCGGTGTTCTACGTCGCGCCGCCCATCCGACTCAAGCACCACGGCCTGGGCGAGCCGGGCGTGTTCCTCGTCTGGGGGCCGTTGATGGTCGGCGGCACGTTCCTCGCCGCGACCGGGACCATCGCGCCATGGGTGCTGTTCGCGTCGGTGCCGTACGCGCTGCTCGTCACATCGGTCCTGTTCGGCAAGCACATCGACAAGATCGAGGCGGACACGAAGCTCGGGGTCCGGACCTTGCCGGTCATCCTCGGCGAAGCCCGCGCCCGGACCGTCGGCTCGTGGCTGATGATCTCGTTCTATCCACTGACGCTGCTGGCGGTCATCGTCGGGCTCGTCGGCCCGTGGGTCCTGCTCGTGGCGTTGGGCATCCCCCGGCTGATGGGGGTCCTCAAGGTCTTCGCTCGACCGAAGCCGGCCGGCCCACCCCCCGGCTATCCGGAGCGCGGCTGGCCCCTGTGGTTCGTCGGCTGGGCGTTCGTCCACACACGACGGTCCGGCGGGCTACTCACACTGGGCCTCCTGCTCAACGTCCTCGTGCCGGTGACGCTGCCCTGGCTGTAACACACGGCACGTTAGGCGCGCGGCAGATCAGGACGAATGTCCAGTCCGGATGGGGCATCGGACGATGGCACGTCCGCGGCGGGTGCCTAGCCTCAGGGTCACCAGATCGACACCGATCTCGACGAGGAGACCCCGATGCATCCGTTCGCCAGCGTCCTCGTGTGGCGCGACATCGCACAGGAGGCCCGCCGGCAGGGCGACGCCGAGGTCCGTGCCATGTATGCCCGGCCCGACGCGCTGCCGCTGCCCCCCGAGCCGGAAACCGTCGGCATCCGCAGCCGGATCTCGGCGGCCGTCCGGCGCGTCATCGCCAACCCCGCCGCCGGCTGAACGTCGAAGGGCGGTCAGTCCCGGCCGTTCCTCACCCGGTGGCTCAGATACTCGAGCAGGTCCAGCTTGGTCACGACACCGGCCGCGCGATCGCCGCTGACCGCCACGAGCGCCGGGGCGGCCGCGCCGGTCGCACCACCGGACAGGAGCGCGAAGGCCTCGTCCAGGCTCGCGCCCACGTCGAGGGTCGGCAATGGCCGGTCCATCACCTCGCCGACCGTCCGCTCCACGACGGTCGGATCCCGGTAAGCGCGGTCGAGCAATCCCTTCTCGCTGACCGAGCCGACGATGCCGACGATCGCGGCGCCCTCGGCCGCTTCCGACACCGGCAGCTGGCTGATCCCGTAGGTCTGGAGCGTCGCGATCGCCGTTCCGACGCGCTCCGTCGTGCGGGCGACGACGACCGGTGGCATGTCAGGCGCGTGGTGGCGATCCGCCAGCAGCGCCGCCACGCGGGTCGCGGCGCCGGTGGTCGCGATGAGCGCGTTGGCGCGCATCCACTCGTCGTTGTAGATCTTCGAGAGGTAGTTCCGACCGCTGTCGGGCAGGAGCACGACGACCACCGCGTCCTTCCCGCCATCGGTCGCGACCAGCTCGCGCACCACGTGGCGCGCGGCGACCATGGCCGTCCCGCATGAACCGCCCGATAGGATCCCTTCCTCGCGCGTCAACCGGCGCGCCATCGCAAAGGCGTCGCGGTCGCTGACGCGGACCCACTGGTCGATGATCGCGGGGTCGTAGGTGCCCGGGAGGAAGTCCTCCCCGATGCCCTCGGTCAGATACGGGCGGGCCACATCGCCGGAAAGGACGCTGCCTTCGGGGTCGGCTCCGATGACGCGGATCGCCGGGTCCTGGGCCTTGAGGAAACGCGCCACGCCCGTGATCGTGCCGCCCGTCCCGACGCCGGTGACGAAATGGGTGATGCGTCCCTCGGTCTGCTTCCAGAGCTCGGGGCCGGTCGTCCGCTCGTGGGCGGCGGGATTCTCCACGTTCCAGTACTGGTCCGGCTTGAACGCACCAGGGATGTCTCGGGCGAGCCGCGCTGCCACGCTGTAGTAGGACTCCGGCGATTCGGGCGCGACGTTGGTCGGGCAGAGGACGACCTCCGCGCCATAGGCCCGCAATAGCTGCTGCTTCTCGGCCGACTGCTTGTCGGCCATGACGAAGATGCAGCGGTAGCCCTTGAGCGCCGCGGCGATCGCCAGTCCGTGCCCGGTGTTCCCCGACGTGGGCTCGATGATCGTGCCGCCCGGCTTGAGCAAGCCGGCCCGCTCGGCCGCCTCGATCATCGGCAGCCCGATACGGTCCTTGACCGAGCCGCCCGGATTGAGCATCTCCAGCTTCGCGAGGAGCAGCGGCTGGCGCTCGAGCGGACCCAGGTCACGGACGACCCTCGTGATCCGGACGAGCGGCGTGTGACCGACCAGATCGAGGATGGATTCGGCGTACTGCATCGCGGGCGAGTATAGGGGCAGCCTCCCGGGCCGAGGCCCGGCGACGCCCCGCTCAGCCGTCGCGGTCGAGGCGGCCGGGACGGAGCAGCAGCCAGGTCAGGCGGCGTCGCAGACGACGAGGATGCGCGGGCGGGTCGACGGTCGTCGCATGGAGCCGTTCGACCGCCGGCCCGAGGATCGACGCGAGCGCATCGCTCATTCGATGGGCGGTGTCGAGCTCCTCGCGCGAGCCCGGGACGGGGAGTGGGGCATCCGGCGGCAGTCCGGCCAGGGCGCGAGCCGATGTCGCCGGCAGGACCTCCGATGCCATCCGCTTGCCGAGGTAGAGCTCCTCGGTGCCGGCCAGCGCGAACGGCACGATGGGGGCGTCGGAGCGCAGCGCGATGATCGCCCAGCCGCTCCGGAACGGGCCCAGGCGACCGGGCGGACCACTCACGGTGCCCTCGGGCATCTGGACGAAGACCGCGCCGTTGGCGACGACGGCGCGCGCGGAGGCGACGTGCTGCGCCACTCCGACCCCGCCCCTCCAGACGGGCAACAGCCCGCCGACGCGATGGACGAGCCATTCGCGCCAGCGCGTCGTGAAGGTCGACGGGGCGCTGCCGAGGAACCAGGCACGCGGTGCCGGCGGCAACGCGTGCATCACGACGAATGGATCCATCCACCCTCGATGGGCGGCGCCGACGAGGAGGTAGCCGCCACCCGGGAGATTCGCACGGCCCGCGCTCCGGATCCGGAAGCGGAAGACGACGAACAGGAAGAACCGGGCGACCAGTCGCACCAACCGGTAGAGGATCGAGGCTCGTGCCTCGGGCGTGCGGCCGAGCCAGGCCAGTCCCTCCACCGCGCCACCGCGGGCCGCGGCCAGTGCCTCGGGCGAGACCCGCGCCCGAGGCGGGCGCTCGCGGCCCGCGCGAGGGGACCCATGCCGACCGAGGTCGGGTGAGCCTTCCGGGACCGACACCTCAGGTGGTCGCCGCCGCGGCCTCGGCGTCGGGATCCTCGGCCTCGTCGTCGGGGTCCGGCTCCACCGTGTGTCCGAGCGGGCCCCACGTCGCGACATCGGGGAACGACGGTGGATCGTCGATCGGGTGGCGCGGCCCGTGGCGCAGGATCAGGACCGCGAGGGACGGGACGATGAAGAGCAGGGACACGACCTGGGCCGTCGGGGTCCCGAAGAACGTCCAGTTGTCGTGTCGGAACGTCTCCAGCCAGAAGCGCACGACCCCGTACCAGATGAAGAAGATGAGCAGGATGTCGCCCGGCCGGAGCCAGCTCCGGAACCGGTAACCGATCCAGATCAGGACGGCCGCCCCGATCAGCCCCGAGAGCGACTCGTACAGGAACAGCGGCTGGAACCGGGTCGTGGCCTCCGGGAAGTCCGCGCACGAGTAGACGTCCTGGAGCCGGTGGGCGCAGTCGATGGGGATGCCCCACGGGAGCGTCGTCGGCGGGCCGTACAGCTCCTGGTTGAACCAGTTCCCCCACCGCGCGATCGCCTGCATGACGAACAGCCCAGGCGCGACGATGTCCGCCCAGCGGAGGAACGGGGCGCCCTTGTAGCGTGCGTAGAAGAAGGCGGCGATCGTTCCGGTGATGATCCCGCCGTAGACGCCCAGGCCGGAGTACGGGGGAAGGAAGATCCTGATGGGATCCGCCTTGTAGAGCGCATCCCACTGGTCGATGACGTGGTAGGCGCGACCGCCGACGAGCGCGGCGAGAGCGACGACGATCATCGCGTTGCCGAGGATGTCCGGGTCCTCCCCCGCCCGGCGGGCCAGCCGGACCATGACGAGGTAGGCGACCGCGAGCCCGACGGCGTAGCCGATGCCGTACCAGCCGATGGTCAGTGGGCCGAGCTTGAGCGCCGTCGCGCCCGGGATGAAGTCGAGCATTCGCGGCAGTCTATCCGGCAATGCCGTGTCGGGTGACCGTTGGGCTGAAGGGCACGCCGACATGGGACGTCGAACGGGTCGCGATCACGCACGGGCGCTGGGCGTCACGAGCCTCGACTGAGGCCCTCGCCGACCCGCCCGGCACCGCCTCCCTATACTCGACGGCGGTGAACGGCGAGTTCAACTGGTGGCTGCTGATCGTCGGGCTCGTGGTGGGCGCCGGCCTGGTCTGGTTCGTCGTCGCCGATTCACGGCGCAGGGACGCCGACATCGATGCCGACGAGCGACCGCGCGAGGCGCTCTGGTTGGCCGCGGTCCTGAGCCGCGAGGGGCGGCCGGTCGCCCCTGAGACCGTCGATCGTCTCCTGCAGCTCCATCGGGTCTACCTCGAGAGCCCGCCCCCCGACGACCCCGCGCCTCAGGACTCGCCGGTCAGCACCGGATCCGGCCCGACCGTGCCGCCGTCCGCGGCGACGAGGGAGACGCCGAACGTGGCGCCATCCGCCAACCCGGCCACGGCGGGCGACGGCCCGACCCAGTAGGCGAGGCCACCACCGAAGAACATCTTCCCGATGCCCTCGCGCTTCCCGTCGACCGTGACCCAGCACCGATATTCCATGCCGGCATCCGGTTTCGTGAGGCCGTCGGCCACGACCACCAGCTGGGTCGTCGAGGGCGAGAACAGGAGGGTGCCGGTGGTCGTGCCCCCGGTCGGGCTGGCCAGCCCGACTCTCGCGACGTCCGCCTCGGCCGTGACATGGAGCGTCGCCGTAGTGACGTTGGCGAGATCCTCGATGGCCGAATCCTGCGCTGCGAGTCGATCGTCCAGTCGAGCACCCACGATAGCCGTCGTGGCGACCACGGACAGGAGCACCGCCGCCGCGACGGACGCGATCCAGGCGACCACCGGCCGCCCGCGACCGACGCCCCGGCGGAGGCTCGTGATCGGCGTCGGTGCCGCGAGCACGCCCGGCAGTCCGGCGGCGCCTGGCACAGCCGCGACGACCGGTTCGGGTGCGACCGCCGGCCCGCGCGGCACGCCGTGCTGTCGCACGTAGGCCATGGTCCGATCGCGCAGGTCCGGCGGCGGGGTGGTGGCGACGGTGTCGCGCACGAGAGCGCCCAGGCGCCGGAGCCGACCGAGTTCGAGCGTGCACTCGGCGCAGCCCGCCAGGTGGCCGGCCACGGCCTGGGCCGCAGGCGTGTCGCCGGCCATCAGCCGATCCAGGCCGTCCGGCTCCGCCGTCGCCAGCTCCAGGGCCTCCAGTACCGAATCGTGATCCATGCTCGTCCTTAACCGCCTTCGCCGGACGTGGCCGGCACCGCATGATGTTCGTCGAGGACCTCGCGCAGGCGACGGAGCGCCCGCCGGGTCCGTGTCTTCACCGTGCCCAGCGGCCAGCCCAGCCGCTCGGCGATCTCCGCCTGGCTCAGGCCCTCTTGATAGGCCAGGACGATGACCGTTCGTTCCTCGAACGCCATCGCGCCCAGCGCACGCTCGATCGATGCCCGCGTCTCCTTCGAGGCGAGGGCGGCTTCGGGGCCGGCCGGTGCGACCGAGCCCGCCACGATCGTGCCCGCGGACGCGGCCCGCTCGAGGAGCTGCGTCTCCGAGTCGTCGCCTTCGCCGCTCGATGGCGGGGCGACGAACTGCGGCCGGCGTCCGGCCGCCCGAAGGCGGTCGACCGTCCGGTTGCGCGCGATCGTATGCAACCAGGCCGATAGGGATCCCACGGCGGGATCGAACGATTCTGCCCTGTCCCAGAGCGCGAGGAAGGTGTCCTGGACCACCTCTTCGGCAACCCCACGATCCGATGTCAGCCGACACGCCGCCGCGAAGATCGCGTGGCCGTGACGGTCGTAGAGGCTCGCCAGGGCGTCGTACGACCCGCTCGCGACCAGGCGGACGAGAGCGACGTCGTCTTGGCGGCCCGGACGGTCCTCGAACATGCTTACGGCTCCCGCGCCTCTCCGGTTTCACCGGACGACGCCACGAGACGGATCGGCCGGTGCTCGAACGCACTCGAGAGCACGATATCGGTCTCGGTCGTGAACACCTTCGGGACGGCCTGGAGCCGGATGATGATCTCCTCCAGATGGCGGGTGTCGCGGGCCCGGATCTTGAGCAGATAGTCAGCTTCGCCCGCGATGTGGTGGCACTCCTCGATCTCATCGATGGCCGCGAACGCGTGCGTGAGGTCCGCCCCGGCCGAACCGGGCGCCTGGGTCAGCCATGTGAACGCCACGACCGGCAAGCCGGCGGCGACCGGGTCGACGGTCGCGGCGTACCCGGTGATGACGCCGCGGGCCTCGAGCTTCTTCACCCGCTCGTGGGCCGAGGGGCCGCTGATGCCGACGTCGGCTCCGAGGTCGGCGTACGCGCGGCGTCCGTCCGCCTGGAGCCGCTCCAGCAGCCTGGCATCGGTGACGTCGATCCTTGGGCGATCAGGCATAGGACCCACTATCCATTAGTCATATGTTGTTGCAAGTGCTATATCTGTTAGGCTACAATGCGAGATAGGGCTCATCATGCACGGCAGCGAAGGAGAAGGCGATGATCCTCACCATCATCATCGGGCTCCTGGTGCTGTTCTCGCTCCTCAGCTTCCTGCTGGGCACCGACGAACCCCGCCAGGCCGACGTCGACCCAGCCAACGAGCACCTCAAGCTGTTGATGCGGTTCGGCGCACGCTGATCCTCGCCGACCGCCGATAGCCTAACCGCCAAACCACGCGCTCACCAATCTCCGGCCCCGCGCCGCACGAGGCCGTCCAAGGTGCCGGTCGGCGCATGCGCCTCGAGGCAGGTGACACCGTGCGGGCCGACGAGCGCGTCATGGCTCGTTCCGGCGGGCAGATCGAGACGATCGCCGAGGGCCAGGTCCACGACGTCGCCGGTCGCGGGCAACCCGAACCGGATCGAGCCGGCTGACACGACGAGCACCTTGTCGTAGTCGTGCTGGTGGGCGCGATACTCGTCGCCCGGGCCATTCGACCACGGCGACGCGTGCCATCCCTCGGCCCGCAGGCGCTCCGTCAGTGGCCGATCGTCACCCGGCGTGCCGTTCACGCTACGCCGTCGCCACGCCGATGACGGTGCCGATGCCGAACGTAACGAGGGCCGCGACGAGGCCGATGACGAGCTGTCGCATGCCCGAGAAGAGCAGCCCGCGGCCGGTCAGGAGACTCACCGCCGCGCCGACCGCGAACAGCGCCACGAGGCTGATCCCGAGACTGATGCCCACCAGGACGGGACCGCCGCCGAAGAGGTACGGGATGACCGGCACGGCCGCCCCGAGCGCGAAGGCCAGGAACGATCCGAAGGCGGCTCCGACCGGCGAACCGAGCTGGTCGGGGTCCAGGCCAAGCTCCTCGCGGACCAGCGTGTCGAGCGCCGCGACCGGGTCCTTGAAGATCCGATGGGCGATCCGGGTCGCCTCCTCCGGGGGGAAGCCCTTCGCTCGGTACGCCGCGGCCAGCTCGGCCTCCTCCTCCTCGGGCATCGCCTCCATCTCGGCCCGCTCCAGGGCGATCTGGCGCTCGAACAGTTCGCGCTGGCTCTGCATGGAGATGTACTCGCCGGCGGCCATGCTGAACGATCCGCTGAGCAGGCCGGCGATCCCGGCCAGGAGGATGAAGCCCGGGTTCTGCGTTGCTGCGCCGGCGACGCCCATGACGAGCGAAAGGTTGCTCACCAGCCCGTCGCTGACCCCGAAGATCACGGCCCGGAGCGTGCCGGAACGCCCGCCCACCCGATGCCAGCTCTCGACCGAGCCGATCTCGGCCGGCGACTTGGCCCGCCGGGCGATCGCGACTCCGTCTCGGCCGGCGCTGCCCGCAGCGACGGCCGCCGCCGAGTCCCCGCCATCGCGCAGCTGGTCCCAGATGCGGGCGTGTTCGCGCTCATCGGCGGCGATGGCGGCGACCTCGGGTGACGTGCCCTGGGCGTCGTACGCCTCCTCCTCGTCGCCCTCGAGCGCCTTGACGAGGTCGGCGACGGCCTTGGTCCCGAAGAGCCGGGCGATCATGACGATGAACCTGACGCGGGCCCGCGGCGGACTCGCCGGCGGGACATCGACGCCGAGCTCCGTGAGCTTCGTTGCCCACACGTCGGCATGACGCCGCTCGTTGGCGGCGATCCGCTGGAACGCACCGGCGCGGTGCGGCTCCCGTTCGATCGTCGAGAGGGCCTCGTACAGGACGATCGCGTCCCGTTCGAGCTTCAGGTTCTCGAGGCTGGTCTGGACATCGATCGGTGCCATGGCGCGATGGTAGCGCCGCGCATCCTCCGGGGGGCCGCGCCGCGCGCCGACCGCGCGTAGACTCGCCCGGCCATGGCCCCGTCCGACATGCCGCCCCTGCGCTACCTCTCGACCGCCGATGTGCTTGCGGCGATGCCGCCGCTCGAGGAGCGCCTGACGCTCGCCGAGCGGACGATGACCGCTCTCGTCGCGGGTGCCGAGCTGCCGCCGAAGATCGGGGTCCATCCGCGCCCTGAAGGCTCGTTCGCACACGCGATGCCCGCCCACCTGCGAGGAGCGGACCCGGGTGGAGCGGAGGACCTGCTCGGCATCAAGTGGGTCGCGGGGTTCGGTGCCAACGGTGCGCTGGGCCTGCCGGCGATCAGCGCCCTCGTGATCCTCAGCGATCCCGACACGGGCATGCCCGTCGCCATCCTCGACGGCGGGCCGATCACGGCCATGCGGACCGCGGCCGTCTCCGGCGTCGCGCTTCGCCGGTTCGCGCCCCGGGTGCAAGGTCGCCGGCCCAGGGTGGCCCTCATCGGTGCCGGGGTGCAGGGCCACAGCCACCTGACTCTCCTCGGTGCCCTCCTGCCAGGCCTCGAGCTGGCCGTCCATGACCGCGATCCCGAGAGGGCGGAGGCGCTGGCGCAGGTCGCCCGCGACACGGCCGGTATCGCGGCCATCGACGTCGCGCCATCCGCGCGCGCCGCGGCGGCGGAGGCCGACGTGGTCGTGACCGCGGCCTCGTTCGCGGCACCGGCGGATCGTCAGCCGATGACCGACGACTGGCTGGCGGCCGACGCCCTTGTCGTCGCGGTCGACTACGCCACCATCGTGGCCGCCGAGGTCGCGCGCGGCGCCGCCCTCTTTCTCGTCGACGAGCGCGACCAGTTCCTGGCCAACCGCGACGCGGGCCAGTTCGACGGCTATCCGGACCCGGGGGGCACCCTGGGCGAGGCGATCCTCGCCGACACACCGCGCCCGGAGCGTGGGCGCGTCGTCGTGACGCACCTCGGGGTTGGCCTCGCGGATGTGATCTTCGGCGACGCGATCCTTCGCCGCGCCACCGACCTCGGCCTGGGCGCCGTCCTGCGGCGCTGACCATCCCGTTGGTCAGTCCTCGCGCAGCTCCCAATGGAACCGCTCGGCCCGCTCCGCGGGCGACTCCAGCTGGCTGTACAGCCCGCCGTGGTACAGCAGCGGCGGCGCGTCGACCGGGTTGAGCCAGACCGACCGGATCAGGGCGACGAAGATCGTGTGCGAGTACGCCTGGTATGACGTGTCGACCTCGCATTCGAGATGCGCGAGGGAACCCCGCAGGCGTGGCGTCGCGTCGGCCGTCGGATCGGGCGTGAGCCAGTCGCCGCGCAGCCGCTTGTCGCCGCCTACGCGGCTGCAGTGGAGCGCGATGGGCCGCTGCCCGAGGGACAGCAGGTTGACGCCGAGCCAGCGCGCCTCGGCGATCTCGTCGTGCGCGCGGGCGTCCTTGTTGATGCACAGGAGCAGCGACGGGGGCGTGTCCGACAGCGAGCACATCGAGGTCGCCGTCATCCCGCACGGCGCCCCCGTGCCGTCGACGTAGGTCACCACCACGACGGTCGCAGCGTGGCGCCGAAAGGCCTGTCGGAAGAGATCGGCCCCGGTGAGCGGATCGTCTCCGATGCCCTGTGTGCCGCTGTCCGGCTTGGCGCTCATGGTTCCCCGGCCCCTTCCAGGCTTCGCCGGACGTGCTCCCGGCCGGTCTCCCAGTCGTAGGCGCGGAACACGCGCAGGTCGGCGATGTGCTGTGCCGACGAGTAGAACATCTCGTACTGGAGCTGTCGACCGCCGAACTCGGTGCCGACCAGGTCCCAGAGCAGCCGCAGGAGCCTCACCCGGTCGTGGGCCGGCAGCGTGGTGGATCGGAAGTAGCGCTTCACGTCCTCGGCCGTCTCGGCGGCCGTGAAGCTCTCGGCCGACGGCAGCGCGATGAATCCGCCGCCGCCGAGCTCGCGCAGCGCCCGCATGAGGTCGACCACCCAGCGCCGCTGCAGGCTCATGCCCGGGAAGATGAACCTCGGGGCCGGCAGCGCGAGGTCCCCTCGCATCTCGGGCCGCGTCTCCGCGGCCAGGACCAGTGCCTCGAGCGCCGAGCAGAACGCGGCGATCTCGCCGCCCATCTGCGCCTGTACCGGGGGGATCGCCGAGATGCCGTGCGCATCCGCGAGCTCGATGGCGAGGCCCGACGCGAATTCCATCTTGACCAGGAAGCGCAGGAGGGCCTGGTAGTTGGCGAGCAGGTGCGCGCCGGTCTCGTGGAACTGGGCGTTCACCAGGCCGATGTCCCGGTGGACGAAGACGTGTTCCCAGGGGACCAGGACGTCGTCGAGGACGATCAGGCTGTCGGACTCGTCGAAGCGCGATGTCAGCGGGTAGTCGAACGTGCTCGTCCCGGCTGACGCGTACGGACGCCGCGGATAGACGCGCAGGCCGGCCGTCGAGAGCGGCATGACCACCGAGATCGCGTAGTCCTCGTCGCCGGGTTGCAGGGGCACGATCGAGCTGAGGAAGAGCCAATCGGCGATCGCGGCCGACGTGCCGATCATCTGCGCCCCCCGAACGACGATGCCGTCGTCGCGTTCCTCCACGATGCCCGGATAGAGGAACGGCTCCGGTTGGAGGTGGGCCGGCTTCGAGCGATCGACCTGTGGCGGACTGATGGCGTAGGCGATGAACCAGTCAGCCTCGCGCGCCCGGCGATGGAACGCGACGACGTTGTCGCCGAAGCGGCTCCCGCCTCGATCGAACACCGCCCGCATCCCCGCGAACCCCGTGACGAGCGACGCGACATGGTCGGGCGTCCGTCCCATCAGCCCGAAGCTGCCCTCGGCCCAATGGCGATGGACCCGTCGCCTGGCCGCGAGGTCGTCGGATGACCGTGGCACCAGCCACATCGCGCTGTGGGCGTTGCCGTCCTCCTCGAAGGCGAGGTCGGCCCGGTCGATCGCCCCGTCGTACAGCGAGGCGATGACGCGAGCCGGACCGGCGAAACCGGGGTGGGTCGTCACGTCGTCGACCGGCTCGCCGTCGAGCAGCACCCGCCGCCCGTCGCCGCGGATCGCCGCGAGGTAGTCCGATCCTCGCCGCGTCACGCCGCCCCCCGTCGATCGGATCGGGTGACCCGTGGCGTCGGGGTCGGCCGCGGACGCCCATCGCCGGTGCCGATCTGCGCCGTGGCCAACTGGAGGGCTCCCGTGAGCTCCCGGACGAGGAGCTCGTGGACACCGAGCTGCGCGACGATGGGCCGCAGCGTGTGATCCCGGGCGGGCAAGGCCCCCACCTGCATATTTGGCCAGCGGTCCAGTCTGGCGAGCACGCCGTCGCGCTCGAGCTCCGCGAACACCGGCTCCTCGTCCGAGAAGGCCATCACCACCCGGACGTCACGGTCGCGAAGGCGATCGAGGATGCGTTCGACCGACGATGCGGGAGGGCTCGGGCCGCGTCGGTTCGCGACGACACGAGACGGGAGCGTCCTGGCAGCGCGCCAACCCTGGCTGGCAGTCGCCTTGGCGACCGCGACGACGTTCTTGCGCTTCACCTGTCCCCGGAGGATGCGCCTCCACCAGGCCACCCGGCGCAGTCGGTTGAGCTTCGCCGCATTGCGATGCTTCACGAGCTCCGGGTGCCATTCGAGCGCGCCCGGGTTCACCATGAGCGCGGCCACGGCGCGCTCGTCCCTGTCTGCCCCGTTGAACGCCCAGAACCCGCCCGCGCAGAGTCCCGCGAGCACGAACCGGTCACCGTAGCCGCGGGCCTCGAGCGCGTCGAGGAAGGCGCCGATGTACGCATCGAGCTCGTCTCGATAGAACTCGGCGACGTCCCGGTAGCGGCCGGCGTCCCCGTCGGAATCGCCGATCCCCTCGAGATCGACGCGCAGCGTCGGCAGGCCCGCGGCGGCCGCCTGCCTGGCGGCCTCGACCCAGAGCCGGTTGGGACCGATCCGGCGGACCGCCCCGGCGTTGAGGAAGATCGCGGCCAGCGGGGGCCGCGGCCCATCCACGGGTTCGGAGATGACCCCGAAGAGCGTGCCGATCTCGTGCTCCACGGTGAACGGTGCCTCGCGGACCCGAACGCCGTCGACCTCGAAGAACGCCTCGTCCCGGGCGATGACCGGCGCCACCGATGACGCGGGTGCCGCCTCGGTCGCGTCCGGCGCAGCGGCGAGCCAGCCATCCACTGCCGCGAAGACCGCGAGAGGCGGATCGAACCGCTCCGGGTGGAAGGTCATCGCGCCCCAGCCGGGCCCGGCCGCCATGGTCACGTCGACGCCCGATCTCTCGAGATGGCCGCGAAGGCTCGCATTGACGGGGACGCCGTCCTGGTCCAGCAGCAGGGCGCGATGGAGCCGCCCCGCCGCCGGCTCACCGAGCGTCAGCGCCTCGAGCGCGGCGACGGTGTCGGCCGAGAGGACGAAGCCGTTGACCTCCATCCAGCCATCGGGAAGGAGCGTGGGCTCCGGGTCGCCCGTCAGGCTGTATCGCGAGGTCTGGAGGTTCGCGAAGGCTCGTTCGGCCCGAACGAACGCCCGACCGCTGCCGGGCGTCGCCCAGAGCACGACGTCGTCGATGTCGGCTCCCTCGCCGGTCGACGTGAGGGTGACCAGCCCTCCGAGGCCCATGGCGATCGCGGTGACCCGCCGGGCGCCCGAGGCATCGCGCAGCCAGGCGGCCGCCCCGGCGATCGCGTCGCTCCACGCGGCCAGACGCCCGTCGTCCGCGGGCACCCCGCCGCTGTCACCCGTCCCCGGAAGATCGATGCGCAACGTCGGACGGCCGGTCTCGGCCAGATGCTCGGCCCAGGCCCGCCGGGCGCGGTAGGACGTGATGTCGCTCCAGCCCCAGGGCGGGCAGATGAGGATGGCCGTCGAGGGCGACGCGTCCACCGGCACCGCGTGGTAGACGCCGAACACCGGCCCGGCCTCGAGATCGAGGTAGAGCGGCCGGGCGGGCGCTCGGCGCATCATGACCCCGCCACCGGCGAGATGGGCACTCGACCGGCGAGGTTGATGGCCGTGAGCTCGCCACCGAACCGGGCATCGGGTGTCCGGGGATGCAGGTCGACCTGGCGCGACCCGCCCGGTTCGATCGAAAAGGCGTCGTCGTCGGGCACGAACCCGGGTGCGTGGATGCGCACGCCGTACGCGAGCCGCCGCGTGTCGACCGTCAGCCGGTACCGGCCATCGCCGCATGGGCGGGCCTGCGCCGAGAGGCCCAGCCGGTCGGCCGGTTCCACGCTCCGCGGCCGTCCTGCCGGGAACCGGAACGCCTGGGACAGCAGGGAGCCGTCCGGTGCGCCTTCGCGGCCCAGGCTGGCCACGACGACGTCCTGGGCGGGTGGCCCGAACCGATAGGCCCATGACACGTCCGCGAAATGCCCGATCAGGTCCTCGACGCTGCGCTCGTGAGCCGCGTGCGGATCGAGCCGGAGGCGCTCCTCCCCCTCCCCGACACGCTGCTCCTGGTCGCGATAGAGCGCGACGTGCAGGCGGGCGTCCAGAGGCTCCGGTCCGTCGTTCGCGACGTGAGCGACGACGCCTCCGAGGCCTTCGTCGGTGGTCCAGACCGCGGCAGGCGCCAGGGCCCGGCGGAGGTGGTGGTAGGCGACCTTCGGTTCCCCGCGCTGATCGAGCAGTCCCCAGCCGGCGCCAGCCACGAGGTCGCGCAGCCAGAGGACCAGCCCGCCGCCACAGGGCGACCCGGCTCGCCGCCACTCGCCGAAGACCTCGGCCATCACCTCGCCGGAGACCGCCCGGGACAGCTCGAGATACCGGGCGTGGTCGACGCGCCGGAGTTCGACGGGATCGAGGTCGAACAGCAGCGCCAGATAATGGTCGCGGACGTCGTCGAAGTCCCAGCCCGTCCCGACGTCGCGCGGCACGCCGGCCTTCCACGCGGGGTGGTGGACGACGACGCCGGTCGGCGAGCCCGGTAGCAGCGATTCGATGACCTCGTCGTCGGGGACGTTCGCGAATGCCAGGCATTCCGAGGCGAAGCGCACGCCGGCAAAGCGGGCGTCCGTCAGCGGGCGTCGATAGCCACCGACGCCGTAGTAGTTCGCCACCCCGTGGTCCGGGCGGAACGGGAGATCGCCGCCGAAGGGCGCCGATGGGACGTAGATCGCATCGGTCCCGGCTTCGACCGCGAGGGCGGGCAGCGTGGCCACGAAGAAGGTGTCGCGCCCGAGCGCCGGATCGAGCCCGAGCATGGCGACCTGCTGCTCGATCTCGCTGTTGCCGCACAGCACGGAGGTGCTTGGCCGGCCCCCGATCCGAGCGAGGACCGCGCTCGCCTCGCGCTCGGCCAGCCCGCCGAACGCGTCGTCCGCGAACGGATAGTCCAGGTTCGCGAACATGAAGTCCTGCCAGACGAGGATTCCGAGCTCGTCGCACAGGTCGTGGAACGCGTCGGTCTCGTACGCGCCCGTGCCGGGCAGCCGCAGCATGTTCATCCCGGCCGCACGGACCGTCTCCAGCGCCGCCCGCAGCTCCGCCGCGGACGTCCCGAACCCGACGATGTCGGCCGGGGTCCAGAGCGCCCCACGGGCGAAGATCCGCACGCCATTGACGTGCAGGTCGAGCCCCTCGCGCTCGATCTCATGGGCGGACGTCGGGCCGGCCGTGAGCGTTCGGAACCCGACGCGCCCACCGTCGATGGCGATGGTCGACGCTCCCGAGTCGACGAGCAGGCGAACGTCGTGCAGCGCGGGCTCGCCGTGCGTATGCGGCCACCAGCGCTCGACGGACGGGACGTGCAGCGTGCCGCTGAAGGCCACGCCGTCCGCTCCCGCCGACACGTCCAGGGCCACGCTGTGGCGGCCGGACGGCCCATCGAGCTCCAGCTGGACCGAACGCGGCGTCGCGCCATCCAGCGAGCGGAGGCGTCCATCGACACGCAGGCTGCCGTCGGCGCCCTCGAGGCCGGTCCGGAGCGCGAGCGCATCGAGGGCGAGGCCCCGGCGGCGTGCCAGCCAGATCGGGCGCCACGGTCCCACGACCGGCGGGCCCGGCGCGAAGCCCGGGGCGCGGCCAAGGATCATGGTCCGGAACCAGCGCAGCCGGCCGTCGGCGACGAGGTTGGTCCGCCACCGCGCGCGGGGCTTCCTCGGGACCTCGAGCGCGGCCGCCAGGGGGAGGCAGCGGATGACGAGGTCGTTGGTCCCGCGGAGCCGGTCGCCCACGTCGACTTCGTGCGCCTCGTACATCGACTCGACGTCGAGGAGCCGTTCCCCGTTGAGTTCCACCTCGGCCAGCGTGGCGACGCCGTCGAACCGAAGCACCACCTCCTCGCCCACGGCCGCAGGCGACCCTTCGAAGGTCGTGCGGAAGGTCCACGTCTCCGCATCGAGGTCGCGGTCGAGGCGAAGCCCGGCATGGCGCAGCACGCCCGCGGCGGTGCCCGGGACCCGGGCCGAGCGCCAGGTCAGGCCGTCTGGGCGATCGGCGGCGGCCGCCTCCCAGCCGTGGTCGAGCGACCGGATCTCGTGGCCATCGACCCGGTGGCGCCACGGTGAGAGCGCGAGCGGCATGGCGTCAGCGTACGACCTCGTCCAGCACCCCGAACGCCCGGTCCCAGGCCGCTGCCATCGTCGCGATCGCTTCCCCCGGGTCGAACGGCCGTCGACGAGCGAGCTTGAAGCCGAGCACCTTGGAGCCCTCGACGATCTCGCCCATCGCGGCGGAGGCGGGAGCGCCGGCATCGCCGAGCAGCCAATCGACGTATGCCGCGCACACCTCGAAGCCGGCACCGGCCATGCGGACGGTCGCGAATGCGTAGGCGTGATAGCCGGCGTCGTCGCCGGCGAGGAGCACGGGCAGGTCGTCCGCCAGACGGGCCCCGAACCGTTCGAACGGGTTGCCGGCTCGGACGCGGTCGAGGTAGTAGCCCAGCCGCTCGCGCGCGGCCGCGCGCAGGGCATCGCCTTCGAGGCGGGGGCCGGCGTCGAACCGGACGAGCTCCGTGTACGGCGGCAGCGTCGTCGGGTCCGCCTCATCGAGCCGGAAGATCCCGCGATAGTCCGCGCCGCCGAGCTCGTACAGCGAACCGTTGTGGAAGTAGCGCAGCCGACCGTCGACGAGGTCGATGGCTTCGGGGATCACCGTCGTCTTGACGTGCTCGGTCCTGTAGCTCGTGGCCGCCGTGTCGGGCAGGAACCAGGCGTCGAGCTCGACGGTCAGCGTGCGACCGATCGCAAGCAACTCGGCGATCTCGGTCGTCACGAGCCGGTACGGTTGCATCTCGTGGATGTCGACCCCGAAGAACATCTCCATGTCGCTCGGGTCGGGCTTGAAGAACGTCCACTGGTCGCCCTCGAAGTCCAGGCGGACGGTCGTGCCCATGACGGCGAGTGGCTCGTCACCATGCGCATGGAGCAGCTCGATGATCACGTCCGAATAGCAGTTCGTCTCCGGGTAGAGACGATCGCCGCCGTGCAGGCGGTGCGGACGGTACGTCGCCGGATCGAGGCCGAAGAGGCTGATGATCCCGCTCGAGACCACGCTCATCGGAGCGCCAGCTCCGCTCGGACCTCATGCGGCCACGAGGCGACGTCGAGGCCGTGGGCATGGAAGAGGGCGAGGCTGATGCGCTCGAGCCCGAAGCCGAGGCACGCGGTGTGGGCGATCTCGCCGCCGACGAGTTCCAGGCCATACGTCGCGGTGAAGTGGTCGTGGTGGTAGTTGAACGAGGCGACGGCGGTCGGCTCGTCACCGGCGATCTGGACGAGGACCTCGAACTTGAGCGCCTGCTCGCGCTGGCTGGCGGCAAGCATCCGGCCCTGGCGACCGAAGAACGGGTCCGAGGCGACGTCGAAGTGGGCATCGAGCCCGACGCCCTCCAGGAGCGCGATGGAACGGTCGCGCCACGTGTCCCGCCATGCGATGACGGTCTCGGGCTCGCCGAGCCGGACGATCTCGCGTTGATGGAACATCTGCAGCCGTGCCGGGTCCCCCGACGGCTCCTGGCGGAAGACGTACGCGCCGCCGGCGTCGATCGTGCAGCCTCCGGCCGCGAGCGGTCCGCGGGCCGCGATCGCCGGGTAGACGGGGTAGCAGGCGGCGGGCAGCAGGACCAGGTCGCTCATGCCCTGGAAGGCGCTCCAGTCCTCGTGCCGTGAGGCGACGTCGAACTGCTCGTTCGCCTCGAGCTCGGTCCCGTCGAACCCGAAGATCGTGCCCGCGAGGTGGGGGAAGTTCTTCAGGTAGCCGATCGATTCGAGCTGATAGCGCGGCAGGAGCGGCGGGAACCGGAGCGACTCGGCGCCGTCGGGCGCCGCGGCCCGATCGATCATCCGGTCGACGCCGACGCGCACGGCCTCGAACGCCGCGCCGCGGCCGTAGACGCCGGGAACGCCGCTGGGGATCAGCAGACCGTGGGCGATGAGGGCGTCGAGATACGCAGTCTGGTCCGGCGTGCCCGGTCGGAACCTCGCCACGTCAGACGTCCTTGGCGATGAGCAGCAGTGTCGCGTTCGTCTGGTGGATCCGCTCGTTGGCGACCATCAGCGAGGCGGACATCGTGTCGCGCAGATGCCGTCCGATGCTGAATGGCGTGTCGTTCTTGTAGCCGACGATCCCGCACACCGACATCGCACCCTGGCAGACGCGCGGCGCCTGCTCGGATGCGGCGATCTTGAGGTTGTTGAACCGCAGGATCGTGGACATCATCGAGAGCCGTTCGCGTCCCGGGCTGTCGGACGCCTCCGTGAACTCGCGCAGGGCCGAGTGGACCTCGGCGCGCAGGAGCGAGAGCTCGCTCATCAGGTGCGAGAGGCGCAGGGCAGTCGGCGGCACCTGGTCGGGCCGCTGCTTCGCCGAGGCACGGACGAACGCGCGGGCACGATCGAATGCGTCGGTGGCGATGCCCAGCCAGATGTGCGACCACAGGATGTGGGAGATCGGCACCATCGACTCGGTCGCGACCGTCGGAAAGGGCGTCGGCAGGACCTGGTCGGCGTCGAACTCGGCACGCACGACATAGCCTGGCGAGCACGTGCCGCGCATGCCCAGCGGGTCCCAGGTGCCGGTCTGTTCGAGCGTGACCTGGTCCTTGTTCGTGAGCGCGACCACCTGGTCTCCGGGTTCCGCCTCCGGCGTCCGGCGCAGGGTCGTGAGGAGGTCGTCCGCGTATGCCCCGTACGAGACGGTCGGGGCCTTCTTCTCGAACGTAGCACGGCTGTCGCTCCCCGGCGTCACCGCCGCGATCGATCGACCGAGGTCGCCGCCGGTCCCGACCTCGGAGGTCACCGAGGCGATGAGTCGCTGCTCGCGGGCGAGGTCCCGAAGGTAGGCCTCGAACCACGGCGAGCCATCGAGGTGCCGCACGAGGCAGGCGACCTGGATCTGGTGCATCGCGAAGACCATGGCGGTCGCCCCACATCGACGCCCGAGCTCGAAGCACGCGGCCGCGATCGTCTCGAACGACACCCCGCCGCCACCGAGCTCCTCTGGCACGAGCGCCGAGAGCGCGCCCTGCTCGCGAAGTGCGTCCACGGCCTCGATCGGGAACCGTGCGTTGCGGTCGACGTCGTCGGCGTTCGCAGCGGCGACCTCATCGGCGATCCTGCGGATGCCGGCGAGGAACGCCTGGTCGCGGTCGATGGCGATGCTCACGCCGCCACCGCGCCGAGCGACTGGAGCGCCTCGGTGATCGCAGCGACGCTCTGGAAGACGCTGCGCTTGAGCATCGCGTCCGGGAACTCGACGTCGAATGCCGCCTCGAGCGCGAGCATGAGGTTGACACTCGCGTGCGAGGTCATACCGGCCTGGTACAGGTCGGCGTCGTCGTCCAGCGCCTGGACGTCCACCGGCAGCCGGCCGTGCTCCTTGATGATGTTCCGAACCTGGTCGCTCACGACCGTACCCCCTAAGGACATGGATTGACTCCCCGACCAGCAACCAACCGGCCGGAGCATACGATAGCCGTACCGGAGCATGTATCCAGCCATAAGTCCTACTCGGTGTTGGCTGGAGGCAACATCTGCACCATCGGCGAGCATCGCGCCGTCGGCACAGCCCGCGCGTGGGCGCGGCGTTAGGATTTTGCGCATGCCGATCCGCGTGGGTCTCGATCTCGTCGCCGTGGAAACCGTCGAGGAGTCCCTTCACGCAACGCATGGCGAACGGTACCTGGAGCGCCTGTTCACCGAACGTGAGGTCGCCGACTGCCGGACGGCGGCCGGCATCGACCCGGAGCGGCTGGCGGCGCGCTTCGCGGCCAAGGAAGCGACGCTCAAGGTCCTGCCGGCGGCCGATGTGGGCGTGCCGTGGCAGGACATCGAAGTGCGGCGAGAAGCGTCGGGTCGAGTCCATCTCGAGCTCCATGGACTGGCCGCGGAACTCGCGACGGCGGCCACGATCGTCGACCTGGCCCTGAGCCTGACCCACGAGGGAGGGTTCGCGGCGGCGGTCGTCGTGGCGGAGTGTCGGGAGAGGGCTGAACCCGAGTTCTGAGCCGCTGTCATGCCGGGCTCGGTGCCAGGCTCTCGTCCCACGAGGTCGCGATGCGGGTCAAAGCGGGGCCCGCCCCGGCACGGCCGCGGGCTACTCGCTGATCTCGAGCGGACCGTCCGGGACCTCGATCGCCACCCGACCGTCCTCCAGCACGACGTGGTAGATCGCAAGCGGCTCCTCCGCCGGCGGGTCGAGCGGCTCGCCACTCGCGAGGTCGAACCGCGAGAGGTGGAGCGCGCACGTGAGCGTGCCGTTGGTCAGGAACCCATTGTCCAGCTCGAAGTACTCGTGCGAGCAGATGCCCTGGAGCGCGTGGTAGTCACCGTTCGTATTGACCACGAGGACCTGGTCGGTGCCGTCGACGTAGCACATCTTCATCGTGCCCTCGGGCACCTCGTCGACGCCGCAGAGGTCGATCCGCCTCATGCTCGTGCCCGGAGTTCCGACCCGCGTCGCCGCGGGCGAGGTTGTGGTGGCATCAGGCCGCGGTCGCCCCTTGACTGACCCCGCCGCCCGCGCCCGCCGCCCATTTCGCCTCGAGCAGGCCGCGCAGGCGATCCTGGGCATCGCCGAGCGGCACGCGCGCGACGACCGGCTCCAGGAACCCGAGCACGATGAACTTGCGGGCCTCGTCGGGCGGGATGCCGCGGCTCTCGAGGTAGAAGAGCTGGGCCTCGTCGATGGGACCGACCGAGCTCGAGTGGGCCGCCCGCCGGCAGTCCGGCTGGTCGATCTCGAGCGAGGGGATCGCGACCGAGCGCGAAGCCTTCGAGAGGTTCATCCCGAACTCGCCGAGGAAGCTGTCGGTCCCGACTGCGCTCTTGTCGATCGTGATGAGCCCCTTCATATAGGTCCGCGCTCGATCCATGAGGGCCCCCTTCGAGAGGAGGTTACCCGTAGTATCGCGCCCCGCGTGGGTGGTGTACGAGGTCAGATCGAACAGCTGCTCGTCCGCGCCGAACACGATCTCGACCTGCTCGACCGAGCTGCGATCCCCTTCGAGTCGATTGTCGATGCGGCTGCGAACGAGACGCCCGCCGAGCTGTGCGAGCGCCCAGTGCAGCTCGGCGCCTTCGCCGATGCGCGACACGCGGTGCTGGATGGCGACCATCCCCGGTCCGAGTTCCTGGAGCCCGGCCACGGCCAGCTTCGCCCCGGCCCCGAGGGAGACCTCGGTCGTGCCCGTCAGGAGCGCCTGCCGTCCGTCCTCGTCCTGGCCGGAGGGGACCAGCTCCTCGACGATCGCGGCCTCGGCCCGGGCTCCGAGCGAGACGATCGTCCGGGTCAGCAATGCGCGATCCGGCCCACCGACAGCCCAGCGGATGATGATCGGGTGCTTGAGGCGGACGCCGGCGGGGACGTCCAACACGACCCCCTGGGTCCAGAGCGCACGCGTGAGCTGGGCGAATCGGTCGTTCGCGGGCAAGGTGCCGGCGCCGATGAGGTCGTGGCCGCGTTCGGGATAGCGCTCGAGGTAGTCGGCGATGGTCGTGAATTCGACCCCGGCCCCCACCGCCTCGGGGGACAGCGCCGAGGCCGTCACGTCCCCCTCGGTGAAGACGAGCAACCCATCGGCCCCGTCGGGGACCGGCACCTGGACCGGCGCCGTCGCTGGGTCCCAGTGGACGCGGGCGTCCGCCAGGGCGGCCGCCCGCAGGTCGATGTAGGTGGTGTAGAGGTGGTTCGATTCGGCCGGAAGCGCGGCATACGCGTCGAGCGCCGCGAGACGATCGCCGGGATCGCCCTGTGGGAGCCCGATGAGGCGTTCGTCGAGCTCGCTCCGGTCGATGGGCAGCGAGAGGTCGTCGAGGGCCCGGCGCGCCGGCCTCGCTCGTGAGGCCGGGGCGGTCATCCCAGGGACCCCTCCATCTCGAGCTTCACGAGTCGGTTGAACTCGATGGCGTACTCCATCGGCAGTTCCTTGGTGAAGACCTCCAGGAAGCCCTGGACGATGAGGTTCGTTGCCTCGTTCTCGGTCAGCCCGCGGCTCATGAGGTAGAAGACCTGCTCCGCGCTGACCTTCCCGACGGTCGCTTCGTGCGACATCGTCGTGTCGTCTTCCTGGATGTCGATGTAGGGGTACGTGTCGCTCCGGCTCTGGTCGTCGAGCATGAGCGCGTCGCATCGGACCGAGGCGACGACGTTCGTCGCGCCGGGCGACACCTTCAGGTGACCGCGATAGGTCGCCCGCCCGCCGTCCTTGCTGACCGACTTCGAGACGATCCGCGAGCGGGTGTTCGGGGCGAGATGGACGGCCTTGGCGCCGGTGTCCTGGTGCTGGCCCTTGCCGGCGACGGCGACGCTGATGATGTCGGCCGTGGCGCCCTCACCGCGCAGGTAGATCGACGGGTACTTGACGGTCTTGCGCGAGCCCGTGTTCGCGTCGATCCATTCGACGGTGCTGTTCTCGTAGGCGTGCGCCCGCTTGGTGACGAGGTTGTACACGTCGTTCGACCAGTTCTGGATGGTCGTGTAGCGGACCTTGCTGCGCGCCAGCGCCACGACCTCGACGACCGCCACGTGGAGCGATTCGGTCGCGTAGATCGGTGCGGTGCAACCCTCGATGTAGTGGACCTTCGCGCCCTCGTCGACGACGATCAACGTCCGCTCGAACTGGCCCGTGTTCTCGCCGTTGATCCGGAAGTACGCCTGGAGCGGCAGCGGGACCTCGACGCCCTTGGGGACGTAGACGAACGAGCCGCCCGACCAGACCGCCGCGTTCAGGGCCGAGAACTTGTTGTCCTCGGCCGGCACGACGGTCCCGAAGTACTGGCGGAAGATCTCGGGATATTCGATGAGCGCCTGATCCGTGCCCATGAACACGACACCGATCTTCGAGAGCTCCTCCTTCACGGAGTGGTACACGACCTCGCTGTCGTACTGGGCGCCGACGCCGGCGAGGAATTTGCGCTCAGCCTCCGGGATGCCGAGCTTCTCGAACGTCGCCTTGATCTGGTCGGGGACGTCGTCCCACGACTTCTCTTCGCGTTCGGACGGCTTGCGGTAGTAGACGATCTTCTCGAAGTCGATCTTGTCGAGGCCGTCGGTCCAGGTGGGCATCGGGCGCTTGAGGAAGTGCTCGTAGGCGCGGAGCCGGTACTGGAGCATCCAGTCGGGCTCGCCCTTGAGCCCGCTGATCTCCTCGACCGTCGCGCGCGTCAGCCCCCGCTTCGTCTCCTGCAGGTAGACGATGTCATCGTGGAACGCGAACTGTTCGCGCTGGTCGGCGACGATCTCGCGAGTAGCGGTCATGCGATCTCCGGTTCTCCTGGTCGGTGCGACGGCGACAGTCTGAAGGCGTCGCGAACGCGGCCGACGGGCCGCGTGACTGAATTCCGAGTCAGATTATCGGATTTAACGGCCCGACCGTCAATGAGACCTTCGGGCGGGGTGCCGCCACCGTCGAGTGTCAGGCACCCGTCGGCACCGTCGTCGTGTTCCGCGGACACCCTGACCTCCTGCTCGCTCACTCGAGGCCGGAGATCAGGGCGGCGAGGCCGAACCCCAGGACCGTCGCAAGGCCCGTGACGTTGCCACCGTGCTCGAACGCCTCCGGGATCATCGTGTCGGCGACCATCGTGATCAGGGCGCCGGCCGCGAATGCCTGGACGAGCTCGCCGGCATCGCCGAAAGCGAACGTGTAGCCGACGGCCGCAGAGACCGCCGACACCACGACGATCGCCGCCCACATCCCGTAGATCCACCGCGAGGGGCGCCCGGCGGCGCGCAGCGAGACCGATGCGCCGATCGCCTCGGGCAGGTTCGAGATGAACACGGCCACGAGGAAGGCGATGCTGATGGCTCCACCGATCGCGATGCCGCCACCGAGCACGAGCGACTCCGGGATCCCGTCGAGGACCGTGCCAAGCGCGATCGCGGGGCCCGACCCTGGGGTGGCCGTCGCGGGGGTCGCGTCGAGGTCCTTGCGCTCCTTGCCACCCATGCGCTCGATGGCCCGGTCGCCGAAGTAGAAGACGAGCGCCCCGAGGCCGATGGCGAGACCGATGCCGACCGGCTGCTGCGTTTCGGTCGGGACCAGCTCGTAGGCGACCGCGCTGATGAGCGTTCCCGCTCCGAACGCGAGCACCAGTCCCACTGTCCGGTTGGATGGCGTCGTGCGCAGGGCGATGACCGCACCGATGAGCAGGGACGACGCGGCGGTCCCTCCCCAGATCAGCGCTCCGAGGGCTGAGTCCACGCACGTCTCCCGATCGACGACCGACCGGGGCACTGTACTGTCTCCGCGGACGGGGTTTCCGACGGGAGGCGAATTGACGATGGCGAAGATCCATTACGAGGCCGACGGCGGGATCCCGGCCGCGCGATTCATCGCGGCGTTGACCGACTTCAGCGAGCGTCGACCGGAACTCTGGCCGAACCTCGACGCCACGTTCTTCCGCCTGATCGAGCGCGGCGACACCTGGGCCGTCGTGACCGAGGGGACCGACGTGCTCGGCGGCGTCTGGGCCCGCGAACGCTACGACTGGTCAGAGCCGGGCCGGGTCACGCTCACATTGGTCGAATCACCCGACTTCAAGCCGGGCACCGTGATCGACTACCGCGTCAGCGACCGCACGGGCGGTGGCTGCCATGTCGCAGTCGACTTCCAGCGCATCGCGGCGAGCCCGCGTGGGCGGTTCGTCGGCGCGGTCGTGCAGCTCACCGGGGTGGACCGCTTCGGTCGGGACCTGCGCGAGACGCTGGCACGCCTCGCTCGTCTCGCACCCTGACGCGCGAACGCCTAGTTGCGAGCGTCGGCTAGTTGCGAGCGTCGGCCCGTTCGAAGACCTGGACCCCCTCGAGAGCGGCGTCCATCTGATCGGTCGTCACTCCCAGGCCCTCGGGACTGTCGTTCGGGACGGCATCGGCCGCGTCGAATGCCCCGGCGACGTCAGCCGTGCCGTTCTCTGCATCCGCGCCAAGCTCGATCGGCGCGGTCTCGGCCTGCGTGAGGGCGACCGGGTTCGTCTCGCCATCGGTCTCGCCGATCTCGTCGACCCGGACCCGCGCCGTTCGCACGGCTCGGTCGAGGCGCTCGCGGACGGCCGTGGAGTGCATCAGGGCCCAGGCGGTCAGGCCGGCGATGATGGCGGCGGCCACGACGAACGGCCAACGCGGGCGGCGGGGGCGGACGAGCCCGACGGCCGCAGCGGCCCCGGCAACGGCCTTGCCGACGTCGAGCCGACGGAAGTCGATCCCGGACAGGTCGATGTCGGGCATCTCCATGGTGGGACGCTCGATCTTCGAGAGGTCCGGGACATGGATGTCGGACAGGCCTCGGGCGATCCCTTCGCGGGTGATCTCGGGAAGGCGGATCTCCGGCAGGTGTGGCTGCCTGGTGGACATGGGCATCGGCATCTCCTCGTAAGCGAATTACGAGGATAGTCCCGTCTTCGGTCCGGGCGGTCATGCGGCGGACGGCCTCGCCTCGCAACCGCGTTACAGCTACGGTCGCGCCCTCACGGTTCGGCGGCCGTCGAGCGCCGGTACCATCGAGTCCTGGCTCCCCGTGGTGGCTCGTCGCGACCGACGGACCGTGCCAGCGTCATCGATCGAGGAGCGCGTGAGCGTCATCCGCCGACTGCTGTCGTTCTACCGGCTCCAGGCCGACCTCCTCTGGAAGTGGCGGCCGGGACGGCGCGCGCTGATCAGGCGAGGGATCGTCGCCTTCATCGTCGGGTGGATCTCGTTGTACCTGACCGTGCTGGTGGTGCCCGGGCTGGCGGGCCAGGACATCTTCACGATCACGCGGGCGGTCATCATCCTGGCCGCGATCAACGCCCTCGTGCGGCCGGTCATCCTGTTCCTGCTCGCAAGCGTGTCGGTGGTCGCCGTCATCGTCGCGACCGTCGTGTTCCAGATCCTGGTCTTCTACGTCGTGGCCTGGATCCTGCCGGCATTCGTGGTCGGCGGCATCCTTCCCGCCCTGCTCGCGTCGTTCATCTTCGCGGCTTTCAACACGCTCCTGTCGGCGATCTTCTCGGTCGACCAGGACGGGTCGTACTACGGCGCCCTGGTCGCCCAGCTGGCACGCCGTCGCGATGACGCCATCACGACCGACCGAACAGGCGTGGTCATCATCCAGGTGGACGGGCTGGCGCATCCGATCCTCGCGCACCAGATCCGGGCAGGCCGGGTGCCCTTCCTTTCGCGCTGGGTCCGTGGCGACGACATGCACCTCGACCCATGGACGGCGCTCCTGCCCACCCAGACCTCGGCCAGCCAGGCCGGCATCCTGTACGGGAACAACCGCTTCATCCCGGCGTTCCGGTGGTGGGAGAAGGACCGCGGCGTCATGATGGTCTCGAATCACCCGAAGGACGCCGCGGAGATCGCCCGCCGCGCCTCGAACGGCAAAGGCCTCCTGTCCAACGACGGCGCGAGTGTCGGCAACCTGCTGTCAGGCGACGCGACGCGCGCCTACATCACGATGTCCACGATCGACGACCGGCGCCAGGGGCTCGGCCACAGCCGCGCCTGGTACTCCTTCTTCGTGAGCCCCGACAACTACCTTCGGACCGTGGTGCTGACGATCGGCGAGGTCGTGAAGGAGCTCTTCCAGGCCCGGCAGGCGGCGCGACGGGGGATCGTGCCGGCCATCCAGCGCGGGATGCCGTATCCGTTCGCGCGCGCCGCGACCAACGTCCTGCTCCGCTCGCTCGCGACGGCGCTGGTGATGGAGGAGATGTACCGGGGATCGCCGGTCATCTACGTCGACTACACCGACTACGACGAGATCGCCCACCACTCCGGTCCGGAGCGAGCCGAGACCCTCGATGCGCTCGACGGCGTGGACGCGACCGTCGAGTCGCTGGTCAAGGCCGCCGGTGACGCGCCACGCCCGTACAAGTTCGTCCTGCTCTCGGACCATGGACAGAGCCTCGGTGAGACGTTCCGGCAGCGCTTCAAGCAGTCGCTCCAGGACGTCGTCGCGGAGCTGATGGGCGGGGCATCGGTGGCCACGGCCACGGGCCGCGTGGAGGAATGGGGCTCGCTGAACGCGGTCCTGACCGAGGCGTCGCAGGGGGCCGGTGCGACCGGGATGCTGACCCGGGCGGCGTTCCGCCGACGGACCGAGGACGGCGCCATCGACGTCGCCCCCAGGAAGGAGCGAGCCGAGCGTCGGGAGGCCGAGGCGGCTCCGGTCCTGCCCGAGCTCGTCGTCTGCGCCTCGGGCAACCTTGCCCTGATCTACTTCCCCAGGCTGGCCGGCCGGGTCACGCTCGAACAGATCGAGACGACCTGGCCCGGGCTCGTCGCGAGGTTGGCCACGCATCAAGGGATCGGCTTCCTGATGATCCGCTCCGCGACCCGCGGGCCGGTCGCGGTGGGCCGCGACGGGGTGCGTTACCTCGCCGAGGACATCGTCGAGGGCGTCGACCCGATCGCGCCATTCGGCGAGCACAGCCTCGCCGGCCTCCTCCGGGTCGACGCGATGGAACACGCGGGCGACATCGTCGCGATCAGCATGCTCGACGAGGAGACCGACGAGGTCGCCGCCTTCGAGGAGCTCATCGGTTCGCACGGCGGGCTCGGCGGCCCGCAGACGCAGCCCTTCATCCTCCACCCGACCGAGTGGACGATCGATGCGCCACTGGTCGGTGCCGAGGCCGTCTACCGCCAGTTGCGGGGATGGCTGGAGGGGATCGGGATCCCGATGGGCCGCCAGGACACCTGACCCGGCAGGGCCACCCGTGCCCGGCTCCTGACCTCGAGCTCAGGCCCAGGCGCCCTCCCCGGTCGAGGCCGGGACCACGGCCGGCCGTCCCGCGATCCGGACCTTGAGGCCGTCCACGAGGAGGTAGACGACCGGGATCACGATGAGCGTCAGGAACGTCGCACTGAACAGGCCGCCGATGACCACGGTCCCGAGCTCCGCCGCGATGATCGAACCCTGGTTGAATCCCGCCGCCAACGGGATCAGCGCGAGGATCGTCGCGATGGCCGTCATCAGGATGGGACGAACGCGGGTCCGGCCGCCCTCGATCAGGGCGTCACGGGTGGAATGGCCCTCACGCCGCAGCCGCTCGACCAGGTCCAGCAGGACGATGGCGTTGGTGACGACGATGCCGATGAGCATCAGGAAGCCGATGAGCGCGCTCACGCCGATGGGCCGGCCGGTGATGAACAGCGCCGGGAAGGCGCCGATCAGCGCGAGCGGCAGGCTGAACAGGATGACGAACGGCGTCACCAGCGAATTGAAGGCGAGCACCATCATCACGTAGACGAGCAGGACTGCCACGCCCATCGAGGCGAAGAGGCCGCCAAACGCCTCGTTCTGCTGTTGCGTCACGCCGGCGAGCTCCACGGTCACCCCGACCGGGACCTGTCCACCGGCCTTGAGCGCGTCCACGGTCTTCGACACCGATTGCGAGACGGCACCGGTGTCGTCGCTGGTGATCTCGGCGGTGATCGATGCCGCCGGCGACTGGTCGATCCGCGTGATGCTGCCCTGGACGTCGGCCTGTTCGACGGTCGCGATGTCACCGAGCCGGACCTTGGCGGCGGTCCCCACCGGCAGCTCGCGGAGCGACGCGACCGAGTTGACCGAGGCCGGGTCCACCTCGACGATCAGGTCCATCGGGCGTCCCGCCTCGATGGTGACCTGGGTCGCGGTCGTCGGGACCAGGGCGGTGCGGACCTCGTTGGCGACCTGGGCCGCCGTGAGGCCGAAGCGGATCGCCTTGTTCGGATCGACCTTGACCTGGATCTCGGGCGTCGCCTGCACGAGGTCGCTCGTCAGGTTGGCGAGATCGGGGTTGTCCGCCAGCGCGTCGACCACGGTCTTCGCCGTCGAAGCCACGAGTGCCGGATCGTCGGCACTCACGATGATCCTCAGCCCGTTGGAGCTGAAGCCCGCCGCCTCGGACACCTGGATCTCGTAGCCGTCGCTCTTGATCGGTGCCATCGACGCGGCGATCGCCGCGCTCTTCTCGGAGAGGTTGACCGCCGGGTCGAGCCGGACGGTGACGGTCGCGCTGTTGGATGGGCGGCCGCCCTGGGCGGCCACGATCGTCTGGAAGCTGGTGTCGCCCTCACCGGGGATGCTGGTCTGGATGAGCTCGACGTCCTTGTCGGCACGCAGGATCGCCTCGGCCTTGGTGGCCTCCTCGAGGACCACCTCGGACACGGTGCCCGACGGCGGGGCGATGCTGACCTGGAGGATCTTTTCGGAGCCCGCGTTGATGAACTGGGTCGGCAGGAGCGGCGCGAGCGACAGCGACGCCACGAACAGCACGGCGGCGACCGCCAGGACACCGAGTGCGGTCCAGCGCGAACGCAGGACGCCGCGGATGATCGGCGTGTAGATGTGGATCCAGATCGAATGCGCCGGTTCGCCGGTCTCGTCGATCTGGAGCTTCACCCGGTCGATGAGGAAGTAGGCGAGGACCGGCACGACGGTCAGCGCGCAGATGAGCGATGCAAGGAGCGCGAACGTGACGGTCAGCGCGAATGGCAGGAAGAACTGGCTGACGAGGCCACCCACGAAGCCGAGCGGCAGGAACACGGCGACGGTCGTCAGCGTGCTGGCCGTGATGGCGCCCGCGACCTCGCGCGGACCGTTCATGACGGCGGTCGCCCGGTCTTCGCCCAGGGCCCGGTGGCGGTAGATGTTCTCGAGGACCACGATGGCGTCGTCGACGACGCGCCCGACGGCCACCGCCAGACCACCCAACGTCATGATGTTCAGCGTGATCCCGGCCACCTGCATGACCACGAGGGCAGTGAGGATCGAGAGCGGGATGCTGATCGCGGCCACGACCGTGGAGCGCAGGCTGAACAGGAACAGGAAGATCGTGACGATCGCGAAGGCGGCACCGAGGCCACCTTCCCGCAGCAGGCCGTCGGTCGATTCGGTGATGAAGTCCGACAGGTCCGAGACGATGGTCACCTTCATGGTGTCGGCGTGGCGCGCGGCGATCTCATCGAGCTTCGAGCTCACGGCCGCCGCGACGTCGACGGTGTTCGCGTCGGAAGTCTTGGTCACGGACAGCTCGAGCGATGGGTTGCCATCGGTCCGGCCGTATCCGGTCGTGGCGCTCGCGGCGGTCTCGACGGTCCCGATGTCGCCGATCGTGATCGGCGTCGGCGTCGCGGCCGGTCCGGCTTCGGGTGACGCGCCGGGCGCGCCGGTGGCAGCCGGCGATGTCGTGGCCGGCTGAGAATAACCGACGACCAGGCCCCTGATCTGCTCGACGCCGGTCAGCGTTCCGATCGTGGAGATCGGGATCCGCGTGCCCTGGTCGGAGAGCTGACCGGCCGGGAAGGTCAGGTTGTTCGCCTGGAGGATGCCGACCACCTGCGCGGTGGTCACCCCCTGCTTCGCAAGCGAATCGGGGTCGAGCGTAACGACGAGCCGCTGTTCCAGGCCGCCCGTGACGTCCGCGCGAGAGACACCATCGATCGAGAGGATCTCGGGCACGATCTCGGTGCGGGCGACGTCGGCGGCGGCCGCCAAGCCGTCGGTGGTGGTCGCCGCGATGGACGCGATGATGACCGGCGAGGCGTTGATGTTGAGCGCGGAGACGTTGGGCACGACGCCATCGGGCAGGCCGGCCTTGGCGATCCCGTCCTCCACCGCCGCGGTGGCCTCCTTGACGTTGGTGCCATACGAGAACTGGGCGATGACGAGCGCGATCGAGTTTGCCGATGTCGACTGCACGGTCTCGAGGCGCGGCACGCCGGAGATGGCCCGCTCGATGGGCTTGGCGACCTCGTTGGCGACATCGGAGGACCCGGCTCCCGGGAACGGCGCGATGACCGTGATGAACGGGAACTCGATGTCGGGCAGGAGTTCCTGCTTCAGGCTGCTCCAGGCTGACACGCCCGCGATGAACAGGGCGCTCGCGAGCAGCAGGGTGACGCTGCGCTTGTCGAGGGCCAGACGGCTGAGACGGCTCACGAGTGGGTCCCCTTCGTGGTGCGGCTGGCGACGCCCGGCTCGGGGCGATCGACCATGCCGGCGTGTTCGGCCGCCGCGTCGGCGGCGGCGAGGATGACGTCGAAGGCACGTTCGATGACCGGCAGGTCGGCCGGGTCGACGTGGGCGAGGAGCCGACGCATCTGCGCGTCGTTGAGCTCGCGGAAGCGCTCCATGAGGGAGCGGGCCGCATCAGTGCTCGCGATGACCACCTGGCGGCGATCGGCGGCCTCCCGTCGGGTCGCCAGACCCAGTTCCACAAGCCGGTCGACGAGTCCGGTCGCGGTGGACGACGTGACGCCCAGCCGGGCGGCGAGGTCCGACATCCGCAGGTCGCCGACGGCCACGAGCAGGTAGAGCGCCTTGGTCTGGGCCATCGTGATATCGATGTCGACCAGGTCGGGTGCGTGCTCGCGCATCTGGCGGAGCATGAGGGTCTGGAGCGCGGTGACGATCCGCTCGATCGTCGCCGTGTGGTCTTGTTGTTTCGGTTTCATCTGATTATTCGTGTCTTCCGTACTATCAGGATATTCCGCAGGATATCGCGGAAGCTCCGGTGCCCGCAAGCCGATTCGGTGACAGCACATGGCACCTTTGGTCCCGTACCATCGGCGGCCCGTGACCGACCACCGAACGATCAGCCCGGCCGTCGCCCGCCGCTTCATGGCCAGGCGCCACTTCCTGGCGCCGCCGCGCTCGCTGCCGCCCGAGCCCGCGAGTGTCCTGCGCGTCATCGACCGGCTGGGGTCCTTCCAGTTCGACCCGCTCGAGGTGGCCGGGCGCAACCACGACCTGCTCCTGCTGGCCCGCATCGAGGGGTATCGCCGCGCCTGGACCGACGCGCACCTCTATGGAACGAGGAGCCTGTACGAGACCTACAACAAGGGTCTCTCGCTCGTGCCGACCGCCGAGCTGCCGTGGTACCGGATCACCTGGGACCTCAACCATGTCGAGCACACGGACGGCGCCTTCGACGAACATGCCCCGCTCGTCGAGGAGTTGCTGGAGCGGATCCGCCGCGACGGGCCGCTGTCCTCGACCGACATCGAGCCGCGAGCCGCGATCGAGTGGTACTGGCGCCCCACCAACCAGGTCCGGGCGTTGCTGGAGGCGCTCGCGGAGGCCGGGATCCTCGGGCTCAGCCGGCGAGAGGGCAACCGGCGGGTCTACGACCTGGTCGAGCGACTGTTCCCGGCCGAGCTGCTCGCGGAGCGACACCCCGTCGACGACCAGCGCCGGCACAAGCTCCTGTCACGGTTCCGCGCGCACGGGCTGCTGGGCACGGCCGGCGAGGCGACGGTGTGGCTCGGGCTCGGTCCGGGGAAGGATCGGCCGCGACTGCGAGGGGAACTGGTGGAAGCCGGTGCGATCATCCCGGTCGAGGTCGCTGGGCTCCGCGGAACGCGGTTCGTCGTGGCGTCCGACCTCGACGACCTCGCCGCCGCGGAACGCGAAGTCGCGGCGGGCGACGGGCCCGGCGGCAACGCCCCGGGCGTGGCGTTCCTCGCTCCGCTCGATCCGTTCGTGTGGGATCGCGACCTGCTGCGCCGGCTGTGGGACTTCGACTACGTCTGGGAGGTGTACGTCCCGGCGAAGAGACGGCGCTGGGGCTACTACGTGCTGCCACTGCTGTACGGCGATCGCCTCGTCGGCCGCATCGAGCCGCGCATCGACCGGGCGACGGGCACGCTGCGCATCCTCGGTTTGTGGTGGGAGGACGGCTTCGACCCGATGGCTGAACCGGGGTTCGCGGCCCCGTTCCTCGATGCGGCCCGGGCACATCGCGACTTCGCCGGGCTCAGCCAGATCGCATGGCCGCGGGCGGTCCGGCACCGGCCGTTCATGGCGACCGTGCGCGATCTCGCCTGACCGCGCGCCCGGCTGAGGGCGGGCGCGACCGTCCTGTGGCACAATTCGCGATGCCCGCGAGATCCAGCCCTTTGGAGGTACCGCCGATGTCCGCCGTCCGTCGCGCCGAGGTCACCTGGGGTGGCGACATCGCCACCGGGAGTGGCGTCGTGTCGGCCGTTTCGAGTGGTGTGTTCTCGGACCTGCCGGTGTCCTGGGCCGCCCGCACCGAGGCGGCCGGCGGCAAGACGAGCCCGGAGGAACTGGTCGCGGCCGCCCACGCCTCGTGCTACGCGATGGCGTTCTCGGCCGGCCTCGGACGCAACGGCACCCCGCCGGAGCATCTCGCGGTCAGCGCCGATGTCACGTTCGACAAGCTCGATGCCGGTTGGCGCGTCGTCTCGAGCGCGCTGACGGTGCGTGGCCGCGTGCCCGGCATCTCGGCCGAGGAGTTCGCCGGCCTGGCCGAGGCGGCGAAGGATGGCTGCCCGATCAGCCAGGCGCTCCGGGGCAACGTCGCGCTCAGCGTGGACGCCGCGCTCGAGGGCTGATCGAGCTGGTCGCCGCCGCAGTCGTCGCCATCGCCGCGGCCGCCGCGTATGACCAAAGGGTGAGTGAACCTCCGGGGCAGGCCCGGTACCCTCGGAGAGTGACTGCCTTCAACCACTCCGTAGGGGTCTTGCACCGCGGCGTCCCAGGCCGGGTCCACGCCGTCCTTGCCGAGCTCCGAGCGTTCCGTGATCGCGTCCTTGGAACCGAGTACCTCTCGGTCGGCCAGGGACGGCGTTTCCGCGCCATCCAGCGACGCCGGACCCGGGCCGCCAGTCGAGCCGGGTCGCTGGTGATCGTGGCGGCGGTCGGCTTCGACGCCGCGGCCCTCATCGGGCTCGATCAGGAGGCCACCCGGATCGCGACCGGTCTCGACGCCGTCGTGATGCTCGTAGCGCTGATGAGTTGGTGGCTGCTGCCGCGGACGCTGCGGCATCGCCCCGAAGTCGTCGCCTGGGTGGTGATGACCGGTCTGACCGCCTCCATCATCGCCACCGGCCTCGCCGAGCCGCGGCTGACGGTCCAGACCGCCGGGTACCTGCTGGTGCTGCCCGGCCTCATCGCGCTCGTGCTGCCGTGGCGAACGATCGTCCACCTCCGATGGCTGCTGGGCTTCTCGATCCTCTCGGCCGTCTATCTCGCGACAGGAACGCACCGGTTTTCGTCCGACGAGCGTGGCGACCTGACCGTCGTCCTGTTCGTCGCGGTGGGCGCGAGCCTGGCCGGCCACCTCCTTCTCCACCGAGTCCAGGTCCGCAGCTTCGCCCAGCTCGAGCACATCAAGGCCCTGCGCCGTCGCGCGAGCACCGACATGGTGGAGCTGGAACGTGTCCACCGCGCCCTCGAGTTCGCGGCAAGGGTCGATCCGTTGACCGGCGCCGGCAACCGGCGTCGGCTCGACGAGGACCTGCGCGCCGCTCGCGGCCACATCGGCCGCTCCGGGATGACCTACGGCCTGATGGAGATCGACCTCGACCACTTCAAGGCGATCAACGACACCAGGGGGCATCTGGCGGGGGACGACGTCCTTCGTCGCGCGGTCGACGCCATGGCCGGGACCCTCCGGGCGACGGATGCGGTCTACCGATTCGGTGGGGAGGAGTTCGTGGTGATCCTGCCCGTCTCCAACAAGGACGAGCTCCTGACGGCCGCCGAGCGCCTCCGATCGGTCGTGGCCGGACTCGGGATCGACCACCCGGGGAATCCGGGCCACGACGTCGTCTCGATCAGCATCGGGACCACCCTGGTCGGCGCGTTCAACCTGGGCCTGACGAACGACGAGTGGTTCGGGTTGACCGATCGCGCGCTGTACGCGGCGAAGTCCGCCGGCCGAAACCGGGTGCGCTTCGAGGGCGGCGTCCCGGCGCCGGAACCCGCCTAGCGGATGGTGAGCAGCCGGCGTGGGTTGGCGACGGTGATCGTCTCGATCTCGGCCTGGGAGACACCGGCGGCACGCAGCCGAGGCAGGAACGTCTTCGCCAGGTGGACGTAGCCATTGCCCTCGTAGCGCGTCAGCTGCGAATCGTGGCAGACATCCTGGCTGAGCAGGATCCGCTCGGCGTGACCCCGTCCGAGCAGCTCGCACACAAGCTCCACGTCGCGGGTCTCGCCGAACCGCTCCTGGGGCGTGAAGCTCATGCCGAGGAAGTCGAATTCGACGCTGGCGCCGCTGCCCACGATCGCGAGGTAGTGGTCGAGGACGGGGTACGAGTCGGCGTGGCCGATGACGACTCGGGTCAGGTCCGCCCCTTCCTCCTCGAAGAGCCGTATCTGGTCGAGCCCGACCGGCGACATGACCGCGTGGGTCGAGATCGCGAGGCCCGTCCGCCTGGACGCCCGGGCGACGGCACGGTGGACCCTCTCTTCGGCCGGTGAGACCCAGGGCTTGTCCGTGCCGATCTCCCCGAGGATGCCCGGACGGACCCCGGTGTCGGCGACGCCGTCGAGGGCCTCGCGCACGAGTTCGTCGGCCAGCGAGTCGACGGAGCGTCGATCGATCATCGCCTCGGGCGGGTAGTACGCGCCGCGATACCAGCCACACCCCATGACGAGATGCAGGCCGGAGGCTCGGGCGAGGCCGGCGAGCCAGGCCGGGTCGCGTCCCACGCCAGGCAGCGTCAGATCGACGAGCGCGGTCCCACCCGCGTCATGGAACTGGCGGAGCTCGTCGAGGATGACCGGCTCGTCACGCGTCAGCTGCCAGTAGTCCCAGCGGTCGGCGATCTGCCACAGGGCGATCTGCGTGTGCTCGTGCGGCAGGGTCCAGCCGAGCGATGCCGGATCGATGGGGCCGAGAACGGTCTGGACATGGGGCATCGCCCGCGATGCTACGCCTCCGGGACGTCCGGCCGCTCCCCGGTCGCGGCCGCGAGCAGCACGTCCAGGACGGCCCGACCGCGCCTGAGTGAATCCGCGGGACGATAGGCTGGGCCAGCCTCGATACGCTGGAGCAGGAGGCCGTCCATCAGCGCGGTGAAGCCACGGGCGAACCCGTCCACGTCCAGCCACGGCGGGAGGTCGCCGGCGGCGATACCCTCGAGCAGCAGGGTCCGCCCCGCCTCGACGAGGCGCTCGCGGCGGCGGGAGAGCATGTCCCGCACGCCCGGCTCGCCGTCGGCCTCGGCCCATGCCCGGACGAGGCTCACCTGGCCCGGGTCGCCGTCGAAGTCGTCGATCGTCTCGACGTAGTAGGCGATGGCCGCGACCAGCCGCTCCGGCGTGGACGTCATCGGTGCAAGCCGCGTCGCCAGCGCCTCGAGACCGCGTCCTGCGAGCAGGTCGCAGCTCTGCAGGAACAGGGCCTCCTTGCTGGGGAAGTACGTGTAGATCGCCCCGACGGACAGGCCGCTCTCGCGCACGACGTCCGCGACCGTCGAGCCGTGATAGCCCTTGTCGCTGAAGACCCGGGCGGCGGCGGTCACGATCCGGTCGCGGACCTGGCGTTCGTGCGCGGCGCTGACGCGGGGCATGGGACCCTCACCAACGAGAATGACCGTTCCCCGAACCATATCGATTGCACGATGGCCGCGGCAAGCCCGCGCCCCCGACGTTCACGCAGGCCGCTGGTGTCGCCGGTCACCAGAAGCTGCGTGAAGCTCGACGGTCCGGTGCAGTGCGGTGCGGTGCGCGGTCCTAGACCCGTATCCCCCGACGGGGGTACCCTTCACCCCTATCTCAATCCAGCCGCTGCGCTTGGGAAGCGCGGCGACCGGGCCGCCCAGGTGGGCCGGCATCGGCGAAGGTCTCGGGTCGCGAACGCACCGCTCCCATCGAACTCGCTCCGATCCGAAAGACCGCAAGGGGGGCCCCTCGAACGCGTGTGGCCCTCACGCCTGCCCCATCGGCCCGAGTCGTCATCGCGGAACCGGACCCCCCGGTCCGATCATCGGGAGTGACCATGTCACGCGTTCCTCATCGCGGCAGCCCAGCGGGGCTCCCCCGCAGATCGACCCTCGGCCTTGCCTTCACCGGCGCCATGCTGGTGGTCCTGCTCGCAGCGGGCATCGTCCAGGCGGTCGCCGTCACGGCCGGCTACCGTGACTTCGCCTACAACGGCGGGCTGGCCTCCCGTGCCACCGGCGAATCGCCGCAGTCCAAGCTGTGGTTCGCGGGCGGCGAGTGGTACGGCGGACTGTTCAAGTCCGGCAGCAACGCCGCGCATTCGCACTACAACATCTGGCGGCTGAGCACGGCGACCCATGTCTGGACCGACACGACGGTCATCGTGGATCCGCGTGACCGGACGCATGCCGACTACCTCTTCGACAGCGTCCACGGCAAGCTTTACGTCGCCTCGACCAAGGCATCGTGCACGTCGAACCCAGCGAAAGCCCCCTGCAACGACGCCATCCGCATCTACCGCTTCAGCTTCCACCCGACCGCGGGCCTGGCGGGCAAGTTCACCGAGGACTTCCACCACGACATCATCGGCGGTGACTATGCCGGGGCGCCCGCCGTCTCTGCGGGTGGCGCCGCGACCACGACCGTCGCTCGCGACAGTCTCGGCCGCATCTACGTCGCCTGGACGCGCATGTCCACGACGGACAAGACGGACACGGCCACCACGCAGGTCGCCTATTCGGCGTCCGACGGCAACCCCGCCACCTTCACCGATGAAGCGACCTGGACGGCCGCCCCGGTCGTCATCAACGCCGGCGAAGCCGGTCAGGACAACATCTCGGCGATCGTCGCCTTCGGCGGCAACAAGGTCGGCCTCTACTACACCGACAAGCACGCCACGGGCGCCGACGCGGGCAAGTTCGTCGTCCACACCGACTCGGCCGATCCGGCCACGTGGGGCAGCGCCGAGACCGTCGTCTCCGGGGCGAGCTCCGTCGACAACCAGGCCAACATCAAGACGGACGGGACCAAGGTCTACCTCGTCGTGAAGACCAGCGGGTCCCAGCAGATCCGCCTCTTCGACCGATCCGCCGGCGGCACGTGGACCGCGCACAACGTGTCCGACAGCGCTTCGACCGACACGCGGCCGCAGGTCGCCATCGATCCCACCTTCAACGGTGGTGTCGGCGCGGCGTTCGTCATCATGAACGACGTCGATGCCGTGAACGGTTCCGTCTATTACAAGGTGGCCCCGCTCACCGGCGGTAGCGCCCTGACCTACACGACCGCTGGCAAGGGCACGCTCTTCATCGCCAGCAGCTCGGACAACGACGTCGAGGACGCGACCGGCAGCAAGCAGCTCACCACCCAGGCCAGCGGCCTGCTGGTGGAGGCCGCCGACCGGACGTCGCTCTTCTACCTGCACAACTACCTTCCGCTCAGCGACACCGCCGACGTGACCGGCCCCGTCGGGTCGGTCGTGATCAACGGCAATCCGACGCCCGATACGACCAAGGTCACCGCCGCGACGCTCACGATCTCGGCGACCGACCCGAGTGGCGTGGGCTCGATGCGGATCATCAACTCGCCGGACGGCATCAACTGCCCGACGACGGGTTCGCCGGCCCTGCTGACCGGTGGAGTGACCGAACCGTACGCGACGACCAAGGCGTGGACCCTCTCCGCGGGCGAGGGCACCAAGCGGGTCTGCATCCAGTTCCTGGACACGCATCTCGGCGGGGCCAACTGGTCCGCGCCCGTGAGCGACACCACCCTGCTCGACACCAGCGGACCGACGGGCACGGTCCAGATCAACGGCGGTGACGCCAGCACGCCACTCGGCAATGTCAGCGTCGCGGTCCCCGCGACCGACCCGAGCAACGTGTCCAGCGTGCGCCTCTCGAACACTGCAACGCTCGCGGGCGGCGTCCTGACCGGTGGCACCACGTTCCCCTACGCGACACCACAGTCATGGAACCTCACCCCCGGTGATGGCACCAAGACCGTCTACGTCCAGTGGCAGGATGGCCTCGGCAACTGGTCAGCCGTCTCGAGCGACACGATCGAGCTCAGCTCGGTGGACACCACGTTCACCGCGATCGACCCGGTCCGAGTGCTCGACTCGCGCTTCGGCAATCCCGTCGGCGTCACGGTCTTCACGCACGGCGTCCCGCAGTCGTTCCAGATCACCAGCCGCTTCGGGATCCCGGCCAACGCGGTCGCGATCACGGGCAACCTGACCGTCACCGGCCAGCAGGCCGGCGGCTACGTCACGCTTGGCCCATCGACCGGAGTCGCGCCGACCACCTCGACCATCAACTTCCCGACCAAGGACGTTCGCGCCAACGGCGTCTTCGTCTCGCTCAACGGCGCCGGCAAGCTCGAGGCGGTCTATCGCGCAACGGCGGGCAAGAAGATCCAGATCATCCTGGACGTCACCGGCTACTTCGTGCCGGGTTCGACCGCCAACGAGTACTTCCCGGTCACGCCGGCCCGCTACCTCGACACGCGATCCAACGTCCCAGGTGGGGCCCACCTCCTCAATCCGAACGTGCCGTACGGCTTCCAGGTCGGCGGCCGCATGGTCGGCGCCACGACGATCCCGGCGGACGCGGTGGCCATCACCGGCAACCTGACCGTCACCGGACAGACCAAGGGCGGCTACCTCAGCCTGACCCCGACGTCGGTCGCGAATCCGACCACCTCGTCCCTCAACTTCCCGGTGGGTGACACCCGCGCCAACAACGTGACCGTCAAGCTCGGCGCGGGCGGCAACCTCTTCGTGGTCTACAAGGGCTCCGGCCGGGCACACGCGATCCTCGACGTGACCGGCTACTTCCGCAACGATGCCTCGGGCCTCGCGTTCGTGCCGCTCACCCCGACCCGGACCGTCGATACCCGGTTCGACAAGGGCATCGTCAATCCGCTCCAGCACGGAGCGCCCAAGTCGTTCACGGTCCGCGGAGCCGGCGGCGTCGACACCGATGCCGATGCCTTCACGGGCAACGTGACCATCACCGGACAGACCGCGGCCGGCTACGTGTCGGTGACCCCGACCCCGGTCGCGAACCCGACGACCTCGACGATCAACTTCCCGAAGGGTGACACCCGGGCCAACGGGCTTGCCGCGCCGATCAACAACGCTGACGGCAAGGCGAGCGCGGTCTTCAAGGCCTCGTCGGGCAAGTCCGAGTTCATCGTCGACATCACCGGCTACTTCCACTGACCCGATAGGGCCCTCCGGGCCGTCGAATCGAAGAGGCCGCGGGGAAACCCGCGGCCTCTTCGTGTGTCCGTCCTTCGACACGTTTGGTCGTGCCTTGACAAAGCGAATGACCGTTCTCTATGGTCGACTCGGCCAACCGATCCGTCCGTGGGGTGCCTCGTCATGTTCAGCCGCTGGGGCGCGTTCGTCTACCGGTTCCGCCGGCCGGTCGCGATCCTGGCCCTCCTCCTCGCCCTGGCGTCAACGGTCCTGGCGGTCAGGGCGTCCGATTCGCTGAGCTCGGGCGGGTGGCTTGATGCGAACTCCGAATCGGCCGGGGTCGCCGCCCGCCTGGACACGGAGTTCGGGGCCGGCAAGAGCTCGGCCATCGCGCTGTTCCGCTCGGATGCGGTCGATGCGGACGCGACCTCCACGGAGTTCCAGGCAGCGATCGCGACATCGGTCGCGGGCCTCGCCAACGACCCGCGCGTGACCGGGATCGTCGGCTACAAGGAGACCGGCGATCGTCGGTTCATCAGCACGCGCGGCGACGCGGCCTACGTCGTCATCGAGCTCGACATGACCAACGAGGCGTCGGTCGCAGCGGTCGACGACCTGCGCGCGGACATCGCGCCTCCGGCCGGCTATCACGCCCAGCTGACCGGGTACGGACCCATCACCCGGGACTCGGCGAGGCAATCCGAGAAGGACCTGCAGAAAGCCGAGACCGTGTCGCTCCCGATCGCCGCACTCGTGCTGCTGGCGGTCTTCGCGTCGGTCGTCGCCGCCGGGATGCCCCTGCTCGTGGCAGGGCTCGCGATCCCCAGCAGCCTCGCCCTCGTCTGGATCGTGGCCCAGCAGGTCGAGATGAGCATCTTCGTCCTCAACATCGCCACGATGCTCGGGCTTGCCCTGGCGATCGACTATTCGCTCTTCATCGTGAGCCGCTACCGCGAGGAGCTTCGGCGGGGCCGGACCGTCGGCGAGGCGGTGGAGCGTGCCATCGCCACGTCAGGCAAGGCGGTCGCGTTCAGCGGGGTCGCGGTCGCGATCGGGCTCTCCGGACTGCTCCTGTTCGAGGCGGCAGCCATCCGCTCGATCGGGATCGCCGGCGCCCTGGTCGTCCTGTGCTCCGTCCTGTATGCGCTCACGTTCCTGCCCGCCGTCCTCGGCATGCTGGGCCATCGCGTCAACGCCCTCAGCGTGGCGGGCCTGCGCGGGCGCATCAAGCCTGTGGCGGGCACACCCGTGGCCCACCAGGCGTCGCGCTGGGAGCGGGTGGCCCGCGGGGTCATGCGCCACCCGATCGCGGTCATCGCACCGACGCTCGTCGTGCTGTTCGTCGCCGGGTCGCCATTCCTGCACCTGGAGCAGGGCGTGCCCGGCGCCGACATCTACCCGGCAGGGGTCGAGAGCCGGGACGCCTACGTGGCCCTCCGGGAGGAATTCCCCGCCGGCGAGACGACGCCGATCATCATCCTCGCTGATGTGCCCGGCTCCCCGACCGACCCGGCGACGATCACGGCCTTGACCGCCTACACCGCGACGATCGAGAAGCTCGACGGGATCGATCGCGTGGAAGGGCCGTACACGATCCCCGACCCGAAGACCGGCGAGCCCCTGCCGCCGGACCAGGTCGCCGCGCTCTACGCGCTGCCCGCCGGCCAACGGCCCGCCGGGCTGGACGCCCTGCTCGCGCAGTACGTCCGCGGCTCCACGGTCCAGCTCGACGCCATCAGCCCGCTGTCGCCGTCGGTGCCGGAGGCCACGTCGATGATCCCGGCGATCCGCTCGAACGACCCGGGCGGCGGCATCACCACCCAGGTCGGCGGGTCGGCCGCCACCGGCTACGACTTCCTGGTCTCGCAGGCCGGGCGCGCCCCGTTCGCCATCGGGCTCACGCTGTTCGCGAGCGGCCTCATCCTGTACCTGCTCTTCGGCTCGGTCGTCCTGCCGCTCAAGGCGGTCATCATGACCCTGCTCTCCATCAGTGCGAGCTTCGGGGCCCTCGTCTGGATCTTCCAGGACGGGCACTTCACCGACGTCCTCCATTTCCAGCCGCTCGGCTACACCATCGCGGGCAACCCGATCATCATGTTCAGCGTGATCTTCGGCCTCTCGATGGATTACGAGGTGCTGCTGCTCTCGCGGATCCAGGAGGCCTACCGGCGGACCGGCGACAACACGGCCTCCGTGGCCGAGGGTCTGGCTCGCACGGCCGGGGTCATCACCGGGGCCGCCCTGATCATGGTGACCGTGTTCGCGGCATTCGCCCTGGCGGACGTCATCACGATCAAGACCATCGGGGTGGGGATGGCGATCGCGGTCCTGGTGGACGCCACGATCATCCGTGTCCTGCTGGTGCCCGCCACGATGCGCCTGATCGGGACCTGGAACTGGTGGGCGCCGGGGCCACTCGGCCGCTTCGCCGATCGCCTGGGCTTCAGCCATGTCGAGGACGAGGAGGCGGCGGTCAGCGGACCCACGGCGACGCGGGCCGGTGAGCCAGCCGGGTCCTAGCGCCTCGGCGACACCCCGGACGAACGGTCCTCCCAGTCCACCCAGGGGACCCCGGTAGCCGCCACGTAGCCCTCGACGGCGGTCCCGACCGTCGGGAAGAATGCGTCGGCCCCCAGCTTCTCGAACAGGCCGTATCGCTTGAGCCGGTCCTTGACCGGGTCCTTGAGTTCCGCGAATTGAAGGACCCGATGGTTCGCCTCGAGCGAGGCGATGAGATCCGCGAGCATGTCCGCGGCGGTCATGTCGATGTCGGTCACGGGCTCCGCGACCACGACCAGCCAGCGGGTCGGCGTCGCCGCGGCGGCGATCGCGGCCTCGACCTCTCGCCGGAACATCTCGGCGTTCGCGAAGAAGAGGGGCGCGTCCCACCGGAAGAGGACGAGCCCATCGACCTGTCGGGCCTGCGGGTAGCGGGTGATGTCGTGGTAGCCCTTCACGCCGTCGACCCGACCGAGGACCGCCGAGTGCGGCCGCCACGCCCGCCAGAAGAACTGCCCCAGGGCGAGGCCGACGGCAAGGAAGATGCCGGTCACCACGCCGGCCAGGGCGACCCCCACGAAGCAGACGACCGAGAGGAGGAACTCCGACGGTCGGAGACGCCACAGGCTGACGAGGCCGCGTACGTCGACGAGCGCGAGGCACGCGGTCATGACGACGGCCGCGAGCGCGGCCTCCGGCAGGTTCGCGGTCAGCGACGGCGCGACGATGAGCAGGCCGCCGATCGCGGCGGCGCCGATGACCGCCGCGAGCTGGGTCCTCGCGCCCGCGTGCAGGGCGACCGGGGTTCGCGACGCGCTGGCGCTGACCGCGAAGCCACGGAACAAGCCGGCCCCGATGCTCGCGGCCCCGAGCGCCAGCAGCTCCTGGTTCTGGTCGATCCGTGGCCCGCCCCGTGGCGCGAACGTCCGCGAGAGGACACTCGTGTCGGCCATCGAGATCACCGCGATCGCCAGGCCACCCGCCAGCATGGCCTGGACCTCTGCGAGTGACACCTGCGGCAACGCAAACCCGGGCAGCCCCGGGGGCAACGGCCCGACGACCGGCACGCCAGCGCTCGCCGCCAGACCGAGCGCCGCGGTCAGGATGGTCGCCCCGACCGCCGCGATGAGGATCCCGGGGATGCGGGGCTGCCATCGTCGGCAGATGCCGACGACGGCGATCGACCCGAACCCGAGCGCGAGCGCGTTCGGGTTCGTCTGACCCCCGGTCACGCCCTCGAGGAAGGCGCGGGCGGCGCCGGGCACGCCAGCCGCGTCGACCGAGAACCCGAAGAGCTTGGGCATCTGCCCGACGAAGATCGTGAGGGCGATCCCGTTGAGCGAGCCGATCCGGATCGGCTTGGAGAGCAGCTCGGTGAGGATGCCGAGCCGGAGCACGCCGAACGCGATGCAGAACGTCCCCGCGACGAGCGCGAGGCCGGCCGCCAGGTCGCCCGCGCGTGCCGGATCGCCCAGCGCGAGGGGGGCGACCGTCGCCGCGATGATCGGGGCGAGCGACGAATCCGGGCCCAGCACGAGGACCTGGCTCGGACCGAACAGCGCGTAGACAAGGAGCGGGAGGATCGTGGCGTACAGGCCCGCGATGGCCGGCAGCCCGGCCGCTTCCGCGTACCCCATCCCGACCGGGACGAGGACGGCCGTGAGCACCAGCCCCGCGACGATGTCGCTCCCGAGCCATGCCCGCCGGTACGTCTGCACGACCCGGAGCCCGGGGAGCAGGCGCCAAACCCCGTCCGTCATCGATCCTCCACGTATCATCGTAGACAACCAGGCAGAGGGGCACGAGGAGCCGGCCGCGATGGACAAGGAGTCTGACCCCGTCACGAATCTCGGCCCCGACAGCGGCGGCCGGCGGTCGGGCGCGCACGTCTACCACTGGGAATGGGGGCCCGACGACGCCCGTCGGCCCGGTCTCCCCTGGGTCGGGATCTTCCTGCTCGTGTTCGGCGGCCTGCTGCTGCTCCAGCAGCTGTACCCCGAGGCGCGATCGGCCGGATCGCTGGTCGTCCTCGCCGTCGGCCTCGCGTTCCTCATCAAGTGGGCCATCGACCGCGGGACCGCGTCGCTCTATGCGGGCGCCATCATCACCGCCCTTGCCGCGCCGGGCGTGCTCAACGCGGCCGGCGTCGATCTCGACGGCCTCGGAACCTTCTGCTTCGGCGTCGCGTTCCTGTTCATCGCGCTCGTCCGGTTCGCCACTGGCGGCGGCTGGGGCTGGCAGCTCTGGTTCGGCGGCCTGCTCGCCATCCTCGGTGGCGTGAACATGACGAGCGCGGCCGCGGGTGGTCTCATCGTGCCGGTGGCGCTCATCGTCCTCGGCGTCGTCCTGCTGACGCGCGGGCCGTCCCGACGGACGTTCTAGGGCGTGCGTCGGGTCCGGGCGACCGCGCCGGCCGAGGCCGCGTGAGTCAACCTCAGCGCGTGACGGCGGTCCCGCCGCCGGCGGAGGCGAGCGCCGCGGTCGCCGCGGCCTCGACCGCGTCGGCCAGGACCGTCGCGATCCGCCGCAGCTCGTCGTCGGTGACGATGAACGGCGGACCAAGCAGGATCGTGTCGCCGTTCGTCCCGTCGGCGTGGCCCGTGCTCGAGTAGACGAGGACGCCGCGCTCGCGAGCGCCCCGCACGACCGCCTCGGTGACCCTGGCCGCGCGCGGGAACGGGACACGAGTCGCCAGATCGGCGACCAACTCCACGCCCACCATCAGGCCGCGGCCACGGATATCGCCGACTGCCGGATGACCGTCGAGCGCGGTCGTCACGAGCTCGCGCAGCAGCTCACCCTTCGTGGCACTCGCGGCGACCAGGTCCTCCGTCTCGAGGATCCGCAGGACCTCGCGAGCGACGGCCGCCGCGACCGGCTGGTGCGAGTACGTGAACCCGTGGACGAAGGCCCCTGCGCCCGTGACCGCCGCGTGGATCTCGTCCGATGCGGCGACGAACCCGAACGGCCAGTAGCCCGACGTCGCTCCCTTGGCGGCGACGAGCATGTCCGGCTGGAGCCCCCAGTGGTCGGAGGCGAACCACCGGCCGGTCCGACCGAATCCGGTCATGACCTCGTCGGCGATGAGCAGGACGCCGTGACGCGCGCAGACCTCCGCGATCCTCGGCCAGTAGTCCTCGGGCGGGACGGCGGCGGCGAGCGTGGCACCCACGATCGGTTCGGCCACGAAGGCCGCGACCGTCCCCGGCCCGGCCGCCACGATGGCCTCGTCCAGCTCGGCCGCGAGGGCGACGCCGTCGGCGAGGGCGTGCCCGCCGGGGCGGTCGGCTCCGTACGGATAGGCGGCCGAGACGTGCCGGAAGCGACCCAGCCACGGCTCGTACGGTCGGCGCAGCGCGGGCCGACCCGACAGGTCCAGAGCGCCAAGGGTGTTGCCGTGATAGCTCCCCCACCGGCTGATGACGATCTCGCGCGCCGGCTCACCGTTCGCGAGGTGGTAGGCGCGGGCCAGCTTAAGGGCCGTCTCGATCGCCTCGGAGCCGCCCGACACCGGATAGATGGCCGGACCGTGGACGGGCAGGTGGCGACCGATCTCCTCGGCATAGGCCTCGAGGGGCTCGGTCGTGAAGGCACTGCCATGAGCGTAGGACAGGCGGACGGCCTGCTCGGCCATGACCCCGGCGATGGACGCCCGCCCGTGACCCACGTTGACGACGATGGCGCCGCCGGCGGCATCGAGGTACTCGCGCCCGGCGGTATCGCGGATCGTGGCGCCGTGGGCCTCGTGGGCGACCGGCGGGTCCGGCACGGTGGAGCGGCGGAAGACGCGGCCGGCGGTCACCCGTCGATGGTAGCCGACCGCGGCCCGGGAACCCATCGGTCCGCCGCGGTGTAGAAGGTACGGTTGACCGCGGAGGCCACCGACACTGGACGACGCTGAGCTCATCAGCCGCTCCCGCACCGGCGACGTGGCGGCGTACGAGTCCCTCGTGCGCCGATACCAGGACGTCGCGCTCCGCACTGCCCATCTCGTCGCCCCGGAGGCCGATGCCGCCGATGCCGCCCAGGACGCCTTCATCAAGGCCTATGCCGCGTTGCCGCGCTTTCGCGACGGGGCACCCTTCCGGCCGTGGCTGCTGCGCATCGTCGCGAACGAGAGCAGGAACCGCCGGCGCTCGGCCGATCGCCGGGCGAACCTCGCGGTGCGAGCCGGCGCGATCGAGGCCGGTGACGCCTCCGCGGCCTCACCCGAGGCCGAGGTCCTCGCCGGGGAGCGCCGCGACACCCTCCTTCGGGCACTCGGGCGGCTCCGGGACGAGGACCGCGAGGTGATCGGCGCCCGGTTCCTGCTGGAGCTGTCCGAGGCCGAGACGGCGGAATCGCTGGGCCTGAGGGCCGGCACCGTGAAGTCGAGGACATCGCGTGCCCTGGGCCGGCTCCGGGTGGCCCTCGCCGAGCTCGATGGGGGTGAGCGGTGACCGACCTGCGCCTCTCCCAGGTCCCCGATGACGAGCTCGGGTTCGCCCTCCGCGGTCTGTCGCCCGCCATAGACTGGCCGTCCGCCGCCCGCGACCCCGATGGGCTCGATCTCGCCGCGACCGTCCGCACCCGGATCGAGGCCGCGACGGCGTCCGGGGGGCCCGTCGGTTCGACCGGGTCCCCGCCGAGATCGCGATGGACGTGGCGCCCGGCACGGCGTGCACTCGTCCTCGCGCTGGTGGCACTCCTGGTCCTCGCCGCGATCGTCGGGGCGGTCGGCTTCGGGCTGCCGGGCCTACGACTCATCTTCGGCGGAGCGGCGGCCAGCCCGCCGGTGAATCCGCCGCCGAGCCTGGAGCCGAGCCGCTCGCCGGCGCCCGGGCCGCCCGGAGCGGCGATGGCGCTCGGCGACCGCGTCGCGCTGACCGACCTCGACGGTCGAGCCGGGTTCCACGTCACGTGGCCCACGGACGCCTCGATCGGGGCCCCGGACGCGGCCTACGTCGATGCCGGCAAGGGTGGGGCGGTGTCGCTGGTCTGGGCCGCGACGGCGTCCTTGCCGGCGACGGTCGAGCCGGGCGTCGGACTCGTCCTCACGCAGTTCCGCGGCAACGTCGACGAGGGCTTCTTCACGAAGGTGGTCGGGGGCGACACCAAGGTCGAGCTCGTGCGCGTCGGCGCCGGCCCGGGCTACTGGCTGAGCGGCGATCCGCACTTCCTGTTCTGGAGGGGACCGGATGGGGTCATCACCGAGGATCGACGCTGGGTCGGCGATGCCCTGCTCTGGTGGGACGGCGGCATCACGTTCCGCCTGGAGTCAGCGCTCGGGCGTGACGCGGCGATCCGCCTCGCAGGCTCCCTGGGCTGAGGGTCGAGCGCGGCTCGCGGCGGGAACCTCGGCTCCCCGCCCGGTGTAGGAGGAGTGCGCGCTCGATTCGATTGGCGTGCGTCACCTGGACTGGAGACGAGATGCCGACGACCAACCGCCCGGGCCGCCCACTCCTCGGCCTCACCCTCGTCTCGATGATCGCGGCATGCAGCAGCGCGACGTCGAGCGTCCCCGCGCCGACCGCCTCACCAGCCGCCTCGTCGGCGCCATCCGCCGGCTCGCCCGTGCCGGAGCTGGTCGGAGCGTCCGACGCATGGCTCGTGGTCGGGCGTCCCGGCGACGATCGCCTGCACGTGATCCTCGCGAGCACCGAGGAGGAGATGCTGTCGCTGCCGATCGGCGCACCGGACGACGGCTGGGCCCAGGTCATCACCGCCACCCTGGGTCAGACCGGCACCACGGTGGAGGACCTGCGGGCGGATCGTGGCTTCGACGGACACGGGCGAGAGGTCGAGGGATTCTGGCGCCTGCCGACGGTCGGCCTCGATCCGGTCCCGGCCGGCCTTTCCGCGGACGGCTCGACGATCGTGCTGGTCGAGGCCCGTGACACGGCCGCGGCCTCCCCGGGCTCAAGCCTGTTCGCCGTGCTGTCGCGGACGCTCGATCAAGACCCGCGCATCATCGAGCTGCCCGGGGCCTTCGAGTTCGACGCAATCTCGCCGGACGGCGCGCTGCTCTACGTCGTCGAACACCTGCCCGGTCCACCGGCCGGCCACTACCAGGTCCGAGTCGTCGAGACGGCGACGGGCTTCCTGCGACCCGATGTCATCGTCGACAAGCTGAACATCGGCGAGGCGATGGCCGGCTGGCCCGTCTCCCAGTCGCGACGCCCCGACGGCATGGTGTTCACCCTGTATCGGGGCACCGAGCATCCATTCATCCACGCCCTCGACAGCACCAACGCGTGGGCGGTCTGCCTCGACCTGCCGGCGACCGGTGCCGACGACGCGAACGCGGCGCTCGACTGGGGCCTGACGGCCGCACCGGACGGGCACGACATCCTGGCCATCAACGCGACGCTGGGTCTCGCGGTCGACGTCGATCCGACCGAGTTCGTCGTCCGCCGGTCGGTCACGTTCGATCCTTCCGCCGCGCGCGGGACCACGCTCGCCAAGTTCGGGCACCAGCCGAGCGGTCCGGTCGGCCGGCGGGTCGTGACCGCGCCCGACGGCGGATCGATCTATGCCGCCGGCGCCGGTGGCATCGTCAGGATCGACTCGAGCGACCTGCACGTCACCGGGCGCTTCGTCGAGGGCGCCGCCGTCGATGCCATGGCCGTGACGCCCGACGGCGCGACGATCTATGCGCTCCTGTCCGCGGGCGGCAGGATCGTCAGGCTCGACGCCCGGTCCGGCGAGATCCTCGGTCGCGTCCCGAGCGACGGGTTCGACCGGCTCGTGGCGATCGTCCCGAACTGATCGCGGGGAGGCGGGTGAGCGATGACCGGCCACCACCGCTCACGGTGGTCTCAGGCGGCTCTCACGATGTCATGGCACCCTGCGCGTGGCGGGATTCGACGGTCCTGCCCCTCGGAGACACCCCATGACCCGACCCCGGATCATCGCCGCCCTCGTCATCCTGCTCCTCGCGGGCGGTGTCGGTGCGTACGTCGCCTACGACCAGATCCTGAGCGGTGACAGCGCGGCGCCGCTGGCCTTTCCCTCCTCGTCGGCGGCGCCCGGTGCATCCAGCAGCGCAAGCGCCAGCTCGGCGGCCACCGCCGGGACGAGCGCGGACCCGGCGGCCGCGACCGCGGCCACGTCCGATGGCAGCGTCGCCGGGACCTGGACCGTCACGACCGGCACCGAGGCGGGCTACCGCGTGCGCGAACGCCTCGCGAACCTCGACGCGGAGAGCGACGCGGTCGGCCGGACCAAGGACGTGACGGGTTCGATCTCGCTCGCGGTCGATGGCGGGACCACGACCCTGACCGCCGGCACGATCGAGGTGAACACCACGACGATCACCTCGGACAAGAGCATGCGCGACAACCGGCTGCGGAACGAGGGCCTCCAGACAGACACGTTCCAGACGGCGTCATTCACCCTGACCAAGCCGGTCGAGGTGCCGGCTGCGGCCCTGGCGGGCACCGCGACCGACGTCACGCTCGTCGGCGACCTGACCCTCCACGGCGTGACCAAGTCGGTCGAGATCCCGGCGCAGGCCAAGCTGGCGGACGGCACGGTCCAGGTGCTCGGGTCGATCAGCTTCCCGCTCGCCGACTACGACATCACGGCCCCGAACATCGGCGGCTTCATCGTCTCGATCGCCGACCAGGGCGCCCTCGAATTCGTCGCGGTCTTCGCGAAGGGCTGATCCAGGGCCAGGGATCGGGCGGTCAGGCGAGGGTGTCGGCCAGGGCCTCGATGACGTCGGACGCCAGGTGCTCACCCGCCGACTCGCGCATGATCGCGAGTGCGGCCTCCACCGACATCGCCACCCGGTAGGGGCGGTCGGCGGTCAGCGCCTCGAAGACGTCCGCCACCGCCACGATCCGCGCACCGAGCGCGAGCTCCGGGGCGGTCAGGCCGCGGAAGTAGCCGGTCCCGTCGAGTCGTTCGTGGTGGCAGGCCGCGAGCTGCGCGACGTCCTCGAAGGTCGGGATCGGGTCCAGGATCCGAAGCGTCATCTCGGGATGGCGTCGGACGATCTCCATCTCGGCTGCGTCGAGGCGACCCGGCTTGTCCAGGACGGTGTTTGGGACGCCGAGCTTGCCAAGGTCATGGAGCAGGCCCGCCCGACGGACACTGACCACCTCCGCCGCGGGCAGGCCCATGCGCGCCGCCAGGCCTTCGGCCACATCGGCGACCCGCGAGGAGTGCGTCCCGGTGAACGGACTCTTCGCGTCGACGATATCGGCGAAGGCCGCGGAGATCCGGTCGATGTCGTCGTCATCGGAGGTCCGGAGGTGCGCGCCGGGTTCGAGCGCCATCGTCCGACCGACCAGGTCCGGGGCAGCGAGCTCATCGAGCCGGCCTCCGGCGCACGCCTCGAGGAGCGCGTCGGCGATGTCCGGGTCGTACCAGGTTCCCACGCGCTCGGTCAGGACCGACCGGGCTCGTTCGCGACCCTGGGTGCTCAGGAAGACGTCGAGTCCCTGGCACGCGGCGAGGATCCGGGCCAGGGGATGGATCTCCGCGCCCCGCAGGCCGCGCGGGTCGCCGCCGCCGTCCCAGTGCTCGTGCAGGTCGAGGATGGCGCCCGCGACATCCTCGCCGAAGCCCGCCTTGCGGGCGATCGCCGCACCGCGCTCGCAGCGCAGCTGCTCGATCGCGCGGTGCTCACGCCGGCCGTGGACGCCCAGCTCGATCAGGCGGCGCACGCGGCGGGTGAGCGGCTCGGACTCGGGGATGGTGCGGAGTGTGAAGGCGGCGTACGAGAGCATCGAGCGCTCGATGGTCGACTGGCGTCGCTTGGTCTCGATGTCGTCCGCACCGAAGATCCGGGTGGTGGCCGCGGCGTTCGATGAGCAGCCGGCGTCCTTGAGGAACGCGGCATAGAAGAGAGCGCCACGGTCGGCCGTGCCGAGGCGGAGGTCGTCGGCGAGGTGCATCGCGAGGAAGCACGTCCGCAGAGCGTGACCCGGGAGCTGCCCCTCGGTCAGGTCGAGCGCCGTCGATAGGGCGGCCAGCAGGCGGGCGGTCGGGATCGCCCAGCGGTCGAGGACGCGCAGGTCGGCGCGGCGCTCGCGGACGAGTGCCGCGGCCAGCGGCGTCGCGGTGGTCGAGCCGTCGAGATAGCGGATGGTCAGGGCGTCCGGAAGCAGTCCGGGCGCGCCGGTCTCGTCGGGGAGAAGGCGAGCGGTGGCGCGGTCCATGGTGCCCAGAATCGTGCCCCGGGAGGGTGTGGCCCTCCAGCGCCCGGTGGTCAGGGTCCCGGTGCCCGGAGGTACGGGGTGGTTGGGTGCGGAGCGGTCGGCTACTTCGTGTAGACGCCCTCGGGATCCAGCTCGTCGCGGATGAGTGCCAGCTCCGCAGCCGTGGGGGCCGGCGTCCCGGCGAGGTCGGCTGCGACCGCGACGTCCCAGCCGATGGTCTCGCGAACGCCCTCGACCGTGGCGCCCGGGTGCAGCGAATCGAGCCGCATCTCGCCGTCATCGCCGAAGTGGTAGATGCCGAGGTCGGTGACGACGACCGTCGGTCCGCGGCCCAGCCAGCCACCCTCGCGGCGGATCCGTTCCGCCTGCTCGGCCCCGCCGAGGTTGCCGGGCGACGTCCGGAAGTCGATCCGATCGACGAAGCTGCGCTTCGACTGGCGCATGATGACGAACACCTGCCGGGCGTTGATGGCGATCTCGCAGGCCCCGCCGGAACCGGGCAGCCGGGTCGTCGGATGGTCGTACGGGCCGATGACCGTCGTGTTGATGTTGCCGAACCGGTCGATCTGGGCCGCGCCGAGGAAGCCGACGTCGATGAGCCCGCGCTGGAGGTAGTAGCCGAACAGCTCGAGCATGCTCACGACCGCGGTGGCGCCGGTCACGATCGTCGGGTCGCCGATGGACAGCGGCAGGCGCGCCGGGCGTGCCCCGAAGACCCCCGCTTCGTAGACGAGCTCGAGATCGGGCGCCACGGTCCGCTTGGCGAGGTTGACCGCGATGTTCGGCAGGCCGACGCCGACGAAGCAGACGCGCTGGCTCGCCAGCTCGCGTGCGGCCGCGACGATCATCATCTCGGACTTGGTGAAGGGGGCCTCGCTCACCGGTAGTCCCCGTAGTCGACGCTGCCCGACGGGGCGGAACCCGGCCGCAGCGACGCGATCCGCTCCGCCCCGAGCTTCTCGATGTAGGCCGCGCGGCCATCGAGGTCGTAGACCCAGTCGCGGAGCCAGGCCTGCATCGACGCCTCGTCCCGGCTGATCGGATCCCAATCGAGATAGAACCGGTTGTCCCGGTCATAGGCGCCCTGGACATAGGAAGGGTGCGCGCCCCACGGCTCGACGACCACGGCATCCACGATGAGGCCCGGGATGATCGTCCGGTTCGGGTCCGCCCGGACGACGGCGTCGTCGACGACCTCCTCGACGACCACGATGACGCGGTCGGCCGCGAACGCGGCCTCCTTCTGGCACCCGAGCAGCCCCCAGACCTGGGTGTCGCCCGTGGCGGTGGCGCGCTGGGCATGGACGATCGTCACATCGGGGCGGAGCGGCGGGACGGCGTAGATGGTTTCGTCACCGTACGGCGACGCGATCGGCCGGATGAGCGGGTTGGCCACCGGCAGGTCGGTCTCGAAGTAGCTCCGAAGCGGGAAGAACGGCAGGTTCATCGCGCCCGCCGTGTAGCGAGCCACCATGCCGAAGTGGCTGTACTCCTCCACCTCGAGCGGCTCGTCGGGGATCGCACCCTCGATCCGGCGCCGGATCGCTCCGAGGCCGCCGACGCCAGGGTTGCCCAGCCACGAGAAGACGAGCTTGCGAGCGCAGCCGGCCGCGATCATCTGGTCGTAGATGACGTCGGGCGTGAGTCGCGCGAGCGTGAGGTCGCGCCTGCGCTGGCGGATGATCTCGTGGCCCGCGGCGAACGAGATGAGGTGGGTGAAACCCTCGATGGCGACGGTGTCCCCGTCGCGCACGAGATCGGCGATGGCGTCGTGCATCGACACGACCTTCGAGGTGCTCATCGCACGATGATGACAGCCGGCTCCATCGGGGACACGTGCCCTCGCGACCGTCGGTCCGAGCGCCTAGCCTGCCGCCTCGACCTCGTGGAGCGCCCCGGCGTCGACGACCTCGGCCAGGACCTCCGGTGCGTGGCCGGCCACGCGGGCGACGGCCTCACCGAAGATCCGCAACGCGGTGGCCATCTCGGCCTCGGTCACGGTGAGCGCGGGCGCCATCCGCACGCTGGAGTGGCCGCATTCGAGCACGAGCAGACCCAGCTCGAAGCAGGCCCACTGGACCTCCTCGGCGTGGTCGGCCGTGTCGAACTCGACGCCGAGCATCAGGCCCTTGCCGCGAACGTCGGTGATGAGCGTCGGGAAGCGGTCGGCCAGCGGCCTCAGACCGGCCTGTGCCTGTTCTCCCCGGACGCGGGCGTTCTCGACGAGGCCGTTCTCGAGCAGCTCGATCGTCGCGAGCGCCGCCGCGCAGGCGACCGGATTGCCGCCATACGTCGAGCCATGGGCGCCGGGCCCCCAGGTCTCGAGCAGCTCGGCGCGGGCGATCATCGCGCTCAGCGGCATGCCCGAGGCGATGCCCTTCGCGGTCAGCAGGATGTCCGGTTCGACGCCCCAGTGCTCGACCGCCCACATCCTGCCGGTCCGACCCGCGCCGGACTGGATCTCGTCGGCGATGAGCAGGATCCCGTGCTCGTCGCAGATCCGTCGCAGGCCCTGGAGGAACCCGTCCTCGGGAACGACGTAGCCGCCCTCGCCCTGGATCGGCTCGACGATGATCGCCGCGACCTCGTTCGCCGGCGCGAGCCGGTCGAACAGGACCTCGTCGAACCAGCGCAGGTCCTCCACCCTCCCGAACGGCGCGTGGAAGATCCCGGGCAGCAGCGGCCCGAAGCCCGCGTGGTACTTCGCCTTCGATGCCGTCAGGCTCAACGATCCGTAGGTGCGCCCGTGGAAGGCGCCGAGGAACGCGACGATGTACGGCCGCTTCGTGGCGTGCCGCGCGAGCTTGATGGACGTCTCGACGACCTCGGTGCCCGAGTTGCCGAGGTAGACCCGGGAACGGCCGGACATCGGGGCGAGACGGGCCAGCTGGCGACAGACCTCCGGATAGATCGGCAGGAAGAAGTCACTCGCGCTGAAGTGGATGAGCTCGGCGGCCTGTGCCTTGATTGCAGCGACCACCTGCGGGTGGCAATGTCCGGTCGAGGTCACCGCGATCCCGGCCGCGAAGTCCAGGAAGAGGTTGCCGTCGATGTCCTCGACCGTCAGCCCCTCCCCGCGAACCGGCACGATCGGGTACGCCCGCGGCAGGCTGGGCGACGTCCAGGCCTCGTCGAACGCCACGTGCGCGCGGGCCTTCGGGCCGGGCAGCTCGGTGACGATATGCGGGACGGGTCGGTCGCCGGCGAGCCGAGAGGAGGGCGTGGCCAAGGGTCACCTCATGCGTCTGATGCATAACGCGTATGCAGAGTGGATACTATGGGCCGAGTATAGCGGAGCCGGAGGGGCCTTCGTCCCCCACCGGTGCGCGCGGTCGACACATAGGCCCTACCCAGGCTTGGCGTCCGCCTCGAGCTGCCAGATCCTCGCCTCGAGTTCGGCCAGTCGATGCTCGAGCACGCTCACGCGCCGAAGGCGCTGGATCGCCCAGAGGACCGCGACGATCGCCACGCCGAGTAACAGGAAGTTCAGCAACCACACCACAACGAACACCGATGACGGCGCGAACAGATCACCCATTCCGCTCCTCGCTGGACTTCAAGACAGGGAACACATACCGCCACTCTCCGTTGGCGACCCAGGCCCGCAAGGGGCCATGGGTCACCGATCGCGCCACCGACTCCGCCAAACCTGCTTCGGTGTGGCAACTAGGCGGGCTCGCCGGCGGGATTCGGCCCGGATCGGCCTGGCTTGGCGCGTTCGACACCCGGATCTGAGCGTGGAGGGGCGAGCGATCCCCTCGAATCGAGGCGGTCAGACCTCGCTTGTTCGCCTAACGGCCACCGTGGAGGTGTTTTGGCGGAGTTGCCGCGACCACGGCGCGGGCGCGGGCGGCAACGCCGTCCCCGCCGTCCCGTTGCGTCACGAAGCGCGCCGCCAGGTCGGTGGCGGCGAAAGCGCGGCCGAGCACGGCGGCGTGCGCAGGCCGCAACGCCCGCCCCGCCGTCCGGGCGGCGCGCCGCGTCAGTCGACGACGGTGTGGGACTGCTCTCGCAGGAACTGCGCCACGTAGTACATCGAGAGCCCGGCCTTGCCGGTCGAGCCACTCCCCTTCCAGCCGCCGAACGCCTGGATGCCCGGCCAGGCGCCGGTCGTCGCGCCGGCGCGCCGGTTCACGTACAGGACGCCCGCCTCGATGCGATCGAAGAACCGCTCGACCTCGGCCGGGTCCTCAGCGTAGACGCCCGCGGTCAGCCCATAGACGGAGTCGTTGGCGAGGGTGATGGCCTCGTCGAGCGAGTCCACCGCGTGCACCGCGGTCAGCGGCGCGAAGATCTCGTCGCGGAAGATTCGATGCGACGCGGGCAGCCCGCCGACGACCGTCGGCTCGACGTAGAAGCCACGAGCCAGGTCGCCGTCCGAGAGCCGCTCGCCACCGATGAACACCGTGCCGTCGCGACGCGCCTCGGCCACGGCGGCCTGGTGCCGGTCGACCGCTCGCTGGTCGATGACCGGCCCGAGCCAGTTGGCGCGCACAAGCGGGTCGCCGATGGTGACCGCCTCGGTCTTCTCGACCAGCAGGCGTACCAGCTCGTCGTGGACCGGCCGCTCGACATAGACGCGAGAGTTGGCCGAGCACTTCTGCCCGCCGAACCCGAACGCCGAACGCATGATCCCCTCGGCCGCCTCGTCGAGATCGGCCGTCCGCGAGACGATGGCCGGGTTCTTGCCACCCATCTCCACGATCGTCGGGCGCGGCCACGTCCGGCTGAACGAGTGGAACAGGCGCATCCCGACCTCGTACGAGCCGGTGAACACGATCCCGTCGATGCCGGGGTGATCCTGGAGGGCCTGCCCGACCGTCTCGCCCGGACCCATGACGAGGTTGACGACGCCGGCCGGGACGCCGGCATCGACGTACGCCTCGACGAGCTTGACCGCGGACAGCGGCGCGGCGCTCGATGGCTTGAACACGACCGTGTTGCCGGCCAGCATGGCGGCGCTCGTCGGACCTGCCGCGAGAGCCATCGGGAAGTTGAACGGGCTCACGACCGCGAAGACGCCGTGCGGCCGCAGGATCGAGCGGGTATGGACGGTCGTATCGCCGAGGTTGCCCATCGGGTGGTCGTAGAAGGCGTTCTCCTCGGCAGTCTGCGCGTAGTAGCGGATGAGGTCCGCGGACTCCTCGACCTCGCCGAGGGCCTCGATGCGGTTCTTGCCGACCTCGATGGCCATGATCGCGGACTCGTCCATCAGGCGGTCGCTGATGAGCTCCGCGGCCCGGCGCAGGATCGCCAGACGTTCGGGCCAGGGCAGCTTCGCCCATGCCGGTTGGGCGGCCCGGGCAGCCGCGACGGCCTCGTCGACGTCGGCGGCCGTGCCCTTGGCGAACGTGCCGAGCACGATGTCGGTGTCGATCGGCGTCCGAACCTCGAAGGTGCCATCGCCGTCGCGCCAGGCGCCGTTCACCAGGTTCCGATGATGCGCGCCGAGGCCGGCGCGGAGCCGCGTGACGGCCGCCTCGAAGCCGCTGTGCAGCTCCTCGTTGTCGGCGCGGAGGGTGGCGTAGGTGATCTTGATCCGCGGCTTCTCGTCGGTGGTCATGGCTCGGGGTTCCTCGGTGTCGGGTGGGGCGCGATGCGCCGGTGTCGGAAGGTTGCCGTCAGTCTAGCGCGGCCACGACCTCGGCCAGAGACGCAGCGATGGCGTCCGGTGCGCGCCGCCGGCCGCCGACCAACCGGTCCGTCTCGTGTGCGGCGACCTTGCCGGTCAGGACCAGGATCCCGCGAAGGCCGACACGCTGGGCGGCGCGGATGTCTGCGTCGGGATCGTCGCCGACCATCGCAACGGCGCTAGTCGGCACGCGCCGCCCGAGGTCGTGACGCAACTCGGCGAGTGCCTGTCGAAAGACGACCGGCGACGGCTTTCCGAGGACCGTTGCCCGGCGACCGGTCGCGAACTCGAGGCCGACGACGATCGCGCCGGCGTCGAGCGTCGGGCCCTGCGGCGTCAGCCACCACGGGTTGCGGTGCATGGCGAGGAACGCGGCCCCGGCGCGGATCAGGCGGAACGCGGTGTCCTGGGCTTTGAACGAGAGGTCGTCGCCGCCGTCGCCGATGACCACCGCGGCGACGTCCCAGGGCGCCGCTTCGGCCTCCTCGCGGGTCACCAGGTGCTGGCCGTCGAACTCGCGGAGGGCGTCCGGCGCCGCGATGACGTAGAGCGGCCGCCCCGGGAAGCGAACGGCGGTATGGGCGGCCGCCGCGGACGACGCGGTGATGATCCAGTCCGGCGGCAGGTCGACACCGCCGTGCTTCGCGAACCGTGCGACGAGCGTCGAGCGATGCGCGGTCGAGAAGTTGGTCACCACCCGATACGGCGTCCCGCGTGCCTCGAGCCGGGCGAGCGCCTCGCGCGCCCCGGGGAGCGGCTCACCCTTGAGGATCAGCACGCCGTCCGCGTCGAGGACGAACGCCTCGATGCCGCGAAGGACGCCCCGGAGCTCGGCATGCTCGGACTTGGCGGGTCGACGGTCGGGCATGATGGCAGCGTATCGGAACCACGGAGGAGCGAGCGATGGGACTGCTGGACGGGAAGACGGCGCTCGTCTTCGGCGTCGCGAACGACCACTCGATCGCCTGGGGCATCGCGCGGGCGCTGCACGACGAGGGCGCGGAGGTCGGGTTCTCGTCGGTCGAGAGCCTCATCGAGAAGCGGGTCCGGCCGCTGGCGGCGTCGATCGGCTCGACGTTCGTGGAACCGTGCGACGTCACGAGCGACGAGGACATCGCGCGCGTCTACGAGCGCTGGGGCGCGAGCCATGAATCGCTCGACATCCTCGTCCACGCCCTCGCGTTCGCCCGCCGCGAGGACCTCGAGGGCGGCTTCATCGACACGTCGCGTGACGGCTTCGCCCTCGCGCTCGACGTCTCGGCGTATTCGCTGGTCGCGCTCACGAAGGGGGCGCGGCCGTACCTGCGCCACGGGTCGTCGGTCATGACGCTGACCTACTACGGGGCCGAGAAGGTCGTCGCGAACTACAACGTCATGGGGGTCGCGAAGGCCGCCCTTGAGGCCTCGGTGCGGTATCTCGCCGCGGACCTCGGCCCCGATGGCATCCGGGTCAACGCGATCAGCGCGGGTCCGGTCCGGACGCTGGCCGCGGCCGGGATCGCGGGGTTCAAGCGGATGTACGGCGAGTTCGCCGATGTCGCGCCGCTCCGGACCAACATCACGCCCGAGGATGTCGGCCGCACGGCCGTCTACCTTGGCTCGGACCTCTCGAGCGCCGTCACCGGCGAGGTCATCTACGTCGACGGTGGCTTCAACATCCTGGGCGTCCCGACGGGCGATTGATCACCAGCCGACGCTCGTCGCCGACCCAAGCCTCATCGACCTTCCCGGCATAGAAGGCCAGGTAGCCCCGGATCAACTCGTATCCGGGCTTCGGAACCTCGTACGACCATGCGACGTCGTCGATCCGCCGTTCGGCCGAATAGGTGCGATACGTGGCGACCCCCTTCCATTCGCAGACCGTCGACCAACCGCTCGATGCCAGTCGATCGAGCCGGACGTCCTCGGGCGGGAAGTAGGACACGGGCGCGCCGGCGGTCTCGAGGACACGCAGCCCGCGGTCGGTCTCGGCCAGGACCTCGCCATCGACGAGGACCCGCAGGCGTTCCGGGACCGGCTCGACCCGAGGCGGGCACGGGTAGTCCCAGACGGATTCCTGTCCGGGCCCAGGCGCGATTCGCTCAGAGAGCATCGAGTCCTCCTGCCGGGATTCGCGCGGCGATCGTATCCGGATCCATCCAGGCCGCAGGCCCTCCGGAAACTGGACCTCTACCATGGCCCGACATGTCTTCGTTGATACGGCACGCGATCCGCCGCGCAGCGCTTGATGCCATCCGGTAGGAATGGTGCTCGTGCGCCAACGAGGCACACCGCCTGGTGGCTCATTGCCGCCTTGACTATGGCGTCATGTCGCTCTCCTGCTCCGTCTCCAGGTGCGGTGGACTCTGAGACTCCAAGTGCCGCGGACTCTCAGACTTGGCGGAGCGCCCAGATCGACGATCCGAGCCAGCCCGCCGCGGTCCTTGATGTCGCGTTCGGCGACCAGGGATTTACCGCCGTAGGCCATCGGCCTGACGGTCTCGCGATCTGGACAGCGTCCAGCGCCGGATCCGATTGGTCCACCGTCCCGGCGCGGTCGATCGAGGCCGCCGACAAGCGCGTGTTTGAGCTGGTCATCGCCTCGCGGCCCGGCGCGTTCGCGATCATCGCCCAGGACCAGACCGAGTCGCCGTTCTCCTTGACGGCCTGGCTGTCGACCGACGGCAGCCGCTGGGAGTCCATCGGGAGCCCGGCATTCAAGTCCCCCGACGCTCTCTACGTCGCGGACATGATCTGGGCGGGCAATCGGTTCGTCGCCGTCGGGACGGCTCCACACGACGGCCAGGGAATATCCGATGCGCTCGTGTTGCTGTCGCCGGACGGCCGAGTCTGGACGCGAAGTCACGATCAGGGTCTGACTTCCACCGGGGCGCTCGACATGCATGCCGTGACGACGTTCCGTGACCAACTCGTGGCGATAGGCCATGTCAACTTCGAAGGATCCGAGGCGCGCACCAGCACCGACGGAGGCGTCACCTGGGCCCTCTCACAACCCGACGCCTTCGCGGATGCCACGGTCATGAGCGCGACAGAGTCAACCGCGGGATTGTTCCTCGGCGGCTGCACCGACGGCGTGAGGGACAAGACGCATCGGTTTCAGGCAGCGGTCTGGCTCGCCCCGAGCGGCCTCGATGGCTCTGTCAACCAGTTCGGCCTCGGGGACACTCGCAAGCCGTCCTGCGTGAGCAGCGTGACGTCGTCATCGCGGGGCCTCACCGCCGTCGGGTATGAAGGGGACCAGATCGCCATCTGGGCTTCGGTCGACGGGGTCGACTGGTCGCAATCCCCGGTGATCGGCGTTGAGAGCTGGACATCGGCGAAGCTCACGGTGATCACGAGTGGCCCGATTCGATCCGTGGCGGTCGGAGGAGGCACGTTCGAACGCGATTCAAACCCGCTGGCCGACGATCACCCGATCATTCTTGCCAACGACTGATCCCTCCAACAACGGCCACGCGGGGCATGTGAAGTCAGCATGCCTGCCGTGGGCCGGGACCGCACGGCCCCTCCTGCGACACGCCCAACGCGCCAAGGCACTGCGGGTTGGTAACCTCGCTTCAGGGCATCCCTGAATGCGTGCTTAGGGTGTTCACGGATTGGCGGGGACCCGGCGCTCGCCATATCGTGCGGGGATGACACGGAGATCCTGATGCCACAATCGCCGCTCCGCGCCGAGGGGGTCGGTCGTCGCTACGGGCGTCGCAGACCATGGGCGCTCCGCGGGGTCACCGTCGAGTTCGCACGAGGCACCATCACGGCTCTGGTCGGGCCCAACGGTGCCGGCAAGTCGACGTTGATCCGGTCCTGGATGGGTTTCGAGCGCCCAGACGAGGGTCGGGTTCTCATCGAGGGCATCGACCCCAGGCGCGACCGCGTCGCCGCCGTGTCCCGGATCGGCTACGTCCCGCAGGCTGCCGCGCTCTATCGCGACCTCACCGTCGCCGACCACCTCAGCCTAGCGCGCGTGGCTCGCCCGAGCTTTGACACGCCCTATGCAGAGGAGCGACTGAGCAGCGTCGGCGTGCGGATCGATCGGCCGGTCGGCCAATTGTCCGGCGGCGAGCAGGCACAGGTCGCGCTGGCGGTCGCGTTGGGCACACGCTCGCCGATCCTGCTGCTCGACGAGCCCTTGGCGAGCCTCGATCCGCTCGCACGACGGGAGTTCCTGGCCGTCCTGGTCGACGACGTCCGCTCGACCGGTGCGACAGCCCTGCTGTCGTCGCACATCGTCACCGACGTCGAGCAGGCGTGCGACCAACTCGTCGTGCTCACCCAAGGCCGGCTCGCCTATCAAGCGGCGGTCATCGATGCCCGCGCCGGGCACCGAATTGTTGCGGTGGACGCCGGTGCGCCGCCACCTGTCGGGATCGTCGGCTACTTCATCAACGACGAAGGCCAGAAGGTCGCGCTCGTCAGTTCGACGGACCCGACGTCGAGCCAGGCGACCCTCGAGGAGATCGTCCTCGGCTACCTCTCGGCCGGGCGCGACGCGGCCCGGGAAGCGGCGGCGGCGTGATGCTCACCTCGGCCCGGATCGTCCTCAAGCATCACCGATCCGAGGTCGGTGCGGCGGTGATCCTCGGACTGGTCGCGGCGGTCGCCGCCCTGGTGATCAGCTACCGCCTGAACGCGATCGGGGTGCCTGCAGGCTGCTTCGAACGTTGGCTGTCTGGCGGCGGAGCCGAGGGTGCCGGCGATTGCGCCGGGCCCGTCGAGGCGTTCGCGACCATCAACGAGGACGAGGCCGGCAAGCTGCTGGCGTTCATGGCCGTGCTGCCGTTCATCGTCGGACTGCTCGCCGGGGTTTCGATCGTGGGTCGGGAACTCGAGGCGCGGACGGCCCAGAGCGCTTGGGCACTCACGCCCTCACGCCATCGCTGGTTGGCACGTCAGGTAGGCCCGATCCTGCTGGTCGTGACCGTCGCTGTCGCTCTTGCCGCTGGGGCGGCGTCGATGCTCGAGACCACGCGCGAGCCGTGGTACCACTCCACCTTCGGCGATCTGATGCTCCATGGTTGGCCGGTCATCGGGCGCGCCCTCGCGGCGTTATCGGTCGGCCTGTTGGTCGGCGCCGTGGTCGGACGCTCGCTCCCGGCCTTGATCGTCGGCGCCTTGGTGTGCGTCGTGCTCGTCATGCTCGGAGGTACCGCACAAGAGGCCTGGTACCAGGCCAATCAGGAGGTGGTCGATGCCGCTCCGGGCGGCAGCGGCATCACGTTTGACGGAATCTACTTCGCGTCGGTGTGGGTGGGTCCGGACGGACATCTCGATCGCGAAGGGCTTGCCTACCTGCAGGTGCCGAGCGACGTCCAGGATGCCGACCAATGGCTACTCGATCACGGTTGGAAGACGGTCCAACTCGCGGTTCCGGCGAGCAAGGCGGGTCAGCTCGCCACGCTGGATGCCTTGGGTTTCGCGGGCGTCGCGCTGGTGGTCGGCTTGGCAACGGTTCCGGTGGTCGATCGACGTCGGCCAGTCTGAGATCGTCCTGCGCGCGAGCGAACTCGCCCTCCGGCGGCGGCGAGGTGTTGCGTGCCAGGCACCGATTCGTGCGTCGCTGACGCGGCGCACGCCAGAGCCGGTGCCTGGAGACACGTTCTGTGCGTGGGGCGCACCGTTTCCTGCGTGACCCGGGCCGTGTCGGCCGAGACGCCGCCGCGCAGGATTCGGTGCCTGGGGCGCAATGATCCTCGCGGGAACGGGTCCGAGTCGGCCGAAACGCCGGCGCCGCGCAGGATTCGGTGCGTGGGGCGCACCAGCCCGCGACCGGCGCCGGGCCGGCGACGCGAAATGCGCCTCCACCTCATCCAGATGGGCGTTCGATGCGTATCGCTTGTTAACGCAGATGCAACGGTTTGCGTTATCGGCCCATTGGACCGTACCATCTAGCCCCCGCAGCGCCCCCCCGGAGACCCCACACGATGGCGTTCTCGATCGGACTCGTCAGGATCGTCCCGTGGATGTGATGGCGGTCGTGGCCACGACCGCTCCCGTCGCGTCGACCGTGACCTTGCTCACGACGGCGCTCCTGCTCGGGGTCCGCCACGGCATCGATTGGGACCACATCGCCGCGATCACCGACATCACGAGCACGGCGGCCGCAGCCGACGCGGGCGAGGAACGCCATGTCGGCGAGCATCTGGCCGGGGCGCCGACGCACGACCACGGCGGTCCGGCCGAACTCACGGCGCACGCGTCGGCCGCCGCATTGGCAATGCCGGCCGCCGGTTCGTTCGTGCTCACCCGGCACCGATTCGTCGCCGAGCAGCGCCGGGCGATCCTGCTCGGAACCCTCTATGCCCTTGGCCACGCGTCGGTCGTCGCGGTGTTCGGCACCCTCGCCCTGGCGTTCGGGGCGCTGCTGCCCGACTGGCTCGACCCGATCATGGGCCGGGTCGTCGGCGTCACCCTCATCGTGCTCGGCCTGTGGGTCTTCTACTCCGTCTATGCGTACTTCCGTCACGGCATGGAGTTCCGTCTTCGGAGTCGCTGGATGCTCGTCTTCAGCTCCGTCCGCTACGCCTGGCGTTGGTTCGGGGCCCGGCTGCACGGGCACGACCACGTCGAGCCCGTGGAGATGAGCGCGTACGGCCCCCGGACCGCCTTCGGGGTCGGGATGATCCATGGCGTCGGAGCCGAGACGGGCAGCCAGGTCCTGATCATCGCCGCGGTCGGCGGCGCCTCGAGCGTCGGACTCGGGATCCCGATGATGCTGGCATTCATCGTCGGGCTCCTGATCTCGAATTCCGCCATCGTGTTCGTGACGGCCACAGGCTTCGTGGCCGGCCAGATGCGAAACCGCGTCTACCTGGTCATCGGGGTGCTGGCCGGCGTGTTCAGCCTCGTCGTGGGCCTGCTGTTCCTCTTCCAGGCCCAGGGTGTCTTGCCCGACCTCAACGACATCCTGAGCTTCATCGGGGCCGCGTCCTAGCCTCCCGAACGCGCCCGCGCGACCGCCGCCGGTTCAGGCCGGCGCTCGACCCGAGGCGCCCGTCGGACCCGATGCGACCGGGGACGGCCTGCCGCCCCACACGAACAGGATCAGGACCGGGACGAGATAGGCGACGTAGCCGATCACCTCGAACGGCGTCGGAGCCTCGCGGTAGCCGACGAGGCCCGCCAGGACCGACCCGACGGGCCCGGTCTCGGGCAGGACGCCGCCGAGGTCGAACACGGCGCCCTGGTTGACGATCGCGCCAGCCTCCCCGAAGGCGTGGATCGCGAAGGCGACGAGCCCGGCCGACACGAAGATCAGGATCACGCCGGTCCACGTGAAGAAGCGGCGCAGGTCGATGCGGATGCCGGCGGCGAAGACCGCGTAGCCGATCGCGATGGCCGCCGCCAGCCCGCCGGCCGCCCCAACGAGGGTCGACACGATGAGGTCCGAGGTCTGGGCACCGATCGCGAACAGGAAGAGGACCGTTTCGAGGCTCTCGCGGAGGACCGCCACGAAGGCGAGCCCGGCGAGCGCCGCGACCGTCCCTCGGACGAGGGCGGCATCGACGCCGTGTTCGAGCTGGCCCTTCATCGCACGCCCCTGGCGGCGCATCCAGAACAGCATCCACGTCAGCACCGCGACCGCGAACAGGCTTGTGGCCCCTTCGAGCGATTCCTGCATCGCGACCGGCAGGTCACCGACCGTGAGGGTGACGAGGAGTCCGACGATCGCCGACACGGTCAGGGCGGCGACGACGCCGACCATCACGCTGCGCAGCGCATCGCGCCGACCGACCCTCACCAGGTACGCCCCGATGATCCCCACGATAAGGGCGGCCTCCAGCCCCTCGCGGAGCAACAGGAAGAACGCGGCTGCCACGGTCGAAGGACCCTCCAAAGCGACGGAACCGGCCTTGGGGCGAGTCTGCAAGCCGGCATGACTCACCGATGCAAGGACGCTTGTCGAGACGAATTTACCGACGCCCGCGCGGACGGTCAAGTGTTCAGTCGCCGGCGCGGACCTCGAAGCTCGCCAGCCGCCAGCTCGTCAGGAGCAGGGATCCGATGATGGCGACGGTCAGCACGACCGCGGCGACACCCGCCTGGAGTGGCTTCTCGATGTCGCCGCCGAGCCCGGCGACGATGCCGAGCGTCGCCTGCCGGATCGACAGGAAGCGGGTCCCTTCCAGCAGCTCGCCCAGCGCGCCCTCCCAGATGAGGACGTACACGAGGCCGATGATCAGGGCGCGGCCCGTCATCGTGCTGAGCGCGACGAAGACGGCCGCGTACGCCGCTCCGCCGGCGAGGCACGCCACGGCGAACGCGAAGGTCGTCGTCAGCGGCTCGGTGCGGACACCGCCGACCAGCAGGCCGGTCAGGATCGTGACCGGAACGACGAGCAGCGCGGTCATGCCGACCGCCACGGCGATCTTGGCGAGTGCGACCAGCCATCGGCGGATCGGCTTGATGAGGAGGTAGACCGCGGTCCCGTCCTCGATCTCGGATCCCAGGGACGCGGTGCCGAGGATGAGCGCAACGAGCGGCATGACCGTCTGGACGACGAGGATCGCGAGGACGCGCTCGACGTCGGCACGGCCGCCGCGGAGCTGGACGAGAGCGCCGAGCAGGACCGGGATCGAAGCGAGCGACAGCATCAGCAGGAGACGGCGCCGGCCCATGAGGCCACGGAGCGTCACGGACAGGAGCGCCCGGAACGGCGTCACCGGCGCACCAGGTAGCTGAACACGCTCTCGAGGGAATTGTCGGTGGGCGCAACCTCGAAGAGCGAGATGGCGTGGGCCTTCGCGACCACGGGCAGGGCCCGGGTGAACGACCCGAAGTCCGAGGTCTTGATCGACAGTCGCTCACTGGCGAGCTCGACGCCGAAGACGGCCGGGTGACCGAGCAGCGCCGAGGCCAGCCCGCGGTCATCCGATGAGCGGACGCGGAACGTGTGTGGCCGGTCGGTCATGAGCCGGCGGATCGACCGGAAGTCGCCGGCGGCGGCGAGCCGCCCCGCATAGACCACGAGGATGGAATCGGCCAGCCGCTCTACCTCCTCGAGGATGTGCGACGAGAAGAGGATGGTCCGCCCAGCGGCCGCCATCGATCGCAGCAGGCCCATCATGTGGAGGCGCTGGCGCGGGTCCATGCCGTTGAACGGCTCGTCGAGCAGCAGGATGGACGGATCGTGGACCAGGGCCCCAGCCAGCTTGGCCCGTTGGCGCATGCCCTTGGAATACGTGCCGATCGGTCGGTCGGCGACCTCGGTCAGCTCCACGGTGGCGATGGCACGCCGGGCCGCCTCGTCCGGATCCGGCAGGTCCTGCAGCCGTGCGTTGAGCTGCGCGAACTCGAAGCCGGTCAGGAACGTGTAGAGGGCCTCGCGTTCGGGCACCAGGCCGATGTGGGCATACATGCCGGGACGACCCCAGGCCGTCTGGCCCTCCACCAGCACCGATCCCGCCGACGGTCGGAGCAGGCCGGCCATGAGGTGCAGCAGCGTCGACTTGCCCGCGCCGTTGGGGCCGAGCAGGCCGGTCACGCCCGGCCCGAGCGCGAACGAGACGTCGTTGAGCGCGACGACGTTGCCGTACCAGCGCGAGACGTGATCGACCGCGAGTGCCGCGGTGGGGGCCGTCACGCCACGATCCGTCGGAAGCGTCGGACCGTGATCGCGATGGCGACCGCCGAAACGACGAGCGCCGTCGACACGTACAGCTGTCCGGACAGCCCCAAGGCCACGATCGTCTGGTTCTGCGAGAGGGCTCCGAAGATCCAGGCGTTCGCCCCGTCGAGGACATCGCCCGGGCTGAGCAGGACGAGCAGGCGCGCGGAGTCGCTGCCGGTCAGGGCGGTGAGGAGCCCGACAAGCGCCGGGGGGATGATGAAGACCGCGATGATGCCGGCGGTCGCATACGCGCGACGCGGCGTCCAGGCGGCGATGACCGCGGCAACGCCGCCCAGCAGACCGGCTGTCAGCAGGCCCTGGAACAGGAAGCGCGGGACTGCGGCGGCTTCGTTGCTGAGGCCGGTCACCGGGTCGGGGGCCACGAGCACCCGGCCCACGAAGAGGATGGCCTGTGGCAGGAGGTCGATGATCAGGAGCGCGACGATGAGGCCGGCGACCTTGGCGAGGGCGTAGTCGGTCCGCGTGAGCGCCCGCGAGAAGTACAGGGGAAGCACACCGTAGCGCTGGTCACGGCCGAACAGTTCGGGAGCCTGAGCCGCGCAGAAGAGCATGACCAAGGTCACCGTCAGGCCGTGGTATGTCTCGTACCTGACCGGCGACGCGTTACCGAGCGAGTCGGGGCCCCCAGCCCGTGCGAGGAGCGCCGAGATCCCGACCGCCAGCACCGCCGGCAGGATGGCCAGAGCGGCGAGGACGAGCGGCGCGAGCTTGGCTCGCCCGCCGCGGCCGATGCCGTACGCGGACCGGAGGGCGTGGCGGAACAGCGCGATCGCGGCACTTCGGCGACCCAGCCGCGGACCGTGGTAGCCCTGGTATCCGAGGTCGTAGATGCTTCCGCCCGGACCCGAGGCGGTGGTCGTCGCCGCGTCACGGACGGACGGGATGGACGCCGTCATCGGGGCACCGTCATCGGGGTGCCCCGGCGGGCGGCGGCGGGCCGATCGCGCTACCCGGGTCCGTGCCGGCGCCCTGACCCGCGCGGTCCGCGACGACCGGTGCGTCGGCGAAGAGGTCCTCGAGCCCCTTGCGCCGCTGCTCCAGGCGGACGAGCGGCAACTCCAGCTCCGCGAGGGCGTCGCGCACCAGGTCGTACGGACGCTCGTCCTCGATCGGGACGACCACCGTGCGGCCGTCGACGGCCGGCAGCAGCCCGCGCGCGGCGAGTGCTGCAGCGAGGTCGGCCTGTCCCTCCTCGACCTCGACCGCGAGGTAGCCGGTCCGCTCGGTGAAATGGCCGAGGGGGGCCGCCTGCAGCAGCCGCCCGGCGTCGATGGCCACGAGGAAGTCCGAGACGCGCTCGATCTCACCCAGCAGGTGGCTCGCGACGATGACGGCGATCCCGAACTCGGCGCCGGTCCGTCGCACGAGCGCGAGCATCTCGTCCCGGCCGGCCGGATCGAGGCCGTTCGTGGGCTCGTCGAGCAGGAGCAGCCGTGGATCGTGCACGAGCGCCTGGGCGAGCTTGACTCGCTGCTTCATCCCGGTCGAGTAGCCGCCGATGGCTCGATACCGCTCCTCATACAGGCCGACGTGCCGCAGGACCTCTGCCGTCCGCTCGCGCGCCGCCGAGCGTGGCAGACCGGACATCTGGGCCATGTGGCTGACGAAATCGGTGGCCGAGGTCTCCGGTGGCAGGCAGTCGGACTCCGGCATGTAGCCGACGAACTGACGGATGGCCGTGCCTTGCACACGGACGTCCATGCCCATCACCTCGGCCACGCCCGAGGTGGGTTCGACCAGGCCCAGCAGGATCTTGAGCAGCGTGCTCTTGCCCGCGCCGTTGGCGCCGACCAGCCCGATGACGCCCGGCTCGAGGTCCAGCGTCAGCCCGTCGAGGGCAGTCACGCCGCGCGGATAGCGCTTGGTCAGGCCACGGAGCACGATGAGGGGCATCGACCGCGAAGCGTACCCGGTCCGAACGGTCCGGCGGCGACCCGGTGATGTTCCGATGGCTTCAGCGGCGTCGCAGACTCGCGGCGACCACGTCCGCGGTCTCGAGGATCTCATTGAGGGTGTGCTCGTCGGCCGGTTCGATGACGATGACCAGGACCTCGCCATCGACGTCGAGCGCCACGACCCGGGTCACGCGATCGGGCTCCAGGTAGTAGGTATCGCCACCGGCGGTGAAGAGCTCGAGGCGGCTCGAGCCGGTCGGCCCCACGTCGACGGACCGGCCTCGGAGGGGCTCGATCCGCACGTTGGCGGGACGCGTCGACCCCAAGCCCTTGCGAGCGACGACTGCGTCGATGAGCTTGCGCGCTGTGTCCTCCTGGGAGGCGGATGCGCCACGCACGTCCACGGCGCTCGCGAAGGTGATGAACCCTTCGTCGCGCGACAGCACGACGAGCCGATCGCCGTTCGCCGTCGTGGACCAGCCATCGCCCACCTTGACCGAGATCGCGGGTTCGAAATGCGTCGGCGCATAGCGGCCCGGCCCGAGGGCACACGGCAGCGCGAGGAACGGATCACACAGGTCGGCCACCTCGCCCGGGTCCACGGGTGTCGGTTCGGGCGTCGGGACCCGTGTCGGCCTGGGCGTCGGTTTGAGGGTGGGTCTTGGCGTCGCGGTTGGTCTCGGGGTCGGTTCGGGGGTCGGGTTCGGGGTCGCCGTGGCTGGACCCGCCGATCGCGACGGGCGACCCGAGGCGTTGGCTACGCCCCCGCCGTCGCCGAATACGGGCAGCGCGCTCAGGGTGATCGCGGCCACGGCCAGGATCACGAAACCGACCACAGCCGCCCGGACGACCCGGTCGCCACCCGCCCGGCTCGGCGCGCGGCGGGGCCGTCTCCCGGCTCGCGTTCGAATGGCCGGCGTCGTCGATGACCAGCCGTGGCGGTCGACGATCGTCGTGGGGCTCACCGGGTCGGCGACGCCGACGAGCGGCTCGAGCGCCGTCGCCATGGCCGACCCACTCGGGTACCGGGCCGCTGGGTCGGCCGCAAGGGCGCGCGTCACGACCGCATCGAGCGCAAGCGGGACGTCCGCCCGGATGTCGCGCGGAGAGGGCGCCTTCGCGCCGACCCGGGCGAGAGCGATCCTGCCGGGCGTCTCGCCACTCCAGGGCCGCCGGCCGGTCAACGCTTCGTACATGACAAGGCCCAGGCCGTAGACGTCGGAGGCGGGCGTCGTCGTCAGGCCCTGGGCCTGCTCGGGGCTGAAATACTGGACCGAGCCGAGGGTCGTGCCGGGCAGGGCGGCTTCCGCGTCGGCGGCCAGACGGGCGATGCCGAAGTCGGTGATCATCGAACGGCCGTCGCGAGCCAGCAGGATGTTGCTGGGCTTCACGTCGCGGTGGACGATGCCCCGGACGTGGGCGACGCCGAGGGCCCGGGCGATGTCGAGCCCGATGCGCGCCACCTCGGCCGGCGCGAGGGGTCCCGTCCGCCGGAGGCGCGCGGCCACGTCCTCGCCCTCGATGAGGTCCATGACGAGGAACGGACCGGCCGGGTCCGAACCGGTGTCGACGCACGCGACGATGTTCTGGTGGCGCAGGACGGTGGCGGCCAGCGCCTCTCGCCGGAACCGGTCGGCGAGGTCGCGATCCGCGGAGATCTCCGGACGCAGCAGCTTCAGGGCCACATCACGGCGGAGGCGGGTGTCGTGGGCGCGGTAGATCGTCGCCATCCCGCCGCGCCCGATGATCTCGCCCAGCCGGTAGCGGTCCGCGACGAGGCGGTCCGACTCCGGTCGCTCGGGAGGATCGGTCACGCGCCTGACGATAGACCAGACCGCCCGAACGGGTCGGTCAGGCGTCCCGCCGGGGCGCCGCCTAAGGTAGCGGTCACCACACCATCGGCGAGATTGAGGGCCGGCCCCTGCGTCGCATCAGTCTCGTGCCCGATGGCCGCGCCATCGATCGCGGCCACCGTGGATGACATCGCCGACACCGGTTCGGCCAGGCATCCCACGGAGGTTCGCCATGTTTCACCCGGAGACGATGTACCAGCTGGCCAAGGCCCGCCGCCAGGAGCTCGAGGACGAGGCCAGGCGCGATCGGCTGATCCGGAACCGCAGCACGGTCGTCCACGAGGAGCCGCGAGATCGGTTCCGCGTCCGCGACCTGCGCTGGCTCCTGCTCCGGCCATCGGGCGCCTGAAAGCGGGCGCGATACGACCCGGGTGACGGAACGCGGACACCCGGGTCGTACGATGTCCGCGCCTTCACGGTTCGGAGGGGAAGAGGAGGTCCACGATGCATCTCCAGGTCAAGGCGAAGATCCCCAGCGAGGGCATGAGCGTCCATGACGACGACGGCGAAGATGGCCTCGCGATCAGTGCGACATACGAGGCCGGTGGCCTGGTCGATCTGCTCGGCATCCTGGAGGCCGACGGCTTCAATCTCCGGACGGCGAGCGGCAGCAACGTCGAGCTCGGGGGCGAGTTCAACTTCTGGGTCGATGGGCGGTCGGACGATGAGGACGACCACGCCGCGACCCGCGCCGCGGCCGAGCTCCTCAAGACGAAGGGCTACGACGCCGATGTGTGGGAGGTCCATGCGACGCACCTGACCGACACGCCCGGTGCGCTCAGGGCGTTCGTGAGACAGGTCACCGAGGGCCGGCTGCTGGTCAAGGAGATCAGCGTCAGCACGCCCGACGCCGAAGGGATCCCGGTTCAGATCTTCACCGCCAAGGTGCATAACCGCCATCGGTAGCGCGCGCTCGTGACGTGACGGACGGCGCCGCCCGGGCGCCGCGGCTAATCGTCGGTGGGCGCTGCGGCCAGGCCGGCGCGGGCGGCGATCATGGCCGCCTCGATGCGGCTGCTGACGCCGAGCTTGTCGAGGATGTGGGTCACGTGCACGCTCGCGGTCTTCGGGCTGATGAACAGCTCCTTGGCGATCTGTCCATTGGTCCGGCCGGCCGCGACCAGCGCGAGGACCTCGAGTTCACGGACCGACAGGCCCAGGTCGACCGACGGACCGGCCCCCGCGGCCGGCGCCGCGGTCGTCGGCGCGGCCTCGGTCCTGGCGGCGCCCGCTCCCGCGTCGGGCGATGCCACCGCGAGGCGCCCGCGGCGCGCCAGCCGCTCGATGGCCTCGAGCATCGGCCGTGCCCCGAGCGCGGTCGCGGCCTCGTGTGCCAGCCCGAGCGTGTTCGCCGCCTCGTTGCGAGCGCCGCTCATCAGCGATGCCTCGGCCTCGCGGACGCGTGCGTACGCGGTCGGATAGGGCATCGGGATCGCCGCCCACGCGTCGGCGACCGCGAACCAGGCAACGGCGTCGGCGCCCTCGGCCAGTCGCGCCCCCTCCGCGGCGCACAACGCCTGCAACGCCCGGCCGGACGGTGTCGTCGGCGGATGCTCCGCCCACAACACCTCGGCCCGTCCCGATGCGGCCGCACCGTCCGCCTCCGCGGCGGCGATGTCGGCCGGTCGGCGCAACGCCCGTGCCCGCTCGGCACGATCGGCGGCAGCTCGCAGGCCCAGCGCGCAGAGCGGCCCCACCAGGACCGTGTCGTCGCCCGCGTCGAGGTGTGCCCAGCCCGACGTCACGGCCGCGGTCGCCCGTTCCGGTTCGCCCTCGTCGATCGCGAGCTCCGCCCCGGCAACCGCCACGAACGCCCCGAGATCGGCATCGATCTCGCCCGTCGCGAGACGCTCGAAGGGTGCCAGCAAGGCATGCGCGACATCCGGCTCGCCTCGGGCCGTGAGCAGGCGCGCCGAGGCCGCGTCGCGGTAGATGGTGCCGAGGCCGCCGGCTTGGCGATCGAGGCTCGAGCGGGCATGCGCCTCCGCTTCGGTCCAGCGACCCGAGCGGTACATGGCATCGATCGCGACCGCGTGGAAGTGCGCGCCGAACCGCCGCTCGAGCCCGTGCGATCGCGCGGCCTCGATGCCGCCGGTCGCGGCGGCCAATGCATCGTCGAGCCGGTCGGCGACGATGAGCTGGTACGCGAGGTTCGCCAGTGCCAGGATCTCGATGTCGATGAGGCCGTGCTCCCTCGCGATCGTCCGCGCCGCCTCCAGCTCGGCGATACCGGCGTCCAGCTCGCCGAGCGAGACGAGGTCCGGCCCCAGGATGGCCCGCGCGCGACCCTCCGCGGACGTGGCGCCGGCCGCGATGGCGCACTCGATGGCCGCCTCGCCGACCTGTCGCGACTCCCCGTAGTGGCCGGCACCCATCAGCCAGCCAGCGAGCCCGACCAGGACGTGTGCCCGTTCGGCCGAGGGCGGCGTCTCCGGTACCAGCCGGACGGCCTCGCGATGCTCCGCCTGCGCCTCCTCACTGCGATCCTGGCTCCACAGGCTGTAGCCGATCCGCGAGTGGATGAAGCCGGCCAGCGCCGGCTGCTCGGTCTCATCGACGCGCTCGAGGGCATCGCGCAGCCAGCCGATCGCCTGGCTGCTGTCGTCGGCATCGTCGGCGACCGATGCCGCACGTCGACGGAGCTCGACGGGATCCGGCAGGTCCGGGGCGCCGCGGACCTCGGCCGACAGGCGCGGCTCGAGGCCGATGGCCACCCCGTACTGGCGGCACGCCGCCGCGAACCCGTGGACCGCCTCCGCGGCCTCGGCCGCCGAGATGCAGGCGCGGAACGCTTCCGCGGGCCGGTCGGCGGCCAGCCAGTGATGGGCCAGTTCAGCGGCAGCACCGGCCGGGCTCGGATCGCCGAGCTCTGGCTTGGCCGAGAGCACGACGGCAAAGCGTTCGTGCAGGCCACGGCGCTCGGCGGGCAGCAGGTGCTGCTCGAGGACCTCGGCCATCAGGGCGTGGCGTGGGCGGAGCGCGCCGCTCGCCGGATCGGGGACGAGGATGCCTGCGGTCAGGGCGGCTCGGATCGGCTCACGGACCGCGGCCTCGTCCCGTTCGGAGACCGCAGCCACCAGGCGCTCGTCGATGGGTCGTCCGGCGACCGCGACGACGGCGAGCAGCCGCTGGCTCTCGTCGGGAAGCGTGGCGATCTGGCCCGCCAGGGTCTCGGACAGGGTGCGCGGCAGCGGCCCGGTCCCCCCGCGCCGCTCGACGCCGACGAGCTCCTCCACGAAGAATGGGTTGCCGCCGGACCGGGCGTGGATCCGGTCCACCTGCGCCTCGTCCGCGCGGGCCCCGAGGATCGTGGCGACCTGTCGTCCCACGTCGGCCCGGTCGAGCCGTTCGAGCTCCACGCGGTTCGTGCGCGGGTCGCGTTCGAGTGCTGCCAGCCATACGGCGACCGGATCGCCCGGCGCCAGTCCGTCGGTCCGGACCGTCAGCACCACCAGGATCCGCTCACGCTCGAGGTTGCGGGCGAGGAATGTGATCAGGTCGCGGGTCCCCCGATCGACCCAGTGGAGATCCTCGAAGACGAGCAGCGCCGGTGCGCCGGCGGCGAGGTCGTCGAGCAGTCCGAGGACCAGCCCGAACAGGCTCGCCTGCGCGAGCCCCGATCTCGCGTCGGACACGAGGCCGCGATCGCGGTCGGCGGTCCGGGCGACCGGCCCGATCCCCGGCAGCAATCGGCCGATCTCGTCACGTGCCGGTCCGAGGACCTCCGCGACCTGCTCCGCTGAGAGGCCGCGCAGGAAGGTCCGCAGCGCCTCGGTCAGGGGCGCATACGGCAGGCCGTCGTCCGCGAGGTCGAGGCAGCCGCCGACGAGGGCGCGGGCGCCGTCGGTGCGGGCGCGACCCACGAACTCCTCGACCAAGCGCGTCTTGCCGATGCCGGCCTCGCCGGTGATCACGACGATACCCGGCTGGCCGTCTGCCGCCCGCGAGAGGGCCGCGTCGAGCGCGCCGAGTTCCGGCTCTCGCCCGACCAGCCCGGGACTCGAGACGAGCGTCCCCATCGCGCGAGTCTACGCGCGGACCTGCCGTTTGAGGTACCGCCGGCGTCTCGAATGAGGCGCTGCCCGATGGCGCTCGAGGCCGGTCGCCCGAGGCTTGCATCACCCGGCCGACAGACCGCCGGACGCACGAGGAGACGACCGATGCGAGCGCTCTACCTGTTCCTCGACCGCACGACCGGCGTCGGGCGACCCCGGCACACGGCAGACGAGCCCCTGCCCCCGATCCGGTCCGGCGCCTTCGCCGCCTGGCTCGCGTCGCGACCGAACGACGGCACCCGCACGCAGGACGGGCGCGCGGCCGATCAGGGCGTCGAGCAGGCCGCCGGGCCCAGCAACGTCCCGGCAGCGTCGAGGCCGTAGCCGAGCGGGAAGACCGCCCCGTCGCATGCCTCCTTCCCTGTCCGGGGCGCGTCGGCGGGCGACGTCGGCCAGGTGTACGGGGTCGTGCCACCGAATGGCACGTCGCCGAGCAGGACGTCCGCGACGCCCGACCCTTCGGTGCCGGGCAGCCAGGCGGCGACCAACGCGTCGGCGTTCGGCCAGAGGCGATCGAGCATGACGGGCCGGCCGGACAGGATGACCACGACGAGCCGGTCCACCCGCGGTCGGACGGCCGCCACGATGTCGATGTCGGCTCGCGGCAACGCCAGCGTCGCCGAGTCGCCCTCGCCCTCGGCGTAGGGCGGTTCGGCGACGACCACGATCCCGGTCGGGGCGCGCGTGCCGGCCGGGAACGTGCCGGCAGGATCCACGATGAGCCGGTCACCCAACCGCGCCCGCAGCGCGTCGGCGATCGTCGTCCCGGGCGTGATCGGGCCGCGGCCCCCTTGCCACTCGATGGTCCAGCCGCCGGACTGCAGGCCGATGTCATTCGCGCCCGAGCCGGCGAGGAGGACGCGGCCGGAGTCGCTCGCGATCGGCAGGACCCCGGGCTTGGTCTTGAGCAGGACCGCGGACGCTGCCGCCGCGCCCCTGGCCAGCTCCCGGTCCGCGGCGGAACCGAGGTCCGCGGCGTGCCCTGGCGGCGGCATCGGCGTCTCGAACAGGCCAAGCTCGAACTTCACGCGCAGGATGCGTGCGACCGCGTCGTCGACCCGGACGCTCTCGATGGTCCCGGCGGCCAGCCCGGCCCGGACCGCGGCCTGGAACCGTGCGGCGTCGTACGGGACCATGACCATGTCGATGCCGGCGGAGACGGCCGTCGCGACGGCGGTGTCGTAGTCGGGATCCACCTGGTCGACGCCACCCCAGTCCGACACGACGAAGCCCGTGAACCCGAGCTCGCCCTTCAGGATCTCGGTCAGCAGGTGGTAGTCGCCGTGGACCTTTCCCGAGGACGTGCTCGAGAAGGAGGCCATGACGATCCGGACGCCGGCATCGATCGCATCTTCGTATGGCGTCAGGTGGATCGCCCGCAGGGTCGCCTCGTCGACGTCGGTGACGCCCTGGTCGATGGCGTAGCCCTCGTGCGTCGAGGAGCCCCAGGCCGTGCCGCCGTCACCGAGGTAGTGCTTGGCGGTCGCGGCCGCGGAATCGGTCGCGGCCAGGTCCGAACCCTGGAGGCCGCGGATGAAGGCACTCCCGAGGTCGGCCACGGCGAGCGGGTCCTCGCTGAAGCCCTCGTAGGTCCTTCCCCAGCGCACGTCCTGGGGCACGGCCAGCACCGGTCCGAAGTCCCAGCGGATGCCCGTGGCGGCCATCTCGACCGCGGTCGCCCGACCGATCCGTTCGACGAGGGCGGGGTCATGGGCGGCGCCCAGGCCGATGTCGTGGGGGAAGATCGTGGCGCCCACGACGTTGCCGTGGCCGTGGACCGCATCGACGCCGTAGAGGATCGGGATGCCAAGGCGGGTCGCGAGCGCGGCGTCCTGGTAGTCGGCGACCATCTGGTACCAACCGTCGGCATCGTTCCTGGTCGGGGCACCGCCGCCGCCGCTCAGGACCGAGCCCAGCATCTGGTTCGTGACCCCGGCCGGCCCGACCGAATCGTTCTCGATCTGGGTCATCTGCCCGATCTTCTCGTCGGTCGTCATCTCGGCGAGCAGGGCCTCGGCACGGATCGCGGGCGGGAGACCGGGATCGTGCCAGTCGACGCGCGCGAGAGGGGCCGGGCTCACCGAGGGCGGCACCGACACATCCGTGGTGCCACAGGCGCCCGAGAGCAGGCCGGCGACGACGATCGCGACGAGGACCCGCGACATCACCGGCGGGCGTCGGGCGATCACGATCGGATTGCCGGACAAGCCTCGACGCATCGCGGACTCCAGGGGACGTTGGAGCGGGAGACGAGGTTCGAACTCGCGACATGCAGCTTGGAAGGCTGCCGCTCTGCCAACTGAGCTACTCCCGCGCCGGTTTGTGCTCAACTACAGCGGATAACTGTCGAATCAGGCCTCCGTCAGTTGACCACACTGCTCGAACAGCGGATAATCACGCCAGTTTCGATCGATCCTGAGCGTGGGACAGCGTCAAAGTATGCGCTGTCCGCTTGCCCGCTGAGTTCGGGCAGAGAGGTAAACGATTCGATGGCCAGAACGTCTCGCACGACCCGTATCGTAGCCGAAGAGGGCCCGCGGGCAACCGGCCTGACGATAGACGCCGCGATCGACTCCTACCGCCTCAGCCTGCGAGCGGGCAACAAGAGCCCGTCGACGATGAAGACCTACCTGGCGGCGTTGGCCCAGTTCAGCCGGTTCCTGGCGGAGCGGGGCATGCCCCGAACGTTGCGGGCGATCAAGCGCGAGCACGTCGAGGCGTTCGTCGTCTCGCTGCAGGATGCCGGCCAGCGACCGGCGACCGTATCGATCGCCTACCGGAGCCTCCAGCCGTTCTTCAAGTGGGCCCTCGGCGAGGACGAGATCGCGGCTTCGCCGATGGAGCGGATGACGCCGCCGATCGTGCCCGAGGAGCCGCCGGCGATCCTGCGCGACGAGGAGATCAAGGCGATCCTCGACGCCTGCGCCGGGGCCGACTTCGACGCACGCCGTGACACCGCGATCATCCGACTTCTCCTCGACACCGGGATGCGCCGCGCCGAGCTCGCCGGCCTCAAGGTCGATGACATCGACTTGGACCAGCAGGTCGCGATCGTCATGGGCAAGGGCCGTCGACCGCGTGCCTGCCCATTCGGCAACAAGACTGCCCAGGCACTCGACCGCTACGTCCGGCTTCGGCTGGCCCACCCATTCGCTGATCGGCCGGAACTCTGGCTCGCTCGCAAGGGCGTCCTCACCGACAGCGGCGTGCTGCAGGTGCTGCGCCGCCGCGGCGCCACGGTCGGACTGCCAAAGCTCCACCCGCACCAGTTCCGGCACACGTACGCCCACCTCTGGCTCTCCGACGGCGGCAACGAGGGCGACCTCATGCGCCTCGCCGGCTGGAAGAGCCGCCAGATGCTGAGCCGCTACGGCGCCTCAGCCGCAGACGAGCGGGCCCGGGAGGCGTACCGACGGCGGAGCCCGGGCGACCGGATCTGAGGCGCCGATCTCTCCTGCTAATCATCTTGGGCTCTGCCGCGAGTCAAACCGGTGCTCGCGTCAGACCCCAGTCACCACCGGGGCATATGCACACGCGCACGGGTATCCCGGCGCTGCGCGTTCGCATTCTGCGTGGGGGAGCCGCTGCGACCGAAGTTCTGCGGCCAGCGAAACGTCGGCTCGATCATCGCGATCGCAAGTTGAGCAGCAACCGGCGAGGATCCTCACCTGGTCGATAAGACCGCTATCGGCGTAGCGACGCAGCGAGGCCTGCAGGCCAGCGCGGACCTGCTCGATGGTGGGCCTCCGCCCTTGCTTGTGATTAGGCATCAAACCTTCGGTACATGATCCGGTCGCTCGCGGCGCTCTCCTTGCCTACGTCTGTTGATCGCTTGTCCTAGTAGGCGGAGCAGCAGCGTGGCACAAGAGCCCCTGTAAGGCACGACGATGCTTCATCTCATATCAAATTCGACGGAGTTCGCAGTAAACCCCCGGATCCCCCGAGGTCCGTCGATCCTGAACGGAATCACCGCTACCTGCGTGCTGCCCTCCGTCGGGGGCCACCCTCGTCGATTGCGACAACCACGGCACGGCCGAGGCGTAGACCGCCGCGGATGACTTCGGCCAGGTGGCGAGAGGCATGGCCGTACGTACCGATCCATGCGTCGCCGACGAGCCGAGCGAACGTGGTGTTGTCGAGCCAGCGACCCGCGTTATCCCAGCTGATGGCCAGGCCGCCTCGCGGGCCCGCAAGCCCACCCGCAGCCTCCAGAAGATCGAAGTACTCAAGCGGGATGTACATCCCTCAAATCAGCTGATCAGACGACTGGTCGATGAGTCTCGACGAGCAGAGTTTGAAGTAGAACGGCTCGCCACCGAGCCGATATTCATGCGGACTGGAGAAACCTGGGCCGGGCAAGCCGAGGGCGGCTCGAAGGTCGACCATGCGCTGGCGCTCGGCCGCGAAATTCGCGTCGCGCGAAGGCCTGTAAAGCCAGCCGGTCGGCTCTTCGACCAGGCGCTTGTATTGAACGAGGACGAAGGCATCAGGCTCGTGGCGGTAGTAGATGAGATCGACGCCGGTCGTTGTCTCGATTGGGGACCGGTTCACGTTCATGACCGTGAGGCGCCTTTCTCCCGCTCGGTCGTGGAATGCATAACCAATCCCTGCCAGGTCACCGTCACGATCGCGGTCCCAGCCCGGGAACAGCTGGGTGTCGTGGAGCAGCATTTGATCCTCGAGGATCCGGACTCCTGAAAGATCCTCGTCGGGCTCAGAACCGGTCAGAAAATGCGCACGGGCGGTGGTCGGGCGTGCCGCGAGCGCGCGCGGCAGCCCGGCGATCTCGAGGCTCAGGAGAACGGCGTCTCGCTCCTCGGCTTGAACGAAGGACGCCAAGGGCTCCGGGCGACGTGACAATCGATCGAGGCGGTCCAACCGAGATCCTGCGTGGTCGTCGAGTTGGCGGATTGCGGCGACCACGTCCCGCCACGTTGCTGGCGGATACAAGCGCGCCGGCACTCTCGGGCGCGCATAGCGACGAGTCGCTGGCGGCATGGCGTTGGCGATTTCGCTGAGGGGGATAGGCCCGACGGTTTCGATTTCCGAAAGCCGTGCGGATCGCCAATTCGTGCCCGCCCACCGACTGCGTTTCAGTAGTCCGACGAACTCGACGGTATCGTCGTCCGAGATCACCAGTGCGGGTTGACTCGGGGCGAGCTGCGCCTCCCGAGAGTCGACAACAACCGTGAAGGGAAGCCGCCCGGCTGCGCGTTCCGTGAGCTCGTACCAATCCGGCGCTGAGATCCTGACTATGGCCCCTACTCGATCCGCTCCTCCAGTGCTCAAGGCCGCACCAACACGACCTGCTCTGGATCCACGCCGTCTCGCACGAAAAGTTCCGGCGCATCGGCGTCCGGGACGCCGTCGAGCTCCAACGCCAGCTTGGCTTGGTCGAATGCCTGGCGAACCGACCGACCGAACCCGATCGCGGAATAGAACTGCGCCGAGAACGTTCGGGCAGCTTCATCGTCGATCTCGGTGCTCATGCCGATAGCGATGTCGACGTACTGCGTGACGGCCTCCGCCTGCTCGCTCGAATAGCACGTGTTGAACACGACGATCCGGATGTTGTCCGTCATCGTGTTCATCAGCTGCGCAATCGCCTCCTTCGTGACCGTCTTCGTATTGCCCTCTGAATCCATGAACGCGATGTCGTCCTCGCTCCCATGGCCGCTGAAGTGAACGATGTGCGGCTTCTCCTCGTTCAGTGCTTGAAGCAGATCGGTCGGTCGCACGGCCCATCGACTCCTGAGCGCGACCGCATCGCGATACTCGGAGGCCCGAAGCTTCTCCTGGATGAGGCGGATTTCCTCGTCGAGGCCGAGCCGGTCGAGGTCGCGGGGGTCGGCGGCGAAGAATAGGACCGTGATCTTCTCGGGCAACGAGGCGAAGTCGATCGTCAGATGGCCGGTGGGCATCGCCGACTGCAGTCGTAACTGACGCTCCGTCTCGCGCGTGATTTCGCGGTAGTGCCGGAGCTCATCGTCCCGTCGTCGGCGCGCCTGGGCGTCGCCCTGACGCCCGGCGGTCGCCTCAGCGCGGCGGAGTTGCTCCAGGGCCCCGCCGAGCCGCTCGTCGATCCGCGACTTTCGAGCGTAGGCATCGGCGAGCTGCCTCTCGGCTCGAGCTAGATCCTTCTCCTTCGACTCGGCACGACGCTCCTTCGGCTCGCGGAGGCTTGTGCTCGACGTTCGGACAGCATCGCGCCGCAGGGTCGCGATCTCGGATCGGATCTTTCCGACCTTCTCCTGCTCGGCAGCGATCTTCTTCTGCGCGTCGGCCTGGTCGCGGCTGAGGCGATTGACGTTGTTCTGATACGAGGAAATGGACATTCGTGGGCCTCCGGTTGAATGGCGTAACTGTACCACGAACGACGTCTATACCGCTGTGGTACAGTTGGCACATATGGTAGAAGTCAAGCGCGGCGATCAACTGGAACGAGCCTTTGAGGACGCCCTCAGGAAGGCGCTGCCCCCCGGCTGGGAAATGAGCTTGGAGTCGGAGGGCCGGTCCGAGGACTCGCGCGTCGATGCGTACCTTGATCTTGTCCCTCCGTCCGGCGGGCGGTTCCGAGCATGCGTGGAATTCAAGGCGCGAGCTGAGCCAGCCGACGTGGTCCGACTCGTTCCATGGCTACAGCAATGCGGCCCGGCCGTCCTCGTTGCCCCGGCGGTCGGGAGTCGTACTCGGGACATCCTGTCGGATGCAGGGATCAGTTGGATGGAGCCCGAGGGGGACTGCCGAATTGCCCTCGGAAGTCTCTTCATTGAGCGACTCGGTCGAGACCGACCCCGTCGAATTGCCGGCGCGCCGGACACGCGATACGTCTCCGATCTGTTTTCAGGTGGGGCTTTGCGAGTCGTTCGGTGGCTCCTCATCGAGGCAAGTAAGTCGTGGACGCTTGCGGACATGGCCGAGAGGACCGGTCTCACGCTCGGTTTCGTCAGCCGGACATTCAAGACGCTGGCACGTGACGCTTTCCTGGACCGAACCCGCGGATCAAGTCGTGTTCGGGATCGGGACGCCCTGCTCGACGCGTGGTCGGCGGCGCCCGCGCCGGCGACCTCGGCCTTCGAGCGGGTAGCGACGGTCGGCGGGCCCGAGGGGCTCGTCCGGATGATCCAGACTTTCACAGCGCCACGGCCGTACGCGATCACTGCCGAGGCCGCCGCCGACAAGGTCGCCCCGTTCGCTCGGTTCAGCCGAGTCGAGATGTACGTCCAGGATGTGGCCGGTTGGGATCGCGCGTTGGGTCTGACCTCCGTTCCCCGCGGCGGGAACTTGGTGCTGATCACGCCTGAGGATGCCGGCGTGTTCGACGGCTCGTTCGAGCGGGACGGAGTGCAGCTGACGAGTCGACCACAGCTCTACGTCGACCTCGTTCGCCGCGGTGGCGCGGCCGCCGAGGCGGCTTCCTTCATGCGTGAGCGAGGCGAGCTGTGGCCGCAATAGACCCGCGCGACGACCCTGCCTCGGTCGTCGCGGCTGAGCGGGTAATGCTCGAGCTCTGGACGATGCTGGCTGGCTTCGCCGACGCGATGACTATCGTCGGCGGCAGCGCGCCGCCCCTGCTCACCGGCGATCGGCCCGACGATCCCTACGTTGGAACATTGGATGTCGATGTGGTGATCGACCCGATCGGCGTCCCGGATGAGGTCTACCGGACAATCGCCGAGCTCCTCCGTGAGCGTGGTTATGTCCAACTCGACCAACCGTTCCGATGGCTCAGATCGGTGATCGTCGACGGGCGGGCAATCGACGTCGAGTTGGACCTGCTCGCCCCGGTCACGCCGCGACTCGGAACTGATCACCGCCATGAACGAATTGGCGGCGAGCCGCTGGCGCGCAGGACGGAGGGCGCCGAACTCGTCCGAATCGCCAGTGTGGATCGGGAGCTCGACGGTGTTCTGCCGGACGGGCGCCGGAATCGAGTCTCCGTCCGCGTAGCCGCACCGTCTGCTCTAGTGATCCTCAAGGCGCTCGCGATGGGCCAGCGGGACAAGCCGAAGGACGCCTACGACATCGACTATGTCCTTCGCCACATCGGCGTCGAGGAGGTGGCCGCAGGGATCGCCGAGTTTGGCCAACTCGAGTCGGTGAAGAAAGCCCTCGGCGTCGTAGCCCAGAAGTTCAACTCGATCGATGCGCTCGGGCCGACGAGCGTAGCCCTGTACCGCCGGATTCCGCTCGGTAGCCCCGAGGCCGATCAGCTCCAGGCGCTCGCCTACGCAAGGGTCGATCAACTGCTGCGACGGCTACGGGACGGGATGCTCTGATGGGCGGTCCCGCCACATTTGCAGGCACGAATTACCAGGCCGGTGTCATCGCCTTCGTCTTCGTTCACATGCTGGCCCAGAGAAGGCTCGGTTGGCTAACGCCGCTCGACGACACGCCTCTGGCCGTCTCGGCCGAGACCGGAGGACCCGGCGACGACGTCGAGGTGGAGTTTGGCGAGGCGCAGGCATTTGAAGTCCAAGCGAAGGCTGGACTGACCGGCGATGCTGCCCTCACCGACGCGATTCGCGGCATCGCAGGTCGTGTCGGAGATAGCGAGGAGGGCGTTGTCCTCGTCGTCGATCGGCGGTCGAGCGGATGGATCTACCGGGATTTCGCCACCGAGCTCGAACGCATCCGGGGTGGTCGCTTGGATGTGCTGCCGAAAGCCGGGGCACTCCACGCAGAGCTTGGAAGCGTGCTCGGCCGGATCAGAGTCAAGGCCGTTGACGTAAGCCCGCCGGATGATCCTGAGGCCCAACGCTCAAAGGATCTCCTGGCCGGAGTCCTGAGCGACCCGCTCACGGCCGAAACCGCGTGGGCCGTCCTCCTCGAAGCGGCGGCCGACGTCGCCGCACGGCGTCTTCGCAAGGACCGAGTGGCGGTGATTGACCTGCTGACGGGACGCGGCATCGGGGTCCGGTTGCTCTCTCCCGACGAGCGGTGGCTCTCACAGCTCGACTTTGTTCGTCAGCTTCTCGAGAAACGGCAGGCAGGCGCAGCTCTGTCCGTGCTCGACCAAGTCGAGTCCGCTGTTCGGAATCAAGGTGTGGGTGCCGACGTTCGTTACGGGCTCGCACGCTACCGGGCGACGGCGCTTCTTCAATTGGGCCGGCATGCGGATGCTCTGGAGAGCGCTCGGCGTGCTCTTGAGGTGCGACCGAACGGCCCTGAGGCACTGGTCAGTGCGTCCATCGCGACGCTTCAACTCGGCGACATTCCTTCGGCTCGCCAATATGCCGATGCTGCGGTCGATGCGGCCCCGGACAGCGATCGAGCGTGGGGCGCTGTGGCGCAGGTCAACGCCGCAACGGGGGCGGAGCCGCCGGCCGCTCCAGCGTCCGTTGCCTCGTCCACTCACTACCTCACGGTGCTTGCTGAGAACGCCCTCGTGAGGGGCGACGCAGCGCGCACAGTGGAACTGACGGCTAGGATCCTCGAAAGCGGGGATCGACCCGCCGAGGTTCTCGTCCTCCGTGCGTCGGCGCTGCTGGAAGCCGCGCGAGACGCGGCGACGGCGGCTCTCCGGCCTGATGAGGAGGTCGAACGGATCGCCTCCGACGCAATCGACGCGCTGGATGACGTCCACCCGCTCAAGGCCAAGGCACTAGTCCTGAGGGCTGCCGCACGTCGTGCCGCAGGCAGGATGGACGAAGCAGAGGCGGACCTTCGCCTCGGGTCGAGCCTCGACCCGGACGATCCAGACGTGGTCCGAAACCTGGTTTCGCTGCGGCTTGAACTGGGCGACGATGACGGGGCGCTCGAGCTCCTTCATCGTCCGGTCGCCTCGTCTGAGGCGCTTCTGCTGGCGATGCGTGCTGAGGTGTCTGCCAGGCGCGGCAGACGCACAGAGGCGGCCCGCGACATAGAACAAGCGGTGACCCTCGTTGCGGACTCCCATGATCCCGACGCAGCGAGATTTGCCATCGCCGATGCCGCCCTCGAGCTTGGAGATTTAGACGGAGCCGCGCGTGCCCTGGAGGGTTTGACCGAAACCGCCCGCGGCCGGGCCATCACGGCCGTCTTCGAGGGGCGAATCGCATTTGCCCGCGGCGATGTTGACGCCGCCATCACCAGCTATCGCCGCGGGGCTGAAATCGCAGGCGCGATGCGAGACGCCTTCCTAACCGAGCTAGCGGTCGCGCTCGTGCGTCACGGTCGGGACCAGGACGCGATTGCGGTCTTCATGGAAGTTGTCGAGGACCAAATTCCGGAGGAGCCGCGACGCGCCTACATCCACGCGCTCATGCGCGTCAACGATCTCCTCGGCTCCCAGGAACAGATCGATTCGATGAGTGCCGGAGGTCCCCTTCCGGCCTGGGCTGTTGGTGTCGCCGTGGACATCGCGCTCGCGCGCGAGGACCAGGAAGGAGCGATCCGACATCTCGCTCAACTCGTCGAGCGAGGCGAAGCGACGACCCGCGTTCGAATCGTGCTAGCCCACCAATTGATCGAGGTCGGCCGCAGAGAGGACGCGGCGTCCCAGGTGGAGTCGATCCTTGCCGCCGGGGCGATGACGGCGGAGGAGCGCATGCAGCTGGCCGAGCTCCTCCGTGAGCTCGGTCGCGGGCTCGAGGCGATCAGCCAAGCATTCGCGGCATTTCGTGAGGCCCGAGACGATCCACGGATGCATCGCGCGTTGGCCGGCATGGTGTTTGCCAGCCGGATCGACATTCCACCGCCCGGTGCCGCGGGCCCAAACACGCATGTCCGGTTGAGCGGCGAACACGGCGAGGTCCGTAACCACACGATCCTTGCGGAACCGCCGTATCACCCAAGCCAGAACGAGATCAGCGTTGAGGACGCTCAAGCCCTCGGTCTCGAGGGAAAGCGGCAGGGTGACGTCGTCGTCGAGCATGCGGACACCTGGCAGGAAAAGCGGTGGACGATCGACGAGGTCATCCCCGCGGTGGTCCACTACGCACGAGACGCGATCGCGAACTACGAGCAGCGATTCCCTGGCGAGCCCTTCTTCGCGACGGCCATTCACGTCGGTGATGGGTCAGCGCCTGGCGACTACACGCGCGTCATCCAGTCCCTCGGCGAGCGTCGGTCCCAGGTTGAGGAGACATTCACTCTGCTTCGTGAGCAGGTTGTCCCGCTTGGCATGGTCGTCCGCATCATCGGGGGCTCGATCGCCGAACTACTCGAGACGATGATCTCGGCACCCGAGCACGCGGCACCCGTGTGGGTTGAATGGGACGACCTGTCGTTGCAGACCTGGTCCCTCGAGCAGGCACGTGCGGCTACAGAGGTCGTCATCACACGCTCCGCCTTGAAGACCGTGTTTGACCACGACTTCGTGAGCTCCGTTCACGCGGGGTACGAGGTGATCGCCCCGACAGCTTTGATTGAGGAGGTGCGATCGGAGATCAGGGAGGCGCAAGACCAGGTAGAGCACGGTCGCTCGACGATGCTCAGCGGAGACATAGGGATAAGGATCGACGACGTCCCGCCAGGCGATCCGCGCCTCGCGACCCGGCTCGCGGCCCTGGAATCCATCCTGCATTGGCTCCAAAGCGAGATACACATTGAGCCGCGACCCCTCGAATGGATCAAGCCAGAGGACAGCTCGCCAACCTCACTACGACAGATAATCGGGACGTCCTCGTATGACGCACTAGTTCTCGCTCATCACCGCGGGTCAGCGCTCTACGCCGACGACCTGGGTCTTCGGCGTCTCAGTCTAGGAAGTGACCGACCGCGGTCGTTCTCGTCCGTGACGGTCCTGCCAGTGCTGGCCGAACGTGGTCTGATCGACGCAGCCAGGAGAGACCAGTTGCTCGTCGCCTTGGCGATACGCAGTTATCTCGCTATTCCGCCGTCCACGGGCATTGTGATCTCCGCTCTCCATGCAACGCCTGCACTCGCACTAGCGGAGATCTCCCGCGTCTTCGCGGGGCTTTGGCGGCCAGGTGTGAGTCCGGCCATTTCAGCTGTAACGATCGCCCTTGCGTGTCGAGCCGTGGCGATGGAGACGGTGCAAGTTGTGTCGGCGGCGCGCGTGGCCGAACTTGGACTTGCTGCAGTGGCCGGACGAATTCCGCTGCCCCTCGCGGCTCGACTCGTTGAGCGAGGGGTTAGCGAGACGCTTCGGCTTCTGCCAACGGACCTCGAGGCCGTCCGACGCGTCTGCGCCCGCTTCAGCCGCAGCTAGAGGTTAGTCGTCGGCCAGGGGCCTCGCTGTCAAGCCTTCGTTCGCGCTAAGGCTTCCAGTACTCGAAGACCTCTCTGACGGCCCGCCTCCAGAGATCGGCCTCTAACTCGCCGGGCATTGCTTCGTACCCCACCTGAGCCATCGCGATGGCGAACCCCTCACCCGGACGACCAGTCTGTTTCCGTACGACGATCGCCGTAAGTGGCGGTCGCTTGTGGTCCTTCTCGTAGTCGGCGATGCGATACAGGTCTCGCCCCCAGGTGCGACGCCCGCCGGGAAGGGCGCTGTACGGGATCGTGTGCCCCTCGATCGCCGCGGCCACGACGACGGCGTAAGTCTCAACCGGGAAGCTCACAGTCCCTCCTTTCGTGGAAGCGGGCGGGGTTTGTCGCCGGGGCCTACGCGAGCCAGCGTCAGCAACCTGCTCGCTCTTCTGACGCTCCTTGGAATACTGCCAGAGCGCGCGGTCGAGCCTCCGCATCGACACGCCCGCGTCGGTCGCTAGGGCACGACAGGCCTGAACGTACGCCCACCAGAATCCGAAGCTGTGGTAAGCCTGCGGCTCGTCGATGCCCAAGCTCCACAGCGCGCGGAAGTCGATGATCGGGAACAGGTTTGGGCGGGCGAGGTGGAGCAGGACCGACGCGGTGGGTACCTGCACGCCGTGCAAGGCCACGAGGGCATCGAGACGCTCGCGTTCGTCCTGGGATGCCAGTGCCCGAGCGGTCGCGCGGCGGACCTCCGAGTTGGTATTCAGCTCGCAACGACGTTGGCTGCGCCCACGTGTCTTCCATCGGGCGATCGTGAGCAGCTCGGCGCGTGTGTACCAGCCGCGCGAGCCAGCGACGCCCCCGATGTCCTCAACCTCGGCGTCGTCGACGTAGCTATAGCGGTCCGCCCATGAGCCGATCTCGTCAGCCGGGAACCGTAACCGGAAGACCTCGAACATCATCTCTCTCGGCTCTCAACTTGTTCCAGTTGTGGACCCTGGCTCGTTGCCTTCCCCTCCGGGCAATGGCCAGGAGCGGCCCGGACTCCTCTGGCTCGGAAGGTAGTCACTTGGCTTGTAGTCGATAAGAGGCGCGACACGCAAGAGATTTGCAATTGCGCCGAGTAGCTCGACGAATGGCGGCACGTCGAGATCGTTGCGAATCAGCCATCGCGTCGCTTCGCTTGGCTTATCTGTGGGACGCTCCTCGTCGAGGTAGTACCCGACGAGGCCATTTACATCGACGTACATGTTTGGCCAAAGCCGACGGTCGTGGCTCGTTAGGAAGGAGATCACCGACTGAGAGAGGTTGTCAGCAGTCAAGGAAGCCTCTGTGACGACGGCGCCAAACACCTGGTGAAAGTAGTCGCTGGTAGTCACGGTTTGGCCCCGATTGCTGCCATGAACCGCGTAGTTGGAACCTCGATTGGTCCGGTCGAGAGACTTGACGGAGGCAATCACCTCGAGCGCATCGGTCAACTCGGAACGGGACGTGATGGCGGTCTTGTTTTCGAGTACGGCCACGACCGACTCGACCATGAAGTGCGGGATCCCTCCGACAACGAACAGTGGGTGGTAGCCCCGGCGATGAATGACGATGTCGATCTGGCGACTGCGGCCGCCGCGTGCGTCTATGACGAACCCGCTTGATACGGCGAAGGTGTCGGGCACAAATGTCCGTAGAGCGTCAGCCACCACGTTCTCCCGGGCACGACCAGACTCACCAGGGTGCGCGACGCTCCTCGCCAGGCGCAACTTGGCGAGCACCTCTTCATTCAGCTGTCTCAGGATCTCGCTGATCAAGCCTGGTGTCGATCGCTCAGGCTCGCCGTGACCGCTCACCCGACAAGGCTAATCGCTGGCCGAGCGCTGGTCGGAGCTCGCGCACCGTGCTCTGCGCCTTCGCGCAGAGAGATAGGCGAGCCGCGTGAAGTAGGCGCGGCGGGCAGCTTCGGCGCGGCGGTGGCGTTCGCGCTCGGGTAGGCGGCCGTCGGGGTCGACCTGGTCGAGGAAGCGCTGGTTGAAGGCGCGGCGAGCGGCCTTCGTCGTCTCGCGCGGGTCGTAACGAGCATGGAGCATGTACGCGGCCATCCGGGCGCGCATGACGCGCTCGCTCGGCGTCAACGACTCGCGCCTCACCGGAGGACCTCGTCGAGTTCCTCGCCGCCGCCAGAACCGAGGAGCTCGATCCAGGCGTCGGAGCCGACGGGCGTCGCGCTGCGACGAGGACGGGGATCCTCGAGGACCGAGCGGAGGACGCGGGGCTGAGCGGCGCGCCCGAGCGGAAATACGGCCGCGTTGAGCCCGTCCGATTCGAGGTCGGCAAGGACAGCACCCCAGGCACGACCATCGAGCCGGAACCTACCTACTCGGCGCAGCCAGGCCAGCCGCGCCGCCGTCGGTACGACGAGGACGAGGTGCCAGCCGACGCGATCGGCCAGGACTCGCTCGTAGGCCGCGAGTTTCGAGCGGATCTGAGGCGCGTGCTCGGTCGCCTCGTCGGTCTCGAGGCAGAGGACGCCGGAGCCGCCGTCGACCTGGAGGACGACGACGCTGTCCGGCCGGGCGGGCTCGATGCCGGCGTCGACGGCAGTCGAGTCCGGGAGCCAGAGCTGGACGTGCTGAGGCTCGAGGCGATCCGGTCGAGAACTCATGAGAGCGCAGACCGCGGTGACCGTGTCGAGGGCATGCCGGAGGTGAGCGAGGCCGCCGACGCGTCGGTCGGTGTAGCCGAGTCGGTTCATGCCGCGACGGGTGAGGCGGTACGCGACCGGGATCCCACCGCGGATCGGCGGCAGCGGCGCGCGTTCGAGGAGGCCGAGCTGCCAGAGTCGGCGCAGGTGACGGAATGCTGTCCGCCGGCTCGGGTAGATGAGGACGGCGAGCTGGTCGGGTGTGGCGACCTCGACGCGACGGAGCAGTCGGAGGCAGGCCCGGTCGCGGATGTCGAGCAGCCCGAGGTCGAGTCGACCGATGCGAGCGCGCTCGGGACTCGCGTGGAAGAGCGCACTCATGTGGGTAGTCCCGCGAAATCGACCGACGCTCCACGCACGAATTCGTCGGCACTGGCCTGACACGGGTCGGACCACGCCCGTGCCACGCGCGTGCCACCGCCCGCTCATGCATCGACCCGTCGCTCCCGCGGCTCGGCGCCACCCGCAGCGGCGCCTCGACCCTCGGGCACGCCGCCGGACCGCCGCCACACCTCGGCTTGGACCTTGGCCAGCGGCCGGGCGTCGCGCTCGTCGCTTGCCTGGATGATCGTCGCCGCGGTCGCCGGATCGCTCTCCTCCCACCGCTCGATCTCGCCGCCGTATGTGACCCGCCGACCGTCCGGGCCGGGCAGCTTGAGCACGACCTGCATCGGTCGCATGTCCGCGAATTGCTCGGCCGTGACCGGCGCGTAGAGGTCCGCGAGCTGACGCAGGTTGACCGAACCCGGTTGAAGCTGGGCGAGCGAAGCCGTGTTCGCGAGGATCGTTCCCTTGAGGCGCTCCCCCAATCCATCGAGCGACTGCGTCGCGACCGCCAGCGATAGCGCGAACTTCCGACCCTCGACCGCGATCCTTCCCATCGCCCGGGTGTCGAACCGCTGCGCCTCGTCGATGACGAGGACGTGCTGACGGCGCCGCTCCCTGGGAAGGTCCTGCCGGCCAACCGCGTCGATCGCGTATCGACCGATCAGCATCGCGCCGAACAGCGACGCGTTGTCGCCGCCGACGCCCGAGAGATCGACCAGGAGTAGATCGCCGCGGTCCATCACGTCTCGTGGCCGGATCGTCGACACACCCTGGCCGACGACGTTGCGGATCGACTCGTAGGCCACGAAGGCTCCGAGCTTGTTGAGGACCGCCTTGATCGAGCCGTCGCGGTCGCGCTCGCCGGCTTTCGGCCACTCGTTCCGCCAGAAGGCCTGGAGCATCGGATCGCGGACCGCCTTGAGGTATGCCTCCCGGAAGCCATCGTCGGTGAGGAGCCGGATTAGCTCGATGACCGTTTGCGGCTCGTGGGCCTCCAGTAGCGTCAGGAGCCCGTGACGCAGGTAGTGCTGCATCTTCGGCCCGCAGAAGCGCGGCCAAAGATCCTCGAACAAGCCGACGAACTCGGACGTCACGAGCTGGGCCTGGTCGGGCGATCGACGCTCGAGGAAGTTGAAACCGCGCGGATGCTGCCGGTCGGCCAGCCGTAGGACGTGGACGCGCGACGATGCCAGCCGCGGCAGCCGGCTGAGGATGTCGTCGGTCAGATCGCCGTGTGGGTCGACGACCGTCGCGCCGATCTCGGCTTCGGTGAGGCCAAGCACGAGGTTGAGGAGCATCGTGCTCTTGCCCGAGCCGGTCGCACCGAAGACTGCCAGATGCGTCGGCAGGACGGCGCTCGGGATCGCCAGTGGCCGCGCACCGCTTCGACCGATGACGAGTCCGACGCCCGCGGCGATCGGCGGCGGCGCCGCGCCGAGCGGGCGTGATCGGGCGAAGCCGCCGCGATCGAAGGAGGCGTCGGGAAGGTACCAGAGCTGGGCCAGCTCCCAGTCGGCAAGACGCGCACGCGGCATTCGTGTCGAAGACCCTCGATGGATCTCCCAACGGACGCCCTGCGCCCCGTCGTCGAGCTCCTGGGTGAAATGCAGGAGCCGCCACAGGAGCGCCTCGGCCTGGGCGGCGTCCACGCCGGCGACCTCGAGGACCATCGCGACATCGAAGCCAACGACACCGCGGCGCTTGTGGCCCTGTGCCTCACGCTCGGCCGGTGACAGCTGCTGCGCCTCGCTGGTCGTGGGAAGGCTCGACGTCTCGTGGAGCAGCAGGGTGTCGATGATCGCGGTCCCGATGATCTTGCCCATCGACGGCGAACTCGAGCCGGTTCTCGGGCCGACCTGGCGGTGCCAAGCGTCGGGCGGCACCGGCCGCGCGAGCAGCCGCAACCGAACCTCGGCCGCGGAACCGGCCGCCTCGAGCGCGCCCGCGAGCGCCCGCAGGACCCGAGCCTCCGGCATCGCCACCTCTCGGAGCGGCCAGGCGCTCGAGCGCACCAGCCGGCCGATCGCCACCGCGGCCGGAGCACGATCGACGGGTTTGCCGCTGTCGACCTGGACGCCCGGATAGAACGACCGAAGCTGGGCCTCGGCGAGACGGGCTACCTGTGGGTTGGTGACGATCTCCCAACCCAGTTGACGATCGCGCCATACGACGCGGAAGTCGAGCGACGGCCAGCCCACCTTCCGGCCGTCGAAACCGCGCCGTTGCCGCGGGTGGAGGCCGCGAATCAGGTCGGTCGCGAGGGCAGGGTTCGGGTCGAGCCCGGTCGGCGGCTCGATGGTCAGCCGAACCGCTTCGGCCGCGCTGGTCTCGTCGTAGGCGCGCTGACGAACGATGCCGACGAGGACAGGACCGATCTTGATGGCGGCGTAGACCAGGAGGGCGACGACGACGAACGGCACCGCGGGGCCGAGAATGTCGAAGACGGAGGGGATGGGGACAACCATCGTGGGACGCTGGGGACGCTCGGACAGGCGGATCAACCCGCCAGAGCGCCCGCCTCTCCTGCACCAGTCCCACGTTCACGGAACATCTTCACGAAGGTGACGATCTCCGCTTCGTTGGCCGTGGCCAAGTCCAAACCGGCGGCGCGAAACCAGCTGACGATGCGGCCAAGCGAGCGAAGGCGATCGAATTCGGCCGGGCTGATGAGCGAGACCGTAAGCCTCCCACCGTCGACAACGGTGATGAGCCGGCCCTGACCGACGCGACCCAAGTGGTCGGCGATGTTCGCCCGCAAGTCGGCGATCCCGATCGTCTGTGGGATCCAGCCGATCTCGTGATCGTCGGCGAAGGGCCCCACGTGACGGGGCGGGATCTGGATTTCGCCGCGAACCACTGCTGCCAGGTCTCTGGTGTCCTTCACCGCCTCTGGGTAGATCTCGAGGCCGTGGAGTGCCGACAGGGCGCGATCGATCTTGGCCCACCGCTCTGCCTCCTCGTGGCGGATGAGCATGGCCGCCGGCTGACCGTGCTGCAGCACGAGGATCGGCTCACCAAGTTCATGTACGCGCGCGAGGACAACCCGGAGCTCCTCGCGCATCTCGCGAACGCCGACCGATTGGATCGCGGCGTCGATCACCATGTCCGCCGGTACATTCGCCGAACCCGCGCGGGCACTGGTGTCACCGCGGCAATCCGCTTGCCGCGGTAGGTGAGGCGGATCGGCCGCCGCCTCCCTCGACCGAGCAGTCGTCGAAGGTCGGTTCGGAACCGGCTCACCGGCACCTCCTCGCCCCAGTCTTCCGGCTGGGGCGGCCTGAGAACGGCCAGGGGTCGCGAGTGGCGCAGCACAACGAACGCCTCGCCCGCCTCAGCTCGAGCGACGCAGTCGCTTGTTCGTCGGCGCAGCTTCTCAACTCCGAGGTGCTCCATGACGAGAAAGCTAGTCGGGCCCATCGGCTGGAGTCAAGGGGTTTTGTGTACAAGATTCCGCACAATTCGCGTTGGGGTTTCATGTGTCAGCACCGAATGGGGTGACTGTGATCTAGACTATCGTTGCGATTTCCTGTGTAAGCGATTCACAGCTTGACAATGCTACAGCACCGTGGCACAATCCGGCAATGCCACAAGCTGCGTTCACATTCGAGCGACGATCACCGACCCGACAGACGGAGGGACGGCTCGTTGCCGCACGCACCCTTCATCTCGTCGACATCGAGAACCTAATGGGCGGGACGGCCTTCACCGTCGAGGAGGTCTCGCTCCTCGCCGACCACTACGCACCGGTCGCTGAGCATTCGCCGGGTGACTTCACAGTCCTGGCGTCAAGTCACTTCGCGGCTCCTGCCGCCTGGTTCGGCTGGCCGAATGCCCGACGGCTGCTCCAGTCGGGCCAGGACGGCGCCGACCTCGCCCTAATCGATGTGATGATGGGCGAGGACCTTCACAGGAGATTTGGCCGCGTGGTTGTTGCCTCGGGCGACGGCATCTTCTCTGCCCCATGTGCCTGGCTGCAGGAGGTTGGGTGTTCGGTGACCGTCGTGACCCGGCGAGCGGCCCTCTCGCGGCGACTCGCGTTCGCAGTCCGCGATGTCCGCTTCCTCGAGACTGAACCGGACGGCGCTCCCAGCGTCGCCGTGCTCCGGAGGATTGCGTAGTGCCGCGGGTCAACCAACCGAGCGAGACCACGCTCATCACGCTTTCGCAGATCTCGGAACTAGCTGGAGTCCGGCCCTCGGCCGTCAGCAACTGGCGTCGCCGATTCGACGACTTCCCGGCACCCGCAAGCAGCAGCGGCGCCGGCAAGGATCTCTTCGCGCTATCAGAGGTGGAAGGTTGGCTCGAAGCACACGGGCGCCGAAATCCGGGTAAACGCAACGAGCGCCTGCTGTTCGAGGCCGCGAATCTGCTTCGGTCCGACGCCGCAAGCGGTCAGCTCGTCGAAGTCCTCTGTGCGGCGGTTTCCCTCACGTACCTCTTATCCACGCGCGCATCTGCGCCGTCTGCCGGCGTTCGTGAGGACAACGCGAGGGCTCTCGTCGAGAGCGTTGAAGCTTCGGACCCGAGTCTGAGGAACGTTTTTACTCCGCTGCTAGAGCTCACTCCGGAGCGCGCAGTTCATCTCCTCAACCTCGTCGGCGTGCTCGACCCGGACGGGCTGCGCGACCTGTACGAGTGGGCCTTGGCGCGACGAAGCCGATTCGTTGAGACAAGGACCAGCGAAGACGTCGCCGACCTCCTCATCGGGCTGGGCGGCGATAGCCCGGCAACCATCTTCGACCCGGCAGCTGGCGAGGGGGGCTTCATGCTCGCTGCGAGTCGTGCCGCCAGAGAAGCCAGGCTATGTGGCCAGGAGCTGAGTAGCTCCGCATGGCGAATTGCCAGGCAGCGCTTCCTTGTACATGACGTCACCGCGACGATCGCCCTCGGTGACAGCCTCGCTGACGACGCGTTTCCGGACCTCCGCGCCGACATCGTCTACTGCGATCCCCCATATGGCGCCGTCGCGCGGTGGCGCGAGGGCGCAATCGCGGACCGTCGCTGGCTGTTCGGGTTCCCCTCGGGAAAGACAACTGACTACGCCTGGCTTCAACACGCCATCTATCACCTGACCGAGACAGGTCGTGGCTATGTCCTCCTCCCGGCCGGCAGTCTCTTCCGACGCGGACGGGAAGCGGATCTGCGCCGCGAGCTCGTCCGACGGGGTGCGGTTGAGGCGATCATCAGTCTGCCCGCCGGAACGGCCGAACATACGGCGGTTCCAATTGCGATCTGGATCGTCCGGCGGCCTGACTCGACCACAGAGCCGTCGCCGGTCCTATTCGTCGACGGTGCGATTGATGCATCAACGAAGCGTGGGGGCCTAGACGGCAGGGTGGCGACGAAGATCATTGATACGATCAACGGGTGGCGTAGAAATGGTCGGATCGAGCAACGCGATCACAGAATTGCTCTTGCGGTACCGGTGCTCGAGATCCTTGGCACTGATGCGAATTCTCTTGCCCTCACGGTGGGTGCACGAGGCCCAGCCGCTCGATGCTGGAACGCGTCGCGCCGACCTTGCGGAAGGCATGATTCGCTTCCAAGTGGCTCGCGACGCGCTCACCGGCATCGACCTGAACATCGAAGGGATGAGCGTTCCGGCAGCACACTCACCGACATGGATCCGCATCAGTGAGCTCACGACTGACAGTCTTGTCGAGGTGATCCGCGGCGTCCGCGTTCGGCCAGAGGACTGCCTCCCGGCCGGCGTGCGCGCAGTGCGGACGCGTGATGTGCGAGAGGGCATCACCGATGCGGAGGACGCATGCTATGTAGAACCGAATTCGATGAGCCCGCAGCCGGAGGTTACCCGGCAAGGAGACATCATCGTCTCTCCCGGTAGTGGCAGCCCGATTGCGGTCGTGGATCGGACGGGCGGCAACGTTCTCGTCTATCCCGTTCAGGGCCTTCGGATCAGGGGCGACTGGATCGACCCAGGAGTAGCTGCTGCGTTCGTTGAGAGTCCTCGAAATCGTCGGTTCGTGGCAGGCACTGCATATGGCTACGCGCGGCTGGATTTGCGCGACATTGAGCTTCCGATGGTCCCGCACGATGAGGCGACACCGCTTCAGGAAGCCCTTGAGCAAGTCGCCGAGAGCGAGCGGTTGGCGAAGCAGCTTGGCGAGAGCGCGAGGACCGTACGCGAGGCGCTTCTCGACCTTGCATCCTTCGGTGGCAACACCGGAGCTCCCACAGGCACGGATCGCGCGTGAGGCGGAAGCCGCAAGCCTGCTCGCGTTCCGCATGCTCATCCTGCGAGGAGGAGTTTGGCCTTGGCACAGCCTAGAAAGAGCAGGGTGCGAAACAATGGACGCGGGGAACTCGGCTTCGAGGCGACCCTCTGGCAGGCCGCGGACAAGCTGCGTGGCAACCTCGACTCGGGCGAGTACAAGCACGTCGTCCTAGGCTTGATCTTCCTCAAGTACATCTCGGACGCGTTCGAGGAGAAGCGTTCGACCCTGCTCCAAGACCATGACGCAGACCCCGAGGACCGCGACGAGTACCTAGCCGAAAACGTCTTCTGGGTTCCTCTGCCGGCCCGTTGGGATTACCTCCAGTCGAATGCCAAGCAGCCGGAGATCGGGAAGTTGCTCGACGAGGCGATGGACGCGATCGAGCACGACAATCCGCGGCTCAAGGGTGTCCTGCCCCAGGACTACGCCCGACCGGCCCTCGACAAACGCCGCCTCGGTGAGCTGATCGACCTGATTGGGACCGTTGGCCTCGGCGACGCCGATAACCGCTCGAAGGACGTCATCGGCCGGGTCTACGAGTACTTCCTTGGCCAGTTCGCCTCGGCTGAGGGCAAGAAGGGTGGCGAGTTCTACACCCCGCGACCGGTCGTTCGGCTCCTCGTCGAGATGCTCGCCCCGCGCCCGCGCTCACGGATCTACGACCCGTGCTGCGGTTCAGGCGGGATGTTCGTCCAGAGCGAGCGCTTCATCGAGGAGCACGGTGGCCGCAAAGGCGACATCTCGATCTTCGGCCAGGAGCTGAACTGGACGACCTGGCGCTTGTGCCAGATGAACCTCGCTATCCGCGGCATCGAGGCTCGGATCGAGCAGGGCGACACCTTCCACGCCGACAATCTGCCAGACCTCAAGGCCGACTACGTCCTAGCCAATCCGCCGTTCAACGTCAGCGACTGGGGCGGCGAGCAGCTCCGTGATGATGTCCGCTGGCAGTTCGGCGTGCCGCCGGCTGGCAACGCCAACTTCGCTTGGGTCCAGCACTTCGTCCACCATCTAGCGCCGCACGGGACCGCCGGTTTCGTCCTCGCCAACGGCAGCATGAGCAGCAACCAGTCCGGCGAGGGCGAGATCCGCAAGGCGCTCGTCGAGGCCGACCTCGTCGACTGCATGGTCGCCTTACCGAGCCAGCTTTTCTATTCGACCCAGATCCCCGTCTGTCTCTGGTTCCTCGCCCGCGACAAGTCGAACGGTCGTTACAGGGACCGGCGCGGCGAGACGCTGTTCATCGACGCCCGCAAGCTCGGCGCGATGGTCGACCGCGTCCATCGCGAGCTGACGGATGCCGACATTGCCCGCATCGCTGGCGCCTACCACGCTTGGCGCGGCGATCCGCGCGCCGAGACATACGTCGATGTCCCCGGCTTCAATAGGGCCACCACGATCGACGAGATGAGAGCGCACCGCCACGTCCTCACGCCCGGCCGATACGTGGGCTCAGGCGAGCCCGAGGATGAGGGGGAGCCATTCGACGTTCGAATGAACCGCCTGGTAGCAGTTCTGCGCGAGCAGCAGGCAGAGGCGAATCGATTGGACGCCACGATCAATTCTTCCCTCAAGGAATTCGCGCATGGCGAATGAGGTCAGGGGCACTGTCGCCGAACATGTAGCCCTACAGCGTGGCACCACGTACAGCGGGGCTTTGGTTGGTGAACCCGGCCCACCCTTGCTTGGACTTGGATCAATCGAGCCCGGGGGCGGATTCCGCCCCAACAGCTACAAGACGTTTGGCGGCGCATGTCCGCCGAACCTCATGGTCGAGCCGGGTGGCATCTACGTAGCTCTGAAAGGTGCTACGAAGGATGGATCGATGGTCGGATCGGTCGCTCGTCTACCGCGAGACATGCCACCAGGACGCCTGACTCAGGACACAGCCAGGATGGACTTTCGCGATCCGGATCCGGCGGTGGCAGGCCATGTGTACTGGGTGCTTCGGACACCCGAGTATCGCCAATACTGTGCGGGACGCTTGACGGGCTCGGCTGCAGCTTCCTTCAGCCGCAGTGATTTCCTTGCGTATCCCATCCCGCGTATGACCCGAGCAACGCGAGCACTCGTCCAAGTCTTCGATGCGATCGAGGACAAGATCGAGTTGAACCGGCGGACAAATGAGACGCTAAAGGCAATTGCGCGGACGCTCTTCCAGTCGTGGTTCGTCGACTTCGATCCGGTTCGCGCCAAGGCCCAGGGCCGTGATCCGGAGCTCCCGCGACCGATCGCCGATCTCTTTCCAAACCGCTTTGACGATTTAGAGTTGGGCGAGATTCCGGCGGAATGGCCGGTGGACGACGTGTACCGGATCGCCGACGTGATCTACGGGGCACCCTTCAAGTCCGAGTTCTTCAACGCTAGGCGTACCGGGCGGCCACTGATACGGATCCGGGACTTGGCCACGCACGATCCCGAGGTGTTTACGCCTGAGGTCCATCCTCGGGGACACGTCGTTCGCCCGGGAGATCTGGTCGTCGGGATGGATGGCGAATTTCGGGCCCATCTGTGGCATGGCGCAGAGGCATGGCTCAATCAGCGAGTCTGCAGCTTCGTGCCAAAGCAGGGAGTCCCGCGCGCGTATGTTCATTACAGCGTAGAGAGCAGGCTCGCCTTCTTCGAGAGATCGAAGACGGGTACGACAGTAATCCACCTCGGGAAGGCTGATATCGACACGTTCCGCATCCTTGTTCCTCCAGGGTCCGTACTGACAGCCTTCGGCCGCGCTGTCGATGCGATCGACGGTCGTGTCGTTGTCGGTGAACAGGAGTCCCGAACGCTCTCAGCTATCCGCGACGCGCTCCTACCCAAGCTCATCTCCGGGGAAATGCGTGTCCCGGAAACAGAACGGATCCTCGAGGCCGCATCCGTATGAGTGTCGGCGTCTCCGAGTCGACGGTCGAAGAGGCCGCGCTCGACTGGCTGACCGAGGGCGGCTGGAACTGCCAATACGGCCCCCCGATCGGGCCCGGCGAGCTCTGGGCGGAGCGCGAGAGCTGGGACCAAGTCGTTCTCGCCGGCCGGCTTACGGACGCCATCGCGCGTCTGAACCCGAGCGTTCCGGCGTCGGCCCGCGAGGAGGCGCTTCGCCGTGCCCTGCGCCTTTCCGCACCGACGTCGATCGGTCGCAACCGACTTCTACATCGCTACCTCGTCGACGGCGTGGAGGTCGAGTACGCCGCTGGCGACGGGCGGATCGCGGGCGAGCGGATCCGTCTCCTCGACTTCGATCGGCCCGCCGCGAACGACTTCCTGGCGGTCAACCAGTTCACGATCGTCGAGGCGGGCGAGAACCGCCGGCCCGACGTCATCCTCTTCGTCAACGGACTGCCGCTCGTCTTGATCGAGCTCAAGGACCCGACAACCGAGAGCGCCGACATCTGGTCGGCGTTCAACCAGCTCCAGACCTACAAGGCGAAGGTCCCGACGATCTTCGGGTACAACGAATTGCTCGTCGCCTCGAACGGCGTCGAGGCCCGCTTCGGCTCGCTGACATCCGGTCGCGAATGGTTCATGCGCTGGCGGACGATCGACGGCGCGAACCTCGCGCCCGCGAACGTCACCGAGCTCGAGGTCCTCATCCGTGGCCTTCTCGCCCCCGACCGCCTGATCGGCTACCTCCGTCACTTCCTGGTCTTCGCCGACGAGCCGGCTGGCGTGTCAAAGAAGCTCGCCGGGTACCACCAATTCCACGCCGTCAACCACGCGATCGAGGCGGCCATCACGGCCAGTCGACCCGACGGCGACAAGCGAGCAGGCGTCGTCTGGCACACCCAGGGCTCGGGCAAGAGCCTGACGATGGCCTACTTCGCCGGACGCCTGGTGCTCGAGCCAGCGCTCGAGAACCCGACGATCGTCGTCATCACCGACCGCAACGACCTCGACGACCAGCTCTTCGTCGACCTTCGCCCAGTGCGCCGAGCTGCTTCGCCAGGAGCCGATCCAGGCCGAGTCGAGCGCCCATCTCAAGCGGCTCCTCGCGGTCGCCGCCGGCGGTGTCGTATTCACGACCATCCAGAAGTTCCTGCCGGACGAAATTGGCGACCATTTCCCGCTACTGACCGATCGGCGCAACGTCGTGGTTATCGCCGACGAGGCCCATCGCAGCCAATACGACTTCGGTGCACACGTAGTTGAGCGCCGAGACGGTACGGCGCACCTGTCCTATGGCTTCGCCAAGAACATCCGCGACGCGCTGCCGAACGCGACGTTCATCGGCTTCACCGGCACGCCGATCGAGCTCGCCGACCGCAGCACACCAGCCGTCTTCGGCGACTACATCGACGTATACGACATCAGCCGCGCGGTTGACGACGGGGCAACTGTCCCGATCTACTACGAGAGCCGTCTGGCCAAGCTCGATCTGCCCGAGGAGCAGAAGCCGCGGATCGACGCCGAGTTCGATGAGGTAACCGAGGGCGAGGAGACCGCCGCCAAGGAGAAGATCAAGTCGAAATGGGCGGCGCTGGAGGCGCTAGTCGGGACCGACAGGCGCCTGTCGCTCGTCGCCGCCGACCTGGTCGAGCACTTCGAGCAGCGTGTCGATGCCCTCGAGGGAAAGGCGATGATCGTCGCCATGAGCCGGCGAATAGCCGTCGACCTGTACGACGAGCTTGTCCGCATCCGACCGCAGTGGGCCGGCAAGACCGATGTCGAGGGCGCGCTCAAGGTCGTGATGACTGGCTCGGCATCCGATCCGCTCCCATGGCAGCCGCACATCCGAAGCAAGGCTCGGCGCGAGGTGCTCGCCCGCCGGTTCCGCGATCCCGAGGATCCGTTCCGGATCGTCATCGTGAGGGACATGTGGCTGACCGGCTTCGATGCGCCGAGCCTGCACACGATGTACCTCGACAAGCCGATGCGCGGCCATGGCCTGATGCAGGCGATAGCGCGCGTCAACCGTGTCTATCGGGACAAGCCGGGCGGCCTGGTGGTCGATTACCTCGGCGTCGCCGATCAGCTCCGCCGCGCGATGGCCGACTACACGCGAAGCGGCGGCAAGGGCACCACCGCCATCGACCAGGCCGAGGCGGTCGCCGTCTTTCACGAGAAGTACGAGGTCGTGGCCGCGCTTGTTCCACGGCTTCGACCGCTCGAAGTTCTTCACCGGTACCCCGACCCAACGGTTGTCGGTCTTGCCGGCCGCACTCGAGTACGTCCTGGCGCAGGTGGATGGTCGCGAGCGCTTGCTCGCCAGCGTGAGCGCCCTGTCGAGGGCCTTTGCTCTCGCCGTCCCGCACGAGGGTGCGCTCGCGCTCCGGGATGAGGTTGCCTTCTTCCAGGCCGTCCGTGCCGCGCTGCCCAAAGGCCCGGCGGAGGGCAAGCGTGGGCCGGCCGAGATCGAGCACGCCGTGCGCCAAATTGTCGCCGGCGCGATCGTCAGTGAGGAGGTCATCGACGTCTTCGCGGCGGCCGGTCTCCCAAAGCCGGACATCTCGATCCTGTCCGACGAGTTCCTGGCAGAGGTCCGCGACCTACCTCAGAGGAACCTGGCAGTCGAACTCCTGCGGAAGCTGCTCACCGACGAGATCAAGATCCGGTCGCGCCGGAACCTCGTTGAGTCGCGAGCGTTCTCTGAGATGCTCGAGCGGTCGCTCCGCAAGTACCAGAGCCGGGCGATCGAGACGGCGGCGGTCATCGAAGAGCTGATCGAGATCGCCCGCGAGATCCGCGAGGCCAAAGAGCGCGGCGGGAAGCTCGGCTTGAGCGACGACGAACTCGCCTTCTACGACGCCCTAGAGACGAACGACAGCGCGGTCGCCGTGCTCGGCGACGACACTCTACGGACCATCGCCCGCGAGCTTGTCTCAACCGTTCGACGCAACACGACGATCGATTGGGCCGAGAAGGAGAGCGTCCGCGCCAAGCTCCGCCTAATCGTCAAGCGCGTCCTGCGCAAGTACGGCTACCCGCCGGACAAGCAGACCAAGGCCACGCAGACCGTCCTTGAGCAGGCGGAGGTCTTGTCGGCGGCGTGGGGCACGGAGCCGCCGTCAGAACCGCCGATCGTCGAGTACCCGGTAGCCGCTGAGCACGCTACCGATCTCTTGGCGGTCGCGGAGCGGCCACCCGAGTGATGCGGAAGGAACGGTCGGGAGTATGATTAGCACATATGTTCTAGAAAGCCGGTCCGCAACTACCCTCGTTGGGCGTTAGGCGACCCAACGAGTGGAACCACGTCTGATCCCGCTCAACGCCTGGATCGCCCTACTGACAGGCGAAGGTGGTTGGCCCGCTCCCCTTCGTGACCAAGGCTTCCGCATCCAGCGGTTCGAGATTCCCATCTCCACCTCACGCACGTCCGTGGTTGTCGACGGGCTCGGACTCAACGCTGATCGACAGATCCTTCTGCCGACGGAGTGCAAGAGCGGCAACAACGTCGAGGCTGATCAAGCCCAACGATACGAGGTCATGACCGCGGACAACGTCGCTCGAAACGTAACCCTTCCGTTTCCTCCCACCGGAGCGATTGTGCAGCCCCTCTATGCCTGTCTCGAGGAGTCGCAAGAGCGAGTTGTGACCGGCCTTCGCGCTATTGGCTTTCAGGCTCCTCTCTTGGTGATTGGCTCTTCGAGCGTGAAGCTGGAGACGAGGGGTAGCAGTGTGCTGACGCCGTTCGAAGTGAACGTCCCGGCCGGTCCCCCACCACGGTTGATCCCAGTGGACGCTGACAGCCCAGATGAGGAGCTCAGGGAGGTTCTCCTTCCTGCTATAGTCGCCGCCGCCGCGCGAGGAGAAACGGTCATCACCTTCGACAGCCTGCTGGCCGCCGCCATTCCCTACTCAAGCGTTTACGGTCAGCGGGCCCGATCAAGAATGCGCGACCGGGCGACGACCATCGTCCGGCGAATGTCGGAGGGCGAGCTCACCGAGTACTTGTCGGTTGAACCTGGCGGCGCCGACATCCAAGGCAGCGTCCTCCGTATCCTCCGGTCACCTGCTGCCTTCGATCCGAGAGGCGAGACTCAGGGATGGCAGAGCATGCGGCGCAAAGCCGAGCGCACCTTGAGAGGAAGACCGAGGGCGGCCAGGGTCCCTGCTGGGCAGATGTCGTTTGAAGATCTCGGGCAAGAGATCGAGCGCGGGGAGGGCTAAGACGTGACGGCTGTCCCATCCGTGCCGATCGACCGCGAGGGTATCGCTGGTCTTCTGACAGCAGCAATGTCGGGTCAGCGCCGAGAACCCGATCGCCTTCCGTTTGAGCTGCGTGCAGGCGAGGTCAAGAGCTATGCCCTAGAGGTGAACTCCGGGCACGAAGAGCCTAACCCTCTTGATGCTGTCGCAGCCCTCGGGAGAAGACTTGGCCTCTCGATGTCTCGGACCGACGATCCAGCTTTGGCTCTTCTGTGGGATGACTCCGTTGGGCTCTTCGTTGACGTCCTTGATCCACGATTTTGGTTGATTCATACAGCGGCTCCCGCGGGAATCGTGCAGGGTCAGCTGCGACGAGCAGTCTGGTCGTCACGGGGCATTGACTGGTGCTGGTTCCCCTGGCAGTTCCTTCGTGGGTTGCAGGGTGCCGGTGAGCCGCGATGGTTCAAGTCGGAGTTCCGGGGCGACGAACTCTTGCCCTTGGAGGGAGTTCGCGCGCGGCGTCTTCGGGTGCAGCTTGAGGGCGATTCGGCGGATGAGTTGCTCGATCAGCTCATCGGTGACGACCGGTATCGCCTGTCGACAGCCTTAAGCGGAGTGGCCCTTCGGATGCGCGATCCGGATCTCGGAGTGGTCGACGAAGCAGCCCACTATCAAGGGCGCTTCGCCGCCCGTGGCGCCGCCTTCGAACTCCACTTGGGCTTCATGGCCGGCGCCGTTCAGGCATACGCCCAGGCGGTACGGCACATCGAGCGGCACTTCTCGATTGGCTGGGAGGGCTCTGAGCAAAGCGGCTTTGGCTTCGAGGGGCACGTCCTGCAGATCAGCTTCGGTCGCCGGATCGATGATATGGGTCAATTCCTGACAGGCCTCTTCTCGTGTCGCGATCCGTTCCGGCTTTGGGCCGTCCCCCGCTTGGTGAACGACCAGTTCGCAGAGGCGGAAGTCGTTGACCTTCACGTCGGACAGCAATTCCGCATGGACATAACTCCGGAGTGGCTGCGGGTCTACCTGTCGACCGGAGTCTGCGGCAACACGGTGGTTCGACTCGTGACGAACCTCCAGCGCAGATATGATGCCGCGGTCGTGGCTGGCGACGAGACCATCGACCTCACGACGCTCGCATCACAGCCCGTCAACTAGCGGGGTTCCCGTCCCGCCCCCAGAGGCCCATTGGCCCGGGCATTGAAGAGGACCGCGCGATCCCTTCGTCAGGCATCGATCCAGGGGCCCGAGACAGCGCTCAATTGTCCCAGGAAGTTATCCGCTGTGGCCGACTTATACGCTGTCGCACCCGAGCGTCAAACTGGGCCCCAATCGGCCGATTTGTGCGGGGATCCTGTGATCAGAGCACAACGCTCGACAGCGGGAGACTTGGAAGGCTGCCGCTCTGCCAACTGAGCTACTCCCGCCCGCGGCGCGAAGTCTATCAGGCGCTCTTCGGTGATCTGGCGAACGAGACACCAACCACTCGACCACCGACAGCCATCAGTACTACATCGGGCGCTTCGAGCGGTGCCCGATCCTGTAGGCATCCACGCAACACGCGAAGGCCCTCGTGCGCGGACAACGCCCATCTGAACGGCGCATCACGTTCGATGGACCGCCGCGGCACCAGCCGGCACTCGATAGTTTTGACGTCGCGCGGAATTCGGGTACTTACGGGTACCACCTTCGTGTCCTGTAATGGCATCGACCGCGCGAGCCAAGGACCCCGGCGAAGCCGGCGACATGGCGATCGCTCGGCGACCCACCGCAACGCATGTAGAGAAACGAGAACCACCTTGGACACCAAGCGCAGACGCATGCTTCTCACTCTCGGGGCCGCCCTCACAGTCGCGAGCATCGGTGTCGGGGCGACGTCCCTAGCCGTGTTCACGGACACCGAGACCGTCGACGGGACGTTCACTGCGGGGACGATCATCCTCGACGCGACGAAGATCGACGCCCTCTCGCTCACGAATGCCAACATGATGCCTGGTGACTCCAACACCGGCTCAGTCGACGTCGAGAACGTCGGGACCAATGAGCTCCGCTACTCGCTGAACACCACGTCGACGAGCGTGGCTGGCCCGAACGGCGGCGTGCTCAACGCAGCCCTGACCGTTGAGGTCAGGACCGTGGACGCCACCACTCCGCTCGTCAAGTGCGACGACTTTGATGGCACGGTCCTCCAGGCGTCGGAAGTGCTCGGCGCCTCGAACGTCATGTTCGGCAGCGTTTCACCGACTGACGGAACCGGCGATCGGACCGTGGCTGCCGCCGCGACCGACGTGCTCTGCATCCGGGTCTCCCTCCCGCTTGCCACCGACGAAACGTTCCAGGGCGCGACTGCGGTCACGACCTTCACCTTCAACGCCGAGCAAACCCAGAACAACTAGGCCGTCGCCCGGCAGCACCGAGCGGTCCGACCGACGGTCGGACCGCTCTCGCATGAATGGAGCGCGATCTCGATGATCCTGAGCTCGTCCCGTCTCGCGCGTCGGGCCGTCGGTCTCATCGGGATATCGCTTTTCGTCCTCCTCATCAGCTTCGCTCTGTTCACCCGTTTCGCACCGCTCACCGGCCACCAGCTGTTCGTCGTCGTCGGCGGCTCGATGGAGCCCGCGATCCCGATCGGCTCCCTGGTCGTCGTCACCCCGACCGACGTCATGACGGTCGGCGTCGGCGACGTCATCACGATCCGCGCCGACAACGAGGTCGTCGTGACCCACCGCGTGAGTCGCGTGGTCGATCTGCCGGAAGGCCGCTTTTTCGAAACGAAGGGCGACGCCAACCAGGATCCAGACGCCAGCCTCGTTCCCGGTCGGGCGATCGTCGGGGCCGCGGACCGGTACGTGCCGTACGCCGGCTACGCCCAGGACTTCCTGTCAAAGGGTCCCGGCGTGCTCGCCGCGCTGTGCCTCCTCGGCGCACTCCTCCTCTTCCATGTGCTCCTCGAAATGCTCGAGCCGCGCGCCCGCACGATCCCGGCTGATGCCCGAGAGCCGATCGCGCCATGACCCGAAGCCGGCGGCTTGCGGTGACCTTGATCGTCGTGCTATCGATCGCATGCGCGTGGCTCACCTGGAAGACGGTCACATCCAGCCCGCCGCGCGCCGACGTGGCTGCCCCCGACCGATTCGAGATCTCGTCGATCGATCTCAGTGCCGACGCACGAGACGCGACTCTGTCGGCCCGCGACTTGGTTCCCGGAGACTCGGTCGCGGCCTCGATAACCGTGACGAACTCCGGTCGTGAACCCGTGACGTACGCGATGCGCCGTGGGCTCGTGGCAGTCGGTGGACACCGTCTCTCGGCGGCGCTGCTCCTCACGATCAAGACGATCGGCTCATCCTGCGCGGACTTCGACGGCATGACCCTGTTCGATGGCCCGCTCGATGACGCGGCGTTCGGCAACGAAGTCGACGGCCGGCCGCTGCCCGCTGCAACCGCCGAGATCCTGTGCTTCCGGGCAGACCTGCCGTGGGATTCTGATAACGGGCTCCAGGGCTCGACTACAACCGTGACGCTGTCATTCGGCGCTACCCGGCAGGCAGGGGTCCCATGACCGCCCGAGCGGGAGGGCGAGACGCGATCGGCATCGCCACCCCGAGGCGCCGCTTCCGTGCCGTCATCGTGTTTGCGGCCGTGGGCGCGCTTGTCTCCATCGCTTTCGCCATGGTTGGACTGAGCCTCGCCATCTTCACGGCTCAAACGGAGGGGGTGGCCCTGTTCGGGTCAAAGGCGTTGTTCCCGGGCGAACGCGTCACCCCCGCGTTCGAGGTCGGCGATTCATCATCCGGCGTCGAGGTCGACCGCTCCAACTCGTTCGCTTATTCGGGCGATGGCCTGACCGTGACCACGTCGACCTGGTCGAGCACCTTCGCGGCCGGCCGGTACCTCGAGTTCGACCTCAACGATTCGTTGGCCTCGGGTGTGGCCGTCTCTGCCGCAACGTTCGACCTCAGGCTTGCCAGCAGCGGGGCGGGCCAGGCGTGTTACTACTTCGAGGTTCGGAGGATCTCGACCGGCGCGGTCCTCGGGACGCACGGCAGTCCAGGTAGCCCGGTCGGCTGCGTCACCGGAACGACCCCGACGACGTTCTCGACGTCGATCCCGGCAGCGGCGACGACCTCGATCGCGAACGACCTGCGCGTCCGCATCTTCGGCAAGGAGTCCGGCAACGCCGCGATGGTCATCGACCAGGCGACCGTCGTCGGATCGACCGCCTACCAGGGTTTCACCCTCTATCCGGTGATGTTCCGCGACGCCGCGGACACCACAACGGAGATCATCCCATGGGGGCTCGACATCCCATGATCCGGAAGCGGTCGATCCGGACCCGATGGTTCCGGTCCAGCGCTGCACGCGCCGCCGGGATCCGAGCCGGCATGCTGGCCGCTCTCTACGTGGCGACGGTGCTGATGCCGGCCTCCGTGACCGCGGCCCACCCTGCGACCCCGGTTCCGTCCGACATGGCCGCATCCGTCGCCCCGAATCCGTCGTCTTCGCCGACCGCCGAACCTTCGCCGACCGCCGAACCCTCGCCGACCGCCGAGCCCTCGCCGACCGCCGAGCCCACGCCGACCGAACCCCCGGAGGTCGACCCATCGGCCGTTCCCGATGAGCCGTCCCCTGACCCAGAGTCGCCGCCTGAAGCGAGCATCACGCCGGAACCGAGCCCGATGCCATTGCCCGAAGGGAGCGGCGTGCCGGAACCGGGCCCGGCTCCTGGCGCACCCCTCACGCAGGCGCCTTCTCCGCTGGGCGCATCCTCGCCGCCAGAGCCATCGTCGGTCACGACCAATCCCGTGAGCTACATCGTGACCTTCAATCGATGGACGTCGGCTCAACAACAGGCGGCCGCGCTGGCGACAGGCGGCGCCATGATCGTCTCGACGGTTCCCGCGCTCGGCCTCGCCGTCGTGGAGCTGCCGGCGGCAGCTGCTACTGCCGGCGCGGCCGCCTTGCGCGCGCGCGCGGGCGTGGTGCACGTGGAGCTCGATCGCGCCCGCGCCGTCGAGGCGGTCGGGGCTGACCCTCGCTACGCGGACCAGTGGTCGCTGCCAAGGATCGGCTGGCCATCGGTCCGCGTTCCGACCGACGGCGAGGCCCTGGTCGCGGTTCTCGATACCGGAGTCGACGCCTCGCATCCGGATCTCCTCGGCCGGACCATCCCAGGCGCATCCTTTGTCGGCACGGACCCGCTGACCGACCCGAACGGCCACGGGACGTGGATGGCCGGCATCGTGGCCGCGGCGACCGACAATGGCGAGGGCATCGCCGGCATCGGCTCGGCAGGCGTCAGGGTCATGCCGGTCGCGGTTCTCGCCGCGGACGGAACGGGCCAGGACAGCGACATCATCCGCGGCATCCTCTACGCGTCGGACAATGGCGCGGACGTCATCCTCCTCGCGTTCTCCGCCCCCGGCTACTCGGCCGCGCTCCAGGCGGCGATCGACTACGCCTGGGACGGCGGGGCGGTCATCGTCGCGGCGACGGGCAACGACGGCGTCACAACGCCGACGTACCCCGCCGGCGATCGCGGTGTGATGGGCGTTGCCTCCACCGACGAGGCGGACCTCCTCGCGGCCGACAGCAACCACGGACCGCAGACCTTCCTGGCGGCACCCGGCGTTGACATCCTGACCACCGCCGCGAACGCCGACGCGGACCCGCTCACCGACGACGAGTACACCAGCGTCTCGGGCACCAGCGCCGCCGCCGCCGAGGTGGCCGGTGCCGCGGCCCTCCTCTGGGCCCTCGACACCACCGCCAGCAACGCCGTCATCGTGGGCCGCCTGGCGCGCTCGGCGGCAGCCGTCGGCACGCGGGCCCAGACCGGCAACGGCCGCCTCGACCTCGCTCGCGCGGCGCAGGACGCCGCCACGGAGCCGGTCACCCCGGCCGGCAACACCGGAGCCGCCGACGGTGGCCCCTTCGTGGGTCCCTACGTGGCGGCCTCCACGTCGACCGACTGCTTCCGCTCCCGTGCCAGCGGCAACTGGGCCACGACAGGCACCTGGCAGAGCGCTCCGATCGCCGGCGGCTGTGTCACGTGGAGCACCGCGACCCTCGCGCCGACCAATGCGGCCAGCACGATCACGATCCGTAACGCCCACATCGTGACCGTCGCTGCCAACGTGACGGCGGACGAGGTCGTCGTCGATGCGGGCGGCGAGCTCGACCTCAACAGCGGCATCACGCTGACGCTGAACGCGGGGGCGGGTACCGACCTGTCGGTGACCGGCACGTTCCGTAGCGCCGGGACGGTGACCATCAACACCGGCGCCACGATCGTCGTCAACAGCGGCGGCCGGTACCAGCACGCGTGGACGACGGCGGACGGCGTCATCCCGACCGCCACATGGAGCGCGGGTTCGACCATCGAGATCGTCGGCTACACCTCGCCGCCAGGCGGCGGCGCCTCGGACATCGGCTATAATCAGTCGTTCTGGGATTTCGTCTGGAACACCCCGAACCAGACCACGACCTTCAGCCTCGGCGGCTACCTCCGGACGGTGAACGGGAACATGACCGTCACCAGTACCGGCACCACCGGCGCGCTCGCACTGGGCAACAACGCCGCGGGTGACCTGGCCGTGGGCGGCGACTACTCCCAGACGGGTGGCACGCTGCGCGGGACGATCGGCACCGGCGTTCGTGCGATGTCCGTCAGCGGCAACTTCTCGCTCTCGAGCGGGTCGTTCGACTTCAGCGATCGAATCGGCGGCGAGCGTGACGCTCAACGTCGCCGGCGACTTCACCCATTCAGGCGGAACGCTGACCGAGACCGGCACGAGCACCACGAGCAGCGTCACCTTTAACGGGTCGGGTGTGCAGACGTACGCGTCAGGCGGGACCGTCTCGAACGACGTCGCCTTCATCGTCGACAGCGGCGCGACGCTCCAGATGGCCGGCACGACGACGACCTTGACCGGGGCGCGGGTCGTTCACCCTGTCGAGCGGCGCGACGCTCGGCATCACGTCTACGAACGGCATCACCAGCTCCGGCGCGAGCGGGAACGTCCAGGTCACCGGCGCGCGCACGTACTCGACGGGCGCGAACTATACGTACAACGGGTCGGGCACCCAGGCGACCGGAAACGGCCTTCCCGCGGTGGTCAACGACCTCGTCGTCAACAAGTCCAGCGGCACGCTGACACTGGGCGCCGATGTGAGCGTCATCGGCGACCTGAGGATCGATGGCGGCACCTTCGATCTCAGCACGTTCAAAGCCGACAACGGCGCGGCCGGACTCTTCGCGTGGTACGAGTTCGAGAACGACGCTACCGACAGCGGCGGCGCCGGGCTCGATGGCACGCTGGTCAATACCCCGACGTTCACCACCGGTCAGATCGGACAAGCCGTCAACCTCGACGGCTCGAACCAACACGTCACCATGCCGACCGGCATCGTCAGCACGCTCAGCAACTTCACCTTCGCGACCTGGGTGCGGCGCGACACGACTGGCCTTTGGCGGCGGATCTTCGATTACGGCACGGGCACGACCGCGTACATGTTCCTGACGGCGCAGAACGGCAGCACGAACGTCGTCCGCTTTGCCATCACCACCGGCGGCGCCGGGACCGAGCAGGTCATCAATGGCACAGCTGCGTTGCCGATCGCCCAATGGGTCCACGTGGCGGTGACCAAGTCGGGCAACACGGGCACGCTCTACGTGAACGGCTCGCAGGTGGGCCAGAACACCGGCATGACGCTCGGTCCGTCGAGCCTGGGCAACACGGCCAACAACTGGATCGGCCGATCCCAGTACGCCGCCGATACGTACTTCGACGGACGCGTCGACGACTTCCGCATCTACAACCGCGGTCTGACCGGCGTCGAAGTGGCCGCGCTGGCTGCAGGAACGGTGCCCGCCGGAACGCTCACCGTGGCCGCGGGTGCGACGCTCAAGATCGGCGGCACGCGGACGTTCCCGGCGGGCTACGCGACGCATTCGGTCGCCGCGACCAGCACGATCGAGTATGCGGGCACCACGACCGCCGTGGCGGCGCTCGCCAGCAGCCAGGTCTACGGCAACCTCGTCATCAGCGGCAGCAACGTGAGCTCGAACGCGACCTTCGGCGTGGCCACCGCCCTGACGGTCAACGCCTCGGCCGTCCTGGCAGCAACCGCCGGCACCGTCACGATGAACAACGGTTCATCGATCTCGAACGCCGGGACGCTCACGTTCCAGGGCCTCACCATCGCCACCTCAGCGGCCGTTTCCGCCACCGGCAACTTCGCCGCCAACGGAACGTTCACCGTCGGCGCCAGTGGCACGTTCACGCCTGCCGCCGCATCGGTGATGAGCGGCTCGGGGACGCTGACCGGCAGCGGCACGGTCAAGGTCACGCGGACGGCGGCCACCGCCGGCTTCAGCAACCAGTACACGATCACGAACACCACACTGACCAACCTGACCGTGGAGTACGCCGGGAGCGCGGCTCAAACCGTCAGCGCGGTGACCTATGGCCACCTCAGGATGAACAACGGGAGCGGCGCGACGCTGGCCGGAAATGCCACGGTCAACGGCGTGCTGTCGCTCGACAGCGGCGACCTCTCGACGGGCTCCGGTGCCGGCAATGCCAACGTCTTGACGCTCGGCTCTGCGGCGACGTGCAGCGGAACGACGGACGTGACCTCGATCCTGTCGGCCACCGGCGGAGTCAGCCGCACGACGATCGGCACCGGGACGATGCGTTGCTTCGGCAACCCGCACAACCAGATCACCATCAACTCCGGCACCGCGCCGACCGCCTTCAAGGTCAAGTTGGTCAAGGCCGCACCGGCCGCCAAGACCGGGGCCGTCACCCGGACCTACACCTTCACGCCGACCGGCGGCGGCGCGCTCACGGCCACGGTCCGCCTCCACTACCTGGACGCGGAGCTCAACGGCAACACGGAGAGCGTCGTCGGCCTCTGGAAGCTGGCTGGTACCTGGGCCGAGCAGGACCCCACCAAGGCGAGCACCACCCGCGATGCGACGGCCAACTGGATTCAGCAGACAGGGATCACGGTCTTTGCCGCCGCAGATTGGACGATTGCCGACCCCGCGACTGCCGCACCCGTGGTCACCACCACCGTCGCCGCACTGGCCTACACGGAGAACGGTGGCGCGGTGCTGCTCGACCCGGGCATCACCGTCACCGACGCCGACTCGGCCAATCTCGTCTCCGCGACGATCACGATGACGACCAATTACGCCAACCCCCAGGACTCCCTCGCTTTCGTCGACCAGAACGGCATCACCGGCACCTGGACCGCCGGTACGGGTGTCCTCGCCCTGACCGGCGGTGCGACCAAGGCCTTCTACCAGACGGCCCTCCGGTCGATCACCTACACCAACACCAGCGATGCACCCAGCACGCTCGCCCGGACCGTCACGTTCGTCGCCAACGACGGCTCATCGAACAGCAACACCGCCACGCGCGGCATCACCGTGACGGCCGTCAACGACGCTCCCATCAATGGCGTGCCGGGTGCGCAGGCTACGCATAACTCCCTCGTCTTCTCCACGGCCAACGGCAATCTTGTCTCCGTCTCCGACGTGGACGCTGGGGCAGCAAGCGTGCAGGAGCAGCTAACCGTCACGAACGGAACCCTGACCCTTTCCGGCACGACCGGGCTGGCGTTCACTGTTGGGACCGGCTCTGCCGACAGCACCATGACCTTCACCGGCACGCTCGCCAACATCAACGCCGCGCTGGCGGGCATGACCTACACCCCGACGGCCGGTTATGTCGGCTCGGCCAATCTCCAGATCGTTACCAACGACCAGGGCAACACCGGCCCCGGTGGATCGCTGAGCGACACGGACAACGTCGCGATCACGGTCGTCGCCGATGTCGCCCCGACGGCCGTCGCCAACGGCTACTCGGTCAACGAAGACGCGCTGCTGACTGTGGCCGTCGGCACTGGCGTGCTCGCCAACGACACGGACCCGGAGTCCGACCCGTTGACGGCACTGCTCGTTTCCGATGTGGCCAACGGCTACCTCAACTTCAGCGCCGACGGTTCGTTCACGTACCTGCCCGGCAGGGATTTCAACGGCACCGACTCGTTCAGTTACAAGGCCAATGACGGCCTCCGCGACTCCAACGTGGTCACGGTCACGATCAGCGTCAACGCCGTGAACGACGCGCCGCTCAACAGCCTGCCCGCGGTGGCCGACACCTCGAAGGGCGTGACCCTGGTCTTCTCCAGCGCCAACGGCAACCCCATCTCGATCAGCGACAGCGACGCCGCTGCAGCGACGGTCCAGGTGCAGCTCACCGGCACCAACGGCACCGTCAGCCTGTCGGGCACCGGCGGCCTGAGCTTCGCCTTCAGCGACGCCAACGGCACGGGCGCCGGAGACGGCACCGCCGACGCGACGATGACCTTCCGCGGGACGATCGGCAACATCAATGCTGCCCTGGCCGGGACCAGCTTTATCCCGACCTCGACCTTCAGCGGCGCCGCCACGCTCCAGGTCGTCACCAAGGACCTCGGCAACACGGGCTCCGGCGGTAACCTGACCGACACCGACTCCATCGCCATCACTGTCTACGCCCTCGGGATCTTCACGACCAACGGGGACGTCGGCACCACCGGCATCGTCGGATCCACGACCTTCTCCGGTGGCACGTACACGGTGAAAGGTGGCGGCGCGGACATCTGGGGCACCACGGACGCATTCCAATTCGTGTACCGCACGATGACCGGCGATGGCCAGCTGACGGCTAAGGTCCTCGCGGTCCAGAACACGGCGGTGTCCGCCAAGGGCGGGGTCATGTTCCGTGACACGACCGGCGCAACCAGTGCCATGGCGTTGGCCGACATCGAAGGAACCGCCGGAGCCGAGTCGATCTACCGAGCGACGACTGGTGCCTCAGCCACGGGAACCGTTTTGGGCGGCATCAGCGCGCCCTATTGGGTGCGCATGACCAGGATCGGCAGCACATTCCTTGCCGAGCGCTCGCCAGATGGTGTGACGTGGACCGCGGTGGGCGCGACGCAGACCATCACCATGGGCAGCACCATCAACGTGGGCCTCGTCGTCACCTCGCATGTCGCAGGCACCCTCAACACCTCCACCTTCGACAACGTCTCCTTCGACACGACCGCCCCGACAGCGGACTTCACCACTCCTAACGAGGGCACCACGACCCTCCAGGCGGCCACGAGCTACACGATCGCCTGGACCGAGAGCGACGGCAGCGGGATCGGTGTCGCCACAACTGGCGGCCGCTCGCTCCAGCGTTGGAAGGGCAGCCAGTCCTCTCCGGGATCCTGTGCCGCCACCGCATGGAGCACCGACGGCGCTCCCAGCACGGCCGTCTCCTCGGTCGCCCAGAGTCCGCTCGTCACCGGCACCTGCTATCGCTGGGTCCAGACGCTCGCCGACTTCGCGGGCAACGCGGCCGGATCCACGTCCGGTGCCGTACTGATCGACACCACCGCGCCCAGCCAGCCGAACGTGACCGGCTCCGGCACCAACGTCTACCAGTCGAGTCCCAACAGCGCGATCTGGTTCAAGGGCGGCGCCACGGGCACCATCAGTCTCTCCTCGAGCTCGACGGACCCGGCCTCGGGCATCAACAAGCACAACTACGGTGCGCTCTCCGCTGGAACGGGATGGACCTACGCTTCCGGCGATGTCGCCGGCAACCCGGCGGCCAGGAACGCCACCTGGACCGCCTCCTCGGCCACGACCAACATCACCGTGACGCCCTACAACAACGTGCTGACCGCGGGCGCTACCCGGACCGTCACCCTCACCGCGGACGCCATTGCGCCGTCGATGACCTTTTCGATCCCCGTCGCGGGCCTGACCACCCAGTCCGCGACCAGCGTCACTGTCACCTGGTCTGAGACCGAGACCGGGTCCGGCGTGGCCTCGCGATCGCTCCAGCGGCAGAAGGGAGGCGTGGTCACTCCCGGGACATGCGCCAGCGTGTCCTACGCGAATGACGGCGCGCCGGACACCGGCAGCAGCCCACGGAACCATATCGGCCTGGTCAACGGCAACTGCTACCGCTGGCAGCTCGTCGTCATCGACAACGTCGGCAACAGCAGCACCCCGACGGTATCCGGCGCGGTTCTCATCGCCAGCGCCCCGACGGCCGTCGCGGACAGCTACACGACCAGGGAAGATACGACGCTAGTTGTGCCGATCACCGGGACGCCCTACAACGGCGTGCTATTCAACGACACCGACCCCGACACTGACCCGCTCAGTGCGATCCTCGTCTCGAACGTCGCCACGGGCGCCCTGGTGCTGAATGCCAACGGGTCCTTCAGCTACGCCCCGGTCGCCAACGCGAACGGAGCCGTCACCTTCACATACAAGGCCAACGACGGCACCTTCGACTCGAACACGGTGACCGCGACCATCACCGTCACGGCCGTCAACGACGTGCCGAGCTTCACCAAGGGCGCCGACCAGACCGTCCGCCAGGAGGCCGCTGCGCAGAGCGTCGGCGGCTGGGCGACGGCCATCACGACGGGTCCGGTGGACGAGGCAGGCCAGGTCGTCGACTTCCTCGTCACCAACGACAACAACCCGCTGTTCAGCTCGCAGCCTGCGGTCGGCGCGACCGGCACGCTTGCCTACGCCCCTGCGGCCGGCGCTGCGGGTATCGCCACGGTCAGCGTCCGGATCCACGACGACGGCGGCACCGCGAACGGCGGGGTCGACACGAGCGCCGTACAGTCGTTCGTCATCATCGTCAGCGATGGCGCATACACCTCGACGTCCAGCTGGTCGACATCGTTCGATAGCAGTCGATACCTGAAGCTGACGTTCCCCGCATACGTTCCGGCGGGCTCCGTCGTCACCGGCGCGACCTTCCGCCACACGTATCGCTCGGCAACGGTTGGCGACACGACTTGTTATTACTTCGAGGTGTACGACGGCGCCACGCTGCTCGCCACCCACGGCAGTCCCGGGTCGCCGCTCTCCTGCAACGCGGCCAGCGCGTATGCAAGCGATGCCGTCGCCTTGCCCGAGATCGATAGCGTCGCCAAAGCCAACAACGTCTCGATCAAGATGTTCGTCAGAAACTCAGGTGGGCGGCCGTCACAGCACAAGACAGCGACGCTTGGGATCACGTCCTCGCTCGACTGACGACGTCGAGCCATTCGGCGGTGCGTGCACAAGACGGTTTCCGGCTCGGGACGGCCAACTGAGCTACTCCCGCCCGCGGCGCGAAGTCTATCAGGCGTCCTTCGACGACCTGGCGAAGCACCGACGGAAAGGAAGCCACCGACGCACTTCTTCTGCGAGGCCAGTCCGATCGTTCACGGAACGCGCGACTACAGGCGGCGGCGCCGTTCGAGCGACCGCTCGGATGCAGGTTCTCGGCTCCGACCGATACTTCGCGCATGTCCGGATCCGCCTTTACGCCGAGCCGCCAGCGTCTGACGGCGCTCCGGATGGTCGCCCAGCACATCGGCAGAGGTGAGCTCTCGAGGCCGTTGGACGTCGTCCGCTGGATGCTGGCCTTTCAGGCCCAGGACTTCCCGGGCGTCAAGTGGTCGGTCGGCATCCGCCAGACCGGCGCGACCGAGGTTGCGGTCGAGACGGCCTGTGACGCCGGTGAGATCGTGCGCTCCTGGCCCCTGCGCGGCACGCTCCACCTCGTGGCGAGCGAGGACCTCGGGTGGCTGCTGGCGCTCACGGCACCCCGGGCGACCGCGTCGGCCGCCGGACGCCGGGCCGCTCTCGGGATCACGGAGGCAGACGTCGAGAAGGCCCGCGAGATCGCCCGGTCAGCCTTGTCCAGCCGTCGGGTCCTGACGCGAGACGCGCTTCTCGCCACCTTCGGTGCGGGCGGCGTCAGCACCCTCGGCCAGCGCGGCTATCACCTCCTCTGGTCGCTCGCTCAGAGCGGCACGCTCGTCCTCGGAGCAACCGTTGGCAGGCAGCAGACGTTCGCGCTGCTCGACGACTGGGTGCCACAGCCGCGGCGGCTCGCTGGTGACGAGGCGCTCGGCGAACTCGCACTGCGCTACTTCCGAAGCCACGGACCGGCCACCGCTGCCGACCTCGCCCGGTGGTCGGGCTTGACCGTCGGGGACGCGCGACGCGGCATCGGGATCTGCGGAGCGACGCTTGCGACCCTCGAGCTCGATGGCGTGACGTACCACCTTGGGCCGGAGACCCTTGACGGGGCCGCGCCGATCGCCCGTGTCCACCTCCTGCCGGGCTTCGACGAGTACCTGCTCGGCTACGGGGATCGAACGGCCGCCCTGGCACGCGAGCACAGCGAGGCGATCGTCCCGGGCGGCAACGGGATGTTCAAGCCCACGATCGTGGTCGACGGCGAGGTCGTGGGCACCTGGAAACGGACCCTTCGCGCCCGCGAGATCGTCATCGAGGCGGCCCCATTCGCCCGTTTGCCCGGCCCGGTTCACGAGGGTCTCGCGAAGGCCGTGGAAGAGTACGGCGCGTTCACCGGCCGGCCGGCCCGGCTGGCCACAGCGGCGGTTCCGTAGCACCGGGCGTCCAGCGCAGCACGCGTCCGAGCGCTCGCGAAGCGTGCCGCACCGTCGTGCGCCAAGCCGGAGCGCGGACCCGCTCCTCAGGCTCGACCTCGCCTGCTCAGGCCGGCGTCGCGGATGCCGTAGAGACGCTCAGCAGTGCCTCCCATGACCTCGGACCGCTCTGACTGCGTCATCTGCGAGATGTACCACGAGCACGCTGCCGAGGAGGGCACGACCGCGCCGGCCGCGCCGATCATCTTCGCCAAGTTCCCGAGCAGCCTGGTCGGCGATCGGGCCGACATCGTTTGGCGAGCGGCCGACACGGCGCAAGTCGACTACGAGGCCGAGCTCGCCGTGGTGATCGGCCGGACCGCGCGCGGCGTCCCGCCCTCGCGCGCGTTCGACCGCGTTCTCGGGTATACCTGTCTCAATGACGTCTCCGCCCGTGACTTGCAGTTCGGCGATGGCCAGTGGGTGCGCGGAAAGAGCCTGGATACGTTCTGCCCGCTCGGACCGTGGATCGTGACGCCTGACGAGTTGCCGGATCCCACGATCCTTAGGATCCGCTGCCTGGTCAACGGCGAGGTCATGCAGGACGCCCTCATCGGGGTCGGGGTCTTCCGCGAGCCGCCCCGCTTCTTGCGCGACGGTGACGAGGTCGTCGTCGATATCCACGGCGTCGGGCGACTGGTCAACCAGTGCCGCGTGGCTGGCAGCTGAGTGGTGGCAGTGAGCGGGGACAGGATCGACGTCCGACTGGCGTATGGGTCGTCCGGGATGTCAGTCCAGTTGCCGGTGGGGGCCACGACCGTGATCACGCCGCGACCACGTGAGGCGGCGCCGGACGCGCATGCTGCCCTCCGTGCTGCGATGGAGCGCACGGTCGCCGGACCGCGATTGCGCGACATCGCACGACCCGGCCAACGCGTGGCGATCTCCGTGTGTGACGTGACCAGGCCGCAGCCCCGGCAGGTGATGCTGGAGGCGATCATGGAAGTCCTCGACGGCGTGATCCGGCCTGACGACGTCGTGGTGCTGATCGCGACCGGGACCCATCGGGCATCCACGGCACAGGAGCGTCGCGAGATGCTCGGCGATGACGTGCTCGAGACGTGGCGGGTCATCGATCACGACGCACGAGAGCGGGCAAGCCTGGTCGATCTCGGCATGGTTGACGACGTGCCTGTCCTGCTCGCGCGCGAGTGGGTGGAGGCGGATCTGCGGATCACGACGGGGTTCGTCGAACCACATTTCTTCGCCGGGTTCAGCGGCGGGCCAAAGATGGTCGCGCCGGGCCTGGCCGGCCTCGATACGACCCTCACGCTGCACAACGCCCGGCGGATCGGCGACCCGAGGGCAACCTGGGGTGTCATCGAGGGGAATCCCGTCCACGACAGCGTCCGGGCCATCGCCGCGGCAACGCGTGTCGACTTCTCGCTCGACGTGCTGCTCGACGACCGGCAGCGGATCACCCGGGCCTTCGCCGGCGAGACGCTGACGATGCATGCGGCCGCCTGCGTCGCGGCGAGGCAAGAGGCGATGCGTGCCGTGCCAGCCCCGTTCGACATCGTGATCACGACCAACAGTGGCTATCCGCTCGACCAGAACCTCTACCAGGCGGTCAAGGGGATGTCGGCGGCCGCCGAGATCGTCAAACCCGGCGGCACCATCGTGTGCGCCGCCGAGTGCCGGGACGGGCTTCCGGACCACGGCTCATACGGGCAGCTCCTGCATGAAGGGCATTCCCCGGCCGACCTGCTCGAGCGCATCGCCGCCTCGCCGGTCACGATCCCCGATCAATGGCAGGTCCAGATCCAGGCTCGAGTCCAGACGAAAGCGGACGTCCTGCTGCGATGCGACGGCCTGACCGACGCAGAGGTCCGTGCCGCTCACCTCGAGCCGATCCCGGACGTGGGCGAGGCCGTCGAGCGCGTGCTGCGTGACGACCCGGACGCCCGGATCTGCGTCCTGCCACAAGGACCGCAGACCATCGCCTACGTGGCCTGACCGTCACTCACCCTCCACGCCCGGGCAGTCACAAGCCGATGCTGCCAGCGCCGTCGTTCGCCTGCATCGTCGCAGGCCGCGGCTCGGTCCGCCAGCGTCTGCAAGACGAGCTCGTGGAGGCGCGCCTCGATGTGGCCGGGCTCGAGACCCGCGGCGGCGAGGAACGTCGGCCAGGCGGCGGTCCACGCTTCGGGATGGTGATGGCGGACGACCCAGCCCCACCAGGCGATATCGAGCTGAGCAGGCCCGATGCCTGCGTGTTCGAAGTCGAGCAGCCCGCGGATCTCGCCGTCTGCGCCCATGACGACGTTGATAGGGGCGAAATCGCCATGGACGAACTCGTGCTGTTCCGACGTATCCGCGGCCGACGGGTTCGCTGCTCCGTACTCATCGAAACCATCGCCACCCAGGTCCACCGCTCGTAGCCGGCTCGCGAGCCGACCCATCCGGTCGGCGAGGTGGCGTGCCCGGTCGGGATCACCAAGCCAGCTCGCTCCGGTGTCGCCCTCGATCCAGGGAGTGAGCACGCATGGACCGCCAGGTATCTCGACGACCATGGGCGATGGGACCGGCAAGCCGGCTTGGGCCAGCCGGGTCATGAGCAGGCTGATTCGCTCGGCGCGACCGACGGCCCCAGCGCCGGCGAATCGTCGAACGGCAAGACGGCGGCCGTCGGCAAGGGATAGACGCTGGGTGGCGCCCGCATCCCCCCATGCGACGGGCTCGGCCGTCCGGACGGATGAGCCGAGCAACTGGGCGATCTCGCCGAACTCCGTCGGGCGAATCGGTTCGGGTGGCATGCCGCGATCATCACCTGTAGGCCGAGCCACCCTCGGGGAGGTCAGGGGGACCACGCCGCGATCGGGTTTCGCCGGCCACCGCTCGTCACCGCGGCGCCGCCATCCGCGAAGTCGACGTCGAGCGTCATCGCGTCCTTTCCATTCTGCCAACGGAGTCGGATCGAGCGGTCGTCGTCGGTTTCGACGCAGACCTCACCCTCGAACACGGGGTGCGTATTCCTGAGCCGCACCAGGTCGACGACTCGCGTGACCACGGGCCGATCGAGGGCCGATCGGATCTGGTCCCCAGTGAAGTCATGGCGATTGATCGCGCGGCCCTCGCCGGTTCGCTCGACCGCGTCGTGGTCGTTCTCGCCAGCCAGAAGGCCGACGTAATAGATCTGGGGAACGCCCTTCGCGAAGAGCTGGATGGCACGAGCAGCGACGTAGCGATCGTCGTCGCCGCCGAGCGCCGAGTAGTAGGTGCAGTTGAGCTGATGGACGTCGCCACCATCGGCGTGGGCACCGGACAGGATGCGGTTCACGTTCCCGCCCAGCGCCTGGACCCGCCCCGCAAGGCCGGTCATCTCGTCGGGGGTCAGGATCCCGTCGAGGTCCGGACGGACCGGGATGCCGTCGTGGCAATCGAGGTTCGTGAACTGGCGATCCGGCGACCGTGCCAGATGCTCCGCGAGCCGCCGCGTGTGACCTGTTTCGAAGGCGTTGAGCAGAAGCCCGGGCATGACGAAGTCGTACGTCCAGAATCCGTGGTCCGACAGGCGCTGATGGGTAGCGTGACCGTCGTGGACTTCGGGAAGGATGAAGAGCCCGAACGCGTCGGCCACATCGGTCAGCCATTGGAGGAACTCGTAGATCTCGGGCTCCACCATGAAGCAGCTGGTCCCGGGTTTCTTGATCACGTAGCCCACGGCGTCGAGCCGCACGATCCGGACCCCGCGCTCGGCGAACTGCCGCAACCAACCTGTGATCAGCGAGCGCGTCGCGGTCGACGTGACGTCGAGGTCGATCTGCTCGGACCAGTCGGCCGTCCCGAACGACGTCCAGACGCGCTCCTGACTCCCGGATTCCTCGATCGTCACGGTCGAGAACGGCGACTCCGGCTTGCGCAGGAAGATGCGAGCGACGTCGGCATCCACGGGCGGGCCGTCCGGCCAGACCTTGTCGAGCGTGATGAACAGATCGGCATAGGCGGACGCGCGTCCCCGGCGAAGGAAGTCCTGGAACTCACGACTCTCGCGGGAGATGTGGTTGATCATCAAGTCGAGCAGCACGTCGTGGCGTTCGGCGATCCGCTCGACGTCCTCCCAGGTCCCGAAGCGCGGGTCGATGCGGTCGTAGGTGAGCGGCGCGAACCCGCGATCGCCCGATGAGGGGAACGGCGGCAGGACGTGGACCCCATGGAACAGGCCGCTCAACGGTCCCTCGAGCAGATCGCCGAGCGCGCGAAGATCGCCGCCCAGTGAATCCGGGTACGTGAGGAGTTGGGGTCGGGGCTCCACGGTGCGCATCGCGTCGTCCTGTCAGCCGGTCAGGCGCCGATCGCGGAGTGGAGGGCCGCCGTCAGGTCCCGGGCTCGAGCTTCGGAGTAGTCGCCCATATGGTTGCCAAGGTACGCGAACCCGACGCGGTTATCGCGATCAGCGAACCCGAGCTGACCGCCGGCTCCTGCCGCACTCGGCGTGCCGGACTCGGGGACGTGCGTCGTCATCCCTTCACCGACCCCTGCAGCAGCGCCGAGATGATGTGCCGTGAGAAGAGGATGAAGAGCACGACCGTGGGCAGGAGGATCAGGATCGTGCCGGCGCACAGGAGCGGGACATCGGTCGCGTAGTGGCCCTGGAAGGCGCCGAGAGCGCCAGCCATGGTCCGCTGGGTCGGATCTTCCACGAGGACCAGCGCGAGCAGGAACTGGTTCCAGGCCCAGATCGCCATCAGGATCCCGAGCGAAACGATCGGCGCGCGCGCCAGCGGGACGTGGATCCGCCAGAACAGGTCCCACGTTCCTGCCCCATCGACCCTGGCCGCCTCCGAGAGCTCACCGGGCATGTTCGCGAAATGGGCACGCATCCAGAACACCGCGAACGGCATGAACAGGCCTATCAGCGGCAGCACGATCGCCAGGCGGGTGTTGAGGATGCCCATCGAGCGGGCAAGGTAGTAGAGCGGGGTGATGATTCCCTCGAACGGCAGCGTCAGCCCGAACACGAACAGCAGGAGCAGGAGACGCGAGCCCGGGATGTGGAGGAGACCGATCGCGAACCCGGCCATGGTCGAGATGACCAGGGACACCGGCACCACCGCGAGCACGATGAACACGCTCGACGCGAGGAGCGCGGTCATGTTCGCGACCTTGAACGCCTCGACGAAGTTCCCCCATTGCGGATCCGCCGGCCATTCGAGCCCGTTCGGCAGCGTCCCCGACGGATGGAGCGCGGTCGTGAACACACTCAGGAATGGCAGGATCGTGATCGCCATCAGGGCCAGCAGCAGCGCCCGACCCGCGTAGAGCTCGCTTCGGGCGATCCTCATCGGTCGCTTCCCCGCGTGAGACGCTGGATCGGGAGGATGACCACCAGGACGAGGACGGTCAGCGCGACGGCGAGCGCTGAGGCGAGGCCGACCTGGCGCTCGAGGAAAGCCGTGTAGTAGATCTGGATGCCGGGCACCGTGGTCGCCTTGCCGGGCCCACCCGCCGTGGAGACATAGACGATGTCGAACGCCGCGAGGGCGGCGATGATCGTGACGGTGAGGCAGACGCCGATCTCATACCGAAGACTCGGGATCGTGATCGATTTGAGCTCCCGGAACCAGCTCGCGCCGTCGATCCGTGCCGATTCATAGAGCGCGGCGTCGACCTTCGTCATACCGGTCAGCAGCAGGACGATGCAGAACCCGAGGAGGACCCAGATCCCGATCAGGCCGACCGCCGGCAGGGCGGTATCGAAGTCGCCCAGCCAGGCGCGGGTGACGTCGCTCAGGCCGATCTCTTTGAGGAACTGATTGACAAGGCCAGACAAGGCCAACAGCCAACCCCAGATGATGCCGGCCGCGACCAGCGGCATCACCTGCGGCAGGAACAGGACCGTCCGGGCGGCCGCACCGAGTCGCCCGGTCGCCACCCGGTGGATGACGCTCGCGACGATGAGTCCGAGAGTCACCGGGATGAAGCTGAAGAACACCACCAGGCGGAAGGCGTTGAGGATCGTCTCCCGCATGTCGGGATCGTTCAGGACCGTCGCGTAGTTCGACAGCCCGATCCATGTCGCGGGACCGATCCCATCCCAGCGATAGAACGAGTACTGGACCGTCAGGACCAGCGGCTGAAGCACGAACAGCGCGTACATGGACAGGGCCGGAAGCACGAACAGCCACCCGACGAGCGCGTCCCGGCGGATCCGCCTGAGCAGGGAGATCCGCCGGGGCGTCTGAAGCGCGAGGGTCCGATCGCCCGGTGTCACGTGTCGCTCATGATCGTCCCCTGGCGAGACTCAGGAGCCCGCCGCGAGCTCCTTCTCATACTCTGCCTGCACGGCCTTGAGCAGGCCGGCTGCGTCCTGCTTGCCACCAACCATCTTCTGGAGCTCTGGCGTCCAGCCCTGGGCGAAGATCGCCCCGGTCGCGTTGGCGATGAAGTCCATCGCCCCGTTGGCCTTGGCGACCTCGGCGCCCGCAGCGAGCGTCTCGTTGGTGACCGATCCGGTTTCGACCGGCGGGATCGCCAGATCCGCGGGACCGCCGGGGTTCGAGCCGAACCCCTTCACGTTGATGTCACGTGCCTTGTCGTTCGTGGCGACCCAGTTGAAGAAGAATGCCGCGCAGTCGGCATGCTTGGCGGTCTTCGCGATGCCGAACGTGAGCGGAGCCGACATGGCGGCCAGGGAGCCGCCCGCTTCCGCGGGAGGGAACACGAAGAAGCCGACGTTCCCGGGCTGGTCCGTGTTGTAGCCACCGTTCTGCCAGTCGCCGTTGAACATGAACACGCCCTCGCCCTTGCCGAAGCGGGCATTCGCGTCCGTGTACTCGATCGCGTTTGCGTCCTTTGGGAAGTAGCCGCCCTTGATCCACTGCTCGAGGTGCTGGGCTGCGGTGAGGTTACTCGGCGTGTCGATCGATGCACCCTTCTTCTGGAAGATCCACTCGTTGATCGGTTCGGTCGGCCCGTACGCCGCCATCAGTTGCTGAAGCGGGAACGCGAGTCCGCCGCCACTCTTGGCCGAATTCCAGACCATGATCGGCAGGAGTCCGTCCGACTTGGCCTTGGCCAGCAGGGCCTCGAAATCAGCGACCGTCGTGGGTGGCTCGGTCATCCCGATCTGCGTGGCGAGTTTCTTGTTGTAGAAGACACCCGTCAGGCTGTTGTTGAGGCCCATCGCGTAGAGAGACCCGGAGCCGCGGGTGCCGTCAGTGCCGACCCAATTCTGCACGAGCTGGGCCGCGGGCCACTTGTCCCAGCCGAACGCTGTCGCGTAGTCATCGAGGTTCTTGAGCAGGTCATCCTTGACGAGCGAGATCAACGTCGGCAACCGGATCAGGTCCGGCGGTGTGTCGCTCGACAAGAGACGCGGCGTCGAGGTCATCAGGTTCGAGAACTGGTCCTGGCTGACCTTGAACGTGACATTCGGGAACTGCTTCGTGAACTCATCCGCGAGCGCAGGCACGGTCGGGAAACCCGTCTCGAAGACGGCATTCATCTCGACCGGATCCGTGCCGCAGGTCGGCCCTGCGGCAGCAGCGCTGGTGGACGGCGCCGCCGAGCTCGGTTCTGCGGGACTCGCCGGCGTGGCGGTCGCTGCCGACGTCGGTGACGAGACGGCTCCCGGTGCCGCGCAGGCCGCGGCCAGGATGGCCGCGAAGGCGATGGCCGCGAAGCGCACCGCCGGCGATGTTGACCAGGCGTGCTGGAATCGGACGCTTGCCATGAACGCTCCTCCTCGTTGCTGTCCCTAGCGGGTTCCAGGCTCCGCTGGCGTCCTCATCCACGGCCCTCCTTCGGAGGTGCCGTGGTCGCACGGACCACCAGCTCGGGTGCCAGCGGGACGACCGTCGGCTCCTCGGACCTGCTGTCGATCTCGGACAGCAGGACCTCGGCGCCGCGACGCCCCGACTCGAGCAGTTGCTGGCGGACGGTCGTCAGGCCGACGTAGTCGGCGGCCTCGATGTCGTCGTAGCCGATCACCGACAGGTCGTCGGGCACGTGGAGTCCGATCTCGCGAGCCGCCGCGATGACACCGAGGGCCTGCGTGTCACTCGCCGTGAAGATGGCGGTCGGTCGTCGACTGCCTCCCAGCATGCGGTGGGCCAGGTCGCGCGCCTCGTATCGACCGTGGGCTCCGTGCCCGATCCAGGCGTCGGGAATCGAGATGCCGGCCTTCGCCAGCTCACGCGTCAGGCCATCCTCGCGGTCGCGACTCGAAGTGAAGCCGAACGGGTCAGCGATCGCGTCCCCGATGAAGCCGATCGCGCTATGCCCGAGGTCAAGAAGGTGCCTCGCGGCGAGCGCACCGCCGCCCGCATCGTCTCCGATCACGCGCGGCATGGCGGCGATCGAGGGCGTGTGGACGTCGATGAACACGACCGGCACGAGACCCCGGCTCAATGCGGGGATGGCCACGTCCGGGGGAGGGAGCGACATCACGAGCAGCCCGTCGGTGCGCTGCGACTGCGCCAGGTTGCCGAGGTACTGATCCCGCTTGCGGACCGTTTCGACGTTGTAGATGACGAGGTCGAACTCGCTGTCGGTCAGAACCGCGTCGACACCCCGGAGCCTCTCGGCAGCCTGGGGCCTGGTGAGGAACGAGACGACGACCCCGATTGTCAGCGTTCGGCCGAGGCTCAGGCGTCGCGCCGCCGGGCTCGGCGCGAAGCCAAGCTCCTCCATCACCGACAGGATCCGGTCCCTCGTCTGTGGGTTGACGACGTCCTTCCCGTTCAGGGCGCGGGACGCCGTCGCGACGCTGACCCCGGCATGCCGCGCGACGTCGCGGATCGTGACAGCCTTCCTTGCCACGGCACCCTCGTAGTGAAACCGGTTACATGAGACCGGTTACATGAAGGTACCAGCGACGTCAAGAGGCGGTCTCATCGGCGGTCCGTCGGTGATGACGAGATCATCACCGCCTCTCAGGTGATCTCGTCCTTCGGTCCGGGACCGTCCGGAAATGGTCGAAGAGCCAGGTCGATTCGAACCCAAGGGCATCCGCCAGGGGTCGACATCGACGGTCCGCCTCCACGCCACCCGTGTAGCCGAAACGGCTCGCTTGAACTTCAGTCGTCCTCAACGTCCGACTGCGGCCGGTCAGGCTTCGGCGATCGCCGCGACCGACAGGCGCAGGCCCGGCACGTCCAACGGGAGTTTCGCCCCCTGCCGGGCAGGGGGATCGGTCGGGAACCAGCGCCGCCACTCCTCGTTCATGCCCGCGAAGTCGGCCGAGTCAGCCAGGATGAAGGTCATGCTGACGATCCGGTCCATCGAGCTGCCGGCAGCTTCCAGGATGGCCTGGATATTCGCCAGGCACTGGCGCGTCTGTTCCCGGATCGTCGCGCCGACGATGGCCCCGGAGGTCGGATCGAAGGGACCCTGCCCCGACACGAAGACCAGTCCCCCGGCCCTGGTCGCCTGCGCATAGGCCTGGTTCTTGGGCGCGCCGTCCGTTTGCACGATCAGCCGTGTCATCGTGGACCCATCCTCCTGACGTTGTTGTCGGGCGGTGTTTTCGGGCGTCGCTGCCCAGGAAACCCACCGGCTGGTTAGATCTGTCGCGATCGTCGCTCCGAGGCATGGTCGCTCACCAGGTTGGTACGTCGAACGAGCCTCGCGCGGTTGCCCTCACGCTCGCGCGGGGCTACGTCTCGCGGGTCGCGGCGACCGGCAGGATGAGTGCCAACGCGACGCAGACCAAGGACTACCGCCTGACTGACCTGGGGACGACCTCGCCTTCGACGGCGACCGGTGATCCGGCGCGATCTCGGCTAGCGCCGCGCACGGTCTGACCGAAGACCTTCCCCGTCAGGTGGATCTGGCCGAGCATCGCCGCGCCCAGCAACGACGACTGATCCTGGAAGATGTACTCGAAGGGACCCGTCCACCGGCGACGGGCCTCCATCATCCCGCGGATACTCGCTCCACCCCCCGAGATACCGACCGTGCGGCTGAGGTGGACCAGCCCTGCCACCTCGCGAAGGTGCCCGCCCAGGTACTGCATGTTGCCGCGGATGAGGCTCAGAAGCAGGTCGTCCCGCGTCGTCTCGAGGGTCATGCCGCCGAAGCTCCCCATGACCCGCTCGGTCGCGTACCGGCTTCCGGCGAGGAACGGTGCGTAGACCGGGAGCTCCGACTCGCGTGCATCCGCGGCTGGATCGGCGAAGAACGCCTCGAGGACGCCCGGCACGTACTCCCCGAAGAACTGCTCGTCGTCGAGCTCCGGGCAGTAGACGCGGTGGAACCAGTCGATGCCTTCTCCACCCGCGTTCAGGACGAAGAACGTGAGCCAGCGACCGGGGATCACGTGGCACCGGACATTGAACTCGCGCGACGCGACCGGTCGGTCCGTGCACACGGTGGCGATGTCACAGGTGCCGCTGACGATGTTGATGTCGCCCGATTCGAAGAACCCGCTCGAAAACGCCGCGAGCACGGCATCGTTCCCTCCGCAGAGCACCACGGCGTCGACCGGGACACCCAGCTCCTCGGCGATCGCGGGCAGGACCGTGCCCACCACGTCATAGCTCTGCATGAGCGGCGGCAACCGGTCCTCGGGGATGCCGGCCAGGCGCAGGATCTCCTCGTTCCAGGTCAGATCGTTGCTCGCCGTGTCGTAGAGCCCGGTGATCGACGTGGTCGAAGGATCGATGGCCCATTCGCCGGTCATCCGCTTGATGAGGTACGTGTTGCAGTGCCCGAATTGCTCGGTCCGCGTCCACACATCCGGGCGCGCATCCCGGAACCAGAGGATGCTCGATAGCGACGACCCGCCCGATACCGGCAGGTTGCAGGCCTCGGCCAGGAAGCGATCCTCGCCCACGATCCGGCGGATCCTCGCCGACTGCTCGTGCGATCGCCCGTCGAAGAACAGGACCGCTGGGGCCAGGGGCGTCCCGTCGGCGGTCATCGGCGTCAGTGCCGGGGTCGTAACGGACAGCGAGATGACGCCGACGCCGGCGAGGCTCTCGCGGACCTCGGCACAGCACTCCCGCAACGCGCCCCACCAGAGGTCCGGCGCGATGTCGGCCTTGCCCTGGTCGTAGACGTGCGGGTCGTAGGCGCGACGAGCCTCCGATCGCTTCTCGAGCTCTGGGCTGAACACGCCGAGCTTCAGGGCGCTCGTGCCGACGTCGATGGCCAGGATGTCGCGCGTCACTCGAGCAGGCCTTCGGCGACCAGGAAGTCCCGAAGCGCGGCGACCTGAGCGGGCTCGAGCGGAAGGAGCGGGCGGCGTGGAACGCCTCCACGGAACCCCGCGAGGTTCATGGCCGCCTTCACCCCGGGCACCCCGTGCGCGCCGGAGATGGCGTGGTTGATGCGGGTGACCCACTCCTGGCATGGGACGCCGTGGGCCTGGTCCCGCGCCCGACCGTACTCGAAGAGTTTGAGCGCGACGTCAGGAAAGGCGTTCGCCAGGGAGACCGTTCCCCCCGCGGAGCCGCCCATCATCGCGGGGAAGAGGAAGTTGGCCGAGCCGGCCAGGACGTGGAAGGACGGGGTCTGCAGCGGCAGGTACTGCTCGATACCGCTCGACGCGCTGTCCTTCATGCCGACGATGTTGGGGTGGTCGGCCAGGCGACCGACGAGCGAGGCGCTCAGAGTGATCCCGCAGAAGCCGGGGGCGTTGTACAGGAGCAGTGGGATGAGGGCCGTGTCGGCCAGCCTCGAGAAGTACCCGTACAGGACCTCATCGTTCATCTGCTTCCGGAAGTAGCCGGGGGACAGCACGAGCCCGAAGTCGGCGCCGGTGGCGGCCGCGGCCGTCAGGAAGCGCTCGCTGTCGCGCTCGGCGTCGTAGGCGGCGCCCGCCATCACGACCTGACTCCGGCCCTTGGCTCGGACGACCTCGCCGAGCACCCTCAGGCGTTCTCGCTCGGTCAGGCTGCGATTCTCGCCGTTCGAACCCAGTGCGAGGTAGCCGCGGATCCCACTCGTCGCATAGCGCGCGAGGTTGTGGCGGAGAGCCGGGTAGTCGACGTCCTCGTTTCGGGCGAATGGGGTGCAGATGGGGGCGAACACGCCGTCGAAGGCGCCGCGCTCGCTCATCCGGGAAGCCGGCCGGACTGCTGCACGGACGGCTCGGTGTCGACTCGGACCGCATCGGAGCCGAGCTCCCAGCCGATCTGAGCGGCGGTTGCCCGGACCTGTTCGCCGAATTCGTCCAGGTGATCGCGGAAACGGAAGTGGGGACCCGAGACGCTCAAGGCGCCGACGGGACGACCGCCGGCCGCGATGATGGCCGCGGCAACGCACGCACCATGTGGCTCGTTCTCGCGGTCATCGATGGCGTATGCGCGGACCTGCGTCCGGCGGATCTCGTCCCTGAATTCAGCCTGGTTGCAGATCGTCCGCTCCGTTCGAGGCGCGAAATCCATCCGTCGGTACTTCGCTTCGCGCTCGTCTTCCGGCATGGCCGCGAGCAACGCCTTGCCCAGGGCGGTCGAGTGCAGGGGCATGGTGCGCCCGACCGCGGTGACGAGCTGGATGCTGTTGTCGGCCTCGAGCTTGTCGACGTAGTAGACGGCAAGGTCCTCCATGACCCCGAGGTGGACGGTCTCGCCGAGGCGGTCGCGCAATGCCTTGAGGTGCGGGCGGGCGACGCGCTGGAGATCGAGACTGCGAGCGACTCCGTGGGCCAGCCGCATGATCTTCCCGGTGAGCCTGTATCTGCGGCTCTCAGGATCCTGCGTCGCATAGCCCGTTTCCATGAGCGTGCCGAGGAGACGGGTGACCGTCGCCTTGTCGAGAGTCACCGCCGCGGCGATGGCGGAAGAGCCAAGCCCGAGCTCGTCGGCCGCGGCGAGTGTCTCGAGGATGCTCAGGCCGCGATTGAGCGTTCGCGTGGTCAATGCGATGTGCTCCCTCCGAGCGAACGAGCGGACCAGGCGTCCATCGGCATTTCATTAGTCGAACTGACGTTGCAGTTGATGAACTGACTATGCAGCCGGTTCGTCGCAGGGTCAAGCCCCCTCCAGCGCGACAGTTTGGCGGCCGAACCCGATTGTCGACAGATCATGTGCGCCACGAAATGCAAGGGCCATTTGGCTCCAATTTGGGTACCGGATCGGCGTACGCGTTCCGTGCGAAGGATCGCACAGTAGTGTCATCAGCTACATCGTGGGTTCATCTGATGAACCACGGGATGACCGGTCGAAGGATCGCCTACCCAGGAGGTGGCTCGACGCCCGATCCCCACGTGTCGCGAGCGGGACGCCGTCCCCGCTCGAGGGCGACGTCGCCGCAGGTTCTCGAAGGCATCAAGGAGGCAGTCTCATGAGTTCGATTGGCACTGGCAGCACGACGTCCACCGATCCGAAGGCGGCAGCCGCAGAACTGGTCGAGCAGGCGAAGGCCGGGCTCGAGGGCAAGCCGACGCTGGCCATCCTGTTCGCGACGACCCAGTACGACACCGGGAGCCTTGTGGCCGGCGTGTCGGAGCTCCTCGGCGGCATTCCCCTGTGGGGCGGCTCGTCGTCCACGGGCGTCTTCCGGGACGCCGGCTGGGTCACCAGCGAGGGCGGCGCGGCAAGCCTGATGCTGATCGCCGACCGTTCGGCCGGGGTGGGTGTCGTCGAGGTCGGCGACGATCCCTGCGCGGCCGGCAAGAAGGCCACCGAAGACGCCCTGAAGCAGCTCGGCGGGCCCGCGAGCGCCCTGCTCACCCTGGCGTTCATGGGGCCGGAAGAGGAGCTTCTCCAGGGGGTCGCGATGGCGGCTCCTGGCGTCCCGGTCGTCGGCGGCTCGGCATCGGACCACTCCCCTGCGGGCAAGTTCGAGCAGTTCGCGAACGGCCACTCATACAAGGGACACTTCGCGATCGCGGCCCTCGGCGGCGCGATCGGCTATGCGTTCACGAACGGCTACCGACTGACGGGCACGAAGGCCACCGTCACCAAGGCCACGGGGCGGACGCTCTTCGAGCTCGACGGCCGCCGTGCGATGGACGTGTACTGTGAATGGGTCGGAAAGCCCGAAGCGGAGATCGGCGGCGGCGCCCTCGTGTCGTTCAGCGTCCAGCACCCGCTGCTCTTCCACAAGGACGGGATCACCTATTCCGCGCACCCCGTCAACAGCAACCCGGACGGCTCGATGGACTTCGGGGCCGCCATGGCCCCGGGCATGATCCTGGAACTCGCCGAGGCATCCGTGAACGGGCTGATCGCCGAGGCGGGCAACGTCGTTCACAAGGCGGCCCTCGGCGTCGACCAGCCGAAGGCCGTCCTGCTCGCCCATTGCGGTGGCCGTGCCATCGCCCTGGGCGATCGGATCGCGGAGATCCCCGCGGAGCTCGAGCACACCGTCGGCCGCCTGCCATTCATCGGCTACCTGGCATTCGGCGAACAGGGCTGCTCGGTCGCGGGCATCCCGACTCACGCGGACCTGAGCCTTTCGGCGCTCGTCCTCGGCTAGGGAGTCGTTCTCCTGTGGTGGTCGTGGCGGACACCGGTCCGATCGGGGACTGATCGGGTCGGGTCCGCCGGCCACGGCTCTCCGCGCCCAGGGGCGCGGCCGATAAGTTGGAGGATCATGATGGCTGTCGCATCCGTCGCAACTCGCCGCTACCAGAACTACGTCAATGGGCGGCTCGTGGACCCGCAAGGGCACAAGATGCTGACCGTCGAGAATCCGGCGACCGGGCAGGTCGTGTCCGAAGTGCCGGACTCGTCCGCCGAGGATGCCCGCGAGGCGATCGAGCTCGCGGAGAAGGCCCAGCGGACCTGGGAGAAGGTCCCGGCGATCGAGCGAGCCGGCTACCTGCACCGGATCGCTTCGGGCATTCGGAACGACGCCGAGCATCTCGCCCGCGTCCTGTCCGAGGAGCAGGGCAAGCCCCTCGACCAGTCCCGCGGCGAGGTCGAGGGGACGGCCAACTACTTCGACTACACGGCCGAATGGGCCCGCCGGATCGAGGGCGAGGTCATCCCGAGCGACCGGCCGGGCGAGATGGAGCTGCTGCTGCGGCAGCCCATCGGAGTCATCGGCGGGATCGTGCCCTGGAACTTTCCCCTCTACGTCCTCGCGCGGAAGGTGGCGCCGGCTCTCCTGACTGGCTGCACCATCGTTGTCAAGCCGAGCGAGATCACCCCCAACAGCACGCTCGAGCTGGCGAAGATCTTCGCCGCCGCGGAGGTGCCGGCGGGAGTCGTCAACATCGTCTGCGGCTACGGACCGGTCGTCGGCGAGGAGCTGGCCTCGAACCCGCTCATCGGGATGGTCACGGTCACGGGCAGCATCCGGACCGGCACTCGTGTCATGGAGCTGGCCGCCCAGAACATCACGAAGGTGAGCCTTGAGCTCGGCGGCAGTGCGCCGGCCATCATCATGCCCGACGCCGATCTCGAGCTCGCGGCCAGGTCCATCAAGGCTTCCCGGCTCCTCAATACCGGGCAGGTCTGCGGCGCGGCCGACCGGTCCTACGTCTCCGATCGTGTCGCGGACGAGTTCACCGATCGGCTCGCCAAGGCCATGGGTGAGGCGACCTATGGGGACGCCCTCCTCGAGGAGGGTCGCGACCTTGGTCCGCTCGTCAGTGCTCGGCAGCTCGAGGCCGTCAGCGGTCGGGTCGAACGAGCGATCGCTGATGGAGGCAAGGTCGTCGTCGGCGGCAAGCGTGCCGAGGATCGGCCGGAGGGTAACTACTACCCGGCGACCGTCATCGCCGACTGTCGCCAGGACATGGCGATCGTCCGGGAGGAGACGTTCGGACCGGTGATGCCCGTCGTGAAGTTCCACGATCTCGATGAGGCGATCGCCTGGGCGAACGACTCCATCTACGGCCTCGCGTCCTCGATCTTCACGAAGGACATGAGTGTCGCTATGCGGGCCTGCAATGAGCTCAGGTTCGGAGAGACCTACGTCAACCGCGAGAACATGGAGAACATGCAGGGCTTCCACGCAGGCGTGCGGAAGTCCGGCATCGGCGGCGCCGACGGCAAGCACGGTGTGCTCGAGTACACCCGAACGCACGTGATCTATCTCGACTACGACCTGGCCGCGGGCCGGAAGTAGCCTCGAGGCGAAGTCGTCCACTCGTCCTCGATCCGTGGCCGCCGCGCAGGATCGCGGCGGCCACGGGCTTCTCAGGGCCAGGCCAAGGAGCCGAGACATGACCGAGCGCAAGAAGGTCGCGCTGCCGTCCCTGTTCGCCAAGGTGGCCGCCGGCGAGCCCATCACGATGCTGACCTGCTACGACTACTCGACGGCTTGTCTGCAGGAGCAGGCCGGCATCGACATCGTGTTGGTCGGCGATAGCCTCGGCATGACGATGCTGGGCTACGAGGGCACCTTGCCCGTGACCATGGATGACATGATCCGGCACACGGCGGCGGTCCGCCGTGGCACGCCGAGCGCGTGGCTGGTCGGGGACATGCCGTACATGAGCTTCCAGCCCAGCGTCGAGACGGCGATCCGCAATGCCGGGCGTTTCATGGCCGAGGCCGGCTGCGATTGCGTCAAGCTCGAAGGGGGCGTGGAGATGCTCCCGCAGGTAACCGGGATCGTTCGCTCCGGGATCCCGGTGATGGGGCACCTTGGCCTCACCCCGCAGAGCGTCAGCGCACTCGGCGGGTTTCGGGTCCAGGGGAAGGGTGCCGAGCAGGCCAGAAAGATCGTTGACGACGCGCGCGCGCTCGAGGACGCCGGTGCCTTCGCGGTACTTCTGGAGATGGTGCCCGACCGGGTCTGCGAGATGATCACGGGTCGGGCGCGGTCGTCGTTCATCATCAGTCTTGGTTCCGGGCCCCGGGCGCACGGGCAGCTGCTGATCTATCACGACATGTTCGGCCTGTATCCGCGCTTCAAGCCCCGCATGGCAAAGCTCTATGTGGATGCCGGCAAGGTCATCGGCGAAGGACTCAGCGCGTACGTGCGCGAGGTCCGTGAGGGGATCTTCCCGCAGCCCGAGAACTACTTCGGGATGGACGATGAAGCCTACAAGGAGCTGCGTCGAGGCGTGGACGCGCCAGTGGCCAAGACCCGCACGCGGTGAATCCTCGAGCCACAGGCGTCGACAGGCTCAGTGGACCCGCGCGTCGAGCCCGACCCAGAGCGGCTCCCGCAGCTCCGCCTTGAGGATCTTGCCTGTGCCGCCCTTCGGCAGGGCGTCGCGGAAGTGGATCGCCCGCGGGACCTTGTGCGCGGCCAGGCGTTCCCGACAGAACGCTCGAAGCTCCTTCGCAGTGACGGTCATCTCCGGCTTGAGGACGACGAAGGCGACCGGGACCTCGCCTCGCTTGTCGTCGGGAGCGGCGGTGACCGCACTCTCGAGGACCGCCGGGTGCGCGCCAAGCGCGACCTCGATCTCGACCGACGCGATGTTCTCCCCCGCGCTGATGATGATGTCCTTGGAGCGGTCCTTGATGAGGATGTAGCCGGCCTCGTCGATGGTCGCCATGTCGCCGGTGTACAGCCACCCGTCCCGGATCGTCGCCTCCGTCGCTTCTGGGTCCCGGTAGTAGCCGTCCATGACGGTGTTGCCGCGGACCACGATCTCGCCGATCTGTTCGCCATCGGGCCGAACGTCGATCCCCTGGGGGTCGACGACCCGGATCCGGACGCCGGGGAGAGCCCAGCCGGTCATCGACTGCCGTTCCTGTCGGCGCCCGGCCGGCTCGCGGTCGGTGAGGACCTGTCTCGGCTGGGCGAGCGTGATGATCGGCGATGTCTCGGTCAGGCCGTACCCGACGATCGCCTGCGTCCCGAGCTCCGATTCGAGGGCGCGCACCAGCTCTGGCGATGCGGGCGATCCCCCGATGATCACCTGGCGGAGGCTCGACAGGTCGAAGCGGGACCGCTCGCGACTGTGGAGCAGGGCGTTGAAGATCGTCGGGACCGCGAGGAGGCGCGTGACGCGATGGCGACCGACGAGCTCCATCAGCGCGGTCGGATCGAACCGTCGGAGCATCACGTGGCGCCCACCGATCATGGTCAGGAAGTGCGGTGTCCCCCAGCCGTTGACGTGGAAGAGCGGGACGACGTGGAGCACGACGTCGTCCTCGGTGAAGCCGAGACCGATCTGGGCCGCCAGGCTGTGCAGGTACAGCTCACGGTGGGTCATCGCCACGCCCTTTGGCAGTCCGGTCGTGCCGCTCGTGTAGAAGAGCTCGGCGAGTCCGTTCTCGTCGATCTCGGGCTGGAGCGGGTTCGACGAGCCTGACGCGAGGAGCGCCTCGTACTCGTGATCGGCCAGCCCGCCCGGTTCACCGTCGAGGATGACGAAGGTCGGTCGGGTCGTGAGCCGGGGACGGATCTCCTCCACGAGCGGCGCGAAGTCACGGTGGTAGAAGACCACCTTCGACTCGGCGTGATCGAGGATGTAGGCGATCTCGTGCGGCGCGAGCCGGATGTTGATCGGGTTGAGGACGGCGCCGGCCTCGATCACGCCGTAGTACGCCTCGAGCAGGTGGTGCGTGTTGAACGTGACGAACGACACCCGCTCCCCGGGAGCCACGCCCAGCTCGAGGAGCGCGTTCGCCAGGCGATGGGTGCGGATCGCGAACGCTCGATACGTGAACTGCGAGTCGCCGTCGATGACGCCGATCTTGTCGCCGAAGAACGTCGCGGCGCGGTCGCGGAACTCGAGGACCGAAAGTGGCACGAACATCGGAGACCTCCCTGCCCGACGACGGCGGACCGGATCGGGCCGAGCGGCCATCCAGGAGCCGCCGCCACGCCAGCCGGGTCGCGATCGGCGGGGGCCCGCGACCGGTCGCGACGCCACGATACCGGACGCGCCGCCGGCGGAGATCGCGCCCGAGCGACACGGGGAACGGACGTCACGACCGTGTCACGTTCCGACGGCAAGGTTCTCCCACTGGGTGGCCACCTAGATTCACGCATCCCCAGATCCAGGAGACCTCACGCCATGCATCGAGTCTTGCGCCGCCTGGCGCTCAGCGGCAGCCTGTTCGCCGTCCTCGCCGGATCGGCGGGCGCCGCCGCGGCTGCGTCACCGGGCCGGGTCGTCGGCCACGTCTACGTCAACAACAATTCGGCCACCGTCAACACCGTCGCGGGCTTCGATCGCCATCGGGACGGCACGCTCACGCCACTCGCCGGCTCGCCGTTCCCGACCGGCGGCGCCGGCACCGGCTCGCCGATCGGTTCGGCCGGCGCGATCCAGTTCTCCGATGACGGCCGGTTCGTGCTGGCTGTCGATCCCGCCAGCGACACCGTGTCCGTGCTGAAGATCAAGAAGGATGGGGCGCTCCGGCTCGTCGAGACGGAAGGCTCGCGCGGCGTCACCCCGTTGAGCATCGCGGTCCACCGCGATCTCGTGTACGTCGCCAACGCCGGAGCCGGTGGCAGCAACTACACCGGGTTCCGGATCGATCGCAACGGACACCTCAAGCACGTCAGCCACTCCACGATCCCACTTCCCGACGACGCCCTCCCGGGCCAGGTCCTGTTCAGCGGTGACGGGCGGACCCTCATCGGGACTCGCGTCGGACCGAACGCCGGCCCGTCGTTCATCGACAGCTTCAAGGTGCGACACGACGGTCGCCTCAGCGCGGCCCCCGCGTCGCCGTTCGCCGCGCAGCGCATCGGGCCATTCGGGAGCGCCTTCCGACCGACGAACCCGCGCCAGCTGTTCGTCTCGAACGCGCACGATGGCGCGCTCGCGGGTAGCGTCTCCGCCTACCACGTCGGACGCGACGCGACGCTGACGCCGATCGGCGCCTCGCCATTCGCCGACAACCAGACGGCCCCCTGCTGGGTCGAGATCAGCCATGACGGCAAGTACCTCTTCGCGATCAACACGGGCAGCAGCTCGATCTCGCGATATCGGATCTCCCACGGCGGAAGCCTCACCCTGCTTGGCAGCACGCCGTTCCAGGGCCCGACCGGCCTCAAGCCGTTCGACGCTCGCCTCGACCCCGCCGGACGCTTCCTCTACGTGGTCGATCCGGGGGCCGCGGCCGTCAGCGTGTTCGCGGTCCACCGCGGCGACCTGACCGAGCTCCCTTCGTCGCCCGTCGCGATCCCGGGTGGCGCGGCCCCATTCGGGATCGTCGTCGACTAGGACCCGGGGCCCCAACGGCCCGGTTCCCCACCATCCTGAGACGGCGGGCCTCGCGGTCCGCCGTCTCAGCGCACGCCCTGAGCGAGAGTCACCTCACCGCCACGGTCGACTTCGGACGCGGGCCGACGCACGCTCAGATAGCATCACCGGATGCCCGGTGGATCCCCCGACCCCTCTTACCGCGCGCTCTTCGAGGTCCCGCAGCTCGGACGCGTCGTCGCGTCGATGGGGCTGGCGCGCGTCGCACAGGCGATGGTCGGCGTCGCCCTCGTCCTCTTCGCGCTGGCCGTCTACGACTCACCGACGCTCGCGGGGATCGTGACGTTCGTGAGCGTCGTCCCGGGCTTGCTGATCGCGCCGATCGCCGGCGCCCTGCTCGACCGCCACGGGCGGGTCCGGCTCATGATCCTCGACTACGTCGTGGCGCTGGTCAGCCTCGCGCTCATCGGCGTCCTGGCCCTGGCAGGGCTCCTGCCTGCGCCGCTCCTGGTGCTCATCGTCGGCATCACGTCGCTCACGAGCATCCTGAGCATCGTCGGCCTGCGCACGATCTTCCCGATCATCGTCCCGTCGCGGCTATGGGAGCGGGTCAACGCGATCGATTCGAACGGCTACGTCGTGGCGACGATCCTCGGTCCGCCGCTCGCGGCGACCCTGGTCGCGATCCTGGGCGCGCCGGCGGCGATCATCGTCATCGCACTCCCGTTCGGCCTCGCCGCGCTCGCCTTGATCGGCGTCCAGGAACCGGAGACCGAGTCGACCTCGACAGGCCGGCTCTTCGCCGATGCGTGGGCCGGCGTTCGCTACACGTGGGCGAACCGGACGCTGCGCGGCCTCGGCTTGTCGCTGTCCGTCCTCAACCTCGGCTGGGGGATGATGACGATCGTGGTCCCCGTCGTCGTCCTGCGCGTCCTGGGCTACGGCGAGGAGATCGTCGGGATCGTATTCGCCGTCTCCGGCGTATCCGGGATGATCTCGGCGTTGCTGTTCGGGCGCCTCGACACCCGCGGTCTGGAATGGCGGATGCTGGTCATCCCGATGGCCCTGACCGCGCCGACGATCGCGCTCCTGCTGCCGGCCGCGGGAGCATTCGGCCCGATCGCGCCGGAGGCCGGGCTCCTGCTGCTGAGCGTGATGATGTTCGCGTTCGGCCTTCTCAACGGCTCGATCGACATCGCGCTGTTCACGGTCCGACAACGGCGGACCGACCCGGCCTGGATGGGACGGGCGTTCGCCGTCTCGATGGCCTTCAACTTCGCGGGCTTCCCCGTCGGGGCGGCGATCGCCGGGGTGCTCGTGACGGCGTCGCTTGCCGCCAGCATCTGGGTCGGGGTCGTGGCGTGCCTGGTCGGTGCGGCCCTCGCCGCGATCATGATCCCGGCGCGGGAGCCGGTCGCGGCCGGCTGAGTCAGCTGCCCTGGGCCATGCTCCAGATCGTCCAGTACTGCGTGCGGAGCCGGCGCGGTTGCTCGAGCACCGTCCGAATCGCGAAGGCGATGTCCTCGGGCTTGAGGTACGTCTTGAGCTCGGGCATGTCCTCGGTTCGGCCGGCGCCGATGGCGAACTCCGTGGAGGTCCCGGCCGGCCCGATGGTCGTGATGCGGATCCCCTTGTCGCGCAGCTCGCGATCGAGCGCGCCGGCCAGGCCCACCTGGGCGAACTTCGTGGCCGCATAGACCGCCTCATCGGCTCCGCCGCGGAAACCCGCGACCGACGCGACGATGACGATGTCGCCGCGGCCGGCCTTGAGCATCTCGGGCAGGGCGGCCCGGATCGGCCAGACGGTCCCGGCGACGTTCGTGTCGAACATCGTGGTGAGCTCGCCGTCGGTGTGGTCGAGGATCCCGCCGTACATGCCGATCCCGGCATTCGCGACGAGGCTGTCGAGGCGTCCGAAGCGCTCCACTGCCTCGCGGACCAGGCGGTGGCTGTCGTCTGGCTTGCGGACGTCCATCTCGACGGCGGCGACCTGGCCGGGGAACTCCGCTTCGATTGCCTCGAGGCGCTCGCGTCTGCGCGCCCCCAGCACCACGCGGGCCCCGGCCCGGGCGAGTTCGCGCGCGGTGGCACGCCCGATCCCGGCGCTCGCACCGGTGATCGCCACGACGTTGTCCTTGAGGTCCTCCATGGCCGCCTCCTCGATGGCGCCTTGCACGACGCCGTCCCACCATAGCGGACGGACGGTCACGACCGGGTCACGTCCTGGCGTTCGATCCTCACGCCCCGAGGCGCGTCTCGACCGTCGTGGGGCCGGGTCGATCGAGGCCGAACGCGGCCGTCCGGCCGGACCAGGTCACGTCGTAGTCACCGAGGAAGCCACTGACGGTGAGCCTCCCCGCGTCGTCGGTGGTCATCGTCGTCGGAGCGAGCCACCAGTCGCCCTTGATGAGACCACGGAGCGCGTGGTAGGCGGGTTTCGCCGATCCATCCTGCCGGACCAGCCCGGTCGGCGCGTTGAGCCAGCCACCGTCGTCGATCCCCCACCAGCTGATCGCGGCGACGGCCGGATGCGACAGCAGGGTCCGGTAGTGACGGACGACCTCGTCCGCCTGGCGCGCTTCGCCGTCGGGCGTGCTCGGCCATTCGGCGACCTGGTAGTCGTTCAGGTCCACGATCTCGGGCGGCATGAGGTGCCCGGAGACAAGGGTGTTCTCCGTGAAATGGATCGGCAGCCCGAAGCGCGCGAAGCGCTCGAGCACGTCGAGGGTCTTCGCTTCGCCCCAGTAGCCCTGGTGCATGTGGGACTGGATGCCGAGCACGTCGATCCCGATGCCGGCCTCGAGGCAGTCTTCGATGAGGTGCTCGTAGGCGGGCGAGACGTCGAAGTCGTTGAGCAGCAGCGTCGCGACCGGGTTGGCGGCGCGAGCCGCTTCGACCATCGTCCGAACGATCCCGACCTGCCCGAGCTCCTGGCACATCCGGGTGACGCCGTTGTCGTACTTGTCGAAGACCGGCATGATCACGACTTCGTTGAGCACGTCCCACATGTCGACGACGCCGGCGAAGTCGGTCACTTCGCGCTCGATGCGCGCGAGCTGGGCGGCGATCGCGTCGGCCGTCGAGAGCTCCAGCAACCAGTCGGCCGTGACGGTGTGCCAACACAGCGGATGGCCCTTGACGACGCAACCGCGGTCCACGAGCCAGCGGGCGGCGGTCAGGATCCGTTTGGTGTCCGGATGTCCGCGCTGTGGCTCGAACCGGCCCCAGTAGAACGGCAGCGTCGCAAGATCGAAGACCTCCAGCCACGCCGCGGCGAGGCGTTCCGCCAGTGGCTGGTCCGCATCGGACACCTCGTCATTGGCCAGGGCGATCAACTCGAAGCCGGTGCAACCGAAGCGGAAGGCGTGACGCCGCTGCGCGACGACGACCTCCGTGCGGTCCAGCGGCTGGCCGTCGTCACGGAGAACGGTCACGGTCGCATCCGCGGTGCGGTGCCGGCGGATCCGCTGATCCACCGGGTCGTCCGCGCGGAGACCGAGACTCACCATGAGGCCCGATGATAGGTTGGTGTCGATGGACCGTGCGTCGCGGACTCGAGCGATCGCCATCGTCGTTGTCGTCGCCGTGGTCGCGATCGCGCTCGTGGCGTCGATGACGGCGTTCCGCCCGGCGTCCGGCGCCACCGCGTCGCCACGTGGCGCAGCCGCAGCGACGTCGACCCCGACACCCGTGCCCAGTGCGACCCCTTCCCCAAGCCCGACGCTGCCGAGCGTCGTCCCGACGATCAAGGGCGTCGTCCGCGTCGACCAGCTCGGCTACGTCCCCGACGAGCCCAAGGTCGCGTACCTGCTGGCCTCGGCCTCCGCGGCGGGCACTCCCTTCACGGTCATCGACGATGCGGGCTCGGTCGCGCTGACCGGCACGGTCGGACCCGACGACGGCGACTGGAACGAGGCCTACCCGGCCGTCCATCGGCTGGATGTGAGCGCTCTGCGCGATCCGGGGACATATCGCGTCGCGGTGGGCGGTCCGGTCCAGGTCACCTCCCCGCCGTTCCAGGTGGCGTCGAGCGCCAAGCTCTTCGGGCCGCGCGTGGCCGATGCCGTGGCCTTCTTCCAGGCGCAACGGGACGGCCCCGACGTCATCGCGGGCGACCTGCATCGACAGCCGTCGCACCTCGATGACCGTGCCCTCGATGTCTATGCGTGGCCGACATACGAGGACCCCGACAGCGACGCGATCGTCGGCAAGTCGCTCAAACGGATCGGCGGCCCGGTCGATCTCGCCGGGGGCTGGTTCGATGCGGGCGACTTCATAAAGTTCACCCACACGACCGCCTACAGCGTCGGCCTGATGTACGCGGCCATGCGCGAGCTTGGGTCGGACGCGCCCGGATCACTCCGCGACGAGGCCCGGTTCGGCGAGGCTTGGCTCGAGCGCGCCTGGGACGCCGATCGCGGGATCCTCTACATCCAGGTCGGCATCGGGTCGGGGAACACGGATGGGACGTTCAACGGCGACCACGACCTGTGGCGTCTGCCGGAGACCGATGACGCCCTCGCCGACAAGGCCGACCGCTACCTGAGCCATCGCCCTGCGTTCCGAGCGGGCGATCCGGGAACAGCCATCCCGCCGAACCTGGCGGGGCGGATGGCCGCGGCCCTGGCACTCGCCGCGCAAGTCGACGCCCGGAGCGATCCCGCGCGCGCTCGCGCGGAGCTCGAGACCGCGGCCGGGATCTTCGCCAAGGCCAAGACCACGAAGGTGAAGGAGGCCGATGTCGTCACCGCGTTGCCACACGCCTTCTATCCCGAGTCGTCGTGGCGGGACGACATGGAATGGGGAGCCGCCGAGCTGGCCCTCGCCGGACAGGCGCTCGGCGACGTCCGGGCCGCGCAATGGCTCCGCGCTGGCGCGACCTGGGCGAAGGCGTACCTCGCCGACGAGGCCGGCGACGACACCTTCAACCTGTACGACACGAGTGCCCTCGCCCACACCGACGTCGTCCGGGCGATGCGCGCGGCACCTGGAACGAGCGGGCTCGCGCTCGATGAGGCACCGCTCATCGCCGACCTTCGGGCACAGTTGGAGCGTGGCGCCGCGCGGTCAAGCAAGGATCCCTTCGGGGCCGGTGCCATCTACGACGATTTCGACGCGGCGCCGCACACGTTCGGGTTGATCTCGACCGCGCAGCTGTACGGCGCCCTGACCGGCGACACCACCTACGCATCGTTTGCCACGGGGCAGCGCGATTGGGCGCTCGGCGCCAACCCGTGGGGCGTGTCGCTGATGATCGGGGTCGGCAGCGCCTTCGCCCAGTGCCCGCAACACGTCGTCGCCAATCTCTCCGGCAGCCTCGATGGCACGCCGCCGCTCCTGCGCGGGGCCGTGGTCAACGGACCGAACAGCGCCGACCTGTTCGCCGACGGCCTGGGCGAGTTCTTCGAGGAAGGCAAGACGTGCCCCGCCGGTGGCGGCGATGTCTATGCGGCGTTCGACGCCCGGGGCAGCCAGTTCGTGGACGACGTCCGGTCCTGGCAGACCGTCGAGCCGGCCATCGACTTCACGGCCGCGGCCCTGCTCGCGTTCTCGCTCCTGCAGTAGCGGCTGGGCGCGGGGGCGCCCCTCGCTCAGTCGTTCGGTCGGGCGCCGCTGCGTGCGAATCGCTCACCGGGCAGCGCGGAGGGGGCGCCATCGGGACGTCCGTTCGGGCGCTGGCCCTGGGCCGGGCGCTTGCCCTGGTCCGGGCGCTGGCCCTGGTTGGCGGGCCAGCCCTGGGCCGGGCGGCCACCCTGGTTCGGCCGCTGGCCGAGCCACTGTCCGGGCTGCGACGGGCGGCCACCCCCCGGACGACCATGATCGCCTCGCCGGCCCGGCGCATGACCGCCGCCACGGTTCGCGACCGGCGCCCCGACGGGGCGACCACTACGGTTGCCCATGGGCGCCCCGGCCGGACGGCCGCCTTGCGCCTGTCCGAGCGATCGGGCACCGATGTGTGGCCGGGCAGCGATACCCGCGCGTCCGACCGCGTCATGGTGCGGCGCCGCGGCGTACCTGGGCGCTGCGGCGTGGCGTGGCGCGCCAGCCGGTCGCTGGCGGGGCCCGATGCCCGGTCGCGCGCCACCGAGGCCGCCCCGCAGGATCGGTTCGGGGCGGATCCGCGGATCGGGCTCGAAGCCCGTGATGACCTCTGAGGGGATCGACCGCCCAAGGACCCGTTCGATGTCGTAGAGCAGCTTCATCTCATCGACGCAGACCAGCGACACGGCCTGGCCGTCGACGCCGGCTCGACCGGTGCGGCCGATCCGGTGCACGTAGTCCTCCGCGACCATCGGCAGCTCGTAATTGACGACGTGCGGCAGCGAGTCGATATCGAGGCCGCGTGCGGCGACCTCGGTCGCGACGAGGATCGCGTACTTGTTCGCCTTGAAGTCGGCCAGGGCGCGCACGCGCTGCGGCTGGCTCTTGTTGCCGTGGATGGCGGTCGCCGGGATGCCGTCGTGCTCGAGCTGCGTGGCGAGGCGGTTCGCGCCGTGCTTGGTCCGAGTGAACACCAGGGCCTGGTAGATGACGCCGCTCTTCACGAGGTGGCTGAGCAACTCGCGCTTGCGCTCGCGATCGACCGGATGGACCACCTGGCTGACCAGCTCCGACGGGGCGTTGCGGGGCGTGACCTGGACCGTCGCGGGATCGTGCAGCAGGCCGCCGGCCAGGCGCCGGATCTCATCGCTGAAGGTCGCCGAGAACAGGAGGTTCTGACGCTGGGCCGGCAGGATCGCCAGGATCTTGCGGATGTCACGGATGAAGCCCATGTCGAGCATCCGGTCAGCCTCGTCGAGGACGAGGATCTCGACGCGCGACAGGTCGATCGTTCGCTGCCCGACATGGTCGAGCAGGCGCCCGGGGGTCGCGATCACGATCTCCGCGCCGCCGTGCAGCGCGCGGACCTGGGGATCGAAGCCGACGCCGCCGTAGATGGCGGCCGAGCGGATCGGTCGAGCGGCGCCATAGGTGCGGACGCTCTCCGCGATCTGGAGGGCGAGCTCGCGGGTCGGCGCCAGGATCAGGGCACGGACGCCACGCTGGCCGTCGCGCCGGCTGGCGTGAAGGCGCTGGATCATGGGCAGCACGAATGCGGCCGTCTTGCCGGTGCCCGTCTGGGCGCCGGCCATCACGTCACGGCCGGCGAGGACCAGCGGGATGGATTCGGCCTGGACGGGGGTCGGGACGGTGTAGCCCTCTTTGGCGACCGTACCGAGGAGCTCGGGCGACAGCCCGAGACCATCGAAGGACATGGAGTGAACGCTCCTGACGAACTGGGCCCTCCCGCACGCTTGCGGGGCCCGGTCAGGGCGTTGGTGGATCGGGATCGGACGGTGTGAGACCGGGGCGCCGACCGGAGCGCCCATCGAGCACGAAGGTGCGCAGCATACTCGATGTGGGGCCGGTGGGTAGCCGGGCCGATGGTCCTGGGGCGGTTTCGTGCCGCGTCGCCGTCCCTCCGCGGCCCGTTTTCCGCCAGATGTGCCTCAGGCGGTCGTCGGTCAACCACGCGCGGCCGCGCGGCATTCGAACCGGTCGCATCCGCATCATTCGGCGGCGGATCCTGCCATCTGGCCGCCGACTCGCGCGACTGTCAGGAACCGTGCCGACGAACGACCGCCAGAGGATCGAATGCCGGAATAGCGGGGCCGGGGGAGCGTCAGCCTTTGCGCTCGAGGATCGGGCGAGCGACGTCGGGCTTGTCGACGACGAACGCGAACATCGCTCGATCGCCCCACCGACCCAGGAACAGGTGGCCCAGGATGTTCACGCCCGCGTCGGCGAGCGCCCGCGAGAGCCTGGCCATGCCGCCAGGGCGGTCGTCGACCTCGGTCAGGATCGATTCGCCCTCGATGTAGGTGTAGCCGCCTTCGTCGAGCACGGCCTTGGTGGCCGGATCGTCCGCCGTGGTCATGATGACGTGCCCGGAATCGCCGATGCTCCCGCCACCGATCGCGCGCAGGTCGACGCCGCGCGCGGCGAGCGCTTCGGCCAGGTTGGCCATCGCGCCGGGCTCGTTCTTCAGCTGGACCACGAACTGGTTGGCCATGGGACCCTCCGGACGACTGGGACGGCCGGATTCTACCGGCCATCGCTGTGGTAGCGTCGCCGCTCGATGGACGATGCCGACAGCCGTCTGGGCGTGGTCGCGGCGGGCATCCCGTTCTCGGCGCTGACCTGGGGCGACCCGGCGGGCCCGCCACTGTTGCTCGTCCATGGGGTGATCGCATCGGCCGCCGGCTGGTGGCGAGTCGGTCCGGCGCTGGCGGCAACGGGTCGTCGGGTGGTGGCGGTGGACATGCCGGGTCACGGCCGGACCGGACATTGGACCGGTCGAGCCCGGTTTCGTGAGACGGCCGCGGACCTGGTCGAGTTCGTCCGTGTGGCGGGTCTGGGGAGCGAGGACCTCCGGGTGGTCGCGCACAGCTGGGGAGCCATGGTCGCCTGCGCCATGCCTGCCGCCGGGCTCCGACCGTCCCGGCTGGTCCTGCTCGACCCGCCGGTCATCACGCTCGGAGAGATCGAGGCGGAGGCCGCAGCGGCCACGGCGGCCGGCCCGATCGTCCGGCCAACCTTCGAGGCGGCCCGCGCCGCGGCGGCCGGGGAGCACCCGGACTGGGCCGTGGGCGACCTCGACGCGGCCGCCCGGGCCGCGGTCGACACCGATCTCGAAGCGGTCCGCCGGATCCTCTTCGAGAACGGCGACTGGGATGCGGGGCTGGCCGCGCTGTCCGAGCCGGTGGCGGCGGGCCTCGACGTCTGGGTGGTTCGCGGCGACCCCGCGGCGGGTGGCCGACTGCCGGACAAGGTGGCCGCGACGTTCGCCGCGCGGTTCGGTGCGGACCACGTCCTCACCCTCGTCGGTGCGCCGCATTCGCCGCAGGCGACGCACCCCGACGAGTTGATCGACGCACTCGGGCAGGCGCTGGGTCAGGCCCCGGCCCGGAGCGCCACGGCGCGGCGGTAGGCCTCGACGTAGTGCGGCGCGGAGCCCGTGACCCAGTCGAAATCGACGGCCATGCCGCGATCAAGCAGGGCCTGCCACGGCGCTCCACCGGCGGCGTGCATCGTCATCGTCCGCTCGCACGCCGTCGCCAGGGCTTCGGGCGTCGCCTCGTCGAACACGAACCCGGTCCCCATGCCGGGGTGCAGCGTCGCGTCGACGACGGTGTCGGCGAGCCCGCCGGTCCGGTGGACGACCGGCGGTGTCCCGTAGCGCAGTGCGATCATCTGGCCCTGGCCGCATGGCTCGAACCGCGATGGCATCAGGAACGCGTCGACGCCCGCATAGGTCCGGCGCGCCATGACGCGGTCGAAGCGCTCGACGAGCGCGACCCGGTCCGGCCTGGCCGCGGCGAGTCGGCGGAACGGTTCGGCGAGTTCCGCGTTGCCACTGCCCTGCACGACGAACCGGGCGCCCCGCGCGAGCAATGCCGGGGCGGCGCCCGCCACGAGATCGAAACCCTTCTGCGGGTCGAGGCGACCGATCGCCCCGAACACGGTCCCCGGGTCGGCCGGGTCGAACCCGAGCCGCTCGAACAGGTCGGCGCGGCAGGCGACCTTTCCGGACCGATCCGTTCGCGAGTACGGCGCCGCGATGTCGCGGTCGGTCGCGGGATCCCACAAGGTGGTGTCGAGGCCATTGAGGATGCCGGAGAACCGGTCCCCCTTCGAGCGCAGCAGCGGATCGAGGCCCATCCCGAAGGCCGGTGTGAGCGCCTCGCTCGCGAACGTCGGCGAGACCGTGTTGGCGAGCTCTGCCCGCTCGATGCCTGTCGCGAGAAGGTCCAGTCCGTCCGCCTCGCGGGCCACGACCCCATCGCCCGGCCGCAGGCCGAGTTGCCGGAGGCCGTCGAGCGGAACCCAGCCGTGATAGGCCAGGTTGTGCACGGTCATCAGGATCGATGACCGCCCGACGATCGGGTCATCCTCGTATCGCGCGTCCCGGAAGATGGCGGCGGGCCCAGTGTGCCAATCGTGCAGGTGCAGGAGGTCGACCGGCGTCGCGTCGGTCCGCATCGCCTCGAGCGCCGCGCGGCAGAACAGCCCGAACCGCCACGGGTTGTCGGCGTAGTCTCCGGCCCCGTCGCCGTAGAACCCGTCGCGGTCGAACGCGGGCGGGTGGTCGACCAGGCGCAGGCGATACCCGTCGGCCGCGACGTCGACGAGCGTCACGACGCTCGTGCCGGTCGGGGCCCAAGGGTCGGGGACGTGGAGGACGGTCCGACGCTCGATCGCGTCCGGGTCGGGCGCCGGCACGCTCCGGTACCGCGGCAGGAACACGTCGACCGGGGTCGCGACCGCGCCGGCCGGCAGTCGCCCGAGGGCCCGGGCGAGCGCGTCGACGACATCGGCCAGGCCGCCGGTCTTGGCCCAGGGCTCGCACTCGGCGGCGAGGAACGCCACTCGCAACGGCATGACGGGCATCCTAGCCGCGGGACGACCACGCTGCGCACCCGCGCACCGGGAACCCACCGTAGACCGGTCCATTCCCCGAGTGACCGGGTATCATCCCCGCACATGGACCCCGTGCGCGTCCCGTCCATCCCGGCAGCGTCGTTCCCGCTCCCGCCGAGGCTGGAGGGGCTTCGACGCCTCGCCTACAATCTCTACTGGGCCTGGCATCCCCGCACCCGCGGCCTGTGGAGCCTCATCGACCGGACGGCCTGGAACCGGTATCGGAACCCGATCCTGGTCATCAGCGGCTCCGCCGACTGGTCTCGCCTCCTCGACGACGCGAAGTTCCTGACCGAGTACCACGACGTCCTGGGCGAGTTCGACCAGTACATGGCGAATGGTTCCGACCACTGGTTCCGGCGCAAGTACGGCGGCAAGCTCACGGGCCCGATCGCGTACTTCTGCGCTGAGTACGGCCTCCATGAGTCGCTCGGCATCTACTCGGGCGGCCTGGGCGTCCTGGCCGGCGATCACATGAAGGCCGCGAGCGACATGGCCCTCCCGGCGCTGGGCGTCGGGCTGCTCTACCGCAAGGGCTACTTCCGCCAGTCGATCGATGCCGACGGCCATCAGGAGCACGAGTACCCCGACTACGACATGGCGCGGCTGCCGCTGAGCCGTGTCCAGGATGAGAACGGGCTTCCCATGACGGTCACCGTCGAGCTGCCGGACCGTGACCTGGTCGTGGGGGTCTGGCTCGCCCAGGTCGGCCGCGTGCCGGTCCTGCTGCTCGACACGGACCTGCCGGAGAACCCAGATCAGGACCGCCCGATCACCCACATCCTGTACGTGCGTGGGCGCGAGATGCGACTCCACCAGGAACTGGTCCTCGGGGTCGGCGGCGTGCGCGCGATCCGGGCGCTCGGTCTCGGCCCCGCCGTCTGGCATCTCAACGAGGGCCACTCGGCGTTCCTGCTCGCCGAGCGCGCCCGCGAGCAGGTGGCGACCGGAGCCACGCTCGACGACGCCTGGGCGACGGTCCGGCGCAACAGCGTCTTCACGATCCACACGCCCGTCTCGGCGGGCAACGAACGGTTCGACGCCGACCTCGTTCGACGCGTCGCCGGTCCGCTGCTCGACCGCGGAGGTGTCCCGATCGAGCGCGTGCTGGAGCTCGGCGTCGGGATGGACGGCGACCACGGCCAGTTCGACATGACCGCGTTCTCGCTGCGCCTCACCAACGGCGCCAACGCCGTCAGCCAGCTCCACGCCCACACCGCCAACCAGACCTGGCACGGGATCACCGACCACGACATCCTGGGCATCACCAACGGGGTGCACGGCCCATCCTGGATCGGGGCGCCGATCGCCGACCTGCTCGCGCGATATCTCGATGCGGACCTCGACGACCTCGACGCGAGCACCCGGCAGGGCCGGTTCTGGGAACGGATGGAGCGCATCCCGGCGAAGGAGCTGTGGGACGCGCACCTGCGCCAGAAACGCGAGCTGGCGAATTTCGCGCAGGGCCGGCTCCGCAGCCAGTTCGCCCGCCACGGCGAAGCCCCGTCCACCCTGGCCGAGCTGGAGAGCGCCCTCGACCCCGCGATCCTCACGGTCGGCTTCGCCCGTCGGTTCGCGACGTACAAGCGGGCCGGGCTCCTGCTCACCCAGCTCGACCGGGTCGAGCGGATGCTGCGCGACGACAAACGACCGATCCAGATCGTGTTCGCCGGCAAGGCACATCCGGCCGACCGTCCTGGACAGAAGGTCATCCAGGAGATCTTCCAGCTCTCGCGATCGCCCGGGCTGCGCGGGCGGGTCTTCGTCCTGGAGGACTACGACATCCGGGAGGCCCGCTTCCTCGTCCAGGGCGCCGACGTCTGGCTCAACAACCCGCGCCGACCCCTCGAGGCATCGGGGACATCGGGGATGAAGGCCGCCCAGAACGGCGTGCCCAACGTCAGCGTGCTCGACGGCTGGTGGGACGAAGGCTACGAGGGCGACAACGGCTGGGCGATCGGCGGCCGCGAGACGAACCCCGACGAGACCGCCCAGGACTGGTCGGACGCACAGGACCTCTATCGGATCCTGGAAGAGGAGATCGTGCCCACCTACTACGAGCGAGACGAATCCGGCGTGCCGACGGGCTGGCTCGGGGTCGTGCGTCGCGCGATGGCCACGGCCCTATGGCGATTCTCGACCACCCGCATGCTCCACGAGTACACCGAGCAGCTGTACCTGCCGGCGGCCGGTGTCGTCGTGCCCGAGCCGGTCCTGACCCCGGTCGTGACGGAGGCCGGCTGACCGCCCCGTGGCGCCGCGCATCGGCCTGTCTCTGGCGATCCATAACCACCAGCCGGTCGGCAACTTCGGGTGGGTCTTCGCCGAGGTCTACGGCCTGGCCTACCTGCCCATGCTCGAGGCCCTCGAGCGCCACCCGGGCGTCCGGATGGCGCTCCACTACTCGGGCCCGCTGCTTGGCTGGTTGCAGGCGGAGCGTCCCGAGTTCGTCGATCGGCTGCGCTCGCTCGTCGCGCGCGGCCAGGTGGAGATCCTCGGCGGCGGCTTCTACGAACCGGTGCTCGCGTCGCTGCCGGAACGGGACCGGATCGGCCAGCTGCGTCGCATGAGCGATGAGCTCGACCGGCTCTTCGGCCGCCGGCCGACCGGCGCCTGGCTCGCGGAGCGGGTCTGGGAGCCGGACCTGCCCACGTCGCTGGAGGCCGGCGGCTACGCCTGGACGATCCTCGACGACGCGCATTTCCGCGCCGCCGCCATCCCCGAGGAGGACCTCTGGGGGCCGTACACGACGGAGGACCAGGGCCGGCTCCTGCGCGTCTTCGGGACCGAGCAGGGGCTCCGATACCGGATCCCGTTCCGAGACGTCGAGGAGGTCGTCGAGTACCTCCGCGATCACGCGACCGAGGACGGCTCGCGGGTCGGGATGATGGGCGACGACGGCGAGAAGTTCGGGGCGTGGCCGATGACATGGAAGCACTGCTGGGGTGAGGGCCGCTGGGTCGAACGCTTCTTCGAGGCTCTCGAGGCGAACGCGGACTGGCTATCGACCGTGACGCCCTCGGCGTGGCTCGCCGACCACCCACCCATCGGCCGCGTCTACTTCCCGACCGGCTCGTACGCCGAGATGGGCGAATGGGCGCTGCCGGCGGACGAGAGCCTGGTCTTCGCCGACGTGCTGCACCGAGCCACGGCGGAGAAGCGGCCCGAGGCCCGCTGGCTGCGTGGCGCGTTCTGGCGCAACTTCCAGGTCAAGTACCGCGAGATCAACGACCTGCACAAGCAGATGCTCCGAACGTCGGAGAAGGTCGAGGCGATGGCACCCGGACCAGCCCGTGATCGCGCGCTCGACCACCTCTTCCAGGGCCAGTCGAATGACTGTTACTGGCACGGGTTGTTCGGCGGGATCTATATCAACCACATGCGCCTCGCGACCTGCGAGCACCTCATCGCCGCCGAGGACCTGGCCGACGCCGCCGTTGGTCGTCTGGAATCGACGGAGTCGTTCGACCTGGACATGGACGGACTCGACGATGTCCGGCTCGCGACAGCGGGACAGGTCGTCACCGTCGACCTCGACGGCGGCGCCGGGATCGGCGCCTGGGACATCCGGCCGGTCCGCCACGCGGTGACGGCCGTTCTGCGTCGCCGGCCCGAGGCGTACCACGAGCTGCTCCGCCGACACGACGCCCGAACCACCACGGCGTCCGGTGACGACGCCGACGGCGCCCCGGCATCCATCCACGACGTCGTGCGGGTAAAGGAGCCAGGACTCGCCGCGCGGTTGTTCTACGACACCCACGAGCGGCGGAGTGGCCTCGTCCGCTTCCTGCCCCAGGATGCGACGCCCGACGGGTGGGCGAACGCCACCGTCCGCGAGCTCGGCGATGCGCTCGATGGCGCCTACGACATCGAGGACCTGACCCCCGGCTGCCTCGTCGTGCGCCGCGAGGCGCGGGTCGCCACCGCGGATACCGCCGCCACGGTCCGGGTGACCAAGCGATTGCGCGTCGGCGGCGACCGGCGACGCCCGACCCTCGGATTGACGATCGAGCTGGACAACGCGGGGACGGCACGGATCGACGCCCGCCTCGGCGTCGAGTGGACGACGACGATGCTGGGCGGCGGCGGCAACCCGGCGGCATGGTGGGAGATCGGTGGCGCGCGCACGTCGCACGATTCGCGTGGCCGTGCGCAGAAGGTGGAGCGGTTCGCCCAGGGCAACGACGACATCGGGATCGCGATCGCCACCACCGTCTCCATCCCGGCCGAGGCGTGGTGGGCCCCGGTCGAGACCATCTCCAACTCCGAGCAGGGGTTCGAGCGCGTCTACCAGGGCAGCGGGCTGTTGCTGTCGTGGCCGATCGCGCTCGCGCCAGGTTCCGGCTGGTCGGTCGACGTCGCGAACGCCGTGAGCGCGGACCGGGACCGGGCGCTCGAGGCATGAGCCGTCCCCGCCTCGTCGTCCACGGCCACTTCTATCAGCCGTCCCGGATCGATCCCGCGACCGGGCTGGTCCCACCCGAGCCGTCAGCCGCTCCGGCCCACGACTGGAACAGCCGCATCGCCGATGACTGCTATCGGCCCAACGCCGAGCTCGGCAACCTCGGGCGCATGTCGTGGGACCTCGGGCCGACGCTCGCCGGCTGGATGGAGAACGGCGACCGGGCCGCATACCGGGGCTTCGTCACGGGCGACGCGGGTGTGCACGGGCTCGCCCAGCCCTTCCATCACACGATCCTGCCGCTCGCGACCTCCGCGGACCGGCGCACCGAGATGCGCTGGGGCCGGCGTGACTTCGAGCTCCGGTTCGGGCGGAGACCGACGGGGGCCTGGCTGCCGGAGACCGCGGTCGACCTCGAGACCCTTCGGCTGCTCGCCGACGCAGGGTTCACCCACACGATCCTCGCGCCGTGGCAGCTGGCGGCGCCCGATCTGGACTCACGCCGGCCGTACCGGGTCGAGCTCGGCGATGGGCGCTCGATCGTCATCGCCGCCTACGATGCCGGACTCTCGACGTCGGTCTCGTTCGAGCCCGACGCCACCCGGGACGCCGACCGGTTCGCCCGCGACCGGATCGGGCCGCGGCTGGCCTCGGCCGACATCGACGGTGGCGCGCCACCGTTCGCCCTCATCGCCACCGACGGCGAGCTGTACGGCCACCACAAGCCGTTCCGGGACCTGTTCCTGGCGCGTCTCGTTGGAGAGGCCGATCTCGGCTACGACGTGGCGACCCTTGCCGAGGTGGTCCAGCCGGACGGTGGCCGACCGTTCGAGCTCGCGACGGTGGTCGATCGCACCTCGTGGAGCTGCCATCACGGCGTCGCCCGCTGGCGCGAGGCCTGTGACTGCGTCCCGGACGGGGCGTGGAAGGAGACCCTGCGCACCGCGTTCGACCGCCTTGCCGAGGCCATCGACACCGGGACCGAGGCGATCGCCCGGGCGTTGCCCGGATCGCCCGATCCGTGGGCGGCACGCGACGCCTACGTCGATGTCGTCGTCCGTGCGATGAGCGAGGCGACCTTCGCCGAGGGATGGCTCGGCGGCGGGACGGATGGCGAGGACACCCGGCGCTTCCTCACCATGATGGCCGCCCAGCGCTGGCGACTGGCGATGTTCGCCAGCTGCGGCTGGTTCTGGGAGTCCCCCGATCGCCTCGAGACGGCCCTCGTCATCCGGGCCGCGACCCACGCCGCCCGGCTCATCGACGGACTGTCGGGGACCCGCCTGGCGGACCGGCTCGCCGACGACCTGCGGGCCGTGTCGCCTCGGGCGGTCGCCTGACGGTCGCGCACGGTCTTGCTGGCGTGGACGGCATCGGTGGGGCCACGCTAGTCGGGATCGGAGTGGCCATCCCGTTGGTCCTGAGAATCCGTCAGCCCGCGGCCTGCGCGCCAACGGGCTGACGAGTGAAGGGAGCGTCGGAAGGGGGACGCCCTGGTTTTGGTCGGATGTCGGTCAGTGAAGGCCGATGGGACCCACGACGCGATACGCCTCGGAGAAGTCGTCGCGACTGTCCACGCCCAGACGCGAAGCGAACATCGCAAGACCGGACAACACCGTGACGACGGCTACAACGATCAGAGCTGCCATGTGAATGCACCTTGGTTGCTATAGTTGATTAGGCCAAAGTCAAGGTTATTTGGACTAGCACGCTATGTCAAGTGACGAGGACGTCCCCGGACCGATCGCGACTGCCCGCGGCGCGCTCGATGTCGAGCGCGATTCGGACGTGCCCATCTCGACCCAGATCTACTGGCAGCTGGCCTACCAGATCGACTCCGGTCGGCTTTTGCCAGGTTCTCGTCTGCCGCCCGTCCGGGAACTCGGAGCGGCACTGCGAGTGAACCCGAACACGATCCGCGCCGTCTATCGACGTTTGTCGGATGCGGCCTACGTCACTAGCCGTCACGGTGCCGGCACTCACGTCTCCGACCGTCCACCGCAACGCCGTGGCACCGAGGCCCTCGCCGGCATCGTGTCCGAGATGCTCCGGCGGGCCGCCCACGCGGGCTTCACCTCCGACGAACTCGCAGCCGCGACCTTCGCCGCTGCGACGGAACGAAAGCGCCCCGGACCCCTCGTGCACGTCCTCTTCACCGAGTGCACGAACGCGGATGCCGGCTACGACGCAGAGCGCCTCGTGGATGCCTTCCCGGGCATGATCGAAGCGGATGGCGCCCTGCTCGACGACCTGCCGGACCGACTCGAGCGGTTCCACTACGACCTCGTCGCCACCACGACATTCCACGCCGACGAGGCCCAGGCGCTCGTCGCGGGGCGGGTCCCGGTCGTGGCCATGCTCGTCGGCCCCGGGTACCTCGAGATGGTCCACGAGATCGCCGGCCTGCCACAGGGCTCCCGCGTCGGGCTCGTGTGCGCGTCGACCCGCGGCAAGGACAACATCCTCGAGACGCTCGCGTTGTCGGGGACCCAGGGCGTTGAGATCGTGTCCGCACTCATCGACGGGGAGGAGGAGCTGGCCGTGATCGATCGCACGGCCGATATCATCCTCGTCTCTCGGGAGGCGCTCGCTGCCGGCCTCGACCAGCGCTTCAGCCGCCCGGAGCGGCTCCGCCGATGGAGCTACGAGTTCGACCCGTCGGGCCTCGAGCTGCTGCGGCGGGCCATCGAGCACGTCGCCGCGACCCGCCCGGCCGAGGCCACCCTGGTCTGACCTCCCCGCCCGCGCGGGCTGCACGTCGGCCACGGCCACCGTGCGATGCTTTGAGCGATGCGTGAGTTCCACGTCCAGCGGGCCGCCCGCGAGCGCTACGGCATCGACCGGAGCCTGATCGGGTCGACCGGTGACCTCGTGACGACGGACCTGATGGCCGTCCGCCGCCTCGCGAACCGCATGAACGAGCTCCGCGACGACGGCGCACCGGCGGTCTCGGCCGGTGAGATCGGGGCGATGGGGCTGGTCCACGAGATCGGACACCTGGTCATCGCGCACCACCGGCAGGCGCGACGGGACGCCATCGACCTTGCCCTGGGCGCGCTGGAGGAGCGTCTTGGCCGGCGAGACGCCAGGATCCTGCTCGATCGGTTCGCCGCCGAGTTCCCGGGTCGGACGGCTCGCCCGGAACCGAGGCAAGCCCGGCTCGAGGAGCTCGTCCTCATCCGCGTCGCCAACGAGAACCCGGCCATCGGGCCGTTGCGCGAGCTGGTGGACGATCGGCCACTGGAGCGGCTGACCCGGTATCGCGATGCCATCGCCACCCTGGAGGTGGCGTTCGCCGACGGCCCCCGCATCGGACCCGACGGCCAGTCGCTCCTCGAGTTCCTGCGTGCGCCGGCCCGCCACTCCCCCACCTCCCTGACCGGTCAGCTGCGCTACATCCGCGAGCACTGGGCCGGCATCCTGGGCGACGCGCTCGCGGCGCTCATCGCCCGGATGGACCTTGCCCTCGGCGTCATCGCCGAGGAGGAGCGAGCCCTCCACCTGCGCTTCGGCGGCGGCGACCCGGGTCGGGCCGAGGCACCCAAGCTCGGCAGCCCCGACGAACCCGAGGCGTTCTCGTCCGACTCGGCGTGGATGCCGCGTGTCGTCCTGATGGCCAAGAGCACCTACGTCTGGCTGGACCAGCTGTCACGGACGTACCGCCGCAGCATCCGGACGCTGGACGCCATCCCCGATGAGGAGCTCGACACGCTCGCCCGATGGGGCGTCACCGGCCTCTGGCTCATCGGGCTGTGGGAGCGCTCCGAGGCGTCCGAGCGGATCAAGCGGATGCGTGGCAACGTCGACGCGGTCGCCTCGGCCTACTCGCTCGACGATTACCGGATCGCCGACGACATCGGGGGAGAGGAGGCGTACGCGATCCTGCGCGACCGGGCCTGGGCGCGGGGCATCCGCCTGGCGAGCGACATGGTGCCCAACCACATGGGCATCGATTCGAGCTGGGTCATCGAGCACCCCGAGTGGTTCCTCTCGCTCGACCAACCGCCGTTTCCGGCCTACACCTTCAATGGGGCCGACCTCTCCTCTGACGAGCGGGTCGGCATCGTGCTCGAGGACCATTACTGGGACGACAGTGACGCGGCGGTCGTATTCAAGCAATTCGACCGGCGGACCGGCGACACGCGGTACGTCTACCACGGCAACGACGGGACGAGCTTCCCCTGGAACGACACCGCGCAGCTGGACTTCCTCGATCCCGCCGTCCGCGAGCACGTCATCGAGACGATCGTCGCCGTCGCGAGGCGGTTCCCGATCATCCGCTTCGACGCGGCCATGGTCCTGGCCAAGAAGCACATCGAGCGCCTCTGGTGGCCGCTGCCGGGACAGCCGGGCGGGATCCCGTCACGCGCGGAGCGCGCGATGCCCAAGCGCGAGTTCGACAGGCGCATGCCGGTCGAGTTCTGGCGCGAGGTCGTCGACCGGGTCGCGGCCGAGGCCCCCGACACGCTCCTGCTGGCCGAGGCGTTCTGGCTGCTCGAGGGCTACTTCGTGCGGACCCTCGGCATGCACCGCGTCTACAACAGTGCCTTCATGCACATGCTCCGCGATGAGGACGGTGCGGGCTATCGGCGGGTCATCAAGGAGACCCTCGAATTCGATCCTGAGATCCTCAAGCGATACGTCAACTTCATGAGCAACCCCGATGAGAAGACCGCGCTCGAGCAGTTCGGCAAGGGCGACAAGTACTTCGGCGTGGCGATGGTCCTCGCGACGCTGCCCGGCTTGCCGATGCTCGGCCATGGCCAGGTCCAGGGGTTCAGCGAGAAGTACGGCATGGAATTCCGGCGCGCGACGCTCGACGAGCAGCCCGATCCACAGTTGCTGGCACGCCACGAGCGCGAGATCTTCCCGCTGCTGCACCGGCGCGCCTGGTTCGCCGAGGCACACGACTTCCTGCTCTACGACCTGATCACCGCATCCGGGGGCGTCGACGAGGACGTCTTCGCCTATTCGAACGGCTCCGGGCCCGAGCGCTCGCTCGTCGTCTACCACGACCGATACGGCTCGACGAGCGGCTGGATCCGTGAGTCGACGACGTTCGCCCGCCGCTCGCCAGGAGGATCGAAACGGAAGGTCCGGCGAACACTCGCCGAGGGCCTGGGTCTTCCGAATGACCCGGAGGTCTTCGTGGCGTTCAGGGACGCCCGGACCGGGCTGGAGTCGCTGCGCTCGACGCGCGAGCTCTGGGAGCGCGGACTGTACGTGTCGCTCGATGCGTATGGCGGCCACGTCTACTGGGAGTTCCGCGAGATCCGGGACGGGACGGCCGGCCAGTGGGCGCGCCTGGCCGCGCGGCTGGGCGAGCGGCCCGTGCCGTCCCTCGAGGACGCGCTGCGGGAGATGCAGCTGGAACCGGTCCACGCGCCGTTGCGGGCGGTCTTCGCCGAGGGGCTGGTGAGCGCCGTCCTCGGCGGAGTCGCGAAGCCGGCCCAGCTCGACGAGCTGGAGCGCCGGTTCGCGGTCTTCCTGGCCGCGGTCGCCGAATCGACCGGGGTGCCCGGCGACCCTGCAGCCGTGGCCGCGGCCGTGCGGGGCCGCGTCGAGACCGCCATGGCCGCCCCCGACATCCCCACCTCGCACGTGGAACGGGCGGCATTGCTTGGGTGGCTGGCGCTGTCGCGGACCGGGGAGCTGGCTCCGGGTGCCGACGTCGGCGCGACCAGCTGCGCCTGGTATGACGAACTTCGCCTGCCGGGCGCCCTGGCGGCGGGCCTTCGAGAGGCCGGCCTCGATGAGGGTGACGCCTGGACCGTGGCCGACCAGGTCCGCGTGCTGCTGACGCTGCCCCGACCCTCGGGATTTCACGGGCCGGCCCGGGCCGCGGCCGGTCGACTGCTCGAGCGTTGGCTGGCGAGCGACGTGGTCAGGACCGCGATCGGCGTCAACACGTGGGAAGGGGTCGCCTGGCTCGATCGGGACCGGTACGCGGCTCAGCTCGCCTGGGCGCGGCGTCTCGATGCCATCGAGGCATCGCCCGGTGGCCGCAAGGCGCCGGCAGGCCCGGACGCGACCGCGCGTCTGATGGCCGCGGCCGAGGCAACCGGGTATCGGCTCGACGAGCTGACCGCATCCCTGGCCGGGCCGCACGGTGCGTCACGGACGGCGGCCGGCCCGAAGACGGGCAAGCGCGGGGCGGCGTCGACGACCCGGATCAAGGGTGCGCCGAAGGCCACGCCCGGGTCCAAGCGGCGGCGCTCGTGAGCGACGAGGCGCCCGGCCGTTCTCGCTCGAGCGGATCGTCTTCTTCTCGGACGCGGTCTTCGCGATCGCCCCCGGCGGTCAGCCCAGGAGGATGCGTCGAAGGAGCGACGTCGGCGGCGTGCCGTGGCCGACGACCAATTCGAGATGCCGGCGATAGTCGAAGCCCGGCGTGTCGCCGAAGCCGCCGACCACCCGCGGGTCCGGCACGGCGTCGGCACCGCGCGGGTCGCCCGCGGCGACCGCCGCCCGTCGACGGACCTCCCGCTCGATGTCCCACATCTCGAGCGAGCCCGCGAAGTACGTCGAGAGCTGGGTCGACGACAACCGCGCCCGGTCGTACTTGTTGCGCGCCTCCGCCTCCTCCTGGAAGCCGCCATCGACCATGAGCCGGACCGCGCCCTCGGCACCCATGTCGCCGGCCTGGATGCGCGCATCGATGATCGCGTTCGTGATCGCGCGCAGGTAGAACTTCCAGTGGGTCAGCAGGAGCGCCGGATCGTCGGCGCCGTAGCCCACGTCCATCATCACCTGGGTCACATAGACGGCCCAGCCCTCGGCGAACAGTCCGCTCGCGAAGATGGCACGCGCGAGCGACGGACTGCGGTTCGCGTAGACCCCCTGGAGGAAGTGGCCCGGCACGGCTTCGTGGATGCAGAGCAGGCGGAGCATCCGCGCGTTGTCCTCGCGGAGATAGGACTCGCGCTGCTCCGGGGTCCAGTCGTCGGGCATCGGCGTGATCGCGAAGAACGCTTTCTGGCCCTTGTCCAGCGGACCGGGCGACGACAGCATGGCGCCGCCGAACGCGCGCAGGAAGACCGGCGTCCAGCGGATGTCGAGCGGTTCGTCGGCCATCGCGATCAAGTCCCGCTCGGCGCAGAACAGCTCGATCCGACAGGTCTCCTCCCGGCACCAGTCCAGTAGCTCCTCGGCGGCCGGGTGGTCGGCGGCGATCGCGTCGAGGACGCCCCGGACGAGCCCACCCTCGTCATCGGGCCGTGGGCGGTCGGAGACCCAGGTCGGCCAGAGGTCGTGTGCGAGACGGACCATCTCCGCCCGGACCGCGGTGTACTCGCGCTCGGCCTCGGCCAGGATCCGCTCCGGTGTCAGGTCGGCGGATCGCATCGTGTGACGCATCTTCCGGGCGAACAGGTCGGGCCCGAGGCGCGCTTCGCCCTCGCTCGCGGGCAGGACCACCTCCCGCAGGTGGGCATCGAAGTCGTCAACGGCCGTCTTCGCGGTCTCGGCGGCTGCGCGAAGACGGGGTGACACCGCGGCCACGGCCGGGTCGTCCGCGTGCGTCTCCGCCTCCGCGAGCGTGTCGTCGATGAGCGCCCCGATCCCCGGTAGTTGCCTGATCGCGGTCTCCGTCTGGAAGCGACCGACGGGCCGGCCGTCCACGCCCTTGAGGGCGATCCTGGCATCCTCGAGGAGCTCCGGCAGGTGCTCGAGGCGGCTCGCCGCCGACGCCAGTCGATCGCCCAGCGGCGCGAACTCGCGGGCGATCAGCGTGAACAGGCCCTCGCCCATCACGTACACCCAGTCGAGCGGGTTCCAGGCGTCCTCGCGAAGCTCGGCTTCGCTGAACCGGATGGCGTCGATCTCGCCGAGGATCAGGTCGCGGTCGATGCGCTCGTCCGCGGTGAGCTCGGTCAGGCCCTCGAAGGCGGCCTGCCAGCGGTCCATCGCCGCGAGCCGTTCGGTGCGGCCGGCCTCGGTCATATCGGTCCAGGCGCCGTCGAAGCGGTGGTCGCCGATGGCGGTGGCGAGCACCGGATAGAAGCCGAACAGCTCGTCGAGGAACGGGCGGAAGACGTCGTCGAACGCAGCCATCCCCTACCAGACCCCCATGGCCGTGAGGTCGTCGCGGAAGTCCCAGCCGCGAGCGTCGCCCGGTTCGATCCGGACGACGACGCCGCCGTCGTCGTCGGCATAGAAGGACTCGCCCTGCGCGCCGACGTACCTGCGGGCGATGCGACGGATCGTCGGGGCGTACGGACGGTCCGTCAGCTGGGCCGTCCCTCGGACCTCGAAGCCGCGATAGGGCAGGGCGTCCTCGGCGACCACGATGGTGACCCGCGGGTCGCGCGCGAGATGCTTGAGCTTGCCGTCACCGGATGCGACGCCGATCGTGAAGCCGCCGTCCTCCCAGATGTACCAGATCGGCGACTGGAGGACGCTCCCATCCTTGCGGAACGTCGCAAGGGTGGCCAGATGCGGCTCTTCGAGGAGCCCATCGAGCTGGTCGGATGTGAGACCTCGGTTCATCGCTCGAAGCGTACATGGCGAGGCGGAACGACGGGCGGGCGAGCCCGCGGCCCGGCTACCATCCGGTCATGCCGTCACAGCCGTGGGTCCAGCCGGTGGTGCTCGAGGGCGTGCGCGTCAGGCTCGAGCCGCTCGAGGAGCGGCACCTCGACGATCTTGCCCGGGTCGCCTTCGATCCCGGGCTGTGGCGCTGGACCATCATGGGCCCCCAGGACGAGGCCGGACTTCGTCGCTGGCTGGCGACGGCCCTCGCCAACGCCGAGGCCGGCACGGAACGCCCGTTCGCAACGATCGACCGCGCCACGGGTCGCGCGATCGGCAGCAGCCGGTACATGTCCATCGTGCCCGAGCACAAGCGTCTCGAGATCGGCTGGACGTGGGTCGCGACATCGTTCCAGCGGACCGGCGCCAACCGGGAGGCCAAGCTCCTCCAGCTCACGCATGCGTTCGAGACGCTGGGCGCCAACCGGGTCGAGTTCAAGACCCACAGCGGCAACGAACGCTCGCGAGCGGCCCTCGCCGGCATCGGTGCGACCTTCGAGGGCATCTTCCGCCAGCACATGATCGTGCCCGACGGCTCGCTCCGCGATTCCGCCTATTTCAGTGTCATCGCGCCCGAGTGGCCCGAGGTCAAAGCCCGGCTCGTGGCCGGTCTCGCTGACACGAAAGGATCGCCGGGCGCGACCGTATGAGCCTCGCGGCCGCCCTCGACCGCGATATCCTCGCCGCAGGTCCATCGGCCATCATGGGCACGAAGGTCGCACTCACCGTCGTCGGCGGCGAGGTCGTCCACCAGTCGGAGGGTGTGGGATGAGAAGCTTCATCGTCGGGACCGCCGCGACGGCCATCACCTTCGCGGTCGTCGCGTACCTGCTGCCCCAGATCGACTATGGCGACGCCCTGCCTGGCCTCATCGTGCTCGCGATCATCGCCGGCGTCGTGAACGGGTTCATCAAGCCGGTCATCAAGATCCTGTCGCTGCCCCTCACGATGGTGAGCTTCGGGTTGTTCGGGCTCGTCATCAACGCCGCGCTGCTGCTGCTCATCGCCTGGGTCGCCGACCTCGTGCACGTGACGTTCACGGTCGGGGACTTCCCGCCGAAGCTCCTCACGTCAGACACCATCGTCGCGGCGGTGATCGGCGGGATCGCGATCAGCGTCGTCGGGACGATCGTCGAGCTCGTGGTCCACGACTGAACGACCCCGATCGCCTGCCCGACATCGCGGACGCGTTACGGGCGGCCGCTCGCCGTTTCGAGACGCCTGCCTACGTCACTGACCTCGCCACCCTCGATGCCGCGTGCGACGCCGTCCGCGAGGCCTTCCCGGACCCGATCGTCCGGCAGTACTCGGTCAAGGCGAACGACGTCCCAGCCGTGATCGCGGCCGTCGCCGCGCGTGGGTTCGGCGCGAACGTCGTGTCTCGCGGCGAATGGGCCCAGGCGCGCCGCGCCGGCGTACCGAACGACCGCATCACGCTCGAGGGGGTCGGCAAGACCCAGGCCGATCTCGGCGCCGCGGTCCGAGCCGCGAGGGACGGTTCGCCGCTCGCATGGGTGGCGCTTGAATCCGTCGATGAGGCCGCGGCCATGGCACGGATCGCCCGCCGCGCGGGCGCGCCGCCGATCGAGGTCCTCTACCGGGTGAACCCCGATGTCACGCCGGAGACCCTGGCCGGCCTCGCGGTCGGGGTCGGCGGCTCGAAGTTCGGGATGACCGAGTCGGAGATCGGCGAGGCCATCGAGGCCGGTGGCGGGCCCGAGGGCATCCTCCGGCCCCGGGGCGTGCACCTGCACGTCGGGTCACAGTTGGGCGCAGTCGATGCCTGGCGGGAGGCCGTCCGCAAGGCGCTCGCCCTGGCCGCCCTGTGGCGTGGCTCCATCGAGACGTTCGATACCGTCGACCTCGGCGGCGGCTTTCCGCTGCGACCGCTGGGCGAGCCGTCCCCGACTCCGGAACGCTTCGCTCGCGAGCTGCCCGCGATGCTCGATGCGATCCCCGCGGATCGTCGTCCGACGCGCCTGGCGGTCGAACCAGGACGAGCCTTGGTCGCCCGGGCAGGCTGGCTCGTGGCGCGGGTGCTCCATGTGCGTGACCGCGGTGGCCGCCAGGTCATCCTGGACGCCGGCATGACCGAGCTCATCCGACCGGCGCTCTACGGCGCGCGACACCCGATCCGGGTCCTGTCAGCCCGACCGGGCGCCACGGAACCGACCCGGGTCGAAGGACCGATCTGCGAATCGACCGATTCGCTCGGCACGCACGATCTGCCGCCACTCCAGCGAGGAGATCTCGTGGCCATCGCCGACGCCGGAGCCTATGCGGCGTCCCTCGGCTCCACGTACAACGGCAGGCCGCGGCCGCCACAGGTGCTGCTCGCCCCCGACGGTGCGCTCACCCTCGGCCGCCGTCGCGGATCGATCTAGGATCCAGAGCGAACCTGATGTGGTCGCGGCTCGCTGCTGTCGGCCCCTCATCGTGACGAACGAGACGGACCGTGGCGCCCGCCTTGCCCACCTCCAATACCTCATCCCGACGATTCGCCCGATCCGGCCATCGCCGGGAGTTCGGGCCGGCGACCGACGACCCGGCGGGCTCACCGGTAGATCGTCGGCTACGCTGTGCCGCGATGGACGCACGAACGCGCTTCAGAGAACGGCTCGCGGCCGGACCGATCCTCGCCGACGGGGCGATGGGCACGCTCCTCTTCTCGAGGGGCATCCCCCAGCGGGCCTCGCTCGACGAGCTGGTCGCCACGCGTCCGGACCTGATCGGCGCCATCCACCGCGAGTACCTCGAAGCCGGCGCGGACCTGATCGAGACCGCGACGTTCGGCGCGAATCGGATGCGCCTCGCGCCGCACGGCCTCTCCGACCAGGCCGGACGTTTCGCGCGCCGCGGCGCCCAGATCGCCCGAGAGGCGCGCGACGTCGTCGGTCGCGATGTCCTGGTCGCGGGATCGATCGGGCCGCTCGGTGGGGCGACGCCCGACATCCTGCGGCTCCCCGAGGCGGCCGTCCGCGCCGCCTTCCGGGAGACCATCGACGGCCTGCTCGAAGGCGGCGTCGACCTCTTCCAGTTCGAGACGTTCTCGTTGCTCGCCCACCTGGAGATCGCCATCGAGGAGGCGCGCAAGGCCTCCTCGGACCTGCCCATCGTCGCGATGCTGACCTTCGGCGAGGACGTGGAGCTGCCCGACGGCACGCTGCCGTTCGAGGCGGCGCGACTCCTCGACGACCTGGACGTCGACGTCGTCGGCGTCAATTGTGGGGCGGGGCCGCAGGGATGCCTGGACGCCCTGACCGCGATGGGCGGGACCGGCCGCGCGATCATCCCCAACGCCGGCCTGCCGCAGCGGATCGAGGGCCAGTTCGTCTACGCCGCCCCGCCCGACTACCTCGCCGCGATGACGCCCCGCTTCATCGATGCCGGTGCATCGATCGTCGGCGGCTGCTGTGGGACGACCCCGGAGCACATCCGCGCGATGCGCGAGGCGCTCGGCGCCCTGGCTCCCGACGACCACCGAACCGCGACCCTGCCCCCCCGCCGAACGGGTGCCGTCACCGTCAGTGCCGAACCCGACGAATCCTCGAAGGCCCCGCCCCCCACGGGACTCCTCCGGGCGCTCGAGGACGGCCGCTTCGTCATCTCGGTCGAGATCGATCCGCCACGGTCGATCAGGATCGAGCGGACCATCGATGCGGCCAGGCTGCTCCAGGCAGCCGGTGTCGACGCCGTCAACATCAGCGACTCGGCGATGGCCCGTGTCCGGATGGGCGCGATGGCCGTGGCGTTCGGCATCCAGCACGACCTGGACCTCGAGTGCCTCATCCATTTCACGACCCGTGACCGGAACCTCATGGCCATCGAGTCCGAGCTGCTCGGCGCACACGCGCTTGGGGTCCGCAACATCCTCGCGCTGACCGGTGACCCACCGCGGATCGGCGAGTACCCGTCGGGGACCGGCGTCTGGGACGTGGACTCCATCGGCCTCGTCGAGATCCTGGCCCGGCTGAACCGCGGCGAGGACGGTGCCGGCAGCCCGATCGGGGCACCGGCCGGCTTCACGATCGCGTGCGCCCTCGATCCGACGGCCGCGGATACCGAGACCGAATGGGATCGCCTCGAGCGAAAGATCGCGGCCGGCGCACACCTCGTCATGACCCAGCCGCTGTACGACCTCGCGCAGGTCGAGGCCATGGACGCCGAGGCCCGACGACGTTTCGGCCCGGACGGCTTCCCGCTCCCGGTCCTGCTCGGCGTGCTGCCGCTCCAGAGCACGCGACACGCGGAGTTCCTGCACAACGAGGTGCCCGGCATCACGATCCCCGATTCGACCCGGACGGCGATGCGCGAGGCGGGCGACCTGGGCGCCGAGGTGGGCCTGGGATTGAGCCTGTCGCTCCTCGAACAGGTCGATCACCTGGTGGCCGGGACCTACATCATGCCCAGCTTCGGCCGCTACGAGCAGGCCGCCGAGCTCGTGCGTCGTCTTCGCCTGCGGCATGCGGGCGTCGGGGTGCTGGCTTGATCCGCCGATCCGGAGGCGACCGTCGGTCGCGGTCCGCGATCGCAGCCATCGTCGCCATCGCGTGGGCCGTGCTCGCGGTCGGGGGGGTCCTTGGGGCCACTACGTCACCGTCACCGCCGCCGCCCGGACCACCGTACCCGCAGCCTGTCCGGAACCAGGCGGTCTACGACTACGCCGGCGTGCTCCGACCGGAGACGGTCACCCAGGCCGAACAGATCGTCGACGCGATCGGGGCCCAGACGGGCGTCGAGGTCGTGGTCTACACCCAGGCGATGGGGCGCGACGACCTGACCACCGGTCAGGCCGCCTCGGACGCCGCCGCACTCATGGACGAGTGGGGCGTCGGGCGGGCGGGTCTCAATGACGGCCTGGTGATCCTGCTCGAGCTCGACACCAGCCTGGCGCATGGTCAGGTGCAGCTGTATGCCGGCCCCGGCTTCGCATCGACATACCTCTCGAACGACGAACGCCAGGCGATCATCGACACGGAGATCGTGCCCCTGCTCAAGGCCGGCGACATCGACGGCGGCGTCCTCGTCGCGCTGGGCCACATCATCAAGGCGACGTTCAGCCCGTCAGCGGGCACGGGTACCCAGTCGGCCCCGATCCCCCCATCGCCAGGACCGCCGTTCCCGGATCCGGTGGTCGACCGTGCCGTCTACGACTACGCCGGCATCCTGACCCCGGACGCCATCGTCCGGGCTGAGTCGGTCATCGACGGCATCGAGGCGCGGACGGGCGCCGAGGTCGTCGTCTACACCCAGCTCACCGGCTACTCCGGCATCGAGCCCTCCGAGACCGAATCCCGGGCCCGCGCCCTCATCGACCAGTGGCACATCGGGCGAGCCGGGTTCAACGACGGGATGGTCGTGTTCTTCGACATCGATCCCTCGCTCCGGCACGGCCAGGTGCAGCTGTACGCGGCCCCCGGCTTCGAGGCCGCGTTCCTGAGCAACGCCGAGCGCCAGGCGATCTTCGAGAACGACATGCTCCCCCTGCTGCGCAACGCCGACTTCGACGGCGCGCTCGAGGTCGCCCTCCAGAAGGTCGATGCGGCCGCGACCCCGGAGCACGCCGCGTCCCTGGAGCAGGCGCGCCAGCTCAACGCGGTCCTCGGGCTCGTCGGGGCCCCCGTCGCCCTGCTCGGCCTCGGCGGCTGGGCGTTCTTCAACTGGCGCCGCTACGGCAAGGACCCGGTCTACCTCGACGACCCCTCGATCCTCATGCCCGCCCCACCGCCCGACCTGACGGCCGCATCCGGCGCGATGATCATGGAAGGCGGCACATCGCGACGGGTCCTGACCACGGCCATGCTCGACCTCGCGAGCCGCGGCCTGCTCTCGTTCCGTGAGGAGAAGGGGCTGCTGGGGATCAGCCACAAGGTCGGCGTCGACGTCCAGCCGCCGAAGGGCGACGAGGTCGAAGAGGCGCAGCGAGCCCTCAACGCGCGGCGCCCGATCGGGCCGGCCGAGGAGGTCGCGCTCAGGAAGCTGCAGGCCCTCGGGGCCGGTGAGGACGGCGGATACATCACGCCGGAGGACCTGCCGAAGTTCGGGTCATCCGTCGATGACTTCGACCGGGCGCTGGAGAAGCATGTCGTCGGTCGCGGCTGGTTCGCGGAGGCGCCCAGCAAGGTCGCCACGCGATGGCTCGGGCGCGGCATCCTCGTCATCATCGTCGGCGCCATCGCGCTCGTGGCGGGCCTGAATGTGCCGATCTCCGGACTCGTGCTGATCGGTGGCGCGACTATCGCGGGCGGCCTCGTCGTCGTGGCCTTCGCGCAGGCGATGCCAGCCGTGACGATGCCCGGCGCGATCATCCGGGCCATGCTCGCGGCCTATCGGCGGACCCTCCAGAAGACGATGGCGCAGGCCCGCACGATGCAGCAGGTCGTCGACGAAGCGGGGCTCGACTGGCTCGAGACGCCAGACCAGGCGGTGGTCTGGGGCACCGCTCTCGGCCTCCAGCACGAGATCGAGGGTGTCCTGGACCGCAGCCTTGAGGAGGCCAAGACCGCCGGCGCGAGCTCGTCGGCGATCTGGTTCCCGACCTGGTATCGAACCTCGGACGGGGCCTCAATCGCAAGCGCTGGCGGGGTCGGCGGAAGCGGTGGCAGCCTGTTCTCCGACTCGGGCGTGCCCGATCTGGGGGGCATGATGTCGGCCCTTGGCACGATCGGGAACTCGCCATCGTCCTCGGGGAGTGGCGGAGGCTTCTCGGGCGGTTCGTCGGGCGGCGGCGGTGGCGGCGCGGGCGGCGGCTTCTAGCTAGATCCCTTCGATGATCTGCGTTCGCTTGCGCTCGCGCTCTTCGTCGGTGACAAGGCCAGCCTTCCAGGCCCCATCGAGCGCGCGAAGTCGGCTCGTGGCGTCCGGATGCCCGCCACCGCGGCGCACGAGGATGAGGATGACCAACCCGAACAGCACGATGACGAGCGCCAGCGGCAGGACGGCGGCCAGGAGCAACCCGACCCAGCTCGTGTCCGGGGACATGGTCGCAACGTAGACCTGCGGCGGCAGCGGGACGCCGCCTCGTTCGGCCGCCGCCTGCATGTCGCCGTAGACCGACGTGAGGACCGACGGGACGACCACCTGGAATTGATCCGCCCCCTCGGAGACGGTGAGGCTGTCCCCCTCCTGCTCGACCTTCGTGACCCTTCCGGCCTGAACGTCTTCGAGGAACGTGCTGTATCCGCGGGGTGTCGGGGGAGCCGACGCATTGATCCACGCGAACGTGACCACGGACAGTACGAACACGGTCAGGCCGGAGATGATCGCGATCGGCAACCATCGCGGCACCTGACGATCCGCACCCTCCTTGGTCATCGTGGCTCCCTTCCGATTTCACTTTAGACCTCGTCCCGTGGCGGGTCCAGCCTCGCCGCGGACTCGACCGTGCATCTACCAGATGCGAGACCGTCACAGGTCCCTCGTGGATCGCCGCCCAGACCGCGAAACATGCAGGATTCGCGGCCGATCCACGCTCATCTATCGCGATATTGCATCTCACAGACGCACGGCGAGCCGGAACGCGCGGTCAGACGATCCCGAACATGTCCCGGCAGGCGTCGAGGCCCTCGATGTCCACGGCCGGCCGTGGACGAGCGCGCCACATCTCCGCCGTCATGCGGAACCGCTGCGAATCGCGCGCCACGCCCTCCGGCGCGATGCTGTCCAGGCCGTCCTCCACGTACCCGAGCGAGCGCGAGACCGCGTTCGAGGGCGCGTTGTCGAAGAAGGCCTGGGTCCGAGCCACCTTCGCGCCGAGTCCATCGAAGGCGAAGGCGAGGATGGCTGCGCGCATCTCCTTCCCGTAGCCCAGTCCCTGGTACGCGCGGCCGAGCCACGAACCGGTGCTGACGGCCCCGAAGACCGCGAACTTGACCGCCCCGATGCCCTGGGTTCCGATCGGCACGCCATCGAGCTCGGTCATCAGGTTCAGCGTCCAGTCGTCGGGCGACCAGCCCGCCCGCATCTTCCAGTGGTGGGCGAGGAAACCCCGCTCGAACGCCGGGCTCGGGATCGTGGACCACGGGGACCCGAACGGCATCTCCATTGGGTCGTGGATGCCGGCCTTCGCGAGGTCGATCATCGCGAGGATCTCCGCGTCGGTGGGCAGGCGCAGGACCAGTCGCTTGCTCTGGATACGCAGCGCGTAGAGCGGCCAGGCGGTGTCGAGGGTCGTTCGGGCGGGGGCGTCGGCGTCCATGGGCGCCCGACGGTACACTCAGGCCATGGGTGCTGTCGAGACGATGGAAGACTTCTTCGAGAAGCTCAACGCGGGTGACCGCGAGGGCGCTGTGGCGCTGATGGACGAGATGACCGAGATGCGCGTCCACGTCGGTGACAGCGTCCAGATGCTGCGTGGCGTGGAGCGGGTCGGTGGCTGGTTCCTGCGCGGCGACAAGGGACTGCGCATGATCCCGGGCGGGATCCGCGACACCGGCAACACCTGGGAGGCGGACCTGCTCGTGGTCCGGCCGGGAGCCCCGACGCAGCACATCGACGCCACGTTCCGGGTCGAGGCCGGCAAGATCACCGCGATCAACATCGCCCCGCGGTAGCGCGGTCGAGACCGTCTAGGGCTTCGGTGTCTTCGTCGGCTCCCCCGCGGACGGATCCGTGACGTCCGCGGGCGGCGGGGCCGGGATGATGATCTCCTGGCCGACCTTGACCTTGTCCGGGTTCTTGATCGTGTCCTTGTTCGCCGCGATGAGCTGATCGAGCGTCAACCCGAACTTCTTGGCGACCTTCAGGAGCGTATCGCCGGACTTGAGGATGTAGGTCTGCTGCGTCGGTTGCGGGCTCGCCGTGGGGTCGGGGCTCGCCGTCGCCACGACCGCGGTGTGGCTCGCTGATGGACTCGCTCCAGTGCCCCCACCACCGACTCCGAGCAACGCCGGCAGGAAGAAGAGCGCCAATGCCGCGACGCCGAGGGCACCGGCCCAGATGGCGATCCGCGGGATGCCGGGCAGGCCCGCGCGCGTCTTGATCGTCGGGTATGCCTCGTAGCGTTTGGCGCCCTCCCACGCCGGGCCGTCGTGCTGCTGCACGCGCGTGCGCGTGGAGCTGACGGTGGGCCGACGACCGGAAGCCGTCGTCGTCGGGTAGGCGCCGCTCGGCGGGCGGCTGATCGGGGCTGGAGCGCCACGCGCGCCGCCGGCCCCTGCGGCACCGATCAGGCCGACGAGCTCATCGGATGGCGGCGCCGATGGCGACGACGAGGCGCCGCGCGAGACCACCGATGACGCCGGCGCTCCGCTGGCCAGCAGATCCGCGGCGCTCCCCGCGAGCCCGCGACCCGCGTCGCGGCTGGCCAGGAAGCCGGGCGGCTGATCCGGCCCCCGCGCCGCACCGGAGCCACTCCCCGCCTGGTTCGGGGCCGAACCGGCGGCGGTCCCCGCCCAGGGCGGCGGGGCCGCCCAGTCGCGGGGCGGATTGCGGTGGATGACCGGCTCTTCGTCGTGCGACGGCAGCGCCCACTGGTCTGAGTCGACATCCGCCGGCTCGTCGTGTTGGACGGCCAGCGCGCCCGGGCTCGCGACATCCGACTCGATCGGCCCATCGGGCTCGGGCGCGTCGTCGGGTCCATCGGGTTCCCGGTCGTCGTTGACGGCTGCCGATATGGCTGGCGGCGCGACGACGTCCCGTCCGGCCGAGCGCGCCTGCGCGGCTTCACGCCGCGCCCAGTCCTGGAAGGTCGGGCAGACCGGGAACGCGCTCGAGAGGCAATACGCCTCTTGGTGGGCGAGCGCCCTCGGTGCCGGTCGGACCTCCGCGTAGCAGCGGTGGCGATGATCGGGGCTCGACGAGCGCTCATCGCGTTCATCCTCGAACGCGATGAAAGGGCAGGCCGGGGGCCCTTCGACGCCGTTCAGCGCTCGGTCGCTCATCGCGGCGATGATACTCGGCCCCGTGTGCCCCGGGCACACGCCGTCCCTGGGCGTCCCGTGGTAGAGGCGTCGCGCGTTTGACACGTCCGGTCAGGGCTCGGACACTTCGATGCACTCCCCCGAGACGGTAGGGTGCGGTTCCTCAACCCAGTACGAAGGAGTCCCATGTCTCGTCTGACCCGTTGGTTTGCCCCCAGCATCACCGCCCGAGCCCACTGTGACCTGCCGTGCGGCGTGTACGACCCCGAGCAGGCCCGCATCGAGGCCGAGTCCTGCCACAGGATCAACGAGAAGTACGCGGCCAACGAGGACACCGCGTTCCGAACACGCGCGATCGCGATCAAGGAGGAGCGGGCCGAGCTCGTCAAGCACCACCTCGACGTCCTCTGGCACGACTACTTCAAGCCCGAGCACCTCGAGAAGGTCCCGAACCTGCACGAGCTCTTCTGGAACGCCAACAAGCAGGCGTCGAAGGTGAAGGCGTCGACGGACGCGGCCGACTCGAAGAAGCTGCTCGACCTCATCGACGAGATCGACGCCGCCTGGAAGGCGACCGGCGGCAACGAGAAGACCCGGGTGGCGGGTCGACCCGGCTGACCGCCACTCCCCGTTCCGTGACGGACCGAAGGCCCCGCCGACCGGCGGGGCCTCGTCGTGCCACCGGCCTCCGCGAACGCTGGCGCGGGCCGTGGCGCGTCGCCGTCGCGGAGGCGAGCATGCAGCCCGCGATCCGACCGGGCGATTGGCTGCTCGTCGATCCCACCGTGACCCGGTGGCCGCGCCGCGGGTCGGTCGTGGTATTCCGCGAACCCGACGGCGGGCAGCTCGCCGTCAAGCGCGTGGCCGCCGGCCCGGGTGACCGCGTCCCGTTCGCGGATGGCTTCCTCGAGCTCGCCGAGGACGAGGCCTGGCTCCTCAGCGATGCGTCGGCCGCCGAGGCCACGGCGGCGGGCTTCGGTGAACCGATCGACTCGCGTCGCTATGGCCCCGTCCCGCTGGACCTGCTGGTCGGGCGCGCCTGGTTCCGGTACTGGCCGTGGCGCCGGATCGGCCCCGTCGCCCGGCGCGGCTGAGCCGAGGCTAGCTCGTCGCTCCCACCGGGTCGGTGTCGAGCGTCAGGCCGGCGGCGCGGCAGTCGTCGGCGAAGACCGCCTGGGCCTCCAGGGTCGGGGACCAGCGTGTCGGGAAGCACACGATGCGGTCCAGCCCGATCTCCGCGAATCGCCCGAGGACATCGACCCGCTCCTGGCCGGCATTGCGCACCTGCTCGTCCTTCATATAGAGCGAGAAGCGGAGCGTGGCCGGGTCGCGGCCCTGCGCCTCGCACCGCCCACGCACCTCCAGGATGCGGGCGGCCACCTCCTCAGGGTCGATGAAGACGTAGTTGAGCTCGTCGCCGTACTTGATCGCGTAGCCCGCCGTCCGTTGCCGGCCATTGCCGCCCACGACGATCGGGATGCGCGGCTGCTGGATGCCCTTCGGCACGTTGATGGCGCCATGGACCTGGGCGTACTCGCCGTCGAACCAGGCACGCCCCGGTCCGAACATCCGGGTGATGACCTCGAGATGGTCGCCAAGGGCGGCCATCCGATCGCCCAGATCCGGGAACCCGTACCCGTAGGCGATCCACTCCTCCTCCTTCCAGCCCGCGCCGATCCCGAGCTCGAACCGCCCGCCGCTGATGACGTCGACCGTCGACGAGAGCTTCGCCGTCAGCGCGGGATTGCGGAACCCCGTGCAGACGACCATGTGACCGAGCCGGACGCGCCTCGTCAGCGCGGCCAGGGCGGTGACGACGGAGAACCCCTCGAAGGTGATCTCGTCGGTCGGGTCGGGCACAGTGTGGAAGTGGTCGAACACCCAGAGTGACTCGAAACCGAGCGCCTCGGCCTGCACGGCGAGCTCGACGGTCCGGGACCACGCGTCGGCTGCCGACCAACCGTCGAACTCACCCTTCCATCCCTGTGGTGCCATCAACCCGACCTGCATCCGGACCCTCCGTGTCGTGCGTCTCAGACGCAAATGGTGACGCGTCGGGCGCCAGAGCGCATCCGGCGTCGCCCAAGGCGCGGTCGCGGCGACGGCGTCGCGTGCCATGGGTCGGCCCACGCCGGCACGATGGGCACGCCTATCCTCGACCGGTGACGACCGACGCCGGCTTTGATCCGACCGCTCCCCTCCCCGGCCCACCGGACCCGTGGGCGTCGACCGACACGCCCGGCCCGCGCTCCGGGCCGCCCTACCACATGACCGACATGATCGCGGCAGAACCGGCGCTCGCGCGGCGCGTCCTGACGAGCCAGACGGGCGCCGATAGCCAGGCCGCGGCCCTCGCGACCGCAATCGCCACAGCGGCCCGAGGGAACCGTCCGATCGTGGTGACGGGCTGCGGCACATCCGAGCACGCGGCACTCGGAACGGTCGAGATCCTGCGCGAGGCGGCTCGGGCGGCCGGCCTGCCAGGCCCGGGACCGGTCGCCGCGCAGGCGTTCGAGCTGTCGCTCGACCCACCGGCCGACGCACTGGTCATCGGGGTCTCGCACGAGGGCGCCACGACCGCCACGAATGCGGCTCTCGCGGCAGCCCGTGCCGCCGGGTCGCGGACCGCCCTTCTGACCGTGTCCCGCCGATCCCCGGGAGCCCACCTCGCGGACCTGGTCGTCGAGACCCACGAGCTCGACCAGGGTTGGTGCCACACGGTCGGCTACCTCAGCCCGCTGCTGGCGGCGACCGCAGTCGGCTCGCACCTGTCGGGTCGAGCGATCGATGCTGACGCGGTCGCTCGCGTCCTGGAAGCCGGCGGCAGCGACGAGACCGGGGCGGAGCGCATCGCCGGCCGGTTCGCCGATTCTGCCCACCTCATCGTCATAGCGTCCGGTGCCGATCGCCCGGCCGGCCGGGAGCTCGTGCTCAAGGTCGAGGAAGCGTCGTGGTTGCCGTCGGCGTATCGCGATCTCGAGACGTTCCTCCACGGGCACCTGCCGGCCACCGGGACCGACACCGCGCTCGTGCTGATCCTCGCCGACCGCGACGGTCGAGCCGACCGCGTCGGGCGGGCCCAGGGGGCGCTTCGGGCCGCGCGCGCCGTCGGGATCCGGTCGGCGGCCATCCTCGCGGCGGACCTGGACGGGGCGTTCGCGGCGGACCTCACCCCGGCGGGACGAATGCTGGCGTCCGAGGCACCCACGCTGCCGGCAGCGGTCGCCGCCGTACTCGCGACGGCGACGCCCCTCCAGCTCCTGACCGAGCGGCTCGCCCGGGCCCGGGGCACCGACCCCGACCCGATCCGCCGCGACGACCCGCGCTACGCGGCCGCTGCCGAGGCGGCGGAGGGCTGAACCGCGGCCCGCCGGTGCGTGCCGGCCGGTGCGGGCGGCCGGGGCGTGCCGGCGGGTGCGTGCCACGCACCGAAACCTGCGCGGGCCGAGCCCGAGCGACGTTCGGTGCCGTCCGATGGGGGAGTTCGTGCGCGCCACGCACCGAGACCTGCGTGAGCCTGGCTCGACGGGCGCTCCGCGACACGCGACGCACGAATCGGTGCGTGCCACGCACCATTCGCCGGGAAGCGGCGTGCGGCCGGACCCGCCGCGCCGCACGACGCACGAATCGGTGCGTGCCACGCACCACGGGTCGTGACCACGCCCTCAGGCCCCCCACCCGCGAGGCGCGGGCCGACCCGACCTCCTAGACCCGGCCGACGAGCGTCTCGCCCATCACGTCGATGTGGTCCAGGTCCCACGGCAGGAAGTCCTGGAGCATGATCCGCCCGACGCCGGCGTCGGCGTAGCGCCGGAGCATCGCCAGCGCCCGCTCAGGCGTCCCGACCACCCAGCGCTCGCGGCGCTCCTCGAGCCATTCGTCGCCGCCCGTGTCCCGACCGAACGCCGCCAGGAGTGCCGCCTCGCGCGCCCTGACCTCGTCGTCGGTGCGGCCGACCAGGATCCCGGCCATCGCGGATCGTGACAGCTCGGCCGGGTCACGCCCGATCGCCCGGCACGCCTCATCGAGCTTGGCGTACGTCACGGCCGCCTCGGCCGGACCGGTCGACGAGAGGTTGTACTCGTCGGCCCAGCGGGCCGCGATCCGCAGACCTCGGGGAGAGCCCTCACCACCGGTGATGATCCGTGGCCGCGGGGCGCCGTTAGGTCCGACCGGCCGACCGGGCACGTTGACGGGCTTCGGGCGGAAGAGCGCGCCCTCGACCCGGACGTGGTGGCCCGCGAACGACCAGCCATCGGGCTCGCCCCACAGGCCGTGGAGGACCGCCAGTTGATCCTCCAGCCAATCGGCGCGCTCGTTGATCGGCGGGAACGGCAGGCCCAGCTGCCGATGCTCGAGGTCGTTCCAGCCTGCCCCGACGCCGACCTCGACGCGACCGCCACTCATCTCGTCCACGGTCGTGACGACCTTCGCGAACGACCCGGCGTGCCGGAATGTGATCGGCGATACCAGCACGCCCAGCCCGATGCGCTCGGTTTCCCGTGCCAGCCCCGCGAGGACGGTCCAGGCATCGGTGGTGGGCAACCCCGCCGGGCCCGGGAAGCTCGCGTAGTGGTCGGAGCGGAAGAGCGTGTCGAAGCCGTTCGCCTCCGCGCGCTTGGCCACCGCCACCTGGTCGCCGTAGGACATGCCCTGCTGGGGCTCGATCATCAACGCGAAGCGCATCGTGACTCCTGCATGTGGAACGAACCGTTCATGTTGACAGGATGGTTCACTTGGCTAAGATAGTCCACGTGAACAGAAGCATCCTGCCCGGGCCGAGCGCGTCGCCCCCTCCGGCGGCCAAGCCCGACCCGACGGACCGCATCATCGCCGACTTCCGCGCCACGATGGCGCAGCTCAAGTGCGCGATGAGCGAGCGCCTCCTGCGGCTCGGCATCAGCATGGCGCAACTCCACATCCTCTACACGCTCCATCGGAGTGGCGTGATGCCGATGAGCCGCCTCGCCGACGTCAACAACGTCTCATTGTCCAACGCGACCGGCCTCATCGACCGGCTGGAGGAGCGTGGATACCTCGAACGGACCCGTGTCCCGGAGGATCGGCGGATCGTCATGGTCCGACTGACGGAGGCCGGTGTGCAGATGCTCGATGAGCAGGAAGCCATGACCGACGGGATCCTGCGGGTCGTGCTCAGTCGACTCAAGCCTGTCCAGCTGATGACGATCGCCCAGGCGACGGCCGATCTCCGTGCGGCCGTGGAGTCCACGACCGCACCGGTACCGGTACCGGATCGCCACCCCCTCTCCACGCCAGATCCACGATCGCCTTCGACCATGCGAGGTGACGAAGGTCCGACGGGACTCACGTCGCACCGCCAGCACCTCGCCACCACATCACGGAAGGACTGACAGCCCATGGAATCGTTCCCGGTCGAGGAGGCGGAGGAATACACCCCGACGCTCGCCGAAGACCCCGCCCTCGGCCTGAGCCACCGCGAGAAGATGGAGATCCTCTTCGCGGTCATGCTCGGTCTCTTCCTCGGCGCACTGGACCAGACCATCGTCGGTCCGGCACTGCCGACCATCGTCACGCAGTTGTCCGGCAACGACTACTACGTCTGGGCCGTCACCATCTACCTGCTCACGAGCACGATCAGCGTCCCGTTCTGGGGCAAGCTGTCCGACCTCTACGGCCGCAAGCCGATCTTCATGATCGGCATCGTCATCTTCCTGGCCGGCTCCGCCTTGTCGGGCCTGAGCCAGAACATGGGGATGCTCATCCTGTTCCGAGGCATCCAGGGCGTCGGCGCCGGATCGTTGTTCCCGGTGGCGCTCGCGGTCATCGGTGACCTCTTCACTCCGGCCGAGCGAGGCAAGTACCAGGGCCTCTTCGGTGCCGTGTTCGGGATCGCGTTCATCGTCGGCCCGCTCGTCGGCGGCTTCCTGACCGAGCAGGTCAGCTGGCACTGGATCTTCTACGTCAACATCCCGATCGGGATCGTGTCGCTGATCGTCATCCAACGGCTGCTGCCGACGGTCAAGACGCTGCGGGCGACCCGCAACTTCGACATCCTCGGCGGGGTGATCTTCACGATCGCCATCACGTTCCTGTTGATCGGCCTGACGAACAAGGGCCTCATCGATGCGGCCACCAGGCAGCTCCACCAATGGACCGATCCGTCGGTCGGTGGCCTGATCCTGGCCGGGATCGTCGGGGTCGTGCTGTTCATCGGCGCCGAGGCGCGGGCCAAGGAGCCGATCGTGCCGCTGGAGCTCTTCCGGCATCGCACCTACTCGAGCTCGATGGTCTCGACCTTCTTCGCGGCCTTCGCGTTCTTTGGCGCGATCGTCTTCCTGCCGCGCTGGTTCCAGGTCGTCCACGACTTCTCGCCGACCTACTCGGGTCTCGCCGCCCTGCCATTGATGGTCGGGCTGATCTTCAGTTCGATCGTCTCGGGGTTGGTCGTTGCCCGGACCGGCCGGTACAAGTGGATGCTCGTGGCGGCCATCATCTTGATGGGCATCTCGACGTTGCTGATGACCCAGCTGACGGCAACGACCCCGCTGGCGGTCGTCTGGTTCTGGATGTTCCTCGCGGGCCTGGGCGTCGGTCCCACCTTCTCGGTGTTCACGATCGTCGTCCAGAACGCCGTGCCGTTCCACTTCCTCGGCGTCGCCACCTCGAACCTCACGTTCTTCCGCCAGATCGGCGGCACCGTCGCCCTGGCCTTCGTGGGGACGATCTTCGGAACGACGTTCCAGGAGGAACTGCCCCGGCAGATGGTGTCGGCGGGCGTGCCGCCCGACGTCCTTGCCACGTTCGGCGCCGCGGTGCAGTCGGGCAAGATCGACTTCAACGTGCTGACCGGCGTCGGTGGCGTCGGCAATATCATCGTGGCCATCGTCCCGTCGGCGGCGCCCGCGATCGATGCCATCGTCCAGGCGAGGGACCTGGCCTTCAGCCTCGCGGTCTCCCAGACGTTCTGGCTCGGCGTCGTCGGTTCGGTCATCGCGGCCGTCGCGGCCGCGACGATGCACGAACATGCGCTCCGGACCTCGCATGGCCCGGCCCCGGTGCCCCAGCCCGCCGCGGGCAGCGCGCCGCGACCGGCGGCCCCGGTCGAGGGCGCCGCGCCGGCCGTCTCGACTACGGATGGGCCCATCGCCTGACCTTCGCTCCTCCTGGCGCCCCGATGGCCCCGGCGGTCCCCGCCGGGGCCATCGTTCGTCCCGCACGGGTACGATGCGACCGATGGAGGCTCGACCCGCCGCCGTTCCCAGCCACCTCGTGGCGCCCGGCACGAGCGGGGCCCCGTTCGAGCCGATCGCCGATGTCGTCGATCTGCCGCCGGGCACGCTCCGTCGGGTGAGCCGTGGCGAGCTCGACATCCTGCTGGCCCATACGCCGAACGGGATCGTCGCCACCGACGATCGATGCCCGCACATGAGCGCGCCGCTGTCGATCGGCGAACTCGACGGATGCGTGGTGGCCTGCCCGCTCCATGAAGGCCGCTTCGACCTGTGCACCGGGGACCCCGTCCGGATGCCCACGACCGGCGGGCTCGATCCCGACGGCACCTATCACCCGACCTGGTCCCCAGCCGGCCGGGACGCCAAGGCCGACCCGCCGGGCAAGAAGGCCGAGGCGCGACGCCTGACCCGGGTGCGCCGCCTGCGCTACTACCCGGTCAGGGTGGTCGACGGTCGGATCGAGATCGCCCTCCCGACCCTGCCGTGACTTAGCGTGGCCCTGGCCCGACGATGTCCGCCCGGGACCGGCGGTTCGAGTGGGCCTGCATGATCGACACGACCTCCTCGGGATCCTCGGCGATCTGGAACAGGTCGATGTCGACCTCGGACACGGCACCGGCCTCCAGGAGCGTCGCCCGGATCCAGTCGAGCAATCCGGACCAGTACGCCCGGCCTACCAGCACGACCGGGAAATGGCGGACCTTGCCGGTCTGGATGAGGGTGATCGCCTCGAACAGCTCGTCGAGCGTCCCGAACCCGCCCGGCAGGATGACGAAGCCGTCGGCGTACTTCACGAACATGGTCTTGCGCGCGAAGAAGTAGCGGAACTCCACGCCCAGGTCGACGTACCGGTTGAGCGACTGCTCGTGGGGCAACTCGATGTTGCAGCCCACCGACAGGCCCCCGCCCTCCTGGCAGCCCCGGTTGGCGGCTTCCATCGTGCCAGGCCCGCCGCCGGTGATGACCGCGTAGCCGGCCTCCGCCAGGCGCCGCCCGATGGTCCGTGCCAGCTCATAGAGCGGGTCGTCCGGGATCGTCCGCGCCGAGCCGAAGACGGTCACCGCCGGTCCCACCCGGGCCATCGCGTCGAAGCCCTCGACGAACTCGGCGAGGATGCGCAGGGCTCGCCACGGATCGGTGTCGAGGAAGGCCGTGTCGGGCCGGCGCTCGAGGAGCTTCTCGTCCTCGGTGGCCGTGGCGTCGCGACCGAGCTTCTGCTCGGCCCCGGGTGTCACCTTTACCCGGCCGGCCCGGCGGGCATCGGAGCGCTTTGCATCCATGGTCGCTAGGATGCCACCCGGGAGGCACGCATGCGGAACCGCTGGATCATCGCCGCTCTGCTCGTCGCGGTGGGGCTCATCTGGATCGGCCAGGGCTCCGGCATCATCAAGGGCTCGGGCTTCATGACGGACGACGTGCGCTGGGCGATCGTCGGCGCGGTCCTGCTGGCGATCGGCGTCGTCGTCGGGTGGTCGGCCTTCAGGGGGCAGCGGCGGCTCTGATCCACTCGGCCCACGTCGATTCGGCCCGACCCGCCGTCACATCGCTACCCCGACGGACGAGTGGCAACCGCAGCAGGCGCTGGTCGGTCAACAGGCGCGCCACGATCCCGGCATCGTCGAGGCTCAGGTAGCCCAGACCGGCGTCCCGGTACGGCCGCGCCGTCTCGTCGAGCAGGGCACGGGCACCGAGCCGCTCGGTGAACCGGCGCAGCTCACCGTGCGCGATCGGCCGCTTGCGCAGGTCCACGAACGACACGGCCGTCCGTCGCTCCTTGAAGAAGCGCAGGGCCGCGCGGGTCGCCGGGTCCTTCTCGAGACCGAAGACCTGGATGACGGACGCGACCGGCGGCTGCGGCGAGGCTGGCACGCTGGGAAGGCTAGCCGACCGGCCGTGCTCGCGCGGGTCCCCGACCGTGTCCGCCGTGAGACCGGGTACCATCGCCAGCACACAGGAGGTGCCTCGGTGACGGTCTGGTTCACGGTCCAGCTCGACGATCGGCCGGGTTCGCTTGCCCGCGTCGCGACGGCACTCGGCGAGCGTGGAGTGAACATCACCGGGATCGTCGGCGTGGCCGAGGACACCGATGGTGCGTTGATGCTCACGACCTCGGACCCCGTGGCCACGCGCGAAGCGTTCAACGGCCTGGGCCTCGCCTTCGAGGAGCACGACCCGACCGGTGGGCTGGAGCCGGATCGACTGTCCGTCAACGACCTCCGGCCCGGTGCCGCCGGTCGCGGCAGCCTGGGGTGAGCCGGACCCCGCCGGTGCCACGTCGCCGGGCGGCCGAGACGGCCGCCATCCGCTTCGACGTGGTCGACAGCGGCGAGGCGATCTCGGCGATCACCACGGTCGCCGCGCACCTGGGCGGCCGGATCCGGACCCTGGCGACCGTCCGGCACATCCCGGGTGACCCGGAGCTCGTGGAGATCGAGCTGGAAATCGAGGGGGTCAAGGAGGACGAGCTCGCGGCGGCGCTCGAAGGGCTCGAGCTCGTCCGCGCGGTCCATCGGACGAAGGCGCTGGGGACGATCTTCGGCAAGCGCATCATCGTCGTCGGTGGCGGGGCGCAAGTCGCTCAGGTGGCGCTCGGCGCCGTGAGCGAGGCCGACCGTCACAACCTGCGCGGCGAGCGCATCAGCGTGGACACGATCCCGCTCGTCGGCGAGGCGCACATCGCCGCGGCGGTCCGTGCGGTCGCGGACCTGCCACGCGCCCGGCTGCTGGTGCTCGCGGGCTCGATCATGGGTGGCGACATCAGCGTCGCGGCCGAGGAGCTGCGCGCGGTCGGGATCCCGATCATCGCGCTCAACATGGTCGGCTCCATCACCGAGCACGTCGATCTCGTCGTCTCCGATCCGGTCCAGGCAGGCACCATGGCGGTCATGGCGGTCGCCGACACGGCCACCTTCGACCTGGAACGCCAGCGCGGCCGACACTACTGAGCTGCCCGATGCGCATCGCGACCTGGAACGTCAACTCACTCAAGGCCCGACAGGATGCCGTGGAGCGCTGGCTCGAACGGGCGGACCCGGACGTCCTGCTGATGCAGGAGACGAAGCTGCCGGACCAGGATGCCCCGGTCATGGCTTTCGCGATGGCCGGGTACGACCTCGTCCACCACGGCGAGGGACGCTGGAACGGCGTCGCCGTCGCGGTGCGTCGCGGTCTCGGGGCGGGCGGGGCCATCACGAACTTCGGGCTCGGCGGGGTCCGTGACAGCAGCGCCGGCGCGACCGCGGCGGTCGGCGAGGAGGACTTCGACCCTCTCGACGAGGCGCGCATGGTCAGCGTCGTGGCAGCGGGGATCAGGGTCGTCAGCATCTACGCACCGAACGGTCGAGAGGTCGGCTCGCGCTTCTTCGCCGGCAAGCTCGCGTGGTACCAGCGACTTGGCCAGTGGCTACGCGAGTCATGCGATCCGGGAGAGGACCTCGTCATCGGGGGCGACTTCAACATCGCGCCCACCGACGCCGACGTGTGGGACCCAGGGGCCGTCCACGGCGGCACGCATGTGTCGCCGGCCGAACGTGGGGCGTTTCAGCGACTGCTCGACTGGGGCACCGTCGATGCCTACCGTGCCCGCCACGACGAGCTTGGCCGCTTCACGTGGTGGGACTATCGGGCGGGCAACTTCCACAAGAACTTCGGGATGCGCATCGACCACCTGCTGGTCACGAAGTCCGTCGCCGCGCGGCTGGTCGACGCGGAGATCGACCGCGAGGCCAGGAAGGGCCCGCCGGTGCCGTCGGACCACGCGCCGCTGTCGATCGACCTCGACGAGCCAGGCAAGCCGTTCGACCCGGACTGGACCGGCGCCATCGCGCGCATCGCCTCGCGAACGAAGGGCTAGGCCCGGGGCGGGCAGGCCCCGTCGTGGGACGGCGTTCCTGGCCGTGTCACCACCAGATGCACATCGGCGATGAACGCCCCGTGGATCGACGCCCAGGCTGCGATTCCTGCAGGATTCGCGCTCCGATCACGCTCATCTGTGCCGGATGTGCATCTGTGAGAGGCAGGCGGCCCGGGCGCTGGCCCGGGGCGGCCGGGTCAGGGTCAGGCCGTGGCCGTCTTGATCGGTCCGTGGCCACCTCCCCCATGGAACGTGGCTACTGGTCCGTGGCCAGGCGAACGGGGCCACTGGTACCTCCCCCAGCGAACGTGCCCACCGGACAGCACGGACGGCCCGAGGCCTGTTCAGGGTGGTCGCTCGACCACGATCCCCACCCTTCCCAGCCCGGTCGTGCCTGGCAGACAACCGCAGCCCAGCGAGGCGCATAGGCCGAGCTGGCGTCCCGGGCTTCGGACCCCTGGTGCTGTCTGGCAGGCCCCGCTCGGCGAGCGCGCGCAGCCGACAACGCCGCCCTGGGGGGCGACCCGGCCCGGGCGCGGGCCTGGCGCGGCCGTGCCGGGGCCAGGCGGAGGGGAGCACGTGAGCGAGCGCACCCCAAGGTGCGTGAGAGAGCGCGCGCAGCCGACAACGCCGCCCTGGGGCGGCCCCGCCGCGCCCTACCTAGCCGAGGATGGTGTGGCGGGGGATCCAGCCGGTCAGCCCTTCGGCGGTGCGGACCTGGAGGAACCCCTCGAACGAGTCGACGACTTCGACCTCGTCGCCGCGATCGAGTCGGTCGAGCTCACGCGAGCTGACGTCGTCGACACCCTCGCTCAGGCGGACCATGCGATAGCCGACCTTCAACCGCTCGACGCCCTTGCCCGGCGGGGTCGTGAAGGTCCGGGGTTCGGTCCTCGTCCTGGCCGTCGCCCTGGTCATGTCGGACGCGGCCCACGAGGCGACCCCGACTGACGCCGGAGGAACCGGAACCGCGGCCTCCTTGGTGCCCCGCTTGCCATTCCCCTTGGCATCGGTCGAGGACTTCGCCGCCTTGGTCCGGGTGGACTGCTTCGAGGTCTCGGGTGGAGGCGTGACGACCTTCCGGGATCGGGGCCTGGCACCGGCGGCCGGCGGCTCTGGCGCCGCGGAGACCGGGGATGGGACCGGCGCCGGCAGCGCGTCGGCGACCGGCCCGGCAAGCGATGCGGCCAGCACCATCGAGCCTCCGGACTCCTCTTCCCGTTCCTTGGCTCGGCGCATCAGCACCAGGAACAGCAGGATGCCGCCGGCACTCGCGATGAGCCAGGCGAGGAACGGGTTCGGGTTGGTGACCATTCCGAGGACGGCGCCGAATCCCGTCCCGGCATCGCCGTCGGAGCCACCGGAGCCCCCCGCCACGCTTGTCACGCCTGCACCGGGCGCGGGCGATCTCGTTGGCCCGGGCAAGACGGCCGTCAGCGTCGGGCTAGGCGACGCATCGGTCGCCGAACCCACGCCGGACGATGAGGGGCTCGGCGATCCGACGGCCGTCTCCGGCGTCGGCTTGGCGGTGGGTTTCTGCGTCGCGGGGGCCTTGGGCGTTGGCTTCGGCGTGGCCTTCGGGGTCGGTTTGGGCGTGGCTCGCGCGGGTGTCGGTGTCGGCTTCGGCGTCGGTTTCGGGGTGGGTTTGGGGGTGGGTTTGGGCGTTGGCTTCGGTGTCGGTGCAGGGGTCGGCTTGGGCGTCGGTGCAGGGGTCGGCTTGGGCGTCGGGGTCGGGGTCGGCTTGGGCGTCGGCGTCGGGACCGGGGTCGGCGTCGGGGCGGTGACCGTGAACGTTGTCGATCGTGCCCCCGGTACACGCAGGTCGCGCCGCCACCATCGGTCGCTGGGTCCACGACGAATGTGATGGACTCCAGGTGCCTACTGGCCTGGCTGACGTCCAGGCCGTATGTGCCCCGGTCGTGAGGTTGCCGGACTCGCGGTTCATGTCGTGCCCGTTTGCGCCATTGACGATGCGGGCCTGGATGTATGCCGGCGTCGTCCCCGCGCTGCTCCTGGTATCGACGGTGAAGGGAACGTGGTGATGTCGTCCCGGAGCTCGGTGAGACGGACCGTTTCGTGGTCAGCTCCCGCCGTCGTGGCAACTCACTCGCCAGGACCGGCGGGACGAGGGCCGGGAACAGGGAGAACAGCGACACCGCGAGTGCCATCGCACCCGCTCTGACGAATTGTTCCCGATGTCGATCGCGCACGTCGAATGCCTGCTCCAACAGCGTGGCCGGAACGTATCCCGTGCGTGCGCGCGCGTCTTTGGAACCGTTGGCGGCGGCCGTCGGTACTTTGGTCGCGGTCACAGGACGGATGGCTGTGGCGTACACCACAGTTGACACCACCCGTCATACGCGTGGGTATGCCCGACCAGACCAACCCGAACCCTTCGGTACCGACCCATGACGAGGCGTCCGCGGCCATCCGCCGCCGGATGATCCGCGTCATGGCGACCGAATTCGCCCTGCTCATGGGCGTCGCGGCGGTGCAGGGATTCTGGCCCGGCGACGGTCCGGGCCGCGGCGTTGCGCTGGTCTTCCTCGCGGCCAGCGCGATCGTCGTCCCGATCGTGATGGCCTGGCTGGCCGCGCCGCTTCTTCGCGACATCGACCGGCTCGGCCAGGAACGCGACCGGCTCCATGACCTCTACGGCCAGGCACGGGAAGACTCCCTGCTCGACACGCTGACCGGGCTCGGCAACCACCGGGCGTTTCAAGAGGAACTCGCGCGACAGCTTGAGGTCGCAGCGCGCCACGAGACCTCCCTGTCCCTGCTGCTCGCCGACGTCGACGGCCTCAAGGCGGTCAACGATGAACAGGGGCACGTCGCAGGCGACGACCTGCTGGCGGCGGTCGGACGGATCGCGACGCGCTCGATCCGACGAGGCGATCGCGCGTTCCGCGTGGGGGGCGACGAATTTGCCATGCTGTTGCCGAACGCCGATCTCGATACCGGTCTGACCGTCGCCCGACGGATGCTCGCGAGCGCGCTGGCCGGCGGCTACGTCGAAGGCTCGACCCTCCCCTTCTCGCTCTCGATCGGCGTCTCGTCCTTCCCGCTTCCGAGTACGGTGAGCGGCCTGCTGTATCGCCACGCCGACGCCGCCCTCTACTGGTGCAAGCGACACGGGCGGACCAACGCGGTGGCGTATGACCCGGGTCGCCATGGCGTCCTGCCCGACGAGCGCTCGCTCGAGGACCTGTCGGCCGCCCTGGGGACGATCCTGACCCAGCGGTCGCTCCGACCCGTCTACCAGCCCATCTTCTCGATGACCACCGGCGAGCCGATCGGGTATGAGGGCCTGATCCGGCCGACCGAGGGCGCCCCGATGCCCGACGCGAGCAGCCTGTTCGCGGCGGCCGAGCGCGTCGGACGGACGGTCGAGCTGGACATGGCGTGCCTGGACGTCGTCGCGCGGGGCATCGACGTCCTCGAACCGGGTGTCTACCTCAGCATCAACGTCTCGCCACGGACCCTCGAGTCGGACCAGTTCCGCCCGGTCGAGTTGACCGCCATCTTCGGGCGGCGGGGCATCAAGCCCGACCAGCTCGTCATCGAGCTGACCGAGCGCGAGGAGGTCCAGGACCTGCAGCAGCTGCGGCGCAACGCGGCGGCCTGCCGGCGAGCCGGGATGCGCCTCGCAGCGGACGACGTGGGCGCCGGGAACGCGGGTCTCCGGCTCCTCAGCGAGATCCAGTTCGACATCGTCAAGGTGGACCTGTCACTGGTCCAGGGCGGCATCCTCAACGACCCATCGCACGGCATCCTGCGCGCCCTCCAGGAACTGGCGGCACGCTGGAACGCCACGATCATCGCCGAGGGCGTCGAGACGGCCGAGCAGCTGGCGGTCATCCGGGAGCTCGGCATCACCGCCGGCCAGGGCTATCTCCTGGGCCGCCCCGCGCGCGAGCGTCGCGTGGAGGGTCTCAACCTCGAATTGCTCATGCCCGAGGAGCCGCTCGAGCAGGTCGGGGCTCCGGCCGCCTGACCCGCAGGCGGCGGGCGACGCCCGCTTCGCCCGGCACGTCCCACGGCTCGCAACGGCGACAGGCGGTGGCGCACAGCGTGCACTAGCCTCCGCGAACGCATGGCGACCCTTGCCCCAGCGGAGATCCGCCTCGTCAAGCTGGAGAAACACTTCGGTGCTGTCCGGGCGGTCGACGGCGTGTCGCTCGAGGTGCGGGCCGGCGAGTTCTTCTCCCTGCTCGGGCCGTCGGGCTGCGGCAAGACCACGACGCTGCGGATGATCGGCGGTTTCGAGCTGCCGACCGGGGGGACCATCCTGCTCCGGGATCGCGACGTGACCATGGACCCGCCCGACAAGCGCCCGGTCAACATGGTCTTCCAGAGCTATGCGCTGTTCCCGCACCTCGACGTCGGCGACAACGTCGCCTTCGGGCTCAAGCGGCGGCGGGTCGAGAAGTCCGAGATCGCGCGACGCGTCGGCGAGGCCCTGGACCTCGTCCGGCTCGGCGGCTACGAGCGACGCAAGCCCAATCAGCTCTCCGGCGGCCAGCAGCAGCGGGTCGCGCTCGCTCGTGCACTCGTCAACCGGCCCAACGTGCTGCTGCTCGACGAGCCGCTCGGCGCGCTGGATCTCAAGCTTCGACGGCAGCTGCAGATCGAGCTCAAGCGCATCCAGGTCGAGGTCGGGATCACGTTCGTCTACGTGACCCACGACCAGGAGGAGGCGCTCACGATGAGCGACCGGATCGCGGTCATGCACGCGGGCAAGGTCGAACAGCTGGGCACACCGGAGGAGCTCTATGAGCGGCCGTCCACACGTTTCGTGGCCGACTTCATCGGCACGACCAACCTGCTGCGGGGCCGGGTCGGGTCAGATGGCTCGGTCCGCCTCTCGTCGGGCGAGATCGCCCCGTGCGTCCTCGATGGGGCGGCGTCCGGGAGCGAGGTCGAATTGAGCGTCCGGCCCGAGTCGATCAGCATCGTGCCCCGCGACACCATCGGCGCTATCCGCGGTCGGGTGGACCAGGCCGCCTACCTCGGCAACATCGTGTCGTACCAGGTCGCCACCGACGGCGGCCTGGACCTGACCGTCCTCTCGCCAAAGGCCGGGGTCCGCCTCCCAGCCGGCAGCGAAGTAGCCATCACCTGGCCTGCCGCGGACGCACTCGTCCTGGGCGGTGGACCGGTCCGACCGGAGGAGGAGCGAGCATGAGCCACGAACACGATGGATCCAGCATCGACCTCGAGCAGGCGCTCGTCCGCTACATGGTCGAGCGGCGGGTCACTCGGCGACAGCTGCTCGAAGCGATCGCGAAGCTGGGACCGGCGGTCGCGCTGGCACCGGTGATCGCCGCGTGCTCGGCGGCCGGCGTCAGCCCGTCGGCGGCGGGGTCCGCATCGGCAGCCGCGTCCGCATCGGCGGCGGCCTCGGTCGAGCCGACGCCCGTGCCCTCGGTCGAGCCGACGCCCGTGCCCACGCCCGAATCCGAGCTGTTCATCTACAACTGGACCGAATACATCGCGGACACGACGATCCCGTCCTTCGAGGACAAGTACGGCGTCAAGGTCACCTACGACTTCTTCTCGAACACGGACGAGGCCTACGCGAAGCTGGGCAACGACGGCGGCGGATACGACCTCTCCTTCCCGATCTCGGTGGACATCCCGGCGTTCATCGACAAGGGCGCGATCATCGAGCTCGACCTGTCGCTCATCCCCAACCTGGTCAACCTCGGCAAGGAGTGGGCGGATCCCGCCTACGACCCGGGCAACGCCCATTCGATGCCCTACATGTGGTGGACGACCGGCGTCGCGTACGACACGGGCAAGATCAGCGACACCCTCACCAGCAGCAAGGCCCTGTGGGACAGCCGGTTCGCCAAGCACATCGGCATGCTCGATGACTACCAGGAAGTCTTCGGCCTGGCCCTGATCCAGCTCGGCTACAGCGCCAATTCCAGCGACCTCGGCCAGCTGGACCAGGCACTCGCGCTCCTCCAGCAACAGAAGCCGCTCGTGCGCGAATACACGACGAACACCAAGCAGATGATGGCGAGCGGAAACAACTGGATCGGCCAGGTCTGGGGCGCGGATATCTACTCGATCCAGGAGGTCAACGAGAAGGCCGTGTTCTACATCCCGGAGGAAGGCGGGGTACGGGGATCGGACACGATGGCCATCTTCTCCGGCGCCCAGCACCCGATCGCCGCGCACCTGTTCATCAACCACATGCTCGATGCGCACATCAGCGCCGACAACACGAACTTCGTCTACTACATGGGCCCCAACGCGGCCGCCAAGGAGTTCATCGACCCGGCGATCCTGGCCGATCCGAGCGTGAACCCGGACCAGGCGCTGGTCGACAAGCTCCAGGAACTGATCGACCTGGGGCCGGCCCTCCGCGACGAGTACCAGAAGCGTTGGCACGAGCTTGGTCGTTGACGCGGCCGATGACCGGGCGCTGAAGCAGGCGAACCCGGATCGTCCGTCCGCCGGTGGTCGGGTCGCAGGGGCCGCGCTGCTCCTGCCGGGAATCGTCTGGCTGGTGATCTTCTTCGCGGTGCCGCTCGCGATGATCTTCGTCGTGAGCTTCGGTGCCCGCGGCCCGCAGGACCGCATCGTCTTCGACACCATCTCGCTCGACAATTACGCCCGGGCGTTCGATCCGACCTTCCTGCCGACGCTCCTGAACTCGCTCCGGTATGCGGCCGCGACCACGCTCCTGTCGCTGGTCATCGGCTACCCGATCGCCTACTGGATCAGTCGCTACGGCGGGCGCAACAAGGCCCTCCTGCTCGTCATCGTCATGCTGCCCTTCTGGACGAGCTACCTCATCCGGACCTACGCCTGGATGATCGTCCTGCGCGACAACGGCGTGCTGAATTCGATCCTCCAGGCCGCCGGTCTGACGCACGAACCGTTGATCCTCCTGAACACCGACTTCTCGGTGATCGTCGGGATGACGTACGGGTTCCTGCCGTTCGCGATCCTGCCGTTGTTCGTCTCGATCGACCGGCTCGACCCGGCGCTCGTCGCCGCGGGCCGCGACCTGTATGCGAGCGGTCGGGCGGCGTTCATCTACGTCACGCTGCCATTGACCATGCCGGGGATCGTGGCGGCCGGGATCCTCACCTTCATCCCGGCCATCGGCGACTTCGTCACCCCGGACCTCCTCGGCGGCTCGGAGACCACGACCATCGCCAAGGTGGTCCAGGAACTCTTCCTCCAGGGCCGCGACTGGCCGTATGGCGCGGCCCTCGGATTCGTCCTCCTGCTGCTCACCCTCGGCGGCACGCTCCTGGCACTCGGTCCGCTGCGGCGCGAGGTCGCTGGGGCATGAGAGCGCCGCGGTGAAACCGCGCAACCGTGTGCTGTCCGCCTATGCGCTCCTGGTCTACCTGTTCCTCTTCGCGCCGATCGTCGTCCTGATCGTGTTCTCCTTCAACACCTCGAGACTAAACTTCCAGTGGGAAGGCTTCACGCTCGACTGGTACCCCACGCTCTTCGCGAACCGTCGGTTGCTCGATGCGCTCAGCGTGACGCTCCGGCTGGCGGCGGTCGCGGTGCTCGCGTCGACGATCCTTGGGACCGTGCTGGGCCTGGCCCTGGCACGGGTCAGGTTCCGCGGCCGGGCGGCGGCCGAGACGCTGCTGCTGCTGCCGATCGTGACCCCCGAGATCATCATGGGCCTGAGCCTGCTGGTCTTCTTCTTCCAGCTGTTCGGGGCCCGGGGATCGTTCACCCAGCTTGCCATCGCGCACGTCACGTTCTGCATCAGCTACGTGGCGATCGTCGTCCGCGCCCGGGCGACCGGCATGAACCCGCAGCTCGAGGAGGCGGCGCGCGATCTCGGCGCCTCTGCCGCGGGAGCGTTCCTCCACGTGACGCTGCCGCTCGTCATGCCGGCCGTCATCTCGGGTGCGTTGCTCGCCTTCGCCCTGTCATTCGACGACTACGTGGTGACGACCTTCAATGCAGGTGTGGGATCGTCGACGCTGCCGCTCTTCATCTACGGCAAGGTCAAGTTCGGGGTGACCCCGGAGATCAATGCGATCTCGACGATCATCGTGACCTTGACCGCCATCGTCGTCCTCTTCGCCTGGGCGCTGGGGACGCGTCGCGGCCAGGACACGCTCGAGGTCGCGGAACCCGAGGAGCCGGCGCGCGCGTAGTCAGGCCTTCGGTACGGCCTTCTTCGGGTCGAGGAACGGGATGGCGGCCGAGGTCGCGGCCCAGGTGCCGCCGTCCGGGGCCACGATCTCGAGCGGCGTACCGGGACCGGCGAGACCGATCGGCAGCCAGACGTACCCGATGTTCTTCTCGAGCCGCGGCGACCAGATGAGGTCCGTGACCGTGCCGACCGGCTTGCCCTGGTGGAGCGCGACGCAGGTGCGCGAGAGCTCGAACGGCAGCGCGTCGCCGGCGACCTCGATGCCGACGAGCTTGCGATCGACTCCCGTGGCGCGGATCTCCTCGAGCGCGGCCTTGCCGATGTAGTCGGCGTCCTGTGGTTCGACGAGCCGTTCCAGGCCCATGACGTGGAACGGCGTGTCCTTGATCGTGATGTCCGAGCCGTAGTTGAAGATGCCCGCCTCGATGCGGCGCGCCTCGCACGGGGCGATCGGCCGGATCCCATGGGGCTTGCCGGCGTCCATCACTCGATCCCAGAGCTCGCCGCCACGCGATGGGTCGCGCAGGTAGATCTCGTAGCCGACCTCGCCAGTCCAGCCCGTCCGGCTGATGACGACCGGGATCCCGTCGAGCTCGGTCGTGAGCGTCCAGTAGTACTTGATGTCATCGATCGCGGGGCCGAACAGGGTCCGCATCGTGTCCTTCGACTTGGGGCCCTGGACCTGGATCGGGTAGACCTCGGGTTCGCGGACCGTCACGTCCAGCCCCGAGTGGATCGCCACGCCGCGCGCCCACAGGCCGGCGTCCGAATCGGCGAGGGCCAGCCACCAGCGATCCGCCTCCACGCGGAGCAGGACCGGGTCGTTGACGATGCCGCCGTCCTCGGCCGTGATGAGCACGTACTTGCCCTGGCCGACCGAGCACTTCGTCAGGTCGCGACAGGTCAGCGAGTTCGTGAAGGCCGAGGCATCGGGCCCGGTGATCTCGACGATCCGCTCGACCGCGACGTCCCATACGGTCACATCGTTCAGGAGCGCCCAGTACTCCTCGACCGGGTCCGCGTAGTAGCCCGGCAGGTACATGTGGTTGTAGATGTCGTAGGCGCTGCAGCCGGCCTCGAGGGTCTTCTCGAAGAACGGGGAGCGGCGGTACCACGGTCCGAAGTAGAGCATCGACGAGGCGGTGGTGGCTGGCGTCGCGAGCGGGGTCGTCATCGGTTCGGGACTCCTGTCTGGGTCCCGGGATGGTCGGGCATGAGATTTCTATTGCCTCTCGCGTTCCACCAGATGGACCCGATGTCTCGGCGCGTCGCGGGCGCGGCCGGTTGCGGCTTGCGATCACACGCCGCTCGAACGGGGCGTCTGTCCCATCGATGGCGGCTCATCCCCCGCCCCCGATCGTGCCGCAGCCAGACGGGTGGCGACAGCCAAGGTTCGTACCCCCGGATGTCCCAGGTCCTCTGCGCGCGCCATGGCGGCTCCTGGCTGCAGGCCTCATGACGAGTGGCCTCGTCGCTGACAAGGTGATGCATCTCGTCGCCGATGCCTGGTCTGCATGCGACGACACTGGGGGAGTCGGGTCCGGGCTGAGCCTGTGGGCGCTGTTTGCGACGATGATCGTTTGGGGGTGGGCGGCCTTCTACGTCGGCTCACTGGTTGCGCCGCGACGGTCGATGTTGGGTCGCTACACGGCCGGGACGGTGCTTTGCATCACTGCTGTCTTCGTACTTGTGATCTTGAACGTCCCGCGTGGGGACCCAGCCGACTACCTGTCGACCGACCGCGTGGAGTACTCGAAGTGCGGCCCGGACGGTGTCCCGACTTGGTGGCCGACGTGGTTGCCGAGTTGAGGCAGCCGGCCGGCTACCGGCGAAACCGGCAGATGATCCTCGGGCGGTCATTGGTCAGGGCGTAGCCCGTCAAGGAGCTGCCCGCACCCACGGATCGGGTCCTACGAGCCATCCATTCCCGACGATCGGCCGCCTCAGTGGTCATCTGGCACAGATCTGCTGACGAACGACCGGGTGAGTGTCATTTGACGGATGGTGCGGCCTGCGTGAGTCCGGCGGCGACGCGGTCCGGAGCGAGCATGGTCCAGGCCGTCAGCCGCGCCCGTGGCGGGTCATCCGCAGGGTAGAACGGTGTCCGCGCAAGCCTCCGGGAGCCGATATCGTGGCGGCCCTTGACCCCTTCGAACGCAGAGGCCCCGACGGCATGATCCTGACGACCCCGTTCCACGAGCGCACGAGCGCGCTCAACGAGACCGGCCTGTGGACGCACTGGTCGGGCTACCTCTCGGCCGACCGCTACCAGATGTCGGACAAGTTCGAGTATTTCGCGGTCCGCAACGCCGCGGGCGTCTTCGACTCCTCTCCGCTCTACAAGTACCGGATCGCGGGCAAGGACGCGGAGGCGTTCCTCGCGGGCTTGCTGGCCCGCGACATCCGCGCCTGCCCGCCCGGCCATGCCCAGTACACGACCTGGCTCGACGATCGCGGCTTCGTCGTCGAGGACGGCGTCATCCTGCGCAAGGGCCGCGACGAGTACCTCCTGACCTCGGCCGAGCCCAACTTCGCGTGGTTCGCCGACCGGATCGGCCGGCTGGATGTGACCATCGAGGAGCAGAGTGCGGACATCGGGACGCTCGCGCTCCAGGGACCGCGGTCGCGGGCGCTCCTCGCGAGGCTCGTGCCGCAGATGGAGCACATCCCGTATTTCGGACTCGCCTCCGGCGAGATCGGCGGCGCGGCCGTGACCGTGAGCCGGACCGGCTACAGCGGCGACCTCGGCTACGAGATCTGGGTCGACACGCCCGACGCGCTGCACGTGTGGGACACGCTCTGGGACTCGATGGACGGGTTCGGGGTCCTGCCGTTCGGCCTGGCTGCACTCCAGATGCTGCGCATCGAGGCGGGCCTGCTCCTCCTCGAAGCAGACTTCGACTCGAGCCGGTTCGCCTGGAACGACGCGCACCGCTCGACGCCGCTCGAGCTCGGCTGGGGCTGGATGTTCCGGGGCCTCGAGGCCGACGACCGGGCGTTCATCGGCCGTCGCGCGCTGGAACGCGAGATCGCCGACAAGACGTCGCGCTGGAAGATGTCCGGTCTCGTCGTCGACTGGCACGACTACGATCGCGTCTTCAACGAGGCCGGACTCATCCCGCCCAAGGACCACACGCCGGTCCAGGAGGACTGGCTGTGCTATGACGACGACTACGAGCAGGTCGGGTACGCGACGAGCTTCATGTACTCACCGATGCTCCAGCGTCACATCGCGATCGCCCGGGTCCGACCCGATCTCGCCAAGGTCGGCACCAAGGTGAACCTCGAGTTCACCATCGACCACCACTACGAGCAGGTCGCCGCGCATGTCGCCCGGCTGCCGCTCTACAACCCAGAGCGAAAGACGGCCTGAGATGACGACGGACTCCGACCAAGACGCCCCCGACATCCGCCCGCACGAGCAAGCCGCCCCGCTCGACGAAGAGCGAGCGGACCTACGACGCCATCGTCATCGGTGGCGGCCACAACGGCCTGGTCAACGGCGCCTATCTCGCCAAGTCCGGCCTCAAGACCCTGATCCTCGAGCGCCGGCACCTCGTCGGCGGCGCGGCGATCACCGAGGAGCTTCGCCCGGGCTTCTGGTTCACGACGTTCTCGTACGCGCTGAGCCTCTTGCGGCCCGACATCATCCACGAGCTCGAGTTGGTCAAGCACGGCTTCATGCCGCTGCTCATGTCGTCGAGCTTCGCGCCGATGGAGAACGGCGACTACCTGTGGCTCACCCAGGACCACAACGAGAACCTCAAGGAGATCGCGCGTCACTCCAAGCACGATGCGGACGCCTACGAGCAGTACTCGCACGACGTCGAGATGGTCTGCCAGGCCATCAAGCCGCTGCTCGACATGGTCCCGCCGGACATCTTCAGCAACGATCCCGAGGAGCTCATCGCGCTCGCGTCGATCGGCTCGCGCTTCCGAAAGCTCGACAAGCGGGTCCTGCACAACGCGGTCCGCCTGCTGACGGGCAGTGCCGCCGATTTCCTCGACGACTACTTCGAGTCGGACATCGTCAAGGGCTACCTCGCCTCGTCGAGCATCATCGGGACGAAGGTCGGCCCGCGTTCGCAGGGGTCGGGCCTGGTCCTGCTCTACCACACGCTCGGCGAGCACGACGCGGAGTTCGGGGCGTGGGCCTTCCACAAGCGCGGCAATGGCGGCTTCACGCAGGTCCTCGCCAAGGCGGCCCAGTCGTTCGGGGCGGAGATCGTGCTCGAATTGCCGGTCGAACGCGTCATCACGTCGGGCGGCCGCGCGACGGGCGTCGAGCTCCAGGACGGGACGAAGTACTTCGGCAAGGTCGTCGTCTCGGCGCTCGATCCGCGGCGGACGTTCCTGGAGCTCGTCAACCCGCGCGAGCTGCCGGCCGACCTCGTCGAGAACATCGAGCGGTTCCGCTTCCAGGGCACCTCGTCCAAGGTGAACTTCGCCCTCGACGGGCTGCCCAGGTACCCGGCCCTCGGCGATCGCGGCGACCAGTTCCGTGGCTTCACGAACATCGGGCCGTCGATGGACTACCTCGAGCGCGCCTTCGACGACGCCAAGTACGGCTGGTACAGCCAGCGCCCCTACATCGATACGGCGATCCAGTCGACGATCGACGCCGACATGGCACCTCCGGGCAAGCACGTCATGAGCTGCTTCATCCAGTACACGCCCTACAAGCTGCGCGAGAGCGACTGGGACACCGAGAAGGAGCGCCTGGGTGACACCGTCCAGGCGACACTCGAATCGTTCTTCCCGGGCTTCGGGGACCTCGTCCTGCAGCGGGAGATCCGGACGCCGCTCGACATCGAGCGGACCGTGGGGCTGAGCGAGGGCAACATCTTCGCGGGCGAGTTCTTCGCTCCGCAGATGTTCTTCTTCCGTCCCGCACCGGGCTGGTCGCAATACCGCACGCCGATCGATGGCTACTACCAGTGCGGCTCCGGGACGCATCCCGGCGGCTGCGTCATGGGCGCCCCGGGCAAGCTCGCCGCGGGGCAGATCATCAAGGACCTGGCAAGGGCGCGGGCCTGACGCGGTGGACCAGCGCGAACTGGGCCTGCTGCGGGCGACGACCGCTCTGCGAGTCCAGCTGCTCGAGTCGCTATCCGACGGCGACCTCGCGTTCGCGCTGCCCGGCAACCCGACGCTGGGTGCCCTGATCCGGGAGATGGGCGAGCACGAGGGCGACTACATCGAGTCGTTCACGACGCTGACCCACACCTGGGGCGTGCGGCCGGCCGAGGCCGGCGTCGAGACGAGAGTGGCTCGCCTGCAGGCCTGGTTCGCGGACCTGGACCGAGAGCTCGAGGCGGTGCTGACCGCGATCCCGGAGAGCGACTTCGGGACGAAGACCGTCGACCGGGGAGATGGCTTCACCCCACCGCTCGGCGGGCAGTTCCACATCTACCGCGAGGCGACCCTGATCTTCTGCGCGAAGGTCAGCGTCTACCTGCGGGCGATGGATCGACCCCTGACGCCGCAGTGGCAGGGGTGGATCGGCTGACGGCGCCGCAGGCACCGGGCGCCGCCAGCCGAGGGTGGACTACTTGATCGGTTCGCCGTCCGCACCGACCACGTACCAGGCGCCGTTGAGGCCCTGGCCGTTGGTGTCGCCGGGCGCCGCGTCATGGGCGAACGTGTAGAGCGGGTACTCGTCGACGCGGACCTGGGTCCCGCCGTCCGTGCGCTCGACGGTCTCGAACTTGGAGGCCGTCAGGCCGGCACCGACGGTGATCGGGCCGGTCGCGAGGAGTGCCGGCCAGTTGGTCGCGCAGTCGCCGTAGCAGGACGGCGTGCTATCGGCGTCCTTCGTGAACATGTACAGGGTCCGACCCTGGCCGTCGACGAGGATCTTGCCCAGCGACGAATCGGCGAGGGCGACGGTCGTGCCCGTCGCCGCCGATGGGGCGGGCGAGCTCGGCTCCGCGGACGGAGCCTGGGACGGGGCGGCCGATGGGGCGACGGACGGGGCGGCAGTTGGGGCCGCCGAGGCCGCAGGGGCGCTGCTGGCGCCCGCATTCGAGCAGGCGGCGAGAACGGCGATCAGGCCGATGCCGAGCGCCATGAGGCGGGGGTTCGAGTGCATCCGGGGGGATCCTCCAGGGGGTGAGTCGGTTCACCCGAAGTACGACGGATCCTCCCGGCCGGTTTCGAGGCCGGTCGTCAGTCGAGCGTGACCCGCTCGTGCCAGTGCGGGACGTGGGTGGCGAAACCCAGGTCGCGGACCTTCGGTTCGAGGGCGATCTGTGCGTCGGGATCGCCGTGGACCAGGAACACGCGTCGCGGGAATCCAGGATCGCCGGGCCGCTTGCCCGCCCCGAACCGGGCGAGCCAGACCAGCAGCTCGCTCTCGTCGGCGTGGGCCGAGAACCCGCTGATCGAGCGGACCTGGCAGCGGACCTGGCGCACCTGGCCATCGAGCTTGACCGTCTTCGCGCCCGCCTGGAGATGCGACCCGAGCGTGCCCTGGCCCTGGTACCCGACGAACAGGATCACGGCCAGCGGGTCGTCGATGAGGTTGCGCAGGTGCCCGACCACCCGACCGCCGGTCAGCATGCCGTTGGATGCCACGATGAGGTACGGCCGAGGGGCCCTCTCGATGGCCTGTGAGTCCTTCACGTTGTTCGTGACGATCTGGTTCGGGTAGTCGAGCGGGGTGGCACCCGCACGCAGGAGCCCGGCGGTCTCCTCGTCGTAGTAGTCCGGATGATGGCGGTAGACGTCCGACGCCTTGGATGCCATCGGTGAGTCGAGGTAGAGCGGCAGGAGCGGGATCTCGCCACGCTCGATGAGGCGGTCCAGCTCCCAGACCACATCCTGCGTCCGCCCGATCGCGAACGACGGCACCAGGAGGACGCCATCGGACTCGGCGACGAGGCGGACCGTGTCGGCGAGGATCCGGATCGCCTCGTCATTCGGTTCGTGTTCGCGGCCACCGTACGTCGACTCGACCAGGACGTAATCCGCGGCGGTCATCTCGGTCGGGTCGCGCAGGATCGGCGAGTCGGGACGACCGAGGTCGCCGGAGCAGACGATGACCCGCTCCTCACCGCCCTCGTGGTCCACGATCCGCAGGCGGATGATGGCGGACCCCAGGATGTGACCCGCGTCAAGGAACGTGGCGTGGATCCCGGGCGCCACCTCGAGCTCCTCGCCGTACCCGATCGGGTGGAACTGCCCGAGGGCGAGCTCCGCATCCTTGGCCGTGTACAGGGGCTGGTCGAGGTCGATGTCGAGGGCGGCGGGCTGGGCGCGGAGCTCGGCCTCGGGGTCACGCGGCCACGAGGCCGAGGCCGCCGGTACGTGAACCGGCTCGACCGTCGTCGGCACGTGCTCGCCGGTGGTGGTGGTCGTGGTCGTGGTGGTCGTGGTGGCGTCGGCGTGCTCGCCGGCCTCGGCGAGCGCCACCGCCGCCGCGTACTGGTCGGCCAATTCGCGGTCCTCGACGGCCGCTTTGTCCGGGTTCCGCCGTTCCCAGCGAGCGCCGCGCTTCGCGAACTCCTCGTGCAGCTTGCCGGAGTCCAGCAGGACCAGCGTGGCCAGTTCCACCGTGCCGGCCGTCGCATGGATCGGGCCGCGATACCCATCCTTGACGAGCAGCGGGATCAACCCGCAGTGGTCCAGGTGGGCATGGGTCAGGAGCATCGCGTCCAGCTCGGAAGGGTCGAAGGCGAACGGGATCCGGTTCCGGATCGACTCGTTGGGACTGCCCTGGAACATGCCGCAATCGATCAGCACGCGAGCTCGTTCCGTGGTGAGCAGGAACTGCGAGCCCGTGACGGTCGTCGCGCCACCGAGGAACTGGATCTCCATCGCGGCAATGGTGACAGGGCTCAGGCCCGGCCGCGTCGCTGCGCCGCGCCGAGGTCGTGCGATGGCGCGCCGGTCGGGCGCCCGGCGCCGCTATCGTTGCGGCCATGATCGATTCCGCCGCCGCGACGCCGTTCGACCGCCTCGAGGCCGAGTGGGCAGACCTTCACGTCGCGTTCGAGGCACGCGTGGTCGACTGGCATCGAGGGCTGCCGGTGACCGACGAGTATCCGGCGCTGCGTCGGGCCTTCGGGCAGTCGCTGGCGACCTTCGACGCCGACGGCCTGTCGGACGAAGAGCGTGCCGGGCTGGCGTGCATCCGATCCGCGCTGGGCTTCATCGACGAGTCCGAACCGATCGAAGGCGCGGCGATGGACGAGACGTCCGGGCTCGCGGAATCGCCGATCGTGGCCGCCCTTCGGCGGACGACCTATGACGCCTATGGTGCGGCTGCCACGGCGATCGAGGTCGACGGCGAGACGATCGACCGCCTGAGCGCCTTCGCACGGCTGGCGACCGCGGAGGATGCCGCGGAACGCCGAGCCGTGTTCGAGGCGATGGCACCGGTCTGGCGCGCGGTCGACGGCGACGGCGGCGTCACGAGCCCGCATCGGCGGCTCGTCGCCGCGTCGGCGGAGCGCTGGGTCAAGGCCGGCTCGACGATCGAGGCGAACGCCGCGGTCCTCGGCATCGCACCTGGCGCGTTCGAGCCGATGCTCCATGCGATCCTCGCCGATGGCCGGCGCGTCGTCGCCGACGCCGCCGGCCTCCGGCCCGGCGGACGGGTCGAGCCGTGGGACTACCGCTTCGTGGTCGGCGCGGCGGAGCGCCGGCTGCGGGCTGCCGTCCCGCTCGCCCGGCTGCGGCCGATCAACGATGCGCATCTCCGCTCGCTGGGTGCCGATCCCGATGAGCTTGGCATCGGCTATGACCTCGCGCCGCGAGTCGGCCGCCCGGTCATCCCGGTCGCCTTCACGACCAACGGCCGGCCCGGGCCCTGGGTGTTCGCCACGTACCGCGAGGGCGGTCTGGGCAACCTGACCGAGCTGCTCCACGAGAGTGGGCACGCGATCCATTACGCCGCGATCCGGACGCGGCCCGCGTTCGCCGAGCCACCCAGCGACTATGCCGCGTTCTTCGAAGCCGTCGGCGAGCTGCTCGGCTGGGATGCGCAGGAGCCGGCGTTCCAGGCCCACCACCTCGGCGTCGCCGTCGACCCGCACCTCGCGGCGCTCGACCGGTATGGCGGGGTCCTGCTCGATGCCTGCTGGGCGCTCTTCGAGATCGAGTTGCACCGGTCGCCCGGCCGGCGACCCAACGACGTGTGGGCCGAGGTGGTCGCCGACGGTCTCGGGATCGAGCCACACCCGGAGTGGTCGTGGTGGGCCGTCCGCGGCCAGCTCATCGAGAACCCCGGCTACCTCGCCAACTACGTCCTGGCGGCCATCGCGGCGGCCGCACTGCGGGCACGCATCCGCGAGCTCCGCGGAGACTGGTCGACCGGCGACGCGGGCTGGTACGCGTTCGTCTCGGAGCGATTGCTGCGGTTCGGCGGGTCGCGGCCGCCGGCCGGCCTGATCGCCGATCTCCTGGGCGGCCCACTCACGGTCCAACCCGTCCTCGACGACCTGCGTCGCGCCGGCTGATCGGGCGCTCGGCACGCGCCCAAGCGGCCGCGCGGCCGGTGCGCGGGACGCACCGATTCGTGCGTGGCCTGGCCCGGCTCAGGGCTCCCGACATGGATCGGTGCGTCCGACGCACCGATCGGGGCCTCGCGTGCGCCTGGAGGCGTCGACAGCGGTTGCCGAGCCGGAAACGGTGCGTCGGGCGCAACACTGCCGCCGGGGGCAACCGTGCGGCCGCCGCCGCAGCACCCGTGCCTGCCCGCCTAGACCGGGATCACCACCAGCGCGTCGATCGCGACCGCGAGGAACAGCAGCGACAGGTAGCTGATCGAGTACTTGTAGAGCGCGATCGCGCCGGCGGTCGAGGCCTCCTCGGATGCCGCGCGGCGCCAGAGACCGTAGGCCCGCCACAGGAAGAGCGCGCCGAGCACCGACGCGGCGATCAGGTAGATGGCGCCCATGCGGGCGACGGCCCACAGCACCAGTGAGATCGCCACCATCAGGGCCGTGTAGAGGCCGATCTGTCGGGTCGTCTCGGGGATCCCCTTGACGACCGGGAGCATCGGCACGCCAGCCGCGGCGTAGTCCTTCCGGATCCGGAGCGAGAGCGCCCAGAAGTGCGGCGGCGTCCAGTAGAAGACGATCGCGAAGAGGAGCAGGGCCGGCACGCCGATGCTGCCGGTCACCGCGACCCACCCGATGAGCGGCGGCAACGCGCCCGCCGCCCCGCCGATGACGATGTTCTGCGGCGTCGTGCGCTTCAGCATGATGGTGTAGACGACCACGTAGAACCCGATCGCGAGCAACGTCAGGAATGCGGCCAGCAGATTGACGAACCAGGCCATCACCGCGAACGAGATGACGCCGAGCACGATGCCGAAGATGACCGCCCGCTCCGGGTCCACCTGCTGGGCCGGGAGCGGCCGCCGCCTCGTCCGCGCCATCAACGCATCGATGTCACGGTCCAGGTAGCAGTTGATGGCGTTGGCGCTGCCGGCGGCCAGCGTGCCGCCGATGAGCGTCCACGCCACGAGGACGCCCCAATCGGTCCAGACGATACCGGGCACCTCTCGGGTCGCGAGGACCATGGCCGGGACGGTCGTCACGAGCAGGAGCTCGATGATCCGCGGCTTGGTCAGCGCGACATAGGCCCGCACCGTGTCGCCCCGCGAGCGCGGCTCCGACTCGGTTCGCCCGCCCGGTTCGTACCCGGTCGAGGCGCCGGCACCCGCGCGGGCCGTGTAGTAGCTGGTCACGACGAGGCCGGCCATCAGCGCCCAGATGACCGCGCCGAGGGCCAGGTGGAGGGTCTGGGTCCAGGGAGCGAGCTTCGTCAGCACCTGGGCGCCGCCGATGATCGCCTGGACCGCGAACAGGACCGCGCCGGCCCAGGCCAGCCGGACGATGGCCGGGTGCGCTCGCTCGGTCCGCCACGCGGCCAACGCGATCCCGAGCACGATGAGCCCGACGACCACCGCCACCCAGCGGTGCAGCACGTGCGCGGCGGTCACGTCGGTGAGTGGCGGGAAGACGGACCCGCCCATCAGCGGCCAGTCCGGGAAGACGAGCGCGGAGTCGGTGGCGGTCACCTGCGACCCGAACAGGAGCAGGGCAAACGTCGCGAGCGCCCCGAATGCCGCGAGGAGCGTGAACCGCTGGCTCGCGCCGCGGCCGCCGAAGCGGGCCGGGAAACCGGCGCGGACCGTGATGTAGACCAGCACCCCGACCAGGGTCATGGCGGCGGCAAGGTGAGCCGTGACCGACACCCCGGAGTTGCCGAGACGCACCGTCTCGCGACCGAGCCAGGCCTGGAAGCCGACCAGCAGGACGGCGGCGATGCTCGGCCAGAGGATCGACCGGCGGTCGCGGTGGTCACGGAAGGCGAGGATCGCCATCGCCAGGACCTCGAAGCCGACGACGACGGCGACGCCGCGGTGGATCCACTCGAGCCAGGCCTTGGGGTCGTCGAGCGCGGGCAGCAGTTGGCCGTGGCACAACGGCCAATCCGGGCAACCGAGCCCCGATTCGGTGGCGCGCACGATGACCCCGATCGTCACGAGGGCGAGCGTGGTCAGCAGGGTCGCCAGGGCAAGGCGTTGGAAGCGAGTCACGAGACGGCCATTCTATCCGGCGGCGACGCAATCCGACGGTTCCCGCTAGGCTTTCCCGCGATGCCTCATCCCCGGTCCGTCGTCGTGTCGTTGTCGCTTGCCCTGGTCGTCGCCGCGTGCGGTTCGGCGGCCCCCTCGCCGAGCGCCAGCCGCGCCACCGGGGATCGCTGCGACACCGCGGCCGAACCGGCGTCGATGGAGGGCTGGGATGCCCTCGGCCAGGCCCCGTCCGTCTACCCGAACCTGATCACGAACCCGATGACCTGCGGAGCGTCGCGCATCCTCATCTCGCTGCTCGACGCGAACAACGTTCCTGTCGCGGCGCCGGACCGTCCGCTCACGGCCGCCTTCTACGACCTCGCCAAGGACCTCAAGACCCCGGTCGCGACCGCCGATGGCACGTTCGTGTGGGCGATCGAAGGGTCGCGCGGGCTGTACACCTTCGACGTGGACCTGCCCGAGGCCGGGACGTACGGGATCGAGTTCACGACGCAGGCTCCGGGCGGCCCGGCGGAGACGATCCGGGCGACCACCTCGATCCTCGCGTCCTCAACGGTGGTCCAGGTGGGTGACCCCGCCCCGGCGTCGAAGACGCCGACGATGGCGGACGTCGGCGGCGACGCGACGAAGATCTCGACCGATGCCAAGCCGGACCCGGCCTTCTACCAGACCTCGGTCGCCGAGGCGATCGCTGCCCACAAGCCCTTCATCCTCGTGTTCGCGACCCCGAAGTTCTGCGTGAGCGCGCAATGCGGACCCACGCTCGACAAGCTCAAGCCCGTCGCAGCCGCGCACCCGGAGGTCACGTTCATCAACGTCGAGCCCTACCAGCTCAAGGACGTCGATGGCCAGCTCCAGCCGGTCCTCAGCGCGGACAGCAAGCTCCAGACGACGACCACGACCGACGAATGGGGGCTCACGAGCGAACCCTGGATCTTCGCGGTGGACGGCAGCGGGGTGATCCGCGGCTCGTTCGAACTGATCGCCTCGGAGGCCGAGATCGAGTCGGCGATCGCCGAGATCACCAAGGGCAGCTGACCCGCGGCTACGGGGCGTCCTCGAGCCGGATCGCCACGAGCGAGCCCGGGGAACCGCGGTACCACACGCGGACGGGCGACGCCGTCGCCTGGTGTTCGGCGAGATGGCCCGGCGGGAACGCGACCCCGTTCTCGAGTCCGCTCAGGTCGAACGCCAGGATCGTGCCGTCCGACGTGCGGAGCTTGAAGCAGCAGACCGCCGTCAGGCTCGTGGCGGTCACCTCGACGACTACGCCCACGACCGCGGTGGTTCCCGACGGCGGCTCGTCACCGCGACCGCCAAGGATCAGCGCGGCGCCCCCGGTCACCGCGATGACCAGGACCAGGGCGAGCGCGAAGAGGTTGCGAGTCCGCCGGTCCACGCGTCAGGCGCCGGTGCCGGTGCTCCCCGGCGCGTAGAGCGGCGTCCGGTCGGCACACCGCGGACACGTCCCGGGCCCGGGCTCGTAGGTCGGGAGGTCCAGCTGCCAGAGCGAGCGGAGCGGGTAGGTGCGCCCGCTCGTTGGCGAGCTCAACGTCGCGCGACCTCCGCTCCGGTCGACCAGCACGACACACTCGACGATGTCGCCACCCATCGCCTCGACGGCCGGGAGCATCGCGAGCAGCGAGCCCCCGGTGGTCAGGATGTCGTCGACGAGCAGGACGCGCTCCCCCGGCTCGATCCGGAAGCCTCGCCGGAACTCCCGATGCGTCGTGCCATCGTCGGCGCGGACCTCCTCCGCGAAGATGCCCCGAACCCCGAGCTGGCGGGCGGTCTCGAAGGCCAGGATGACGCCACCGGTCGTCGGCCCGGCGACCACGTCGACCATCGTCGCGCCATCGCGATCCCGGACGTGCGCGGCCAGGAACCCGCACAAGTCACTGGTGGCGGCCGGATCGGACAGGACGGCGAACTTCTCGACGTACGCGTCGCCGTGGCGGCCGCTCTTGAGCAGGAAGTGCCCCTCGCGGAACGCGCCCGAGGCGCGGAAGAGTGCTTCGGTGTGGGCGGCGATCGCCGCGCGCGCGGCCGCATCGATGGCCGGACGGATGGTGGTCATGGCCTGAAGTCTACGGGTCGCCTACCCAAGCGTCGCGGCGTACTCCACCGGGTCGAGCCGACGGATCTCGGCCACGTGGTCAGAACAGGTGTCCGGGCTGACGACCTCGGCGATCCCTCGTGGATGCGGGTCACGACGTGGACGAGGTCGCGCGCATCGAGCATGGGTACCGCTCGGCTACGGGCGGTACTCCACGCCCTTCGAGGACGGCGCGCCAGGACGACCGGGCAGCGCCGTCCCGATGAGGTCCCGGTAGCTGGCCAGACCACGCGTGCGGCACTCGGCGGCGAGCTCGTCGACGAGGCGGACCGGGAGCGTCGGGTCGGCGAAGATCGCGGTGCCCACCTGGACCGCGACCGCCCCGACCGCGAGGAAATCCAGCACGTCGGCGAGGTCGGTGACGCCGCCGATCGCGACGACCGGGATCTTGACCGCCTGGACCGCCTCGTAGACGACCCGGAGGGCGACCGGCTTGATCGCCGGGCCGGACAGCCCGCCGTAGATGTTGCCGAGCAGGGGCTTCGTGCGGCCGGGTGCCACCGCGATCCCCGACAGCGTGTTGATCGCGGTCAGCGCGTCCGCCCCGGCATCGGCGATGGCCTTGGCGATCGGCCGGATGTCCGCCACGTTCGGGGACAGCTTCACGAGCAGCGGCATGTCGGTCGCACGTCGGACGGCTGCGGTCACCTCGGCGGCGGCAGCGGCGTCGATCGCGAACTGGAGCCCGCCTCGGCCGACGTTCGGACAGCTGATGTTCAGCTCGATGCCGGCCACGCCCGGGACCCCGTCGAGGCGGCGCGTGACCTCCACGTAGTCATCGACCGACTCGCCCGCGACGTTCACGATGACGGGCACCTTCCAGCCCGTCCAGGTGCCCGCGTACTTCTCGATGACGGCATCGACGCCCGGGTTCTGGAGGCCGATCGAGTTGAGCATCCCGCCGGGCGTCTCGGTGACACGCGGCGTCGGATTGCCGATCCGTGCGCGGAGCGTCGTCCCCTTGCAGCAGATGGCACCGAGGCGATCGACGTCGACCACGTCGCCGTACTCGACCCCGTAGCCGAACGTCCCCGACGCGACGAGGATCGGGTTGGCCAGCACGAGCCCGCGGCCGAGATCGACCGACAGGTCGATCGTCGTGTCGGTGTCGAGCGGCTGCCGCCCGCTCGACCGGCCTGTCGGGCGCTCGTCCGCCGGCGTCTCTCGCTTCGGTGGCGCCGACACGATCGCCGACCGGACCCGACGCACCGTCGGCGTGCGCCTGGTTGCGGGCGTTCGGCCCGTCGAGGTGACCGCGCGACGCTTCGGCTTCATCGGTCGCTCATCGCGACGCCCGCCACCAGGACAGCGCGGTCAGGAAGACCCAGAGGTTGATGCCGACGATCAGCAGCCACTCGAAGATGGTCAACGGCGACACCGCGGCCCGCACATCCGGGTGGGCGAGCCCATCGGCCTCCCCGAACAGGATCACGAGGAAGCCCGCGAACGCCACCACGGTCGCGCCGCCCAGCACCGAAAGCCAGCGGGGGAACCTCGGGTCGGGGCGGCGCACGAAGTCGATCGAGGCCAGCAGCACGGTCACCAGGCCGAGCAGGAAGAACGTCAGCGCCGCGAGTGAGTGCACCTTGAGGTAGTCCATCGGGAACACGCCGACGAAGGCACCGCCGATGCCCGCGATGGCGCCGACGATGCCGTACAGCCAGCGCAGGCGACCCTGTCCTGCCGCCGCCAGCCCGATCATGAACACGACGAACAGCACCCCACCGATGATCAGGGCCGTGTTGAAGACGACGGCCAGCCTCGAGACCGCAAGTTCGCCCAGTTCGGATACGAAGTGATTGAGCGGGCTGTACGGCTGACCCTTCGATCCGGTGTACGCGAGTGCCGTGACCACCGAACCGCTGGCGATGATCAGGGAGCCAAGGACCCCCGACGCGATGGCGAGCCGGTCCAGCGGGGTCGCCGCCGATCGCTCTGTCGTCATGACCACGCGCCCTCCCATCGCAGTTCATCCGAGGCGAAGACCGGCCCCTCGCGGCAGACCCGTTGCGGGGTCCCGGTCACGCTCATGACGACGCAGCCGAGACACGCCCCCACGGCACAGCCCATGTTCTGCTCCATCGAGACCTGCAGGAACGCCTTGCGCCGCGCTGCCGGCGAGCCCATCGGCACAGACTTCCCGCCCCCACGCTTGCGCCCGAGGTTGGCAACGCCCAGCCGCTCGCGGCGACTCGTTGCCAACCGGGCCATCGCGGCGAGCATGGGGAGCGGTCCGCAGGCGAACGCCTGGTCCGCCCACGCTTCGTAGGCGGGCAGCAGGTCGGTCACGAAGCCGTGGTGGCCCATGGACCCGTCGTCGGTGGCGACGACGTACTCGACCTCGTCGGGTAGGAGACTGGACGGGTAGACGTCGCGCGAGCTGGCTGCGCCGAAGAGGAGCGCCACCTGGCGCCCGGCGCGGATCGCCTCGTCGGCCAGCATCCGGACCCCCGCGATGCCCAGTCCACCGGCCACGAGCAGCAGGTGCTGGCTGCGTGCGTCCACCTCGAACGGCCGGCCGAGCGGCCCGAGCATGTCCACGGTGTCGCCCGGTCGCAGCCGCGTGAACCACTCGGTGCCGCGCCCGATGACGCGGAAATGGATCGTGACGATGCCGGTCGAGGCATCGGTCGTGTTCAGCGAGAACGGGCGGCGCAGCACCATCCCGGAGAAGTCACCGGTCCGGACATGGACGAACTGGCCCGCCCTCGAGCCGCTCGCGATGTCGGGCGCGTGATAGGCCTGGAGCCACTGGCCCGGCAGGATCTCCCGATGCTCGACGAGTTCCGCCGAAGCCAGCCGCATGCTCACGCGGTCGGCTTGCCCTCCGGCTCCTCGGTGTCATCACCGTCGTCCACATCCTCGACGTCCTCGACGTCCTCGTGGGCCTCCGCCTCGGCTCCGGCACTCGCCGTACCGGCACTCGTCGCGGGCGTGCCCTCGAGATCGGCTCCGAGCTCGGGCGCGACCGAGGGGAAGGCCTCGGCCAGGGAGTCGGCCAGGTCGCCGAAGACGTCGGTCGGGTCGTAGAACTCGACGAGCTCGTCGGCGTTGGTGAGCATCCGCCACTCCCCGTCGGCGTCCTCCGGGATCACCTCGGCTCGGAACGATCCGGTCGCGGAGAGGGTCAGGCGCTCGTCATCGTCGTCGACGATGATCAGTTCCCCGACGAGACCGCTGAGGCCCGAGGCGGCCCCTTCGAACTCCTCGAGCAGGCGCGATTCGCTGCGCTGGCTTCGCTCCTGGTACTCGAGCGCGAGGTCGTACAGGCGGTGGGCGGCGGTCTCGTCGTCGTCGGCCTCGAGGGGGGCGCCCTGTCCGGCCGCCCAGGAGTCGGCGGCTGCGGCGTACGGATCCTCGCCGAGCGTCACCGTCTCCGCCAGGGAGATCCCGGCCGCGTCCATGAGGTCGTCCTCGGCGGTCGGCTCGACACCCATCCCGGCCGCCTCCCTGGCGGCCTCGGCGAAGGCCGCGTAGATGTCGGCCGGGTTGTAGAGCTCGACCAGCTCGGACGCGGTCTCGATCACCTCGGTCTCGCTGACCCACTCGCCGGTCGTGGCGTCCTGGTATCGGCTCCGGCTCCGGAAGCTCAGATCGGGCGCGATCGAGAGGTAGTCCGGCTCCTCGTCGATGAGCGTCAGGCCGCCGACCACCGCGATCCGTTCCTTGTGATGGTCGAGGAATTTGCGCAACTGCTCGGTCGACTGGACCAGGAAATCGGAGCGTTCGAGGGCGGCGTCCGCCGCGAGCTCCCCGAGCAGGTCGTTGTGGCCATCCATGATCGTCGCCTCCGTGTAGTTCGGGGAGTCTACGGGTGGTACTCGAGATCGGGCCCCATCCGCTCTCGCAGGAACATCGAGTGGTGGCGTTCGAAGATCCACTCGCCGGCGCGATGGCCGAGCGCGCGGGTGGCTTCGTCCTTTTCCAGCTTGTCGAGGGTCGCGTAGTCGGGCAGGTCCAGGAGGATGACGTTGTCGAAATCCCAGCCGTGCGCGACGTTGAACCAACCGATGAAGCGGATGCCGAACTTCTCCTCGTAGTCCTTCACCTGCTTCGGGAAGATCGTGCGCATGAAGAACTTGAAGAACGGGTCGCGGCCACGGCGCACTGAGAAGTAGGTGGCGAGCACCGGCACGTCCTGCGTTCCTCCCGAGCGAACGATGGGCCGGCTCGCGCCGTCCCGCACCGTATTGTCGCACGGGGCACCGGTCGTGCCGAGGTGCGTGCAGCCGCCACGGCGCACGGGCCGGCGCCCGCGGGGACGTTGCCACGCCGGCCACGCCAAGGCGAGGAGCGTCCGGCGCGATCGGTCGCCGTCGCGGGCGACCCGGGGCACGCGCCCTACCCGGCCATCGCCGGCCCCAACTCCGCCATATCGCCTCCGGGGTGACCGTTAGGCGAGGTAGACCCACTCCCCGGCCCGCGTCGTCCGATCGGCTGATGCCCGACCCCGCACGGATCCGCATGCCGGCACTCGACATGAGCCCGACGGAGGCCCCGAATCCCTCCGCAAGTTCGCCTAACTGCCGTGGGCGTTCGATCTGGCGGAGACATCCTCTCCGTCGGCCGCGTCGGCCGCGGGAGCCACGGGAGCCTCGGAAGCGGCCTCGGAAGCGGCCTCGGAAGCGGCCTCGGACCGCCCTTCGTCCTCGATCTCGCCGACCGTCTTCGTGCCGCTCGCGAGGGGTCGGCGGCGGCCGCGCCGATCGGCCGCCACGAGGCGGAGCAGGAAGATGATCGTCTGGCCGGTCACGAGCAGCAGGAGGAGGACCGCGAAGAGGAGCGCGGCGCTCACCGGCGACGGCCAATCCCACGCGACGCTCAGCGGCGTCAGGACGATGAGGATCGCCAGCACCACGACCTGGAACCGGAAGCAGCCGAGTCCGGGACCGCGCTCGGCCTCGAGATCCTCGCCCTTGTACTGGATCGGTCCCGTCGGCCGCGGAGGGCGTGGCGGGGTCGGATCGGCGTTCGGATCGGGGACGGGAACGTGCGCCTGCGGTGAGTCGGTCACGAGCCACAACGATACGGGAGATGGCCGGCCCACGCCTCGCTCGTCCAGGCGGCGGCGGGCGCCGAACCAGGCTCAGTCGGCGGCGGGAGGGGGACCTTCCGGCCGTGGTTCCGTGGCCAGCCCTTCGACGACCTCCATCCCCGGCAGGGCGCGGAGGATCGCCGGCGTCGAGATGACCTTCCACGATCGCGAGCCGCCTCCGAGGATGACCCGCTCTCGCTCCATGACCCGGGCATCGACCCAGATCGGCAGGCCGGCCGGCAGCCCGAACACCGTGACCCCGCCCATCTGCATGCCCGTCAGGGCCGCGGTGGCATCCGGTGCCGCGAACGACGCCTTGCGCGTCCCCAGCCGATCCCGCACGGTCCGGTTCACGTCGAGCCGATACGGCGCGAGGGTCACGCACGCAGCGAACACCGGCGGGTCGGACTTGCCCACCACGACGATCGTGTTGGCCGAGTCCTCCGGCGCGAACCCATAGGCGGCGCAGAACGCGGCCGTGTCTGCCAGCTCCGGGTCGCAGGCGAAGAGCTGGTACGCGACGCCAAGCCCGGCGAGTGCCCCTTCGAGGCGAGCGCGTCCTTCGGGATCGTGATCGTCGTGGTCGGTCATCGACGCGAACTGTACGATGCCCGGCATGCGAATCGCCGCCGCCCAGGTGCACCCCGCCTGGCTCGACCCGGCCCGTGGGACGACGATCGTCACCGACTGGGTCGGGCGTGCCGCCGATGAAGGGGTCGAGCTCGTGGCGTTCGGCGAGACCTTCCTCGGCGGCTACCCGCTGTGGATCGGACTCACCGACGGCGCCCGGTTCGACGATGCGGACCAGAAGCGCGCCTACGCCGCGTATCTCGACGCCGCCGTCGAGCTCGATGGGCCGGAGATCGCCACGATCACCGAGGCGGTCCGCGACCACGGCGTCTTCACGTATCTGGGCGTCGCTGAGCGTGGCCGCGGCCCCGGTCGAGGGACCGTCTACTGCACGCTCCTCGCCATCGATCCGGTGCGGGGCGTCGTGAGCGCCCATCGCAAGCTCATGCCGACCTACGAGGAGCGTCTCGCGTGGGGCATCGGCGACGGGCACGGCCTCCGGGTCCACGACGGTCCGGGCGGTGTCCGAGTCGGTGGCCTCAACTGCTGGGAGAACTGGATGCCGCTCGCCCGCTCCGCGATGTACGCCGGCGGCGAGGATCTTCACGTGGCGGTCTGGCCCGGCGGCGTCGGGCTGACGAAGGACATCACGCGGTTCATCGCCCGAGAGGGAAGGGTGTTCGTGCTATCCGCCGCCGATCTCCACAGCGCCGCCGACATCCCGGATTCGTTCCCGCTCGCCGACGCCGTCCGGGCGGAGATGGGCGACGAGGGCTACGAGGACGGCGGCTCGTGCATCGCGGGGCCGGACGGCGAATGGGTCGTCGCCCCGGTGACGAACGACGAGCGCCTCGTGTGCGCCGACATCGACCTGGCGCGCGTCCGCGAGGAGCGCCAGAACTTCGACCCGACCGGCCACTACGCGCGGCCCGACGTCCTGCACCTGACCGTCAACAGAAGGCGCCTGGCAGCCGTCGACTTCGAGGACAACGCGTAATCCATGCGGGCGATCGATGAGCTTACCGATCCAGAGGACGACGCTTGGCCACTTGTTCTCGGTTGGATAGAGAACTCACCGCGCCCCGTTGAGATCCTCTCGTGCGGCCCGAACCGCGGCCAGGCAACCCTGCTCGCCTTGCAGGTCACAACAAGGTCTCCGCTGGGCGCCATCGCATACCGAACCGGGGGTCTACTGATCGCGCGAGGTTGGGTCCGTTGGCTGGGAGCTGGCGGTCCCGCGCTCGGGATGGACTCGTCGAATGGAACGCCAGCCTCGGCGGAGCGCCACTTGATCCTCCGCTCGACGGGGCCCTGATCGTCGCCTACGACGCGATCGGCGGCTTCTTCGCACTCAACGGCGGGTTGTGGGACGCCGAACCGGGGGCGGTCTTCTACTTCGCACCTGACACATTCGCATGCGAAGCCCTCGATGGCGGCTACTCGGATGTTCTCGCGATGCTCCTGTCGGCAAGGTTCGAAGGCTTCTACGACGGCCGACTCTGGCCGGGATGGGAGTCAGAGGTCGCCGGGCTGGGTCCAGACCAGGCGATCTCCATCTGGCCCGCGCTGGCATTCAAAGGCGGCCCGATCGCGGAGCGCGACCGTCGACCCGTGCCTGCTCGATCGATCCTTGCCCTCGGATCGGAACTCGGTCGCCAGATGTCGAGTGCCCCACCGGGAACGCGGTTCGAGATCAGGTTCCGGTAGTCATTCGGCTCGCGATTTCCCCAAACGCCACCGCGGGTAGCGCTAGCCGATCGCGCGGCCGCTGGGTGGTCCCAGATGCCATCGGGGATGGAATCTGGGCCCGATCCAGGCTCATTTCCGCCACGAGACCGGGCCCGACCCCATCTAGCGCCACTCCCCGCGGCACATGGGAGAACCTCGGCACGAAGAGTGACCCTCCGTGTCGGCGATGGACCGCTACCATCGAATCGATGAGCGAACGATCGACGAGCCAGCATCCGACGGCGCCCCTCGACATCGACGCGTACCTGGCCCGGTTCGCCTGGCACCCCGAGCCTGAGCTCGTCGGCTATCGCGACGAGGCGGCCTCGCGCGATGCGCTGGAGCGGTTGGGCAACGCGACCTGGGCGGCCGCGCTCGACTTCCTGTACGGGTCCGCCGCCGGGCGCGCGATGGGCGACCCGGCCCCGTACCACGAGATGCGTCGCGGACACTTCGGTCCCACCGACAGACCAGGGCCGGCCCCGGCCTCCCCGACCCCGGCCGCCGACGTCCTCGACCAGTTCCGGACACGCCTGGCCGGCCGCCAGATGAATGCCCAGCACCCGCGTCAGTTCGGGTACTTCACGCCGCCACCGCTGCCCATCTCGATCATGGGCGAGCTCCTCGTCCAGATGACGAACCAGGGCGTCGACGTCTGGCATGCCGGACCGGTCGCGGCGTTCGTCGAGGAGGAGGTGGTGCGCTGGCTGTGCGACCTCGTCGGGTACGACGGCGGCTCGTTCGGACTGCTGACCTCGGGCGGCGTCATGGCCAACTTCATGGGGATGACCATCGCACGGGACCTGCGCCTCGGCCGGATCCTGGGGCTCGGTCGGCCGCCACGTGGCAAGAATCTCGAGGGCGCGCGGGTGTACGCCAGCGACCAGACGCACTTCTCGGTCGCGCGGGCGCTGGACCTGCTCGGCTTCCCGCTCGATGCCCTCGTCATCGTCCCATCCGACGAGCTCTTCCGGCTGCGGGGCGCGGTCGTCGCCGAGGCCGTCGCACGGGACCGAGCTGCCGGCCTCACCCCGTTCGCGATCTCGGCCGTCGTGGGGTCGACGAACACGGGGTCGGTCGACCGGATCGGCGAGCTGGCCGACGTGGCCGTCGAGCACGGCCTGTGGCTGCATGTCGATGCGGCCTACGGCGGCGCGGCCAGGCTGTCCGCCCGCGACGCGGCCCGCGCGCCGGACCTCGAGCGTGCCGACTCGATCACGCTCGACCCGCACAAGTGGTTCTTCCAGGCCTATGACATCGGCGGATTGCTGGTGCGCGATGGCTCGCACCTGGCGGCCACGTTCGGCGGGCGCAGCCCGGAGTACTACCGCGGCGGCGAGACGCCTGGCGGCGGCGCAGTCCCGCGCGAACCGGCGTCCGATGACGCGACCGGACAGGAGCGCGGCGATCCCGCCGACCAGCTCAACTTCTACAAGCTCGGCTTCGAAGGCACGCGTCGCTGGCGGGCACTCAAGCTCTGGATGTCGTGGAAGCACCTCGGGACGGCGGGCTTCGGGCGGCTCATCGAGGCGACTGACGACCTCGCGGCGCACCTCGCGCGACGATGCGTCGAGGCCGACGACTACGAGGTGATCCCCGAGACGCCGGAGCTCTCGGTCGTCTGCTTCCGTCACCTGCCCGGTGGCCGGGACGCGGCGCTCCGACTCCCGCCGGGCGAGCTGGACGCCCATCAGGATCGGCTCCAGCAGGCCCTCGAGGCCTCGGGCGACGGCTGGCTGACGTCCACCCGGCTGCGCGGCGCGACCTACCTTCGAGCCGGGATCGTGAACTATCTCTCGACCGAGGACGACATCGACCACCTGCTCGAGACGTTGCGCCGGCTCGCCTCCTAGGCCGGAAGGACCGACAGCGCGTCGGGCCGCGGGCAGCGGCTCTCGATCGGTACGGCCCGCCGCGTCGCGGCCGCACTCTCGGTCCCCAGCAGCACCTCGAGGACGTGATAGGCGAACGCGCCAGAAGCGCGATGCGACCGGCCCTCCCGGATCGCGCCGACCATGTCGGCGAGACCGATGCCGCGCCCGACCGACCCATCGAACGCGAGCGGCACGTCCTCCCAACCGGCCGCGTCGATCGCGCGGAGGCGGACATGACCGTCGAACGTGTTCGGATCGCCGAGGCTCAGCGAGCCCTCGGTGCCGTGGATCTCGATGTGCGGGACCTCGCTTGCGACGATGTCGAACGACGCCAGGAACCCGCCGATCGCGCCCGATTCGAAGGCGTACGACGCGAAGACCGAGGTCGGCACCGCGGCCGTGAAGGTCTCGCCGGCATGTGGTCCCTTCTCGATCCGCCGCTCGGACCCGGCGCCGCGCGACACGCCCGTGACCTCGACGATCGGACCGATCAGCCCGACCATGGCCGCCAGGTAGTACGGCCCGACATCGAGCACCGGCCCGCCGCCCGGCCCGTAGAAGAACCCCGGGTTGGGATGCCATCGTTCCGGCCCGAGGTGGAGGACCGCGGCGTTGGCCGCGACGGGCTGCCCGATGGCGCCCTGGTCGATGAGGGCTCGCGCGGTCTGCAGGCCGCCGCCGAGGAACGTGTCAGGGGCCCCACCGACCCGGACACCCGCAGCCTCCGCGTCCGCCATGATGGCCCGCGCGTCCTCGAGCGTCGTCGCGAGCGGCTTCTCGGTGTAGACGTGCTTGCCGGCGGCGATGGCCGCGCGCGACACCCCGGCGTGAGCGGTCGGAGGGGTCAGGTTGAGGACGATCTCGATGCCCGGATCGGCCAGCAGCCCTTCGATCGACACCGCCGGGAAGCCGCCCTTCGCCGAGAGCGCGGCCGCCCGTGCCGGATCCAGGTCGGCGCACGCCGCGAGCTCGATCGCCGGGAATCGCGCGCACCCCCGCAGGTACATGTCGGTGACGTTGCCGCAACCGACGATCCCGACACGGGCCGGCCGCGCCGTCGTCATTGCCGCGAACCCAGGCCCAGCCCATGCGTCGAGAGGTACTCGTAGCTCGCCCGGACGGCCTCGATGGGCGATCCATCGCAATGGTCGAATTCGACGATGAGCCACTCGATCGAGGGCTGTCGATCGCCCGCGGCGACGGCCGAGACGATGTCGATGACGCCGTGCCCGACCGCCACGTTCACGAACGGCTCCGCGTTCGCGGCCGACGGCAGCCTGGCGCCGTCCTTGAGGTGGAGCGAGATGACGCGACCGCCAAGCTCGTCGAGCACGACCGCCGGATCGGCGCCGCCGACCACCACCCAGAAGATGTCCACCTGGAAGTCGACCCGGGGATCGAGCCGGTCACGCAGGCGTCGGTACAGCGGGACGCCGTCGATCGGCAGCATCTCCGAGCTGTGGTTGTGGTAGCCAAGGACCAGGCCGTGGCGCGCGGTCACGGCGGCGGCGGCGTTGAGCCGGTCGGCGAGCGCGTCGACCTCGTCCGTCGATGTGAACGGCCCGCCGGACACGATCATCCGGGTCGAGCCGAGGGCCGCGATCCCGGCCGACGCCCTCTCGAAGCCCTCGAGATCGGCCGGTCTCGCCCAGCTGTGCGAGCTCGCCACCCGCAGGCCGACATCCTCGAAGGCCCGGCGTGCGGCATCCGGGTCACCGCCCGGGACGTCGACGGTCTCGACGCCCAGATAGCCGATCTCGGCGATGGCCTCGAGCGTCGGGCGGTCGAGGGTCAGCCCGGCCGGCCCGGGACGGGTCATGTCGCGGAACGTGTAGAGCTGGACGGCAAGCGGCTTGGACACGGTCGTTTCCTTTCAGTCGGCGCCAGGCGCCGTGCGCGATCGGGCCGCAAGGCGGTCCTGGAGACGGAACCACTCCCCGGCGACGGGGAGGAACCACGGGCGGCCCTCATAGGGGGCCGGCACGAGCGGGAATTGCAGCTTCGTCAGGGCCGGCGCCTCGCCGCCCGTGAGCCACTCACCGACCTTCGTGCCGAGGTACGTCATCAGCGCCACGCCCGTGCCGCAACAGCCCAGGGCGAAGGTGACGCCATCGTTCGTCCGTCCGACGTGAGGCATCCGGTCGAACGTGAAGCCGACGTTGCCGCCCCAGGCGTACTCGATCCGGTGGCCCGCGAGCTGCGGGTGGACCTCGAGGAGTCCCTTGTGGAGGATGGCCGCGGTCCGGTCGATCGAGGTGGGCATGAACGAGGCGCGGCCGCCGAAGACCATCCGCCGGTCCGCCGACACGTGCCAGTAGTACAGGAAGTTCTTCGTGTCGAAGAACGAGCGGCCCTTCGGGGAGAGCTCGCGTGCCAGGTCCTCGGGGAGTGGCTCGCTCGCGATGATGTAGCTGCCGATCGGGATCACCCGGCGGCGGAGGGTGGGCACGACGCCATCGGTGTAGCCGTTCGTGGCGACGAAGACGTCCCGTGCCAGGATCGCGCCGCGCTCGGTCTCGACGACGAAGCGCCCGTCGGCCTGACGGCGGATCGTCTGTGCGCGGACGCCCTCGTGGAGATCGGCGCCGGCCCGGTCGGCGGCCGCCGCGAGGCCCGCGAAATAGCGGCCCGGATGGACGAGCCCGCTGTTCGGCACGACCAGCCCTCCGAAGTAGGCGTCCGAGCCGATCTCCTCGCGGATCCGCGGTCGCGGCACCATCTCGGCCGCGACCCCCACCGCGGCCAGGCTCTCGCGTGCCTCCTCGAGCTCCTCGAGGTGGGACGGCGCGTAGGCGAGCTCGAGGCTGCCGACCTCGCGGAAGTCGCAGTCGATGGACTCGTCGGCGATCAGCCGCTTGACGAGCGCGTACGACTCGAGGGTCTCTTGATACAGCGCCCGCCCGGTCTCCTCGCCGTATCGCCGCAGGAGCGCGCTCGGTCCCCACTTGTAGCCGGCGTGCACGATGCCGCCGTTGCGCGTCGAGGCGCCCCAACCCAGCGTGTGGGTCTCGAGGAGTGTCACCGCCCGACCGCGGGCCGCGAGCTCGCGCGCGGCGTTGATGCCGGCAAGGCCGCCGCCGATCACGACGACGTCCGTCGTATCGGGCAGGGGTCGCCCGGCACGATCGGGCAGCGGTGCCATCGAGGCCTGCCAGAACGAGCGACGCTCGTAGTCGCGGTTGAGTCCGGGCGTCGCAGCTGGGGTCACGCCTGGAGGGTAGCCGAGCGACCATGAGGATGCGGCCTCAGCCCGGCGGGCGAGTCGGCGGCAGACCCCGAATGGCCTCAGGCGTCCGGCGCCTCGTAGGCGAGCCGGCCGCCGGCCAGGGTCACGAGCACCCGCCCGGGCAGTTCGCGGCCGAGGAACGGGGAGTTCTTGCCGCGCGAGGCCATCGAATCGGCCGTCACGAGCCACGACTCCGAGCGATCGAAGACGACGAGATCCGCCGGTGCCCCCTCGACGAGCCCGACCGAGCCGTTTCGTCGCGATCGGCCCGCGAGCACACGCGATGGACCGCTCGTCAGCGCCTCGATGGCCCGCGCCAGCGTCAGCTTCTCCGCGTCGACGGCCGCCAGGAGCACGCCCAGCGCCGTTTCGATGCCGCTGATCCCGGTGGCCGCGGACCCGAATTCGACGGTCTTGTCCACCGCGGTGTGTGGCGCGTGGTCCGTGGCGACGGTGTCGGCCGTGCCGTCGACCAGGGCGGCCAGCACCGCACCCGCGTCCTCGGGTGCGCGCAGCGGCGGATTGACCCGGACGCTCGAGTCGTACGGGCCGGCCACCAGGGCGTCGTCATGCCACGGATCGCCGCTGGCGTCCCAGGCCCAGCGCCGCGCGCCGGCGACCCATTCATCGGTGAGGGCCAGGTGGTGGGGCGTCACGTCGCACGTGACGGGCAGGCCGGCAGCCTTCGCGCGCCGGATCAGGTCCAGCGCGCCGGCCGACGAGACGTGGGTCAGGTGGAGGTGCGCCCCGGGTACGTCACGGACCACATCGGCCAGGACCGCCAGGTCCCGGGCCACGGCCGCCTCCTCGGCCGCCACCGGCCAGCCGCGCAATCCCAGGACGGTCGCGACGAACCCGTCGTTCGCCTCGGCGCCTGCGGTCAGCCCGGTGTCCTCCGGATGGTCGACGATGGGCAACCCGAGCGCTCCCGCGTAGGCCATCGCCGAGCGCAGGATCGTCGCGGTGGCGACCGGCGCCCCGTCGTCGCTGAAACCCACGACACCCGCGTCGGCGAGCTCGCCCAGCGCGGCCAGGGTCACCCCCGCCCGGCCGGCGGTGACGGCACCGTTGGCCAGCAATTCCAGCGGCGATCCGGATGTCACACCGGCGGCACGGATCTGGGCCAGGACCCCAGGTTCGTCGAGTGCCGGTGTCGTGTTCGCCATGGCCACGACCGTCGTGAAGCCGCCGTGGGCCGCCGCGGCGAGGCCCGACGCCACGGTCTCGGCATCCTCGTTGCCCGGTTCACGCAGGTGGGCGTGCAGATCGATGAAGCCCGGCGCGACGACGACGCCATGCGCGTCGATACCCTCGGCTTCCTCGTCGTCCAGCCAGGTGACGGCTTCCAGGATCCCGTCGCGGACGACGATCTCGCCCGGCCCTTCCCGGCCTGCAGCCGGATCGACCAGCCACGCCCGGCTGATCTCGAGGTCGGTCACCGCGGGTTCTCGCGACCGGCGGGCTCGCGGGCGCCGGCGAGCAGATAGAGCATCGCCATCCGGACCGCGACCCCGTTCGTGACCTGGTCCGTGATGACCGACTGCGACCCGATGGCCACGTCGGCCGCGATCTCGACACCCTCGTTCATCGGTCCTGGGTGCATCACCAGGGCCCCGACCTTCGCCGTCCGCAGGCGCTGGGCGGTCAGGCCGTACCGTGCGGCGTACTCGCGAAGCGACGGCAGGAGCCCCGACGCCATCCGCTCGCGTTGGATCCGCAGCACCATGACGACGTCGGCTTCATGAAGCGCCTCGTCGACCGACGTCGTGACGTGGAACCGCCGGCCGGCCGCGGCACCACGCGCGGCCCAGGCCTCGAACCCGCGGAGCAGGGTCGCCGGTCCGCACAGCCACAGGTCCGCGCCCGCCGCGGTCAGCGTCCAGATGTTCGAGCGCGCCACGCGCGAATGCAGCAGGTCGCCCAGGATCACGATCTTCCGGCCCGCGAGCGACGCATCGCCGAGGTGCGACCGGATCGTGTAGAGGTCGAGCAGAGCCTGCGTCGGGTGGGCGTGCCAGCCGTCGCCAGCGTTGAGCACGGAGCCCCCGAAGACCTCGGCGGCGAGGTACGGCGCGCCGCTCACGTAGTGGCGCATGACGAGCATGTCGGCACCGAGCGCCTCGACGGTCCGGATCGTGTCCACCAGTGATTTGCCCTTCGACACCGACGAGGTGGCCGCTGCGATGTTGACGACGTCGGCGGAGAGGTTCCGGGCCGCGACCTCGAAGCTGACACGCGTCCGTGTCGACGCCTCGTAGAACAGGATCGTCGCCTGGCGGCCGCGCAGTGCCGGGACCTTCGCGATGGGCCGCGCCAGTACCTCGCGCATCGCATCGGCCGTCCGCATGACGAGATCGAGGTCGCCGGCCGACAGGTCGTCCACGTCGAGCAGGTGGCGGTGGCGCCAGCCGACCGGCTGGCTTTCGGGTGCCACGTCGACCGAGGGGACCGCCACCACCGCGTCTGGCTCGGCCACGAGGCTCACCCGACGGGCCCGGTCACCACCGGTTCGGACGCGACCGGTGCCAGCCGCTCGATCTCCACGGCATCCTCGCCATCGGTCTCCTCGAGGCGGACCCTGACCGATTCCTCGCGGGACGTGGGGACGTTCTTGCCGACGTGGTCCGCGCGGATGGGCAACTCGCGATGACCGCGGTCGACCAGCACCGCCAGGCGGATGGCCTGGGGACGTCCGAAGTCCACGAGGGCGTCCATCGCGGCGCGGATGGTCCGACCGGTGAACAGGACGTCGTCGACGAGCACGACGGTCCGCCCGTCGATCCCGGTCGGCAGGTCCGTGCCCTTCACGACGGGCTGCTGCGCGATCAGCGACAGGTCGTCACGGTAGAACGTGATGTCGAGTGCGCCGACCGGCACTCTCGCGCCCTCGTTCTCGGCGATGGCGTCGGCGATGCGTCGGGCGAGCGGCACGCCCCGTCGCTGGATGCCGATGAGCAGAAGACCGTCGGTGCCCGCCTGCTTCTCGACGATCTCATGAGAAAGGCGGATCGTCGCCCGGCGGATCTCGTCCGCGGTCATGATCTGCCGCCCGCTCATCGCTCCTTCCCGGCCTCACGGGGCCTCGTCGGCGGCCTCACTGGGCCGCTAGCCGAAGGGTCCCCGACAGGATACCGCGCCGCGACGCCCACCGGCGGCCGAGGTCACGACGGGTCAGTAGACGTAGACCGTCACCTCGGTCGTGCCGGACCACGATGGACAGCCGCAGATGTCGAAGAAGTCGGGCTTGTAGAGGTCGACGATGCGGCTCGCCTTCTCGGGGCCGTAGTCGTTGACGACTCGTTCCACGCAGCCCCCGCCGCCGCAGATGATCACGATCGTGCCCCGCGGCAGGCGCATCGCTGTCGTGCCCGCTTCGTAGAACGTGGCGGTCCCCGTCAGCTTGTATTTCTCGGGCTTGCGAACCGACCTGGACGACCCGTCCGGTTGGTCGACGTTCGGGCGGATCGTCGGACCGCTCGCACGCTCCTGCCCCGGTTCGATGAATGTCGAGTCGGTCGTGACCGCGCCCTCTCCCGCGAACGCGAGGTCGAGACCGTCGACGGCGATCGCGGGTCGCGAGCCGCTGCCCGTGTCCGGTAGCGGCTGGAACGCACCGACCGGGACGGGTTCCGAAGGACGCGATGCCCGTGAACCCGCCAAACCGGGGAGTGCGACCAGGGCGAGGGAGGCGGTGAGCGCCAACCCTACGACCAACGTCTTGGGTCGCATGGAACGATGAAGATACGCCGGATCCGACCGTCGCGCACGTCCGCCACGCTGACGTGCGATGCGGAATCAACGAACGACGACGACGTCCTCGCCTGGCACGCTCTCCGTGGCGCCGACCCCGTTCCCGGACCAGGCGACGACCTGCACCTTGCTGCCCTCGGCATCCTGGCCATGGGGTGTCACCCAGGCGAGACGTCCGTCCCCGATCGAAAAGCCCGGGAGGGCCGGCACCGAGGTCGGGGCGCCGTCCGGTCGCGTCAGTCGACCCGTCTCGCGATCGAGGCGCAGGAGCGTCAGCCGACCGATCGTCGGGTCCGTCGGCTCCGCGATCCAGACACCAAGCCACGAGCCGGTCTCGTCCCAGCGGACATCGAAATCGGAGACGGCGTCGCCGACACCGGGGATCGGATCGCCGGCGATGCCCGACGAGTCGCCATCGGCCGGCCAATGGACGAGGCGCAGGTGACCCCGTCCCGGCGTCATGTCGATCGGATCGGACACCGGCATCTTGACCGAACCATCCCAGACCACGGCGAAGGCCGCGCTCGGGTCGATGGCCGGGCGCCAGAGACCTCGTGACACCTCGGTTCGCTCTCCGGTCGCGGGATCGAGGCGGAAGCTGACCGGTTCGTACTCGCCGTTGGTCGCGTCGGTGGGCGCGAGGCCGCTGCCGATGACGGTCTCGTCCTGCCACGAGGCGAAGACGCTCCGACCGTCGGTCGTGAGCCGCTGCGCCTGAGCCTCGCCGACGCGCCAGACGTAGATATCCGGGCCGCTGGACCCGTCGGCCGGTCGGGCCGTGAACGCGAACCAGACCCCATCCGCCGAGAACGCGGCTGACTCGCCGACGACCGACACGCCGCTCGCGATCGCGAGGTTCGCGGCGATCGTCGGTTCCGGGGTGGCCGTGAACGACGCGGTTGGCGAGGGAACCGGGGTCACCGCCGGGCTTGGCTCGGTCGTGGCCGTCGGCTCGACCGTCGGCGTCGGTTCCTCGCTGGGTCCGGCGGAGGCGGTCCCCGTGGGTGTCGGGGCTGGTGTCTCGCTAGTGGCCGGGGTCGGGCTCGGACTCGGTGCGGTGCTGGCCGTGTCGGCGGGTGAGGCCGTCGCCAGCGTCGCCGTGGGCGTCGGCGTGGGCGTGGGCGTCGGTTTCGGCGTCGCCCGCGGCGGCTGCGATTCCGTGCCGGCCTTGGGCAGTGAGACGACGAAGATGCTCTGGTGGCCCGACGCGTCCTGGCCGACCACGATGGCCTGGCCATTGGTCGGGGATCCGATGACGGACTTCGGAGCGGCGTTCAGGATGAGTCGCTTCGCCGGGTCATCCAGGGCGGCGCAATCGGGGTGGTCATTCGCCGGGCAGACCTCGTCGAGTGCCGCGACGCTGTACCCGTAGGCGCCATCAGACAGCGTATGCAGCCAGCCGACCGGGCCGGCCGCGACCAGCATCGGGGTGGCCGCCGGCTGGCCGTTCACGCCTGCGGCCACGTTCAGGCTCGCCGTGCCGACACCGGATGGGCCCTGCAGCCAGCCGCCGGACAAGGCCGTCGCACCAAGGACGATGGCGATCACGGCGATCCCGGACAGCACACCCACCGGTAGCCGCGAGGGCCGCGATCCCGATCGCCACGACCGGCCGCGACCGGCGGCCTCGTGCTCGATCCGGGCGGCCGTGCGAGCCCATAGGTCGCGCGGTGGTTCAGGGTTGCTGTCCCGCAGCGACCGCAGCGCGAGTCGGTCGGACTCGTACGCGTCTGCGACCGCGTGGCACTCGTCGCATCCTCCGAGGTGCTCGTCCAGCCACGTTGCCTCGGCTGGGTCCAGCTGGGTGTCGATCCGCTCCGCGGCTCGGAAGCGGGCCCGCTCGTGGGGCGTGGACCAATGATCGGGCCGCCACGGGACCCGCCCGAAGCGGCTCATCGGGGCCGGCCCGAGGATCGGGCGCTGGTCGCGTCCGCGGCCGCGTCGACCGCGGCTTCGGCGAGCGCCTCGGCGGCCCGCTCGGCCGCCAGGGCCTGACGGAGGCTCTCGCGGGCCCGGGTCAGGAGAGCCCGCGCGGCGACATGGCTGACGCCCAACGCGGCGGCCAGCTCGAGGCCGGTCAGGTCGTGCAACTCGGCGAGGAGGAGGGCGGCCCGCTGGCGCTCGGGGATGCGCTCCAGGGCGCGCTGCATGTCGCCCGACAGCCGGGCGTCCATCACGAGGTGCTCGGCCGATGGGACCGAGCCTTGCGACTCACCGGTCCATGGGAAGAACCGGATGATCTTCCGGCGGCGGATCTCATCGAGCGCCACGCGGTGCGCGATCTGGTACAGCCACGCTCGTGCATTCTCCGGTTTCTCGAGCGTGTCGTAGTTCCTGTAGGCCTTGATGAACGCGTCCTGGGTCATGTCGGCGGCGACCTCGGGATCGCGCATCATGCGCAACAGATAGGCAAAGATCTCGCCCTGGTGCTTCGCGAACAGCGTTTCGATGAACGTCCCGGCCTCGTCCCGATCCCAAACCCCGCTCATCGGACGACCGACCCGTGCGGCGAGGGAACGCGCAGCCGTGCGACCGAGTGGGCCGCGGAGGTCGCTGAGGGGACGGTCGATGGCCACAAAGGCTCCGTGCAGCAGGGTCCACGGAACGCGCAGCCGGCAGGGGACGCGCTCGTTGGCCCAAAGACGGTGGGCTTCCCCCCGGTGTGACGCCAGCGGGTGCCCGGCATGCGGCCGTTCAACCCGTCGCACCTCCCTGCGCATCGGCGCGGCCCAGGAGTTCCTCCACCGCGTCTTCCGGCGAGACGGGATTCACGGGTAGACCGGTTCCCAGTTCGAGCCCGGCGATCTCGCGCAGGCGCGGATGGATCTCCCAGTGCCAGTGGTACGTCGCATCGACCTGTTCGCGCAGCGGGGCGGTATGGAGCACGAGGTTGTATGGCGGTCCGTCGAGACTCGACGCGAGGCGGGACAGGACCTGACGCAACGCTTCGGCGGTCGAAGCGATATCCGCGGCGCCGGTTCGCCCGAAATCGGCCTCATGGCGACGCGGCACGACCCAGATCTCGAACGGCGAGCGCGACGCGTACGGCGCGAACGCCACGTTCTCGGCGTCCTCCCAGACGAGACGATCGGGACGACGGACCTCGTCTCGCACGAGCCGACAGAACGGGCACTCCCCTTCCCGGATGACGAACCGTGCCGCGCCGCCCAGCTCCTCGGCGATGCGATGCGGGATCTGTGGCAGGTCGTACAGATCGAGGCAAAGGTGGTTCGTCCGCGCGCCGGCCTGGCTGCCCCAGTTCTGCACGACGGTCAGGTACGCCGTCTGGCCAGTCGTGCGGGCCACGGTCAACGCGTCGCGCGCACCGGACAGCAGCGCCTCGATGAGGTCGTTCCCGACCGCATGCAGGGCTCGGTGCTCACCGGGCGGGGCGACGACCGTGCGCCAGCTGCCGGTCGCACGCGCCTGGGCCAAGGCCACCTGCCCGAGACCTCGTTCGAGCTCACGGGCCTCGCCGTCGGTGCCGACGACATGGAACGCGAAGTCCTTGAGCATCCGGACGCGAACCCCGTTGCCATCGGGCGTCGTGCAGTTGGCGCAGCCGAAGAGGCGGTCGTCGACCGGCTCCGCGGCGCGGGCGAACCGGTCGAGGTGGAAGGCGCGATCGACGACGGTCGCGACCCACCAGCCCGTGATGGGGTCCTTTCGAAGCTCGAACAGCCCGGCCGCCACGATCGTCGCGTCTCAGGCCCGGAGCTCGCCGACGAGCGGCGCATGGATGGCGTCGGCGAAGGCCCGGGCGAAGATCGCCGCCGCATGGGCGACCGACGCCGTCGAGGGCGGGGTATCCCGCTCGCCGCGTTCGCGGGCGATCGACGTCGAGACGACACCCGGCATGCCGCAGGCGTCGATCAGGTCGAAGTCGCTGAGCTCGACCGTGACGTTGAGCGCGATCCCGTGATAGGTCACTCCACGTTCGACCCGCAGTCCGAGCGCTCCGATCTTGCGCGGCCGGGGTCCGTCCGGGTCGCACCAGCAGCCGGGGTGGCCCTCGCGACGGGCCGCCGCGACCCCGTGGGCGGCGCACGTCGCGACGAGCGCGGCCTCGAGGTTGCGCACGAACGGTCGGACGAGCAAGCCGCGCGCGTGCAGCGCCACGATCGGGTAGGCCACGAGCTGGCCGGGTCCGTGGTAGGTGACCTCACCACCGCGCTCGATGCGCACGACCGGGATCCCTCGAGCCTCGAGCTCGCCGCGACTCGCGAGGATGTGCGCCGGATCGCTGTTGCGACCGAGCGTCAGGACGGCCGGGTGCTCCAGCAGCAGGACCTGGTCGCCGATCAGCCCATCGGCGCGCTCCGCGGCCAGACGGTGCTGGAGGACATGCGCCTCGTCATAGGCGACCCGACCGAGCCAGTGCGCCTCGAGCGGCGCCGATCGCGGCCCATCAACGTCCGACGACGCGCCGGCAGACGGCATCAGGGTCCCGGTGAGCAGGTCGGCCTCCACGTCCGCACCTTAGCAGGGCTCACCGACGGGGCCGTTCGACGAGCCCGGCGCGCGAGTTTCAGCCGAAGAGACGCTCGATGGCGGCGACGATCGCCCGACCGTCGGCCCCCTCCGGGTCCTTCTCCGGGTTGTAGCAGGAGATCGACCAGCCGACGAGTCCCGGATCCAGCGCCACGGGACCCAGCAGCTCGGTGAGCTCGTCCCAATCGAGGCCGCCCGACATCAGGTAGTCGGTCGCGGGAAAGACGGCCTGATCGAGCACGTCGAGGTCGATGTGCAGCCAGACCCGGTCACTCGCGCGGTGCACGTGGTCGAGCGCGGCCGTGGCGATCGCGGCGGGTCCGTCACGACGGATGGCGGCGACATCGGCATCGAACAGACCGGCTGCGCGGTACACGGCCAGCTGGCCGGCGAGGTCCTCGAGCTCGTCGAGATCGTGGTAGCCCAGGATCGCGATCGCCGTCGCCGGCGCGACCGGGACCGGTGCGACGCGCTGGACCCACGGGCCCGGTCCGTCTCCGAGCACGACGGCGATGGGCATGTCGGCGGCCTCGCCCGTCGGTGACGTGATGCCGTCGTAGAAGTCGAGGTGGCCATCGACGTACACGAGACCCACGGTGCCGAGAACGTCGCGCGCGCCGGCGAGCGCACCCGACAACAGCGTGCAGCAGCCGCCGAGCACGAATGGACGGCCGCCGTCCCGGACCAGGCCGACGACCGCGCGTCGCACGCCATCGGTGGTGGCCAGGACCCCCTCGAGCCCGACCAGCCCGGTCGCGGGGTCACGCTCGTGGTCGGGGATGCGGACGTCCAGGTCCCCAAGGTCGTCCCAGCCGAGCCGTTCGAGTCCCGAGGCCCGCAGCGCAGCGGGCGACAGCTCCGTCCCGTGCGGCTCGGCATGCCCGAGGCCGACCGAGTCGATCGGGACCCCGATGGTCGTGAACGTTCCTCGGGCGGCGGGCGCTGGCATCCCCGTCAGGGTATGGCCTGCGCCGGTCGTGTGGCGCCGCTGACGCGACGTCCGGGACGAGCGATCCGCCCCGGGCCGATGCCGTCTGTCACGGGTCCCAGGTCGCGACCCATGTGTGCGCGGCGGGCGAGCGCGGCGCCGCGCAAGGTGAAGCCCCTCGCCATCTGGTTGTTCCCCGCGGCGAGGGGCTTGCATACCGTATGGGGGCCGGATCCCCGAGGGGAAGGCACTCGGTCGACCCACTTGGTCTGCTAGGAAAGAATGCCGCTCCGTCAAGCGATCCGTGAGGATGAAATCACGTAGTTGACCCGACGGCTATCCACAGTTGTCACGGGCCGCGTCGCACCGGATCCGCCGCCTCGGGCAATCGGCGCTGCGTAAACGATGAAGCCCGGAGACTGCCCCCGGGCAGCCTCCGGGCTGAGGACGGTCGAAGGCGGGAATTTGCCCGACCGACTGCGGCGGTTTCCCCAGAAGTCGCTGCAACCGGCTGAGGGGAGGAGGAGATCCCGCACGCCCACGCTCGCCAGCGACGACGATACGCGGATACCAAACGCCGCACGAGGATGGAAACCCGCCATACCCCCCGAAGCGCGGCCTAGAATGCGCCATCGTGGTAAAGCAAGAGGCGACCGACGCCCAGCTCGTCGTGATCGGCTCGTCGGCGGGCGGCATCGAGGCCCTGACCCGCGTCGTCGCCAGCCTGCCATCGAACTTCCAGACCCCGATCGTCATCGCCCAGCACCTGGATCCACGGCGACCGAGTCATCTCGGCGAGATCCTCTCCCGTCGCGCCAACCTGCCGGTCAAGGTGGTCGAGGACACCGCGTCGCTCGAGAACGGCGTGATCTTCGTCGTGCCATCGAATCGGCTCGCCGAGATCGTCGACGGCGAGTTGCACCTGCGCCCGGCGAAGGCGGGCACGGTCTCGCCATCTGTCGATCTGCTGCTCGAATCGGCGGCCACCGCCTTCGGCCCGGGCCTCACGGCCGTGATCCTGACCGGCAGTGGCAGCGATGGATCGGCTGGTGCGTGGCACGTCAAGCAGGCCGGCGGTGCGGTCGTCATCGAGAACCCGGCAACGGCCATGTTCCCATCGATGCCGCGGTCGATCCCTCCCTCGCTCGTGGACGCGACCGCGGACATCGATTCGATCGGCAAGGTGCTGCAGGACCTCGTCGCCGACGCAGCCACGACGAGCAGCGACGAAGCCCGCGACTTCGAGGCCATGCTCGAACGGATCCGGGAGCGGAGCGGGATCGACTTCAGCACCTACAAGACGGCGACGATCGTCCGGCGCCTGCGCGGTCGGATGGGGGCGACGGGGCATTCGTCGGTCGCCGACTACGGGAAGCAACTCGAGACGGACGGGGCGGAGTATGCCCGGCTCATCAGCAGCCTCCTGATCAAGGTCACCGAGTTCTTCCGCGACCCGAAGGTCTTCGAGTACCTGCGCGACCAGACGCTCCCGACGCTCATCGACGAGGCCAGTCGGAGCGGGCGGCAGCTTCGCGTGTGGTCGGCTGGCTGCTCCACCGGCGAAGAGGCTTATTCACTCGCGATCACGCTCTCGGAGGCGATGGGCCGTGCCGTCACGCCCGTCGACGTCCGGGTCTTCGCCACCGATATCGACAGCGCCGCGATCGCCTTCGCGCGGCGCGGCCTCTACCCGCCGGCGGCGCTCCAGAACGTGCCAGCTCCGGTCCGCGAGCGCTACTTCGTGAAGTCCGAAGGCGGCTACGAGGTCGCGAAGTCGCTCAGGACCCAGATGATCTTCGGCGAACATGACCTGGGCGCCCGCGCGCCCTTCCCGCGCATCGATCTCATCCTGTGCCGGAACGTCCTCATCTACTTCAACCTGCCGATGCAACGGGCGGCGCTCGAGACCTTCAGCTTCTCGCTCCGTGAGGATGGGCGTCTCGTGCTCGGTCCGTCCGAGACCGTCGCGGCGATGCCCGTGCCGTTCGTCGAGGATCACGGCCGGCTGAGGATCTACCGCCGGGTCCCGGGACCTCCACCGCTGCCGCTCGCTCGAGCGAAGCGTGTGCGACCGTATCGGGAACCCGAGGAACCCCTCGAGACCGCCATCCGATCGACGCGCAGGGACGTCGAGGCCGCCGCCGATTCGACGAAGGCTGCGGAGGCCCTGTTGCTCGACCTTGGCCTCGGCGTCGTCGTGGTCGACGCCCGCTACTACATCAGCCGGATCAACACGGCCGCCCGGCGGATGCTCGGGATCCACGGACTCGCCTTCGACCAGGACTTCATCCACCTGGCCGAGTCCCTGCCGTCGACGGCTGTCCGGGCCGCGATCGACGCCGCCCTCGCCGGGAACGCCACGACGACCGTGCACGAGGTGGAAGCGGCCGACGTCCTCGTCGAGGGTCCGCGGTTCGTCGAGATGGTCGTCCGACCGTACATCCTGCAGGCAGGGAGGGTCGACGGCGCGATCATCGAGCTCAGCGACGTCAGCACGGTCGAGCGCGACCACCGAGCCAGCGAGCGCGCCGAGCGACGAAGCGAGCGGGCGGCCGTCGTCAATCGGCGACTCCTGCGCGCGAATGACGAGCTGACCGCGCTCGTCGCCCAGCTTCGGATGGCCAACCAGACCATGCTCCAATCGAGCGAGGAGGCCCAGTCGGGGCGAGAGGAGGTCGAGACCCTCAACGAGGAGTTCCAGGCCACGAACGAGGAGCTCGAGACGCTCAACGAGGAGCTGACGGCGAGCGTCGAGGAGCTTCGGGTCGCCAACGAGGACCTCGCCGCTCGGACCGACGAGCTGCGGTTGCAGACGGTCGCCCTCGAGGAGCAGAAGCGGCATCGCGAAGAGGAGCACAACCGCCTCCAGTCCATCCTCGCGAGCCTCGGTGACGCGGTCGTAGCCGTCGATCATGCTGGTCGCACGCTCACGACGAACCCGGCCTACGACCGGCTCTTCGGCGGCCCCGACGCCGAGATCCGACCCGAGGACCTCGCCGGCCTTCCGCTTCCGAAGGCCGAGTGGCCGCAATATCGGGCTGGCCGCGGGGAGCAGTTCCGGATGGAGTTCGCGGTCAACGGTCCCGACGGCATCCGGCGCTGGTTCGAGGCGGTCACCGAGCCGCTCACGACCCAGGATCGGGCCTGGGGCGGGGTCATCGCCATCAGGGACGTTTCCGAGCGTACGATGCGGCTGAGCCTCGAACGCCTGATGGCCGCGGCCGGCCACGAGCTCAAGACGCCGACGGCGGCCATCCACAACTACCTCCAGCTCGTTGACCGGTACCTCGCCGAGGGTGACGTCAACGAGGCGGGAACGTATGCGTCGCGGGCGCTCAGCCAGACCCGGCGCCTCGCCACCCTCATCGAGCGTCTCCTCGACGTCGGGCGGATCCAGAGCGGCCAGCTGGAGTTGCTCTTCGACGTGGTCGACCTGACCGACGTCGTCCGTTCGGCCGTGGAGGTGGCGCAGGTCCTGCCCAAGGCTCCGCCGATCCACCTGGCCGCGGGCACCAAGGCGGTCCGCGTTCGAGCCGACCCCGATCGCCTCGAACAGGTCTTCCTCAACCTCCTGGTCAACGCGATGGAGCACGCTCCCGGATCGGGACCGATCGACGTGACGATCAAGACCGTCGACGGGCATACGGAGGTCGCCGTTCGCGATCGAGGTCCGGGGGTCGCGACCAAGGACCTCAGAACGATGTTCGAGGCGTACACGCGTCTCGGCCAGCCGCATCGAACGCCGGGCCTGGGTCTCGGCCTCTATGTGGCGAGGGAGATCGTGACCGCCCACGGCGGCGAGATCCAGGTCACGTCGCGGTCCGGCCGGGGCACGACGATGACCGTGCGCCTGCCCATCGCCGGCCGCCGGACTCGGGCGAGGCGCCCCAAGACGCGAGCGGCGACATGATTCGCGTGGCCATCGTCGAGGATCACCCGGCGATCGCCGATGGCCTGGCGGCACTCATCCAGGGATCCCGCGGCGTCACAGTCGTCGGCACTGCACGCGACGTCAGCTCGGCGAGCGCGCTCATCGAGCAGGAGTCGCCCGACATCGTCCTCTGTGACATCCGTCTCGCGGACGGGGGCGATGGCCTGGACCTGGTCCAGCGCCACCCCTCCGGGCCCGCCTTCATCATCCTGAGCGCGTACTGGTATCCGAGCTACCACGTGCGAGCGGTGGAGCTGGGCGCAAAGGGATACCTCTCCAAGATGGCCACGATCGATCAGATCCTCGGCGCCGTGGAGACCGTCGCGGCCGGGGGCACGGCCTTCCCGCCGGCGGCACGGCGGGCCGCGAACGACGCGCTACGCGTGCCCACCCCGCGGGAACTGGAGATCCTGGACCTCGTCGCCGAAGGGCTTTCGAATGCCGAGATCGCCGAGCGATTGGCCCTGCGCGTCAAGACGGTCGAGAGCCAGTTGCGCCGCCTGTTCGATCGGTACGACGTCACGAGTCGGACCGCGCTCGTCCGGCTGGCCGCCCGCCAGGGCTGGAACGAGGAGGATCGCTAGGAGGCGGATGGGACGTCGGTGAGACTCGTGCCGGCCGCGTCCCGGAAGATTCGGTCCGACCGGCACTGGTGCACGGTCTGGTGGGGCGCAAGGATGCCTTCCGGGCGTCCTCGACGGCACCACGTGACAGCCCCGAGCCGGGCCTCAGGCGTCGTCGATCACATCGCCGTCACCGCGCATCCAGGGAGCCGACCATGAAGATCCTCGTGACGTACGCGACGACCCACGGTGCCACGGAGGGGATCGCCGGGCGCATCGCCGATCGACTCAGGGCGGACGGGCTGGCGGTGCGAACGCTCCCGATGAGGGCGGTCCGCGACATCTCCGACTACAACGCCTTCGTGATCGGGAGCGCAGCCTACCTGGGCCACTGGCTGAATGGCGCCACGCTCTTCGTGCAGGACCATCGCGCCATCCTGGCTGACCGGCCGACGTGGTTGTTCAGCAGCGGTCCGTTGGGCACCGAGCAGACCGATGCCCAGGGCCGCGACCTGCGCGTCGCCGCCGAGCCGAAGGAGATCGCGGAGCTCCGCGAGGCGATCCAGCCGATCGATCACCAGGTCTTCTTCGGCGCTCTGGACCCGGACAAGCTGGGGTTTCGTGACCGGGTGATCAGGACCCTGCCCGCCGGCCGTGCGCTGCTGCCCGAGGGTGATTTCCGAGACTGGCCGGAGATCGACGCCTGGGCCGCGAGCATCGCCAGCGAGCTGACGCGGGTGCCGGTAAGTCGCGGCTGAGGCACGCGGGCGAAGCCAGGCGCCGGCCGCCGCGGCGGGGCGTGACCTCGGTCCGGCGTCCCCTCGATCAGGCCGAGAACGCTGCCGCGAGATAGCCCACGGTGCTGTCCGACGGGCCGCCTGCGTCGGCGGACGTGGCCTCGGCAAGCCGGCGGCCCCGGGTCGCCCCGAGGGCATGCAGCGCAGCCAACCCGAGGACGGCAGGCTGGATCCCACACATACCGCAGACGAGACCGGGCGTGCCTCGCTCCGCGATCGCGCGCTCCCTTGCCGCGAGTCCGCCGGGGTCGAGACGCAGGATCGATGGCAGGAGCTCGGCCGTCACCCGGGCACACTCGCTGCTCGCGGGGTAGTGGGCCATGTCCGAGCTGATCGCGAGGATGACCCGCTCGCCGGCGGCACGCCGCTGTGCGAGCAGCGTGCCGAGACGGCGGCCCGCAGCGATCGCCTCGTCGCCGGCGCCCGCGGCGACCGAGAGCGGAACGATCCGGGCCCACGGCGCGACGGACCCGAGGAGCGGCAGCTGGACCTCGATCGAATGCTCACCCCAGTGCGAAGGGCGGTCGACCATGAAGGGCGGCCCGAGATCCAGGACGGCCCGGACGAGCTCGATGTCGATCCTGAGGTCACCGAGTGGCGTACGCCACGCCCCGGCGTCCCACGCCGCGACGCCATCGAGCCAGCCCGCCCCGTGGTTCGTGCCGAGGATGACGACCGTGACCTGGGTGTTCCGCCGGACCGTCCCGACGAGCCTCCAGCCGGTCGCGGCGACCACCCCCGAGTAGACGAGCCCCGCATGCGGAACGAGCAGGCCGAGCAGGTCCTGATCGAGCTGATCGGTGGCCTCACCCAGGCGATCCGCCTCCGCGAGGAGCTCGTCGACGAGCTCCGAGAGCAGGGACCTGTCCGCCGGGTAGAACGAACCGGCGACCGACGGCTGACGGACCTCGACGCGAGCCGAGGTCGACAGACATGTCGTCATCGGCTCGCCTCAGCCACAGGGGAGTGGATGGCGCACCGACCCGGCCGCACTCCCCAGGTCGCGGCCCGCGAGCGCCCGTCCGCACCCGGGGCACGTGCCGTCGGACGTGAGATGCGTCCACACGCGGTAGCCGCGCCGCTCGATGAGCAGCCGTCCGCACCCGACGCACTGCGTGTCCTCGAGGCCGAGCTCGGGGGCGTTCCCGATGTAGACGTGCGCCAGCCCGGCCTCGCGTCCCAGGTCGGCCACCCGCCGAAGCGTCTGGAGCGGGGTCGGCGGCACGTCGAGCATCCGGTACGCCGGGAAGAAGCGGCTGACGTGCCACGGCGTTTCGGGGCCGAGCGTATCCACGATCCATCGCGTCATGGCGCGGAGCTGGCCGTCGTCGTCGTTGCGTCCCGGGATGACCAGCGTCGTCAGCTCCAGCCAGATGCCCGCCCGACGCATGGCCACGATCGAATCGAGCACCGGTGCCAGGCGCGCGCCGCACAGCTTCCGGTAGAAGGCGTCGTCGAACGACTTCAGGTCGACGTTCGCGGCGTCGAGGACCGTGGCCAGGAGCTCGACCGCTTCGGGGGTCGCGTAGCCGTCCGTGATGAACAGGTTCCGGAGACCGGCCCGGCGCGCGAGCCGCGCCGTGTCAAGGGCGTACTCGAGGAAGACCGTCGGCTCGACGTAGGTGTAGGCGACCGACTGGGCACCGATGGCCATGGCCTCCGCGACGACACTCGCCGGCGGGAGCGATCGCGCGGGCAGATCGAGCCCGAGGCGTGGACCCTGGGCGATCTCCCAGTTCTGGCAGAACGTGCAATGGAACGGGCAACCGGCCGTCGCGATGGAGTACGCGGTGGAGCCCGGCGCCACGTGGAACAGCGGCTTCTTCTCGATCGGATCGAGGCCGGTCGCAACGACCGCCCCGTACGTGAGGCTGACGAGCTGGCCGTCGCGGTTCTCACGGACACCGCAGATGCCGCGTCCGACCCGGTCGTACGAGACAGCGGTGGGCGCACACGCCGCAGCGGACACTCCCGTCGGCCGACGGCGTGCTGAGGGTCGTCGGGACCGTTGCTGCTCGGGACGGCATGACGCTGCGCATCGATCGCTCCAGCGTCGAGTCTCCCCCCGGATCGACGCGCTCGCACAGTGCCGGCCGGCCCCTTCGAACGGGAGGTCCCGCTCTGGTCGTCCGCACGCTTGACACCGACCATCTTCATGGCGCCATGCGACGCCACGACAAGAGTCCGATCGACATGCTTCGACACGCTCCTCGACCCGACCTCCAGCGCCCGACCCGGCGCCCGGCGCCGCCGCCCGACGTCGCCCCCGACGTCCGGCGATCCCTCCTCGAGCTCGCTCGCGTGGCCCTGGCCGTCGCGACCGGGCGCGCCGATGTGTCGACCCTCGGTCGGGCGCTCGAGGCAGGGCCCGCTGGACACGACGCGACCGGCGTCTTCGTGACCCTGACCAAGGGCGACGAGTTGCGCGGGTGCGTCGGCAGCCTCGGGTCGGATCGACCCCTTCGGGAGGCCGTCGTCGCCGCGGCGATCTCCGCGGCGTTGGACGACCCGCGGTTCCCGCCGGTCACGGCCGCGGAGCTGCCGGCCCTCCACATCGAGATCTCGGTGCTCGGGGCGCCGACACCGCTTCTCGACCAGGGAGCATTCCGCCCGGGGATCGATGGCGTCATCGTCGAGCGTGGCTGGCGACGAGGGCTGCTGCTGCCGGAGGTCGCGACGGCGAGAACCTGGACGGCGCCCCAGATGTTCGCCGCGGCCTGCGGGAAGGCGGGCCTGCCCGAGGATGCCTGGCGCGATCCCTCGACTCGGCTCCAAGCGTTCCGGACGGTCAGGTTCGGCGGTCCGTCGGCCAGGACGGACTAGCGCGTCGTTTCGTGTTGGATGGAGGTGGCAGGCATGGCTACGAAGGTCGGAGACCGGATCATCGTCGAGTCGGAGAAGGTGGGCCAGCACGATCGGGAGGGCACGATCCTCGAGATCATCGAGGCCCCCTACGGCACCAGGTTCCGGGTCCGCTGGGACGACGAGCACGAGAGCACGATCCGACCCGCGGCCGGCAGCGCCCGAACCGTCCATCCCGCCAAGCGCCGCGCGACGTCGAAGAATCGCCGCAGAAGTCGCCGCGGACGTGAGGCGATCGGGGCGTCCTTCCGGCCGGTGAACGGACGAAGGGCCACCGGGCCCGCGCCGCTCAGCACGACCGCGTCTCGCCGTGGGGTTCGGCACGCGTAGGATTCATCAGGCGATAGACCACGTGCCGGCGGGCGCCAGCACGCCGGCACGCACGTCGAACCCGGAGGGGACCAGCATGGCGTTGGCTGCCGAACCACCCGCGGAGCGGGCCCCGGACGCCGTTCCGGCGGTGCGGGCGGTGGGGCTCGTGAAGACGTTCGGGACCATCCGGGCCGTCGATGACGTGAGCTTCGAGTTCGCGCGAGGGCGGATCTACGGTCTGCTCGGACCGAACGGCTCGGGCAAGACCACGCTGATCCGCCTGCTGACCGGCCTGACGCGGGCGACGTCCGGTCGTGCCGAGGTCCTCGGGGTCCCGATGCCATCCCGGCCGGCGCTCGGTGGCATCGGCTACATGACCCAGAGCGACGGGATCTACCCCGCCCTCACGGTCGGAGAGAACGCCCGCTTCTTCGCGGCCGTCTACGGGGTCCGCGGCCCAGGTGCGGTCGACGAGGCTCTCCGCCTCGTGGACCTGGCCGACCGCGTCGATTCGGTGGCGGGCACGCTGTCGGGTGGCCAGCGGCGCCGGCTCTCACTCGCGTGCGCGCTCGTCCACCGACCGCCGGTCCTGTTCCTTGACGAACCGACCGTCGGCATCGATCCCCTCCTGCGTATCGAGTTCTGGGCGCATTTCCGGACGCTCGCCGAGGGCGGCGCGACCATCGTCGTCTCGAGCCATGTCATGGATGAGGCCGACCGCTGCGACGAGCTCTTGTTCATCCGGTCCGGGAAGGTCATCGCCCAGGGGACCGGCCGGAATGTCCGAACCCAGGCCGGGACCGATGACCTCGAGCAGGCGTTCCTGCGACTGGCGGGCGACGTGGCGATGACGCGATGAGCCGACGACGCGTCCTCGCCCTGTTCCGCCGGGTCGTGCAGGAGATCCGCCGCGACCGACCCTCCCTGGGGCTCCTCTTCATCGCCCCGATCCTCGTGACCGGACTCGTGACGTTCATCCTCCGGGAGGGACAGGCGCCGGCGGTCGACGCCGTGGTCCTCAACGAGGCGGGCGCACCGGGTGTCATCGTGGCAAACGTCCTGCGTGCGACCCTCGAGCAACAGGGCGGCACGCTCACGGACGTCCCGGACGCGGCGACGGCCGAGGCCAGGGTCAAGAACAGGTCCGCGACCGTCGGGATCACCATCGCCGCTGGTTCGGCGGCAGGCGGCGCCCCGACCATCACGATCCTCACGTCCGGCCTCGATCCATCGGGCGAGTCGACCGATGTCGGGGTGGTCCAGCGGGCCTTGATGGCCGCGGCTGCGGCGGGCGGGGGGTCGAGTCTCCCGACGATCGAGCACACGACCGTCTACGGGACGCCGAGCGCGGACCCCATCGCCAACTTCGCGCCCGCCATCGTCGGGTTCTTCGCCTACTTCTTCGTCTACATCCTGACCGGCGTGAGCTTCCTCCGGGAGCGGACCGGTGGGACCCTCGAGCGCCTCATGGCCACGCCCGTGGCACGCGGCGAGGTCGTGACCGGGTACACCCTCGGGTTCGGGCTGTTCGCGACCATGCAGGTCGCGATCCTCATGACCTGGGCGCTCTCGAGCGTGCACGTGCCTGCGCTGGGCCCGCTCCCCGACTTCTGGCTTGGCCTCGGCGTCTCCACCGCGGGCAACCCGTTGTTCGCGTTCCTCGTGGTCGTCCTGACGGCGCTTGGCGCGGTCAGCCTCGGCATCTTCCTCTCGACCTTCGCCCGGACAGAACTCCAGATCATCCAGTTCATCCCGGTCGTGCTTGTGCCGCAGTTCCTCCTCTCCGGGGTCCTGTTCCCGGTGAGCAGCCTGCCGGCGGTCGTCGAGCCGCTGGTCAGGATCATGCCCCTCACCTACACGGTCGAGGGCCTCCGCCAGGTGTTCATCGCCAACGCCGACCTCGGCACCGGGGCGCTTCAGTTCGACCTGGCCGTGCTCGCCGTGTTCGCCGTGTTCTTCGCGACGATCGCGTCGCTCACGATCCGCCGGGACGTGGTCTGACCATCGGCGACAGGATCGGACGCGCGTCATCGGCGCTGCGTGGACTCAGGCGATGCCGCGCTACGTTCCCGAGGATTCGTTCCAGATCGGCGTCGAGCTCGAGACGGCCGTCGGCGGGGACGGTGCCGGCAGGTCGGATGGCCTCGATCCGGTCGTCGCCACGTGTACCTCGTGAGTGCCCGCGGCAGTGTGCGGCGCGGCGGGCGTCGTCAAGAATTGGGCAGAGGCACGATGTCGTGCCCGGCGGGGCCGCTCCCGGCAAGCCTGCCGGCCACGACGCGTCCGCCGCGGACGAGAGCGAGGGCCGCCAGGCGCTGCCCGGCAGGAGCGCTGCTAAGACGCGGGTCGCTGTCGAGTACCGCCAGGTCGGCGCGACCGCCGACCTCGAGTGTCCCGTCGGGCGGCCAGCAGGCGTCAGGTCCCTCGCCGAGCGCCACGACCGTCGCGCCCCCGAGGTCGATGACGTGCGAGTCGCCACGCGACACCGTGCGCACCTCGACGTCGCTCCCGAGCGCGATGACCGTGTCTTCCGCCCAAGCCACCGCCGAGACGTCGGGCTCGTCGCGACCCGAGATGACGACGCCCCGGATCAGGATCGTGTAGCGGTGGGTCACGGTCGGAGGCTATCCGGTCGGCGCTGACGCGGCAATCTGCCTTGGTTGGCAGCCACCAGGCAGATCCGATTGGCCGATGCCCCTTCGTTTGCTACGATGGCGGCCTCCCGAGCGGGAGTAACTCAGCTGGCAGAGTGCTTGCTTCCCAAGCAAGATGTCGCGGGTTCGAATCCCGTCTCCCGCTCCAACCCTCACTCCTCCCCGACGTCACGCCATGTCACGGCGCCCTTCGGGCGGCGGTCGACGGTCAGCCCGAAGATGTCCGGACGGGCGTAGTTGCCGACGACATCGAGGTCGAACTTCCCCCGCGCGATCTCGTCGAGGTCCAGCTCCGCGGTGAGGATCGCTTCCCCGTCACGGGCGGGCCCGGCGAGGACCTGGCCCATCGGATCGACGATGACGCTCCCGCCGCCGATGAGCACCGCATCCGGGCCGTCGGCCTCGACCGGATAGTCCGATGGGTAGTCCGACCGCCGGGCGAACTGGCAGGCGGAGAGGACGAAACAGCGCCCCTCGAAGGCGATATGGCGCATCGTCGGTAGCCAGGTCTCGCGGTCGTCCACGGTCGGCGCGCAGTAGAGCTCGATCCCCTGGCCGTACATCGCGAGCCGAAGCTGGGGCATGTAGTTCTCCCAGCAGATGACCGCGCCGATCCGCCCGAGCGGTGTCCCGATGACCGGTAGCGTCGAGCCGTCGCCGAAGCCCCAGATGACCCGCTCCATCGCGGTCGGCATGACCTTTCGATGCTTGCCGAGGAGCGCGCCGTCGGGACCGACGAACAGGGCGGTGCAGTAGAGGGTGCCGCCGTCCCGCTCGATGACGCCGATGACGAGATGGAGACCGTGTTCCCGGGCGATCTCGCCCAGGCGGTCGACTGCCGGTCCGGGCACGTCCACCGCGCTCTGGTGATACCGGCGGAACCACTCCCGGCCCTCGGCCGTGCGCCGGCCCACCTTGACCTCGAAGTCGGCGCCCTTCGGGTAGCCCGAGACGAACGCCTCCGGAAAGACGACCAGCTGCGCCCCGGTCGCGGCCGCATCCCGCGCCAGGCTTGCCACGCGGTCGAGCGTCGCCTCGCGGTCGAACGCCACCGGCGCCGCCTGCACGACTGAGACGCGGACCTTGGACATCGATGCCCTCCTCGATGGGCATCTTCCCACCCTGTGACACCGATGGTCCGGCTTCGTGGACACTTGCGCCGATGACGTCCCCGCGTCCCCTCCTCCAGCAACGCGAGTTCCGGGCGCTCATCGGCGCGCGGCTGACGAACTCGCTGGCGGTGAGCGCGCTGGCCACCGTGGTCGCCTTCCAGACGTACCAGATCACCCACGATCCGCTGTCGCTCGGCTGGCTCGGGCTCGTGGAGGCGATCCCGGCGCTCTCGCTCGTGCTCTTCGGAGGCCACGTCGCCGACCGGCGCGACCGGCGCTCGATCGTCCTCATCGCGAGCACCCTTGTCACGTTGTGCGCGGTGGCGCTGGCGGCCCTCGAGGCCACCGGTGTCCTGGGCCTCGAGCTCATCCTCGCTGTGATCTTCGTGACCGGGATCGCGAGCGGCTTCGAGCGACCGGCGCTCGCTGCCTTCGAGGCGCAGGTCATCCCCCGTGAGCAGGCGGTCCGTGGCGTGTCGCTCGCGAGCAGCTTCAGCCAGGCCGGATCGATCCTGGGTCCCGCGGTCGGCGGCGTCTCGGTCGCGATCGTGAGCTTCGCCCCGACCTACGCGGCGATCGCCGGCCTCCTCGTCTTGTCGACCGGCTGCCTCTTCCTCATCTCGCGCAAGCCGATGCCCGAGCCCGTCGCGGGCGAGCCGTTCCTCCGGAGCCTGCTGGGCGGCATCCGCTACGTGGCGAGGACCCCGGCGCTCCTCGGTTCCATGGCGCTCGATCTGTTCGCGGTCTTCTTCGGCGGCGCCATCGCCCTCCTGCCCGTCTTCGCCACCGACATCCTCCACGTCGGGGCGGCTGGACTGGGCGTGCTGCGGACCGCGCCGTCGATCGGGGCGCTCGTCGTCATGCTCGTGGCGACGAGGTACCCACCGAGCCGGCACGCCGGGCGGACGTTCCTCGTCTGCGTGGCCGGCTTCGGGGCGAGCATGATCGTGTTCGGGCTGTCGACGAGCTTCGCGATCTCGCTCATTGCCCTGTTCGTCAGTGGCGTCACCGACGGGATCAGCGTGGTCATCCGCGCCACGATCCTGCGGGTCCTCTCACCGGAGGCGATCCGGGGTCGGGTCGCCGCGGTGAACTGGGTGTTCATCGGGGCCTCGAACGAACTCGGCGCCTTCGAGAGCGGCGTCGCCGCCCGCCTGCTCGGCACGGTCACGGCCGTTGTCGCGGGCGGCGTCCTTACGCTCGCCGTCGTGGGCGTGGTGGCCGCGCTCGTGCCCGGCCTGCGCGATATCGACCTCGCCACCGCGGCGCCACCCGACGATGCGCCCGGTACGGGCCACGTGTCGGCGCAGATCGGTTCGGGCCTGCGGAGCGACCGTGCACCCGATCAGGAGCCCGGCTGACCGAGGACCTCGCTGGCTGGGGCCGACCGGCGCCGACCGGCCTCCGGTTCAGACCCGGCCGTCGAGCGGGATCCGAACGCCGTTGATCGCTGCGGCTTCGTCCGAGCACAGGAAGCGCATGACCGCCGCGATCTCCTCGGGTGTCGTCCACCCCGCGTTCTTCGGCGACGGAGCATCTTCGCGCTCGTGGTGCGTGTCGATCTTCTTGACGGCGACGAGGTTCGCGGTCACGCCATGGGAGCCGACCTCCCGCGCGAGCGAACGCACGAGCGTCTCTTCCGCGGCCTTCGCGATCGCGTACGACGCGCCGTTCAAGACGGGGGTGGCGGTGAAGGACGACGTGACCGCGACGATCCGACCCCAGCCCCGCTCGACCATGCCGGGCACGACGGCCTGGACCACGTGGAGGGTCGTCCACAGGTGGTTGTCGAGCATGCCCCGGACCTCGTCGAGCTCGAGTTCGACCACGGGGGTCCCACCGACCCAGCCGCCGACGAGATGGAGCACGACCTCCACGGGACCGAATTGCTGCGTGACGGTATCGATGGCGGCACGGGCCGCCTCGGGATCGGCGAGGTCGGCGACTGCGGGAACCCATCGGTCCGCGGCAAGATCCAGCTCCGTCGCCAGGGCCGTCAGCCGGTCGGGGTCCGTGCCGACGAGCCCCAGCCTGGCACCGTCGGCGGCGAAGGTGGCGACGGCGACGCGCCCGAGACCGCCGGTCGCACCGGTGATGAGCACAACCCGATCGGCGGTGGCGGTCACAGCGTGGATTCGCAATAGATCAGTGCAGGCGACGGCGGGCCGTGCGCCGGAGCCGCGTGAGCGATCCCGGACTCGGCATGACGGCGGCGAGCGACGGTCCGACCGGCACGGTCGCGATGACCAGGCTGGCGGCCCCGATCGGCTGCGATGCGGCCGCGGCGACGGCCTCGACAGCGGTTGCCGGTGCGACGGAGGCTGACGCCTTCCTCGGCGTCACCGGCTGGATGGAGACGAACCGGCCGTCCCAGATCATCCGCTTGGGGGCGTATCGCCATGGCGTGAAGAACCGGCGGAACTGGGCCACGGTGAGCTTCGTGTTCGGCTTCATGTCGTAGCCGTTCGTGCTCTGCTTCCCGTAGAGCGGCCCGGTGACGCGGACGCTCGTCACCTTGAAGTTCGATGTCGTGGCCGGATCGGCCGTGGCGGTGAAGCCGGTCAGGACCCAGGCGTGGTTGCCGCGCGACACGGTCACGCCGACCGGAAGGTTCGTCTTGCGCAATCGGATGACGGCGAGCCGAAGGGCGCTATCGAACGTCTTCGACGCGATCAATCGATACCGCCCATCGATGAAGTGGCGCATCCCTGCGGCCCAGCCTTGCGCGTCGACACCGGCGGACAACGGCAGGGAGTAGCGGTTCTTGGTGCGCATCCAGTTGAAGTAGTGGCGCTGGTTCTTCGTCGAGTGGTCGTTGGTGCCGCGGACGATGTTGCGGATGATCTGGATGTCGGCGGCCGTGCACCACAGCCAGGTCTTCTGGGTCGTGAAGACGCCGCTGCGGTACAGGTTGACGCCCCCGGTCCAGCGCGAGAGCGCGGCGGGCTGCGCGACGGTCGTGGACGTGCTGGTCGCCGGGGCCGAAGAGGCGGCGATCGGCGCAGCGGCGCCGAGCGATGCGGCCAGCGTGAGGGCCAGCGACAACGCGACGACGGTCGACGCCCGTCGGCTTGAAAGGTGGTGCCGTGTCGGTTCGGCCATGCGGTCATCCTGCCCCACATCGCCCGATCGCGCACGGGCGCGACCATCAGGACGGCCCGGCCCGCTCGAGGTGTCGTGCGGTAGGCTCTCGCCGGTCGGCCGGGACGGACCCAGCCAGCAGGGAGGATCGATGCGGCCGACGATCAAGGTCCTCGACGACGACCTCATCGCCCGGATCCTCGACGAAGCCAAGCGGGTCCTCGCCGAGGTCGGCATGGAGATCCGCGGGGCTGAGATGCGCCGGCGCCTGCTCGAGGCCGGCCTCCCGACGAGCGAGGATGGTCGCGTCTTCTTCCCGCGTGGGGTCGTCGAGCGGGCCATCGCCGACGCGCCCAAGGCCTTCACGCTGTTCGACCGCGACGGCAACCCGCATGCGGACCTGGGTGGCGATCGCGTGCATTTCGTGCCCGGGTCGTCCGGCCTCAAGGTCCTCGACTACCGGACCGGCGAGACGCGCCTCGCGAACTCCACCGACTTCGTCGAATACGTGCGGCTCGCGGACGGGCTCCACAACATCGCCTACCTCGCGACGGCCTTCTCGACCAACCAGGACATCGAGGCGCAGGTGTCCGACGCCTGGCGGCTGTACATGGTCCTGACCAACTCGAAGAAGCCGGTGGTGTCGGGCGCGTTCACCGAGCACGGCGTCCCGCGCATGGTCGAGATGATGCAGCTGTTCCGGGCCGACCGGGCCGACCTCATCGCCCGCCCGATGAGCATCTTCACGATCACCGCGACCGGCAACTTCCGCTACAGCGAGGACTCCTGCCAGAACCTGATCGACTGCGTCGAAGCAGGCGTTCCGGTGGAGATCGTGCCGGTCACCCTGATGGGCCTCATCGCGCCGGTCACGACGGTCGGCGCCACGGTCTTCCACACCGTCGACGTGCTGGCCGGGATCACGATGGCCCAGATCATCCGGCCTGGTGCGCCCGTGCTGTTCGGCGGGGCGCCCGCGACGTTCCACATGAAGATCGCGAGCTCGCCGATGGCCGCCATCGAGGCGCTCCAGCTCGACGCGGCCTACATCGCGGTCGCCAAGGCGCTCGAGCTGCCGTGCCAGTCGTACATGGCGCTCTCGGACGGCCCCATCCTCGATGCCCAGGCGGGGGCGGAGACGTTCGGGAGCGCGCTCATCGCGGCGCTCGCCGGGGTGAATTCGGTGTCCGGCCCCGGGATGCTCGATTTCCTGCTCGTGTTCAACCTGCCCAAGCTCGTGTTCGATGACGAGATGTGCGGCCAGGCGCTCCGGTTCGTGCGCGAGATCGAACCGAAGGACGACCTGCCGACAGACGATCTCATCCGCCAGCTGATGACCGACCAGCACCTGATCATGGCCGAGCACACGATGGCCCACTGGCCGTCCGAGCTGTACCTCCCGTCGTCGATCGTCGACCGCGACAACCGGGAGAACTGGACGAAGCTCGGCGCGAAGGACACGTACCAGCGGGCGTGCGAGGAGGTCGACCTGCGGCTGGCGGCCTATCGGGCGCCCGAGACGGATCCGGCGATCGACGCGGAGCTGCGACGGATCATCCGGGCCGGGCTCGAGACCCAGACCGAGCTGCCGTTCATCCCCCCGGCGCCCGAACCCACCGCCGAGGCACTGGCGGCCACCGCGGGCCCGGTCCGGCGACGCAACCTGCGTCGCGGCGGCTGAGGCTACGGTCGAGGTGGCTTCCTCTGGTGCTTTGCCTCGGAGGCCTCGAGTCGCCCCAGGTCGATGATCTGCGCGAGGTCCTCGAAGTCCTCGATCGTCATGTGCTGCTTCATCACGGCAAGGACCGGAGCGATCCTCGCGTCGGACAGCGAGCCGAGCATGCGGCTGATGTCGGAAACGTCCTTGGCCCGGCTCGAGATCATCTTCGTGAGCACGGCGTAGGGAAGCGTGATCGCTCGCATCCTGGCTGACCGACTGTGGGTCGCCGAGGAGATGGCCGTGGCCCCCCAGGCGCCCGGCAGACCGATCAGGTCGAGTTCGTGCCCCGCTGCGTCGGCCCACGCCTTGCCCGCGAGGCCGCCGTTCAGCTGAAGCGTCGCGGTCGGCTTCCAGCCGGCTGCCCGCAGCGCGGACTCTGCCTTGGCTAGGTCGGCAAGCCGGACCGCGATGTCGAGATCGTCCGTACCGCGGGCCGGCATGTATCGCATGGCCGCGACAGCGCCCATGGCGGCGTGAGGGATGCCTCGCAGCGCCGCATCGGCGGCCGCCCACCATGTCATCACTGGACGTTCCCCCTTCATCAAGCGGTTGAGATCGCTGCCGATCCCTGGGCGCGCGCGCCGGGCAAGGATCGCGAGGAGCGTTCGACGCGCATCTCGGATGGCCCTGGGCACATCGATCGGCGCCGGAGTCGCGGGCTCATCGAGAAGCGACGATGCAAGCGCCCGATCCATGAACTGCTGGACTTCCTCGACGTCAGCCGTCGGCAGTCGCCACCGGGCGACCTCCTCGATCGCGGAGCCCGGTGCATCCGGGGCGAGTCGGTACTTCGGACGGTAGGTTGGCTCTCGAACGATCCAGCCGTCGTGCTCGAGTCCGCCGATGATTCGCTGGGCGCTTGAGAGCGGGATCTTGTTGAGCGCCGCAAGATCCGAAAGCCGGAGGCCGTCGGGCGCTCGACGGAGGGCCAGAAACACGCGTGCGGATCGAAGCTCAAGGGCGGCTGTCACGAGCCAATCATCTACGCGAAATGCGTAGCAGTCAAGCCCGAGACTCGTTCCTCGGCGCAGACGGGCGGCGCGGACGGTACCCTGCCGACATGGATCTGCGCATCGGACGGAGCCTGTTCGACCCGACGATCCGGCTGCCTGCGTTCGTGCTGCGCGAAACGGCGCTCGCGCACGACATCGCGGTCCTCGCCGCCTTCTGCCGCGGGCGCGGCGTGTCGTTCGCGCCGCACGGCAAGACGACGATGGCACCCGCGATCTTCCGCCGGCAGGTCGAGGGGGGCGCCTGGGCGATCACGGTCGCGAACCCCTGGCAGGCGGAGGTGGCCGTCGACGCGGGCATCGAGCGGATCCTCATCGCGAACGAGGTGGTCGATGACGCAGGGCTCGCGTGGATCGGCGGGCAGCTGGACCGTGATGGAGAGGAGTTGATCGTCTGCGCCGATTCGGTGGCGGGCGTCGAGCGGATGCAGGCGCGGCTGGCGGGTCGGCGGCGCCGCCTGCCGGTTTTCGTCGAGGTCGGGGTCGCCGGGGGCCGGGCGGGTGTGCGGACCGCCGCGGAGGCCGAGGCGGTCGCCCGGGCCGTGGACGCCTCCGACGCCCTGACGCTCGCCGGCGTCTCGCTGTACGAAGGCGTGGTGGCGGGGGACACGCGAGAGGCGCGCGAGACGGCGGTCCGGGCGATGACGACCGCGACGCGCGCGATCGTCGGCAGGCTGGCCCCGCTGTTCGATCGTGCCGGCATCGCGGAGATCGTCGTGACCGGCGGCGGCAGCTCGTATCCGGACGTCGTGGCCGACGAGCTGACCCGGCCGTGGGAGACGGCACTTCCTGTTCGTGTCGTGCTCCGGAGCGGCGCCTACATCACCCACGACCACGGCCTGTACGAACGGTCGTCACCGTTCGGGATGCGCGCGGCACCGGGCGCCCCACGCCTCGAACCGGCCATCGAGGTCTGGGCACCGGTCCTATCCGCCCCGGAACCCGGCCTTGCGATCGCCGGCGCCGGCCGGCGCGAGATGCCGGTCGACCAGGACCTGCCGGTGGTCATCAAGGTCCGGGGCACCGACGACGGCGTCGTCCGCCGCGCCGAACCAGGCTTCACCGTCACGAAGCTCAACGACCACCACGCCTTCATCGCGCTGGCGGACGCGGCGCACGTGGCCGTCGGCGACCTCGTCGGCTTCGGGATCTCGCATCCGTGCACCGCGTTCCAGCTCTGGCGCGAGGCCCTGCTCGTCGACGACGCCGACCGGATCCTCGACGTCTACGAGCTGCGCTTCTAAACGGAACCGTCGGTAAGTTGGCGGGCGAACCGCCGCGGCGAATGGGGACCCTCGACGGGCGATCGCTACCTGACGTCGATGTCCGCGACCTCAACAGTTGCGCCCTTATCAAAGGACTGCAGATCAAAACGCAAGTAAACGTTCACGGGCTGCGGACGAGGTTCGAGTCCCTTGGCGTAGACGTTGGTCGGGACGATCGCCTTGGTTTCTGCGTCTTCCAGCTCCAGGTAGAAGACTGGCGCCCGGTAGTTCCCATCGGCGGCGTTGCGCAGGGAGAATGACATTCTCTCGATCACGCCACGCGCTAACACGGCCTGTCCGAGATAGACGCGGTACTCACCACCATGATCGAGGGGGACGGTCAGAGACTTGACGACAAGCGCCTTTCCGAGCGCCTTGTCCGCAGCTGGGATCGTCGGAACCGGGGTAGCGCATTCCGGCGCCTTACCTTCCACCTCCTCGCATGGCACGTCGCGGTCCGGCCCGATGAGCACCCGGTTGGGCATGTCGCCAACCGTTCCGAGCTGACCGGTCGTGGTTCCCCCACCCAGGAATACGAGAGCGCCAACTGTAATTGCGCCCATGCCCGCGACCACGAGAGCGCTCCGTCGCCTCATCCCCCACCTCTTCAGTCCACCTGGGCGCGCTGGTCGACGTTCTGCCATATCAGTGACTCTCGACGGCTAGCTTGTCGCCACCGTAGACCCAATTGCCAACGTGTCCGTGGCGGAATCCATTGCAGCCCGTGTGATCGGAACTCCCGTCCCACACGAAGTTCTTGAACACATCCGAGCAAGTAAGCCCGCTCCGATAGGAAATGGTGCTGGAGTTGTTCGGGCTGTAACCCATGTATGCGACGTTCTGGTTCGCCTGACCTGCGGGGACACCGTGGGCGGAGAAACTGTCGTGGGTCTCCGCACCCCACCACGCATGGTTCAAACCAGAAGGCCACCCGCTGAAGACTTTGGAAGAGGACCCTCCCGCGTCAAGATTTTGGATCTTGAACACGGTGTCTGGCAGTCCACCATCGCCACTGACGCGGGTGATCGAGAAGCGGTACCGATCCCCGACAACTGGAAGGTACGTGGTGGACCACTTGATCTCATCCGGAGGGTTGCCACGAGCATAGAAGAAGAAGAGGGAGCCGCTGCCGGCTTCTTGCCCGTATCCGAGCTGCGTCGCAAACCCGGCCGAGCTCTCGATGTTCGCCGCCAGCACAAACGACCCGCCGTTGCCCGCCGAGCCGCCGACGCATATGTCCAAGTTGCGAATCGTCAGGTCCCCGCGGACCAGATCGAAATACGACCCACCCACATCAGATGCGAACTTGTTCAATGTGAGCTGGTAGTAGCCGTGGCTGGCCAAACTGCAGAGACCCGCTCCCAAGGCGGGCCCACTTGCGACTTCGCCACATCGAAACGCGAACGCTCAACCCGCCTTTGGGCCGCGCTTCCCGAACCTCCAGTCCACTATCTTACAACTACGTGGAGTGCTGACCAGACCCAGTCGTCGACGATGTCGACCGGATCCTCGACGCCTACCACCTCAAGCTCCACAGGCAGCAGCCCCTCGAGCGCGCGGATCTGCTTCGCTGGAGCGGTGGCCGTCGCAGAGGTATCCAACCGGAGCGTCTCGAAGAGCCCTTCTCGACGGTCGTGATGCTTGCGAACCTGACAGGGTCATTGGCTCTCGATCTCGCGCTTGCGGCGGGCGACGAAGGCATCGAGTGCTTCGGCGACGGGTGGGTCGAGGGCGGGCGGCACGGCATCGGCGAGGAGCCGCTTCCAGACGGTGTTCGCCCGCTCGGTGGCGGTGCGTGAGCCGTCCGCCTGCCAGGTCTCGAAGTTGCGCCAGTCGGAGATCATGGGCCGGTAGAAGGCGTGCTCGAATTGTTCGAGCGTATGCGCCGTGCCGAAGAAGTGCCCGCCGGGGCCGACCTCGGCGATCGCGTCGAAGCCGAGGCTTCCCTCGTCGACGGGGAGTGGCTGGAGCACCTCCGAGATCATCTGGAGGATCTCCGCGTCGAGGATGAGCTTCTCGAACGACGCGGTCAGGCCTCCCTCGAGCCAGCCCGCACCCTGGTAGAGCAGGTTGACGCCGCCCATGACGGCGCCCCACACGGCCATCTCGGCCTCGTAGGCGGCCTGGGCGTCGACGACGTTCGACGCGGTGGCGTTCGAGGAGCGCCAGGGCAGCCCGTAGCGGCGGGCCATCTGGCCGCTGGCGAACTGGCACTTCACCGATTCGGGGGTCCCGAAGGCCGGCGAGCCCGTCCGCATGTCGACGTTCGAGGTGAACGCGCCGTAGAGCATCGGCGCGCCCGGGTTCACGATCTGGCTGAGAGCGACGAGGAACAGCACCTCGGCGTTCTGCTGCGCGATGGCGCCCGCGAGTGAGACCGGGCTCATCGCCCCCGCGAGCGTGAACGGCGTGGCCACCACGGGCTGACCGTGTTTCGCCATCTCGATGAGGCCGTCGCCCATCGGGCCGTCGAGGCGGAGGGGCGAGTTGGTGTTGATGATCGTCATGCAGCTGGGCTCGCGGCGGAGGTCGTCGTGGTCGATGCCGCGGATGAGCGCGGCGATGGCCATGGCGTCGTGGACCGGCGTCGCGCCGAACCCGAGGCACTGCCACGTCTTGTCGAGCTCGCGCGCGAACGTCGCGTACATGTCGAGGTGGCGCGTCGCGACCGGCAGGTCGGTCGGTTCGAGCGGGCCGCCGCCTTCCTGGTGCAGGATGTCCAGTGCCCCGATGACCCGGACGTAGTCGACGAAGTCGGCGAAGTTCCCGGCGCGCCGGCCGCGGTCGATATCGGTCACGAACGCCGGCCCGCCGACCGCGCAGAACACGAGGTGGCCCGGGCCGAAGACGACGTTCCGCTCCGGGTTGCGGGCGTACAGCGTGAACTCGGTCGGCGCAGTCGAGATGAGCTCCTCGACCTGAGCGGGGTCGAGGCGGATGTTGCGGGTGAGGCGATCGACCTTGGCGCCCGCGCCCGCAAAGGCATCGAGCACGCGGTCGCTAAGGGCCTCGAAGCCGATCTCGGCGAGGATCCGGAGCGAGGCCCGGTGTATGGTCTCGACCTGGTCCTCGGACAGGATCTCGACCGGTCGGAACGGGTTCGTCAGCCGGCGCCAGGGGAGCTGCTCGATGCCGGCGACGACGCGCCGCGGACGGCGGCGGTGCGCCTCGGGAGCGTGGGCGTCGCCGGGCTCGGCAGTGGGTTCGGGCGGCTCCATCTCCGTCGATGCTAGCGGTCGGGCCGATCGCGCGGGCTCTCCGTCCCGTGGGCCGGGGGTCCATGGTCCCTCCGGCCGGGCACCAGCCCGGACGGGACCCCCCTTCTCATGTCCATCTCAGACACGGGTGGTGGAATCGAACGTCGCGACACCCGCACGGACGTCGCCTCAGTGCATCACGACGGAAGGGAGCCCGATGAAGCTCAAGATCCTCGCGGTCGTCGTTCTGGGCGCCGTCGGCGTCGGCGCGGCCGTGTTCGCGATGGGCGGGCTCTCGACCAGCGCGGCAAGCACGACGAAGTACCTGACCAGCGCCGCCACGACCGGCGACGTGACGGTCGACGTGGCCGCGACCGGGGCGCTCGAGGCGCAATCGAGTTACGGCCTGGTCTTCGGGGGCGACCCGTACCTCATCACCGCCACGGCCACGGCGCCCAACTCGACGACGACCTGGCCGGTGAAGGAGGTCAAGGTCAAGGTCGGCGACACGGTGGCGAAGGGCGACGTCCTCGCGACGGGCGACACGACCGACCTCAAGCGGAACCTGGCCAACGCCAACAACTCGCTCAAGTCCGCGCAGGTGAGCCTCCGCGCCGCGAAGACCGCCCTGTCGGATGCCGAGACCGCCAACGTCACGGCCACGATCCGCCAGGCGAAGATCGGTCTCTACAGCGCCGAGTCGCAGGTCTCGCAGGCGACACAGGACCGGGACGCGATCAGGACAGAGATGGCGGCCGCAACGCTCAGGGCCCCGATCGCCGGGGTCGTGACCGAGGTCAACGTGACCGCGGGCTTCGACGCCCCGTCGGGCGCGGCCATCGTCGTGGACTCGACGGCGCTCCAGATCACGACCGACGTCGTCGAGAGCGACCTCGCCGACATCAAGGTCGGGCAGACAGCCGCGGTCGCGCTCTCCGCGATCGACGCGGACGTGACCGGCACGGTGTCGGCGATCTCCCCGGTCGCGAGCGGTGACAGCACCTCGGGCGTCGTCAGCTTCCCGGTCACGATCACGCTGACCAATGCGCCCGCGACGGCCCGGGCAGGCATGAGTGCCGATGTCACGATCACGATCCAGAGCGCGACGAACGTGCTGACCGTGCCGGCCGAAGCGCTCCGAGGGACGAACGGAAACTACAGTGTCCTGCTCCTCGGAGCCGACGGGCAGACGCAGACGCAGGCTGTCGGGGTCGGGCTCATCACGAGCACCACGGCCGAGATCACCAACGGCCTGACCGAAGGCCAGGCGGTGGTGACCGGGACGAGCGCCGCCCAGACCGTGACGAACACGACCGGTGGCTTCGGTGGCGGCGTGGCCCTCCCGGGCGGAGGCAATTTCCGAGGCAACGGCGGCAACGGCAACCGCGGGAACGGTGGCTGATCGATGAGCGAGTCGATCATCGACCTCGATCGCGTCAGCCGGACCTACCAGATGGGTCACATGGAGGTGCCGGCCCTTGCGGACGTGAGCCTCCAGGTGCACGCCGGGGAGTTCCTCGCGATCGTCGGGCCGTCGGGCTCGGGCAAGAGCACGATGATGAACATCCTCGGCTGCCTCGACCGCCCGACGTCGGGGCACTACCGACTCGACGGCACGCCCGTCGACGATCTCGATGACGACGACCTGGCCGCCGTGCGCAGCCGGACGATCGGCTTCGTCTTCCAGTCCTACAACCTGCTGCCGCGGACCAGCGCCCTCGACAACGTCGCGACCCCGCTGCTCTACCAGGGCGTCTCGCGCTCGAAGCGCGAGGCACGCGCCAAGGCGGCTCTCGAGCGCCTGGGTCTCGGTGACCGGCTCCACCATGAGCCGACCGAGCTCTCCGGCGGCCAGCAGCAGCGCGTGGCGGTCGCTCGCGCCATCGTGACCGAACCCGCCCTGATCCTCGCCGACGAGCCCACCGGCAACCTCGACAGCCACTCGGGCGCCGAGGTCATGGCATTGCTCCACGAGCTGAACGACGCGGGCCGGACGATCGTCCTCATCACCCACGATGCCGACGTCGCCGAAGCCGCCACGCGCCAGATCCACCTGCGTGACGGGCGGGTCGTGTCATGAGCCTCTTCGAGCTGCTTCGACTGGCGCTCTCGCGCCTCCGCACGAGCCGTCTCCGGGCCGCCCTCACGATGCTCGGGGTCATCATCGGCGTCGCCTCGGTCGTCGCCCTCGTTGGCGTCGGCCAGGGCACCACTTCGAATATCACGAACCGCCTCTCGAGCCTCGGGACGAACCTGCTGACCGTCAGCCCGACCGGCGGCGGAGCGTCGAGAGGGACGCTGACGCTGGAGGATTCGGCCGCGATCGGCAAGCTCGCCTCGGTCGCCGGCGTGGCCCCGGAGGTGACGACGAGCCTGCTCGTGAAGGCCGGGATCAAGAGCACGACGACGACGATCGTGGGGACCACCTCGGCCTACCCCACGGTCCGCGCGTTCGAGGTCTGGCAGGGCGCCTTCCTGACCGACGTCAGCGTGGATCACGAACTTCGCGTGGCGGTCCTGGGCGCGTCCACGGCGACCGACCTGGGGCTCGGCGCCTCCGACGTCGGGTCGGAGATCTCCATCGCCGGGATCCCGTTCCGGGTCATCGGCATCCTCCAGCCGAAGGGCGGCAGCGGGTTCCAGGATCCCGACGACCAGGTCGTGGTCCCGGTCGGAGCCGTGCAGAAGTACTTCGTCGGCGGCGACACCGTCAGGACGATCGGCGTCAGCGTCGCGCAGGCCGACCAGATGACCGCGACGACCGCCGAGCTCACGTCGCTGCTGCGCGACCGCCATCAGCTGGCGGCGACCGATAGCGCCGACTTCAACGTCTTCGACCAGACCCAGCTCCTCGCGGCCGCCTCGTCGATCAGCGAGACGTTGACCCTGCTGCTCGGCGGGATCGCCTCGATCTCGCTGGTCGTCGGCGGGATCGGGATCATGAACATCATGCTCGTGTCCGTTCGCGAGCGGACGCGCGAGATCGGCATCCGAAAGGCGATCGGCGCCCGTGGCCGCGACATCCTCGCCCAGTTCCTCGTCGAGGCGCTGACGTTGTCCCTGCTGGGCGGCCTCATCGGCATCGCCGTCGGGCTGGGTGTCTCCGCCCTCATCGGCCAGCTGGCCGGTTGGGGCTTCTCGTTCAACCCGGCGACCGTCGCGGCCGCCGTCATGTTCAGTCTCGCGGTCGGGATCGTGTTCGGCGTCTGGCCGGCTCGGCAGGCCGCACGCCTCGACCCCATCAGCGCGCTCCGTTACGAATGACGAAGGAGAACCCCGTGTCCGACGATCCCACCCAGCCCACGCCGCAACCGGTCACCTGGTCCGCACCGGCCGAGCCGATGCTGCCCGCGACCGCGCCCGCGACCCCGCCCCAGCCGTCGCTCGACCCCGTGCGACCGACGATCTCGACTCCACGTCGCTCCTCGTCCGGTCGATGGCTCAACCTCCTCCTTGGCGTCGCCGCCGCGGTCGCCATCGGTGGCGTCGCGTTCGCCGTCGGGCGCAGCACGGCCCCGACCGCCCCGGCCGCCGGATTCCGCAACGGCGGCGCTTTCCCTGGCGGCAGCTTCAATCCGACCGGGTCGGGCGGACTGGGTCGCAACGGCAACGGTGCGGGCTTCCTCGGGGCCGGCGGGCTCACGGTCGAGGGCACGGTCCAGTCGGTCACCGGCGACACCCTGACCATCGCGACCGCGAACGGCCGGACCGTCGAGGTCTCGCTCGGCTCGGACACCCAATACCACCAGCAGGCCGCCGGGAGCGCCTCGGATGTCACGACGGGAAGCAAGGTCTCCGTCCGGCTCGACCTCGCGGGGCGCGGCCAGGGCAACGGCAATCAGGGCGGTAACGGCACGGCCGCCGGTCCCACCGGGACGGCATCCGACGTCACGGTCGTCCCGTGACCGAACGGGTAGGCTGACGGCCATGCACCTGCTCGTCATCGAGGACGATCCGCGCCTGAGTCGACTCCTCCGGCGCCTTCTCGAGGAGGACCGCCACGTCGTCGAGCTCGCGACCGACGGCGAGTCCGGTCTCGAGATCGCGACCGCGGCGGCAGGGGTCGAGGCGATCATCCTCGACGTCGGGCTGCCCGGCATCTCCGGCCTGGAGGTCGCGCGCCGCGTGCGGGCGGCTGGGTCGGACGTTGCGATCCTCATGCTGACCGCACGTGACACGGTCGGGGACCGGGTCGGCGGCCTCGACGCGGGGGCGGACGACTATCTCGTCAAGCCGTTCGCGTACGAGGAGCTGGCCGCGCGCCTGCGGGCCCTGGGCCGGCGCGGCAGTGGCGCCGTCCGGCCGGTACCAAGGCTCGTGGTCGGCCCGATCATGCTCGACGAGACCTCACGCCGGGTCACGCTCGACGGGGAGCGGATCGACCTGAGCCCGCGCGAGTTCTCGCTGCTCGAATGCTTCCTCCGTCACCCGGGCCAGACGCTGTCGCGCGACCAACTGCTCGACCAGGCCTGGCCGTTCAGCGTGGCCGTGACCCCCAACGCGGTGGACGCCTACATCCACTACCTGCGCGACAAGCTCGGCGCCGCCGGGCGGCTGATCGAGACCGTCCGCGGCGTCGGCTACCGCATGGCCGATGGCTGACCAGGTCGTCATGCCCGGGGAGGTGACGGACCAGGAACGCGCCGCCGACGCCGCCGACGCGAGGCTGGTCCGCGGCGTTCGTCGCAACCTGGTCCTGTGGAGCGGGCTGACGACGCTTGTCGTCCTGCTCGTCCTCGGGGTCGCGCTCTACGTTGCGGTCGCGGGCTCGCTCGAGCGTTCGGGGATGGCCCAGCTGGATGCTCGGATGGCCATCATCACCGGCCAGCCGCCAGATGCGGACAGCGATTCCACCCCGTACGGGTTCAGTTTCGGCGGCCCCGGATCCGGGACGTTCTCGTTGATCCTCGCGCCGGACGGCCACCCGATCGGCGCGGACACGCGGATGCCACCGGGCCTGCCCGTGCAGGCGGCCGTGGCCGCCGCCGCGACCGGTGGCCGGGACGTCCGGACCACCGAGATCAGCGGCACGCCCGTGCGCATCCTGACCCAGACCGCGGAGGGGCGTCACGGCGGCATGTACACGATCCAGGTGGTCCAGGATCGGACCCCCGAGCAACGGACGCTGAGCGCGATGCTCACCGTGCTGCTCGTCGGCGGACTCGTCGTGGTCCTCGTGGCCTTCGGCTTCGGGTTCCTCTACGCGCGGCGCGCGCTCGTCCCCATCCGCGTCTCGCTCGGCAACCAGCGCACCGCCCTGCGCCGGCAGCGGGACTTCGCCGCGGACGCGAGCCACGAGCTGCGGACGCCACTGACCGTCATCCGGAGCAGCATCGACTACCTGGAACGGCACCGGGACGAGCCGGTCGCCTCGGTCGGTTCGGCGCTCGAGGACATCGACGCCGAGGTCCGGCACATGACGGCGATGGTCGAGGACCTGTTGCTCCTTGCCCGCTCGGACTCGGGCGCCATCGCCCTCGAGCGGCTCCCGGTGGACCTCGGCGACGTCGCGGCCGACGGGGCAGCCGCGCTCGTCAAACCCGCCTCGGAGGCGGGGGTGACCATCGAGGTGGACCCGCAGCCGGCGGTCGTCACGGGCGATCAGGCGCGTCTGCGCCAGCTGGTCATGATCCTCGTCGACAACGCGATCCGCCACAGCCCACCGGGTGGCCTCGTGACCGTCGCCGTCCGGTCCGATGGCACCCGCGCGACGCTCGGCGTGGAGGACCAGGGTCCGGGTATCCGGCCGGAGGACCTGCCCCACGTCTTCGAACGCTTCTATCGGTCGGCGAGCGCTCCCGGCGGCGGCACGGGTCTTGGCCTGGCGATCGCGAAATGGATCGTCGATCGCCACGGCGGTCGGATCGCCGTCGCCAACCGGTCGGCCGGGGGGGCCACCTTCCTCGTCCACCTGCCGCCGGACGGCAGTCAGGCCAGGGCGACGACCTCACCCGTCGTCGAGACCAGGTAGGGCCCGAGCCCGTCGGTCCAGGCGACGCGGTCGTCGTCGGTGATGGCCAGGGCCTCGTGGTCCGCGTGGCTCGCGACCCAACCGAGGCCGGACCGGCCCATGACGAAGGCCGCGGTCGCGTAGGCGTCGACGAACCCGAGACGCGGGCCGACGACCGTCAGGCTCCTCAGCCCGCGGGCGGGCCGCCCGCTCCGCGGATCGAGGATGTGCTCGCCCCGCTCGTACGTACCGGATGTGGCGACGGCCCGGTCGCGCAGTTCGAGGACCGCCGCGAGCCGGTCGATCTCGCGGGGATGGCGGATGCCGATGCGCCACGGCGCGCCGGGCGACGCCTCGCCCCGGGCGATCACGTCGCCGCCGGCGTTGAGGAGATAGTCGCGGGCACCCGCCGCATCGAGGAGCCAGGCCGCCTCCTCGACCGCCCAGCCCTTGACGTACCCCGACGGGTTGAGCTCGCCACCCGGACCGGCGCGTCGCGCATCGAAGGCGCCGTCGCTGTCCGACGCCAGGTGGTCGCAGACCGCGAGCACGTGCCGGACGGCGGCGCTCATCTCGGCCTCGGCGAGCTCGCCGCGCGCGAGGCGGCTGATCTCGCTGTCGGGCCGGTACCTGCTGAACCGCGCGTCGACCTCACGCAGGTGGGCGAACACGGCATCGACGACGGCCGGCGACGTTGCCGAGCCGCGCAGGTCCAAGCTCACCGTGGTCCCCATCACGTGCTCGACGCGGGTGACCATGGCGTCACATCCCGGCCTGGTCCAGGGCGGCCTGCAGGCTCTGCGCGTAGGCGCTGCTCGTGTACGTCGCGCCCGAGACGCCGTCGATCGATGCGCTCTGCGCGGTGAGGGCTTCGTCGTGGAGCACCGGCTCGGCGAAGCTCGAGATGCGCCCAGAGCGACCATGGGTCGGCAGCTGGATGGCCACGATGTCGGAGATCTTGCTGCCGCTGATCTCGATCTTGACCTGGACAGGCCCGAACCGGGTCGAGACCGTCGGGCCGGTGAACTCGGTCTGGCCGGCCGTGCCACCGCCACCGGTGGTCGTATCGCCGGGCGCCGGCGTCGCCGCCGTGCCACCCCCGCCGCTGGTCGTACCCGGCGCGGGTGATGCGGCCGGGCCCGTGCCACGGTCGACGACCGCGATCGATGACCCGTCCGAGCCCCCGACCAGCTCGGCCGGCGTCTTGAAGCTGAACAGCAGGACGGTGACGACCGCGGTCGCGGCTACGGCCGTGGCGAGGCGTCGCGGGATGTGGATCACCGTCGGCTCCTGGGACTAGTAGGCGAAACGTTCGGCATGGATCTGCCGGCGCGGGACGCCGAGCACCTGCAGCGCCGTCTCGACCGATCGCATCATCGGGGCCGGGGCGCAGACGTAGACATCGCGGTCGAGCAGGTCCGGGACGAGCGTGATCAGCCCGCGCGCATCGAGCGGGTCGCGGGGCATGTCCGGCGTCCCGCGCCGCCCGACGAGATAATGGATCGAGATCCGACGCTGTCGGGCCAGCAGCTCGAGCTCGTCGACGAAGAGCAGGTCGGCGGGTCGGCTCGCCCGGTAGAGCAGCGTGAGCTGGCCCGGCGCGGCGGGCAGGCCTTCGATGAGCGCGCGAAGCGGCGTGATCCCGATCCCGCCGGCGATCAGCGCCACGCCCGGCTTGGTGCGCCGGGCGTCGGTCAGGATGCCGTACGGCCCTTCGACGATGACCCGGGTCCCGATCGGGATGTCCTGCAGGTCGCGTGAGCCGTCGCCGAGATCCTTGACGGTGATCCGCAGCCACTCGCTGTTCGGGGCGGCGGAGATGCTGTACGGCTGGGCGCGCCACCAGCCGTCGGGCGTGAGGAAGCGCCACAGGAAGTACTGGCCGGCACGGACCTTGAGCCGATCCAGGCCTTGACCGGTCAGGTAGATGCTGACCACGCCCGGGCCCTCTTCAACGACGTTGGCGACGCGAAGACGAAGGCGGTAGGAGGTCCACAGCGGCTGGCCCACCCGGAAGACGACCACCATCAGGGCCGCGGCGCCGGTCAGGACGACCCAGTAGGTGGCCGCCACCGGGTCGTTCATGAAGTCGGAGCCGACGAAGAGCTGGTGCAGAAACCCCAGCACGATCGCGAGGTACGCGTAGAGGTGGAGGCCGTGCCAGGTCTCGTAGGAGAGTCGGCGTCGCGCGGCGCGGAGCGACGTGACCGCGACGAGCGCGAACAACCCGGCACTGACCGTCGCCATCAGGACGTACGGATAGGTCGTGATGAGCGCCCAGAACTCGTCAAGCACGCCGATCCCGTCGCCGAAGGCATATCCGATCGTGCTCGCGAGCGCATGCGCCAGCAGGAGCCAGACGGTCGCGAAGCCGAGCCAGCGGTGGGCGAAGGCGAGGCCGTCCATCCCGAACGTCTCATCGAGCCACGGGCTGCGCGACATCAGCACGAGCTGGATCAGGGCGAGGTACGTGCCGTATAACGCGGTCACCTGGCCGATCGCGGTCATGATGCCGGTCGGCCCGTTACCCAGCTGGTCGAGACCGCCATGGCGAACCCACATCAGGCCGATGAGCGCGGCCTGGGCCACGAGGACGACCACGACATCGGATCCGCGGATCCGCCACGGGTGGTCCTTGGCCGCGACGGGCCCGGTCCTGGCCGAAAGCCGCGATGGGCTCGTCATCGAGAGAGTCTGCGCTCCAGCCAGCTCAACTGACCGCCGCGCCCGTGGCCTGCTTGATGAACGAGGCCGCCGCGTCGATCGGGATCGCGAAACCGAGACCCTGCGCGTTCGTGGACACCGCGCTGTTGATGCCGATGACCGCACCGCTCGCGTCGAGAAGCGGGCCGCCGCTGTTGCCGGGGTTGATCGCGGCATCCGTCTGGATGAGCCCGGTCAGCGTCGAGGGCCGTCCGGTCGTCTCATCGGTCACGGTGATCGTCCGGTCGGTGGCCGACACGATGCCTTTGGTGACCGTCTCCGTGTAGGTCCCGAGGGGGCTCCCGATGGCGATCGCGGTCTGCCCGACCTGGAGCTTCGTCGAGTCGCCGATCCGTGCCGGCGTCAGACCCGTGGCCTCGATCTTGATGAGCGCGAGGTCCGCCTTGGTGGACGAATCCACGACGGTCGCCGTGTACTGGCTGCCGTCCTCGAGCTCGACGGTCAGCGACGAGCTGTCGGCGACCACGTGCGCGTTGGTCAGGATGTAGCCGTCGGCCGTCAGGACGATCCCGGACCCGACGCCGGTGGCCGGCACGGCGTACGGCGAGAAGCCGCGCCGAGCCTGCGTCTCGGAGGTGATAGTCACCACCGACGGGGTCGCGGCCGCGACGACCGCGGTCAGGTCGGTGGTCCCGATGTCGTTGGTGACCCCGGTCACGACAGCATCGGGCGTGGCGGCCGGTGACGCCGCGGGTGCCTGCCCGCCGGTGAGGCCGACGACGATGACGGCCGTGGACCCGGACGCCAGCGTGGCAGCCAGCACGGCCGCCACAAGGACGGATCCTCTCCGGCGGGGCTGCCTCGGTTCGCTGAGCGCGGAGGGGTCGAAGGGGGCGGCGGTCATCTCAGACATCGCGGGGTCTCCGGTCGTACAGGTGTGGTCGCGTGTCGGCCACAGTCCCCATGAAAGCCCCGACGGATGAGAAGGGCGTGAGAATCAGGACGACGCGACGGCCCGTGCGGACCGCCGCGTCGGCGTTCGTCTGGCGACGTCGGTCAGCCCGGCGTCGTGGATGGTGCCGCTGAAGCGTTCGGAACCTTGTCGGGGTGCGGGAAGCCGCGGCCACCGAACCAGTCGCCTCGCCCGGGACCTCCGGCAACCAGGGCCTCGGCATCGAGCGAGCTGTCTGCCCGCTGCGTGCCCGTGGCGATGACGATGTCGTTGACCTTGATGTCAGAGAGGGCCGGGGTGTCAACGCCGGCGATCTTGTACGTCGTGTTGCCGCTGACGTGGATGGTCGCGGTCGTGCCGTCACGCCGTTGGACCGTGATGGTGGAGCCGTCGATCTTCGTCACTGTGCCGGTGATGCTGGGCAGGACGACGTTGATGGCGCTGATCGTGTAGCTGCCATCGGTCTGGCGATCCTGGCGGAGGCCGATCTCGTCGCCGACCTTGAGATCGCCCGCGGCGATGCTCTTTCCGGCTCGCGTGATCGCGGTGTCGGCGGTGACGGCGATCGTGCGGGTCCAGCCGTCCTGGGTCTTGAGTGACAGGTTCGAGCCGTTGATCGCGGTGATCGTGATGCCGCCGAACCCGAAGTCGCCGCGACCGAAGCCGAAGCCACCGAAGCCGAAGGCGGGGCCACCGAAGCCGCGCGGGCCGTGATCGCCGTCCTTGGGAGCGGTCCCCGGGGCGCCGGTCGCGGCCGGCGCGGGCGTCGCACCGGTGCCAGGCGTGGCCGGGGACGGTGAAGCGCCCATGACCGCGACGATCCCCACGGCGAACAGGAGCGCGGCGCCAAGCACGATCCCGCCGCGCGCAAGCATGCCCGGAAGGATCGGGCGCGAGATGCGCTCGTGGAATTCGACGTGTTCTGGCTCGGTCATTCGAACCTCCGTTGATGGTTTCGGAGTAGGCGGAATGCGGGCCGTGCCGGGCCCGTTGTCATGAGTCTCGTCCCCGAATCTTCAAGGGTCATGAGAATCGGGCACGCGTGGCGCGTGCCGGCACCGGCATCGATGCGAGCACGCAACGGGGCTGGCCCCTGGGCTACCGCTGCGCGAGCCGCCGGTCGGCGCGGGGGTCTCGCCCCGCGGGAGTCGACGACGTGCCAGCGCTGCGGGTTCCGACCCGCGGCTCACGGCCGACGCATCGGGCGCGCCATACTTCGGCGAAGGAGGTGCGGATGCGCATCGTCGTCACCGGTGGCAGCGGCAAGGGCGGCAGGCACGTCGTGCGCGACCTGCGCGAGCACGGCCACGACGTCCTCAACGTCGACGCTCGCCACGACGGCAGCGACTTCGGGCTCACGATGGTCGCCGACCTGACCGACATCGGCCAGGCCCTGGAGGCGCTCTCCGGCGCCGAGGCCGTCGTCCACTTCGCGGCGATCCCGGCGCCCGGCCTTCGTCCCGATGGCGAGACGTTCCGAATCAATGCCATGTCGACCTACAACGTCTTCGCCGCGGCCGAAGCCCATCGGATGCGACGGGTCGTGTGGGCGTCGAGCGAGACCGTCCTGGGCCTGCCGTTCGACGCACCGCCGGCCTTCGCGCCGATCGATGAGACCATCGAGCCACGACCCGAGTCCTCCTACTCGCTCTCCAAGCTCGTGGGCGAGACGATGGCCACCCAGTTCGCACGGCGGACCGGCATCGGCTTCGTGGGCCTCCGGATCTCGAACATCATGGACGTGGAGGACTACGCGATCTTCCCCACGTATTGGGATGACGCGCGGCTGCGGAAGTGGAACCTGTGGGGATATGTCGACGCGCGGGACGTGGCGACCGCCGCCCGCCTGGCCCTGGAGGCCGACATCGAGGGTTCGCAGATCGCCATCGTGGCGGCCGCGGACACGGTCATGACCCGACCCAGCGCCGACCTGATGGCCGAGGTCTTCCCGACCGTCCCGCTGCGGCGGGCGGTCCCGGGTCGCGAGACGCTCCTCTCCATCGACCATGCGCGTGAGCTCCTCGGATATGAACCCGCTCACCGCTGGGAGGACCACGTCCGGACGTGACCGGTCAGCGGCGGTCGGACTGGCCGATCTTCGGGCGCGACGGGGACGGCGTCGCGTGGCGTCCGACTCCGGACGCGGCGGAGGCATCCCGTCTGGCGCGCTTCCTGCGGTCGACCGGCGAGCCGACCCTGGACGCGCTCCAGGCTCGGGCGGTCGCCGATCCCGGCTGGTTCTGGGGCGCGGCCGCCGACGACATCGGCATCGCCTGGGGCCGGCGACCGACGCAGGTCCTCGACCTGTCGGGCGGGCCGGCGTGGGCCCGCTGGTGGACCGGCGGCACGTTCGACTATGCGCGGGCGGCCGTCGAACCGCGGGCATCGCGCGATCCCGAAGGCGAGGCGCTCGTGTGGGAGGGCGAGGACGGCGCTGTTCGACGCCTGACGAACGCCGAGCTGGCGGAGGCCGTCGAGACCGCGGCGCGACGGCTGTCCGCGCACGGGATCGGGCGCGGCGATCGGGTCGGGATCCTGTTGCCGATGGTGGTCGAGACCGTGGTCTCGGTGCTCGCACTCGGCCGGTTGGGGGCGATCTACACGCCGATCTTCAGCGGGTACGGCGCCCCGGCGATCGCGACCCGACTCGCCGACTGCGAGGCGTCGGTCCTCATCACGGCGGACGGTTACCTTCGTCGCGGGGCGTGGGTCCCCCTCAAGTCGGTCGCCGACCAGGCGGTGGCGGCCGCCCCATCGGTCGGTCGCGTCATCGTCGTCCGACGCGCGGGCGAGGCGCTCGAGACGCCGTGGACCCATGGCCGCGACTTCTGGTGGGACTCCCGGGTGCCCGGCGATGATGACACCACCGTCGGCGGCGACGAGGTGGATCCGGAGACGCCGTACCTGCTCATCTACACCTCGGGCACGACCGGGCGGCCCAAGGGTGCAGTCCATGTGCACGGCGGGTTCCCGATCAAGGCGGCCCAGGATCTCGCCCACCAGTTCGACCTCGGCCAGGGCGACACGCTGTTCTGGTTCACCGACCTCGGCTGGATGATGGGTCCCTGGGCGATCTCGGGATCGATGATGCTCGGCGCGCGGCTCGTCCTCTACGAGGGCGCGCCGGACTTCCCCGGCCCGGATCGGCTGTGGTCGCTCGTCGAGCGTCACCGGGTCACGCACCTGGGCCTCTCGCCGACGGTCATCCGCTCGCTGATGGCGCACGGCGAGGACCCGGTCCGCACTCATGACCGCTCGTCGCTCCGGGTCCTCGGCTCGACCGGGGAGCCGTGGAACCCGGATCCGTGGTGGTGGTACTTCCGCGAGGTCGGCGAGGGTCGCTGCCCGATCATCAACTACTCGGGTGGGACAGAGGTGTCGGGCGGGATCGTGAGCGGCAACGTCGTGGGCCCGATCAAGCCGACATCGTTCTCCGGTCCCTGCGTCGGGACCGCGGCGGATGTCGTGGACGAATCCGGTCCGGTCCGTGGCGGCGACGTCGGCGAGCTCGTCATCCGCGCCCCGATGCCGGGCATGACCCGCGGCTTCTGGCAGGACCCGGAGCGCTACGAGGAGACGTACTGGTCGCGGATCCCCGGGATGTGGCTCCACGGCGACTGGGCGAGCATCGAAGCCGACGGCTTCTGGTACATCCACGGGCGCTCCGACGACACGCTCAAGGTCGCCGGCAAACGGGTCGGTCCGGCCGAAGTGGAGAGCGCGGCCGTGTCGCATCCCGCGGTGCTGGAGGCTGCCGCCATCGGCGTCCCGCACGAGATCAAGGGCGAGGTGATCGTCGTGCTGTGCGTGCTCCGCCCGGGCGAGACCGACGATGCGGAGCTGCGCGCCTTGGTCGCGCGGACCGTCGCCGCCCAGCTGGGAAAGCCGCTCAAGCCGGAGATCGTGGCGGTCGTCGGGGCACTGCCCAAGACCCGCTCCGGCAAGGTCATGCGCCGCGTCGCTCGGGCTGCGTGGATGGGCCTGGATCCGGGCGACATCTCCACGCTGGACGATCCACTCACCCTCGAAGCGATCCGGTCGGCAAGACTGGGCGGGCCCTAGCGGAACAGTGACCGCAGGCGCCGCGTCTCCGGCCGACGGGCTGGGGGATCACCATGATCGCGATGAAGACGGTTCGGGCGGTTGCAGCATCGGTACTCGTGGCGATGGTCACGTGCTGTGTCGCGCTCGACCGACCGCCGACGCCGTCGGGGACGACTCGGATCCAGGCAACCCAGGGGGCGCTCTGGGGATGCGACGAACCATCCACAGGTCAGCCATCGGCTGCCGCGTCGCGGGGCCCGCGGACCCTGAAGGCACTCCTCGAGATCTCAGACGAGATCCTGATCGGCACGATGACCGGGACCGGGCCCCAGCTGTTCGACACGCCCGACGGACACGAGCCAACCGCAGACGACGGCCTGCTCCGGTGGGTCGGACATCGGATCGAGATCGACATCGAGCGGATGCTTCGTGGGGACGCCGCGGACGCGGAATTGGTCGTCGAGTACGGGGGACCGGTCGGCTGTGCGATCGCCTCGCCCGAGGACTCGATCGCGCTCCACCCCGGTGAGCGCAGCGTGTTCTTCCTGCTGGCGTTGTCGGGATTCGCGAACCCCGGACTCGTCGGATCCCGCGGTGTCATCGAGACGTGGCCGATCGATGCCGATGGCACGGTGCAGTCCGACGGTGCAGGCACCTTCCAGCTCGACGATCTCGTGGCGCGCATCCTTCGCGAACCCTGACCGATGAGTTCTCGCGCGCCGGTCGGTCTATGTGGGTGGACCCGCATCGATAGGAGCGTTGCCATGAGTGACCCCAGGCACCTTTGTGCGATCACGCGGGTGGGAACCGTGATCGTCCCGGTCACCGACCAGGCCGAGGCCCTCCAGTTCTACACGGGCACGCTGGGGTTCGAGATCCGCCTGGACGCTGAGTTCCGTCCCGGCGATCGATGGATCGAGGTGGCACCACCGGGCGCGGAAACCACGATCGCCCTCGTCCCGATCCGCGAAGGCGAGACCAACGCCGTGACGGTCAGCTTCGCGACGGGCGACGCCGGCGCGGACCACGCAACGCTTCGGGCGACCGACCTCGATGTCGACGCCGACGTCCTCGACTTCGGTCCATCTGTCCCACCGATGTTCACGTTCCGCGATCGTGACGGAAATCACTTCCGCGTCGTGGAACGGCCATGACGGCTGTGGTCGCCGCTCGGCGGAGTCCGTATCCTTCGGGCATGGCCTCGACCGCTGCTCCGGAGCGCGACATCGTCAGCTGGGAGGACCTTGACCGGCTGGTCCTCGGGCTCGCCCGGCAGCTCGCCGGCGCCCCCTTCGACGTCATGCTCGCGATCACCCGGGGCGGGCTCGTGCCCGCCGGGATGCTCGCCTACCGATCTCCGGATCCGGAACATCCTCGTGGCCGCGGTCGAGTACTACGACGACGAGGGGAAGCCTGGCCCGCACCCGACGTTCCTCCAGTTCCCGGCCGATCCGCTGCTGCGCGGCCAGCGTGTCCTCGTGGTCGACGAGGTCTGGGACAGTGGCACGACGATCCACGCGGTGACCCAGCGGGTCATCCAGGCGGGCGGCATCCCGACGACCGCGGTGCTGCATTACAAGCCGGAACGCTCGAAGGTGCCCGGTCGACCGAACGTCCACGCGGTCGAGACCGACGCCTGGGTGGTCTATCCGTTCAAGGCCGGTGGCTGATGGAGGCGCGACGATGACGCGGACACGACTGCTCGTTGGCACCAAGAAGGGCGCCTTCATCCTCGAGGGCGATGGCGATCGCCGCGACTGGTCCGTCCGTGGGCCGTTGTGCGAGGGCTGGCCCATCCACGATCTCATCGTGGAGCCGGGCAGTGGCGCGATCCTCGCGGCCGGTGGCAGCCCGTGGTTCGGGCCGGCGGTCTGGCGAAGCGAGGACGAGGGTACGACCTGGACGCATTCGTCTGCCGGTCTCACCTACGGCGATGACGGTCCGGCGATCAAGACCGTCTGGAGCCTGGCGGCGACCCCGGATGGCGCGCTCCTGGCCGGCGTCGAACCCGCCGGGCTCTTCCGGAGCACGGACCGCGGCGAGACCTGGACGCATGTCGAGGGCCTGACCAACCACCCCACCCGACCGACCTGGCAGCCGGGCGCCGGCGGGCTCATCCTCCACACGATCATCCCCCACCCGACCGACTCCGCTCGCACCTGGATCGGGATCTCGGCGGTGGGCGTGTTCGAGACGCGGGACGGCGGGACGTCCTGGGAGCCACGGAACGTCGGCGTCCGTGCCGGCTTCATGCCCGATCCGCACCCGATCACCGGGCAATGCGTCCACAAGTTCGTCATGGCCGCCGGAGAACCGGAGACGCTCTACCAGCAGAACCACTGCGGGGTCTATCGATCCGACGATGGCGGCGTCGCGTGGACCGAGCTCACCGACAACGGGCTGCCGTCGGAGTTCGCGTTCCCGATGGTCGCCCACCCTCGCGACCCGAACACGGTCTGGGTCATCCCGCTCAACGGCGCCGACCAGGGCCGCTTCGTCCCCGACGGCAAGCCCGCGGTGTGGCGCACCCATGATCGGGGTGCTTCGTGGATCCGGGCGGATGAGGGCCTGCCTCCGCGCGATGCGTTCCTGACCGTCCTGCGCGAGGCGATGGCCCGCGACACGCTCGAACCGGTGGGCATCACCTTCGGCACCGAGACCGGCCAGCTGTGGCAGAGCGCCGATGGGGGCCAGTCGTGGCGCCAGATCACGGACAGCCTGCCCGAGATCTGGGCGGTCGAGGCCGTCGTCCTCGGGGACTGAGCGCGGCGATGACCACCGTCCTGCTGCCGAGGTCGCTCCTGGCGCTCTTTCCCGGTGTCGAGCGGCGGCACGAGGTGGCCGGCACGACCGTCGGTGAGATCCTGACCGCGCTCGACGGCGACGTCCCGGGACTCCGTGACCGGCTGGTGGAATCGGGGCCGCGTCTGCGGCCGCACATCAATGTCTTCGTCGATGGCCAGCCAGCCGACCTGACGACGGCCGTGGGATCGGCGGCCACGGTCCACGTCATCCCGGCCGTCTCCGGGGGCGCGAGCTAGCCGAGCCGAGGTCCCCGTGTCAGCCGATCCGCCCGAGCAGCGCCTCGAACGGGTCGAATCCCTCGGTCCGCTCCGCGACCGCGTCACCGCCGATCGCCCGAGACGGGCTGTCATCGAGTGCATCGCCCGCGAGCGCCCGCCAGCCGCGGTCGCCGAGCAGGTCGAGTGTCGCGAGCGCGACGCCAACGGCGCCGCGGGCGTGATCGAGCGCAACCCCCGACAGGGCGCCCCGCTCGCGAGCCCCGGCCACCTCGGCCGCGATCCGACCCGCAGCCCGGGTGTCGCGCGCGACGGCCCTGGTCCCGCCCGGCCGGCGCATCACGAGCGCCACGTCACCGGCACGCACGAGACACGCGGCCAGGATGTGCGGCCACGCGGCTGCCCGGTCGGGTGGTGCGTCCGGCTCGCTGAAGGACAACGGATGCTCCGGATAGAGCGCTCGGCGGAGCTCGACCTCGGCGATGGCCCGGGCGCCGGGCGCCGGTTCGTCGATCATCCAACTCGGCAGCGCGCGGACGGCGAGCTGGGCGTTCGAGACGCCGTCGGCACGAGCAAGCGAGACGGCCAGAAGCTGGAGCGCGAGGGCCCGGCCGGACCGGGTGGCCGGGTCCGACGGGATACCGGCGCGAAGGTCTGGCGCGACGACCAGGGAGCCCGCCCCGATCGTGAGCAGGGTTCCCGAGCGCCGGTGCAGGCGATGGGCGAACGCATGGTCGGACATGGCCCGGTCGGGATCGATGCCGGCCGTCACGATCTCGGTCATCGGGTCCGATTCGACGATGTCGATGCGCTCGAATGCGGCGACGACCGCGTCCTCCGGCGACCAGAGGGCCGGCGCCGTCGTCGCCAGACGGATGTAGCCGCGACGCTGGGCGGCAAGCCCATCGGCCACACGACGGAGCTGGGCGAGTGCCCGCTGACTGCCGGTCGGCGCGGACTCGACCACCCGATCGGCGTTCGTCGGACGGGTCCGGCGGTCCATCGGCCGCCAGACCGGGACCTCCTGGCCCGTGTCGTGGAGTCGATCCGCCAGCTCGCGACCCACGGGGACCTCGATGCGGAGGACGTCGATGCCCGCCGCCACGAGCTCTCCCACCTCATCGAGCGCACCTTCGAGGTCGGGTTCGGTCAGGGTGATGCCGACCCAGGGCCGTGGCGTGTCGCCGAGCAGGTCGAGGATCTCCCGGCTTGCCGTGCGGTCCGCGTCGATCCGCTCGATGGCCGCCCTGGCGAGACGCCCGGCCTCGGCTTCTGCAACGGACCGCCGTTCGGGCTGCGTCAGCAGTTCGGCCTCGAGCGCGAGATCCACGGCCCCCGATGCCACGTCGAGGGCCAGTTGCAGCGGCTCGATGTCGTATTCGCGCAGGGCCATCGCAAAGGGCAGTGCGATGCCGGCGCCAAGTCCTCGGGGGTCGGTGCGGAGCCAGCGATCGACCGCCGCGCCGGCGAGCGGTCGGTCGCCGCGGTCCAGGCCCGTCACGCCGAACAGGCGAAGGATCGCCCGCTCCTGCCCGATCGATGTCGAGGCGCGCGCGCGGGCGCCCATCGTCGTCGCCAGCGACTCGGCTCGCTCGATGAGCGGATCGATCGGACCCCAGGGGTCGCTCATCCGGGCAACCGTCCCGCGGCGGCAAGCAGCGCCAGCGTCCGCTCCACCGGTAGCCCTCGGGCGACGTTGCCGTCGCGCCCGACGACGGTGTCCGCCCGGAAGAGGGCGTCGAGGACGGCTTCCTCGGTCGCCTCGACCACGGCCCCGAAGAACGGGTCGAGGTACTCGTCGTCGACGACCTGGAGGCGCCGGAGCGGCTGACCACCACCACGTGCGATGCGCGCGCCGGTCGAGAAGGCGAGGAAGATCTCACCAGAGCCGTGGCCGGCGGTCGAGCCGGTCCGTGCGAGCCCCATGCCCGCCCGACGCGCCAGGCGCGTGAGGGCCGCGCTCTCGAGCGGGGCATCGGTGGCGACCACGACGGCACAGCTGCCACGTTCACGGTCGCGGGGAACGTCGTCGGGCCAGCCGTCGGCGAGGAGCGCCTCGCCCACCCGCACCCCATCGACGGTGAGCCGGGCGAGATGCCCGAAGTTCGCGAGGACCATGACCCCCACGGTATACGCGGCGAGCTCGCCCGGTTCGGCCACCGCGTCGTCGATGCCGGACACGGCCCGCCGATCGATGGGGCGGACGACGCGCGACGCCGTCCCGATGCCGCCCTTCATCTCGAAGCAGACCATGCCGGTCCCGGCCCCGACCACGCCGCCGGCCACAGCCCCGCGTTCAGGGCCGGCCGCATCGGCGAGCGCCGCATCCACGTCCGCGGCATCGACCTGCACGCGGCGCGACGCGTTCAGCCAGCCGTCGTCGCACTCGCCCACCGCGGGCATCAGCGCATCGTCGATGCCGGCCGTGTCATCGAGCTCAACGAGGGCGGCCACCGCCGCATCGTAGACCCGCCCGATGGCCATCGAGCTCGTCCACAGGATGGGCGTCTCGAGCACGCCCCACTCCTGGATCGTCGTGATGCCGATGGCCTCCCCCGCCCCGTTGAGGACCGCGGCACCTGCCGGGACGCGGTTGCGGAACAGGTCGCCGAGCGCGAACGGGACGATGGCGGTCACGCCGGTCCGGGCGACGCCCCGGCCGAGTGGCGGCGGCGGCTCGTCGCGCCAGACCGTGGCGTGCCCCACCCGGACGTTCGGCACGTCGACGATGGAGTCGGTCGGCCCGGTCGGCATCGACCCGATCCGGATGCCGAGGTCGCGCGGGCGGGCTCGCGGGAGCGGCGGGGTCACGGGCACCTCCGGGCGGCCGGCTCGCCCGATCGCTCGACCCGGGGAGTCGGTCCGGCGCAAGTATCGACCGTGTCGTCGATCCTCACCCGCCCGTCCCACCCTCGCCGACCGTCGGGTCACGGGGGACCCCGCCCGCACCCGGCTCCAGTGGGCCGGTCCGTGCCGGATGGCCGATCCAGACGTGCCCGTCGGCGAATTGCTCGGCCTTCCAGATCGGCGCGCGGGCCTTCGTTTCATCGATCGCGTAGCGAGCAGCCGCGAATGCGGCATCGCGGTGCGGCGCCACGGCCACGACCGCGATGGACGCCTCCCCCAGCGGCACCTCGCCGGTCCGGTGGACGATTGCCACGCCCGTCACGCCGAACCGATGGGCGATCTCATCGGCGATGGCGGCGAGCGTGTCGAGCGCCATCACCTCGTGCGCCTCGTACTCGAGCGATTCGACGCGTCGGCCCGCGTGTCGGGCGGCCTCCGCCTCCTGCCCCGGGGCGGGCGTCCCGGGCGTGGCCCGGGTCCTTCCCAGGAAGCCGACGACGGCCCCGTCCCCGGGATCCGCGAGTCGGTCGGCCAGCTCGGCCAGGATGCCGGCACCGAACGGACCGTCCCGCAACTCGAGCAGGCGCGCCCCGGATCCACCGGACACGGGCGGGATCATGGCGACCTCGTCCCCGTCGGCCAGCGGTTCCGCCGCATCGGCATACGCGCCGTTGCGCGCGAAACGCACAGAGGGCCGGCCAGCGGCCAACACCGGGTGGCGGACGACCAGCGCGTCCCAGGCCGCCTCGATCGAGGCCGGCTCGGGCAGGTCGAGCGGCACCTCGCGCGTCCCCGCGAGCTCCCGCTGGAGCGCAAAGAGTCGGACGCGAACGTGGATCGTCATCGTCGTCGTCGGTCGCAGGGCACCGGGGTCAGCCGCGCCACGACGCGATGAGCAGGCCGTCGCCGACCGGCAGGATCGTGGCGGCAAAGCGCGGGTCGCGCATGACCGCCGTGTCGAAGGCGATGAGCGCGGCGGTCTCGGCATCCCTCCCGGCTGACCGCTGCGAGCCCGACACCCGCCCGCTCCACAGCACGTTGTCCGCGACGACGAGGGCGCCTGGCTCGAGGCGCGTCACGATCTCCTCCAGGTACGCGCCGTACTCGGACTTGGGCGCATCGATGAAGGCGAAGTCGAATGGGCCTGCCAGCGCCGGCTCGCCCGCGCCGAACGCGTCGAGCGCAGGTGCATTGACGACCGTGATCCGCTCGTCGGCGATGCCTGCCTGACGCCACCAGCCCCGGGCGAGGTCCGTCCGCTCCCGATCCGGGTCGATCGTCACGATCCGGCCCCCAGGCGGCTGGCCGAGTGCCATCCACAGCGTCGAGTAGCCGTACGCGGTTCCGACCTCGACGATCCGCGACCGGCCTCCCGCCAGCACCGAGAGGACGCGTCCGCTGTCGCGGTCGACGATCGGGATGTTCAGGGGCTCGGCGGCCGTCTCGATGGCGGCGAGCGCGGGCGTCAGGTCCGGCGCCAGCATCTCGATCCACTCGAGATCGACGGCACCCGGGATCCAGCTTCGGTCGTTCTTGCCCATCACACCCTCGACACGATCACACCAGGAGGCCCGCGCCGAAATAGAGGCCCGCCGCAAGGATCGTCCCCGCGGCGATCGAGCCGACGTTGATGTAGAGCAGGCCGGTCGCCGATTCCATCGACCGAGTCCGAGCGGTCTGGACGGACGCCCACGACACGACCAACGGGAACACGAGCCCGACGATCAGCCGCAGCCAGACGAAGAGCGCCCACGGGCCGACAAGTGCGGCGAAGGGAGCGACGTCCGCGGGACCGGCACCGGTCGCGACCCACGTGCAGAACAGGGCGACCTGCACCACGATGACGACGAAGAGCGCGCGGGCAAGCAGGATGAGGGGTCCCTCGGGCAGCTTCGGCGTCACCAGGTACCAGTGGCCGAGGATCATCGCCGCGAAGACGCCACCGGTCGAGGCGGTCACGACGGCCAGCTGGGTCAGGAGCGAGATCGTGCCCATGGCGCCACCACCCCAGGCCAGGGCGCCCGCGAGCAAGGTGCCGGCCGCCGCGACGAGGGCGATCCCCTCGAGCCAGGCACCGACCCCTGGCCTGAGCCGACGAGCCACCAGGGCGGCCGTGGCCAGGGCGCAGAAGACGGCCAGGGCGGCCGCGCGCGGAGCATCCCAGGCCGGGTCAGCCACGACCGGGGAACCGCCGGGGCTCGCCGGCAGCGCGCCATCGGACAGCCAGGCCAGGACCCCGAACCCGATGGCGCACGCCGTCGTGAACGCAAGATAGCCGCCCGTGGCCCCCGATCGTCGCCTCAGCAGGATCACGGCCGCATACGAGCCCAGGGCAAGGCCGGTCAACACCGTCCAGTTGATGAAGGCGAGGTTCTGGCCGATCTGCGTGGCGGGCACGAAGCCGAGTGTACCGGCCCATCGCCATCGGGCGGACCGGGTCGCCGGCGCGGGTGCCCGGTGATCGGGCGCGGCGCTCTACGATGCGCACAAGGAGGCGTACATCATGGTCCTCGACCGAGACACGACGTTCACCTGGTACGGCCATGCCTGCGTCGAAGTCCGGACACCCGGCGGCAAGGTCATCCTCATCGATCCGTGGTTCGGCAATCCGCGCTCGACGCGGACGGCGGACTCGATCGAGAGATGCGACCTGATGCTGGTCACGCACGGCCACGGCGACCACATGGGGGAGGCGGTCGCGTTGGCCAGCCGGCTCCATCCTGTCTGGCCGTGCATCCACGAGATGAGCCTGTGGCTGGCCCGACGTCTGCCGGGCGGCAACGACGCGGTCGTCGGCATGAACAAGGGCGGGACGTACGAGGTCGATGGGCTGCGCATCACGATGACGGGCGCCGACCACTCCGCCGGCGACTGGAATGCTGGCGGCGAGACGACGCTCTACCTCGGGGAACCGGCCGGTTTCGTCGTCGAGGTGGAGAACGGCTTCCGCTTCTACCACGCGGGCGACACCAACGTGTTCGGCGACATGCGCTATGTCGGTGAGCTGCACCGGCCCGACGTCGCCCTTCTCCCGATCGGCGGGCACTACACCATGGGCCCGCGGGAAGCCGCGCTGGCGGTTGAGCTGCTCGCTGTGAAGCACGTCATCCCGATCCACTACGGCACGTTCGGGCTGCTCGCTGGGACCCCGGAACAGCTCCGGACCGAGATCGCGGCTCGTGGCCTCAAGGACGTCGAGGTCCACGCCCTCGAGCCGGGCGGGACCCTCCGCTAGGCGGGACCGCCACCTGGCCCGGACAAAGAGACGACGGGGCCCTGCTCGACTCGGGGGTATCGAGCGGGGCCCCGTCCGGTCTCGGGGACCGCAAGTGGGGGGTTCAGAGCCGGGATGCGGTCACTCTCCGGAGCGACGGGCCACCGACAGGAATGTCATGAGGAAGATGCGAACGTCGGTCATCAACGACCGGTTCCGGATGTAGTCGATGTCCATCCTGAGGCGCTCGTCGAACGTCGTCTCGTTGCGGCCCTTGACCTGCCACAGCCCGGTGATCCCGGGCCGAACCTCCAGGCGCACCGTGTGCCACTGCGCGTAGGTGCTTGGAGCAAAGGAGGTCGGTCGCGGACCGACCAGCGACATGTCGCCGCGAAGCACGTTGAAGATCTGCGGCAGCTCGTCGAGGCTCGTCTTGCGAAGGAACTTGCCGACACGCGTGATCCGCGGATCGTTGGGGATCTTGAAGTCGGGGGGCGGAAGGATGTTCAGGTGCGCGAGGGAGGCCTTCAACGCCTCAGCGTCGCGAACCATCGTGCGGAACTTGTACATCGCGAATTGCGTGCCGTGTCGACCGGTCCGCTGCTGGCGGAAGATGATCGGGCCCGGCGAGTCGAGACGAACGGCCACGGCGACCAGCAGTAACAGCGGCAGCAGCAGCGGCATCGCCAGGAGACTGACGACGATGTCGAAGGCCCGCTTACTGCGCGCTTCGCCCATCACCGAGGGGTGGGCGGTCATCCGCCGACCCCACCGAGCTGGCGATCGGCCGCGTCGGCCGGGATCGCATGATCGTCACCCGCGCGGACCGGCAGTCGGATGGGCCGATCGCCGTCGGCCAGCAGCTGGCCAACGAGCGCGCCCGCGGTGAGCGCATCGGTCGGGAAGCTCGCAGTTCGAACGGTGGCGAGCTCGGCTAGCTCGGGTGCTTCGCGCATGAGACGCGCGATGATCGGGGCGGCGGCAGCTTCGTCGGCGCCGGGAACCGCCAGCCAGATGGCCGACGGGTCACGCCAGGCCACGTCGACCTCCCGCAGATGCGGGGCCAGGCGGTCGAACCACCGTCCCGCTTCCTCGGTCGGCTCGACGCGAACCAACGTCAAGGGGTGCTCGTAGCGGCGCGCTCGGGCGATTTCTCGCTCGAATGCGCGCCAGCCTTCGTCCGTCGACGCGCCAGGGCGGCGTGCCGGGCGGCGCTGGACGGTCGTCACGAGCGCTGCGACCACGCCCAGCACGATCAAGGTGCCGCCGACGAGGGCTGCGTCGCCTGACGCCGACCCCACCAGGGCGCCGATGCCGGCACCGACCAGGATCCCGGCGGTCCTCGCGATCATCGTTGTCCTCCCCCGATCGATGCGTTGCGGTCAGCGAACACCGGCCGAGGCAAGACGAACCTCGGGCTCAGACGGCCAGGCGACCACGTTCCCGCCGGCGACCGTGGCCGGAACGGCACCCGCGGCGCGCCGGCCGAAGCCGGTGTGCCGGAAGCCCGCAGCAGCCATCGCCTCGGGATCCAGGGCGTTCCGTCCGTCCACGATGGCCGGGCGGCGCATCGTGTCCCGGAGGCCCGCCCAGTCGAGCTGGGTGAACTCCGACCATTCGGTGACCAGACCGGCCACGTCGGCGCCCGAGAGGGCCTCCGCCGCGGATTCCGCGATCTGCAGGCCCGGGACCATCCGTGCGGCACGGGTGCGGGCGGATGCCATCGGGTCGTAAGCGACCACCTCTGCACCGGCCGCGATCGCGGCCGCGGCGATGATCAGCGACGGCGCCTCGCGAAGGTCGTCGGTGCCGGGCTTGAAGGTCAGTCCGAGGAGCGCCACCTTCGCGCCCTCCAGGGACCCGCCGACGGCGGCTTCGAGGCGCGCCACGAAGTCGAACCGGCGCTGGTGGTTGATGTCATCGACCGCGGCGAACAGAGGCGCCGGTCGTCCGGCCGCCTTGGCAGCCTGGACGGTCATCGTCACCTGGTGCGGCAGGCACGACCCCCCGAAGCCGATCCCGGCTCGCAGGAAGGCCCCGCCGATCCGCGCGTCGTGGCTCATCGCCTCGACGACCTGGGTGACGTCCGCGTTGTACGCCTCGCACAGCATCGCGAGCTCGTTGGCGAAGCTGATCTTGGTCGCGAGGAACAGGTTCGCGCCGAGCTTGGACAGGACCGCGTCCTCGGCGGCCATGACCAGGAACGGTGCGGTCACCGAGTGGTACATCCGTCGAAGCTGGCGGACGCCGACGCCCGTGTCGTCGCTGATGACGCCGATGACGATCCGGTCCGGTTCGAGGTAGTCCATGACCGCCGAGCCTTCGCGGGTGAACTCGGGGTTCACCACGACCGGGACGATCGGCCGGCCGGCGGCAACTCGCAGGCTGTCAACCATCGGGCGGATCCGCGGCAGGAACTCGGGCGGCAAGGTCGAGCGGACGACGAGCACCGCGTCGTCGGCTAGTCGGGGCGCCATGCCCGCGAAGCACGCCTTGATGGTGTCGGTCTGCCAACCGCCGTTGCCGTCATGGGTGCCGACGGCGACGATGGCGACCTGGACGGATCCGATGCCATCCATGTTGTCGGTGAACCGCAGGCGCTTGCCCGCGACGCCGGCTTCGACGAGGGCATCGAGACCCGGCTCGAAGAGTGGCAGTCGTCCCGCATTGAGGGCGTCAAGGCGCTCGTGATCGACCTCGATCCCGATGACCTCGTGTCCCCATTTCGCCAGGCATGCCGCCGTGACCAAGCCGACATACCCCATACCAAACACAGCAACGCGCATGCTGGACCCCTTGATGAATGCCAGATCGCCTCCACCTACCGGGCTCAACGGGACGAGCCCAACAGGTCGTTTTACGCGTCCTGGGTGCTTTCTCTCGGTCGGGGCACGATGACGAATGTGCGAATGAGTGCAACGCCTGGTTTGTAGATCGACCCGTACGAAAGTCCTAGGACGAATGGAATGCTACAGCGGCTGCGTCCAATTGCATCAACGTTATCGAGCTAGAAACATTGCGATGACGTGCTCGAAGCGTGTTTCTGGTGCTCGCGGGCACCGGACTGCGGCCGAACTGCGCTGATGGACATTTCCTGCCGAAAGGTGGCCTGAAAGGTCGTTTGGCCGGGCAAGGGCCTCAGAGCGCCCGCGTCACCTCCAGGCACGAGGCACGAGTGCCTCCCGACACGCCGATCGGGGCGATGCCAGCCCTGTGGCCGCAGCCGCTCACTGGAAGGTGACCGCCAGCTGTGGCTTGTTGGTTGGATCCTCTCGGCTCGAGAAGATCGAGCTGTTGGTCCCCGCGCTCTGGATGGCCAGGCTGAGCGTGGTCGTGCCGGAGCTCACCGTGGTCGGAGCGAGCGTGATCTCCACGTAGGCACCGACGGTGGACGCGGTGGCGCTGCCGACCGCCGTCAACCCGGTCAGCGACGGTGCGTTGTCGTAGTTGATCGCGGTCTCGGTCCAACTGTCGTCCGTGACGACGAAGATGGACTGGAGATTGCTGCTCGCGTCAGTCACGAACAGGCGCAGCGTCACCGAGCTCACGGTGCCGGTCACACCGGACAGGCTGAACTTGAGGTAATCCCGGTAGTTGGGGTTGGACGACGATCCGTCGCCCTCGCGGACCTTCATCGTCGTCAAGGTGCCGTAGTTGCCGGTCAGGTTGCTCGATGACACCTGGGCGTCTGCGACGGGCACGAATGTGGCCGTCGAGGGGGCCGAGCCCGTGATCGTGAGGTTGACGGTCGCCGGGGCGGACGTCGTCACGCCATCGCTCACGGTGAACGTGAATGAGTCGGTGCCGGTCTGGCCGCCTGCCGGCGTGTAGGTCACGGGCGAGCGATCGCCATTCGGGCTGCCGGAGGTGCAGGCAGCGGCGCCCAGGGCGCCCAGGACGCCCTTGCCGGGCGGGCTTGTCACCGCGAAGGTCAGCTGGCAGTCATCGGGATCGGTGCCGGTCAGGTCGAACGTCTTGGGCGTGTCCTGAGACGTCGTCTGGCTGCTGCCGTTGGCGGTCGGGGCGACATTCGTCACCGTGATCGTGACGGTGGCCGAGACGGACGGGTTGGTGCCGTCGTTGACCGTGTACGTGAACGAGTCCCCGCCGTGGTAACCAGCGGTCGGGGTGTACACGATCGTGGCCGAGTCGCTGTTCGGACTGCCGCCCACGCAGGCATTGTTGGTGATCGGCCCGAGTGCGCCATGCGTCGGCCCGGTCGCGGGCGCGGCGAAGGTCAGCGTGCAGTCATCCGCATCGGTGCCGGCCAGGGTGATCGTTGCAGCGACGTCATGTGGCGTGGACTTCGCCACCGGACTCGCGGTCGGTGGAGCGTTCGGGGGCGTCCCGACCGTGATCGAGATCGTCGCCGGCGCCGACGTCTGGGACCCGTCGCTCACCGTGAACGTGAACGAGTCGGGGCCGTTGTAGCCGGAGGTCGGCGTGTAGGTCACCGTGGCCGAATCGGTGAACGGTCCGGTACCGGCGCAGGTATGGCCCACCGGTGAACCGACCGTGCCATGAGTCGGCTGCGTGAAGGCGAAGGTCAGTTCGCACGTTTCGAGATCCCCACCGCCCAGGCTGACCGGGAGGGCCGTGTTCGCAGGCGTCGTCTGCGTGCTGCCGTTGGCCGTCGGTTTCGCGTTGATCGTCAGGCTGACCACGGCCGAGACCGGCGGGTTAACCCCGTCGCTGACCGTGAACGTGAACTGGTCGGCGCCCGTGCTCGCCGGGCTCGGCGTGTAGGTGACGCTGGCCGAGTCGGGATTGCCGGCCCCGCCGGCGCACCCGGCCGCGCTATTCGGCGGCGTCACGGTACCCTTGGTCGGGCTGACCGTGACCGCAAACGTCAGGCCGCAGGTGTCCGCATCCGTGCCGGTCAGGTCGAACGTGACGGGCACGCCCTGGAGCGTGGACTGGCTGCTGGCGTTGGCGACCGGCGGGACTCCACTGGCGACTGTCTGGGTGATGACCAGCTGCGGTGGATCGGTGCCGGCTTCCTTCGAGTTGAAGATGGCACTATTCGTACTGTCGCTCGTGATGCCGAACGAGATCGGCACGTTGCCGGTGATGACCGACGGGTCGAGGCTGATCTCGTCGTAGGCGTCGAGCGTGTTCACGGCCGCGCTGCCTCGTGACGTCCCGAGGGTGGGCTTGTTGTTCCAGACAATGGTGCTCTCCGACCACGCGTTGGGGTCGACCGAGCTGACCGTCTGGATGTTCGGGCTCGCGTCGGTCGTGAACAGCCGCAACGTGACGGCGTTCACCGTGCCCGTGATGCCACTCACGTTGAAGGTCAGGTAGCTCTGGTAGGTGGCTCCGGTGCCAGGATCCTGGCGGGTTCGGAATGACGTGAGGGAGCCGTAGTTGGTGGTCGCCGACGTGGACTTGACCTGGGCGTCCGCGACCGGGTTCAACGTGACCGTTGACCCGCCCGACGTCGGCGTCGGGGTCGGGGTCGGGGTCGGGGTCGGTGTCGGCGTCGGGGGTGGACCGCCACCCAGCGACTCGACGTTGAACCAGTACTCATTGCGGGTCTCGTGGCCGGCCAGCACCAGCAGACCCGTCGTCGAATCCACGGTCTGCTTCGTCGTCGTGGCGTTGTTCAGGTGTTGGCTCGAGTTGTCCTTGATGAACGCCGTGCCCATGCCGCTCGGAAAAGACAGGGAACCAAGCGGCGATGTCTTCTCGTAGACCGTGCCGTTGGCCTCGGGCGACGAGGCGAAGACGTGGAGAAGGTTGTTCGTCGTGTCAACGGCGACGACCCCGCGCGTGAAGGGGTTGGCACTCGCCGTCCGGGTGCTGAAGACGGCACTCGTCCACGTCCCGCCCGTGGATCGACGAAGGACGACAAGGTTCGGATCGCCCGACGAGGTCAGGGACGTCTTGACGACCGCGTAGAGGTTGCCAGCAGGGTCAGCTTTCAGGTTCAGGTGGTCGTCAGCGTGATTCGTGCCTGCGTATATCGGCGTATCCGCGCCCCACGTCGTGTCGTTGGCACCGTCGTCATGGATGGAGAAATGGAAAGCGTCTGTCGAGCTGGGGCTCCCGTTCTGGTTGCTCCAGAGCACGCCGACCTTGTTGCCGCCGAACGCGGCGATCGTCGAGATGTCATCTGAACTCAGCGATGTGGTGTCCGTCGGCAGCTGGAACTCGGTGCCCCACGTCTGATCGCCGTTCGTGGTCCGGTTCATTCGGACGCGGCTTCCGCGGGTCCACGTCGCCCATAGCTGGCCGGTCGAGTCCTTGTCGATGACGAGGGTCTCGGAACTCCACGTGGTGATGGTCTGCGGGAAGCCGTTGTCGAGCGCGTACGTGTCCGTGCCGGCGTTGTAACTGAAACGGTAGAGGCGAGCCTCGTGGCCGCCTCCCTGCTCCGGGCTCAGGTTGTACCAGTGCGAGGCGACGTACAGCTTGCCTGCGGCCTGATCCCAGAGGATGTCCGAGTGCGTGTTCTCACGGTCGTCGATCACGACCCCGGTGTTGGTCCAGGTCGTGCCACTCAGCCGGTGGATCGTGAAGGCACTGGCCGAGGCGTTGTACATGCTCGCCCACCAGAAGCCATCGTTGTACCAGACCTTGCTCTCGGGTTTGGTGCCGCTGGGGTCGGCGCCGGAACCGGAGAACGATGGGCCCGCCTGGCCGACGTCACCGGGGGCCGCCCGGACAGCCGGAGCCGTGACGCCGTACAGCCCGACGACCAGGAATACGAACAGCCCGACGACCACCGACACACGGCGGTTCGAGCTCCCCCGTTTGGACATAGGACTATCAGGCCTCCCCAGAACCCCGAATAAGTACTCCCCCATCATGCACCGGATGTCCAGTCGCGTCAGCCCAGGGAAACGTCGTCCAGCCAGATGCGTTGACCCGATGCACCGACCTCGACCTGGAGCGTCACGTCCTGGAACTGCCCGATCGGCGTCACCGGGAACGAGACGGTGGTCCATGTCGCGCTGACCGGCAGGACCCGGCTGGCGATCACTTCCCCCAGATCCGTCGAGAGCCGGATCCGGATGTCGCGAGGCGCGGTGGAGCGAACGGCAAGCGATATCCGGTACGTCTGGCCGCTCTCCAGGGTGAGGCCCCCCTGCTCGATGGACGCAGCCGACGGGGAGCCGACGCCGGCGGTCACGATGACGACGGCCGACGCGGCACCGGAGGAATGATCGGTCGTGGTCCGTTCGAGCGTGCCCGCCGCCCCGGGCGCCAGCACGAGGTGCCACGGGTCCAGACCGGTCTCGAAGCCGCCGTTGACGAGCTGCGTGGGCAGGCTCGGGGTCGGTGTGGAGGAGGGGCTCGCCGTCGGAGTCGGGCTCGGCGTCGGCTTCGGTGTCGGGGTCGGTGTCGGTGTCGGTGTCGGGGTCGGGGTCGGGGTCGGGGTCGCGGCGGCGCTCTCGCTCGGCGATGCGCCAGGCCCGTCGGATGGGCTGGGCGAGGGCGTCGCGCTCGCCGTGGCCAGGATCGCGTCGATGTCCGGCAGGCCCACGAGCGCAACGAGGACCGCCTCGGCTCCACGCTTGATGGCCACGCGGTCGGCGAACGGCACCGAGAGCGCCTTGTCCGCCGCGGTCACGATCGAGGCATAACCCTCTCGCAACTGGGGGGCGATGAGCGAACCCTCGGGCTGGATCGCGATCCGATCGACGATGCCCTTCGCGAAGGTGGCGGCGGCACTGATCTCCTTGATCTTCGAGATGACGTCCGCGGTCACGAAGGGCTCGTCGGCGAGCAGGGTCTCCAGTTCCTTGCCGAGCCCGACGATCCGGGTGTTGGCGGCCCGGATCAGGGTCACCAGGCTCGGGCTCAGCGTCGGGGCCGGACGGGGTGTCTCGGCGGCGGCGCTGCCCGTCGGCGCAGGCGTCGCAGGCACCTCCGGCGGGACCGTGGTGGCCACGATGATCCCGACGCCGACCACGGCGTAGATGATGGCGGCCAGCATCACCCCGATGACCTCGGGGGCGGGCCGTGTCGAGCGCGTCTGCTCTGGCGCGATCAACCCGACCAGCCCTGCGCGCTGCCTGCGTGCAGGAGCGCGCGCTCGACGGTCGCGGCGGATTGGCCGGACAGGTGGCGGAAGGCCAGCGACCATGTCAGGATCCCGACGCGCCGGTCGTTGACGAGCAACTGGTCCTCGTACGCCGTCACCGCGATCGATGCGAGCGGTCGTTCGACGGCTATGACGTCCGGGTCCACCTCCAGCGGGCCGAGCACCAGGAGCAAATCGCCACGGATCGCCAGCGCGTAATGCATGCCGGGCCGGCAGGCCGAGGAGCCCGTCAGGAAGACGGCCGTCGCGAGGATCGCGGTCTCCTTCGATCGATGGGCGCCCTGCCGCGACTGGCCTCGGGCGCCGGCCCCGTCCACGGGCCGGGCGGCACCGACGCGGCCGGCCACGGGCGACGCGGCGTCGGCCGATCCCTTGGACCTGGCCCTGGCGCGCGAGGGTCGGGCACGAGTCACGACGGCGGCGGACAGCTCCGGCTCCTCGTCGACGGCCACCGGGAACGGGCGGACGATGCTTGGCATCGCATCGGGGGCGGCCGGTCTCGCCTGGAAGTCCGCGACGCCCAACGGCGCGGGCACGGTCGAGTGGTCCCGCGGCGACAGAGGCGTCGGGAGCAGGGCTCCGCAGATCGCGCAATGACTCGGCCAACCGTCCACGGGTGATCCGCACGACTCGCAGCGACCGGGCGGGGCGAACACGACGAGCGCCAGGGCGACGGGCCCGATCAGGGCGCCGAGGAAGAACCAGATCAGCGGTTGGCGTTCGTGGTTCCTCGCGACGAACGCGGTGATCGGCGCGAAGGCGAGCGCAGTCAGCAGGAGCGGCAGGCCCACCGTCCCGATATCGGTCATCGGCGGCTCACGGGGCGCTCGTCGCTGCGCTGCTGTCGCCGACGAGCGGGATCCCGTTGGACATCGTCGTCCATCGGATCGCCGAGTGCGCGTCGTCGCTGAACGGCCGCTCCTCCATCAACAGGTCGACGTACGGAGCGTCCGGCCAGTGCGCATACACCAGCTCCCACATCGGGCTCAGGGTAGGGAACTCGGCGTGATCGTTCCACGGCCAGCTGTTCGGATCGCCGAGGAACGACACGAGATAGTCGATCGAGCGCTTGAGCGTGCCACCCGACTTGCCCTCGTAGTCCCACAGGTCGACACCTCGGCGGGCGGCGATCACCGCCGCGCCGACCTTGTACTGGAGCGCCTCCTGCGTGTACATGATGCCCTTCGAGCCACGTCGGACCTCCTCGGGGATGTGCCCGTCGGCGGCGACGAGATCCATCATCGCGCGCCAACGCGACACCGCCGCGTCGAACCCCGCTGTGTCGCCGAGATAGGAGGTCAGGGCGATCCGGGTGAACGTCCCTGCGTCGCCCCAATTGTTGTCGCGCGCCGATGCCGTCGGCAGGATGACGTCCCGAAGCCATGTTCGGAACGTTGCCTCGTCGGTCGGGCTCATGGCGCCGCTCGGTGCGATGAGGTCGGCAGCGAAGGTGAAGCCCGGGGCGTTCCGGCTGATGATCAGCGACGTCTGGCAGTCGCCAGCGTCCGTGCAGGTATTGCGGGTGGTCCGGGTCGTCGTGGCCCAGGCCATGAGATAGCGGTCGCTCGCCTCCGCATAGGTCACGTCGCTGGTCGCGACGTAGGCCATGGCCAGCCCGTAGGCTGCCGCGGCGTCGTCGACGAAGGAGCCACCCGTCCCGGAGATGTTCAGCGGCTCCTTCGGCCGCGGATCGCCGCTGCGCGCGTCGTCGGCAAAGGCCAGCAGGTCGCGGAGGCCGGTCGCGAAGGGTTCGCGGCCCTGCTTCGCCCAGGCGACCCGCTGCTCGATCCCCGCGCGGTCCGTCAGGTAGCCCGACGCGGGCGGAGCCAATTCGACCTGGCCGGTCGCGTCGGGGCTCGACTGTGGGCTCGCCGACGGGGTCGGCGCCGTCACCGGGCGCACGGCGAAGACCAGGATGGCGACGAACGCGAGCGCGACGGCGGCCACGAGCAGGGTGCGCCGGTGGCGCGGCCAGGCCTGTGGCGGCGCGGGCGAGCCGGTGGATCCGTCGGTCGGCCCCGGCAGGTCCGCTCCGTTCGAGGCCGGAGGGTCGGTCATCGTCGGGCGGCACGACGAGCGCGATGCCAGGCGATCTGGGCGCGCAGGCCCTCGGCCGGCGCGACGGTCGGCCGATAGCCGAACGCGCGCTCGGCTTTGCCGGTGTCTGCGCCGGTGTGTCGCTGGTCCCCGGGCCGTGGCGATTCGAAGTGGATGACCGGTTCCACGCCGAGTTCGTCGCCGATGATCCTGATCACGTCGAGGAGTTCGACGCGCTCGCCGCCACCGATGTTGTAGACCTCGCCGACCTGGGCGTCCTGCAGGGCCCGGATCGTGCCATCGACCGCGTCGGTCACGAACGTGCTCGAGCGCGACTGCCGGCCGTCGCCGAAGACGGTCAGGTCGTGGCCATCGATCAGCGCCTCGATGAACTTGTGGTAGGCCATGTCGGGCCGCTGGCGCGGGCCGTAGATGGAGAAATAGCGCAGGATCGCCGCCGGGAACCCGTAGGTCTGGACGTACGCGAGGACCAGCTGTTCGGCCGCGAGCTTCGTGACACCGTAAGGCGACACCGGCTGGAGCGGTTGGCTCTCGTCACCGACGGCCTCGGTCCCGTACACGGACGACGTCGAGATCTGGATGAAGCGCCTGACCCCCGCGGAGCGTGCCGCCTCGACCAGGCGGTAGGTCGCGATGAGGTTGCAGGCCGTGTAGGTCTCCATGTCGGTCCAGCTGCGCGGGAGGCCGGGCATCGCCGCGAGATGGATGACGGCCTCGACGCCATCGAGGGCCGGCGCCAGGTCGTCCGTCCGCAGGTCCAGCTCATGGAGCGTCGCGCTCGGGTGGGCGGCGGCGACCGCGACGTTCGCCTCCTTCGTGGTGCGCTCGTAGTAGTCGGTGAACGCATCGAGCAGGACGACCTGATGTCCGTCCGCGAGCGTTCGCTCCGCGACGTGAGACCCGATGAAGCCGGCCGCCCCGGTGACCAGGATCCGCATGCGTTACCTCGAAACCGTGACTCGATCGACATCGAGGGTCGCCGGTGTCCCCGAGACCTGGAAGCAGACCCGGCGCGGCTGACCCGGCACGTTGGTGCGCCAATGGAGCCCCGAACGCTTGACGACGGTCTTGCCCGCCGCGTCGGTCAGCACGAGATCGACCGTCCGTCCGACGACGTCGATGTCGAGGCGGGCACGATACCAGCGTCCGTCGGTCAGGCGGATACCCGGGCGTTGCTTCACGGCACCACTGAAGAACGAGAACTCGCCGTCCCGGGCCACGCGGAGGCCCATGACCTCCCCGCCCTGGCCACGGATCCCGAGCGGCCGGATCTCGCCCGTCCCACCGACCGAGGCTCGGAACCGCACGTCGACCGAGAGGCGTGTGGCGCTCGTCTGCGCGAAGTCCTTGCACGCCTCCACGGACCCGGTCGCCTTGGTGGAGTCCAGGCTGAGGTAGTGCACGTCGCCCTTCCCGCCGACGACCGCCGTGCCGCTCGTCGCGTCGACGGTCCAGCCTGTCACGAGCGCCCCGATCGGCCACGACCCGAACTCATCGTCCACGAGGGGGGCCGGGAACGTCTCCCTGGGCGGGGCCGGGTGGTCGGGACGCGGGCCGGACGCGACGTCGGACGGGATCGGCGTCCCGCCGAGGTCCATCGCGCCGTGGAGATACCGCCCGGTGCTCTCGTCCGAGGCCAGGACGACCAGGCCGGTCGCCGCGGACACCGCCTGTTTGGTGGATGTGCCGTTCGCGATCGCGGGATCGTCGGTCGCCTCGATGAGGGGATCGCCCGAGCCCGTGGGGAAGATCGGCGAGTCGAGCGATGCACGCTTGATCGAGACGATGCCGCCGCCGGTCGGCGACTGGGCGGCGACATACATGAGCCGCCGGCCCTCGTCGATCAGCATGATCGGCCGGTTGTGCTTGTCCTGGACCCGTCCCACCTCGCTCGAGATCCACTGGCCATCCGCTCGCCGGACCATGACCAGGATCTGGGCATCGAGCGGGTTCTGGTCCGCGTCGACGTCGAGGGTGGTCCGGATCGTGGTGGCGACGACCCGGGCGCCGCCGAGCTCGAACGTCTTGAGGTTCAACTGGTCGTCGTTGGGGCCGACGCCGGTGGCGACGACCTCGACGGGTGACCAGGTGTCGTCAGCCTCCCCGTCCGCGCGCGACACGAACAGCACTCGCTCGTTCGCCTGGTCCGTCCACATGACGCCGATGCGACCCGGGCCGAACGGAACGAGGGAGGAGATGTCGTCAGCGACGAGAGGGCCTGCTCCAGGGAGGACGTAGGGCGGAGCCCAGTGCGCATCGGAGGTGAGGGTGTGGGCCACCCACAGGCTCCCGTCGCTGACGTACGTGACCCAGAGGATCCCCTTGCTGTCACGGTCGAGGACGATCCCGCTGGCCCCGGTGTCATTGATGGCGACCGGGAAGTCCGGGTCCTGCGCGAACCGGCCGGTGTCCGGGTCGTAGGTGAAGCGCAGGATCCTGGCCCGGTGCGACGACGCGGATCCCTTGCTCGCCGACGCCACGTACACGTGCTCGCCGGTCCAGAGGAAGTCGGCATCCGCGTCGGGTCGCTCGTCGACGACGGTGCCCGTGTCGAGCCAGGTCTGCGAGGACCAGTCGAGCCGGAAGATGTGGATCTCGTTGGCATCGGGCGAATAGAGGCCGCCCCACCAGCTGCCCTCTGCGAACCAGAGCTTGCTCTGGGCCGTCGACGCCGACACGGAGACGAGGGTCGCCGTCTTGAACGTGAAATCGCGCAGCGTGACCGCGGGGTTGTCGTTGGGGGGCAACGTGACGAGTGCCGGGACCGAGGCTGCCGCCGAACTCGACCCGTTGGGTGCCGGAGGTGGTGTGGCCGCTCCGATCGCAACGATGGACGCGACGACCGCCACCGCCACCACGACGAGGAACGAGAGGATCAGCAGCGAGCGGCGGCTAGCCAAGGTCCTCCCTATCGAATTGTGTCGGGCTGATGCCACCCGGGGGTGGACGAGTGTAGCCCTCCCGGCGTGACCCAGCGATGAGCGCGTCGATTCACCCTGATGACATCTTTGCGCGGGTCGATATCATTCGGTTCCATGCACACGATCGTCCTCATCGGTCTACTCGGCGCATTCATCTGGGTCATCGCGAGCATCCTCGCCCATCGGCAGGACGCCGTCGACCGCCCGTCGGTCATCGTCCACGGCCTGGGCCTCGGCGTCGCCATCGGCGGCGCATGCGCGCTGGTCTTCCTGACCACGCAGGTCGACCTCGTCCCTGACCCGATCGAGACCGCGCTCCTGCCGGTCGCGATCATCTTCACGTCCCTGGCCCTCGCCATCGGGACGTGGTACCGAGTGGCCTGGCGCTGACCCCGCCGGACGGCGAACGCCGGTCGCCGTCGACCCGGCCTCCTGCCGACGCCGAACTCGATCTCGACCCTGCGTCGACCCTGACCTTCCCCGAGGTCGACGGGGTCGATGGGATCGCGGACGCCGTGAGCGTCTCCACGAAGTCGGGGGCGGCCAAACAGATCCGCGGCTCGAGCCTCCTGCTCTTCGGTCGGATGATCTCGCTCGGGACGAACTTCCTCGTCCAGGTGCTCATCGTCCGCTATCTCCACGACAAGGCCGTCTACGGCGCGTTCGCGTATGCCCTGTCGGTCGTCACCGTCGCGACGATCTTCGTGGCGCTCGGGACCGACCGGGCCATCGGCCGGTTCCTTCCCGTCTTCCACGAGCGCGGGCAGCAGGACGCGGTCCTCGGCTCCGTCCTGTTCGTGACCGGGACGATCGCCTCGCTCGGCATCGCGGTCATCCTGCTGACCTACGGGTTCCAGGACCTCGTCAACGGCTCGATCCTGAACGAACAGGCCGGTTCGCTGGTCCTCATCCTCATCGTGCTGGCGCCGATCCAGGCGCTCGACGACGTGCTGATGAACGGATTCGCGGTCTTTGCGAGTCCCCGGGCGATCTTCTTCCGCCGCTACGTCCTGAATCCGGCCCTCCGCCTGGGGGTCGTCGGGCTGCTCATCTTCGGCCGGCAGGATGTCGAGTTCCTGGCGGTCGGGTACGTGGCATCCGGTGCGATCGGCGTCGTGATCTACGGGGTGCTCTTCGCCCGTCTGCTCCGCCGCGTCGGGGTCATCCCGAAGGAGGGGCGGCCGAGGATCCGTATGCCGGTGCGCGAGATCCTCGGGTTCGCCATCCCGCTGCTGACGACCGACCTCGTGTACATCCTGCTGAACGCCAGCGATGTCCTGCTCCTCGGTTCGATCACGAACGACGCGGAAACGGTTGCGAACTATCGCGTCATCCAGCCGGTCGCGGCCCTCAACCTCATCGTCCTCCAGAGCTTCACCCTGCTCTTCATCCCGGCCGCCGCCCGCCTGTTCGCTCGCAACGACCTCGAGGGCCTCCGAGATCTCTACTGGCAGACGGCGGCGTGGGTCGCGGTCGTCTCCTTTCCGATCTTCGCCTTGACCTTCGCACTGGCGAAGCCGCTCACCGTGACGCTGTTCGAGGAGCGCTACGCAGGATCGGCGATCTTCCTGGCGATCATCGCCATCGGCCGTTACTACGACGCGGCGCTGGGCTTCAACGGTCTGACGTTGAGAGTGTTCGGCAACTTGAAGGCCGTGGTCGCGGTGAACCTCGCGGCGGCCGTCATCAACCTGATCCTCCTCCTCGTGCTCATCCCGCCACTCGGGGCACTCGGAGCCGCTCTGGCGACAGGGATCACGCTGCTGGCGTTCAACTCCCTCAAGCAGTACGCGCTCTGGCGCGTCGTCGGCGTGCGCATCTTCGAGTGGCAGTATGTGCGGGTCTACCTGTTGATCATCGGCGCGACGGCGGGCCTGCTCGCCGTCGAATTCGTGCTGGATCCTCCGCTGATCATCGGCCTCGTGCTGGTCGGCGTCGCCTCCTTGGTCGTCCTGCGAGGCGGTCGTCACCACCTCCAGCTCGCCGACACGTTCCCCGAGCTCGCACGAGTGCCATTCATCCGGCGGATCATCGGATGACGCCGCAGGACGCCCGATGAGCAAGACGGTCGATCCGGCCCTCTCGGCCCTCGCGGGGCGCCTGTCGGCCGGGGGCGTGCGCTGGGCTGTGATCAGAGGCGAGACCGATCGTCCACGCGGTGACGATCTCGACCTGCTCATCCATCCGGAGGACGCGTCGGCGTTTCGGTCCATCGCTCGCGACGTCGGGTTCCCCCGTCTCCCGGCCTGGGGCCACGGCGAGCACGCGTTCCACGTCGGCCGCGGGACCGGCGGCTGGTGGCGACTCGACTTGCTGACGACCTTCCGCTTCCTGCGCGGTGAGCGGCTCGCGGACGATGTGGTCCCGGCGGTCCTGGCACGACGGACGGGGGGGCCCGTGCCCACGCTCTCGCCCGAGGACACGGCCTGGGCACTGGTCCTCCACCTTCTGCTCGACAAGGATGGCGTCTCCGATGAGAACCACCGGCGTCTCGCGGCTGCGGCCACGGCCTCGCCCTCCGGTCCGCTCGCCGAGGCCCTGGCGGCCGCCCTGCCGCGGGGCTGGACGCCGGAGCGGGCGCGGACGGCCCTGACGTCGCCGGATGAGGACCCCGCCCGTGTGGCCGCCCTGCGGCGGGCCGTGAGCCGGCGGCTGCATCCGACTGGTCGGCTGGCCCGGCGTGCCTCGCGGACCCGCGACGCGATCGCCGGTCGTCTGCGCAAGCCCCTGACCGCGCTCTACCGACGCGGTCCGAGCGTGGCCCTCCTCGGTCCGGACGGCGCCGGGAAGTCGCATCTCGTGCAGGAGCTGCCGAATGCCTTTCCACTCGAGGTCAGGACGTACTACCTCGGGCTCTACCCGGCCGGATCGGAGCACCACCGCGGCCCCAAGGGCCTCGGGTTCGTCCTGCGCCTGGGGGGGATGTGGCGTCGGTACGCCCAGGCACGGGTCCAGCAACTCCGGGGTCGACTGGCGCTCTTCGATCGCCACCCGTACGACGCCCGCCTGGCGCCACGCCAACGGCCGCGCCGGGCGGATCGCCTCCGCCGAACCGTGCTCGGCCATGCCCTCCCGTCACCCGACCTCGTGCTGATCCTGGACGCACCCGGGGTCATCCTCCACGACCGGAAGCCGGAGCATCCGGCGGAGGTCCTCGAAGCCGAGATGGTCCGCTACCGGGAGCTGGCGGCTCGCCTGACCCACGCGGAGCTGGTGGACGCCACCCGCCCGGCCGACGCGGTCCTCGACGATGTCGTCGAGCGGATCTGGCGCCTCTGGGCTCGACGGCTGGACGCCGGCCGATGACCTCGGGGCAGCGACCGACGATCGGGGCCGATCCGCCCCAGCCCCTGAGCTGGTTCCTTCGCGAGCCCGTCGTGCCGGGTACGAACCTTCGGCATCGCTCGGTCGGGGGCTACCTGATCCTCCTCGCATCGTCGCTGGAGATCGGCCGGATCGCGACCATCGGCGAACCGCCGCCAGGGAGGCTCGAGATGCTGCGGCGTCTGGCCCGATCGGTGTCGCCGGTCACGGTGGCCAACCCGGACGTTGACCACGCGGACGTGCTCTGGGTCACCGGCAACGATGGCCCCGCCCGGTTCGCCGGCCTGCCGTCGAGCCTGGGCGACCGCCTGGTCACCGAGGCATCGACGGTCATCGTCGAGGACGCCTCGGACGATCCGAACGCCCTTCTCGAGGCGCGTCTGGGCGCCCTCGGCAAGCGGGTCTGGCCGCTCGACACGCTCGTCATCGACGGCGAAGTCCGAGCCGCCGCGCCACAGGTGACGACGGCCGACCCGGATGGACGGACGCACCTGCCCGGCATCGACCGCCCTGCGCGGCGACGGTCCCCGCTTCGTCGCGCCGCCTCCTCGCCCACCTCCGGCCGGGCCCTTCTCGCGACCATCGGTGACCCGGCCGATCCGCCACTCTGGCTGCAGCGACTCGCGGCGGACCACGACCTCGATCTCCACGGATATCGCTGGTCGATCGCCGCCCCGGGCGTCTACGACTCCCAGAAGGTCCTCGTCTTCCTCACGCCGCCCGATGCGGCCGAGCCGGACCGGATCGTCAAGATCACGCGCGACGCGCGCCACGAAGCCCGGCTCCGGAACGAGGCGCACGCGCTCGGCATCATCGAAGGGCTTGGGCCCATCCCGGGCATCGTCGTGCCCAGGCTCGTCGCCGCCGGACCGGTCGGCCCCCTGATGACCGTCATCGAGACCTTCGTGGCCGGACGGTCGTTCGAGGTGGCGCTGACCGCGCCCGATGGGACCATCGCGCTCGAACGTGCCCTCGACGGTCTGACCGGACTGGCCGAGTGCTCGGCTCATCCCGCCTCGGGACCGACCCTCGCCGCGGTCTTCGCGCGTCTGCTCGCCCAGTACGCCGCCATCCACCGCCCCACCGCGGAGGAGCAGTCGGCTCTCGAAGTCCTGGTCGAGCGGGTGGGCCGGGCCACCGAGCCGATCCCGCTCGTCGCACAGCACGGCGATCCGGGCACATGGAATCTGCTGGCACATCGCGACGGGACCGTCGGCTTCCTCGACTGGGAGTCGTTCGAGCCGGATGGCCTCCCGATGTGGGACACGTTTCGCGTGTTGCAGTCGGCCGTCCTCAAGCTCCCTCGAGGACGGCTGCCACGGCGCCGACTGCAGATCCTGTCCGATCACTTCTTCGCCGAGGGGCGATACAGCGGCCTCATCGTGGACGCGGTGCGGCGCTACCGCGAGCGGATCGGCATCGCCCCTGAGCTGGTGGAGCCGCTGTTCACGTTCTGCTGGATCTACCGAGCGCTCAAGGAGTCGGCCCGTCGACAGCCCGACGACGTCGCCAACGGCCACTACGCTCGCTTCGCGCGTCGGATCATCGCGTCCCCGACGTCGCCGACGCTGCGCCGTCTCTACGGCGCGGGCGCCTCGGACTGATCGGTGGCCGGGGGCTGGATCGGTGCCACCGGCCGGCCGGCGGCCCGAGCCACCGCGACGAACCGTTCGGCCAGGTGGCGGGTGTTCGTCACCAGGTCGAACGAGGCGAGGACGCGCGCCCGACCCGCCTCCGCCAGGCGCGCGGCGAGGGCCGGATCGCACTGCAGGTCGGAGAGCGCGTCGGCCAGGGCCTCATCGTCACCGGGCGGGACCAGTCGGCCGGTCACGCCGTCCTCGACGAGCTCGGGGACACCCGACACGGCGGTCGCGACGACCGGGACCTCGCTGGCGAGGGCTTCCATCAGCGCGACCGGGATGCCCTCGGTCTTGCCGCTCGGGAGGACGATGCTCGGCTGGACCACGACGTCGGATTCGCCCAGCAGCGCCGCGACCCGATCGCGCGGCTGGCGGCCGAGGAGTACGACCTGCCCGGTCAGGCCGGCGGCCGCGATGGCCGTCTCGAGTGCCGGTCGCTCCTCTCCCTCCCCGACCATCCGGACCCGGAACGCGATGCCGCGATCGAGCAGTCGGCGGGCCGCGGCGACCAGCACGGCATGGCCCTTCTGCGGCTGGAGCGTGGCGATCGAGAGGATCTCGAACGGGCGGACGCCCGCCGTCTCGGTGATGGCGACCCCGGGCCTCGGTCGAAAGACGGCCGCGTCGACGCCGCAATGGATGACCTCGACCCGATCCGCGAGCCGCCCGTACCAGCCGGTCAGGAGCCGCAGGTTGTAGTCGGAGATCGTGACCGCGAACGCGGCACCGCGCAGCTTCTCGGCGAGCATCGGCCGCTCCACGTAGATGTCGTGCGCGTGGGCCGTAAAGCTGTACGTCCGGCCGGTCAGCCGGCCGATGACCCATGCGGCGAGTGCGGGGTGGGTCGCCCAGTGCGCATGGACATGGTCCACCTCGAGTGCCTCGATCCGCTCGGCGAAGGCGGCCGCCAGCGGGACGACGGCCATGCTGCGGACCAGGAACTTCGGCGACCGGGCGTTGCCGAGGATGGCGCGCCCCCAGGTCGCCAGATAGCGTCGCGGCCGGCGGCGGAGCCAGTGCGACTGGGCGGCGAGCACCGGCCTGGACCAGAGACGGAGGTCGTGTGCGCGGCGGACGAAGTCCTCTGCGCCGGGCTGCATCGACGCCTCCCGCTCCCGGACGAGCGGAAAGACCTCCACACGGAGGCCGATCCGCTCGAGCTCGAGCATCTCGTAGAGGACGAAGGTCTCCGAGAGCTTGGGGAACCGGGACATGAGATACGCGACGCGCAGCGGATGCTCGTCGTGGCCGGGCGGCTCGGTCATCGGGCCGGCCGCCGGCGCGCGGTGATCGCCGCGAGGTCCGCGTAGAGCTCGTCGTATCGGGCGGCGCAGGCGTCCCACGAATACCGAGCGATGACCCGTTCCCGCGCGGCCGCGCCGAGGCGTGCCTGCAGAGCCTGATCACCAAGCAGGCGGTCGAGGACATCGGCGGTGGCCGCCGCTTCGTCGGCGACGAGGAGGTCCCGTCCCGGTTCGATGTCGAGGCTCTCGACGCCGATCGAGGTCGTGACGATCGGTCGGCCGAGCGACATCGCTTCGAGCAGCTTGTTCTTCACCCCGCTGCCGCTGACCATCGGGCCGACGACGACCGCCGACCGGGCCAGCCACGGCCGGACATCCTCCACGAACCCGGTGACCTCGATCGCGGGGTCCTGGGCGAGCTCGGTGACGGCAGGCGACGGATCGCGCCCGACGATGCGGAAGCGCACCCCCGGACGGCGCGCCAGCAGGATCGGCATCACCTCGCGGCTGAACCAGATCGCGGCTTCGACGTTCGGTGCGAACGACATCGCTCCGGAAAAGACGATCGTGTCCGGCTCGACGGCGATGTCGCCGAGCACCCCGGGCGCGAACTGGTCCGTGTCGACGCCGTTCACGACGACCTCCACGCGGGCGCCGGGAGCGATCCGCCGGATCGCCTCGGCATCGACGGGCGACACGAGCGTCACGATGTCGGCGCCCTGCGCCGCCCGGCGCTCCAGGGTCCGGGCGACCAGTCCACGCACCCCGGCGCGCGTGCCCGAGGCGCGGCTCGCGGCCAGCGTCTCGGCATCGATGAGCTCGACGAGACGGCCGATGGCGGTGGTCGGCAGGTACCCGGCCATCGGGAGCTGGCGGACGTGGATGAGGTCCCACGACCCGTCCTGCACGAGCTCTTCGATGGTCTGCAGCAACCGGCGGCTGGCATCGGGTTCGTTCCGCCTGCCGGGGGTCGGCAGACCGCGGCGCACGAGGTCCGGTTCGACCGCGCCCGCGAGGGCGGTGATGCCGCGTTCCCGATGGACCAGGTGGACCTCGTCGAACATCGTCTCGAGCCGGACCCGCGTTGCCTCGATCGCTTCGAGCGGGGCCGGACAGACCAGCGTGAGCCGATGGTGACGCAGCCGCCGGAACAAGTGGTAGGCGATGAGCGTGGCGCCCTGCATCAGGTCAAGCGGGGGCGCACGGTCGACGACGAGGACGCTCAGAGCCATGGGACGACCGCCCCGACGTTGGACGCGAGCCACCGCTCCGACGTGGCCAGGACCGGCTGCCGGCGCAGGTTCGACTCGACGAACCGAAGCCAGTACAGGAGCGCCATGGTCCGGACCCCGATGCCGGGGGGTCCCGCGCCCTCGAGAGCGGCCAGCTCGAGGGGGTCGACGGCGCGCCCGGCCAGGAGATCTGCCACGGTCGCTCCGAGGCCCCCACGTCGCCGAAGCTTCCGAGCGTAGAGGACCAGGTGGAACACGTCCTGGGCGGCCAGCTCGTCCGGCTCCGCGCTGTCCCAGTCGACGATGCCGCTCACGTCGCCTGCCTCGTCGACCAGGATGTTGGCCGACCAGTAGTCGCCGTGGATCCAGCCGGCGGGGATGTCGCCCGCGCCGATGACCTCGCCCAGCTCGGGCGCCAACCGTTCCAGGCCGGCTCCAAGCGCTCGGCCCATGTCCGGGTCGAGTCGTGCCATCGTCGATCCGAGGGTCTGCACGGCCGCGATGCGCCGGTCCACCCATCGCGCGCGGCGGTCGCCGGTCCGATCGGTCGACGCCGTCCGAGCGTGGAGCGCGTCGATGGCGGCGACGGCGGCCCCCAGCGCCGCCGGCCAGCCGGGGTCGGCAGGCACCGGAAGCACCAGCGGCCGGCCCGGCAGGGCGGCTTCGACGACGAAGCGCCACTCCGCCGCGTGCCCGTCGGACAGGACCATCGGCAGGCGCGCGCGCCATGGACCCAGGGCATCGATCGCGCCGATCGTCCGTTGCGCTCCGGCCGCGCGGTCCAGGCTCGCATGGCCCGCTTGGCTGCGAGCGACCTTGACGATGAGGCGCTCGCCGTTGCGGGTCCGCACCAGGAAACCCGAGATGCCCCCGCCGCCATGCGAGGCGCGCTCGATCGACCAGCCGGTGGCCGGCTCGGACAACGACCCCATGGCGGCCGGCACGACCGACCTCGCATCCGAGAGCGCGGAATGACGCGCCGCCGCACGGCGGACGGCATCGATGGCGCGCGAGAGACGGGGTCGGCGAGCCGTTCGCGGCCCGAGGATGGACACGGTGTCGCACTCCAAGGTGGGGGTCGGCGACCCCCGGGTCGCAGGCGAGGATGGTAGCAGCCGGGCTTTCGACCGCCGAGGGGGAGGCGGATCTGGACGATCCCTCGTATCCTGTTGCCCGACATCATTGCGAACCGATCACGGGATTGGAGTCTGGGTGGAACTCTCCGGCTATCTAGCCATTCTGCGACGATGGTGGTGGACCCTGCTGGTCGCGGCGTGGGTCGCCGGCCTGATGGGCTATGTCATCGCGGGCCGGATCGAGCCGACCTACGAGTCGACTGCGCGCCTGCTGGTCGGGCCGATCAATTCGGACACGAACACGCTTCGGGCGTCAAGCCAGCTGGTGCAGACGTACGCGGAGCTCGCCACGAGCCAGGGCTTGATGGAGGCCACGGTCAAGCAGATGGGCCTCCCGGCAGGCGGCGCGCTGGACCTGGCGGGCGCGACGCGGACGATCGCGAACGACACGACGCGGATCCTGACCATCTCGGTCGAGGGACCGGACGCGGCATTGACCACGCGGGCCGCCAACGGAATCGCGGCGCAACTCATCGAGACCACGTCGCGCGGCACGACCGCCCAGGCCGAGGGTCAGCTGACGGTCATCGACTTCGCCAAGGTACCGACGGCCCCGGTCGCGCCGCAGATCTCGCTCATCGTCATGATGTCGGTCGCGGCCGGCCTGCTCGGCGCCATCGTCCTGGTCCTACTCGTCGAGTACCTCGCCGATCGGATCCAGGACCGTGACGAGCTGGGACGGGCGACCGGCAAGCGCGTCATCGGCGAGGTCACGGCGGGCGCGCCGGCGGCCACCGCGACGCGGGCGACCGATGCTCCGGCCCTGACACCCACGCACGACTACGCACCGCTCGTCGCCGGTCTGACCTTCGGCGACGCGTCCGATGGCCGGCGAGACCTCGTCGTGGCGATGGCCGACGAGGGACCGCACGGGTCGGACCTGTCCGCCGGCCTGGCCGCTGCCGCCGCCGAGTGGCGGCCCGTCGTCCTCATCGACGCGGATCCGTCGGGCCGGCTCTCCTGGCTGCTCGGCGCGTCCGGCCTGCCCGGCCTGCGTGACCCGCTCGGCTACCGCGAACGGTTGACCGACCGCATCGTGCCGGGTTCGATCCCCAACACGCGCATCCTGCCGTCCGGCACGAACCCCAGCAGCACGAACCCGAGTCCTGAGGATGCGCGTGCGTTGCTCGAATCCGTCGCCGGTTCCGGGGACGTCGTCATCATCGACGCCGGGACGCTGCCCGGTTCCTCGACCGCGATGGTCTGGGCCGGCGTCGTCGGTTCCACGGTCCTGGCCGTCCGCCGTGGGTCTACCAGCCGCTCGATGGTCCGCCAGGCCATAGCGTTGCTCGACATGGTCCACGCACGCCTCGTCGGCAGCATCCTGATCCTGCCGGGCCGGCGCCGCCGGGCGAAGGTCCCGACCGCTGGAGCTCGGCCCACCGAGGCCGAGATCGAACAGGCGGCCGCGATCCGGACCTCGATGGCTCGACCGCGCGAGTCAGACCAGGGATGAGCCTGGGCGGCCTGGTGCGAGGGGTCGCCAGAGCGGTCTTCTGGGCCTCCGGCGCCACCATCCTCGCCACGTACGTGGTGTTCCCGGTCGGACTCCTCGTGCGCGGTGCCCTCATGCGACGCCCCGTGCGCTCGGCGGCGATCGAGCCTTCCGTCAGCGTCATCATCGCGGCCCGGAACGAAGCGGCCGACATCGGTCGTCGCCTGGAGAACCTGGCCGCCATCGACTATCCGCGCGATCGGTTCGAGGTCGTCATCGCTTCCGACGGATCGGAGGACGGCACGACCGGGATCGTCGCGAGCTGGGCCGACCGCGGCGTCCGGCTTCTCGACCTCGCCCGGGTCGGCAAGGCCGATGCCCTCAACGCCGCGGTGGCCGCCTCGACCGGCGAGATCCTGGTCTTCTCCGATGCGAACAGCATGTTCGCTCCCGATGCCGTCAGGGCTCTCGTTCGCCGGTTCGCCGACCACGAGGTGGGCGGAGTGGCGGGCGACCAACGCTACGAGTCCGCGTCGAGCGGGGACGCCCTCGAGGAGGGCGAGCGCGGGTACTGGGACCTGGACCGGCTCCTGAAGATCGCGGAGAGTCGCGCCGGCAACGTCGTCTCGGCGACCGGGGCCATCTACGCCATCCGGCGCGAGCTGTTCCGCCCGGTCGCGACCGGCGTGACCGACGACTTCGTCACGTCGGTGGCGGTCGTCGCCCAGGACCGGCGCCTCGTGTTCGCTCGCGATGCGGTCGCGTTCGAGCCGCCGGCGCGCTCGGGCGGCGACGAGTTCGGCCGCAAGGTGCGGATCATGACGCGCGGACTCCGGGGCACGATCCTGATGCGAGAGCTGCTCGATCCGCGGCGGCACGGCTTCTACGCGCTCCAGCTGGCCTGGCACAAGATCTTCCGGCGCCTGATGGTCGTGCCGTTGCTCGGCCTGTTCGCGAGCAGCGTGCTGCTACTCGGTCGCGGGCGGATCTACACGCTCGCGGCCCTCGCCCAGGGGGCTGGATACACCGCGGGCCTGGCGGGCCTCGCGCTGCGGGGCCACCCGCATGCACGGAACCGGCTGCTGTCGTTCCCCGCCTACTTCTGCCTCGTCAACCTGGCCGCGCTGCAGGCGCTGCGGAACATCGCCACGGGCCGGCGGATCGACCGCTGGGAGCCGAACCGCGGGACCGACCCGGTGGAGCCGTCGACGACGGCGGCCGGGGTCGGCGGCGAACCGCGCGACGAGCTCGACGGCCATGACGCCGACCTCGGGACCGCCGCTTCCGAGCATGACTCCGACACCGTGACCGAGTCGGTGCGATGAGCGAAGGCGTCGCGCCCTTCGGCGAGCTGGTCCCTGCGGTCGAGCGCGGCCCCGAGCCACCCCGCGCGGGCCGGCGCCCGGTCCCGTGGGCGGCGGTGGCAGCGATCGCAGCGGTCGGCCTCGCGGGAGCCCTCGCGGCGGTCGCGGTGCGCAGCCCGCTCCTTGCCGTCGGCCTCGTGGGGGCGGCCCTGCTCGGGATGACGATCCTCGTCCGCCCGAACGTGGCGACCCTGGTCGTGGTCGCGATCCTCTACAGCAACGCCGGCGTCATCGCGGTGCGCTTCCACGATGTCCCGAGCTTCGTGGCGGCGTCCGTGCCAGCGTTGCTCATCCCACCGCTGGCCGCCTTCATCGTGCTCGAACGTCGTCACATCGTCATCACGAGCGCGTTTCCCTGGATCGCCGTCTACCTGCTCATCCACCTCGTCAGCGGCATCGCATCGGCCGACGCCGGGACCGCATTCGACACGATCGTGACGTTCATGCTCGAGGGGATCGGGCTCTACTTCCTCGTCACGAACGTCGTGCGGACGCGGGAGGCGATCATCGCGATCGTCTGGATCCTGCTGGCGATCGGGTCGTGCCTGGGGGTCCTGTCCTTCTATCAGGACGCGACCGGTACGTACGACAACACCTACCTCGGTTTCGCCCAACCGAGCGAGGCCACGGTCAGCGTCCAGGACACCGGGCTCGGCACGACCGCCCAGTTCCGCCTCGCGGGCAACATCGGCGAGAAGAACCGCTACGCCCAGATCATGCTGATGCTCGTCCCGCTCGGCCTGTTCATGGCCATCGGACAGCGGTCACGCATCAAGCGGCTGCTGGCACTCGGAGCGGCGGGAGCGATCTCACTGGGCGTCGCCCTCACGTTCTCGAGGGGTGCCGCGGTGGGCTTCGTCCTGCTCTTCGGGATCATGTTCCTGATGGGCTACCTGAAATGGAAGCACATGCTCGCGGTCGTCCTGGGCGCGGCGATCGTGCTCGCGGCGGTCCCAGTCTATGCAGAACGGCTCGCGACACTGGTCACCGTGTCCGAGTCAGTCGGCAGCACCGGGATCGACCAGGCGGACGGAGCGATCCAGAGTCGCGTCACCGAAGGCCTGGCGGCGCTCCTGGCCTGGGCGGATCATCCCATCCTCGGCGTCGGCCCCGGTGAGTTCCCGCATTACTACCGCCAGTACGCGGATGTGGTCGGGATCCGCGTCCTCGCAACGGACCGCGAAGCGCACAACCTGTACCTCGGCACGGCCGCCGAGCTCGGCATCATCGGAATCACGGTCTTCCTGATCATCATCGGACTGACACTGCGCGATCTGGCCCGCGCCAGGAAAGCCGTCAGGGCCAAGGATCCGCTGATGGCCGACATGGCCACCGGCTTCATCCTGGCGATCGTGGCCTACCTGGCGACCGGCATCTTCCTGCACATGTCGTTCATCCGGTATTTCTGGCTGATGCTGGCATTGGCCGCCGCGACCGCGCTCGTGGCCGCGGCGATCGCCCGCGCGGGCGAGGGCGAGGCGGCGTCAGGCGGGGCCCCCGACGTTTCGCCCGGCACCGGGGCCTACACCGACGGGCTCTCGGACCCGTGGGGCCCCGACCCGCGGCTGGACCCGTTCGCCACCTGACCATCCGCCAGACCGCCGCCGGGGCTTCGCCCGAGATCCTCGAGGCCCTCCCCGCCGGCCATGAACATGGAAGGACCCAGGCCGGGCGTGTGCCCGGCCTGGGTCCGTTGGGAACGAGCTATCGGCTCAGGAGCCGTACAGCCAGTCGGTCCAACCGAAGTTCTTGCCTGTGTTGGCGGGAGCGGAGGCGCTGTACGAGGTGCCATAGGTGGCATCGAACAGCCACGTCTGCCACTCGTCGTCACCGGTGGCTCCCCAGCCGATCCCGTCGTAGAGGAACTCGGCCGCCCGAAGGAGGGCCTTGTTCTCCCAGTTCCAGGAGTCGTATCCGGCACGATGCAGGAGTTCGGCTTGCAGGACGGCACCCTGGAGGGCTTCCCACGGGTAGCCGGTCGCGGCCGGCGGCCAGGCGAAGCTCGCTCCGCGGCGCATGTCATCAGGCAGCGCGCCACCGATGGCGTGACCGCTCTTGGTGCAGACCGGGTTGATCCCGACCGGCTTGGAGGGGTCGCACTGCCACGTGAGGTCGCCGTAGGCGAAGCCGGCGTACGCGGCTCGGTCGCCGAGCCAGCCGTGGAAGACGGTCGCGGCGCGAGTCAGTTCGGCCTGGTCGCCGAGGTAGAGGGCGATGGCGATGCGGGCGGCGCCGGCATGAGTGCCCCAGTTGTTCGGGCGTCGCTCATGCGTTGACGTGAGCGTCTGGCCATCCAGCGTCTCGGTCAGCAGCGAGCGAAGCCACGGCTTGAATGTGTTGGTGTTGAACGTCGGATCCACGGCCGGCAGGTTGACGAGGTTGGCCGCGATGATGTAGCCGGGAAGGTTCCGAGCGAGTGCGAGCGTGCGGCCGCCGTTCTCGGTCTCGACGGCTGCCTTGATGGCCGCGATCGCCTTGGTCCGGTAGGCCACAACGCCCGTGCGGGCGTAGACGAGGCCGGCAGCGAGGACGTTGATGTCCGCTGCGTCGTCCTGGTCGCTGATGTTCGGGGTACCGATCGCCTTGTCGGCCTGGGCCTTCAGGGCGGCCCATGCGGGACCACTCATCGGGAGCCCTGCGACGTCGCTGGCGTTGTAGAGCGCGCCTGCGAGGTTGCTCGGGTTACCGGGTGTCGGAGCCGCGGTCGGTGCGGTCGTCGGTGCCGCGGTGGGCTTGGCGGTGGGCTTGGCGGTCGGCGCCGAGGTCGGCCCAGCGGTCGGAGCAGCGGTCGGTGCCGCGGTCGGTGCCGTCGTTGGCGCGGTCGTCGGTGCGGTGGTGGCCGAGGCGCCGGTCGTGACGACGAGCGTCGCGAGGACGGTGGTCTTGTTCTCCGCGAGCACCTTGATCGTGTGCTTGCCGACCGTCGCGGCCCCTGGGACCGTGAACTTGATCGCGAACTGCCCCTTGGTGTTGGTCCGGACGCGGACCATCATCTGGGTGTCCCAGTAGGTGAAGGTGACGACGCGGGCGCCGAGGGCGGTCGCGTTGACGTTGAGGGTCGTGTTGGCCACGGGCGGCTGTGGCGAGATGGTCAGTTTCGCGGCGGCGGCGGCCTTGACGACCACCTTCGGGACGACCTTGGCGGGTGCCGGGCCGATCCGGACCTTGAGGCGCGCGAGGACGGTGTGGGTCTTCCCGACCGAGGTCACCTTGATGGTGTGGATCCCCTTCTTGGCGCCCTTCGGGACCACGAACTTGACGTGGAAGCGCCCGTTGACGTTCGCCTTGGCGCGGACCATGGGTCGTCCATCCCAGCGGAAGACGACGGTGACGCCCGGCGTGAAGCCGGCGGCGGCAACCTTGAGGACCTTGTTCGCGACGGGCTGATGCGGCACGACGGAGAGCCTGGTGCCGGCCGCCAACGTGCTCATGAACGGGAGCAACAGGGCGGGGATGAGGACGATGGCAAAGGTCGCCAGGAGGTTGCGTGCGCGTCGTCTGGGCGCGGGGCCTCGAGCGGGCGTTGGCTTGGGGGTCTCAAAGACCCAGTCCTTCCGATCGGCGATAGCGATGTTTCGCAATGGATTGACCTCCTGGGGCCGGGTGATCCGAAGCGACCTCGGGTCGATCGCGGCGAGCGCGACTCAGCCCGTTCGGCCGGTGAGCACTTCGGATGCGAGGGCACCTGTGTCTTCACAGGACCCGATGTCGGGCGGCGCCTCCTTCATGCGGGACGTGCCGAGCGATCCGTTCCAACTGAGCGAGCGGACCGCGTCTGGTCGTCCCCAGGGGCGTGTGACCCGATCGGCCGAGTAGGCCAGAAGGACCCCCGTCGACACGAGGTCTGAGGACACAACAGAGCCTGGGCGGGGGGCCTCACAGGGTCTATAGGCCGATGGACCCCGGTCAGCCGCGCGTGGACGCACCCGGATACCGTCTGACAAGCGCTCGGGGAGGTGGACTCCCGTGGCGCGAAGGGCCGAGCTGTGTGGTGCGGTCTCGGACCAAAGTACCGACGACGAGGCCGAGGTCTCGGCTGGTGCAAGCGGTCACCGGTTTCGCCACGGCCGAAACGAGGCCTCACTGTCGCCCGCCCTGGTGCGGTAGCATCGCCCGGCGGTGCGTCATGCACGCACGTCCGCCAGCGGGCGGATGGCCCCGGATCGGCGAGGTATGGCCTTGGTCAAACGACTCTGGGAAACGGTCAGCGCCCGGTTCGACGACGACAGCGCCGAGTGGGGCCTGTCCCGCCGGGCTGCGGTCCTGTTGTTCCTCGCGCCGTTCGCCCTTGCCCTCGTGGCCGTCGCGGCCATCCCGTTCCGGGGCGCCTTCCGGGCCCTGGCCAACGAGGACGGCGTCGCCGAGTGGGGTCAGTTCTTCTGCTTGATCGTCGTCATCCCCGTCTATGCCCGGCTGTCATTCGCGCTGTGGCGTCAAGGCCAGCGTCCGCTCGCCCTCCTGTACGCGATCGCCGCGGTGGCCGTCGTCTTCGTTGCCGGCGAGGAGATCTCCTGGGGGCAGCGCATCTTCGGCTGGCTGACCCCCGGGGCGCTCGAGGACATCAACAACCAGGGCGAGACGAACATCCACAACATCGGCCCGCTCCTGAAGATCCTGAACCTCATCATCATGGCGGTCGCCTTCGTCGCAGCCGGCCTTCCGCTGCTGCGCTGGTCCTCGTGGCGCGACCGCGCCCGATCGCTCGCGGGCTACGCCCTCATCCCGCCGGCCGCGCTCATCCCGGCATTCGGGATGGAGTTCTCGTACCGCGCGGTCCGGCTGCTCGTCCTGCCGACGCCGCGCTACACGATCACCAAGCTCGCCGAGATCGGGGAGCTGTCGTTCTACTTCGGATTGCTCGCGTTCGGGCTGCTTGCCTGGCGGGTGATCATCGGTGGCTGGCGGCCGGCATCATCGGGCGAGCCGACGGAGCGCCCGCCGACAGACGACGCGGGATCCGTGACCGCCGGCGCCTAACGAGGATCGCGCGCGTCCGACGGATGGGGCGCGGGCGTCCCGCGACCGATCTCCGCGAGGCGCTCGTCGTAGCGCCGATCGCGCCAGGCCAGGGCGGCCTTGAGGCCATCGCGCTTGACGATCGTGTCCCACTCCCGCTGTTCGGGCGTGTCCGCCGCGTTGATGATCGCGCCCAGGTCCAGGCCGGCCTCGACTGCCATCCGGAAGCCCGCCGCATCCATCGCCCGGTTCAGCATCAGCTTCGTCGGGGCCATGACCTCGGGCGGCGTCCGCGCCAGACGATCGGCCAGCGCGTCCACCTCGGCCACGAGCCGGTGGGCCGGGACGACGCGGTTGATCAGCCCGACCCGCTCGGCCTCGACCGCATCGATGAGATCACCGGTGAAGAGCAGCTCGCGCGTCTTCTTCTGGCCGATGAGGTAGGGCATGAGCAGGGTCACGGGCGCGGACCCGTAGCGGATCTCGGGCTCGCCCACCTGCGTGCCCTCGGCCGCAACGATGAGGTCGCAGGCCATCGCGAGCTCGAGGCCGCCAGCCAGGGCATAGCCGTGGATCTGCGCGATGACCGGCTTCGGGCAATCAAGCAGCCGCAACGTCGCCTCGACGTCGATGGCCAATGATCGCCGCCAGCCGACCGGGCCGCCCACGCCGCCCTCCGACTCCTCGGTCAGGTCGTAGCCCGCCGAGAAGGCCCGGCCGGCGCCCTCGAGAACGATGACCCGGACCTGCGGGTCCCGCGTCGCGACGTCGAGGGCGTCGAGCATCGCCGCGACGAGCGGGCCGGACAGGGCGTTCAGCTTGGCCGGACGGTTGAGCGTCAGGCGGACGCCCCACGGCGTGGTCGTCGTGAGGACGAGTGGCGCGTCAGGCTCCGGGGGCATCGGCGTCCTCTTCGAGCACCACCAGCGCATCGACCGCGAGCGCCCCCGTCCGCGAGGCGATGACCGGGTTCATGTCGACCTCGAGGACATCCGGCCGATCGGCACCGAGACGTCCGAGCGCCACCAGCATCTCCGCGATCGCGGGCCGATCGATGCCGGGCCGGCCGCGCACGCCGTCGAGCAGCCGTCGGCCGCGCAGGCCCTCGAGCATCGACATCGCGACCCGTGGCGTGACCGGGGCCAGACGAACGGCGACGTCGTCGAGGACCTCGGCGAGGACGCCACCGAGCCCGACCAGGACCGACGGGCCGAAGAGCGGATCGCGCCGGACACCCAGGATGAGCTCGAGCCCCGCTGGCGCCATCGGCTGGACCAGCAAGCCCCGGACCTCGAGGCCGCGTCGCCGCGCCCCTTCGAGCATCGAGAGGGCCGCGCCGTAGACGGCGTCGTCACCGGCAAGGCCGACCGCCACGCCCCCGACGTCGCTCTTGTGCACGATGCCGGCGGCGTCGAGCTTGAGCGCTACCGGCCGTCCCATCCGCCGGGCCGAGGTGACCGCCTCGGACGCGTCGCGGACGGCGACCGATTCCGTCACCGCGATCCCGGCCGCGGCGAGGAACGCGAGGCTGTCCCGTTCCGACAACGCGCGGCTCGATCGCGGCGGGCGGAGCGTCGGTTCGGGGTCCGCGCCGAAGCTCGTTCGATCCGCGGCGAGCGCCGGCCATCCGCCGCGCCACGGTCCCACCGCACGGCGCAGGTCACGACGCGCCTCCCACCGGGCCACGCTCGCGATCGCGGTGAACGCCTCGATGCCACCCCGCAGCAACGGCGCCCCACCGCCCTTGGTATCGAGCAGCGCCTTCGTCTCCGGTGGTGGCTCCCCCGAGGTCAGTGACACGTAGACCGGCAGGATCGATGGGCGATCGCGGGTCGCGTCCAGGAGCTGGGTCGCGACGTCGCTCGCCGTCCCGATCTCCGAGGCGAGCGATCGGTAGGGGAAGTCGTGGACGATCGCGAGCACGTCGTAGGCACCCGACGCGGCCATCGCCTCGAAGGCGGCACCGTAGGCGACCTCCGGGGCGTCCGCTCCCCACGGGTCCAGCGGGTTCGCGATGAAGCCCATCGTGGGCAATGCGGCGAGGATGGCGGCTCGTGCGGCGTCGGGGATCGGCGGCAGGTCGATCCCGGTCTGCGGCGCCTGGTCGGCGATGAGCGAGGCCTCCCCGGTGGACACCGTGACGACCCCGGTCCGGCCGCGGCCGACGGCGCGACCCGTCCGGCGGACCCCTTCGACCAGTTCGGCCGTCTCCAGCAGCGCGTCGAGATCGGCGCAGACGATGACCCCCGCCGCGTCCAGGGCCGCATCGGTGACGCGCGCCTCGCCCGCGAGCGACCCGGAGTGCGCGATGGCCGCGACCTGTGCCTGGGCGCTCCGGCCGACCTTGACGGCCATGATCGTCTTGCCCAGCTCGAGCGCACGATCCGCCAACGCCAGGAAGCGCTCCGGCCGCTTGAACCCCTCGACGAAGAGGATGACCGAGCTCGTCTCGGGGTCGTCGAGGCAGTAGGCCAGGTAGTCGCAGACGTCGAGGACCACCTCGGAGCCGCAGCTGATGATGCGGCTGAAGCCGACCCGCGAACCGGAGTGCACGAAGGCGTCGGTCACCGATCCGGACTGGGCGATGCCGGCCACCCCGCCCCGAGGGAGGTACGGCGAGACGTCGCCGATGTACGTCGCCGAGTTGACGACGAGGTCGATGACGCCCATGCAGTTGGGACCGACAAGGGCCAGGCCGTGCTCGCGGGCGATCCGCGCGACTTCGGCCTGCATCGCGGCGGCCGCCTCGCCGCCTTCCACCACGCCACCGCCCGGGATGATGACGGCCGGAACGCCGGCTGCGGCCGCGGCCTCGGTGACCGATGCCGCCCGGGCCGTGCTGACCGCGAGGATCGCGATGTCCGGGCGTTCCGGCAGTGCGTCGAGGCTCGGGTAGCAGGCCTGGCCGTACAGCTCGTCGTACTTGGGGTTGACGAAGTGACAGCGGGTCTCGCTGCCCATCACGCGCAGGTTGTCGCGGACCGTCTCGGCGATCCAGCCACGGGGCGATGCCCCGACGACGGCCACCGATCGCGGCGCGAAGAGCGGCCGGAGGTCGATCACCCCGGCGGTGGTCGGGACGGGTGCACCCGTCGGGCTCGTCGCAGGCCCCGATGCGACCTCCATCAACCCACCACTCGGTCCACGCCGCGCTTCTCGAGGGCCCGGGCGACGATGAGCCGCTGGATCTCGGAGGTGCCCTCCCAGATCCGGTCGACCCGCAGCTCGCGGAAGAAGCGCTCGGCCGCGAACTCGCGCATGTAGCCGCGCCCGCCGAAGACCTGGACGACGCGATCCGCGCATCGGAACGCCGCCTCCGACGCGAAGAGCTTGGCCAGCGATGCCTTGGCATGGACGACCTTCGGGTCGGCGCCCGCGTCGGCCAGCCAGGCGGTCTCCCGGGTGAGCAGGCGGGCCGCGGACGCGTCCGCGGCCGAATCCGCGAGCGGGAACGAGACACCCTGGAAGTCGAAGATCCGCTCCCCGAACTGGATCCGCTCGGTCGCCCATTCGACGGCGAGCGCCAGGAGCCGCTCCATCGCCCCCGCGCATCGCGCGCCGATGTGGATACGCTCCTCCACGAACCACTCGTTGGTCAGTTCATCGGCCGCCCCGATGTCCCCGAGGATCGCGCTGGCCGCCACGCGGACGTCCTCGAGCACGAACTGCGGATGGCGGTCGGCGAACGTGTGCATGTAGTCGGGGTCGTGCTTGACCCGGACCCCCGGGACGTCGTAGTCGACCAGGAACAGGGTCGGCAGCCGCCGGTCGCCCTCGATGACGTGGCAGTGGAAGATCATGAAGTCCGTGTCGTCGGGTCCCGTGACGAACCACTTCTCGCCGTTGAGGATGTAGTCGCCGCTCGCCACGTCGCGGACAGCCGACGACTGGAGGGACCTCGCGTCGGAGCCCGCCCGATCCTCGGTGATGGCGTAGCTGCCCGAGCGTTCGCCGCGCATGGAGGGATCGAGGTAGCGGGCGCGCTGGTCGAGGTCGCAGTGGATCAGGGCGTTGTACGGCCCGGGGATGTAGGACCACAGGCCACCGGTCGACTGCCCGAGCTGTTCGTGGACCAGCACCTGGTCCATCGCGGACCAGCCCTGCCCGCCGAGCTCGACCGGGAACGAACCGCCATGCAGGCGCGCCTCGATGGAGGCTCGACGGATGGGTGCGCCCCAGTCGCGCGGCACGTGCCCACCGGCCCGCTCGAATTCGATCTCGCGCGGCTGGAGGACGTCGCGAACGAACGCCCGAGCGCGCGCCTGGAGCTCGAGCTGGGCCGGCGTCAGGGTGAGGTCCATCCCGGCAAGGATGCGTCACGCCGGCGCGCCCGCACCGGCAGCGTCGCGGGCCGCGGGACGCGGGCCGTCCGCGGTCCCCCGGGCGTGACCGACCAGAGCGCCGCCATCACGCGCCTGGACCGGCGCGTGCAGTGGTGCGTGGACGCAACTCGTTGCGCAGAGCGGTCCGGTTACCGGCTCGCACCCGAGGCTTTACCGTGCCGCAATGCACCATTCGGCCGGAGCATGCACTATCGCCGCTGACGAGGAGACGCGGGGACGTCCCCCGCCCGCGCCACCGCGGGATCAAGCTCCGTCGGCACCCCCCTCGTCCGACCCCCGCGACGGAGCCCACGGCCATCGTTCGCCGCACCCCCCAACTCTGCGGCGTCCAGGTAGGAAGGAGCATCATGTCGTCGGTGCGTCACGGCGCCCAGTGGGCGTCCAGCCCCTCGACTTCCCCCTCCACCGTCCCCTCCACCGTCCCCTCGACCACCACCTCGACGACCCCCGCCCCGCTCGACCCCCGATCCCTCCCGCCCCGGACCCGCCGCCGGTCACGCTCCTCGACCGCTGCAGCCCTCTCGATCGGTCTGGTCGTCGCCCTCCTCGTCACCGTCGCCGCCTGGACCACCACGGCCTCCGCAGCGGGCGGCTACATCCTGATGTCCCGCTCGGAGCTCCTCGCGCGCCCGGTGAGTGGCAGCGCGTGGGCCAACCTCAAGAGCGTGGCCGACGGCAGCCTGGGCAGCGCCGACGCCTGCGACATCAATTCCGATCACCACCTCCGCACCCTGGCTGCCGCCCTCGTCTACGCCCGCACCGGTGATGCCGCGTACGCCACCAAGGCGCGCGCCGGTGTCATGGCGGGCATGGCCAGCCAGAAGGACGGTTGCTCGCAGGCGGTCCTCGCGCTCGGACGTCAGCTCACCGCCTACGTCCTCGCCGCCGACTTCAGCGGCCTGTCCGGCGCCCAGGACACGCAGTTCCGCGCCTGGCTCAGCGCGATCCGGACGAAGAACATCGGCGGCCACTCGACGTGGAACGTGCTGACGACCACGCACAAGATCTCGGCGAACAACTGGGGCGCCTACGCGGGCGCTTCGAGGATCGCCGCCGACCTGTACCTCGGCGACACCGCCGACCTGTCGGCGGCCACGGCCGTGACTCGCGGCTTCCTCGGCGACCGGGCCGTCTACTCGGGCTTCGACCACAAGCTCGGGTCCGGCGATCTGACGTGGTCGTGCACCGGGAACCTGTCGACGAACTCGCCGGTGAACCCGCCATGCACGAAGAACGGGATCAACATCGACGGCGGCATCGTCGCCGACATCAGCCGTGGCGGATCGCTGACCTGGCCGCCGCAAAAGACCGGCGTCCAGTACCAGCTCGACACCATCCAGGCCCTCGGCCTGCAGGTCGAGATGCTGTACCAGAACGGCTACCCGGGTGCCTGGGGCTGGTCGAACTCGGCGCTCAAGCGGATGGCCGGCCTGGTGACGCGCTCCGGTGCGGCCGGTGGTACCGGCTGGAACGCCACCAACGCCAGCCGGCAGATGCCGTGGTTGCTCAACAAGCGATACGGCACGTCCATCCCGACTTCGTCGTCCGGCATTGGCCGGGGCATCGGGTTCACGGATTGGCTCTACGGGAACGGCGGCGGCTCAAGCGCCCCACCGCCCAAGACCCCCAAGCCGACGTCGAAGCCGAAGCCGACCCCGAAGCCGACCCCGATCCCGACGCCACCCGGCGGCGGAACCGCCCCGGTCATGAACACACCGAACCTCCGCCTGGCCAAGAAGACGACCACCCCGATGGCCGGCGTGCCTGCCATCGTCAGGTGGAGCCTCGCCGCCAGCAAGAACGGCCTGCGCCACTACGACCTCCAGTACCGACGGGACAGTGGTCCCTACCGGGTCGTCGCGCTCACGTCTGCCGGGACCAAGGCCCGCTGGGTGACCCTCGGCGTCGGGCACAAGTACTCGTTCAGGGTCCGGGCGGTCGACAAGTCCGGTCGGGTCGGATCCTGGAAGACGGTCGGACCGAGCCAGGGCCAGACCGTGTCGGATGCCTCCGCCAGGATCGCCTGGAAGGGCCGGTGGGCGACGGTCAAGTTGAAGGCGTATCTCGCGGGCAGGGTCCATTGGACCAAGACCAGGAACGCCAGCGCCACCCTGAAGTTCACGGGCACCAGCGTCGCTTGGGTGGGACCGGTCGGTTCGACCCGCGGCCAGGCCCAGGTCTACCTCGACGGCAAGAAGGTGGCGACGGTCGACCTGAAGGCAACCACGTTCCATCCCCGCCGGATCCTGTTCGCGGCGAGCGTCAAGAACGGAACCCACACGCTCGTCATCAAGGCGCTCGGTACGACCGGCCGACCCACGGTCGCCGTCGACGCCATCTACGTCGTGGCGCCGGGCTGACCCCCCCTCGCGCCACACACGGGACCCCAGAACGCCTCGGCCCAGCCGGGGCGTTCTGGATTCGTGGGCGCGGCCCGTCGCGCCTAGGGCTGAGCCAAGACCATGATGCGAAGTTCGGTCATGTCCTCGATCGCCCAGCGCAGGCCTTCGCGGCCGAGGCCCGAATCCTTGACGCCGCCGTAGGGCATGTGGTCGATCCGGTAGGTCGGAACGTCGTTGACGATCACCCCGCCGACCTCCAGCTCACCGAACGCGCGCCACGCGCCGGCCAGGTCGTTGGTGAACACGCCCGTCTGGAGCCCGAACATGCTGTCGTTGACCATGGCGATGGCCTCATCGAGCTCGTGGAACCTGGTGGCCACCACGAGCGGCGCGAACGCCTCGTTCGAGCAGACCGCCGCGGTCCGCGGGACGTCGGTCAGGATCGTCGGCGGGAAGAACGCGCCATGCGCCTTGCCGCCGGTGAGGACCTTGCCGCCGAGGGCCACCGCTTCGTCGACCCAGCGCTGGGTCCGTGACGCGGCGAGCTCGTCGACCATGGGCCCGACGTCGGTGGCGGGATCGAGCGGCTCGCCGACCTTGAGCCCCTCCGCGCCGGCCACGAACCGGCTCATGAAGTCGTCCCAGACGTCCTCGTGGACGAACGCCCGCTGCACGCTGATGCACACCTGGCCGGCATAGGCGAATCCCCCGACGAGATTGCGCTTGACCGCCCAGTCGAGGTCGGCGCTCCTGTCGATGATGACGCCCGCGTTGCCGCCCAGCTCCAGGACGACCTTCTTCTTCCCGGCCCGTTCCTTCATCCGCCAGCCGACCGATGGGCTGCCCGTGAAGGTCAGGAGCTTGAACCGCTCGTCGGCCACCATGCGGTCGCCGAGCTCACGCGTCATCGGCAGGACGCTGACTGCGCCGGCGGGGACGCCGGCGGCCTCGATGATCTCGGCGACGGTCAACATGACGAGCGGGTCCTTCGATGGCGGCTTGAGCACGATCGGGTTGCCCGAGGCGATGGCCGGGGCCACCTTGTGGGCGGCCAGGTTCAGCGGGAAGTTGAACGGGCTGATGCCCGCGATCGGGCCGATCGGGAACCGTCGGGTGATGCCGACCCGGTCGCGGGACGACGGCAGGAGATCAAGCGGGATGACCTCGCCGGTCATCCGTTCCGCTTCCTCGGCGCCGAGGCGGAACGTGAGCGCGGCCCGGTCGGCCTCGACGAGCGCATCTCGGATCGGCTTGCCCGCCTCGAGCGAGATCAGCCGCCCCAACTCCTCGCGTCGGGCCTTGATCCCGGCGCTGATCTCGCGCAGGATCCGGCCTCGCTCATACGCGGGTAGCTTCCGCGTCACCTCGAAGGCGGCGACCGCCGCCTGGACGGCCTCCTCGTACTGGGCCTCGGTCGCGTTGAACGTCGAGCCCGCGGGCGTGCCGGGATCGGCCGGATTGACGACGACGAGCGGGTCGGGCGACTCGACCCAGCGCCCGGCGAGGAAGATGGGGTGCGGCTTCGCGCCGGCGACGATGGCCATGCGACGTGGTCCTCACAGCGAGCTCCGAGCAGCGATGGTAGCGCGGTCCGCTCCGGCCGGCGGCCGGGTCTCGCCTTCGAGGCGTTCGACGGCGCCCTTGACCCGGTCGGCGATCCGCGTCGGGTTCGGCTCCCGGGCCTGTCATGCCCGACCACGGACGTGGACCTGCATGCGACGATACGCTCATGAAGGACCTGCGCGATTCGCTCCACATCCGACCCGGCACCCGGGTCCGGTTGGAGGAGCTCGATCCCGGGGACACCCACGGCCTCGACAAGGAGGCCGCGATCGACCAGACCGCGACGCAACTCGAGCGCCTGACCGAGCTACAGGACCGTCTCTGGGCCGAGGCCGCGCGCGCCGTCCTCGTCGTGCTCCAGGGGATCGACGCCTCCGGCAAGGACGGCACGATCAAGAAGGTCATGGAGGCCTTCAACCCGCAGGGCTGCCCGGTCACGAGCTTCAAGGTGCCGAGCACCGACGAACTCGCACACGACTACCTCTGGCGAGTCCACCGCCGGGTCCCGCGCAAGGGTGAGATCGGTGTGTTCAACCGGTCCCACTACGAGGACGTCCTCGTGGTCCGGGTCCATGACCTGGTCCCGAAGCCGGTGTGGTCGAAGCGCTACGACCAGATCAACGACTGGGAGCGGATGCTGACCGATTCGGGCACGACGATCGTCAAGTTCTTCCTGACGATCGACCGCGACGAACAGCGCAAGCGCTTCCAGGCGCGATACGACGATCCGACCAGGCGCTGGAAGTTCTCGATGGGCGACCTCGCGGAGCGCAAGCTCTGGGACGAGTACCAGGCGGCCTTCGACGACGTGCTCTCGAAGACGTCGACCTCGTGGGCGCCGTGGTACGTCATCCCCGCCAACCACAAGTGGTTCCGCAACCTCGCGGTGTCGACGATCCTCGCCGACACCATCGAGGCCCTCAAGCCCGCCTATCCCCCGGAGCCGGACCTGCCCTCTGGTCTCGTCGTCGAGTAGCCGTTCACCCTCCCGGAGCGAGTCGGTGTGGCACCGCGCCGCGCTACCGCCGGCCGCCACCGAACAGCGTTCCGAAGACGCCGCGGATGATGTCCTGGCCGAGGCGTGAGGTGACGACCTTGCCACCCGTCCGGATGGCCGTGTCCATCGTCCTCTGGCGCTCGCGCGCAGCGGTCGCGGCGGCCCGCTGTTCGGCCTTGCGCTGACGCTCCGCCTCGCGCGCGGCTGCCCGCTGGGCGGTCTCGTACGCGCGTTGCTGGCGGGCCATCTCGCGCTGTTGCTGGGCCGGCGTCATCGTGTTCATGCCGGTCGCGGTCGTCGGCGGGACGCCGGCCCGCATCGCGGCATCGACCGTCGCCTGCCGCGCGGCCGCGAGCCTCGCGGTGATCCGCTCGTGGGCGCTGTCGCGATCGACGGTCACCCCGTACTTCGCCTGGAACGGGCTCGCCGCGATGCGGCCGCGGAAGTCGACCTCGGCGATCGGCGCCATCAACGAGTCCGGCGCCTCCAGTCGGGTCGCGGCAAGCGGGGTCGGCACGCCCCGCGGTGAGAGCACCGTGATGAGCGCCTCGCCGGTCCCGAGCGAGGTGATCGTCCGCTCGACGTCGTAGAAGTCGGTCATCGGGAAGGTTCGCGCGGTCTTGCGCAGCGCATCGGCGTCATCGGGGGTGAAGGCGCGGAGCGCGTGCTGTATCCGGTGACCGAGCTGGGCAAGGACCGGAGATGGCACGTCGGTCGGGGTCTGGGTCACGAAATAGACGCCGACGCCCTTGGAGCGGATGAGACGTGCCGTCCGCTCGACCTGCTCCATCAGGGGCTCGGAGGCGTCCGCGAAGAGCAGGTGCGCCTCGTCGAAGAAGAAGCACAACTTGGGCTTGGGAAGGTCGCCGGCCTCGGGCAGCGTCTCGTAGAGCTGGGCCAGCATCCAGAGCATGAACGTGGAGAAGAGCCTCGGCTGATCCATGACGTCGGAGAGCTCGAGGATGCTGACGACTCCCTCGCCCTCGGGCGTCGTGCGCAGGAGGTCCTCGACCTCGAACTCGGGCTCGCCGAAGAAGATGTCCGCGCCCTCCTGCTCGAGGACGATCATCGAGCGCAACAGCACCCCGACCGACGCCGGCGACATCCCGCCGTAGTCGGCGAGGATCGGCTTGCCCTCGTCGGACGAGAGGTACTTCAACGTGGTCGCGAGGTCCTTGAGGTCCAGCAACGGCAGGTCGTTGTCGTCGCAGTACTTGAAGATGAGCGCGAGGATGCTCGTCTGCGTCTCGTTGAGGTCGAGGACCTTGCCGAGCAGGAGCGGTCCGAACGAATGGACCGACGCCCGGACCTGCGCCCCGAGCTTGCCCGACAGCGAGAGGAACTCCACCGGGTGACCGGCCGGCTCGAAGGGCAGCCCAAGCGACGCCATCCGCTCCACGACCTTGGGATTGGTCGCGTCGCCGGGCGCCGCGAGGCCGGTCAGGTCGCCCTTGATGTCGGCGACGAAGACGGGCACCCCGGCCTTGGAGAGCTGTCCCGCCATCAGCTGGAGCGTCTTGGTCTTGCCCGTTCCGGTGGCGCCCGCGATGAGCCCGTGACGGTTGAGCATCGAGAACGCGACCTGCACGTGGACGTCGTTGAAGAGCTCGTCCTCGCGCAGGGCGCTGCCGAGCATGACCGCGGGCTCGGCGAGCGTATAGCCGCCGGCGATGGCATCTCGAAATGCCTGGTCCATCGGTACCTCCGGGGCGCGGGAACGATGGTCGTCGTGGGGGGTCGCAAGCGTATCATCGGGCCATTCGTCTGGGCCCGGTCGCGGCCGAACACGACACAGCGAGGAGATGCAGCGATGGCGAACATCGAGGACGTCGAGGGCATCGGCCCGGTCTACGGCCAGAAGCTGTCGGCAGCCGGCATCACGACGACCGAGCATCTGCTCGAGCGCGGCGCCAAGCCTTCCGGGCGCACGGACATCGAAGCCTCCACGGGCATCGCGCACGCGCTGATCCTCGAATGGGTCAACCACGTCGACCTCATGCGGATCAAGGGTGTCGGCTCGGAATACTCCGACCTCCTCGAGGCGGCCGGCGTCGACTCGCCCGCCGAACTCGCACGGCGCAATGCGGCGAACCTCGCGACGACCGTGCAGGAAGTGGTCGCGGAGCGACCGAGCATTGTGCGGCGCGTGCCGAGCGAGAGCGAGCTCGCCGACTGGATCGCCCAGTCGAAGGCCCTGCCGAAGGTCGTCGAGCACTGACCGTGGGCGAACGAACGGCCCGCCGGTGACGGCGGGCCGTTTCTATCCGAGGTGGCGTAACGGCTACTCGAAGTAGCCGGTCACGTCCAGGATGAGGTGGGTCTTCTTGCCGGCGCTGGCCTTGTAGATGAGGCTCATGTTGCCGGCCACGTTGAGCGGCACCGTCACCCCGTTGGCGCGCGTGTCGCCGAGCGGGAAGTTGATCGTGGACGTGGTCGGGTTGAGGACCGGGTCGGGCGTGACCGAGACGTACCCCGCGTTCGTCTGAGCGGTCACCGTGAGGTTGCCGGTGACGGCCTTGGCGCCCGGCGGCACGCCCCAGTGGCCGTCGGTGTCGAGGTTCCGCGTCACGTTGTGACTGAAGAGCCCGGTCAGCCCGGACAGGACGCTGGTCCTCGTGTCCATGATCCGACCGGGGTTGAGCGCGTGGAACTCCAGTCCGTCACCGACCGGGAGGTAGTAGCCGGTCACGTCGAGGATCAGGTCGGTCCGTGAACCGGCCGATCCCTTGTAGACGAGCCAGATCGAGTCTCCGCCCAACGTCGCGGTGAGCCCATTGGCGCGGACGTCGCCGAGCGGGAAGTTCAGGTTGGAGGTGGCCGGGGAGGGCGTGTTGGTCGGGGTGACCGACACGTAGCCCGCCTTGGTCTGGCCGACGACGGTCAGGTTGGCGGTGATGGCGACCGCGTTCGTCGGGATGCCGTGGACCCCGGCGATCGTGAGCCGGCGTGGCACACCGGTCTTGAAGCGGCCGGTGAGACCGGTCCCGATGCCCACGCGGCTGTCGAGGAAGCGCACGGGGCTCAGGGTGTTGTAGGCGGCGTTCTCGGTACCCGGCAGGAAGTAGCCGGTGACGTCGAACAGGATGTGGGCCTTCTTTCCGGAGCTGGCCTTGTACACCGCCGAGAGCTCGCCGTTCGACGCCACAGGCGTCGTGATGTTGTTGGCCCGCGTGTCCCCGTTGGGGAAGTTGAGGGTGGACGACGCCGGGGTGCTGGTCGGCGTCGTCGTGACCGAGACGTAGCCGGCGGCGGTCTGGCCGGTGACCGTCACGTTGCCGGTCACCGCGATCGCGTCTTCCGGGATGGTGCCGGCGGTCGAGACGAACCCGGCGACCGTGAAGCTCTTGGCGGTGTTGGCGTTGAAGGCGCCGGTGACACCGACGTTGAAGCGACTGTCGAGGACCCGGACCGGATCGATCGGGACGTACGTGGCCCCGCCGGTCTGGAGCTGCGAGACCGTGGTCGCCCAGTTCAGGCCACCCGTGGCGACCTGGTTCGCCTGCCAGACGGCATCGGGGACCTGCGGGTCCTGCGCGACACCGACGTAGTCGCCCCACCGACCGCCGATGAAAGCGCCGCCCGTGCCGGGCGCCGTCGGGTTCATCGCGTTCAGGCTGTTCGCCGGGTCGCCGGGCAGCTGGTACGACGTCCACGATGACGGTTGACCGAGGAGGCCGTCGAAGGACTGGGTCCACACGACGTGGAGGGTCCCGTTCCCGGATTGGCCGACCCCGGCGAAGTAGTCGTCCTTGCCCTTCTCGCCGATGAGGAAGTCCTTGGCGCGGGTCGGCGGCGACGCCGGCGCCCCTCCGGTGTTCAGCTGCGTCACCCGGACGCAGGCGCGCTCCATCGTGTCCCCGTTCGGAGTGCAGCCGTTCGTCGACACCCAGGTGAAGCGGCCGTTCTGCCAGATCGCGTCGGTCGGGCGAGCGTCCAACGATGTCAGGACGGGCGTGCCACCGGGCTGGAGCGGATCCGGAGGATCGATCGTCTCGGCGACGATCCCGTCAGTGGTCAGGTCGGATCCGAACGCGACCGCGATCGTGCCATCGGCGACGGTCCCGGTGAATTTGGCGTAGTAGGAACCGATCGTCGGGCCAGGGAGGACGAAGTGCTGGGCGACGACGTGCAGGGTCGAGGACGTCGCCGGGACCTGGACCCCGGCCCGTGCGGTGAAGAACGACCCGGAGGTGCTGTCCGTACCCAAGACGAAGGCAGCGGCGTCGATGATGCCGTTGGCTCCCCCACGGGCCAGGACATCGGTCCAGTCGGTCACGACGACCGCGGTCCCGAGGTAGTTGCTGCTCAGGCAGTCAGGGGTCGCCGTCAACTCGAAGAAGTTGCCGGTGAACGCGAGCTTGTCAGTCGAGGTCCCGGGGGCCGGGAAATCGGGGAGCTGGTTCAGGAAGCCGAAGTACCAGAGGTCCCAGGTCCCGGTCGGGTCGGCCGTGCGCGACACGAGGAAGTCGATGTAGCCGACGTTGTCGTCGAGGACGGCGTCATCGTTGAAGTCGCAGACCCAGCTGACCTCCGTGCCGACCCACCGGCCGTGCAGGCTGTCGTAGATGAACCGCGGGTCGGAGTTGCCGAAACGAGGCGGGAGGTCGAAGAACGCCGCGGCGCCGATGTCGCTCGCCGCGCGGTCGACATTCCCCGCCCGGTCGAACATCTGGACGACGGTGTTGACGGTCTGCACGACGTGGTCCGGTCCGACGCCGACCCAGGGATCGGGTGGCTCGTTCAAAGCGTCGGCAAAGTCGAAGCCGGGCCAGGATGGACCGGTGGCGGGGGGCTCGGTGGTCGGCGTCACGGGGACCGGCGGCGTGGCGGCAATCTCCGGGGTCACGACGCTCGGCCCGCTCGCGGCTCCACCGCTGGAAGCCGGGGACGGGAGCCCGAGGTATGGAAGCTTCGGACGGGCTGGGGCCGTTCGGGCTGTCCCGACCAGGTCCTTGACGTTGATCGAGCCACGCGACCCGGCCTGGATGTCCGGAAGTCTCGTGATGGCGCTGGGATGCGCCCCACCCGTTTTGGGTCCCGAAGCGACGACCGCCGGCGCGGTGGTCAGGACGGTCTCGGCGACCAGTGCCACCAGGGACGCGACGATGCCGAGGCGGGAGCGGCGACTTGGGCGGTGCATGATTCCTTCCGGCCGCTACGTGCCTGGGCCTCCGGGGTCGTGGGCACCCGCTAGTGTAGGCGCGTCGAGCCTCCAGCCCCGGACCCTCAACCCTCCGGTCGCGCCACCGCAACCCGAACCCGGCCCAGCGAGACCGTCCGCCCGACCGCCATCACGCGGTTGGTGCGGGCGAGCTCGATGACCTCGACCGGGAACGGCTCGCTCCGGATCCGCCGTCGGCTCGCGACCGCCGCGATGAACGCCGGCGATGGCGGTGCGGTGCACCGGACGATCGTCGTCCACTGGAGCCGTTCGCGGAGCAACCGCTCGACGCCGGTCGATGCCGGGCGGCCCCAGCGATCGCGGAGGGCTCGCCGGGCCCCGACGAGATCGCCGCCGGTACCTTCGATCCGGGCGAACACCGTCGAGGGGCCGAGGTGCAGCCCGGTCACGCGCACTCGGGTCCCGGCCACCATCGGGGCGACCTCGCGGAGGTCTTCGAGGATCGCCGCGGGTGCCTGGTCGGCCCGACCGGCCGGGCCGACGACGGTGATGTGGATCGACTCCGCCGGGTACGCGTGCTGGCCGGGCTGCTTCACAACGAACTCCGCGGCGAGCTCGTGCAGGCGTCTCGCGAGAGCCGGCGGCGGCCAGATGATGCTGGTGATGATGTCGGCGGGTGCGTCCGGATCGGCCTCTCCGGGATCGATCGGGCGGTCGCTCAGGCCGCGTCCGCTCAGGCGCCGCAGGAGCCACTCCGCCTCGAGCATGGCGGACGTCAACATCGGCGCCGCTCGCGGGTCAGCCGTCGACCGCTGCCGGATAGCTTCCGAGCACGCGAGTCATCGTCGTCACGACATCGAGCTCGACCAGCGCCGCCGCCATGGACAGCTCGGCGGTGTCGGCGTCGAGGTCGATCCAGAACACGTACTCCCACGCCCGTTCGCGGCTGGGTCGCGACTCGAGCTTGTGCATGTTCAGGCCGTGATCGGCGAAGACCCGCAGCACCACGAGGAGGGTGCCGGGCTCGTTGCGGACGGCGACGACCAGTGTCGTCCGCCGAGTCGGTCCTTCGCGGAGCAGGGTCGGTGCGGGTCGGTCCGGGCGTGCCAGAACCAGGAACCGGGTCTTGTTGTCGGGCAGGTCGCCGATGCCGTCGGCCAGGATCTCGAGGCCGAAGAGCGCGGCCGCGCGCGGCGACAGGACCGCGGCCGCGCCGCGCTCCCCACGATCGGCGATGGCCTTGCCGGCGCCCGCGGTGTTGTACGTGGAGAGGAGCTGCCAGGGCCGCGAGCGCAGGAACACCTCCGCCTGCCCGAGGGCCTGGATGTGCGAGTAGACGCGCTCGATGGTGTCGATCCGCTCGGCCGGCAGAGCCGCGAGACAGAGGCGCACCGGGACGACGACCTCGCCGCGGATGACGAGCTCGTGTTCCAGGAGCAGGTCGTAGTTCTCGCGGACCGTGCCGTTGATGACGTTCTCGATCGGCACGACACCGGCCGCAGCGGCGCCCGTGGTCACTGCCTCGAACACGGCCCGGAAACTGCCGAGCGCCGTTCGCGGCACGTCGCCGAAGACGGCCAGCACCGCGTCCTCGGCGAACGCGCCGGGCTCCCCCGCATAGGCGATCTCGATCGGATCGGGCATGGTGGCCGAAGTCTAGCGGCGGGTCGCGCCCATGACGTGGCATCGATCGTCGGGTGCTGCTCGCGACCACGCAAGGCCCCATTCGTTCCTGAGATCTCCAGCTCGGAATCCGTCGGACGAACGACGCGTCGTGTGACGCTGGAGTCCGGTGCCTTTCGGGCGGGGCTTCTCCGCCAGATCATCCTCTAGGTGGCACTTCGGCGGGCTTCGCTGGCCCGCGGGAGCCCTGCGGCCGGCCGATCGAGCGCGAGGTGTGCATCCAGGCGCATGACACCGGGGGTCCGGAGGTGGCGAGACGGCGGATCACGGTCGTGAGGCCCGCCCAAGTGCCACCACGGAGGCGATTTGGCGGAGTTGGGGCCCGGAACCGGGCCTGGCCTGAAATGGCCGGCCCAAGGTGCGCCCGCCGCCACCGGCCGGGACCCGGCCCCCCCGGGGGGACCTACTGGTTGAACCAGTCGGTCGTGTCGATCTTGCCGGCGTCCTCGTCGAGTTCCGCGCGTCGGGCCCGGGCCTCGCCGGCGGCGACCGGCGTGCGCTTGCGCGCCCGCGTGCCGGTCGCGACGGCCGCCTCGGGGGCCCCCTCCCACTGGGTCTCCGCGAGCATCGAGTTGAGCGCGGTGAGGTACGCCTCGATGGAGGCGGCGATGATGTTCGTGCTGCGGGCCTCGCCGACGTATTCGCCCTCGCCTCGCGCCCCGGCGACGTCCGGCGGAGCCACTCGCACGGTTACCACCCCGATCGTGTCGGTCCCCTCCCCCAGCGCGTGGATGTCATACGCGAGCAGCCGCGGGGAGCCGGTCAGGATCTCGGTCAAGGCCTTGTCCACGGCCTGGTACAGCGCGTCGATCGCACCGTTGCCCTCGGCCGACGCGCGCCACTGGTGCTCACCCGACGTGATCAGGACCGCGCCGCGGCTCCGGGCGTTGCTGCCCGACGTCGCGGTCCAGCGGGCGAGAGCGATGGTGGGCACGGCCGAAGACGGCTTGGCTGGCTCGGGCATCCGGGCTTACCTCCGGGGCGTGGCGCTGGCGCCGTGCGTGGACTGGGACCCGGCGGCGGGGCGCGAAGCGTCGTCGGGCGCGCGGGCGGTCGTGAAGTGGCGTTCATCGCGGCGGCGAAGCTTCCCGCCGGACTTCCAGATCGCATATTCGAGCGAGTCGGCCAGGGCGTGCGCGGACGCGGCGATGATGTTCGTGTCGCTGCCCATCGTCGACCACGTTCGGGCCCCGTCGGCCGAATCGATGACGACCCGAGTCCGAGCCGCGGTGGCCGCCCCGCCGTCGAGGATGCGCACCTTGTAGTCGACGAGATGGACGTCGTCGATGTTCGGGTAGAACGCGCTCAGCGCCTTGCGCAACGCCGCGTCGAGGGCGTTCACCGGGCCGTTGCCCTCGGCCGCGGTGTGCAGGACCTCGCCGGCCACCTGGACCTTGACGGTCGCCTCGGCGAGCAGGTCACGGCCGTCGCGCTGCTCGACGAGGCAGGTGTAGTCGAGGATCCGGAACGGCGACACGTAGTCGGTCGCGTGCCGGCGGATGAGCAGCTCGAACGACGCCTCGGCGCCCTCGAACGCGAGTCCCTCGGACTCGAGCTGCTTGATGAGCGTCGAGAGCACGCGCGGGTCGACGACGCCCTCGAGCTCGAGCCCCAGCTGCCGCGCGCGGATCGAGGTGTTCGCCCGGCCACCCAGTTCGGAGACGACCAGCCGGCCGACGTTGCCGACCGCGGTCGGGTCCACGTGCTGGTAGCTCCGTTCGACCTTGGCCACGGCGGCACCGTGGACGCCGCCCTTGTGCGCGAACGCCGAGCGGCCGACGTACGGCTGGTAGTCGGACGGGTTGACGTTGGCGATCTCCGCGACCGATCGCGAGAGCTCGGTCAGGCCGACCAGCGAACCGCCGTCGGCCGGGACCAGGACGTGCGGAGTCTTGAGCGCGAGGTTGGCGAGGATGCTGACCATGTTCGCGTTGCCGCACCGCTCGCCGTAGCCGTTGATGGTCGCCTGGACGTGTCGGACGCCGACGGCCACCGCGGCCATCGAGTTGGCGACCGCGAGCTCCGCGTCGTTGTGGGTGTGGATGCCCCACGTGACGGGCGGCGCGTCCGGGTCCGCCTCGAGGGTCGACTTGACGTCGGTCACGATCCGGACCAGCTCGTCGGTCATCGTGCCGCCGTTCGTGTCGCACAGGACCAGGGTCCGCGAGCCCGCCTGGCGAGCGGCACGCAACGTCGAGAGAGCGTAGTCGCGGTCGTCCTTGTAGCCGTCGAAGAAGTGCTCGGCGTCGTAGACCGCCTCGCGACCGCGCTCGGCGACGAAGCCGACCGAATCCGCGATCATGTCCAGATTCTCGGCCGGGGTGGCGCCCAGGACCTCCACGACGTGGAGCAGCCACGACTTGCCGAAGATCGTGACGACCGGGGTCTCCGCGGCGACCAGCTCACGAAGGTTCGGGTCGTCGCCGGGCTTGTTGGCCCGGTGCCGGGTCGACCCGAAGGCCGCCAGGCGGGCGCGCTCCCAGGGCATCTTGCGCGCCGCCGCGAAGAACTCGATGTCCTTCGGGTTCGAGCCCGGCCAGCCGCCCTCGATGAACGGCATCCCGAACTCGTCGAGCATCCGCGCGACGCGCAGCTTGTCCGCGAGCGAGAGGGTGATGTTCTCGCCCTGGGTCCCGTCGCGGAGCGTGGTGTCGTAGAGGACGACCGGCGTGTCGGTCATGCCGGCACCGCGGCGCCCAGCGCCTCGACGACCGCGGTCGCGAAGCCGGTCGTGCCGACGACGACGAGCCCGTCGTGCTGGTCGGCCGGATCGGCGAGGTCGGCCGTGCGCCAGCCCGCCTCGAGCGCACCTCCGACAGCCGCCTCGATGGCCCTCGCCGCGTCCTCACGACCCAGCGACATCCGCAGCAGCATCGCGGCCGAGAGGATGGTGCCGATGGGGTTGGCCAGGTTCTGGCCGGCGATGTCGGGGGCAGATCCGTGGATGGGCTCGTACAGGCCGAACGTTCCGTGCGCGGTCCGCCGCTCGCCGAGCGACGCCGAGGGCAGCATGCCCAGGCTGCCGGCCAGGACCGACGCCTCGTCCGACAGGATGTCGCCGAAGAGGTTCTCGGTGACGATGACGTCGAAGTCGGCAGGCCTCCGGATGAGGAGCATCGCGCACGAATCGACGAGCTGGTGGCTGAGCGCGATGTCGGGAAAGTCCGTCGCCACCTCGTCGGCGACGGTCCGCCACAGGCGCGACGTGGCGAGGACGTTCGCCTTGTCGACCGAGGTCACCCGGCGACGGCGCGCGCCGGCGAGTTCGAACGCCAGGCGGACGATGCGGCGGACCTCCGGCTCCGAGTACGGCAGGGTATCGAGGGCCTTCCGTTCGCCGGTGACCCCACTGGACTCCTGCCGCGCCCCGAAATAGATGCCGCCGGTCAGCTCGCGGACGATGAGCATGTCGACGCCGGCGAGCAGCTCCGGGCGGAGAGGCGAGGCCGAGACCAGCGCCGGGTGGACGGTGACCGGACGCAGGTTGGCGTAGAGACCCAGTCCCCCACGGAGCGCGAAGAGGGCCTGCTCGGGGCGGACGGGCGCGCTCGGATCCGACCACTTCGGGCCGCCGACCGCGCCCAGCAGGATGGCGTCGGCCGCACCGCAGGCAGCGACGTCCTCGTCGCGGATCGCCACGCCGTGGGTGTCGATGGCGATCCCGCCGACGAGGAACTCCGACCAGTCGACGGCAAAGCCGAACCGGGCGCCCGCCGCGTCGACGACGCGCCGAGCGGCGGCGACCACCTCCGGCCCCACCCCATCGCCCGGGATCGTCGCGATCCGGTAGGTCGTCATGGCACCCTCAACGGAGGACCGCTGCTCGCGCTCCGAGGCCGGAGCCGGAACTCCGCGACGCCATCTGCCCGAGGATTCAAGGGAGACCTTCCTCTGCGCGCGGGGCGACGAACGCGACCGCAACGCCATTGATCTCGGCGCCGTGGAGCTTGTTGACCGCCACGAGGTACGCGTCGAGGGACGCCTCGATGATGTTGGTGGATAAGCCGTGGCCGGAGACGATCAGGGCGCCCGGCCCCTCGTCCGACGAGCGCCGGCAGCGGACCAGCACCTGGCCCTGCGCGTCCTCACCGGCCGAGACCGCCTTGATCTCGTACTCGGTGAGCGTCGGATGCCAGCCGAGGATCGGTTGGAGGGCCTCGTCGACGGCATCGAAGAGCGCGTCGACCGGACCGTTCCCGGTCGTCTCGGTCGATCGTTCCTGGCCGTCGACGGTGAGCGTGATCGAGCCGGTGGCTTTTCCGCCGAATGACGACGTGACGCTCCAGCCGACGAGCGTCACCGAAGCCGGCACCTCGGCGGCGCGCTGCTCCATGAGCGCCATCAGGTCGGCGTCGGTGACCTCCTTCTTCGCATCGGCGAGGGCGATGGCCAGCCCGTAGAGGTCGTCGAGAGCGTCGCCGGCCAGGTCGTAGCCGAGTTCCTTCATCTTGCCCTGCAGGCCGCGCCGGCCGGACAGCTTGCCGATCGTCAGCTGGCTGCCGGACAGCCCCACGGACTGCGGGGTCATGATCTCGTAGGTCAGCGGGTTCTTGATGATCCCGTCCTGGTGGATGCCGGATTCGTGGGCGAAGGCGTTGCCACCGACGATCGCCTTGTTCGGCTGGACCGTGAAGCCGGTCAGGTAGCTGACAAGGCGGCTGGCCGCGGTGATCTGCTCGGTCGCGACCCCGGACGCTCCCTGGTCGAACTGGGTCGGCCGCGTCCGGAGCGCCATCACGACCTCTTCGAGCGAGGCGTTGCCGGCCCGCTCGCCCAGGCCGTTGATCGTGACCTCGACCTGGCGCGCCCCGGCCTGGACCGCCGCGAGGGTGTTCGCCGTCGCAAGCCCGAGGTCGTTGTGGCAGTGGACGCTGACCGTGGCCTGGTCGCCGACCAGATCCACGACCCGCTTCGTCAGCCGGCCGAACTCGGCCGGGATCGCGTAGCCGACGGTGTCGGGGATGTTGACGGTCGAGGCGCCGGCCTCGACGACGGCCTCGTAGACCTGCATCAGGTAGTCGATGTCCGTGCGCGAGGCATCCTCGGCGCTGAACTCGATCTCGGCGTCGCGGCCGAGTTGCTCGCGTCCGTAACGGACCCAACGTACGGCTTCGCGGAGCGCGGTCTCGCGATCGATTCGGAGCTTGTGCTTGAGGTGGATGTCGCTCGTGGCGATGAAGACGTGGAGGTGCGGCCGCTCGGCGACCCTGATGGCCTCGATGGCCCGCTGCGGGTCGCCGTCCTTGCAGCGCGCGAGCGCGGCGACCGCGATCCCGCCCCTCGTCTCCTGGGCGATCCGCCGGACCGCCTCGAAGTCGCCCGGCGAGGCGGCCGGGAAGCCGGCCTCGATGACGTCGACCTTGAGGCGGACCAGCTGGCGCGCGACCTCGAGCTTCTCGGCGGCGGTCAGGCCGGCGCCGGGCGCCTGTTCGCCGTCGCGGAGGGTGGTATCGAAGATGCGGACGCTTCCCGCGGCCACGAATGGTCCGGCGGGCCGGGGTACCGGCGCCGCGCTCATCGGGCCGCTCCCGGGGTCGTTGCGGCCGCCTGGGCCTGGCCGGCTTCGACTTCGACCGGGTTGAGGAACGGCATCTGGGCGCGGAGGTGGCTGCCCACCCGTTCGATCAGGTGATCGTGGTCGGCCGCTCGCAGGCGCTCGAACTCGACCCGGCCGTGATCGTTCTCCTCGATCCAGCGCTGCGCGAAGCTCCCGTCCTGGATCTCCTTGAGGACCTGCTGCATCGTCTCGCGGACGTGGCCGTCGATGATCCGGGGGCCGCTGACGTAGTCGCCGTACTCGGCGGTGTCGCTGACGCTGAAGCGCATGAAGTTGAGCCCGCCGCGGTACATCAGGTCGACGATGAGCTTGAGCTCGTGCATCGTCTCGAAATACGCGAGCTCCGGCTGGTAGCCGGCCTCGACGAGCGTCTCGAATGCCATCTTCACGAGCGCGGCGGTGCCGCCGCACAGGACCGACTGCTCGCCGAACAGGTCGGTCTCGGTCTCCTCGGCGAATGTCGTCTCCAGCACGCCGGCCCGGGTGGAACCGATCGCGCGCGCATAGGCGAGCGTTCGGTCACGGCCGGTCCCGGACTGGTCGCGGTGGACCGCGAATAGCGACGGCACGCCGCCACCGGCCTGGTAGACGCTGCGAAGCAGGTGCCCCGGACCCTTGGGGGCGACCATCCCGACGTCCACGATGCCCGGCGGGTCGATCCGTCCGAAGTGGATGTTGAAGCCGTGGGCGAACATCAGGAGCTGACCGGGCCGCAGGTTCGGCGCGATCTCGGCGTCGTACACGGCCTTCTGGGCCGTGTCCGGGACGAGGATCATGATGACGTCCGCGGCCTTGACGGCGTCGGCGACGTCCATGACCCGCAGGCCCGCGTCGGACGCGATGGCCCGGCTCTTCGACCCGGGCGCCAGCCCGACCACGACGTCGACCCCAGACTCATGGAGGTTGAGCGCGTGGGCGTGACCCTGGCTGCCGTAGCCGATGACGGCCACGGTCTGGCCCGACAACGCCGCCGGGTCCGCATCCTTGTCGTAATACATCCGTGCGGTCACTGGGTCTTTCCCTCCGTCTTGGCACCCTCAACGGGGTTCTGCGTATCGCGCACCGAAGACGGAGGCGACGCTCCCGCCAGCCATTCGCCCGATGTTCTCATTTCTTGATGGCCTCCTCGATGGACCCTGAGCCCCGGGCCATGACGACGGCTCCGGTGCGGACCAATTCCTTGATGCCGTAGTTGCGGGCGAGCGCGACGAACGAGTCGATCTCGGCCTCGGTGCCGGCGACCTCGACGACCACCGACCCGTCCGCCATGTCCACGACCCGGCCGCGCGACAGCTCGACCAGGCGCAGGACCTCGGCCCGATTCGAGTCGGTCGAGCGGACCTTCACGAGCGCGAGCTCGTGCTGGACGGTGGGTTCGGACGTGACGTCCTGGACCTTGAGCACGTCGATCAGGCGGTAGAGCTGCTTGGCCGCCTGCTCGACCGCGACGTCGTCGCCGTGCAGGGTGATCGTCATCCGGCTCGTTTCGGGCCGATCGGTGCGGCTGACCGCAAGCGAGTCGATGTTGAAGTTCCGGGCGCGCATCAGGCTGGCCACCCGGTTGAGCACGCCCGGCTTGTCGAGCACGATCGCGATGAGGACGTGACGACGATGCTCGCCGCCGCCCGGCAGGGCACGCGGCGGCGGAGCGGCGTGGGCCGGCGCCGGGGCTCCGGCGGACGTCTGGCCGTTGGTGCTTGACTCGACAGGCAAGCGATCCTCGCTCTCCGAGGTCGGAGACTGAGCTCCGCGAGGCCATCCGCCCGAGGATTTGCCGGTCATTCGTCGGCCCCGCCCCACTTCTCGATCAGGTCCGAGAGGCCCTTACCGGCCGGCATCATCGGGAAGATGTTCTGCTCCTCGGCGATCTCGAACCAGACGAGCGCCGGCCCGTCGACCGCCTGGGCGCTCGTGATCGCGGTGTCGACTTCGTCGGGCGTCCTGGCCCGGAAGGACGGGATCGCGAAGGCGTCGGCCAGCTTGGCGAAGTCGGGTCCGGGCAGGTTCGAGGAGTGGTAGTTGCCCGCGTAGATGATCTCCTGCCACTGCCGGATCATCCCGAGCTTCTTGTTGTCGAGCAGCGCGATCTTGACCGGGATGTGGTCGGCGGTCAGGGTCATGAGTTCCTGGAACGTCATCTGGAAGCCGCCGTCGCCGACGATCGCCCAGGTCTCGCGATCGGGACGTCCGAGGGCCGCGCCCATCGCCGCCGGGAGCCCGAAACCCATCGTGCCGAGCCCGCCGGAGCTCACGTGGCTGTTCGGATGGCGGAACCCGGTGTAGCGCGCGAGCCACATCTGGTTCTGGCCGACGTCAGCGACGTAGGTCGCATCATGGTTCGTCAGCTCCCCGATCCGTTCGACCACGTAGTCCGCCGACAGGAGGCCGTCGCGCCACGCGCCCGAGCCGTGCCACGAGGACGCCACCGAGTCGGTCTTCCACTCGGCCAGCTGGTCGAAGTAGGTCTTCCGCGACTCGGGGTCCACCGGATCGACCAGCCGGGTCAGCCCGACGAGGACCCGTTTCGCGTCGCCGACGATCGGCACCTCGACCGCCACGTTCTTGCCGATCTCCGCCGGATCGATGTCCGCGTGGATGATCCGGGCGTACGGGGCGTAGGTCCGGACGTTGCCGGTGACGCGGTCGTCGAAGCGCATGCCGATCGCGATGAGCAGATCGGCCGTCTGGATCGCCCGGTTGACGTGCTTCCAGCCGTGCATGCCCATGTAGCCGTACGCGAGCGGATGGGTCTCGTCCATCGCCCCGATGCCAAGCAGCGTCCAGGCGACCGGGATCTGGGCCTTCTCCGCGAAGATCCGCAGGTCGTCCCACGCTGCGGCATTGAGCACGCCGTGCCCGGCCAGGATGACCGGTCGCTGGGCCTTCGCGATCTCGGCCGCGGCGAGCTTCAGCTGGCGCGGATGGCCGTCCATGTTGGGCCGGAAGCCCGGCAGGCCCGCGATGACCTCCTCCTCGCTCGGATGCTGCGCGCGCGTCTCCTGCTGGAGGGCGTCCTTGGTGATATCGATATGGACGGGTCCCGGTCGCCCGGTCCGGGCGATGTGGAACGCCTCGGCGATGACCCGCGGCAGATCGTCCGCGTCGCGGACCAGGTAGTTGTGCTTGGTCATCGGCAGCGTGATGCCGTTGATGTCGATCTCCTGGAACGCGTCCTTGCCGATCAGCGCGCCCGGCACGTTGCCGGTGATCGCGACCATCGGCACGGAGTCCAGCAGGGCCGTCCCGATGCCGGTCACGAGATTCGTGGCCCCCGGCCCGGACGTGCCCAGGCACACGCCCACCCGACCGGTGACACGAGCGTAGCCGTCCGCGGCGTGGGCGCCACCCTGCTCGTGGCGCACCAGGATGTGACGAAGCTCCGGATAGTCGCCGAGCACGTCGTAGAGCGGCAGGATCACGCCGCCCGGATAGCTGAAGATGACGTCCACGCCCTGGCGCAGGAGTGCCTCGCACAGGACGTCCGCCCCGATGCGCGTTCTCTTGAGGTCGCGTGCTTCGTGGAGCATCCCCTTGCGGGCTCGCTCGACCGCGGCCGCCGCGGCGGTCCCGTCGTTGGGCACGTGGCTCCGCCGGGTGGCGACCGTGGACGCGGCCGGACTCGGTGGCCTGGACGGTTCGCTCTTCGCCATCGTCATCGGTCGGGTCCCTTCTTTCTCGTCTCGGTCCGGACGCATAGAAAAACCCTCGCCTCCCGGCGAGGGTCCCTTCGGTCTTCGGTGGTGTCGGGCGCTACGAGCGCTCGTTCCTCCGGGTTCCTCCGTTCTCCCGCCGGGAGCCCGTAATAAGGCCGAGAAGGCCATCAAGCCCCGGAAGCGAGCGAAGCAGCTCAAGGAGGGATACGTCGAGGAGACCGGCCGGCTCGACGGGCACGTGGATGCGACGACCATCCGTCGTGGCGACGACGGCGACCTGTCGACGATCCTGCCGATCAAAACGGCCCAAGCTGGCCTCCGGGAAACGCCTCATCGCCCGCTGGCCGGACGACGTGTCGCGCAGTCTACGAGGCGGACCGCCTTCGCGCAACCCGTACGAATCATGTCGGCATCGTCCGCAGGCGCTCGATGAGCCAGTCGGCGCCCTTGGCGAGGCCGGGCAGGTCGATCGACTCGGTCGATGGTCGATCCGTGGGACGGCCCAGCAGGTACCCCTGCCCGGCCCCGATCCCGAGCGATCGAACGACCTCGAGCTGCGCCGGGGTCTCGATCCCTTCGGCGATGACGAGGGCGCCCCAGCGGTCGGCCAGGTCGCGCAGGGTCTTGACGATCTCGAGCGAGGTGTCACGGACGGCACCGCCCTGGACGAGCGAGAGGTCGATCTTGACGATGTCGAAGCGGAGCTGGCTCAGGAGCCGCAGGCCGGCGTTGCCGGCGCCGACATCGTCGGCGGCGAGCCGGATCCCCGCGACGCGGCAGGCCTCGCAGGCGCGCCGCAGGCGGTCCACGTCCTCGACGGCCTCGCGCTCCGTGAGCTCGACGACGATCTGTCGCGGGTCGAGGCCGTGGCGGACGATCATCCGCAGCAGCGCATGGACGCTGAAGTCGTCGCGCTCGAGGGTCCTTGGCGACAGATTGATGGTCAGCGACCCGGGCAGCCGCAGCCGTGCCGCCGTCTCCATGACCGTGTTGATGCACGCGATGTCGAGCTCGCTGGTCCGCCCCGTCGCCTCGGCCGCCTCGAAGAGCGACCCGGGGTCCGCGAAGCCGCTGTCGGGCAGCGGCCGGACGAGACCCTCGTAGCCGCGGGGAGCTCCCGTCGACAGGTCGAAGATCGGCTGGAAGACGGCCCGGATGGCTCCGGTCGCCGCGACCTGCGCGACGGCAGCGGACAGCTCGGCCGCCGGACGTTCGGTCACCGGATTGACGTGGCGGGCGGGGTCATAGACCGTCACGCAGGTGCGGCCATGGCGCTTGCTCCAGGAGAGGGCGCTGTCCGCCTGTCGGTAGAGCGCCTCGCGATCGTTGGCCGGGCCCGGGCCGGCGCTGATCCCGGCCGAGAAGGAGATGGTGTGGGCCGCGCCCCGGCCCGCCTCGCCTTCGAGACAGGCGGCGAGGAGCCGGCGGACCATCACCTGGGCGCCCTCGACGTCGGTGTCCGAGAGGATGAGCGCGAACTCATCGCCGCCGACCCGGAAGGCCCGGTCGGAGCGACGCATGTAGGCGGCCATCGTCGTCGCCGCCTGCCGCAGGACCTGGTCGCCGGCTGCATGGCCGCTGGAGTCGTTGATGCGCTTGAAGTCATCGAGGTCGAGGATCGCCAACGCCATCGACCGCCCGCCTCGCGAGACCAGGGCCCATTGCCGCTCCATGTCCTCCTGGAACGCCCGGTGGTTGCCAAGGCCAGTGAGCGTGTCCCTGAGCGCCTCGGCTCGGGCGCGGTCATACGCGTCCTCGAGGATGCGACGTCCCTCCTCCAGCCGCTGGGCGGGCTCGAGCACGCGGCGTGCCAGCCAGACCGTGAGCGCCCCGAGGATAAGGGCCAGAGAGATGAGGCCGACGGTCGGCACGACGAGCGATGTCCCCGATCGCGAGGTCAGCCCGTAGATGAACGGCGCCGCGATGAGGAAGGGGATCGCGAACATCGTCACGAGCGCGAGGAACAGGCGCAGCCGGACCAGTCGCAGGTTGGTCGACTCGCCGAGGAATGCGTCCGGAGCAGCAGGATCGTCGCGGATGGGACCTCTCCCAGGGTTCGGAGAGATCGGTTATAGCCCGGATGGGTCGCACCGGGACGAACACCGTCGTACCGGTCCGGATAGGACCAACGGGTCGCCGCCGCGCGCCGAAGCCGCGGGCACTCTGTCCCCGTGTTCATCCTGTACGGGGTCCTGATCGGGCTCCTGGTCGGCCTCGGGACGGGCGGGTCGCCGGCCCGGCTGAGCCAGCTCCGCTTCCGTTGGGGCATCGGCGTCATGCTCGCTATGGCAGCGCAACTGCTCCTGTTCTCGACGCCGGCCGGCGATTTACTCGGCCTCGCCGCGCCGCTGGTGTACATGGCGACCAACGTCGTCGTCCTCGTCGTCGTGGCGCGGAACCTGCCCATCCCCGGCCTGTCGCTGGTCCTCATGGGCGGGGCGTCCAATCTGCTGGCGATGGTCGCGAACGGCGGCTACATGCCGGTCGGGCGGGCCGCCCTGGAGGTGATGGGGCGAGCCCCGGCGACCGGCTACTCCAACAGCGCCCTCCTGGACCACGTCCAGCTCGCGCCGCTGACCGACGTGTTCGCGATGCCCCTGTGGCTGCCCGTCGCCAACGTCTTCAGCCTGGGAGATGTCCTCATCGGCGCCGGCGTTGCCATCGCCATCGTGGCGGGCATGCACGGCCGCGGTCCGCGCATCGCCGTGGGCCCGATCGCCGGTCGCGCCGACGAACTCGGTGCGCCCGAGCACTGACCCGCTCGGGGTCCCGTCCTGGTACCTCTGCGTCATGGTGACCGGACCATGGTCAGACGACGCTACTGGCACGGAACGAAGGCCGTTCCTCGATCACCATCGTCCAGGGCAAACCCGTCGTGAGGCGGAGACGCAAAGCCAGGGATCTCCCCCGGGAGACCGCCCGGCCGCCGGTGATGATCGCAGTGTGGACTCCCACGAGGTGGTACCCGTGAAGGCGAACCTGGCGCGCTTCACCATGGCCGTGTCGCTGCTGGCGACGATGGCTCTGACTCTCGGCGCGGGCATCAAGTGGTACTGGTGATGAACATCATGTTCGTGGTCACCGTCACACTTCCGTCCGACACCGGCCGACCGGAACCCGATTCCGGCCATCGCTGGCGCTGAGCAACCGGTGACCGCTCGACCCCGTGTCGGCAGTCCCGCGGAGAGCGGCCCCGCAGGGGGCCGCTTTCTTGTTTCCACGGATAGGACCTTCGGGTGGGCGCGTCGGGGAGTGGCCCGGGCGACACTGGGCATCTTGACATTCCCCAGTCGACGAGCCCGCATGCCCGTACACACGCGAACGCCGACATCGACGTCAGGGATCGATCCCTCACCCGGACCGCCGCCGCAGAGCGTGGGCAGGTCCGGCTTGCCGTGGCTCAACGCGGCCGTTCGCGTTCGCCTGTTCATCGTCGGGCTCGTCGTCCTCGGCCTCGTCGGCTACCTCGCGTTCGTGCGCGACATGCCCCCGCTGGCCGGCAACTTCGTGATCTTCTGGCCGATCGCCGCCGTCGGGTTCTACCTGGGCGAGACGAACGTGGTCGTCGTCCACTTCCTGCGCGAGCGACACTCGTTCTCGCTGAGCGAGCTCCCGGGCGTCATGGGCCTCTTCCTGTTGACCCCGAGCGACTACGTGCTCGCCTACCTGGTCGGAGCCGGCGCCGCCCTCCTGGTCGACCGCAACCAGTCCGGCATCAAGCGCGCCTACAACATCGCCCAGGTCTGGATCTGCGCGATCGTGGGGCTCGCGGTGTTCCACGTCTTCGCCGACCAGGACGGCCTCTTCGGTCCGCGCGACTGGGTCGGGGCGTTCGCGTCCAGCGGTGCGACGGCGGTCCTCGGTGCGGTGCTCGTCGCGACCGTCATCTCCCTGTCAGGTGGGGCACCGCAGTTCAAGAAGCTCCCGGAGATGATGCGTTTCAGCACCATGGTCGCGATGGCCAATACGAGTCTCGCCCTGCTCGCCATCATGGTCATCCGCGAAGACCCGCGGTCGCTCCTGCTGCTCTTCGTCCCGACAGCGATCGTCTTCCTCGCATACCGGGCGTACATCGGGGAGCGCGAGAAGCACGAACGACTGGAACTGCTGTACGAGTCGAGTCGCCTTCTCCACTACGCCCCAGAGCTCGATTCGGCGATCTCGGCGCTCCTCGAGCACGCTCGCAAGATGTTCCGGGCGGAGCGGGCGGAGATCATCCTCTTCCCCGATCCGAACAGCGAAGGCGCCCTTCGCTCGACCGCCGGCGGCGCCGACGGGCCGGAGACCATGACGCCCCAGCTCGTGCCGCTCGCCGATTCGCTGCGTGCGCGGGTCCAGCGAGAGCGCGGCGCATTCCACGCGACGCTGACCTCCGCCTGGACGACGCACCCCGAGGGTGTCGATGAGGCGATGGTCGGCCCCCTGGCCGGCGAGCGCGGGGTCTTCGGTGCGATCAGCATCATCAACCGCCTCGGTGAGGGCAGCCGGTTCGAGGCCGATGACCTGCGCCTGCTCGAGACCGTCGCCAATCAGGCCGCGGTCGCCCTGGAGAACGGGCAGCTGGAGCAGTCGCTGCACGAGCTGTCCCGCCTCAAGGAGCAGCTCCGCCACCAGGCGTATCACGACTCGCTGACGGGTCTCGGCAACCGCGCCCTGTTCGTGGAGGAGGTGGAGCGACGCCTGGCCAGCCCGCGAGACCTGGCCGCCGCGCCATGCATCGTGTTCCTGGACCTCGATGACTTCAAGGTCGTCAACGACACGTACGGGCATCCCGCCGGCGATGAGCTGCTCATCGACGTCGCGGAGCGCATCCGGGCGGAACTGCGGGACGGCGACCTGCTGGCGCGGTTCGGGGGCGACGAGTTCGCGGTCCTGCCCGAGAAGGGGGCGAGCGTCGAGGACGCCCTGATCCTGACCGAGCGCATCATCATGGCGCTCGAGTTGCCGTTCGCGGTCGCGGGCACCGACGTCATCGTCGGCTGCAGCGTCGGGATCAGCGTCGCGCGCGGCAACGAGCTCGTCGACGAGCTGCTCCGCGATGCCGATGTCGCCATGTACCGCGCCAAGGCCGACGGCAAGCGCCGCGCCGAGGTCTTCGACCCAACGATGCACCGTTCGATCGTCGAGCGGCACGAGCTCAACTCCGACCTGGGCCGGAGCATCAGCCGCGGCGAGCTGGCGGTCTACTACCAGCCGATCGTCCAGCTCGCGACCGGGCGGATCGTCGGGGTGGAGGCCCTCGTGCGCTGGCACCACCCGACGCGGGGCATCGTCGACCCGATCGACTTCATCCGCCTCGCGGAGGAGAACGGCAAGATCCTTGCGCTCGGACGGACGGTCCTGCGCGAGGCCACGCGCCAGGTGGTCGAGTGGCATCGACGGCCCGGGCTCGAACGGCTCGAACTCAGCGTCAACCTCTCGCCGCTCCAGCTCCAGCACCCGGGCTTCATCGAGGAGGTCACCGCGGACATCCGCGACTCCGGCATCGATCCTCGCGACCTGACATTCGAGATGACCGAGACCGCGATGTTCCGCGACACCCAGGCCACGATCGTGACGCTCGAGGTGCTGCGCGACCTGGGCGTGCGGATCGCGATGGACGACTTCGGCACCGGGTACTCCTCGCTCGCGTACTTGCGCCGCTTCCCGGTCGACATCCTCAAGATCGCCCGCGAGCTCATCGGCGCCCCCAGTGAAGCGGGGGAGCGCGAGGCCTGGGCCTTCGCCAAGGCCATCCTGGCCCTGGGCCGTTCGCTCGGTCTGACGGTGGTCGCCGAGGGCATCGAGACCGAGGAGCAGCTCCGGATGCTTCGGCGTCTCGGGTGCGGGTTCGGCCAGGGTTACCTCCTGGGCCGGCCGGCCGCTGCCGACGATCTCGAGGCCCAACTCGTCGAGGGCGTGGTCGGTCCGCTCGGCGAGCGGGTCACCGCCTGACCCGGTCGCTCGGGGCGGCTCTGGTACGCTCTTGGGCCCATCAGATCCGATCGCACGCGAGCCACGCCCCATGACCCAGCCCCGCACCATCGTCTCGAAGATCTGGGACGACCACGTCGTCACCCAGGACCCGGGCGCGCCAGCCGTCCTCGCCGTCGACCTGCACCTCATCCACGAGGTGACCAGTCCGCAGGCGTTCACCGGCCTGCGGGCGCGCGGCCTCCGCGTCCGGCGTCCCGGGCAGACGGTCGCGACCGCGGATCATTCCATCCCGACCACGCCCCGGGACCTGCCGATCCTCGACGAGATGGCCGCCGCCCAGGTCCGCCAGCTCGAGGAGAACTGCGCGGAGTTCGGCATCCCGCTCCACGGCATCGGCGACCCGAGCCAGGGCATCGTCCACGTCATCGGTCCGCAGCTGGGGCTCACGCAGCCGGGCATGACCATCGTCTGCGGCGATTCGCACACCAGCACGCACGGGGCGTTCGGGGCGCTCGCGTTCGGGATCGGAACGAGCGAGGTGGAGATGGTCCTCGCGACGCAGACGCTCCTCCAGCGCGATCCGAAGACCTACGAGGTCCGCGTCGACGGCCGCCTTGCCCCGGGCGTGAGCGCCAAGGACATCATCCTGCATCTCATCTCACGGATCGGGATCGGCGGCGGGACCGGCCACGTCTTCGAGTATCGAGGCGAGGCGATCGCGGCGCTGACCATGGACCAGCGGATGACGATCTGCAACATGAGCATCGAGGGTGGCGCGCGGGCCGGCCTGGTCGCCCCGGACGACACGACCTTCGAGTACCTCGCCGGTCGCCCGCACGTGCCTGCCGGCCGCGCCTGGGACGCCGCGGTCGAGCGCTGGCGGGCCCTTCCGACCGACGACGGCGCCACGTTCGACAAGTCGATCACGATCGACGCGAACGCCCTGGAGCCGATGGTGACCTACGGCACGAACCCGGGCATGGGCATCCCCATCACGGGCAACGTGCCATCACCCGACGAGCAGGCTGACCCGGCGCAACGCCGCGCGCTCGAGCACGCCCTCGAGTACATGGACCTGCGCCCCGGCCAGGCCATCCTTGGGCAGAAGGTGGACGTCGTCTTCGTCGGCAGCTGCACGAACGGCCGCATCAGCGACCTGCGTCTCGCCGCCGCCGTCCTCAAGGGTCGGCACGTCGCCGACGGGGTCCGACTGATGGTCGTCCCCGGCAGCGACGAGGTGAAGCGCGAGGCCGAGGCCGAGGGCCTGTCCGAGATCTTCAAGGCCGCCGGCGCCGAGTGGCGCGAGGCCGGCTGCTCGATGTGCATCGCGATGAACGGCGACCAGCTGCGGCCGGGCCAGTACGCGGTCAGCACGAGCAATCGCAACTTCGAGGGCCGCCAGGGCAAGGGCGGACGGACGTTCCTCGCGTCGCCCCTGACCGCGGCCGCGAGCGCCATCAACGGGGTCGTCAGCGACCCTCGCCGGTTGGCCGGCATCGAGACGCTCGCGGCGGTCGGCGGTCGCTGACCATGGCCGAGCCCTTCACGATGTTCACGAGCAAGGTCGTCCCGATCGCCGCCGAGAACGTCGACACGGACCAGATCGTGCCGGCCCGCTATCTCAAGATGACCGACAAGGCCGGCCTGGCCGACGCGCTCTTCCGCGACTGGCGGTTCGAGGAGGATGGGTCGCTGAAGGATCCCCCGTTCGTCCTCGATCGGCCGGGCATGGCCGGCCGCCAGATCCTGCTGGTCGGCGACAACTTCGGCGCCGGATCGTCGCGCGAGCACGCCCCGTGGGCCCTGTCGGCCTGGGGCATCCGGGCGATCATCTCGACGTCCTACGCGGACATCTTCCGCAACAACAGCCTCAAGAACGGGGTCCTGCCGATCGCGGTCGATGCGGCGACGCACGCCCGGCTCGTGGCGATGCTCGCGGCGGACCCGGACCTGGCGCTGACGGTCGACCTGGCCGAGGGCGGCATCCTGCTGCCGGACGGCTCGACCGTCGATTTCGAGATCGACCCGTTCGCGAAGCGGATGCTGCTCGCGGGAACGGACGAGCTCGGCTACCTCCTCTCGAAGGATGCCGAGCTCGGGACTTGGGAGGCGGCCCATCCGCCCCGGATCGATTCGCTCGCAGGGGCGGGTTGACCGATCCGGGACGGGACCGGCGGCCGGGACGGATGTTCGCATCGCCGATGGACAGGGCGGAACTCGCAGCCTTGCCGGCTCGTCTGCCGGCCATGCAGACCCTCCGCCGGCTTGCCGGTCCCCTCGCCCTCGTCCTCCTGGTCGCGGCCTGCGCCGCCACGCCCACGCCGTCCCGCAGCCCTGTGCCGAGCGGGCCGCCCGTCACCGCCTCACCCATCGGCAGCGTCACCCCGGGGCCGAGTGTCCTGCCGTCGAACCCCGACGATCCGAATGGCTCGGTCGCGACCGACCTCCCGCCCAGTCCGAGCGGCGACGCCGTGAACCCATCGTTCACGATCCCCAAGCCGGGCCAGCTGGAGCCCCACGCCGTTGCGATCGACGCATTCGAGGCGAGCGTGACCGGACGGCACGTGTCGGTCATCGTCACGTGGACGAGCGGCGTCGAGCCCTGCTACGTGCTCGACCACATCCTGGTCAAGAAGGGCGCCGGGTCGTTCAACGTGACGGTCTTCGAGGGCCACGGACCCGGCAACGTCGCCTGCATCGAGATCGCGCAGATCAAGCATGCCCAGATCGATCTCGGTGACCTGGAACCCGGCACGTACACGATCGAGGACGGCGCGGGCCGCGCGGCCCCGGTCCAGGTGATCGTCACCTAGCCGAGCGGGTCGGCCGGCCCCCCCAGCTCCCACGGGGCCTGGCCGGAACGAGGCTCCCCGGGTCCCCGCAACCGTGTTTCGCCCGCCTGTGCGACGATCGGGCGGTGAACCCGCTGGACCTGGTCGCGATCCTGCTGGTCGTCGTCGGACTCCTCCTGGGATTCCGTTCCGGCGCCCTTCCCCAGATCGGTGGGCTCGTCGGGGCCATCGCCGGAGCGGCGCTCGTCGTCCTCGGTCTACCGTCCGTCTCCGACCAGCTCGGGCAGCTCGACCCGGCGATCCGCCCGTTCGTCGTCCTCGCAGGCCTGTTCGTGGCAGTCGCCCTCGGCGAATCGATCGGGTCCACGCTCGGGCGGCGGGCCGCGTCGGGCCTCGGTGATGGCGTGCTGGGCGCGGCCGACCGGGTCTTCGGCGGCGTCGTCGGCGTCGCCCAGGCGATCCTCATCGTCTGGCTCGTCGGAGGTCTCGTCGCGTTCGGGCCGGTCGCTCGCCTGAGCGAGGCGGCACAGACGTCGCGCGCCATCCGCACCCTCAACGCGCTCCTGCCGGCCCCCGCCCAGTTCGCCGTGGAACTCGGGCGGCTGCTCGATAGCACCGGATTGCCAGCGGTCTTCGTCGGCTTCGAACCGATCCCGGCGCCACCGGTCGATCGGCCCGACGACCCAACGGCACGCCGGCTAGCCGAGGGAGCGGTGGCGAGCACGGTCAAGGTGTCCGCGGCCGCATGCGGGTACCAGTCGGTCGGGACCGGCTTCGCCATCCGGCCGGACTACGTCGTCACGAATGCCCACGTCATCGCCGGGGCGGACCGGCGCGCGATCCGTGTCACCTCGGCTGGCGACCGCCTGCTCGATGGCACCGCGGTCATGTTCGACCCGGCGTTCGACATCGCGGTCATCCACGTCCCCGGGCTGGCCGCCCCCGGCCTCCGGTTCGCGGCGACCGACCCGTCGAGGGGTGCCATCGGGGCCACCCTCGGCTACCCGGGTGGTGGGCGCCTGGAGGTGCTGCCGGCGGCCGTCGCCGGTGCGTATCCGGCCACCGGCCGCGATATCTACGGCAAAGCCACCGTCCAGCGACGGATCCTCGAACTGCGAGCCGCCATCGATCGTGGTGACAGCGGTGGGCCGATGATCCTGCGCGACGGGACCGTCGGTGGGGTCGTCTTCGCCGAGGCGCGGACCGACCCGGAGGTGGGCTACGCGCTCTCACCGACCGATGTCGCGACACGAGTCGCGCCGGCCATCGGCCGGTCGAGCCCCGTCGACACGGGCGACTGCATCCGGTAGATCACCTACGGGCAGTGGACGGTCACCAGCGTGTTGGCTTCCGGCCGGTCGACCGCGGCGTCGGTGTGCCAGAAGAGGTAGGGCCCGGCCGCCCGCATCCGGAGGTTGCCCATGTCGTCGGCGACCTCGGCCAACTGGACGGGTTTGTCCTGGCCCGAGGTCAGCATCCAGAGGTGCAGCTGGTCGGTCCATGCCAGGAAGCCGTCACCGGCACCGACGACGCCCCAATCGATCAGCAGCGGGAAGACGCGGACGGTGCCATCGAGACGCACGATCGCATCCGTGATCCCCGGGACTTCGGCGCTCGACTCGCGCACGACCCGGAACACGACCGTCCCCGACGGGCTGGCGGCCAGGGCGACCAGCCGGTCCGGTTCGGTGATGCCCTGTGGGGTCACGGCGCCGTCGGCGATGGCAACCTCCGCCGGCTCGGAAATGATGAGCCTGTCGGCGTTGAGGCCAGTGGCGACCGCGGCAACGAGGGCCGTGGGTGAGACCACGGACGGCCAGCGGGCCACCGGCTCGAGCCGCTTGGTCGTGTGCGCGGCAAGGTCGGCGACGTAGATGCGCTCCTGGACGTGGCCGTTGGCGAGCTGGAATTGAGCAGACCATGCGGCGACGTTCCCGCGCACCGATATGTCGCTCGGGAAGCCGGGCAACGCCTGCCCGTCCGACCCAGGCTCGAAGGAGGCGACCTTGCGCACCTTCCCGGTGTGCCGGTCCTGGGCCCACATCACCCAGTCGCCGACATCGAGGGTGAAACCGGTCTCCTCCCAGACGATCCAGTCGGCCGTGCCCGCCGAGCGGGCGACCTGCGATGTCGCCGTCTCGATGCTCTTGGCCGGCTTGCGCGCGACGACCTTCTTGATCGTGCCAGAACCCGGGTCGTAGACCAGGATCGTGTCGCCGATGTCGGCGACGCGGCCCTGGATCAGCAGGAGCTCACCGGCCGACGTGAGGCCATCGATGGACTGTGTCGTGCCCGCCGGCGGATCGGGCGGCGTGACTGCCATCGACGTCGTGCCGCACGCCGCCTGTGGCGAAGCCGCCGGTCGCGGCGAGGCGGCCGTGGCTGACGACGCCGGCGACGGTGTGTCGAGTGCGACGGGCGCGGTGTGTGACGCCACGCCCGACGTCGAAGCCGTTCCCGATGGCCCGCCGCATGCCGCGACCACGATGAGCGCGGCGAGTAGGACGGCCCGGACCCTCACCAGGCGATCCCTCGCGTGCGGCCCTGCTTGGTCATGTAACTGAAGGTGCTGGTCGACGACATCGAAAACGTCGGATTCACGGCGTCCCAGGCACCATCGAGATCAGGCGAGTTTGCTGCCGGATCCTGGAACCTAAAGGTGTCACCTGACGCGGCGTAGCCGTAGATGGTCGTCCAATGTGCGATCGCCTGGTTAGGGTGATGGTTGTAGTGCGAGCCATTGAGCTTCTCGTACATGTCGCTCGCAATCATCCAGTCGATATCGATGTCGAGCGTCACATTCGACTCCAAGTTGGCCACCGTGTCCGGCGACCACTGGACGTAGTACGAGAAAGTGCCGAACAGCCAGCGGTTGATCGCACGCGTCATGTCCTTGTTGTCCCAGTTTGTGGCCCAGTGGGCCCAGTCCATTTGGTCGGGGTCGTGCCACACCGGTCCCCCGGCCCGGGTGTAGTTCTCGCCGGACAACCACGTTTGAGAGAGCGAGTGACCGTCGTATTCCGAGACCGTGGACCAGTACTTTTCGTTGTGCCAGGCATGGATGACAGAGCCGGCTGAGGCTGGCCCGCACCACCAACTCTTGGACTGCGGGCTCTGGGTGACGGTCAACGACTTCGACACCGCGGCGGCCATTGGAGCGACGATGCCTTGCACCGACATCTTTCCGTCGCGCAGCGAACCCTTTGGGTCGAGCCCTCTCTCCTGGAGGATCGCGGTGAATCGGGCCGCGTCACCCGCCGACATGATCCCGGCCTTCGCCTGTTCGTGCAGATCGACGAGCTCGAGCTTCCAGGCCGGTTGAACGTCCGGGACTTACACGAAGCCCGGGTGCGATGTCCCATCGTCGAAGACTGGCACGGGATCCGCGGCGTTGGCGGGTCCGGCCACGCCGGCCAGCAGGATGATGGCGGCTGCGCCCGCCCCGACGCCGCCAGACCGGACCAGCCGCAGCTTCCGAAGTCCTTCTAGTGTCCGTCCCACTTGTCGCCTCCTCTTTGCCATGAAAGGGGAGCAAATGGCCCCCCGGCACCTAGCGTCAGAGTGAGCGTCTGAGCCCGTCATACAGGGTGCGCTCATGTCAAGTATTCCGAAACTCCTTCCGGCCGACCAGTGCCGAACGGCCCCTTCCACAGCTGGAATGCCGTCCGGCCTGGAAGGGCCGGCCATTGGTCGGCACCGTCTGGGAGGGGGTTCATGGCCCCGTAACGGCCGATCGCCCCTCGATCGGCGGACCGGTGCATTTGTCAGAGGCGATCTCGCGATGAACGCCTCGCGGACCCTTCACCAGACTGCAGATCCTGTCGGATTCGTGACTCGTCCACGCGTGTTCATTCACGGAGTGCATCTGCCAGTTGCACAGCCGATGGAGCGAGTCCGCCGCCCCACAAACGGCCGATCGCCGTTCGATCGCGGCGGGCGTTCCCGGCATGCTGACGTCTCCGCGGGCAGCGGGCCGTTCTACACTGGGGGCCCCGACCGACCGTGAGCCAAGGATGACCCGATGCCCGACGAGCGCCACCCCTACGACCGCCCGACCGATCCGGCCAAGCGCCACTCCGCCGCCTTGACCGACGGCCCGGACCGGGCCGGGGCGCGGGCGATGCTCAAGGCGATCGGTTTCACCGATGAGGACCTGGCCAAGCCGCTCGTCGGGGTGGCCACGACCTGGATCGAGACGATGCCCTGCAACTACAACCAGCGGCGGCTGGCGGAGCACGTGAAGGACGGCATCCGGGCCGCCGGCGGCACGCCCATGGAGTTCAACACGATCTCGGTCAGCGACGGCGTATCGATGGGCACCGAGGGCATGAAGGCTTCGCTCGTGAGCCGCGACGTCATCGCCGATTCCATCGAGCTGGTCATGCGCGGGCACCTGCTCGACGGCCTCGTGTGCCTGGTCGGCTGCGACAAGACGATGCCGGCCGCCGCGATGGCGCTTGGCCGGCTGGATGTGCCGGGCCTCGCCCTCTACAACGGGACCATCTATCCGGGTGTCTACAAGGGCAAGCGCAACGCGACCGTCGTGACGGTGTACGAGGCGATCGGTGCGTACCGGGCGGGCAAGATCACGCTCGACGAGCTCTACGAGATCGAGAACGTCGCGTGTCCGGGAGCGGGTGCCTGCGGGGGACAGTTCACGGCGAACACGATGAGCATGGTGCTCGAGTTCATCGGGCTCTCGCCCGCGGGCCTCAACGGCATCCCGGCCGAGGATCCGGCCAAGGACGCGGCCGCCCGGACCTCAGGTGAGCTGGTCATGGACCTCGTCCGTCGCGACGTCCGGCCGTCGGCCATCGTGACCCGCGCGGCGCTTGAGAACGGGATCGCCTCGGTGGCGGCCACCGGCGGCTCCACGAACGGCGTGCTGCATCTCCTCGCGATCGCCCACGAGTTCGGCGTCCCGCTCGACATCGAGGAGTTCGGCGTCGTCGCGGACCGGACGCCGATCGTGGCCGACCTGCAGCCCGGTGGACGGTACGTCGCGAGCGACATGTACGACGCGGGCGGGGTCGCCCTGGTCATGCGCGAGCTACTCAAGCGCCCAGGCCTGCTGCACGGCGACGCGGTGACCGTCGACGGCCGGACGATCGCCCAGATCGCGGCGGCCGTCACCGAGACCCCCGACCAGCAGGTGGTCGTGCCGATCGAGCGGCCGCTCAAGGAGAGCGGCGGCCTCGCGATCCTCCACGGGTCGCTCGCGCCCGACGGCTGCGTCGTCAAGCTCGCCGGCCACGAGCGGCTCCTCCATCGGGGCCCGGCCCGCGTCTTCGAGTCGGAGGCCGACTGCTATGCCGCGGTCCGCGATCGACGGATCGTGCCGGGCGACGTGGTCGTCATCCGCAACGAGGGGCCGGTCGGGGGCCCGGGCATGCAGGAGATGCTGAGCGTGACCGCGGCACTGGTCGGCGAGGGCCTCGGCGACTCGGTGGCGCTCCTCACCGACGGCCGGTTCTCCGGCGGAACGCACGGCCTGATGATCGGCCACGTCGCCCCGGAAGCCGCGCTGGGCGGCCCCATCGCGATCGTCCGCGAAGGTGACTCGATCCTGATCGACGTGGAGCGCAAGGCGCTCGACCTCGAGGTCCCGGCCGACGAGGTCGCCGCGCGCCTCGCGAGCTGGACGCCACCCCCACCGCGCTACGCCGGTGGCGTGATGGCGAAGTACGCGGCGCTCGTCGATTCGGCGTCACGCGGCGCGGTGACGACCGGGACCCGGATGCAATCGGCCCTGCGAGGGCGCTGAGCCGGTGTCGACAACGACGCCGCGACGGGTCGACATCGGGATCAAGACCTCGCCGCAGGGGGTCGACTGGCCGACGCTCGAGGCAGCCTGGGCGCGGATCGGCGAGTTCGAGGTGTTCGACGCCGTCTGGATGAACGATCACCTGACCGACGTCGTTCAGGAACGCGCAGGGCCCTCGTTCGAGGCGTTCTCGGCGATGGCCGCCCTCGCCCACCACGTCCCGGGCAAATGGCTGGGACATGCCGTCCTGTCCGCCACGTTCCGGCATCCATCGGTGCTGGCCAAGGCCGCGACCGTCATGGACCACGTGACCCGCGGGCGGTTCATCGTCGGCCTGGGTGCCGGCTGGTTCGACCCGGAGCACACCCCGTTCGGAATCCCGTTCCCGCCGATGCCCGAGCGGTTCGACCGGTTCGAGTCGGCCGTCCACACGATCCGCGCCCTCTTCTCGGACGAGGCAACGACCCCGGCCGGCGTGAGTCGTCCGGACCCGTTCTACCCGCTCGTCGGCGCCACGAACGACCCCGCACCGTTCACGCGGGGCGGTCCGCCGATCTGGCTCGGCGGGCAGAAGCGACGCGGCATCGCGCTGGCGGCAGCCGCGGCCGACGGCTGGCTGCTGCCCGCCGTCACGGCGGACAAGAACCCGACGGACCTCACCTACTTCGCCGACCGGCGCGACGCGCTCCTGGCGGCGCTGGATGCGGCCGGCCGCGACCCGGCCGGGTTCGCGCTCACGGCCCAGGTCCCGGCGGGTGCGACCGCCGGGAGCCGGCGCGAGTGTCTCGACGCTGCCCTCGAAGCCGTCAGGCTCGGGGCGAACCACGTCATCCTGGGCATGCCGCCGCGGCTCGGGGCGGCCGGGGTCGACGACGTCGCGCGCGAGATCGCGGAGCCGCTGCGGGCGGCGATCGGGTGACCATCGCGGTCCGGACCGCGGCCGACGACACGGATCTCGCGACGATCGCCCGCATCGTCAACCGCGTCAGCCCGGAGGAGCCCACCTCGGTCGAGGAGATGCACTGGGCCGACGCGACCTATCCGGGGGGCGTCCGGTTGCTCGCCGAGCTCGGTGGCGTCGCGGTCGGCGCGTCCACGGTCGGGCGGATCTACATGTACCCGCCCGAGTTCGACGGGTACTGGGGCACGATCGACGTGCTCCCGGACGCGCGGCGGCAGGGCGTCGGGAGCGCCCTGCTTGTGGCCGTCTCAGCGGCGGCGCGCGAGGCTGGCAAATCGCATCTCCACATCCCGGCCAACGAGCGCCGCCCCGAGGGGATCGCCTTCCTCGAGCACCGCGGCTTCACCGAGTACGAGCGCTCGAAGGCCGTCCGTCTCGAGCTGGCCGGGCTCACGCCATCGACGCCGCGACCGCCCGATGGCGTCATCATCACGACGCTCGCGAACCGGCCCGACCTTGTCGCCGGGGTGCACGAGGTGGCCGTCGAGACCTTCGGCGACATCCCCGGCGACGAGCCGATGGCGGCCGGCGATCTGGCCGAGTTCCGCGCACGCGACGTGGATCGGGCCGCCGTCCCGTCGTGGGGCTTCGCGGTCGCGATCGACGCCGTCGATCGGGTCGTGGGCTACGCCAGCCTGATCCTCGTCCCGGGCGACGAGGGCGTCGCCTGGCACGACATGACCGCGGTCTGCCGCTCGTGGCGTGGCCGCGGTCTTGCTGCTGCCCTCAAGGCGACCACGATCGCGGCCGCGATCGAGCACGGTCTCACCGCGCTCGAGTCCTCCAACGACGTCGACAACGCGCCGATGCGCGCCGTCAATGCCAGCCTCGGGTATCGGCCCCTGCCGGATCTGCTGACCATGCGCGGTCCGCTGTGGACCGCCCCGGTCAGCGTCGACGCTTGAGGTCCACGAGCACCTCGCGCGCGGCGTTGCGACCGGGCACTCCAGTGACCCCACCGCCCGGGTGCGCCCCCGCCCCTGCGAGATAGAGTCCCTCGACGGGCATCCGGTACCGCGCGGCGCCCAGCAGCGGTCGCCACAGGAAGAACGAGTCGAGGCCCGGCTCGGCATGGAGCGGATGGCCCCCGGTCATGCCGTAGTCCCGCTCGAGATCGAACGGGGTCAGGACCTGACGAGCCCCGACCCGGGTCGCGATGCCGGGCGCGACGGTCTCGAGGGTCCGCAGGACCGCGTCGCCCAGGGCCTCGCGGTGGTCGTCCCAGGTGCCGTCCCGGGGCGTCGTCGGCACCCACTGGACCAGGGCGCTCAGGACGTGCGTCCCGGCACGGGCACCGGCCACGAGCGACGGATCGGCGAGCGAGGGGATCGTGGCCTCGATGGCGAGGGGCTCGCCGAAGCGCCCGTACTTCGTCGGGTCGAAGACGCGCTCGAGCGCATCGATGCCCGTCATGCCCACGAGGATCCGCCCGCGCAGGAGGCGCGGGTCATCGGCCGCCGCCGGGAAGGTCGGTGGCCCGTCGAGCACGAGATTCACCTTGGCGACCCGACCAGGGGTACGGATGTTCGTGGCGCGCCAGCGCATCGACGGTCCGATCGCGACCGGGTCCACCATCGTCGTGAGGAGACGCTTGGGATCGACGCCCGCGACGACGACCTGGGCCGGGATCTCCTCGCCCGACGCGAGGGCGACCCCCGTCACCCGGCCGTCGTGCGACGTGACCGCGATGACCTCGACCCCCGTCCGGATCTCGGCGCCGGCCGCGCGTGCCGCCGCGGCCAACGCGTCCGCGAGCGCCCCCGGTCCACCCTCGGCGAAGACCGTTTCGCCCGATGCCCCGCCGTCACTCCCGGCGGCATCGTCGAGCAGCACCTTCGTCGTGCCCGCCGACCACGGGCCCATCGAGGTGTGCCGGACCCCGCGCCACGCGAGGGTCGCGCGGATCGGGTCCGCCTCGATCAATTCGGCGACGAAGTCCGCGACCGCCATCGCCAGGACGCGCAGGATCGTCCGGCCGTCCTCGCGACCCAGGCCCTTGAATGCCCGCCCGAGCCGCAGGCCCATGAGGGCATCCCCGAACCCGGGCTCCCGGACGTCTGGGGGCGTTTCGTCGGCGAGGTCGGCCAGGAACTTCGAGAGCGCGCGGACGTGCCGGTCGAACTCGACGAACGCGTCGGCATCGGCGTTCGACCACGCCCGCAGCGAGATCCGTGTCGCCTCGGGATCGCGCCACAGGGCGACGGAGTGACCGTCCGGTTGCGGGGCGAACGCGCGGATGTCCGGCGCGATCAACCGCAGCCCGTGCCCGCGGAGGCCGAGTTCGCGGGCGATCGCGGGCCACAGCCGCCCGACCGTCTGCGCCACGGCCGGCACGCGCGCGCCGCGCGCCAGCTCCGCGGTATCCGCCGCGCCACCGAGACGGTCGCGGCGTTCGAGCACGAGGACCGAGCGACCGGCCCGCGCGAGATAGGCCGCCGCGGTCAGCCCGTTGTGACCGCCGCCCACGACGATGACGTCCCGTCGGGTCGACGTCGCCAAGGTCATGCCACCCGGCGCCCGCGCGCCTTGAGGACTTCGAGTGCGGCCAACCGGCCGTTGGCCCCCATCAGGCCGCCGCCGGGGTGCGTCGAGGAACCCGACAACCACAGGTCGCGGATGGGCGTCCGGAACCTGGCGTAGCCGGGGACCGGGCGGTTGAAGAAGAGCTGCTCGAGCGACAGCTCGCCCTGGAAGATGTTGCCCTCGGTCAGCCCGATCGTCCGCTCGATGTCGAGCGGCGTCAGCACCTGGCGCCCGATGACGATGTCGCGGATGTTGGGGGCGAACTCGGCGATCCGGTCGATCACGGCGTCTCCGAACGCCTCGCGATTGTCGTCCCAGGTCCCAAGGCTCGGATCGAGCTTGTACGGCGCGTACTGCACGAAACAGCTGATGACATGCTTGCCCGGTGGTGCCATGCCCGGGTCGACCAGCGTCGGGATGATCATGTCGATGTACGGCCGGCGACTCCAGTGCCCGTACTTCGCATCGTCATAGGCAAGCTCCATCTCGTCCATCGAGGGGGAGAAGGAGATCGCCCCGCGAAGGTGCTCGCCGGTCCCGGGCAGGCAGGTGAAGTCGGGCAGGCGGTCCACCGCGAGGTTGACCTTCCCCGAACTGCCACGGAACTTGAAGCGACGCACCTCCTGCTCGAAGGACGGCTCGAGCGTGCCTGGTTCCAGGAGGTCGAGGAAGGTCACCTTCGCATCGGCCGAGCTCAGGACGACCGACGCGTCGATCTCCTCCCCGTCGGCAAGGACCACGCCGACGGCCCGGTCCCCGCTGGTCCGGATCCGCGCGACCGGCGCCTCGGTCCGGATCTCCGCCCCGAGAGCCCGTGCCGCGCTCGCGATCGCGAGCGACACGCCACCGGTCCCGCCCTTGGGGATGCCCCACGCGCGGAAGGCGCCGTCGATCTCGCCCATGTAGTGGTGGAGCAGGACGTATGAGGTCCCGGGTGAGCGGATGCCCTGGTACGTCCCGATGATCCCGGATGCGGACATCGTGGCCTTGAGCGGGTCGGTCTCGAACCACTGGTCCAGGAAGTCGGCGGCGCTCATCGTCATGAGCTGGATGAAGACCGCCTGCTGTCGCTCGGTCAGCTGGCCGAAGCTCCGGATGAGCCCGGCCAGGGGCAGGAGCGGTCGCGGGTCGAGATCGGTCGGGTCGCCGGGCACGATGGCGAGGATCGGCTTGATGAAGCGGGCCATCTCGACCATGAGCTGGCCGTATTCCTCGTACGCCTCGGCGTCGTTGAGGCTCCATCGTCGCAGCTCGCGGATGGTCCGGCCATGGTCGTTGACCCGCCACAGGTAGTCGCCCTGGAGCGGCGTGAAGGTCCCGTCGAGCGGCAGGATGTCGAGCCCATGGTCGGGAAGCCGCAACTCCCGGATGATCTCGGGCCGGAGCAGGCTGACCACGTAGCTCGCCACGGAGAACCGGAAGCCCGGGACGATCTCCTCGGTGACCGCCGCGCCGCCGAGCACATGCCGCTGCTCGAGGACGACGGCGCTGAGTCCGGCTCGGGCCAGGTAGGCCGCGGAGATCAGCCCGTTGTGTCCACCCCCGATGATCACGGCGTCGTAGCGCTTCGCCACCGGCCCCTCGCTATGCAGGCTGCATGGACTTCATGCAGCGTACGCTGTGTCCCATCTGATGCGTCGGCCGTTCCGCACCATGGGCGGCGCGAGACAATCGGCCGAGGCCGTCAGGCAGGGAGGCGAACGATGAGCATCGGGACCGCGTTCCACCCCCGGACGTCGCCCCTGAACCGCAAGATGCAGTGGCGCGAGTGGTCGGGCTACTTCGCATCGTCGGTCTACGCGGACGCGCACGACATCGAGTACAACGCCATCCGCGAAGCGGCGGCGCTCATCGACGTCAGCCCGCTCTACAAGTACCGCGTCTCCGGCCCGGACGCCCTCCGCCTGGTCGATCGGGTGATCACCCGAGATGCCACCCGGCTCGCGATCGGTCAGGTGTACTACACGCCGTGGTGCGACGAGTACGGCAAGGTCATCGATGACGGGACCGTGCATCGGCTCGACGAGGGGGTCTTTCGCTGGACGGCGGCGGATCCCCAGTACCGCTGGCTGACCCTCAACGCCGCGGGCCTGGAGGTGACGATCGAGGACGAATCCGCCGCGATCGCGGCCCTCGCGATCCAGGGACCGTTCAGCCGACACATCCTCGAGGCGGCCACCGGCGAGTCGTTCGGCGACCTGCGCTACTTCCGCCGGCGGTCGTCGGCGATCCGCGTCGGGCGACGCCGCATCGCGATCGATGTCTCGCGGACGGGGTACACGGGCGACCTCGGCTATGAGCTCTGGATCCCGGCCCCCGACGCGCCGGCCGTCTGGGATCGGATGATGTCGGTCGGCGGGGCCTTCGCTGTCCGACCGGCCGGGATGCTCGCGCTCGACGTCACACGGCTCGAGGCCGGTCTCATCCTCCTCGAGGTCGACTACACCTCGGCCCGTCACGCCATGAACCCCGAGCAGAACTACAGCCCGTTCGAGATCGGGCTCGGCCGGCTGGTCAGCTTCGACAAGGCGGACTTCGTCGGTCGGCGTGCGCTGCAGGCTGAGGCGCGCCGAGGCGGTCCGGTCCGCAGGCTCGTGGGCCTGACGCTCGACTGGTATGGGATCGAGGGCCTCTACGATGCCCAGGGGATCCCGCCCGCGATCTCGCCGAGCGTCGATCGCTCGCACGTGCCCGTCTATGCGCAGGGCGGGCGACAGATCGGTCGCGCCACGTCCGTGGGATGGAGCCCGATCCTCAAGCAGGCCATCGCGCTGGCATCGGTCCCCCCGTCGCACGAAGCGGTCGGCACGCGCCTTGGGGTCGAGTGGACCGTCGAAGGGCGGCGTGGCCGGGTCCCGGCGGTGGTGACCGCACTGCCGTTCCTCGACCTGGAGCGAAAGCGCGCCCTGCACGGCATCATGGACGGGTGACCGACCAGACGCCGACAGCGCCGCCGACTGGGCCACTCCCACCCGATCCGGCGGCATACGACGCGCCGCGCAACGTCCACGCGCGCGCACGTGGCCTCGCGGCGCCGTACATCGGCGGCGGCGAAGACCCGGATCCGGCGAAGGGCCGCGCGGAGGAGCGGTACTACGGCCGGCTGCTGCTGGCGATGGTCCTGTTCCTGATCCTGGGTGGATTCGTGTTCGGCATCATCGTCGCGCTTGCGACGGCCGGTTCGTGACCCGGGCCGCCGCGGCCCCGTCGAGCCGGCTCGACGACGCGGCCTGGGAGAGCGCTCACGAGACGCTCGCCGGGACGCTACGCGACCTCATCCGCATCCCCTCGGTCAACCCACCCGACCCCGAGCGCCCCGACCAGGAGCTGGTGGCCGCTCGTGCCATCGCCGACATGCTGGCGGCCGACGGCCTGCGACCCGAGGTCATCGAGCCGGTCCCCGGACGCGGATCCGTCCACGTCCGCCTGCGCGGCGATGGCACCGGCGGCGAGCCACTCCTCCTGCTCTCGCACCTCGACGTCGTGCCGGCGCCGTCCGAGCGCTGGAGCCACGACCCGTTCGCGGCCGAGATCGTCGACGGCTACCTCTACGGCCGGGGCGCGGTCGACATGAAGAGCATGGTCGCCATGGAGCTCGGCGTCGTCCGGCTGCTGGCCGGCGGGGCCCGAGCGGCCGGCCGGGACCCGTCGAACGACCCGGTCCCGGGCCTCCGGCGCGACGTCCTCTTCACGTGCACCGCGGACGAGGAGGCGGGCGGCGTCTCGGGCGCCAAGTGGGTCGCCGACCATCGGCCGGAGTGGCTCCAGGCCGCGGGCGGCCTGAACGAGTGCGGGGGCGTGTCCACGACCGTGGCCGGTGTGCGCCTCTATCCGATCCAGGTCGCGGAGAAGGGGTTCGCTGCCTACAGGATCTCGATCCGGGGCACGTGGGGCCACGGTTCGATGCCCCGTCCCGACAACGCCGCCGTGCTGGCGGCGGCCGTCATCGGACGGCTGGCCGTGCCCGGGCCTGTCCGCCTGACGCCGGTCATGGAGCGCTTCCTGGCCGCGGCGGCCGACGTCCTCCCGCCGGAGCCGGCGACCGCGCTCCGGGCCATGCTCGGTGGCGACCCGGTCGGCGCGGATGCCGCCCTCGATACCCTCTGCGACCCGATGTACGCGCGGGCGCTCCGGGCCCTGCTTCGCGACACGGTCAGCCCCGGTGTCGTCCACGCCGGGCTCAAGTACAACGTCATCCCGGGCGACGCCACGATCGAAGTCGATTGTCGCCAGCTGCCCGGCACGACCGAACCGGCGATGCGGGCCGAGCTCCTCCGGCGGATCGGCCCGGAGCTCGCAGCCGCCTGCGAGATCGAGCTCATCGTCTTCGGTTCGCCAGCCGAATCACCGGCCGCGGGGCCGCTCTACGACACCCTCGAGGCCGTCATCCGCGATCACGACCCCGCCGGCATCCCGCTCCCGGTGATGGTGCCGTTCGCGACCGACGGCAAGCACACCGCGACCCTCGGTGTGCCGACGTACGGGTTCTCCCCACTGCGCCTGGATCCCGAGGAGCAATTCCTCGACCTGTTCCACGGCGTCGACGAGCGAGTGTCGCTCGACGCCCTGCGCTGGGGACTGCCGGTCCTGTACGACGTCGTGCGCCGCTTCTGCGGCTGACACCGAGCGATCTGCCGGGCCGGGCGCCGTCAGGCCCGAGCATATCCGCGGCTAGTCGCGCTCCTCGCCGGTCGCGTCCCGGACGAAGACCTCCTCGTCGCACGAGGGACACGCGTACAGCTGGCCGTCCGCCCACCTGCGTTCCGGATCATGTTCGGTCGGATCGTGGTGTTGCGGCCGCGGCTCGAGTCGGCTCCACGACCCGTCCGAGTGGCGGTGTTCCAGGCGCATCATCGCTTCCCGCACCCGTGCCTGATCCATCTCGACCTCCTCTAGTCGCGCGGGGTCCTGATCAACCGGCCGCGCCGGTTGATGGCGTGCGTCGCGAGCGCCGCCACTCCCATGGCCACGATCGCTCGTTCGGCCGTCGGGAGTGGCCGGACGGCGGAGAGGAACTGGTCGGCTCGCGAGCGGTCGACGACGCGCAGCACGGCATGCCCGCGCTGCGTCAGGCGAAGGGTCCGTTGCCGGCGATCCTCGGGTTCCTGGTGGCGCTCGACAAGGCGCCGGCGCACGAGCCCGTCGATGAGCCGGCTCGTCGCCGAGGGCGATCGCCCGATCTCTTCCGCCAGCTCGCCCACGGTCATCGTGCTCCCGTCGGCGAGCACGTACAGCGCGGCCAGTTGGGTGAAGCCGAGTCGGAGCTCGCCGAGCTGCCCCGCGAAACCGATGACGAGCTCGCGCCACAGGGCTCGACCCATCGCCACGCGTTCGGAGATCTGGCGCACGTTCGGGAGCCGGTTTCCGGCGGCGAGGACCGGCGCGGAGAGATCCGCCTCGAACCGGCGCGCGACCGCCTGCCGTGGAACGACACGACGGCGCATGACGAGGGGCTGTTCGGACATCGCGAACAGCCTAGGACGGGCACGACTTCCATGCAACCGTGCACGCGAATCGTGCCTGAGTCGAGAGTCCCGGGCTACCCTCAGCGACGATGACGTCATTCGCCTACGTGTTCCCCGGCCAGGGCTCGCAGTCCGTCGGGATGGGTCGAGAGCTGGCCGAGCGGTCCGCAGGCGCCCGCGCGACCTTCGAGGCGGCCGACACCGCGCTCGGCGAGCCGCTGACAGCGCTGGTATGGGACGGACCGGCCGAGCGGCTGGACCTGACCGAGAACGCGCAGCCCGCGATCCTGGCGACCTCGATCGCGATCCTTGTCGCGATGCGCGAGCGGTGGGGAGCCGCCGGCGTCCCGGAGCCGCGAGCCGCGTTCGCGGCCGGACATTCGATGGGTCAGTATTCGGCGTTCGTCGCCGCCTCCGTGATCTCGTTCGCCGACGGCGTTCGGCTCGTGCGAGAACGCGGTCGCCTCATGCAGGCATCCGGTGGCGGCCGCGACGGCGCGATGGCCGCCCTCATCGGGCTCGATGACGATCGACTCCCTGAGCTGGTCGCCGCGGCCTCGGCGCACGGCATCTTCGTGGTCGCGAACCGGAACGCCCCGGGCCAGGTGGTCGTCTCGGGCGCACGCCCGGCCGTCGAAGCCGGCGCCGAACTGGCCCGGACGATGGGCGCGCGGCGTGCCATCGTCCTGCCCGTGTCGGTGGCCGCGCACTCACCGCTCATGGCGGAGGCCGCCGAGGGCATGCGGGCGGCCCTCGCCGACGTACCATTCGAGGATCCGCAGACGCCCCTCCTCGCCAACGCGGACGCCCGAGCGATCACGACCTCGGAAGGGGCTCGAGCCGAACTCGTGGAGCACCTGACTGCCGGTGTCGACTGGGTCGGGGCGATCGGTCGGATGACCGCGTCCGGGGTCACGACGTTCGTCGAAGTCGGTCCGGGCAAGGTGCTGACCGGGCTCATCAAGCGCATCGCACCCGACGCCGAGGTCATCGCGGCCGACGACCCCGCATCGGCGGATCGCCTCGTCGACCTGGCCGCCTCGGCCACGCCGGCCTGAACCCCCAACCAAGGAGTCGCCATCTTGCGTAAGCCCGACTACGACCGTCGCGTCGTCGTGACCGGTCTCGGCGTCGTCAGCCCGGTCGGCAACGACGTCCAGACGGCCTGGAACAGCCTCGTCGAGGGCCGCTCCGGCCTGGGGCCGATCACCAAGTTTGACACCACCCCCTACGAAGCCAAGCTCGCCGGCGAGGTTCGCGAGTTCACCGCGTCCGACTGGATGGACGCGAAGGCGGCCCGCCGCAGTGAATCGAGCATGCATTTCGGGGTGGCCGCGGCCAAGCAGGCGCTCGCCGACTCGGGTTTCGAGCTGACCGACGAGAACCGGACCGAGGTGGGGGTCATCTTCGGGTCCGGTGCCGGTGGCGAATCGCTGATGATCGACAACTACATCGCGCTCCACGAACGCGGCAACCGGACCGTGGCGCCGACGTTCATCGCCAATGCGCTCGTCGACAGCTGCTCCGGGATGATCGCCATCGAGACCGGCGCGATCGGGCACAACGTGTGCATGGTGTCGGCCTGTGCGACCGGCACGCACAACGTGGGCGAGGCGGCCGAGGCCATCCGCCGTGGTGACTGCATCGCGGTCATCTCCGGCTCGACGGAGGCTCCGTTGCTCGAGGTCGGCCATGCGGGCTTCTCGAACATGCGCGGGATGGGCATGCCCCGCCCGGGCGAGGCGGCGCAGACCGTTTCCCGCCCGTTCGACCTGACCCGCGACGGTTTCGTGCTCGGCGAGGGATCGGGCTCGTTGTTCCTGGAGGACCTGGAGCTCGCCAAGGCGCGCGGCGCGCGGATCTATGCCGAGGTGGTGGGGTACGGCTCCGCGGCCGACGGCTGGGACATGATCCAGCCGATCGCCGCCGGGATCGGATCGTCGCGGGCGATGCAGATGGCCCTCGAGCGACGCGGCGTGCCGGCCGACGAGGTCGATCTCATCAATCCCCACGGCACGTCCACGCCGCTCGGCGACAAGCGCGAGGCCGAGGCCATCTGGACCGTCTTCGGGGAGCGCGCCGCGGCGTCCGCGCAGGCGATCGCGATCAGTGCCACGAAGTCGATGACGGGGCACATGATGGGCGCCGCCGGTTCGTTCGAGGCGTTCGCGACCGTCAAGTCGGTCGCCGAGCAGTGCGCACCGGCGACGATCAACTTCCGCGACCCCGATCCCGAGTGCGACCTCTGGGTCGTGACCGAGACACGGTCGATGCCCATCCGCTACGCGCTCTCGAACAACATCGGCCTCGGCGGGCACAACGGCGCCATCATCTTCGCCCGCTACGACGGCGACTGACGTCGCGTTGGTCCCGTGGCGCTTTGCACTGGACCGTCCGAGCCGCGACTCGCAGACCGATACAATCGGCACACCCCAGCCCTGAGGAACCTTCGTGCCTGAACGAGACCCTGCGCGACGAGCGGTCATCACCGGCCTTGGCTGTGTCATGCCGATCGGCAACGACTTTCCGACCTACTGGTCCAACCTCGTCGCCGGGGTGACCGGGACGCGCCTCATCCAGAGTTTCGATGCGTCGGCCTTCGAGGTCCGCATCGCCGCCGAGGTCCTCGGGTTCGATCCGACATCGGCGATGGATCCCAAGATGGCCCGCAGGATGAGCCGGTTCATCCATCTTGCGATGGCCGCCGGCAAGGAGGCCGTCCGCGATTCGGGCATCGATTTCGAGGCGATGACGGAGGAGCAGCGCGACCGCGTCGGGGTCGTGGTCAACACCGGTGGCGGCGGGATCGAGGCCATCATCGAAGGCACGCACGTCCACGACACGAAGGGTCCCCGCTTCGTGAGCGCCTTCGCCGTCCCGGCGCTGTCGGGCTCGATGGGCGCGTGCATGCTGTCGATGGAATACCACCTGACCGGGCCCGTCATCACCCAGGTGGCGGCCTGCGCCACCTCGGTCATCGCGTTCCACGATGCCCTGCGGCTCATCCGCACGGGCGAGTGCGACGTCGTGCTGACCGGTGGATCGGAGGCCCCGATCGTCCCGATGGGCGTGGCCGCCCTGGGGAACATGACCGCGCTGTCCAGGCGCAACGACTCCCCGGAGACAGCGTCGCGGCCGTTCGACCTGACGCGTGACGGCTTCGTGCTCGGCGAGGGCGCCGGGGTCGTCATCGTCGAGTCTCTGGCCCACGCCCTCGAACGTGGCGCGACCCCTATCGCCGAGGTCATCGGCGGCGCGCTCACCGCCGATGCGTTCCACCTCAGCGCCCCGGAACCGACCGGTCGCGGCCAGGCCCGAGCGATGACCCAGGCGCTTCGACACGCGGAGGTCGCGCCCGACGAGATCGACTACATCGTCGCTCACGGCACCTCGACGTCGCTCAATGACGTGACGGAGACGCGCGCGATCAAGACCGCGTACGGCGGGCACGCCTACAAGGTCGCGATCAGCTCGCCGAAGTCGATGATCGGTCATCTCGTGGGGGCCGCCGGCATCGCCAGCGCCCTTGCGGGCATCGGTGCGATCCGCGATCAGGTCATCTCTCCGACCGCGAACCTGCACACGCCGGACCCCGAGTGTGACCTCGACTACGTGCCCGTGACTGCGCGCAAGGCGAAGATCGAGACGATCGCCGTCCACGGCTTTGGCTTCGGCGGCCAGAACGCCGTGGCGGTCTTCCGGCGCATCACGGACGCCTGAGCGGCGGGGGGCACGGCCCGCCCCCGGGTGGTTCGTGCCTGGCGGTCACGGTTCCGCGCCCTGGGCCAGCTCGTGGTCCCCGTCCGCGCGCGCAGCGGTGCCCGGCCGTCACGAGTTCCTCAGCGTGTGCCCCTCGAACGCCTCGATGGCGGCGATGTGGACGTCCGACAGGGCGACCGATGCCATCGTCGCGTAGTCGTATCGGACCAGCACCGATTCGCTCACCGCGACGAGCCGGGGGACCGCACCCGGGACGGCGGCGAGAAGCCGGTGCTCGAGCGTGAACGAGGAACGTCCGATGTGGGCCGCCCGGGTCTGGATCGTCACGATCTCGCTGTGGAAGACCGGCGCCCGGTAGGTGATCCGCGCCTCGGCCAGGATGAGGCTCTCCGCGCCCTCCGTCCCGAGGGCGATCGGCATGCCGGTGACCTCGGTCCAGTATCGGATGCGGGCGATCTCGCAATAGGTCAGATAGACGGCGTTGTTGACGTGCCCCATCGCGTCGGTGTCGGCAAACCGGACGGGGATCTCGACGACATGCTTGAACGGCCCCGCAAGGTCGCGCGGATCCGGCCCCGAGGCGGCGCGGTCGTGGGCGTGCGAGTGATCGGACACCGCCGGAGTGTACGCGTCAGGCTGCGCTCGTTCGCATCCGCGGGCGCGAGCCGCGAAGGCGGAGCGAGTTGAGCACGACGGCGACCGACGAGAACGCCATGGCGCCGGCGGCGATGGCCGGACTCAGGGTGATCCCGAACCCCGGATAGAGCGCGCCCATCGCCACCGGGATGAGCAGGACGTTGTAGGCGAACGCCCAGACGAGGTTCTGGCGGATCACGGTCATCGTCGAGCGCGACAGCTCGATCGCTCGCGCGATGCCGCGCGTGTCGCCCCCGACCAGGGTCACGTCGGATGCCTCGATGGCGACGTCGGCGCCCGTCCCGATGGCGATACCGAGGTCCGCCCGCGCCAGCGCCGGGGCATCGTTGAGGCCGTCGCCGACCATTGCGACCGTCCGACCTTCGGCCTGGAGTCGCTCGATCAGGTCGGTCTTGTCCGTCGGACGGGCTTCGGCCAGGATCCGTTCCGGCGGGATGCCCACCGCCCGGCCGACCGCCTCCGCCGTCGCGCGACCGTCGCCGGTCGCCAGCCAGGTCTCGATGCCGCCCCGGGCGAGGGCGGCGACGCCGGCCGCGGCGTCGTCCTTCACCGGGTCGGTGATGGAGATCAAGCCAGCCAGCGTGCCATCGACGACCACGAACGCGACCGTCCGGCCGTCGGCCGCGGCGCGGTCGGCCTCGTCCCCGAAGGCGTCGAGGTCGATGCCGCGTTCGCGGAGCCAGCGTGCGCCTCCGACGAGCACGTCCCGCCGTCCGTCGTCGCCGACGACCGTCGCTCCGACGCCGCCGCCGACCGCCGTGGCGAACCCATCGATCCGCCGGAAGCCGACCTCGTCGACCCGGGCACGGGCGATGATCGCGGTCGCCAGCGGGTGCTCGCTGCCCTTCTCCGCGGACCCCGCGAGGTCGAGGACCTCGCGCACGCCGAACCCGGGTGCCGCGACGACGTCGTCCACGACCGGCCGGCCGACGGTCAGGGTGCCGGTCTTGTCGAGCACGACCGCATCCACCATGTGGGCAGTCTCGAGCGCTTCCCCGCCACGGATCAGGATGCCGGCCTCGGCCCCTCGCCCCGTGCCCACCATGATCGCAGTCGGCGTGGCCAGGCCCATCGCACATGGGCAGGCGATGACCAGGACCGCGATCGCCGCGACGAGCGCGTGGGTGAGGCGCGGGTCAGGCCCGACCGCGAGCCAGACGAGGAACGTCGCTGCAGCGATGGCCAGCACGGCCGGGACGAAGACCTCGGCGATGCGGTCCGCGAGGCGGGCGATCGGCGCCTTGGAACCCTGCGCGCGTTCGACGAGCTCGACGATCCGAGCGAGGGCCGTGTCCCGCCCGACGCGGGTGGCTCGCATGACGAACGTCCCCGTCGTGTTGATGGTCGCCCCGATGACCTCGTCGCCGGGGCCCTTGACGGCCGGGATCGGTTCGCCCGTCAGCAACGCCTCGTCGACCGCCGACGACCCGTCGACGACGACGCCGTCCACCGGGACCTTGTCGCCGGGACGGACGCGCAGGAGATCACCGACGACCACGGAGTCCAGCGCGACGTCCTCTTCGACGGAGCCGCGGACGACGCGAGCGGAGCTCGGTTGCAGGGCAGCCAGCCGCCGGATGGCGCCCGTGGTCCGGACCTTCGCGCGGGCCTCGAGCCAGCGGCCGAGCAGGACCAGCCCGATGATGACCGCGGCACTGTCGAAGTAGGTGGCGGGCTCGAGCCCGGCGTCGCGGACGATCGCAGGCACGAGGGTCAGCACCACGCTGTAGGCCCACGCGGCGCTCGTGCCGATCGTCACGAGCGTATCCATGTTGCTGCTGCGGTGGCGAGCCGCCCGCCAGGCCGCGCGATAGAAGCGACGGCCGGCCCAGGCCTGGACGATGGTCGCCGGAACGAGCACGAGAAGATTGCGCTGCTCCATCGTGGCGAGGTCGGCCGGGAGCGCCATGACGACCATGATCGCGAAGGCAACCCCGATCGACACGACCGCCTGGACGAGGAGGAGATGTGCCTCGCGAGCGCGGACGAGGTCGTCGGCGGTCCGCTCATCGGTCGGGGCCGACGCGGTCGCGGTCCGGTCCGTGGCGGCCGGGCGTGCCCGGACCTCGTAACCGGCGGCCGCCACCGCCCCGACAAGATCGTCTCGTCCGGCGACGTCGGGCAGGTACACGATCGTCGCGACCTCGGTGGCCAGGTTGACGGTCGCGTCCTGGACACCGGGCGTCTTGCGCAGGAACCGCTCGATCCGGTTCACGCACGAGGCGCAGGTCATGCCCTCGATCGGCAGGGCGACTTCGACGGCTGGGTCGGTGGCTGGCTGGTTCGACATACTCCCTAGGAGTATAACAGAGGAGAGGAATCCGAACGAGCCGGAGAGCCGGGGGGGCCATCGGTCACACTGGGTCGATGCAGCCGCACGAGGACGTCCGCGCCATCGTCCGCACGATCGCCGGGCCGTGGGGCCCGCTCCACATCGCCGCGACGGCCCAGGGTGTCGTGGCGATCGAGTCCGCCGTGACCGACGACGCGTTCGCGTCCGCTCTCGCCCGACGACTGCGCGGGTCGGTCGTCGCGGAACGTGACACGGCGGACGGTGACCCGCGGCGGGTCCATCTCGACCGCGCCGCGGCGGTCGTCGGCGATCTGGTCGCGGGCCATCCGCCGCGTGGCGCCACGCCACCGATCGATCTCGACGACCGACCGGACTGGGACCGCCGCGTGCTCGGCGCGGTCCGCGCGATCGCGTGGGGAGACACGGCCAGCTATGGCGAGATCGCCCGCCGCATCGGCGCTCCCCGAGCGGCGCGGGCCGTCGGCGGCGCGCTCGGGCGCAACCCGATCAGCCTGCTCATCCCCTGTCACCGGGTCATCGCGGGGGACGGCACGATCGGCGGATACGGCGGCGATGCCTGGGGCTCGCGCGAGGCCGCGCTCGGGCGCAAGCGAACGCTCCTGCGTCGGGAAGGCGTCTCCGTGCGCGCCGCGCCGGACCGCTAGGGGCGAGGGACGGGGCGCATCGGGTAGACGCCGACGACGATCGGCGACCGGGGGTCGAGCGAGAGCTCGTACCCGATCTCGCCGGCTCTGAGTAACTCGCCGAGGAGCTGGCCTTCACGAGCCGGCAGGCCGACGAAGATGCAGCCGGGATCGAGCTGGATCGGGCTGACGTCATCGTCGGTGCCATCGATCGAGAAGCGCCGGCGCAGCTCGTGCATCGGCACGTAGGGACGGCTCTTGATGAAGCGGCGCAGCTGTGGTGCGGTGCAGGGTGAGCCTCGCTCGGCTCCGTTGTGGCCGTCGTGGCCGTTCGGGCCGTTGGGCCGACCCCGTGAGCCGTTGACCGGCCGCGCGGGAGGGCGCGGGTCCATCGCGGCTGGGGCATCCGCCGCAGCTGGGGCATCCGCCGCACCTGGGGCATCCGCCGCGGCTGGGGCATCCGCCGCGGCTGGGGCATCCGCCCCGGCTGGCGCGATCATCTGGGCGGGTGCGGCCTCGCTCTCAGCCGCAGACGGCGGCCTCGACCCACTGCTGTCCTGAACGTGCGCTGGGACCGGCACGGGCGCGACCGGGGTCGGCGCGACGGTGGCCGGCGCGGACGGCATCGCCGGTTGGGCCTGTCCCGCGCGCTCTGCTGCCACCGGAGGTGGCGCGACCTGGCCCGGCGCGCGTTCGGTCGCCTGGCTCGGGCGTGGTCCCGGGGACGCCCCGGGGCGCGGGGCGCCATGCGGGCCACGCTCATGGTGATGCGTGCGGCCGTGACGACGGCTCATGGGTCGGTCTGACCAGGACGGGCGTCCCGGTCCGAGCGAGCGCCGCGAAAGCGGCGCGACAGGTGGCTTGTCATCGCTACTCGGACGTTGGCGGATCGATCGGGCCGATCCGTCGGCCGATGATACCGCAGGCGCCGTCGAAGCTCGGCCAAGGCCCCCGCCACGCGGGTCAGCCGTCGACGACGAACAGCTCGCGAGGGGCCTCATTGAGCACGATGGGACCGTCCGGTCCGCAGACGACGATGTCCTCGATGCGGGCCCCGTAGTCGCCGACGAGGTAGATCCCGGGCTCGACCGAGAACGCCATCCCTTCACGGAGCCGGAGCTCGTTGCCGGCGATCATGTACGGGTCCTCGTGGCCTTCGAGACCGATCCCGTGACCGGTCCGATGGAAGAACGCCTTGCCATAGCCCTCGGCGTCGATGGGTCGCCGCGCCGACGCGTCGATCTCCTCGCAGGCGATGCCGGGGCGCACGGCCCGGGTCGCCGCGGCCTGGGCCCCGTGGAGGACGCCGAACAGGTGACGGAAGCGCTCATCGGGACCCATCGTCGGATCGCCGCCGGTGACCCACAGCGTCCGCGTGATGTCCGAGCCGTACCCACCCAGGGTCCCGCCGATGTCGAGCACGATCGGCTCACCCGGTCCGATCAGGCGCCCGGACGCCTCGTGATGGGGGGACGCGGAGTTCGGGCCCGAGGCGACGATCGCGAAGAGCGCCGCGTCGTGGCCCTCGGAGAGCAGCCGATCCCTGACCTCATGCGCGACGTCCGTTTCCGTCCGGCCGACCAGGCGTCCCGCCGCGATCTGCTCGACGACCCGGTCCGCCGCCTTGGCCGCGAGCCGGAGGAGGGCGATCTCGTCCGCGTCCTTGATCATCCGAAGGTCGCGCAGGACCTGCGACGCCGCCTCGAACCGGGCTCCCGGGAGCCCGGCCTGCAGGCGGAGCAGGTGGCTCGCCCAGAGGCTGTCGGAGACCGCGAGCCGCGGATCGGCATGAGCGGTCGGGCCGAGGAGCATCCCGGTCACCAGGTCGTGCGGATCGCGCAGCTCGTCCCACGTGACGATGGTCACCGTGGTCCGGAGCCCGACCTCGGCCGCGCCCCGTTCGAGGCGCGGCACGACGATCGTGGGCGCCTGGCCGGGGATGACGACGAGCATCGTCAATCGCTCGAGTGGCATCGCCTCGTATCCGGTGAGGTACCGCAGGTCCGGACCGACCGCGACCAGCAGCGCGTCGAATCCGTGCTCGGCGGTCTCCCTGGCCGTTCGGCGCAGCCGTTCCGCGTAACGCTCGGCGGGGATCGTCGGGCGGACGGCCAGCCCGGTCACGACGTGGTCGTGGCTGCCGCCCCGACTCGTTCCAGCCACGACCCGATCGTGGCCGGACCATCCTCGAACAGCTTGCGATAGGCGAGCACCCGGTCGGCTCCCCGCGCGAGCGCACGCTTGCGCAGGGCGAGGTCGTCGTGCGGCCCGATCGCCAGCACGTTCGCACCCAGCGAGCGGGCCCGCTCGATGGCCGCCAATGGGTCGTAGGCTCGGGCGGTCAGGTCGATGATGGCGAAGTCGACGCAGGCGAGCGCCCGATCGAATTCCGGCGCGGTCTTGGCACGCACGGGGGTGGCACCCGCCGCCTCGACGCCGCGAGCGAGACGGTCCTGCCAGATGAGGTCCTGCGCGAGGACCGCCACCCGGATCGTCACCGGAAGTGCTCCGCGAGGTGCTGGAAGACGTCCCGGGCGGTCACGACACCGGTCGGCCGACCATCCTCGACGATCGGGATGTGGCGGAAGCCTCCGACCGCCATGGTGTGGATGGCGATGGCGATGGGATCGTCGTGACGCAGGACGACCGGATCGGGCGTCATGAAGTCCCGGACGTGGAAGGCGTCGAGCCGCTTGCCGGCGGCCTTCGCGACCGCATCTCGATCGGTGAAGATGCCCACGAGATGGTCTTCGGCCATGACCAGCACGCAGTCGACCCCGGCGTCCTGCATCCTGGCGATGGCCGCGTCGACGGGCGTGTCCGGGCTGAGCATGATCGGCGGAGGCGCCCCGAGGCCGTCGAGGTGCTCGCCAAGCAGCCGACCGTGGAACGAGCTGGTCTCCTGGGGAACGTCGGATCCGGCCAGGTCCGCCCCACAGTTGTCGCAGACCTCGGCACCCGTCAGGTTGAAGTGGCCGCAGACCGGGCAGTCCATGTCGCTCTCCTCGCCTCCCTCCCCCAGCCTATTCGACGGTCCAGGTCTCCCCACCGTGCAGGACCCGGAGCAGGTCGCCCTGCCCGGACCGGGCCACCGCCTCCGTCAGCTGGGCCTCGAGGAGCTGATCGTGGGTCGGCTGGCTGACCGCCCGAAGGACCCCGACCGGGACCGGGTACTCCGGCCACGACATGCGCGACAGCATGAGCGCGAGGTACGGTTCGGCGGCCGCCTCGTCGTGGACCAGCAGGTCCGCCTCGGTCACGCCGTTCTCGCCGATCGTCACGACCTCCGGATGGAGGCCGACGAGCCGGATGCCCTTGCCGCGGTCCTTGCCGAAGATCATCGGCTTGCCGTGCTCGAGAACGAGCATCCGGTCTTCGCGGACCTCGCGGTCGGTGAAGTCGCGCCACGCCCCGTCGTTGAAGATGTTGCAGTTCTGGAGGACCTCTACGAACGCGGAGCCCTTGTGCCGGCCGGCACGCTCCAGGGTCCCCTGGAGGTGCTCCGTGTGCGTGTCCACGGAGCGGGCCACGAACGTGGCCTCGGCCGCAAGCGCGATCGTCAGGGGGATGATCGGCACGTCGACCGTGCCGGCGGGCGTCGACTTCGTGCGCTTGCCGAACTCGGAGGTCGGTGACGCCTGGCCCTTGGTCAGGCCGTAGATCCGGTTGTTGAACATGATCAACTTGATGTCGACGTTGCGCCGCATCGAATGGATGACGTGGTTGCCGCCGATCGAGAGGGCGTCGCCGTCACCCGTGATGACCCAGACCATCAGGTCCGGCCGGGCCGCCTTGAGCCCCGTGGCCAGCGTCGGCGCCCGGCCGTGGATCGTGTGGAAGCCGAAGGTGTTCATGTAGTAGGGCAGCCGGCCGGAGCAGCCGATGCCCGAGATGAAGACGATGTTCTCCTTCGGGTAGCCGAAGTCGGGCATGGCCTTCTGGGTCTGCGCGAGGATCGAGTAGTCGCCGCAGCCGGGGCACCAGCGGACCTCTTGGTCGGACACGAAGTCCTTGCGGGTCAGCGCGAGGACTGCCGCGTTCTCGGCGCTCAGCGGCGGTTGGGGCAGCTCATCGGGGGTGGCGGCCGATGCCTTCGCGCCGTTCGTCCCGGTCGGGTCGGTCATGGCTTGGACTCCGCGAGGATGCGCTCGGCTTCGGCCACGATCTCGTCGATGCGGAACGGCTTACCCCGCACCCGGTCGTAGCCGGTCGCGTCGATCAGGTACCTGGCTCGGACCAGCATGAGGAGCTGGCCGAGGTTGACTTCGGGAATGAGGATCCGCCGGTAGGAACGCAGGACCTTCTCCGTGTTGGCGGGGAACGGGTTCAGATGCCGGAGGTGGGCGTGCGCGACGGATCGCCCGTCCGCGTGCAGGCGTTCGACCGCCGAGCGGATGGCGCCGTAGGTCGAGCCCCAGCCCAGGATCAGGACCTCGCCGGTCGCCGGCCCGAAGACCTCGAGCGGGGCGATGTCCTTGGCGATGCCGGCCACCTTGGCGGCCCGCAGGAGTTGCATCTTGTGGTGGTTGTCCGGGTCGTAGCTGACGTTGCCCGACCCATCGGCCTTCTCGAGGCCCCCGACCCGATGCTCGAGGCCGGCCGTGCCAGGGATCGCCCACGGGCGTGCCAGCGTGGCGGGGTCGCGCAGGTAGGGCTGGAACGGACCCTCGCCACGGGTCGCGTTCTCGACACCGATGTCGGGGAGGTCGGCCAGGTCGGGGATCCGCCACGGCTCCGAGCCGGTCGCGAGGAACGCGTCCGAGAGGAACGCCACGGGGGTCATGTACTTCAGGGCGAGGCGCGACGCCTCGATCGCCATCTCGAAGCAGTCGCCGGGGGTCGATGGCGCGACGATCGGCATGGGCGAATCGGAGTTGCGCCCGAACATGACCTGGAGCAGATCGGCCTGCTCGTTCTTGGTGGGCATGCCGGTCGAAGGTCCGGCCCGCTGGACGTCGATGACGACGAGCGGAAGCTCGACCATGACCGCGAGCCCCATCGCCTCGGTCTTGAGCGCGATGCCCGGACCCGACGATGCAGTCATGCCGAGCGCGCCGCCGTAGCTCGCGCCGATGGCCGCGCCGATCGCCGCGATCTCGTCCTCGGCCTGGAACGTCTTGACGCCGAACGTCTTGTACGTCGAGAGCTGGTGCAGGATCTCGCTCGCGGGCGTGATCGGGTAACTGCCGTAGAACAGTTGGCGGCCGGCCAGCTTGGAGGCGGCGAGGAAGCCCAGGGCCGTCGCCTCGTTGCCGGTGATGTTCCGGTAGGTGCCCGGGGCCAGGTGCGCAGGATTGACGCGGTAGTGGGTATGGAACAGCTCGGTCGTCTCGCCGAAGGCGTAGCCCGCCTTCAAGGCCCGCTTGTTCGCCTCGGCGATGACCGGACGCGCCGAGAACTTCTGGTCGATCCAGTTCAGCGTCGGGTCCATGCTCCGCTCGTAGAGCCAGAACATGATGCCGAGCGCGAAGAAGTTCTTCGTGAGGTCCTTCTGCTTGCTGGTCATGTCGAGGCCATCGAGGGAGCGCTCGTTGAGTGTCGAGATCGGGATCTCGAAGACGGTGTACGAGCTGAGGGAGCCGTCGGTCAGCGGGTTGCTGGCGTAGGCCGCCTTGTTCAGGTTCGACTGGGTGAAGGCGTCGCTGTTGACGATGAGCGCGCCACCGGGCGGCAGGTCCACGACATTGGTCTTGAGGGCCGCAGGGTTCATCGCGACCAGGACGTCGGGCTGATCGCCCGGCGTGTGGATCTCGGTCGAGCTGAAACTGATCTGGAAGCCGGACACACCCGGCAGCGAGCCCGCCGGCGCGCGGATCTCAGCCGGGAAGTCGGGCAGGGTGCTGATGTCGTTCCCGAAGACCGCAGCGGTCCGCGTGAACTGCGTCCCGGTCAGCTGCATCCCGTCGCCGGAGTCGCCAGCGAAGCGGATCGTCACTCGCTCGAGCTCCGAAACCTCGGGCTCGAGCTCCCTGGTCGTGATGGTCACGCGCCTTCCGGCTCCTTCATGCGCTGATGAGGCCGGGGTGGAAGGTTGAGCAACTCTTCCGGGAACGACTCGGCCAGGTACTTGATGATGTCCGCCTGGCGGATGACGCCAACCAGATGATGTCGCTCGTCCACCACCGGCACGTTCCGGTATCTCCCCGTCTGCATGAGCTCGATGGCGTCGCCGATGGTCTGGTCGAGGTCGAGCGTCTTCGGCTCGGTGGTCATGAGCGTCTCGACCGGCTGGGCAAGGTCCACGCGGCCCGCGACGATCCGCCCGAAGATGTCGCGCTCCGTCAGGACGCCGATGAGACGGCCCGAGGGGTCGCAGACGAACACCGAGTCGCCGGTCCCCGTTCGCTGGATGACACGCAGGCAGTCGGCCAGCGACGTGGCCGGCAGGACGGTCAGGGGCTGACGCCGGCTGACCACGCGGAGGCGCTCCTCCAGGATCGCCGGAACGCGGCGGGCGACGGCGTGCTCGCTCAGGTCGGTCACGCTCCGAAGTGTAGCGGCCGTTGCCGGATGTGGCCGCCGACCCCATGATGCCGCGGACGCTCTCGGCCGGGCCCGGGTGCATGGAAGGGGCGTGCATGCGACACGACGCGCGATGGCTGGCGGGAGGGATCGGGGCACGTCCCGGGCGGCTCGTCGCGGTCCTCGCGATCGTCGCGGTGAGCCTCGCGGTCGCCTGCGACCCGAACGCCAGGTTGACGCCCACGCCGCCTCCAACGGGGACGCCGACGGTCGCGCCCACCCCGAGCCCGACGCCGATCGACGTGGCGGCCGAATTCATCAGGACCATCGAGTCGCCGGCGTTCAGCGCCAGGGCCGAGATCGGCGGCACCATCTCACTCGGGACCACCACCGGCGGGCTGAGTGGCGACGCGGTCTTCGCGGGTCCCGCTTCGAGCCTGACGATGAAGGTCGACACGGCCGGGGTCACGCAGCAGACGCAGTCGATCTCGATCGGGGCGAAACGATGGAGTCGTGCGTTGCCGGGACCGTGGCTCGCCGAGCCCGATGCCAGCGTGTCGCACGGGTCGCTGTCGGGGTCGCTCGCGGCGATCGCCTCGGTCGAGGACCTCGGGGTCGTGCCGAAAGACGGACGGCGCCTGCATCACCTCCAGGCCAAGGGGGGCGCTGACATCTCGCCGGCCAGCATCGGATTCGAGGTGGAGGGCGCCACCGATGCCTCGTTCGGTATGGACTTCTTCACGACCGACGACGGCACGCCGGCGATCATCGGCATCGACGGCTCGTGGACGCAGACGAACGGCCGCGTCGTGCTGCCCGTCGTGATCAGGCTCGAGTTCACGCTCAGCGACGTCGGTACGTCCCAGACGGTCTCGCCGCCCGACGACGTGTGGGTTCGCTACACCTCGCAGACCTTCGCCTACACGATGGCGCACCCGGCCGACTGGACGGTCGGGCCATCGAAGACCCAGGACGCCTACGCGATCGACGGTCAGCCGTACGTCTACGTCGCCCCGCAGACGCTGGCGAAGGGGTTGTCGGTCGACGACTTCGTGGCCTCCCTCCGCGACTTCTACAAGGACGACTTCGGCCAGCCGACCTCGCAGGCGGCCGCGACACTCGGGGGGCAGCCCGCCCAGAGGCTCATCTTCGAGTTCAGGAACGACGAGGGACAGGATGTGACCTTCGTCGATGACGTGACGGTCCGCGGCCGGATCGGGTGGGAGGTCTTTCTCGTGACGGCCGGCGGAGCCGAGGACATCCCGATCTTCGATGCGTTCGCTGCGAGCTTCGCCTTCACCGGCTGAGGCGCGCTGCTAGCCTCCATCGGATGGATCGCCGACGCCTGGGCGGGGTCGCCCTCATCCTGCTTTCGGCGGCGGGATTCGGGTCCGGGTCGCTGTTCGCCCAACCGGTCTACGGCGCGGGCGTCGACTGGCTCGTGCTCTCCGCCTGGCGGTTCCTGTTCGGGGCCAGCCTCGCGTGGGCCTGGCTGCTCGCGTCCGGGGTCCGCCGACGGGGGCTGCGCGACATCGATCGACGGGCTGCGTTCGTCTCGCTCGCCCTTGGCATGCTGTACGTGGGCAACTCTGGCGCGTACTACGCGTCGCTCGAGACCGTGTCGCCGTCGCTCGCGGGCCTGATCGTCTTCACATACCCCGCGCTCGTGGCGGTCGTCACCATTCGCTTCGGCCAGCGCCTGGAGGGTCGCCGCGCCTGGCTGGCCCTCGGGATCGCCCTCGGCGGGGTCGCGTTGACCATCGGCGGGATCGACCCGGATCGCGCGCCGCCTGTCACGGGCCTCGTGCTCGTGGTCACCTCGATGCTCATCTACGTCGTCTGGATCGTTCTGGCGGCGCGGCTGGCGGGTGAACGACGCGGCACCGTGGGCGGCATGTCGGACGGCGGGGCGGCCGCTTCGACGGCGACCGCCCTGATGATGACCGCGACGGCGGCCGTCTACTGGTCTTGGAGCATCCTTGGGGCCCGGCCCGTCCTGCCGGCGCAGATCCCGGCCCAGGCGTGGGGCGGTCTCGTGGGGGTCGGGGTGGTCTCGACGTTCATCGCGATCCAGGCCTTCTACGCTGGCGCCCAGCGCATCGGTGCCGCCCAGGCATCGATCATCAGCACGGTCGAACCGATCTGGACGATCGCACTCGCCTTCCTCCTGTTCGGCTTCACGCTGACGCCGGTCCAGCTCGTCGGCGGCGCCCTCATCATCGCGGGGGTGCTCCTGGCCCAGACGGGACCGGTCGCGAGCCAGGCACCGGCCTCCGCGGTCCGGATGGCCGACGAGTGAGTCGAGCTCGAACGCCTACCCGCCGCGAGCGGCCTCGACCATGCCGCGTGCGCCGGCCGCAACGTATCCCAGGTCCGAGCCGAGCCCGATGAACCGGAACCCCAGCTCGAGATGCCGGGCGATGACGGCACGATCGTAGAGCAGGATGCCGGCCGCCTTGCCGTGTCTCTCGCTCGCCGCGACGACCGCCCTCACGGCATCGAGGTAGATCGGATCGTCGAAGCGTCCAGGCACGCCGAGGGCGTGCGACAGGTCGGCTGGGCCGACGAAGAGGACATCGGCTCCGGGTAGGGCGGCGATGGCCTCCGCGTCCGCGACGGCGGCCGCGTTCTCGATCTGGAAGACGCCCAGGACCACGTCATTGAGCGAGCCGATCTCGGCGTGGCCGATCTGGCCGAACCCCTAGCCGCGACCGCCTAGGGCGATGCCCCGCTGCCCCTCGGGCGGGAACCGCATCCAGCTCAAGGCATCGCGGACATCGCCGGCCGAGTCCACGCGAGGGACCACCAGGCCCCCGGCCCCCATGTCGAGGGCCCGGGAGATCCGGAGCCGGTCGCTCCGTTCGATCCTGACCAGCGCGGTCGAAGCGGTGGTGCCGATCGCATAGAGCTGGCCGAGGACCGTGGTCTCGGTGGTCATCCCGTGCTCGGTGTCGATGACGAGCCAGTCGAACCCGGCACGCCCGCACGCTTCGGCGACGACCGGCGAGCCCGTGGAGAGCCAGGTGCCGAACGTCGTCTCGCCGCCGAGGACGCGATCGCGGAGTGTCGTCATGCGCCGATGATGACGAATCCGGGGACGGCCGTGGTCGAGGGGCCGCGGACCGGCCTAGGGCCCGTTGACCAACCCGCTCGTATCGACGACCTCGAGGTCGTGCCCCGTGATGACGTCGAGCTCGTGCATGACGTCGTCGTCGAAGTGCGGGTCGCTCGCGCCCGTGACGTACCAGGGCGAGCCGTTGTCGGCGAGGATCATCCCGTACCGCTTGAGGGCCTCGGCGATGACCCGGGCCTGGGGCGAGAAGCCGGACGTGTCATACGACGCCTCGAGGCGAACCCGAAGCCCCATCGGCGGCAGCGACGCCGACGTGGAGTCGCTCGCGTAGTGCCGGGCAGGGTAGATGTACAGCTTGCGGGTCTCGTCGGTCGTGAACCGGAGGGCATGGCCGATCGCTCCGGCGGCCACCTCGTCGTAGCGCACGAGACCCGGGAGGATCGGCAGCCCGGCGGCATCGGCGCTGGTGAAGCCGGCGGTCCGCAGCGCGTTGGATCGCATATCCCAGGTCGCGCCGCTGCCGGCGAACCACGCGCCGCCGACATTGCGCGCGTCATAGAGCTCGTAGAGACGGCAAGCGTCCCGGTCGACCATGAGGATATGGCGGTCACCCGCGCCCGCCGTCCCCCCGCCCTCGATCTTCGGGCTCGCCGGGATCGGGTACGGGACGTGGTCGGAGTCCTCGGCGTAGTCGAAGACCACGGCGGACCGGGCGGTGGAGGCGTTCACGACGTTGTACGGGATGCCGTAGCCCGAGTACGACCCGAAGTCCATGTGCAGGCCCGTGTTCAGGCCGATGCTCGCGATCATCGTCGAGGAGTTCGAGGCCACGCCGAGGCCGTCGATCCGCACGTTCCAGACGTTGTCGACGGGGAAGATCGAGCAGTCGGGGATCCCGGGCAGTGTCGGCGCACCGGCGGAGCCGCCACCCGGCGGCGGTGGCGTCGACGGCAGCGTCGGGTGGCTCGACGCATCGAGCGGGTTCGTCCCCGCGGTCACCTCGGCCCCGTCGGCATAGCCGTCGCCGTCGGTATCGCGCTTGCGCGGCTGCGTGCCCAGCGCCTGTTCGGTCCGGTTGGTCAGCCCGTCCTTGTCGGGATCCTCGCGATCGTCGCGCAGGCCGTCCTTGTCGCTGTCCCTGAGTCTGGGGCGAGTTCCGGCCAGGTACTCGAACTTCGTCTGGAGGCCATCCCCGTCGGTGTCCTCGCGGTCGTCGCGGATCCCGTCGCGGTCGGAGTCGGCGCGCCGCGGGCGCATGCCCGCCACGTACTCCTCGCGGTTGGTCAGGGTGTCCTTGTCCGGATCCTCGCGGCCGTCCTTGATGCCGTCACCGTTCGTGTCGGCCCGCTTCGGGTCCGTGTGGGACCACCTGATCTCCCAGGCGGATGGCAGGCCGTCCTTGTCCGGGTCGGTCGAGGCCGCGGAGGCATCGGCGGGCAGCCCACCGAGCACGAATGCGGCGACGACCACGGCGAGGGCCGTGCGCGAGTACCGGGACGTCGAGCGATTCGCCATGGCCGCCATGGTGGCGCTTCCCTCGGGCCGGCGCGACCCACCAACTGGTCCCACCCAGCCTGCCCCGTGGTCCGGGTGCCGGCTGGCCATCGCGTTCAGCGCCACCGCCATGAAGGCCGGGGCGGCGTGGCGCAAGGCGACGCTCGAGAGCGACGCCCCCCTGGCACAGGGGGCGCGTGTCAGGACGGCCTCGTCCACTTAGGCAATGTCCCGGCGTTCAGACCCCGACGGTCGTGCTGCGGCGCTCCAGGGTCACGACGTCGCGCCATCGCCCGGTCGCATCCTGACCCAGATGCCGCTGCACGCCGATGCGCCTGAAGCCGACGCGCTCATGGAGGGCGAGGCTCGCCGCGTTCTCGGCGAGGACACCGGCGAGCAGGGTCCAGAAGCCGGCCGACTCCGAGGCCGGAATGAGTGCCTCGAGGAGGGCCCGTCCGATGCCCCGGCCTCGGGCATCTGCGGCCACGTAGATGCTCTCCCACGCGACCCCGCTGTAGACCTTGCGTGACGAGTAGCCGCTCAACGCCGTCCACCCGACGACCACGCCGCCGGCTCCATCACGGGCGATGAGCCGGCACTCCGGTGGATGCGAGTGGTCGAAATGGCTCCAGTCGGGCGCCTCGCGCTCGAGGGTCGCATCGCCGGTCGCGATCCCCTCCGCGTAGATCCGATGGACGGCGGGCCAGTCGTCCTGGGCCATGGGCTCGATGACGAGGGCGGGTGCGACCATGCGACCAATCGTATCGCCGTGCGCGTTGGCCATCGTCGGACCGGCCTCATCGGACGCCTGACGTGCGACACTCTGCGCATGCCGACCGACGACGTCGCTGACCGCATCCGCATCGCCCTCGATCGCCTCGAGCATGTCCGCTCGGCGGTCGAGGCGGGCGCGCCATGGCAGCTGTCCGAACGCTTCGACGACGCGCCCGAGGCGTCGTGGGGGCCGCCGGAGATCCTCGCCCACGTGGCGGAGATGCTCGGATATTGGCGCACCGAGCTGGAGCGAGTCGTTGCCGGGGACGGTGTGCCGGTGCCGTTCGGACGGACCGCCGCCGATCCGGTCCGGCTCTCGACCATCGAGCGCGACCGGTCCCTCCCGCCGGCCGAGCTGTACGCGCTCATCGTCGCGAGCGCGAACCGGTTCCTCGCGGTCTGGGGCTCATGGACGCCCGAGCAACGACAACGGCTCGGCCTCCATCCGAGGCTCGGCGAGACGGCGGTCGAGGCATCGGCCGCGCGGTTGATCGCCAGTCATCTGCTCGAGCATACGGACCAGCTCGAGGCGCGCCTGGGATCTGCGACGACAGGCGACTAAGCCGGCGGATGTTCATCCTCTACGCGATCCCGCTCGGGCTCCTGGCCGGCTTCGCGACAGGTGGCCGGACCCAGGGCCTGACAGACCTGCGATGGCGTTGGGCGTGGCTCGCGGTCGCGGGGCTCATGGTCCAGGTCGCGCTGTTCTCCGACCCGCTCGGGTCGCTCGCGGGTGACGCTCGACAGGCCATCTACGTCGCCTCGAACCTCGCGGTCCTGGCGGCCGTGCTGCGCAACGTGACCGTGCCGGGCGTGCCACTGATCGCCGCCGGCGCGGGCTGCAACCTCGTCGCCATCCTGGCCAACGAGGGCGCGATGCCGGCCGACCCGGTGGCCCTGACGGCGGCCGGCATCGACCCGAGTGGCCTGACCAACAGCGTCGTGACCGGCGACCCGGCGCTGCGCCTCCTGACCGACATCTTCGCCATGCCGGGCTGGCTGCCGTTCGGCAACGTGTTCAGCGTCGGCGACCTGCTCATCGGGGCCGGTGTCGCGGCGACCATCGCGCTCGCGATGCGACGTGGCCGCGAGCGGGAGGCAGCCGGCACGTGACGATCCGGCACATCGGATCGAGCCTGCCCGAGATCGCCCTCCGGACGGCGGCCGTGTCCCTGTTCCTCGTCGTGCTGAGAAGTGAGTCGAGGGCTATTGACCGCTCGACGAGGCGGGCGATGGCGGCTCGTCGAGCAGGTGCGTCCGCAGGAACGCCAGGATCCGGGTGAAGGCATCACGTCGGTTCTCGCGGCGCTCCCAGCCGTGGCCCTCCTCCTCGTACCAATGGACCTCGTGCGGCTTGCTCTCGATCTCGAGGGCCTCGACCATGCGCTCGGTCATCAGCGGCACGACCCGCTTGTCCTTGCGGCCGTGGAGGATCAGGAGCGGCGCCTCGATCCGCTCCGCTCGATAGACCGGCGACCCGCGCCGATAGACCTCGGCACGCGCGGGGTCGTCGGGCGACCCCATCATCCGGAAGAGATCGAGACGGCCCGGGCGGTCGCCGTGACGGTAGCTCTCGGCGATCTCCGAATCGCCGTAGAGGTCGATGCCGGCCCGCCACATCGCCGGCTCGTCGACCAGCGCGCACAGCACGATGTAGCCGCCATACGACCCGCCGTAGATGGCGAGCCTCCCGTCGGACCACGACTGCTCGATCGCCCACCGGGCGCCGTCGATGACGTCGTGGACATCGGCATGACCCCACTCGCCATGGTTCGCCTGGCGGAAGGCGCGCCCGTATCCGGTCGAGCCGCGGAAGTCGATGTCCAGGACGGCGAACCCCGCGTCGGCGAGCAGCAGCTTGAACGGCTGGAACCCGCGCCACGCCTGCCAGGTCGGGCCACCGTGCGGGTAGACGACGGTGGGGACGCGACGGCCGCCGCGTTTGCCCGTCGCCGTCGCCGGTCGCCAGAGCGTGCCCTCCACTCGCAGGCCGTCGCGGGCCTTGAAGGCGATCCGCTCGCCGGCCGGGACGCGACCTGGCGAGAGCGCGGCGGCCAGGACCGCGGGGCGGGAGTCGGTGACGCGGCGGGGACGAGCGTCGGGCGAAGCCACGCCAGGCACCGGGAGCAGCCAGAGATCCTGTGGCTGGGTCTCGCTCTCGCCGATGGCCGCGACCCACGCGCCGTCGGCCAGCCAGCCGACCGAGCGCCAGACGCCGTCCCAAGGGTTGATCCGGCGACCTGCAGCGGCGGCGGACACGGTCCGCGGCGTCCTGGACGGCCTGCCGCGCCCGCGTTTCGGGGCCGCGACCGCGAGATCGCCGACGACGAGATCGAGCAGGCCGTCGCGGGTCTCGCCATGGATGAAGCGGCTGCCGTCGGGCGATGGGAGCGGCGTGTACCCGATCCCGCCCGATGGCTCGCCATGCTCACGCTCGCCCCCCGTCAGCACGATCCGGTCGTGGCCGTCGGCGGTCCGGCGGACGACCTGGAACCAGCCGTCGGCATCCGACACGTACAGGAGCGAACCATCGGGCAGCCAGCGGGCCCCGGTGTCCAGGCTGCGCTCGCCGGCGATGACCTCGGTGCGGCCGGTGGCGAGGTCCACGAGCCCGATCTGGGACGTCTCGGGGTCCTTCGGCAGCAGCCTGGCCATGATCGCGAGGTGCCCGCCGTTCGGCGCCCAGGCGAACAATTCGACGTCCACGCCCAATTCCGTGGCGGCTGACGGCTCAGGCACCTTCGGCTCGTTCGCCGGTCGGCCCCGCCGGGGCACCGGGGCATCGATGATCCAGACCTGGGACCAGCCGCGACGCCGCGAGATGAAGGCGAGCCGGTGGCCGTCGGGCGACCAGGCCGGTTGGCGAGCGCCCCCGGGCTTGGCGACCACCCGGGTCGATCGGCTGCCGTCCGCCTCGACGACCCACAGCTCCTCGTCGCGGATGTATGCGAGGCGACGGCCGTCGGGCGACCAGGCGGGGTCGGAGACCGCCTTCTCGGAGGCCGTCACCTGCGTCGGCGTCCCGCCGCGAAGCGGCATGGTGAACAGCTGTCGGGCGCCTGCGGCCTCGGCGGTGTACGCGACGACGCGGTCGCGGGGGTGGAGACGAAACTCGCGCGGCGACTCGACCGCGACGATGGTCTCGATGGACAGGCCGCTCGCGGCCGCGGTCGATGGTCCCGGCATCAGCCCCTCTCGTCCGGCCAGCCCGCGGTCGCACACCACGGGCCTAGCCATGCGGCGTGCTTGCGGACGTGGCCATACAGGCAGTCATAGGCCCAGCTCCAGCCGTCCGGCGAGCGCAGCTCGCCGATGTCGATCGTGCCGACGGCCTCGAGGAGCGCCCGTCGGGCCGCCTCGTAGCGGGCGAGCGTCGCCTCGGGCGTCTCGCCACGTGAGCGCCGCACCATCCGCTCGTTCCAGGCATCGACGCCTTCCTCGGGATCGGCCAGCCACCCGCCGTCACGGCGATGGATCGAGATGGCCCGGACACCCTCCTCCGCCCAGTCCGCGAGGTGCGCGACGTGGTCGCGCACGGTCCAGCCCGGCGTCACCTCGCCAGCCGTCCACCGATGGATCGGGAGCATCCGCAGGAGCGCATCGAGGTCAGCCGCGGCGGCCGAATCCCGTGCCGCGAACTCCGCATGGTCGGCCGGCCGCGGATCGGCGACGAACGGATCACCCTCCGCCTGACGGGACCGCAGCCCGCCGGCCCACGGCTCGATGACGGCGAGGTGGTCGAGGTAATGCCCGTGCGTCGTCATGTAGACCCAGCCCCAGGCTGCGTCACCGCGGATGACCGCAGGCGACAGCCGGCCGGTCTCCTTGAGCAGGCGGCGACGCCCGACCGCCAGACGCGCCAGGATCTCGTCGCGCGGCAGCGATGCCCAGGGTTCCCGCAGGCGTTCGTTGAATTGATCGAAATCGCCTCCGTCGTACTCGTCATCGGTCGGCCAGCGGCCGGTCGCGATCGCCGTCGCCGTGTAGTCCATCGCAAGCTCCTGCCAGGCGGCGACGTGGCCGACGTGTTCGGCCAGCGACCACGCCGGCCCGCCGGCGTCCGAGGGCGCGGCTCCCGGCAGGTGCCAGGCCGCGTCATCGAGGCCGGCCCACGATGCGACGAATCGATCCCAGAGCGCCGCCTCGTCGGCCCAGAGCTCGCGCTCGGGGCTACGCAGGTCGGTCCGACGCAGGACCGCCAGCGGCGCCCGCCGCAGGTCCACCCCGGCTGCGATCCCGACCGCGGTCATCGGCCTCCGTTCCGGCGACGGTCAGGCGTCTTCGAGCGAGCCGGTTCCGGGGGGAACTCGAGGGCCGTGCGCTCGAGCTGGTCGCCCAGTTCCACGGTCCGTCGGAATGCCGCCCAGACGGCCTCCGAGAGGACCGTTCGCATCCGGCCGGATTCGAGCTCGTGGAGCGCGGCTGCGGAGGTCCCGCCGGGCGACGTGACCATGTTCCGCAGCTCGGCCGGGTGCATCCCCGACTGCTTCGCGAAGAGCGTCGAGCCCTCGAGCGTCTCGATCACGAGGTCGTGGGCCATGTGGCGCGGGAAACCGAGGTGGACGGCGGCGTCGATGAGCGCCTCCATGAATAGGAACACGTAGGTCGGGCCGGTGCCGCTGACCGCGGTGGCCATGGCGACCATCTTCTCGTCATCGACCTCGAGCTGGGCGCCGAGGGCCCCGAGCAGGGCCGCGGCCTGGCCCCGCTGTTCCTCGGTCGTCTCGGGCGTGGCGTACCAGACGGTCATGCCCTTGCCGAGCCGGGCCGGCGTGTTGGGCATGCTGCGCACGACCTGATCGTGGCCCAGGATGCCCATCAGCGCAGTCGTCGTGGCGCCGGCCAGCACGCTCAGGACCAGTTGGCCGCGGCGCAGGTGCGGACCGATCTCGCGACCGACGCGGGCGAGCATCTGGGGCTTGATCCCGAACAGGATGACGTCCGCGCCCTCGACCGCTTCGCTGTTGTCCGCCACGGTGCGGATCCCGTACTCCCGGGCCAGGTGCTCGCGCCGTTCCAGGCGCGGATGACTGGCGACCACCTGAGCGGGGTCGACCAGCTTGCCGCGGAGGAGTCCCGCGATCATCGCCTCGGCCATGACGCCGGAACCTATCGTGGCGATCGTGGCCTTCGAGAGGGGTGACATCGGCCGGAGTATAGCGGTGGAGGTCGGCCGTTCCGGCGGGTTCGGGCGAACATCCCGTCAGGTGCCGGGGACCCTTCCGGTGTCAGGCCGTGGCGGTCCCCATCACGAAGAACCGGCCCGTCGTCGTCACCTCGGGGGCACCGAAGCCCGCCTCACGGAGCGCGGCCTCCAGCTCGGACCGCTCGTAGTACACCTTGACGATCGTGAACTCGCGGCCGTCATCGAGTCGTCGGACCGAGAGGTCATCGACGGGCACCGGGTGGTCGGACGCCGACGATCGAGGATCCGGCTGCGAATCGATGAAGGCAAAGCGGCCGCCCGGCCTGAGCCACCGATGGACGAGCTCCAGGAACGACACGAGCCGGGCGCGCGGGACGTGGCTCAGCCAGAAGCCGGCGAAGACCGCGCCGACCTGGCGATCGGGTTCGGCCCACGCGTCGCGGACGTGGATGTGGGCACGCAACCCGTGCGCGAGGAGGCGGTCGCGGGCGCGATCGAGCGGAGCGGCGTTGGCGTCGTAGAGGGACAGCTCGCCCTTGCTCGCGAGGAGCGGCGACCACCAGCCGGTCCCGGCCGCGAGCTCCACGATCTCGCCGCGGATCGGAAGGGCATCGAGCCATCGCCCGGCGGTGTCGAGCTCCGCGTTCCAGGCGGCGTCGTGGATGGGCCCACGCGCGTACCGGCCCCTTCGCAGGTACCAGTCGTCGTACTCGCCCGCCCGGGCCTCGTAGTACGGGATCAGCGCGGCTTCGGGCTCGAGCATCGGGACCCGGGCCCCCGGAGGATCGGCTTCGGGCACCCGCTCCGCGACCGCGACAGGCGCCGCCGCCTGACCGCGCTCCGTGATCGCCTGCCGCAACCGGAACCGGAGGAAGCCGTTGTCGCCGGCCTTGCCGAGGCAGTCCGGGCAGAGCTGGGCCCAGCCCTCCAGGTCGTCGGCGGTTCGAGAGGTGTGGGCCGCTCCGCACCACAGGCATTGGAAGCTGGCGCGAAACGGCATCCTCGGTCCCCTATCGCCCGTCGACGGGCGTCCACGACCCCACCGGCGCGATGTCCTCGAACCCGTCCGGGTCGAGGATCTCCGCCAGCAGCTCGATGCCGTCGATGACCCGGGGGCCGGGCCGGCTGAAGTACGAGGATCCATCGACGGCGAAGACCTGACCGCGACGGACCGCGGGCAGGTCGCCGTACCACGCCGGCCGCGGCGCCCGTGTCCACTCGTCGACGGTCTCGGCCAGGTGGAACCCACACGGCATGAGGATGAGCATCTCGGGATCGACTTCGGCGACCGCGTCCCACGAAGTCTCGCGCGAACGATCGCCTTCCGCGCCGAGCACGTCCCAGCCACCCGCCCGCCGGACCTGCTCGGGAACCCAGTGGCCCGCCGCGAAGGGTGGGTCGAGCCACTCCAGGCTGGCGACCCGGATGGGCGCGCGGCCACCTTCACGTCGCGAGGCGACGGCCTCCTCGACGACGCCCAGGCGCTCGCGCAGGGACTCGACCAGGTCCAGGGCCTGGTCCTCGGCCTCGGCCATCGCACCGACAGTGGTGATCGTGTTGAAGATGCCCTCGATCGAGGTCGGCTCCAGCGACACGACGGTGATGTCGGCGTCGATCGCCCGCGCGACATCGTTGACCTCGCGATAGCTGACCGCACAGACGCGGCACAGCTCCTGGGTCAGGATCAGGTCCGGCGCTGCGGCGGCCAGGGCCTCCTCATCGAGGGCGTACAGCGATGAGCCACCGTGCATCGATGCGGTCACGAGGCGATGGATGTCCCGCGACGACGCGTTCCGCAGCTCGTGGACGCTGCGGGTGACGACCGGCTTGCCGAGCGCTTCGAGCGGCCAGTCGCATTCGTGGGTGACACCCACCAGTTCCTCGCCGAGGCCGATGGCGCAGACGATCTCGGTCGCCGATGGCAGGAGCGAGACGATGCGCATACGGTCTTGGTCCCGGCACCCTCGACGGGGAACCGGCACTCACGCCCCGAGGCCTGAGGCCAGCCCCTGCGAGGCCATCAGCCCGCGGGTTTCGCCTCGTCGACGGCCGTGCGCGCCGCCGCCTTGTCCGTGTACCAGATGGCATCCATGGCGGTGTAGCTCGCCCACTCGGGCGGCAGCGACTCTTCGGGAAAGATCGCGTTCACCGGGCACTCCGGCTCACAGGCGCCGCAATCGATGCACTCGTTCGGGTCGATGAACAGCTTGCGGTCCACGCCCTCTTCGTAGTGGATGCAATCGACCGGGCAGACGGAGACGCACGAGAGGTCGAGCACGTCGACACACGGCTCGGCGATCACGTAGGTCATGCAAGTCCTCCTCGAGGCGATGCTGCAGAGCGCAACCGGGCCGCTGCCTCAAGAGCGTACCACCCGCTCCCCTCACGATGCCGGACGAGCGATCCACCGGACCGGGATCCACATCCCCTTGGCCAGGTGACCGGGGATGTGGCAGCCGACGATCCAGTCGGTCGCTGCGGACGTCGTCGCTTCGTCCGGGACCGTCCAGCGGACGTCGACGCGCTCACCGGAGGCGACCACGATCCGCAGCCCGGCGACATCCGGCGGGACGCTGACCACGGGCGTGGGACCAGGTGGCGCGCCGACCGTTCCCGCCTCCGCGACCTCCCAGGCATCCTGGACCTTGCCGCCGCCGATGACGGCCTCGTGGACCTCGAGGCCACCGTTGATGACGTGCAGGACCACCGTCTCGCCCGGGATCAGGTCGAACGTCGCGGGTTGGAACGAATAGTCCCGGGCGATGAGGTTGATCTCGCGAGGTGCCTCCGGGGTTCCGGCCACCGGCGCCGGCGTGACCGGCGGTGGCTCGGGCCCGCAGGCGACCACGACCATGACGGCGAGAGCGAGGAGCAGCCGGGAGGCGACCGTAGAGGTGAGCGGGGGCGGCCGGCGCTGGTCGGGCATGCACAGGCTCCGGATGGTCGGCTCTGGTCGGCCGCATCCTATCGTCCGCGGGACGGCTCGTGACGAGACCTGACGCGCGGTCCGAAACGGCCCCCGGGTTGTCTTGACACGGTCCGTGGCGCGCCGCACTGTGCGCGCACCCGTCACCTGCCCTCCACCGTCCGCCGAGAGGCCTTGCTTGGCGTCACCGACCGAGACCCAGGACCCGAGCGCCGACCGTATCCGCCCGAGCGGCGCTGCCCCGGCCGGATCGGTCGCCGTCCGCCTCGACGGCGTCGAGAAGCGATACGGCGAGGTGGTGGCCGTGGCCGGGATCGACCTCGACGTCCGTGACGGGGAGTTCTTCTCGATGCTGGGGCCGTCCGGCTCGGGCAAGACGACGACCCTGCGGATGATCGCGGGCTTCGAGCTCCCGACATCGGGCCGGATCCTCCTGCACGGCGTGGACGTCACGACCACCCCGCCGTTCGATCGGGACGTCAACACGGTCTTCCAGGACTACGCACTGTTCCCGCACATGACCGTCGGCGACAACGTCGCGTACGGCCTCATGGTGCGCAAGATCCCGAAGGCGGAGCGCTCGACCCGCATGACGGAGGCGCTCCGGATGGTCCGCCTCGAGGGCTACGAGAGCCGGAAGCCGAGCCAGCTCTCCGGCGGGCAGCGTCAGCGCGTCGCCCTTGCGCGCGCGCTCATCAACCGGCCGCGCGTCCTGCTGCTCGACGAGCCGCTCGGTGCGCTCGACCTCAAGTTGCGCGAAGAGATGCAGATCGAGCTGAAGGCGATCCAGCAGCAGGTCGGGATCACGTTCATCTACGTGACCCACGACCAGCAGGAGGCGCTCACGATGAGCGACCGCCTCGCGGTCTTCAGCCAGGGTCGGATCGAGCAGGTCGGTGCGCCTGCAGACGTCTACGAACGTCCGGCGACCCGGTTCGTCGCGGGGTTCGTCGGGACGTCGAACCTGCTGACGGGCGAGGTCGCGGAGCGGATCATCGGACGGCGCGGCACGTTCACGATCCGGCCGGAGAAGATCCACCTCGCCGCGGCCGGTACGGCCGTCGGCCCGGACGAGGGCGCCGCCGACGGTGAGATCCTTGACGTCGTCTATCTCGGGTCCGATACGCGCTACGTCGTCGCCCTCGACGCCGGCGCGCGGCTCGTGGTCACGCAGCAGAACCTGGCGACGTCCTCCACCGAGGCGCTCGCCCAGCAAGGCAAGGCTGTCCGCCTCGTCTGGAAGCGACAGCACGCGCTCGCCATCGAGGATGGGGCGTGAACGGAGGAGGAGGCTCGAGCTGATGAGGATCCGCGGATGGCTGACCCTCGCCGCGGCGGCGGCGATCCTGGTCGGGGCGTGCAGCAGCAGCGGCGGCGACTCGCCGAAGCCGAGTGTGCCGACCAGCGTCGGCGATGGCGAGGGGGCACTCAACCTCGTGGCCTGGGCCGGCTATGTCGTCGGTGGGACCGGCGGCGAGCAGGTCCCGGACTACGACTGGGTCACGCCCTTCGAGACCGCCACCGGCTGCAAGACGACGGTCAAGGTCGGTCTCGACTCGGCCAACATGGTCCAGCTCATGAAGACCGGCGAGTACGACGGCGTGTCGGCATCGGGCGACGCGACACTCCGACTGATCGCCGGCGGCGACGTCTCCGCGGTCAACTTCGACCTGATCCCGAACTACAAGGACGTCTTCGAGGGGCTGAAGAACCAGCCCTACAACACGGTCAACGGCGTCGGGTACGGCGTACCCCACGGTCGTGGCGCCAACGTCCTCATGTACGACCCGACCGTCGTCACGACGGCTCCGGACAGCTGGAGTGCCGTCTTCGAGGCCGACTCACCGTACAAGGGCAAGGTCACGGCCTACAACTACGCGATCTACGTCGCGGACGCCGCGCTCTATCTGATGAAGACCAAGCCCGAACTCAAGATCACGAATCCGTATGCGCTCGACAAGGACCAGCTGGCTGCCGCCGAGGACCTGCTCAAGCAGCAGAAGACGCTCGTCGGCAAGTACTGGGGCACGGCGCAGGAGGAGATCGACGGCTTCGCCAACGGCGACATGGCGATCGGGACCGCGTGGCTCTACCAGCAGAACACCATCAACGCGGCCGGTGGCAAGCAGGTCGCGAGCGTCACGCCCAAGGAAGGGGCCACGGGCTGGTCCGACACCTGGATGATCTCGTCGAAGGCCAAGCACCCCAACTGCATGTACAAGTGGATGGATTACATCATCTCGGCCAAGGCCAACGCCGACGTGACCGTCTACTTCGGTGAGGCGCCGGTCAGCGACGCCGCGTGCGCCGAAGCGGAGAAGCAGGCCGCCGGGTGGTGCGACCAGTTCCACGCCAAGGACGAGACCTACTTCAAGAACATCTGGTACTGGAACACGCCGACGACCGAATGCCTCGATGGCCGCGGCGCCATCTGCACCGACTTCGACGCCTGGACCAAGGTGTGGACGGAGGTCACCGGAAGCTAGCCCAAACGGACGTTCGATCCCGACCGGTCTCCGGTCGCCATGAGCGCGAACAGCAGCGCCGCCGCCCCGCCCGCGTCGTTGGCGCGACGCGTGGCGGCGGCGCTCTATCGCCGGCCGCGTATCCAGCTCGCGAGCCTCCTCGCGGCACCCCTGGGCTGGCTCGTCATCGCCTATCTCGGTTCGCTGGCGCTCTTCCTGCTGACCTCGTTCTGGCAGGTCGATTCGTTCACCGGCAACCTCGTCACCGAGCCGACGCTCAAGAACTACGAGGCGGTCGTCACCGAGGAGATCTACCGGACGATCGCGTTCCGGACGGTCGGGATGGCCGCGCTGGTCACCCTGACCGACATCGTCCTGGCCTTTCCGATCGCGTTCTACATGGCTCGCCTGGCATCGTCGCGGACGCGCGGCCTGGTGACCGTCTCGATCCTGCTGCCGTTGTGGTCCGGCTACCTCGTCAAGATCTACGCTTGGCGACTGATCCTGAGCGAAGGCGGGGTCCTCAACGCCGTTCTTGAACCGTTCGGCCTCAAGGGTCCGGGCTACAGCGATGTCGCGGTCTGGCTCGTCGAGTCGTACCTGTGGCTCCCGTACATGATCATCCCGATCTTCGCCGGTCTGGAGCGGATCCCCAGCTCGCTCCTGGAGGCGTCCGCCGACCTTGGCGGCAAGGCCGGCCTCACCTTCCGGCGGGTCGTCCTGCCGCTGGCGCTGCCCGCAGTCGCGGCCGGATCGATCTTCACCTTCAGCCTGACTCTGGGCGACTACATCACGCCGACCCTCGTCTCCAACACGCGGTTCATCGGTAACGTCGTCTACGACTCCGTCGGCGTCGCGGGCAACCAGCCATTCGCCGCCGCCTACGCGATGGTCCCGGTCACGATCATGCTGGTGTTCCTGCTCGTCGCGCGGCGCCTCGGCGCCTTCGAGGCACTCTGATGGAACTGTCGGGCGCGACACGCATCGCGCTGCGCATCGCCACCGCGTTGGTGCTCGCGTTCATCTACATCCCGATCGGGATCATCGTCCTCTACTCGTTCAACGCGGCCAAGGTCGCCACGTGGCCGATCACCTCGTTCACGCTCGGCTGGTACTCGACTGCCATCACCGACCCGGGAATCCGATCGGCGCTGGGCGCATCGCTCCAGGCGGCCGTCGGGGCGACCGTCGTCGCGCTCGTGCTGGGCTCACTCATCGCGCTCGCGGTCCAGCGCTATCGGTTCTTCGGGCGCGACGCGATCTCGTTCCTGGTCATCCTGCCGCTGGCGCTGCCGGGCATCGTGACCGGACTCGCGTTGAACACCGCGTTCCGGGCGATCGGCATCGACCTTGGGATGATCACGATCGTCATCGGCCACGCGACGTTCTGCATCGTGGTCATCTACAACAACGTCATCGCCCGCCTGCGGCGCACCTCGCGCTCGTTCGAGGAGGCCTCATCGGACCTGGGCGCCGACACGTTCAGGACCTTCCGGCGCGTCACGTTCCCGGCCATCCGCACGGCCCTGATCGCCGGCGCGCTGCTGGCGTTCGCGCTCTCGTTCGACGAGATCATCGTCACGAACTTCACGGCCGGGGCCGGGATCCAGACCCTGCCGATCTGGATCTTCAACAACTACCAGCGACCGAACCAGCTGCCGCTGGTGAACGTGGCGGCCGTGCTCGTCCTGGTCCTCTCGATCGTTCCGGTCTACCTGGCGGCCCGGCTGACCTCGGATCCGGCGACGGTCGCCGGATCGCGAGGCTGACCGACGGTCGTGGCGCGACCGGCTACTGGACGACGAACCACTTGACGCCTTGGGCGACGGCGAGCCCGAGGGCGGGAACGATGATCGTGAAACGCGCGAGATGACGGCGCACGGGGCACCTCCCATTGGGCCGAATCCGGCCCGAGACGTGGCGTCGGACCCCCGTCCTGGGAGTGCCCGGTCCGTCTGATCGCCAGGCGACCAGTGTCGCGGAGAGCCCTTAGCTGCGGCTTATCGCGAGCGTGGCACGCGGGCGCGGCTCAGGCGGACGGTTGCTGGTCCGCCGAGAGGTAGGCGTCTGGATCGTCCTTGAAATCGAGCAGGCAGCCACGACCGCAGAACCAATAGGTCGTGCCCTCGTGCTCCAACGAGAGCTCCGAGGTCGCCGTGTCGACCTCCATGCCGCAGACCGGGTCGATCGCGATGGCCATCGGTGTCCCTCCATCGGGTTGTGGTACTCCCGGGAGGATACAGAGGGCCGGCTCTACCCATGCGCGGAGTAGCATCCGTGCGATGGACGACAAGGATCTGGATGCCGCTCGCGCTGCCTTGCTCGTTGAGCGCGCCCGTCTCCGCGACGAGGCGGAGGAGACGATCATCGCGCCGACGCAGATGACGTATGGCTCGCAGGCAGCCGCCGCGAGCCAGGTCTTCGACCAGCAGCGAGACCTGGCGCTCCGCGACCGCGCCCTTGCCCAGCTCGCCCTCGTCGACGCCGCCCTCGCTCGTCTCGACGAGGGCGGGTTCGGGACCTGCGAGCGCTGCGGCAAGCCGATCGCTCCCGCACGGCTCGAAGCGCTCCCATGGGCCGCCTACTGCATCGAGTGCCAACGAGTCGTCGACGGAGGCGGCCGGTGACGGCGTTGGGCGACCCGGCCCGGGCGGCGGGCCTGGTCGACCTTGCCGACATCCGGGCAGCCGCCGAACGCCTGCGCGGCGTCATCGTGCGGACGCCACTCGTCGGGTTCGGACCGCGCGCGGCCCGGCGGTTCCTCAAGGCCGAGTCGCTCCAACCGATCGGCGCCTTCAAGCTTCGCGGCGCGTACGTGACGATCTCGTCCCTCGCCATGGACGAGCGCGCCCGTGGCGTCGTCACGTACTCGTCGGGCAACCACGCCCAGGGTGTCGCGCGTGCCGCCGCACTGCTGGGCATCACGGCCGTCGTCGTCATGCCGTCCGATGCGCCCCGGATCAAGCGCGAGCGGGTGGAGGCGGATGGGGCCGAGGTGGTCGTGGTCGGGACCGCCAGCGACGAGCGCCAGCGTGTCGCCGAGACGATCGCGAGGGACCGGGGGTTGACCGTCATCCCGCCCTTCGACGACGACCGGATCATCGCAGGGCAGGGCACGATCGGCCTCGAGCTGGTCGAGGACCTGCCCGATCTCGGGGCCGTGCTCGTCCCCATCGGTGGCGGTGGGCTCGCGAGCGGCGTCGCCACCGCGGTCAAGGCGCTACGGCCGGACGTCCGGGTCGTGGGCGTCGAACCGGAGCTCGCTGCCGACGCGCAGGAATCGTTGCGGCGTGGCGAGATCGTCCGCTGGGAGGCTGGCCTCGTCTCGCGGACCATCGCCGACGGGGCACGCACCCAGTCGCTCGGTCAACGGACGTTCCAGCACCTGCGGGCACACCTCGACGGCATCGTCACGGTCACCGAGGCGGAGATCGCGGCGGGTGTCCGGCTCGCGGCCGAAGACAGCCGCCTCGTGGCCGAGCCGTCGGGCGCGCTCACGGTCGCGGCGCTCGCGTTCCGGGCACACGAGGCGGGCGTCGCGGGCGTGGACGGATCCGTGGTGGCCGTGGTCAGTGGCGGCAATGTCGACCCGGAGCAGTACCGCGCGTACCTGGCGGCCCCGATCCCGGAGCGGGGCTGATCGCGCCGGGGAACTACGACCCCGACTCGCCCCGCTCGTCGGCCAGGCGCTCGGCCAGTCGTCGCTCGCGGACCCGGATCGCGGCCATCGCCGTGGTCGCCTCGCGGTCGACCCGCCTGACGTCCTTGGCATCGAACCGGACCCAGCCCGCGACGACCGACATGATCGCCGCGATGAACACCAGGTCACCGGCGATCCACATGATCCCCGCGGCCAGTCGCTGATCGGCGAGCGGGGTCGGACCCCAATCGATGACAAGCGTCGCGTAGTGCGCGTACATGACCGTGCTCACGTTGAGGATGACGACCGCCAGGAACGTGTTCTGGGTCATCGCCATGAAGAGGTGCACGACGCGGACCGGATGCGCCATCCGCCAGGGGGCGGGATCGAGCGCCACCGCCGGCCACCAGAACAGCAGGGCCGAGCCGATGAACAAGAGGTGCTCGAAGTCATGGACCAGGGGGTCCTCCAGGGCGGCGTTGAAGAGCGCCGAGAAGTGGGCGATCCACATGACGGCCGCGAAGACGATCCAGCCGACGACCGGGAACGACAGGACCCGCACGAACCGCGAATGCAGGACCGGCAGGATCCAGCGACGCCGCGTCTCGTGCGACGACAGACGAAGGAGCAGGGTGATGGGCGCCGACAGCGCGATCAATGGCGCAGCGACCAGCACCAATAGGACGTGCTGGACCATGTGGACCGAGAAGAGCGTCGTGTCGTACCGGTCGATGCCCGAGATCAGGGCGAACGCCAGGGCGAGCTGGGCGCCGATGAAGGCGACCGTCCGCCGGCGCGGGACCGGGTGTGCCGGGTGTGCCTCGTTGACCCGCCGGACCGCCCACCACCACCAGCCGAGCGCGACGGCGATCGCGAGCGTCGGCAGCGGTTCGAACGTCCAGCCGAACAGGATGTTCGCGGCCGACGGTGGTTCCGCGGGCGCGAAGCCGTGAGCCGCGACCGGACCCGCGGCCGCCAGCCAGACGGCCGGCACGATCACGAGCGGGCGGATGATGAGCCATGACGGGGTGCGCATCGCGGGCATCGTCGCACGAACCGGGACGAGTCGGCGTCGAGGGCCGTGTTCGACTCACGTTGCGGACGACACGCCGACGCTCCGGTTATCATGGCCGCCGGCCCGTCGGCGGGCCCTCCACGCGACCAGCTCCACATCGGCGAGGCGCCCCGGTCACGGTGCCCATCGCCCCGTTGAGGACACCGGATGTCGAGTTCCCCAGGCGCGCGCCGATCATCCACGCTGGTCGGACCCCTGCTCCTCGCGGCGATCATCATCGTCGGGGGCGGGGTCCTGGTCGTCACAGGGGCCGGTGCTCGCATCGTGGAGAGCCTGTACCCGCCGCCCGCGGTGACCAAGCAGGGCGCCTCGATCCGCGACCTCTACACCGTCGTCTTCCTCATCGCCGTCGCGATCTTCTTCCTCGTCGAAGGCCTGATCGTCTGGACGGTCGTGCGCTACCGGCGCCGGCCCGAGGACGTCGCCCTCCCGCCGCAGACCCACGGCAACAACATCGCGGAGATCGTGTGGACGGTCGTCCCGACGATCATCGTCGCGTTCATGTTCGCGTTGTCCTGGCAGACGCTGAACGCCGTCGACGTGCCGGCGGCACAGCCCGACATCAAGATCCGCGCGGTCGGGGCCCAGTTCCAATGGACGTTCGACTACATGCCGAGCGACTACGACCCGAAGCCCGGCGTCGAGGGCCCGAAGCCGCTCTTCCAGCAGTTCGTGCCGGTCGGTCCGGACGGCGGCCTCACCGTCCCGACCGGGCGGACCGTCCAGCTGTACCTGACCAGCCCGGACGTGATCCACGCCTTCTACGTGCCCCAGTTCCTGTTCAAGCGAGACGTCGTCCCGGGACGGGTGAACAAGTTCGACTTCAAGGTCGACGACGCCCAGGCCGGCTCGACCTTCCGCGGCCAGTGCGCCGAGCTGTGCGGGACCGGCCACCACATCATGTTGTTCGATGTGCACGCCCTCAATGGGGCCGACTTCGATGCGTGGCTCGCGGCCAAGATCGCTGGATCCAACACGCCGTCGCCCGCGCCATCGTCCTCGGCCGAGGCATCGGGCGGGCCGGCGCCCAGCACTGGCGCACCGACGGACCTGACGGTCACGGCCGAAGGTATCAAGTTCACGACCACGGACCTGAGCGCCCCCGCCAACAGCCCGATCACGATCCACTTCGAGAACAAGGACGCCGGCACCCCCCACAACATCAAGATCTTCAAGGACTCGATCGGCGGCCAGGTCGTCTTCGACGGCAAGATCTTCCCGGGAGCGGCGACGGAGACCTACGAGGTCGGGCCCCTCGCGGCCGGCACGTACCCGTTCGAATGCTTCGTCCATCCGACCATGACCGGCACCCTGACGGTCAAGTAAGGGAGTCCCGATGGCGACCACTGCGCTGACGCCCGCCGCCTCGACCTATCGGAGTGGGCTGTACGCATGGATCACGACGACCGATCACAAGAAGATCGGGATCCTGTACGTGATCAACTCGTTCATCTTCTTCCTCGTCGCGGGCCTGCTCGCCCTTGGGGTCCGGTCGGAGCTCGCGCAGCCGGGCCTGCAGTTCCTGACCGAGCAGGGCTACAACGAGCTGTTCTCGATGCACGGGACGGCGATGATCTTCCTGTTCATCATCCCGGTCCTCGCGGGTTTCGGGAACTACGTCGTGCCGCTCATGATCGGCGCGCCGGACATGGCCTTCCCGCGCATCAACGCCCTGTCGTTCTGGATGCTGCCGCTCGCCGGCATCCTGCTCTTCTCGGGCTTCCTGACCGGCGGGACGGCCGCGGCCGGCTGGACGAGCTACAGCCCGTTGGCCCAGGATCGGCCGCTTGCCGCGACCGGATCGGGACAGGACCTGTGGATCGTGGCGCTGGTGCTGATCGGGACCAGTTCGATCCTGGGTGCCATCAACTTCCTCGTGACGATCTTCAAGATGCGGGCGCCGGGCATGACCCTGTTCCGGATGCCCATCATGGTCTGGACGGTCCTCGTGACGTCGGTTCTCGTGCTCATGGCCACGCCGGTCATCACGAGCGCACTCATCATGCTGTTCATCGACCGCAACTACGGCGGCGCATTCTTCGACCCACGGGTCGGCGGCGATCCCATCCTCTACCAGAACGTCTTCTGGTTCTACTCGCATCCGGCGGTCTACGTGATGATCCTGCCCGCGATGGGGATGATCAGCGAGATCCTGCCTGTCTTCAGCCGCAAGCCGTTGTTCGGTTACAAGGCGTTCATCTTCGCGACGGCCGGCATCGGGGCCCTCGGCTTCTCCGTGTGGGCCCACCACATGTTCACGACCGGCTCGGTCTACCTGCCGTTCTTCAGCCTGATGACGTTCCTGATCGCGGTGCCCACCGGGGTGAAGATGTTCAACTGGATCTTCACGCTGTGGCGCGGCCAGCTGATGCTCAGGACGCCGCTGCTGTTCGCGCTCGGCTTCCTGACGATGTTCCTCATCGGCGGCATCAACGGCGCGTTCAGCGCGGCGGTGCCGGTCGACTTCGCCCTCCACGACACGTACTGGGTCGTCGCCCACCTCCACTACGTGCTGTTCGGCGGATCCGTGTTCGGGCTGATGGCCGGCTTCTACTACTGGTTCCCGAAGATGACCGGCCGGATGCTCAGCGAGACCCTGGGCAAGGTCCAGTTCGTGCTGATGTTCATCGGGTTCAACCTGACGTTCTTCCCGATGCATGAGCTGGGACTCGCGGGCATGCCCCGGCGCATCGCCGACTACTCCTCGGTGGCGGGCTGGAACGACCTGAACCTGGTGGCAACCATCGGTGGCTTCACGATCGCCGCGTCGATGCTCCCGTTCCTGTGGAACGTCTTCATCTCGCTGCGGAGCGGCACGCCGGCCGGCGACGACCCGTGGGAGGCGAACACGCTCGAGTGGGCCACGACCTCACCGCCTCCGGCCTACAACTTCGATCGGCTGCCCGACATCCGATCCGAGCGGCCGTTGTTCGATCTCCGCCACGGCCAGGCGGCCGGTCACTGAGCGGGCGAGCGAGATGACCGCCGACGCGCACGCCCTGACCACGACCGAACACAGCCCGACCGCGGGCCTGGCCCACGACGCCCGGGGCGGCATCAGCAACCCGGTCCTCGGGATGCTCCTGTTCATCACCTCGGAGGTGATGTTCTTCTCCGGCTTGTTCGCCGCCTACTTCAACGTCCGGGCGAACGTCACCAATGGTTGGCCGCCCCAGGAATTCCAGCACACGCTCCAGATCCTGCCGCTGGTCGGCCCGGCAACGATCCTCCTGATCCTGAGCTCGTTCACCTGCCAGTTCGGCGTGTGGGCCATCCGGCGGGGTGACCGCGTCGCGTTCATCCGCAATTTCGCGGTCACCGTCGTCATCGGCGTCGTGTTCCTGATCATGCAGGTCACCGACTACAGCGTCCTGGGTTCCGAGGGGCTGACGCTATCGTCGGGCACGTTCGGGACCACCTACTTCACGTTGACCGGCTTCCACGGCGCGCACGTGTTCGGCGGTGTCATCATGCTGTCGGTCGTGCTGTATCGAGGGCTCGCGGGCCAGTTCTCCCCGAAGCATCACGATGCGGTCGAGGCGGCATCGCTGTACTGGCACTTCGTCGACGTCGTCTGGATCCTCCTGTTCTCGCTCATCTACCTGCTGCCCGGCAACGCGCCACACGGCGTCTAGGAGGGCTGACGGTCGTGCATCCACTGCGCCATCCCCGGAACGTGATCGGCGTCGGCCTGCTGTTCGTGGTCATCGCGGTGGTCTACTGGGCCGTCCCCACCGTCGGCGGCTGGCACGTGGACTACGCAGGCGTCACGATGCTCGTCGCGCTCGGCGTGGCGATGGCCCTCATGGCGTACGTGCTCATCGCCGGTTCGCACGAGTGACGCACCCGACCACCGCCACGCGCGACTGAGCCGACCGCCCGATGCTCGAAGCCATCTGGAACTGGTTCCTCCAGGTCACGGCGCTCCTGGTCACGCCGGACTGGGGCGCCCTCGTGGCGCTCATGCCGATCGCGATCATGGTCCTGGTCGTCGTCTGGCTGATCTGGATCATCCGCAGGTTCCGGGGTGCCCCGCCCGCGCGCCGCGGCAAGACCCGGCTGACGCGCCCGACGCCGGCCGGGATCCATATGCCCGGACCCTCGTGGTCCCCGATCTTCGCGGCCATCGGGACCGCGCTGCTCCTGTGGGGCCTCGTCTACGGCGGCCTGATGCTGTGGCTCGGGCTCCTCGCCCTCGTCCTGACCCTGCTCTACTGGCTCGCCGAGGGCATGCGCACGTACGACCACGATGCGGGCTCGACCGTGCCGGCCCTCCCGGCCGTGATCCACGAGGGACCTCCGCCCGGCGTGCACATGCCCGGTCCATCGTTCCGACCGTTCGTCGGCGCCATCGGGGTGACGATGCTGATGGCGGGGCTCGTGTTCGGGGGGTGGCTGCTGCTCGCCGGTGTCGTGGCGCTCATCTCGACGCTCGTCGGGTGGCTGTTCGACGCGGTCAAGGAGTACCGCAAGACGATCGAGGCCGACCAGACCGGGCACCTGGAGGCCCTTCCGGCGCCCCGGACGCCCTCGCTCATGCTGAGCGTCCTCGGGGTCATCTTCGTGGCGGGGATCCTGCTCCAGACGGGCCTCCTGCCTCCCGGATCGGCGAGCGGCGGGACGCCCACGGGCTCAGGCTCGCCGCCGCCGTCCGGACCGGTGGCTCCATCGGGCACGCCGCCGTCAACGGGCGGACCACCGCCGGCGAGCGCGCCGGTCACCGGCGACGTGAGCCTGACGGCCCAGGGCATCGCCTTCGTCGAGAAGACCATCGAGGGTCCCGCGAACAAGCCGTTCACGATCGCCTTCACCAACAACGACCCGGGCACCCCCCACGACGTCGCGTTCAAGGACGCCAACGGCGGGTACGCCTGGCGCGGTGAGCCCATCAGCGGCGTCGCGACCAAGCTCTACGACGTACCCGCACTGCCGGCTGGCTCGTACACGTTCGTGTGCACGATCCATTCGAACATGACGGGCACCGTCACGCTGAAGTAGGCGGTCGCGCCACGCCGCGTCGACCGATCCTCCTCGCGCTCGCAATCGCCGTCGTGACGATGGTCGGCATCGTCCTGCTGGTCGGGGCGACGCGCGGCGGCCCCAGGGTCGTCATCGGCGAACCCGTGCCGCCGATCGTCGGCACGACGCTCGACGGCGAGCCGTTCGATCTCGCCTCGCTCCGCGGTCATCCGGTGATCGTCAACTTCTGGGGCCCCTCGTGCGTCCCGTGCCGCGAGGAATTCCCGCAATTCCTCGCCAAGCTCCAGCAGCACCAGGCCGACGGACTCGCCATCGTCGGCGTGCTGACCGACGACCCGGTCGAGCCCGCTCGCGAGTTCGTGGCCGAGTACGGGGCCACGTGGCCGACGATCCTCGACCCGGACAAGGCGTTCAAGACGGCCTATCGCGTGGCGGCCAGGCCGCAGACCTACTTCATCGACCGGCAGGGGATCCTCCGGTCGATGCAGATCGGACAGGCCAACGAGGCCGACTTCGAGCGCCAGTACGCCAGCATCGCCAAGTGAGCACGGCCGCCACGGAGCCGGCCGTCGTCCTCGATGGGCTGGTCAAGCGGTATGGGCGGCGGCCGGTCCTCGATGGCGTCTCGCTGTCGATCGGCCGCGGCGAGGTGGTCGCCCTGCTCGGTCCCAATGGCGCGGGCAAGACGACGGCTGTCGAGATCGTCGAGGGCTACCGGATCCGGGACGGCGGACGGGTCACGGTGCTGGGGGTGGACCCGGCAACGGGTGGGCGGGCCCTCCGGGCGCGGGTCGGGCTGATGCTCCAGGACGGCGGGGTGGACCGGCGCGCCCGACCCCGCGAGACCCTCGTCCAGTACGCGCGCTTCCACGCGAACCCGCGCGACCCGGACGAGCTGTTGCGGCTGGTCGGCCTCGACGGCGTTTCCCGCACGCCGTACCGGCGTCTCTCGGGCGGCGAGCGCCAGCGCCTCGGCCTCGCCATGGCCCTCGTCGGGCGCCCCGAGGTCGTCATCCTCGACGAACCGACGGCGGGCATGGACCCCGAAGCCCGCGCCGCGACGCGCCGGATCATCGGGGAGTTGCGCGACGATGGAGCCGCGATCCTCCTCACCAGCCACGACCTTGCCGACGTTGAACGAGCGGCCGACCGGATCGCCGTGCTGGTTGGCGGTCGTGTGGTCGCGAGCGGCACACCGACCGAGTTGATGGCGGCGGTGACGCCGTCGGTCCGAGTGCGCCTCGATCGCCCGCTCGAGCCGTCGGACATCGAGGCGCTCGGTGCCGTGATCGGCGGGTCGGTGGTGATGCTCGAGCCCGGTCGGTATCGCATCGATGGCGCAATTGCCAGCCCGGCGATGATCGCCGCGCTCGCGACGTGGTGCGCAGCTGCGGACCGGTGGATCGTGGAGCTGATCACCGTCGGCGGATCGCTCGAGGACGCGTACCTCGAACTGGTCGGCACGGCGTGAGCGCCCCCGCCTCCCTGGTCGCGGCGACGCTCGGACAGGCGCGGATGGAGCTGCGCCTGACGGCGCGACGCGGCGAGAACCTCCTCGCGATGATCGGGATCCCGACGGCGGTCCTGTTGTTCTTCGGCTCGGTCGAGATCCTGCCCGCGCCGGCCGGGGGTGGGTCCCGCATCGCGGCGCTCCTGCCGGGCACGCTGGCGTTGGCGATCATCGCGACCGGACTCGTGAACCTCGGGATCGCCACCGCGTACGAGCGCTCGTACGAGGTGCTCAAGCGGCTCGGCGGGTCGCCACTGGGGCGAGCTGGGCTGGTCGCCGCGAAGCTGATGACCGTGCTGGTCGTGGAGGTCGGCCAGCTCGCGACACTCATCGCGATCGCATGGTTCGTCTTCGGCTGGCGTCCGGGCGACGGCGGGTCGGTGCCGTGGTTCATCGGCGCCGTGCTCCTCGGCACGGCGGCCTTCGCCGGCCTCGGCCTCGCGATGGCCGGGTCGCTGCGGGCCGAGGCGACGCTGACCCTCGCCAACGCGTTGTTCCTCGCGTTCCTCCTGCTCGGTGGTCTCATCGTCCCCGCGGATCGTCTCCCGGACCCGCTGGCGAAGCTCAGCGCCCTCCTGCCCGCAAGTGCGCTGGCCGACGCGTTCCGCGTGGCGCTTGGCAGCGGCGGCGACGCCGGCCGGTCTCTCGTCGTGCTGGCGGCCTGGGCGATCGGGGGCATCGCCGTCGCCGTCCGGACATTCCGCTGGGAGTGATCGCGGCCTGGCGTGGTCCGGTCGGGCGATCGGGGACACGGTCGCACGATGCGCGCCCGCGGGCCGCCATCTCGGCCGTTGTCGCCGCTACGGAGCCCGGTCGAGGTGCTCGAAGACGTAGATGACCCTCCGGCCCGGCGCCGGGTTGCCCTCGACGATCCGGGTCGGCACGCGGGGAGCGAACCAGCCGAGCACCCGCTCCTGGGGGATGCCGTGGTGGATGTCGGTCGGGTCGTCGAGGACCCAGTCGATCGGGAGCGAGATGATGGCGTGGCGTGCGACGCGGCACACTTCCGCGAAGGCCGCGCTCTGGCGGTCGCCGAGATGCTCGAAGACCTGGAGCGCGACGAACAGGTCGTACGCGCCGTCGGGCACGGTCCAGGGGGTCTCCCGGGCGTCGTGGACGATGACACGCCCCTCGGCGTCGAGGTCCTCGCCGGGCGCAAGGACCATCGCGTCGGCCCCGACGATCAGCGGCCGGAGATGCGGGCCGAGCTCCAGGGCGGTTCGCAATCGATGGCGTGAGATGAGGTCCGCGGCTTCTCGAGCGGCGACCGACATGTACGGCCAGCGACCTCGGTAGTACGGGTATCGCTTGACGACCTCGTCGAACTCGGCCTTGGTGATCGGCCGGATCCGGCCAAGGCCGGCCTCGATCCTGCGACGGAACGGCGCGATCCTCGCCGCCAGGGCGGAGCGCCGCGATGGCGCCCGGGACGATCGTTGGACGTAGGGCCGGATCGGACGCCAGATCGGCATGAGCACGTGCCGGATCGGTCGGAGCCACCGCTTCAGGCGGCGCAGCATGGGGCCTCCCCAGGGCGCGCACGATCGATGGAGCCGTGCGGTGCCGCAGTGTAGCGCCGGACCTGGCGGGCGGTGACGCGGAAGCGCGATGTCACGCCCCGCCCGGGACAAAGAGAGAACCCCGGGTGGTCGGGCCCGGGGTTCTACGGAAAAGGCGTCTTGGTTGCGGGGACTGGATTCGAACCAGTGACCTTCGGGTTATGAGCCCGACGAGCTGCCGCTGCTCCACCCCGCACAGCGATGGTAGCCCTCCGAGCGTGATTCGGTCAAACGGCCAATGGTCCGGTGCCGCTCGTGATCTCCGAGGAGGCTGTGGCGGCATGTGCTCGCAGGCGCGGGCCGCCGATGAGCAGGCCCACGATGAGCGAGGCCGTCAGGACGGTCGAGAACACGTAGAAGGGCAGCAGGATATCCCGCTCAGCGAGCACGCCCGCTCCGAGCGACGCGACGATGAATCCCAGCGTGCCCGCTGCCCCGAACAGGCCTTGCGCCGTCGAGGATCGGCCCGGCGGCGAGCTCGCGGCCACGACCGCATAGAGGGCCGGGTTCAGGAAGGCGAACCCGGTCGCCTCGACGAGGATGAGCGGGACCGCCATGGCCGGGTCGGTGATCAGGGTGTACAGCACGCCGGTCACGGCCGGCAGGATCGACCCGATGACGATGAACGCGAATGACCCGCGCCGGTCGACGATCTTGCCGGCGATCGGCGAGAAGAGCAGGACCGGCAGCCCGAACATCGCGAACGTCAGCCCGATGAGCGCGAGGTCGGCGCCCAGACCCTTCAGGAACAGGCTCCAGATGACCTCGTAGGTGCCGCCGGCGTAGTAGCCGCCGGCGTTGATGACGATGGCCGCGATGAGGCCCCGGTTCCGGAGGCTGACGGGGCTGCGAGGGCCAGCGATTCGCGTGCGGTCCGCGTCGATATCGGCGGCGGCGCGTCCGGCCAGCGACGGCGGGTCCGGCGGGAACTCGGTCGAATCGGGCGGGGGCGCCGGATGGGTGCGGACCGGGGTCTCGCGGACCCGCAGGGCGATGGCGACCGAGGACACCACGGCTGCGACGGCGCTGAACACGAACACGAAGCCGATGCCCCCGAAGTTCGCGGCACCGAACGCGGCGATCGCGGGGCCCAGGAGCAGACCGCCCATCTGGGCCGCGCCGTACAGCCCGAACGCCTCGCCACGCCGGCCGGGCGATGTCGCGTCGGTGAGAAAGCCGCGCGCGGCCGGGTCGTACAGCGCAGCACTCAGGCCGGCGAGCGCACGGAGCACGAAGAACGCGAGCGGCCCGGTCAGGACGAGCGGCAAGGCGCCGAACAGCGCGGTCGCGAGCAGCCCGCCCGCCATGAGCGGCACACGAGCGGTGCGATCAGCAAGCCAGCCGAAGATCGGTTCGCTGACCAGGCGCGCGGCCGGCCAGGCGGCGATCACGAAGCCCAGCGTCGCGAGGTCCACGCCCTGCTCGGTGAAGTAGAGCGGGAGGACCGGCAGGAGACCGCCGAACCCGAGCCACACGACGAATTCGGCGACTAGGAGCGGCAGGATGCCGCCCCATTGGTCGAGCCAGGCAGTGATGCGATGGGTTCGGAAGATGCTCGTCATGGGATCCGGAGTGGTGGTGGGAGACGCGAGCCTATCGCGCGGACAGGACCGGGCACCGGGCGGATGCGAGGCGCAGGACGGCGAGAGTCGTGTACGCTGCGACCCGCCCGAGCGCCCTCTCGGGCCGCCCGAATCCGCCGCGAAAGGTCAGCCCATGCCCGCGATCACGGCCGAAGGACTGGTCAAGGTCTATCGAAGTCGCAAGAACGAGGTCCGTGCGCTCGACGGGCTGGACCTCATCGTCGAGGAAGGCACCGTCCTCGGCCTGCTCGGGCCCAACGGCGCCGGCAAGACCACCACGGTCCGCATCCTGGCCACGCTCCTGCGGCCCGACGCGGGTCGCGCGACGGTGGCCGGGTTCGACGTCGTCAGGCAGGCCCAGCAACTCCGCTCGGTCATCGGCCTGTCCGGCCAGTACGCGGCCATCGACGAGAACCTGACCGGGCGCGAGAACCTCTGGATGTTCGGGCGGCTCTACCAGCTCTCGAGCGCGGAGGCGCGAAAGCGGGCCGCCGAGCTCCTCGACCAGTTCGAGCTGACCGACGCTGCCGACCGGACCGTGAAGACGTACTCGGGCGGGATGCGCCGCCGGCTCGACCTCGGCAGCGCCCTCATCGGCCGGCCGCACCTGTTGTTCCTCGACGAGCCGACGACCGGCCTGGACCCGCGGAGCCGGCTTGGCATGTGGGAGGTCATCCGCAGCCTGGTCCGCGAGGGAACCACGCTGCTGCTCACGACGCAGTACCTCGAGGAGGCCGACGAGCTCGCCGACACCATCGCGGTCGTCGACCACGGCCGGATCATCGCGCGCGGGACTGCGGACGAGCTCAAGTCCCAGGTCGGGGGCGAGCGGATCGAGGTCGTCGTCCGCGAGCGGGCCGACGTCTCACGGGCCATCGAACTGCTGTCGCACGACGTCCACGGCGAGGTCAGTATCGATGAGCACACGCGTCGCCTCACGGTGCCGTCCCTCGGCGGAGCCGGCGTTCTCGTCCAGGTGGTCCGGGACCTCGATGAGGCCGGGATCGCCATCGACGACATCGGGTTGCGTCGCCCGACGCTCGACGACGTCTTCCTGAGCCTGACCGGACACGCATCCGCCCCCGACGACACGGAGACCGCCGCGTGAGCGCCACCAGCCCGGTCCGCTCTCTGCCCGCCCCGGCCGGCGGCGCCCGCCAGGCCGTCGTCGACGGCCTCGTCGTCATGTGGCGGAACCTCAAGCGCATCCCCCGGATCCCGGAGCTCGCGATCTTCGCGATCCTCCAGTCGATCATGTTCGTGCTGCTGTTCGCGTTCGTCTTCGGCGGGGCGATCGTCCTGCCCGGCTATCCGGACCCGAATGCGTTCCGCGAGTACCTGATGCCCGGGATCTTCGCCCAGACCATCGTGTTCGCGGCCGCGACGACGGCCGTGGGCATGGCCGACGACGTCCACAAGGGCATCCTCGACCGGTTCCGGTCGCTGCCGATGGCCCGTTCCGCCGTGCTCACCGGCCGCACGCTGGCGGACGTCGTCTACAACGGCGGGATCCTCATCGTCCTCATGCTCTCCGGGCTCGTCGTCGGTTGGACGGTGCGGACCGGCCTGCCGGAACTGCTCGCCGGTGTCGGACTCCTGCTCCTCTTCGCCTTCGCGATGTCGTGGATCGGGGTCTGGCTCGGGCTGTCGGTGCCGACCGTCGAGGTGGCGCAGCAGGTCGGCTTCATCGTCCTGTTTCCGATCACCTTCATCTCGAACGTCTTCGTCGCCACCTCGACCCTTCCGACGTGGCTCCGGCCGGTCGCCGAATGGAACCCGACGAGCACGCTCACGGCATCGCTCCGACAGCTCTGGGGGAATCCCAACCCCGTGGCCTCGACCAGCTTCCCCGCCCAGAACCCGATCCTCGTCACGCTCCTGTGGGTCGTCGTCGTGGTCGCGGTGTTCGGCATGCTCGGAGTCCGCCGCTATCGACACATGAGCCGCTGACGGGCAAAACGTCACCCGCCGGTCCGGCACGTAGAATCGCGACGTGCCACCCTGGATCCTGGCCCTCGGGCTCGTGCTCGCGCTCATCATCCTGATCCCAGCGCGCCGGCTGCAACTGGCCGGGCTCGCCTCTCGGACGATCGGCCTGTACGCCCTTTGCCTGTGGGCCCTCGCCATGCTCCTCGCGATCCGCCCTGCCGCCGTGCGCTTCCTCGTCCCGATCCTGCTGGCCGCCTACCTGGCGCCGTTCGTGGCCGCGCCGGACGCGGTCGCACGACTCCTCCGACGCGGTCGTGGTGGTGGGCCCGGAACGGGCGACCGCTACGGGCAGGATCGCCCGCCGATGAAGGATGTCACGCCACCCGACGATCGACCCGCCGGTGGCTGAGGGGGCCGCGCCGATGCCCGGGCCGGTCGCCCTCCATGGCGGGGGCGAGTTCGAACCGGGTGACGAACCGTTCCTCGACGCGCTCCTGGTCGCTGCCGGACGCCTCGTTGCCGACGGCGAACCGATCCGCATCGCCATCGTGCCGACGGCGGGAGCCCTCGGCCGGCCCGACCTCGCCGCCGCGAACGGCGTCGCCGCCTTCGAGCGTGCCGCGGTTCGTGCCGGTCGCCCGGTCGAGCCCGAGACCGTGCTGATCGTGGACGCGGCGTCCGCCGCCGACCCGACCCTGGCAGACCGCCTGCGGGGCGCCCATCTCATCCACTTCCCTGGTGGCGACCCGGCGCTCATCCCGCGCGCCCTGGCGCGGTCGGTGGCGCTTTCGGCGATCGAGGCGGCCCGCGAAGAGGGGACGGTGCTCGCCGGCGCCAGTGCCGGGGCGATGGCGATGGCGCCGCTCACCTGGACTCCGAGCGGGGTCGTCCCGGGCCTCGCCATCGTGCCTGGCCTGCTCGTCGCCCCGCACGCCGACCCCGCGACATGGTCGCGGGTCGTGGCCCGGTTCGGCGATATCGTGCCGCCGGAGCTGGGCCTGCTCGGACTCGCGGAGCGTACCGGCGTCACGGTCACGGCCGATGCGCCGTGGCTGGTCGTCGGGGAGGGGGAGGTCCGCTGGCTTCCGCCTGGAGCGAAGGAGCCGATCGTCGGTCGGTCAGGCGACCGGATCGACGGTCCGCGGCTGATCCCCCGGACCTGATGCCCTGCGGGCGGACCGCCCGGACCGTCGACGCGCTGCATACTCGGTCCCGATGCGCACCGACCTCGGGTGGCGACTGGATCCCGCCGTCACCTTCCTCAACCACGGCTGCTATGGCGCCTGCCCCACCGACGTCCTGTCGGTGCAGGCGTCGTTGCGCGACGAGATGGAAGCGGCGCCGGTCCTCTTCCTGACCCGCGAGCTGCCCGGGCGGCTGGACGTGGCACGCGAGGCGGTCGCCGCGTTCCTGGGCGCGGATGCGGACGGCCTGGCCTTCGTCCCGAATGCGACCACCGGGGTCAACACCGTCCTGGCCAGCCTGACGTTCGGGCCCGGTGACGAGCTGCTGACCGACGACCACGAATACAACGCGACGATCAACGCGATGCGGGCCGTCGCGGAGCGGCACGGGGCTCGGGTCGTGGTCGCGCCGATCCCCTTCCCCATCGACGGTCCGGACGAGGTCGTCGAGGCGCTGCTGGCCGCGGTCACGCCCCGCACGCGTCTGCTCGTGGTCAGCCAGGTGACAAGCCCGACCGCGCTCGTCTTCCCCATCGAACGCCTGGTCCGCGAATTCGACGACCGGGGCATCGACACGCTCGTCGACGCCGCGCATGCGCCCGGGATGGTCCCGCTCGATCTCGACGGCCTCGGGGCAGCGTACTGGACCGGCAACGGCCACAAGTGGATGTGCGGGCCGAAGGCCACCGGGATGCTGTGGGTCCGTGCCGATCGGCGCGAGAGCATCCATCCGCTCGTCGTGTCGCACGGCGCAAATGAGCCTCTGGCAGGTCGGAGCCGCTACCGGCGGGAGTTCGACTGGGTCGGGACGCCCGACCCGACCGGCTACCTGGCGCTGCCGGCCGTGATCGCCTGGATCACGGAGCGATTCGCGGAAGGCTGGCCGGGGATCGGCGCCGCCGACCGGGCGCTAGCGCTCGACGGCCGAGCCCGGGTGATGGCGGCGCTCGCGGTCGGGCCTGCCTCGGCACCGGACGAGATGATCGGCTCGATGGTCGCGATGCCGTACCCGGGCCTCGCGACCGACGCCGATGGGATCGATCTCGAGCGCCGCCTGTTCGCCGATGGCATCGAGGTCCCCCTGATGCCGTGGCCCGTCCGGGCCGCCCGCGCCCGGCCGGAGGACCCGCCCCGGGCGCTGTTGCTCCGCCTGTCCGCGGCGCCCTACAACGAACCCGCCGACTTCGACGCGCTGGCGAGCGCGCTCGAACGCTACCTCGGCGACCCGACGTTGGATCGGACCGCGACGAGGACGGCCTGACGGCCCCGGAAGAGGGCCGTCAGGAACGCGAGGCTAGCGTCGAGAACGCTCAGGAGCGCTCGGCGTCCACCGTCGGGCGTCGGCTCACGGCCGAGTAGATCGCACCGAGGAACCGGCTCGGCACGCGCCCGATCCGGGTGGTGTCAATGAGTCCGGACTCCGAAGCGAGGCGCTCCCACGACGCCGCGCTGAACGGGTGCGGGACCCATGGGTTGCCGCGGTCGGCGTCGTACTCCACGACGATGAACGCGCCGCCCGGCCGGAGGGACGACGCGAGCCGGCGGACGACCTCGAGCTGCCGATCACGGGCCACGAAATGGAGGCTGTTGGCGGCGACGAGGCCATCGAGGGGCGGCAGGTCGAGCGGGCCCTCGAAGTCGGCGCGGCGCGTCTCGAGTCGGACGCCCGGAAAACGCGCCGCGACGGCCTGCTCGTTCGCCTCCAGCGCGCGACGATCCCGATCGACCGCGATGATCCGCCCGCCGGGTCCAAGCAGCTCCGCGAGAGCCAGCGTGAACGCCCCCTCGCCCGCCCCGATGTCCGCCCACGTCCCACCGGGGGTCGTGACGCCCCCGCGCAGCAGCGCGACGTGGTCGTCGTGGTCCATCGGGCCCGCGCGCTCAGCCCGTGTTCTGGAGGCCGGCCGCCACGCCGTTGACGGTGAGCTGGACCAACCGGAGGACGCGAGCGCGATCGGGGTCGTCGGGCGGCAGCGATCGGAGCCGCGCGAGCAGGCGGACCTGGAGCTCGGAGAGCGAATTGATGTAGGGGTTCCGCAGCGCGATCGAGCGCTGGAGGACCGGTGCATGGTCGAGGAGCCGTTCGTGACCGGTGATCCGCCGCAGCATCGCCACCGTCCGGTGGAACTCGGTCTCGATGTTCGCCCAGCGACCGCCGTCGCCCTCGCCACGCGCCAGGGCCGCATACATGCGGGCGACGCCCATGTCCGCCTTGGCCAGGCTCATCTCCGCGTTGTCAACCAGGCTGCGCAGGAACGGCCAGTCGCGCGCGAGACGGGCGACGGCGTCCAGTCCGGCCTCGCCATGGACGGCACGGAACGCCTCGAGGGCCGTTCCGAGCCCGTACCAGCCGGGCAGGTTGATCCGCGCCTGTGACCAGGCGAACGTCCACGGGATGGCCCGCAGGCTGTCGATGGACGGCACGCCGTCGCCTCGTCCGCGGGCCGCCGGACGCGAGCCGAGCCGGAGGTCGGACAGCTCCGCGATCGGGGTGATGTCGCGAAAGAACGAGGCGAAGCCCGGATCGTCGTGGACCAGGGCCCGATACGCCTTCCGGGCAGTGACGGCCAGCTCGTCGATGATCGGCCGGCCGGCCGCCACGGCACTCGCGAGCCCCGCGTCGTGGTCCGGCGAGGACGCGAGCAGGACCGCGGCCGTGACCTGCTCCAGGTGCCGTCGGGCGATGATCGGATCCGAGTAGTTGGCGGCGATGACCTCGCCCTGTTCGGTCAGCTTCAACCGGCCGTCAACGGAACCCGGCGCCTGGCCGAGGATGGCCCGGTTCGTGGGACCGCCGCCACGCCCGATCGCCCCGCCCCGGCCATGGAACAGCGTCAGCTCGATGCCATTGGCCCGGGCGACCTCGACGAGGACCTCCTGCGCCCGATGCAGCATCCAGGCCGCGGCCAGGAACCCGGATTCCTTGTTCGAGTCCGAGTAGCCGAGCATCACCTCCTGCTGGTCGCCGCGACTCGCGAGATGGGCCCGATAGACCGGGTCGCGCAACAGCGCCTCGAGGATCTGCCCGGCCGTGTCGAGCGCCTCGGTCGTCTCGAACAGCGGCACGATGTCGAGGACCGGGGGCTCGTCGCCGGTCGCCAGGCGCGCCAGGGTCAGGACGTCGGTGACGTCGCTCGCCGAGGCGGTGAAGCTCACGACGAACTGGTGACACGCCTCGGCACCGAACCGTGCCTGGACGGCCGCGATCGCGCGGAACGTGCCCGTGACCTCGTCGAGGGGCACGCCCGGCGAGATCTCGAGCGTACCGTCGGCCTCGGCCGGTCCCGCCTCGAGCACGGCCAGGGCCGCGCGGTGGACCGTGGCGTGCTGGCGGACCTCGAGTGAGGCGACGTGGAACCCGAAGGTGCCGAGCTGCCAGCGCAGGTCCGCGACGTCGCCCCAGGCGACACGGTCGAGGCCATCCTCGAGGAGCGCCTCCTGGAGCTCCGCGAGTTCCGCGTCGAGCTCGTCGGGTGAGCTGTAACGGCCCGTGAGCGGCGCCGCCTCGCCGGTCAGTGCGGCTCGCGTCCGGCGCAGCCGCTCGGCGATGAACCCGAACCGTTGGCGGTACGGTTCGTCAGGGAACCGGCGGCGGACCTGCCGGTCGATCTCGGGCAGGGTCTCGGCATCGCGGGCGAGACGCGAGACCAGGTGTCGCGACACGCGGTCACCCGACGAGGCCGAGGCGGACGTATGCATGAGCCGGTTCGCGACGGCCTCATAGCCGTGCAGGACATGGTCGGCCTGGATGCGCAGCGTTCGCTCGGTGATGTCGGCGGTGACGCCCGGGTTGCCGTCGCGATCGCCGCCGATCCACGAGCCCCACCGCAGGAATGGCCCGACGCGTGGCCGGCGGGTGCCCGTCCGCCCCGAATCGGTCGCGGCGCCCGCGCTCGCGCCTCGCCGCGTTGCCGGCGGGTCGAGGGCCGCGTCGAGCACCCGGTACAGGCGAGCCACGACCGTGAAGAGGGTCGCATCGAAGAAGGCCATCGCGGTTCGCGCCTCGTCGAGCGGCGTCGGCGCGACCGAACGCAGATCGGAGGTGCGCCACAGCAGCGTGATCTCCTCACGCAGGCGGCGACGGATGTCCCGATCCTCGCCCGGTGTCAGGCGCGTGTCATCGAGCCGCTCGAGCAGTTCGGCGCAGCGCCGCAGCGCGACGAGCGTGGTCCGCCGGCGAGCCTCCGTGGGGTGCGCGGTCAGCACGAGGGTCACCGACAGGCGTCCGAGCAACGCGTCGAGTTCGGCCTCGGTCCACCCGGAGCGGCGCAGCAGGGCGATCGCTTCGGCCACCGAGTCGTCGAGGACGCCGTCGCGTGCAGCACGTTCGCGTCGCCGGAGCGAGCGGACCCGGCCTCGGGCCTCGACGAGGTTGACCAGCTGGAAGTACAGCGCGAAGGCCTCGATGACCGCCTCCGCCGACGCGAGATCCAGCCCGGCCAGGTCCTCGTCGAGGCGTGCTCGTTCATCGGGGTCGTCGTCGTGACGCAACGCGATCGTGCGCCGGCGGACGCGGTCGACGAGCTCGAACACCTCCGGGCCAGCCTGTTCGGTCACGATCTGGCCGAGCAGCGAGCCCATGAGACGGACCTCGGTCGCGAGCGTGTCGGGCGCGCCCGCGGTACCGATGCCCGCGGGTTCGGCGCGGACCGCAGCGGACGCCTCCCGCCTCGCTGGCCGGCTCACGAGGGCCTACCTTGCGGACCGTACCGCTTCGCAACCTTTCCCCGGCCGCAACCTTCGACGGCCCCGATGTTCCCTACGCTTGTATGGTGATGACCATGTCGACCGCTCGACGAGCCGCCGCCGGGGCATCCGCGTCCGCGGGAGACAGCGCGCGGCCGGCCCCACGCGGCCGGTACGAGCTCGACCAGCTGCGCTTCCTCCACCAGGTGCTGCGCCTGGCCACGACGGCGCAGACCTGGGACGAGCTGCTCGAGACGGTCGTCGACGGCACCCGCGATGCGCTCCACGCGGACGTCTCCTCCCTCTACCTGGTGGACCGAGACGGAGCGTACCTGACGCTGGCCGCGACCAACGGCCTCGACCGGTACCAGATCGGACGGGCCCGGGTGCCGTTCGGCGAAGGCGTGACGGGCCGAGTCGCCGCGTCGCAACGACCGCTGGTCATCCCCGACGTGAAGGCGGACCCGCGATTCCTGTGGGTGCGCGGCATCGACCAGCGCCGCTTCGTGGCGTCGATGCTGTCGGTGCCGCTGTCGTGGCACGACCAGACGGTCGGCGTCCTCAATGTCCAGACCGAACGACCGCGCGACTTCGGCCGATCGGACGTGGACCAGCTGGGCGCGGTCGCGGACCTGCTCGCGGGCATCGTCGAGAAGGGCCGTCAGCAGTCCGAGGCAGAGGCGCGGGTCGAGGCGCTCAAGGCCATCGACGAGGCACGCAGCGAGTTGATCGCCCTCGTCACCCACGAACTGCGGACGCCGCTCGCCGTCGTCCGCGCCTATACGGACCTGCTCGCCGAGGAGCCGCCCCTCGTCGGGCGCAAGTCGCGCGACGTGGCCCGGCGCGAGACGCGCGCCGCCTGGCACCGCGCGACACTCGAACAGGTCGAGCGCCTGGACCGGCTGGTCGACTCGATCCTTGCGTCCGTGCGCGTCGTGCCCGAAGGTCCGGCGAGCGTCGCGCCGATCGACGTCCATGACGTCGTGAACGAGGTCCTGGGCTCGGTCCGGCCCCTGCTCGCGAACCACCCGGTCGACGTCCGGCCGACGCCGCGGCTGCAGGCGCTGGCCGATCCGCCCCGGCTCCGCCAGATCCTCGAGCATCTCGTCGAGAACGCCGTCAAGTACGCCCCACCCCAGACCACGATCACCATCGACTGGGCGCTTGCCGAAGGCATCGTCCACCTGGGCGTCAGTGACGAGGGACCGGGCATCCCCGAGGAATGGCGCGAGCGTATCTTCGAGCCCTATGCCCGGCGCGATACCCATACGGCGCGAGGCTCGGGCATCGGTCTCTATGCCGCCAAGCGACTCGGCGAATTGATGGGCGCCCGCCTGTGGTGTGAACCCGCCCGAACGCACGGCGCCCGGTTTGTCGTCGCCCTCCCCGCCGCCGTGGCGGTCTGAGCCAGGATCGAGAGGATCATGATCGCGATGAGCACCCGCCCACTTCGGATCCTTGTCGTCGATGACGACCCGGCCATGGTCGGCGCGGTGACCGCGCTCGTCGGCACCGAGGGTCACCAGGTCATCACCGCCTATGACGGTCTCACCGCCGTGAAGCGGTTCCGCGAGGAGCACCCGGACCTTGTCCTGCTGGACCTCGCGATGCCCGGACCGGACGGGTTCAGCGTCGCCGGCCAGATGCGCGCCGTCGGCCAGGCGCCGATCATGATCGTCTCGGGCGAGAGCGGCGAGGCCGCCAAGGTACGGGCCTTGGGACTGGGTGCCGACGACTACCTGACCAAGCCCTTCGGCAAGGCGGAGCTGCTCGCGCGGATCGCGGCGATCATGCGCCGGGTGGATCGGTCTGGCGCCCCGGGCGGACCGGCCGGTGGGCCGCTGGAAGCGGGGCCGCTGGTCCTGGAACCGGGCCGTCACGAGGCTCGCGTCAACGACACCTCGCTGACGCTCACGCCCACCGAGTTCCGCCTCCTCGAAGCGCTCGTGCGGGCGGGCGGCGACATCGTGCCGCATCTCCAGCTGGCGCGGGCGGGCTGGCCGGCCGAGACCGACCCGGATCTGCTCTGGCTGAAGCCACACCTCGCGCGCCTCCGCTCCAAGGTCGAGGCGGCCGGGGGCCCGCACGTGGTGGCGGTCCGCGGCGTCGGCTACCGGATCGTCGTCGAGGAATAGCGCCCCGAACGACGACCGTCGGCGCGCAGAGGATCCGGACGACCGGGTCAGCGCCTGGTCAGCCGCGACCCGTGTGGCGGGAGGGACGACCGGTCAGACCGCGACGGCGATCGGGACACCCGATGCGTCATGGGCGACGTCGGCGCAATCGATCCGGCAGCCGCGGGCATCGCGACCGGCCAGCGGGTTGAAATGGAACCACGCATCGCCGGTCTCGGCGAGCCGACAGCCACACGCCGCGCACGTCACCGGCGCGGGACGCCCATCGCGAACCGCGACCGGATGGACCTCGGGATCGGAGGGGTGGATCATCTGAGGTGGGCCTCCGACTGATGGTGGTTGGGTTGGGCGTCGCGAGGGTCACAGGGAGACGACCCCACGCTGCCGCAAAGGATATCCACGAGCAGAGTCGGCCGTCGGCGTCGGCACGGCGACGAGGGGGTTGCGGTCGGGTTGCGGTGTGTCACGGAGCCGATCCGCTGGATGAACCCGATCGCGCCGTCGGTCCTAGCCGAGTTGCGCGGAGACCCCGGGCTGGGACCGCTCGATGGGGATGGCCGCGAGCGCGGCCGTGGGCTCGCGCGTCACTGGCACCGATGCGACCGTCGGGGCGATCGGCTCGACGACCCAGACCGCGGCTGGGAGGTCGCCATCGGCGAGGAGCCGCCCCGCCAGAGCTGAGCCGGCGTCGCGATGCGCTTCGAGGAGTCGGTAGAGCTCGACCAAGCGTGTGGGACCGTCATCTCGGCCCGAAACGATCGCGCCCAGGCGGACCGCCGACACGCTGCCGTCGGCGAGGGCGGCCGCGTGCCGACCCGCGGGGTCGTAGAGGTAGGCGCGCCCGCCGGTCATCCCCGCGCCGAAGTTCGCGCCCACCGGCCCGAGGACGACCACCACGCCACCGGTCATGTACTCACAGCCGTGCGGCCCGATCCCCTCGACCACGGCCTCGGCGCCGGAGTTGCGCACCGCGAAGCGCATCCCGGCCCGGCCGACGAGGTGCAACCGTCCACCGGTCGCACCGTAGAGGACGGTGTTGCCCGCGATGGCCTCGCTCGACGGGCTGGCCGCGAGATCCGGCTCCGGCACGACCGTGACCGAACCGCCGGAGAGGCCCTTGCCGACGTAGTCGTTGGCCTGCCCGACGAGGCGGAGCGTGATGCCCGGGCCGGCGAACGCCCCGAAGGACTGCCCGGCCGAGCCACGGAGCTCGAGGTGGACCGGCCCGCGCAGGTCGCCCCGCTCGAGGGCCCCGGTCAGTGCGGCCCCGAACGAGCGGTCGGCCGTGGTCACGCGCAGGCCGGCGGCGGTCACCGATCCCTGGCCGCGGAACGCGGTCGCGATGCCCGCCTCGAGGACCGAGGCCTGGCCGTATCGGACGCCATGGCCCGCGCTCGCGGGATCGGACCGGCGAGCCGCCGACGCGCCCCACGGCGCGGCGCCGATGACCGGCGCCAGCTCCGCGCGGGCCGCGGCAAGCGGCGTCAGCAGCCGACGGCTCTCGCCGACGACCTCGCCGACCGACCGGGCCCCGACCGCCGCCAGCTCGCGGCGGAGGTCCTCGGCCAGCGCGAGCGCGAACCGCTCGACATCCTCGGGCGTGCCGGCGAACTTGGCGCGCAGGTCCTCGCGCTGGGTGGCGATGCCGGTCGGACAGGTGTCGAGGTGGCACTGGCGGGCCATGTCGCATCCGAGCGCCACGAGTGCGGCGGTCCCGAACGCGAACTCCTCGGCGCCGAGGAGCGCAGCGACGAGCAGATCGCGTCCGGTCTGGAGACCGCCGTCCGAGCGCAGCACGACCCGATCACGCAGGTCGTTGCGCAGCAGGACCTGATGCACCTCGGCGAGCCCCAGTTCCCAGGGCGCTCCGACATGCTTGATCGACGAGAGCGGTGACGCACCGGTCCCGCCCGCGTGGCCGGACAGGTGGATGTACGAGGCGCCGGCCTTGGCCACGCCCGCGGCGATCGTCCCGACCCCGCGTCCGGCCACGAGCTTCACGCCGACTCGCGCGCCCGGGTTGATGGCCCGAAGGTCCGCGATGAGCTGGGCGAGATCCTCGATGGAGTAGATGTCGTGGTGCGGCGGCGGGCTGATGTAGCTCTGACCGGGCTGACCGCGACGGAGCGCGGCGATGTACGCGGTCGCCTTTCGGCCGGGCAGCTGTCCGCCCTCGCCGGGCTTCGATCCCTGGGCGATCTTGATCTCGAGCTGGTCCGCGCGCGCGAGGTACGCGGCGGTCACGCCGAACCGCGCCGACGCGACCTGCTTGATCCGGGCGTCGTGACGCTTGCCGTCGGGACCCGGCGAGTACCAGGCGGGATCCTCGCCGCCCTCCCCGGTGTTCGCCGCGCCGCCGGCACGCTGGATGCCGATCGTCAGCGCCTGGTGGGCCTCGGGCGACAGGGCGCCGACGCTCATCGCCGAGACGACGAAGCGTCGGACGATGCTTCGCGCGTCCTCGACCTCGGCGATCGGCGTTGCGGCGGGGGCGCGTCGGACGCGCAGCTCGTCCCGCGGGACGGCTCGCTCGGCCGGGCCCCGCGACACAGCGGCCCGGTAGCGCGCCAGCGCGGCATCGATGCCATCCGGATCGTCGGTCGTCGCGAGCGTCGTGATCTCAGTGGCGATCTTCGGCGAAAAGAGGTGGGCCTCGCCGTCGGCGCGGAAGCGCGCCCAGCCCGGATCCGGGAGGCGCGGCTCGCGACCGGGCGCGGCCGGGACGATCGCGGCGGAGGCCGCCGCGCGCCGGATCTGCCGTGCACCCAGATCGGCGAAGGTCGTCCGGCCCGGCCAGTCGGCGGCGGTCGGGAAGCAGCGCGCGACGACGGAGGCATCGAGATCGATGACGTCGACGAGCGCCCCGCCGATATACGAGGCGATCGAGCTGATGCCCATCCGCGCAAGGGTCTTGCGGAGACCGGCCTCGAAGGCCGACACCAGCCCGTCGATGGCCCCAGCCGGAGTGACCGCCTCGGCGCCGCGCGTGCCGGCCAGTTCGGCCGCGAGCTCGATGGCCAGACGCGGGTGGACGGCTGTCGCTCCGACCGCGAGGAGCATCGCCATCCCATGCACGTCGAGGACGTCGGCGGCGTCGACGATCAGGTCCGTCCGGCCGCGCAGGCCGGCCTCGGTCAAAGCCGCGTGGACGGCGCCGGCCGCGAGGATCGATGGCAGTGGGAGGCGCTCCAGGTCGAACCCGTCGTCGGACAGCAGGAGGATCTCCGCGCCCGCCTCGGAGGCCGCGACCGCCTTCGACGCCAGGACGTCCAGGGCTGCTTCGAGACCGGTCGGTCCGTCGGCCGCCGCCCAGGTGGCATCGAGTCGCCGGAGACGCTTGCCGCCGTCGCGCACCGCGGCCAGGAGCCCGGCGAGGTCGGCCACGATCGGACGGTTCAGGCGCATCGTGCGCGGGCCGCGCGGGGGACCACCCAGCAGGGCCGGCCGGCGGCCGAGCTCCACCCGAAGGTCCATGACGATCCGCTCTCGCTCGGGATCGATCGCCGGGTTCGTGACCTGCGCGAACGCCTGTCGCAGGTGGTCGGCGATCGGCCGGTCCAGGCGGCCGCGGCCGGGGGTCGGCGTGTCGTCGCCCATGCTCCACAAGGGCTCGTGGGCCTCCAGGGCCATCGTCTTGATGTCGAGCCGGGCCCGTTCCGCGTCGAGTCCCGCGAGGTACCGGAGCTGCACGTCGAGCGGCACCGATTCGTGGGCAAGCGTCGCGGCGGCGGCCTCTGAACGGTCCTCGTGGATCGGCCGGGGCGCATCGTGGATGGGCAGCGCCCGGAGCGCACGGGTCTTCGCGTCGGTGTCCTCGAGGATCGCGCGACGGCCCGGTTCGACCAGCAGCACCTCGCCCGGGGCCAGTCGCCCGCGCCGGATCGTGTCCGCGGCCGCGAACGGGACCGCACCCGCTTCCGAGGCGACCGCAACCAGCCGGTCCCGCGTGACCGCGAACGACGCGGGTCGCAACCCGTTCCGATCGACCATCGCCCCGACCCGGACCCCGTCCGAAAAGACGATGGCCGCCGGGCCGTCCCAGGGCGCCAGGAACCCGGCGGTCCGACGGCGCAGTGTCGCGACGTGCGGATGCGGCGAGCGACGGAGCGACATCGCCTCGGGGATCGCCGCGAGGAGGGCCGGCGTCAGGTCCCAGCCGGTCGCTATCAGCACCTCGAGCGCCTCGTCGAGCGAGAGCGAATCGGAGCCGTCGGGCGACAGCAGTGGCCCGGCTGCCAGGAGCTCGGCCGCGATCGCCTTCCCACCGGTATCGCGAGTACGGCCGCGGACCTGCTCACGGTTGCCGCGGACCGTGTTGATCTCCCCGTTGTGGGCGATGAGGCGGAACGGCTGGGCGAGACCCCACACCGGGTGGGTGTTGGTCGCATAGCGCTGGTGGAAGACCGCGTACCCGACCGATAGCGGCGCGCGCAGATCCGGGAACAGCCTCGGGAGCCGGGCGCCAGTCACGAGGCCCTTGTAGACGACCGTGCGGCATGAGGCCGACGGGACGGACAGCGCTTCGAGCGAGCGTGAGCCCTCGCGGACGGCGGTCTCGAGCCGGCGTCGGGCCACGACCAGGCGGCGCTCGAAGGCGTCGTCGCTGGCAGGGCGTCCGGCTTCGTCGACCGGTCGAGCCACGATCGCTTGCGCGAACCCGGGACGTGAGGCTGCGGCGGCCGCGCCGAGGGCCGTGGCATCGAACGGCACGGCGCGCCATCGGGCGACACTCAGGCCGGCGTCCGCGAAGACAGCCTCGACCAGGCGGCGGCCACGACGCTCGGCGTTGCGCGCGCTCGGCAGGAAGACCGACACGATCGCGGGCTGCGCCGCCGCGAGATCGCCGGCGAGGAGTGTCAGCAGCGATCGGTCCAGCGGGAGGGAGACGCCCGCGCCATCACTCGATTCGCCATCGGCCCCGAACGCGCCCCGATGACCGAGCGCAGCCAGGCCGGCAAGGGCCAGGGGCAGCACGCGATCCCGCGACCGGCCGCCCGCGTCCGCGACGAACCCGACGCCACACGCATCGTGCTCGAAGCGCGCGTCGTAGAGCGGTGCGCCCGGGTCGAGCGAGTGGCGGCGACGGGGTCGGTCCCGACGGGTCGTGGCCATGGCCTGGTCTCCGGAGAGGGTGGAGCGACCGGTCGCCGCCGAGAGGAGTCGGTGGTGGCCGGTCGCTGTCGATGCGCTGGCGGGAGGGCGACCGGCGGACCCTGCTGACGGGTCGGCTGGCGCCCACCTGGGCTTATGGCTGGTAGGCCGCCTCCCCGTGAACGGCCATGTCGAGGCCGGCCTCTTCCTGGGTCGACGGGACGCGGATCCCGAGGATCACGTCCACGAACTTGACGATGGCGAAGGTGGCCAGGACGGCGTACCCGATCGTCGCGCCGACGGCCAGGAGCTGGGTCAGCACCTGGCTCGGGTTGCCGTCGATCAGGCCCTTGAAGCTCTGGACGGCGGACGTCGCGAAGACGCCGGTGGCGACCGCCCCGAACATGCCACCGACGCCATGGACGGCGAAGACGTCGAGCGCGTCGTCGACCTTGATCCGGGCTCGCAGCAACGTGGCGCTGTAGCACAGGCCGCCGGCCGCGAGACCGATGACCAGGGCGCCGCCGGCCGTCACGAAGCCGGACGCGGGGGTGATCGCGACGAGGCCGGCCACCGCACCGCAGGCGGCCCCGATGACGCTGACCTTGCCCTTGTGGAGGTAGCTCGCGAGGACCCACGTGATCGTGGCCGCGGCCGCGGCAGTGTTGGTCACGACGAAGGCACTCGCCGCGAGGCCGCCGGCGCTCAGGGCGGAGCCGGCGTTGAAACCGAACCAGCCGAACCACAGGAGGCCCGCGCCGAGGACGGTCATCGGCACGTCGTGCGGCTCCATGCTCTCGCCGTTGACGGCTCGACGGCCGATCAGGATGGCCACGATGAGCGCCGAGACGCCCGAGCTGATGTGGACGACCGTGCCGCCGGCGAAGTCGAGCGCCCCGGCCTTGAACAGCCAGCCATCGCTCGACCAGACCCAGTGGGCGATCGGCGAGTACACGAGGACCGACCAGAGGATCGTGAACAGCACGAAGGCGCCGAACCGCTTGCGTTCCGCGAAGGCGCCCGTGATGAGCGCGGGGGTGATGGCCGCGAACATCATCTGGAACGCCGCGAACAGCAGGAACGGGATCGTGACGGCGTACACCGTGCTCGGCTGGAGGCCGACGTTGTTGAAGCCGATGTAGTCGAGGCCGCCGATCAGGCCGAGGCCCCCGACGTCAGGTCCGAACGCGAGGCTGAACCCGATCACGACCCAGACGACGCTGACGAGGGCGAGTCCGAAGAAGCTGTGCATGATCGTCGAGAGGACGTTCTTGCGCCGGACCAGGCCGCCGTAGAACAGGGCCAGGCCGGGCAACATGATCATGACCAGCGCAGTGGACGCCAGCATCCACGCGGTATCTCCGCTGTCCATCCGAACCTCCGGAATGCGCCCATGGCACGTCTGGGCTTGTCGGAAGGCTACAAATCGGTGAGGTGGCGGTCGCTCCCACGGGGGGACCGCTTCGGATGCGGTTCGGGGTCGGTCGCGACCTGTTCGGGCAACTCCGTTGCGAACCGGTGACACTCACTCGGGCGGCAACCTGGTTACGGCAAAGCGTGGTTCGTGTCTGGCTGTCGGTCGAACCCTCTCCGCCAGACCGCCATCCCGATGGCCGTTCGGCGGACCTGTCGGCGCGGAATTGCCATTCCTGCGGCCGCCGATGCCCGCCTCCACGCACGAATTGATCGGACGAACGGCTGCGTTCCGCCGATGGCGGCCCGTGTAGCCCGCCTACGTGCCACCCCCATGGCGATCTGGCGGAGTTCGAGGGCGGGAGGAACGAATCTTCGCGCCGGACGTCGCCCTACGCGCCGCCGACCACTCGCAGCGAGCCGACGCCGCCCTGGATGTCCATGTCGATCCGGTTCTCGGCTGTGCCGTAATCGAGCGACTGGTAGATGTCGCCGACCCGCGGGAACCGTGCTTCGTCGATCTGGGTGCTGCCGAGCGCCATCCGGTTGCGGATCCTCGCAGCGACGCCGGCCGGGATCTCGAACGTGAGCGACGCCGCACCCGATTCCGCGCGGACGGTCGTCACACCGGCCGAGCGCGGCAACCTGACCCGGGTCTCGCTTGCCCCGGTCTGAAGCTGGAGGCTGCGGACCCGAAGGTCGTGCAGGTCCAGAGTCGTGCGGCTCGCGCCCGCCTCGACGCGGAGGTCCAGCGGGACTTCGGCAGTGAAGCCGACGTCCCAGCGAGACCGCCGATCGAGCCACGGCAGCCCGTAGGTGGTGTCCTGCGAGAGCTCGACACTGCCCGTTCCGTGCTCGCGGTGCGTGACCCCGCCCTCGAATTCGCCGTCGACCAGGTTGCCGGTTGCGGCCGCGTGCGAGGTCAGTTCACCGGCTCCGAACCTGATCCGGACGTCGGCGCCGGTGGCGCCGCCGAGCGGCAGCACCAGGGTCTCGGTCGCGCCGTGGCCCCATGGCAGGAAGGCCCCGACCAGGAACCAGATGCCCAGAGCGACCGCCACCCACGGCCAGTACTCCGAGATCAGCTCGCCAGGCCCCTGCCCCAGCTGACCGGTCGTGCTGAGCAGCAACAGGATCCCCACGACGATCCACGCGACCGGCCACGTGAACGACCAGATGCCGGCGATGCCGGGTCGCCACCTGGTCAACGTGCTGAAGAACGTGGCGACGCCGCCCAGGATCACCCACAGCGGCCAGGCCTGGCTCCACGACCAGCCGGTGGTCTGCTGGACCAGGAGGACGACCCCCAACCCGATGAGCCAGACCGCCCCGATGAACGATCCGCGGCGTGCGGGCGTCACGACACGTATGCGGGGTTCACTCGCACCCTCCGGTCGGATCGAGATTCAGCGCGGCGGCATTGCCGTCGATGGACAGGTCGACGAGCCCCGCTGAGCCGGTACCGGCCCGCTCCCACGTCGTCCCGTTCTGCGTGAGGCCGCGGTCGCCGAGATTCGTCGCGAAGGTCAACTGCTCGTTGGTCGTGATCCGCAAGGCGGCATTCGGGGGGACGCAGAGGTCGATGGCACCCGCGTTGACCGAGAGGTCGCCGACGATCGACCCGTCTCCCAGTGCGACGCGGGCGCGGCCGGCGTTGACGGAGATGTCCAGTCGGGCGACCTTCGCTGCCCCGGCGGCTACGGCGATATCGCTCGCGTTCGCCTGGACACCGAGCCGGGTGAGGCTGGCCCCGTCCAGTCGCATCGTGCCGTTGGCGGCGTTGATGGTCAGCTCGACGTCCCCGACCTTGTCGGGCGCCAGGCGAACCGTCCACGACTGCCGGCGGACAGCGTCGCCGGGGACCCTGAGTCCGAGCCGCGCCGCATCGGCAGCGACGATCGGCGGCGGCCCGGCGTAGCTCGACCGGAAGTGCCATCCGGCGCCGGGTTCGGTCGTCAGGTCGAGCGTCCCACATCGCAGGTCCATCCGGACAGTCGCCGGCCCATCGAACGTGCCGCTCTGGTCGAGCGTATGCAGGTCGGCGTTCGTATCGCTGCAGACACCGAACCCGACCAATGACCCAGACGCAAGCCCGGCGCCGACGATGGTTCCGATGGCGAGCGCGGCGATGGCCGTCCCCAGTGCGGCTCCCCTGGTCCGCCCGAAGAGGATCGCGAGCCCGAGGCCCACGAGGACCAGGGGCCAGAGCCGCCACGCGTCGCGCAGCGCGTCGGCGTCCAGGGAGCCGCCCCGGACCAGGAGCGTGAGGCCCCCGACGGGGATCAGGAACAACCCCGTGAAGAGGAGGCCCCGGCGGATCCGCATGGTCGATATCTTCGCGCATGGCGGCAAGCGCGTGCCGGGTGGGACGACCAAGCCCGTGAGGAACTGGCGAGCCGGGTGGGATTCGAACCCACGACCCAGGGATTAAAAGTCCCCTGCTCTGACCACTGAGCTACCGGCCCATCGGAAAGCGTACCCGCTCGGGCTCCCTCGTAGGCTCGCCGATCCCGCGTCAACCGGCCGGCGGCTGGACCTGGTTCGGCAGCGGCTCGCCGCGAACGCCCGCGATGAGGTTCGCCGCTGCCATCGAGGCCATCTTCCCGCGCGTCGCTCGCGACGCGGATGCGATGTGCGGCACGACCAGGCAGTTGTCGAGCGAGAGCAGCGGGTCGTCGGGCGCCATCGGCTCAGGGTCGGTGACGTCGAGCGCGGCCGCGGCGATCACACCGGTCCGCAGCGCGTCCGCCAGCGCCGGCTGGACGATGACCGGGCCACGGGACGTGTTGACCAGCACGGCCGTGGGCTTCATCCGGGCCAGCGCAGCCGCATCGATCAGGCCACGGGTCTCCGGCACCAGCGGGCAATGGAGCGATACGACGTCGCTCACGGCGAGCAACTCGTCGAGATCCACCCGTCGGGCACCGAGCGCCGCCTCGACCGCCGCGGGCGCCGCGGTCCGCGTGCTGTAGAGGACGGTCATGCCGAAGCCGGCCGCCCTTCGCGCCACCGCCTGTCCGATCCGCCCGAACCCGACGATCCCGAGGGTCGCCCCGTGGATGTCGCCGCCGAGCAGGAGCTGCGGGCCCCAGGTCCGCCAGTCGCCGGCACGGACGTATCGGTCGCCTTCAGGCAGGCGGCGCATCGCCGCGAGCATCAGCGCCCAGGCGAGATCGGCGGTCGTCTCGGTCAGCACACCCGGCGTGTTCCCGACGAGCACCCCGCGCCGCGTGCACGCGGCCATATCGATGTTGTCGTAGCCCACGGCAAAGTTCGAGACGACCTTGAGGCCCGGCCCGGCGACGTCGAGCACCTCGTCATCGATCCGATCGGTCAGCAGCGTCAGCAGCCCGTCCCGGCCCCGGACGTGACGCAGCAGTTCGGCCCGGCTCGGTGGCAGCTCGTCGGTCCAGACGTCCGCGTCGCAGGCTTCGCGGATCGCGGCCAGACCCTCCTCGGGGATGAGCCGCGAGACGAAGACCCGCGGCCGGGCACCCCGATCAGGCGCGGCCGAGGCCATCGACGAAGGCCTGGATCCGCGACACCGCCTCGGTCAGGTTCTCGCGCGAGGTCGCGTAGCTGATCCGGACGTGGTCGGTGCCGACACCCCCGAAACCCTTCCCGGCCAGCACGCACACGCCGGCCTCGTGGAGCAGGCGCTCAGCCAGGGTCGCGCCGTCGAGGCCGGTCCCCGAGACCTCGGGGAACACGTAGAAGGCCCCGACCGGCGTCGCGCAGCGGATGCCCGCGATGTCGTTGAGACCGGCGACGATGAGGTCGCGGCGGGCCCCGAATTCGACCACCATCGCATCGACATCGTCCTGCGGTCCGGTGAGCGCCTCGACGGCCCCCACCTGCACGAACGTCGGCGCGCAACTGACCGTGTAGATGATGAGCTGGCCGTAGGTCTCGATGAGCGAGGGCGGCACCACCGCGTACCCGAGGCGCCAGCCGGTCATCGCGTAGGTCTTCGAGAACCCGTCGAGCACGATCGTCCGCTCGGCCATCCCGGGGAGTGACGCGATCGACACGTGCTCGGCGCCGTCGTACAGGATCCGCGCGTAGATCTCGTCGGCGAGCACCCAGAGGTCGTGGCGCATGGCCAGCTCCGCGATCCGCTCGAGGTCGTCCTGCGTCAACACGCCGCCCGTGGGGTTGGCCGGGGAGTTGATGACCAGCATCCGCGTGCGCGGCGTGATGAGCGACGCCAGCTCGTCGAGGTCGATGCGGAAGTCGTGGCCCATCCGGATCGGGATGGGCACGGGCGCGGCTCCGACGAACCGGGTGAGCGACTGGTAGATCGGGTAACCGGGGTCGGGAACGATGACCTCGTCCCCCGGATCGATGAGCCCCAGGATCGCGTAAAGCATCACGCCCTTTCCGCCGACGGTCACGAACACCTGGGAGGGATCGGCCGCAAACCCCTTGCGGGCGGTGACATCCGCGGCGATCGCCTCGCGCAACGCCGGGATCCCCGCGAAGGGCGCGTAGTGCGTCGCCCCCTCGTCCAGGGCACGCTTCGCCGCGGCGCGCACGTTGGCCGGGGTGTCGAAGTCCGGCTCGCCGACCTGGAGGTGGACGATCGAGCGGCCCTGGGCCTCGAGCGCGCGAGCTCGCGCCGTGACCTCGAAGGCGCTCTCGGTCCCGATGGTGCTCATCCGGGCGGCGAGCCGGCCGGAGGACACGGTGGACATCGTCCGCCTCGTGCCTACGGCAGCAGCGAGCGGATCGCGAACATGACGTTGGCCGGGCGCTCGGCGAGACGGCGCATGTACCACGGGTACCAGTGCTCGCCGTAGGCGATGAGGGCCTCCACCTTGTAGCCCTCCTTCGCCAACCGGAACTGTTCGTCCGTCCGGATGCCGTAGAGCATCGGGATGGAGAAGTCGGTCCGCGTGATGCCCGCCGGCGCGACGCTCGCCGCGATCTGCTCGATGAGGGTCACGTCGTGGGTCCCGAGGGCAAGGCGAGTGGGCCGCCCCCGGCCGTCGAGCAGGAAACGGACGGCGAGTGCCGCGAAGTTCGAGTCGACTTCGCGTTTGCTGCGATAGGCGATCGAGGCCGGCTCATCGTAGGCGCCCTTGACCAGGCGGATGGCGGGGTCGAGGGGGAACAGTCGCTCGATGTCGGCGGCCGTCCTCCGGAGATACGCCTGGAGGCAGACCCCGGTCATCGGCTGGGTCGCGTGCAGCCGCTCGTAGATCGAGACCGTCGCCTCGGTATAGGCGCTGCCCTCCATGTCGATCCAGAGATACGACCCGTTGGCGGCGGCGTAGGCCGCCAGCCGCTCGAGGTGGCCGAGGCAGGTGTCGACATCGTGATCGAGGCCGAGCTGGGTCGGCTTCACGGAGATCGTGCCATCGATGCCTGCCGCCTTGATGCGGTCGATCAGGGTCGTGTAGTGGGCCGCGACCTCATCGGCTTCCCCGACGCTCTCGAGGTTCTCGCCCAGGCGCGTGTACATCGTGCCGATGCCGGCGGCCTGCAACGGCGCCGCCGCCGCCAGGGCGTCGTCCATCGTCTCCCCGGGCATGAACCGGCGGACCGCACGACGCATGAACCCGAACCGCGGCAGTCGCTCTTTCAGCCACCGGTTCCGGGCGGCCCACAGAAAGACCCGACGCATGCTGCCTCCTCTTCACGGTCGGACGGGACTGGTCCGCCATGATGGTACGCGACGAGTCGGGCTAGAATCGCCGTCCCGTGACCCGCTTCTACGATATCGACGACGCGAACGCCGCCGTCCCGGAACTCGATGGGATCCTGGAGACGCTGGCCGCGCAGCGCGCCGAGTTGATCCGTCTCCGGGACGAGGTCCTCGCCCGGCGGTCGCCGGAGCTCGCGAGCGAGGATCCCGCCGACGATCCTGCCGGCGAGCAGCCGGGGCCGACCAGCACGGCCGAGACCGCGGTCGCCGCCGACGAGCTGCGCCTGACGCGTCTACGGATGCAGGGCCTCGTCGACCAGATGGCCGCCGGCGTCGCCCGAATCGAGACGATGGGCATCACCCTGCGCGACATCGGTGACGGGCTCGTCGATTTCCCCGCCCTGGTCAATGGGCGACAGGTCTGGCTGTGTTGGCGACGTGGTGAGGAGACGGTCGAGTTCTGGCACCCCATCGACACCGGCTTCAGCGGTCGGCAGCCGCTGAGCGAGCTGACGTGATGGCCGAGCGGATGACCGTCGTCGGCTCGGATGGCCGCGCGAAGGCGTTCCGGCCGCTTCCGAGCGAGGCGCGCGCGGCCGCACTCGCCCGGGGACTCAACGCCTACGAGCGAGGCGATTTCTTCGAGGCCCATGAGTTGCTCGAACCGGCCTGGATGGGCACCGACGATCCCGGCGAACGAGCATTCCTCCAGGGACTCATCAAGTTGGCCGCCGCATACGTTCACGGCGTTCGCGGCAATCCCGCCGGGATCGTCAAGAACCTGACCGGCGCGCGTCGGTTGCTCGACGAGGGATGCCTGGGCGATCCACGACGCGCAGGACTCGACCTGGTGGTCCTCGTCGCCGACGTCGATCGCCGGCTCGCGGACCTCGCCGCGCACCCGCGCGGACCCACGCTCGGCCCACCCGCCCTGCACAGGAGCGCCTCATGAGCTTGCCCGGAAGCGTGCCCACCGTCGACGTGACCGAGGCCGACCGACGACTCCGCGACGACCCCGACCGGCCGGTGATGCTGGACGTCCGTGAGCCCAGCGAGTTCGTGGCGGTGCGGGCGCCGGGCGTGCTGCACATCCCGATCTCGACGTTCCAGTCACGGGTCGGGGAAGTCCCCACGGATCGGCCCGTCCTGGTCATCTGCCACATGGGCAGCCGATCCGCGGCCGTGACCGGATTCCTGCTGCGGAGCGGCCGGACGGACGTCGCGAACGTCGCCGGCGGCATGGACGCGTGGGCCAAAGCCGGTCTGCCGACCCGCTCGGGCACGCCCGAACCCGGTGAGGGACAGCTTCCCGGCTGAGGTCAGAGTGCCTGCCACTCGCCGACCCGCGGCGGCGGGAATCGGCCACGGGGATCGGCCGCGACTATCGGCGGCGCAGCACTCGTGCGACCAGGGCCCGTGACTGTTCCTTGTGGGCGAACGCCCAGCCCACGAAGATCAGGATCACGAAATCGAGCACGCCGGCATTGGCGGCGTTGAGGTACCCGAGCTGCTGGCCGATCTCGCCGCCGATCGTCAGGCCGGGGACCGTTGCCCCCACGAGACCGAGCCGGAAGAACGGCGCCTGCGGCGCGATGTTGGCGCGGAAGCTCGAGTTGGCCACGCCGGCGGGAGTCGAGCCGCCGACGACGATCGCGTTCGGGCCACTCACGACCGGCGCGCCACCGGTCAGCGCCTTCGGGAGGTCGCTGACGTCGAGGTGCTTCCATTCGGGGATGTCGCCGTCGTTCGTCGGCACTGCCCAGTAGACCTCTGTCCGGGCGCTGGACCCGTCGCTGCCACCGGCCACGTACAGCGCGCCGTTGACGGTCCAGGCCGCTGCGCCGGTGCGCGGGCCCGGCAGATCGGCCGAATCGTTGGTCGCCCACGCGAAGACCTTTCCTTCATTGGGATTCTTGGGCAGGCCCTCGGCCGCGGCCTTCCCGAACGACCCGCGCTGGACCGTCGCGACCGGACCCTTCGCGTCCTCGCCTCCGAAGATCCACACGAAGTCGCCGACGACCCCCGCGGTCGCCCGGGTCTGCGCAGCTGCCATCGGCTGCTCGGGCGCCCAGGCCCCGAGGGCGCCGCTGGTGTCGAACGTGGATTTCCAGGTCGTGTTCACCGGGCCGTCCGCGTTGGATCCCCCGATGAGGAGCAGGCCGTCGGCCGTCGCGGTCGCGGCTGCGCCGGAGCGGGCCTCGGGCAGCGCGAGCGCCTTGGGGGCTTCCTTCCACGCTCCCAGTTCGCCGGTCGTGCCGTCCGGGGTGAGGACATAGGTCGTCGTCGTCGGCGCGCCGTCAGCACCAAGGCCACCCATGACGTAGATGCTGCCTGCGACGAACGCCACGGCGGCGTCGGTCCGGGGCGCGGGCAGCGCCGGCCCATCGGTCCATTTGTCGAAATTCCCGGTCCCGACGGTCGCCGCCACGAAGACCGTCGACTGGGCGGCCTTGCCATCGGAACCGCCGATGTAGAGCAGCCTCGTGCCGACCTGGACGACCGAACCCTTGGTCCGCGCCTGTGGCAGGGCAAGCGCCGCGGGCGACTCATCCCACGGAACGAGCGCACCGACCGGGGCCGGGCACGGCAGCGACTTGTTCGTCGGTGGGCACAGGTTGACCGGCGACCACGCCATCACGCCCAGGTCCACGGTCCGGCCGACGGTCAGGTAATAGGCGCGGTCAGGGACATAGCCCAGCATCAGGATGATCAGCGTGATCCAGATCAGGGCCTTCACCGATGCCCAGCCCCAGCCGTCTGCGTCGAGCAAGCCGAACATCGCCCGCCGTCGCGGGACCGTCATCCCGGCTGTGAGCGCCCGTTGGGCCATCGTCCTCCATCCTCGCCAGTCGGTCCGAGCCGACCGGGCCTGCTACTGGACCGTCAGGGTCCCGGTCATGTTTGGGTGAATGGTGCACGCGAAGGCATACGTTCCGGCTGTGAGGGCCGGGACCTGGAAGGTCCGCTTCTCGACGCCCGGGAACGTGTCCGTGATGAACACCTGGGCGCCCGAGGGATCCTTGATCTGGACGTTGTGCGGTGTCGATGCATCCTGGTTGTCGAACTCGAGGGTGAAGGGCGTGCCGGCCGCGACCGTCACCGCGGGCGTCGTGAACGCGATGCCCTGGGCGACGATGCTGACCACCGCCGCGCCGGCCGACGCCGACGGAGCTGCCGACGCGCCAGCCGAGCCGGACGGCGCGGCCGAGCCCCCCGCGGACCCAGACGGCGCGGCCGAGGGCGTCTCGAACTCCTTCGTCCAGCACGCGGGATAGGGCGTGGCGCCCGGGGCGGGTTTGTAGTTCGGGTCACGCCAGCCGGTGAACGTCCGGACCTTGCCGGTCAACGGATCGACCTTGGGCGTGCCTAGTTCCGCGTCACGCACGGTGTAGGTCTTGTCGTTGGTCGCCCGGAGGAACGCGACGAGCTCGTCGATCTGTCGGTAGTTGAGCGGACCCGGTGGGGTCGCCTGGTTTGACCACACCGGCATCAGCGAATCCGGGTTGCCGCACACGTAGCGACCGCCGGTGGCCAGCACGGTCCGGATGTAGGCCGCGTTGAGATGGGCGAACAGCTTGTCCTGGCGGTTCAGCACCGGCCCGATGCCACCCTCGCCGTTCACGCCGTGGCAGCGCGCGCAGTTGGCCTCGAAGACGTTGTAGCCGCGTTCGACGGCGGTCACCTGCTGCGCGTCGGTCTCCTGCGTCAGGCGGGCCTGGGAGATGCCGAGCGGCGCGCCGAGCTCGTAGAACCAGTAGATGGCCGTGAACAGGATGACGACGATGACGGCGAGGAAGCCGATCCATCGCGCGTTCGACGACTGGCGGACGATCTGGGCGGCGCGCTCGGGCGTCAGCTCGAGGCTGCGTGCGGCCGGCGGCGCGCTGAAGCGCTCGACCGGGGCCGGCTCGGCCGACGGACGGGTCGCGGGCAGACGCTGCTCGGGCTCGCCTTCGGGCGTGTCGGTCATCGATCTCCTCGGCAGTCGGGTCGGGCCACGGGTCAGATGCAGCCGGTCGGGGTGCGGGGCGGGATCAGGCCGGGCTGGCCGAGGGCGACTGGCAGCGGGCCGAGCGTGATCTTGCCGGTATTGATCGTCAGCTTTCCGTCACCGCTCACGGTGATCGAGAAGCGGTCCATGCTGCGCGGCGCCGGGCCGAACTGGGCACCATCGGCCTTGATACCGAGGCGGTCGTAGCGCGACCCATGACACGGACATTCGAACCAGAAGTTCTTGAGACACGGGTTGGGCTTGCAGCCCAGGTGCGGGCAGCGCTGGTAGAGCGCGCGGACGTTCAATGCCGTCCCGTCGCCGCTCTGGTCCTCACCGGGCAGGAAGCGTTGCTGCCCGGGGTCGATGAGCATGACGAACGCCCGTGCCTCCGGGTAGTAGGCGGGGAACCCCTGATCGATCGGCAGTGACGAGTTCTGGAGCTTGATCGTCTCGAGGTCTCCGATCTCGATCGGCGCTCCGAAGCCGCCGCTCAGGTTCGGCCAGGCGAAGCCGATCGTGCCGGCCGTCACCTCGAGGAGCCACAAGCCGATGCCGGCCCCGAGCGCGTTCCGGATGAGCTGGCGACGCGACAGTCCCTGGACCTGCGCGCGGCGCAGCGCCTTGATCGCCTCGTTGGTGAGGGCCGCGGGCTTGTCGATCGGTTCGACCTGGTAGTTGCTCATCGGTCGGGGGATCCTCGGTGGGCCATCACAGGGCGAAGTAGACGCCGGGGGCCGTCACGAACGGGATGACGAACGTGTAGCCGGGCCCGCGGAAGAAGATGCCGACGAAGGTCAGGATGAGACCCAGGCAGCAGAACATCGTGAAGAGGATGACCGCGGTCTTGCGCTCCGACGGACGGACCGAGAGGATGTTGCCCCGGTCGATGTACGGGATCAGGGCGGCGCCGACGAGGACGAACCCCGGGACGAGGACGCCCGCGACCGTCGGGTGGAAGTACGCCAGCAGCTCCTGGAGCCCGAGGAAGTACCACGGCGCCTTGGCGACCGCGGGTGTCACGTTCCCGTTGGCGAGCTCCTCCAGGGGCGCGTTGATGAACAGGCCCATCATCAGCAGGAAGATGCTCATCACCCCGGCCGCGAGGAACTCGATGGTGAGCAGATGCGGCCAGGTCATGACCGTGTCGTCCGGCTCCTTCTGGACGCGGACGACGGCATCCTGCTTGACGAGCGCGAGCAGCCGATAGGGCCGCGCGGACATCGGCACGCGCTGCTTGTCGATCTCGGTGCGCCTCGTCGGATCGACCGGCAGCACCTCCCGCCGCTCCGGCGGCGCCTTCACGTCACTCACAGCTGCTCATAGGGGGCCTGAGATCCCCCCATCCTTCCGGATCCTCCAGAAATGGACGGCCAGAAACACGGCGGCAATGAGCGGCAGGAAGACGACATGACCCACATAGAATCTCAACAGGGTGTTCTGCCCGACCTCCAGACCGCCCAGCAGGATCCGCGACACCGGGAAGTTCAGGACCGGTGCGTAGCCGCCCATGTTCGTCCCGATCGTGATGGCCCAGAACGCGATCTGGTCCCACGGCAGCAGGTAGCCGGTGAAGCTCAGCATGATCGTCAGGAACAGCAGGACCACCCCGACGACCCAGTTGAACTCGCGCGGCGGCTTGTAGGCCCCGTGGTAGAAGACCCGCATCATGTGCAGGAAGACGAAGAAGACCATGAGGTGCGCCGCCCACCGATGGATGTTGCGGGTCAGCAGCCCGAAGGTCACCTGGCTCTGGATGTCGAGGATGTTCGTGTACGCGAGGGTCGCGGACGGCACGTAGAAGAACATCAGGTAGACGCCGGTCACGGTCAGGACGAGGAACAGGAAGAAGCTCAACCCACCCAGGCAGAACGTGTAGGCGAACTTGACCGCGTGCTGTCGGACGCGCACCGGGTGGATGTGCAGGAAGACGTTGTTCATCACGGCGTACGCCCGGGAGCGCTCGTCGTTGGGGTATGGCTGGCGGAACAGCGATCGCCAGACGGGGCTCCGGCGGATGGCGTGATCCACCCGCTCGAGGAAACTCACCGGGCTCCTCCTGCCACGCCGGGCTTACCGGCGAGTTGCGCGTCGCGGTACGACTCCTTGTAGAGCCGACCGTCCGTCGAGACCTCCTGCAGCTCGAACCGCTCCATCGTAATGGCGTCGAACGGGCAACGCTTGACGCACAGCGCGCAGCGGATGCAACGCTCCTCGTCGAGCACCATGGCGCCGCCCTGGTCCCAACCGTAGGCCTCCTCGAGTTCGGGCAGGAGACCTTCGGACTTCAACTGGTTGACATCGATCATGTGGATGACGCCCTCGGGACAGACGTCCGCACAGGCCCCGCACAGGACGCAGCGGAAGGGGTCGAACCAGATGTTGTAGTTGCACATCAGGCAACGGGTCGACTCGGCGACCGCACCCATCGCGTCGTAGCCCAGCTCCACCGGCGTGTTGAAGTTGACGACCGGGTCGGTCGAGGGCATGCGCGCGGTCAGCGGCACCATCGGGATGTGCTGGCGAGGCAGGACGTCGTAGAAGTCCGGCATGTCGTGGCGCCACGAGCTGGTGATCTTGACGTTCGCGTCGACGGTGACGTCGGTCCGACCGGACAGGTACCGATCGATCGCGTAGGCGCACTTCTTGCCGTGGCCGGCCGCCTCGATGAGCGTGGTCGGGCCGGTCACGAAATCGCCGCAGGCGAAGACGCCCTTGGCGTTCGACGCGTAGGTCGCGGGGTCCACCTTGACCCGGCCGCGGTTGATCTCGAACTTTGCCTCGACCGGCAGGAACGTGAGGTCCGCCGCCTGCGAGACCGCCGGGATGACGGTCCGGGCCGGGATGACGAACTCGGAGCCCTCGATCGGCACGGGCGACCGCCGGCCGGAGGCATCGGGCTCGCCGAGGCGGTTGCGGATGAACCGGACGCCCGACACCTTGCCGTCCTCGCCGAGGATCTCGATGGGGCTCGCGAGGAACTCCATCCGGACGCCCTCGCGCTCGGTCTCGCCCAGCTCCTCCTCGTCGACCACCAGTTCCGAGCGTGTCCGCCGATAGACGATCGAGACGCGCTCGGCGCCGTGGCGCAGGCTCGTCCGAGAGCAGTCCATCGCGGTATAGCCGCCGCCGATGACGACGACGTCCGTGCCGACCTCCAGCGGCTGGCCCAGGTTCGCCTTCTTCATGAAGTCGACCCCGTAGTCGACGCCCTCGAGGTCGGCGCCGGGGATGTCCAGGGCGACGGCGTCCATCGCGCCCGCGGTGATGGCGATCGAATCGAAGTCGCGTTGGAGCTGGTCGAACGTGATGTCGGTCCCGATCTTCGTGTCGAACACGAAGCGCACGCCCAGGCGCTCGACGAGTCGCACGTCCATCTCGATGGCCTCCCGGGGCAATCGGAACGCCGGGACGCCGATGAGCATCGTGCCGCCGCCGTAGGGGAGGCTGTCGAAGACCGTCACCTGGTAGCCCTTGGTCGCAAGCTCCCGGGCGACCGACAGGCCGGCCGGTCCGGCCCCGATGACCGCGACACGCTCCGACCGCGGCGTGATGTCGGGCATCACGTCCGGGATGCCCGACGCCTCGTGCCACTCGACGAGGAATTGCTTCATCGCCCGGATCGCCAGCGGGCGATCGATGTCGCCGCGGCGACAGGCCCGCTCGCAGGGCGCCGAGCACACGTAGGAGCACATGGCCGCGACGGGGTTCGGCTCGCGCGACAGGAGGTAGCCCTCCTCGAACCGCCCCTCGGCGGCGAGGTTCAGGTAGCCGCGGCAATTCGTCCCGACCGGGCACGCTTCCTGGCACTCGATGTTGCACTGGAGCCAGGAGGCGTCGACGGGCTGGACGAGGAATTCCTGGGGCTGCTCGATGACCAAGCGGGGGTCGTGCCTTTCCGTGGTCTTGGGGTCCGAGGCGCAGGCTGAAACCGGCAGGCTGCCGGTGACCCGAATCTACCATCCGGGTCTCGACGCCTGCAAAAGCCAGATTCGGACCGCGTCGCATCATCGGATCGCGGCCTCGTTGATTTGACGCTCGCAGCACTCGCAGCTACGCTGCGCCGGGGCACCTCGTCGTCCGAAGGGGTCAGATCCGACCGATGCGGATAACGTGACCGCCACTGAATTCGCCTTCCTCGCCGTCGGGCTGGTCTTGGGCGTCGGAGCTGGCGCTGCCCTGCTCGAGGTCTTGCGCGCCCGCCCGCCGGCCCCGCATGAGGTCCGGGTGATCGTCGCGCCGGACGCGATCCCCCACCGGCGGTCCGCCACGTTGTCCGACGACGCGTTCTTCGCCGAGGGCCCGGAACCGGCCCGCGGCGGCCCCGCCGACCGCCGCCTGGACGACCAGCCGATACCCGCGATCGGGGTCGATCGTCGAACGGTCGTTCGGTCCGATGCCGAGGTGGACGACAACGGTCATGATCCCGCACTCAATGGACCGACCCCGGGGCGGACGATGGAGCCTGCGTTCCGGCTGGTGGACCCGCGTGGCGCGGCCGGACCGGCAGACCTGGTGGGCATCTCGGTCGATGGTGGCGACGATCCGATGCTGGCTGCACTGCACGTGAGCACGCGAGTCCTCGTCCCGACGACAGTGGCGCGAGTCATGCCGTCGGGTGGATCGGAGCGACCACCCGGGAGCGACGCGGCGCTGTTCCTGCGCTGGTCCGCAACGGACGGCAGAGGCGATGCCGGCGAGCCGTCATCGGGTGCCACATCCGCCGACGCATCGGGTGGCACACCCGTCGACGCATCAGGAGGCGGTGCATCCGCCGGTTCGGCCGACGACCCGATCGACGCCTGCGCCACCGAGCGCCGGCTCGCGGCCGAGCGGTGCGGCTTCGCGGTCGGCGCCCGCGGCCGGGCGAATGAGGCGGCCGAGGCCCTGCGGGTTACCCAGCGCACGTACGACGCACACCTCGCCGCCGCCGATGCCGCCGCGGCGATCGCCGACCCGCAGGCCGTCCGCCGCGAGAAGGAGGCGGCGCAGGCCCGGTTCCGGTCGGCCTACAACGGATCCGAATCCACCGAGGATGCCGAGGCGGCGGCCCGCGACTGGCTCGTCGAGATCAACGACGTCAACAATGCTGCCCGGACCGCGGCCATCACCGCGAAGCGCGAGCGTGGCGCGGCGGCGGCGATCGGCGCAGGTCTCGAGCACCTGACCCTGGAGATGGACGCCGCCCGGATCGCCGCCGAGGCCGCGGAGGCCGCGTGCCTCGTCGCCCGCCAGGCCCTCGCCGAATGCGACGAGCGGGTATCGGTCGGTACCGCCGAGCCGCTGCCGCAAGCGCCCTGGAGCGAGCGACCGACCGGCGCGATCGACGAGGACGAGCCGTTGGCCGTCGCCTTGACGGCCGGCGGGACGCCGACGATCTTCCGCCTGCTGCGCGCCGACGAGTCGGCGCTGGCCGCCCTGGTCGCGAGGCTGGCCGGCGATGACCCGGCCGCCCGCGGCCGATGGCAGACGACCTTGACCCAACTGGTCGACGCGATCGTCGCGGTGAGCATCGAGGCTGGCTCCCTGGAGTTCCCTGCCGATCATCCGTTCTGGGGCTCGTTCACGCTCGTCCAGGACCGCGACATCGCCCAGGCGCTGGCCTCGCTGGGCCACCGGTTCGATGGGCTCGGTGGGTTCGTCGATGAGCGCATCCCCACGCAGCGGGTCCTGTCGATGGCGATGGGCTACGCCGGTCTCGACCCGATGCGGATCCGTCAGTGGCCGACCGAGGCAGAGATGGCCGCCCTGTTCAGCGACCTGACGGTCGCCGCCGACGAGCACCTGGCCGCCACCGCCGGCGACCTCAGCCTGTCCGACTTGATCGCGCTCCTCGGTCGCCGCGCAGATGGTCTCGCAGACCTTTGGAACGACTGGGGTCGGATCCGCCCGCTGCTGCTCGAAGGCGCCTGACCCCGTCGCGTCGGCTGGTTCGCGTCAGCCGGGTCCTTCGTCCTCGTCGTCGTCGATGACCACCACGCGGAGGGCCTCGGCCGCGGCCGCGCCGATAGCCGCACCCTCCTCGGCCGCCCAGGCCCGGATCCGCTCCGCGAGACCGGCGGCATCGTGGATCTGGCTAGCGTGGGCGGCAAGCGCGGCGAGCTTCAGGTCGAGCGTCGCCGTGACATCAACCCAGACCGTCGGCTGGTTCGACCAGAACAGGTACAGGCGCCTCACCCGGTGCGAAGCCAGCCCGTCGCGAGCGAGCCACGGGAACGCCATCGGGTTGCGCGCCGCCGGATACACGGCGTCGACCGCCGCGATACCGGCAGCCCGGTGGTCCGTGTGGTTGACCCCGCCGTCGCGATAGAAGATGGCTTCGGGATCGGTCGCCAGCACCGCGTCGGGGCGGAAGGTCCGGATCTCGCGGACCAGCAACTCCCGGAGCGCGAGATCGTTCGCCAGCGCTCCATCTGGCTGATGGAGGAAGGACACCCCCGCGTACCCGATGATCGCGGCTGCCGCCCGCTGTTCCGTTTCGCGCAGCGCCGAGAGGTCGAGTGGGTCGGCGTCCGGGTCCTCGCCGCCCTGGTCGCCGCTGGTGCAGCACACCAGCCAGCCCTCGGAACCGGCAGCGATCCATCGGGCCGCCGTCCCGGCCGGGCCGAATTCGGCGTCGTCGGGGTGGGCCGCGATGACCATGAACCTCGCCGGCCGCCAGTCGTGAGGACCGGGACCCTCTGCTGCCCCGGGATCCGGCGCGTCCGGATCGCGTGCGACAGCGCCTTGCACGGGGTCCGGGCCGGCGGTAACCTTCCGGCCGAGGCTTCGCTCGTCTCCCCCCACGAGCGAAGCCTCTTTCGCGCCCCGCTCGTTCACCCCGCCCGCGCCGCCTGGAGGGCATCGAGCGCCGCGAGCACGTCGGCGGCGTGTCCTTCGGGCTGGACCTTCGGCCAGGTCTTCGCGATGCGGCCGACCGGGTCGATCAGGAAGGTCGTCCGTGCCGTGCCCATGTACGTCTTGCCGTACTTCTGCTTCTCGACCCACGACCCGTACGCCTCGGCGGCCGCGTGGGCCTCGTCGGCGAGGAGCGTGAATGGCAGGTCGAACTTCTCGCGGAACGCCTTCTTGCTCGGAGCGCCCTGGGGGCTGATGCCCCAGACATCGGCGCCGCGTTCGTGGATCGTCTCGTTCGCGTCGCGGAACTCACACGCCTCGACGGTGCAGCCGGGCGTGTCGTCCTTCGGGTAGAAGTAGAGGATGGTCCACCGCCCGTGCTGGTCGGCGAGTCGGTGGATGGTGCCGGTCTCGTCGGGGAGGGCGATCTCGGGCGCGAGCTCGCCGACGTCGGGGATGCTCATCGCGGGAGCGTAGCAGGCGACTCGACGATGAGCAGCATCCCGCGCCGGACGGTCACCGCTGCATCGGCGTCCCGCCGAACGTTCGAGAGTCCCCGGGCCGGGCCTGCGGGCAGCGGCTCGTCGGTCAACGGGAAGGTGAGTCCGCGCGTCGTGACCCCCTCCACGCCGTCCCCTGTCGGCAGAAGGCTCACCAGGTCGCCGACGCGCCCGGGCAGGGCCCGTTCGATCGGGGATCCATCCGGCGTCGGAGCGCGAAGGAAGGAGATCCTCGCCGAGGCGTCGAGCAATCGCGCACCTCGACCGGCCAGGGCCGGGTGGGCGAGCAGGCCGACGTTGGCCAGGGCGTGATCGACGCGAGCGCCACCCAGCGCGCCGAGGATGACGATGTCGTCGGCGCCGCGCTCGATCGCCGCCAGGAGGGCGAGCTCGGTGTCGGATTCGTCCTTGGCCGCGGCCACCCGCCGGATGTCGGCGCCGTCCGCAGCGAGACGCTCGAGCTGGGCGGGGGACACGGAATCGCCGTCGCCGACCCAGATCGACGCCCGAAGGCCCAGCGGCTCCGCGTGGCGAGCACCCCCGTCGGCGGCGATGACGAGCGCCGACGGGTCGGCCCAACCGGGCCATGCCTCGTCGATCCGGGCGCGCGGCGCGACGTCGCCATCGGCCAGCACGATCGCCTGCATGATCGTCGATGCTACCCGGACCGGCCCAATGCGGGCGTCCGGTCGTGCGTCCGTCCACCGATGCTAGACTCCGCGCCGTGCCCGACCCCGTCGATCATCCTGCCGTTCGGCGCGTCATCGATGCCGCCGCCCGCAAGGGCGTCGCCCTGGAGGTCACGGTCTTCGACGAGTCGACCCATACGGCCCAGGAAGCGGCGGGCGCGGTCGGTGCGGAGCTGGGCCAGATCGTCAAGTCGCTCGTCTTCGTGGCGCCGACCGACGACGGGCTCCAAGCCATCGTGGCACTCGTATCGGGGCCCGACCGGGTGGACATCGCCCGGCTCGCCGCTGTCAGTGGCGAGGCAGACATCCGGCGGGCCACGGCTCGCGAGGCCAACGAGTTGACCGGCTTCGTCATCGGCGGGATCCCGCCCATCGGCCACGCCCGCAAGGTGCGGGTCATCATGGATCCTGCCCTCGGTCGATTCCCGCTCGTATGGGCCGCCGCCGGTCTGCCGACCGCCGTCTTTCCGGTCCCGCCCGGAACGCTACGCGTTCTGACCGATGCCACGGTCGCGCCGATCGCGGAGGAGCGTGCCGGCGACGCACTCAAGGCCGAGGCCGCCCCCAACGCGTGAGCGCCGAGCCGCGCAACGCGACCATCACCTACCCGGGTGGCCTTCGAGCGCGCTGGCGATGGGGCGGGAGCGGGCAGGGTTCCGCGGTGTTCGCCCTGTCAGAGGTGGGCGGCCGGCTGGTCGAGCTCGGGACGCGAGTCGTGGACGATCCGGAGCCGCTGTGCCGCGCCGAGCTTCATCTCGAGGGACCGCGCGGTGCCTGGACGGCACGCTTCGCTTCGACGATCAGCGATGAGCCACGCGCCGTCCATCTCGACAGCGCGGGCCTGCTTGTCGTGAGCTACGGTTTCCACACCTTCGGGCTGGATGTTCCGACCGGGGAGGCGGTCTGGGAACATCGGTCCGGGACGCCGATCATCGCCCTGATCGGCTCGCCACGGCTCGCGCACGTCATCGTCCAGGCCGAGCTCGAGACATTCGCGATCGAACCGAACGGCACCGTCGCCTGGCGAGTCGCCCATTCCGACGTGGTCGTCGGGGCCGAGATGGTGGCCGGTCGGCTCGTCCTGACCGGGTACGCGGGCCAGCTGAACGCGCTCGACCCGTCGACCGGGCGGACGGCCGGCTGAGGCTTCTTCGGAGCGCCGGTCCGTGGTGGCGGCGGTCTGCGGCCTGCCGGTCGTGTGGACAGCCGGTGGATAACCCGCCGGCGCGCGGTGGATTCGGTGGACAGGGCCCTTGCGCCTTGTGCCGCCGCCGCCGTACCGTTGAAGGCAGCCCGGAGGGGCCGAGCGACACTAACGGTGGCGATCGCATCAACGCCCACGTGTCGGGTAGGTTCCTTCGGGCCCTTCTGTGTCCGGCGCTATCATCGCCGCCGTGACCCCCCTGATCCTCCTGGTCGCCGGGCTGATCGCGCTGGCCGCGGGATGGGTCGTCCTGAGCTCGTTCGGGCCGCGCTTCCGGGTGGGTCGCTTGCTCTCAACGACCCCGTCGGTCAGCGTCGCCGATGCCATCGCGATGATCCCGGGGCCCGCTCGATACGTGCGGGTGGCCGGGAGGATCGATGCCGAAGACGAGTTCGAGGACGACGCCCACCGGCCGCTCGTGCTGCGGCGGAGCCGTCTGCAGCTGCGCGACGGGCGGGCCTGGCGCGCGGTCGAGGATCGGCGCGAGGCGGTCCCGTTCTCGGTTCGCGACGGCCTCGACGCGATCGCCATCGACGCGGATGCCCTCGACGCGGGACTCGTCGTCATCCCGCGCCAATCGATCGGGACGGCCGCCGACGCCGCCGATCGCCTGCCCACTGGGACCGTCCCCTCGACGCCCGTCCGGCTGCTCGTTGAGCAGGTGTCGTCGGTCGAGCACGCGATGGTGCTGGGCGTGCCGACCAGCGGCCCTGGCGGCGTTCCGCGGATGACCGCGGGCCTGGGGCGCCCGCTGGTCCTGACCACGCTCGAGCGGGACGAGGCGATGCGCATCCTCGCCGGATCGGGCTCTCGCCGACCCTTGGTGGCGGCCGTCTGTCTGGCCGCTGGGCTCGTCCTGGTCAGCCTGGCGCTGGCCTGGGCCCTGATGCAGGCGGTCCTGTGAGCCGACCCGGCCACGAGCTCGTGAGTCCCCCGGAGCGCGTCCTGGTGGCCGTCGTCGCGTCCACCCTGTGGTCGCTGGCCGCGGTCGGCACCGTTGTCGGCGCCTCGCCCACCCCGGCCGCCGGCGGCGATCCGCGCAGTTCCGGCCAGGGGCCCGGGTTGGTCGGCGACCCCGCGTTCGCGATCCTCGCCGTGCTGGCCATCGGCATCGTCGTGACCGCGATCACGTTGGCATATGTCCGGATCACGGGTGGTCGCCGGGCCTGAAGGACGTGGTCCGGTTCCTGGCGGTGCGCCCGCACGAGCGGCACGGCACGAACGGGACCATCGGACTATTGGCAAGAACTGTGAGCTTGGTAGGCTCGGCCCAACCGAGTTCACATTTCCTCCAGATGAGCCTTGACTACCGTCCTTCCTCCGCGCCCGATCGATGCCACCCTGACCGTCACCAAGGCCGCGCGCCTGCTGGGGGTGCATCCGAACACGGTCCGGTCATGGAGCGACGCCGGTCGATTGCGCTACTACCGGATCAACCCACGCGGCGACCGTCGATACCGCCTGGGCGACCTGCAGCGCTTCCTTGCGGCAGCCGAATCCGGGCCGACCGACTCGGTCGGGGCCACAGCCATCCCCGGACCGGCGGGCCGTCGTGGCGGCCACCTGCAGGGGTGGCCGGCGGACCGCCGACCATCCGATGGCACGGCCCGTCCTGCCACCGAGCCGCTCGAACCGGATCGATCGGCGATCGACTTCGCGCTCATCGATGCGGTGACGCGACTGGCCGCCGAGCCGGACGACCTGGACGACGACCTGGCTCGCGCCGTCAACCTCGTGCGAAACGCCTACGACCTGCACCTGGTCGCGATCTGGGAGCTGCGTGACGATCGCCTGATACCGCGTGCCGCCGCGCGCGCGCCCTCGGCCGTTCCGCAACGGCTCGTCGACCGCCCTCGGTCGTTCGGCGTGCTCGGGGCGGCGCTCGCCGATTCCACGGATGCCAGCGATCCCGGGCGATCGGGCCGCGGTCGTGCCTCGACAGGCCCGGACGAGGTCGGCAGGCCGCTGGCCATCCTGTCCGGTGAACGACCCGAGTCGGCGGTGGCGATCCCTGCCATCGGCGGGCCGTGGGGAGTCCTCCACCTCGTCGCCGATGCCTCGGCGGTGATCGGGGAGCGCGATGCGGACGTGGCGTCGGTCGTGGCCAACGCCATCGGCACGATCGTCTCGGTCGCCCGACGCCGGGAGGAAGTCGCCCGCCAGCTGCATCGCGCCGAGGCCCTTCATCGGGTCGCGCGCGACATCGGCAGCCGGCTCGACCTCGAGCGGATCCTGTCCGGTCTGGTCGATCACGCGATGGTCCTGTTCGAAGCCGATCGCGCCGCCGTGTTCCTGCAGCGGCCGGACGGGAGCGTCGTCGCCGAGGTGAGTCGGGGCCTGTCGGCCAGCTACCTCGGGAGCGTCCGCGAGTTCCCGGCCCGCTCGCTGCCCTCGCTCGCGGTCGCTGCGCGTCGACCGATGTTCGCCGTCGACTATCGCAATGACCCTCGAGGTGAGGGCGTGCGCGCCGCCGTGGTCCAGGAGGGCTACGACACGATCTGTTCCGCGCCGCTGTTCGACGGCGCAGAACTGCTGGGACTCCTCATCGTGTATCACGATCGCCCGCACGCGTGGACCGAGGACGACCTCGAGACGATGGCCGCCCTCGCGACCCAGGCGAGCGTCGCGATCCGCGCGGCCCAGGACTTCGAGCGGATGGCCACGTGGGCCGCGCAACTCGGATCGATCCAGCAGCTGGGGACGCGCCTGAACCGGCTGTCCAGCGTGCACGAGATCGGGATGGCCATCGCGACGGAGTTGCGCCAGCTGATCGACTACCACAACGTCCGTGTCTACCGGATCGAAGGGACCGACCTCATCCCGGTCGCCATGAAGGGCCAGGTCGGCGAGTACGTCGACGAGACCCTCGACCAGTTGCGTGTCTCGGTCGGTGAGGGCATCACCGGCTGGGTCGCCGAGTACGGCCTGGCCCAGAACCTGGGCAACGCCGCCGCCGACCCTCGTGCCGACACGATCCCGGGAACCGAGGAGGACCTCGACGAGTCGATGCTCCTCGCCCCGATGATCTTCGACGACCAGGTGCTCGGAGTCCTCGTCCTGTCCAAGCTGGGCCTCGACCAGTTCACCGACGACGACCTTCGCCTCCTCGTGATCTATGCGAGCTTCGCGGCACAGGCGATGGCCACGGCCGACACGACGGCGCGGCTGCGCGAGCAGAGCGCGGCTCTCGAGCGGCAGGTCCAGAGCCAGCGCGAGCTGCTTCAGATCACCGAGTCCATCCTGACGACGCTCGACAGTCGCGCGGTCCTCGACAGCATCACCGAGCGGCTCCTGCGGCTGATCGCCTGCGACAACATCGCCATCGAGGTGGTCGACCCCTCGACGGGTCGCCTCACGCCGTTGACCGCCCGCGGCGTGCATGCCGCGAACTACCTCGCGCCATGGGAGCCGGGCGAGATCGGGATCGCGACCTGGGTCGTCCACCACAACGAACCCACCTACGTGGCGGACGAGCGGAATGACCCTCGCGTGAACCAGTTCCGCGACGAGGACGCCGTCGACGGCAGCCTCATCGTGGTCCCGCTGCGCGGTCGCGACGGCGCCATCGGTGTCCTCACGATCGAGCGCCTTGGCGTGGGCAATGCCTTCTCGAACGACGAGTTCGAGCTGGTCCAGCTCTTCGCGGCGCAGGTGTCCATCGCCCTCCAGAACGCGGAGGTCTTCCAGGCGGTTGAGCTCCGTGCCCAGACCGACGACCTGACCGGCCTGCTCAACCACGGGACGTTCGAGGACCGGCTCGAGTGGAGCGTCCACGCGGGTGCGCCGTTCAGCATGATCATGCTGGACCTCGACGACTTCCGGGACGTCAACAACTCGCTCGGCCATCAGGCCGGTGACCAGGTGCTGCGCGAGATCGCATCCGAACTGGTGCGCGCCGGTCGCGAGACCGACCAGATCTTCCGGTACGGGGGCGACGAGTTCTCGTTCCTGCTGCCGGGCACGGACCCCGCCGGGGCGCGGCTCGTGGCCGAGCGGGCAGCCCACGCGGTCAGGGCCTCCGGGCGCGGAATCACCGCCTCGATCGGCATCGCGTCCTATCCAGACGATGGACCGACCGCTTCCGCGGTCCTCCTCGCCGCCGACCGCGCCTGTTTCGTCTCCAAGCGCGGCGGCCGTGACCGGATCGCCACCGCGGCCGAGGGTCTCGCCCTGGCTGCCGAGTTCTCGCTGCAGGCCCCGACGCCCGTCGACCCCCCGACTCACGGTCTCGACTGACGCGGACAACACGACTCGGGCGCAAGATGCGTCACGATGGACCCGACGATGCGCGCCCGGCGGCTCCTCGCGGCGATCCTGTTGACGGCACTGGCCACCGCGTGTGTCCCGACCCCGGCCAACCGGCTCAGCCCGTCACCCTCCGGATCCGGCACGATCGCGGTCGTGCCGACGCCCATCCCGACACCAGCCGGCCCGACGCCGACCCCATCGTTCAGCCGTCCGACGCCCGCCCCGGGGCCCACGTTCGCGACGTACACGGTCAGGACGGGCGACACGCTGGTCGGCATCGCGAAGCGGTTCGGGACCGATGGCCGCAGCATCGCCTACTGGAACCGGACGACCTACCCCTCGCTTGATCCCGATTCGAGCAAGTACAAGCCGGATCGGATCGAGGTCGGGTGGGTGCTGGTGCTGATCCCGAACGAGACCGTCGATCCCGAGGCGCTCCCGAGCCTGACGCCCGAGCCGACACCGCGACCGACGCCACAGCCGCCGTCGGAGAGCCCCAGCCCGGCCGCCTGAGGCACGTGCCTGGGCCAGGAGCCTTGGGCCCGGGCGCCGGTATCCTGCCGGGATGCACGGACGCGCCGTAACCAGCCCGCGGGTCGTCGTGACCGTCGCCGATCCGTCGACGGCGAGCGACCCGGTCCTCGCCGCCCGGAAGAACGCGCTGTACGCCGCCGCGGTCGCGTCGGCCGGTGGCGACCCGGTCATCCTCACGGCCGCGGCCGGCGGACGGGAACGGGCCGCGGCGCTCGCCTCGATGGATGGGCTCCTGTTGAGCGGCGGGGCCGACGTCGACCCCGCGCGGTATGGGCGCGCGAGCCAGGGGTCGGTCGCGACCGAGCCGGAGCGCGATGCGTTCGAGCACGAGGCCTGGACCGCCGCGAACGCTCGAGCCGTGCCGATCCTGGGCATCTGCCGTGGGATGCAGGCGATCAACGTCTTCTCGGGTGGGACGCTCCTCCAGCACGTCGATGCCCATGCCGGGATGGCGTACGGCGTCGGTCCCGCGGCGACCCATCCGCTCCGCCTCGCGCCCGGCAGTCGGCTCGCGCGGATCCTGTTCCCGACCAATGCCCGCGGCGGCGTCGTGACCGTGAACTCGTACCACCACCAGGCTCTGCGAGCGGGCGACCTCGCGCCGGACCTGCTCGCGAGTGCCTTCGCCAGCAGCGACGCCGGTGACCTCGTCGAGGCGCTGGAAGCCGCCGACGGGCGCTTCCTGATCGGCGTCCAATGCCACCCGGAGCGGACCGAGTCGACGCCTTCGGCGTTCGCCCGGCTGTTCTCGGTCTTCGTCGACGCGGCGCGAGGACCGGCGGCTCGCCGTGGGCAGACCCGGAGCCGTACCTAGACCTGGAGGCGACCCGCATCGATTATCCGCTGGAGGAACTGGCGGGTCCGAGGTTCCTGGGGTTCGCGAAGGATCCGGCCCGGCGGCCCGGACTCCAGGATGACGCCGCCATCAAGGAAGCAGACGCGATCGGCGATGTCGCGCGCGAACCCCATCTCGTGCGTCGCGATGACCATGGTCATCCCCGATGCGGCCAGCCCGCGGATGACATTCAGCACCTCGGCCACGAGCTCCGGGTCCAGCGCGCTCGTCACCTCGTCGAGGAGCAGGATGTCGGGCTTCATCGCGAGGGCCCTCACGATGGCGACCCGCTGCTGTTGACCACCTGACAGCCGGTCCGGGATGGCGTCCCGCTTGTCCTCGAGGCTGAAGCGCGTGAGCAGCGCGGTCGCCTCCGCCTCGGCCTGGGCGCGACCTTCCTTGAGGACCCGCCGCGGAGCCAGCGTGATGTTGTCGAGGACCGACATGTGCGGGAACAGGTTGAATGCCTGGAAGACGATCCCGATGTGCCGGCGAATGCGGTCGACATCGACGCCCGGCGCCGTGATCTCGTCGCCCGCGACAACGATTCTCCCGGCATCGATGGATTCGAGAAGGTTGATGCACCGCAGCAGTGTCGACTTGCCGGAACCGGACGAGCCGATGAGGCAGACGACCTCGTCCTCCGCGACCGTGAGGTCGATGCCGCGGAGGACCTCGAGGGAACCGAATGACTTGTGCAGACCCTCGATCCGCAGCGGCTCCCGAGGCTCCGTCATCGGAGCCCACTCCGCGCGCCCTGGCGACGGTCACGCGCCACGAGCCAGTCGGTCAGCCTGGCCAGCGGGATCGTGATGACGATGAAGATAAGCGCGACCGCCAGATAGGGGGTGAAGTTGAAGTTCGCCGCCTGCTTGATCTGCGCCTCGCGGAAGATCTCGACCAACCCGATCGACGAGACGAGGACGGTGTCCTTCTGCAGCCCGATGAAGTCGTTCAGCAACGGCGGGATGACACGGCGGACCGCCTGCGGCACGACGACGTGGCGCAGCGCCTGGAAGCGACTCAGGCCGAGCGAGCGGGCGGCCGCCTCCTGGCTCGGATGCACCGATTCGATGCCGGCGCGATAGACCTCGGACACGTAGGCCGTGTAGACGAGGGTCAGGGCAGCTATCCCGTAGAAGACCTGCGGCGTCTTGGGGTCAAGGAGCCCGAGCGCCGGGATGCCGAACCCGATCACGAAGATGACCAGCAGGCCCGGGATGGCCCGAAAGATGTCGGCGTAGATCGTCGCGAGGACGCGAACCGGGAAGAAGACCGGTCCGGGCAGGCCGCGCAGGATGGCCAGCACCAAGCCGAAGACGAGGACGAGAGCCTCCGCGCTGAGGAACAGCTGCGCATTGACGACGAATGCGCCGATCAGGTCGGGCAGGGAGTCGGCGAAGACGCGAGCGTCGAGGAAAGAGGCCTGGACCCGCGGCCAACCCGGGCTGTTGACGATGACCCAGGCCAGGACGCTGAAGAACGCGACCGTGCTGACCAGCGCGATGAGGCTGGAGCGAACCGCGCGCCGGTCGACCCCGCCGAGGCGGGAACGGCCGGCACGCGTCATGGGGTCCGGGAGCTCCCGGCTGTCGCCTAGGGGGCGAAGACCGGCACGGCGTCCTGAAACGGCAGCCACTTGCTGGCCAGGGCGCCTAGCGTGCCGGCGTCGGCGAGCGCTTTGATGGCCGTGTTCACGCAAGCCGTGAGCGGGCTGTCCTTCGTCAGGACCGCGCTGAAGTACTCGGGCGTACCTCCGTCGAACTGGCCGACGATAGTCGAGTCGTCAAGCTGGACGTTGGTGATGAAGTCGGCGGTCGGCAGGTCGACGACGACGCCGTCGATGGTGCCGTTCTTGACCGCCTCGATCGCGGCGTCGTTGGTATCGAACACCTGGGGGGCCTTGGTCGGGGCGATGAGCGAGGTGATCGCGTCGTAGCTCGTGGTGCCGACCTGGGCACCGAAGACGAAGTCCTTGAGGCCTGCGACGGAGGTGACCTTCGCGACCGGGCTGCTCTTGAGGGCTACGAGCGACTGGTTGCCGAAGTAGTACCCGTCGGACAGGTCGGCGGTCTGCGCCCGTTCGGCCTTGTATGAGACCTGGTTGACGTCGATGTCGAAGGTCTTCGGACCCGGTGCGAACGAATTCGTGAACGGCACGACGACCCAGGTGACCGCGGCCTCGTCGAACCCGAGCTGCTGCGCGATCGCGTATCCGATGGCGCTCTCGAAGCCGGTGCCATTGGTCGGGTCGCCGAGCTCCCACGGGTCGGTCTTCGCGCCACCCTCGTTCTCGAGGAAGTACGGCGGGTAGGCCGGGTTGTCCGTGCCGATCGTCAACGTGCCGGGCGTCACGAGGGTCAGGTTGTCGGTGGCGCACGCGTCGGGGGTCGGACTCGCCGTCGGGGCGGCGCTCGGCTCCGTGCTGGGGGCGGCGCTGCTGGGGGCGGCGCTGGGACTCGCGCCCGCCGAGGTGCACGCGGCCATCAGGCTCGACAGGGCCAAGATCGCCAGAACGCGGGTGGGTCTGCGCATGATGGATCTCCGATCGGGCTAGCGGGACGGGCGAGAGTGTATCTGAGGAAAACCCGCGCTGTCGGACTGGGGTTCCGATGGGCCCGACCGCTGAGGCAACTTCAGGCCAGGCGCATGCACACGGGTCGGTCCACGGCCAGGCCCAATCGTGCGGCCGCGCTTCCCTGGTTGTCGGCGAATGCGAGGTGACCTTCCGAGTCTGCGTACACGAGCGACGCACCGAGGGGCACCCGGCCGAACGTCTCGTGCCAGACCGTGTGTTCCACGACCGGTCCCGCCGCTTCATGGGCCGGGAACTCGAGGCGGAGCGGCTGTCCCAGGGTCAGCGGGCCGATCGCCGCCTCGAGATCGGCGGGCGTGCCGGCGAAGGAGACGTTGCCGAAGATCAGGACGTGGACCACGACGGACGACAGGACGCCTTCCTCGATGGTCGGCTTGACCAGCGGCAGCCGGACCAGCGATCCGGTCGGCAGCGTCGGCCCGACGGTCGCGTAGTCGGCACCCGACGCCAGGTGCGCCGCGACGGGCGAGAAGATGTCACGTCCGTGGAAGCTCGACGAGACGATCGGCAGCATGAGGTCGCGGTTCTCGATCGCCCGGACCTCGGTGATCCCCCCGAGCTCGTCGGCCGCCGCCGGCATCAGCCCGTTGTTCGGGCCGATCAGCACGTCGCCCCGGGCGACGCGGATCGCCACGGGCAAACGTTCCGTCCCGACGCCCGGATCCACGACGGCCACGTGGATCCCGATCGGCATGTACGGCAGGGCGAAGACCAGCGTGCCCGACCCCTCGCGGATCGAGAAGCGCGGCACCTGGTGACTGATGTCCATGATGTTCGCGTCCGGGCAGATGCCGAACATGACGCCGCGACAGACGGCCGGGGCGGAGGGACCGAAGTCGGTCAGGAAGGTGATGACGGGTCGGCTCATGGGGCCCGATGGTACCCAACTGCCGGCCGTGCGCGTGAGCCGGACCGCTCAGCCGAACATGAAGACCGCCCGAAGCGGAGCCGGGACGAGGCACGGCGCCGCTAAGCCGCGTGGCCCGGTTGGATCAGCAGACGGTCTCGCCGGGACCTGGTTGCGACCATCGGCCCGGCTCCGCAATGGCAAAGATCGAGTGGCCCGACGCACTGTAGGCAGCAATCACCACCGCGTGATAGGCCGGCCCGCGAGGGTCGTACGCCGGACCAGGGCCCTCACAGTCGAAGGTCCCGGTCCACGTCCAAGAGACATGGCCTTTCGACGCCGGAGCGGTGGCGAGCAGCGTGAGGACCGACCCTGGCAGCGGGGTGTGCTCGACGAGGCACGGCCCGCTCGTGTCCGGAGACGGGTTCGCTGGCTCGGCGATGCACTTGGTGACGCCGTAGACCCTGATCTCGACGCTCTCGCTTTGCGGCGCTTGCCACCTCACCGTCTGGGTGATCTCGGTCGATGACGGGTCGTTGCCCAGGCGCCGCTGCTCACCGAACTTCACGCCCGTCGGCTTCGGTGGCACCGGGACTGGCGTGGGCTTCGGGGCTGGCTGGATGATGGGTGTCGGGCTGGGGCTCCGCGGCAATTCGGTCGCTGCGGTGATCGTGCTTGCCGTGGCGGTCGGGTTCGTGGCGGCCGCTTCGGTCGGTTGCGCGTTCGGAACCGGTGACGGGGCACCGATCGCCCCGCACGCCGCAAGCAGGGCGGCCAGGATCGCGACCAGGAATACTCGGTCCCAAGCCAAGGAGGGCCCCTCTGCGCGCTCTGCGGTCACCTGCCCATCTCGCACGCATAGTAGGACGTCCTTCACAACGATCTGTGTCGCGACGGCCACGAGCCGTTGGCCTAGGCGCCGAAGCGGCGCCGATAACAGCTTCGGCCCTGACCGGGTGTGAGGAGGCACACCCGGTGCAGATATGGCCGGAGCGGAGCCTCGGCGCCGCTTCGGGCGGTGGCATTGGCGGCGGGAGGAGGGATCGCCGTCGCTGCCGGATAAGTCGAATGTCAGCTGGGCTGGGCGATGCGCCCGTCCCGTTCACCGAACCGGCCGGTCAGCCGGAGTTCCCGCAGGAAGAGGAGCTGGTTGACCTGGCGGAGCGACCAATGCGCTCCGTCGAGGGGGATCCCGCACATGAACGCGGTCAGGTTGGCGGCTTCTTCAGGCGTCAGTCCAAGGCGGGTCAATGTCCTGACGGTCTGTCGCGGGGCCTGCATCGGGGGGCGGCGGTCCTTCGCCCGCTTCCGGGCCGTGGCCGTGCCTGGACCAGAGGCGCGCGCGGAGGGTCGCACGGGGGCCGCCAGTGACGAGTCGCGGCGAGACGGTCCCCCGTGTCCCCGAGACCCTCGTGGCGCCTGTCCTGCCATATCCCGCGTTCCTCTGTCTTCCTTGCCGTCTTGCCCGCGTCGGTCGGTCCGCTGCGGTCCGGTAAGTCCACGTCACGCCGTCATTCGCGGCGATGACCCGAGGGTCATGGGCCACCCGGTACTTGCGGAGTGGAGCACCGCTAGACTCGAACGCGTGCGGGTCCGCAGGTTCGAGCTTCGGGTGGTCGGCACCGCCCTCGTCGCGGGCTGGTTGGTGGCGGCCGGGCTGGTCCTGCTCGCCTATCGGCCGGGCGGACCGCTCGATGTCCTGGTCGGGTTGACGATGACGGTCCCGATCGCGATCGCGGCCGCCGGCGTCGCGTGGCCGCCGGTGACGAGGGACAGCGGAGCGTTCGCCGGGGTCGTCTGGCTGGGCATCGGCGCCCTCCTCTGCCTGGTGCCCTCGATCGCCGGCGTCATCGAGCAGATCCAGGCCCTCGGATCGCAGACCCTGCTGCCCTCGCTCGAGGCCGCGTATCCGTGGCTCCTAGCGCTCGGGGCCACGAGCTTGTTCAGCGGTCTCGGGATCGCCCGGCGGCTTCGTGGCGCGGCCGCGCTGCGCCGGCGCCGGTTCGTGGATGGCGCGCTCATCGGTGTCGCGCTGACCTTGTTGACCTCGTCGCTGTTCGCCGGCGCCGCCATGGCGAATGAGATCGCCCTGCGTGACAGGGTGCCGACGTCGTCGCGCTTCGGGCCGACCGAGATGACCGGGGAACCGCCCTTCTGCGATGCGGAACTCATCGCCGGACCCTGGGCCCGAGTGTCGGTGGAGCTCGAGGCGACCGTGGACCTGCGTCCGATCGGCTCGATCGAGCTCGGCGGGACGCGGGACGGACCCGACTACCGCTGGACCGCGTATGTGGCGACTGATCGCCAGCTCGGGGAGGCGGGCGCGGCCCGCATCGACGGTGACGCCTGGGCGCGCGAGCCGGGCCGCGACTGGGTCCGGGTCGCTCCCGCCAGGGTGGCCACCGAGACGATCGATCTCCAGGTGCTCGCGACCGCGCTGACGCCCGGCTACCGGGCCACCGCCGAAGACCGCGGCGTCGAGGTCATCGAAGGGGCGCGCGCGCGCCGCTGCCGTGTGGCGGTCGATGGCGTGACCTTCGAGGCCGCCTTTCCGCAGGTCCGCTGGCTCGTCGGCGACGCCGACCTGCACCGGTGGCGAGGACAGCTCGACTACTGGGTGTTCCTCGACGGTCAGCTCGGCCAGGTCGTCGGCGATGCGGGAGGCGACGCCGCCGGGCTGGCCTCGGGGGCGATCGCCGGCACGGTCGGCGTCCACCTGACCGCCACCGAACGCGATCGAAGCCTCGTCGTCTATCCTCCGGCCCGATGACCGTCGATGACGCGCCGAGTCGGTTCAGCGCCAAGCGCGACCGACTGGCCCGGATGACCAGGTTGCTGGCCATCCTCCAGGCCCACCCCGATGGGATCCGGACGGGCGATCTCGCGGAGCGCGTCGGCATGTCCGTGCGGACCGTCTACCGCGACCTGCGCGCCATCGACGAGGAGATCGGCGTGCCGGTCTGGGCCGAGGGCGGGTTGTGGGGCATCGAGGCGGACAAGGCCTTCCTGCCGCCATTGAAGCTCACGCAGTCCGAGGCCATGGCGGTCGTGCTGTCGGCCCGGCTCATGGTCCGCTATGCCGACAAGTACGACCCCGACCTGGCCGCGGCCTTCGAGAAACTCGCGATCGGCCTCCCCCCGGCCCTCGCCGAGTACGTGGAGCGGACGCTCGACATCATGTCGACCGCGCCCCGCGATGCGGCCTTCAACGACCACGTGCGGCTGCTGACCAAGGCCTGGGCGGAGCGGCGAGTCGTCACCATCGAGTACGAGCCGGCGCACTACGACGGCGGCGCGTCGCCGCGTCGAGCGACCGTCCGGCCGTACCTCATCGAGCCGTCGCTCCAGACGCATGCCCTCTACCTGATGGGTTTCGACGAGGAGCGCGGCGCCATCCGGACCTTCAAGATCGAGCGCATCGTGGGGGCCGCCCTGACCCCGCGGACGTTCGAGCCGCCCGATCCGGCCGGAACGACCGCCGAGCTCCGAAGGGCCTGGGACATCATCGCGGACCAGGAGCCGACCAACGTCGTGCTGCGCTTCACCCCGGCCGTGGCCGCGCGGGTCATGGAAACTCGCTGGCACCCGACCCAGACCGCGGAGCCGCGGCCGGACGGCTCGCTCCTCTGGCACGCGACCGTCGCGGGGCCGATCGAGATCCGCCTCTGGATCCTCTCGTGGGGCGACGAAGTCGAGGTCCTCGAGCCGTCCGCGTTGCGCGCCGACGTGGCCGCCACGCACGCCCGAGCGGCCGCTCTCTACGAGGGTCGCGCGTGAAGCGCCACCAGTTCGCTGCGGTCAACCTCATCAGCGACCCGATCCACGGCTACGTCGAGCTGACCAAGCGGCTGACCAGCGACGAGTCGGCCGCGACCGGACTTCCGGACGAGGACGTCGCCGAGCAGGACATCCTCGACACGACCTGGATGCAGCGGCTTCGCAGGATCAGCCAGCTCCAGAGCGCCCGCTGGGTCTTTCCGACGGCCGAGCACTCGCGCTTCACCCACGGCCTGGGCGTCATGCACGAGGCGGGCCTCTGGGCTCGCTCCCTCTACCCGAGCCTCCGCGGCGAGCTGGCCCGTGCCGGCGAACCCGTCCCATCCGAAGGGCTCGTGGTCGAGACCCTGCGGATGGCCGGCCTGATGCACGACGTCGGGCACGGTCCCTTCGCGCATTTCTTCGACGACCAGGTCCTGGTGGCCTTTCCGGCCCCGGCCGATCCACGCCGACCCGACGGCAAGCGCCTGACCCACGAAGACCTGTCGGGCCGGATCATCGAGGAGGAACTCGGCGCACTCCTGCGGGGGCTGCGGCGGGCGCCCGGAGAGGTCGCCGAGCGCGATGCATTCGCCGACGGCGAGGCCATCGACCCGGCCTGGGTCGCCTACCTGATCTCGAAGCCGGCGCTCGTCGACGGTTCGATGCCGCGCTGGGTTCGGTGGCTGCAGCCGCTCCTGTCGGGCGTGTTCACGGTCGACAACCTCGATTATGTCCGGCGCGACGCCTACATCACCGGCGTTTCGGTCGGGCCGGTCGACGTCGAGCGGCTTCGGCGCTACACGTTCGTCTCCGAGCGCGGGCTGACCCTGTACGAGCCTGGCCTCGGCGCGCTCGAGATGTTCCTCACGGCCCGGCGCTTCATGTACCAGCAGGTCTACTTCCACAGGACGGTCCGTGCCATCGACCTCGATCTGGCGGAGGTCTTCGAGCCATCGGTCCGGGCGATCTTCGGTGAGGGGTCGCCCGCCGATCGATTGGCCGCCTACGCCGATCTCGACGAGTACGCGCTGCTCCACCAGGCCGCCCGATGGGCTCGCGGCGAGGCGGTGGCGGGCCGTCCCGTGCCCGGCGAGGGGACCGTGACGCAGGGCGTCGCCGATGGGTGGCGGGCGGTCCTGCTGCGCCAACCCACGTGGCGGTCCGACATGGAGGTCCGCGCCGAGTACGAGGCCGGCGCCCGGCCCGAGGCGCTCATCGCGACGCTCGGTCCGGCCGAGGCCGGGCTCGTCTCGATCGACCTCGCCGAGGTGGACGCCAGACCGGCGGACGCATCATCCGCCGACGCGCTGCTGTCGCTGGAGAGTCGTGACGGCCGGGTCCTCTCGGTCTCGGGGGCGCTCGCGTCGATCCCGGCGTACTGGCTCATCGCCCGGCGCTACCGGCGGCTCACCGCGCCTCGCTGATCCGCGGCACTCGCGCAGCGCTGCTCAGCCCACGATCTCCGGCGACGGCGTCGGGGTCGGCTTCGCGTTCGGATCGGGACTCGACGTCGGCTTGGGTTGTTTCGTCCGCGCGGGCAGGACCAGCATCGGATCGATCCGCGCGATCTCGTAGCGGGGCAGCTTCATCCGCTTGGCGACGGCCGCGTCGATCGCGAAGAGATCCGGTTCGGCTGGACTGAACAGGCCGTAGTGGAGGTGGCAGCCGCTCGCCCGCCCCGTCGCGCCCTCGTAGCCGATCAGCTTGCCGGCCGTGACCCGGTCGCCCTTCTTGACCGTGACCCGCTCGAAGTGGGCGTAGATGCTCCGATAGCCGTTCCCGTCGTCGATCACGACCACGATCGGCAGCGACGCCCATAGGTGTTTCTTGTCCAGCCGCCTCAGGTACGGCCCCAGATCGCCGTCCCAGCCCATCGCCGCGTCGTAGTGTCGGCTGGCGGTCAGGACCACGCCATCGTGGGCGGCCTTGATCCGGTCGCCACAGAAGGTCGCAAGGTCGACGCCATCGTGGAACTTCGCGCCGTCGACGACGCGAGAGCCCCAGGGGGTCGGTCCGAACGGCAAGGTCAAGCGCGCGTGCGCAAGCGGCCATCGGTAGCCGGTCAAGCGAGATGCCCGTGGGGCGACCTGGGCACGATTCCGCGGGATATCCATGCCACCGTCCGGCACCGTGGCGGGGATCGGCACGGGTCGTGGATCGTCCACGCCGGGACTCCCGCTTCGGACGCTCGTGGGTGGCGTGCCGATCGCCCCGGCGACCTGTCCCACGCCCGGAAACGCGATCGACGGGGCCATCTGGGCCGCCCCCACGACGGCCACGACGACGATGGCGACGGTCACGAGCGCCAGGAGCCGCCGGCGACCGCGGCCCGAGCGCCGACGATCAGCCAGCGGGCGAGGCAGGTTGTCGAGGGGGCCATCTGGCCGATTCGGGGACCTGGGGAACACCGGCGATGTGTACCACCGGCGGGCCCAGCCTGCAAGCGGACGGCTAGTCCATGGACTCCACGAGGACCGATTCGTAGTGTTCGACCAGGTCCGGGAGGACATCGAAGTAGGTCGTGTCATCCGGGTAGTAGCGGGCTCGCTCCGGCTGCTCGCCGGCGAAGGCACGAATGGCTTCCCACGATCCCCAACTCGTGAGGATCACCCACTCGACGCCCTGCTCGACGGAGCGCGTGAGGACCTCGATCCGGCGGATCCCGGGCGTCGCGAGGTAGTCGCGGAGGCCCGTCTCACGGAAGTACGCGAGGTAGGCGTCGCTCATCTCCCGCTTCGCCAGGCCGTACCACCGACGAACGATCATGCCGTGACCTCCCATCGCCCCACCCGTCCGGAGGCCCCGCGGACCCGGGACTCGCCTGGGCGCCGTGGACGTTCTCCCTCGTCGCAAGACTCCGGGTCCTATCTGGGGCGCTGCGAGCGCACAACGAGCCTTGGAGGGCGTCGCTCCAATCCATTTCACGCTCGAGCGGGGTCACTGCGTGGAGATCCCGGACGAGGCGCGGCCGTTGTCGGCCCCGTTGTCGCCAGCTTGAGACTGGGAGTCTTGCGGACGAGCGAAACGAGTGCGGCGAGGCGGACGCGGAACCGGGCCTCGTGAAATGGTTGCATGACTTCCGCTTTATGCGTATGGTTCCGCACATGAACCGCCGCACCTTCTCCGAGGAGTCGAAGAAGAAGCTCTGGCGGCCCTGCCGGGAGGCACGGGCCCTGGGGCTCTGACGGCGCGTCGACGACGAACCGGGGCCTCCAGGGAACGGAGGCTCCAGGGGCCGCGGCACCACGGACGGTGACCGCGGCTCTTTCGTTGTCTGGAACCTCCACCCGGCGGCCCTCGCGAAGCGAAGTGAGGGATCACCGATATGCAGACCATCCTCATCCTCGGCGACGGCGGTCTCGGGACAGCCGTGGCCGATGCGGCCCGGGCGCGCGGTGACGCGATCCGCGTCGTCGGCCGTCCGGCTGGCGGGCGGCATGACCCGTCGACTCTTGCGGGCGCCGACCTCGTCGTCGAGGCGTCCCGACCGGACGCGGTGGCGACCAACCTCTCGAGCGCGCTCGATGCCGGGACCCGCCGGTTCGTCATCGCCACGACCGGCTGGACAGCCGACCGGGCGCTCGTCGAGGGCCTGCTGACGAGCCACGATGCCGCCGCCGTCGCGGCCTCGAACTTCAGTCTGGGCGTCGCGCTGTTCGGGCGACTCATCGACTCCGCGGTCGCGCTCTTCGGGCGCCTCGAGGCGTTCGATCCGTACCTCGTCGAGTGGCACCGACGCGCCAAGCTCGACCGCCCGTCCGGCACCGCGCGTGACCTGGCCGGGCGGATCGTCGCCGCTCACCCCGGCCTGCATGGTCCCGACGACCTGGAAGTCGTCTCGGTCCGGGCCGGCTCGTCGCCGGGGATGCACCTCGTCGGCTTCGATGCCCCGGGCGAGACCGTGGAGCTGCGGCTGACCGCGCGCGACCGCTCCGCCTACGCGGACGGGATCCTGGCCGCGGCCGATTGGCTCACCCGGGCGCCTCGTCCGGCCGGCCTCCACGCCTTCGATCCCATCGTCGACGAGCTGCTCGCTCGCGACCCCGTCGCCGCCTGACCCGACCGACCCATCCCGACCTCGAAAGGAGCACTCCGATGACCCGAACGACCGGCACCGCCTCGACGCCTTCGACGACCTCGGCCCGGACCCCTCGTCCGACCCGACCGATGCTGCGTGGCGCCTTCACCGCCCTGGTCACCCCGTTCACGCCCGACGGCGCGCTCGACGAAGCGGCGTTCCGCCGGCTCGTCCGCTGGCAGATCCTCGCGGGCATCGATGGCCTCGTCCCGTGCGGTACGACCGGCGAGTCCCCCACCCTGAGTGAATCGGAGCGCGACCGCCTCATCGCGGCGACCGTCGAGGCTGCCGGGGAGCGATCGTCGCGGGCCCGCGTCCGCGTCGTCGCCGGCACCGGCACGAACGACACCGCGGCCACGATCCGGGCCACCCGCCGGGCCGCCGAGCTCGGGGCCGACGCCGCGCTCGTCGTCGCGCCCTACTACAACCGGCCCGACGGCCGGATGCTCGACGCCCACTACCGCGCGGTCGCCGACGAGGGCGACCTGCCGATCGTCGTGTACAACGTCCCGGGCCGAACGGGCACGAACGTCGACGCGGACACGTTCCTGCGGCTCGCCGAGCATCCGCGGGTGGTGGCCGTCAAGGAGGCCAGCGGCAACCTCGAGCAGATCGCGCGGATCTGCCGCGACCGGCCGCGCGACGTCGCGGTCCTCGCAGGCGACGACGCCTGGACCCTGCCGGTCCTCGCGATGGGCGGCGATGGCGTCGTGTCGGTGGCATCGAACCAGGTCCCGGGTGAGCTCGTCGCGCTCTGCGCGGCGGCACGCGCCGGCGACTGGGAGGCGGCCCGCCGCACACATGAGCGCTGGCTGCCGCTCTTCCTGGGCAACTTCCGTGGCGGCCCGAACCCGGTCCCCGCGAAGGCCGCCCTCATGCTCATGGGCCTGCTCGAGAGCGACGCGGTCCGGGCGCCGCTGCTCCCGCAGGATCCGGACGCCAGGGCGGCGATGGCCGTCACGCTCCGATCCCTCGGGCTGCTCGAGTCGGGCGGCGGCCGGATCTCGGCGCCGGCGACGGCGCGGGAGGCCGTCGCATGACGACCGGGACCGACGTCGAGCCGAGCACGTCAGCCGCTGTGGACCCGCGGACGATCCTCGGGGACTTGGAGTCGGGTCGCATCCGCGCCGCCGAGCCCGACCACGACGCTCGCGATGGATGGCGCGTCCGGCCGGACGTGAAGGCCGCCATCCTCGCCTGCTTCGCCGACCGGACGACCCGGTCATGGACGGCCGGACCACTGACGTTCCGTGACCGCGCCGCCGTCCCGCCGCGCGACGACCTGGCGGACGGGCCGTGGCGGATCGTGCCAGGCGGCACGGCCGTCCGACGGGGCGCCCACCTCGCGGAGGGCGTCGTCGTCATGCCCCCCTCGTACGTCAACATCGGCGCGTGGGTCGGCGAGGGCACGATGGTCGACTCGCACGTCCTGGTCGGGTCGTGCGCCCAGATCGGGGCGCGCGTCCACCTGTCTGCCGGCGTGACGATCGGTGGCGTCCTCGAGCCGGCCGGGGCGCGGCCCGTCATCGTCGAGGACGATGCGTTCGTCGGCGCGGGCAGCGCCCTCCTCGAGGGCGTACTCGTTCGAACGGGCGCGGTCATCGGGGCCGGGGTGACGCTGACCGGCACGTCGCGCTTGTACGACCTCGTCCGCGGGCTTGTGCTCACCGGCACGAGCGATGCGCCGCTCGTCGTTCCGGCGGGTGCCGTGGTCGTGCCGGGCGCCCGTTCCGTGCCGGGCGCGTTCGCCACGCAACACGGCCTGTCGGCCTCGGTCGCGCTGCTCGTCAAGGACCGCGACGCCGGCACAGCCGCGCGGGTCGCCCTCGAGGACGCCCTCCGATGAGTCTCACGCGAACACCGCCATCGATCGGCGACCTGCCTTCCGCGAACGCCATCGATCGCCCTCGTCGCGGCCGCCCTCCGGCTCGCAACGAGATCCTCCGGGCGGGCCGTCTCGGCGGCCTCGCCCCCGACGAGCTGGCGACGCGGTTCGGCACGCCGCTGTACGTCTACGACCTCGACGTCGTTCATCGCCAGGTCGCCGCGTTGCGGGCCGTGCTCCCGCCGGTGGTCGACCTCGCGTACGCGGTCAAGGCGAACCCGGCGCTGGCCGTCGTCGCCCACATCGGCCAGCTCGGGACCGGGGCCGACGTCGCCTCCGCCGGTGAGCTGGCGACCGCGCTGCGCGCCGGCATCGACGCGTCGCGGATCGTCATGACCGGCCCAGGCAAGCGCGACGACGAGTTGCGCGAGGCGGTGGCGGCCGGCGTTCGCGCCATCACCGTGGAGTCGCCCGGCGAGCTGCGACGGCTGGAGTCGGTCGCGGCCGACGCCGCCTGCCGCGTCCCCGTGATGCTTCGCGCGGCGATGAGCGAGGGCGCCCGCCTCGAGCGGGTCCGTCTCGTCGGCGACGACGGGGCCGGCAAGTTCGGCATGGACGCCGCCGACCTCGTCGACTCGGCCAGACGCGTCGTCCGTTCGCCGCACCTCGAGCTCCTGGGGCTCCATTGCTTCGGCGCCTCGAACGTCCTCGATGCGGCGGCGCTGGTCGACCACGTCGCGGCGACCGTGCGGGCCGCGCGGCAACTCGCCGCGCTTGCCGGCACGACCGTCCGCCTGGTCGATGCCGGTGGTGGCCTCGGGATCCCATACGAGGCGCACGAGGAATCGCTCGACCTCGTCCGGTTCGGACGCGGCGTGACCGAGATCGTGGCCACCTGGCCCGGCGACCCGCTCCTCGCCGAGGCGCGCCTCCTGCTCGAGCCCGGCCGCTTCCTCGTCGGGTCGGCCGGCGCCTACGTCGCGCGGGTGGTCGATCGCAAGACGGTGGACGGCTCGACGGTCGTCGTGCTCGATGGCGGCGTCCACCATCTCCTGCGGCCGGCGCTGGTCGGCCAGGAGCACCGCATCCGCGTGCTGTCAGGACGCGCCGAGACCGTCGCGGCCGGGCGGCTGGGCCCGGTGACCGTGGCAGGCCCGCTGTGTTCCGGTCTCGACGTCTTCAGCCAGCACGCCATCCTCGCGGCTCCGGACGTCGGCGAGCTGGTTGCCGTGCTCGATGTCGGCGCCTACGGCTTCACCGAGTCGATGCCGTTGTTCCTCTCGCACCCGATCCCCGCCGAGGTGGTCGTCCAGGCCGGACGTGCGGCGCTCATCCGCCCGCGGCAGGAACCTGCGGAGTGGCTGGACCGCCAGCTCCTGCCGGCATTCAGCTAGACGGGCCGCGCCATCACCGCACCGGCCGGTGGTCCATGCATCGACCGTCCGACGAAGCGGATGGTCCGTTGAGGTCGCAAAGGGCCACCTCAGCCGTCAATCGGTTGACCCATAGACCATCCGACCGCTGAACGGCCCGACCTTCGTCGCATGGTCGACCGGTGGACCATCTGCTGGTGACCTCAGCCGGAGCTGAGCTGACCCGCCGCGGGTGCCAGCGCGGGCCGGCGGTCAGCCGTCACGCCACCCGGCGCAGGCGTCCGGTCTCGACCTCGTACACGACGCCAGTCACCGGGACGTCCTTGATCCACGGGTGGCTCTTGATCTTCTCGACCTGCGCGACCAGGTTCGCCTCGAGGTCGGGGAACGCGTGGAACGGCAGGTCGACGCGGGTGCCGGTCTCCTTGGCGATCGAGTCGGCGACGGGCCCGTCCTCGAATGTCAGCATCCCACACCCGGTGTGCTCGATGACGATGACCTCCTCGGTGCCGAGGAGTCGCTGGCTGATGACCAGCGAGCGGATCGCGTCGTCGGTCGCGAGGCCGCCGGCGTTGCGGATGATGTGGGCCTCGCCAGAACGCAGGCCGAGGACGTCCTCGACGGTCAGGCGCGCGTCCATGCAGGCGAGCACCGCGAGCTTGCAGGCGGGCGCGAGCTCGAGGTTCGCTCGGTCGAACGTCGCGGCGTAGCGGGCGTTCTCTGCGAGGGCGCGCTCGGTCTCGGGGGCGCGGGTCGCGATCTCGGTCATGGATCGTTCCTCTCCTGGCGTGACGTGATGGTCCCCAAACACTACCGAACTAGTAGACGTTCGCGCAACTACGATGCCATCGGGCACTGTGCCTCGGGCGCCAGGTCGTCGGCCGACGTTCCTGGGCGGTGCCGCGCTACGCGCCGCTGGTCGGATCTCCCACGACACCTGCAGCTGTCGGTCGCTCGCGGCGCCGTGGCGGTGGATCGTCGCGCGGGTCGAGCGTCTTCGCGATCGTGGAGATCGCCCGGACGGTCGTCCGGTCAACGGGCGTGTTCGCGATCGCGTCCGCGATCATCGAACGACGGCTCGCCATGATCGAATCACGCACGGCGGCGCCCGGCTCGGTCAGCCGCGCGCGGGTGACGCGGCGATCGAGCCGATCGGGCTCAAGCGTGAGGAACCCGCGTTGCTGGAGCCGCCGCAATTGCCGTCCGGTCGCGGGAAGCGTCACCTCGACGATTCGCGAGATCTCGTGCACGGGCAAGCCGTCGGGACGCGATCCAAGGACGACGAGGACACGCCATTGCGGGAATGTCAGCTCGGGCCCCTGGCGGGACCTGGACAGCGATGCGTTCGTCATCGTGACGCCGGTGATCACGATCTGCTCGATCGCGTCCACCAGTTCCTTATCGACCAAGCGTTTTCCCCTCGGAAGCGGGTTGCGGGTCGCAGTGTAGGCCGACCGTGCGAGGCACACGGCGCCGTCGATCCGGCGGGCGGACCCGAGCGTGTGCGAACGCCCCTGGGCGAGACGGCTCGCACATGATGCTTGCCCATAGGCTACTATTAGTGAGGCGCCGGCGCGTGAGGTCCGCCAGACCGGTGCAGGATCGAGGATGAGGATGCTAGAACTGACCACCACGGCCGCAGACCACCTCCGGCAGGTTCGGCGGGAGAAGTCCCTCGAGGCCGAGGCCATCCCGCGATTCGCCCGGCGATCGGGAAGACTCGTGCTCTCGTTCGCAAAGCGCCCAGCGGCTGGTGATCGCGTCCTGGACTCGGGCGGGATCTCGGCGCTCATCGCACGCAGCGCCGGCGATCTCCTCGACGCCAAGCTCATCGATGTCAAGCAGACTGACGGTCGTGCCTATCTCGTCGTGCGCCGAACCAAGGATCGCGAAGGGCGGCCCGCCCGATCGGCGACCAGCCCGTCCCCGTCGGCCTAGCCATCACGCTGTTCCGTGCCCGGTTGACCCTACGGGCACGATCATCGTTCGACCGCTATCGATCACCCTGGCCGGGCTGGGTCTGATCCCGACGAGATCGCCGTCCGGATGCCGGCGATCGGTACCTCGCGAACCTCGATGTCGCCCCAATGACGGATCCCGTCGAGTACCCCGTCCGCGAAGGCCGCCGGCGATCGGTAGACCTCCGATCCGACGGCGTCACGGAGCTCCGGCAGGGCGTTGGCCACGATGGTCCCTCGGAAGCCGGCGTTGAGCATCTCGGCATCGTTCCCCGAGTCGCCGAAGGCAAGCACATCACTCGGGGGAATGCCCCAGCCATCCGCAAGGAATCGGGCCGCGCGACCCTTGCCTGCCGCGGCCGGCAGGACATCGAGGTTCTCGCCGCCGCTGTAGGTGAGGGTCGCGACGATCCCGGCATCCCGGAGCATCCGCCGAATCAGGCCCAGATCGGCATCGGCGATCCTCGTGACGGTGTAGCTCGCCTTGAGCCACGATTGGCAAGCGTCAACCTGGGGCTCGAGCCATGGCAAGCCGCGCACGATCTGCCGAACGCGCTCCGCGTGCCAGCCCGCGAATTGGTCCGTCCAACCGGGCCAGGGCCGTCCTTCCGCGTCGTGGATCTCGGTCCCCACCGCCGAGACGAGGGCGTCGGGTCGCGGTAGTGCGGCTTCCTCCATCAAGGCGACCAACGACGGGCGGTGCCGTCCCGTGGCATAGACCAGGCGGTGCTCGGACCGGGAACCGGCGACCCAGGTCCGGAACCGATCCAGCGCCGCATCGTCCCCCACGAGCGTGCCGTCGAGATCGGTTACGAGGAGGCGGCGCCGACCCATCCACGAACCCTCTCGCCGGCCCGAAGCCCGGCGACGAGGGAGCCTTGCCTGAGGGGAGGACGATCCATGGCGGCATGCCCGCGAGGGCCGACCTCCTGGATGACCGATGCCACTTCCTGCGCGATGCCGTTCCAGGCGAACGTCGCTCGTGCCCGATCGGAGCCGTTCCTGGAGAGCGCGCGGGCGATCCGCGGATACCGCAGCACGGTCACGATCGCGTGGCCGAAGACCGGTGGGTCGAGCGGATCGGCGTAGATGGCCTCGGAACCCCACGAAACCATCTCCCAAAGGCCGCCTTCGGTGGTGATCACGGTCGGGGTGCCGCACGCCATGGCCTCGACGGCCGTCATGCCGAACGGCTCGTACCGGCTGCTCAAGGCAAAGACGTCGGCTGCCCGGTACGTGTCGGCCAGCGCTTCGTCCGGGACGTAGTCACGGAACAGGACGCGGTCGCGAAGTCCCAAACGCAGCACGAGCCCCTTGAGCTCCTCCACCTGGCGGACCTCACCCGAGGTCGGATCCGAGGAACCGATCGCCAACATCAGTCGAGCATCGGGGACGCGCTCCAGGACCGTCGGCAACGCCCGGACCAGGAGGTCGTAACCCTTGTTGGCGGCGATGCGCCCGAGGGCAAGGATCAGCGGTCCATCGATCCCCATCCCGCGCTTGATCGCCTGTCTCGTGGCGTCGGAGACCGGATAGAAGCGAGCGTCGTCGTACCCTGGCGTGAGCATGACGACCTTCTCTGGATCGACGCCGTACTCGGCGCCAGCGAGGATCGCGGACTGCTGTGGAGTGGTGGCGATGACGGCATCGGCCTCCCCGTAGATCGCGCGCTCGGCTCGGATCCGACGGGCAAAGTTGTACTGCCGCTCCAGCGCCGCTGGGTCACCCTCGAGGTTCGATCGCTTCCACGTCCCGATCGAGTGAGGGGTGTGGATGTGCGGAACGCGGAGCCGCCTGGCGAGTGCCTCGCCCGCGAGTCCAGCATCCCAGTAGTGGCTGTCGATGGCCGAATAGGACAGCCCGCGTTCCCGGATCGACGTCTCGGCATTGGCGACCCACTCCGGCACAACGTCGCACATCCATTCCTTTCGGATGAGCTCGGGACCCCCGCTCGGGATGCGAACGATCCGGACGCGCTCGTCGAGATCCTCGATCTCCGGCTGCTCCTCGAACCGCCGCGTGTACACGTCGACCATGTACCCGAGCCGTGCGAGGCACTCGGAGAGTTTGAGCACGTAGACGACCTGCCCGCCGGTATCCGGTCGGCCGAGTTCGGCCCGGCCCGAGACGTAGCCATGCATGGAGATCATCATGATTTGGTGGGGGGATCGATGCGACATCACAGCTCCTGCTCGGCAGCGGCGACGTCAGATCGTCGCGCTGCCGTGGGCTCGCCTGGCTTCGCTCGGCCCGATGATAGCCTACTGGCAAGGATTTGTCACCACGAAGCGAGGCACGTCACGTGCCAGGTGGCTATTGCCGGAGCCGCTGCGACCGATCGGGGCCACTCGGTTCGACGCGGTATCATCCGCGGCGTCCGCCCGTAGCTCAGTGGATCAGAGCGACTGACTTCGGATCAGTAGGTCGGGGGTTCGAATCCCTCCGGGCGGGCCAGACCGGACCGATGCGCGACCACCGGTCGCATCCGCCGTTCGGTCATCTGGCCTCGACACCCACCAGCTGGCCCTGCCAGCCCATGATGTCCGTCAGTCAGGCGGCCTCTCCCGGACCCTCGGGCGCAGCCGGCTCCGGCACGTTCAACTGGAGCACGGCCCGGACGAACAGCGCCGCGGCACTGAGCCCGAAGAGCCCGAGGCTCACCCAGAACAGCGGGCGGGCGACGTCGAGGTTGGAGCTGCTGATGAGCGCGCTCGGCAGGTCACCGAGGTACTCCTGGTCGGCGGCCTCGAGCCCGTAGATCTGCGGGACGATGTACAGCACGGACGCGATCACGAGGAGGGCGCTCATGAGCCGGAAGGCGGCCGGGTCCTCGTCGGGGTCCCGGACGATCTTGACGATGAGCGCCCAGAACAGGACCAGGACCGAGAGCGGCGCGGTGATCGGCAGGCCCTCGACGAAGTACAGGTTCGGCATGAAGAAGAGCAGGCCCAAGCCCAGGGTGATCACGAGCAGCGCGTCGCGGAACAGGACATAGGACAGCCACCACACGTCGCCACCGAACCGGAGCGTCAGGGTCTGGAGGAACCTGATGACCGCCGGGCGAGCGAAGTGCATGACCAGGGTGAACGTCCACAGCATCGGCAGGACCGCCGCGACTGACAGGACGAGCCATCCGGATGCGCCAGTGGTCAGGGCTTCGGCAAGATCGTCGGCATTCATCGAGCGGCCTCCGTCACGTTCGCGGCCGGTCGCCGACCGGTCGAGCGCAGGTTGTAGCCGACGGCGACCAGGCCAAGCAGGCCGACCAACGCGCCGGACAGGTAGCACAGCGGGAGCGCGACGTCGAGGTTCAGCGAGCTCACGAGCATCGGCACGATCCGCTCGACGTTCTTTCCGTGAAGCTCGGTCATCTGCACACCGATGAGGTACGGCACGACGTACAGCGTCGCACCCAGCCCGAGGAGCAGGAGCTGCCAGCGGTACGCCGCGGTCGCATCGGCCGGGCGCATGAGCTTGATGAGGAGGACGGCGAACGCGCACACCGCGGCAAGACCGCCGGTGATCGGCAGGGCCTGTCCGGCCACGACGTCGGGGTAGAAGAAGATGAAGCTGCCGAGGAAGACCTGGACGACGATGAGGTCGCGCAGCCCGATGTAGATGATCCACCACAGGTCGGCCCCGAGCCGCAGCGTGAACTTGCCGGTCGTTCTGACCATGTACGGCCGACCGAGGTGCATCGCCAGGGCGAGGATCCACAGCACGACGAGGGCCGCGGCGATCGTTCCTTCGATGAAAGCCTCGCCGGCATCGAAGAAACCGGAAACCTGTTCTGGTGTCATCGGGCGCCTCCTGCGGTGGACATCGGGTCCCCTCCAGCGTTGTCGTTGATGGCGGGTGTGGGACGCGGGGCTGGGGCGACGGCGTCGGGGCCACGCCCGGCCGCCACATCGACGATCGGGCCGTGACCGAGCGCGTCGCATCGGAAGCAGCGGCCGGCTTCCGCCTGCGCGGTTCGCTCGTCGAAGCCGACCTGGGTCGCCGCGAACGAGCCCGGCTGGATCGTGGGCAGCGGCGCGTGCGCCCGGGCACGCGTCGAGAGGTCGACGGCGATGTGACTCTCGGGCGCGGTCGGGTAGCGGACCGTGGCGAAGATGGCCCGCTCGCCATCGGGGACGCCTGCGAGGTACTCGTGGATGGACGCGGCGGCTCGCCGTCCCGAGGCGACCGCGTCGATGATCGTCTTGGGCCCCGACACCACGTCGCCACCGGCGAAGATGCCGGCCCGTCCCGTGGCGAGGGTTCGCGGGTCCGCGACGATCCCCGCGAAGCCGCTGACCTCGATGCCCGCGCCCTCGGGAAGGATGGACGGATCGGGTTCCTCGCCGACGGCGACGAGGATCGTCGCGGCGGGGAGCTCGAGCTCCGTGCCCGGGACCGGCTCCCACGGCGTCGCCGTGCCGGTCGGTATGCCGGTCGCCGCTCGCGTCCCGATGCAGCGGAGTCCGACGACGTCGCCGTCACGGCTCACGACCTCGACCGGTGCGAGACCCGTCCGCACGACGATCCCCTCGCGCTCGGCCGCCTCGATCTCCTCGACCTGCGCCGGCATCTGGGGACGACCGCGCCGATAGACGACGGTGACCGGGGACGCGCCGCTCCGCCAGGCCGATCTCGCGGCGTCCATCGCGGTGCTGCCGCCGCCGACGATCAGCGCCGGACCGCTCAGGCGTGGCTCCTCGCCGAGGTTGACCCGCTTGAGGAAGAGCGTGGCCGGCACGACCGCCGCAGCGTCGTCACCCGGGACCCCGAGCCTGCGGCTCTTTGACGCGCCGGTGGCGAGGAACACTGCTCGATAGCCCTGCTTCTCGAGATCACCCAGGGTGAAGTCGCGACCCATGGCGGCGTTGAGCCGCAGGTCCACTCCCAGCCCGACGATCCGGGCGACCTCGGCCTGGAGGACGTCGCGGGGTAGGCGATACGACGGGATGCCGATGGCCATCATGCCGCCTGGCACGGGCATCGCCTCGAATACGGTCACCGGATAGCCGAGCCGCGCGAGGTAGTACGCGGCGGACATGCCGGCCGGCCCGCCGCCCACGATGCCGACCTTCTCGGTCCGCCGGACGGCCGGCGGTTCGACGGGCGGGAGGTGGCCGTGCTCGGCGGCGAACCGCTTGAGCGTCCGGATCGCGATCGGCTCGTCGAGGACGCCCCGGCGGCAGACGGACTCGCAGGGGGCGGTACAGATCCAGCCGCACACCGACGGGAACGGGTTGACCTCGGCCGCGACCGCGTACGCGTCGTCGTACCGCTTCGCCCCGATGAGCCCGATGTATCGACCGGCGTCGGTGCCAGCGGGGCAGGCCGCCTGGCAGGGCGCCTGCGCGATGACCGGCCCGCTCTCCTTCATCGAGCGCCAGACCTGCCACGCCTCGGTTCGATCGGCGGTCAGCCACGACAGCAGGCCGCCCCACGGCGATGGATGGTCGCGCTTGAGGACCTCGCGGGTCACGGACGCCAGCGGGAGCCACGGTTCGGGACCGGCGGCGTGGACGGCGGGCCGCTCGATCGGACCCTGGCGGGGAGCGAGCTTCGTCTCGCCCGGCTCCGTGACGAGGGTCATCACGACGACGGGGCATTCACCGATGCAGATGCCGCAGCCGATGCACTCCCCGACCTGGACCGGGTGCTCCATCATCCAGGGCTGCGGCCTGCCCAGGCCGGCCGTCTCGATCCCGGGGACCGTCGGCCGTGACATGTCCAGCGCCTCGACCGGGCACGTGTCCATGCAGATGCCGCAGTTGATGCAGCCCGTTCGGTCGATGTCGATGCGATAGCCCATGGCGGCGGCTCCGTCTGCAGACGGGTCGAGCATCGGCGGACGGCCGCCAACGCGCCACGCCCGCCCGGATGGGTTGGAATCGCTCAGATGGGTAGGCCCGACCGGGCCATCCGGCCCGTCAGCGCGGTCAGTGCCGCTCGACGAGTCCCTCGCGCACGGCGCGTGCCGCCACCTCGGTCCGACTCTGCGCGTGGAGCTTCTCGAGGATGTTGCGGAGGTGGTACTTGGCCGTGTTCTCGGAGATCCCGAGTTCGACCGCGATCTCCTTGTTCCGCCGCCCGTCGGTCACGAGGCGAAGGACGTCGAGCTCGCGGGGCGTCAGGGCGTCGGGCGTCGGATCGTCGGCGGCGCCCATTGTCGACAGGTGGCGGATGATCCGCGCGGCCGTGGCCGGCGTGATGGCCGCCTCTCCCCGGGCGACTGCGTCGATCATGGTGTGCAGCTGGGCGGCCTCGAGGTCCTTGAGCAGATAGCCGCGCGCCCCGGCCCGGATCGCGGCGAACAGGTCCTCCTCGTCCTCGCTGACGGTGAGCATGACGATGGGCAACTCGGGTCGGACCGCGGCGATCGCCTCGGTCGCCTCCACGCCGGACATGCCCGGCATCCGGACGTCCATCAGGACTAGGTCTGGCGCGAGGCGGGCCACGAGATCGACGGCTTCGCGACCGCCAGCCGCGAGTCCCACCACCTGGTGGCCCCACGCCTGGAGCAACGACGCGATCCCGTCGCGGAAGAGCGCGTGGTCATCGGCGAGCACGATCCGCATCAGGCCGGAACCGACCGGGCCGGGACCCGCTCTCCGGCCGGAACGTCGAGCCGTACCCGGCAGCCGCCCTCGGGCGGATTCGTCCAGTCGACGGTCGCCCCGATGCCGTCGGCCCGTTCGCGCATCGCGGCAAGTCCGTACCGTGGCCGATCGACGACCGATGCCTGCGCGGCGATCCCGTGGCCGTCGTCGACGATGACGACCTCGAGCCGGCCGTCGTCGACGCGGAAGGCGACCTTGGCTCGCCTCGCCCCAGAATGCTTGCGAACGTTCGTCAACGCCTCCTGGACGATTCGGAAGACCTGCGCCTCCACGTCTGGCGCGAGGTCGAGCCATCGCGCGACATCGGGCGCCTCGACGCGAACGGCGATCTTCGAGGCCTCGGCGAAGCGCACCGCGTAGTCCTCGATGGCGGCGACGAGTCCCACCCCCGGGACCACCGGGCTGCGCAGCCCGAGGATCGCCTCACGCACGTCGACGTAGATGGACCGGGCGGCACCCGCGAGCTCGGCCAGCAGCCCTCGAGCCTCGTCGGTCCGTCCGGCGACGAGCAACTCCTCGACGGCCTGCGACTTCGTGTTGACATAGCCGAGCACCTGGGCCAGGCCGTCGTGCATCTCGCGCGCGATGCGTTCCCGCTCGGCGACGACGGCGAGCTCGCGGAGGCGCTCCTGCAGCCTCGCGTTCTCCGTCGCGATCGCCGCCTGGTTGGCGAGCGACGAGAGCATCTCGACATCGTCCACCTCGAAGCTGCGCTCCAGCCGCGAGCCGACCATCAGGAGCCCGATCGTCTGGCCGGCACGCTGGAGCGGCGCCTCGAGCCGCGCGATCGCCAGTTCGGGCCGCACGAACCGGGCGATGTCGGTGCCCGCGAACCCTCCGGCGCGGTCGATGCCGTCGTCCGGCCCGCTCGCGGCGGCCACATGCGCCTCGCCATCGGGGCGGTACGTCAACATGACGGCAACGTCGACCTCGAGCCGCTCGCGGGCCTGATCGACGATCGCCTGGAGGATCTCGTCGATGTTCGCGAGGGCGGCGATCGCGACGCTGACGCGATGGAGCGCCCGGGCGGAAGCCACGCGCCGCTCGAGGTCGGCGTTGCGGTCGCGAAGCTCCAACGACAAGCGGTCGATCCGCCGGAAGGCCACCGTCGAGAACGCCCAGGCAAGGCCGGCGACGATCACGATCACGAGGACGGCATCGAGCGGGAATGGGAAGGCGCTGTCGAGCAGGCCGTCGCTGACCAGCTCGATGATGGCGACCGTGACCACGGGCACGACGACGCTCAGCCGGCGGAGCGATCCCATGGGTCAAGGATAGTCCCGCCATCCGAGCCGCTGATCACGTCGGCGAGGCGGCCGACGGCGCCGCCGGACCTACCCGGCCTTCGCCTCGCTGATCTCCAGCAGGTGGCCGTCGGGGTCGCGGAAGAAGCCGCGGATCTCCCAGTCCGACTCCTGGAGCGGCGCGAGGAAGATCGCGCCTCGTTCGACGAGCGTGGCATGGGCGCCTCGCGCGTCGGGCACCCGGATGGTCATCGAGTGGCTGACTCGGCCGGGATCGACCGGCGGCGCGAACGTCACGGACGGCTTGTCGGGAGTGGGGCCGCCACCGGTGACCAGCAGCAGCCACGTCCCGAACGCCCGCAGGACGCACGAGGTCCCGCCGTACTCGCGAAAGAGCGTCGCGCCGAGGACGTCCACGTAGAACGATCGAGAGCGCTCGATGTCCGCGACCACCAGGATGTGGGTCAGTTCCATGTCGTCGGCGGGGAAGGATGTCGTCATCGACGCGAGGGTACCCTCTCGCGATGCGTAGGACGATGTCGGCGAACGACGGTGCCAGCGCGGGCGTGCTCGCCGCCGCCGGCGCGGCGACGCTGTTCGGGGCAGCGTATCCCGCCACCGCGGTCGCGCTCCGCTCATTCACGCCGCTCGGGATCGCGGGCCTGGCCTGCACGCTCGCCCTGCCGGTCGTCATCGCGCTGACGGCCGCCGGCCTGCTGCCCCGTCCGTCCGTCGAGGCGATGAACCGCGCCAGTCTTACCCGGCTGGCGGTGCTGGCTGCGCTCGGCGGCTTCGCGTTCATCGCCGCGGCCAACATCGCGGTCTCCCTGAGCGGACCGACCGTGACCGGGTTCGTCGCCCCCCTCTACGCAGTGGCGGCCGCCCTGCTCGCGGTGCCGATCCTGGGCGAACGCCTCCGACCCGTGACGATCGCAGCGTTCGCGGTCGCCCTCGTCGGCACCGCCCTGCTCGCGGGCGTCGAACCGAGCGCGACCGCCCTGACCGGCGTGGCCGCGGCCGGCAGCGCCGCGCTCCTGTTCGGGCTGTACATCGTGCTGGCACGTCGATGGGGCCGACGCTACGCGCTCGATGGCACGCTCATCACGATCGCCAACCTGGTCGGCCGGGGTCCGGTCCTGATCCTCGTGGAGCTGGTGCGGTCGCCGGCCACGCTCATCCCGACCGACCCCGACCCGGCCGCGGTCGTGGCGTTGCTCACCGTCGCGTTCGGCGCGAGCTCGACTGCCAACCTGTTGCTAATGGCGAGCGTCCGGCGGGTCCCGGCCGCGCGCACCTCCGCCGCGCTCCTGCTGACTCCCGTGTCGTCGGCGGTCATCTCGGCGATCGTCCTCGGCGAACTCCTCGCGCTGCAGCAACTCCTCGGGGCCGTGCTGATCCTCATCGGGATCGCCGGGGCCAGTGGCGTGATCACGAATGTCGTCCTCGCCAGGATGTCCGCCGGCCGCGAACGCTCGGCCGGCGTGTCGCCCGAAGCCGACGATGGCCTGCCCGGAGCGGAACAGCGATGATCGCCGGTACCTGGCGGCGCCTTACGACAACTCCGGCCGAGACCTCCACCGACGCCGACCGGCGGACGATCGACGTCGTGGGGCTCCGGCTGCCGATCCGGGCGACCGTGGCGATCGCCGTGGTCACGTTCGCGCTCCTCTTCGACTATTCGCGCACGTTCATCCCGGCCGATGTCCAGGCCCTGGGGCGCGCTCCCGAGGCGACCCGTGCGTACGCCATCGAGCGGCTCGTCCTGTTCGGGCTCGTCCCGCTCCTGGTCGTTCTCCTTGCCTTCCGAGACCGTCCCTCGCGGTACGGCTTGACGCTCGGCGACTGGCGCCTGGGCGTCGGACTGGTGCTCATCGGTTGCGCGGTCATGACGCCGGTCGTCCTGGCCTTCGTGAACCTCGCGGACGTCCGGGCGTACTACGCGCCGAGTGCCGCGCCCGTCGGCGACCTGCTGATCACGTACGGCGTCGAGCTGACCGCGGTGGAGTTCGCCCTGCGCGGTTTCCTGATGCTGACCCTCGTCCGCGCCATCGGACCGCTGGGCGTCGTCGTCGCGGCGCTCCCGTTCGTGTTCAGCCACCTCGGCAAGCCCGAGCTGGAGCTCTTCTCGACGCTCGGAGGCGGCCTCGTCTACGGCTGGCTGGCGTGGCGGACCCGTTCCATCGTGTGGGGCGCCATCGGCCACGTGTACATCCTGACCCTGGTCACGGCCGCGGCCGCCGCCTGAGGAGGCGGTCAACGCCTGGCGGCGCGGGCCACATCCGAGGCGATATCGCTTCGTTGCCTGCGCGGCATCCGTTCGTTGCATGGCCAGCGTCCGTTCGGAGACATCGAAACCGCCCGGGGCGAGGCCACCGGGCGGCGCGTGGATGGGTGTCGGGATCGAGCGGCGGGCGGTTCAGGCTCGCGCCGCACCCTCCGCGCCCCAGCGCCGAAGCTCGGCCTCCATGTCGAGCGGCATGACGGCCCCCCGGTGTTCGTACTCACCCCATGCCTCGCGCGGGACGCGCCACATGATCTCGAACTCGTTGCCGTCGGGGTCGACGCCGTAGAGCGACTTGGAGACGCCGTGATCGGACGCCCCACTCAACGCGCCGGCCGCCCCGAGGACGGCGGCGGCCGCCGCGAGGTCGTCGATGGTCGGGACCTCCCATGCGAGGTGGTACAGGCCCACCGATCCGCGTGGCGGGCGCGTCGCGTCCGGACCGACCGAGAACAGGCCCAGGTCGTGGTGGTTCTCGCCGCTCGCTGAGCGCATGAAGACCGCACGGCCACCGAACGCACTTTCGACGACCTCGAAACCGAAGACCCGCCCGTAGAACTCCGCCGCCTGCGTGGCGTCACGGACATAGAGGACCGCGTGGTTCAGACGTGCGACGGGGATGCTCATGGCCGGAGTCTGCACGGCCGCGGTCTGCGTGTCGACCACGGTCGCTACGCCAGGACCGGCATGGTGGGCGGCGCGCCGACGAGCTTCCAGCCCGAATGCTAGGTGCCGTCCTGGGCGATGTTGAGGGCCAATCCGTCCCAAGGACTGACCGAGGCGGCCGACGCCCTGGCAACCGGCCCGGCCGGCGCCCTGGCAACTCCGCGCTCCGAACCCCAATCGCAACGCGGACCGGGCCGCAGGGCATCGGGCCTACGCGCTATCCTTGCGGGTGACCCCATCGCCGCGGACCAGACTCGGCCGCGGCACGTCACCCAAGTCAGGTGGTTGCCCATGAAGGTCGGTGTCGCCAAGGAGACCGCGCCCGGAGAGCGGCGCGTCGCCCTGGTACCCGAAGCGCTCGGCAAGCTCAAGGCGGCCGGGCTCGAGATCCTTGTCGAGACTGGCGCCGGCACCGGCGCAGCCTTCCCCGACAGCACCTTTGCCGAGGCCGGCGCGACCATCGTCGCGACCGATGCCCTCTACAAGGAGGCCGACGTCATCCTCAGGGTCGCCAAGCCCTCGGCGGCTGAGGTCGGCAAGCTGCGTTCCGGTCAGGCGGTCATCGGCTTCCTGTCGCCCCTGATCGATCCCAAGCTCGCGAAGAGCCTCGCCGACAAGGGCGTGACCGCGATCAGCCTGGACGCGATCCCGCGGACGCTCTCGCGGGCGCAGACGATGGACGCGCTCAGCTCGCAGGCGAACGTCGGTGGCTATAAGGCGGTCCTCATCGCCGCCAACGCGTACCCGCGCTACTTCCCCCTGTTGACCACGGCCGCCGGCACGGCCAGGCCCGCCAACGTCCTGATCCTCGGCATCGGCGTGGCCGGCCTCCAGGCGATCGGGACGGCCAGACGGCTCGGCGCCGTCGTCAACGCCTATGACGTCCGCCCCGAAACGGCGGAACAGGCGGAGTCGCTGGGCGCGAAGTTCGTGAAGCTCAAGACGACGATCGATGCCACCGGCGCCGGCGGCTACGCCCGTGAGCTGACCCCGGAGGAGCGAGCCGCCCAGCAGGCCGAGCTCAACGAGGTCATCGGCGGGATGGATGTCGTCATCACGACGGCCCAGGTCCCGGGCCGTAAGCCTCCGCTCCTCGTGACGAGCGAAGCCGTCGGCAAGATGAAGCCAGGCTCGGTGCTCATCGACATGGCCGCATCGGCGCTGGGTGGGAACGTCGAGCTCTCGAAGGTGGGCGAGACGGTCGAGTCACCGAACGGGGTCACGATCATCGCCCCGGACAACCTGCCGGCCTCGATGCCGGCCGGCTCGTCGGCCTTCTACGCACGCAACATCTCGGCGCTCCTCCTGGGCATGGTCAAGGAGGGCGCGCTCAACCTGGACTTCGATGACGAGGTCACGAAGTCGACCGTCATCAGCCACGGCGGCGAGATCCTGTCAGACGCCGTCAAGCAGCTGCTCGAACCGGCCCCGGCGGCCGGTGCCGGAGGCGCCGCATGACCCCCGAGGTGGAGACCCTGATCAATGCGCTGACGGTGTTCTTCCTGGCGATCCTCGTCGGGTTCGCCGTCATCAGCAAGGTCCCCGCGACCCTGCACACCCCCCTGATGTCGGGTGCCAACTCCATCCACGGGATCGTCCTCGTCGGCGGCATGCTCATCGCGGCCGAGGCAAACGACCTCCCGAGCCAGATCCTGTCGCTCGTCGCCGTCGGCTTCGCGTCGATGAACGTGGTCGGTGGGTACGTGGTCACCGACCGGATGCTCCAGATGTTCCGGAAGAAGCCCGTCGCGCCCAAGCCGGCCGAAGAGTCGGAGGCATAGGGCGTGACCACCCTCGGCATCATCGAAGTCCTCGTTCGCATCGCCTGGCTGGCAGGCGCGGCCGCGTTCGTCATCGGGCTCATGCGGATGAACTCACCGGCGACCGCACGGAACGGCAACCTGCTCTCGGCCGGCGGCATGGTGGTCGCGATCTCGGCGACCGCCATCTGGATCCTGGCGCGCGAGCTGCTCGACCCGGCCAGCGACGGGATCAGCGCCACGGCGTGGATCATCATCGTGGTCGGCTTTGCCGTCGGTGGCGGGGCCGGCCTGTACACCGCGAAGACCGTGAAGATGACCGCGATGCCACAACTGGTGTCGCTGTTCAACGCGGTCGGAGGCGGCGCCGCCGCGCTCATCGCCATCGACGACTATCTCGGTCTGCGGGCGGCCCCAAACCTCCAGGTCAACGTCGCGACGGTCCTCGACATCGTCATCGGCAGCATCACCTTCTCCGGCTCGCTCATCGCGTCCGGCAAGCTCATGGGCCTCAGGATCACGCCATCGCGGCCGGTCATGGTCCCCGGCGGGCAGCTCGTCACGCTCGGGCTGGCGCTGATCGTCGCGGCGGGCGCGCTGTTCCTGTGGGTCGGCAATCTGAGCGTGCCGGTCATGGCGATCATCCTCGTCGCCGCGCTCGTGTTCGGCGTCACGATGACGCTTCCGATCGGCGGCGCGGACATGCCGGTCGTCATCAGCCTCCTGAACTCGTTCACGGGCACGGCCGTGGCGATGGCCGGGTTCGTCCTGGACAACCCCGTCCTCATCATCGCCGGTGCGCTCGTCGGCGCCTCGGGCGCCATCCTGACCAAGCTCATGGCCGATGCCATGAATTGGTCGGTCATCAACATCATGGTCGGCGGCTTCGGCGGCGGCGAGGGAACGCTGACGCCGACCGGGGCCGGCGGTGCCACGGTCCGTGAGGTCGGTGCCGACGACGTCGCGATCCAGCTGGCGTACGCGCACTCCGTCATCATCGTGCCGGGCTACGGCCTCGCGGTCGCCCAGGCCCAGCACGCCGTCCGTGAACTGGCCGAACTGCTCGAGGAACGCGGGGTGGACGTGAAATACGCCATCCACCCGGTGGCGGGGCGCATGCCAGGGCACATGAATGTGCTGCTCGCCGAGGCGAACGTCCCCTATCCCCAGTTGAAGGAGATGGACGACATCAACCCGGAATTCGACCGTTGTGACGTGGCGCTCGTGATCGGCGCCAACGACGTGACGAACCCAGCCGCCCGGCGGCCCGGTTCGCCCGTGTCCGGGATGCCGATCCTCGACGTCGACCACGCCAAGTCCATCGTCGTCATCAAGCGCTCGATGGGCCGCGGCTACGCCGGCATCGACAACGAGCTGTACACCGACCCCAAGACCGGGATGCTCTTCGCGGACGCGAAGGACGGCCTGGCCCAACTGACGGCGGCGGTCAAGGCGCTGTAGCGCCGTCCGGGGGCTGGGACCGGATGGCGGCGGCAGGCCGGGCCGGGACGGCGATCCCGGACGGCCCTTGGCGTGGCATGACAGGGAAGACCTGGGCCCGGCCTTTGACGTCGCCGGCTCGCGTCGGGCGAGAACGATGGCGGGCGCCAGCGCCCGACGCCGAGGCCGGAGCGCGCGCCCCTACGCGCTGGGCACGACCGAGGCGGAGCCGGACGGCGTCGTCATGTCGTGCATCTTCAGCGGCGCGAGCGTGCCGAGCGACTCGGCCACCACCACCGCGTCGTCGTGCGGCTCGAGCCGGAAGTCGGCCTCCGGGTTGACGAATGCGCGGCCGCCTCGATTGACCGAGAGCAAGGTCGCCCGATGGTCCAAACGGAGCCGGGCGGCGACCTCATCGATGGACAGCCCGATGTACTCGTCCGGCAGCGTGATCCGGTAGAGCTCCGAGCCCTCACCGCCGGAGACGATGTCCGTGATGATCCCGGTCAGGCCCGGATACAGGGCCGACCGGGCCAGCAGGTGCGATGCCACCTTGGACGTGACCAGCAACTCGTCCGCCGCGGCCCGGTGGAAATGGGGTTCATGGCGCGGGTTATTGACCTCGGCCACCGTGCGAACGGCCGGCGCCACCGACTTGATGGCCATGACCGTCAGGATCGAGTGCATGTCCGACTCGTCGGAGGCATCCGTCGGAAACACGATCGCCGCCGAGGCCTCATCGAGGCCGGCCCGGGCGAGGTCCTCGGCACTGGTCGCGTCGCCGCGAACGAAGTAGACGCCCTCACCGGCGGGGTTCTTCTCGAGGTCCGCGAGGACCACGACCTTGTGCTTGTAGTCGTCGCCGCGGAGTTCCTCGATGAGGTCGCGGGCGGTCGTGTTCCAGCCGCAGACGACGATGTGGTCCTTGTAGCCGGACGCTCCCAACCCTTGACCCTCCTTCAGCAGGAAATCGATGACCATCGCGACGAGGGCGCCGGTGATCATGCCGAGCATGGCGACCCCGAACAGGATGAGCAACCAGCCCACGACGCGCCCGCCCGGCGAGGTGACGAACCCCGTGTCGCCCTGCCCCAGGACCGTGGCGATCCCCCAGTTGAAGGAGTCGAAGAACGACTCGAACGTCCACGTCTTCTCGAGGGCAGTGATGACGATCGCGGCGATGATGACCGTCGCCACGATCCCCTCCGCGAGGGACAGGTAGAAGCGTCGATCCAGCTTGCCACCGACGCGGCGGATGTGCCACGCGACGCGCCGGATCAGCGGGCTTGCCAGAACGGGACGAGGGAGGCCCGGCATCGCGGCCGATCGTGCCACATCGGGGGTGACCGCCGCCAGTCCCGATCGGCACGGCCTCGTGACACCGTGGGAGCTACCTGGCCCGCGTCAGGGGCCCGCGATCGCGGCCTCGAGTGCGTCGCGCAGCCGCCCGGCGATGGCCGCCGAGAACTCCGTCGTCAGATGGCCCGTGTCACGCAGGACGAGGAAGTTGCCGAGGACCGGCGGGCAAGGCGTCGACGGGCAGACCCAGGTCGTCGGATCGACGAACGTTGCCCCACCCCGGGCCGCGGCCGCCCGCTCCTCAGCGAGCCAATCGGCGGAGACAGCCTGATCGAATGGCGTCGAGCAGGCGAGGATGCTGTCGAGATGCCGCGAGAGGCAGTCCGGCGGGTCGACCCGGGATCCAGGGGTGTCCGCGAGGACGACGACGTTGGCGGCGCTGGCACGGAGCTGCTCGAGCGTCCGCGCCATCCCCTCCCGCCAGGCGGCCATGCGTTCCGCGCCCACCAGGCGGTTGCCATCCTGGTCCACGACCCGGAAGCCGAGGCTGTTCGCGACGATGACGACGTCGGGTCGCTCCTTCGCGATCCGCGCGAATGTGTCGTTCCGCCACTGGGTGCACTCCCGGTAGACCCGCTTGAGGTTGGTGTTGTACTGGAGGACGTCGACGGACATGCAGGCGGACTTCGTCAGGACCTCGAGGCGCCAGCCGTCCTCGTTGGCGATCCGCTCGAGCGCCGGGAACCAGCTGACCGCGTGGCTGTCGCCGAAGATCACCATCGTCCGGTCGCTGGTCGTCGCGCCGTAGACGCAGGGCCCGGACTGGACGTCGGTCTGCGCGAGGTGACAGCCGTCGTCGTACGGCCGGGCATGGTCGTTCCGCGCCGCCGCCAGCGACGGACGGAGTCCGGGCGGCACGGCCTCATCCACGGTCGCGGGGAGGGTCGCGGCGGACGGGATGCTCGGGCCGGACGAGGCGGTCGGGCCGGACGAGGCGCCCGGCCCTGGGCTGGCCGCCGGCCTTGCGGTCGCGAGCCCGGCCAGGATCTCGGCGAGCGCCCGTTCGTCGGCCGCGACACCCGTCGTCGACGGGCCCTGGACCGCCGCGGTCGCCGCGGTGCCGATCCCGAACGAGAACGTGGCGACCGTCAGCGACAGGGCTCCTGCCATCGCGAGGTTCCGCCGCGGCAGGGTCCCGATCATCCGCCCGTGACGCAACGGATCCTCGACCCAGCGCTGGCTGGCCGCGGCGAGACCGATCGAGACCAGCACGAGGCCGCCGCGGGCCCACCACGGCAGCTTCGTGTCGAGGGCGACGGCGGGCAGGATGAGCACGGGCCAGTGCCAGAGGTACAGCGAATAGGAGATCCGGCCGAGGAAGCGAGGGATCGCCAACGAAAGCCAGCGTCCGGGGGCCAGGGCACTCTGCCGGAAGCCGCCGGCGATCACGAGGGCACTCCCGACCGTGGGGAGGAGCGCGGCGGTGCCAGGGAACGGCGTCGCCGTGCTCAGGATGACACCGGACGCGACGACCATGGCCAGGCCGAGCCACGCGACGATCGCGGCGGGCCGCTCCGGGATCCGGGCGATCCGCGTCGCACCGACCGCGATGACGGCTCCGATGCCCAGCTCCCAGGCTCGGGTGGGCAACGAGAAGAACGCCCACGGCGCATTCACCTGCGTGAGCCAGAGGGACAGGCCGAAGGAGGCCACCCCGATGACCGACGCGGCGATCCCGATCCGACGACCGGCGTCGCCCCGGCTGCGGGCGATCAGCAGGACGATCGCCGGCCAGAACAGGTAGAACTGCTCCTCCACGCCCAGCGACCAGAAGTGCAGGAGGGGCGACGGGGCGAGGTCGGCTCGCAGGTAGTCCGTGGCCTGGGCCGCGAAGCGGATGTTCGAGACATACAGCGCGGCGGCCGTCGTGTCACCCGCGACGTCCGGCATCTGGAGAGTCGGCAGCACGAGCGCCGAAGCGACGACCGTGACAACGAGCACGAGGGCCGACGCCGGGAGAAGCCGGCGAGCACGGCGCGCATAGAAGGCCGGCAACGAGACGGTCCCGGTTCGGCGGACCTCGCGAAGCAGGAGACCGGTGATGAGGAACCCCGAGAGGACGAAGAAGACGTCGACGCCGACGTAGCCGCCGCCGAATCCGGGGACGGACGCGTGGTAGAGCAGGACGAGGACGACTGCGCACGCTCGCAGGCCTTCGAGGTCCGGTCGGAAGCCGTCGGGCGAGGCTTCGGCGGACCGGGCGACGGGATCGGTCATGGGATGCGGTGCGCTCCCGTACCCGGGCCTACCAGCTCGATGTGGAACCTCCGATCAGGACGAGACTGGGGTGATCCGAGAGGTGCTCCGGGCTGCAAACACGTGCTCGCTCCTGCCGTCGATCGTCACGACGACGTCGTAGCCACCGGACCACAGCCGCAGATGTGAGAGGGTGACAACAGGACGCGTTGTCGCGAACGGAACCAGGACCGTCAGGAAGCGCGCGCTGACACCCGACCGCCGGCTGTCGACGACCGGCGCCGCGAGCCGCTTGTCCCGATGATACGAGACCCAGCCCTGGATCGGCGAGGTCCTGCCCGACACGATGCGCGTCGAAGCCGGGGGAATCACCTGGATCATCAGCACATTGGACCGGTCACTCGTCGTCCAGGTTCGCGCACCGCTGCGTGCCGGCGCGCTGCCTTCTCGCAGGTGCCAGAGTTGATGGAACGTCCTGCTGGTCGACGATCCAAGGCGGTCGTCCACGATGACGTAACCGAGGCCGCGCGAGAACGTCACCCGCCGTTCGGCGGCGACGCCGGCGTATGGATGACCACTCATCAACAACTCGAACAGGGTCGACGACGAGCGCTTCCACAGCACCTTGGTCGCCTTGGGTGTCGAGCGAGCGTGATCGACGGTCACCACGTTGTGCGCCGATCTGCCGATGAAGTAGTGACGGTAGGGGCCCGGATTGATGGAGTACATCCCACTATCCAGGAGGACCGAGGCGCCGTACGCGTAGAGCGTCACGGCCGAGCCGTCGTTGTGGCCGTGAAAGATGCGGGCCGGTCCGAATCGCACCGACAACATCGTCTCGTCGGCGTACGGCCGCGTCTCACCCCAGCCGGTTCGAGCGAATGCGAACCCGGCGCCGTAGACGCGGGACGTGCTCGAGGGTTTCGGTCCTGAGGCGCCCAGCGTCGCCGCGAATTCGGCGGGTGTCCCACTGATGGGGGAGGCTTTGCTGGCCTGCCCATCGCCAAGGGGCACGTACATGCCGTCAGGGAGAGTGGCGTGGGCGAGGAACGTCGGCATCCTGTCGACGCGAGCGAACGCGGATCCGATCGGTTGACCGCATTCTGCCAGGCGCGTCTCCGCGTATCGGTAGCGGTCGTAGTTGTAGAACTCGTAGAAGACAGACTGCTCGTTCGTGGCACCGGCCGAATCGACGCTTCGCGAGATCAGGCTCGACAGCCGCCGCGCCGCAGTGCTCATCCAGTCCCTACGTCCCAGAAAGCAGCCGAGCTCCAGAAGCCCGATGTTCTGGTTGAGGGCGTGATTGCCATCCACCCGGTAGAACGCTGGATCGGCCAGGGTCTTCCCGTGAAGAGCGAGCGCTCGGGTCAACCACGTCGCCCGCGGCAGGATCTCGGCGGCACAGACGTAGACCATCGCTCGCCACGCGGTGCCGTGGTCGTTCCATGACCAGATCGACGGTGGCGAGGACCGGGGGTTGTCGCGATACCAGTCGTGGAGGAGAAACGACGCGCGGTCCAGGTACCGCTGATCACCCGTGTCGGCCCATGCGGTCGTCAGGGCCCAAACGAACCGTAGCGAGTGGTAGTTGAAGAGCCAGTTCACCTGGTGCAGCGGGTCCTCCGTCCAGGTCGGGTTCGCGGGCAGGGTCACGGTCGGGTATCCGGCCAAGGTGTAGCGGTTGGCAAGGAGATCGTCCGCGATCGCGACAGAATTGGCTGGCCCGCGACATCCGGCCCTGATCTGGGTCGGGGTTCGCGCTGTCGCTCGCGGCACGGTCGGAGCCACGATGAGAAGCGACAGGGCGAGGGCGAACGCCGTGGTTCGCACCGGCGGTCAGATGCCCCCTGCTCTCGTCGGGATCGTGACTCGAGCCATCCGCCAAGGCTGGGACCGCGACCGCGAGCCGTCAAATGGCGATTTGACGGCCACGGATCACGGCTGGCTGGCCAGCTCGATGCGGATGCGCTTGTTGATGCGGCCCTTCGATTCGTAGCCGGTGACCCGGATGCCACCCACCTCGCGCGTGTTGGCGACATGGGTGCCGCCATCGGCCTGCAGATCGAGCCCGACGATCTCGACGGTCCGGATCTCCTCGATGCCCGCGGGGAGGAGGTTGATCTTTGTCCGGATGAGATCGGGGATCGCGAACGCCTCGTCACGCGGCAGGACCTTGACTCGGATGTCGCGCCCGGCGGCCAACTCGGCGTTGACGGTCGCCTCGATGCTGTCGACGAGGTCGCCGCTCATCCGCTCGAACTCGAAGTCCATCCGGCCCGAGCCGGGCTCCATGTTGCCGCCGGTGACCTGGGCGCCGTAGTCGCGCCACACGACGCCGCACAGCGCGTGGAGCGCGGTGTGGGTCCTCATGAGCATCAACCGACGCGCCCACTCCAGGTCGACCTTGAGCGTGTCGCCCACGGCCGGCGGGTCGCCGGCATCGGGCTCGAGTTCGTGGACGATCTCCCCGGCGGACTTGCGGGCCCCGCGGATGGTCCACGTGCGGCCATCGGCGGCGCGCAGCAGCAGCCCTCGGTCGGATGGCTGTCCTCCGCCGCCCGGATAGAAGACCGTCCGGTCGAGCGTGACAAGGAGGGTATCCCCGGATTCGACGGCGACCACCCGGGCCTCGACGGTCCGGGCGTACGCGTCCGAATAGCAGAGCTGCTCACCGATCGTGGTCATCCGTCCCCAGAATCTACCCCGGAGTCCGCTTCCACGTCCGCATCAGGGACCGGGGGGGTACCAGTCCTCACCAGTACCATCAGCCCGGTTGTATCCGACCGTCGGCGGCCATACGCTCGCGTCAACCTTCCCTGCATTGGAGGGAGGTCGCCCTCGCGCATCGATCTAAAGGCACTGAGATCGGAGCCAGCCAATGATCAAGCACTATGCGACGCGAGCCTGGCGGCTTGCCGTCACCTTCGGACCGCTCGTCGCGGTCGCGCTGGCCCTCGCGGCTGGCGTCAAGTGGCGCTAGGACACATCCTTATCTAGCTGCCTCATTTCGCTGCTTCGTCCGGGGCCCATCCGGACAAAGGTTATCGGCGATCCAGGAGACCCGGAGACCCTCCCTCCGGGTCTTTTGGTGTCTACGGACCGCGACGCGCCCCGACGCCGCTCGGCTCCGGCCGGTCGGTCAGGCCCAATCGGATCGCCACCGCCGCAGCCTCGACACGGCCCGAGACCTCCAGCTTCGAGAGGATATTCCCGACGTGAACGCCGACGGTCTTCTGGCTGATGAACAGTCGCTCGCCGATCTCCCGATTCGTCCGACCCTGCGCGACCAGCACGAGCACCTCGCGCTCGCGCCCGCTCAGCCCGAAGGGATCCGGGCGCGGTCCGCCGGGGACCGGATCGCCGGCGATCGTCCTGACGAGCGCAGAGCGGCCGTCACTTCCCAGACCCTCGTGGACACCGATGTCCACCGCCGGCGGCGTGGATGCCGTCGTCACCGGCGCCGTCGGGGTCGGTTCCGCCAGGACACGCTCGACGTCGTCGGGCAGCTCGATGCGTGCCCGGCCGGCTAGCTCGCGCAGGTTGCGAAGCAGCGGCCGCGCCTCAAGCCCCACGGCCAGGCGGGCGGATTCAAGCAGCGGCTTGCGAGCGCGCGAGCGACCGGCCCGAGCGCCGTCGGTGGCCATGGTCGCCTCGGCCTGGCGCCAGCGAGCGAGGGCGACCTCGTAGGGCGCCGACAGCGCCTGCCACATCGACGCCACCCTGGACCAGATCGCCGGGTCGTCGTCGCCTTCAAGGCGACGCTGGAACCCGCGGGCGGCCGCGAGGTAGGCGTCGGCCACGCGTCGTGAGCCGGTCGTCCGCGGTGCGCCGCCGGCCTCGACCAGTTCGATGGCCGTCCGCACGACCTCGGCCGTGCGGGAACGCGCCGCCGCGAGCGGGGCCAGCTGCCGCTGTTCGTGCGCCTCGGCGCCGGTCGCTGCGTCGACCTGCGTGACCATCGCGGCCATCCGTGCCGCCAGCACCCACTCCTCGGTCGTCCGGACGACGGCCCAGCCCCGTTCCACGGACCGACTCGCATCGGCGACGTCGCCCCGCCACAGCGCGAAGGACGCGGCGGCCAGGTAGTACGGCCCCGCGAGCTGCGGCTCGCGCAGGGCATCGAACTCGAGCACCGTCTGGCCGAGGAGCCGCGCCGCCCGCTCCCCCGCCTCGGTCTCGATCTCGATGACCGCGAGCTGGACGATCGTCATCAGGAAGACGACGCCGACCGGCAACCAGGCGAGGGCTCGCGCGCTGAGCCGACGAGCCTCCGACCAGCGGCCCAGCAGGATCAGCGATTCGGTGACGTTGCCGGCCAGGAAATTGCCGTACACGGCCTCCAGGCCGGCCCGCTTGGCGTCCTCGATCCCACGATAGGCGACGTCGACCGCCTCGGCCCGCTGGCCGACGAGGTCGAGGACCGTCGTCAGGTTGGCGGTGATGCGGAACAGCGCGTCCGGGTCGTCGATCTCGCGCGCCATCCGCTCCGCATCGCGCAGGAGCTCGATCGCGGCGTTTGGGTCGCTGCCCCAGGCGAGCGCCACGCCGAGGGTCGTCGTGGCGTGGATCTCCTGGTCTCGGGCGACGGGCTCGCAGGCGCGGGCGACCCGGATCGCCTCGCGCGCCAAGCGTTGCCCGTCCGAGAAGATGCCATCGACCATGTACAGCTGCGCCAGCGACGCGACGACCGTCGCCCGTTCCGGGCTGGGCTCGCGGGGGATGAGGTCCACGGCCCGCTGTGAGGCGGTGCGGGCTCCGGCCGGGTCGCCGGCGGCGCGCCGGACGTGCGCGAGTTGGTCGTACAGGAGCCCGACCCGGACGCGGTCACGACGGACATCGAGCGCGCCGATCGCCGATTCGATGAACGCCGTGGCCCGCGAGATGCGCCCGCTCGCGAAGGCGGCGATCGCCGCGCGTTCCTCGAGATCGGCGCGGTCGGACGCGCGGATGGCAGCCGGGCGCTCGGATCGGATCTTCGTCTGATCGTGCTCCTTGCCCCGGTCGCTCAGCGACAGGGCGAGCTCGAGGGCATCGAGCTCATCGGCCGCGGCATGTCGCTCGGCAGCGATCCCCGCCGCCGCGATGGCGGCGTCCCGGGCGGCGGCAGCGTCATGGGCCTCGAGCCAGTGGCGGGCGGCAGCCGCGGGGACGTCGGCGATCCCGGACGCGAGCGCCGCATGGTGCCGTGTGCGCGCGAGGGGCAGCAGGTCCCGTTCCACGGCCGCACCGATGAGCTCGTGGCGGAACCCGATCGCGCCGTCGCGCTCGATCAGGAAGCCGTGCTCGATGCCCTCCGCGAGGCCGGAGGCCAGGTCCGCGTCGAGGATCCCGTTGCCGCGTCGCAGCACGTTGGCGGAGCGGGGGGCCGGTCGGTCCGTTTCGACCTCGAATTCGGCGGCGACCATGGCGATCCGTGTCGGATCGAGCGGGCGGCCGGCGGGCGCGAGGAGGCGGAGCACGCGCCGGCATTCCATCGAGCGGACGGCGAGGCGGCTCAGCACGAGCTCGTCGAGTGAGCCGGTCAGCGACGCGGTGGGGAGCTCGCGGCGGGCGGCGAGGAGTTCCTCGGCGACGAGCGGGCTGCCACCGGAGCGCTCGGCGACGATGAGGAGCAGGCTGGCCGATGCTCGCTCTCCCTGGATGCCCTCGATGAGAGCCGCCAGTTCGCCTCGATCGAGCGCCGGCAACGCCAGCCGCTCCAGCGGGCGTGGCGCGGCGGCGATGGCGGCAAGTGCGTTGGCCCACGGGTCGTCGCGGGGCACGATGTCCGGCTGATCCGAGACGATGAGCGCCAGCCGCTGGTCGGACGCGATCCGGGCGAGGAAGGTCACGAGCGAGCGCGTGGCGGCGTCAGCACGATGCAAGTCCTCGAGGACCAGGACGACCGGCTGCCGTTCGCCGAGCCGCCCCAGCATGCCGAGGACGCCCTCGAGGGCGCGTGCCTGGCGACGTTCCGGGGCGCCGGCATGCTGGGAGAGCGCCGAGCGGCCGGCGGCATCGAGGCGCGCCGCGATGCCCGGGAGGATCCGCGCAAGGTCGGCGGTCGCGGGGCCCAGGACGGCATCGAGCTCGGCATCGGGCAGGGCCTCGAGCGCTGGCCCGACTGCTCGCACGACCGGGCCGTAGGGCTCATCGGTGCCTGCCGGCATCGCCCCGCCGCGAAGGACCCGTACCGGCTCCGAGAGATCGCCTATGCGTCCGATCGCCTCGTCCAGGAAGCGGCTGATGCCAACGCCCGATGGGCCGCTGAGGAGCATCGCCCGGGCCCGACCACCGGCCGCGTCGTCGAGGACGGCGGCGAGGCGCGCGAACGCACTCTCGCGCCCCACGTACCGCGCGCTCGTATACCGGGCAGGCATGCGCCATCTTAGGCCGCGCTCTGGGCGAATTTGTCCGGGGGTTGCGAGAACGGTCCGGGTCGGGACGGCGCCGGGGCAACTCGGGACGCGGCGCTCGGTCTGCGAGCCGCGCGGTCCAGGCGAGGCGCGCCGCCGTCGGGCCTCGGCTAGGCTGGGCGGCGATGACCGATGGCCGCGCGACTCCGCACCCCGACAACACACTCAACGAGCTGACGGGGGAAGAGTGGCTCTACTTCACGAAGTCCGTGCTCACGACGGCCTACCCCTCGGAACTCGGGCACGCGGCCAGGAAGGCGCACGGGGCCAACAAGCCGCCGCGGCTGATGGCCCGCCTGATCGAGTTCTTCACGAGGACCGGTGAACTTGTCCTGGATCCGTTCGCGGGCGTCGGGGGAACGCTGATCGGCGCGGCCATCGCCCGGGGCCCGCGCCGCGCGCTGGGGATCGAGCTGGAACCGCGCTGGGCCGCGGTCTACGAACAGGTCGTGCGGGACCTGGCGGGCGAGCGCGACGGCGCCGGTCCCCTCATCGCGGACCTCGGGGCGGTGGACCCAGGTGGACCGCGCGGGTTCGATCCATCCGGCAGTGAGCTCCGCGTGGGCGACGCGCTGGCCATCTTGCCGACGCTGGCCGAGGCGTCGGTCGACTTCATCGCCACCGACCCGCCGTACAACGTCCAGCTGCCACTGACGATGGCCGGGGGCCGGCTGGCAGAGACGCACGCCAACCGGCGGACCGACTACGCGATGGTGACTGACTCGCCCGACGACCTGGCCAACGCGGCCGACTACCCGGCGTTCCTCGAGCGGATGGGCGAGGCATTCGGCGAGATGGCCCGCATCCTGCGGCCGGGCGGGTATGCGACGTTCATCGTCCGGGACGCCTACCAGGACGGTCGATACCTGTTCACCGGTGCCGATCTCGCGGCCCGCGCCTCGGTCGCGGGCCTGGTGCCGAAGGGCGACCTCATCTGGTATCAGGCGGGCACCCGCCTGCGGCCGTATGGCTATCCGCGCGCCTTCGTCCCGAACATCGCCCACCAGCACATCGTCGTGCTGCGCCGAGAGCCGCCACGCGGTCAGTCGTGGCGCTGCCGGGAGTCGAGGTAGGCGGCCATCACGTCGTCGTCGACATCCTCGCCCATCGTCCAGCTGTCGGCCGCGATGGGCAGGGTCGCGGACGGGGTATCGGCGCCGGCTCCCCGACCGACCGTCGCGCCGAGCGTCATCCGGTGGATCCAGCCTCGACCGCCGTCCGGACACGCGACGAGCCAGAAGCTGCCCCGGCGTTCGAGGAGCTCGACCTCGTCGCCTTCCCCGAGGGCGCCGATCTCGCGGCCACGGAGCTCGTCAGGGGCGTCGAGCAGGCGAACGACCGTGTACCGGACGAGCCGTCGCTCGCGTCCGGCCAGCGTCCCCTGGAGGCCCCGATCGAAGAAGAGCCGTGGGGCGACAGGTTCGGCTCGCAACGGATCGGCCTTGCGGGCCTGCAGGAGCGATGGCCGACGCCATCGCGGCATCCCGGCCTCGGCATCCAGGACCGCCGCGTCCTCGAGCTCATCGAGTCCATCCTCCTGGGCGTCCTCGGGCTCGTCGGCGCCGGCGACGTGACCGCCCGCGAAGCGGCCGGCGACGCCGACGCCTTCCGCGGCCTCGGCCGCGAGCAGCGTATCGGGGTCGGGCTCGTCGTCATGGCGGCGGCGTCGGCCGAACAGGCCCATGGCCATCGATGCTGCGGCGAGGCCAGTCGTCGTCACCACCGTCGGCAGGAGCGGGAGCGGGGGCAGGTCGGGCACGTCGAAACCGAGCGCCGCGATCGCACTGGAGAGCGGGCTCCATGGGGCACGGCTGCCGTTCGGACCGCCACCGGTGTCCTTGACGCCGGTGGGGCCGGTGCCACCGGAGGCGCCGTCCGAGATTGGCGCCGGGACCAGCGCGACCGTCGCGGGTGACGCGGACGGCATGGCGGTTGGCATCGGGGTCTCGGATGGCGTCTCGATCTGGCGCGAGGGTTCGAACGGCGGTTCGGGGGTCGGCGTCGGCCTGGGCGTGGGCTTCGGCGTCGGCCTGGGGGTCGCGTGGGCGCGCGGCGTCGGCTCGGCGGTCGGTCTCGGCGTCGGCCGGGGGGTGGGCTTCGCGGTCGGCTTGGGCGTGGGTTTGGGCGTCGGCTTGGGCGTCGGGGAGGGCGTCGCCGGCACCGCGACCGTGATCGACCCGGCCGCGAGTGTCGCGGTTCGGCCGTTATTTTGCGCCGTGAAAGTCACGGTGTACGTGCCGACCGGCATGCTGCTCTGTCCGTGATACCCGACTCCGTGACGCCAGTCGTGCGGCTTGGGATCGCTGTGCATCTGGATCGTCGTGCCGCCGATCGTGGCCTTGACGTCGGGCCCACCGTCGCCGGAGTCATCCGCGTACATCACGTGCAGCTGGAAGATGGTCCCGGGCGGCCCCGAACGGGGGGTCACGACGGGATCGAACAGCCTGGGACCAGGTGCCGCCGCGGCAGGCGAGGCGATGGCCAGGACGAGCCCGATGGCGGCCATGAGCGCGCCGAACGGCACCCACGCCGCTCGTCCAGATCGCACTCGTTGCCCAACGCGCACGTGCTTGACCTCCATCAGGGCACAGTCGTACCGGTCCGAGGATGGTCTTGTGAAGTGGGGTCGGGCCATGGTACGGGGGTCCGGGTCGCATCGAACCACCGGGAAGCCCGCGGGACGTCCACGCACCACCTCGCGGTGCGTCCTGTCAACGACCGTGTGGGGTTCAGGGTGGTGCAGGGCGGCCAGTGGGTCGACAGGCTCATCACGGTTACCCCGGAAGGGGCATACGCAGGGTCCGGGCCGGCCCGCACCATACTGGTATGCAACGCACCAGCACGACCGTTCTCCATGGGGGCGGCCGGGACTCTGTCGTGGGCGGGACGCTCGTCGGGCTCCTGCTCGTGCTCGGCGGGCTGTGGCTTGCCTACGTCGCGTGGAGCACGCCGATCCTGGCGTCGATCGTGTCGGTCATCCGGCCCGGCGGGAGTGCGCCGGGCCCCGGGCTCCCGTTGCTCGGCTTCGCCTTCGCCCTTCCCGCGACGTTCGTGGTGGTCGGGACGAACCGACTGGCGCGGACGATCGCAGCCATCAGAGGCGTCTCGCATCTGCGCGGCGATCGACTGTCGCTCGTCATCCCACAGGACGTCGTCCTTGCCAGGGGCATGGTCCTCGACGACGACCGTCCGGCACCGACCCTGCTCGTCGGGGCCTTCGGGCTCGTAGCCGTGATCGAAACCCGGGCAGTGACCGACGATGACATCCTGATGGCCGGCCGCGAGACGGATCGTGTCCGCCGCTGGCTCAACCAGAACGATCAGGATTTCGTGGTCCGGGTGCACACCGCGGTCATCGGCCCGCCCAGCGCGATCGACCGGACGCCCGGATGCGCGCTCATCACGATCGACCAGGTGCCGGCCTGGCTGGCGTCACTCCCGCGTCAGCGCAGCCTGAGCGAGGCTCGGCTCGCACGACTCGTCAAGATGGTCAGGCCGCGCGGCTGACGCGCAACGGCGGGGCGCTTGGTAGGGGAGCCAGGATTCGAACCTGGAACCAGCGGGATATAAGCCCGCCGCTCTAACCATTGAGCTACTCCCCCGCCCCGATGCTACACCCGCCATGACGGGGACTCGCCCGGATCGATGGTCCCAACGGTCGAGGCCGATCGAACGGGATCGGTCAGTCGCCGCCCAGGAGTCGCCCCGCGATCCTTCGCAGGCTCAGGGGCCGCGCCCCGATCGACGTCCGACCGTTGTCGCTGCCGGTCTCCACCTTGTCCTGGTACGGACCGCCCGTCCCGTAGGCGCGAGCCGGCATCCTCTCGGCGATGTCACGCTCCTCCGGGGTCATCGCCACCTCGAGCGGCAGCTCGTCGCGGTCGAACGGACGAGGGGCAGGTTCGACGACCGGCGCCGGGCGCGCATACGCCGGAGCTCCGAAGAGCTTGGGCAATGCGACGTGCTGTTCCTCGACGGTGGACAACGCTGACCTCGAGCCATGGCATGGACCCGGAGATGGCCGGGACACGACCATCGCCCCTGAAGGTCCCGAACGATACCGGAGGATGGTACCGGTTCCGTCCAGTCCTTCGTCGCCGCACCGGCCCGTCCGAGCGTGCGCCGTTCAGCCGAGAAGGGGTCGAATCACCTGCTCGGCCACGACCATGACGAGGTAGGCGATCGGCACCGACGCGAAGAACCCCAGCGCGGCGCTCCAGGCGGATCGTCGCGCGACCGTTCCGGAACCGGTCGGTTGCGGTACGACCAGGTAGGTCAACACGGTGCCCGCCACGAGCACCGTCGCGAGATAGACCGCGATCGCCAGGACCCGCAGGTCGCCTCCGGGCAGCGTGGCGCCACGGCTCAGCGCGACGTCATAGGCGAGGTAGGCCGTCGCGAGGGCGATCGCCACCCCGAGGCTCGCCGCAACGGCTCGAACGACCGGCCGTGGCGCATGACGGAATTGTCGCCATCGGATCTCGGCCCAGCTGCGCCTCGGAACCGGCGGCGGGTCAGCCACCGAGCATCGTCAGCGTCCGCCGCGGGGGGATGCTCTCGGGCGTGTGGCGGGCGAGCAGCGCCACCGCCTCCGCGAACCGTTCGAGCTCGTCCTCCGCGTTGAAGAATCCGACGCTGATCCGGATGGCGTCGAGGTCGTCGATCGTCCGCGCGATCGCGAACGCGCGGCTGCCCAACTCGGCCAGCGCGGCCGCGGCGCCCCAGCCGTCGATGCGGAAGGTGACCAGGGTGGCCATCGAATGGACCGGGGTCAGGACCCGTACGCCCGGGATGGTCGCCAGGCGGTCGGCCGACTGGCGCGCCAGCGCCCGACCGCGGGCATGGACCCAGTCGAGCCCGACGTACATCGACAGCCACGAGATCGACCGCGCCATACCGACGATCGAGGGCCGGTGGAACGTCCCCCACTCGAACCGGCGGGCGTCGGGCTGGAATGCGGCATTGCCCGCCGAGTCGATCGTCTCGAAGCTCAGATAGCCCGCGAATGCCGGCTGGAGGCGGACCGCCAGCTCGGGGCGGACGGCGAGCGCGCCCATCCCCTCGGGGCCCAGCAGCCACTTCTGGGCGGAGATCGCGTACGCGTCGGCGCGCGTGGCCTCGAAGTCGACGGGGATCGCCCCGGCACTCTGTGCGCCGTCGAGCACGAAGAGCGCGCGGTGCGCGTGGGCGAGGTCCGCCAGCGCGGTCACGGGCAGTACCGCGCCGGTCGTCCACGCCACGTGGGAGGCCACGACGAGTCGCGTTCGAGCGGTCAGCGCGGCCTCGACGGCCGCCAGCGTCCGGGCGTCGTCGCCGCCGTCACCGATGTCCACGAAGTCGATGTCGAGTCCGCGGGCCCGGAGCGCGTAGAGCGCGCCGACCCCGCCAGCATGCTCGAGGCCGGTCGTGAGCGCCCGGTCGCCCGGTCGCCAGTCGACCGCTGCGATGATGGCGTTCATGCCGTCGGTGGTCGAGTGGGTCAGGGCGATGGCGGCAGGGTCGGTCGTGAGGACCGCTGCCACCGCCGCGCGCGCCTCGGCCATCCGCTGGAGCGCCTCGGGCCAATCGTCGGGATGGGCGCGACCTGTCGTCAGCTCCCAGTCGGCGAACGCCGCCATCGCCGCTGCCGACTCGACCGGGATGGGCCCGACGGACCCGGTGTTCAGGTAGATGCCGGCGCCGAGGGACGGGAGCGCCTCGCGCACGGCGGCCAGCCGTTCCGGGTCGGGCGAGAACGGGACGACCACTTCCGTATGATACCGACGATGAGTGGCCTGGCCCGACCCGAGCATCTCGCCACCACCGACTGGCTGGCGGAGCGACTGGATCGACCGGGGGTACGGACCGTCGACGCGCGCTGGCGGCCGGATGGCAGCGGGGCGGCCGTCTACGCGAGCGGACACATCCCGGGCGCCGTGTACCTGGACTGGCGGACGGACCTGATCGAACCCGACGACAGCGGCGATTCGCTGCTGCTCGTCGGTCCCGACCGGATGGCCGCCCTGGCGGCGCGGCTCGGGATCGGGGATGGCTCGACGGTCGTCGTGTACGACGACAGCCAGAGCCTGTTCGCCGCCCGAGCCTGGTGGAGCCTCCGCACCTACGGCGTCGAGTCCGTCCGCATCCTCGACGGCGGCTTCCCCGAGTGGGTCAGGGAGGGTCGACCGGTCTCGAATGCCGCGCCGATCGCGAGGGCGGCCTCGCTCACGCTCCGCGGCCCGAACCGGATGCGACTGACCACGGCCGATGTCCGCGGGCTGCTCGGATCGCCCGACGTGACCCTGGTCGACGCGAGGGCCGCGGCCGAGTACCGCGGCTTCGAGGGCAACACCAAGCGCCTTGGACACATCCCGGGCGCGCTCAACGTTCCGGTCGGAGCCGTGAGCCAGCCGGGTGGCCAGCGACTGCGTGAGGGGTCCGAGCTGCGCGACCAGCTCCATGGCTACAACGTGAGCCGGGGCCGGCGGATGGTCTGTTATGACGGCTCGGGGGTCGCGGCCGCCAAGCTTGCCTACGTCCTGACGCTGCTGGGCCATGAGGACGTGGCCGTCTACGACGGCGGCTGGGCGGAATGGGGCAACCGGCTCGACCTGCCGGTGGATCGCTAGGCGCTAGCCCCCGGGCCCGCGATCGCCGTCGGGCCATGCCGAGTCACCAGGCCAGGCCGACGAGGCGGTCGGATCCGTGGTCGACGGGGGATCCGCGGCCGACGCATCGGCCGTGATCGCGGGCCCGAGGCCGGCCCACGGGTCGACCTCCTGGTGGGGAGCGACGATCTGGGCCAGGTGGCGGTTGATCGCGACCAGCGCGGCGGTCGTCCGCGGCTCGCCAAGAGTGTCGGACCAGTAGGTGGCCTCGGTCACGGGCAGGAATTTGCCGGTGAGCTCGGTCAGCGCGACGCGCAGGGCCCGCTCCGCGAGCAGGTGGATATGGCCGGTCACCTTGAAGGGTGGGATCGACACGATGGCGCGCTGCTCGATCTTGTGGGTGCGCAGCTCCGGCGCCGGTTCCGCCGGCGTGTCGGCGACGGCGAACAGGATCAGGCCCAGATTGACCTGGGCGAAATCGGCACGGACCGTGCGACCGACGCTCCCGAACTCGTCGAACGTGACGTCGGCCAGCACGATGAAGGGGTCTTCCGCGAGGTTCAGCATGTCGGTGATGCGCCGCTGGCGCGTCTCGAGGCTGCCCTTGATCACGAACGAGTCCGTATAGAGCGTGAGGATCACCGCGGCCCCGCCGCCCGCCATCGAGTCGAACATGCGGAGACGATACCCTCCCGGGCCGCTTCCGGAAAGGTCAGTCTGTCGCGGGGGCCGCGATCCTGGCGCCCGCGGTCACCAGGTGCTCGGCCCCTTCCTGCAGGCCTTCGTACAGCGCGGTCACGGTCTCGATGGTGTCGATCTCGGCGGGCGACTTGTCTGGACGCAGGGCGATGATGCGCGGGAACCGCAGGCTGAACCCCGACGTATGGCGGTTCGAGCGAAGGATGACGTCGAAGCCGATCTCGACCACGACCGTCGGTTCGACGTGGCGGTAGCGCCCGAACCGGGCGACCGTGTGTGCCTCGAACCAGCGAGTCATCTCGGCGATCTCCGCGTCCGTGAGTCCGCTGTACGCCTTGCCGATCGTGACGAAACGCTCGTGCTCGTTGTCGCGAACGGCGAACGTGTAGTCGCTCAGGACACCGTGGCGCTTGCCGTGGCCGACCTCGACGCCGACGACGACGCAGTCGATCGTCGCAAGGGCCTTCTTCATCTTCAGCCAGCCCAGCCCGCGGCGTCCCGGGGTATAGCCGCTCGCCGGGTCCTTCACCATGAGACCCTCGTTCCGGCGCGATCGGGCGTCCGTGAACGCCGCCTCCAGCGCGGCGGCGTCGGCCGCGACCGAGAGGTTCGATCGCGCGAAGCGCCCGCCTTCGCCGGCCGCGGGCAGCTCGATGGCGTCCAGCCGCCGCCGGCGTTCGTTCAGCGGGACGCGCAGGAGCGGCTCGACCTCGACGCCGTCGCCTGGCCCGAGGGCGAGGGCGTCGAAGGCGACGAAGATCACCGGGACCTGCGCCCGGATCGCCTCGGACGGGGACTTCCGTCCAAGCCGGGTCTGGAGCGCGACGAACGGCAGGACGGTCCCGTCCCTCCAGGCCAGGATCTCTCCGTCGAGGATGCCGTCCCACGGCAGGCCCTGCGCCGCCTCAGCCACCTCCGGGAACTGGCCGGTCACATCGTGCAGGTCGCGCGAGAAGAGTCGGACGACATCGCCCTCCTTGTGAAGCTGGGCGCGGATCCCGTCGTACTTGTCCTCGACCCACACCTCCGGCCCAAGGCGCCTGACGATCTCCGCGGCATCCTCGGCCGGGGAGGCGAGCATGAACTTGAGCGGGTGGAACAAGGTCATCTGGGCGCGGTCGAGCTGGTCGTCGCGCGCCAGGGAAGCCAGGTAGCCGATGTCGCCGGTCAGCATGCCGGCCCACTTCACCTCATCGAGCGGCCGGTCGAAGGCCTTCGCGATCGCGGCTTCCAGAAGGCCCTCCCGAAGCCCGATCCGCAACTCGCCGCCCAGGACCTTGACGATGTACTTCGCGGTCAGCGGGTCCGACCGTGCCAGGAGGGGCCTGAGGACGGCGACCTTCCGGGCGGGGCCGGAGGCGGCCTCGATCGCCTCGAACGCGGCGGCCACCTCGGGAAGTGTCGGGGGCGGCACTGACGGCGCGCGCCCCGATCCAGCCAGGACGTCCGCCACCGCGAGACCGAGGTCGGAGTGACGGTCGTAGGCCTCGCCGAGGGCCGAGCGGTCGATGCCGGCCACCTCGGCGACGGTCGTGGCGATCGCGGACCAGCCGAGGCCCGCCGCACGTTGGTCCGCCTCGGCGAATGGCCGGCCGGTCAGGAAGACGGCCGCGACCGGCAGCGCCTCGGGCGTCAGGCTGCGGAGATAGTCGGCGAGCAGGGCGGTCTTCTCGGAGGTCCGTGTGGTCGCCGCGAGGCGCTCCGCCAGCTCGCTCCAGCGGCGCATCCGGGGATGGTATACCGTGCCGGGGCGATGGCTGATCGGACATGGTTCCCCGAGTCGATCACCGGTTCCAAGGTGGTCCTGCGGCGGCACGTACCGGAGAACCTGACGGCCTTCCGGCGCTGGTACGCGGACCGCGAGATCGCCCGGCTGGCTCGCTATCAGCAGAGCCCCATGCGGCCCGAGGAGATCGAGCGGTTCTTCACGGCGCGCGTCGTGGGACCCGAAGCACTCGCGATGGCGGTCCACCTCCGCGGCACGGACCGCCTGATCGGCACGTGCGCGTTCAGCCAGCTCGACGCGGACAACGGCTCGGCCCTCTATCACATCACCATCGGCGAGTCCGATGCGTGGGGCAAGGGCTACGGCACCGAGGCCACCCAGCTGATGCTCGACCACGCGTTCGGGATCATGGGCCTGCACCGGATCGCGCTCTTCGTGTTCGAGTTCAACGAGCGGGCCGTGCGCGCCTACAAGCGCTGCGGGTTCGTCATCGAGGGGCGGGCGCGCGAGTCGATCTGGCGTGACGGACGCTGGTGGGACGAGCTGGCGATGAGCGTGCTCGAGTCCGACTGGCGGCGACGACGAGCCGCAGCGGAACCCGGTGCCGGCGGGGCCCTCGCCGGCGACACACGCCCTGACACTGTGACGGCTGTGGTGTCCGTGCCGCCCGAGGTCGCGGTCGGCTCGGGCACGTCCGATCGGCTGCGGCGTGCGATCGGGCGCCTCCGATGACGACCGACGGCGTGGCTGCCGCGACCGCCCGGGCCGAGGTCCGCGACGTGATCGCGGCAAAGGGCCACGCCGTGGACAACGCCCGTGCCGTCGTCGCCCGCCTGGAAGCCGCGTTCGCGGCGGGCGACCTGGAACGAACGGCCTCGATGGACCAGTTCCTCGCAGACCTGATGCAGGCACTCGAACAGGACGAGGGCCAGAAGCTCGGTGGCAAGAGTGCCGAAGCGTCGCGATTCATCCTGCGCGCGATCGACCGGGAGCTGGATCGCGCCTGATCGTCTGGGCGGCGCGGATCGTCGACGGGAGGGGGGTTGACTCTCGGGTAGCCCGAGGGTCCACGATGGCGCCATGGACGACCTGTTGCCCATCGGACGGTTCGCCCGGCTCGCCGGGTTGAGCGTCGGCGCGCTGCGGCACTACGACGAGCTCGACCTGCTGCGGCCGGCCGAGACCGACGAGTTCACCGGCTACCGGCGCTACCGGACGAGCCAGCTCGAGGATGCGCGGACGATCGCGCGCCTCCGCGAGCTGGAGGTCCCGCTCGAGGAGATCCGCGACGTCCTCGCCGCGGACGACCCCGCCGAGCGGGCGCGGCGGCTCGACGCCCATCGCGCCAGAATCGAGGCGCGGACCCATCGACTCCAACGCGTCCTTCACCACGTGAGGGGCGTCGTCGAACGGAAGGAGGCCATCGTGTCGAAGCCACCGGGTCCGCCGGAGCTGGACCAGGCCACCCGCCGCGCGCTTGCGGCCGGCCTGTTCAACCACACGTGGACGCTACTGGAGACGAACCCGCGCACGCCCGCCCAGGACGACGAGATGGTCCACTCGGCGCATGCCTCGCGCTACCACTGGGGCGAGGTCAGCGACGACGTCCACCTCGCCCGCGGGGAGTGGCAATGCGCCCGCGTGTACTCGGTGCTCGGCCGAGCCGAGCCGGCGCTCTGGCACGCCCGTCGCTGTGTCGAGCTGGCCGAGGCGGACGCGAACCGAGAGGACTGGGACCTGCCCGCGGCCTACGAGGCGATGGCCCGCGCCTGCCACGTCGCGGGCGACGCCGCGGGAACGGCCGAATGGAAGGCCCGCGCTCTCGAGGCGCTGGCGGCGATCGTCGAGCGCGAGGATCGGACGATGATCGAGGGGGACATCGCGAGCCTGCCGTGACCGTCCCGCACCCCTAGACTACGGGCCTCCCCCACGGCACATCGGAGGCCCCGACCCCATGACTGACCTGAAACTCGGCATCCTGCTCTGGAGCCAGGCCGCCTCCTGGCCCGAGATGCTCGACGCCGCGAAGCTGGTCGATCGCCTCGGCTACGACCACCTCTGGACGTGGGACCACCTCTACGCGATCTTCGGCGATCCGTACCAGCCGATCTTCGAAGGGTGGACCTCGCTCGCCGCGTGGGCTCCGGAGACCCAACGTACGCGCCTCGGCCTGATGGTCGGGGCCAACACGTTCCGCAATCCCGGGCTCGTGGCCAAGACCGCGGCCACGCTCGACCACATCTGTGGCGGCCGGGCGATCCTGGGCATCGGCGGCGCCTGGATGGACCTCGAACACCAGGCCCACGGCATCGACTTCGGGTCGGGCTTCGGCCAGCGCCTCGACTGGCTCGACGAGTCGGTCGGGGCGATGCGGGCGCTCCTGGACGGGGAGCACGTCACGTCCGCGCCCGGCGGTCGATACGCCTTCGACGACCTGGTCCACGCCCCGCTGCCCCTCCAGAAGCGCCTCCCGATCATGATCGGCGGCTCAGGCGAGAAGAAGACCCTGCGGACCGTCGCCAAGTACGCGGACATGTGGAACGCGATGGGCCCGGTGCCACTCATGGCCCACAAGGTCGACGTGCTCAAGGGCCATTGCGACGCTGTCGGGCGAAACGTCAACGAGATCGAGTTCACGCTCGGCGTGAAGGTGACCATCCGCGACACCGAGGCGGAGGCCATCCGGGTCTACAAGGAGGCCATCGCCCACAACCGGACACCGCTCTCGGACGTCGAGGACGACGACACCTTCTGGAACGGCACGCCCGAGCAGCTCGCCGATCGCTTGCGGCCATACGTGGAGCTGGGCTTCCGGACGATCATCTCCGAGCAGCCCGCGCCGTACGACGTCGAGACCCTCGAGCGCTTCATCGGCGAAGTGAAGCCGCTGGTGGAGAAGGCCTGAGGCGGCGGCATCGCCATGACCGCCGGATGGTGCCGATGAGCCTGACGACCGAGGGCAAGCGGGCCGCGACGGTCGAGTTCGACCATGTCACCAAGCGGTATGACGAGAACGCCAGGGACAGCCCGGGCGCGGTCAACGACCTCTCGCTCCAGGTCCCGGCTGGGAAGATCTGCGTCCTCGTCGGGCCGTCCGGTTGCGGCAAGACGACGTCGCTCAAGATGGTCAACCGGCTGATCGAGCCGTCCGGTGGACGCATCCTCATCGACGGTGTGGATGCGGCGACGCGCGACGTCGATGAGCACCGGCGTGGGATCGGCTACGTCATCCAGCAGGTCGGGCTCTTCCCGCACCAGACGATCGGCCAGAACGTGGCGGTCGTGCCCAGCCTGCTCGGCTGGCCAGACGCGCGGCGCAAGGAGCGATCCGACGAGCTCCTAGCACTGGTGGGGCTCGATCCCGCTCAGTACCGCGACCGATACCCGAGCCAGCTCTCCGGTGGAGAGCGCCAGCGCGTCGGCGTCGCGCGCGCCCTTGCGGCAGACCCACCGATCATGCTCATGGACGAACCGTTCGGTGCCGTCGACCCCATCGTGCGCGACCGGCTCCAGAACGAGTTCCTGCGGCTCCAGGAGGAGCTCGCGAAGACGATCCTCTTCGTGACCCACGACATCGACGAGGCGATCAAGATGGGCGACCTCGTCGCGGTCATGCAGGTGGGCGGTCGCCTCGCTCAGTTCGGGCCGCCGGCCGAGATCCTCGCCGCTCCGGCGGACGAATTCGTCGCGCGATTCGTGGGCGCCGACCGTGGTCTCAAGCGACTCTCGTTGCGACGCGTCGACGAGATCGAGCTGCGAGCGGCCCTCACGGCCCGGGTGGGTGACGACGCGACCGAAGCGCGCCGCCGCCTGGCAGCCGACCCGGCCGAGTTCCTGCTCCTCGTCGACGACGAGAACCGCCCGATCGGCTGGGTCGATCTGGACCGAATCCCCTCGAGCGGACGACTCGACGAGTCGATGGCCGAGGCCATGTCGCCGCTGCTCGATCGACGGACGACCCTGCGCGATGCGCTCTCGATGTTGCTCGACGCGGACGTCCAGGTGGGCATCGTCGTCGATCGGCGCGGTGCCGTGCGCGGGCTGGTCGCCGTGGACCAGATCGCCGACTTCACCCGCGAGACGGCCACGCCCGGTGCCGCAGCGATGGTTGCCGCAGAGCCAGACCTGATCGAATGATCGACTGGGCGTGGTTGGCGGACCACCTCGACGAGCTCGCGCTCCGCTCGCTTCAGCACCTCTTCCTCGCGGCGATCGCCGTCGGGATCGGGTTCGCGATCTCGTTCGGGCTGGCGCTCTGGTCAGTCCGCCGGCGCGCGGTCTACGGCCCGCTCATCGGCATCACGAGCATCGCGTACACCATCCCAAGCCTGGCGATGGTCGCCCTGCTCGTGCCGATCACGGGCATCTCGATCGTGACCGCGGAGGTCCCGCTCGTCGTTTACACGCTGCTCATCTTCGTGCGCAACATCGTCGCGGGCTTCGACAACGTGCCGGGCGATGTGCTCGAAGCCGCCGACGGGATGGGCTACCCGAGGCGCCGGCGATTGTGGCGGATCGAGTTGCCGCTGGCCATCCCGCTGGTCGTCGCGGGCGTCCGCCTAGCCAGCGTCTCCACGATCGGTCTCGTCACCATCACCGCCATCCTCGGCGATCGGTTCGGCGGGCTGGGGTTCTTCATCCTCGAGGGCTATCGCCGAAGCTTCCCGACCGAGATCCTGGCCGGGGCGATCCCGTCGATCCTGCTGGCCATCTCGATCGACCTGCTCCTCGTGCGGCTCCAGCGTCGGTTGACGCCGTGGGTCGATGCGGGCCGCCGGGCAGGCCGGGCCCTCGCTGATGCACCGGTGACCTGATGGGCCTGCTCGACGAGACGATCGCCTGGCTGAGCGATCCGACGCATTGGACGGGTCCGGCCGGCATTCCCACCCGACTGGTGGAGCACGTCGCCCTCTCCGGGACGGCGCTCCTCATCGCGATCGTCATCGCCTTGCCGATCGGCCTGTGGATCGGGCACACGGGACGCTCGGCGGCATTGGTCGTGAACATCGCCAACCTTGGCCGAGCCCTGCCGACGCTCGCGATCATGGGGATCATCCTGCCCATCACCGCGGCGATCGACCCACAGAACGGGTTCAAGGTCTACCCGGCTATCGTCGCCATGGTGGTCCTGGCGATCCCGCCCATCCTCGTCAACACCCAGACCGGGATGGCCGAGGTCGACCGGGATCTGGTCGAAGCGGGGCGCGGGATGGGGATGCGCGGCGATCAGCTCGTCCGCCGGGTCGAGGTCCCGGTGGCCTTGCCCGTCATCATCGGGGGGATCCGCTCGGCGGCGACCCAGGTCGTCGCGACGATGACGCTGGCGGCGCTGTTTGCGGGACCGGGGCTCGGCCGGTACCTGGTCGAGGGGATCGCCCAGAACGACGACGGCATGGTCTTCGGCGGTGTCGTCCTCGTCGCCGGGTTGTCGCTCGCGACAGAGGCGGTCATGATCGTGCTGCAGCGACTCGCCGTGTCGCCGGGTCTCGCGACCCGGACCAAGGAGTCGCCATGGATCGTGCCACCCCGCGCCAACGACCTGCTCGTCTGATTCCGACTCACATCGATCCTGACACGCCGTTGTCACGAATACTTTGGTATGGTCGGCCGGTTTCGCGCGGCCTTGCGCGACGGTATAGGAGGAGACCCATGCGGTTGTCCCGCGTGCTTGCTCTCGGGGCGTCGGTGCTGGTGCTGTTCGGCGCCTGCTCGACGGGTGGGAACAAGCCTGCCATCAAGATCGGGTCGGACGGGTTCGATGAAGCCCGCGTCGTCGCCGAAGTCTATGCCCAAGCCCTCGAGGCGAACGGCTACACCGTGGACCGAGCCGGTATCGGTCTCGGAGCGCGGAAGGTCACCACGCCCGCCCTCGAAAGCGGACAGATCGACCTCAAGCCCGAATACATCGGCAGTGGCCTGGCGTACTACGCCCCCGGCACCCAGACGGGCGATCCCGCCAAGAACCAGCAGCTGCTACAGGCTGCCCTGACGCCCAAAGCGATCACGGTCCTCGGATACACCCCGGGTCAGGACACGAACGCCTTCGTGGTCCGCAAGGAGACCGCCGATCAGTTCAGCCTGACGAAGGTCAGCGACTTGACGGCGCATCAGAACGACCTCAAATGGGGTCTCGCGACGGATTGCCCGACGAACCCCGTGTGTGCGGCCGCACTCAAGAGCGCGTACGGCCTCGAGCCGACCAACGTGACCTTGATCGACGCGTGCAGTGGCCCGATGGCCGACGCCCTCAAGCTCAAGACCGTGGACGTCGCCGAGCTGTGCTCGACCGGCCCGGAGATCATCGTCAACGGCTGGGTCCGCCTCGAGGACGACAAGTCCACGCAGCCCGCCGACAACCTGGCGCCGCTGGTCCGCGACGACTACCTCGCGAAGGTGGACAAGGCCGCCTTCACGAAGATCCTCGACGACGTGTCGGCCAAGATCGACACGCCCACCCTCGCCGACCTGTACAAGCAGGTCGCCGTCGACAAGCTGGACCTCGCCGTGGTCGCCAAGACCTGGCTTACCGCCCAGGGCTTCATCAAGTAAGCGCCGGTCGGACGCGGTCCGATCGACTCGACCTCGAACCCCCGGCTCAGGCCGGGGGTTCGTCGATTCCGGTCGCCGGACGTCGGCGCGACGCGACGATCGCCACGACGCCGCCGACCGAGGTGACCAGCAGGATCGTGGCGTGGATGAGGAGCGCCATCGCGAACGCGGCGTCACGGTCGATGCCGAGACCCTGTGCGATGGCCACCGCCGTGAACTCGAACGTGCCGACGTAGCCGGGTCCGGCCGGCACGATCGAGGCCAGCGCAACGCCGCTTCCGATGAGCGCCCCCTGGGCCACCGTGAGCTCGATGCCGACCGCCTGGCCCCCAGCGAGGAACGTGATGGTCGACGCGGTCCAGGCAACGAGGCTGAGTGCCACGGCGCCGACCATCGTCCGGGGCCGGCTGGCCACGGCGAGGCCATCGCGCAAGCGCCGGCCCAGCTCGACGATGCGCGGCCACCGCTCGATGTACGCCGTCAGGCGTTCCGCCCCGGGCAATCGGTGGGCGGCCACGCCCAGGGCGAGGGCGATGACCAGCAGGGTCACGAACGCGAGGCCGAGGAGGACCGCGTTGCTCATGGCGCCGCGAACGCTCAGGACCAGCACCGACACGGCTGCGATGGCCACGACCATGACGGTGTCGACGACCCGTTCGACGACGACCGTGCCCAGAACGGTCGTGCGGCTCACGCCCTCGCCCTCGCCGAGCGCGTGGCTGCGGACGAGCTCGCCAAGGCGGGCCGGCAGGACGTTGTTGGCGAGATAGCCCTGGTACGTGTAGCCGAGCACCCGCCGGAACGAGATGGCGGCGATCGGCGCGAGGAGCCCGCGCCAGCGGGCGGCCCGGGCGCCGACGTCGAGGAGCACCGCGACGAGCATCAGTCCGATCCAGGCCGGGCTCGCGTGCCGGAGCGCCTCGACCGCCTGGCCGAGGTCGACGGAGCGGAGCACGAGGAACACGGCCACGACGCTGACCGCGATGCCGAGCGCGCCGCGAAGGATCGTCTGCGAACCGATCCGCACGCTGTCGACGATCCCTGGTCAGTCCGCGCGGTCGCGCGTCTGCAGCTTGCGCGACCGCCGCACGCGCAAGCGATGGAGGACGTACCGGGCGACCACCCGCAGCGTCGAGAGGCCGTAAATGATGCTGCGCTTCAAGCCGACCGAGGAGGCTTCCTCGAAGTAGCGCGTCGGCACGCCGATCTCCCCGATCCGGGCGGCCATCCCGGCCGCGACGACCTGGGCGACCAGCTCCTGGTCGAAGACGAAGTCGTCGCTGTTGAGCTGGTAGGGAATCGTCTCGAGCAGGTGCCGGCTGTAGGCCCGAAGGCCCGTGTGGTACTCGGACAGGTGAAGCCCGAAAGCACGGTTTTCGAGGCCGGTCAGGAACCGGTTCGAGAGGTACTTCCAGCGTGGCATCCCGCCGGCCAGCGGATCGCCCAGGAATTGGCTGCCCAGCATCAAGTCACGCTCCCCGGCGGCGATGGGCGCGATGAGCGCCGGGATCCGGGTCGCGTCGTACTGGTAGTCCGGGTGGAGCATCACCACGATGTCGGCGTCCGCCGCGAGCGCAGCGTCGTAGCACGTCTTCTGGTTCCCGCCGTAGCCACGGTTCTGGCTGTGGATGATGACGTCGAGCCCGAGTTGCTTCGCGATATCGACCGTCTGGTCCCGCGAGACATCGTCGACGAGGATGATCCGATCGACCAGGTCGTGGGGGATGTCGGCATAGGTCCGCTCGAGGGTCCGCGCCGCGTTGTAGGCCGGCATGACGATGACCAGGCGAGGGGCATCGGTCCGGCCGTTCACGGCGGGATCGGGCTCGGGCTGGGAGTCGGGCCGGCTAACGGGCTCAGCGGTCACCGGCGAAGGGTACCCGACGCGCGGGGGCCGACTGCTGGGCGGGCGGATCGCGCAATGCCCGGATCAGCGACCCCACCATCCGGTCATGGGGCCGTGATCGCCGATGTGCGACGATAGCCACCCAAGCTCAGCTCATCGAGGACATCGCGGCCCATGTTCGAACGACTCTTCGGCTCCCGCGAGCAGGACCCTGCCCTCGCCACCCGTATCCCGCCGGGCCAGTACAAGACCGAAAAGTTCCCGGTGCTCCACTACGGGTCCGTGCCGCACACCGATCTTGCCACCTGGGACTTCCGGGTCTGGGGCGAGGTCGACTCGCCCTTCACGCTGACCTGGGAGCAGTTCAAGGCCCTCCCGCGCAAGACGGTCCACACGGACATCCACTGTGTCACGCGCTGGTCGAAGCTCGATACCGACTGGGAGGGCGTCCCCATCCAGACGATCCTCGAGACGGCCGCGGTCCGGCCGTCGGTGACCCATGTCGTCTCCCATGCCGAGCAGGGCTACACCGCGAACCTCCCGCTGTCCGTACTCGATGACGACGACGTCATCCTCGCCGACACCTTCGACGGTCAGCCGCTCGAAGCGGAACACGGATATCCGCTGCGCCTCATCGTCCCGAAGCGGTACTTCTGGAAGAGCAGCAAGTGGGTGCGGGGCCTGGAATTCCTCGACCACGACCAACTCGGCTTCTGGGAGCGCTACGGCTACAACAACGACGCAGACCCCTGGAAGGAAGAGCGCTTCAGCGACGGCTAGACCGCGAGTCGCACGTCGGTGACGCAGCCGGTCGACGGTTCGACGAAGACCACGGTCGAGCGGCCTGCGAGGCGAATCTCGATCGCCGTCGAGTCTCTCCCTCGGGAGGTGCGACGTCCCGGCGACGGCCAGAGTGGCCCCCGGATGTCCCCGCGCATGATGATCTTCGCGGCGACCCGGTCGCTTCGGGCAGGGTCTCGCCGGCCTAGCTGCGGCGAGCGCCGCCCATGAGCCGCGGGTCTGGGGCGAAGATCCGCAGGCGCCCGCTCAGCAGCATGAGTTCGCGGTCGAGGAGCCGGACGAGGTTCTCCAGGCGTTCGACGGTCGTCTCGGCTTCGAGCAGCGCCTGGCGGCGTGGCAGCTCGACCTCGACGATGCCCGAGAGCAGGTAGGACAGGACGGTCGGGTCATCGGGGATGACCAGGTCGCGCGCCGTCAAGGGCTCGTCGCTCGACAGCTCGGTCTCCTCTTCCGGCTCGAGGGTGGCTGCCGCTGACGCGTGACCCTCGTCGGCGTCGAGACCGTCGGTCGTGTCGGCGTCGTCGTCGGGTCCACTCGTGTCGAGTTCGACCCGGATGTCGAGCACCTCTGCCGTCTCGCCGTCGCGCGCTCGCATCAGGTCGAGATAGCGCACGAATCGCCGGACGGCGGACGCGGCCAATCGCTCCGCTCGCGGCTCGTCACCGACCTCGTCATCGAGTGGCGTCACGTCCGCCACGAGGTATGGCTCCGTGGCGGCATCCACCGATTCGATCGTGAACCGCCCGGTACCGGCCGCAAGCAGGTCGTACCGGCCATCCGGATAGCGGCCGGCCCGTCGGATCTCCGCGAACGCCCCCACCCCTGCCAGGGCCACGACGGTCTGATCGCCGACCTCGCGGCCATCGCGGATGAGCACGACGCCGAACGGGGTACCCCGGTCCAGGCAGTGGCGGGTCAGGGCGCGATAGCGCTCCTCGAAGATGTGCAGCGGGACGACGATCCCGGGACACAGGACCGCGTGGAGCGGGAAGAGCGGGATATCCATCGAGTCAGGACCTTGCACCGGCGCGACGACCAGACATCACGGCACGTCTCATCCCGAGTCTAGCGGCCGACCACGAACCTAGCCGGCACCAGGCTCGGGGAGAGTCCGGCCGATCGGCGTGCGACGGACAGTCCGCGGTTCGGACCATGTTCGCTGGCGGACGCTGGCACCTTCGGGGTCACCGACGAAGACGTGGAAGCAGCCCTTGCCGAGCGCCTTTGCCTGGTACATGGCTACATCGGCATTGCCCAGCAAGTCATCCACCCGGGCCATGTCCGGAGCGTCGATCGCGACCCCGATGCTCGCCCCGACCCCGACCTCGGAGTCGCCGATCGTGACGGGCGCCTGGAGCACATCGAGGAGACGCTGCGCCGTCGCCGTCGCGGCCCCGATATCGGGGACGTCGAAGAGGAGGATCCCGAATTCGTCGCCGCCCAGGCGTGCGGCGAGATCGGTCGTCCGGAGCCCGGCGCCGATCCGCTCGGCGACCACCTGCAGCATCTCGTCGCCGGCCGCATGACCGAGGCTGTCATTCACGGTCTTGAAGTCGTCGAGATCGAGGAAGAGCGCGGCGATCGTCCCGGTCTTCTTGCGACCCGCCAGCGCCGCCTCTGCGCGTTCGACGAAACGACGCCGATTGGCGAGACCGGTCAGCGGATCGTGGAATGCCTGATAGCTGAGCTGATCCTCCAGTGCCCGCCGCTTGGCGACGTCGCGCGCGAGGAGACCCACCAGGCCGTAGAGGCGTGCAAGCACCAGGAGCGACAGGAGCGCCGTGCCCACCGCGATGATCGCGAGGCCGTGGTCCCCATCCGGACCGATCGTGAGGAGGACCGGCCCTGTCACCATCGCTGCCGCGAGACAGATCAGGCGCACGGGCCCGAGCCACGTGACGAGGACGGGATGCGGATCGGTCAGCCGACGCATCGACGGGTGGAGGACCGCGACGCCGAACAGGATGTAGGCGATCACGTAGATGCTGTCGAGCGGACCGCCGGCGACGTACGTCCCATCGAAGTTCTGAAGAGCGTAGATCTGGTCGGCCACAAGGAGCGCCACGAGACTCACCCCGAGCATCCGGAACGCGGAAGTCCTCGCGCCTGGGGTCGTCAGCAGTCCCATCGCGACACCGATGAGGAGCAGGTCGGCAACGGGATAGGCGAGGCTGATGGCCAGCGACAGGACGTCCAGGTCCGCGCCGACGACCTGGGGCTCGATGAAGAGCGTCCACGAGAGGATCGCGACGCCCGTTGCCAGGATCGCGGCGTCCAGGAGGCCACCCCGGTCGCCGTCGCCCAGTCGCCGCCGGATGAGCAACAACAAGCCGACGGCGATGAACGGGTACCCGGCGAGGTAGAGCCCGTCGGCCATCGATGGGAACGGATCCACGCCGATCGCCTCGTACCAGTTCCACAGGGTGTCGCCGGCAACGAAGGACGCTTGACCGATCGCCATCAGCACCCACGGCAGGCGTCGGTCGGGTCGGTTCCGGACGATTCCGACGAAGGCGACGATGACGGCTGAGAGGCCGATGATGTCGTAGAACCAGCTCTGCGTGAGGCTGCCGCCCTCGAGGAGCCAGTAGACCACGAGCGCCGCGACACCGGCGGCGAAGTACGCCGCCCAAAGCGGGACGCGAGCGAGGGACGAAAGGGACCCGGGCATGGATGGCACCGTCCCGATCGTCCGCCCGGCCGCCGTCGCGGGTCATGGGTCGACAGTACCGACGCCCCGGGGCGATGGTCAGTCGATCGATGCGCAGATGTGGCCGGCATCGACCGGCGGCTTCGGGTGTCGCGGTCGCGGTCGGCGTGGCCGACCGGGCCGGTCAGGCGGTGATCAGTGGGCGCAGGAGCGGGCTGAACCCTCGTCGTCGGCAGTCCGGAAGCTGGACCCGCAACCGCACGCGGCGACCGCGTTCGGGTTGTTGACGGTGAACCCGGCGCCCATCAGCGTGTCGACGTAGTCGATCTCGGAGCCTTTGAGCAGGTCCACGCTGCCGCCGTCTACGTAGACCTTGATGCCGCTCGCGTCGAGGACCCGGTCCTCGGCGGTCGGTGCGTCCTCGAGCATCATCCCGTAGCGGAAGCCGGAGCACCCGCCGGAGTACACGTACACGCGCAGGCCGATGGCGGGATTGGTCTCTTCCTTGGTCAGCTCGCGCAGTTTGCTGACTGCAGCGTCACTGAGGGAAACGACCGTCGCCTGCTGATCGATCATGCGTCTCGTCTCCGTCGTGTGCGAAAGATGCTTCGCCAACGCGTCCGGGCTCCCGGGCGCTGGTTGCATCGTACGCACGATGGCGGGTTTCGACAAGCACCCGCGCCGAAACTCACGGCTGGGCCGTGCCCGGACGAAGGTCCGGGCAGCCAACGTCGTCCGGCGTTACCCCTCGATCCGCTCCACGATCGTCGCGATCCCCTGCCCGACCCCGATGCACATCGTCGCGAGGCCGTAGCGTCCACCGGTCCGCCGGAGCTCGTGGGTCAGCATCGTGATCAGCCGGCTGCCGCTCATCCCCAGCGGGTGGCCGAGCGCGATGGCCCCGCCGTTCACGTTCACCTTCGACGGGTCGAGCCCCAGCTCGTCGATGCACACGAGCGATTGCGACGCGAACGCCTCGTTGAGTTCGATGAGGTCGAGGTCCGCCACGGTGATGCCGGCACGCTCGAGCGCCTTGCGTGAGGCGGGCACCGGGCCGACGCCCATGATGGCCGGGTCGACGCCGGCGACACCCGTGGCGACGATGCGGGCCATCGGCTTGAGCCCGAGGGCCCGGGCCCGCTCCGCCTCGACCAGCAGGACCGCCGACGCCCCATCGTTGATGCCGGAGCTGCTGGCGGCGGTGACCGTGCCACCGTCGGGTCGGAAGGCGGGCCGCAGCTTCGCGAGCGCCTCGAGCGTCGAGTCGGCCCGGGGATGCTCATCTCGCGTGACGACGATCGGATCGCCCTTGCGCGACGCGATCTCGACCGGGACGATCTGGCCGTCGAATCGGCCGGCCTCGATGGCCGCGACCGCACGGCGATGGCTCTCGAGCGCGAACGCGTCCTGGCGCTCGCGGCTCACGCCCCACCGCTCCGCCACGTTCTCAGCCGTCTCCCCCATCGAGTAGGGGTAGTGGCGCTCCGCCAGGTGCGGGTTCACGAAACGCCAGCCGAGCGTGGTGTCGGCGGCTTCCCGTGGCCCGCGCTCGTATGGTGTCCCGGCCTTGAGCGTCACGTACGGCGCCCTCGTCATCGACTCGACGCCACCGCCGATGAAGATGTCCCCGTCGCCGACGGCGATCGCGTGGGCGGCCGTGTTGATCGCCTGCAGCCCGGAGCCGCACAGCCGGTTGACGGTGAGGCCGGCGACATCGACCGGGAAGTCCGCGAGCAGCAGGGCCATCCGGGCGACGTTGCGATTGTCCTCACCGGCCTGGTTCGCGCAGCCCAGGATCACGTCCTCGACGAGTGCAGGATCCACCCCCGCGCGGTCGACGACCGCGCGCAGCACCAGGGCCGCAAGGTCGTCCGGCCGGACGCTCGCGAGCGCACCCCCGTAGCGGCCGACGGGGGTGCGCACGGCCTCGACCACCCATGCCTCGCGGACCGGCCTCGTGCGATCTCGACTCATCGACCGATCGTATCCCAGTGGCGTATCCGCCGGGATCGGTCTGGGCGGCTGACGAGCCTAGGGGAGCACGGCGATGACGCTGGCAGCGTCCTTGGCGCTGTCGGCACTCGCGAATATGATCGCGTCGCCCTTGAAATAGGCGTACCCGATCGAATTGGACGTCGGGTCGGAATAGACGTCCTTTCCGGAGATCGAGCTCACCGTGTACGTGTTGCCTTCCTTGGTCGCCTGAGCCAGGAAGGCGTCCTTCAGTGCGCCGCCATCGGCGCCCTTGATCCTGAAGATCCCCGCGGTGCACTTGGCAGTCGTGCTCAGTGGGGCCGCGATCGCGAGGCTCACGTCGGCCGGGGACTTGCCGATGCTCTTGAGGATGGCCACGAAGGACGGGTCGGAGTTGGCGGCAAAGGCCTGCCCGCCCATGCTCAGCTTCTGCACCTTCGCCCCGCAAAGAGTGTCGGGCAGGAGCGCCTCGAGCTCCTTGTCAGTGCTCGGGAACGCGAAACTCGGGATCGCGGCCTCCGAGGCCGACGCGCTGGGTGCTTCGGACGGTGCCTCGGACGCCGCAGAAGGAGCGGCCGAGGTCGGTGCAACTGTTGGTTCGCTCGAGGGTGCGCTCGAGGCAGCCTCCGATGGCGCCGTCGACGCTCCGCCTCCACCGCAGGCGACCACGGCGATCATGATGGCGGTCAGGACCCCGGATCCAAGCAACCGATGCCGCATGACGCTCCCTCCTCGTCTTCGAAGGCACCGATGACGTCGGGCCGTCGGCGGGCAGGATACCGCGGCGCGACCGGTTGCATGCGATGTCCCATTCGATGGGAGCGCCGGCGACGGCGGCCGCTCGGATCAGTCGCCGGCCTCCGGCTCGAACGGCCCTCGCGGGTGACCGGCGCCGAGCCGCATGGCCCGGTCGATGTCCGCCCGCGATGCGACGCCTTCGTCGGCGGCGAGGCGGGCTTCGAGGCGGACCGCCGTCTCGATGCGGTGGCGGATCACCGCGGACTCGAGCGTCGAGTCGGACGGTCGCGCCCGGAACTCGGGCCCGACCTCGATGGGCCGCCTGTCCGCGTACCGGTAGAACCCGCGCCCTGCCTTCCGCCCCAGTCGGCCCGAGGCCACGAGCTCAGCCTGGATCGCGGACGGCCGGAGCCGTTCCGGGCGCCCGAGGTCTTCCCAGATGGATCCGGCCGCCGCGAGGTTGACGTCCACGCCGACGAGATCGATCAACTCGAAGGGACCCATCGGGTAGCCGGCGGCGCGCATCGCGCCATCGATCTCCTCGACACCCGCCTCGCCCGCTTCCAGGATGCGCAGGGCGGCGATCGTGAACGGCCGGTTCACCCGGTTGACGATGAAGCCCGGAGTGTCGGTGCAGCGGATCGCCGTCTTTCCCCAGGCTGTCATCAGGGCCGACGCCCGGTCCGCCGTCGCGGGCGAGGTGGCCGGTGCGACGACGACCTCCACGAGCGACATCACCGGTGCCGGGTTGAAGAAATGAAGGCCGAGGATCCGCTCCGGGTGCACGGTGTCCATCGCGATCGCGCCGACCGAGAGCGCGCTCGTGTTCGTCGCGAGGATGACCTCGGACGGCGCCCCGGCATCGAGGGTCCGGAAGATCTGCCGCTTGGTGGCGAGATCCTCGCGAGCGGCCTCCACGACGACCCCGCACGTGGCGGCGACCTCGTCCAGGGTCGCGGCCGGGCGAAGCCGCTCGAGCCGCCCGGCGACCCAGGCGTCGATCGAGTCGGCATCGAGATCGAGGCGTGACGCCCGACGAGCCAGGCCGTCGCCCAGCAGCGAGCGAGCCCGTGAGATGCCGGCGGGATCGATGTCGTGGAGGGCGACGTCATGGCCGGCCTCCAGGGCGACCTGGGCGATCCCGGCGCCCATCGTGCCGGCGCCGACGACGCCGACCCGTTCGAGGTCGACCACGGTCAGATCGACTTGATGGCTTCGAAGGGCTGTCGGCAATCCCGGCAATAGAGCAGCGAGCGGCACTGCGTCGGGCCGAAGACGTTGTCGACGACCACGCGGGCCGATCCGCACAGCGGGCATCGGACGTCTCCGGCCTCCGCCGGAGGGGCGATGCCGGCCGCGGCAAGCGCCGCTCGCCCGGCCGGCGTGATGCGCTCCGAGGTCCATGGCGGCGCGAACGTCGGGACGACGTGGACAGGACGACCGAACGCGCTGAGGCGGTCGGCCACCGCCGAGCGGATGAGGTCGATGGCCGGACAACCGACGAATGTCGGCAGGATCTCGACCCGGATGGCGCCCCCGTCGACCGCGATGTCGCCGACCATCCCGAGATCGACGACCGAGATCATCGGCAGCTCCGGGTCCATGACCTCCCGCAGTGCCGTGAGGATCGCGGCCTCGTCGGGACGCGGCGCGACCGACCCGGCGCGGGCTCGGGCGATGCCGACCTGCGTCGCCCGCTCGCTCACCATGTCGCCCGCTCGCTCACCAGGTCGCCCCCAGATCGCTTCGGCGAACGCTGGTGAACTCGCTCCACAGCCAGCGAAACGCGTCGCCGTGGCCTTCGCGGCCGTCGGTCGGCGCAGGGACACTCCTGGACGCGGGCAGATCGAGCGCCAGCATCGTCGGTGCGATCGCCTCCCGCCAGCACGCCTCGAGATCGCGCATCGACGCGGCCAGGACGCCCGCCTCGAGGAGTGCCGGTTCGCCGGGGAGTGGCGTGAAGACCGTGTTCGCGTCGGGTGCCAGCGTCGCCAGCGCGTCGATCAGTCGGCGCCGTGGTTCGCCTTCGGCGCGGGCCAACCGGTCGAACCAGACCGCGATGTGCATCCGGTGGTAGCGCTCCTCGCGGACGAGCTTGCCGACGAGCTCGGCGAGCGGCGCCCAGCTCCCGGCCTCGAGCGCCTCGAGGCGGATGGCGTCGGCGGTCTCGTAGAGGTAGCGCCGCGCGATGGTCATCGCCCAGTCGCCGCGACCGTGGTCGAGCAGCCGGGCGTGGCGGTACTCCGCGGGCTCGCGGTCGTAGGCGATCGCATCGGCGTCGCCGTCGGTCAGACCGGCGAGCAGGCCGTACAGCGCCGTGGCGTGCCCCAGCTCGTCCTGCGCCAGCGAGCTCATCGCCACGTCCTCCTCGAGGAGCGGCGCGATGCCGGTCCACTCCGAATCGCTGAACCCGATGACGAACTCGTCGTCCGCCATCGAGAGGATTAGGGCCTCGAGGGCGGCAGTCGCCGGGGCGGTGACCGTCATCGTGGCCGCGCCTTGGGCTTCGCCTGCCCGGCCGCCTCGCGCGCCGCCGCGAGCTTGTCGCGCATCAGGTACCCGCCGGGCTTCTTGAACGAGCGGTCGAGGGGCGGCTGGAGCAGGTCCGGATCGGCGATGTCGATGACGTCCGTGCGGCGGACCACCCAGATCCTCACGCTCTCCTGGCGGCGACCGAACATCTCGCGCGCGTAGTGGGCAGCGAGCTCGGCGTCGGGCGCCATGACGCTGCCACCGTGGCGCATCGGGTCGCCTTCGCGCTCCTGGCGAAAGACTTCCCAGGCCACGAGGGCCGGGTGGCTGCCCTCCGATCGGCCGGCGGCGTCCGGTGGCCCGCCACTCATGCGGCCGCCGGGACGCCCAGGATCGCCTCGCGCACCCATCGCGTCTCCTCGCGGGCCAGGCGGCGGAACGCCAGGCGCGACTGCGACATCGGGCCATGGTTGGTCACGACGGTGCGGAGCTCACCCCAGTCCGGTTCGGCATACCGCCACGCCTCGGCGGCCTCGTCCCACGCCAGCTCCGGGTCCGGGATGACGAGGCCGAGTTCGCGGATCCGTGGGACGTAGATCGTGAGGAACTCCTGGCGCAGCTCCTCGGACGTCTTCGCCTTGATCCGCCAATGGAGGTCCCGATCCTGCTCGCGCGGGGAGCGCGGGCCGTGCATCTGCATCAGCGGGCCCCACCATCGCTCGAGCGCGTCCTGGATCGCGGCACGCTGCCCACGGGTCCCGGTGGCCATCGTCACCACGACGTCGCGGCCATGCATGATGTGGACCGATTCCTCCCAGCAGATCTTGCGCATCGTCCGCGCGTACGGCGCATAACTGCTGTCCCGCAATGCCTGTTGCGCGACGATCGCCGCCGCGTCCACGAGCCAGGCGATCATGCCGACGTCGGCCCAGCCGACGGTCGGGTAGTGGAAGACGTTGTGGAACTTCGTCTTGCCGCTCAACAGGTCGTCGAACATCGCTTCTCGCGGCTTCCCGAGGTCCTCGGCGACGCGGTAGAGCAGCTGGGCGTGGCCCACCTCGTCCTGGACCTTCGCGGTGAGGGCGAGCTTGCGGCGCAGCGTCGGGGCTCGCATGAGCCACTCGCGTTCGGGCAGGACCCCCATCAGTTCGGAGTTGGCGTGCATCTCGACGAATCGCAGCACGGCCGTCCGGTACTCGTCGGGCATCCAGTCGGTCGGTTCCACCTTGCCACCGGCGGTCACGTGCGCCTCGAACAGCGCGAACCGTTCGTCGTGGGGCAGGTCCTGGTTGGACCGCGGCCGGATCCGCTCGCGCGGGTCCAGGATGGGGTCGAGGGCCAGGGGATCCGTCATCGGTCGACCTCCAGCGTCGGAGCCTACGGCACGGGCACGACGCCGGCAAGCGTACCCCGCGTCACTCCCCGCGGAACCGGGGCGACCGCTTCTCGAGGAAGGCCGCCAGCCCCTCGGCGTGGTCGGCGCTGGCACCTGCGGCACCCTGGCGGTACGCCTCCTCCTCGAGCGCCCGTTCGAGATCGATCGACCATGACCGGTCCAGGGCGTGCTTCGTCGACGCGAGGGCACCGGGCGCCAGTGTGGCCAGGCGAGACGCGACCACGTTCGCCTCAACGAGGAGAGCATCGGGGGGCACGACCCTCGCGACCAGGCCGAATCGTTCGGCCTCGGCGGCCGGGATCGGCTCTCCCATCAACGCCAGCTCGGCCGCCTTTGCGGCACCGACCAAACGCGGCAGCAACCACGTCGCGCCGCTGTCGGGCACGAGACCGATCCGCCCGAACGCGAGCAGGAAGCTCGCCCCTTCAGACGCGATCCGGACGTCGGTCGCGAAGGCCAGCGAGGCGCCTGCACCGGCAGCGACCCCGTTGATCGCCGCGACGATCGGCTGGTCCAGGGCGCGCATCGCCCGGATGATCGGGTTGTACCGCTCGCGCAGCTCGACGGCCAGCGGCGCCGCGTCAGCCGCCTCCCGTTCCTTGAGATCCTGGCCGGCACAGAAGGCCCGGCCGGCGCCGGTCAACACGACCGCTCGGATGCCTCGGTCGTGCGCCACGAGGCCGAATGCCCGCACCAGCTCGGCTTTCATCGGCACCGTGAGCGCGTTGAGCGCGTCCGGCCGATCGAGGGTGATCGTGGCGACGGTCTCGGCAACCTCGAACCGGAGCCACTCGAACGCCGGGGCCGACGCCCCGGAGCCGCCCATCAGGCCGAGGGTCCGCCCCCGTCGAACTCGACGAGGCGGCTGTCCACGAGCTCGAAGACGCGCCGGTCGACGGGCTCGTCCGCGCCGCCCGACTGCTCGAGGACGAATTCCGCGAACAGACCTGCGAACTCGGCATCGTCCGGGCGCAGCGAGGCGGCCGTCAGGAGGTGTCGCTCGGGAAGCCCGACCAGGATCCGGCCGTACGGCGCCAGCTCGGCAGTGAGATGGGCGATCACCTCGGGCAACAGGATCCGCACGGCATCCCAGCCGTCACCGGTATCCGAGCTCACGAGACGACGATCACCCGAGATCTCGTCGGTCCACGGCGCCGATGCCGACCAGCGCGACAGGTTGCGCATCGCCGCGTCATGGATCTCCTTGGCGCCGATCCCCCACGAGAGCAGGTGGTCGCCGTTGACGACGATGTGATACGCGCCGGCGTCGATCGTGTATACGACCGGCAGGCCGGCCGGTCCGACGTCGATGAGCGGCTGCGCATGGCTCACGGTCCCCTGCCCGACCAGGGCGTCGCGGTCCAGCGAGCCGATGTCGAGGCCCTGGGTGCCGACCGGTCGGAGCGCCGGATAGATGAGTTCCTGGGCATGCGTCCAGTCGTGCTCGGGTGAATCGATGGCGGACGTCGCGGATTCGGGGACGGGCGTGTGGCCGCTGACCGGCGAGGATTCGTCGATCGGGGCCAGGTAGTCGGGTGCCGTGTCGCGATAGGTCGCCGGCGGCTCGTCGCCCAGGTCGCGCTCGATGTCGCTCCCGACATCGCGGCCTCCGGGTGTTTCACGCTCCATCGGTTCCTCCTCGCGTCCCCGCGCTGTCAACGGCCGGTCCAGACCGGTACCCGCTTGTCGGTGAAGGCCGCCATCCCCTCGGCTTGGTCGTCGGTGTCGAACAGGGCGAAGAATGACTCGCGTTCCGCCGCGAGACCAGCGCTCAGTGGCCGTTCGGCTGCCGCGCGGACCGCTGCCTTGGCCGCGCGCACCGCGAGCGGGGGCATGCTGGCCACCTGCCCGGCCAGTTCGAGCGAGGCATCGAGCGTCGCCTCGGCCGGCACGACCCTCGTCACCAGGCCAGCGGCCTCGGCCTCGTGGGCGCGCATCGATCGGCCGGTCAGGATCATCTCCATCGCCCTGGCCTGCCCGATCGCCCGGGTCAACCGCTGGGTGCCACCGGCGCCCGGCATGACGCCGATCCGGATCTCCGGCTGGCCGAAGGTCGCGTCATCACCGGCGACGATCATGTCGCAGAGCATCGCGAGCTCGCACCCGCCACCGAGTGCGAACCCGCGCACGGCGGCGATGACCGGCGTGCCGATGCGGGAAAGTCGATCCCAGACCGCAAACCGGCCACCCGCGTCGAGCGAGGCCGCGGACTGCGAGGCCAGCTCCTTGATGTCGGCGCCGGCCGCGAACGCGCGGCTGCCGGCCCCGGTCAGGACGATCGCCCGGCATCGCGGATCGGCGTCGAGGGCGTCGAAGGCGTCGGCCAGGTGATCGAGCAGGTCGAAGCTCAGGGCGTTGAGCGCCGCCGGACGATGCAGCGTGATGAGGGCCACGCCGTCAAGCGTGGTGTCGGGTGACGCGGACGCGGGGGCGGGCGCGGGGAATGCGACGTGGACATCGCTCGCCGTCGTCTGGGTCGCGCCCGGATTCGTCACTCGGCTCCCTCGGTGGTGGTGGTGACAGTATCCACGGGCGAGGAAGCGGCATCAGCCCATTCCGGCGCATCCTCGAGGACTGGCAGGGTCGCGAGGCCCGGCGCGACGTCACGGCGTTCGAACGCCGACCGTGCCTCGGGGCCGCCCTCCGGTCGGCGGAACAGGGCGACGTGCGTGGTCATCGGGCGACCTCCGGTCGCACGACTGCCCGCCGTCGTGCGACGGCCTCGGAGTCCCGATAGAAGCCTGCCAGCGCCGCGGCGAAGAGGTCCGGGCGGTCCGTCATCACCTCGTGCCCGCAGCCCGGGACCACGAGGAAGCTCGCGTGGGGCATGGCCCTGGCCAGCTCCCACGCCTGGCCGACCGGCACGAAGGGGTCGCGGTCGCCGCAGGCGACGAGGGTCGGCGCGTCGATCCGATGGAGTTCGCCCGTGGTCAGGATCGGCTGCGTGGCGATGTCGGCGACGATGGCGGGCAGCAGCCGTCGCCAGGCGCCCTCACCCTGGATCGGGTCGTGTCGGGCTGCCAGGTCCCCTGCCCACGCAGGATCGTCGCGCTCGATCAGGGCCGGGTCGAGCGCTCGTCGAGCGACGCTCGCCCGCGGCTCCCGGGCAGGGCTGATCCCGGCCACCACGAGCGTGCGCAGGCGCCCTGGGAACGCGGCGGCGACATGTAGCGCCGTCATGCCGCCGAGCGAGAACCCGAGGAGATGGAACGTGTCGAGACCGAGGGCATCGGCGAAGGCGCGGACGTCCTCGACGAGGTCCGCGGTGCTGAATCCGTCGTCGACGTCCCAAGCGGTCGCGCCATGGCCGCGCGCCTGCGGCAGGTACACGAGGAACCGGCTCGACAGCGGCGCCAGGTGCGGCTCCAGCCAGCCAGGATCCGAGGACGTGGCGCCGTGGAGCGCCACCAGCGGTGGACCCGCCCCGACGACGTCGTAGCCGACGCTCAGGCCGTTGGCGAGGATCGTGGGCATCGCGCCACGATGCTACCCGCTCCGTACCGATGCCACGCCATCGGCCCCGGTGGCGACGGGGCGTGCCGGGCGAGGGGATCGCGGGGCCTACAATCGGATGATGAGCGATCGCTCCGTCCCCGCGACCCGCGTCGAACGCGATTCCATGGGCGAGATGGAGGTCCCCGCCGACGCCCTCTATGGCGCCTCGACCCAGCGAGCCGTCCTCAACTTCCCGATCTCCGGCAGGCGGTTCCCGCGCCGGTTCATCGCGGCCCTCGCGCTCATCAAGCTCGCGGCGGCCGAGACGAACGGCGAGCTTGGCCTGCTCGAGCCCGACGTCGCCGCGGCCATCGCCGACGCCGCACGGGAGGTGGCCGACGGCGCCCACGACGACCAGTTTCCCATCGACATCTACCAGACAGGCTCGGGTACCTCGACCAACACGAACATGAACGAGGTCGTCGCGCACCTCGCGTCGGCGCGCCGGGACGGCCGGGCGGTCCACCCCAACGACGACGTCAACCGCTGTCAGAGCTCGAACGACACGATCCCGACGGCGCTCCAGCTCTCGGCCGCGATGGCCATCGAAGAGGGGCTCATCCCGGCCCTCGAGCGGCTCCACACCGCGCTGGTCGCCAAAGAGCAGGAGCTGTGGCCGGTCGTCAAGACGGGCCGGACCCATCTCCAGGACGCGACCCCGATCCGGCTCGGCCAGGAGTTCCGCGGCTACGCCGGGCAGGTGGAAGCCTCGTTGCGGCGGGCGAAGGCGGCCCAGGCCGAGCTCCTGATCGTGCCCCTGGGGGGCACGGCCGTCGGCACCGGGATCAACGCGCACCCCGAATACGCCTTCCGGGCCTGCGCGCGCCTGTCGGCGCTCACGGGCCTCGACGTCCGCGAGACCGACAACCACTTCCACGCCCAGGCGACGCTGGACGCCGCGATCGCCGCCCACGGTGCCATCCGGACCATCGCGCTGAGCCTGTGGAAGATCGCGAGCGACCTGCGCCTGATGGGCATGGGCCCGCGCGCGGGGCTCGGGGAGATCGCCCTGCCGGAGACGCAACCGGGGTCCAGCATCATGCCCGGCAAGGTGAACCCGGTCATCATCGAATCGCTGACCATGGTCGTGGCCCGTGTGGTCGGCAACGACGCGACCGTCGCCTTCGGACAGACCGGGTCGTTCCTCGAACTGAACGTCATGCTGCCGGTCACCGCGGTCGCGCTCATCGAATTGGTCGACCTCCTGTCGGCCGCGACGGCCAACTTCAGCGCGAGGGCGGTCGAGGGCCTGACCGCCACCGAGCGCGGGCCTCAGCTCGTCGAACGTGGCCTGATGCTCGCCACGGCGCTCGCGCCGGTCATCGGGTACGACGAAACCGCGAAGCTGGCCAAGGAGGCGCTCAAGAGCGGCCGGACGATCCGTGAGCTGGCGCTCGAACGCGGCATGGACCCGGCCGAGCTGGACCGCCTGCTCGATCCGGCTGCGATGACGGAACCCGGCCTCGGAGGCGGACCGGCCGGCGGCTGACCCCAGGGCGCGGCGTCACGCCGCGAACCGGGTCGGATCGGTCGGCACGGATCGCCCGCCCGGCTGTCCTCGCGAGACTGTTACGATCGGGGCGATGACCTCCACGCACGCCTGGGACCGCGCCGCCGCCCTGCCCGTCCCGGCCGATGGTCGGCGCCTGCCCGAGATCGTGGCGCTGTCGGCCGACCTGCCGACCGTCGAGGACCTGTTCACCTTCATGCGCGACGCGGAGCTCCGGTTCGCCACGCTCCGGATGCGCATCGCCGACCTCTCGCGGACCACCCGCGGCGACGAGGTGGCGAACCTCGAGGTGAGCCTCCGCCATCCGGGGCAGGCCAAGGTCACCACCAGCCGACCCGGCCAGGAGGTCGGCGGGGGCTATGAGATCTGGATCTCGGACGGCGAGATCGTTCGGACCTATTCGGGCGCCCACAAGCTGGGTACGCAGCGACCGGTCCGCAACCGGCCGCGCGGTCTCGACGACCGCGACCTGCCTGGCTTCGCCCAGGTCTACGAGCCGGTCACCTTCCTGCCTGCCGAGACGCTGCCCGACACCATCGTCCACCCGGGCGGCCTCTGCCAGAACGTGCTCTCGACCGGCCGTAGCACGGTCACCGGGACGAGCACGGCGATCGGCCGCGAGGCTATCCTGCTCGACTGCGAGCATCCGCGCTCGACGGAACTCGTCAGCGATCGCCCGGACCACCGACTGCAGCTCACGGTCGACCGCGAGACCGGCGTCATCCTCCGGCTCATCGAGACCCTCGGCGGCGAACTGGGCCGGGATGCCCAGGTCCTGGTCCTCGAACCGGATGCGCCGCTGCCGTCATCGGCATTCGAATTCGTCTTCCCGACCGGGACGACGATGCTCTACTGAGCCCGGGGGCTTCCAGAGCCTTCCGGCGAGCCGTATAGTCCCCGCACGCGTGAGGGGTAGCGCCATCGACTCGGGCGTCACCATCCCCAGACCCACGCCACGGGAAGGAGGGCCAGCGGACCGACCAGGCGTCCGGCACCGCCCGGCGCCCACGCGGCCGCCCAAGGCCGCCATCGCGTCCCCGCGTCTTCTTCGAGTCCCGCGTGAGCGAGCGGCCCCACAGCCCTGCCGCTGCCGCCACGCCAAGGCCGACCCTGGAGGGAGCTCGGCCAGCGGCTCATCCGACGGCGAGCCGTCATCGAGAGGGAGTACCGATGACACAGCAACGTTCGCGCGAAGACATCATCAAGGAGGACGTCGCCGACCTTCACAGGCTCGGCTACGCCCAGGAGCTGTTCCGCTCGATGGGCGGGTTCAGCAACTTCGCGATCAGCTTCTCGATCATCAGCATCCTGACCGGTGCGGTCATCCTCTACGACTACGGCCTGGCCTGGGCCGGCACCGCCGCCGTGATGATCGGCTGGCCGCTGGTCACCATCTTCGTCCTGGCGATCGCCGCGTCCATGGCCGAGCTCGCCTCGGCCTACCCCACGGCCGGCGGGCTCTACTACTGGGCCTCCAAGATGAAGAACAAGAACTGGGGTTGGTGGACCGCGTGGCTGAACCTGATCGGGCAGTTCGCCATCGTGGCCGGCATCGACTACGCCGCCGCCGGCTTCATCAACGCCACGATCCTGGATCGACTGACGGGGGGCGTGGCCAACACGACGGAACTCATTCCGGGCGTGCTGAATGGCCAACTCGTGACGATGGGCGTCATCCTCCTGATCCAGTTGGCCCTCAACATCGCCGGTATCAACCTGGTGGCGTTGCTCAACCAGGTCAGCGTCTGGTGGCACATGGCCATCGTCGCGATCGTGGTCGTCTTCATCTTCGTGACGGGCAAACCCGATCAGTCGGGTCTGAGCCTGTTCCAGATCCAGCCGCTCGACGCGACCGGCACGTGGGACAACAACCTCGGGTTCATCGATCTGCAGTACGGGCCCGCTTCGAGCTACCCAGTGCTCGTGGCCTTCTTCTTCTCGCTGCTGCTCGCGAACTGGACGTATACGGGATACGACGCCTCTGCGCATGTCGCCGAGGAGACCGTCGGCGCGCGCATGGCGAGTGCCTGGGGAGTCTTCCTGTCGGTCGCGGTGAGCGCGGTCGTCGGATACATCTTCCTCGTCGCGCTGACGACGCACCTGCCGAACCTCACGACGCTCTTCCCGAACCCGTTGCCGGACGATCTCACCGGTGCCAGCCAGTACTACTTCGGAGGCGGCGTCGCGGTCATCTCGATCCTCCAGTACAACCTGGGCCAGCTTGGCGACATCCTCGCAGCCGGGATCGCGATCGCGATGTGGTTCTGCGGACTGTCGTCGCTCGCGGCCGCCGGTCGGATGCTCTTTGCGTTCAGCCGCGATGACGGGATCCCCGGGTCCGGATGGTTGAAGCACGTGAGCCATCGCTACCGCACGCCGGCCAGGGCGCTCGCTGGCGTGGCCGTGGTGGCCTGGCTGTTCACGGTCGCGGCGTTCATCGTCGGAACCGGCACGGCGATCGTGATCATCACCGCTATCAGCACGATCTTCCTGTATGCGGCCTACGGGCTCGTGATCTATCTCGGCGCAACCACGAGCGAGTGGACGACGCATCGCGTGTGGAGCCTCGGACGCTGGTCCAAGCCCGTCGCCTACGTGGCGATGTTCTGGGTCATCGTCCTGATGGTCCTGTTCTCGTTCCCGACCTCAGGCAACATCTCGTGGCCGTTCATGGCCGGGACGGTCGTCCTGCTGCTCGTGTACTACTTCGGCTGGGCCCGCTCGCGGTTCCAGGGCCCGAAGATCATGGGTGCCGAGGCACACCTGACCGAGCTCGAGCGCGAATTCGATCACGCAGCCGAGGAGCTGGGAGGAAGCGCTCCGGCTCGATAGTGATCCGGCCCACAAATTCGAGGGCCGGCCGGCGCCGCCGACCGGCCCTCGCCCACCGCGACCAGCCAGCGAGGAGACGATGAGCGACCACGGTCACGACAAGCATCCCCGACTCGTCGAGCTCGAGGAGATGGTCCGCGACGGCCAGATCGACACGATCGTCGTGGCCATCACGGACATGCAGGGACGGCTCATGGGCAAGCGCGTCCAGGGCCAGGCCTTCCTCGACGGCGTCATCGCCCACGGTGCGCACTTCTGCACGTACCTGCTCGGCACGGACATGGAGATGAACACGCCCGAGGGGTACAAGCTCATGAACTGGGAGACCGGCTACGGCGACTGGATCGCCGAACCGATCTGGGACCAGTTGCGCGTGCTGCCCTGGCTGCCGGGGACGGCCATGGTCCTCGCCGACACGGTCGACGAGGAGACCGGCCTGGAGATCCCCATCTCGCCTCGGACGATCCTCAAGGGCCAGGTCGCGCGGGCCGCCAAGATGGGATACGCCTTGAAGGCCGGCTCGGAGTTCGAGTTCTACGTCCTCAAGGACTCATGGGAGGACCTCGCCGATCGCGGCTGGCCGATCCCGCGGACGTTCGGGCACTACAACGAGGACTACCACCTGCTGCAGGCGACGAAGGCGGAGCCGCTGCATCGGCTGCTGCGCAACCAGATGACGGCCGCCGGCGTGCCGATCGAGTTCAGCAAGGGCGAGGCCGCCAACGGCCAGCACGAAGTCAACATCCGCTACGACCATGTCCTGGAGTCGGCGGACCGGAGCGTGGTCTTCAAGCACGGCGCCAAGGAGATCGCCTATCTCAACGGTTGGGGCATCACGTTCATGGCCAAGCCGGATCATCGCTGGACGGGATCGTCGGGCCATCTGCACATGAGTCTCTGGGACGTCGCCAAGGACGTCCCGCTGGTCTTCGAGCCAGATGAGAGCAAGGCCGGTCCGTACGGCCTCTCCCAGGTGGGCCAGCACTTCATGGCCGGGATGATGCAGCTCTCGCGCGAACTCGCCGTCTTCATCGCCCCGTTCGTCAACTCGTACAAGCGGTACGCATCGCTGTCGTGGGCACCGGTCAATGTCGTGTGGGGTCGCGACAACCGGACCACCGGGTTCCGGCTCGTCGGCCGCGGCCCGAGCCTCCACTTCGAGGACCGCTTCCCCGGCGGCGACATGAACGCCTATCTCACGTATGCGGCGATGATGGGAGCCGGCCTCTACGGCATCGAGCACGAGCTGCCGCTCGACCCGGAGTTCAAGGGCAATGGCTACCTCGCGACCGGCGTGGCGCGCATGCCGCGCGCGTTGTACGAGGCGATCTGGGAGCTCGAGCGCTCCGAGGCGGCCGTCGAGATCTTCGGCCAGGACGTGGTCGACCACTACCTGAATGCCGCGAGGGTGGAGCAGGAGACGTACGACTCGGTGGTCCACGCCTGGGACCGCGAGCGATATCTCGAGCGAGGCTGAGTCGCATCGACCACGGAGACGAAGCAGGCTCCCTCGAGGCGCCTCGTCAGCCGGGCGAGGGTTCGCCCGCCCGCCGTGCGGCGGCGACCTCGCGCAGGCGGGACGCCAGGTCCGGATGCCCGGCCGCGTCGGCGATCTGAGCGGGCGTCCGGCCGGTGTCGTCGGGAGCCAACGGGTCGGCGCCGGCCGAGAGGAACAGCTCGGTGAGCTCCACGTCGCCGTTCTGCGCCGCCTGATGCAGCGGCGCGTACCCACCGTGCTCGATCGCGTTCACGTCGGCGCCCGCGGCCAACAGGATCCGACAGGCCTCGACGTGTCGGCCGGCAGCCGCGGCGTGGAGCGGCTGATTGGCGAGCTCGTTCCGCGTGTAGACATCGACGCGGGCGCCCGCCTCGACGAGGGTGTGAGCGGCCTCCGCCTTCCCGAAGAAGCCCGCGTAGTGCAGCGCCGTGAAGCCGTCCGGGGAGAACTCGGCGGCCCGCCCCGGGTCCTCGTCCAGGCGTTCCCGGAGGCGATCGACATATCCGAGGGCGGTCGCCTCGAAGACGTCGAGTTCCGGATCGACCGCCAGGAGCGCTTCGGTCACATGCCGGGCGGACCGGTAGCGCGACAGCATCATGGCCGACACGCCGTTCGCATCTCGAGCCGCGGCGAGGGTCGGATCGACCGAGAGCAGCTCGGCGACGCGCTCCGCGTCGTCGCCGTTGACCGCGGCGATGAGGTCGTTGGAGGTCGGGGACATCGTACCTGCTCGCTTCGCTCCATCTACCGGCGCCGGTAATGGACAGTAATTAGTTGCTGCAACTAATATATGAGCGTGGTCAAGACCGGACGAGCCAGCGACGCTGAGCTCCCGGCGCGTCTCCACGCGGCGGCGCTCCACCTCCTGCGCCGACTGGCCCAGGAGGACCGGGCGACCGGCGTGTCGCCGTCGCGGCTCTCCGCACTGTCGGTGCTGGTCTTCGGCGGTCCGACGACGATCGGCTTCCTGGCCGGCATCGAAGGAGTGACGCCTCCGACCATGACACGTCTGGTGGCGGGCATGGTCGCCGACGGCCTCGTCGGACGGCTCCCTGACCCGGACGACCGCCGGGTGGTCCGCGTCGAAGCCAGCGAACGCGGGCGATCGCTCCTGCTGGCAGGACGGGATCGACGCGTGTCGGCCCTGGCCGAGATGATCGCCCCGTTGACGCCCAAGGAGCGACGCCGGTTGGAGTCCGCGGCCCGGATCATCGAGGCGATGGTGACCTCCCGCCAGGAAACAGGTCGCACAGGCGGCGAGGCCGCGGACGGACGTCGCTGACCGCCGGCCGTCGGGGGCCTCGCGTGGAGTCCCGCTCGAGCGAGCCTGCGGGTGGGGATGGCGCGCGGGTACGATGCGTGCACGCAGCCATGCGCCGGCAGCCGGCGCCGGGACCGGCTATCAGCCAACAGAGGGACCGCCCGATGCGACTCGCGGACAAGGTCACGATCATCACCGGCGCCGGCAGCGGCATGGGCCGCGTCGCTTCCCAGATCTTCGCGCGGGAGGGCGCCAAGGTCGTCGTCGCTGAGTCCAACGAAGGGGCCGGTGAGGAGACGGTCGGCCTCGTACACGCGGCCGGTGGAGACGCCACGTTCGTCAAGGTCGACGTGTCGAACGACGACGACGCGAGGAGCATGGTCGATCACGCCCTCGCCACCTATGGACGCCTGGACTGCCTGTACAACAATGCCGGGATCATGCCCGAGGCGGATCACTCGGTGATCGATACCGACGTCGCGACGTGGGACGCGGTCATGGCCGTCAACGTCCGGGGCGTCTTCCTTGGCTGCAAGTACGCGATCCCCGCGATGGTGGCGAACGGAGGCGGCTCGATCATCAATATCGCGAGCTTCGTCGCGCTCCTGGGCTGCTCGGTCCCGCAGGACGCGTACACGGCCTCGAAGGGGGCGCTGCTGTCGCTGACGCGCAGCCTGGCGGTCCAGTTCGGTCCCAAGGGCATCCGGACCAATGCTATCTGCCCGGGCCCGGTCGAGACGCCGTTGCTGCTCGACTGGCTCTTGAAGGACGAAGCGGCCAAGCAGTTGCGCCTGGCCCGAAATCCGACCGGTCGATTCGGCAAGCCGGAGGAGATCGTCCACATGGCCGTCTATCTCGCCTCGGACGAATTGCGCTGGACGAATGGCGCATCGCTCGTGGTCGACGGCGGCATCACCGTCAACTACTTCTGACACACGCGGAGGCTTCGATGACTGAGGACGAGACGGGTGCTGCGGGCGGCCGCATCGCCATCGGTGTCGATGTCGGCGGGAGTGGCATCAAGGCGGCCGCCGTGGATGTGGACGGCGGGCGCCTTCACTCCGTGAGACTGCGGGTCGCAACGCCGAACCCCTCGACACCCGAAGCGGTCATTGCATCGATCGGGCGGCTCGTCAGGCGCCTCGTGAAAGAAGGCGGCTTCAGCTCGTCCACGCCCGTCGGCGTCGGCCTGCCGGGTGTCACGATCGAGGGACGGGTCAAGACGGCGGCCAACATCGATGCCTCGTGGATGGACTTCCCGGTCGTCGAGCGCATGACCCGCACCCTCGGGCGCCCGGTCTCGATCGTCAACGATGCGGACGCCGCCGGCATCGCCGAGATGCGTTTCGGGGTCGGCAAGGACCAGCCGGGCGTCGTCATCTTCCTGACCCTCGGGACGGGCGTGGGGTCGGGGGTCTTCAACGACGGGAAGCTCGTGCCGAATACGGAGTTCGGCCAGATGGAGATCCGCGGGCGAACGGCGGAGCGGCGCTCGGCAGCCGCCGCGCGAGTGCGGCGCGGGCTGTCGTGGAAGGCCTGGGCGACCGACCTCGACGAACACCTGCGCGCGATCGACGCGCTGATGTGGCCGAACCTGATGATCGTCGGCGGAGGTGTCAGCAAGAACACCGACCGGTTCCTGCCGCGGTTGACGGTCCGCTGCCCGGTGGTCCCTGCGCAGCTGCGCAACGATGCGGGGATCATCGGTGCCGCGATCGTCGCGGCCGAGTCGATGTCGGCGACGTCCGGGTCGGAGCACGACGAGCCGGCCTAGTCGGACCGGAACGCACTCCGAGAGGACCGCCGGCCCGGATCCCGGGGCCGGGGGCGGGCGTATCATCGGGCGACTTCCGACCCCTGCAACCAACCCGAGGTCCCCGATGACGATCGAGTCGCAGTCGAACACCGGCGCCGCGGCGCCCACCATCGCGCGAATGGTGATCGGCGGCCAACAGGTCGATGCCGCCGACGGCCAGACCTTCGAGGTCGTCAGTCCCGTCACCGGCCGGGTCATCGCGACCGCGCCACTCGGCGGCCGCGAGGATGTCGACCGGGCGGTCGCGGCGGCGCAGGCCGCCTTCGAGGATCGCAAGGGCTGGGCCGCGTGGGCCGCCGGCAAGCGCGGGCGGACGCTCGCGAAGTTCGCGGCCCTGCTCAAGGAGCACAGCGAGGAACTGGCGCAGCTCGAGAGCCGGAACGTGGGCAAGCCGATCTCCGGAGCGAGAGGCGAGGTCATCGGTGCGAGCCTCGTCTTCGACTATTACGCGGGGGCCGCCAACAAGATCTTCGGTCAGACCATCCCCGTCTCGAAGCCCGGGCTGGACATCACCCTGCGCGAGCCGATCGGGGTCGTTGGGCTCATCGTGCCGTGGAACTTCCCGATCCTCATGGCCTCCTGGAAGGTGGCGCCCGCGCTCGCCGCCGGGAACACGGCGATCCTGAAGCCAGCCTCGTACACGCCCCTGACAGCGATCCGCCTGGGCGAGCTGGCGCTGGAGGCCGGCATCCCGGCCGGCGTCCTCAACATCGTGACGGGGCCGGGCGGCACGGCCGGGGCGTCGATCGCGGCGCATCCGGGCGTCGGCAAGGTGGCGTTCACCGGCGAGACGACGACCGGTCAGGAGATCATGCGACTGGCGTCGGGCAACGTGAAGAAGGTGTCACTCGAACTCGGGGGCAAGAGTCCGAACATCGTCTTCGCCGATGCCGACCTCGAGCGGTTCGCCCGCGAATCGCCCTATTCCGTCTTCGACAACACGGGCCAGGATTGCTGCGCACGCAGCCGGATCCTGGTGGAGCGATCGGCGCATGAACAGGTCGTGGAGCTGTTCTCCGCGGCGACCCGCGCCATCAAGGTCGGCGATCCGGCCGAAGACGCGACCGAGGTCGGCCCGCTCGTCAGCTTCAAGCAGCGCGACCGCGTCAAGGACTACATCGAGATCGGCCTGGGCGAAGGCGCGACCCTCGTCGTCGGTGGCGCCGCGCCCGAGGATCCAGGGCTCGCCGACGGGGCATACCTCCTGCCGACGGTGTTCGACGGCGTGTCGAACGACATGCGCATCGCCCGCGAGGAGATCTTCGGTCCGGTGGTCTCGGTCATCCCGTTCGACACCGAGGAGGAGGCGCTCCGGCTCGCCAACGCGACCCCGTATGGCCTGTCCGGCTCGATCTGGAGCCGCGACATCGGCAAGGCCCTGCGAGCGGCAAGGGCACTGCAGTCGGGCGTGATCAGCGTCAATTCGAACTCGTCCGTCCACACGGAGGCCCCGTTCGGCGGCTACAAGATGTCGGGGATCGGGCGCGAACTCGGCATGTCCGCGCTGGATCTCTACACCGAGACGAAGAACGTCTTCATCGACCTGAGCTGACGGAGATCGCCCGTGGACGAGGGGGAGCGCGGGCTGGAACAGGTCGGACGGGCGCGCCGGCCGGGACTCTGGATCGGCGCCTGGGCTGCGGCGCTCGCGGCGGTGGTGGCGCTGGCGGTGGCCGGGCGAGCCGGGTCGACGGCTGGCCCGGCGGCCGTGCCGGAGGCCTTCAGGGCGCCCGTGTCGGCTGTCGCGCCGGAGTCGAGTCCGCTGCCCCTTGCGGTCGCGAGTCCGACCTTCCCCGACGGGCTCCCGCGAATCATCCGGCCGCTCGTCGCTCGCGTTCCCTCGCCCCCACGGCCCCACCTAACGCTCGGTGACGACGGCCTGGTCGGCGGGACCGCCTACAGCTCGCCCGCGCCGATCGACTGGTTCGAACGGTCCGCACGGGCGAACGGCCAGTAGCGGATCCAGAGCCGCCCCAGTGGCGGCGTGACCGCCTATCGGCCGTGGACCGCCTCCGGCCAGGTCAGGTCCGGGCGGCGCCGGTCGATCCAGTCGCGCAGGGCCCACGTGGTCGTTCGAAACGCGAGCTCGGCCCAGGGGATGGCGTCGGGCGCATACGCCCGGATCTCGGTGGCCTCGGGCGTCGGCGCCGGTGTCCCCCCGACGATCCGCGCCTCGAAGGCGAGGGTGACCACCGCGGCTTCGAGTCGCGTGTAGAGCCCGATGAGCTCACCCGGTTCGACGAGCAACCCGGTTTCCTCCCAGGTTTCGCGGATCGCGGCCTGGTTGACCGTCTCATCGACCTCCAGGAAGCCGCCGGGCTGGGCCCATTCGCCAAGCCCGGGCTCGATGCCACGCCGGATCAGGACGATCTCACCCGCGTCGGTGACCGGGAAGGTCGTGACGACGAGCCGCGGGTTCACGTAGACGATGTGGCCACATGCGTCGCACCACAGGCGCTCGCGGTCTTCGCCCGGGACGTCGCCGTATCGCAGCGACGAACCGCAGCGCGGGCAGAAGTTGAGCGACGTGGCCATCCAGGGTGGGACGCCTCGGCCCGACACGAGGTCGGTCGAGCGGCCATCCAGTCCGCGCTCGAACTCGTCCATCAGGCGACCAGGACGATGCCGCCGGCAGCGACGAGGGCAGTGAGGCCGATGAGGCTGACGACCACCCAGGCCAGCCGGAACATCCCCTTCGTGCGGTCGACGGGCATCCAGGCCCAGGCGGAGCGCCAGATCCTGACGATCGCGTCGGCCGTCGTGACGACCAGGAGCGGCAAGGCGATGACGACGCAGAGCTTGACCAGCGGGCTTCCGAGCGACACGCCGAGCTCGAGCGCCGTGATCGCGATGGCGCCGCAGATGAGGACGACGACGTTGAGCATCACATAGTGGCGCTGGAGCGGCGTCGGGGCCACCTCCGGCACGGACCGGGGTGGCAGCCCCTGCAGGCTCGGTGGCAGCACCGGAGTCCGGACCGCCTGTCGATCGAGGGCGGGCATGCCCGGCTCCCAGCGAGGATCGTCCATGGTCACGGCCCGAGTGTAGACCGACCGCGCCGGCGGGCCATTCCCGCGCTGTCGTCTCCGCGCTCGCTCACGCACGTTGGAGTGCGCTCGCTCTCGTGCTCGGGTCCGCCTCGGAGCAGCCTCGGCCGGCGTGGTCGATCACTCGGTCAGAGGGAGCGGGTCTCGCGGACGTCGGGGTCGGCGATCGCGACGGAACAGGTGGGGCACCACCAGCGGGTCTCGAGGGCCGTGCCGCACAACTCGTGCTGGAGCGGCTCGCCGCCTCCGCGCCGGGCGCCCCAGTCCGCGAGCAGACGCAGGACCGAGGCGAGGTCGCGGCCATCGGCGGTGAGCGCGTAGGACATCCGGGGCGGCCGCTGCTGGTAGGGCGTTGCGGTCACGATCCGCTCGCGCTCGAGCCGGCGGAGCCGGTCGGTCAGGATGTTGGCGGCGATGCCCGGCAGCGTTTCGCCGAGCTCGTTGAACCGGCGAGGTCCTTCGAGCAGCGCCTCCACGACCAGCAGGCTCCAGCGGTCGCCGACGCGATCGAGGGCCGCCTCGAGCGCGGACACCGTCGCCGGAGGGGACGGCGTCGCGTCCGGGTGCGGGGATCCTCTCATCTGACGAATTGTAGGCGCGCGTTCGGGGCTTGTCACGACGTGGAGTCAGTAGTAGATTGCAAGTCACAAGTCTATCGGTCGCCGACCGGCGGCTCGGAGGCTCGAACCACACGCGGAGCACGAACCCACATGAGCGCCATCGAGGAACTCCAGTCCGCCGTCGCGACGATCGCGGAGCGCGTCGGCCCATCCATCGTCGGGATCGGTCGCGGCACGCGCGGCTCCGGTGTCGTCATCGCCGAGGGCACCGTCCTGACCAACGCCCACAACCTCCGCGGCGAGGAGGTCACGGTCACATTCGCCGACGGGCGCCGGATCCGCGGCACCGTCGCGGGCGTCGACAGCGATGGAGATCTCGCGGTCGTCAAGGTCGATACCGCGGGTGCGACCGCCGTCGAGTGGGGTGACGGTGCCGAGCTGTCGATCGGCACACCGGTCTTCGGCGCGGCCGCTTCACACGGCGGTGGGAGCCGCGTGACGTTCGGCCTCGTGTCGGCGGTCGCTCGCGCGTTCCGCGGCCCCGGCGGCCGACGCATCGATGGCAGCGTCGAGCACACCGCCCCCCTCGCGCCAGGCTCGTCCGGCGGCGCCCTCGTGGATGCCTCCGGCCACCTGGTCGGCCTCAACACCAACCGGATCGGCGAGGGCTTCTACCTCGCGCTGCCCGCCGACGCCGCCCTTCGCGAGCGGGTCGATGCGCTGGCCCGAGGCGAAACGCCGACGCGGGCCCGACTCGGCGTGGCGATCGCCCCGTCGCACGTCGCTCGGCGGCTCCGCCGCTCGGTCGGCCTGCCGGAGCGAGACGGCGTCCTGGTCCGTGGCGTCGAGGAAGGCAGCCCGGCCGACGCGGCCGGCATCGAGGCGGGCGACCTCATCGTCGAAGCCGCCGGGAAGGCCGTCGCCGATGGCGACGACCTGTTCGCAGCGCTCGCCACCGTCAGCGACCAGTACGACGTGAAGCTGGTCCGCGGCGCGGAGGAGCGGACGGTGACGGTCGGGACGGCCCCCGGACGCACTCCGGGCGACGCGTAGCGGCGGAGGCGCCCTTCGCCTGAGGCGCAGCAGGCGCGAGGTGTCCGTGCGGTAGCATCGCGCGCATGGAGCGCTTGCTCGCCTGGTACGCGGTCACCTCGTCGGCCGGGGCGGTCGTCGCGCTCGTCGTCGCCAACGCCGTCCCGCTGATCGGGGTCCTGTTCTTCGGCTGGAGCGTCTGGACGATCCTGATCGTCTACTGGCTGGAGAACGGGATCGTCGGCGCGTTCAACGTCCTCAAGATGGCCCGCGCGGAGGGCGGCGAGTCGAGCGGGGCAGCCGGTTGGACGATCAACGGCCGACCGGCGGCCGGCATGGCGAAGGCCGCACTGATCCCGTTCTTCATCGTGCACTACGGCCTGTTCTGGGTCGTCCATGGCGTGTTCGTGCTGACGCTCCCGCTGTTCGCGAGCATCGGCTCCGGTGGTGCGGACATCGGACCGGGACCGAGCCTCTGGACGATCCTGTTCGCGTTAGTGGTGCTGTTCGTCAGCCACGGCCTGTCGTACCTGTTCAACTTCATCGGCAGCGGCGAGTACCGGCGGGTCACGCCGATCGGGCAGATGTTCGCGCCGTACGGCCGGTTGGTGATCCTGCACGTGACGATCATCTTCGGCGCGATCCTGGTCGCCTTGACCGGCGCGCCGGTCGTGGCAGTGGCCGTGCTGGTGGTGCTCAAGACCGCGTTGGATCTCGGGTTCCACCTGCGGGAGCACCGACGGCTGGGCGCTCCGATCGCAGTGAACGCCTCGATCGGCTAGCGTCGGTCGGTGGCGTTCGAGGGGTCGTCGAGGACGGATTCGGTCTGACGGGCGCGCCACGCGGCGAGGCGCTCGGCCAGCGCCGGATCGGCGAGCGCCAGGATCGCCGCAGCCAGCAGCCCGGCGTTCGTCGCGTTCCCGATGGCGACGGTCGCGACCGGGATGCCTCGGGGCATCTGGACGATCGAGAGCAGCGAATCCATGCCACCGAGGTGCTGGGTCGGGATCGGCACGCCGATGACCGGCAGGATCGTCTTGGCGGCGAGCATGCCGGGCAGGTGAGCGGCGCCGCCGGCGCCGGCGACGATGACCCGGATGCCGCGGCCCGCCGCGTCCTCGGCATACCGGAACAGGTGGTCGGGCGTGCGATGGGCCGAGACGACCTTGAGCTCGGACGAGACGCCGAGTTCGTCGAGCACGGTGACGGCGGCTTCGAGCGTCGGGAAGTCGGAGCGGCTGCCACCGACGATGCCAACGAGAGGCGCCGCGGTCGTGGTGCGCTCGGTCATGCGCCTTCCTCCGTGTCGTCGCCCCAGGACAGCCGTTCCCGGGCGGCGCGAGCGTGGGCCAACGCCGTGTCGACGTCGTCGCCCAGCGCCGTCAGGTGCCCCATCTTGCGACGTTCGAACACGCGGCGCTTGTCGTACAGGTGGAGGTGCACGGTCGGGTCGGCGAGGGCGGCGTCGACACCGAGCAGCCGCGCCTCGCGGTTCGGGCCGGTGCCGAGCAGATTGACCATCGCCGCGGGCGCGATCGCATCGGTGTCGCCGAGCCCGAGCCCGCAGATGGCACGGATGTGCTGCTCGAACTGCGAGGTCGCCGCACCCTCGATGGTCCAGTGGCCGCTGTTGTGGACCCGCGGGGCCAACTCGTTGACGACGAGCGAGCCGTCGTGGAGGAGGAACAGCTCCGCGGTCAGCGTGCCGGTCAGGCCCATGGCGTCGGCCAGGCGGTGACCGATGTCGACGGCACGGGCGGCGACGGCTTCGGTGATCGGTGCGGGCGCCACCGATTCGAACAGGATGCCGCCGTCGTGGGCGTTCCGGGCGATCGGGAAGGTCACGGTCGAGCCGTCGACGCCCCGCGCGACGATGACCGAGAGCTCCATGTCGAAATCGAGTTCGCGTTCGGCCAGGAGGGGCGCGCCGGGCTCGCGACCCAGGCGTTCGATGGCACCGTCGACCTCGGCACGCTCGACGATGCGGATCTGGCCACGCCCGTCGTAGCCGCCGATGACGACCTTCAGCCGGAGTGGGAGGCCGAGCGCGGCCGGGTCCGCAGCAGCACGGAGGTCCGCGGTGGTCCGCACCGCCCGCCAGGGCGCGACGCCGATCCCCGCGGCCTCCACGAACCGCCGTTCGGCCAGCCGATCCTGGGTCGCGACCAGCGGCAGGCGACCGGGCCGGACCGGCACGACCGGGTCGAGGGCGTCGACGACCGCGGCGGCGACGTGCTCCAGCTCGTAGGTGACGACGTCGCTGATCTTGCCGAGGCGCAGGGCCGCCCCGACGTCGTCGTACGTCCCGAGGATGACCTTGTCGGCCACCGCGGCAGCCGGGCAATCGGGGTCCGGGTCGAGGACGGCGAGCCGGTAGCCCATCGCGCGTGCCGCGAGGCCGAGCATCCGCCCGAGCTGGCCGCCGCCGAGGATGCCGATCGTCGCGGGCGGCTGGATGGGGCTCGCGGTCGTCGCGGACGCGGTCCGCGGCGTCGGCGTCGGGGCAGGCTTCACGCGCCCGAGTGTAGACTCGCCGGCATGCGACTCGTGGTGGGTCGGCGTTCCGTGGACGTGGACGTCGGCTAACTGACCGAACTGGTCGCCCGCGCCGAGCGGGTGGCCATCGACCTCGGTACCGGTGACGGCCGAGCCGTGCTCGCGCGCGCCGCGGCCGAGCCTGCGACCCTGGCCATCGGGATCGATGCGAACGCCGCGTCGATGATCGAGTCCTCGCGCCGCGCCGCGAAACCCGTGCACAAGGGCGGACGACCAAACGCGCTGTTCGTGGTCGCTGCCGCCGAGGCGCCGCCGCCCGAACTGGCCGGCCTTGCGGACGAGCTCACCATCACGCTCCCCTGGGGCTCGTTGCTCGACGGGGTGCTGGGTCGCGACGAACGTGTCGCGGCCGGTATCGCGTCTCTCGTGGCGCCGAGCGGTGTGGTGCGCTCGATCGTGTCGACGGCGGCGTGCGACGGCCGCGACCTGCCGGTCCTCGACGACTCGCTGGCCTCCGGCATCGCGCGTGCCTGGGCCAGGCACGGCCTGACGCTGAACGCCTTCCGGCCAGCGTCCGCTGCCGAGGTGGCCCCCACGCATTCGACATGGGCGCGCCGCCTGGGCCTCGCGGTCGAAGCCGCGGCCCCGCGCGGCCGGCAGCCGTGGCTCCTCGAGCTTCGGCGGCCGCGTTCCGTCCGTTAGGTCACGTTTCAAGACTGGCAGTCTTATCTCGGGGGTCTAGCAGGGTAGAAGGGCGCCCGCCAAGGGCGCTTGGAGTCACGCGGAGTCGACGAGTCGTGCTCGGATCGAGGCGCTGACGTGGGACTCGGCGGGTCACGACGGCCTCCCCACGAGCGATACGCACTCGTTGTCGCCCGGATACGACTGGGAGTCTTGGCGCGACGGCTAACGTGTCGCAAGAGGGTGGCGCGGGGCCCGGCCGCGCCCGCTAGCATCGACCGGTCATGAGCGATCGGACCCCACTCATCCTCGATGTCGACACCGGCATCGACGACAGCCTCGCCCTGCTCTACGTCGCGGCCTCGCCGGACGCCGAGTTCGTCGCGGCCACGTGTGTCTCGGGCAACATCGATGGAGCGCAGGTCGCGATCAACACGCGCGCCGTGCTGGAGCTCGCCGGGCGGATGGACGTGGAGGTGGCGCTGGGCCGCGAGGTCCCGCTGGTCCGCGAACTCGAGACCACGCCCGAGACGCACGGCCCGCAGGGCCTCGGCCATGCCGTCCTGCCGCCGCCGTCTCGCCCCTTGAGCGGGCGCCACGCGGTGGATCTCATCGTGGACGAGGCCCGACGGCGCCCCGGCGAGATCGTGCTGGTGACGCTCGGCCCGCTGACGAACCTGGCGCTGGCCCTGGACAAGGAACCGAACCTGCCCCGGCTCCTGAAGGGCTACACGCTGATGGGCGGCGCGTACGGGGTCTCCGGCAACACGACGCCGACGACCGAGTGGAACATCCACTGCGACCCCGAGGCCGCGCTGATCGTGTTCCGGGCGTGGGGCGCGGCGGTCGCGGCCGACCCGACGATCCCGCGTCCGGTCGCCCTCGGGCTGGACGTGACCGAGCGCGCGCGGATCCTCCCCGACGACGTGGTCCGGCTCGCGCGACGCGCGGGCAGCACGCCCGACGACTCGATCGCCTTGGCCCACGGCGAGGACCCGATGCAGGCGACACGCTCGGTCGCGAGCAACCCGATCGTGCGCTACGTCGCCGACGCCCTGCGCTTCTACATGGAGTTCCACGCCCAGTACGACGGGTTCTACGGCGCGTTCATCCATGACCCGCTGGCGGCGGCGGCCGCCTTGGACCGGTCGCTCATCGTGACCGAACCCATGTACGTCGACGTCGAGACCAAGGGCGAGCTGACGGCCGGCATGACCGTCGCGGACCGTCGGCGGCTCACCGGCAACGCCCCGAACCTCGACGTCGCGGTCGACGCGAACATCCCCGCGTTCCTCGACCGGCTCACCGAACGCGTCGGGGGGCTGGCGGCGGACCGCTCGAACGTGGCACGCTAGACACTGGAGGGAGACACCGCGACCGCGACGTGATCGTCACGGCGCTCCCGATTGGAGGACGGCGAATGTCCGGAAGCTGGATCCGAGTGGTCGTCGGGCTGATCGCGTTCTTCGTCACTCTCGGCATCGGTCTCGTCGTCGCGGGATCGATCGACAGCACCATCGACGAGAACACCGGCCTCATCGTTGGTAGAAACACGCTGATCCTGTTGTTCGGCATCGCCTTGCTGATCGGCTTCGTCGCCTACGCCGTGACCGAATACCGGCAGACTGGACGCCTCGAGTCGATCACACGCCAGTTCGACACGCGGACCATCGTCCTGATACCCATCGCCATCGCGATCAACATCATCCTCGGCCAGACGGTGGCCGCCGCCCTGAAGGTGCCGATCTATCTCGACTCGATCGGGACGATCCTCGTCGGCGTCCTGGCCGGGCCATTGGCCGGCGCCCTGACCGGCGGTCTGGCGAACCTCATCTGGACCTACGTGCTCCCGGCCCCGTTCCATTCCGATTATGCGGCGCCGTTCTTCGTCGTCGCCGTTGAGATCGGGCTCGTCGCCGGCCTGTTCGGCAGGCTCGGCTTCTTCCGAAGCCGGCCCAACACCTCCTGGGACCGGCTGGCGATCGGCGCGGCCGTCACGGTCCTGATCATCGCCGTCATCGGGATCTACGGCTTCGTGCCCTTCTACACCAACGGGCAGATCACGTTCTTCAATAGCGATCCAGCCGCACCGGCACCGGACGCCATCTTCGTCATCCTCGGCTGGCTGGTCGGCATCCTGCTCATCGGCGCGCTCGTCGGGCTCATCCTCCTCCTGTTCGTGAAACGCGACCTCGGTGCCGCGTACGTCTTCGTTGGTGGTTTGGTGTGCGGGATCATCTCGGCGATCATCTCCGCCCCGATCTCGGCTGCGCTGGGTGGAGTGACCGGCTCCGGCACCGACCTCTTGGTCGCGGCATTCCAGAAGGCCGGTGAGGACCTGCAGACCGCGGTCCTCAAGCAGGGGCTGTTGTCCGACCCGATCGACAAGACGTTGACGTTCTTCGTCGTCTTCGCCCTGCTTGGGACGCTCTCGCGGCGGTTCGTCGCGAGGTTCCCGCAGGGTGAGGCGGCCGTCGGGCTGGAGGAGTCATAGGGGTTCTCGCGCCAAACGATGTCGCATATCTTGCTGGTCTGGCACCGCCAGGTCCGACGCCGTATCACCGACTCAACCCCCTGACGAAACTGGTCATCGCGACCGTCGAATTGATCGGGGCGTTCGTCATCGGTGGCTATGTCGGGCCGCTCGCCATCATCGGCCTGGCGATCCTGCCGACGGCCGCCGCCGCCGGCGTGCTCGGTCGCCTGGTTCGCATCTCGCTGCTCCTCACCCTGCCGGTAGCGATTTCGGTCGTCCTCGTCAGCGTCTTCACCCGCGTCGGCCAGACGGTCCTGTTCTCGCTCGGTCCGTTCGACGCGACCCTCGAAGGCGCCGACTTCGCCGGACAGACCCTGCTGCGACTCTTCGCGATCTCGACGTCGATCGGGCTGTTCGGACTGACGACCGACCCGCATGCCCTGGTTCTGGATCTCGAGCGTCGAGGTCTTTCGCCACGCTTCGCATTCGTCGCCCTCGCGACGCTCGAGGCCGTCCCGGCGATGGTCGAGCGGGCGAGCGTCATCCAGGCAGCGCAACGAGCACGCGGCCTCGACACCGAGGGGAGCGTCATCGCACGCGTTCGTGGTGTGCTGCCGTTGGTCGTGCCGGTCGTCCTCTCGTCACTCACTGAGGTCGAGGAGCGAAGCCTCGCGCTCGAGGTCCGGGCCTTCGGCCGACCAGGCAGGCGCCATCTACTGTGGAGGTCGCCCGATTCGCCCGTCCAGTTCAGCATCCGTGCCATCCTGTTGATCGGACTGCTGACTCTGATCGTCGTCAAGATCGCCGGGGTCCTCCCGGCAACCCCCTGAACCCTTCGGATGCTGACGCTGAGCGGGGTCTCCTACCGCTATCCAGGCTATGCGCGGTATGTCCTGACGGACATCGACCTGTCGTTGGCCGACGGAGAGATCGTCGGGTTGGTCGGGGCGAACGAAGCGGGAAAGTCGACGCTCTGTCTGGTCGCCTCGGGACTGGCGCCCGCCTCGATCGGGGGGAAGCTCGATGGCAGCCTGGCGATCGACAACGAACCGATGACCGGACTGCAGACGCACGAGCTCGCGGCTCGGGTGGCGATCGGGTTCCAGAATCCGAACACGCAGCGGTCGGGTATCGCGGCCACCGTCTTCGAGGAGGTCGCCGTCGGTCCGATGAACCTCGGGCTCGAGGTGGCCGAGACCGTCGAACGGACGAAGGAGGCGCTCGCACTCCTCCGCCTGGAGCATCTGCGTGATCGCGACCCGACCCGATTATCGGGGGGCCAGGCGCAGCTGGTGGCGATCGCCTCCCTGCTGGCGATGCGACCGCGCCACATCATCCTCGATGAGCCAACGGCCCAACTCGACCCGGAAGGGACCAGGCTCGTCGGCGAGGCGCTTCGGGATCTTGCGTCGCGGGGCACCTCGTTGCTGATCGCCGAGCATAAGACGGACCTGCTCGACGGCCTCTGTGGTCGCATCGTCGTGATCGACGGAGGGCGGATCGTGATGGACGGACCGACGACCCTCGTGCTCGAGGACCCGGCGCTGGACGGACTCGGCGTTTCGCCGCCATCCCGGGTCCGGCTGGAGCGAGCGGTGCTGGCAGCCGGGGGCGACGCGGCCCGGATTCGGAAGGCGATCGCATGATCACGATCGACCAACTCGGCCACGTCTATCCCGATGGCACCCGCGCCGTCGACGGGGTCAGCCTCGAGATCGCCCGGGGCGAGTCGGTTGCCATCGTCGGACAGAACGGCTCCGGGAAGTCCACCCTGGTCCGGCACCTGAACGGGCTACTTCGCCCGACCGAGGGCCGCGTCGAGATCGATGGCAACGATGCCGCGTCGCGGCGCGTCGCCCAGCTCGCCGCGATCGTCGGGATCGCCTTCCAGGACCCCGACAGGCAGATCTTTGCCGGTCGGGTGCGCACCGAGGTGACCTTCGGTCCCCGGAACCTGGGCATGCGCGGAGACCAGCTCAGGGAGGCGGTCGATGAAGCCCTGCGTGCGACCGGTCTGACCGATGAGGCGGGTGCCAACCCGTACGATCTTGGCTACTCCAGACGCAAGATCCTGGCGATCGCCTCGGTCCTCGCGATGCAGACCCCCGTGGTCGTCCTCGATGAACCGACCACAGGTCAGGACAGCGTGGGAGTCAGTCGGGTCGAGGCCATCGTGCGTGAGGTCAGATCGGCTGGCCGGACCATCATCGCCATCAGCCACGACATGCGATTCGTCGCCGAGTCGTTCGAGCGGGTCGTGGTCATGGCGGGCGGGCGCGTGGTCCTCGACGGGACGCCGTCAGAGGTGTTCGCCGAACCGGCCTGGCCGATCCTTGCGGGCACATACCTCGAGCCGCCGCTCGCGGCGCGGGTCGGCGCCCGGCTGGAGTTTGGTTCGACGCCGACGGAGAGCGCCCTCGTCGATGCGCTGGTCGCTCGGGGCTGACGGCCACTGACGCCTGCGCGCGGCCCCCACGGTCCGGACGGGACCCGGACTTTCGGCACTGGACGGTACCCGACCGAACCATCGCCGGACGTCACGTCAGCGACTATCCTCCAATCGCCATGTCGGGGAACCATCGGGGCGAAGGCCCTCGCTCGGGCCGCTTGTCGACGCTGCTGACCAGCCTGGTCATCGCGTCGTTCGTGGCCGGCTGCTCGATCATCCAGCCGAACCCATCGAGTACGACGGGACCGGGACCGAGCGCCGTCGCCCCGAGCCCCTTGGCCGGTGCCTCGACGACACCCAGCTCCGTCCCGACCGTGGCACCCCTCGCCCCCGTCCGCTGGACCAACTGCGGAACCAGGTACCAGTGCACCACGCTGCTCCTGCCCCGCGACTACCACGACCCGTCCGCCGGGACGCTGGGTGTGGCCGTCATCCGGCTGCCCGCAACGGACCAGGCCGAACGGATCGGCTCCCTGATCGTGAATCCGGGTGGTCCGGGTGGCTCCGGGATCGAGCTCGTCCGCGATAGCGCAGACCTCTTCCCGAGCGCGTTGCGCCAGCGCTTCGATCTCGTCGGATTCGATCCGCGCGGCGTGAACTCCAGCAGCCCGGTGCGCTGCATCGACGACCTCGACGGCCTGGCCCAGCTCGATCCCTCGCCCGACAACCAGCAGGAGCTCGACAGCCTCGTCCGGCAAGCCAAGGCCTACGCAGCCGCCTGCGCGGAGCGCAACGCCAAGCTGCTGCCGTACCTCTCGACCGACGCGGTCGTCGACGACCTCGACATGATCCGCCGGGCGGTCGGCGACGAGAAGCTCACCTACCTCGGCTTCTCCTACGGCACGCTCATCGGTTCGATGTACGCGGACCGCTATCCGGACCACATCCGGGCGATGGTCCTCGACGGCGCGCTGGACCCAAGCCTGTCCGAGGTGCAGGTTCGGACCGGCCAGGCAAAGGCGTTCGAGGCGGCCCTGGGCCGGTTCCTGAAGAGTTGCTCCAAGCGGAAGAGTTGCGCGTTCTATGAGGGCGGCCAGAGCGCCAAGGCTTTCGATTCACTGATGGCCTCGATCGAGAAGAAGACGCTCCCGACGCCGCGGGCCGCGGACCGCCGGCGGGTCGGACCGGGCCTGGCGTTCGCTGCCGTCCTCGGCTCGATGTACAACAAGGCGTCGTGGCCCGCGCTCGAAGCGGGGCTGGCTCTCGCGAAGCGCGGCGATGGATCCCTGCTGATCCTGCTCGCCGACCCGTTCCGTGGCCGCAAGCCCAACGGCACCTACTCGAACCAGAGCGACGCCTACTTCTCGAATACCTGCCTGGACTTCCCGGTGTCGACCGATGTCGCGACGTACACGAAGCTCGCCGACACGTTGCGCAAGGTCGCTCCGAGGTTCCGTGCCGCCGCATACAACGACCTTCCCTGCGCGTTCTGGTCGGTCCCACCCGAGCGGACGCCGGCGCCGGCCTCGGGTGTCGGGGCGCCGCCGATCGTGGTGGTCGGCTCGACGGGAGATCCGGCGACGCCGTATGCGTGGGCCAAGTCGCTGGCCAAGCAGTTGGAATCAGGCGTCCTCCTGACCCGCAAGGGCGAGGGCCACACGGCCTTCCTGGTGAACAGCTGCATCAGGAAGTCGGTCGACGCCTACCTGCTCGAGCTGACGGTCCCGAAGAAGGGGCTCGTCTGCAAGTGACCGCGGGGCACCGGCCCCCCGATCACCGCAACGCGACCTCGTGGATGGCGCCCTCGACGATGCGCCACGCCCGAAGGCTCGGCGCCCCGGTCGTCCGATCCGCTTCGTCCTCGCTCAGTGAGACGAGGACGTACAGCGCGTCGGGGTAGAGGGCAAGCCCGATGTCGGTCGGTGACGGCACCGCTGGCGTGTGCGTGTGGGAATGGACGATCGCCCAGAACACTTCGTCGGCATCATCGGTGGCGATCGTCAGGCGCAGCACGTCGTCCGGGTGGATCTCGTAGCGGAGCGGTGACGCGGCCTTGTTGCGCGTCGCCTCGAACCGCAGGGCCCGGCCGCCGGCAGCGGCATACGCGTCCCCGATGACGAGGCCCGCCGCCTCGTTGGGGTACTCGGCCCGGGCGTGCGCGACGATCTCGTCGCTGATCGCGCCTGGAAGCTCGGCCGCGGCGGGGCCCGGGTGGGCCTCGCTCACCACCAGTTGACGCCGCCCTCGAGCGCCTCCTCCATCTCGTCGAGATTGGTCGAGAACGTGCCCGCCGAGAGGTACTTCCAGCCGCCGTCGGGCAGCAGGGCCACGATCGTGCCCGAGGTCATCTCGCGCGCCACGCGGGCCGCGGCCACGAGCACCGCCCCGCACGACGGGCCGGCGAAGATGCCTTCCTTGAAGACGAGGTCGCGGAGCGCGGCGATCGCGTCACGGTTCGAGACCAGGTACTTCGCGTCGAGCAGCGCCGGGTCCAGGATCTCGGGGATGAAGCCCTCGTCGAGCGAGCGCAGGCCCTGGACCAGCTCACCGGGGAGTGGCTCGGCGGCCACCACGCGGACCCCGGGCTTGTGCTCGCGCAGGTAGCGCGAGACGCCCATCAGCGTGCCGGACGTCCCGAGGCCCGCCACGAAGACGTCGATCTCCGGGCAATCGGCGAGGATCTCGGGGCCCGTGGTCTCGTAGTGGGCCAGCGGGTTGGCCGGGTTGCCGTACTGGTACGGCATGACGAACCGCTCGTCCTTCGATACGAGGTGCTTGGCCAGCGCGATCGCCCCGTTCGAGCCCAGCGCCCCGGGAGAGTCGATGACCTCCGCGCCGAAGAGCGCGGCCATCTGGCGCCGCTCGTTGGTGACGTTGTCGGGCATGACGAGCGCGACGCGATAGCCCTTGCGCCGGCCGATCATCGCCAGCGCGATCCCGGTGTTGCCCGACGTCGGCTCGAGGATGATCGAGTCCTCGTGGAGGAGGCCGCGCTCCTCGAGGTCCTCCACCAGGTACTTCGCGACCCGATCCTTGACCGATCCGGTCGGGTTCAACATCTCGAGCTTGGCCAGGATCCGGACGTCCGGGTTCGGGCTCATGCGCGGGATCTCGACGAGCGGCGTGTGCCCGATCGCATCGAGGATGTCCGCGTACCGGCCGCCGTGCGGTGCGAGCGCATCGTGGGCGTGGGCGTGGGCGTGCGCGTGCGAGGCAACCGGTCGTTCGCGCGCTGGTCCGGCGTCGGGCTCGGGCCCGGCGTCGCGCGCGGGGAGCCGCCAAGGGACGGCCATCGATCAGCCGCCGGCCATCGCTGGGAGCAGCCGGACCTCGTCGGTCGGCGCCAGCGGGGTCTCCAGCCCGGCCAGATACCGCACGTCCTGGCCGTTGACGTAGACGTTGACGAACCGGTTGAGCTCGCCGGCCTCGGTCAGCAGCTGCGATCCCAGCGACGGATGCCGCTCGACGAGGGCGCCGACCACGGCCCGGATCGAGTCGCCCGGCAGATCGAGCGACTTGGCGCCACCCACGTTGGCGCGGAGCACGGACGGGATGAAGACCGTGCTCATGCGCGCGCGTCGGGCGAGACCGTGCCGGCGAGACCGGTCGTGGTCATGAGGAACGGCGCGTCCCCGCCGATGTTGGCGACCGCCAGCGGACGGCCCGCCTTGCGAGCTTCGACCGCGGCGTCAGAGCAGACCGGGCACGCCGGGTCGCGGCGAAGCTTGAGCTCGGTGAACTCGGTCTCGAGCGCATCGAACAGGAGCAGCCGCCCCGCCAGGGTCGTCCCGATCCCGAGCAGCACCTTGAGGGCCTCGTTCGCCTGGAGCAGGCCCAGGATCCCGGGTACGACTCCCAGCACACCGGCGACCGAGCAACCCGGAGCGAGTTCCGGCGGCGGCGGGGTCGGGTACAGGCAGCGGTAGCACGGCCCTTCGAACGGGACGAACGTCGTGAGTTGTCCCTCGAAGCGGAACACCGACGCGTGGACGACCGGGATGCCGGCCGCCACGGCGGCGTCGTTGAGGATGTAGCGCGTCTCGAACGTGTCGGTGCCGTCGAGGATGACGTCGTAGCCGGCGATGATCCGCTCGACGTTCTCCGCGACGAGCATCTCCTCGTGGGCGATCACGTTGATGTCCGGGTTGAGGGCGTTGATCGAGCGCTTCGCGGATTCGACCTTGCGCTCCCCCACTCGCTCGGTCGTGTGGATGATCTGGCGCTGCAGGTTGCTCAGGTCGACGACATCGAAGTCGACGATGCCGATCGTGCCGACTCCGGCCGCCGCGAGATAGAGCGCGGCCGGCGAACCCAGACCACCCGCGCCGATGAGGAGCGCCTTCGATCCAAGGAGTTTCGCCTGCCCGGCCGAACCGACCTCCGGGATCAGCAGGTGACGGCTGTAGCGGTTCTTCTGTTCGGTCGAGAGCACGACCGGCGTCTCGAACTCGAGACCGGCGCCCTTCCAGGCCTGGAACCCTCCCGACATCGAGGCGACATCCGTGTAGCCCATCTCCGCGAGCGTCTGGCCCGCGAACAGGGAACGGATCCCGCCCGCGCAGTAGAGGATGACCGGGGCGTCGCGGTCGGGGGCCGCGGCCTCGATCTGCTGCTCGATGTAGCTCTTCGAGACGTGGGATGCGCCAGGGACGTGGCCCTGGTCCCACTCGGACGCTTCGCGGACATCGACGATCGTGGCCGAGCCCGGGGCGAGGGCATCGACCTGCTGGGGCGTGACTTCCTTGATCTGGGCGCGCGCCTCGCGGAGGAGGTCGGCGTAGGACTTCGGCATTGCGGTTCGTTGACTCCGATGGTCGACGGGCTGGCGCGCCTGTTCGGCGCCAGGGCGGAACGACGAGGTGGGACCGGGTCGCGGTGGGCCGGCGGTCAGGCCGGCTGGCGACACCTGCAGCGGCGCTCGATCCGGGTCATGCCCCGGCCTCCGCGGGCGTGCCCGGGTATTCGGTCGCGCCAAGCTCGGTCAGCACGCGCTGGAGGCTCTCGTGGCTGAGCATCGCGCACTTGAGCCGCGCGGGGCTGATCTCGATGCCGAGCAGCTCGAGCAGGTCGTCGGCCCCGAAGCCCACGACCTCGGCCAGCGGTTTGCCCTTGATCTCGTCGGTGAGGAGCGACGCACTGGCCTGGCTGATGGCGCAGCCCCGGCCGGTGAAGCCGACGCGATCCACGACGCCGTCCTTGACGCCGAGCATCAGCGTGATGCGATCGCCGCACAGCGGGTTGGCGCCCTCGTAGGACGCGTCGGCATCGTCGATGACCCCGAAGTTGTGGGGCCGCCGGTAGTGCTCGAGGATGTAGTCGCGGTACAGGTCGTCCATTCGACTTGCAAGTCTAGCGCGAAAGTCTAATCCCGACCAGTGGGGTCGGGATTAGCGGGCCGGTCGCGACGTCGTCTGCGCGAGGCACAGCGCGTGGGGGCGTTCGACGCAACGGGTGTTCGGGCGGGCGGTCAGCCGTTGAAGACCCGCTGGACCTCGGTCAGGCCTGCCGCGAGGGCGTCGATGTCGTCGCGCGTGGAGTAGACGTTGAAGCTGGCCCGGGCCGTCGCCGCGAGGTCGAGGCGCTCGTGGAGCGGCATCGTGCAGTGGTGGCCGGCGCGGACCGCGATCCCGAAGCGGTCGAGCACCTGGGCGACGTCGTGCGGATGGATGCCCGGCAGGTTGAACGGGATGACGCCGCCGCGGAGGTCGGCGTCCATCGGTCCGTAGAGCTCGATGCCCGGAATCCTGGCGGGGAGCGTCTCGAGTGCATACGCGACGAGGTCGCGCTCGTGCTCGCGGACGGTGCCCATGCCGAGGTCCATCAGGTACTCGGCCGCGACCCCCATCCCGATGGCGTCACCGACCGCGGGCGTGCCCGCCTCGAACTTCCAGGGGATCTCGTTGAACTCCGAGCGTCGCAGGTGGACCTCACGGATCATCTCGCCGCCCGAAAGGAACGGCGGCATCGCCTCGAGCAGCTCGCGACGGGCCCACAGCGCGCCCGAGCCCATCGGCGCGAGCATCTTGTGGCCGGAGAAGGCATAGAAGTCGACGCCCAGCGCCTGGACATCGACGGGCACGTGCGGGGCGGCCTGGGCGCCATCGACCAGCACGAGCGCACCGGCCGCGTGGGCCATCTCGACCATCTCGCGGACCGGGTTGATCGTCCCGAGCGTGTTCGAGACATGCGTGAACGCGACGAGCTTCGGCTTGAGCCGGAGCAGCACCTCGAACACGTCGAGGCGAAGGATCCCGTCATCGGTGATCGGGATGAACTCGAGGTCGCCGTCCTGCTCCTGGACGAGGAGCTGCCACGGGACGAGGTTCGCGTGGTGCTCCATCTCGGTCAGGACGATCTGGTCGCCCCGCGAGATGTTGCGGCGTCCCCACGAGTAGGAGACGAGGTTGATGGCCTCGGTCGCGTTCCGGGTGAAGACGATCTCGTGGCTGTCGGGCGCGTTGATGAAGCGCGCGACGCTGGCCCGGGCCATCTCGTACGCGGCCGTGGCCTTCTCGCCGATCGTGTAGATGCCGCGGTGGACGTTGGCGTTGTACTCGCGGTAGTAGTCGGCGACGGCATCGATGACGACGTTGGGCTTCTGGCTCGTCGCCGCCGAGTCGAGGTAGACCAGGCGGTGGCCGTTGATCTCCTGTGCCAGGATCGGGAAGTCGGCTCGCAGCGCGGCGGCGTCGAACGCCGGCCGCGCCACCTTGGGATCCGTGGTGATGGTCATCCGATGAGCCCGGCTAGTGGGCGGCTTCCGCGGGCTCGAGGTCGAGCTCCGGGCCCTTGGGGACGAGGAGCGCCTCGTCGGGGAGATCGGGCGAGAGACCGGCTTCGCGCAGGACAGGTCCGTAGCCCTCGTCCTCGAGCCGGAGCGCGAGATCCTTGCCGCCCGACTTCACGATCCGCCCCACGGCAAGGACGTGCACGACGTCGGGCGTGATGTAGTTGAGCAGCCGCTGATAGTGGGTGATGAGCAGGACGCCGAGGTTCGGGTTGAGCATCGCGTTCACGCCCTCGGCCACGATCCGCAGCGCGTCGATGTCGAGGCCGGAGTCGGTCTCGTCGAGGATCGCCATCTCGGGCTCCAGGACCGCCATCTGGAGCATCTCGAGGCGCTTCTTCTCGCCGCCCGAGAAGCCGTCGTTGACATAGCGGCTGGCGAAGCCTTCGTCCATCCGCAGGAGCGCCATCTTGTCGCGCATCTTGTTCCGGAAGTCGCGCATCGAGATGCCGCCGCGCATCGGATCCGTCGGGTCGACGTCGGGATCCTTGTCGATCCCCTGGAGCTTCGCGTTGAGTGCGGACCGGATGAACGAGGCAACGCTGAGGCCCGGGATCGCGGTCGGATACTGGAACGCCAGGAACAGGCCAAGCCGGGCGCGCTTGTCGGGCGAGAGCGCGAGGATGTCGCGGCCCTTCCACATGACCTCTCCGCCGGTGACCTTGTAGGCCGGGTGGCCCAGGAGCGCATACGCGAGCGTCGTCTTGCCGGAGCCGTTGGGGCCCATGATCGCGTGGACCTCACCCTTGCCGACGGTCAGGTCGATGCCCTGGAGGATCTCGTGCTCCGGGTCGGCGACGGGCGCGACGCGGAGGCCGCGGATGACGAGGTGCTGGTCGGTGGCGGGCTGGTCGGTCACGGCTGGATGGGTGCTCCCTGGGGGATCGGATCGAGCTGGATGGACGGATCGGCGTGGACGATGGCCGGCGCGAGGTCGGCGAGGGTCATCGATTCGAGGGCGCCGGTGATGGCGTCGCGGACGCGCACCCACAGGACGTTGACCGTACACCGGGCGCTGCGGTCGCACAGGACCGCGTGTTCCGGATCGTCGGTCGCGCAGAACATCGGGGCGATGGGACCTTCGAGGGCACGGAGGACCTCGCTCATCGGGACCGCCTCGGGCGGACGCGCGAGCTCGTAGCCCCCGTGCGCGCCGCGAGTGGAGACCACCAGGCCGGCCTCGCGCAGGTTGACGACGAGTTGTTCCAGGTAGGCCCGCGGGAGGTCCTCTTCGGCAGCGATGCCGGCGAGCGACGAGGGGCCGGTGCCGTAGTGACGGGCCAGCTGGACCATGAGCCGCACGCCGTACTCACCCTTGGTCGAGAAGGCGATGGCGCCGGTGCCGTGGTAGGTGGGCCGGGTGGCTGCGGTGAGTGTCAGGGGATCGCCTCGATATCCGAGTGATTTCGTCGGGATTAGTCTACGCGGCCCGCCCGGGAGCGTCAATGCGCGCCGGCGACGGGGCACGAAGAGGCCGGGGCACTCGATCGAAAGCCGATTGAGTACCCCGGCCGTGGACGCCGCTCGGGGAAACGGCGTCCCTCACGGGGAAGGCGGAAGGGACGGGTCACCAATTCCGGGGCGCAAGCGCCCGATGACCCGTCGGGGTGAACGAAACGGAAGAGCGAGTGAGGTTTTGCCGGCCGCCTGCTCCGAGGGGTAGGTGTCCCGGAGATCAGGCGGCCAGCTGGAGCTACAGGGTTACCGGTCGCGTCGCCGGCGGATCGTGGCCGGGACCGGGGTGAGGACACCGACGCCGAGCGTCAGGGCAGCCAGGCCGATGAGCACGAGCAGGAGGCTCGAGCCCGGCCCGCTCACCGAACCGCTTGCGTCGGTCGGCGGGAGGGTCGGCCTGGGCGTGCCCGTGGCCGTCTGGACTCCGCCACCCTCGACCAGGACATCGGCGTCGTCCTCATCGGACCCCGCGTTGGTCGTGGTGACGGAGGCGACGTTCAGGACCGGGCTGGTCTCGGCGGTCGCGTCGGTGGTCGGGCTCGAGAGATGGAAGCTGAAGCTCGCACCCGGAGCCAGGTCCGTGGGACCGCAAGTCACCGTGTTGGCGGCCAGCGAGCAAAGCCCACCGGCGTCGTCATCGAGGGTCCAGTCAAGACCCGGATCGGCAGGCAACGGGTCGTTGACCACGACGCCCGTGGCCGTTGCGGCCCCGTTGTTCGTGACCGTGACCAGGAACCCGATGGTGTCGCCGGCCTCGACCTCGGGGTCGTCCGCGGTCTTGACGATGGCGATGGCGCTCTTGTTGATCGTGACGGTATCGGCGTCTTCGTCCGAGCCGTCGTTGCTGGTCGTGACCGACGCACTGTTGGTCACGCTCGCATCGGTGGCGTTGGAGGTGGTGGCCGTGATGTGCAGGCTGTAGCTGGCGTCGGGCGCCAGGTCGACGGTCGGGCAATGGATGGTCTGCGCTCCGGCGGCGCCGGAGACGGTGCAGCCCGAGATCCCGGTCTGGCCGTCGAGCGCCCAGACGAGGTCACCGCCCGCGGGCAGCGCGTCCGTGAGGGCGACGCCCTTCGCGGTGGCCGCCCCGGTGCTCGAGACCGTGATGGAGAAGCCGATCGGATCACCGGCGTCGACGTGATCGGCGTCGGCGACCTTCACGATGTCGATCCCGGCCTTGAGGATCACGACGTTCGCGTCGTCCTCGTCCGAGCCATCGTTGGTCGTCGTCACCGAGGCCGTGTTGGTGACACTGTCAGCGCTGTTCCTGGACGTGTCGCTGACGATGTGGATCGAGTAGCTCGCGCCACCGGCCAGGGTGACCGTCGGGCAGTCGATGGACTGTGAGCCGACAGCACCGGTGATGGCGCAGCCGGAGATGCCCGTCTGGCTCTCGATGGACCAGTCAAGGTCTCCACCGGCCGGCAGGTTGTCGGTCAGGGCCACGCCCGTTGCGTCGCTTCCGCCCTGGTTGGCGACGGTGATCGTGAAGCCGATGGGGTCGCCCGCCTCGACGGAGGGGTCGTCGGCGGTCTTCGTGATGGCGATGTCCGCCGGCACGGGAAGCGGGCACTTGATGACCGGGAACAGCTCGTCCGCGAAGCTCTTGAAGTCGGCGTCGAGGAAGGAGCCGCCGCCGATCTCGGTCATGACCTTGGAGGCCCAGGACGAGTCGCCGGCCGCGGAGAACGGCAGGCTGATGTCACCGGGATCGCCGGCCGTGCTGAGGTAGACAGCCTTGATGTGGAACTTGGTGGCTGCGGCACCACGGACCGAATTGGCCGCGTCGATCGCCGCGTTGGCGCCTTCGAGCCACGTCTGCGGAAGATCGAGGTTGCTGCCGGTCGTGTTCGGGACGTTCGGCGAGCCGTCGGTGATCACGAACATGATGTTCTGGACGCCGGCGCGACCGCCCGCGTTGTTCGTCGCCGCGGTGGCGATACCCGACGACGTCGGCGTGAGGCCCGAGGGACCGCTGAGCGCGTTGACCGAGGACTTGAAGGAGGCCGCCGACACGTAGCCGCTGGTGATGGCCGCGGCGCTCGAGCCGCTGAAGCGGGTGCCGCTGTAGAGGCCATGGCCGCCGGCTGCCTCGAAGGCGTCGACGAAGTCGGTGATGCCGGACTTCAGCTGCGGCAGGTTCGATGGGGCGCTGCCCTGCGGTCCGATGGAGCCGGACATGTCGATGACGAAGTTGAAGTCAGCGGAGTCGCACACCGCGCTCGACAGTGGCGGGTTGGCGGTGCCAGCGGGGACCGAGCGGTACGTGACGAGGACGTCGATCGCGTCGACCGAGGTGGTCGCCCCGCTCGCGCATCCGCCACCGTTGTTGTTGCGCAGCTCCAGGCGGAACTGGGCATTCGTGAGCTGTGTGGGATCCCAGACCCTCCCCCAGGTATCGGACGCGCCGCCGAGGGTGAGCGTCTGATCCGCGTCCGTCAGGTCGGCGGTCTGCCGGGTCGTGAAGCTGGAACCGGCGTTGGGAGAGAGGCGCACCTGGACCTGGCAGCCGGTGGCATCCGTGGAGCGGGCCGTGACCCGGACCGTGATGCCGTCGATGATCGAGCCGGCCGGGACACCGAACCCGAAGGTCGTGTAGCCCTGGTCGACGTTGTCGCCACTGGCGGTGGCGACAGAGCCGTCGGCCACAAAGGCGTTCGACGGGTCGGTCCATCCGTTGGGAGCGGCGGTGGCGCCTGGCGCCTTCGCCCCGGTGTCAGCGGCCGACACGGCCGCGGCGCCGACGCTCAAGAAGAGCGACGAGAGGATGAGAACGGTCCCGCCGGCGGCAGACAGCCTGCCAAGGAGGGAGAGAGGACGTGACCCCCGATCCATCGATTGATCCTCCGATGAAGATGATGACCACGGGCCGTGAGCACCCGCGAGGGTGAGCATGCGCCAAGCCCCGGACGCGGTCTAGTACTTTCGGAGTACACGGGACTGGCAGCGTCTGCCAGTCACGCGACCGGACCGCACCATCGTCGACGATGGAACCGTTGCTCAGGCGCAACGTGGGTCATGGTACCTCCGGGGTCATGGCCGCTGGACCCGGAAATGGCACACCACGTATCGTTGCCGCCACTCGATGGGCGTCGTCGGCGCCCTTCGACATCGCACGAGGCGGCGCCCGATGTCATCCACGCGAATCCGTCTGCGTGTCGCCGGCGGCCTCCTGCTCGTCGCATCGTTGGTGGTCGCGTGTGAGTCCCTGGGCCTCGGAGCCTCCGACCCGCCGGACGAGACGGGAGCGAGCGCATCGACGATCGACGTCAGCGGTGGGGCGACCGGCCGGATCAGCGAACCCGGCGACTGCGGTAAGGCCACCGACGATGACGCGAGCTGGCAGGTCATCTTCGAAACGGATGATCCCGGCTGGACGCTGGACGCGACCATCGTAGGCACCCGGGAGCCCGGCACGTACCCGACGGGCTTCGACACGCCGGGGGCTGCGACGATCCTCCTCGATCAGGAGGGCAGCAGCACCTCCTTCGACTCGTCGAGCGGATCGGGCAGCATCACGGTCGATGAGGCCGGCGACAGCGGGTCGATCGACGTGACCCTCACCGACGCGACCACCGGGAAGACCGTCCGTGCCGTCGGTGGCTGGACCTGCGTTTCCCGGGACTAGATGGCGCCCGAGCCCAGCCTCAGACCGGCTGCGGAACGGCCAGGGAGTCGATGAAGCGGCGGCGCCACGCCTCGGTCGCGGCCACGTTGTTGAACGTGTACAGGTGCATGTCCACGACACCGGCGGCCGGGTTGGCGACGACCGGGGCCAGGCCGTCCAGCAGCCCATCCGGGCGGTAGTAGCCGCCCGAACGGATGAGGCGCGCCACGAACCGCGCGTTCTTGGTCAGGAAGCGATGCGTGTCGGCGACCCCGATGCGCGCCGTGATGGCCAGCAGCTTGTGGGGTTCCGCGACGCCCGGCAGGCCGATGTGGACCGGCAGCGTCAGGCCCTCGGCACGGCGGGCCGCGAGCCAGCCGCCGATGGCCATGGGATCGAAGCAGAGCTGCGTCGTCATGTAGCTGGCGAACGCGGCCTTGTCACGAAGCGACTGGGCCAGCCGCGCGTCCGGGATGAACGAGTGGCCCTGCGGGTAGCACGGGATGCCGATCTCGGCGAGCGGGTGGCCGATCTCGGCCATCTCCCGAAGGAGGGACAGGCCGTCTGGGTAATCGCCCGGTTCCTTCTCGTCGCCACCGACGACGAACGCGCGGTCGACCCCGGCGCCCTCCAGCCAGGCGATCAGGTCGCGCAGATGCGCGCGGTCGCGGACCATCCGCGCGGACAGGTGTGGGACGGCATGAAAACCGCGCGCCTGGAGCGCCTCGCATAGGGCGACCGTCGCCTCGATGCCCTTGGCCGGCGACGCCGTCACGGACACCGTCGCCCGCGGTGGCAGATGCTCGGCGTGCTCGAGCGCGTTCTTGAGGGGCACCAGTTCGAAGGTCGGCGCCGCGAGCACGCGCGCGAGCGCCCCGCGTTCAACCGATCCGAGTCGGCGATGGCGACGGAAGAGCACGCGCTAGACCTCGGAGTCGGGCATCGATGCCTTGCGCTTGACGATGAACTCGAGCAGCGCCTCATCGATCGCGTCGTCCATGGGCGGCGCCTCGTATTCGGCCAGCATCCGCTTCCAGATGGCATTGGCGCGCTGGGCCGCGTCGAGCGACCCGTCCTCCTGCCACTGCTCGAAGCTGTTGTTGTCGGCTGTCTCCGAGCGGTAGAACGCGTGCTCGAAGTTGGCGAGCGTGTGCGGGTTGCCGAGGTAGTGCTGGCCGGGTTCGTTGGTCACGATCGCGTCGAGGGCCTGCCCGTTCTCCGAGAGGTCGACGCCGTTGACGAAGACCGCGGCCATCCCGCACTGGTCGGCATCGAGGATGAACTTCTCGTAGCCGACCGCGAGACCTCCCTCCAGCCACCCGGCGGCATGGAGGACGAAGTTGACCCCACCGAGGATCGTCGCCGAGAAGGTCGCAGCCGACTCGTAGGCCGCCTGGGCGTCCGGGATCTTCGAGGCGCACAGGTTGCCCCCCGACCGGAAGGGGACGCCGAGTCGCCGCGCCAGGGAGGCCATCACGTACAAGACCAGGGACGGCTCGGGGGTCCCGAACGTGGGCGCGCCCGACTGCATCGAGATCGAAGAGGCGAAGCTGCCAAGCACGACCGGCGCGCCCGGCCGGACGAGCTGGACGAACGCCATCCCGCCGAGTGCTTCGGCGAGGGTCTGGGTCGCGGCGCCGGCGACCGTCACCGGCGACATCGCGCCCGCCAGGATGAACGGGGTCAGGAGCGTCGCCTGGTTGGCCTCCGCGTAGGCGCGCGCCGCGCCGAGCATCGTGGAGTCCCAGACGAGCGGCGAGTTCGCGTTGATCAGCGACAGGATGACCGCGTGGTCCTCGAGGTAGTCCGCCCCGAACAGGATGCGTGCCATCTCGACCGTGTCGCGGGCCCGTTCGGGTGCGGTGACCGAGCCCATGAACGGCTTGTCGCTGTAGCGCATATGCGCGTAGACCATGTCCAGGTGGCGCTTGTTGACCGGCACGTCAACGGGCTCGCAGACCGTGCCTCCGGAATGGTGCAGGTGCGGCGACGCGTAGGTCAGCTTGACCAGGTTCCGGAAGTCCTCGATGGTGCCGTAGCGCCGGCCGCGGTCGAGATCCCGCACGAACGGCGATCCGTAGTTGGGCGCGAAGACCGTGTGCATGCCGCCGATCTCGACGTTGCGTTCGGGGTTGCGCGCGTACTGGGTGAACTGGCGCGGCGCGCTCGCCTGGACGATCTGCCGGCACAGGCCGCGCGGGAACCTCACGCGCTCGCCTTCGATGTCGGCGCCGGCGTCGCGGAAGAGGCGCAACGCATCGGGGTCACCCCGGAACTCCAGCCCCACCTCCTCGAGGATCGTGTCCGCGTTCTGCTCGATGAGCGTCAGCCCCTCCTCGCCGAGCACCTCGAACGGGGTCAGCGTTCGGGTCAGGAACGGGACGTGTTCCGCGTGGGACGCGAGTCGTGCCGCCTGGCGTGCGGCGCGTCCGCCGCTCCGGCGTCGCGGGATGTCGTCCATCACCGATCCTCCGTGTGAGCCTGGCTGCCGATCGCGACCACGCGCCGGCGTCGTCGGTCCCCGCGGGCGGCCGATGCGCCGCCGCCCGTCTCCGGTCGCGCCGGCAGTGTCACCGTCGCCGACAGGTGCGGATACGTCGCGGTCCGATGCGGGAAGGCCATCGCCTCGACGAAGTGGTCCTGGAATCGCGGCTCCACGGCCGTCTCGATCTTCTCGACCTGGCGGACGACCTCCTCGATCTCGCGCCGGGCGGCGCCCGACAGCAGCGCGATGAGCGCGCCGGTCCCCGCCGCGTTGCCCGCCGCCCGGACGTGGGCGAGGTCGCAGTCGGGGATGAGCCCGAGGATCATGGCGTGGGTGGTGTCGATCTGGCTGCCGAAGGCCCCGGCGAGTCGGACCTCCTCGACGGTCTCGATGCCCAGGTGGTCCATCAGGAGCCGAATGCCCGCGTACAGCGCGGCCTTGGCGAGCTGGATGGCTCGCACGTCGTTCTGGGTGATCGCGATCCGCGGGCGGCCGTCGGTCGCCTCGTGGAGGACGTAGCTGAAGGTCCGTCCGTCGGGGACGATCCGCGGCGACCGCTCGGCCAGGCTCCCGTCGACGACGCCATCCGCGGTGACGACCCCGGCCAGGAACAGCTCGGCGACCACCTCGATGATCCCTGACCCGCAGATGCCGGTGACACCGGTCTCCGCGACGTCCGCGGCGAACCCGTCCTCGTTCGACCACGCGTCCACCCCGATCACCCGGAAGCGCGGCTCGAGGGTGTCGGGGTCGATGCGGACGCGCTCGATGGCGCCGGGCGCGGCGCGCTGGCCGCCGCTGATCTGGGCCCCCTCGAACGCTGGGCCGGTCGGACTGGACGCGGCGAGCAGCCGGCGCTTGTCGCCGAGCACGATCTCCGCGTTCGTGCCGACGTCGACGACCAGCGTCATCCGCTCGGCGTTCTGCGGCTCCTCCGCGAGGATGACCCCTGCCGTGTCGGCGCCGACGTGGCCGGCGATACAGGGCAGCACGTACACGCGGGCGCCCGGGTGCGCCCGCAGGCCCAGCTCCGCGGCAGTCGTCCGGACCGCCCGGTCCGTGGCCAACGCGAACGGGGCGCCGCCGAGGGGCGTCGGGTCGATGCCCAGCAGGAGGTGGTGCATGATCGGGTTGCCGACGATCGCGAGCTCGAGGATCTCGGTCCGCTTGATGCCCGCCCGCATCGCGAGCGTGGCGATCAGCCCGTCGAGCGCCTTGCGCACGGCCGCGGTCATCTCGCCGGCGCCCTCGGGATGCATCATCGCGTACGAGACCCGACTCATCAGGTCCTCGCCGAAGCGGATCTGCGGGTTCATCACCCCGTTGCTGGCGAGGACCGCGCCGTCCGCAAGGTTGGCCAGGTGGCCGGCGATCGTCGTGGACCCGATGTCGATGGCCACGCCGTACGCGGTCTCATGCAGCCGCGGCCAGATGCCGATGACCTGCCGCCCGCCATGGATCGCGACGGTCACGCCGTACTTGCCGGCCTCGAGCGCAGGCTGGAGAGCTCGGACCACGTGGAGGTCGGCGTCAAGATCGGTCAGGTGCCACTCGCGCTCGAGCGCCTCGAACAGCCGGATGAGGTCGCCCGACGGCGACGCAAGCTCCGGCGGCGTCACCTCGACGTAGTGCAGGCGGACGACCGGATCGACCGTGAAGGTCCGGATGTCGAGGTCCTTGCGGACCACCTGGCGATGCACCTGGCTCTCGGGCGGGACGTCGATGAGGACGTCACCGCAGACCGTTGCGGTGCACGAGAGGCGCCGGTCCGAAGCGAGGCCCTTTTCCGCCCGGTAGCTGGCCTCGAGCCCGTCGAGGGCCGAGAGATGCCCGGGTTCGGAGGTGATGCCGTGCTTGGCGAATGTCCCGATACCCTGCGTGACCTGGCACCGGCCGCAGATCCCGCGTCCGCCGCAGACCGAATCGATGTCGACGCCGAGCGAACGGGCGGCGTCGAGGACGGTCGTCCCCGCTTCGAACCGGCCTCGCCGCCCCGAGGGTGTGAAGATGACCAGCGGTTCGGCGGGGGCGCTCGCTGGCGACATGTTCGCGGCCGCTCAGCGGGCGGGTGCGACGAGCCGGCGGTTCACGCGCCGACGACTCGTCTCGCCCTCGGGTGTCGCTTCGCGGTTGGTCAGGATCCAGCGACCGCAGTCGGGGTCGTTGCCCATCAGGACGTCGGCCGCCATGACGGCCCGCTTGAGGTCCGGCTGCATCGGGTTCGTGATCGCCGAGGTCATTCCCGACGCGATGGCCATCGGCAGGAACGCCGCGTTGATGCCCTCGCGGTTGGGCAGCCCGAAGCTCACGTTGGACGCGCCACACGTCGTGTTGACCTTGAGCTCCTCGCGGAGGCGTCCGACGAGCGCGAACACCTGGCGGCCCGCGGTCGCCATCGCACCGATGGGCATGACGAGCGGGTCGACGACGATGTCCGAGCGCGGGATCCCATGGTCGGCGGCCCGCTCGACGATCCGCTTGGCGACCGCGAACCGGACGTCCGGGTCCTCGCTGATGCCGGAGTCGTCGTTGCTGATGGCGACGACCGCCGCGCCGTATCTCTTGATGAGCGGCAGGACGCGCTCCAAGCGCTCCTCCTCGCCGGTGACCGAGTTGACCAGCGGCTTGCCCTGGTAGGCGGCGAGCCCGGCCTCGAGCGCCTCGACGATCGACGAATCGATCGACAGCGGCAGGTCGGTCAGCGACTGGACCAGTCGGATCGTGTGGGCGAGGATGGCCGGCTCGTCAGCGAGGGGGATCCCGGCGTTGATGTCGAGCATGTGGGCACCGGCCGCGACCTGGGCGAGCACGTCGCGCTCGACCCGGCTGAAGTCGCCGGCCTTCATCTCCTCGGCGAGCGCCTTGCGCCCGGTCGGGTTGATCCGCTCGCCGATGATGACGAACGGGCGGTCGAAGCCGAGCACGACCTCGCGCGTGGCGGAGCTCAGGACGGTCTCGGTCACGTCGCCACGTCTCCTCGTCGCGGGATCGGCGTCTCGTGCGCGGGTGCGAGCGCCGGCCCGCCCTCGACGCCACCCGATTGGATGAGCTCGGCGAGACGGTGCTTCGTGTACTCGGTCTCGAGGCGCTCGGTCTCTGCTGCCACCGCGGCCTCGATGTCATCACCGCAGCGACGCTGCTGCCGACGCCACTCCTCGATGTAGTCGTTGTAGGCGCTCTTGCCGGCCCGGGCCGCGGCCTTGTCGATGGCGACCTGGAACCGTGGGTGGAGGACCTGCTTGCTCTGGCGCCGGCCCTCCCGGGCGAGGACCTGGGCCGGGATGTCACGCCACCAGATGACGGTCATGACGCCCATCGTCAGCGCACCGCCGAGATGACGGACGTGACATGGGCGGGGCCATCCGCCGAGACCGCCGCGGCGATCGATGTCGACAGCTCGCCGAAGCCGGTCCGGCGAACCTCGAAGCGCAGGCCGAGGCGACGTGCTCCCCGGCGGGCCGCGGTCACGAGGGCCGGGTCGTCGGCCTGGGCGAGGTAGACCACCCGCTCGTAGTTGCCGAAGTAGGTCGGCAGCAACTCCGGGTGGCGGTCGAGACCCAGCCCTTGGATGACGAGGCGGTCGAAGTTGCGCGCGAGGAAGTCGGTGAGGAAGAAGGTGGCCGGCTCGTCGGCCGTGAGACGCGCGAAGTCCGGGCGGCCGGCGTAGAACTCGTAGCAATGTGCGCCCGGCAGCCGCTCGACTCCGGGCTCCCCGGCGAGGGCCAGGTCCAACAGGCCACCGGTGCCGCAGTCGGCGTACGCCACGAACACCCGGTCGTAGCCGGCGCGGCCGCGGCGGATCCGCTCACGGACGGCGGCGGGGATGCCGCCCGGGCGATTGTGGAGCGTCGCCGGCAGGCAGGTGATGTCGACGTTCGGCAGGTCGCGCGTCAGCTCGACCAGTTCGCGCGCGAGCGCACCACAGCCGACGATCAGGACGCGCGGTGCCTCGCCGCTGGCGCTGGCCGCGGTCCTAGGCGACGCGGGCACGGCGCTCGTCGATCAGACGGCGGGCCGTCTCCGCGGCCACGCCGGCATCGCGACAGTAGGCGTCGGCGCCGACCGCCATGCCGAACTCCTCGTTGAGCGGCGCGCCACCGACGAGGACGATGTAGTCGTCGCGCATCCCGCGGTCCTTGAGGGTCTGGATCACGACCTTCATGTACGGCATCGTGGTCGTGAGCAGGGCCGACATCCCCAGGATGTCGGGCTTGTGCAGGTCGAGCGCGGCCAGGAACTTGTCCGCGTCGGTGTTGATGCCGAGGTCGACGACCTCGAAGCCGGCGCCCTCGAGCATCATCCCGACGAGGTTCTTGCCGATGTCGTGGATGTCGCCTTTGACCGTCCCGATGACGACCTTGCCGACGGGCTCCGCGCCGGTCTCCGCGAGGAGCGGGCGGAGGATGGCCATCCCGGCCTTCATCGCGTTGGCGGCGAGGAGGACCTCGGGCACGAACAGGATGCCATCGCGGAAGTCGATGCCGACGATCTTCATCCCCGCGACCAGCGCGTCGTCGAGGACCCGGGTGGCCGAGAAGCCGCGGCCGAGCAGGATGTTCGTGCCCTCGACGATCTCGTCCTTCATGCCGTCGTAGAGGTCGTTGTGCATCTGCTCGACGAGCTCGTCGTCGGACAACGCCGCGAGATCGATGTCCGCGTACTCGTCCGTCATCGGGGTCGCTCCTCAGGGGTTCCACCATATGGAACCGTGCCGTATAGTGGAACCGCTCGGACCCGAATCTACCCCCGCGAAGAGGCCCATGTCCAGCGTCCAGTCCATCAGGCGCGCGTTCGATGTCCTCGGGGCCCTCGCGACCGGACCGCTCGGGGTGACCGAGGTGGCCGATCGCGCCGGCCTCCCGAAGTCGACCGCGGCCCGTCTGTTGACGACGCTCGTCCGCGAAGGGGCCGTCGAACAGATCCCGGGCGACACGCAGTACCGCCTCGGTCCGCGTCTCGCGACGCTCGCCGCGGGACTCACCCCGGTGCGGTCGCTGGCGGCACTGGCGCACCCGGCCCTGACCGAGCTGGCCGAGTCGGCCGGCGAGGCCGCCGGCCTGTCCGTGCCCGATGGCGAGCTGGCCCACTACATCGACCAGGTCGACACCCCCAACCCGGTGTCGGTCCGGGACTGGACGGGCAGCCGCGTGCCGCTGCACGCGGTCTCTTCCGGCCAGGTGCTCCTCGCGTTCCGGCCGCCGGCGGCTATCGATCGCTACCTCGAGCGGCCGCTTGAACGGTTCACCCCGCGCACGCTCGTCACGCCCGATGCGCTCCGCGAGCGGCTGCGCGCCGTCCGCCACGACGGCTACGCCTGGGTCCGCGAGGAGTTCGACGAGGGCATCAACTCGGTCGCGGCGCCGATCGCGGACGCCTCGGGCGAGGTCATCGCCGCGGTGCACCTCCACGGCCCCTCGTACCGCTTCCCGGTCGGCGGCTCCGAGGCGGCCATCGCGGAGCGGGTCGTGGCGACCGCCGCGGGCATCTCGCTGACGCTGCGCCGGTCGGTCTGACCGCGGCGGCCGCGTCAGACCGGGCCGGCGTCAGACCGGGCCAGCGTCAGACCGGGCCGGGCCGGTGCTCGTCGATGAGCGTCCGGGCGTCGAACTGGGCCCGGCCGAGCACGAACCAGATGGCCTCGACGGGCTCGTCGCCGATCGTCGCGAGCCGATGCGGGATCGACGAGTTGATCGAGATGGCATCCCCGGGTTCCAGGGTGTACTCGTCGAAGCCGATCCGGACCTGGAGGCGACCGCTCAGGACGTAGCCCCACTCGTGGCCCGGGTGACGCTGGAAGGCGTCGGGTGGGCTGGACGCGCCGCCGACCTCGTAGGTCACGTGCAGGAACTCCACGCCGGGCTCGGACAGCGTCGTCAGGCGCTCCCATTGGACGCCCGACGCGAGGCGGATCCGGTGGCGGCTGCTCGCGCGCTGGACGGGCGGGGCCTGGGCCATCGTGCCACTCGGCGTCCCCTCGTTGGGGGCGGGCGCCGCCGAGACGGGTTCGGCCAGTCGTCGGTCGTTGAACAGCAGTTCGTCGAGCGAGACGTCGAGCTCGTCGGCGATCGCGTAGAGCGTGCTGACCGACGGGTTGGCGCGACCCGTTTCGATCTGCGAGATGAGGCTCGGCGAGACGCCCAGTCGATCGGCCAGGACGCGCAGGCTCAGGTTCCGGCCGCGGCGCGCTTCACGCAGGCGCTCGCCCATCTCCGGGTAGTCGGGACGTCCGTTTCGGTGGGGCGCGCCCAAGTTCTCCCTCGATCGTCTCGTCGTCGCCGACGTCACGACGCGTCGGCCGCCCTGCTGACGTGATTATGGTCGTCTCGTCGGTCAGCACGTGAGATCGCGATCAGCGGCAATGCCACCCCCCATCGACGATGAGCTCGACGCCGTTGACGGCCGCGTTCTCGAGCAGGAACACCACCGCGTCGACGATCTCCGACATGCTCGCCAGTCGTCCGATCGGCGTCTCGGACGTGTATCTCGCCACCGCGGCCGGCTTCTCGGACCAGTACGGGCTGTCGCCGACCACACCGGGGTGGATGGAATTGACACGCAGCGGCTTCAGCTCCTCCACGAGGGTCCGGGTCAGCCCGACGATTCCGCCGTTCACGGTGGTCACCGTCGTCGAGCCGGGATACGGCCGCTCCTTCGCCATCCCCCCGAAGAGCACGATCGAGGCGTCCTCCGTGAGGCGATCGCGGAGCGTGTGGACGGTCTCGGTATACCCGACGAGCTTGAGCGTCACGAGCCGGATCGCCCTTGCGATGTCGTAATCGGCGACCGTGTTCTGGTCTCGATCGATCGCCGCGAGGACCAGGCGTCGGACGGAACCCACGTCACCAAGCGCCGCGGCGATCGACCCCGGATCGGCCAGGTCGAATGCGACGCCTCGCGTGCGGCCGCCGATCGCGGCCACGGCGGTCGCGACATTCGCCGGGTCCTGCCCGGTCAGGACGACGGGCACGCCCGTCGCAGCATAGTGGCGGGCGATCTCCTGCCCGATCGCTCGCGTGCCGCCGACGACGACGACCGAGGCTTCGTCAGCCATGGGGTTCCCTCCGATCCTTTCTGCGCTGTTGGTCGTATCGATCCCAGCTCGGGGCCCAGCGGTAGGCGTGACGAACCGGCGGCTGCGGCGCCTGCGTCTCGATCCATCGGACGCGCTCGGTGCCCTCGTTCCAGAACCCGTGGACGGACCCGACGCCCGAGAAGACGATGTCGCCCGGATGCAGCGTGTAGCGCTCACCGTCGAGTTCGCATTCGACTTCGCCTGCGAGGAAGACGTAGGCCTCCTCGAACGGGTGGTCGTGAGCCTGGGCCGCACCGCCGACCTCGTAGTCGACGGTGAACATCGTCACCATGTCGGCGCCGAAGGTCCGGTCGACCAGCATCTTGACCGAGATCCCGCTGTAGACGAGCAGCGCGATGTCCATCCCGACCGGTGCCCTCTTGCGCGGGTCGTCGGTGACGCGCAGGGCCTCGAGCTGCGGCGGCGTGCCGTCGTAGTGCCCGACGAAGCGCAGGGTCGGGTCGCCGAAGGGCGGGCGACTCGCGGCGGCATCCATGGCGGCGAGATCCTGGGCCGGCTCGAAGAACGTGTCAGGCCAGGGGGAGCCCGGGTCGCGCTTCAGCGGGCTGTTGAGCGACAGCCACCGAACCTGACCGGTCCCCGTGTTGCCCAGGGCATGACGCATACCGATCTGGAAGAGCGCGTAGTCGCCCTGCACGAGTCGGTGGACCCGGTCGTCGATCCGGACGAGGAGCTCGCCCGCCAGGACGTAGAGGGCCTCCTCGTACGAGTGCACGTGCGGCGCCAGCCAGCCACCCGGATCGAGCGCTCCGACGTACAGGTCGGTGTGGACGGCGCCCTGGTCCGGCCCGACGATCCGCATCCGGGCCATGCCCGATGCGGTCTCGCCCGGCGGCGCGGGCTTCTCCGCGAAGGACCAATCGATCTTTCCGACGTAGTGCATCAGCGACTCTTACTCCCGATGGCGCCGGGTCGGCGGAGGGCACGGCCCCGAAGCCGCGCCGGCCCCCCGGCGGTTGCAGACGAGACTAGCCCGGCGACTCCATCCGGCGCGACCACGCGTCGAGCCCGACTGCGAGCAGGAGGATCACCCCGAGGGTGACCTGCTGGTAGAACGGATCGAGACCGAGCAGGTTGAACCCGTTGGCGACGAGGGCGACGAAGAGACAGCCGACGACGGTCCGCTGCATGGATCCCTCCCCGCCGAGGATGCTCGTCCCGCCGACGATGATGCCGGTCAGTACAGTGAAGGTCAGGAACTGCCCACCGCTGGTCGCCTGGGCGCTCAGGACCCTCGACGAATCGATCGTGCCGGCCAGCCCGGCGGCCATGCCGCTCAGCGCGAATGTGGCGACCCGGATGGCGTTGACCCGGACCCCACCGAGACGCGCCGCCTGCGTGTTGCCACCGGTCGCGTAGACGTACCGTCCGAACGTGGTCCGGCTCAGAAGGATGGTGGCGCCGATCGCGGTGACGATCATCATCCAGGCCGCGCTTGTGATGCCCAGGAGTCGGGTCGCGGCGAATTGCTGGAATTCCGGGTGGTCGAACGCGACGACGAGGTTGCCCTTGGTCACGATCGCCGCGATCCCGGCCACGACGAACGACATGGCCAGCGTCCCGATCAGCGCATTGATCCGAAAGCGCGTGACCACGATGCCGTTCACCAGGCCGACTGCAAGCCCCACCGCCAGGCCGGCCGCGACGCCAGCGGGGCTCGACACCGACGACGCCGTGTTCAGCGCGATCGCACCCGCCAATCCGTAGATCGCGCCGATCGAGAGGTCGATCCCGCCGGCGATGAGGACCAGGGTCCCGGCGCACGCGACGATGATGATCCCGGCCTGCTGGTCGAGGATGTTCGTCAGGTTCTGGGACCGCAAGAACGGCGGGCTCACCAGGCCAAGGACGATGAAGGTGATCACGAACGGCACGGCGATCCCGAAGCGCTGGACCAGCCAGCGCGCGCGCTGGCTCAGGGACGGCGCCATTCGCTCGGCCGTCGCCTGGTCCTGGGCCGTCACGCTGCGGTCCCCGCGGCGGCACCGAATGCCGCTTGGAGGATGGCGCCCTCGGTCATCGTCTCGCCCACCAACTCCGCGACGATCCGTCCCTGGCGCATGACCAGGACCCGGTGGGCGAGGCCGAGGATCTCCTCGATCTCGTTCGAGATGAAGAGGACGGCCATGCCATCGGCGGCGAGACGCACGATCAACTCGTAGAGATCGTGCTTGGAACCGACGTCCACCCCCCGTGTCGGTTCGTCGGCGATCAGCACGCCCGGTTTGACGAGCAGGGTCCGGGCGAACAGCAGTTTCTGCTGGTTGCCACCTGAAAGCGCCCCGGCGGGCGGGTCGAGCAGGGGCGATCCGGCCACCTGCCGGAGCGACTCGCTGACCTGGCTCCGCTCCTTCCCGCGACGGACGAACCCGAACGTGGCCAGTGCGGCGACGCTGGAGAGGCTGACATTCTCACGGATCGGCCGCCCAAGGAAGAGCCCATCGTCCTTGCGAGACTCGGGGATCATCGCGACGCCGGCGCGCAACGAGGCCCCGGGCGTGCCGCCGACATGGGCGGAGCCGAACTGCACCTCTCCGTCGGTCAACGCATTCGCGCCGTAGATGGCCCGCGCGAGTTCGCTGCGACCGGCGCCGATCAGTCCGGCCAGTCCGACGACCTCCCCCGTGCGCACCTCGAGCGAGACGTCCTTCACGCCGGGGGCGGATAGGTGGCGGACCGACAGGGCGACCGGGCTGCCGGATGGCGCCGGCCGCTTCTCCGGATACGCTCGCGCTGCCGGACGCCCGAGCATCGCCGCGACGAGACTCCCCTCGGTCTCGGTCGCCGCCGGGCCGGTCCGGACCACCCGCCCGTCGCGGAGGACCGTGACGGTGTCGGCGAGCTCGAGCACCTCGACGAGGAAATGCGAGACGAGGATGACCGTCCGTCCGCTCGCGCGGAGGGAGCGCACGATCTCGTGCAGCCGGTCGCTCTCCTTCGCCGACAGGCTGGCCGTGGGCTCGTCGAGCACGATGAGGTCGGCGTCGCGGGCGAGGGAACGGAGGATCTCGACCTGCTGCTGCTCGGCGATCGAAAGGCCGCCGACGATGGCACGGCCATCTAGGTCGAACCCGGCCTCGGCCGCGAGCCGGGTGAACCGCTCCGCCAGGGAGCGACGGTCGATGAACCCGGCCCGCCGCGGTTCGGCGCCGAGGAACACGTTCTGGGCGACCGTCAGCTGCGGGACGAGGGCGACCTCCTGGGCGACGACGGCGATCCCGCGCTCCAGCGCCTCGCGCGGCGAGCGGAACGCGACCGGGGCGCCCCGCAGGACCAGGTCGCCCTGGTCCTGCGGGAACACGCCCGCGATGATCTTGCCCAGCGTCGATTTGCCGGCGCCGTTCTCGCCGACGAACGCGTGGACCGTGCCACCCAGGATGTCGATCGAGATGTCGTCGAGGGCGCGGGTCGCCCCGAACGACTTCCCGAGCCCGCGGATCTCCAGGTGGACGACCGCGGGTGCGTCCGTGGCGATCACGGCGCGACGGCTGGTCGCGTCCTCAGCCCGGCCACTCCGCGAGCGGCAGGAACGTGTCCACGTTCGCCTTGGTCACGACACCACCTTCCGGCAGGGTCGCCAGCGGATCCATGCCGGGGGCCGGCGTGTTCGTCCGAATCGCCGTGATCAGCTGCTCCGTGCCGAGACGGCCCTCGGTCGCCGGCATCTGCATGACGGTGCCGTACCGCTCTCCGCTCTTGATGCCCTGCAGCGCGATCGCGCCGCCGCCGTAGCCGATGAGCGCGATCTTGCCGTTGTTGTCCTTGCCGACCGCCTGGACGGCACCGGTGATGGCCTGGTCCGCGCCCACGATGAGGGTCAGGTCAGGGTGGGCCTGGAGCATGTCCTGGGAGGCCTTGAGCCCGAGAGCCGTCGTGTAGAACGACTCGCCTTCGGCAACGACCTTGATCTCCGGGTGCGAGGCGGTGGCCTGGTCGAACGCCTGCTTGAGGGTGGCGTCGAGCGCAGCCGCCTTGACCGACCAGATGTAGCCGACGTTGCATGGGTTCGCGGCCTTCTCGGTGCAGGCCGTGACGACGAGCTCGCCGATCTTGCGACCGAGCTCGCTCGGGACGAAGGCCACGTTCGCCATGAGCCCTGGGATCTGCGCCTCGGCGGTCGTGTTGTCCGCTCCGAGGATCTGGTCGATGTTGCCGACCGCGATCCCGGCGCTGATGGCAGCCGTCACGTCGGCCACGAGTCCAGCGCCGTACAGCGGCTGGGTGATGATCGCGTCGAACTTGCCCGACGCCGTCGCGTCCTGCAGCTGCTTCGTCTGGGCCGCAGGGTCGAGATTGGCGTCGAACACCGTCAGCTTCGCGTTGCCCGACGCGGCCGCGGCCTGGGCGGAGGCGAGCATCGGCGCGTCGTAGCTGTTGGCGACCGCAAAGGAGAGATAGGCGATCTCCAGCGTCTTCGCGGGTTCGCTTGGGGCGACCGTCGGGGCGACGCTCGCTTCCGTCGTTGGCGCGGCCTGGCTGGCGGCCGGCGCCGACGATGCGGCACTCCCGCTGCAGGCCGCCAGGATCAGGCTGACCCCGATCGGTCCAAGAAGTCGCTTCCGGACGAGCCGTCCGTCGTGTCGTGCGCGCATCTGACCTCCTCCTCCTTGAGCCGCCCGCGGCGTTGCCGGGAGTGTGCAGAGACGATGAACTGGTGTCAAGTGAGATTGCAACTGGGTTGCAGTGTGGATGCGCGACCCGGGATTCGCGTGACGCGAAACACGCTCCGGCCGTACCATCACCTCGACACGCGATCGGCAGGGAGACCGGCGCGCTCACGCATGACCACGTTCCCTCGGTCGTCGCCGTCCACGTTGCGGATCGTGGTCTGGGTCACGGAGCCAGGAGCCGCATCTCGCCGCTTGCGTCAGGTTCGACGTTGTGTAGCATGGATGAACACACCGTTCTCGCAACCGTGGGTCCGACGGCCCGCGCTCGCGACCGCACTGGGGTATTGCGATGACGACTTCCTTCGCTTCACCAGGTTCGATGCAGGTCGACTGGGAGGAGCGCTGGAGCGCCGACCGGTTGCGCTCGTACCGGTCCTCCCGGGCCCGTGCCGCCCTGGAGGCATCGGACGTCGGCGCCGTCCTGCTCTTTGACTTCAACAACGTCCGCTACGTCACGAGCACCCACATCGGGGAGTGGGCCCGCGACAAGATGACCCGCTACGCGCTCCTGACCCGCGGCGGCACCCCACACATCTGGGACTTCGGGTCGGCTGCGAAACACCATCGGCTCCATTGCCCGTGGCTCGCTCCGGAGAACATCCACGCGGGCATGGTCGGGTTGCGAGGGGCAGTCGCCCCCGATGCCGGGCTGTTCCGGTGCGCCGCCCGCGAGATCCGCGAGATCCTCAAGGCCGAGGGCGTGGCCGACATGCCGCTCGGCGTCGATATCGTCGAGCCGCCGATGCTCGCGGCGTTGACCGAGGAGGGCGTCAACGTCCGCGACGCACAGCAGGTCATGCTCGACGCCCGGGAGGTCAAGTCGGCCGACGAGATCATCCTGCTCAACACGGCGTGCGCCATGGTCGACGGCGCGTACCAGCTGATCTCGGAACAACTCAAGCCCGGCGTCCGGGAAAGTGAGATCGTCGCCAATGTCACGAAGTTCCTCTTCGACCTCGGCTCGGAGCACGTCGACAACATCAACGCGGTCTCGGGCGAACGCTGCAGCCCGCACCCTCACGTCTTCAGCGACCGGATCATCCGGCCCGGCGACCAGGCGTTCTTCGACATCATCCAGACGTTCGTCGGCTACAAGACCTGCTACTACCGGACGTTCGTCGTCGGCAAGGCGAACGACGCGCAACGGGACGCGTACAAGCAGGCCCGCGAATGGATCGACAAGTCGATCGAACTGATGCGCCCGGGCGTCACGACCGATCAGGTCGCCAAGGTCTGGCCGAAAGCCCAGGAATTCGGCTTCGACAACGAGATGGAGTGCTTCGGGCTCCAGTTCGGCCACAGCGTCGGCCTGTTCCTGCACGAGCGCCCGATCATCAGCCGGCTCAACTCGCTCGAGCATCCAGTCGAGCTCAAGGAGGGCATGGTCATCGCGCTCGAGACGTATTGCCCGGCCAAGGACGGCGTGTCCGCCGCACGGATCGAGGAGGAGGTCGTCATCACCGCCGATGGCCCCCACGTCATCACCCGCTTCCCGTCCGACGAGCTGTTCGTCGCCAACGCGTACTAGGAGCGGCCGATGGCGACCAGCATCGACGCGATCGACCGCGAGACGCGTGTCCGGATGTACCGGACGATGCAGGAGTGCCGCCTGTTCGAGGTGCGCGCGCAGGAGCTCTTCTTCGAAGGGCTCGTCCGGGGCACGACCCACCTGGGCGTAGGGCAGGAGGCCGTGGCCGCCGGCGTGGCCGCCGCGATGCGCGAGGACGACTACACGTTCTGCACGTACCGCGGGCACAACCACACGCTCGCCCGGGGCGTGCCGATGGCACCGATCTTCGCCGAGCTCTTCGGGCGAGGGACCGGGCTCCTCGGCGGGAAGGGCGGTTCGATGCACCTGACCAGCGTCGAGCACCACGCGATGGGCTCGTATGCGATCGTCGGCGCCCACCTGCCGATCGCGCTCGGCGCGGCCTGGTCGGCGCAGTACCGGGGCTCCGGGCAGGTGGCGGTGTGCTTCTTCGGCGATGGCACGACGAACATCGGGGCATTCCACGAGGCGCTCAACATGGCCGCGGTCTGGAAGGCGCCGGTCGTGTTCGTCTGCGAGAACAACCAGTACATGGAGTACACGCCGATCGCCGACGTGACGGCCGTGCCGCGACCCGCCGCCGACCGGGCGTCGGCCTACGGCCTGGAGCCGATCGTCGTCGACGGCAACGACGTCGAGGCCGTCCACCTGGTCGCGCGGAAGGCCATCGATCGGGCGCGCGCCGGCGACGGCCCTTCGCTCATCGAGGCCATCACGTACCGCCATGGCGGCCACTCGCGGGCCGACCCCGGCAAGTACCGCCCCGACGACGAGGTCGCCGCCTGGAAGGCCCGCGACCCGATCCCGACCTTCCACGCCCGGTTGCTCGAGGCGGGGGTGGAGCCGGCCGTGCTCGACGCGATCGATGCCGAGACACGGGACGCGGTCGCGGCCGCAGAGGCCATCGCCCGGGACGCGCCGGAACCCTCTCCGGACGTGCTCGAGACCCAGGTGTGGTCCGACGGAGGCTCGGCATGGCGGAATTGACGTACCGAGCCGCGATCGCGGCCGGTCTCGCGCAGGAGATGGATCGCGACAGCACCGTGGTCCTCATCGGCGAGGACATCGGCGCCGCCGGTGGCGTGTTCAAGCTGACCGAGGGGCTGTTCGAGCGGTTCGGACCAGACCGGGTCCGCGACACGCCGATCAGTGAGCAGGCGATCGTCGGAGCCGCCATGGGAGCGGCGATGACCGGTCTGCGCCCGGTCGCGGAGCTGATGTTCTCGGACTTCTTCGCGGTCGCGTGGGACATGGTCGCCAACCAGATCGCCAAGACCCGCTACATGACCGACGGCCAGGTCTCGCTGCCGCTCGTCCTTCGGACCGCGAACGGCGCGGGCCTGCGCTTCGGGGCACAGCACTCCCAGAGCGTCGAGAACTGGGCGATGGCGATCCCGGGATTGAAGGTCGTGGCGCCCTCGACCCCGGCCGACGTCCTCGGCCTCATGGCGGCGGCCATCCGCGATCCGGACCCCGTCATCTTCTGCGAGCACAAGGCGCTCTTCGCCGTCAAGGGCGAGGTGCCCGACGGGGAACACGTCGACACGCTGGGCACGGCGAAGGTGCGTCGCGAAGGAACGGATGCGACGATCCTCGCCCTGGCCGCGATGGTGCCCAAGGCGCTCGAGGCGGCGGAGCGTCTGCAAGCCGACCACGGCGTCTCGGCCGAGGTCATCGACGTACGATCGCTCGTACCGCTCGACACGGCGACCATCCTCGCCTCGGTCAAGAAGACGAGCCGGCTCTTCACGGTCGAGGAGAACCCGCGGCTGTGCGGCTGGGGCGCCGAGATCGCCTCGATCGTGGCGGACGACGGCTTCTATAGCCTCGACGCGCCGATCGTTCGCATCACGACCCCACACATCCCCCTTCCGTCGGCGGCTGCGCTCGAAGACCTGGCGGTCCCGTCGGTCGATCGGATCGTGGAGACCGTGAAGAGTCGCCTGGATGACGCTGCCTGATGCGGAGACCTCGGTGATCCGCCCCGCGACCGACCTCACCGTCGGGCTGCTCGGGACCGGACGGATGGGCTCGGCCATGGCCGAGCGCCTGTGCGGGGCCGGGGTGACGGTGGTGGTCTACAACCGGACGGCGGAGCGGGCGACCGAGCTGGCCTCGCGGATCGGCGCCACCGTCGCCCGGACACCGGCCGAGGCGGCCGCCGCAGCGGATGTGATCATCTCGATGGTCGCCGACGATGCCGCGGTCGCCGCGCTGTACGCGGGCCCCGACGGCGTGGTCGCCGGCCTGCGGCCCGGGGCTGTCGCCGCGGACATGAGCACGGTCCTGCCCGCCACCGTCCTGTCGCTCGAGGCCGCGGTCCGCGACCGGGGCGCCGGCATCCTCGATGCGCCGGTGTCCGGGAGCGTGTCGCTGACGCTCGCGGGGGAGTTGACGATCATGGCCGGCGGCGACGAGGCCGACCTCGAGCGGGCCCGGCCGGTCCTCGAGACGCTCGCGCGTCGCGTCTTCCATGTCGGGGCACTGGGGGCGGGGGCGGCGATGAAGCTCGCGGTGAACACCGTCATCTTCGGGCTGAACGGCGCGCTCGCCGAGGCGCTCGTGCTCGCGGAGCGATCCGGCATCGAGCGGTCTCTCGCCTACGACGTGCTGGCCGCCAGTGCCGTGGGTGCCCCGTTCGTCGGATACAAACGGGCGGCGTTCATCGATCCCGAAGGCACGCCCGTGGGGTTCTCGCTCGCCCTCGCGGAGAAGGACCTGCGGCTCATCGCCAGGCAGGCGGCGGCGTCCGGCGTGGCGATGCCCCAGGCGACCGCGAACCTCGACCTGATCCAGGACGCGGAGCGCTCGGTCGGGGGCGATGCCGATTTCTCGATGGTCGCCAGTCACCTGCGTGAGGAGGGCCGGCGATGACCGATCGGCCATGAGGAGGCGCCTACCCGGAGAGCGTTGACGAAGCCACGACCAACCCACCCCATCGAACGAGGGAACGATCGATGACCGACCGAGTGCTCATCAAAGGCGGGATCGTGCTGACGCAGGACCCTGCGCTCGGCGAAATGGCGGCCGCTGACGTCCTCGTCGAGGGCGACAGGATCGCGGCCGTCGGGAGGAACCTGTCGGCGGACGGCGCGCGGACGATCGACGCCAGCGGCGACATCGTCATCCCGGGCTTCATCGACACCCACCGGCACACGTGGGAGACGTCGATCCGGACCTGCGCCCCCGACTTCGCGCTGATCACCTACTTCGGCTCCATCCTCGACAAGTTCGCGCCGCACTACCGGCCCGATGACGTGTACGCGGGCAACCTCTGGGGCTCGCTCGAGTGCATCAACGCGGGCATCACCACGCTCGTCGACTGGTCGCACATCATGAACACGCCGGCGCATGCCGATGAGGCGATCCGCGGCCTGCAGGACTCGCGGATCCGGTCGGTCTTCGCCTACGGCTTCCCGAACACGTCGCTCGTGGACTGGTGGTTCGGCCCTGACTACACCGGCAGCGTGCTCACCTCCGACGGGGCCGAGGCGCGGCGGATCAGGAGCCAGTACTTCAACTCGGACGAGGGGCGGATCACGATGGGGCTCGCCACCCGCGGCCCGGGGTTCTGCAAGCCCGACGTCGTCCGCCACGACTGGGAGCTCGCGAAGGAGCTCGGGGTCAACATCACCGTCCACGTTGCGATGGACCGCTTCGGGTACACGAAGCTCCAGGTCGTGGCGCTGCGGGACATGGACCTGCTCTATCCGAACACGACCTACGTCCACGCCTCCCATTTCACCGACGAGGAGTGGGCCCTGGCGCGCGATTCGGGCGGCAACGTCTCCTTCGCCCCGCAGATCGAGATCCAGATGGGCCACGGCTGGGCACCCGCGGTCACGGCGCTCAAGCACGACATACCGATGGGCCTGTCGTCCGATGTCGCGACCACCGCGCCGTCCGACCAGTTCACCCAGATGCGCTCGATCTTCGGCTCCGAGCGGGGGCGCAAGCACCAGGCGGCGTGGGACGCGAACCTCGACGGACTGGAGGCGTCGCCGGGCCTCATCACGTCTCGCCAGGTCCTCTCGTGGGCGACCATCGGTGGGGCCCAGGTCGCCGGGATCGCGGACCGGACGGGCTCGCTGACCCCGGGCAAGAAGGCCGACATCGTCATCATCGACGGCTCGGCCGTGAACGTGGCGCCCATCATCGACCCGGTCGGGGCGGTGGTCTGCGCGGCAGACGTCTCGAACGTGAAGACGGTCATCGTGGACGGCGAGACGCTCAAGGAGGACTTCAAGCTCAAGGCCTCGCTCGATGCCCCGCGCAAGGCCGTCGTGGCGTCGCGCGACTACCTGCTCTCGAAGTTCGGCGACCCCGAGCCGGGCTGGATCGTCTAGGGCCGAGGCCCGACGCCGACTCTTGCCTCGCGACCACGGGCGCCTCCCCGAGCGTCCGTGGTCGCCGAACGCTGAGGCCCGGCTTCGGCCGGGCCTCCGTTCGTCGCGACGCGAACCGCCGTCTCAGTTCGGCTTGGGCTCCGTGTCGAGGAGCACGAGGTCGATGGTCCGGACCTGGCGGGTCTTGCCGCCCTCGGTTCGGACATGCGCGGCTGGGACGACGCCGCCCGAGAGCCGCTCGATCACGGCCAGCTCGCCGCTGTACAGGCCGGTTCCCTCGATCCGGACGCGCTTGCCGACCGCCATGCCCGGCCGGCCTGCGGCAGCTTCGAGGTCGATGGTGGCCACCGTCGGGCGGTCGAATTGGGGTTCAGCGCCGGCGCCTGCCGGCGGGGCGGAACGGGTGGCCGTCTTGGCCACGGGATACGTCACCTTGCGTTTTCGCACTGGCTCTCCTGGATCGGTCGGCCGCCCTGGATGGGAACCGTCTCGCGCACCTTCTCACATCTTGGCAAGTCACCGAAACAGGACGGTCGTCAGCCGGCCGCTCCGCCGCCGGTCCGGCGGATCTCCGCGGTGATGGCCGGGACGATCGCGTGGAGGTCGCCGATGACCGCGTACGACGCATGGCTGAGGATCGGCGCCTCCGGGTCCGTGTTGATGGCGAGGATCCGCTTCGCGGCCTTGCACCCGACGATGTGCTGGATGGCCCCACTGATCCCGCAGGCGATGTACAGCTCCGGTGCGATGCGGACGCCGGTCTGACCGATCTGGTCGGCATGCGGCCGCCAGCCGGCACTGGTCGCGACGCGGGAGCCGCCGACGGCGCCCCCGAGCAAGCCCGCCAGCTCCTCGAGCATCGCGAAACCCTCGGCGCTGCCGATGCCCCGCCCGCCTCCGACGACCACGCGGGCGTCGGTCAGCGAGATCCTGTCGCTGGCCGACGGGACCTGGCCCGTGACACGCACCCGCAGGTCCCGATCGGTGAAGGTTGGGGTCGTCGGCACGATGCGCGGCGCCGCTGCCGTGCCGTCCGGCTCCATTGCGGCGACGGCGTGCGGCGCAACGGTCATCAGGTGCGGCGATCCGTCCAGCCAGGCCTCCTCGAGGAGGCTGCCGGCCCATCGTTGCCGGGTGACCCGCCATCGCTCGCCGGGCACGACGTCGATGACGTTCGCGGCCATCGGCAGGCCCATCTGGGCACCCAGGTAGGCGAGGACCTCCGTCCCGCGCTCGCTGCCCGGTCCGAGGACCGCTGCGGCCGAGGCGGCCTCCGCCACCTGCTGGAGGCTCGACGCCAGGGCCGCGGGTGCGTAGGCATCGAGCCGGTCATGCCCGATGACGTGCGCCGTGGACACGCCATGCCCGCCGAGTCGGCCTGCCGCTTCGCCGGCTCCATCGCCCGCGAGAGCCGCGTGGACGGGCAGGCCCAGGGCCGTGGCCAGGCGTCCGGCCACGGCCAGCATCTCGAGGCTGAGCCGGTCGACCTGCCCGCCCTCCTGTTCGACGTAGGCGAGGATCGCCGTCACAGGAGCCCCATCCCCCGGATGACCTCCAGGACGCGCGGCGCGGCCTCGGGGCCGGTCCCGAGGATCTCTGCGGTCCGGACCTGCTCGGCGGGGAGCACCAGCCGGATCATCTCGAGACCGGCCGGACGGCGCTCCGGCGCCATTCGCTCGATCTCCTTCCTCTTCGCGCGAAGCCGACCCGGGACCGAGGGGTAGCGCGGCAGGTTGATGCCCTCGCGAACCGCCACGACCGCCGGGAGCGGGACCTCGAACACGTCCCATCCGCCCGGGGCCTCACGGCGAGCGGTCAGGGTCCCATCCCGCACCTCGAGCGCCTTCACGCCGGTCACGCACGGGCGGTCGAGGGCCCAGGCGACGCGGATCCCCACCTGGAAGCCACCCGAGTCGGCGGATTCATTGCCGAAGAGGATGAGGTCGAACGGGCCACCGGCGGCCTCCAACGCCCGGATCGCCTCGACGATCGACGCGGACGTGGCCATCGAGTCCCAGTCGCTCCCGTCGGTCTCGAGCAGGACCGCCCGCTCGATCCCGATCGCCATCGCGTCGCGCAGCTGGTCCGACGCCGCCTCCGGCCCGAGGGTCAGGACCGTCGACGTCCCGCCATGGGTCTCGACCTGGCGCACCGCCTCCTCGACCGCGCACTCCTCGTGCGGGCTCACGACGAACCCAAGGAACCGCGTGTCGATGTCGCGCTCGTCGGCGGTCAGGACCATCCGGCCGCCGGTCGCGGGCACCCGCTTGACGCAGGCGAGGATGTTCACGCCGGGTGTGGCCTCATCCGCGCACCCGTTCGTTGTCCGGGTCATAGAGCGGCGTGTTCCCCGCGACCGCGACGGTCACCGGATACCGCTCGCCGAAGTACTCGACCGCGAGCTTCGTCCCTGCGACGGCCGACTCGGGCGGCAGGTACGACATGAGGATGTGCCGGCCGACCGACGGCCCGGACCCGGCGCTCGTCACATACGACCGACGACCCTTGCCGTCGACCAGGGGCCGCCCGTCCGGCGTGAGGATCGGCTCCTTCCCGAGCATGTAGCGGGCGACGCCGGTCGACGAGGTGGGGTCGTCGACGGTCAGGGTGCACAGGATCGCCGCTGGCGGTCGGGACCGCTGTTCCAGGTAGGCGGCCTTGCCCACGAACGCGGCCTCCTTGACCTTCGGGCGCGCCATGCCCGCCTCGACGAGGTCGAAGTCGAGCTCGAGCTCGTTGCCGTGCGCGCGATAGCCCTTCTCGAGGCGACCGGTCGTGGCGTAGACACCGATCCCGACCGGGACCACGCCGAGCGGCTGGCCCGCCTCCCAGAGCGTGTCCCAGAGGCGCGCACCCTGCTCCATCGGGGCGTAGATCTCCCAGCCGAGCTCGCCGACGTACGAGATCCGCGATGCGAGTGCGCGGACGCTGCCGACGTCGATCGTCCGACAGGTCCCGAACCCGAACGCGTCGTTGGAGACGTCGTCGGCCGTGGCGGCGGCGAGGAGGGCACGCGCCCCGGGGCCCCACACACCGAGCGTGTACAAGGCCGAGGTCGCGTCGAAGAGCTGCGCAGAGCCGTCGCCGGGCAGATGGTCGACGAACCACTTCTTGTCGCGCATGCCCATGCCGCCGCCCGTCACGACGCGGAACAGGTCGCGGCCGAGCCGCATGATCGTGAGGTCCGCCACGATCCCCCCGGCCTCATTGAGGAGCGGCGTGTACACGACCCGGCCGACCGGCACATCGACCTGGTTGACGACCAGGCCCTGGAGATACGCGCACGCTCCGCGCCCGCTCACGTCGAAGATCGCGAACGCCGCAAGGTCCACCATCCCGACGCGATCGCGCATCGCGAGGTGCTCGGCGTTGACGATGGGCGACCACCAGCGGGATTCCCACTCGGCCTGCCGCGACATGACCCGGTCGCCGTACTCGGCGAGCAGGCGCTCGTTCGTGCCGTACCAGAATGGGCGCTCCCAGCCGGCCGCTTCGAAGAAGACCGCGCCCAGGTCGCGCTGGCGCGCGTTGACCGGGCTCAGACGCACGTCGCGGTTGCTCGCCCATTGCTCCATCGGATGGACGATGCCGTAGGTCTTGTTGAACCCCTCGGCGCTGCGCGCCGCGATGTGCGCCGCGGTTCGGTGGTGGTCGTAGAAGCGCGCGATGTCGGACGAATGCGGATCGATCTCGGGAGTCCCGTGGGTCATCCATTCGGCAACGGTCCGGGCGATGCCCGGCGCTTCCTTGATCCAGATGGCGGCGGCCGCCCAGAGGCCCTTGACCTCGGGCGTCTCGCCGAGGATGGGCATCCCGTCGGGCGTGAGCGACAGCAGCCCGTTGATCGAGTGGCGGATCCCGACGCGTTCGTCACCGAGGATGTCCGGCACGAGCTCGAGCGCGTGTTCGAGTTGAGGCTCGAAGTCCTCCTGCGTGAACGGCAGCTCTGTGGGCGACAGCGCCGAGGCGGCGATGGACGGGATGTCGTCGGGTTCCATGAGGATGGGCCGGTGCGCATACGAGCCGACCTCGAGGTCGCCGCCGTGCTGACGCTCGTACATGTTCGTGTCCATGTCACGCACGATCGGGTACTTGATCTCGCCGACCGTGTCGGCGAACAGCGGCACGGGACCCACGCTGATCATCTGGTGGACGGCCGGGGTGAGGGGGATGGACGCGCCGGCCATGCGGGCGATCCGCGGGCTCCAGACGCCCGAGCTGATGAGGACCGTGTCCGCGGCGATGGCGCCGCGGTCGGTGCGAACGCCGCGGACGTGGCCGTCGACGACGTCGAACCCCGTGACCTCGGTCCCCGACGCGATCGTCAACGCGCCCGTCTCGGTCGCGCGCTCGCGCATGATCGTCCCGGCCCGCAACGAGTCGACGACCCCGACCCCGGGGGTGTGGAAGCCGCCCAGGATGATCGAGGTCTCGACGAACGGAACGAGCGCCTTCACCTGGGCCGGATCGATCAGCTCGCTTTCGATGCCCCACGACTTCGAGGACGCGAGGCGGCGCGTGAGCTCCTCCATCCGCTCGGGCGTCCGGGCCACCTCGATGCCGCCGCTCTTCGTGAAGACGCCCAGCTCGATGTACTGCTTGACGCTGTCGAGCGTCAGGGCCGTCATCTCCTTGGAGTGATCGGTCAGGAAGATGAAGTTCGAGGCGTGGCCGGTGGAGCCACCGGGGTTCGGCAGTGTTCCCTTCTCGATGAGCACGATGTCCCGCCAGCCGAGCCGGGCCAGGTGGTACACGAGACTGTTGCCCACGATGCCCGCCCCGATGACGACCACGCCCGCCCGTTCCGGAAACGCGCTCATGCCGAAGACCATCCTCCACGAGGCGGGAACCCCTGTCACCGCGAGGAGTGAGGATACGCGCCCGCCGGGCGGGCGACGCGCCGGTCCGCCCCACGCACCGTCGCCTTGACGGGTCCGTGCGCTCGGTCGAAGCTGGCGGCCAACCGAGCACCCCGAGGTGACCGTGCCCAGCCTCTTCATCGACGGCCAGTGGATCGCGTCGGGCGATGGCACGTGCAGCCCGGTGATCAACCCGTCGGACGGCTCCATGGTCGCCGAGGTGGATGTCGCGACCGATGACCAGGTCCGGGCCGCCATCGCCGCGGCACGGCGGGCCTTCGACCTCACCGACTGGCCGCGCACGCCGACCGGCGAACGCGCCGCGCTCCTCGACAGGGTGGCCGGCCTCATCGATCGCGACCAGGAGGCCATGGCCCGCGAGGAGACCCTCAACACCGGCAAGGCCATACGCGAGAGCCGCTGGGATATCGAGGACGTCGCGCGCGTCTTTCGCTACTACGCGGACCTCGCGGACAAGGAGGCGGGTCGGCTCGTCGATGCCAACAACCCGAATGTGCTGAGCCGGATCGTCTATGAGCCGGTCGGCGTGTGCGGCCTGATCGGCCCATGGAACTATCCCCTCCTCCAGCTCTCCTGGAAGATCGCGCCGGCCCTCGCGGCCGGCAACACCGCGGTCATGAAGCCCGCTCAGCTGACGCCGCTCACCGCCATCCACCTGACCCGCCTCTTCGAGGAGGCCGGGGTCCCGGCAGGTGTGGTCAACCTGGTCCTCGGTCCCGGCACCCGCGTCGGGCAGGCGCTGGCCGACAGCCCGGACGTGGACCTCGTCTCGCTGACCGGTGGCCTCGAAGCGGGTCGCGCCGTCATGCGCGGCGCGGCGATCAACGTCAAGCGGGTCGCGCTGGAGCTGGGCGGCAAGAGCCCGAACATCGTGTTCGCGGACGCGGACTTCGAGACGGCCGTCGACAACGCCCTGACGGCCGCCTTCGCCCACTCGGGGCAGGTCTGCTCCGCCGGCTGCCGGGCCATCGTCGAGGACGGGATCTACGAGCGGTTCGTCGAGGAGGTCGGCCGCCGCGCGGACCGTATCCGCCTGGGAGCCGGTACGGACGCGGCGACCGAGACCGGCGCGCTCATCAGCGCCGCCCACCGCGACAAGGTGGAGGGCTACGTCGCGTCGGCCCTCGAGGAGGGGGCGCGGCTGGTCGCCGGCGGCCGGCGACCGCCGGAACCCGAGCTCCAGGCCGGCTTCTTCTACCGCCCGACGGTCTTCGCCGACGTGCGCCGCGACATGCGGATCATCCGCGAGGAGGTCTTCGGTCCGGTCCTCACGATCGAGCGGTTCGCCACGGAGGACGAGGCGATCGAGCTCGGCAACGACACGACCTACGGACTGGCCGGGGCGGTCTGGACTTCCGATGCGGGCCGCGCCCAGCGGGTCGCGGCGCTCCTGCGCCACGGGACCGTCTGGATCAACGACTACAACACCTACGTGCCGCAGGCGGAGTGGGGCGGCTTCAAGCAGTCGGGCATCGGCCGGGAGCTTGGCCCTAGCGGCCTGGACGAGTACCGTGAGGCCAAGCACATCTGGCAGAACACGGCACCGGGGCCGACGGGCTGGTTCGGAGGTTGACGAGAGGGTGACGGCGACCACGGATCCGACGACCTCATCGGCGGGCGGCGGGACGCCGGCGGGAGCTGCCCCCGCGGTCTCCGGGGTCCAGGGCACCGGCGGCGGCACGCCCACCCTGACGATCCGTCACCTGTGGAAGGTCTTCGGGCCGGCGGAGCACCGCATCGTCGGGACGCCGGACGCCGACCTGCCCCGTGACGAGCTGCGGAAGAAGACGGGTTCCATGGTCGCGGTCCGCGACGTGAACTTCGAGGTCTGGCCCGGCGAGGTGTTCGTCGTCATGGGCCTGTCCGGCAGCGGCAAGTCGACCCTGGTCCGCTGCATCACGCGGCTCATCGAGCCGACGTCGGGCGAGATCCTGCTCGACGGCGACGACATCCGTACGGCGAGCGACGAGAAGCTGCGCGAGCTGCGGCGCCGGCGGTTCAGCATGGTGTTCCAGCACTTCGGGTTGCTCCCCCACCGCAAGGTCATCGAGAACGTGGCCTTCGGCCTGGAGATCCGCGGGGACCCACGCGACGCGAGGATGGCGCGGGCAAGGGAAGTCCTCGATCTCGTCGGTCTCGACCATGTCGCCGAGAGCTATCCGGACGAGCTCTCCGGTGGCATGCAGCAGCGGGTCGGCCTGGCGCGCGCGCTGGCGGTCGAGCCCGAGGTGATGCTGTTCGACGAGCCATTCAGTGCGCTCGATCCGCTGATCCGGCGGGACATGCAGAACGAGGTCATCCGGCTTCATCAGGAAGTCGGCAAGACGATGGTCTTCATCACACATGATCTGGCGGAGGCCCTCAAGCTCGGCGATCACATCATCGTCATGCGCGAAGGGCGGATCGTGCAGACCGGGACCCCGGAGGAACTGGTCGGGGCCCCCGCGGACGACTACGTCGCTGACTTCGTGAGCGACGTGCCGAAGAGCCACGTCCTGACGCTGCGCTGGATCATGCGTCCGATCGAGCCCGACGATCCGCTCGACGGCCCGGAATTCGCGGCCACTGCCGTCATCCGCACCTGCCTCCAGGCGGCCACCAGCACCGAGAAACCGATCCGCGTGCTCGAGGGCGGCCGGCTCATCGGCATGGTCGACCGCCGGCGCATCCTTGGCGCGATCGCCGGCGTCACCAGCGAAGCATGACCGCCGTCTCGGTCCCGGCGGGGGCGCGCGTCGCGATCGGGCGCCTGCCCCGCTGGGTCTGGGCCGCGCTCCTGGCCGTCGCGGCCGTCGTGGCCTACGCGGCGTTCGGGGGAGCCGCCGCGCAGCCCCATGACGGCAACCAGCCCTTCTTCATCGCCCTGAACGAGCTGCGCGACTGGATCCGGGACAACCGCGACAACGCGCTGTTCCAGGCGCTGTTCGTCACGCCGCGCGAGGCCATCGACTGGCTCATCGCCTCGGTAACGGGCACGCTCCATGGGATCGGCTGGCCCGGTCTGGTGCTGGCGGCCGGGACGATCGGGCTCGTAAGCGCCGGCGTCCGGATGGCCATGCTCGCGATGGTCGGTTTCGCGGCGGTCGGGTTCCTCGGCCTGTGGACCTCGACGGTCGACACGCTGGGCGCGATCATCGCGGCCGTCGCGATCGCGTTCGGCATCGGGGTCCCGCTCGGCGTGCTGACCGCCCTCAACGCGACCTTCCGCAGGATCGTCACCCCGATCCTCGACGTGATGCAGATCATGCCGACGTTCGCGTACCTGGCCCCGTTCGTCATGCTGTTCGGCATCGGGCCGGCCGCAGCCGCGATCGTGACCCTGATCTACGCGATGCCGGCCGCGATCCGGATCACGGCGCTCGGCATCCGACGCGTCCCGAGCTCCACGGTCGAGGTCGCGACTTCGCTCGGCGCGACGGGACGTCAGACGCTTGGCAAGGTCCGCCTGCCACTCGCCCGACGTGAGCTCGGCCTGGCGCTCAACCAGACGATCATGCTGGCGCTCTCGATGATCGTCATCACCGCCCTCATCGACGCTCCCGGCCTCGGGCAGGACACGATCGGTGGACTCATCCGCAACGACGTCGGCCGGATGTTCGATGCCGGGGTCGCGATCGTCATCCTCGCGATCATCCTCGACAGGCTGACCGAGGGCATCACGTTCCGGATCGATCCCCGCCATCGGGCCGCGACTGCCGCCCGCGCCCCACGCCGCGCCCTCGTCATCGGCGCGCTCGCGATCTGCGCCGTGGCGGTCGCGATCGGGCTCGCCAACGAGGCGCTCCAGGTCTTTCCGGACACCGTCAGGATCTCGTTCCGCGGACCGATCAACGCCTTCGTCGATTGGCTCCGGACCGATGTTGCGTGGTTCACCGGGGGCCTCAAGGATCAGATCGCCCGGTACGTGCTCAACCCCTTCGAGACGGTCCTCACGACGTCGCCCTGGTGGGTCGTCGTCGGCGTCGTCGCGGGCATCACGGTCCTCGTCAGCGGGATCCGTCCTGCCGTGGTCGCCTCCGCATCGCTGGTCCTGATCCTGCTGATGGGCCTGTGGGAGCACTCCATGCAGACGCTCATGCAGGTGCTGGTCGCGACCGCCGTGACGGTGGCCGTCGGTCTCACCGTCGGGATCCTGGCGGCCCGCAACGACCGGTTCGCGATGCTCATTCGACCGGTGCTCGACGCCGCGCAGACGATGCCGGCATTCGTGTACCTGATCCCGGCCTTCGTGCTGTTCGATGCCGGACGGTTCACGGCGATCATGGCTGCCGTCGTCTTCGCGCTGCCGCCCGTCATCCGGCTCGTCGACGTCGGAATCCGGTCCGTGCCCGCGGCGGTCGTCGAGGCGGGTGCCTCGGCCGGCGCGACGAGCTGGCAGCTCCTGACCAAGGTCCAGCTGCCGATGGCCCGCCCGGCGTTGCTGCTCGCGACAAACCAGGCCGTGATCCTGGTCCTCTCGATGGTCGTCGTGGGCGGCCTGACCGGCGGCCAGGCACTCGGCTATGACGTGGTGGCCGGCTTCTCGCAAGGGACCAAGTTCGGATTGGGACTCGCCGCCGGGATCTGCCTCGTCCTTCTGGGAATCACCCTTGACCGGATGACCCAGGGCGCCGGCGGGCGGTCGCAGTTGCAACCCGGGACGTGAGCATCACGCGCCACCTGAGCCACCGGGCCGCTCGCAGATCGCGCGCGGCTGCCGGATAATCCGCGAGATCCGTCGGCCCGTTCGGGTCGACGGGTATGGAGGAGGTCAACGACACGATGGGCGTGACACGAGGTTTCCGAGCGCTGGCCCTGTGGGCGATCGCGGCGCTGATCGCTGCCGCGTGCAGCAGCACCGGCGGCAGCCCGGCCGCCAGCGCCGAGGCGAGCACCGGCGGCGGCCCGGCCAAAGGGACGGTCAATATCGCGGTCAACCCGTGGGTCGGCTACGAGGCCAACGCCGGCGTGGTCGGCTACCTGCTGAAGAGCCAGCTCGGCTTTGACGTCCAGTACAAGGAGCTGACCGAGCAGGTCAGCTGGGAAGGCTTCGAGTCCGGCGACGTCGACGCGATCCTGGAAAACTGGGGCCATGAAGACCTGGCAAAGACGTACATCACCGACAAGGGCGTCGCCGTGGATGCCGGGAGCACCGGCGTCGACGGGATCATCGGCTGGTACGTCCCGCCGTGGATGAAGACCAAGTACCCCGACATCAACGACTGGAACAACCTGAACAAGTACGCGGACTTGTTCAAGACGTCTGAGTCGGGCGACAAGGGCCAGCTCCTCGACGGCGATCCATCGTTCGTGACGAGCGACGAGGGGATCATCAACGGCCTCAACCTGAACTACAAGGTCGTCTACGCGGGTAGCGAGGCCGCCCTCATCGAGGCGTTCCGCAAGGCCGAGCAGAACAAGACGCCCGTCATCGGGTACTTCTACTCCCCGCAGTGGTTCCTCAACGAGGTCCCCCTCGTCCACATCGACCTGCCGCCGTACACCGCGGGTTGCGACGCGGACCCGGCGAAGATCACCTGCGATTACGCACCGTACAACGACCTGAACAAGATCATCAGCAAGAAGCTGGTCGACTCCTCGCCGGCCGCCGCCCAGTTCATCAAGAACTTCGCGTGGACGGCCGAGGACCAGAACACCGTCTCCAACTACATCACGAACGATGGGATGACCCGTGAGGATGCCGGCAAGAAATGGGCCGACGCCAACGAGGCGAAGTGGAAGGCGTGGATCCCGGCCTCGTAGGCCGAGGCGGAACCTTCGCGCCAACGATGCCGGCGTCCCGCAAGGTCGCCGGCATCATCGATTCGGCGGCGCCCGCGCCTTTGGGAGGCGACGACGAAACGTACACTTGCGGACTACGCCGCGTTAACAAAACCCTCACATGGTCTTGACGCCCGCTGATGCGGGACGTCAAATGCACCAGCACGGAGATGTCGCCCCGGCGGACACCCCGGTGGGTCGCCGATGACGGGCCGACCGCACGGAGGCTGACCTGAGCAGAGGAGGGCTCGATCGGCAGCGTCCCCCAGTCCTGGCAGCACGCCTGTCCTGTGGACACACATCGAAAGATCGGAGGATGGACCTTGTCCCAGCATCGTTCCCTGACTCGCCTGGCGGGTCTCGCGGCCATCGCCGCGTTGGCGTTCGCCGCCTGTTCATCGTCGGGCGAGAGCACTGCCCCGTCGAGCGGAGCTTCGGCGGCAGCCGGCGCGGGCGGACCCAGCCAGGAGCTGATCGACGCCGCCAAGAAGGAAGGCACGCTCACGACCATCGCCCTGCCGCACGACTGGTGCAACTACGGCGCCATCATCGACGGCTTCAAGGCGAAGTACGGTCTCGCGGTCAACGAGCTCAACCCGGACGCCGGTTCCGGTGACGAGGTCGAAGCCATCAAGGCCAACAAGGACAATCCCGGCCCGCAGGCGCCGGATGTCATCGACGTTGGCATCACGTTCGGCGACCCGGCCAAGACCGACAAGCTGATCCAGCCGTACAAGGTGTCCACCTGGGACACCATCGACTCGAAGCTCAAGGATCCCGACGGGTATTGGTACGGCGACTACTACAGCATCCTGACCTTCGAGATCAACAAGGCTGCCGTGCCGAACAGCCCGCAGGACTGGCCCGACCTGCTGAAGCCCGAGTACAAGAACCAGGTCGCGCTCGCGGGTGATCCGCGCGCATCGAGCCAGGCCATCAACGCGGTCTACGCCGCGGCCCTGGCCAACGGCGGCTCACTCGACGACGCCCAGCCAGGCCTCGACTTCTTCAAGGAGCTCAACGACGCCGGGAACTTCGTCCCGACCATCGCCAAGCCGGGCACGATCGACACCGGCGCCACGCCGGTCACGATCCGCTGGGCGTACAACGCGCTCGGTCACAAGGACCAGGCTGCCGGCAACCCGGAGATCGACGTCGTCGTCCCGAAGGCCGGCCGGTTCCTGGGTGTCTACGTCCAGGCCATCAGCGCCTACGCCCCGCACCCGAATGCGGCCAAGCTCTGGATGGAGTACCTCTACTCCGACGAGGGCCAGGCCGGCTGGCTGAAGGGCTATTGCCACACGACCCGACTTGACGACCTCAAGGCACGCAGCGTGTCCAGCGACCTGATCGCCAAGCTCCCCGACATCGCCGGTGCCGTCTATCCGAGCTCGGATCAGGCAGCGAAGGCCAAGGACCTCATCACCAAGCAGTGGGATGCGGTCGTCGGGGCCGACGTCAAGTAGCGTCCTGACCTAGACACCGATCGTGAGCGACGCAGCCACGGTCAACATCGAGCGGGGCGCGCCACCGGCGCGTCCCGCTCGCGCCCGCGCCTGGACCGCGTCCTGGGCCGGGCTCGTGCCGTTCTTCCTCTTCTCGGGTCTGTTCCTCGGCTTTCCGCTGGCGTTCCTGGCCCTCGGCAGCATCGCCGACAACCAGACCGGCGACCCGACGTTGAGCAACTACGGCGCGCTCTCGACCCCGCTGGTCTTCAACGCGTTCCGCAACAGCATCGAGGTCAGCCTGGTTACCGCGATCGTCGGCGGCATCTTCGGCTTCCTGCTGGCCGCTTCGGTCATCCTGGGCCGGCTGCCCCGGATCTTCCGCAGTGCGCTGATGACCTTCTCCGGCGTCGCCTCGAACTTCGCCGGCATCCCGCTGGCCCTCGCGTTCACCTACACGCTCTCCACGCAGGGAGCTGTCACGGTCCTGCTCAGGAACGCCGGGATCGACATCTACGACGGCGGCTTCACGATCTTCTCGAAGCTCGGGCTCGAGATCGTGTACCTCTACTTCCAGTTCCCGTTGATGGTCCTGATCATCGCGCCGGCCATCGATGGCCTGAAGCCTGAGTGGCGTGAGGCCGCCGAGAACATGGGCGCCACCGGCTTCCAGTACTGGCGCCGCGTCGCGCTGCCGATCCTGACCCCGACCCTGCTGGGCAGCATGATCCTGCTGTTCGGGAACTCGTTCGGGGCCCAGGCCACGGCGTATCAGCTGACCGCCGGCCAGGTCCCGCTCGTGCCCCTCGCCATCGGGAACCAGATGAGCGGGGACGTGCTGCACAACGTGGGGCTTAGCTATGCGATGGCCATGGGGATGGTGGCGGTCATGGGTATCTCGATCATCGCCTACACCTGGCTCCAGCGGCGATCCGAGCGGTGGCTGCGATGACGGGCGACAGCGGAGTCGGCGGTACAGGACCCGCGATCGGCGTGCGCGCCCCGGGCACGCTCGAGACTGTCGCCTCGTCCGCCGCCGGAACCGAGCGGCCCGGGCGAAGCTGGGGAGCCCCGTGGGCCTGGGTCATCTTCGTCATCGGCGTCCTGTACTTCATCATCCCGTTGATCGCGACGTTCGAGATCTCGATGCGAGCGAAGCCGTTCCTGGCCGCATACACCAACTCCTTCGGTGACCCGCGATTCCTGGGCAGCCTTGCCTACTCGTTCGTCATCGGGCTGATCACGGTCGTGCTGAGCATCGCGCTCATCGTCCCGACGGCCTACTGGGTCCGGCTCCGCGCCCCGCGGCTTCGGCCGATCGTCGAGTTCGTGACCCTGCTTCCCTTCGTCATCCCGCCGGTCGTGCTGGTCTTCGGCCTGATCAAGGCGTACAGCCGGCCGCCATTGCCCCTGACGAACACGGACATCGGCAGCAGCGCCCTGTTGGTCTTCGCCTACATCGTCCTGTCGCTGCCGTACATGTATCGCTCGGTGGATGCCGGCCTGCGAGCGATCGACATCCGCAGCCTGACCGAGGCCGCGCAGAGCCTGGGGGCCGGCTGGCTCACGATCCTGGTCCGGATCATCCTGCCCAACCTGCGCGTGGCCCTGCTGTCGGGGGCGTTCCTCAGCCTGGCCATCGTCATCGGCGAGTTCACGATCGCCACCTACCTCGCCCGGCCCGCCTTCGGGCCGTACCTGGCGAACCTCGGCGCGAACCGCACCTACGAGCCGGCCGCGGTGTCGTTGATCAGCTTCGGCCTGACCTGGCTCGCGATGATCGCCATCGCGATGCTCGGTCGCGGGTCGCGCACCCGGATCCAGATCGGTGGGGCGCACTGAGCCATGGAGGCCCTCGGTCGATGACCTTCCTCGTGTTGTCGGGAGTCCAGAAGCGCTTCGGCGATGTCGCCGCAGTCCACAGCTTCGACCTTGCCGCGGAACGCGGTGAGTTCGTGTCGTTCCTCGGTCCGTCGGGCTGTGGCAAGACCACCACGCTGCGCATGATCGCCGGCTTCGAGCAGCCGACCGCCGGATCGATCACGGTCAACGGGGTGGACATCACGCGGAAGCCGCCGAACCAGCGCAACGTCGGGATGGTCTTCCAGTCGTATGCGCTCTTCCCCAACCTGAACGTGGCCGACAACATCGGGTTCGGCATGAAGGTCCGCGGCCGCCCGCAAGCGGACGTCAAGAAGCGCGTCGGGGAGCTGCTGGAGCTCATCCACCTGTCCGATCGCGGCGGCCGGTATCCATACCAGCTCTCGGGTGGGCAGCAGCAGCGGGTCGCGCTCGCGCGCGCCCTTGCCATCGAGCCACAGGTGCTGCTCCTCGACGAGCCCCTCTCGGCACTCGACGCGAAGATCCGCATCACCCTGCGCAAGGAGATCCGGTCCATCCAGCGCCAGCTCGGCATCACCACGGTCTACGTGACGCATGACCAGGAGGAGGCGCTCTCGCTCTCGGATCGGGTCGTCGTGATGAGCGAGGGGCGGATCGAGCAGATCGGGACGCCGTTCGAGATCTACAACTTCCCGAGCACGTCGTTCGTGGCGTCGTTCGTCGGCACGCTCAACCTCGTCACCGCCGGCGTCGTCGACGCCGCCGCCGGCCGCCTCTCGATCGCGGGGCAGGAGATCCGTACCGCCAAGGCGATCACCGAAGCGCGCTCCGGCGACCGTGTGACCCTGGCCCTCCGGCCGGAGGGGATCGACCTGGGCGAGGGCGGCGAGGGCCGCAACCGGCTCCGCGGGACGGTCGAGGATATCAACTTCCTCGGTTCGATCGTCCGGCTCCGCATGGGCCTCGGCGATGGGACGAACGGGACCACCACCTCGATCGCCCTGGACACGTTCAACGAGCCGCACCTGACGCTGCCGCCCGTCGGGGAGCTGATCACCGTGTCGTTCCCGCCCGAGGCATGCTTCGTCCTCGCCGGTAGCGGCACGGGCACACCCACGACCTCGGACGGCGTCGAGGCCGGCGCCGAGGTGTGACCGGCCGTCTCGACGGCATCGACCTTGTCATCTTCGACAAGGACGGCACGCTCATCGAGTTCCACGCGATGTGGAGCGGCTGGGCCGTGACCCTCGCCGACGAGCTGGAGCGGGCGGCGGGGCCAGCCATCCGAGCCCCGCTGTTCGCGATGCTCGGGTACGACGTCCCGAGAGGACGCGCCATCGGTGGTGGCCGCCTGGCCGCGACCCCGATGGCCCGGATCCGCGACGCGACCGAGGCGCTGCTGCGCGATGCGGGCGTGGCGGAGGAGGCGATCGGTCCCGCCCTCGAAGCCGCGTGGCACCCGCCCGACCCGGTGGCCCTCGCCCTGCCCGTGACGGACCTCGGGACGCTGTTCGCTGCCATGCGAGCCAGCGGCCGCCGGATCGCGATCGCCACCTCGGACGACCGGGAACCGACGCTCCGGACGCTCGCGGCGCTGGGGCTGGCTGGGTCCGTCGATGCGGTCGCGTGCGCGGACGACGGCGTGCCTGTCAAGCCAGCCGGGGACATGGTCATCCGTCTCTGCGGACAGCTCGGAACGAGGCCCGACCGCACCGCCGTGGTCGGCGACTCCACGACCGACCTCGAGATGGGCCGGGCGGCCGGCGTCGCCCGGCGCTTCGGGGTGCTCACCGGCGTCGGGACGTATCCGGAGCTGGCAGCCCTTGCCGACGAGGTCCTCGGCAGCGTGGCGGACCTGCTCATCGGTTGACGGCCGCCCACTCGCTCCCACGCAGCGGGACCGACGCGCTGGTCATGGATCGACAGCACTCAACCCCACCGGACCCTCCCCGTTGGTACGGATGGGCTACAGCCGCTCGGACGCCTGGCTCATACGGTGAGGGTCACCCCGGGCGCACCGACCGGCGGGGAACCCCGCGACGCCCGAATCCGAAGGGATCAGCCCGCAACGATGGTCGTTGGACCGGATACCCGCATTGCGCCCCCGACGACCGTCTCGTCCGCGCGGCGCCGGCACGCGTCCTCGCGCGCGCCTGACGACACGGCGCCATCGGTGGAGGCCACGGACCACGCGACGAGGTCCGAAGCGCTCCGCCGGATCGCGGCCGAGGTCAGCGGCTCGCAGGACCTCGAGCGCCTGTTCGGGGAAGTGATCGACGCGGCTTTCGCGCTGTTCGGTGTGGACCGGGCCGGCCTGTGGACCTACGAGAGTGGTCCGAGACCGCTGAGCCTGGCCGCCCAGCGAGGCTTGTCGCCCGAGATGCTCGAGGCCATCGCCGAGCTCCCACGCGACGCCTCGACCGCCGGCATGACGGCCGTCCGCGAGCGTCAGGTCGCGGTCCTTGCCGGCGATCTGAGCGGAACGCTCCCGGCCCTGCGGACGATGTATGAGCGGGATGGCATCCGCACCGTGTGCTTCGTCCCGATCATCTTCCGTGAGCAGCCCCTGGGTCTCCTGGTCCTCTACCACGGGATGGCCTACCCCTGGTCGACCGACGAGACGGACCTCGCCCGGGCCTTCGGGGACCATATCGCGATCGCGATGCAGAACGCCCGCCTGGCCGAATCGACGCGAGCGCTGGCCGACCGGCTACGAGCCATCTCCGACCTGGCCGGCCGCCTCAACCGCATCCAGGACATGGCGAGCATCGCGCAGGCCATCGTCGCCGAGGCGCGCCGGCTCATCGAGTACGACACGATCCGGGTCTACCGCGTGGACGAGGCGGTGGGGATGTGCGAGCCGATCGCGTTCCATGGCACCTTCTTCGGAGTCACCGACCCGGACCCCGCGAGCCTCCGTGTCGAGATCGGGCAGGGCCTGACCGGCTGGGTGGCCGCGAACCACCGGACCCTCCGCCTCGGAGACGCGACCGCGGATCCGCGCTCCATCCCGATGGGCCCGATCGAGGGTCCCGAATCGATGCTCTTCGTCCCGATGATGTACGAGGACGTCATCCACGGCGTCATCGTCGTCTCGAGGCACGGCCGCGACCGGTTCAACGCCGACGACGAGACGACGTTCAGCATCTTCGCCGGCTACGCGGCCCTGGCCCTGGTCAATGCCACCAACCTCGCTCGGGTCAAGGACCAGCAGGCCGAGCTCCAGCATCAGCTCACCAGCCAGCGCCGCCTGCTGGAAGTCAACGAGCGCCTGCTCTCGACGCTCGAGCCGGCGAGCGTCCTGGACCTGATCGCCGATTCGCTCAAGTCGATCGTCCCGTACGACTCGCTGACCATCTACCGGGTCGACCGGGAGGCTGGCGTGCGGCGCGCGGTCATCGCTCGCGACCTGTTCGCCGACCTCATCCTGGCGTACGAGAGCTCGCTCGGTGTCGGCATCACCGGCTGGGTGGTCGATCACGCCGAAGCCGTCCTCTCGAACCAGGCGCACCTCGACCCGCGTTCCATCCAGGTCCCGGGCACGCCTGAAGAGCCCGAGGCCATCATCGTCGTGCCGCTCATGGTCCGCGGCGAGACGATCGGCACGCTGAACATCGGGCGGATGGGCAACGAGGAGGCGTACTTCTCGCCCAACGAGTTCGAGTTGACCAAGCTGTTCGCCGGGCAGGCCTCCATCGCCCTCCAGAACGCGGAGACGCACGGCGAGATCCGCAGCCGTGCCGAGCAGGACTCGTTGACCGGGCTTCGCAACCACGGGGCCTTCCAGCGCGAGTTGGGCGATGCCGTCGAGAGCGGCGGCGGCGGGCGGCCGTTCGCGGTCCTGATGATGGATCTGGACACGTTCAAACCGTTCAACGACGCGCGCGGACACCCGGCCGGGGACGCCCTGCTGACCGCGATCGCCCGGGCGATGACGACCGTCGTCCGAGAGGGCGACCGGCTGTATCGATACGGTGGTGACGAGTTCGCCGCCATCCTGCCGAACACCGACCGGATGGCCGCCCACGATGTCGCGGACCGGCTCCGCCACACGGTCGCCGACGTGTCCGGCGCCGAATTGGCCGGGATCACGATCAGCATCGGCGTCGCCTGCTTCCCCGATGACGGCCGGGCCAAGGGCGCGCTGGTCGCGATCGCCGATCAGGCGATGTACCTCGCGAAACCGGTGGCGAAGGGAGCCTCGCGAACATCGTCGCACGAGGACCCGTACCTGCGCGCCCTCGACGAGACGGCGCTCGCGCTCCTCGACCAGCGCGACTCGGCGGTGCTCCTCGGGGCGATCCTGACTCGGGCCTGTGCCCTCCTTGGCACGCCGCATGGCTACATCTATCTCGCCGAGCCCGACGTGTCGGAGCTCGTGATCCGACACGGCATCGGAATCTTCGAGCACTACGTCGGCCGGCGTGTCCACATCGGTGAGGGGCTCGTCGGCGAGGTCTACCTCAGCGCCACGCCGGTCGCGGTCGATGACTACGATTCGTTCTCGGGGCGGGTCGGCTTCATCCCCCGTGGCCAGCTCGGAGCCGTCGTGGGCGTGCCCCTGAGCTCGGGCGGCCAGGTCGTCGGGGTGATCGGCCTCGCGTCTGGCTCGACCGAGCGGACCTTCCGGGAGCGTGAGATCGATGCGCTCAGCCGCTTCGCCCAGCTCGCCTCGATCGCGATCGACAACGCCCGGCTGGTCGACGTGGCCCAGCGTGGCGCCCTCTACGACCTGACCACCGGCCTGCCCAACCGCGAGCTCCTGACGGACCGGATCGCCCATTCGCTGGCGCGCGGGCGCACGGACGATGCGGAATTGATCGCGATCGTGCTCCTGGATCTCGACCGCTTCAAGGTGATCAACGAGAGCGTGGGCCACGTGGTCGGCGATCGGCTGCTGATGGCCGTCGGACAGCGACTCGCGGGCTCCCTTCGCCCGGGCGACACGGTGGCCCGCTTCGGTGGAGACGAGTTCGGGATCATCCTGGACCCGGTCGCCGACGAGTCGGAGGCCGTCCGGATCGCGGAGGGCCTTGCGACCGAACTGCGCGTGCCGTTCTCGCAGGGCGGCCGCGACTGGTTCATCAGCGCGTCGATCGGCGTCGCGGTCGGCGACGCGGGTCGCGTCACCCCCGACGAGCTCCTCCGCCAGGCGGAGATCGCGATGGTCCGCGCCAAGGATGACCCGACCCGCCGCCTGCTCCTGTTCGAGCCGACCATGAGCACGGCCATGCTGGACCGCATCGACCTCGAGAACGACCTGCGGGCCGCGCTCGTGCGAGGCGAGCTCCGCGCCCACTACCAGCCGATCGTCGACCTGCGCGACCGCCGGGTCATCGGGTTCGAGGCGCTGGTCCGCTGGCAGCACCCGACCCGCGGCCTCATCCCGCCGCTCTCGTTCATCCCGATGGCCGAGGAGACCGGGTTGATCGGCCCGCTCGGACGCTGGATGCTCGAGACCGCGTGTCGCCAGGCTGTCGCCTGGCGTGGCCGCTCGACCGGCGCGCCACTCGTCATGTCGGTCAACCTGTCTGCCCGGCAATTCGTCCAGCCTGACCTGGTCGAAGAGGTGGCCGAGGTCCTCGCGATGACCGGCATGGAGGCCGGCGAACTCGAGCTCGAGATCACCGAGTCGGTGCTGATGGACCAGTCGGAAGGCGGCATCCGCACGCTCCGGCGCCTGCAGGAGCTCGGGGTGCGACTGGTCCTCGACGACTTCGGGACCGGCTACTCATCCCTGTCCTACCTCAAGCACCTGCCGCTCGACACGATCAAGATCGACCGGTCCTTCGTCGTGGGCCTGGACGACAAGGCGGATCGCTCGATCGTCGAAGCGGTCCTCGCGCTGGCCCACGGCCTCGGGATCGGTGTTGTCGCCGAGGGCATCGAAACCGAGACGCAACGCCGACAGCTCGTGGAACTCGGCTGCCAGCACGGCCAGGGCTACCTGTTCTCGCGACCCGTCCCCGCCACCGAGGCGACGCGACTCCTGAAGCCGCGCCGCAAGCCGAGGGTCGCGTCGGGCCGTCGGGCCCGGGCGGTGGTCAGTTCCGGCCGCCAGTGAGGCGCAGCAGGAACAGGAACAGGTTGATGAAGTCCAGGTAGAGACGCAGGGCCCCGATGACCGCCGCCTTCTCGAGCGAGCCGGTCTGGGCCGCGAGGTCGCCGGCCTGGATGCGCTGCACGTCGTATGCGGTCAGCGCCGTGAAGAGCACGACGCCCACGATCGAGACGACGAACGAGACGGCGCTGCTCTGGAGGAACATGTTGAGCACGACCGCCACGACGACACCGATCAGGCCCATCAACAGGATCCCGCCGAGACCGGCCAGGGAGCGCTTGGTGACCGCCCCGTAGAGAGCCGCTCCGCCGAACATCGCGGATGCGCTCAGGAAGGCCGTCGCGACCGACGCCTCGGTGTAGAACGACACGATCAGGCCCAGGACCAGGCCGAGCGAGGCGGCATAGACGAAGAACAGCAGCAGGGCGATCGTGGCGCTCAACCGGCTGATCGCCCCGGAGATGACCAGCACGATCGCCAGCTGGGCGACGAAGAGGATCAGGAAGTTGCCGGCCGCGAACTCCTTGAGCGTCGCGCTGCCGCTGACGACGTACGCCACGGCCGCCGACACGAGCAGGCCGGCGAACATCCACACGAAGGCATGGGTCAGGAAGGCCGCCTGCAGTCGCACGTTCGGCTTGACACCGAGCGCGGAGGGCGAGGCGTAGGTGTTGGTGGGGATTCGGTTCTCGCTCATCGGGACGTTGGCTCCTTGTCGATCGGATCGAACGGCCGATCCGTGGGATGACCGTGGCAGAAGGTCGGTCGCGCCCGGCGCGGCGACGGGGACGTGCGCCCGGCGTCAGGTGTGCCGGCTCACCACATCAGGCCGGCGTCGCGCGGATCCCAGCGCTCAGCCAGCAGGGTGACCTTGACGTCGTGCTCCACGACGGTCTCGGCCTGTTCCTTGACCTGCGCGATCATCGACCCGGCGTACGGGCAGAACGGGGTGGTCAGGATCATCTTGATCTCGGTCGAGTCGGGCCCGAGCAGGATCTGCTTGATCAGGGCGAGCTCGACGACATTCATGCCGATCTCGGGGTCCACGACACCACGCAGTGCATCGAGGATCGCGAGCTCGGTCGCCCGTCGTTGGGGATCGAAGGTGGCCTCGGCGGACGCCGCCTCGGGGGGCGTGCCGGCCGCCGCATCGGTCGTGGTGTCGGTCATCGTCGTGCGTGCTACTCCTGGGACGTGGACCAAGAGCGTATCACCGCTTTGGAATCGCGCCGCCTGTCGCGTCCCGGTCAGGACGTCGGCGATCCGAGCTCGGCGGCCACCTTGACCACGATCCCGGGCACCCGGTACTGGACCGGCAGGCCGGCGGCCTCCCCGGACGTGTACCCGGGACCGGCCAGCGATCCGTCCGGCTCGAAGAACTCGACATAGCGCTCGCGGTGCGCGGCCGCATAGACGTAGGCCGCCGCGATGCCGAGCGTCCGGAGCTCAGGATGGTCGGTCTTGATCCTGGTCAGGTCGTACCCGTTGGCTCGCAGCTCAAGCAGCTGGCGGACCGTGAGGCGCGAGCCGTAGCAGAAGGGCTCCCCGTTCATCACGAGGGGATCCTGCTGCACCCACTTGATGGTCATCGGCCCGTCAGGCGCCCTTGTACAGCAGCTGTAGCAGGCGATTGCGTTTGCGGGCGTCGCCGGCCAGCCGTCGATGCCACCGGTAGGCCTCGATCGCCGCGTCCAGCGTCGCCTCCGCCGGCACGAGCTCGTCGATCGAGAGGATGTCCGGCAACGCCTCGCGGAGACCGTTGCAGAGAGCGATGAGGTCGTCCATCGGGACGCGTCGCCGGCGGTAGACCGGGGCCGTCCACTCGGCGTACTCGCGACCGACATCGGGAACGTTCGCGGCGACGCCGAGGGCGACACGGTCGGCCAGCAGCTCCGCATCGAGGAGCATCTGACGGAGACCGGCCTCGTCGTGGCGCTCGCGCATGTCGGCGACCTCGGCGAGCGCGATCTGCAGCGCCCGCGCCGCCAGGCGCGACCTCGCGGCGCGGATCCGCGCGGCGGCGTCCGGGAACCCCGCGGTCAGGTCGAGCGGTGGCAGGCCCAAGCTTGGATGAGGCACGACGCGGAGTCTACCGTGCACGGTGGCCTCTCGCCATGGCCCGGTCGGCGAACCTGCGCCGCGCCACGGCCCCCCGCCGCGGCCCCTCCGTCGGCCCGGCTAGCATGGTGGCGTGACTGACACGGCATCGCCGAGCGCGCGGCCCCCGGGCGACGAACACGCCCCCACGGATTCGGATCCCGGCGAACGTCGCCTGGCCCGGCCGCCATCCGATCGCTACCGGACGGCCGACCCGAGATCGGCGCGCCCGGTGCGCCCGGTCTCGCCGGTCCGTGGGCTCGCGTTCGCGGTGGTCGTGGCAGTCGTCGGTGCCGTCGTCATCACGGTCCTCGGCGGGGTGCTGACGATGACCGGTGGCCTGCTCGCCGTGGCCGCCGTCATCGGTTGGGCCACCGCCTGGGGACTGCGGGTCGGTGGCGGGGCCACGATCGATGACCGCCGGCGCGCCTATCTCGCGCTCGTGCTCGCCCTGGCGTCGGTCTGTCTCGGGCAGCTCGGCCTGTGGCTCTATGCCCGGACGGAGGGCGGCGTGCTGCCGCTCGTCGAGTACCTGGGCGAGGTGTACGGGCCGCTCGTGCCGGTGCAGGCGATCGTCGCGGCCATCGTCGCGTGGGTCACCGCCCGATGACCGGCGGAGGGACGGGCGACTGGCAGTTCCGACGGCCGACCGACGCGGACCATCGCGCAGTCGTCGCGGTCGTCGACGAGTGGTGGGGCGGCCGGCGGATGCGGGCCCCGCTGCCTCGCCTGTGGTTCGACCACTTCGCCGGCACGTCCTGGATCGCCGAGTCCGGGGACGGGCGTCTCCTGGGGTTCGTCGTGGGCTTCATCAGCCCGGACCGCCCGGCCGAGGCCTACATCCACATGGTCGGGACGAACCCCAATCTCCGCAAACGGGGCCTCGGCCGCGCTTTGTACGAGCGGTTCTTCGAGGACGCACGCGGGGGGGGCGCGCGGCGAGTCACGGCCGTGACGTGGCCCGGCAACCAGATCTCCGTCCGATTCCACACCGCCATGGGCTTCCGGCCGGACGACGGCCCCGGCACGCAACGCCTCTACGGCACGGTCGCCTACCCCGACTACGACGGCGAGGGCGAGGACAAGGTCCTGTTCATCCGCGACCTGTAGCCGGGGCCGCGCCGGCTGCGGCGTCAGCTCGAGACAGCCGCCGGCGTCAGCTGCTCATGGAGGAGCCGGGCGAACCGGGCCGAGCGTTCGCCCGCCGGGACCGCCTCGACCCAGCGGCGAAGGAGTGCCTCGCCCTCCGCGTAGACGAAGACGTATGTCCGCCAGAGTGGGTGCTCGATGAACTCGAGCCGCTTCTCGACCGAGGACGCCGGGATCCGGCCGACGGTCATCAGGTAGTCGCGGACCTCGTCGTGGGAGCGGCCGTCCGCATGGCGCAGGATGGCCGCGTTGCCCCGGATCGCGGACAGGGCGCGCCGAGCCGGCGCCAGCCCCACGACCCGCTCGGCGGCATCGCGAGCGGCAGCCGCATCCGCGGCCAGGTCGAGTCCGGCCCGTTCGAACACCTCCATCAGCAGGCCGAGGGCGTCGTCGTCGGGCATCGCGCACGACTGCCCCAGGTCGGCGAGCCCCTCGCTGATGAGGCATTCGGGCGTGTTGACGAGCAGCATCGACGCCTCGAGGCGGCCCTCCGCGTCGACCAGATCCGCTTCCTTCCAGGCGTGCTCGAGGTGATGGCCGGGGTACGTCTCGTGAGCGACCGTGCCGATGAGATCCGGCGCGCGCACCGGCAGGTCGGTGTTGATCTCGACGCGAGACCGGCCGCCCCCGTCGTACCAGTCGTAGCCCGACCAGGGCCGGCCCTCGACGATCGAGACGCGCACGTCCTCGCCCTCCGGCAGCCCGAAGAGGTCGGAAGCGCGGGCCCGGAAGCGCGCCACGAGCCACGCGATGACGCCTGGCAGGCGATCGATGCCGATCTCGAACCGCCGGTCCCACGCCTCCAGACGCGCAGCGAGCGGCTCGCGGCCGGGCAGGAGCTCGTCGATGCGTGCCGCCGCGCCGTCGAACTCCCTGTCCGGCCGGCGCGGTGGCGCGAAGGAGAAGCAGCGAGCGACGTGCTCGAGGTAGGGCAGCGTCTCGCCGGCAAGGTCGGCCGCCTGGGTCGAGAGCGCGACGAGCTGCGCGTCCAGCCACGCCCGGCGAGCCGGATCGGCCACCTCGGTCCGGAGACGTTCGCGGAGGCCCGCGGCATCGTCGCGCAAGCTGGCCGGCGATCGAAGCTGCTCCATGTCGACCTGGGCCTTGAGGTCGGCCGGACCGAAGTAGCCGTCCACCAATCCGGGGATCCGCTGGTCGAGCCGCAGGCCCAGGAGGATGTAGTCGCGGGCGATCGCGTCGGGTGCGAGCACGGTCCGCGTGCCCCCGACGGCCGGGACGCGCGCGCCGGCGCTCGGGGATCCAGCGATGGCCGGACCGTCAGGCATCGCCGGCGCCGAGCCCGCCGGTCTCGCCGGCGAACGGCATGTGCTGGCGTTCCACGGCATCGAGACTCATGCGGAGCGCCGACGTCTTCTGCTCCGCGACCTCGCGGACGTACGCCGCCTCCTCGTCCGCCGTCATCGGCCGCCCGCGCACGATGTCCTTGGGCTTGCCGACCATCAGCCACGAGAGGTGATACCGATCCATCGTCCCCCAGGCGGCCGAGAGCAGGTCGTCGGAGTGCTGCAACCAGACCCGCAGCGAGCCCATCGCAGGGTCGGCGATCAGGCGATCCCCTTCCTCGATGAGCTGGCGAGTCCGCCCGATCAGCTCGTCGCGTGTCATCGGTGAGCGCCCTCGTCGCCGCGGATCATGGCTTCGCGATCGGCGCGGGCCAGCCGGGTCCACTGGCCGGGGAGGCCGTCCCCGATCGGTTGCCCGGCGAACCGCGTGACGGGCAGCACGCCGGCCACGCTCGATGACAGGAAGGCCTCGTCGGCGGTCGCGAGGTCCGTGATCGTCAGGCGGCCTTCGACCGCTCGCAGTCCGACCCCGCCGGCCCACGCGAGCAACCAGGAACGCGTCGTGCCGGGCAGGATCGCGCAGTCGAGCGAGGGGGTCGCGAGTTCCCTGGTCCTATCCGCGGCGCGGCGCACGAGGAAGATGTTCGCGGTGGTTCCCTCGGAGAGGAGGCCATCGAGCGTCAGGAAGAGGGCGTCATCGGCGCCTGCCCGGCGGGCCTCGAGACGCGCGTAGACGTAGTCGGCACGGGACGTCGTCTTGAGCCCCACGAGCGGGTTGGCCGGATCCCGTCGCACCGCCGACGCGACGAGGTGGAGGCCCCGCTCCAGGTGGTGGGGGGACGCTGGCGCGACCGGCCAGGCCTGGATCGCGATCGTGGGCCCGACGTCCTCGTCAGGGGGCAACAGGCCGCGGCCGCGGAACGGGCCACGCGAGATCGTGATGCGAACCGACGCGTCGCCGTCGGTCCCGTCCAGCCCCTCCGCCGCGAGCAGATCGGCGAGGCCTGTCGCGATGAGCGATCCGAGGTCGGCAGGCAGGGCGATCCCAAGTCCGGACGCCGATCGCTCCAGCCGCGCGAGATGCTCGGCCAGCTCGGTCGCGCGTCCGCCTCGCACGCGAAGCGTCTCGAAGATCCCGTCACCGAGCTGGAAGCCGCGATCGAACACCGAGAGGTGCGGGCCGACGGCAGGCAGCACCCGCCCGTCGACCCAGACTTGGCCAGGACCGGGCATCGGCCTACGCGACCTCGATCCCACCGATGGCCGACAGCGGTCCCCGTGCCTTCGCGACCGTCTCGTCCCATTCGGCCGCCGGGTCGCTCCGGTAGGTGATCCCCCCACCCACGTGCAGCGTCAGCAGCCGGCCATCGGCGACGAACGTCCGGATGGCGATGCTCGTCTGCATCGCGCCATCAGGTCCCATCCAGCCGACGGCCCCCGTGTACGGCCCGCGCCGGACCGGCTCGAGCTCCTCGAGGATCTCCATGGCGCGGATCTTCGGGGCCCCGGTGATCGACCCGCCGGGGAACGAGGCCCCGAGGAGATCGAACGCGTCACGGCCCTTGAGGAGGCGGCCAGTCACGGTCGAGACCAGGTGTTGGACCGTGACCGTCCGTTCGAGCCGGCACAGCCGGGGGACGCGGACGCTCCCCGGGCGACAGACGCGGCCGAGGTCGTTGCGCAGCACGTCCACGATCATCACGTTCTCGGCTCGATCCTTGGCGCTCGAGAGCAGTTCGCGTGCCAGCGCGCGGTCCTCGTCGCGGGTCCGTCCCCTGGGTCGCGTCCCCTTGATCGGGTCGCTGCTGACGAACCCTTCGGCGTCGACGGTCAGGAACGGCTCCGGGGACGCCGACAGCAGCGCGCGGGGCCGGCCGGTGAGCTGGCTCGGTCCGAGGTCGAGGAATGCCGAGAACAGTGACGGGTCGCCGGTCCGCAGCCGCCGGTAGGCATCCCACGGATCCGCGGCGTAGGGCGCCTCGAGCCGCCGGGTCAGGTTCGCCTGATAGATGTCGCCTCGGGCGATGTGCGCTCGTACCGCCTCGACGCCGGCCTCATAGGCCCGGTGGTCGAGACCCGAGCGGAACGCAAGGACGGTGGGTTCGACCGCCTCGCCCTCGCTGCGCCTGGGGGAGGGTGGGCTCGTCAGGCGATCGTGGACCTCGTCGAGTCGGCGAGCCAGCCGGCGCGCGTCACCATCGAGCGCCCGTCCACCGATCCAGGCGTGCCCGGTCCGACGATCCCAGGCCACGACCCAGTCGTGCAGGGCGAGCCGGAGGAGCGGCAGCCCCTGGTCGTCCGGCGCGATGTTCGGGAGACGCTCCAGCAAGTGCCCGAGGTCGTACCCGAGGAACCCGACGAGCCCGCCGAGGAACCTTGGCGCGTCCGCGGGGACCACCTCGGTCCGGTCGAGTCGACCCACCAGTCGGCGCGCGACGGCGAATGGATCCGGGCCCGCCGCCGGGCCCTCGAGGACGGCCACCGGATCGGCGGTCAGGTATGTCCAGCGGGCGTTCCTCCCGGGACGCGCACTCTCGAGCAGCGCGAGTCCTGGCAGGTCCCGGAATAATTCGGCGAGGTCGATCGTGCGACTCGAGGCGAGGCGGTCCGGAAGCCGGCGCAGTCGAAGCGGGGCCCGCTGGCCGAACGTGGGGATCACCGCCCGATGATACGGCCGGTCGCGCGAGGTCGGCGGCTCGGAAGTATCGTCGCAAGCATCGCCGGACGCGCACGCGAGACCTCGGCATGGTCATCGGGCGTGGCCGTCCGGGCCAGGTCGACCGGCACGTCCATCGGGCTGACGCGCCGGCACGACCCGGCGTTCAGCCGACGGGCACCGCCGCCGCCTTCTCGATCGGCACGCCGATCAGGCTGCCCCACTCGGTCCAGCTGCCGTCGTAGTTGCGGACGCGCTTGTAGCCGAGCAGCTCGTGGAGCACGAACCAGGTGTGGCTGCTGCGCTCGCCGATGCGGCAGTAGGCGATGACGTCCTTGTCGGGGGTCACGCCCTTGGCCTCGTACAGGCTGGCCAGCTCGTCGGCCGACTTGAACGTCCCGTCCTCGCGCACGGTCTGGGCCCACGGCACCGACGAGGCGCCGGGGATGTGGCCGGGTCGCTGGGCGGTCTCGGCCATGCCGGGGGGAGCGATGATCTCGCCGTTGAACTCGGCGGGGCTGCGGACGTCGACGAGCGCCAGGCCCTCGTCACCGAGTCGCGGCAGGATGTCGTCGCGATAGGCGCGCAGGCGGAAGTCCGGGTCCGGCAACCGGTAGTCGGTCGTTGCGTGCGCCGGCGCGTCCACGGTCACGGGCAAGCCATGATCCAGCCAGTACTTGCGCCCGCCATTGAGGATGCGCACGTCCTTGTGGCCGTACAGCTTGAGCTGCCAGTAGGCCCATGCCGCGAACCAGTTGTTGTTGTCGCCATAGAGCACGATCGTCGTGTCCGGGCCGATGCCGGACTGCTGCAACAGGGCGCTGAAATCCTCGCGCCCCGCGATGTCGCGTCGGATGCCGTCGGCGAGCTGGCTGGTCCAGTCCCAGCCGACCGCACCCGGCAGGTGGCTCTGGTCGTAGGCAGTCGTGTCGACGTCGACCTCGACGAAGCGGACCTTCGGATCGTCGAGGTGCGCCTGGGCCCAGGCGGCGTCGACGAGAGTGTCGGCGGTCGCGTAGCCGGTGGTCATGTGCTGGTCTCCTTCCCGTGTTCGTGCCCGCGTCCGGAGCGGGCTTCCACTCAGATGGCTGGGGTCTGGTGTCGCGGCTCGGTCAGTCGCCGGACGTGAGTCGATCCCGTCGGCTGAACTCGGCGAGCCGCTCGGTACAGGACCCGGCTTCACGCTGCGCCTGGCGCACGATCCAGGGGTCGACCCTGCTGGTGTCCTCGATCGTGAGCGTCACGCCGTAGGGTCCGTCCTGCAGCTCGAACCCGGCGCTGTTGCGGTAGTCGGCCATCCAGTTCGACGCCAGCTGGACCACGACCGCGGCGATGACCGGCGCCGGGAAGATCCAGTCCAGGTAGGTTGCGTTCAGGCGGTCGGCGATGTCCTCCAACCGAACGGGTCGTCCGCGCCCGATCCTCGCAAGCAGGTCGATCACCCGGATCGAGGTGAACGGATCGCCGGCCTCGGCGACGGCCGGCGGGGCGATGTTCGGGTCCGGCAGGCCGTCCGGTGCGGCCCGCAATGGACCCAGGCCGATGGACGGGGATGGACGGTCGGACACGAGAGCGTCGGTCAAGGACGTGATCTCCGACTGGTTCACTAGGGATTCGGCCAAAGCCTATCACGAGACCAGGCGCGATGCCACCCTTTCGCCGGGGCAGCGTGGCGGCGGGCACGCGTCGCACCAACGAACCTTCATCGCCTCGACACCGCACGGTCACCCCCAGGCGTCATGCTTGTCGACGCCGGGCAGACCGCCCGGTGCCGCTCCGCACCCCGCGGCCGGTCGATCGCCCCTACCACGTGAGCCATGCTGCCTCCGACGGACCCCGAGCCGAACCAGCCCAACCCGACCGCCGACCTGGCATCGCCGATCTCTCCCCCGCCCGGACCCGGCCCTTTCCCGACCTCATCGGCCCCGGCAGGCGGGCCTCGGCGCCGACTGTGGCTTCGGCGTGCCGTCCTCGCGGCGGCGCTCGTCGCGACCTTCACGGTCGGCGTCGGGGTCGGGCGGGTCACCCCGCTCGCCGTGGGTGGCGATGCCAGCTCGCCGAACGCCTCCGGCACGTCCGCCGCCGAGTTCGACCTCATCCGCCAGGCGTGGGACACGCTCCACCGCGAATACGTCGCGCGTGCCGAGCTCGATGACCGCGCCCTGGCGTACGGCGCAATCGACGGCCTGACCAAGGCCGTCGGCGACACCGGCCACACCTCGTTCCTGACGCCCGAGGAGCGCGCCGCGCAGCAGAGCGAACTCTCGGGGTCGTACGTCGGCATCGGCATCCGGCTCGACACGGACAAGGACGGTCGTCCCCTCGTGGTCGGGGTGTTCAAGGGCAGCCCGGCCGAGACGGCCGGCATCAAGACCGGCGACATCGTCGAGAGCGTCGATGGCAAGGCGACCGCCGGCAACGACCTCGATACGGTTGCCAGCTGGATCCGTGGCGAGGCCGGATCGACGGTCGAGCTGACGGTCCGCGCAGCCACGGGCGGGGCGGCGCGCACGACCACCATCACGCGCGCGGACGTCCCGATCGAGTCGGTCTCGTGGACCCTCGTGCCCGGGACCAAGACGGCGTTGCTTCGGCTCGACTCGTTCTCTCACGGCTCCGCCGATGACGTCGTCAGCGCCCTGAAGGCGATCGAGGATGCCGGTTCGAACCGGCTGATCCTCGACCTTCGCGGCAACCCGGGTGGCTTCGTCGGCGAGGCGGAAGGCATCGCCAGTCAGTTCATCGGAACGGGCGACGTGTATATCGAGCGCGACGCGAACGGCAACGAGACCCGGCACCCCGTCTCGAAGCATGGCGTGGCCCTGGACCTGCCGATCGTCGTGCTCGTCGACGCGGGGACCGCAAGCGCCGCCGAGATCGTGTCCGGGGCGTTGCAGGACGCCGGCCGGGCCACGATCGAGGGCGTGAAGACATTCGGGACCGGGACCGTCCTCGGGGAGTTCGCCCTGAGCGATGGATCGGCGCTGCGGATCGGGACCGTCGAGTGGCTGACGCCGAAGGGCCGGCGGATCTGGCACGAGGGCATCGCGCCGGACGTGGTGGTTGAACGTCCCAGCGACGTGGCGCCGGTCACTCCGGACGACGTCCGCGACCTGACCCCGGCCGCGGTCGATTCGATCAAGGACCCGCAGCTGGCTCGGGCGCTCAGCCTGGTCGCGTCGGCGGGCTAGAGCGCGGACCGGTCGACGGCGACGCGTCGTCCGATGCGGCCGAATCGGCATCGTCCGGGTCGGTGGTGGCGAGCTCGTCCGGGGCCAGGCCGTCGGAGCCTTCCCGGGTCGCCCGGTGATCCGGCACGCCCGGCAGGTCGACGCTGATGCGGCCACCGTCCGCGGCTGGGACCGGGGCGATCGGCTTGCCCTGCTCGACCAGCTCGGGCGGCGGCTTGACCGTCCGGAAGACCTGGTAGTCGAAGCCCACGATCGCCGCGCCCATCGACTGGCCGAGCGACCGACGCTTGCGCTTGCTCACGTCGTAGCGACCGTCGCAGCCGCGCCGGCCGTGACGAGCAGGACCACGACGGTGACCGCGACCACGACCCAGCCGTAGAAGAGCGTTCGGCGCATCAGCGGATGGTAGCGTCCCCTGTCGGGCGGGCGCCGCGAGTGATCGGCTGGAGGCGTTCGGTGACCACTCAGTCGCGTGGGGGGTCGAGCCGGGCCGGTCGGTGGCGCGGCGCGACCGGGAGCGCTGCCGGGTCCTCCCCCACCCGAGCCACCGACCCCTGGATCTTGGCGAGGATCCGGAGTAGCTCGAGGCGCTCGCCCATGGTCAGCGCGCTCATGACGTCCGTTTCGACGCGATGCAGTCCGGGCAGGAGGCGGTCGATGACCGTCCGGCCGTCCTCCGTGAGGGTGACCCAGGTCCGGCGCCGATCGACCTGATCCGGCGCGCGCTCGACGAACCCCTTCCGTTCGTTGGTATCGATCAGCGAGGTGATGGCCGCGGACGACACGACCACGTGCTGCGCGATCTCGGCCGGCGTGCTCCGACCACCCAGGCCGTCGATCGTCGCAAGCACCATCATCGTCGTAGTCGAGATACCGGCCTCGGAACGGAGTCGGCGGGCCAGCTCCGCGAGGAGCTGATCCGCCGTCCTGATCAGGTTGACGTAGCACTCCGCCGAGGTCGGGTCGGAGCCCGGGTACTCGAGCTCGAAGTCGTCATCGACGCGGAGCTGCGGCCCTGGCTCGGTCACGCTGGCTCGTAGATCTCGATGCGGGGCGGCCCGGCGACACCGGCGCGGTCCATCGCCACCTTCAGGGCCGGATCGCTCGCGAATCCACGCGCGTCCTCGACGGTCGGGAACTCATGCAGGACGAGAACCTGCAGCGGGTCCTCGGCATCCCGAATGACCCGGTCCGCGGTGCAGCCGTGTTGCGTGCGGAGTGAGCCCACCTCGTCATAGACCGCCCGCCAGGATCCATAGTCCCTCACTGGATGCTTGACCACCAACGTCGCCATCTCTGCTCTCCGATAGCCGCCGGGCGAACCCACTGCCGTCCGATAGCTAAACCTTAAGATATCAGATATCTAGTTGTCAATACCCTAGCAACAGTCGGCGGCTGACGGTCGCGGGCGGACCGCGACGGGATCAGAGCAGCTCGCCGTGCGCAGACGCGGTCGGTTCGCCCTCTCGCGGGCGGGGTTCCTCACCGGGGCCGTACTCGGGCGTCGGCCCTGCCCCGTTCGCGGGGCTGCCGCCTTCGCCGGCGCCCACCTGGATCGTGGAGGGCGGGGCGCCGAGCGTGCCGTGGATCGCCCCGACCCCGAACGGCACCCACTTCGAGGGGTCCTGGAGACGGTGCGCCTCGAGGTTGCCGCGTGTGTGGACCTCGGAGAACCCCTTTGGCTCGATCCACATGCGCTCGCCCTCCAGGAGCCCAAGGACCCCGGACTGGCCGGGCTCAGGGCGCTCGTGCTGGCAGTACACGCAGGCGGACGCGTCGTGCCGCTCGTACGTCTCGGGCTCCTCGTAGGTGGTGATGTAGCCCTCGTAGTTGCGCAGCACGACCTTGTGGTCGCTGTACGAGATCAGGTAGTTCGGCATGACCGGGATCTTGCCGCCGCCGCCTGGCGCGTCGATCACGAACGTCGGGACGGCATAGCCCGACGTGTGGCCGCGCAGGCCCTCCATGATCTCGAGCCCCTTGCCGACCGGCGTCCGGAAGTGCCCTGAGCCCTCGACGAGGTCGCACTGGTACAGGTAGTAGGGCCGGATGCGGTTGGCGACCAGCTTGTGGACGAGGTTGCGCTGGATGTGGACGCAGTCGTTGACGCCGGCGAGCAGGACGCTCTGGTTCCCGACCGGCAGACCGGCCCGGGTCAGCTTGTCGACGGCGCGCGAGACCTCGGGCGTGATCTCGTTGGGGTGGTTGAAATGCAGGTTGATCCAGAGCGGGTGGTACTTGGCGAGCATCTCGCACAGCTCGTCGTCGATCCGCTGCGGCAGGAACACCGGCACGCGACTGCCGATCCGGATGATCTCGATGTGCGGGATCTCGCGCAGGCCGCGCAGGATCGTTTCGAAGAGCTTGGGCGCGAGGGTCAGCCCATCGCCACCGGAGATGAGGACGTCGCGGACCTGTGGCGTCCGACGCAGGTACTCGAGCTGGGCTTCGTGGTCCTTGCGGTTGAAGTTCTGGGTCGGGTCGCCCACGATCCGCGAGCGCGTGCAGTAGCGGCAGTAGCTCGCGCACTGGGTCGTGACGAGCATCAGGACCCGGTCGGGATAGCGGTGGACGAGGCCCGGCACCGGGGAGTGGCGGTCCTCGGCGAGTGAGTCCTCCATCATCGCGGTGAAGGCCTGCTGCTCGCGGCCGGTCGGGATGACCTGGCGGCGGATCGGGTCGGTGGGGTCGTTCGGGTCGATCAGGCTGATGAAGTAGGGCGTGATGTCCACGCGGAACTTGTCCGGCGCTGAAAGGCCTTCACGCTCGTCATCGGTCAGGTTCAGGACCGCCTCGATCTCCTCGAGGTCGTTGACCCGATGACTGAGCTGCCATCGCCAGTCGTTCCACTGCTCGTCGGGGACGTCCGCCCAGAGGTGGGCACGCCGGCTGACGGCCGGCCGGCCGTCGGGCCCGAGCTGGCGCGCCGGGTCGGCGAGGTTGACGAACGGCGACTCGGCCGCGGCGCGCGTCGCGTCCTGGTGCGCGACAGCGGACTTGATCTCCTGGGCGTCCACGCGAGCGGACCTCCTGCGGCGAGCGAAGGAGCGGTACCGACCGCGGCTGCGGCCGGCGACGCATAGAGTCTATGCAGTCTGCATGTCGGCCGATGATAGCGCGAGGCGATCGGCAGGGTCCAGTAGTCACTCGTACCAGCCGCACGGGACTCTGCCCGATCCGGCATCCGCCGACGGCGTTGCCCAGGCGCTGCGTTACTCCCCGATGACCGCCCAGAGGAAGCCCATCATGATGAAGAAGCCGCTGAAGAGGGCGATCAGGCCCAGCGCGCCGTAGGGCGACCCGGCGCCTTCATGCGGGACCAGTTGCAGGCCGATCCCGAACAGGATCGCCCAGGCGACGAACAGGAAGGTGAACAGGTAGCGGGCGTTCGGGTTGGTGACGAGCCGGACCCAGCGGGCCCCACCTTCGGTCGACAGCGCCGACTTGAGCACGATCCCGAGCATCAGGATGACGATCGTGGAGGAGATCCCGAACGGGATCGGCTGCTGGAACCAGACGAGGAAGAACTGCACGGATCCCTCTCGCGGTCGGCCGTGGTAGACGTCGCGATGCTAGCAGAAGCGCACCCTTCCCCGTCCACGCCGACGTCCATGGTCCGCGGTCCCGGCCCGTCCGGGCAACCGAGACTACGATGGCGCCGTGACCCCATTCGATCGACTCGGCCGGTTCGTCACGCGCCGCGCCTGGTGGGTCGTCGGCGCGTGGGCGCTGGTCGCGTTGGCGGCGCTGCCGCTCGCGCCCCAGGTCCCGGGGCACCTGAGCGCGGGCGGCTTCATCCTCGACGACCTCGAATCCGCGAGGGCCAAGTCGCTCCTGGGGCACGAGCTGGGTGCCCCGCCTTCGGCGCTCGTCATCGTGTTCAGCAGCCCGACCGCCCGGGCCGGTACGCCGACCTTCGAGGTGGCGGCCGCCGCCGCTGTCGCGGATATCCCGGACGCGCCCCATGTGGCGCGGGTCGTCTCCCATCTCCTCTCCCCGAGACAGGTCTCGGCCGACCGGCATACCGCCTACGACATCGTCTTTCTCGACCTCCCGCCGGACGACTCGCCCGATGCCCTCCCGATCCTGCGCCAACGCCTGCACGACGCGCCGGGCCTGAGCGTGGAGCTGGCCGGCGGCCCTGCCTTCTACGGCGATGTCCAGACCGTGTCCGAGGCGGACCTCCGTCGCAGCGAGGTCATCTCCCTGCCCCTGGCCGCGCTCGCATTGCTGTTCGTGTTCGGATCGGTCGTGGCCGCGGGCGTGCCGCTTGTCGTCGGCGGCACCGCCGTCCTCGTGGCGCTGGCCGCCATCTTCCTTGTCGCGTCGGTCACCCCGATGAGCATCTTCGTGCTCAATCTCGCCACCCTGCTCGGGCTCGGCCTGGGGGTCGACTACTCATTGCTCATGACGAGCCGCTTCCGTGAGGAACTCGCACTTCGACCGCGGGGCCCCACCCGCGTGGCCGATTCCGTCCGGGTCACGGTGGCGACCGCCGGGCGCGCGGTCTTCTTCAGCGGGTTGACCGTCCTCCTGGGCCTGCTGGGTCTCGTCCTGTTCGAGTTCATGATCCTGCGCTCGGTCGGGATCGCGGGCGCGATCGTCGTGGGTCTCGCGGTCGTGTCCGCCCTGACCCTCCTGCCCGCGGTCCTGATGATCGTCGGCGACCGGATCGACCGATTCAGCATCCGCCGCGTCCGGGCCGGACCCGTGGCGGACGGACCCTGGTCCCGACTCGCCCGACGCGTGATGCGCCACCCGGTCGCCGTCCTCGTGCCGACGCTGGCGTTCCTCCTCGTGCTCGGTTCCCCGTTCCTCCACATCCGGTTCAACGCCCCCGACGCCTCGATCCTGCCGCCCGAAGTGCCCTCGAGGGCGGCCTTCGACCGCCTGAAGGCCGAGTTCGGCGAGGGCGAGTTCGCGCCGATCGTCCTGGCGATCCGGATGCCCGCCCCCGCGACGGCGCCGGACCAGCTCGCAGCGCTGTTCGACTATTCGCGCCGTTTGGCAGCCGACTCGCGCATCGTGCGCGTCGAGGGCCTGGTCGATGTGGATCCGCGGCTCAAGCTCGCCCAGTACCAGCTGCTCTACGCGGATCCCAACGGCCCACGCGACCGGTACGTGGCCCAGACGCTGGCCGCGTCCACCAAGGGGAACGTGACCGCGTTCACCATCTACACCCCCTACGGACCCAATCGGGACGAGGGGCGGGCGCTCGTCGCGGACCTGCGCGACGCGGCCGGCCCGCTCGCACCGCCGACCGGCGCCGTCGTGCTCGTCGGGGGTGGCGCCGCGGACGTCACCGACGTCGTGAACCGCGTGGCCGCGGACTTCCCACGGACGGCCCTGTTCATCGTCGTCACGACGTACCTGATCCTGTTCGTCCTGCTGCGCTCGGTCATCCTCCCGGCGAAGGCCCTCGTGATGAACACGCTCTCGATCGTGGCCAGCTTCGGGGCGCTGGTCTGGATCTTCCAGGACGGCAACCTCTCGGCCCTCCTGGACTTCCAGCCGCTGGGCTTCGTCGAAACCACCCAGCCGGTCATCCTGTTCTGCGTCCTGTTCGGGCTGTCGATGGACTACGAGGTCTTCCTGCTGACGAGGATGAAGGAGGTCTGGGACCGCACCGGAGACAACGTCGAGGCGGTCGCGAGCGGCCTCGAGCGCAGCGGCCGGATCGTGACGTCGGCCGCGCTCATCGTCGTGCTGGTGGCGGGCTCGTTCGCCTTTGCCGACATCGTGCTGATCAAGGCGCTCGGCGTCGGCATGGCGATCGCGGTCGCGCTGGATGCCACGGTCGTCCGGGCCCTGCTCGTCCCGGCCACGATGCGCCTCCTCGGCCGTTGGAACTGGTGGATGCCAGCCAGGCTGGAGCGGCTCGTCGGCAACCGCCTGCCGGCGTCCGAGGCCGAGGTCGAGGCGGCGACCCGATGAGACGAACCGTCACCTGCCTGCTCCTGGTGGCCGTCGTCTCCGGCTGCACCGCCGGCACCCCCATCCTCGCCAACCCCTCGGCACCGCGGCCGTCGCGCCCGCTGCCGACCGCTTCACCCCCGCCCGTCCACGATCCGCTCCCCGTCGAACTGCCACGGGACGACGGCCCGCACGATCGCCTGACCGAGTGGTGGTACTACACCGGCCATCTGCGCGATGCGAACGGTGGACGGTACGGTTTCGAGTACGTCATCTTCCGAGCCGAGCGCGGCGCCTTCCCGACCTCCTGGGCCTCGCACTTCGCGGTGACCGACGAGACGGGCGATCGGTTCATGTACGCCCAGCGCCTCGAGGTCGGGCCGCAGGTCGACCGATCGCCGCGCGGCGCAACCGGTGAGCCGGTCGGGTTCGACCTCTCGCTCTCGGGGGTCGATCCGTCGCGCCCGGAGACCGTCGGCCGGCCGGCGTGGACGATGCGTGGCGCGAACGGTGCCGACCGTCTGACCGCGACGTTGGCGTCCGACGAGGCCGTCGTTGCCGGCGTCCCGGGTGGCCTGGCGATCGACCTGACCCTGAAGTCGACGAAGCAGCCTGCCCTGCACGGCCACGACGGCTGGATCGACTTCGGTGCCGGCGGCGGCTCCTACTACTACTCCCGCACGTCGATGAACGCCTCGGGCTCCCTGACGCTCGACGGCCAGGCGCTCCAGGTCGACGGGGAGGCCTGGTTCGACCACCAGTGGGGCGACTTCATCTCGGTCGGCGGCGGCTGGGACTGGTTCGCGGTCAACCTCGCCGACGGCACCGACCTGACGTTGTCGCTGGTTCGCGACGCGGACGGCAGCTACCCGCTCGTGTACGGGACCCTGGTCGACGGCCAGCGGCCGGCGCGCCACCTCGCAGCGGATGCCTTCACGGTCAGGGTGACCGATCACTGGCGGAGCCCCGCGACCGGCTCGGACTATCCAGCCGGCTGGACGATCGAGATCCCGTCGGAGGCCATCGAGATCGAGCTGCACCCGACCGTGGCCGCCCAGGAGCTCGACACGCGGGCGACCACCGGTGTCATCTACTGGGAGGGCTCGCAGCGAGCGCGGGCCGCGCGATCCGGGCGCGACGTTCACGCCGAGGCGTACGTGGAGTTGACCGGGTACGCGCCGACATTGACGGGCGCGCCCTGACCTGGGGCGCTAGTGGATCCCGCTGACGTCGACGACCGGCAGCTCGACGCCCGCACCGACGGCCAGCTTGCGTGCGGCCGCGTCGAGCTTGGGGATCCTCCGAAGGACCGTCAGCATCGACTTGCCCGACGACTTGTAGGCCTTCTTGTTGGTGATCGACTTCGTCAGCCCCGCTCGGGAGGTCGACGTCACGGCCGAATAGAAGCTGTCGCGGGACGCGGACAGGCCCACTGCGTCCGGCCACTTCCGGAGGGACTCGATGTACTTCGCGCCCACGTCCGCGTCGGTGCCGAGCGCCCGTAGCGCCTGGGCGATGCTGACCGGCCGGTTGGCCGTCACGGCGGCCTGCAACGCGACCCCATCGGTCGCCATCCGCTGGTCGAGGAGCGCCATCTGCCGCATCGCAGCGAGCGATTCCTTCGATCCCGCGGTAGCGGGGGTGGTCCCGGGAGTGACGCTGGTGTTCGGACTGGTGCCGGTGTTCGCGCTCGAAGCGGGGGTGACGGTGCCGGTCGCGGCGAAGGACGGCAGCTTCAGGCCGATGGCGACCGACATCGCGAGGCCGCCGACGAGGACCCCAAGGGCGACCCCGAACGCCAGCAGCCCGCCGGCTCGCTTCAACGTGACGCCGAAGACCAGATGGGTACTGCAACCGGGGCAGCGCAACGTGCCATCGGGCAACGGACGTGCACAGACTGGGCAGTTGAAGACGTGCGCATCCGTGTCGCCGATGCCGAAACTCGGCGTACGGCCGACCTTCGGATGGCTCAGGGCCGGGAAGTGTGGGCGCGGCAGGCCGCGCCAGCTCCGCCGGAGCGACGCAGTCTTGCCTCGCAAGGTATGGATCGTCATCCACCAAAGTGTGAGGCGGGGAAGCACCGGCGCCCCTCGGTCGATGGTCCCGGCGAGATGACGTACGTTCGGCGTGCCGGCCTGACGGATGTCGGGCGCTATTGAGACTCAGTCCCGACAAGCCCCGACCGTGGTACCGTGGCGGCATGGGAGACGCCGGCCGGCTGCTCGTGGCGCTCGACCGCGGTGGTTATCGTCTGACCGCACCGCGCCGGGTGCTGGCACAGCTCATCGCAGACCGGACCGGGCACTTCGCCGCGGCCGCCCTGGTGCGTGAATCCCGGGATCGCCGCCTCGGGATCGGCCGTGCGACGATCTTCCGCACCCTCGAGGTCCTGACCGAGCTGGGGGTCGTCGAACGCCTGGAGCTCCCGTCCGGCGAGCACGTCTACGTCGGTTGCGCGCCGATCCATCACCACCACATCGTCTGCTCCATGTGCGGAAGGACGGCCGAGATCGCCGACGCAGGCCTTCGGACGGTGGTCCGCGACGTCGCCAGGCGGACCGGGTTTCGCGTCGAGGGGCACCGCCTCGAGCTCTTCGGCCTGTGTCCGGCATGCCAGGCGACGGCGCCGGCACGCGTCTGGCGAACGGCCTGATCCCAGGCCGATCCAGGGACCGCCGATGACCCTCGTAGTCGCCCGACGATGAGACTCGATATCAGCCGAACGTGGGGCCGAACCCTCGCCGGCGTGCTCGCGATCGCCATCGCCGTCGTCGGGTGCTCGACGAGCCCCGGTCCATCGGGCGCTGTCGTCTCGCTGCAGGTCGTCGCGACCACGACGGTCTTCGCCGATATCGTCTCGAACGTCGGAGGCGACCGCGTCGCGGTCCGCTCGATCATCCCGGCCGGGGTGGGACCCGAGGACTACGAGCCCAAGCCCGAGGACGCCCGCGCGCTCGACGGCGCCGATCTCATCGTCTCGAACGGCGTCGGCCTCGATGACTTCCTCGACCGCCTTGTCGAGGCGAGCGGCAACGGGGCGCCGAGGCTCGTCCTCGGCGACGGGATCCCGACCATCACCGTCGCCGGCGAACCGAACCCGCATTTCTGGCTGGACCCGTCGCTCGTTGCCGGCCACTACCTACCGGCGATCGAGGCGAAGCTGAGCGAGATCGACCCATCGGGCGCAGCGACGTACCGGGCCAATGCCGCCGCCTACGCGGCCCGGATCGACGCGATGGACGCCGAGCTGACGACCGCCGTGGGAACGATTCCCGTGGCGGACCGCAAGCTCGTGACATTCCATGACGCCTTTCCGTACTTCGCCCGGCACTTCGGCTTCGAGCTCGTCGGGGTCATCCTAGGCAGCCCCGGGCAGGAGCCGTCCGCCGGCGATCTCGCCACGCTGGTGGACACGGTCAAGGCCGCCGGCGTGAAAGCCGTGTTCAGCGAGGCCCAGTTCCGCCCGGCCCTGGCCGAGACGCTCGCCCGAGAGGCGGGCATCACCAAGGTGGTCACGACCCTGTATAACGATGCCCTCGGCCCGTCACCGGCCGACACGTACGTGGGGATGATGCGCTGGAACATGGCCAGGATCGTCGAGGCGCTCCGATAGCGGGCGACGACGCCGTTCGCCTCGAGGGCGTCAGCGCCGGGTACGGAGACCGGATCGCCCTCGACGACGTCGGCCTCTCCATCCGTCACGGATCGCTGCTGGCCATCATCGGGCCCAACGGCGCGGGGAAGAGCACGCTCCTGAAGGTGATCGCCGGGCTGCTGCCCGTCCGCGCGGGGAGCGTCGAGGTCCTTGGCGCGGCGCCGGGCGTTGCGGCCCGCCGCGTCGCGTACGTCCCGCAAGCCGAGCTCGTCGACTGGACCTTCCCGGTCACGGTCTGGGAGGTCGTGATGATGGGGCGCTATCCCGCGATCGGGATCGGCCGGGGCCCGGGGGCGGTCGACCGCGATGCCGTGGCACACGCGTTGGCCACGGTGGCAATGACCTCGGAACGTGACCGCCAGATCGGGGAACTGTCCGGCGGCCAGCGGCGGCGCGTGTTCCTCGCGCGGGCGCTGGCCGCCGAGCCGGAGCTGTACCTCCTCGACGAGCCGGTCACCGGGGTCGACGCCACCACGCAGGAGGACCTGATGGACGTCCTCGAGGCCGAGGCCCGGGCCGGCAAGACCGTCGTCGCGACGACGCACGATCTGGCCTGTGCCGCTCACCGCTTCCAGGACGCCGCACTCGTCAACCGCCGGATCGTGGCCCATGGCCACGCGAAGGACCTGATCCTCGATCAGCGGCTGCTGGCCGAGACCTACGGCGGGCACGTGCTGGTCTTGCCCGACCTGACGGGCGGCACCCTCATCCTCGACGACGCCCATCACCACGACCAGCCGTCCGGCAAGGAGCCGCACTACCACGAAGGGGCGCCGCGATGATCGACCTGCTCGTGCACCCGTTGACGTACGGCTTCATGCAGCGCGGCCTGGTCGCGGCCCTCATCGTCGGCGTCGTCTGCGCGGTGATGGGCGCGTTCGTCGTGCTGAAGGGCCTGGCGTTCATCGGGGACGCGGTCAGCCACGCCGCCTTCCCCGGCCTCGTCATCGCCTACCTGATCGGCGCTCCGCTCTATATCGGCGGCGCGATCGCAGCGGTCTCGACCGCCCTCGCGATCGGGGTCGTGTCGCGTCGCGGCAACCTGCGCTTCGACACCGCGGTCGGCGTGCTGTTCGCGGGCACGTTCGCCCTCGGCGTGCTCCTCTTCAGCACGATCCGAGGCTACGTGACCGACCTTTTCAGCTACCTCCTTGGCAACGTCCTGGGGATCACCGAGGCGGATCTCATCCAGGTCGCCGTCCTTGGCGCCATCGTCCTGGTCGTCGTGCTCGTGCTTCGCAAGGAACTCTTGTACGCGACCTTCGATCCGGCCGGTGCGGCGGCATCGGGACTGCCGGTCACGCGCCTGGAGTACCTGCTCCTGGCGATGCTCGGGGTCACGATCGTCGTGAGCATCCAGGCCGTCGGGATCATCCTGGTCGTGGCCATGCTGTGCACGCCGGCGGCGACCGCTCAATTGCTGGTGATCCGGTTCGACCGCCTGATCCAGGTCGCCGTCGCGATCGCCGTCGTCTCGACGGTCATCGGGCTGTATGTCAGCTTCTATGCCAATGTCGCGTCCGGTGCGGCGATCGTCCTCATCGAGACGCTCGCGTTCGTCGCCGCCCTCCTTCTGTCGCCGCGGAGCGGGCTGCTCGCGACGCGCCGCGCCACGCAGAGTGTCGGCTGATGCGTAACGGGTCCTATCCTCGCGGGTGACCATCGGCTGCCGCGACGTTGAAACCTAACCGGCGGAACATGCCTCGAACCAGGTAGGCAACATCCGCTCGGAGACCGTCATGGCCCATGTGACCCCGGTACGGACCGGCCCCCCCTTCCGCCTGTCCCTGCGAGGAACGGTCATCCTCATCGGCCTGCTCGGGCTGGTCCTCATCTACGCGACCGGCCAGATCGTCCCGGCGACGAGCGACCGGCAGGCAGAACTCCAGTACTGGATGGCGGCCCGCGCGACCGGCATCGTCGCGTTCCTCCTGCTGACCCTCCAGGTGGCGCTGGGCCTCGTCCTGAGCCATCCCACGAACCGCTCGACCTGGAACCTCTCCAAGCGGATCTTCCCGTGGCACGAGCACCTGTGGGTGTTCGTGATGGCGTTCCTCATCGCTCACGTCGTCAGTCTCGTGATCGATCCGAAATCCGGCGTGAGCCTCGGCGGTGCCCTGATCCCGGGGCTCGCCGAGTACCGCAGCTCGCCCGTGGCGATCGGCACGTTCGCGCTCTACGCGTTCGTCGTGACGGCCGTGACCGCGCGCTGGACGAAGCTCCTGCCCAGGGGCGCGTGGCTGATGCTCCACCGACTGGCGCTCTTGATCTTCGTCATGGGCTGGATGCACGGCGTGCTGGCCGGGACGGACACGTCAGCCCTGGAGCCGCTCTACATCGGGGCCGGCCTGGCGGTCACGTTCGCCGGCGCCTACCGCTATTGGGCCAGCCGCAAACGAAAGCCGACGTTCGACACATCACGACAGGAGGTACCCGCGCCATGACCATCAATGCACTCCGCATCGCCCGGCCCATCGCGACCGGCGAGGCCCGCTCGGTGAGCATCGGGGCGCTTCGCGTCCGCCGGCTCGTCACCGTGTTCGGCGTCATCGCCGCCCTCCTGGTCGGGTATGGGTCGATCCGCGCGGCCGCCGCCTGGACCGCCGCCTCTGCGCCCCTGACCGTCGCCCCGGTCCCGGTCTCCGAACTCCAGGATCGCCTGGCGCTCGAGCAGACCCGGTCCGCCGACCTCACGGCGCAACTCCAGTCCCTGGCCGGGCAGTCCACGGAGATGAGCACCGCACTCGCCGCGGCGCAGGCCCAGATGACGGCGGACACCGACCATGCCACGGCCCTGGCCGCCGAGCTCAAGGCCGCCAAGAAGAAGCTCGCGGCGCTCGAGGCATCGATCGCGAAGGCGAAGGTCGCAGCCCAACGACAGGTCGTGGTCGTGACCAAGACGAAGACGACGACCGTCGCTAGCTCGTCGACGCAGCACGGCGACGACGGCGGCGACGTCGGCGAGCACGGAGATGACTGAGCCCCGTCGACCGGTCCATCTCGCGGTGCTCATCGGCGTGTCCGCGAGCGCCTACGCGGTCTCCCTGGCCGGGGTGACCGCCCTGCAATCGACGACAGACGCCCGAATCGCGGCCGATCGCGCGCCAGCCGGCCACGCCGCGGACGTCCTGGCGCGCGATCACGACGCGCTCGAAGCGTCGCTCAACGGGGCGGCGCAGGCGTATGCGCTGGCTGCGGACCGCTATGCCGCCATCGGACCGCGGCTGACCGACATGGAGACATCGCTCGCGGACCTCAGCAAGCGCGTGTCCAAGGTCACGGGCGCCGCGAATGCCCTTCCCGGGCGTGTCAGCCTGCCGACCATCTCGACGTCGACCCGGGTCATCACCAGGACCCAGACCAAAGTCGTCCACGCGACGACGGGAGCGTCCGGCTGACCGACGGCGACCCAGTGCCGATGGTCGACGTCACGTCCTCCGCGCCTGCCCGGGCCGAATCGGTCCGCCGCTTCGAGGCGCGCGCGATGGCGTCGCCGCTTCGTCTGACGGCGTGCGAGCCGGCCTCCGGCCCATCGGACTGGGAACAGGCCGTCGACGTCGCCTGGTCGGCCGTTCGGGCGGAGTTCGAGGCCGTCGAGACCGAGATGTCGCGGTTCCGCGAATTGAGTGACCTGATGCGCCTGAACCGGATGGCCGGGACCGGGCGCCCAGCCAGGATCCCGCGCCGCCTCGAGCGGGCCTTGATCGCCGCGGATCGTGCCCGCCGCGTCACCGACGGCCGCTTCGACCCGCGCGTGCTCCGGGACCTCGACCGGCTCGGGTATCCGGGCGCGCCGCTGGACCCGACCGAAACGGCCGGCGCGGCCATCCCGGTCGGCGATCGGATCGCCGCGCGCCTGCGCGCCGGCCAGTGGACCGTCGATCGGCCCATCGACCTCGGCGGCATCGGCAAGGGCCTGGCCCTCCGCTGGGCGGCGGCCCACCTCGATCGGCTCGGCGTCGAGCGGTTCCTGCTGGAGGCCGGCGGCGACCTCGTCGCCCACGGGCCGGGGCCCGACCACGGCCCGTGGCTGATCGGCGTCGAGGACCCGGCCGGTGGGCCGGATGCGCTTGCCGCCATCGCGGTCGAGCACGGGGCGGTCGCCACCTCGTCGGTGCGGCTCCGCTCGTGGGTCCGTGACGGCCGCAACGTTCATCACCTGCTGGACCCCCGGACCGGCGAACCGGCCGAGGGCGGGCTTCGAGCCGTGACCGTCCAGGGGCCCGACCCCGCCTGGGCCGAAGTCTGGTCGAAGACGCTCTTCATCGGCGGTCGGGCGGCGATCGTCCCGACGGCCCGGGCCCGAGGTCTCGCCGCCTGGTGGGTCACCGACGACGGCCTGCTCGAGATGACGCCGGCGGCCAGGCAACGGACCGCCTGGGTGCAGAGCGAGAGCTAGGCGGTCGGTATCAGGATCGGGCGAGGGCGCTCTCCAGCTCCCTGGTCGATGGCATCCCCTCGCGGGCGCCGGCCCTGGTCACGGCCAGGGCGGAGGCCCCGATCGCGCGCCGGGCGGCCGCTTCGAGGTCGAGACCGGCGGCGAGTCCCGCGGCCAGGGCGCCGTTGAGCGCGTCCCCGGCTCCCACCGTGTCGACCGCGTCCACGTCGAGGGCCGGGATGGCGGTCGTGCCGGCACGCCGGACGAGCAGCGCTCCCTCGCGGCCGAGGCTGACGAGGACGGACCGATCGCCCGGAGTGCGGCCGAGCAGGCGCTTGGCGAGCTTGCCGGGCTTGCCGTCGTTGCCGTCGTCGCCGGCGAGCACGCCCAGCTCGCCTCGGTTCGGCGTGAGGATATCGGCGAGGGCGAGCGTCGGCGCCTCGAGGCCGCCGGCCGGTGCCGGATTGAGGATCGTCGTCGCTCCCGCATTGCGGGCGAGGCGAAGCGCCTCGTGCGTGGCACCGGTCCGGATCTCGTGGCCGACCAGGACCACGTCTTCGGTCGTCAGGGCCAACCGCTTGAGCGCGTCACGAACCTGGACCGAGTCGAGCGCCATGTTCGCGCCGCCCGCGACCGCGATCCGGTTCTCGCCAGCCCCGTCGACGAGGATCAGCGCCACGCCGGTCGGCTCCACGTCGAGCTCGATCAGGCGCGACAGGTCGATCCCCTCGGCTGCCAGGGCCTCGCGAGCGCTCCGTCCGAACCCGTCGTTGCCGACCGCGCCGACGAAGACGACCGCCGCCCCGAGTCGCGCGGCGGCGACCGCCTGGTTCCCGCCCTTGCCGCCATGATGCTGTTCATACCGACCGCCGGTGACGGTCTCGCCCGCCGCCGGCATGCGCTCGACCGTGATGACCTGGTCGACGTTGATCGAGCCGACCACGATGACGCGTCCGCTCATCGAACCGCCTCTCGCCGGCCTACGAGCCCGTGATGAACTCGCCGCCGTCGACGCTGATGATGTCACCGTTGATGAACTCGGTCCCTTCGCCCGAGAGCGCGAGGATCGCGTTCGCGACGTCCTGTGGCGTGGTCATCCGGCCGGTCGGGTTCCGCTTCATCGTGATGTCGATCATCGTCTGCGACTCGGGGATCTTGAGCAGCGCCGGCGTGACGGTCACGCCCGCTCGGATGCAGTTCGCCGTGGCCCCCGTGCCGTGCCGGGCGAGCTCCATGGCCAGCTGGCGGATGTGCGCCTCGAGGGCCGCCTTGGCGGACGAGACGACACCGTATGAGGGCACGACCCGCGTCGAGCCCTCGGAGGTCATCGCGTAGATCTTCGAGCCTGCCTCGAGGAACCCGCCGTGCCAGAGGTCCTGGACCCAGTAGACGAGGCTGTTGGCCATGACGTCCTGGGTCATCTCCATCTTCTTGCGATCGACAGCGGCCTTGGGATCCTCGGCCAGGAACGGCACGAGCGAGCCGAAGGCGAGCGAGTGCATGACGACCCGGACGTACGGATGGCGACCCTCGGCCTCGGACCGTTCGAAGCGAGTTCGAAGCGTCGCGAGCGCAGCCGCCCGCTTCTCATCGTCGGCGGCGTTCATGTTGACGTACAGCGCCTCTGAACCGGCCGCCTCGATCGCCGCCTTGACCTCCTCGACGTGAGCGAGTGCGGCGCGGAAGTCGAGATGGATGCCCATGATCCTGTAGCCGGCCTTCGCGAGCGTGATCGCCGTCGCCTCGCCCATGCCGGATGAGGCACCGAGGATAAGGGCCCAGCGCTCGCGGTCGTCGGTCATCGAGAGGTGCCTCCAGGATCGAGCGGTGAGGGTCCGTTCGAGCGGGCCGAGTCTAGCAGGGGGTCCAGCCCGGCTGGACCCGGTCCGTGCATGCCTGCATGTGGCCGGTGGCCCTTGACAGCGGCCGCCTGCGTCGATATCTTGTCGATTGCCTAATTAGGGAGACGACGAAATCAACCGTGTCTACCGTGCCTTGGCCGACCCGACGCGCCGCCGCGTGCTGACGCTCCTGCGGGAGCGCGACATGACCGCCGGGGAACTTGCCGCCCAGTTCGACCTCTCATGGCCGACCATGTCCGGCCATTTCGCGGTGCTCCGCGAAGCGGACCTGGTCGACGCCGACCGAACCGGCTCGACGATCACCTACCACCTCAACGTGTCGGTCCTCGAAGAGGCGCTGGCCGCGCTGATGGACGCCTTTCGGATCGTGCCCAGGGAGTCGCGATGAACCGCCGCCCCATGATCCTGTACAGCGTCGCCGTGGTCGGTGCGATGACGCTGCTCTCCGGCTGGGCCTGGACACGGCTCCCGGCCGGGGTGCAGATCCCCATCCACTGGGGCATCGACGGTCAAGCCAACGGCTACGCCCCGAAGGAAGTCGGGTTGCTGCTCCTGCCGCTGACGACCGCGGCAGTCACGGTGCTGTTCGCGCTGATACCCCGGTTCGAACCGCGCCGCCCGAATCTCGAGCGCTCCGCCAGGGCGTACGGCGCCATCTGGATCGCGCTCGTGACGCTGCTCGGCGCCATCCACCTCCTCGCCGTCGGCGTCGCGCTGGGGGCCGATGTCGACGTGACGAGGCTCGTCCTGATCGGCGTGGGACTCCTGTTCGTCGTGATCGGCAACTACCTGCCGACGGTCCGCCCCAACTACCTCGTCGGCATCCGCACGCCATGGACGCTCGCCAGCGACCTGTCGTGGGTCCGGACGCATCGGGTCGGCGGACGTCTGTTCGTCCTCGAGGGTCTCGTGCTCATGGTGTTCGGGCTGCTCGGCGCTCGAGCGCAGGTGCTCGCGGCGGCCGTCATCGGCGCCATCTTCGTCCTGCTCGCGGTGGTGTTCGCCTATTCGTACCGGGTCTGGAAGGCCGACCCGAACAAGCGGCCGGCATGAGCGACACGCAGCTGTTCCTGCTCCTGGTGCCGGTCATCGTCATCGAGATCGGGCTGCTGGTCCTCGCCTTGCGTGACCTGCTGCGGCCGGAGCGCCATGTTCGCGGCGACAGCAAGCTGATGTGGGGGCTCATCATCGTGTTCATCGGGCTGCTGGGGCCGCTCCTCTACTTCGCGGCCGGGCGCGAAGACCGTTGATCGACGAACTGGCGACGGTCAGCTGCCGGGGGTTGTCGAAGCGCTTCGGCGGCGCCTCGGGCGTGCTCGCGGTGGACCGCCTGGACCTGGAGGTGCCGCGCGGATCGGTCTTCGGACTGCTCGGGCCCAACGGCGCGGGCAAGACGACGACCCTGCGACTCATCACGGGCCTCGCCCGCCCGACCTCGGGCACGGTCGTCATCGACGGCACGCCCGTCGACCCGAGCTCGCCGGGCGTCCGGCGGGCGATCGGTGTGCTCGACCAGGACCCGCGCTATTACGGCTGGATGACCGGGCGCGAGCTCGTCGAACTGGCGGGGCGGCTCCAGGGCCTGGCCGTCCCGGCCGCGCGGGCCCGGGCCGGAGAGACGCTCGGCCTCGTTGGGCTCGCGGACGCCGCCTCTCGCCGGATCGGGGGCTACTCCGGGGGGATGCGCCAGCGGTTGGGCATCGCGCAGGCGCTCGTGTCCGACCCGAGCCTGCTCATTCTCGACGAGCCGGTCAGCTCGCTCGACCCCGAGGGACGCCGCGACCTGCTCGCGCTCATCGCCGCCCTGCGCGGCAGCGCGACGGTGATCTTCTCGACGCACGTGCTCTCCGACGTCGAGCGGATCTGCGACCGGGTCGGGATCCTCGACCACGGCCGCCTGGTCACGGAGGGCCCGTTGGCGGACCTGCTCGTGCGCTATGCGCTGCCGCTCTATCGGATCGAACCCGAGCCGGGCCAGGACGCAGCGGTCGCGTCGCTCATGGAGGTCCTGCGCGGGACCGCGTGGATCGACCGCGTCTCCGAGACGCCCGGCAGCGTGACGGTGTCGGTCACCGACGAGGCGGCCGGGTCGGCCGGCCTGTTGCCGATCGTGGTCTCCGCGGGAGTCCGGCTGGCCGCGTTCGAACGCGTGCGACCGTCGCTGGAGGACGTCTTCCTGCGCCTGGTCGGCAGGGGCGACGGCCGCTCCGATGAGGCGATGGCCTGATGGCGGGCCTCGGGATCCTCCTGCGCAAGGAGCTGCTGGAGTCCTGGCGAACGCTGCGGCTCCCGGTGGTGGGGGGCCTGTTCCTGGTGGTTGGGCTCACCTCGCCCCTGCTCGCGAAGTTCCTCCCCGAGATCGTCAAGGCGGCGGGCGGCGACCAGCTTTCGGGTCTCCAGATCCCCGAGCCCGTCGTCGGCGACGCCGTCCTCCAACTCTCGAAGAACCTCGGCCAATTCGGCGCGTTCGCGGCCATCATCCTGGCCATGGGCTCGGTCGCCACGGAACGGGATCGAGGCACGGCCGCCTTCGTCCTTTCGAAGACCGTCTCGCGCGGAGCGTTCCTCGCGGCCAAGGTCGCGGCCATCGGCCTCGTTCTGGCGATCGCCGTGGGCATGGCCGTCGCGGTCGGCTGGTTCTACACCGCGATCTTGTTCGAACCGATGCCCATCGGCGGCTGGCTGGGGCTCGCATTCATGGCCTGGCTGACCCTGGACGCATGGGCGGCCCTGACCTTCCTCGGCAGCACCATCACCGGTTCCGTCGCGGCGGCCGCGGGGATCGGCTTCATCGCGTGGCTGGGCCTGTCGATCGCGGCGGCGATCCCGAACCTCGGGCGGTTCCTGCCCGGCGGGCTCGACGGGCCGGCCGTCTCGCTGGCCGGCGGATCGCCCGTCGACCTGGCGGATGTCCTGACGCCCGCCGTCTCGACGCTGGTCCTCATCGCAGTCGCGCTGATCGTCGCCGCGCGCTCGTTCAGGAGCCAGGAGCTGTAAGGGTCGGGTCAGACGATCCCGGCGGCCCGCAACGCCTCGATGTCTGCGTCGTCGTAGCCCAGCTCCCCGAGGATCTCGGAGGTCCCTTCGCCGAGGAGCTGCGGCGGCGTCCGGATGGTCGCCGGCGTCGCGGACAACTCGAACGGCACGCCCACCTGCCGGATGACGCCCCAGGCGGGGTGCTCGATCTCGACGGTCATGCCGAGCGCGACGGCCTCCGGCGAGGCGAATGCCTCGACGACGTCGCGGATCTCGCCGGCCGGGATCTCGGCGGCCTCGAGCGCCGTCAGCCAGTCCGCGGTGGAGCGTCCGCGCAGGCGAGCAGCCAGGATCCGGCGCAGCTCGGCGCGATGGACGACCCGGTCGCCATTCGTCGCGAAGCGCCGCTCGTCGGCCAGGGTGGGCATGCCCAGGGCCTCGCAGAAGCGACGCCACTGCCGTTCGGATCCGACCGCCATCGCGATCTGGCCGTCCGCGGTCCCGAATGTCTCGTACGGGACGATGTTGGGGTGGGCGTTGCCCCGCCTCCCGGGAGCCGCGCCACCGACGAAGGCGTTCTGGGCCTGGTTCACGAGCGAGGCAAGCGTCGAGCCGAGGAGCGAGACGTCGATGCGCTGGCCGGCACCGTGGCGCTCCGGGCGCTCCCGCCCGACGAGGGCTCCCAGCACGCCGACCGCTCCGAGCATCCCGGACACGACATCGCTGATCGCGACCCCGACCTTCGTCGGGCCGCCACCGTCTGCATCAGCGTGACCGGTGATCGACATGAGCCCGCTGGTCGCCTGCACCACGAAGTCGTAGCCGGGCCGGTCCGCGGCCGCTCCGTGTGGTCCGTAGCCGGAGATCGCCAGGTGGACGAGGGCCGGGTTCAGGCGAGCCAGCTCGGCGTCACCGAACCCGAGCCGCGCGAGACCGCCCGTCCGGAAGTTCTCGACGAGCACGTCACCGCGCGACAACAGGCGTCGCAGCACCTCGGCCGCCTCCGCGCGTCGGAGGTCGAGCCGGATGCTGCGCTTGTTCCGGTTGACCGCGAGGAAGTACGCCGCGGTGCGCGTCCCGGCGACGAGGTCGCCGACCCACGGCGGGCCCCAGCCACGAGTCGAATTGCCCTCCGGCGGCTCCACCTTGACGACGTCGGCGCCGAGATCGGCCAGGAGCATCGTGCAGTACGGGCCCGCGAGCACCGTGGAGCAGTCCACGACCCGCAGTCCGGCGAGCGGACCGGGCGGTGCGGCGACTGATCGGGTTCGTGCGTCGGACATCGACGCGATGGTAGCGCTGCGTACGTTCACCCCACGATCCGGCCCGGTGGCTCGGACCCTCCCGGTGGTCATCGTCGAGCCGCGCTAGCATCCGGGCATGACTGATCAGACCGCCGCCGCCCCTGACCCTGCCCCGCATCGACCCACGCTCATGACCGTCCATGCCCATCCCGACGACGAGACGATCGGGACCGGAGGAGTCATGGCCAAGGCCGTGGCCGCCGGCCATCGCGTGGTCCTGGTCACGTGCACCCGTGGTGAGCAGGGGGAGATCGTCGTGCCAGCCATGGACACGCCCGACAACCACCGCCGCCTGGCGGAGACCCGGGCAGGCGAGCTGGAACGGGCCATGGGGATCCTCGGCGTGACCGAGTGGGAGAACCTGGGCTACCGCGACTCCGACATGATGGGTCGGCCGGGGAACCTCGACCCGCGCAGCTTCTGGCAGGCCGACCTCGACGAGGCGGCGCGGCGCCTGGTCTGGCTCATCCGCCGATACCAGCCGGACGTCCTCACCACCTACAACGAGTTCGGGGGCTACGGGCATCCCGACCACATCCGGACCCACGACGTGACGGTCCGCGCGTTCCCCCGGACCGGCGATCCGGCCTGGTACCCGGAGCAGCTCGCGCCCGAGCACGGCGGCAGCGGGCCGGCCGTCGAGGAGGGTGGGCTCGCGCCGTGGGCGCCATCGAAGCTCTATGAGCAGGCGATCCCCGCATCCGTCCGCAAGGCCATGAACGAGAAGATGCAGGAGCTCGGCCTCGACAGCTTCTGGCTGCCCCCGAAGGACGCGACGCCGGAGCAGCTCGCGGAGTTCGATGCCTACATGGCGAAGATGCTCGTGCCGGACGAGGCCATCACGACCTGGGTCGACGTGTCGGACGTGGTCGACCGCAAATGGCAGGCCCTCCATGAGCATGTCACCCAGATCTCGGACGACAGCCCGTTCATGCGCTTCGGGCTCGACGGCTGGCGCCAGTTCTGGGGCCGGGAGGCCTACATCCGCACGGAGTCCCGGGTGGACGCGCCAGTCCCCGAATCGGACCTGTTCGCCGGGATCGTCTAGGGCCGCCGGCCGGCTGCGGTCGGGCCGGCGTTACCAGGGCAGCAGGCCCTTCGAGGCGGCGAAGATCTGGCCCATCACGACCTTGCCGCTGCCGGCCGGGTCCATCAAGTTGGGCTGCGCCTTGTCGAGGATGATGTGGGGCCGCATCCGGGCCTGCACGAGCTGCTTGCCGCGAAAGGTGAGCTCCAGCGTCACGCCTTCCATGGTCGGCTCGGACCAGGTCTGGTCGAAGACGAAGTTCCCGAGCGCGTACCAGATGGGCTTGCCCTCGTAGAGCTCCATCGCGGCCGCCCAGTGGGCATGGTTGCCGATGACCATGTCCGCACCCGCGTCGATCGACGCCCTGGCGAGCGCCTGCTGCCCGGCGAACGGGGTCGGGTCGTATTCGGTGCCCCAGTGCGGGAAGACGATGACGACGTCGGCGCCGGCCGCCCGGGCCTTCTTGACGTCGGCCTTGACGACCTTGGCGGTCAGCCGGGCACTCCCCGGGCTGTCGGCATCGGCGGTGTAGTACTTCGCGATCGTGTCGTAGGCGAGGATCGCGACCTTGACCCCGCCCGCCTCGAGGATGCTCGGTGTGCGCGCCGCGGCGATGTCCTTGCCCGCTCCGCCCGAGCGGATCCCGTTCTTCTTGAGGTTCGTGATGGTCTGGAGGATGCCGGCCCCACCAGCGTCCCCGATGTGGTTGTTGGCCAGGCCGACCCAGTCGAGGCCGGCGTTGGCGAGCCCCTTGATCAGCTTGGGATCGGCCGAGAACACGGTGCCCGACGTGTGGTACCGCGGGTTGTTCGGAGCCGGGTTCTCGAAGTTCGCGATCGCGAGGTCGGCGCCCTTGACGAGATGCCGAAGAGCCCCCGCGTCGCCGGTCCGCCTCGTGCGTGGCAGGTCCCAGCCCATCGAAGAGCAGTTCTTGCAACGCGAGGTGATCTCGGCGCTGCCGCCATCGAACGGGAAATCCGCGCCCTTGCCCTTGATCGTGAGCGTCTGGGCCACGCCGCGATCGAGCATGATGTCGCCGCCTGCGACGAGCGTCCATGTCTTCGAGGCGTCGAAGGCTTGACCGGCGAGCGCCGACGGCAGCCTCGCCCGGAGGGTCCAATCCGCCGTCCTGGTCAGGCGGTCGACACCGAACAGGGTCTTGCCGCCCCATGACAGTGCCCGGATCCCAGGCCCGATGACGTCAGCGCGCAGGAAGCCGAGCCGCTTGCGGTTCTTCGCGAGATCGGCCGCGAGCTTCGTGGCGTCCGTCGCCTCCACCAGGCGGGCCGCGTCCGCGGGGCGTTCGACGCCGAGCGCGGCGAGGATCGCATCCGCCTCGCCCTTGACCAGCTCGAGGGCCTCGTAGCGCGCGCTGGTGCCCGCAAGGACCGCGGCCAGCTCCTTCTTCGATGTGGCAAACACCGCGGAGCGGAAGCTCGTGACGGGCACGATCGGGACATCGGCGAGAGCCGTCGTGGGCACGGGCGTCGGTTCGGCATCGGTGCCGCCATCGGCGGGCGTCGGCGTCGGCGGCGGCCCGGAGCCCGTGGAGGGGAGGACGGCGCCCGAGCCGGTCGCGGTCGCGGTCGGGACCGCGAGACTGCCACCGGCCGATGACGACGGACTCGCACCGAACCCGAGCTGGCCACCCTCGATGGGCAGCGCGATGGCCAGCGCCAGCAGCGCGAGGACGACGAGCGTCGGGCCCCGTTTCACGGGCCGGATTGTGACAGAGGCGGTCATGGACCGAGTTAGGGAACGCCCCGTCCGGGCGGGCGGACGGGGCGTAGGGAAAAGCCGGTTGATGGCGGACCCGACCGGATTCGAACCGGCGATCTCCAGCGTGACAGGCTGGCATGTTGGGCCGCTACACCACGGGTCCATGTGTGGCGATGGCGGAGCATAGCAGGTGGACAGGTCGTTGTCTGTCACCCAGACGGCATCGGGAGGCGCTCAGGCAACGAGGACAGGCGTGCGACCATGTCGGCATGGACGTCGTCGCCGTGCCGCCCCTGGTCTTCGTCATCCTCGGCGTCCTCATCCTGGTGGCCGTCGTGGGCGCCTGGCTGTTGCGCCGCGACTGAGCGAGCCCGCCTCGGGGCACGCGACCTATACTCGGCGCCCATGTCCCTGATCGACCTGCGCAGCGACACCGTCACGAAGCCCACGCCGGCGATGCGCCGGGCGATGGCGGAGGCCGAGGTCGGCGACGACGTCTTCGGCGACGACCCGACGGTGAACGCCCTGGAGGAACGCGCCGCCGAGATGCTCGGCAAGGAGGCGGGGCTCTTCGTCGCTTCGGGGACGATGGGCAACCTGGTGTCGCAGCTGGCACACCTGCAGCGCGGTGCCGAGACGATCGCGGGTCGCGAGCATCACATGGTCATCGACGAGGCGGCCGGACACGCGGTCATCGTCGGCACGAGCATCCGCTCGCTCGAGGATCGACCGGACGGCACGATGGATCCGGCCGCCATCGAGGACGCCTTCCGCGACCCGACCGACGCCCACGAGCCGTTGACCGGCCTCATCGCGATCGAGAACACCCACGCCCACTCGATGGGCCAGCCGCTGACGCCGGCCTACACCCGACAGGTCGCCGACATCGCGCACCGACACGGCATCCCGCTCCATGTCGATGGCGCCCGGTTCTGGGACGCCGTCGTCAGCCAGCGCGGCGCGGGCGTGACGGCCACGGACCTGTCCGGCCCGGCGGACAGTGTGACGTTCTGCCTCTCGAAGGGGCTGGGCTGTCCGGTCGGCTCGGTCGTCGTCGGTTCGAACGACTTCATCTGGCGGGCGCATCGGGCGCGCAAGCTCGTCGGTGGCGGCATGCGCCAGGTCGGGATCCTGGCGGCCGCGGGCCTCGTCGCCCTGTCCGACGGCCCCGACGGGATGATCGATCGCCTGGCCGAGGACCACGCCAACGCCCGTCGGCTGGCCGAGGCCCTGGCCGGCCTCGACGGCATCGAGTCCCCTGGCGGCACCGCGCAGCCGGCTCCCGGCCCGCTGGACCCCACCCGCGTTCGGACCAACTTCGTCGTGTTCAGGGTCGCCCGCGATCGCGCCGCGTTCCTGGCGGCGCTGCGAGCGCGGAACGTCCTGATGGTGGAATATCCGCACGGACAGGTCCGCGCCGTGACCCACTATGGCGTGACCGCCGACGACATCGAGTCGACCGTCGCCGCCACGCGCGCGGCCCTGGCCGAGACCGATCCGCGGCCGGTCGCGGCCGATCCCGTCGGCGCGTCCGCCTGATCCACGAAGCCGGCCTCCGGCCCTGAGGCCGGTCCGCACCACCACCCACGTCCATCCATCCCGGCGCCCGGCAACGGACGGCGCCATCCGTCCAGCGAGGAGCATCGTGACCGACCTTCGCCAGATCGACGACCATCCGCTGCCGCGCGCCGCGAGCGGACCCGACGCCAGCCCTGCCGACGCCCGCCTGTACGACCTCGTCGAGGCGCGTTTCCGGCGCCTGGTCGAACGCGAGCCCGTGCTCGGCACGTACCTGGGCCTCCATGACGCGGACGATCGGCTCGGCGACGGCGGTCGGGACGTGGTCCTGGCCGAGGTCGCGGACGATCGCGCCCACCTGGCGCAGGTCGAGGCGATCGACCCGGCGACGCTCTCGGCGTCGGCGAGGTTCGAACGCGACCTCGAGCTGCACAACGTCCGTCGGGCCATCTTCGACCCCGACGTCCTGCGAATCTGGGAGCGGCGCTCGTTCGCGCTCGACGCGATCGGCGACGCCCTCTTCCTCCTGTTCGCGCGCGACCACGCGCCACTGGCCGAGCGGCTGGCCGCCATCGCGGGCCGGGTCGAGGCGATCCCGGCCTACCTCGAGCAGTCGAAGACCCGCGCGACCGTCCCGCAGGTCCGGCCCTGGCAGCAGATCGAGATCGAGACCGCCGCCGAGCTGCCGCTCCTCCTCGACGAGCTCGTGGACGCGGGCTCCACCGCCCTGGCACCGGCCGAGCAACGTCGCCTCGAACGAGCCGCGGCCGGGGCGAAAGTCGCGATCGAGCTGTACGGGAGCTGGCTTGAGAGCACCCTGGTGGGTGGCACCGACGACTGGGCGATCGGTCGCGAGCGACACGACGCCCTCGTGGCACATCGGGCGTTCGACGGCCTCGATGCCGACGCGATACTCGAGCTCGGCTCGCAGAAGCTCGCCGAGGAGAAGGCGGCGCGTGTCGCGGCGGCACGCGAGATCGACCCGGACGCAGGCGAGGCGACGGTCCTCGCGGGGATCAAGGCCGACGGCCCGGCCGACTTCGATGGCGCGCTCGCGGCATATCGGGACGCGATGCTGCGGGCCCGCCAACACCTCATCGAGCGCGACCTCGTGACGGTACCGCCCGACGAGCGGATCGAGGTGATCACGACACCCGAGTACCTGCGCAACGTGGTCCCGTTCGCGGCCTACTTCCAGCCCGCGGTCTTCGACGCCGACCCAAAGGGCATCTACATCGTCACGCCTTCGGTCGGGAACGATCCGGACGCGATGCGCGAGCACAACTACGCCTCGATCAGCAACACCAGCATCCACGAGGCCTATCCGGGCCACCACCTGCAACTCGACCGGGCCCGCCGCCATCCGTCGCTGACCCGGATGCTGGCCGAAGCGCCAGAGTTCGTCGAGGGCTGGGGCATGTACAGCGAGCTGATGATGCGCGAGCACGGCTTCGACGACGACGCCCGCTTCCGGGTGATCATGCACACGGACGCCATCTGGCGAGCCTGCCGGATCATCCTCGACGTCCGGATGCATCGCGGCGAGCTGACCGTCGACGAGGCGACGGACTTCCTCGTGGAACACACGGGGTTCCAGCGCAGCAACGCGCGTGCCGAGGTCGGGTGGTACACGTACCGGCCGACGTATCCGCTCTCGTATCTCCTCGGCCGGACCCTGCTGCTCGGCCTCCGGGCCGACGAGCAGCGACGTCTCGGCGACGCCTTCTCCCTCAAGGACTTCCACGACAACCTGCTGAGGAACGGCTCGCTGCCGATCAGCTTCCACCGTCGCCTGCTGGCCGGCGAGGGCCGCTGACCTCGCGGTCCGCAGTGTCGATGCAGGTCATCCCGGCCATCGATCTCGAGGGCGGCCGCTCCAGGGTCGTCTACTGGCCGGGCGCGGCCGCCGGTATCGGCGCCCCGACCGACCGCCCGGACCAGATCGCCGAGATCTTCGTGTCGATGGGCGCGCGCCTCATCCATCTCGTCGACTTCGACGGCGCCCGGTCCGGCGCGCCGGCGGCGCTGGACGCGATCGGCGGGATCGCGGCTCGCGTTGCCGTCCCGCTGCAGCTGGCGGGTGGCCTCGAGTCGGCCGACGCCATTCGACTGGCCTTCGCCGCCGGCGCGACCCGCGTCGTCGTGGCCACCGGCATCGCCGATCGACCGGACGACCTGCGCGACTGTCTCGCGGTGGCGGGCGACTGGCTGGCCGTCGGCCTCGACGCCCGGCCGGAGCGCCTGGCGGCGTTCCCCTGGCGGCGCCCCGAGCCGCCCACGTTCGACGAGCTGGTCGGGGAGCTCGTCGGAGCCGGGGTCGCGCGGTTCGTCCTCACCCATGGCGGGACCGGACCCGACCTCGAGAGGATGCGTTTGCTCGTTCGGTCGTACGATGCCGACATCCTGGTGGCCGGCGGGGTTCGCGATCTCGACGGCCTGCAGCGCCTGCGCGACATCGGAATCGCCGGCGTCATCCTCGGGGAGGTCCTCCTCTCCGGGGCGATCGACTTCCCCGCAGCCCTGGAGGCCGCCGCATGACTCCCGCTCTCCCGCGCCGCCTGGCGGGGATCCTTGCCGCCGCTGTGCTGCTGTCCGTGGTCGCCGCATGCACGGCGACCGGAGGGGGCGCCCCCGGCGGTGTCGCCACTCCCGGCGCCTCGGCCTCGGCTGCGGCGAGCGCCACGACGGCGTGCCCGACGACGCAGCCGGCAGCCCTCGGTGCGGGCGAGACCCGGACGGTCACGATCGGGACCGAGAAGGGCACGATCGTCATCAAGCTCGAGGCGGACCTCTCGCCGATCGCGGTCGGCAACTTCGCGGCCCTGGTGGCCTGCGGTTATTACGACGGTGTCGTCTTCCACCGTCTCGTGCCCGGGTTCGTGATCCAGGGCGGCGATCCCACCGGCACCGGCGGGGGCGGCCCCGGCTACACCATCACCGACGAACCCGTGACGACCGCGTACCACCGCGGGACGGTCGCGATGGCACGGTCAGACCAGCCGAACTCGGTCGGCTCGCAGTTCTTCATCGTCCTCGACGACGCGGCAGCCGGACCTCTCGCCACCTACAACACCTACCAGATCATCGGGACCGTCACCGCCGGGATGGAGGCGGTCGATGCGATCGCCGCCATGCCGAACAGCGGCGAGCCGAACAACACGGCACTCCAGCCTGTCGCCATGACGGCCGTCACCATCGCCAACCCGTGAACCCGGACCAACGAAAGGAGTCACGCCCATGACCCGCGCCACGATCGCCACCGAGGTCGGCGACATCGAAGTCGAACTGTTCGACGAGAGCGCCCCGAAGGCCGCGAAGAACTTCGCCGACCTGGCGAAGAAGGGGTTCTACGACGACGTCATCTTCCACCGCGTCATCCCCGGGTTCGTCATCCAGGGCGGCGACGGCCAGTACGGGAAGAAGTCCGAACTACAGCGCTCGCGCGTGGGCACCGGCGGCCCCGGCTACAAGTTCGACGACGAGCCGGTCCAGGGCGACTACGTGCGAGGCGCCCTGGCGATGGCGAATGCCGGTCCGAACACCAACGGCAGCCAGTTCTTCATCATCCATGCGGACCTGACCGGCAAGCTGCCCAAGAGCTACACGTTGTTCGGGCAGGTGACGAACGGTCTCGACGTCGTCGACAAGATCGTGAGCGCCCCGCGCGACGCTCGCGATCTCCCCCACGAGCCGGTCGCGATGACCAAGGTGACGATCCACGACGCCGATTGACGGCGTCAAGGTTAAGGAATTTACACCGTCAGGCCTGACAAAAACCCTTGGAAAACGGCCCCTGAACGAGTAGGATATCGCGGCTGCTCAGTCAGCCGCTGCCCCAGCGTCAAGGTCATGGGTAGGTAGGGTCAGGGTAGTCGGTGCAGCCGACGTGATAGATGCCTTTGACGCGTGGCAGAAGCGTCCGTTCATTCGGACTCCTTCACCGGGACAGCATCGAGGCGGCTCCTTCGGGAGCCGCCTCGGCTTTTCTCCCCTTGGCGACGATCCCCTGTACGCCGACTGAACCAGAGGTCTGGCCGGGCTCAGCCGCTCACCGACCCGAGGCGTTCGCGCAGCCGCTCATACCCCTTCTCCCGCTTCGTCCGGCGGTTTCGCGCGCGGACCAGGTCAGGCCAGAACGCGGCATCGCACAGCGCCTCCGGCGAGATCGCCGTTCGACGCTCCCGGATCTCGGCCGGGACCTCCTGCGGATCGGGCGTGACCCACGCCTCGACGATCTCGTCGTATCGCGCCTTCAACGTCCCGTTGGTCGGATCGGCTCCGAGGACGACGAGGACGCCGGTCGGTGTCGTATCGACCGCGAAGATCGTCAGGTCCGGGCGGTACTGACGCAGCACCGGGATGAGCTTGAAGACGTCGCCGGCCCACTCGCTCGTGTGCCGGTCGCGCGCTGCCTCCTCGACGTTCCGCGGCAGGACATCGTCGAAGACGATGACCGTCGACCAGCTCGCGAATCGCTCCACGTTCATGAAGTCGCGCAGCGCGAACTCGAACAGGTGCATCCCATCGATGAAGGCGAGGTCGAGCGTCGTGCCGCCGAGGTAGTGGGCGAACGGCGCACGGCCGCGACGAACGTTCCGCAAGGGATTGCGACCGCTGCGCAGGTGACGCAGCGGGTCCTTGCGAGCAAAGAAGGCGTCGCTTGTCTGCTTGGCCAGCTGGACGTCGACCTGGAGCGCGACGGTCACCTTGAACGCGGGGTCGATCGCAATGCTCGGCACGCGGGAAAGCGAGAGGCTGCGACCGTCGAAGACGCCGATCTCGAGGTAGTTCCTCGGGCGCGCGACCTCGTGGAGCCGGCGCAGGAACTCGTGCCGCGTCATCGAGGCGGACTATAGCGGCGGCGGCGATACCGGGCGGGCGACGGCCGACAGGAAGCGCCTGTCTCGGGGTTCCGGAACTCGAACATCTTGTGCTATGATTTGAGCTTCGCCGCAACTCGCGTCGATGCTCCGCGTGGTCGACCCCCTTTTCGAACGGACCGTGCGTTCAGCCAACCCTGTTCGGGAAGTGTTGGAGGTCCTCATGACCACCGGTACCATCAAGAAGGTCATCGCCGAGCGCGGCTTTGGCTTCATCTCCGCCGAGGATGAGAAGGAGTACTTCTTCCATCGCGGCGGCCTCGACTCCTCGCTCGACTTCGACCGCCTCGTCGGCGGCGAGCACGTCAAGTTCGAGATCGAGGCGAGCCCCAAGGGCCCGCGTGCGGTCCAGGTGCGCTCCGCCTAGAACCTCGTGCGGCCCGCCATCTGGCGGGCCGCACCGAATCCAGCCAGGCGCCCCCGGCGCGATGAACAGGCCCTTCCCGCCGTTTGCCTCCTCGCCGGTCCACACGCGCCATCAGCGCCCGTTCCCGGGGCCGCGCCACGCGGACCGATCGAGAGGAGTCCTGCCATCGTTCGTATCGGATACGCGTCCACCTACCCACCTCGCCGCTGCGGTATCGCGACGTTCACCCACGATCTCGCAGCCGTGACGAGCAGTCGGGAGGTCGTGGCCCTGCACCCGCCCGGGCAGGCATCACCGTATCCGATCGAGGTACACCACCGCATCCGAAAGAACGAGGGCGCCGACTACATCGCGGCTGCTCGCGCACTCGACGGCTGCGTCGACGTCGTCTCGATCCAGCACGAATATGGGATCTGGGGCGGCCAGGATGGCGGCCACGTCATCGACTTCATCCGGTCACTGCGGGTGCCGGCCGTCGCGACGCTCCACACGGTCCTGCGCCACCCGACGCCGGGCCAGCGTGCCGTCCTTTCGGAGCTGGTCGCCCGCACCGCGTCCACCGTCGTCATGTCACGCTCCGCCGCCGCGCTCCTGACCAGCGCGTACGGCGTCGATGCCGGTCGTCTGGACGTCATCCCCCATGGGGTTCCGGACCTGCCCCTCGTCGATCCTTCCACCGTCAAGCCGGGCCTCGGCGTAACGGGGCGCAACGTGATCCTGAGCTTTGGCCTGTTGGGTCAGGGCAAGGGATACGAGCTTGCGCTCGATGCGCTGCCGGCGGTCGTCGCAAGCCACCCATCGGCCCTCTACGTCGTCGTCGGCGCGACCCATCCCGATCTGGTCCGCATGGAGGGAGAGGCCTATCGCGAGAGCCTGCAGCGCCAGGTCAAACGCCTCGGCATGAAGGACCACGTGATGTTCGTCGACCGCTTCGTCGGTCGGGTCGAGCTGACACGCTGGCTCGAAGCCGCGGACGTGTTCGTCACGCCCTACCCGAACCTCGACCAGATCGTGTCGGGAACGCTGTCGTATGCGATGGGCGCCGGTCGCGCCATCGTGTCCACACCGTATGCCTATGCATCGGAGCTGCTGGCCGACGGTCGCGGGATCCTCGCGACGCCCGGGTCTCCCGAGAGCCTTTCGAGCGCCCTGAACAAGGTGCTCAGCGACCACGATCTGCGTGCCACCATCGGTCGCCGAGCGTATGACTACAGCCGTCGGATGATCTGGTCCGCCGTCGGAGCCCAGTACAACCGGCTCTTCGCCCGGGTCACGACGAACGCGCCGGTGACGATCCGTTCCCCGCAGCGGGTCGCGCTCAATGCGTGACCTGTCGCCGCTCCATCCCGTCAGTCGGCAACACCTGTCGGTCCTGACCGACGAGGTCGGCATCATGCAGCATGCGATCGGGCGTCAACCGGACCCGGCCCACGGCTACTGCACCGACGATGTCGCGAGAGCCTTGCAGGTGGACCTGCTCCACGCGAGGGAGCTCGGCTGGGCCGCGGTCGCCGAACGCGCCAGGCGGAACCTGGCGTTCCTCGCCGACGCCTTCGATCGTGGGACTGGGCGCTTCCGCAACTTCCGCTCGGTCGACAGGTCCTGGAGCGACGGGGTCGGCTCGGAGGACTGCCACGGGCGAGCCTTGCACGCCCTCGGTGACGTGATCGCGGAGGCACCCGACGCCGGGATGGTCGATTCTGCGACCACACTCTTCGACGCAGCCCTGCCCGCGGAGGTGCAGCTCGACGCGCTCCGCGCCCAGGCGTCCGTGCTGCTGGGGTGCTCGGCAAGACTGCGCGCCGATCCGAACCCCGTGACCACCAAGGCGGCTCGAGCCCTGGCCGTCCGGTTCCTCGCCAGGTTCGCCGGGCATCCCGACGCATCGTGGCCGTGGCCCGAACCGAGCCTGACGTACGAGAACGCCCTGCCCGCCCGCGCACTGATCGTCGCCGGCGGGACGTTCCGCTCCCAGCCGATGGTCGAGACCGGCCTGCGCGTACTCGACTGGCTGATCGAGGTCCAGACCACGAGCGACGGACATCTCTCGACGATCGGCAACCGGTGGTGGCCGCGCGGCGGACCGAAGTCCCGATTCGACCAGCAGCCGATCGAGGCCACCGCCCTGCTCCTCGCGGCCGAAGCCGCGCACCAGGTGACCGGGTACGAGCGCCATCACATGGCGATGGAACGCGCCTATTCCTGGTTCCTCGGCAGGAACGACCTCGGCGTGGATGTCGCAGACCCGACACGGGGGGCGGGCTACGACGCTCTCACACCGCACGGCGCCAACGCGAACCAGGGAGCCGAGTCCACGCTGATGTGGCTGATCGCACTCGAGCACATCCGTGCCGCCAGGGGTCAGGGCGGGACCGCGAAGCATCGACCGCCGGCGGATCGAGCGGCGACGGTCCCGACCGCGACCGAGGCGTCGCTTGTATCCTCGGCGCCGTGACTCGACCGGATGACCTGTTCCGGCGGTCCGCGGCCAACCCGATCCTGACGGCCGCGGACCTGCCGTATCCGGCCAACTCCGTCTTCAACCCGGCGGCGGCCCGGGTCGGGAAGGAGACCGTCCTGCTCGTCCGAGTCGAGGACCTGCGGGGGATCTCCCAGCTCCACGCTGCACGGAGCGCCGACGGCGTCTCGGACTGGCGCTTCGATCCCGAGCCACTGCTGCGATCGGACGTCGACAACTACCCCGAGGAGATCTGGGGTTGCGAGGACCCGCGCATCACGTGGCTGCCCGAGCGCGAGGAGTGGGCGATCGCCTACACCGCCTACAGCCGGCGCGGACCCCTCGTCTCGCTGGCGATGACCCGCGACTTCCGCACCGTCCGTCGCCTCGGGCCGGTGATGCCGCCCGAGGACAAGGACGCGGCCCTGTTCCCCGCCCGCTTCGCGGGTCGGTGGGCGATGATCCACCGGCCGTCCCCGCTCCGTGGCGGGGCGCACATGTGGATGTCGTTCTCTCCGGACCTCCGCCACTGGGGTGACCACACGCTGCTGCTCGAAGCTCGCGATGGCGCCTGGTGGGATGCCGGCAAGATCGGCCTGGGTCCGCCGCCGCTCGAGACGGCCGAAGGTTGGCTCGTCATGTATCACGGCGTGCATTCCACGTCGGACGGCCCGATCTACCGGATGGGCCTCGCCCTGCTCGACCTCGAAGACCCGAGGGTCGTGCTCCGCCGGACGGACGAGTGGCTGTTCGGGCCCGAGGCGCCGTACGAGATGATCGGCGATGTCGGGCGCGTCGTGTTCCCGTGCGGCTGGGTCCATGACGATGCGAGTGACCAGCTCCTGCTCTACTACGGCGCCGCCGACACGGTCATCGGCCTGGCCACGGCCACGTTCAGCGAGGTCCTCGCGCGGGTCTGCGCTGCGCCGGCTCCGGCGACAGACGCCCGGGATCATCCTGGACCCGGCGATGCGTGAAGGGCCGACGATCGCCGTGCGCTAACCTATGGGCTCGCGCGCCTGTAGCTCAGTGGATAGAGCGTTGGGTTCCGGACCCAAAGGTCGCAGGTTCGAGTCCTGTCGGGCGCGCCAATGTCATGAGTCGCGACATAGGCGACACATGAGTCGCGACATCGGCGACATATGTGATCAGCCGGTCGCTTGAGACCTCGGCCATCGGCCGGGGTCTCGTCGTTGCTTGCGCCAGTACCCTCGACCAGGGTCGATGAGGTGGGCCGAGAGGATCTCGCCCGTGTCGAGGGCGACGACCGTGACCTCCCGTTCGTCGATGATGGCGAGTACGCGCCCGCTGAGGGCTGGTTAGCGGCCGGCGGACCCGCGGATTGAGCGCCTCGAGCCCGCCGTCCCGGTACCGGCGGAGGAGGCGCTGCAGATGCCCCCGACTCAGCCCGTACTTGGCCGCGGCGGCGGTGACGGACAGCTGTGATGAGACGACCTTGAGGACGGCCACCCGATGCTTCGACATGCGTCGGACTGTCACGCATGTCCCGACTCACCAGGCGCCTATCACCTGTCACCTATGTCGTGAACTCAGACACCTCCGGGGGCGCCAAAGCAACCTTGGTGGGCAGCGCAAGCGCCAGGCCGTGCGCATACGCCGACGGCATGAGCCTGATCGACACGATCGTCCTCCCTGTGACCACGATCTGCTCGTAGATGGCGTCGAGCACCTCCGCCTTCGCCTCGGGGACTTCGGCGTCACTCCAGGTCGATGAGAGCGCCACGAGCCAGGCTAGAGCGACCCGCGGACATGGCCCCGGTGGCGTTGACCTCGAGACTCTCCTTCGACTCGCGGAGCGCCCGAAGCCACTCGAGGTAACTGCGGATAACTGAGAGCTTGTCGCGCCTTGACGGTTTCTCAGTTAGCCCGCAGACTGCGCCCGTGACCAGCCTCTCGGAGACACTCGACCTGATCGGCGACGGCGCGGTGCCCCGCGACCTCGAATCCGAGCAGCTCGAGTTCAAGCAGGAGGAGTCCGCGGACCCGCGCCGGTCGCTCGAGATGCTCGCCGACGCGGTCGTGTGCCTCGCGAACGCCGAGGGCGGGACGATCGTGGTCGGGGTGGTCGACACGGTCGGCGGGCCCGCGGCGTTTCGGGGCGTCTCGACCCGCCTGACCGCCGACGTGATCCGGAAGGGGATCTTCGACCGCACCCGGCCGTCGCTCTCGGTGCCGGTCGCGGAGGTCCTCGAGGGCACCGCCCGTCTGGTCGTGATCACCGTCCCGAAGGGGGCGGTGTTCTACGCCAACGCCGCGGGTACCGCGACCCGGCGTGTGGGGAGCGAGTGCCGGCCCTTCCCGCCCGAGGAGCAGCGGCAGGCGATGGCCGCCCGCGGGCTGTCGGACTGGTCGGCCGAGGCGACCGACTTCGGGATGGAGGCCGTGTCCGCCGACGAGGTCGCCCGCGTCCGCCGGCTGCTCCTGTTGGCCGGCCGGGACGACCTCGCCCGGGCCGACGAACGCAAACTCGCCCGGGATCTCCGCCTACTCACGTCCCACGGCAGGCTGACGAGGGCCGGGCTGCTGATCCTCGGTGACGCGGAGACGATCGCCGCGGCCATCCCCAATCACGGCTTCTCCTACCAGTACCGGGCGAGCCCGGGCAGCGAGTCCACCGCCCGCGTCCGATCCACGCGGTCACTGCTCGCCGCCGTCGAGTCCCTGCTCGACGCGGTCGCCGTCCGCAGCCGGGTGCACCCGCTCAACGCGTCGGGCGGCGTCCAGATCCAGATCCATGACTACCCGGCAGACGCCGTCCGCGAGCTCGTGGTCAACGCGCTCGTCCACCGCGACTACGAGCTGGCGGGCGCGGTCGACGTGGAGCACTCGCCCGACTCGCTGGCGGTCACCAGCCCGGGCGGACTCGTCTTCGGGGTCACCCCCGAGAACATCCTCACCCACCCGTCCACGCCACGGAACCGGCTCCTGCTCGAGACGGTCACGGCGCTGCAGGTCGCGGAGCGGACGGGCCAGGGGATCGACCGCGCGTACCGGGAGCTGCTCCGGACCGGGAAGGTCCCGCCCACCTTCGGCGACGACGGATACCAGGTACGCGTCCTCGTCCAGGGCGGGACCGGCAACGACGCCTTCGCGCGGTTCGTCGCGGAGCTCGCGCCGGAGCTCGGGGGTGACGTTGACGTCCTCCTGGCACTGTCGCATCTCCGCGACGCGCGCAACATCGACGCCGCCCGGCTCGCGGAGATCGCCCAGCGATCGACGAGCGAGGCGCAGGGCGTGCTTGAGCGGCTGGCCCTGGCGCGGCTCGTTGCGCCGACCGCCCGGACGGCAGCTCGAGCCCTCCCCACGTATGTCCTCACCGGCTCTACGCTGGCCAGCCTGGGCAGGGCCGTGCGCTACCACGTGCGCCGGGCCGATGAGACCGACCGCAAGGTCGCCGATCACATCCGCGAGTACGGGCACGTCACCAATCAGACGCTGCGGCGCATGTTCGACGTCGACGTCGCGGGGGCCAGGGACCTGCTCCGGGCACTGCAGCAGCGCGGGGTGATCGTCAAGCTGGACCAGGGCCGCGGCGGACCCGGAATCCGGTACGGCCGCGGACCGAAGATGCCGGCGGGCGACAGCCGCCCCTCGCGGTCGGCCCGCGGCGAGCCGGCCGATCAGCTGGCGTTTGACGAGCTCGAGCGGGCCACTGACGAGTAGCCCGCGCCGCCACCCCAAGGGGCCCCGGGCGCCAGCCCGGGCCTTCTCGAGCTCGGTGGGAGGTGGGCCAGGGCCGGGGTCAAGGCGCGACTTCGGCGCCCTGCGCCGCCCGCGGGCGAAGACGCACAGGACGCGGATGGTGGGCGTCGCACCACCGGCGCGGCCTGCCCCGCCCGCCAAGGTACGGGAGCTCGGCGCCGCAGGCCGGGCAGTAGCGCGGGGGTGCGAGGGTCGCGCGAAGGGCCATCGTCGCGGACGCGGCCAGCGCCTCGAGGGCGTCGGCGGTCATGCAGCACCCCACTGGCGAAAACCCCCCACAATTCGCGAAACTCCGCCGCGTGCACACAGTCGCGAGGCGCGGTCCGCGGGCAAGCGCCGACCCACATGGGCTACCCCACCCCGGTCGGTCGCTGCACCCTTCGTCGAGTTGCACGAGCGGCAGAGCACCGCGCAGTTGCCGATGTCGAACGGCGCACCGCCCGCGGCGAGCGGGACAACGTGATCAACGGTCAGGTCTTCGGCTCGGTGGGCGGGCGCCCGTAGCCGGGGCACCAGCTGCCGTGCTCGCCGCGCCAGGCACGGAGCACGCGGGCGCTGAGACGTTGCCAGGACCGCGTGCTGTACAGGGCGTTGTGCCGGCTGCGGTTGGACTGCCGAGCGCGCTCGGTGCAGCGACTGCCCGTGCGGCTGGTGACGACACCGCAGACCGTGCAGAGTTTCACGGCTCGCGCCGCCCGCCTGCGGTAGCGCGCCTGACGCTGGTGACGCTGGAATGCACACCCGTCGACATCGCGATGAGCGTGGTCGCGCACGACGGCGCGGTCTATTCGCCCGCGGTGCTAATCCTCGGGTTGTGTCTTGATCATTGGGCGTCGGTCGTCGCGACGGCCGACATCGGACCTGCCATCGTCGGGAGGCTAACCTCGACTACGAGTCCGCCGCCCTCCCTCGCGACGGCACGCACTGACCCGTCGTGGGCGCTCGCGATAGCTCTAACGATGGAGAGGCCGAGTCCCGAGCCCTCCTCGCGCGTCGTTCGGTCGGGCTGCAGTCGGCGGAACGGCTCGAAGAGCCGATCGACGTCGTTGGGAGGGATCGCGGGGCCGGTGTTGGCCACCCGCAGGATGGCCTCCGGAGGACGCGTCTCGGTCGTAACCTCGAGCTCACCGCTCGGGACGTTATAGCGGGCGGCGTTCTCGACCAGGTTCGCCGCGAGCCGTTCGAGCAACTGCGGATCTCCCAGGACGACCGCATGCGCCAAGTTGGCTTTGACTCGCAGGCCGCGGCCCTCCACGTCCACGCTTTGCGATCGAAGCGCGCCATCTGCGACGTCGGCGAGGTCCACCGGCACGCGGCGCTCAAGCCCTCGTTCGCCGCGTGCCAGCGTGAAGAGCGCCTCGAGCAACCGCTCCTGCTGCTGCTCGGCGACCAGGACGCGCTCGAATGTGGCCCGCCATGTAGCAAGCGTCGGCTGCGTATCGCCCAGGGCGTACTGGACCAGGGCGCGCTCCCGCGCGAGCGGCGTCCGGAGTTCATGCGAGGCGTTGGCCACGAACTGTCGTTGCGCCTCGAACGACCGCTCGAGCCTGCCGAGGAGTTCGTCGAAGGTCTCGCCTAGATCCCTCAGCTCGTCATCCGGGCCGTGCGGGGCGATCCGGAGCCCGAGGTTCGAGCTCGAGATCTCACGGGCGGCGTGGGTCATGGTGCGCAGCGGGCGTAGCACGCGCCCCACGACGAACCAGCCGATCAGGACAGATGCGAGCGATAGGATCACCACCGCGAGTACGGACAGGACGAGGTAGTACTGCTGCTCCGCCGCGTGCTGGGCGTCGACGACAGCCCGGATGACTGCAGGCAGATCGGCGGGCGACCCGCCAAAGGGCGCGACGAACGTATTCGCGTCGCCGCCGCCAAACGGGCTCCCAAAGGCAACCGACACCTCGCCATTCGGGGCCACGTTCACCGTAAGGCCCGTGGTCGTGCTGATTGCGTACGTGACGCCGAGCAGGGTGGCGCCCACGAGGACGAAGAGGGACCCGTAGAGGAGCGTCAGGCGCAAGCGAATGGTGGGCCGCGGCAGGCGCCCGAGCAGACTCACCGCCATGACGGCCACCCAGGATCGGCCATCAAAGCCGATACCCCGCGTGGACGACGGTCACGATCAGCGGTGGGTCGCCGAGCTTGGCGCGCAGGCGGCTCACCGTCGTCTTCACGGCCTGCGAGAACGGATCGGCATTCTCGTCCCAGACCCGCTCCAGCAGCTCCTCCGACGACACGACGCGACCGCCGGCGGCCAGCAGGAGTTCGAGGACTCCGAGCTCCTTGGCGCTGAGCTCGAGGAGCCGGCCGGCCCGCGAGGCTCGACGACGGGCCGTGTCCAACTCGAGATCGCCGTGCCGGAGGACCGGCGGGAAGGCTGGCTGGGCACGCCGGACGAGTGCGCCGACGCGCGCCACGAGCTCCGGCAGGTCGAACGGCTTGGCGATGTAGTCGTCGGCGCCCCGGGCGAGTCCGTCGACGAGGTCCTCGGTCGTCGCCGCGGCCGTGAGCATCAGCACCCGGCACCTGCGCCCGGCCGAGACGAGCTGCGCGCAGATCTGATCGCCGTGAACCCCTGGCAGGTCCCGGTCGAGGACGACCACGTCGTAGTCGACCTCGAGCGCGCGCTCCAGCCCAGCGGCGCCGTCGAACGCCACGTCGACCGCCATCTGCTCTCGCCGCAGCGTCGCGCCGACGATCTCGGCCAGCTCCTCGTCGTCTTCGATCACGAGCACGCGCATCGGCTTCCTCATCCGTGGCTCACCGAGCCGTCCTGACCATGATGGACCCGGCGAACTTGCGCCGCGGTAACAGCACCCGGGAGTTGCTCCGCGCGGTTACCGCGGCGCAACCTGCGATGGCCCATACCTCGTCTCGACGGACGGCCACAGACAGCGGCCGGGGGTCGACATCGACCATCGGATCCAAGGAGACGAGATGAGACCATGCCGCGCCAGTTGTAGGAGAAGGCGGTGAGCGGGCCCGACGCGCCCATCGTCCGCGCCCGGGGATTGCGCAAGGACTATGGCGCCGGTGATGGACTGGTCAGGGCCGTCGACGCGGTCGACCTCGATGTCGCGCGCGGAGAAGCCCTCGCGGTGATGGGGCCGAGCGGGTGCGGGAAGTCGACGCTCCTTCACCTGCTCGGCGGGCTTGATCGGCCAACCGCCGGCGAGCTGTGGCTCAGCGGGCGGCGCATCGACCGGCTCTCGGAGCGCGCCCTGGCGGTGATGCGCCAGAAGGAGGTTGGGTTCGTCTTCCAGGCATTCCACCTCATGGAGGAGCTCACCGCCCAGGAGAATGTCGAACTCCCCGTCCTCCTGGCTGGAGGCACTTCGCGATTCGCGCGGCAGCGAGCCCGGCAACTGCTCGACCAGGTGAGCCTCGCCGATCGGGCCGACCACCTCCCGTCGGCACTCTCGGGCGGTCAACGCCAGCGCGTGGCCATCGCCCGAGCCCTCGCCAACGAGCCCACGCTCATTCTCGCCGACGAGCCGACGGGCAACCTTGACAGCGACGCCGCATCCGAGGTGCTCGGGCTCTTTCAAGTGCTCCACCGCTCGCGTCTCACGCTCGTCATCGTCACCCATGACGCGAAGATCGCGTCGGGCGCGGACCGGGTGGTGGCGATGCGCGACGGGAGCTTCGCCAATGAGACGAGACCGAACGGCAGCTCCATGGGCGACCTTGTCAGTCTCTCGACGGTGGGAGGCTGACCGATGGGCAAGGCACTTCTCATCACCCGGCTCGCATTGAAGGACATCCGGCACCGGCCGGCCCAGTCGATCCTCCTGCTCCTCGCGATCGCCACGGGAGCCGCGACTTTGGCGCTGGCCTTGGCGATCGGCGGGACGACGGCCGATCCATACGAGCGGACGCGGGCGGCGACCAATGGCCCGGACATCGTCGCCCAGGTCTCCCCCGACTCGACACGCGGCTCTGGGCCGCCCCAACCGGTCGCCGGCGGCGGAGGCCAGGTCCAGAGCGACGTGGCCGATCCGAGCGCACTCGTTCCCCTTGAACATGTCTCGGGCGTGGTGGCGACCTCCGGGCCGTTCCCGATGACGTGGGCCTTGCTCGAGCTTGCGAACGGGCCCGCAAGTGCCGAGGTGCAGGGGCGCGATTCGGCGACGTCGCCGGTTGACGAGCCCCAGCTCCTGGAGGGCACCTGGGTGCGACCCGGAGGTGTGGTGGTCGAGGCCGGCTTCGCGAGCGCCCTCGGCATCCACGTCGGCGATCGGCTGAGCCTGGGCGGCAGCCCCTATCAGGTCGTCGGGACAGCGGTCACGGCGGCCACGTCTGCCTATCCGACGGTCTGCAAGTCCCTCGGCTGCTTCCTCGTCGGGAAGGTCAGCCTGTACGAACCGGGCCTCATCTGGGCGCCGTCCGCCGACGTCGGGCGCATTGCCGCGGCGAGCACCGAACCCGTCTACTACCTGCTCGATCTCAGGCTCGGCGATCCCGCCGACGCCCAGACGTTCGCCGACGAGTTCAACGCGAGCGCAGCCCCGACCCAACCGACCCTCTTTGCCTGGCAGGTCATCCGAGATGCCAACGCGGACGTGGTCGCCAAGGTGCAGACGGTCCTCGTGACGGGGAGCGTCCTGCTCGATCTGCTGGCGATCGCGAGCGTGGTCGTGCTCGTCGGCGCACGCATGGCCGAGCAGACACGCAGGGTGGGCCTGATCAAGGCGGTCGGCGGCACGCCCGCGCTCGTCGCGCTCATGCTGCTGTTCGAGCACGTGCTTGTCGCGCTCTGCGGCGCCGCAGTGGGACTGCTTGTCGGATGGCTGGCGGCACCACTGATCGACGCGCCCGGGGCGGGGCTCCTGGGCGCTCCGACTGTTCCCCCGCTCACCGGCTCCACGGTCGGCATCGTGGTGGCGGTCGCGTTGGCGGTCGCGTTGGCCGCGACGTTCGTGCCCGCCGTCCGCGCAGCCCGTCAGAGCACGGTCTCGGCGCTCGAAGGCGCCGCCCGTGCGCCACGACGCCGAGCGGCAGTCGTGCGGCTGTCGACGCTGTTCCCAGTGTCGCTCCTGGTGGGAGTCCGACTCGTCGTGCGCCGACCACGGCGACTGGTGCTGAGCGTCCTCAGCATCGCCGTCACGATGAGTGGCCTCGTGGCGGTGCTGATCCTCAACGCGCCATCATCCGGCCTGCCTGGCAGCGGCGAGCTCCCGGCTGGGTCGTTGGGCCCACGCGTCGTGCAGGCCCTAGCGATCATCTCCGTCCTGCTGGTTGTGCTGGCGGTCGTGAACGCCTTGATCATCGCCTGGGCGACAGCATTGGACGTGCGGCGCCCCGCCGCGCTCATTCGTGCGCTCGGGGCTACGCCAGTGCAGGTCACGACCGGGCTGTCTCTGGCCCAGCTGGTTCCCGCGTTCGTGGGAGCACTCCTGGGCATCGTTGGTGGAGTGGCGATCTACGCCCGCGGGGGTCTCGCGCCGATGCTCCCGCCCTTGCCCTGGCTTCTCGCGCTGGTGATCGGGGCGCTGCTGGCGATCGTGGTGCTCACCGCGGCGGCAACCTGGATCGGTTCACGCTCGCCGGTGGCGGACCTCCTCGAGTCCGATTCCGCATGAACGGGCGCCCGCCTGCCGTCCGCCAAGATCGTGGGTGACCGCATGAATCCTGTGTTCGGGCGACGTACGGTCGCCATTCTGATCGCGCTCGCGACCTGTCTCGCGTCATGTGGCCTGTCAGACAGGTCGGACGGGCCAGCCTCGGCGGAATCGGCCACCGCGTCTGGGTTCACGACAACTGATCAGGTTGCCATTCCCGGCGCACTCCGACTGACCTTGCCATCGGGCTGGCACACGGCGAGGTACGACTTCGTGGCAACGACGCCTGCGCGACCCGTGCTGTTCTTCGGCCCCGGCGACCTCACCAGCCCCTGCCAGGGAGCAACGACCTGCGCGAGTCCATGGCCCTCGGCACAGCTCCGGCCGAACAGTCTCGTCGCGGGCGTCTGGCACTGGGAAACGCCCGATCTCAAGTCCTTTCCGGGGGAGCAGATCCAGGTTGACCAAGCGACGTGGTACTGGTCAACCGTGGAGCCGACTTCCGACGGATGCCGGGCCATCGGCGGCGACGTGGAGCTCCGCGTCATCGACGGCTTCAATCCGATTCCCACCCCGCCGGCCGTGTACCGGTGGGACGAGGTCGATGCGTGCATCAGCGGCCCGGACACGGCCACCGCGGAGACAACCCTTCGTCAGATCCTCGGCATCCGATAGCTCGAGCCTGTTGCGAGGTCGAGTAGGCGGCTGCCCGGGATGCGCGTCCGTGACATGAGCAAAGCCTCAGTGGGGCTCCAGACTCGGGACACTGAGCCAGCCACCAGCGCGCCCGGCGTAGATCAGCTGCTCGGTCGTCAGGCCGGACCGCGCGCGCAGGTCGGCGAGGTGACGTTTCACCGTGCTCGGCTGGATTCCTACGAGCTTGGCGGCGTCGTGGACGGATCCGCCAGCAGCGACGTATGCCGCGAGGACGTCCATCTGACGCTGTGTCGCCTGCGGCGAGAGCGCGCCGCGCAGATAGCCGTCTCTCATGCCAGCCGCCTGGTGGCGGCAAGCCACTCTTCCCGTCCCTCGATCGGCATGTCGTAGGCTGTTAGCGCGCGCCCAACACCTGTCGGGCGCGCCAATGCCATTGTAAATCCGCGCCGCGGTCCGCCCCAGGTCGGAACGGCGGGAACGACAACCTCAGCGGGGAGCCCCGCAACGGGGTCCTGAAAGGCGAGGGCGTCCATCGACCCCGATCATCACACATGTCGGCGCAGGCACGGACGTCGTCCATCGCATGCCACATCGCGGTGGGCCGCGCGCGTCGGCTCGCCGGTGGCTGCCACGGGCAGGCGTGCAGGGTCGGGACCGTTGTCCACCATCGCGGCCTCCTCGACCTCGAACAAGGAGATCGAGCGTGTCACGGTGGCGGGTGGTGCGATCGCTCCTGCGATCCGTTTGCGATCGGCGCCATCCATCGTGGCGCAGCGATCCGGACGAACCCTGGAGACAGCCGATGACCGTGCCCGACAAGCATTCCATTTTCCGCTGCGCCACGGCCGGCCTGCTGGCTGGCCTCCTCCTCGTCGTCGCCGGCTGTTCCGCCGGTGGCGGCTCCGGCCCGAGCACCGCCGGGGACGCGAATGCAACGCCAGGCGGGACGGTCGCAGCGGCAGCCGCGTCGGATGCCGCGGTGCCCAGCTGCGGAAATCCAGCCGGCACCGAGGTCGGCGCGGGCGGCGGGCCACTGGCATCGGTGCTCGGCGCGGTCCTGTGCGGGATGCCCGACATCGACCCGTGCTCGATGCTCAACCAGGCCGACGTGCAGGCGCTGTTCTCGGTGCCGCTGGGCACGTCGACGACGGACCACACCGGCGACTGCACGTGGCCGCTCAGCGATCCATCCAGAGGCGACGGTCTCGACGTCTTCGTCAACACCGGAGGGGACCGCTCCATCACCAACGACATCAGCTTCGACACCGGGACCTCGCTGAGCGGCGTCGGAGACCAGGCCGTGTGGGAGCTGCTGGCAGGCTACTTCCCGCACCTCGGCGCGCTCCAGGGCCAGGACTCGTGCGAGCTCACGATCGGCGGCGGCAACGGCCAGCTCAGCGTCCCCACCACCGGCCAGGACGCGTTCGCCAAGATCGACGAAGCCGCGCTCCCGGGATTCCTCCAGGAGCTCGGCGGGCTGTGCAACGAGATCTTCGCGGCGCTCGAGGCCAAGGGGCTGTCGAACGCGGACGGCGGAGCCGTCGCGACGTCGCCCAGCGACAGCGGCGCCGGGTCCGCTCCGAGCGACGCCGCGACGGGGTCTGTCATGGGCCACCTGGGCGACACGCTGACGTTCGCCGAGTACGGCAGCGGGGATGCCGTCGACGCCACGCTGGTCCAGGTCTTCGATCCCGCCACTCCGACCAGCGCCTCGACCTCGCCGTTGCCCAGCGGCGCGCACTGGGTTGGCGTGCAGGTCGTCCTCGACAATCACTCGACGGACTTCCAGGGGCAGGCCTCCGAGATCGACGGGGTCACCTCGGACGGCAGCAACGTCACCACGGACGACGTCTATCAGGGCTTCTCGCGGCCCATCGGCAGCTTCGCCGGCTGCACGCAGACCGACGACTCCGAGCAGGACGTCCAGCCGTACACGCACTGCGAGGCATTCGTCGTCCCCGATGGGCAGACCCTCACCCAGGTCGGGATCAAGGTGGGTGGGGCGGAGATCTTCTCCAGCCTCGTGCCCACCGACCAGGCCATCTGGGCGATCCCGTAGCCAGGCAGGCAGCAGCCGACCGCAGCGGATGAGGAGATCCAACACGATGTCCAGCCAGATGCGTCGCCTTGCCCGGAATGGCATTGCGATCGTGGTGCTCGCCGCGGTCGTCGCCGCGTGCGGTGGCGGTGACGGCGCGGCGCCGAGCGGCGTTTCTGGCCTCCTGGACGGCTCGTCACAGCCCGCCACCACGGCGGGAAGCTCCGTGCCCGTGTCGTCGGCAGGGGCCAGCGCGGTCACGACGGGCCACGTCGGCGACACCCTGACCTGGGTGTCGATCGGCGGCAACCACGTCGACGCGACGGTGGTCAAGATCACCGACCCGCCGACCACGGCCGCGTCGACACCGGCAGGCGACCGCTGGGTCGGCGTCCAGCTGACCATCAACGACCACGACGGGGATGCCAACAACTTCGATTCGCCGGCCGTGGACGGAATCGGCTCGGACGGCGACCGCTACGGCGCCAATACGTCGTATCTCATGAGCTCGTTCGACGGCTGCACACCGGCGACCCGGTACATCCCCGACCAGCCCGAGACATTCTGCGCCGGTCTTGCGCTGCCGACCGGGGTCACCGTGGCCAGCATCGGGTACAGCGTGGTCGGCGTGGACGGCGGCGCGCCCGACGATCTCACCTGGGCCGTCCCGTGACCATACGGACGCGGGCCGGGGATCTGCACCGGCAGCTCGCCCTCACCCTCGCCGTTGCACTGCTTGTCGGTGCCTGCGCCACGGTCCCTGCCAGCCCGGACACGTCAACCCCGGACGCGTCGGGGCCGGGGCCGAGCTCGGCGGCAGCGAGCGCCATCTCTGCCCACGCCGTGCCAAACGGAGCCACGGCGGCGATCGATGACGCCGCGTGGGCGCTCGCCGAGCGGTTGACGGCGCCGACGTACGCGGCCGATACGACGGCGGCCATGCAGACGGCCCTGGCCCGGGCGGGCATCGCGGTCGTACCCGATACGAGCACGAATCCCGACACGGCGGTGCCCGAGGTGCCACTCGAGGCATTCGCCAGCCCGGTCGAGTTGCTCGATCTCCAGGCGCACGCCCTGGCGCTGGGGGCCTGGGCAGGCGCGAACTGGTCGGGGGCCGAGCTGGATGACCTCGTGCCCATCCCGGCCTCGACGGGAGCGCCCGAAGTGTCCCAGCTCCTCGCGGCGTACGTGGCGTCGGCCGATTCGCCCGGTGGCGAGTTCTCGCGCGCCCTGATGGCCGGCCAGGACCTGCTCCAGCCGTCCAGCCTGCGGTTCCCTGCCGCGGTCCTCGTGCTGTTCGCGTCGGACCTCGCTACCGATGGGAGCCGGGTGGCGGCGCCGAAGCCCAGCCCGAGTGAGGGGGTCGGGGCGGACCTGATCCCGCTTGCGGCCGGGGACATTGTCGCGCGCCCGGCGGTGGACATCAGCCGGCTGTGCGCCGGTCCGAGTGGATGGGTGGACGCGATCATGAGCCGCATCGAGGCCGCACTCGCGGCCGCAGCGCCAACGGGCATCGTGGGCGTCGTCATCGTGGGCATCTTCAACTGGTTCGTTCATGTCGCGGCGACCGTGGTGAAGTCGCTCATCGACGGGTTCACCGCGCCGGTACGTGCGGCGATCCAGGGCATCGCAGTCATCATCTCCGGGATGGCGCAGCAGATCATGACGTTGCTGCCCTACGCGGTCCGCGTCACCACCAGCGGCGGCAATGTGGCCGCGGGCACCTTTCGGCTCTCGACCACACCGGAGCGAGGCACGTTCACCGCACAGGTGACGGCCGGCGACCTGCCGGATTGGCCGGCGGTCATCGCGGCGTGTGCCGAGGCGGCCGGCATCGCGCTGCCCCAGCCAAACGGCAAGGGCGTCCCCCTGACCTGGGGGCCGTTGACCCCGGCCGCGCCCTTGCTCGGTCCAACCGATCAGGCCGCGACGGACATGACGACTGACGAGCAAGGTCAGGCGGCGTGGCCGTTCCTCGTCGAGCGCGACCCAGGCGACGCCAACGGCGACGAGCAGGACCAGATTGACCGGCTCGATGTCGCCGTCCACCGCCCCGAGCTCGACGACGCGCGCGCCAAGCTCGTACCAGCGCTGTTCGGTGGCATCTGGACGCCCATCCGGCCATTCGTGGTCGCGGCCTTCAAGCCCCTCCTCGACGACATCCAGAGCCGTCTCAACGCACTCCTCGACGAACGCGGCTTCGGTAACGCTAACCTCATCTTCCACGCCAAGGCGCCGCCGACGCCGTCGCCGTCGGCCGGGTCCAGTGGTTCGTCCGCCTGTGCCGTGACCCTTCCCGTCGGGACGTACCGAGGCACGCTGACCGACGACTCGACCACCATCGTCCCGCCGGGCCAGATCGACCTGGGCGAGTCCGGCGGCGACAACAGCCACGCCACCGGACCGATGACCGTGACGGTGGCCCCGGACGGGACCCTGACAGGGACCTTCTCGCTTGTCATGCGCCAGCACCAGGTGTACGAAGGTCTCGCCCAGGGCACGGAAGACACGACGATCGAGGAGCAGGGTGCCTCGGTGAGCGGCACCCTCTGCGCCATGACCCTGACCTTCGCGTCCGAGACCATCACCGAGTGCCACGCCACGGGCCACGGCAGCTGTGGGTCCGTGGGGACGACCATCTCGCTGGCGGGCATGGTTCCGCCGTTGCCGATGGGCGCCCCGTCGTCCGTCTCCGCCGACGCGCTGACCTGGTCGTTGTCGTCTGAGAACGGCTTCGACGCAGGCTTCGGCGGGCTCTCCGCAGAGGTCCAGTCCACCGTGACGGCGGTCCTGACCATCCGGTAAGGGGGGCCCCGTGCGCTCTGCCGCCGGTGGGCCTAGAGTCCGGGAGTGCGGGTGTGCATCCTCGGGCCGCTGTTGATCCAGGAAACCGCCGGTGTCGTTCCGGCGGGCAGCAGGCTGCAACGGCGAGTCCTGGCCCGGCTGGCGATGGAAGCTGGCCGCCCGGTCGCGCTTGACCGCCTTGAGGAGGCGGTCTGGGGCGACGATGAGCCGCGTTCGGGGCGCCACACGATCGCGGCCCACATCTACCGGCTGCGGGGGGTGGGTCTCGAGATCACGACCGCGCGGGATTGCTACGTCCTCGAGACCTCGACCGATGTCGATGCGCTCGATCATCTGGTCTCCGAGACGCGTGCCGCCGAGGAGCGTGCCGACCATGCCGCCGCGATCTCCACGTCTCACGCCGCCGTGGCCCTCTGGCGTGGCCAACCCCTGATCGAGCTCGAGGACTTGCCGGAGGCAAGGACCGTCCGCGCCCGCCTGGAGGACACCTTCGAGGGCCTGCGCGAGCGGCTCCTGACCATGGAGCTCGACGTTCTGCCTGCCGCCGAGCTGACGTCATTCGCCCGCGAGCTGGTGGACGCGCAACCGTATCGCGAGCGCCGCTGGGAGCTGCTCATGCTCGCCCTCTACCGTGCCGGCCGCCAGGCGGACGCGCTGGATGCGTATGCCGAGTGCCGGCTGCGCCTGGTGGACGACCTGGGACTCGACCCCGGCCCCGCGCTGCGGCGGATGCAGCAGGCGATCCTCGCGCAGGATCCCGGGCTGGAAACGCCCGTTCCCACATCGGCGCAAGACGGTGCGGAGTCGTCCGGCGGGGCGGCGGCGGTCATCCGGTCGGGGGCGTCGGTCCCGCCGCGCGCGCCGGGGATCTCGACCCGACTGATCGGTCGAGCGGCCGAGCGGAGCGACCTGGTCGACGTCTGGTCGCGTACCCGTCTGGCCACACTGCTCGGCCCACCGGGCGCCGGCAAGACGCGCCTCGCGCTTGAGGTCGCCCGCGACGCTCCCGCGCCGCTTTGGTACGTCTCGCTCGACCAGATCGCCGATACGCAATCCGTGGCGGGAGCAATCCTCGATGTGGTCGCGCCATCGTCGGCAGCGGCGGACGCGCTGACCGGGGCGGTCGGTGCCCTCGGCGCCGGCGGGGGCGGCTTGCTCGTCCTCGATGGCTGCGAGGGAAGGACGAGAGAGGCCGCACGAGCCGTGGAGACGATCCTCGAGGCCTGCCGCGATATCCGCGTCCTGGCCACGAGCCGCGAGCGCCTGGACATCCTGGCCGAGGCAGTGCTGCCGGTCGGTCCACTCGACGCGGCCGACGCCATCGACCTCCTCGTCGATCGGGCGCGCCTGGTCGATCCGCATTTCCACCTTGAACCGGGCGACGAGGAGCTCGCCGACCGGCTGTGCGTCCTGGTCGACCGCTTGCCGCTGGGTCTCGAACTCGTCGCACGGCACCTCCGGCTGCTCCGCCTGGGCGAGGTCGTCGAGCGCGTCCGGGCGGATCTTGGCCGCTGGGCCGGAGGGCCCGTGGGCGGTCAGGCGGGCCTGTGGGCCGCGTTCGATTCGAGCGTGCAGCGGCTGGGAGAGCCGGAACGCCTGGCGCTTCTCGCGCTCGCCGTGATGATGGCCGACGCCGACCTGGACCTGATCGCCGAGGTCGCGGGCTTCCCTGGCAGCGGCGACGACGCGTTCGACCTCGTGGCAGGCCTGGTCGATGCCAGCCTGGTGCAGGTGCGCAGCGCGGTCGGACCGAGCCGCTACGAACTTCTAAGGACGCTCGCCGAACGGACGCTCGGGACCGCGGAGCGGCAGGACACCGAGGCGGCACGGCGGAGGTATGCCGGCGCGATCCTGGCACGAGCCGAAGCGCTCGCGGCTCGCTTGAGCGGCGCCGACCGGAGCGAGACGCTACGGCTCCTGGACCGCGAGATGCCGCACATCCGGGGCGTCCTGGGTACCGCGGCGGCGGGTGCCTCGGAGCACCGCGGCGTGACGCTCCGGGCCCTGGGAGTGGCGGTAGCCCTGACGGACTACTGGCTGGGTCGCCATCCCGCAGAAGGACTCGAGCATCTCGGCCGCCTGATCGAAGCGGCGGTGCCCCCTCAGCCACTGCTCGCGGAGGCGCGGCTCTCGATGGGACACCTTGCCTACTGGGTCACCGACTTCGCCCAGGGTGCGGGTCTCGTCGACGAGGCCCGCGCGCTCTTCGCCGATCTCGGCGATCCCCTCGGTGAGGGTCGGGCGCTCCGGCGACGCGGCGCGATCGCCGCAGCCACCGACGATGTTCCCGCCGCGCGGGCATACCTCGAGGCCTCGCTCGAGCGACTGGAGCTGGCCGGCGTCGAACGGGAGATCGGGACGACCCTCCTCCACCTCGGGTCGCTGCTGGCCGACGAGGGGATCGTCGATGCTGCCCGGCCAGCGCTCGAGCGCTCGCTCGCCATCGCCCTCGCCTCGTCCGACCCCCTGGCGAAGGGCCATGTCCTCGCGGCCCTGACGCTCGCCCACTGGAAGGGGCGGGACCTGGACGCGGCAATGGCGACGGGCAACGAGGCCCTCCTGATCTTCCACGAGCTCGGTCATCGCCCCACGGAGGGGACGGTCGCCTATCGCCTCGCCGCCGTGGCCCGTGCACTCGACCGCCCGAAGGCTGCGCGACTCTACGCGGAGCTGGCCATCGAGGCCGGGGAGCAGGCGACGACACGGACGACCGTCGCGCTCGGGCACATCAACCTCGCCCGCCTCGACCTCGACGCCGGCGAGGCGACGGACGCCGCCGGCCATCTGGCCGTCGCGCTCGCGATGGTGGACCCCGATGCGGACCGTTGGGTGCTCGTGGAGGCGCTCGAGGCGGCAGCACGGCTCCTGGCGGTGACGGATCAGCGCGGAGTCGGGCCGCTCTTGGCGGCGGCCGCCGAGCTCCGCCGGGCGATCCGCCAGCCGGTGGCGCCGACCGAGTCGGGTGACCTCGCTTGGACCCGGTCACGTGCCGAGGCGATCGACCCACGGTGGACCGTCGAGATCGATGGCCCGGCGGTGCTCGATGGCCAGGCGGCCCACCGCACGGCAAGCCGCCATATTGCCCAGGCAGCCGGCGCTGCTGCGGCATCGCGCTCCAGGCGCCGCATGGACGCCTGACCGGATGCGACGATCGGACCGTTCCGGGTTCGATCCGAGCGCGGGACGCGCCTGCCGTCCCCGGCATGGGCTTATCGACGACGCGATCTGGGTGGATCCGGTCGCTTGACGGAAGACCGGGTTCGGGGGTGAATGGGCGTACGGCCGTCTCTACGCGTCGAACCGGGAGCGCGCCGATACGCTCCCGGAGTTCCTCGACTTCTACAATCGCCGGAGGCCTCACGCGGCGCTCGGCGGGCGGTCACCCCTCGACGCTGTCAACAACGTATCCAGCCGGTGAGGGCTTCTTTCTCCGAGCCGGCCTCGAGGACCGCGGCCACAACCGCAATCTCACGGTCCGTGGCGCGTCGAGCAGCGGCGGGCCGTCACGCCAGCCGCCGCGGCCAGCCACTCGTCCCGACCCTCGATCGGGATCTCGTAGGTTGCTAACGCGCGCCCAACCCCTGTCGGGCGCGCCAGTACCCACTCTTGCGCTGGACGTACGTGTTCGGGCAGCGCGAGCGCGAGTCCCATCGCGTATGCGTCCAGAGTCAGACGGGCCGAAATAAACTCGGGGCCTCTGACAACGATGCGTTCGTAGATCGCATTCAGCAGCTCGGCGCGGCCGCCGGGAGCTGCCATCGCCCACGTCTCGGGCAGGGCCCGCAGCTTCGCGATTACCTTGTCGGGCGAAGCCACCACATGAGTCGGCTCACGTTCCTCGGCAGTGGCGAGCTCGGCCCGCAGGGTAGCCATCCTTGCCAAGTAGGTCGCATCGTCGAGCTGCCCGGCGGCGTGATCGAGGGCAAGATCTCGTTTCATCCGCTCGACACGGGCACGATGACCTTGGCCGGATCGACGCCGGACTCCCGCAGCACAGCCGGGATCGTGTGCTGGAACACCCGCAGGTAATCATCCGGGTCCTGGAGCGCCCAGTCGGGCGGAAGGGGCACGTCGCGATCCGAGAGCGGGAGCCGCTCGTCGATAACGCCATGGGAGTAGGCCGAGACGGCAGTCGCGAGCTGGCGACCGTCGGCCACGTCGACGAGGACGGCGCGGCCGGATTCCGTGCCGAAGTCGACTCCGATCGCGTACTTGCTCATGCCGTGCACCGCGTCGCTAGATGCCGGCCAGGGCGCTCGGTGACCTCCCCGGGACGCCGGCGACTGGCGCAGGCGAGTTCACAGGCCCGGTCTCGAGCGTGGACGTCGCATAGGCGCGGAACTGCCGGGATGGCGCCAGACGGCGTGACCGTGGCGACGGACCCGCCGTGCAGGCGCCAGCGACGAGGAGCGCGGCGCCGAGGCCGGCTGCCCGCGATATTCGCGCCGCCGCGCATTCGCGGTCACGACACGTCCGCGCCGCCCACCCCGCCGACCGGCTCGCGTCGAAGCATCGTCCCGCAGGTCTGGGCGGAGTCCTGGATGGTGACTTGACGACGATTGCGAGCCAGATGATCCCCCGAGGTCGTTCCACTCGCGGCCAGACATTGCCTCCCGGACAGACTAGTCGTGCGATAGGTCAACTGCATCGGCCGTCGGACGAGGATTGGTGAGAGCGCGAGGCTTCGCCCATCTCGGTCGATCCGTCGAGCAAGAGAACGTCAAACGGCGCAAGGGTCACGAAGCCTTTCAGGGAGCGTCCCGAAAGGATGTCGAGCGACTCTCGGCGAACCTCGATCGTTCGCGCGGAGCTGCTGAAGTTCATGACAAAGGCGAGGCCATCTCGGGTATCTGGACGCTCGCGGATCGCCAGCTCGACCTCGCTTGGCAATTCGAGCCACCCTTCGACTGGCGACCCTACGCCCAGGATGGCGAGGATCGTCGCCGCCGTTTTGAGCGTAAACGCGGCACCGAAGAACAGCGCCGAACCCAAGCCTCGGCGATTGCGAACCAGGGCCGGTGTACCCGCGTAGTAGTCGTCGCCGTACTCGGCAAGGACTTCGGCTGTGTCAGAGTCGAGCCGGACGATCTCATTGAAGCCGGGCGCGTGACTCGGAGCAGCATCGATTCCGCGCCAACGCAGGACTGGTCCCGGTTCCGAACTGAGGATCATGGTGGAGTCCGTCACGGTGACGCCACAGAGATCTGCAACGGGACCGGGGAGAGGCCGATCGCTCACCTTCCCGGTCGGGTCCTTGTAGCCCGTCCGGGCGCCGAAGATCACGGTGCCCCCATCCCGGACATACCCGTCGAGCAGTGTCGCGGTGTCCGCTGACAGGATCGCCGCGTGCGGGTAGACCAAGAGTCGGTATCCGGCTAGATCGCTCGGTGTGGTGCCAGGGCGCAAGTAGAAGGCATCGACCGGCACGTGCGCGAACTGGAGGGCGGTGAACCAGGCGCGCACGCTCTGCTTGGTCAATGGACCGTGCCACACGTCCACTTCGCCGTCCCACTCGTTGTCGTAGTCGGCGAGGATCGCCACATCTGCCGCCACGGTGGTGCCGGCGATCCGCGGAGCAGCGGCGGCAAGTTCCTGGCTGATCCTCGCGACTTCCTCGACCCGTCGATTCGGTTGATTGTGTTGGTCGTTGATGCCGTGCCAGTAGATCTCGGTCCCGACGGTCGCCGTTCGCCATCGGAAGTACAGCACCATGTCGCCGCCATGCGCGATCGATTGGTAAGTCCATAGGCGCATTTGGCCTGGCTTCGGTGCCGGTTGCGCGATGCGGTCGACCCAGCCGCCCGCGCCCGACTGCTGCTCGAGCACGGCAAACGTGGGCGAGATGCCACGCACGATCGAAAGCAACCAACTCGAAGCGCGATCGCGGAGGGGATCCACCGAGCCGCCACCGGCGGTCGTCGTCGAGTCGGTGTGGTTGACATCGATGATCGGCGGGCGGATCGTGCTGAAGTTCGGGTACGAGTCGAACGAGAAGAAATCGAGGAGTTCGTCGGTCAGCCGATGATTGTCGAGATGCTTGTACATCCCGTTGGTCGTGATCCATTGGCGCGGCGCGAGCGCGCGTAGGATCTCGGTCTGGATGCGGACGAATGAGATGGCGCTGTCGGAGATGAAGCGTTTCTCGTCCAACAGTTGGTGGGGGTTGTGACTGTCGTGGGGTGTCGGACCGGGGAGCCGGATCTCGTCCCACGAGGAGTAGGTCTGGCTCCACGCCAGGGTCCCCCACGACCGGTTAAGGGCTTCCAGATCGGCGCTGTACCTGCAGCGTAGCCAGTCCCGAAACGCGGTCTGGTCGGCCTCGGCGTAGAAGAGGTCGACCTCACAGTTCAACTCGTTGTCGATCTGCCACCCGATGACCGCGGGATGGTCGGCGTAATGAATAGCGAGTTCGCGAACCACCCGGGTGGCCAGACGGTGGAACGAGGGAGCGTTGTACCCGCAATGTCGGCGCAACCCGTGTTGAAGCTGGACGCCCTCACGAGTAACATTCAGCGCCTCGGGATAGGCGGTGGTCAGCCATGCGGGTGGTGTTGCAGTCGGCGTCCCGAGAATGACCTTGAGACCGTGCCGCGCGGCATCCGCGATCGCCCGATCAAACAGGTCGAAGGAGAAACGCCCCTCCTCTGGTTCGAAGATCGACCACGCGAACTCTCCCATCCGGACGATCTCGAACCCGAGGTCGCGCATTCGGCGGAAGTCGTCCTGCCAGAGCGACTCCGCCCACTGCTCCGGGTAGTAACAGACACCCAGCGTCACGTGATCGACATGGAGCGACCGATCGCCGCCCTCGGGTCCGGCGTTCCGGGAGCGTCGGGGTGCCGTCATCCCTTGATCGCCCCTGCCGTGGCGCCTGCTCGCCAGTAGCGCTGCAGGGCGAGTTGGGCCAGGCGCTGTCCTGCGGCGGACGCATGGATTGCTTTGATTTGATAACGGTCCATCTCGGCCTTCGCGTGTCGAGTTACTGGACGGCTACGTTACAGCATCCCAATCATCTATCCTATAGACATTAGGATTAGCGTGCTGGCATAGTCACCGACGATGCCTAGGCGGCCGACTCTGGTTCCCCCGAGAGCTGCAGGCCCGCGCGGGCGGGCCTGACATGTGGGCCTGCCTCCGCTCGCCACCCCGGTTCGGCGTGCTCGAGCGTGGCGATGAGAGCTTCGTCGACGCAGACCCCAACCCCGGGCTGGTCGCCGAGCACGATCCCACCGTCGGCATACTCCTGGTCGATCGAAACGCCGAACGGCGAACCGACGTCTTGAATCTCGGCGGACAAGTGATTTGGCACTGCCGCGGCAGCGTGAGCGACCGCGGCGTTCGCCGTGAGGCCCACCGGGCTAACTGGCAGGTCTCGGCTGTGTGCCGCGATAGACACGCGCAGAAAGTGCGTCACACCCCAGGTTGCGGCAGCTTGAACGACGTCTATGCCGCCCGCGTTGAAATGCGGTCGATATTGTTCCAGGCCAGTGAGGTTCTCTCCGGTAGCCACCGCAGCGCGTACTGAAGCGCTCAACCTCGCATGACCCTCTGCGTCCCAGCGGCGGATGGGCTCCTCGATCCAGACCAGGTCGTGAACCTCTTCGATCTGGGACACATAGCG
>CAVXSS010000001.1:0-1095826 GCA_963764515.1 uncultured Chloroflexia bacterium | reverse complement strand
ACAGCTGCTCTACCGCTGAGCTATGTCGGCGCCGATCAAGAATAGCCGATGCTCAACAAACATCAGCTATTCGCCCTCAAGTAATCACGCTCGAGATCGTGCTCAAGCTCTGGCACAACGCTCGAACAGCTGATAACTATCGGAACCTACGGGCGGCATCGTCCAAACCAGCTAAGAACGGGCGTTCGATAAGGGCGCGTGCTACCACGGTAGGAGTCGTCGGACGCAGACGAGGTGGAAACCAGCTACGGAGCGGGCCGCGCGAACCAGAAGGTCTCGGGAGTCATCGGGCCTGGGGTCCCCATGACGATGACGCCATCTGGCACCAGCCAGGCCTGCTCGAGCCTGAGACAGGAGTCCTGTCCGCATTCGACCTGTGCAGGGCTGTTGGCGAACGCAAAACGCGCCCAGACCACGCCGTCGGAGGTCATCCAGGCCGCCGGCCCGGTTCCCCCGGGGGCCCGGCCCAAGACGATGGCCCGGTCGCCATCCGCGGCGTACACCGGATATGAAGTCATGGCGAACGGCAACTGCGGGTCGCTGATGATCGACCAGGTCCGCCCATCCTCCGAGGTCCAGCTCGTCATCTTCAGGTCGTAGTAATCCGCGGTGCTGTTGATGCCGAGGGCGGCGAAACCTGCGCGAACGGCCACCACCCGGCTCAGCTCCACCCCGGCGACCTCACTACCCTCGACCGTCGCCTCGGACCAGTGGACGCCGTTCGCGGAGATCCACGCGGCGGGTCGCCCGACGCCGGGCGGCTGTCCCTCGTCGACCTCGGAGAAGTGGTCAGGCTGCCCGTCGCGACCCACGATCACGAAACCGCCCGACCAGTCGCTTGCGTCCTTGGCGATTGCGCGCACGGCAGCCGGCAGCGTCGCGCGCGTCCACGTGGAACCGTCGAGCGAGTGGAGCACGATGGCGTCGTCGTCGCCCCCTCGCACCGCCACGACGCCCTGCGGCCCGGAGAGAAGCCAGCCCGGCCACGCGGAAGCGGCAGCCCAGGTGGCGCTGTGCACCTGCGTCCAGGCGGTCCCGTCGTCGGACATCCACAGGGGCGCAGCGAAGACCGGCTGCTGACCCGGCGCGTTCATTACCGCCTCGCCGACCGCGAGAAGCCGGTTTCCGATCTGAACTACATCGTGCGCCACCACCCCAGCCACAAACTCGCTTTGGGTCGACGGCTGCCGCTTCACGAGCGTCCAGTGGATCCCGTCACTGGAGGTGAAGAACGCCGTGTCGAGGCTCGACCCCGTGTCGACCCCACCCACGCCCACGTATCCGTCGCCCCACGGAACCAGGTCCAGCACGAATTGCCCTTCCGCGGGCGCGACGCCCTCCGACCAGGCGAGGCTCGTCCAGCCAATCGGACTCGGGCTCGCGGGCGGGCTCGCGGTCGGGCTCGCGGTCGGGGTGGCAGATGGTGTGGCCGTCGGCGTGGCAGATGGTGTGGCCGTCGCCGTGGCGGGCGGCGAGATCGTCGGAGTCGGGCTCGCGGCGGGACTGCCGACGCAGCCGGTCGAGAACGCGACGACGAGGGCGACGGCAACCGCGAACCTGCGTTGCAGTACGAGGCGAGGTCGATGGCGCGTCATTGCTGCTGTTCCTTCCAAGAGGCTCGCTTCCCGCCAGGCGTGTCCGCCGGGATGAGGCTGGGCGACCGGGTCGAAGCCGGTGTGGCGATCCACCCGCGTCGCGCGAGCGACTGGTCTACTCCCCTTTCGATTGAATTGTAGATGGGACGTGCTCCGTCGAGGAAGTGCTGGACGGCCCTAATCGTCGGACCGAAGATCGGGGATGGGACTGGGCTTGCCGGTCACGAGGGAGCGATGAGCGAACGAGCGCCGCGGGACGAAGTCCGTCATCTGGGGCTCGAGATTTGGAACGACGAGCCACCCCCGGCCAATCTTTCGAATGTTTCAGGATCCGTAAGGAGCTTGCCGTTCGTCGCGAGAACAGCGGGCGACTCGGTAACGAGGTACGGCGCGCCAATGCTCACAAGGGGCCTCTGAGCACGGTGCGAAACCCAAGATGCAGACTTATCAGCTCTTCCACGCTCAGAACAGTAAAAATCATCAGCTCTAAGGGCGCGAGTTGTTCATCTGGGCGAGCAGAGCAACGCCTTGGGCTGTTCCGGGTAGGCACCTGCATCGTTGCCTGACGTGGGCACGCACGTGTCGAGGAACCAGCTGGCGATGGGCGACTAGGTCACGCTCGATCACGGTCCAGGGTGGGCTTGACTCTGGACCAGTGAACAAACTCGTGAGAGGATTTCGGGTGTCCAGGGCTAGGTTTGGACGGTAGCGGCCCGCAGCGTCGATCCTAGGCTGGCAACCCCTCGAAACGAACAGCTGATAACTATGCCTGTTTGTATCGGCCATTCACGCTTGTAGCACTGCGCAGACGGCCAGAGACTTACGAAACAGCTGCTCTACCGCTGAGCTATGTCGGCCGGAGGCCGAGTATAGGCGATGAGCTCAGATATCAGCTCTTCGACGCTTGTTGAGCGTGATTGCGGCCCGCTCCATCGCCTAGCACAACGCTTGAATAGCTGATAAGTGTGGCAGCCAGCCCCGAGCCGAAGTGCTCATCGTTGACGAGCGATGGAACAACAGTTCGATGGGCGAGCTACGCAAACGCTTCATTCCCGTAGTTGTCGAGGGGATCAGCAATGGGTACTCCTGGCCCGTTTCCAGACCGGACACGGGGCGTTCGACTTCGACCAGGCTCGCGTACCCATCTCGCGCGCCTGCCGTGGCGGATGTTGTAGTCGGGCTTCCAGAACGAGCCTGTGCTCTCCATCGCGGACTACAGTGACCTCGCCGCGGCCAGCCAGTCGGCGAGCGCGAGCAGTTCGCGGATCGTCCCGAACGGGCGGACTTCGCGGACCGGCTCGGCGCCCGTACCCGGGCTCGGCCGACAGGCGACGACCATGCGCTTGTGGACATCTGGCCCGGCGCAACGGGGATGGACGAGCTCCATTGCGACGCCTCCTGACCTCGGACGGCCGGGACGGCGTCCATCTGGTCAGAGAGTGCCTCGCGTGCTCCTCGAAGATCGAGGGCAACAGACGGTGATACCTGAGAACGCCCAGGTCGAAGTCAGGTTCGGGCTCATCGCACCAACTCATCGCGATCTGTACTCTGCCGGCGCGTCCGTCCCCCATTTTCATCCGCGGTAACGGCGCTCGCGCCAGGTTCGCCTCCGATTCCGGGACTTGCCACAACGCCACGGCCGGCGATCAGCCGTGGCGATGATACCGAGCCATCGTGATCGGTGCGAACACCGCAACGAGCGCGACGCAGGCGAGGAGGGTGAGCCCGATCTCGCCCGTGGCGTCATTGCCGCCCATGAGGGCCCTTGCCGCGGTCACGAGGTGGCTGACAGGATTGATCTCGACGACGGTGCGTAGCCACGACGGCATCGTCGCCGGTTCCACGAAGACGTTGCTCACGAACGTCAATGGGAACAGGATCAGCAGCCCGGCGATACTCACGGACTGGGCGTTCCGGAGGACGAGGCCCAGGCTCAGCCAGACCCATGAGAGGCTGAACGCGAACGCGAGGACCAGCGCAACCGCCGCAATCGTGCCGGGCATTCCGCCGGCGGGCCGGTACCCCATCAGCAGGCCGAGGCCGACCACCAGGCTCGACGCCACCACGTAGCGGGCGGTATCCCCGATCAGCGCGCCGAGAAGCGGCGCGGGTCGCCAGATGTCCATCGACCGGTAGCGATCGAAGGCCCCGCTGCCGATGTCGGTATTGATGCCCATCCCCGTGTACATCGTGATCAGCAGCACGGTCATCGCGAGCGTTCCGGGCAGGAGGTACTGGAGATACTCGCCGGTCGACCCAGCGAGCGCGCCTCCGAACAGGTAGGTGAACAGGAGGGTGAACAGGATCGGGATCATGAGCACGTCGCCCAGTTGCTCCGGGACATGCTTCACCTTGAGCATCGATCTCCAGGCAAAGACGAGGGACGCGGACAGCGCGCCCGGCCGCTTGCGTGGCGCAGCCGTCGACGCAGGGGACGGGAGGGTCGTTCTGGAGGCGTGGTCTGTCATGCGATGGCCTCCTTCACTTCGGACTCGGCTGTGGGCCGGCCGGTCAGGGCCATGAACACCTCGTCCAGGCTGGGCTGGCCGAGGGCGAAGTCCGTGACGACGATGCCAGCCGCTGACAGGTCGCCGAGAGCGGTGGCTGCACGCCCCGCGTCAGACACCGTGGCGCGGAGGGCCGCCGGATCCGCGTCCGCTAGGAGCGGTACGCCGAGCGAGCGCTCGAGGAGGATCGATGCCGCTGGTCGCTGGTCCGGGTGCAGGAGGCGGACGACGAGCGAGCCTGACCCTAGACGTGCCTTGAGCTGCCCCGGCGTTCCCTCTGCAATCGAGCGGCCATGGTCCACGACGACGATGCGGTCCGCAAGCTGGTCCGCCTCATCCAGGTACTGAGTCGTCAACAAGACGGTCGTGCCCCCGGCCACCATGCCGCGGACGATGTCCCACACCTGGAAGCGGCTCCTCGGGTCAAGGCCTGTCGTCGGCTCATCGAGGAAGATCAGCTCCGGCGTCTCGACGATGCTGGCCGCGATATCGAGGCGGCGGCGCATCCCACCCGAGTACTGCTTGACGAGGCGATCGCTGGCCTCGACAAGACCGAAGTCGTCGAGCAGATCGCCGGCCCTCGCACGTGCTTGACGCCCGGACAGGCCGAGCAGCCTCCCGACGAGCACGAGGTTCTCGACCCCGGTCAGGTCGGGATCCACCGACGTGAACTGGCCGGTCAGGCTGATACGGTTCCGGACCTGAGCGGCCTGCGTGACGACATCGAACCCGAGGACCCTCGCGGACCCCGCGTCAGGACGGAGGAGGGTCGCGAGGATTCGGATGGCCGTCGTCTTCCCGGCGCCGTTCGGCCCGAGGACCCCATACACGCCGCCGATCGGGATGCTGAGATCAAGCCCGTCCACGGCCCTGGTGGCGCCGAATGAGCGCCGCAGGCCCGTGGTGTCGATCGCGTTTCCGGCTGGCATATCGACCTCGTCCTCGCGTTGTGACAGTCGCTGCCTTCGGAACGTGACTGTCACTTAGTACGAGAGGACAATACCAGAGAGCCACTGTCTGTTGCAAGTAACAGGCAGTGCGGTCCCCGTGGCCGGTACACTCGCAAGGACATGAAGGAGCGCATCGGGCTGCACGAGCGCAAGAAGCGGGCCGCGATGCGGCGTATTCAGGAGGTTGCTCTCGACCTCTTTGACGACCTCGGGTACGAGTCGGTCACGGTCGAACAGATCGCGGAGGCGGCGGAGGTCTCACCAAGTTCCATCTACCGCTATTTCCGCACCAAGGAGCAGGTGGTCCTATACGACGAGCTGGACGTCGAGTTCCTTGTCCTGGTCGATGAGGAGTTGGCCGCTCATCCGCCGGTCACCGCCGTTCGCCGTGCCCTCGCCGTGGTTATGACGACCTTCTTCGATCGCGATGAGGAGCTCTCCCGGCGGAAGGTGCGGTACGCGCTTTCCGAGCGGGCCTTGCAACCGGCACTCGCCGAACTCACGGAGGGCTTCGTCCGACAGGTCACGACGGCGCTGGCACGTGCGTCGGGACGGACTCCCGACGATCTCGAGACGCAGGTCGCCGCCACCGCCATGGTCTGGGCGCTGGTGGCCGCGACGCGTCACTGGCACGCCGGCGGCCTTCGGACGAACCTGGCCGACGAGATGGAGGCGTCGCTCGCGGTCCTCGAGCGCGGCCTTCGCTGACGCGGGCATTCCTGCCTCTGGCCAGCGGCGCCAGCCCGACCCGGGCTGCGAAGCTTCGACCCAACCGCGGCGGCCGGCGGCCCGGCCGGAGCACTGGGTGGACGGTTCGGTGGCGCCCCGCCTGAAAATCCGACGAAAAGGAGTCTGTCGCCCGACTCATCACGCTCGACGGCGATAGTTATCAGCTCTACTGAGCGTGCGAACGTCAAAATCAGCGGCTGTAAGGCCATTTCGAGCCCTGGAGCACGCGCTCGCGACTCGGCTCGCGCGTCGGAATCCTGCACCTCACTGGGGTCAAGTCCCAGGAGGTGGTGTAACAACTCGTCGTCTCGCGCCGAGTTCGTCAGCTCGCGAGCAGCAACGGCTGGCCCACCTCCTCGATCGCGATGGCCGTCATGGTCTCGGGCAGGAAGTAGCGTCGGCCGTCCTGCCACTCATCGTCCTGCTCGGCGAGGATCATCCCGACCAGGCGGATGACCGCCGAGCGGTTGGGGAGGATCCCGACGACCGCGGTCCGCCGCTTGATCTCCTTGTTGAGCCGCTCGAGCGGGTTGGCGCTGCGGATCCGGCTGCGATGGGTGACGGGGAACGCGAAGTGGCTGAGCAGGTCGGCCTCGGCGTGCCCCTGGCTGGCCCGAAGCGTCCGATCGCAATGGCCATTCTGCATCGGACCGGCCTTGTCGCTGTTCTCCTCGCCCACTGCTCGTCTCGCACAGCCGGTGCGCGGACACTGACGCGGCCAAACGGGCGAGGGTCTGAACGGATCAACTGAATACTTGATCGTCCACGTTCCAACCTCCGGCGGTGGAACGATCATGGTCCGGGGGACGGCTCCCACTCTGGATCCAATTCGTGAGAGGGTATCGGGTGTCCAGGGTCGGTTTCGACGCTAGCGGCCCACAGCATCGATCCTGGACGGGCATCCCCTCGACACGAATAGCTGATGAGTGTGCCCGTTTGTATCGGGCCCCCACTCGGGGTAGCACTGCGCAGAGGGCCAGAGGCTTACGAAACAGCTGCTCTACCGCTGAGCTATGTCGGCCGGAGGCCGAGTATAGGTGCTGCTTGTAGACAGCAGCTCTTCGCCCTTTCCTCGATCACGCTTGGATCTCGCTCAGACCGTTAGCACAGCGCTCGAATAGATGATGACTGCAAGCAGGGAGGTGTCATCCTCTTGTGCGTACACCCGAACGGGTGTTCGATACGCGAGACCGCGTGGCTATGACGAGGCCGATGGCCGAGACAAGGCGCATAAAGGGCAGCCCGCCAAGGCGGAGGCCCACGTCCGAGCAGCCGGATCTCGCAGGCTCGCTTTCTCCCTGCGCGTCTGCGTACCCGTGGCGAGACACGCCATTCGCCGGAGGACCAGGCCGTCCTCGGGATCACCGGAGGCCTCCGCGATCAGGCGCAGGATCCTGATTGCGCCGGTGATGTCGCCGTTCGCGGTACCGACCCGGCCAGTTGCGGTCGCAGCCAGGGAACCGCGGCACGCAGTGCCTGGGCCTGCTCGTGACCGGCTGCGACGCGCAGGAGCTTCCCGCCGCCGACCTCTGTCGCCTCACCTCGGAGGGCTGGGGGCCAGGCGCCTCCGGCCGGCGCCCAGGCGAGCACCTCCCAGGCATCGGTCCCTGCGACGAGACCCACCCAGGCGTCCCCGGCCTGGGTGATGGAGGTCTCGAGGGCGCCCGCGCGGCACAGCGCAGCGACGCCGTCGGCCTGTGTCGACGCCATCACGCCTCCTGGACCCACGAGTGCGCCGGATCGAAATGGGGGATCATCTGGCGGCCGTCGCCAGCCATCACCCACAGGTAGTAGAGCGCGTATCCGGGGGCGGCCACGACAGGGTGGTAGCCGGTGCGGATGACGGCCACGTCGTCGTCCTGGACGGTGAAGGCCTCGTGGACTCCGTCTTCGTAGTGCACCTGGACGCCGAAGCCGCCGGCCGGATGCACCTTGAACAGGTAGACCTCCTCGAGTCGCACCTCGTCCGGTGGCGCCTCGCGATCGTGCCGGTGCGGCGGATATGACGACCAGTTGCCGGGCGGATTGATGGTCTCTCCCAGCAGCAGCCGTGCAGCGGCATGCTCGGGACCGAGGATGGTCCGGACGTTCCTGGCCCAGTTTCCTGTCCCGACCTCGGCGATCCGCTGGTCCTGCGGTCGGATGATCCGGACTGTTCCCGGCGTCCCCTCCCCGACCGGGGCGGTCGCGATCGCCAGCTGGCCCGAGCTCAGGCCGCTCACTCGAAGGGAGGTCCCGGGAGGTGCATACACCGCATCCCCGGGTCCGTCGAAGACAGAGGCACGGCCGCCGACCCGACCCAGCTGTCGTCCGTTGGCTTCGACCTCTCCCGTGCCATTGAGCACGACGACGACCGTCTCCTGGTCGGTATGTCGCTCGAACGACTGATCCGGCAGGAGATCCTCGAGCTCGAGGGTGATGAGGTCTGCCTCACGTTCGCGGGCAACCAAGGTCCGTGTCATGGAACTCCTTTCCAGGAAGCAGCTGCTCGTGAACGCCCCCGTCCAAACCGGCTGTGAGCAGCATCAGTGGGTATCGAGGCGAGTCACGAGCTGCGTGGGATTGACGAAGCGCAGGGCGATGACCAGCAGCATTCGCGCTCGAGTAGCTGATAACTGTGAACCTGCCTCCGTCACTACGGGCGGCCAACTGGCCGGCCGCCGCATTTGGATTTTGCGCCGGCGCCCCCTGTGCAAGCGGGTTGTCGGGATGTGTACTCTCCTTGCAGCAGCGAGGAGCAGGGTCACCGCATGTGGCCGAGGTCGCGGCAGGCTTCCAACGATCATGCGGCCGCGGTGGCCGAGGCCATCGGGCGATCGCTGCCGGCCGTCTGCAAGCAGGCCCCGGCCACGCTCGTCCCGTTGCTCCGGCTGCTCGACGAGCTGCTGGCCGGCGTGGGCAGCGCGCTGGCGCAGGAAGGCCGGCCGGCTCTCACGTCCGTCGTTGCCGCGGGTGGTCAGGCCGGCCGCCTGGCCCGTTCGATTCTCGGCAGCAGCTGAGCGGCCCCAGCCTGCACGCCCGGTACGGACGATCTGACCGTTCTTCGCGACGGTGAGTCAAATCGTCGACCCATCTGTGCTCCCAATCGCGTGGTAGCATGCGTACCATGAGAACGACCATCGATAAGGCAGGACGCCTCGTTATTCCCCGTGCCCTGCGCGATCGGATCGGCCTGGCTGGCGGCGGTGAGGTGGAGCTCGAGCTCGACGGAGCGGCTGTTCGCATCGAGCCGGTCGCCGGGAGCGAGCTCCGGGAGGATGGGGGCCTTCTTTTCATCCCAGCCGTGGGTACGCCGGTGAACGCCGCGACGGTGCGCGAGCTGATCGATGCCGACCGACACCGACGCTGAGGGGCATCAGGTCGTCCTGCTCGACACCAGCACGGCCATCGCTCTCGTGGTCGAGGACCACGAGGCCCATGAGGCGACGCTCAAGGCAATCGGAGGTCGCCAGTTGGGCCTCGCCGGACACGCCTGGTTCGAGACGTACTCCGTCCTGACCCGCCTGCCGGCCGGGCTTCGACGTTCGCCCTCCGACGTCATCCGCCTGCTGGCCCGCAACTTCCCGGTGCCAGCGTTCCTCGGCGAGGCGGAGTCCCGCGACCTCGGCACGGAGCTTTCCCGGTTGGGGATCTCGGGCGGGGCTGTCTACGACGCACTCGTCGGGGCGGCCGCGCGGCAGCACCGACGGCCACTCCTTTCCGGGGACGGGCGTGCACGGCCGGTCTACGAGGCACTGGGCGTGGAGATCGAGCTCACCCGGTAGCTGGACCCGTCGACATGCGACGGGCAACGCTGAATTCAGTCTGGCGACCGGTTCGGGACGGCTTAACTCTGGACGAGTCGACCCATTCGTGAGACGATTTCGGACGTCTAAGGTCGGTTTCGACGCAAACGACCCGCAGCGTCGATGCTAGACGGGCACCCCCTCGAAATGAATAGCTGATAAGTGTGCCCGTTTGTATCGGCTTGCCACGCTCGTAGCACTGCGCAGACGGCGGGAGACTTACGAAACAGCTGCTCTACCGCTGAGCTATGTCGGCCCGGGTTTTACGCTCAGTTACAGCTGATAACTGGCGATTCCACCGATTCCGGTTGACGCACAACGCTCGAATAGCCAGATGTGCCGCCTGCCGCCAGCGACGCAGCGAGCTTTCGAGGCCCGAGCGACCTCCTGCGCCGCCGATCATAGCGCACCGGTCGTTCCGTCCTCCAGCGCGACCAAGGTTGCTCGCAGCCTGCGCAGCCCACATGCGCGCTTGCCACTCTCGAGACGCCTGCACATGCCGTCCGATGTGACCCGTTCCGTGTATTGCGCTCCTCTGTAGGTTTGACAGGCTGGAGGAGCGAAGCACGTGGCGATCGAGCGGACGGCGGAGGTTGAGCAGGCCCGGTCCGACGCGGCCATCGCAGCGTTCGTAGCAGAGCACTACGAGCGGCTCCTGCGCTTGGCTCGGCTCGTCTGCAGTGACACGAACGACGCGGCGGATGCCGTCCAGGTCGGCCTCGAGCAGGCCTGGCGTCGACGCGCCACGTTGCGTGACGACGCCCGACTCCAGGCCTGGCTCAACCGGATCGTCGTGCGCGAAGCCGTTCGCATCAGCAAGAGCCGGCAATCCTGGCTCAGCCGACTGTTCACGCCGCGGACCGACGTCAACTGGCTCGAACCGCCCGATACGCAAGGATCGGATCCGTCGACGTTCGTCGCCCTCCGCGCAGCCTTCCAGCGGCTGTCGTCCGAGCAGCGAGCGGTGGTGGTCCTCCACCTGCACCTCGGCTACTCCGTGGCCGAAACGGCGGAGATCGTGGGGGCTCCCGACGAAACGGTTCGTTCGCGGCTGCGATCGGCCAGGCAACGCCTGCGCCGCGAGCTCGAGGAGTCACGGCCATGACCGATCGGATGCAAGACGACCAGCTCGACCGCGAGATCCGCGCGTTCCTCGCGTGGCAGGCGGAACAGATCGCTGGCGCCCCGACCGCGACCGAGATGGCCATGCGCGTCAGTTCGCACGCCGGTACGGCGACATTCGGGTTGCGCATTGCGCCGCGGCTCGTCTGGGTGGTGCTCGCGGGTCTCCTGATGGCAGCGCTCCTGGGCGCAACCTTGATCGGCGCGAACCTGCTGCAGCCCCGGCCGCTCCCCGTGGCCGGTTACGGCTGGATCGCGTTCTCGACGCAGCCTGGCTGGCCCGAGCATGGCCACGACTATTGGGGCTTGGGCGGCGATATCTACCTCGTTCGCCAGGGCATCCAGCCCAAGATGATCGTGAGTCGCGGTACGCGCAACGTTTCGAATGTCTGTCCTGCCTTCTCGCCGGACGGCTTGACACTCGTCTACGGCGAGCATGCAGGTTCGAATCGGGCGCTCGTCTTTCTGGCGGTGTCTTCAGACGGCTCCACCTCCGAGACCGCACGCCTCGACGTTCCCGGAGAGGGCAATGTCCCCTGCCCGAGGTGGTCCTCGGACGGAACTCGGGTCGCCTACGTCGAGGGAGATTCCCTCGTCTACGTGGAACATAGGAACGGAACCATCGTCGTGCGCGGACTCGATGGCTCGACATTGGCGCCCGGCCCGGGGGACCCGAGCGTCGAAGATTTCCAACGCTCCGTCGACACCCGGCTCCTCTCGCCCACCGGAGACTTGGTCGCCCTCACCGATGAGCGCGGTTTGGTTGTTACGAAGCCGGACGGGTCAGGCGCTCGAATCCTGGTGAGTCCCCACCAGTTCTCGGTGATCGGCAACTACCCGGAGCCTTTCGACCTGCTCCCATACGCCGTTCCAGCCTGGTCGGCGGACGGCAGGTACGTGGTCGCCATGCTGGATGTAGGCGAAGCGTTCAGCCTCCTCGAGATCTCGGTCCAGAGCCCCGTCGAAACGGTCGTCCTCGCCTCAAACGTCGGCGTGAACGGCGCGAGCCGTTGGCCCGGCCGCGGCGACGTGTCTTGGCAGCCGGTCTTCCCGTGAGAGTGGGCAAGTCGCCGAGTCACTCCAATTCGCGGAGCCCTAGGTCGATTCTGGATCAGGCATCCCGCCCACGACGTCAGCTGGTCGGGGTCGACTCCGGCACCTACGGCCCGCAGCGTCGATCCTGCGGCGTCACCCCCGATAACGAATAGCTGATGAGTGTGCCCGTTTGTATCGGGCTCACACTCCGGGTAGCACTGCGCATAGCGCGGGAGACTTACGAAACAGCTGCTCTACCGCTGAGCTATGTCGGCCGGAGGCCGAGTATAGATGCTGCCTTCACCCCTCGGCTATCCGGACGTCGCTGAGCATCCTGCGGGTCGGGCTACGTCGAGGAACAACACCGCGATCCAGGCCCCGTTGATTCGGCCGGGCGCGGGACGCCAGTCGACCGCCGGCTCCGCACACAGCGCCAGCGGTGGTACCATATGGTCATGGACAAGACGACCGTCTACTTGCCGACAGAGCTCAAGTCGGCGATAAGGCGCGTTGCCCGGCAGCGAGGAGTGTCCGAGGCCGAGGTCATTCGCGAATCGATCCGCGACGCCGTCGGCGCTGATCGACCGCGCCCCCGTGGTGGCCTCTTCGCGAGCCGCGCTCCGATCGCGCGCGAGGCGGAGGAGCATCTGCCGGGATTCGGCGAGCGGTGATCGTCGACACCGGCGCGCTCCTCGCGTTCTTCGACACCGACGAGCCTGATCACGAGACAGTTTCCGTCGTTCTCGGCGGGGCGACGGAGCCCCTCGTGGTGTCGCCCTACGTGGTCGCCGAACTGGACTATCTCGTGGCGTCTCGGCTCGGAGTCTCGGCCGAGCTGGCCGTTCTGCGGGAGCTGACCGGCGGTGCCTGGGACCTGCCCGCGATCGATGTCGAGGAGCTTGTCAAGGCTCGCGCCGTCATCGAGCGGTATGCCGACCAGAACATCGGCGTCGCGGATGCATCCAACGTGATCCTTGCCGAGCGTTACCGGACGCGAACCATCGTGACCCTTGATCGCCGGCACTTCGACGTCCTGCGACCGCTCGGTGGCGGACGTTTCCGGATCCTCCCGTGAGCTGAAGGCAGACCGGCTGGCGGCGATCAAGTCCGTCGATGGCTCTTATCAGCTGCCTGTCACGCGTCAAGCACGTGCACAGGTCGATCGGCCGAACGCCAGGGTCGAGCGCGTGCGCGACCGGTTGGGAGTCGTCCCCAACGCGATCCTGCTCGACATCGATGAGGCCCTCCGCCTGCATCTGAGCCCCTGAGCAGCGGTTGCCTCGCGCATCTTGACAGCCTGAAATATGATAGACCGACGGTCGGTCTATCAACGGAGAACCGTGGCCAGGACCCTCGATCCAGCCGCCCACGCGCTCCGACGCGACGAGTTCATCGACGCTGCCCAACGCCTCATCCAGTCGCGCGGCTACGAGCAGATGAGCGTCCAGGATGTCCTCGATGAGCTCGGCGCCTCGAAGGGCGCCTTCTATCACTACTTCGATTCCAAGGAGGCCCTGCTGACGGCCGTCATCGATCGGATGACGGATGGTGTCCTCGGGGTGTTGACGCCGATGGTCGCCGATCCGGGACTCTCGGCCCCCGAGAAGTTCCAGGGCGTCTTCTCGGGGATCGCTCGCTTCAAGAACGAGCGGAGGGAGCTCCTCCTCGCGGTCCTGGAGACCTGGATCTCCGATGACAACGCCATCGTTCGGGAGAAGTTCCGGCGCGCGACGGTGAAGCGCCTCACGCCGCTGCTGGCAAGAATTGTCGAGCAGGGCCACGCGGAGGGTGTGTATACCGCGTCCCCCCCAGAGCCGGTCGCGCGCGTCCTCGTGTCGCTGATGCTCGGCGCCAACGAGGCGGCCGTCGATCTCTACGTGGCGCGCCAGGCCAACGCCGTCACGTTCGAAACCATCATGTGCACGCTCACGGCCTATGCCGACGCCTTCGGGCGGATCCTGGGCGGAGCTGTCGGGCCGTTTCCGATCGCCGACGAGGCAACGCTTCGACTCTGGTACGGCTGACGACAGCATCAGGAAAGGAAGCTCATGACCGCGATCATCCAACTTGAGAAGCTCACCAAGTCCTACGGAGCCCACCGCGGGATCGTCGACGTCGATCTCGACGTCGAACAAGGCGAGATCTTCGGGTTCCTCGGCCCCAACGGAGCGGGGAAGACCACGACGATCCGGACCGTGCTCGATCTGCTGCGGCCGACGAGCGGCCGCGCGCGCGTGTTCGGCATCGACTCCAGCGCCGATCCGGTCGCCATCCACAAGCGCGTCGGCTATATCCCCGGCGAATTCACCCTGTACGACCGCCTGACCGGTGGCCAGACACTTCAGTACTTCGCCGCCTTGCGCGGCGGCGTCGATCGCGGCTACCAGGCGTCGTTGATCGAGCGCTTCGAGATCGATCCGTCGCGGCGGTTCAAGGAGTACTCGAAGGGAAACAAGCAGAAGATCGGCCTGGTGATCGCCCTCCAGCACAGGCCGGAGCTGCTGATCCTGGACGAGCCGACCTCGGGGCTGGATCCGCTCGTCCAACAGTCGTTCTACCTGCTGGTCCGCGAGGCCAAGGCCGATGGTCGGACGGTCTTCCTGTCGAGCCACATCCTGAGCGAGGTCGAGCGTACCTGCGACCGGGTCGCGATCATCCGCGACGGCCGGTTGGTCAAGGTCGACAGCGTCGAGGCGTTGCGTGACCTGGCGCATCACCAGGTCGAGCTGCGGTTCACCGGTCCCGTTCCCGCCGCGGAGTTCCAGCAGCTGCCCGGCGTCAGCGACGTCGCGTCAGACGACCACGTCCTTCACATGCGGGTCTCGGGAGCGATCGCTCCGGTCGTGCGCGCAGCGGCGAAGTACGAACTGCTCGACTTCGTCAGCCGTGAGCCAACGCTCGAGGAGACGTTCCTGGCCCAGTACGGCACCGAGGGCGCAAAGGCGGCGCAGTCATGACCGCCGATCTCGGGCAGGCGCCAAGCGCCGGCATCCAGGTCAAGACATCGGCGTGGAGCCGCGTCTATGGCCTCGGCAGCGTCTATGCCAAGACCCTTCGCGATTCGCGGCTCGCGGTCATCATCATGGCCGGCCTGGCCGGCGGGTTCCTGCTCTCCGGCGGTGCGGCATTCGGCGAGGCCTATTCGACCGTGGCCTCGCGTGCTGACCTCGCGAACCTCGTGAACAGCCTGCCGCCGGCGATGACCGGCCTCTACGGCGCCCCGTTCCCGTCCCACATCGAGACGCTGGGCGGCTCGATCGCGTGGAAGACCGGTGGATCCATCGGGCTCATCGCGGCGATCTGGTCCATCCTCGCGCTGTCCGGGACGCTCGCCGGCGAGACCCGCCGAGGGAGCATGGATCTGGTCGCCGTGACCCCGCTCGGGCTCCGCCGCATCGCGCTGGAGAAGCTCGCCGCTCACCTGACCGGGATGGCCATCGTCGTCGCGGTCGTGGCGCTTTCCTGCTGGCTGGCCGGTGCCGCATTCAACACCCTCCCCGGCGACGAGATCCCGGTCGATCGCGCGGTCGGCTTTGGGCTGTGGGTCGGTCTCGTGGGGCTTGCTTCCGGCGCGGTCGCGTTCGCCTTGGCGCCGTTCGTCGGACGCGCCAGCGCTGCCGGGATCGCCGGAGTCGTGCTGGTCGGCGGCTATTTCGTGAACGGCTACCAGGGCACGGCCCCGGCGTTCGGGCCATTCGCCAACCTCACCTGGTTCGGCTGGACCGTCCACCATCAGCCGTTGGTGGGGACCTTTGATTGGCCGTCGCTTCTCCTGACCGCGGTCGTCGCATTCGTGCTCTTCGGGATCGGCGTCGAGGCCTTCTCGCGTCGCGACGTCGGGCTGACCAGCCACATCCCGTGGCCAGGGTTCCCGGAGGCGACGCTGGGTCTCGGCGGTCCGGCGAGTCGATCGCTCGGGGAGCGGCTCCCGCTGGCGGTCTCGTGGGGGCTCGGGGTCGGAGTCTTCGGGTTCATCCTGGGTGCCGCCGCCAAATCGTTCGGCGAGGAGCTCGCCAAGCTGTCGCCCGATACCCTGAACATCTTCAAGAGCATCTTCCCGAACATCGACCTGAGCGGCGCAGGGGCCTTCCTTCAGCTCACCTTCGTCGAGTTCGGCGTCATCCTGGCAGGCTTCGCGGCGGCGACGCTCGTCGCCGGCTGGGCCTCGGACGAGAACAGCGGTCGCCTCGAGATGATCCTGTCGGCGCCCCTGACGCGCCGCGGCTGGTCGATCTCGGGTGGGCTCGGGCTGTTCGGGGCCATCGTCGTGTTCACAGCGCTGCTCGCGCTCGGGATCGGCTTCGGGGCGATCATCGGCGGTGGCGACGTCCTGACGCCGACCCTCGGGACGCTGGTGCTCGGGCTCTATGCATTGGCGCTGGCCGGGATCGGTCTGGCCGTCGGTGGCCTGATCCGGACGTCGATCGCTGGCGAAACGGTCGCCGCGGTGGTGATCCTGACCTTCGTCATCGACCTGACGGCACCCGCGCTCCACTGGCCGGACTGGATCCATCAGCTCGCTCTCACCGCCCACCTGGGTCAACCGATGGTCGGGACCTGGGATTGGGCCGGGATCGTCGCCTGCCTGGTCCTCGCCGTCGGTGGCCTGGCGCTCGGGAGCTGGGGCATGCGGCGCCGAGACGTGAACACCTAAGACGGACGTCCGCGCGACGTTTCCCGAGGCGATCCGCTACGTCGAAGCTGGCCCCGCCCGAGGCAAGGTCGTCATCTCCGCGTGAGGCGCGGGCCGTGGTGGGCTGAGCGACGGGCCGTGTGGTCGGCACCCCACGGACCCCGGACCATTGGCTACAGGACGGACGTACTACGGGCAGGTAGGTTGGGAACCCACACCCCGGAGTCTGCCCTGTTCGGAACGCCTCTCCGGTCGCTTCGGCGACCGGTCCTCCTGATCGTCGTGTTCGGCTTCTTCCTGATGATCGTCGGGGTGACCGCGTTGAGCCAGGCGATCATCGTGTCGTCCCAATCGTCCCAGACGATGCTGAATGCCGTCGTCGGATCGGACGCCGCGACCGTCCGTGGCTTCGCCAACGCCTATCTCGTCCCGGACGATCTCGGGCCAGGCGGGCTGTCCCCGACGCGTGCCGCCGCCCTCCAGACACAGGTGAGGACGATCGTCTCCGCCGGACAGATCCTGCGCATCGAGGTCCGCCTGCCGGACGGAACGGTCCTGCTCTCCGACACCGGAGACGCGGTTGGCGTACGTGCGGCGCCGACGCCGGACTTCGTCGCGGCCGCGGGCGGGGCGGTGACGGCCGGGTTCCACCCGGTCGCCGATGGGGAGTCCGTCGGCGCGGCCTTGCCCGCGAACGACATCCTGCGGGCGTACTTCCCGGTCAAGGTGGACGGCGAGGTCGTCGCGGTCGTCGGCATCTGGAGAGATGCGGCACCCATCCTGGGTGACCTCGACCGCCTTCGTCGGCAGGTCATGCTCGTCACCCTGTTCGCCGGAGCCGTGGCGGCCGTCGCGCTGTATCTCGTGTTCCGCGCGGCCCAACGACGAATCCTGCGGCAGACCGATCAGCTGCTCGAGGCGACGAGCCTCGACCAGATGACCGGCACGCTCAATCACGGGGCTTTGGTCGAGGTGCTGGCGGTCGCGATCGAGGCGGCGCGCCAGGCGGGTGAGACCCTCGGGATCGCCCTGCTCGACATCGACAACTTCCGGAGCCTGAATGAGACCTACGGCCATCCGGCGGGCGATCAGGCCCTCACGGCACTCGCGGGGCTCCTGAGCGACATGCTCCCAGCCGACGTCCGATGGGGCCGATACGGACCCGACGAGTTCCTCGTCATCGTTGCCCCAGACCAGATGACCGAGCTGGAACCGACGATCGGGCTCGTCCGCACCCGGCTCGCCGAGCTCAGCCTGCAGTTCGAGTCGTCCGAGCCCCTGCCGATCACGATCAGTGCCGGGATCTGTACCTTCCCGATCAACGGCGAGTCGGTGACCACGCTCCTGTCGACGGCGTCAGGGGCGATCGACGAGGCTCGGGCCAGCGGCGGCGACGCCGTCCGGGTTGCCATGACCGAGAACGTCCCACTCGAAGCGGTGGTCCGTTTCGACGTCCTCGAGGGCCTGATCATCGCCGTCGACACGAAGGACCACTACACGCGCCGCCATTCCGAGGACGTCGCCCGGTACGCCAGTTTCCTTGCCGAGCAACTCGGTCTCGACGACGCCGCTCGCTCCGTCCTGTACCGGGCCGGCCGCCTCCACGACATCGGCAAGATCGGGATCCCCGACAGGATCCTGCGAAAGCCCGCGGCCCTGACCGAGCAGGAGTACGAGACGGTCAAGCAGCACGTCGCTCTCGGGGATCTCATCGTGCGCGACCTGCCCAACCTCGCCGAGATCCGTGCCGGCATCCGCCACCACCACGAACGCTGGGACGGAAAGGGCTACCTGCACCACCTCGCCGGAGAGGAGATCCCGGAGATCGCCCGCATCCTCGCTGTCTGCGATGCGTTCTCGGCGATGACCACGACCCGACCCTACCGCAAGGCCCTCTCGGTCGAGGAGGCGCTGACCCGCCTCGAGGACGCGGCCGGCTCGCAACTCGACGAACGCCTGGTGATCGCGTTCGTGACCGGCATCCGGACCGTCGCGACCGCCCCGATGCCCGGGGACGATCGAGGCCGTCTCTGGACGCCGGGCGATTCGGTGGTCTCGACCGGCCGCGCGGTGGCCTGAGGTGCGGCCCGCCCGGTCACGTCGGCGAGCGGTCGCTCGTGGCCTGTCCGTCGCGCTTGCCGTCTTCCTCGCTGCGGTGGCCCTGCCGACCGTCGGCCTTGCGGCCACGGGGCCCGACCTCCGGACGGCCGCCAACTACGCTCTCGTGGCCAGCGCAACGATCACCAACACCGGCCTGACCCACATCGGCGGGAACCTTGCCCTGGAGGGACCCTCCGTGACCGGGTTCCCGCCGGGCGTCATCACGGGCACCAGCGACATCGGAAAGCCGGCCGCCGTCACCGCCGAGGCCGACGTTCTTGCTGCTCACAAAGCCGCCATGCGCGCGGCGCCCGCCACGCAGCTGGCCGGCAATCTCGGCAACGGCCAGATCCTGTCCCCTGGCGTCTATGACCTCGGTGCGGGGGCCACCAGGATCGACGGAACGCTCACCCTCGACGGCCGGGGCGCGACGAACCCGGTCTTCATCTTCCAGATCGGTTCGACGCTGATCACCGGCTCGGGAGCCAAGGTCGCGCTGATCAACGGTGCGGCCGGTTGCGCGGTGTTCTGGGCGGTCGGCACCTCGGCAACGATCGGCACGGACACCTCGCTCCAGGGCAACCTGATGGCCCTGGTCAGCATCACGATGAACACGCGCGCGTCGATCGGCGTCGGTGGCGGGTCCAACGGCGGCCGGGCATTCGCCCAGAACGCGGCCATCACCCTCGACACGAACAGGATCATCGCGCCGACGGGCAGCTGCGCGACTCCGGCAGTGACGCCCAAGCCGACGCCCAAGCCGACCCCGAAGCCGACCCCGAAGCCGACACTGAAGCCCACCCCAGCCTCGACCACGGCCGCGACACCTGCGCGAACGTCGGTGCCGACCCGGACCACGACGCCTGGAGCGACGCCCGCTCCGACGACATCGAGCCCCGGCGCGTCGGCTCCCCTGGGGTCAGGCGTGGCGACGTCAAGCCCTGCCGCAGCCCAGATGCCCCCCGCCACGCAACCGCCCCCGGACCCTCGACGGCCGACGACCTTCGTGATCCCTGCGGACCTCGAGGGAATGGTCACCCTCCAGGGTGGCGCCTTCGGCTTCATCGGGCCGTTCGTCGTCCCTGGATTCCTCGCGGCGGCCTCTGGATTCCTGATCATCCTGCTGATGCTCGCCCAGGCGCTCGGGGCGCTGGCCTGGCTGCCGGTCGTCCGGCGGCGGGTCGGTTCGCTCGGCATCGGGCGGCCGCACTAGGCGGCGCTCCGCACACGCCCTCTCGCGGGTGGCGTCGGGAGCGACTGATCGCGCCAATGCCCATCTGCCATGCTGACTGACCGTCAGCCAGTTGGCGAGGATGTCGTGCTCGAGACACGTCCCAACCCGTCATGAGCGATCTGGCGATCGCGACAAGTGGCATCACCAAGCGCTACCGCGGTGACGTCCTCGCCGTCGACCGGATCGACCTGCGCGTCGCCCGCGGCGAGATCTACGCCTTCCTCGGTCTCAACGGGGCCGGCAAGTCGACGACGATCCGGATGCTGCTCGGGATGATCCGGCCGACCGCCGGCCACGCGGAGCTGTTCGGCGTCCGGGTCCACGCCGGCGCCACCGAGCTCTGGCGGCGGGTCGGCCACCTGGTGGAGACCGCCACCGCGTATCCCGAGCTAACCGTTCGCGACAACCTCGAGGTCGCCCGGCGGCTGGCCGGCGTGGGCGATCGTTCGGCCGTGGACCGGATGATCGAGCGGCTCGCGCTCGAGCCCTACGCCGGGCGACGAGCGGCGACGCTGTCGCTCGGCAATCTCCAGCGCCTCGCGCTCGCCAGGGCCCTGCTCCACGAGCCCGAGCTGCTGGTCCTCGACGAGCCGGCCAATGGCCTGGACCCGGCGGGCGTCATCGAGATCCGCGAGCTGCTTCGGGCGCTCGCCCAGGAACGCGGCGTGACCGTCTTCATGTCGAGCCACATCCTCAGCGAGGTGGATCTGCTGGCGGCCCGCATCGGCATCGTCCATGAGGGTCGCCTCATCGAGGAGCTCGACAGTGACGCCCTCGAACGTCACCGCGACCGTCGCCTCGAGGTCGGGGCCCGGGATCTGGGGGCCGCCGAGCGGGCCCTTCTCGCCGCCGGGCTGGCGCCGACGATCCGGACGATCGATGGTCACGATGCCCGACTCGAGTTGCGCGATGCCCGGGCACTCGCGGCGCCCGACGAGATCGCCGCCCTGCTGGTGGCGGCCGGGACGCCGCCGACCCATCTGGCCCTCGCCCGCGAATTGCTCGAGGACCATTTCATGCGCCTGACGGGCGGCGGGGCCGCCGCCGCATGAGTCTCCTCCGGGCCGCGCTCAGCACCGAGTTCCTCAAGGCCCGCCACTCCCGTGTGCCCTGGGGTGTCGCCGCCGGCTTCTCGATCGCCCCACTGGTCATGGGCCTGTTCATGGTGATCCTCAAGGACCCCGAGGGAGCGCGAGCGCTCGGGCTGCTCGGGGCGAAGGCACAGCTGACCGCCGGGACCGCCGACTGGCCCACGTTCTGGTCCCTCCTCGGTCAGGCCGTGACCGTCGGCGGCGCCATCCTGTTCGCGTTCCTGACGGCCTGGGTCTTCGGCCGCGAGTTCGCCGACCGCACGGTCCGAGGGCTGCTCGCCAGCCCCACACCCCGGCGGACGATCGTGTTGGCCAAGGCGATCGTGATCGCCACCTGGGCGCTGGCGATCTCGTCCTGGGTGCTGATCCTCGGCCTGGGGATCGGTGCGCTCGTCGGTCTGCCCGGATGGTCGGCCACCGGAGCCGCCGACGCGCTCGTCGCAATCGCGCTCGGGGCGATCCTGACGATCGTGCTCCAGGGTGGAACGGCGTTCTTTGCCGGCGTCGGCCGCGGCTACATCGCACCGCTCGCGTGGGCGGTCGCAACGATCGTGGCGTCCCAGATCCTGGCCGTCCTCGGGTGGGGCGCCTGGTTCCCGTGGTCGGTGCCCGCCATCCTGGCAGGTGCCGGCGGGGTCGAGGTCGAGCCAGTCGGGCCGGGCGGCGTCGCGATCGTGGTCCTGACCGCGGCGATCGGCCTGGCGGCGACCGTCGCGTGGTGGGAACGCGCCGACCAGACCGGTTGAACGGCTCGGAAGGGCTCGGAGGTCCTCGCCCGCCCTGCGGCGCGGGTCGCCGATGATCGGCCCCGACACCTCGGACCTCCTGTGGGCCTTCGCCGCAGGCTATTCCGACCTCGAGGATCCGGCCAGGGCCGTTGCCACGGTCGACTAAGACCGGTCGCCGACCTCACCAGATCACTTCCTGGTGGCATGAGCGCGGTCGTGGCGCGCCGTCGACACCGATCGGCGAAGCGACGCCGAACGGCGGCTCAAGCGAGGGCGATAGCCGGCTCGAGGTCCCGACCGAGGATCGTCGAGAGCCGCGCGACCTCCGCCAGCAAGGCCTGGCGCGGCGATCTGCCACCCTCCCTGAACCAGGCGACACGGACCCGATCGCCATCGAGCGCCCACGTCCCGCACACCTTGCCGCCCGCCAGTACGACCGGCGCGATCCAGCCGCTCTGTTTGCTGACCGCAGGCCGCCGCTCTGCCGGCACGACATGCCCATCGGCCGTTCCGGGCCCCAGCACCCACTGGTCGAATCCCGGTAGCAGCCGCACCGCGGGTGTGGGCCTCGCCGATGCCAGCTCGTCGACGTCTTCCGCCAGGACATAGGCCCGCTCACCGTCGACCTCGACCTCGCTCAGCCGGTCGCCGAGCGCGTCGAACCAGGCACGGTGCTGACGCTTCCCGAACCAGCCGCCGGCGAGCCACTTGCCGAACGCATCGATGGTCGTCGGACCGTAGGCACCGACATAGGCGACGATGGCGACCGGTGCCGACTCCTGCGGGTCTGGCACGCCCGCCCAGCGCGAGCTCGCGGCCTCTGGGCGCATGAAGGTCGCGCGTCCGCCCTCGCTCGGACCGAAGCAGAGGTTTCCCTGCCAGGCGAGCGGCTTCAGGAGCGTGCCCCAACCCGAGCCGAGTGCTTCGCCGACATGCTCGAGGCCAGGCCGCGCGATGACCGCGGCCACGAGTTCGTCCCGGGTGAGGATCTTGCCGTCAAGGGCCTCGGCGACCGCGTCGCGGAGGGCGTCGAGCAGCTCCGTGGTCATCCCGAAGTAGCGCTTCCAGCTCGGTCGCTCCCACGACCGCCCGGCGGCCATCAGCGAGAGGAAGGTCGCGCCCTCCTCGGGGGTGAGCAGGTGCAGCGTGCCCCGCATCGCCCAGGTCCTGATGAGCCGACCCTCGGAGAGGGCGCCGGCGACCTCGCCGGGCTGCGAGAGCTCGCGCCGGACACGGACCGCAAGCTCGGCAGACGAGGCCACCTGTGCCTGGACACCACAGAGCCGGCGGACCACCGCCTCGACGGGCAGCCGACCGACCGGATCGAGCAGATGCCGCCGCATCCGCCAGGCGAGAGCCTGTTCCCAGGTCACCTTCAGGGGCATGCAGCAAGCGTATCCGGCTCAGCCGGCGAGGACCGGGCGGGCCGACCGGCTGCCTCGGAGCGGCGTTCGACCGAGCGCCGGGCGGCTCGAAGCCGTGGAACCCGGAAGGGTGCATCATCGTCGCGGCGCCATGTCGAACCTTCGAGCCGCATTCCTGATCCCGGTCGGCCTCGCCGTGCTCCTGACGGCCTGCAGCGGGATCGGTTCGTCGACACCACCCGCGTCATCGACCCAAACCCCGTCCGCGTCTCCGAGCGGACCCGCCCTCCCCATCGCCACCCCCGAGGCCGCCATGGCGGCTGTCGTGGCCGTCGAACCCCGCTTCGCGGGCATCGGGCCGAAGAACCCCGACCTCATCGGCCAGTCCGCCTGGTACGAGGCGAAGCCCGCTTCGGGGGTGGGAGCGTTCGTCGTCAACATCGAGGTCGGATGGGGCGACTGCCCGTCGGGCTGCATCGAGCGCCACGACTGGCGCTATGCGGTGACCCCGGACGGGGGCGTGACCCTGCTGTCCGAGGGGGGCGATGCCGTCCCGCCCGAAGCCCTGCCGTCCCAGTTCGGTGCAGGTGGCACCGGGATCAGCGGGCGCGCGATCGCCGGCCCGACCTGTCCGGTCGAGCAGCCCGGTGACCCAGCGTGCGTGCCTCGTCGGGTGGCCGGCGCGATCATCGTGGTCAGTGACGCCTCGGGCGCCGAGGTCGGGACCATGACGACCCTCCCCGACGGTTCGTTCGCGTTTGCGCTGCCGGCCGGCGAGTATGTCGTCCAGGGTCGAGGGGTCGACGGGCTGATCGGGACACCGTCACCCGTCTCGGTCACGGTGCCAGCGGGATCGCTCGTCAACGTCGAGCTCACCTACGACACGGGGATCCGCTGACCCGTACGATGGGCGCGTGAGACTCTCGGTCGCCCTCGTCCAACTCGACGCGACCGGTGATGTCGCCGCGAACATCGCCCGCGCCGCCGACCTCGCCGCCGAGGCGGCCGCCGCCGGTGCACGACTCGTGGCCCTGCCGGAGTACCTGCAGCACCGTGGCGCCGACGAGGGCTACCGAGCGTCTGCTCGGCCGATCCCCGGCGAACACACCGTACCCTTCGCCGAGGTGGCGCAGCGACACGGTGCCTGGGTCCTGGTCGGGAGCCTGGCGGAGGATTCCGGCGATCCTGCACGGCCCTACAACACGAGCGTGCTGATCCGTCCGGACGGGACGATCGCCGCCACGTATCGAAAGATCCACCTGTTCGATGTCGCCGTGGACGCCGGGCCGGCCGATACCGAATCGGCGCGGGTCAGCGCGGGCGACCGGGCGGTCGTCGCCGACGTGGACGGGGTCGTGGTCGGGATGTCGATCTGCTACGACCTGCGGTTCCCGGAGCTGTACCGGACCCTCTCCCTCGCGGGTGCCGAGATCCTGGCCGTGCCGGCGAACTTCACCGAGCGCACCGGCCGCGACCACTGGGAGGCGCTGCTCCGTGCCCGCGCGATCGAGAACGGCGCCTGGGTCATCGCGCCCGCCCAGATCGGCGGGCCACCAGGGCATCCCGCATTCGGTCGCTCGATGGTCATCGATCCCTGGGGCACGGTCGTCGCCCAGGCGCCCGACACGGTGTCGATCGTCCGCGCGGAACTGGACATCGATCGCGTCGCGACCGTGCGGCGGCAGATCCCGTGCCTCGCGAACCGCCGGCCGGACACGTACGGCCTCGACTGATTAGGACAACTGCCTCCAGCGGATGGGACCTACGGGGTGCTGACGCGGGGCCTGCATCGGACCACGCTCACCCCATGAAGACGCGCCTCCTCTCCACGGTCCTCTGGTTCTTCGCAGCGTGGTATGTCGGTAACATCCTGGCGGCCGTCCTGGGGGCGAACGCCCTTGTCGGGCCGATCGTCGGCATCGCCGCCGGCACCCTGGTCGGGCTCGATCCGTTCCGGGTCCTCTGGACGCACGGGACGACGGGTCAGCCCTCCGTCGCGAGCTCGCCCGGCAGGTAGACGCTGAACGCCGCCCCGCGACCCGCGAGCGACGGCTCCAGCACGAGATCACCGTCCATCGCGCGACACAGCTCGCGCGAGACATACAGGCCGAGACCGCTCCCCTGCTCGTTCATGCGGCTGCCCCGCTCGAACCGACCGAACAGCCGGCTGCGGTCCTCCTCAGCGACACCGGGCCCGCGGTCGGTGATCGTGATCCGCAGGCGCGACTCGTCGGGCTCTGATGTCACGACGACGTCGACCGCGTTCCGACCGCCGTACTTGAGCGCGTTGTCGAGGAGTGCCCAGAGGACCTGATCGAGCTGGTCGGCGTCCGCGATGGCCAACCATCCTTCGGTCCGGTCATCGACAGCGAACCCAACGTCGTCGACGCCGAGCGCCTCCCAGGCCTTGCGGATCCTGGATCCGAGGGCGACGACCTCCGTTCGAGGGTGGAAGGTCCCCGACTCGAGCCGGGTGACCGTGAGGAGCTGCCGGACCATGCGCGACAGTCGCTCCGACTGCTCCGTGATGATCCCGAGGCGCCGATCCGGACGCTCGCTCCCCAGCTTGTCAGCGTGCGCCCGGATGCTGGTCAACGGGGTCTGGAGATTGTGGCTCACGCCGCGCAGGAACTCGTCCTTCGCGGCATCGAGCTCGAGCAACTGGGCGTTCTGCGCCTCGACCTGCGCGAACAACTGGGCGTTGCGCACGGCGATCGCCACGTTGTTGGCGAGCAGGTCCAGCAGGTCCTGGTCGGCTCGTTCCCAGCGACGCGTGGCCGGCAGCCGGCCGAACAGCACCCCGAGTTCGTCGCTGCCCGCGCGCAGGACCGCGCGCATCGGGCGGGACTCACCGGGGACGGTCTCCTCGATCGGGATGGCCGACGGCCTGCCCAGGTAGATCGCCGCATCGATCATCCCGAACGCGACCTTCGCGTCCTCGGCCGCGCGCGTGACCAGGAATTCGACGCCGTCTCGAGGCGACACCGCCTCGATGGCGGCCAGGATCCGCCCGAGCTCCCGGTTGCGTCGTTCCAGGTCCGATGCGAGCCGATTGTGGCTCTCCGCCAGCTGGGCGAGTTCGTCGTCGCCGACCACGCGGATCGGGGTGGACAGGTCGCCCGCCGAGACCCGGTCGACGGCGGCGGCGATCGCCCGGAGCGGGGCGATGAGGTCGGCCACAAGCAGGTACGAGGTGATGATGGCCAGCGTCACGACGATCGCGAGTGCGAACAGCAGGAGGCGGCCGACGGTCGGGTTCAACGGCCCGTTGCCGTCGCCGATGATGAGGAGCAGGAACCCGAAGCCCGCAAGCGGCAGGATCGCGGCGGCGATGAGCGCGATCGTCAGGCGGGTGCGAAACCCGAAGCGGAGGCCACCCTCCCCGTCCGCCGCGGACGACAGGGTGGTGGATCCGCGGGCCTCGTCGGCCGCGTCGTCGATCACGGTCGTCAGCCACCCCCGCTCGTGACCGGAGCGCCGGGCCGCGACGATGTCGCCGCCACCAGCCGATAGCCGACGCCGCGGACGGTCAGCAGGTGGATCGGCCGGTTGGGGTCCTCCTCCAGCTTCTGGCGCAACCGCCGCATCGTCACCCAGACGTAGGAGGGGTCGGCGTCCTCCGTCTCCGCCCAGCCGCGAACCAGCAGCGTGTCGGTGGAAACCGTCTTGCCCAGGTTTGCGGCCAATGCATACAGCAGCCTGGATTCGGTCGGGGTCAGCTTGACCGCGCTGCCGGCGACGGTCGCCTCGCGTCGGTGGAGGTCGAGGGTCAGGTTCGGACCCAGGATGAGGCTGCGGCGCGGGACCTTGTCCCCGAGGCGGCGCAGGACGCGGTTGATCCTGGCCCGCAGCTCCGGGTAGTGATACGGCTTGGTGACGTAGTCCTCGGCAACCTCGTCGAGCAGGTCCGCCTTCGAGTCGGCCGCATCGATCGCCGAGAGGACGATGATCGGAAGGTCTGCGATGCCCTTGATCTCGCGAGCCAGCGACAGGCCGTCCCGGCGCGGCATCATCATGTCGATGATGAGGAGGTCCGGCCAGGCCGTCTCGAGTCGCCGAGAGGCCTCGACCCCATCCCGGGCCGTCGTGACCTCGTAGCCGTCGGCACGCAACTGGTCGGCGAGCAGGACCAGCAGGTCGGGGTCGTCGTCGACGAGGAGGATGCGTGGCGCTGCTGCACCATAGCCACCCGCCGATCCGCCGCTGAGCATGGGTTGAGGATAGCAGCGACCCGGCGGCCGAACGCCGGTCGAGGAGCCTACAGCTCGGGGACGTCCTCGGGTGCGACGTCGCCCTTCCGCCCGACCTCGGAGGCCGCGATCATCTGCGTGCGGTTGATGAGCACGAACTTGAAGTGGCTGATCACGCGGCGGTCCGCGAGCGAGCGGGTCGTGACATCGACCACGGACACGAAGCGCAGGTCCGACGATTCGACGAACCCGGCGAGGTCGGTCTCGCCATACACGTGGACGAAGCCCGTGACCGTGTGGCCCGGCGTGAACATGACGAACTGGCGGGGGGCCCGATCGAGGTCCGGGTCGCCCCCGAAGTCGGTCGCGGAACCCGCCCCCGCGATGCCCCACGCCTGGCCGGGGTTCTCGGGGTTCCGCTGCGCGATGAACGAGATCTCGTCCTTGTCGATCATCATCTCGGGCAGGACCAGGTTGGTCGGATCGCCGTTGCGCAGGAGCAGCCGCGCATCGCGGACACGGACGTACCCGCTCGAGGCGTTGATGAGGTCGGATAGGCGCCCGAACCGTCCGAGGGCGATCATCCCGATCACCCGCAGGTGCGTGCCGACGAGCTCGATCTCCTCCTGGCGACCGGTGGTCGCGAGGGCGTCGGAGGCGAACGGATCGGCGGACGGGTTCCAGGCCATCGGCTCGATTGTAGTCGCGCGCCCGCGTAGGAGCGATCAGCCGGGCGTGGTCGAGGCCGCTGGCGCCTTCTTCGAGTCGTTGGCGCGCGGCGCCCTGCCGTGGACGCTGAGGGCGTCCAGCGAGCCATCGGCGCGGGTCGTGCCCTGGGCGTCGACTCGGTCGCCGACGGCGATGTCGGCGAGGGTCGCGGTGTCCTTGCCCTGGACCTTGAACACGGTCGACGACCCGACGTGGACGACGACGGTCTTGCCGTTCCGGCCCTTGAGCGTCACGGATGTCGCGGACTTCGCGGTCACCTCGCCCGATGCGGTCGAGAGCGCGATGTGAACGGTCAGGGCCGTGAACGTGTCGCCGCTGACGCTGCCCTCGACGACGACGCGGGAGCCGACCTTGACGTCGGACCTCGCGCCCTTCGTTTGGCCCAGCTGGTAGGCCGTCGAGCCGTTCAGGGTGATCGTCCGCGTCTGGCCGCCGCGTTCCTTCAGGGTCAGGCTGGAGGCGGTTACCGCGGTCACCTCACCGGCCGCCTTCGGCGTCGGCACGACGATGGCGACGATGCTGTACGTACCATCGTCGTTGCGCTTCTGGCGGAAGACGATGCTGTCGCCGACGTCGAGGTCGCCGACCTTGACGGCCTGTCCGCCCTTGGTGATGGCCGTGTCGGCGGTGACGGTGATCGTCCGGGTCCAACCGTCCTCGGTCTTGAGCGATAGCTTCGAGCCGTCGATGGCGGTGATGGTGACGCCACCGAAGCCACGCCCGGAGCCGGCGCCGAAGCCTTTCAGGGCCCCGCGGTTCGCACCGTTCCTTGAGGCCGGTGTTCGGGGCGGCCTGGCGCTTGATCCCGCCCGAGCCCGAGGCCTTGGGTGAGGGGGCAGCCGAACTGCCGGGGGTGTCGGTGGACGGATCAGGGGAAGCGGCCATCACGGCCACGACCGGGACGACCATGGCGACGATCGCGAGCGCCACGATGCCGAGCTTGAGTGGCCCGAGGCTTCGAACTCGCTTCTCGACGTCGGTCATATGATCCCGATCCTTCGGTGAGGTCTGGCAGCTAGCTTAGTCGGTGGCCCGATCCCTTGATAGTGATCGCGGTCCCTTCGACACGAATTGTGGTGCTCGCTGGCATCGGGCGCGCGATGGGTCGCGTCTCAGCTGTACGTGTACCTGTCAGCGCCGGTGACGGGCGAGGAGCCGCCCGGCGTCGAGACCCGGATGTCCACCGTGTCGCCGGTCGTCCCGCCCGGGGCAGTGGCTCGGATCGAGGTGTCACTGAGGACGGTGAAGGAGGAGGCGTTCACGCCACCGAACTTGACGTTCGTCGCGCCCGTGAAGTTGTCGCCCGTGATCGTGACGGTCGTCCCGCCGTTGTGCGTGCCTCTGTTCGGCGAGATCGCCGTGACGATCGGGGCCGGATACGGCTGGACGAGGTGCGACCGGATCCCGGCGAGATCCGCCGCCGCCGCCTGGAAGACGGATGTCAGGTCCGATCCGGCGGGTTGACAGAAGAAGTGATCATTGTCGCGATTCTCGTTGCCGTCCTTGTTGCAGTTCGATCCGTTCACGATCGGCCCGGAGGCGATGCCGCCGAGGAGATTGATCGCCGAGCCGCCACCGTCGGGGCAGTTCTCGTTCCCGACGCCGAAGCCGATGGTGAAGATCTCGATGTCCGCGGCCTTCGCCCGGTCGGCGGCCGAGCGCGTGGCGGCGCACGTGTAGTTCTGCGGGTCGCCGGTGTTCTCGTAGTTCGGGGCACCGTCGGTCTCGAGGATGATGCCCTGCGTGACGCCGGGGCGGCCGCGCGTCTGCAGGTAGACCCGGGCCATGTCGAGCGGCGTGGAGAGGTTCGTGCCGGTGCTGGACAGGTTCGAGCTGGTGACGCAGTTGATCGCCTTGACGATCCCGCTCGACGTGTTCAGCTGTGTCCCGGTCAGGTACGACTCATTGATGACCGCGTCTCCCCCCGTCCCGGTCAGGCCGACCACCACCCACTTCGCCATGTCCGCGGTGGTGTCCGTGCCGTATTCCTGGACGACAGGGGCCACCGGCACCGGTCGGAGCGCGATCAGCTGGGCGGCCCACTGCGCCGAGTTGTTCGCATCCGCGTTCTTGTCCCCGGTCGGACCGCGATTCCCGTGGGTGTCCTGGGCGCCCATGATGGTTGGACCGGCATTGTTGCCGTTGGCGACGTCGAATTCCTCGTTCATGCCGTTCCCGTCTCTCATGCTCGTACGGGTGTCGGACGCGTAGAAGCCGACCAGCGCGGTGTCGTTGACGGTCGTGGTGACCGAGTTTGCCCGGAGATTGCTCTGGGTCCCGCCGTTGCCGGTATTGCCGCTCGACGCGTCGATCGGGTTCGAGGTGCTGACCCCCGTGTACCGCATGATGCCGCCGGCGGCCCGCCGACTCGGTGAAATGGTCCACTGGTAGGTACTGGGTTCGCCGTTGCCCGCGAACTTGTAGTAGCTGAACACGGACACGTTGTTGCCGTTGTCCGTCCGTCGGATCTGCGTCCAGCCGTTCGGAGGGGTCACGTTCATTCCGGACGTGCCGTCGACCGCGATCCCCGCGATCAGGAACTGCCCACTGAGGTTGCCGCTATTGGACGGCCGATTGATCACCAGGGTCGTGGCGCCGTTGGTCGAGCTCGAGTTCGAGGCCGACCGTTGGTCCTGGAAGTTCGGCGGTTGTGTCTGCGGCTGCGGCAGGATGTCGAGCGGGACCGCGTGGACGCCGGGGCTCGTGCCGCACGTCTTCGTCAGCGTGCTGGGGCCGAGCATGCCGAGCGCGACGTGCTGGATGGCGGGGTTGTAGATCTTCAGGACGGCCGAGGCGGCGTCGCGGAGGTTCCGTTCATCGCCGCTCATGCTCCCGGTCCGGTCGATGACGAGGACGAGGTCCAGCGGCTTGAACGGGGCCTCGCCGCACGGGCCGTTGCACGCGGCCGACACGATGGAGCCCGTGGACCCGCTGTCGACGCCGACGGCGCGGCCGAACGAGAACTGGGTGGTGATGGCGCCTGACAGCTGGACGACGTTGCACTTGTCGCCGGTCGCGGGGTCGCAGGACGAGTTGCGCGTCGAGCCGGCGCCGATGAAGTCGCTGGTACGCGGCGTGTGCCGGAGCGAGAAATGCGGGTCGCAGACGATGGGGATGTCACGCGAGATGAGCGGTGCCCCTGTGGCCGGATCCGCGCCGATCAGGCATCGGTAGGTGATGTGATAGTCGCTGCCCTCCGCCAGACCGGGGTAGGTCGCGGACACGGTCTTGATGATCAGGGCCCTGATGGCCGCAGCGTTGATCGCGCCTTGCCCGTTCGCGGCAGAGCCGTCGATCGGGAGCAGGGTCCCACCCGCGAGCGCTCCCGCATCCATCGCGTTGACGAGGGTGCCGCGGTTGTTGCGCAGCAGCCCAACGTCGATGACCAGGGCCGAGAAGGCCAGGATCACGACCAGGACCAGGGCGAACAGGACGATGATCTGTCCGCGTTCACGCTCGCGCTGGTGTCGCCTCAGTCGAAGCAAGGTCTGTCCCTCACGGTGGTCGTCGATAGCCCGCTGGTCGCTACTCGAGGACCATCTGGACGGTGGAGCTCATCTCGAAGCTCTGCCCGAACAGCAACGGGAAGAAGGAGCGGTACTGGTAGCTGACCGTGACCTTGACGGAATTGCCGGGCTCGGCGCTCCCGTTGAAGGCGCAGGATCCTGCGGCCTTGTCGACGCAGGTGACCTGGGTGCTGAGGGCGGAGATGTTCAGCCCACCGGCGGCCGCGTCCGTGACACGCGTCCGGACGAGGTCCGGGATACGCGCCTGCAGCGTCGCTTGCGTCGATGGATCGGTGCTGGTCTTCGGAGCGTCGATGGCGACCCTGGCCCCTTCGCGGGTCGCACTGATGACCGTCATCCGGGAGTAGAGGAGGAAGCCGAAGTCCAGGATCCCGGACAGGATCAGGAGGAAGATCGGCAGGACGATGGCGAACTCGACCAGGGACTGGCCGCGGGTTCGCCGTCGGCGGCGAGAACGGCGGGCGGAGTGGTACGAAAGTACTGGTTTCATCGGACGACAAAAGTACCGCATGGCACCTTGCCCGGCACATTGCAGATCGCCCCTCGTCGACGTTTCGTTGTCGTACCGCACCACCTGAGCCGTTCAGGTCACGGTCGAGCTGGTCACGGCAGATGGATGAGCTTCGTCCCGCCGACCAGCGCGTTCGCCGCCTGCTTGAACAGCTCGGTCAGGTTGGTGCTCGCGCCCGCCGTCTTCGGCACGCAGAAGAAGTGATCCCCATCGTCATTCGAGGTGCCTGGGCAGCCGGCATCGACGGACGCGGTGGCCATCGACGCAAGGAGGGCGGTCGCCTTCCGGCCGTGCCAGGCGCCCGACGTGTCGGGGCAGTTGATGTTGTTGCTGCCGTCGAGCCCGAACCCGATCGTGAAGATCTCGATGCCCTGGGCCTTGGCGGCGGTCGCTGCAGCGTCGGACTGGGCGCAGTAGTTGGGCCCGCTCGTGGTCGAGTTGTTCGGCTGGCCGTCGGACATCAGGATGATGCCCTTGGTCACGGTCCCGGCTGGCCGTCCGTTATGGGTCAATTCCCAGGCGGCGGTCGTGACCGGGTCGCTCAGGTCGGTGCCGGTACTCGAATTCGTGTAGCAGCTGATCGCCTGGGCCATCGCGCTGCCCGCACTGGCGTAGTTGGCGTTGGTCGGGGCGCCGATGCCGGTCAGACCGATCGGGACCCATCGACGGAGGTCCGTGGGCAGGGCGGCCGTGCCGATGACGCTGGCAGGATGCGTCACGCACGATCCCGAGGTCTCGCTCGGGCCGAGCATCCCGAATCCCAGCCACTGTTCCGCGGGGTTGTACCCCTTGCGGACGGCGTCGGCGGCGGCACGGGCGTTCGTCGTGTCCACGCCGCTCATGCTCGACGTCCGGTCGACGACCAGCATCAGATCGACGGGCTCGGACGGCTTCGTGCCGCATGGGCCCTTGCACGCGGCGGACTGGACGTTCTGGGTCGATCCGGTCGTGACGCCGACCGCGGGACCGAAGCGGTATGGCACGGTCGCCGTGCCTTCGAGGACGATCGTGTTGCAGGTATCGCCTTCGTCGGGCACGCACGGGAACGTGCAGACGGTGGCGTTGCAGGTCGGCGATGCCAGGCCGTTCGAGCCTGGATCGCACACCGCCGGGACATCGGTCACGCGCGGAGCACCGCTCACGCTGCCGACGACGCAGCGGAAGCTCACGGTCACGCCCGCGGGCAGGCCGCCTGGATAGTTCCTGTTGCCGTACTGCAGTGCAAGGGCGCTCGCATTGGACGCGTCCGCGGGGAGCTGCGACGCCCCCGCGAGGGCGCCGGCGTCGAGGGCGTTCCACAGGTTCTGGTTGGCGTTCCGCAAGACGCCGACGTCGACCACCAGGGCCGTGGCGCCCAGGATGACGACGATCACGAGGACGAACAGGACGAGGATCTGACCCTGCTCGCGCTTCGGCTCGCGAGCGGGCTTCGACATGACGAACGGACTCGGGGTGGTCAGGCGCTTCATGGTCCTGCCTACTCGATCCGCATCTGGACGGTCGACGACAGGTCGAGGCTCGTCCCGAAGGCCAGCGGCCAGAGCATCCGATACCGGTAATCGACCCGGACGACGACCGCGTCGCCCGACTGGTACTGCGGCGAGGCGCACGTGACGAACGACGAGCCGGCCGGGCGCAGGCAGGACGTGGTGACCACCAGCTTCGACTGATCGAGGCCACCGGACATCGCCTCCACGCGTTGCTCGATCGCGGTGACGTTCCCGGCATCGACGATGCCGAGGCGCGCCCCTTCGCGGGCGGCATTGATGACCGTCATCTGCGAGTACAGCCCCAGGCCGAAGTCGAGGATGCCGGCCAGGAGCAGCAGGAAGATCGGAAGGGTCACGGCGAACTCGACCAGGGATTGGCCTTCGCGGCGGCGCCTGACCCGGACCCTGGGACGTGTCGGTTCGTGGTGGTCCTCGGGCGTTCGCTGGCTCGGCTGGTTCCCGTCGCCGGCTCGGACGGATCCTCGTCTCAGGCGTTCGATCGCACGCATCTCGGATAGGCCCCCTTCAACCTATCGACCCGGCGTCGTCGCTCGAATGACTGCGCTTGTGGAGCGGGACGAAAGTACTGGTCGGATAGGACGGCAAACGTACTGCGCGGCACCTTGCCCGGGACCTTGCAGGTCGGCGCTTCGGCCCGATTTCGTTGGCGTGGCGCACCACGGGCGGGCACGGTGTCAGGGGCTGACGCGATGACGCCCGGTCGGGGCCTGGCGTCGGACGCCGAGCCTCCCGACCGGGCGTATCCGCCCGGACGGTTCGCTTAGGGCAGGACGAGGTGGACGGGGTTGCCTCGGATCGTGACCCCCCAGGTGGTCGTGTCGTTGGCGGCGTTGACGTTGTATTCGATCCGCCACCAGCCGTCCTCGTCGGTGATGTCACCGGGGGGGTTGAGGCCGGCCGCTCCGTAGTCGCTCGGCAGGTCGATCGTGATCGTCACGAGGTGGTTGTTGAACTGCGCCGCCCCATTGATGGCGGTCTGGAGCGAGGTCACGCCTTCCTGGTGCCGTCCGTCATCGGACACCCAGTCGAACGTGGCGTAGTGGTAGTTGTTGCCGTCCGGGCTGAGGAAGCGCAGGAACGCGTTGCCCGACGATTCGCCGGGGTCGAACAACTGGATCTCGAGCTGCTTGCCCGCGTGGACCTTCTCGATCTGCGAGAAATAGAAGGTCTGGTTGCCGGCATCGAGGTTGGTGTACGCCGCCATCCGGCCGCTGCCATAGACGCGGGCGTTGCCGCTGCCCGCCGTGACCCAGATGGAGAAGAGGTTCTCGGCGCCCGTGTTGAGGTTGGCCGCGTCCAGGCTGGTATTGACGTTCAGTCGATAGAAGCCGGCGGTAAGCCCGGATGCGATCTGGACCCATTGATTGTGGTGCGGATTGTCCGCGCAGTCCGCGCGGTTCGCGTCCGCGTTGTTGCCCGGGGTTCCGAACCTTCCGCTGAAGTCGCCCATGGTCTTGCCCAGCGGGTTCTCGGTGAGCGTGTCGATCGGGGGACCATCATCGCCTGGATTGGCGACCGTGCCCCTGGTGTCGTACAGCCGGTAGGTGACCGCGACCGGCGCGATGTTGCCGGGGCTGGTCCAGTGGTCGCCGGCCCCGAAGGAGCCGCCGTGGCCGTTGTCGCCGGTCGCGCAGAACATCGGATCGAACAGCCGGACCTCACCGCCTGGTCCCACCTCGACGATGTAGTCGTAGCCGCCCGAGTCGTAGTCGGGATTGGCATTGCCTGACGGTACGCCCAGCCCGCCGCCGATGTGCGAGGGGGCATATCGGTCTCCGTTCTCGCGCCAGCCGCCGGAGGTGAAGATCGCGCCCCAGAAGCCCTGCGGGGCCAGCGTGCCGCCGCTCGGGTCCGGCACGTTCAGAGTCTGGGTGACCCACGACGTCGTGGTGGTGTGGAACTGGACACGAACCTCGAGCAGGTCCAACTGGACGCTCTGGGTCGACGCACATCCGCTGACCCCGTCCTTCCAGGTCAGGCGGACCTGGAAGTTCCCGGTCGCGAAGTCACCACGGACCCAGTTGTGGCCGCCCCAGTCCGCCGTGCTGGCGTTGCTGCCGACGGTCTGGTCATGGTTCGGGTCGACCCACAATGGGGGGCTCTGGACATTGGCCGACCAGCTGGTGCCGCCGTTCCAGGACGTCTCAACGACCAACTTGCAGTCCGTGTCGGCGCCCGTCCCGGTCAGGCTGGTGTCCGTCAGGCGCACTTCGAGGCCATCGATGACCAGCGTCCCGTTGTTCGGGATGCTCCCCTGGATGTTGTTGAAGGACCACCGTTGGGACTCGTTGGTCGTGGACTCGGTGGCGTACTGATTGTCGTTGACGAAGGCCCTGTTCGGGTTGCTCCACTGGCCGCCGCTGACCACCGTGGCGGCGGGCAGCCAGCCCGTGTTGTCGGGGATGTTCGTCGTGGTGGAGACCCGGCCCTCGTAGAACCCGACGCCGTAGTAGTTCTGCGGGCTGCCCATCGGGACGGGCAAGGTGAACTCGGCCTTCGACGTCCGCGTGACCCCGATCGAGTCGATGCCGAGGACGCGCATGAAGAACGTGCCGATCGGGGCATGGATGGTCACGTTCAGGCGCCGGTCGTTGTTGGGATCCTGGAGCGGCGTGACCGAGACCCCGCCACCGATCGGGTAGCCGTTCTTCTTGGCCTCCTCCCTGGCGAGGGTGTAGGCATCCGACACCTTGTTCGGCAGCATCACCGCACCGGCCAGGGCGGCCGCGTCGGCGGCCCGCTGCACGCGCAGCGAGTTGACCCAGTACCAGGACACGTCGACGACGAGCGCCGTCATCATCATGAGCAGAAGCAGGGCGCCCGCGAAGATGACGACGATCTGGCCCCGGCCGCGCTTGCGCGGGTCCGTGGCGCTCGTTCCTGGGGCCGTCATCTCGTTCCTGGCGGTCTGGGCGGACGTTCCGGTCATGGCGGTCCTCGCAGGGTCGGTGGGCATCGGTCGGTCGTGCATCGGTCGGTCGTCGGCTCAGTCGGGGTTGAGGGACATGACCGTTCGGTCGGTCATGTGCAGCTTGGCCGTGCCGACGATGCCCATGAGGCTGCCGAGCGGCGTGACGAAGTCGTAGTCGTAGGTGATGGAGACCCCGATCGAGTCGACCCGGTCGGAGCTGCTGACCGTCGTGTTCTTGCGGCTGCAGGCGTTCCAGCCAGACGAGATGTTCCTGAACTGCAGCGCGACGCCGTCGACGGTCGGGCCGCCCCCGGGCCTCCAGATGTTCACGGGGCTGAGCTCCTCGCCGTTGGTTCCGGCGCGGTAGATGTGGATCTCACCGACCCGAGCCAGCGATACCTGCGAGCCCGCGCCGGTCAGGACGCGCTGGACGGCCGCGACGACCTGGTCGTCGACGATGTTGCAGTCGACCTGGTCCGATCCGTTCGCGAGCGAGGCGCCCGTGCGGGCACCTTCGCGCGTCGAGTACTCCATCGTCAGGTGGTGCGAGAAGGCGAACCCGAACTCGAGCATCCCCAGTAGGATCAATAGGAAGACCGGGACCGTCATCGCGTATTCGACCAGGCCCTGGCCTCGTTTCCGGTCACGGCCTTGGGTGCGCGGGACCCGCCGGTGCGTCACTGGACCGGCTCCATGCGCATGGCGTTGCCCTTGGTCATGACGTAGCCATGGCCCGATTGCGGCCACAGGGTCGGCAGCGGGGTGTGCCAGCGGTAGTCGTAGGTCGCCTCGACGCCGATCGTGTCGACGGTCGTGGATCCGAATCCGCAGCCGGCCAGGGTGTTGCACCGTGTGTCGGAGGTGTAGGTGCCGGACACGTACGAGTACGGCAGCGTGGCACCGGTGTCACTGGGCAGCGGACAGGGAAGGCCTCCGCCGTCGCGCACGTACACCATCTGCCGCGGCGGGGCCACGGGATCGCCGTTGGCCGTCGACTTGAAGATCCGGACCTGGGTGAGCTGGCGGTCGTCGGCGGGCGGCTGCACGCTGCGCTCGATGGCTCGAAGGATCGAGCAGTCGGCGGTCGGCTCGTTGCCGGCCTCGGCCGCCGCGAGTGCGGCTTCGCGCGTGGCGAAATCGATCGACAGCAGCGCGTTCAGCGCGAAGGCGAACTCGATGACCGAGAAGAGCAGGATGAGGAAGAACGGAAAGACGAGGGAGAATTCGACCAGCGTCTGACCGCGCCCGGATCGCCTGGAGAGGCGGGCGCGACCGGCCCCGTCAGCCACCCGCTCGGTGGCGTCATCGGACGGCCGTCGAAAGAACGAGATCCCCGAAGTCTTCGACATGTATCCAATGAGTACCGCACCGCAGGCTTGCCCGCTACCTTTCAGAGGTACCGGCAAAGGTACCGGTCCGGGAGGCGGTGTTGGCGGGACGCACCGCACTTTCCCGCACCTATCCCCACCGGACCCCCATGAACGGGCCTCAGGGAGCCTTCGAATCGACGAATCGGCAACGCTCCCGGACCGAGCAGCGACCGCATTCCGGCCGGCGTGCGTGGCAGATGACCCTGCCGTGATGGATGAGGTTCACGTGCGCTTCGTACATCTGGTCGCGTTCGAGCATGGCGAGAAACAGGTCGTGCGCGGCGTCGGCGGTCGTCTTGGCCGGGATGAGGCCGATGCGTTTCGAGACGCGCTCCACGTGGCGGTCGACCGGCATGAGCGGGAGGCCGAAACAGAACAGCAGCAGGACTGACGCGGTCTTCTTGCCGATCCCGTCGATCCGGGTCAGCCAATCGCGGGCGTCGATGGCCGCCATGTCGGCCAGGAACTCCAGGGAGTAGTCGCCCCGCTCCTCGCGGACGAACCGCAGCGTGGCCTGGATCCGCGGCGCCTTCTGGTTGGCGAGGCCGCCAGGCCGGATGACCTCGACCAGCTCGGATAGTGGAGCGCTCTCGATCGCGGCCCAGTCCGGCGGCGATCCCTCGCTGAGCCCGACGCCGCCCCAGCCGATGCCCGGCTTGTGCACCTCGGGTGGAAGGCCCGAGGGATACGCCGCGCGGAGTCGCTCGAATGCGACCTCGGCGTTCGTGTCCGCGCTGTTCTGGGTGAGGATCGTCAGGATCAGCTCGCTGGTCGGGTCGAGGCGACGTTCCCAGACCTGGCGACCGTAGATGCTCGCGAGGCCGTCCAGGATGTAGGTGACGAGTCCGGGTCGATAGCGCTCGAGGCGCTTCGCGTAGGTTCGTCCGGGATCGGAGAAGCGACGCTTCTTCGGGCGGGGCTTCGACCGGGTCATGGCTGTGCGGGTCGACGGAGCGGGCTCATCGCTCGATACGGCCTTCCCCGATGCTGACCAGGCGGGCGAGACGTTCGCCGCAGCGTTCCAGCGGAGCAGTCCCGGCGGCCATCGCCTCCGCGACGGTCTGCGGATGCTCCGTCACCGGCACGACGACGGCGCCCACCGCCGCGAGCGCGTGGATACCTCCGGGCTCCACGCCTCCTCCGACGGCGATGCACCCGACGCCGGCGTCGTTGGCGCGACTGGCCACCCCGAGGGCGGTCTTGCCGAACGCGGTCTGCGCGTCGATCCGACCTTCGCCCGTGATGACGAGGTCCGCCCGTGTGAGCCTGTCGGCGAAACCGGTCGCCTCCATGACCAGCTCAACTCCGGGACGAAGGGCGAACGAGCCGAATCGATCCTGTGTCGTGAGGAACGCGTAACCGAGGCCGCCGGCCGCACCCGCACCCGGGGTGTCGCGCTCATGGCGACCGGTCCGGTTGTCGAGTTCGTCCGCCCATCGCGCGAGTCGCTCGTCGAGGGTCGTGACGTCGTCTGGGGTCGCGCCTTTCTGCGGCCCGTAGGTCGCCGCCGCGCCGGTCGGGCCAAGGAGCGGATTCGAGACGTCGCACGCCACCTGGAGGGTGGTCGCGGCCAGTTGCCGTCGGTCCGCATCCTCAAGCGCCTCGAGCATGCCTCGGCCGCCATCGGTGGTGGCGCTGCCGCCGATGCCCATGACGATCGAGCGAACCCCCGAGTCGAGGGCCGCCCGGATGAGGTCCCCCGTCCCGGCAGTCGAGGCCCCGATCGGGTCACGTTCGCCTGCGTGGAGCCGCGACAAGCCCGAGGCCTCGGCCATCTCGATGACGGCTCGCGCCCCGTCGTCCGATCGAAGCCAGCGCGCCGTGATCGGTCGTCCGAGTGGATCGCGGACGGCCGCCGCCTGCCAGTTCCATCCGCCGGCCGCCGCCACGGCCTCCAAGGTGCCTTCGCCGCCGTCGGCAAGTGGGGTCAGGATGATCTCGTCACCAGGGCGGGCGCGAGTCCAGCCGTCGGCCAGGGCACGCGCGACCTGGACGGACGTGAGCGAGCCCTTGAACGAATTGGGTGCGATCAGGATGGTCCGCGGGTCGCCGCCGCTCATCGCAGGTCCTTCCAGAAGTACGTCGCCGGATTGAGCCGGCCGGCGGCCGTCAGGGAGTGGTTCGGGATGACGCCCGCCCGCTGCCATCCCAGCGCCACGTACATGGCTTCGGCCTCGCTGCCAGTATGCGTGTCGAGGATGAGCAGCCAACGGCCCTCGTCGCATGCGAGCGTCTCGGCGGCCTCCATGAGCGCGCGGCCGAGGCCCCGCCGCCTGGCCGCGCGGTGGACGAGGACCTTGCCGATCTCTGCCCGGTGCGGGGCGTTCGGCTGGGTGGCTCGGATCAGGAGCGTGGAGCCGACAAGCTTCCCGGCCGGAGTGACCGCCACGAACGCCGTCGTCGTGCCGTCCTCGATCTGCGGGGTTCGACCGTGCCACCACGCCGCGGCTTCATCTGCACTGACTCCCGCGAGGAAGTTGACCGACGCCCCGCTCTCGACAGCATCCTGGAGGAGCTGGGCCAGGGCGGGGATCGCGGCGAGGTACCCCTCGAGGTCAAGACGCTCGATGGTCGGCTTGCGAGCCGCGTCGACGTGGTCGCGCTGATCGATGGGTCCGCCGCTAAGACTCACAGCCGTATCTTGGCGCCATCGGGATGACATCGGGGCCGAACGTGGCGCTGGACGATGGATCGGGGTGCATGCCAAGCGTCGGCGCGAGGTGGCGGCGCCTCGTGTCCGCTCGATGGTGGGCACGTGTCGGACGCGGAGTCCGGGACAGACGACGGGGAGTCGTATCGCGGGGCGGAACGTACTACCTGGGGGTCGGCTCGACGGCCGAATCGGCACCCGCTACTCGCCGCCGCTCCAGGTACTCCGGGATCCGGATCATCGGTGGGCGCTCCTGGTCGGCCAGCTCGATGACCTCGAGGGACAGCCGGCCGTGACCGGAGCGTGGCAGCTTCATCGTCGAGCCCATCTCCGCGAACAGACGGGCCTTGCGACGCTCCTCGAGACGCCGCATGACGGCCTGGAGGATCACGAACGACATCCGTGAAAGCCCCTCGAGCTCCTGGTTGCGGTGCACGCGCCGCTCGAGGTCCACCTGCCCCAGCCCTTCGATGCCGACACGCTCCGCGGCGTCGATGAGGTGCCCGATCTCCACGGCATACCCGGTGAAGAACGGGATGCCCTCGAGCAGCGACCGCCGACCGGCGTATTCCCCGGCGAGCGGTTGGATCATCCCCGAGAGCTCCGGAAAGAACAGGTTGATCAGGGGCCGTGCGACGAGCTCGGTCACCCGGCCGCCGCCGCCCTCCTTGAGTACCCCACCCTCCACGATGGGCCGCTGGTAGTAGCCCTTCACGTACTGGAGGCGAGGCTCATGGAGGAGCGGGCCAAGCGTCCCGTAGACCATCCGCGGGTGCCAGTTCTTCACGTCGGTGTCGGCCCAGATGACGATGTCGCCACTGGTCTCATAGAGCGACTTCCAGAGCGCCTCGCCCTTCCCCTTGAACGAGCCGTATCGCGGCAGGACGTCGTGGTGCTGGACGACACGAGCGCCCTCGGACTCGGCGATCTCGCGCGTCCGGTCGGTGGATGCGGAATCGATGACCAGGACCTCGTCGAGCAGCGGGACGCGGCCGACCATCTCGCGGATGGCCCGGCGGACGATCGGTCCGATCGTCTCTTCCTCGTCGAGCGTGGGGAGCACGAGGCTGACCGTCAGATGCTGCTTCTCCTTGAGGGTCACGAGGCGGCGCAGATCCGCGAACTCGGAGTGGTGGAAGTTCGACTCGCCGAACCAGCGCTCGACCCGGACCGGGACGGCCCGGGCCTCCTCGGCGGCTCGGTCGGCCGCAGCGAGGGTCTCGGCCCGCGCGGCCAGCTGGTCGAAGGTGCTGCGGGCGATCGTCTCCCGCGTCCGGACCACGATCACCGACGGTTTCGCCCGTGCGGCGACGGCCTCGGGCAACGCGCCGAACAGATGGCTCTCCCCGTCCGAGCCGGCCGGTGCGGCCGATGCACCCATGACGACGAGATCCGCCTTGTCGGCCTCGCGCAGGATCGCGTTTCGGACGTTGGGGGCCTCGCGGAGGATGGCCTCGCCGTGGCCGTGCAGGTGCTGCTTCATGAACGACGCGAGCGCCCGCTCCGCCTGGGCCCGCACCGCGAGCGTGATGCCGGGCGGAACGAGGTGGAGGACGACGACGGTGGCATCGTGGTAGCCGGCGATCGCATCGGCATACCGGACCGCGAGCTCGGCGTGAGGGCCACCACGGACCGGGACGAGGATGCGCTTGATCTCCTTCGCGCCACGCTGCTTGACCACGGCGATGTCGCACGGCGCCTCGCGAACGACCTCGTCGATCGTCGGTGAGAAGACCGTCGTGCCGGTCCTGTCGCGAGCACCCGCGGTGCGACCGCCCCAGCCAAAGATGATGAGGTCGGCTTCCTGCTCGGCCGTAGCCTCGACGATTCCCTCGGCCGCGTGCCGCCCGATGCGCACGATGGGATGGATCGTCGTGCCGTCAGGGGCGTAGTCCAGCACGCGCTGGAGCAGCCGCCGGGCGTGGCGGGCGCGGGTAGCGCCTTCAGACAGGGCCATCCCCTCCGGCACCTCGACGATGCCGAGTGCTGAGATCTCCCCGTGCTTGCGGTCGAGCATCGCCGCGCCGAGCCGGATCAGCTCCTCGGCCGTCATCGGATTCGCGACCGGGATGAGGATCCGCACGGGAAGCGGCGGTCGGCTGGTCATCGACGACCGGTCATCGGGCGGCGGCCTCCCACCGGTCGACGAGGTACGGCTTCAGGAGCTCGAACTCCCGCGCCTGGCGCTCGACCCGCTCTTCGGCAGCGTCGGTCGGGATGTGCCGGTTCTCGATGACGAAGCTGCCGACGCGTCCGAAGTAGATCGGGACCAGCGCCGCGACGAGGGTTTCCAGCGACGGGCCCGTCGTCGTGGTCGAGATCGCGTCGCGGGCGGCCACCACCAAGTCGTAGACGACCCGCGCCCAGACGTCGTCGGGGAAATGGAACGAGCTGGCCGCCTCGGCCATCTCGAGCGTGCTGGCGGTGGTTGACGCCACGTCCCCACCGATGCCGAGCTTCGTGCGCGCGACATCGGCCAGATCGCCCGCCTCGGCCGCCAGCTCGAGGACCGTGGCCGCAGTTGCCGGGGCCAGCATGACCCGCCACGTGTCGGCGAGCGTCAGCGAGCCCACATGGAACTCGGACAGGAGCCGGAGCGTGTTCACCTCGAGCGGTGGCGGGTCGATGATGCGTTCGAACCCGTATGCCGGTACGTCGTGGCTGCCACGGATCGTCAGCCACTGGTCGGCGTATCGGTCGGCCAACCGCAGGATCGTGCCCACCACCTGTCGGAACATCGGTCCGAGATCCGAGCCGGGGTCCTTGGGGTCGTGGATCTTCGCGCCGAGGCGGGTCTGGCAGACGGCGAAACCACCGGTCAGCGCCGAGACGGTCATCCAGATGTCGATGCCGAACCGGCTGATCTCGGGCGTCCAGTCGTCGAGCTCGAGGTAGTGGCGGACGAGGTCGCCGGACACGCCGAAGTCCCCACCGATCGGTTGGCGGATGCGATGGCCGTACAGCGCCCGGGTCAACGGATAGGTGACCGTGTTGGTGATCGTTCCGTCGTACTTGTACCGAGCGTAGAGCGGCGCGACGAAGTCGTAGCCGCCCTTGAGGATGGGCCCGGCCAGGAGCTCGATCCACTCGGGGACGATGCTCCGCAGGTCGCTGTCGACGACGACGAGGGCCTCGACATCGAGCGCGGCCGCCATCTCGAAGATGGTGCGCAGGGCCGCGCCCTTCCCGCCGACGCCATCGATCTCCGGATAGGTCAGGCTGACGCGTTGCAGCTTGTGGTTCGGCCGGACGAGGAGGATCTGTTCCACGTAGTCGGGCGGCTCGGTCTCGACGACGACCCGGCCCGTGCCGTCGGGCGAGCCTGCGTCCGAGTTGACCACGACCGGCTGGAGGTCCGGGAAGTACTGGACCAGGCCGGCCTGGGCGGCGCGCACCACGTAGCCGATGGTTGCCGCGTTCTTGAAGCTCGGGATGCCGACCATGATGTCGGCCCGGCCGAGTCGCGAGATCTCGTCGCGGATGGCCGTCGTCAGAGCGGTCTGGGGCACGAGCCCACCGTACCATCCCGCTCCGTGGCGTGCCACACGGACGGTGTCAGCGGCGCGGCATCGGGGCGACCGACCAGTCGTCCGTGGCGGTACCTGGCCGGTATCGACTGTTGGCGGCCTTGAAGGTGAGCTCGGCGAAGCCGAGGGCCCGCCACGAGCCGACCCAGCTCTCGATCGGTGGTCGGACGTACAGCCCCCGTCGGATCATGTCGGACTCGTCGAGCACCGCCTCCAGCAGGCGCTTGCGCTCGAGCAGTGGGACGTCGAGCAAGGACTCGTCGTCGAGCCAGAGGAGGTCGGTCGCCACCAGGGTGACCGTGTCGGTCGGTTCGAAGGTCTGTGCCTGTCGCGTCTGCTCGCGTCGCTCGACGGTCTCGGCCGCTCGGTTGCGCCGGACGCCGACCATCGACTGGACGATCAACCTGCCGGTCGGGATCTGTGTCTCGATGCCGGTGTACACGCCGCTGCCATCGTGGGCCATCTGCTTGGTGAGGCACGCGTCGACGATGAGGGCGTTGGCGCCGGCGGCCGCGAGGAGGGCCCCCTCGATGGCCTCGTGACCCTCGACGCGGTTCCCGCGCTCGTCCTTCAGAAGGGTTGCCGAGCCGCCGTCGACGCCCGAGCGCTCGAAGGCTGCCAGTACCCGGACGCCGGTCCACATCGGTTCGACGATCGGGTCGCGCACCGCGTTCGGATGGCGGGAGCCGAACCGCTGCGGCCGCAGGTCATGGACGACGGTCATGACGGTCATCGGGTCATCCTAGCGGTCGTCAGCGGCCGCAGGCCGACAACGGCCGCAACCCTGACAACGGCCGCCGTGTCCCGATTATCATCCGCCAGTGACCAGCGACGCCCCGCACCGCGGGCCTGCGTCCGACGCCGACGCGCCGCGCATCGGGCGGCAGGGTGGCCTGGCCGGCCTCACGCCCAGCGGCCGGGCGGCGGTCCCGATCGCCTGGTCCCTCTACGACTTCGCGAACACGATCTTCAGCTACGCGATCGTGTCGACGGCGATCGGCCTGTGGCTGACCGATGACAGTCGGTTCGGGCAGGGCCCGGGCCAGCTCGTCCAGGGCCTGGCGATCGCCACCAGCGTCGGGCTCAATGCGCTGGTCTCGCCGATCCTCGGGGCGCTCAGCGACCGCGGTGGCCGGCGCCTTCCGTTCCTGCTCTTCTTCACGGTCCTGACGATCGTCCCGACCGTGCTCATCGGGCCGTCGCCCGCGCTCCTCGGGGCGCTGCTGTTCACGATCGCGAACTTCGGGTACCAAGCCGCGCTCATCTACTACGACGCGACCCTGTCTGCGGTCAGCTACCCGGAGACCCGCGGCAAGCTATCGGGGATCGGCGTCGGGGTCGGCTACATGGGGACGATCTTCGCAGCGCTCACGCTGATCCTGCTGGGCATCACCGAGATCCCTGACCCCATCTTCCAGATCGCCGGGGTCCTGTTCGCCGTCTTCGCGGTGCCGATCTTCCTCGTCGTGCGCGACCCGATCGGCGCGACGGCGTCCCGGGTGCGGATCAGCGACATCACGTCATCGCTGGCACAGGTCCGGGTCACGATCGATCACGCTCGGACCGTGCCTGGGTTGTTGCGCTTCCTCCTCGGCCGGTTCTTCTACAGCGACGCGGTCAACACGCTGATCGTCGTGATGAGCGTCGTGGCCGTGAAAGCCGTGGGACTCACCCAGGGGCAGTGGCTCATCACCTCGGTCCTGCTGACGGTCGTGGCCATCGTGGCGAGCTTCGCGTGGGGCTGGCTGGTCGATCGGTTCGGCCCGAAGCGGACGCTCATCGCGGTCCTCGCGTCGTGGGTGGTGGGGCTGCTGCTTGGCGTCGCGTCGCTCGGTTTGAGTGGCACGACCCCGGGCATCGCGATCTTCGTCCTCGCCGGCGCGATCCTGGGCAGTGGCCTGGGCGGCGTCCAGGTCGCCGACCGCGTGTTCATGATCCGGCTGTCGCCGCCCGCGCGACTCGGGGAGTTCTTCGGCTTGTACGGGCTGGTCGGCAAGGGCTCACAGGTCATCGGCCAGCTGTTGTACAGCGCGATCGTGTTCCTGTTCATCGACTCGCTCGGCAACGGCGCGTACCAGCTCGCGATCGGCAGCCTGCTCGTCACGATGCTCATCGGCGTGTGGCTGGTCTGGCCGGTCAGCGACCGCTGGGCGGGGAGTGAGGAGTCCCCCGGCGCCGGGGGCCCGGATCCCGACGCGGTTCAGTCCGGGTAGCCGTCCGGGAAGCGTTGGCGCCACGCCCACGCGCTGCTGACCATCGCATCGAGCGACGGGTGCGCAGGCCGCCAACCGAGCACCTCGCCGGCACGCGCCGCGGATGCCACGAGCACCGGTGGGTCGCCGACGCGGCGGGGCCCGATCGTGAACGGGATCTCGCGCCCGATCGCGCGCTCGGCCGCGGCGAGGACCTCACGGATCGAGAACCCGCCACCGATCCCGAGATTGCAGGCGAGGAAGGTGGCGGTCCGCGGATCGCCGGGGGCGGTGGCCTCGATCGCCCGCAGGTGTGCGTCGGCGAGGTCCTCCACGTGGATGTAGTCGCGGACGCACGTGCCGTCGGCGGTGGGGTAGTCGTCGCCGAAGACGGTCAGTGGCCCTCGGCCCTCGGCGGCCGCGAGCACGTTGGGGATGAGGTGCGTCTCCGGATCGTGGTCCTCGCCGAGCTCCGCGGTCGCACCCGCGACGTTGAAGTAGCGAAGGCTCACGCCCCGGATCCCGTAGGCCCGGCCGTACCAGTCGAGCGCGGCCTCGAAGGTCCGCTTGGTCTCGCCGTACGGGTTGATCGGCCGGAGGGGGGCGTCCTCGGGGATCGGCGTCGAGTCGGGCGTGCCATAGACCGCGGCCGAGGACGAGAAGACGATCCTCGCGACGCCGACGGTCCGTGCCGCCTCGAGCAGCGCCACCCCGCCGGCGACGTTGTCCCGGTAGTACTTCGCGGGGTCCGCGATGGACTCCCCGACCAGCGAGCGCGCGGCGCAGTGGAGGATCGCCTCGATGCGCTCGTCCGCCAGGAGCCGGCCCACCGTGTCTGCATCGCCATACGTCCCGGCGTGGAGCCGCGCACCGGCCGGCACCGCCGCGCGATGTCCGGTCGTGAGGTCGTCGACCACGACGACCTCGTGCCCCGCCGCGAGGAAGGCCGCCACCGAGACCGAGCCGACGTATCCGGCACCACCAGTGACGAGGATGCGAGTCATTGCTCGAACGATACGGTCCCCGGCAGGTCGGCGCACCCGATGCCCGCGCTATTCGCCGCTCGCAAGCCCGAGGGCCACGTCGAGTTCGCTCGCCCGCACCTTGACGTCGTCGTGCGGGGCGCGATTCGTCGAGGAGCATCGCGCGGCTGTCGAAGCCCCGCACCGCGAGGTCGATCTCGAGGTGCGGCACGTCCGCCAGCGCCGATCGATCGACTGGCGGACGGCCGTAGCCGGACGGCAGGCGGGAGGCCAGTAGGTCGAACGGCCTCCTTCAGCGCCGTCGGATGACGCGATCGATGAGCGAGCGGCGCGGCCCTTCCGGTGGCGGCGACGACTCGTGGTCCGGGGCGGCCTCCGGGCCCTGCCGAGCTGGCTCGAGGTCGGGCACCGCCTCGCCACGGTATCGCAGGACCTCGGCGAGGCGAGATGCCATGCGCTGCGCCGCCGAGTTCTCGGGGTCGATGGCCAGCGCTCGTCCCGCGATCACGTAGGCGCCGAGCTCGTCGCCCCGCTCGAGCGCGACCCGCGCCAGGCCGACGACCGCGATGGCGTTGCGCGGATCTGCGCCGGCGACCTGCCGGTAGAGGGTCTCGGCGGCATCGACGCGGCCCATCTCCATCGCCCGTTCGGCCTCGAGCAGGAGCTCGATCACGCGTCGTCCGCCAGCATGGCCTGCGCGAGCATCAGCAGGGTCGGACGGTCGTTGACGGCCGGGTCGGCCTGCACCCGCTCGAGCAATGCGTCGAGGATCCGGCCGAGGTGCGGGCCGGGCTCCAGGCCCAGTTCGGTCATCAGGTCGCGACCATCGACCTCGAGGTCGGCACGATCGAGGACGACCCCCTCCTTGAGCGCCGCGGCGACCCGTGCCCGGAGCTCGTCGAGGCCGCCGGCCCCGGCCGGCATCCCGGAGCCCACGTTGTCGGCCGCGCGCAGGTCGAATAGCTCCTCGAGCGCCTCGGTCGCCGTCCCCTCGAGGGTCATCTTGGCGATGAACCGGCGAACGGCCGCGTCCGACCAGTTGGGCTCGTAGCTGAACATGTGGTTCCGCACGAGGTGCACGACGCGCTCGCGAACGGCCCGCGGCGACCGCAGTCGCTCCAGGAACGCCGCGGCGAGGTCGGCGCCCACCGTGTCGTGACCGATGAAGTGGCCGTCGGCGAAGGTCGCCGGCTTGCCGATGTCGTGGACGAGCGCGGCCAACCGCACGACCGGGCGCGATGCCCGGCTGGCGTCAACCGAGCGCATGGTGTGGTCCCACAGGTCCTCTCCCGCGACCTTGTTCTGGGGGATGCCCCGCTGCGATGCCAGCTCGGCCGAGATGCCGGCCAGCAGGCCGGTGTCGCCCAGCAGGCGCAGACCGCTCGATGGGCGCGCGGCGGCGAGCAGCTTGTCCAGCTCGGTCGCGATCCGCTCGCCCGACAGGTGGCTCACGAGACCGGCCCGAGCCCCGATCCCGGCGAGCGTCGCGGGCTCCACGTCGAAATCGAGCGTCGCCGCGAGCCGGATCGCGCGAACCATCCGCAGCGCATCCTCCTCGAACCTCGCAAGCGGGTCCCCGACGGCCCGGAGCAGGCGGGCCTCGATGTCGGGCGCGCCGCCGTACGGATCCACGAGCCCGGGCGTCCCGGCGCCGTGGGCGCGGGCACCCCAGGCCATGGCGTTGCAGGTGAAGTCGCGCCGCGCCAGGTCGAGTTCGATCGTGTCGCCGAACTCCACGCGGTGCGGACGCCTGAAGTCCGCGTAGTCGTGGTCCGAGCGAAACGTCGTGACCTCGTAGACCTCACCGCCGCGCCGCACGGCCACGGTCCCGAACTGGTTCTCGTACACCGCGTCGGGCAGCAGCGCCAACACCTGCTCCGGCCGGGCGTCGGATGCCAGGTCCCAATCGGCGGCCGGGCGGCCAAGCACGATGTCTCGAAGGGAGCCACCGACGACGTAGGCGGCGTGTCCGGCCTCCCAGAGCGTCGCGAGGAGGCCTCGCACGGGCTCCGGGATGCCCGCCCGGATCGCGGCCTCGGGGCTCGCCGCGGTCAGTTCCGTCCCAGGAACAGGTACGTGCGCCACGCCTCGTTGCTCTCGTCGGCGAGGTATGGGGTGAACAGCGAGTAGATGTCGTTGCGGGGCTCGAACGGCGGCCGGAGCAGCCGCAACCGTGCCTCCTCGAGGGTCTTGCCGCCCTTGCGGTGGTTGCAGCTCTTGCACGCGGTCACGAGGTTCTCCCAGGTGTGCCCGCCTCCGCGATGCCGGGGCATGACGTGGTCGAGCGTCATGTCGTGCGCCTGGCGGCCGCAGTACTGGCAGACGTGCCGGTCCCGGGCGAAGACCTCGCGGCGAGACAGCTTGACCCGCGGTCGCGGCCGGCGGATGAGGTGCTGTAGGCGGATGACGGAGGGCGCGCGGAACTCCGTCCGCGGCGTCCGGATCACCTGGTGGTCGTACTCGATCACTTCGGCCTTCTCGCCGAACAGGAGACGGAAGGCTCGAGGCAGGTTACAGACGTTGAGCGGTTCGTAGTTCTGGTTCAAGACAAGAACGACGCCGTCCATCGCGCGGAAGATAGCAGAGACTCCGGTCCGACCTTGCGACGCGCGGGCACGGGCGTGGCCCACAGCCTCACGCGCGGCCGATCGACGCTCCCGACGATCGATCCCAGCCCCCGGCCTGGCCGACCTTCGTGGAGAGCGGCTTGCCGAGCGCATCGGCGATGAACCGGGCCGCCTCGAGGACCCCCTCGAGCGAGACGCCGGTCTCCCAGCCGGACGCTTCGAGGAAGTAGACGAGGTCCTCGGTCGCGAGATTGCCGGCCGCGCCCGGCGCATACGGGCAGCCGCCGGTCCCGCCCGCGGCCGAATCGAAACAGCGCACCCCCGCATCCAGGCCGGCTGCGACGTTCGCCAGTGCCGTCCCGCGGGTGTCGTGGAAATGGAACGCCATGCGCCCGAGCGACATCCCCGCCTCGGCCGCGAGCCCGGTGAGTGTCGCCACCTGGTCTGGCACGCCCACGCCGATGGTGTCCCCGAAGCAAACCTCGTCGACCCCGAGTTCCTGGAGCCGGCGGGCGACGTCCACGGCCGCCCGTGGCTCGACCCGTCCCGTGTACGGGCACCCGAACGCGGTCGAGACGTACGCACGCCGCCACCAGCCGAGCTCGCCCGCGCGCGCGAGGACCGGCCTGAACGCGGCGATCGACTCCGCGATCGTCATCCCGATGTTCGCCTTCGTGAAGGCATCGCTCGCGGCCGTGAAGACGGCCACGGCGTCCGCACCCGCGGCCTCGGCGCGCGCCATGCCTCGCTCGTTGGGGACCAGGATCGGGTAGCGCACGCCCCCCTGGCGGGCGAGCGCGGCCATGAGCTCCTCCGCGTCGGCCAGCTGCGGGATGGCTCGTGGCGAGACGAACGAGGTGGCCTCGATCTCGCGGAGGCCGGCGTCCACGAGCAGTTCGATGAATTGGGCCTTGGTGGCGGTCGGGACGGCGGTCGACTCGTTCTGGAGGCCGTCGCGCGGCCCGACCTCGTAGATCCTGACGTGCTCGCCCACCGGTCGATGCGAGGCCTGGCTCAGACCCGCGGTGGATCCATCGCCCGTTCGATGCGGGCGATCTCGACCTCGATCCGACCGAGCAGGTCGATCGCGGCTGCCTGCTCCGTGCTCTGGTGCGCGGCCTCGTTGCGCCGCCGACGCGTCTCGGCGTGCAGCTCCAGCAGCGCCTCGCGGGTCTTGGGGAGCGGGGGCTGGGCCATGAACGGGTCCTCCGGTCTTCGGGCGTCGCTGAGCGTACCCGAACGGGACGCGTCAGGGCTCGATGAGCCCGAGCTCTTCGCCGCGCACCACCTGGTCGGCTGGCCGGACCCGGAGCTCGGTCACGCGACCGGCCACGGGCGCGACGACCACGTGCTCCATCTTCATCGCCTCGAGCGTCACGACCGCATCGCCGGTCGCGACCTTCCCGCCAACCTCGACGTGGACGGCGAGGACCGTGCCCGGCATCGGGGCCACGAGGCTAGCCGGACCGCTCGCCATCCCGATCCCGTGACCCGTGCGAGCGGCGGCCGCGGCCCGATCGACGTCGGGGGCCGGCGCGAGCTCGAACGCAACGCTCCGACCGGCGATGTCGACGTGCACGAACCCGTCGACCGCGACGGCCTCGAACCCCGCTGCTTCGCCATCGAGTGCGACCGATCGGATGAGGCCGTCGGCCTCCAGCCGGAGTCGTCGTTCGCCGTTGAGGCGCCAGCCACCGGACCACGGGTCGTCGATCGTTCCGGTCGCGCTCGATGCCGCGAGAAGGGCGGCCGCCGCGGCCCACGCGGCGTCAGGGATCGACGCGCGCTCGTGCCAGTCGTCCGGCGGCCAGATCCTCTCGAGCGTATCGGTCCGCGCGGACCCGTCCTGGACCACCGGCTGCCGCACCAACCAGCGCAGGAACCGCAGGTTCGTCACGAGTCCGAGGACCAGGGTCTCGTCGAGCGCGACCGTCAGCCGCGCCAGCGACTGCTCGCGGTCATGGCCCCACGCGATGATCTTCGCGAGCATCGGGTCGAATTGCGAACCGACCTTGGTTCCGAGATCGATCCACGCGTCGACGCGGATGCCGTCTCCCGCCGGCCAGCGGAGGGCCTCGACGCGTCCGATCGCCGGCAGGAACTCGTCTTCAGCGTCCTCGGCATACAGGCGGACCTCGATCGCATGGCCGGCGTGCCGGATCCCGGTCTGCCGGACGCCGAGCGGTGCGCCGGCCGCGATCCGGAGCTGGTCGGCGACCAGGTCCCGCCCGGTGACGAGCTCGGTCACCGGGTGCTCCACCTGGAGCCGGGTGTTCATCTCCATGAACGTCGGCTCGCCGCGTTCGTCGACGAGGAACTCGCACGTGCCGGCGTTCACGTATCCGACCGCGCGTGCGAGGGTCAGGGCCGCCTCGCCCAGGCGTTGGCGCAGGCCGGCGTCGACTGCCGGTGACGGGCTCTCCTCGAGGATCTTCTGGTGGCGGCGCTGGATCGAGCAGTCGCGTTCACCGAGCTGGATGCCCGCCCCGTTGGCATCGAACAGCACCTGGATCTCGACGTGACGCGCCCCCTCCACGTACCGCTCGAGGATGAGGCGATCGTCGCCGAACGCCCCATGCGCCTCGCGCCGCGACGCGGCGAGGGCGTCGAGGAGGCGGGCAGGTTCGTGGACGACCCGCATCCCCTTGCCGCCGCCGCCCGCGGCCGGTTTGATGAGCAACGGGTATCCGATCACCTCCGCCGCGGCCCCAAGGGTGCCGTCCGCCTGGTCCGGGCCGTCATAGCCGGCGAGCACCGGGATTCGGAGGGAGGCCGCCAACTGTCGCGCGGCCGCCTTGTCGCCCATCGCGCGAATGGCGGCGGGCGGCGGTCCGACCCAGCGGACGCCCACGTCGATGACGCGTCCGGCGAAGTCCGCGTTCTCCGCGAGGAATCCGAAGCCGGGGTGGACCGCGTCGGCACCGCTCGCGAGCGCCGCCGCCACGACGGCCTCCGCGTCGAGCAGGTCCAGGGCGGTCGGGCCGTCCGTCTCGGGCACGAGGGCCCGGATCCCGAGGCGGTGGCAGGTGCGCTCGATTCGCCTGGCGATCTCCCCGCGGTTCGCGATGAACAGCGTGCCGATCGTCGCCGGTGACCGCTCATCGGGCGCTGCCGATACGTCGAACGCGTCAAACGCGACACGCCAACGTCCTCCGACCCTCCTGGCGGGCAGGACGCCGTGCGCGATCCACCGTTGGACCGTCCGGGTCGACGTTCCCAGGCGCCGCGCGACCTCGCTTGGCGCCAACTCCTCGGTCATGTCTGTCGCGAGTGTCGCATTTCCCGTGCCGACTTGCTAGCCGCGTGATCGGTCGCCAGCGCCCGGAGGGGGCCTCGATCGCGTCAGTCGGGGCCCGGCTCGGGGGCCCAGTTCGGACGGCGCTTCTCGTCGAATGCGGCGAATCCCTCGCGAGCCTCGTCCGTCACGCGCTGGCGGGCGATGACCCGCGCCGTGTGCCACTTCGCGGCGCCGTGGCCGAGGCCGCGAACCTCACGAACGATGGCCTTTGCCGCGCGCGCCGCCGTCGGTCCGGCCATCAGCACGTCCGCGACGGCGGCGTCCACGGCGCGATCCAGGGCCTCCTCTCCCTCGACGACCTCGTGGACCAGGCCGATCCGCTGAGCCCGGACCGCATCGATCCGACGCCCGCTCGGGAACAGGGCGCGCGCCTGGCTCTCGCCGATCTTGGCGATGACGAACGGCGAGATGACCGCGGGCAGGATGCCGAGCCGCGTCTCGGAGAACCCGAAGCGCGTGCCGCTCTCCGCGATCACGAGATCGGCGACGGCACAGAGTCCCATGCCGCCGCCGAGCGCGGCGCCGTGCACGCGCGCGATGACGGGCGCCGGACACGTGTCGATGGCCTCGAACATGTCGGCCATGCCCATCGCGTCCTGCTCGTTGCCCTCGACGTCGAGCGCGCTCGCCGCGCGCATCCAATCGACGTCGGCTCCGGCACAGAACGAGGGGCCGTCGCCGGCCAGGACCACCACCCGCAAGGCGGTCGGCGCCTCGCGCGCCAGTGCCGCGAATGTCGTGCGCAGGTCCGCCCCGAGTGTCGCATCGAAGGCGTTATGCGCCTTGGGACGGGACAGGGTGACACGAACGACCGTGCCATCGGGACCCTGGCGCTCGACGCGGATGGCGGGGCTCATCGGCCCATCGTAGCGACCGGACGGGACCGGGTAGGCTCCGTTCGTGCTGACCGCGATCGACCACCTCGTGATCGCCGTCGCGGATCCGGACGGGGCCGCGTCGGATCTCGAGGCGACCCTCGGACTCGTGCCTGGCGGGGGCGGCCGTCACGAACGGCTGGGCACGTTCAATCGCCTCGTCTGGCTTGGCGACACGTACCTCGAGCTCATGGGCGTCTTCGACCAGGACCTCGCGGCGAGCTCCTGGGTCGGCGCTCCGACGCTCCGCGCCCTCGCCGCCGGCGGGAGACTGGCGACGTGGGCGATCGCGAGCGACGCCATCGATGACGATGTCCGGACGTTGCGCGAACGCGGCTCGGACCTGGCGGACCCGACCCCAGGCGAGCGGGTGCGGCCGGACGGCCGGCTCGTCCGCTGGCGGCTGTCGGCCGCCGGGCGACTCGACCCAGCCCTGCCGCCGTTCCTGATCGAGCACGACGCAGCGGCCGCGGAGTGGACGCCCGCCGACCGGACGGCCCGCGCGGCCGGGCCGGCTCAGCTCACGACGCTCGAGATCGCGGTCGGTGACGTCAGCGCGACCATCGGGCGGTTCCTGCGGACGACCGGCCTGCGGTTCCGGCCCTCGCTGGCCGGCGGGGGAGCCCGCGATGCCGGCATCGGTGCCCAGATCCTTCGACTCCGTCCGTCCCGGGACGATCGGACACCCCCGACGACCATCCATCTGGGCATCGCTGGCGCGTCAGCCCATCAGGCCGATCTCCTCGGCTGCCGGTGGATCGTTCGCCCGAGATGAGTACGTTCGGGCGGTCCGCGCTGCCCTGACTGGGTCATCCTGACGGCCCGGGCACGCTGTTAGCCTCGGCTGATGAGTCTCGACCTGCTCGACGACCCGCCGGCGTGATCTCGCCGACCGACCCGAACTGGGCGCCCGATCCCACGGGGCAGCGACTGGCGTGGATCCGCGCATCGCGGCGAGGCGGACTGCTGGCTGGGGCGTACTTCGGTCTGGTCGTGGCGATCGCGGTATACATGCAACCGCCGGAAGCCCTCGGGGCACCGAACGGGGCGGGCGTGTGGGTGCTGGTGATGAGCCTTCCGGGCCTCGCCCTGCTGGGCGCCGCGTTGACGGGAGCGGCGCTCGGGTCGCGGATGGACGCGGCAGGTGCGGGACTGGCCATCGGCATCGGGGCGCCGGTGGCGGCCGTCGCCTCGGCGATGCTCGGGACATTCGTCCTCACCAGCCTCATCCTCGCCATGGACCCGACACCCGGCCGCGACGCGATCGGGACCGCCGCAGAAATGGCGGGCGTCGTGCTGCGCGATGGGGTCACCGCCGCCGAGCGCGTCGCACCGCTCATCGCCATCGCATCCGTGAGCTGGGTGGTGGTCGTCCGACGCTGGATCGATCCGGCCGTCGAGGCGGCCCGCAAGCGGCGGGATCAGGCGGGCTGAGGCCCGAGGATCGTCACCTCGTCGCCGAGCCGGATGGTGCCCGGTCGCTCCACCTCGCCGTAGACCCCGAACATCAGGTCCTTGCCGTCGACCAGGCCGCGATAGGCCTTGATGGCGTGCAGCGTGTCGAGGTCGCGGTCGCCGGTGTCCGGGTCGTGGGTCGTCATCGCGCAGCGCGGCACCGCGCCGCTGACGCGCAGGATCGTCCCGCCAAGTCCGATCCGCCCGCCGACCCAGGTGTCCTCCTCGTGGGGACCGCCGCCTTCGAGCTCGACCAGCATCCGGAACCGGCGGGCGTCGACTGCCCCGACCCCGAGCGCGGCGCCCAGGACGGCGAGCGAACCGTCGGTGACGAGCGTGACCGGGCTCTTGACCCGCGTCCCTCCGGGCCGGTCGCACCGAACGACGCGTACCTCCCTCCCGAGGAACTCGCCGAGCGCGGCCGCGAAAGGCCCATCGACGACGTGCCCGACCCCGGTCCGGCCATGGATCGGCGTCTCGATGGGCTCGGCCAGGCGCACGCCGTCCTCGACGACGCGGCCATCGGGAAACGTGAGCCGAAGGACCGTTGCGTCGGGATCGGTCCAGGCGGAGACCTGGACCATCGCCGCGGCGATCAGCTGGTCGACGAGCCGGTTGTCCGCGTCGGCGACGAAGAACCGTCGGTCCTCGACAACGCCCTTCGCTTCCACGCGGATCTCGTCACGCGACTCCAGCCCGAGGCTGCGCACCGGCGCGATGTTCAGGCGGCTGACACGGGGCATCCCCGCGATGCTACCGGACCACGACACCGGCGGTCCGAGCGGACCTGGACCTCACATGCGGAAGACCCCGAAGCGCGTCTCCGGGATCGGCGCGTGGAGTGCCGCCTCGACGCCCATCGCCAGGATCCGGCGCGTGTCGAGCGGGTCGATGATCCCGTCGTCCCAGAGGCGAGCCGTCGCGAAATACGGCGAGCCCTCGCGTTCGTACGTCTCGAGGACCGGCGCCTCGAACGCGTCTCGCTCGGCGTCCCCAGCGAAGCCGCCACGGACCGTGGACAGGACGCGGGCCGCCTGCTGTCCGCCCATGACCGAGATGCGGCTGTTCGGCCACGACCACAGGAAGCGCGGCTGGTACGCGCGCCCCGCCATCGCGTAGTTGCCGGCCCCGAAGCTGCCCCCGATGAGGACCGTGAACTTCGGGACCTCCGCCGATGCGACCGCGGTCACGAGCTTCGCCCCGTCCTTGGCGATGCCGGCCTCCTCGTACTCGCGCCCGACCATGAACCCGGTGATGTTCTGGAGGAAGACGAGCGGGATCCGGCGCTGGCACGCGAGCTCGATGAAGTGCGTGCCCTTCAACGCGGACTGGCCGAACAGGATCCCGTCGTTGGCCACGATCGCGACCGGATAGCCGGCGAGATGCGCGAATCCGGTCACGAGCGTCTCGCCGTAGCGCGGCTTGAACTCGTGGAACCGCGAGCCATCGACCAGCCGGGCGATGATCTCGCGGACCGGGATCGGCCGGCGCGCGTCCAGCGAGACCGCCCCGTAGAGGCCAGCAGGATCGACGGCCGGAGACTCGGGCTCCGTCCGATCCCAGGGGAGTTCGGGCGCCTTCCGGTTGAGGTTGGCGATGATCGACCGGCCTAGCGCGAGCGCGTGCTCGTCGTCGAGCGCCTCGTGGTCCGCGACGCCCGAGAGCCGGGTGTGGACGTCCGAGCCACCGAGCTCCTCGGGTGTGACCTCCTCGCCGGTGGCGGCCTTGACCAGCGGCGGACCGCCCAGGAAGATCGTGCCCGTCCCTTTGACGATGACGGTCTCGTCGCTCATCGCCGGGACGTACGCACCGCCGGCCGTGCACGAGCCCATGACGAGGGCGACCTGCGGGATGCCGGCGGCCGACATCCGCGCCTGGTTGTAGAAGATCCGCCCGAAATGATCGCGATCGGGAAAGACCTCGGCCTGGAGCGGAAGGAACGCGCCGCCGGAGTCCACGAGGTAGAGGCAGGGGAGCCGGTTCTCGAGGGCGATCTCCTGCGCCCGCAGGTGCTTCTTGACGGTCATCGGGTAGTAGGTGCCGCCCTTCACGGTCGCGTCGTTGGCGACCACGACGCAGGTCGTGCCCTCGATCCGGCCGATGCCGGTGACGATGCCGGCGCCGGGCGCGTCGTCGTCGTAGAGCCCGGTGGCCGCGAGCGGGGAAAGCTCGAGGAATGCCGAACCCGGGTCGAGCAGGCGCTCGATCCGCTCGCGGACGGGGAGCTTGCCGCGGTCGCGGTGGCGCTCGATGGAGGACTCGTCGCCGCCGGCGCCGCGTCCGGCGACATCCACCTGGCGAGCGCGGAGCCCCGCGACGAGATCGCACATGGCGTCGTGGTTCGCGCGGGTCTCCGGGGCGTTCGGGTCCAGGCGACTGCGCAGGACGGGCATGGCCGCGAGGATAGTCCCTCGCCGCGGGAACCGACCTGGTGCCGCGGTCGTCCGGCGGCCATGCCGACGAACCGACGCGCTCTCGTCCTCGCGACGACCCTGATGATCGCAGTCGCAACGATCGCCGCCGGCTGTTCCGATGCGCCCATCCCGATCCCTGTCGCGAGCGGCCCACTCCTGACCGTCGAGGCACGCGGCGGCGAATGCTTTGCGGCTCCGTGCGGGTCGACCGTGGTGGTCGAGCGCGATGGAACGGTCCACGCGGCCGCCAAGCCGCCCAACCTGCTCGGGAAGGTGCCGGCCGATCAGCTCGCGGCCCTCGACGCGGCCATCAAGACCACCGACTTCGCGGTCCTCAAGAGCCACCCGTTCACCGGGGAGTGCCCGACCGCGTTCGATGGGCAGGAGGTCGTGTTCGAGTTCGGCGCACCCGGAGGTACGCAGCGCATCGCCACGTGCGAGATCGACGTCGACTTCGGGTTGCCGTTGTTCGTTGCGACCTCGACGGCCGTCGGGCCGTTCCTGCCGATCCCGACGACCTGACCCATCGCCCGGCCCATCGCCCTCCCAGAGGGAGACTAGGCCGGCCGACCTTCGGCAGCTGTCTTGAGGGCGGCATTGCGTGTCTCGAGGAGCCGGCGCATGTGGCGATCGAGGACGATGCGATCGGCCAGGAAGCCGAGCGGCCCGAAGGGCGATGCGTGCCGCCACGTGTCGGTCATCAGGGTCCCGCCATCGACCGTCTCGAGCCGATGTTCGTGGCGGAACGATGCGAATGGCCCGCGGACCTGCTCGTCGACGAAGGCCGTCGGTGGCGTCATCGCCGTGATCCGGCTCTGGAGCGTCCACCAGACGCCGAAGTGTCGGGCGCGCCAGGTGACCGTCTCCCCGAGCGCGATCGGGCCTGATGTCCGGCCGGCGACGGCCTGTTCGCCACTCGCGGCCATCGATCGTTCGTGGAACCCGATGTCGCGCGCAAGTTCGAAGACGACCTCGATGGGCGCGCGGATGCGGGTCTCCAGGAGAAGCCGCGTCACGTCTCGCACCGCAGGTCCGAACGCCCGAAGCCGCCGGGCGCCGGCACGCCCGCTCGGATGGCGTCCGACGAGAACGGCGTTGTCGGAGCGAGGTCGGCCGGCGGTTGGTCGGCGAATGGCAGCGCGACGACGACACCCTCAGCGAGGATGTGGACCTGGGCCGAGGAGATGAGCGGCACATGCATCGCCCATTCGGCGATCCGCGCGATCGCCAGATGCGCGGCGATCGGCATCCGAACGAACAGCGGGTGCCGCCCGATGACGCGAGCCACCCGGCGGACGGCATGCTCCAGGGTCATCCGCTCGGGTCCGAGGACCGCAATGGAGCGGTCAGTCAAGCGTGGATCGCCCGCCGCCGCCGCCTCGAGAAGTCGGGCGACGTCGTCGACCGCGACGGGGCGGACGAGACGGTCGTGCAACCCGACGAGTCCGAAGACCGGGAACGTGTGGAACGCGTGGCTCAGGTGGTCGAGCATGTGATCGCCCCGCCCGTAGATGACCCCCGCCTTCAGGATCGTGTGGGTGAGACCGGAGGTTCGCACCAGTTCCTCGGCGGCCCATTTCGAGCGGTGGTATGCCGTCGGCCCGTCCGGGCGAGCGCGCAGAAAGCTCAGCATGACCAGTCGCTCGACGCCGGCGACCCGGACAGCCTCGACGACCGCCCGGGTCCCATCGACGTGGACCGCCTGGTACGTCTGACGGCCGATCTCCCGGTTGATCCCGGCGCAATGGACCACCGCGTCGCAGCCCCGGAATGCATCGATGAGACCTGAGCCGTCGGACTGGAGCGCATGACCGGTCCGGCGTGAAACCACGACAGTCTCGTGGCCGTTGGCGCGCAATCGCTCTGCGAGATGGCGCCCGACGAAGCCGGTCCCGCCGGTGATCGCGATCTTCATCACGCGCCGTCCCGCAGGCCGGCGCGCAGCGTCCGGGCGGTGAGGACGATGCCCACGACCAGCATGACCGCACTGAGGGCGTACCAGCGCGTCAGGTCCGGCCCGTCGCAGCCCGCGCCGCAGCTCGCATCGGCACGCAGGAACAGCGCGAGCCAGGCCGCCCCGAAGCCCGCCATGAGTCCGCCGACGGGTGCGTCCCGCCCGGGCTCGATCGTGAGCAGGATGACCGCGATGAGACCGATCAGGGCGACCAACACACCCCCGATGAGGACGCCGACCCCGACCACGAGTCCGACGAGCAGACCGATCGCCCAGCGTCGCCCGGGCGGGGCGGTCGCTGTCCTCACCGGGCGGCTCCTACCCTCGTGCACGGTCTGCTCGAAGGTCCAAGCCAGGATCACCGGGAGTGCGAAGCCGAGCGCGTTGAGCGCGCCGTGGACGCGGGCCATCGTGTCCTGATCCAGCCAGGCCGACCCGAGCAGGACGCCCGTCGAGTAGATCACGGCCATGGGCATCGACACGAGCAGGCTCGCGCCGGCGATCGCGGCGAGGAACCTGGAACGGCGAGGACCGAGGCCCGCCGCGACGAGGATGGTCGCGACGCCGATGCCGAACCCGCCGATCGCGGTGAGCATCGCACCGACCCAGTTCGCGTAGGGCATCCCGATGAACCCGAGCGCGGTCATCGGGATGCCGAAGAGGACCGCCCCGATCGCGACCTCGAGCCAGCGTGTCGGGCGATGTCCATACGCCAGGGCGCCAGCGAGTGGCAAGACGAAGCCCGCGAAATGGAAATGCACCGCCGTCAGCAGGATGACCTCGGGGGAGAAGTCGAGTGGTGTCGCCCCGAGTCGATCGATCATGGCAAAGGCGGCCCCGACAGCCAGGAACGCGACGGCCCCATCGGTCGCGTGCCGGACGCTCGGGCGGAATCGAGCGGGATCGCGGAGCAGCCGGAGGCCGGCGGCGAGCGCCACGACGGCGGTCAGGCCGAGCCACGGGAGTGAAAGGATGGCCGCCGCGAGGCCCGGCTCCGACATGAAGCTCAGGGTCAGCGCGACCGCGGCAGGCAGAACGGCCCGAGCCACGAGTCGGGGTGGCTCGGCCCCGGGGGTGGCAACGTCGAGCAGTCGTAGCCCGAACGGCACCACGAACAGCGGCGCGATGAGGAAGAACGCGGTGACGACGGTCATACCCGCATCGCCCGCCGAAGCGCGAAGTTGGTCAGCGCCCATCCCGCCCCGAAGGGCGTGAGGAGGGGGATGACGTACAACGATGAGACCAGGCCGTAGAGCAGCAGGAAGCCCATTGACGCGAGGACATCCGCCGGACCACTCACGGTGCCTTCCTTGACCCTCGCCCAGGTCGACCAGATGGCGCCGACAGGCAGTGCGACCAGCCAGCCGACTGCCACGTAGGCGATGGCACCGAACAGGCTGCCTCGCACGGAGGACCCGGTTCGGGACCCGACGACCCAGCCAGCGACGACGGCGATCCCCGAGCCGACACACAGCGCGAGGAGGAACTCCATCGACGTCCCGATCCCGCCCGAGATGATGGCCCAGGCGAGGAACATCACGATCGGCGTTGTGGCCGCCAACGCGCCCAGGCGCGCAGCGGCGGAGGCGGGGGTGGGGTCATCATGTTCGAGCGGATCGGTTGTCATGTCATCGCCTAAGCGTGCTACCCTGCTATAGCAAGTTATGGACCAAAAACTCGCTACTGTCAAGGCGCATCTTTCTGCGCACGAACGCGCGGGCCCGGTTTCGTCGTCGAACGGGTACCCGGCGACGACCGCCGAGGCCATCAGGCTCGAACTCGCAGCCGCGTGGGGGGAGATGGGCGCGGCCTGGGGCGTCACGCCCGCGATCGCGCGCGTCCAGGCCTACCTGATGGCGCGTCAGGAGCCGCTGACCGAGCGGGAGGTTCGCGAGGCGCTGGGCCTGTCCCATCGCGCCGCCAGCCTCGCCCTGGCCGAGGCCGAATTGTGGGGGATCGTGGAGCGCGTCAAGGAGCCCCGACGCGTGGGTCGGCGTGGGCCCGCTGGGACGGCTTACCTTGCCGTCGGCGACCACTGGCAGTGGTTTGGCCGAGTTATCGCCGAACGGAAGGTCCGCGAGGGCGATCCGATCGTCGTCGTCCTTGAAGCGAAGGAGCGCGAGGCGGCGGCGGCCCTCGCCGCCGACCCCGACGATCGCGAGCTCGCCGCGCTGCGCGAATGGCTCGCGGCGTTCCTCGTCTTCGTCCGCCTCTTCGATCGAGCACTCGGGCTCGTCCCCCAGCTGGAGCCTCGCGAGCTGGAGCGGTCGCTGGGACTGCTCGGACGCGTCCCCGATGCCACCATCCTGCGATTGTTCGACTTGCTCGGCGGCCTCGACGACGCCGACGTCCTGGACCTGGTCGATGCGCTCTCGCGCCTGTCGCCGACGGCGGCTCGACGAGCCACGAAGCTGATGTCGGGGGTGGTGCGGACCGTCGGGCGATAGCATGCGGGAATGACCGAACCGACCGCCGATCGCCCCCATATCCCCGGCTATGGCGTCCCCGAGTCGACCGACGGCATCCTCCCCTGGTCATGGGCGAGTGAACGCTTGGACCGCGCGCTCGTCTACTGGCTGGCGACGGCCTCGAGCGACGCGGCGCCGCACCTGATCCCGATCTGGGGTGCATGGGTGGACGGCCGCTGGTACATCGAAGGCGGTCCGACCCGCTGGCAGCGCAACCTTCGCGCGAACGCGCAGATGGCGATCCATGTCGAGTTCGGCGACGAGGTCGTCATCGTCGAAGGGACGGCGCACGAGATCGTGGCACCCGCGGCCGGGCTGGCCGAGAGGATCGTCGCCGGATACGCCAAGTACATCGATGCGAAGGACTACCGGGTCGATCCTGCGAATTGGTCCCAGGGCGGGCTCTGGGAGTTGCGTCCGGTCAAGGCGTTCGCGTGGTCCGTCTTCCCCGACGACATGACGCGCTTCCGCTTCCCCGCGGGGTGACCGAGGTCGCGCGGCGAGGACCGCATGATCTCGCCCGTGACGACTGGGACTCTTATCCGTGGGCCAACGATGGGGACAGGCCCACCCGTGACCTGGCTTGCGACTGACCGGGATGGACCAATCTGCTGGACCAACGGATGGGACGCTTGCCACGCTCGTGCCATAATCGGGCCGCGCGCGGGGCTCGGTCGACTCGAACGGGCGAGGACCCCGGGGCCAGACCCGGCCGGCGAACCGAGCGCACCGATCAAAGGAAACAGAGTCCTCATGACTGTCGAAACGTCCACCTGGGCGACCAAGACCGGCCTCGCCCAGATGCTCAAGGGCGGCGTCATCATGGACGTCGTCACGCCCGATCAGGCCAAGATCGCCGAGGATGCCGGCGCGGTCGCCGTCATGGCGCTCGAACGCGTCCCGGCCGACATCCGCGCGGCAGGTGGCGTCGCTCGCATGAGTGATCCCTCGATGATCGAGGGGATCATGGACGCCGTGACGATCCCGGTCATGGCGAAGGCCCGCATCGGCCATTTCGTGGAGGCCCAGGTCCTCGAGGCGCTCGGCGTCGACTACATCGACGAGTCCGAGGTCCTCACACCCGCGGACGAGCACAACCACATCGACAAGCACGCCTTCAAGGTCCCGTTCGTGTGCGGTTGCCGAAACCTGGGCGAGGCCCTGCGCCGGATCAACGAGGGCGCCGCGATGATGCGGACCAAGGGCGAGGCGGGCACGGGCAACGTCGTCGAGGCCGTCCACCAGCTGCGCGACGTGCTCGGCGAGATCCGGCGACTCGGCGCGATGCGCGAGGACGAGCTGTTCGCGGCGGCCAAGGAGCTCCAGGCCCCGTACGAGCTGGTCAAGCAAGTCGCGGCCGATGGCAAGCTGCCGGTGGTGAACTTCGTCGCCGGGGGCATCAGCACCCCGGCCGATGCGGCCCTGGTCATGCAGCTCGGTTCGGAGGGCGTGTTCGTCGGGTCGGGCATCTTCAAGAGCGAGGATCCCGCGCGCATGGCGAACGCCATCGTCCAGGCGACGACCTTCTTCGACGACGCCAAGAAGATCGCCGAAGTCTCCAAGGGCCTGGGTGCCCCGATGCGGGGAATTGCCCTCGAGGAGATCCCCGACCAGGAGCGACTCGCCGTCCGCGGCTGGTAGGCCGACACGAACGACACCGGCGGCCACCCGATGAGGATCGGGGTGCTGGCCCTCCAGGGGGCCTTTCGCGAGCACCTCGACACGCTGCACGCCATCGGCGTGGAGGGGGTCCGCGTGCGTGAGCCGGCCGATCTCGACGGTGTGTCGGGGCTCATCGTGCCTGGCGGCGAGAGCACGACGATGCGCCAGCTCATCGACCGATGGGGCCTGCACGATCCGATCATGGCCCTCGCAGAAACGGGTGCGCCCGTGTTCGGCACGTGTGCCGGGATGATCGTGCTCGCCACGGAGATCGCCGGCGGCGAGCCGCCGATCCTGCCCCTGCTCGACATCACGGTCGAGCGCAATGCGTTCGGGCGCCAGCTCGAGTCGTTCGAGGCCGAGCTGCCGGTTGCGATCCTTGGCGATACCCCGGTCCACGGCGTCTTCATCCGCGCGCCGATCGTCGACCGGACCGGACCGGGTGTCGACGTGCTTGCCCGTCTCGAGGACGGACGCATCGTGGCCGTGCGCGAGCGCAACGTCATCGCCACGGCGTTCCACCCGGAACTGGCCGGCGAGACCCGGTTCCACCGGCTGCTCGCCACGATGGCCGCCGAGCACGACGACCCGGGCGAGGGCTCCGGCCGGCGTCCGCACCCCACCCGCCGAACGAGGCAGCCCCGATGAGCGAGGCACGGACCGCGCGCCCCGGCGGCAAGGTCCGAGCCGCGCGCCTCACGGACCTGGCCGCGCTCGGCGAGCTCTCGCGCCTGTGCCAGTCGGACGGGGCCGACACCCGGTCGCTTGGACTGCCGGTCAGCGGCCCGCCGATCGGCGTGTTCAGCCTGTTCCGCCTGCCCCTTGGCGCGTTCCGCCCGAACGACCTCATGTACGTCTACGAGCATGACGGCGGGATCGCGGGCCTCGTCCGCGTCGAGCGCGAGTCGGTCCGCGACGAGTGGACGATCGTCGAGCTCGACGCGGTCGGCATGGCCGACGCGGGCGACATCCGCTACCGGTTGGTCCAGCAGCTCCTGCGCGAGGGCTCGAAGCGCGGTGCCGCGCGCTTCCACGTGGCCTGCGCCGATGCCGATGGCAACGTCGAGCTGCTCATGCAGGCCGGCTTCATCCGCTACGGCGAGGAACGCATCATGGCCCGCCCGGCCGACCGTCCGTTGCCGGCGCCGTGGACGGACAAGCGCGCCGCCGCTGCCGGGATCCGTCCCACGGTGCCGCTCGACGCGCTCGCGCTCGCCCGGCTGTATGCCGCGGCGACACCGGCTCCGGTCGCCAGGCTCGAAGCGATCCGCCTGCCCGACTGGGAGCGTCAGGGCACCCACTCGCGAGTGCCACGCTCGAGCCTCGCGCCGATCCTGCGCTTCGCCGACGTGGAAGGCTTCGTCCAGGTCCAACCAGGCGGGGGCCGCGACGGGACCGAGCTCTGTGGCTTCGTCCAGATCGGCGTCGCCAAGGAGGCGCAGCCGCACTACCTGAAGGTCGTCGCCAAGTCCGATGCCGACGCGTCGGCGCTGGTCGGGTTCGCGCTCGGCGTCATCGCCGCGCGTACGACCAGGGACGGCGATCGCCACTCGGAACACGGTGTCATCGCGCCCGTGCGAACCTACGAATCACCGGTCGACCGGCGCCTGGAGGACGCCGGCTTCGACTCGATCGCCAGCGTCGTCTTGTTGATGAAGGAAACCCTCGTCCGCGTCGCGGAACCGGCCCTGGTGCCGGCCGGGGTGCGGTGAGCGTCGGTTGACGGAGGACCACGTGGGCCACGAGGACCGCCAGATCGAATCGATGGACGATCTCGACGCCTTGTTGGGCGCTCTGCCGCCCGAGGTCGTCGAGGCCGTCCATGCGCTCCCGGATCGGACCGACCTCATCGAGGTCGTGCTCGACCTGGGCCGCCGGCCGGAGGCCCGGTTCCCCGATTCGGAGGTGTCGCTCCTGGACCGCGAAGTCGGCGAGGCCGACCTCTCGTTCGTCGTCGGGCACATCGGCACGTTCGGCGACGACAATCGGGCTGGCATCGAGCGCACGCTCCACCGGATCAGCGCGATCCGGAACCGCAATGGCAAGGTGGTGGGCTTGACCTGCCGGATCGGTCGCGCGGTCTATGGCACGATCGAGATCATCAACGACTTCGTCGAGAGCGGGAAGTCGATCCTGATCATGGGTCGGCCCGGGATCGGCAAGACGACGATGCTGCGAGAGGCGGCCCGCGTCCTCGCCGACGACATGGGCAAGCGTGTCGTCGTGGTCGACACCAGCAACGAGATCGCCGGCGACGGCGACATCCCGCATCCGGCCATCGGCAAGGCGCGACGGATGCAGGTCCGGACGCCGTCGCTCCAGCACGAGGTCATGATCGAGGCGGTCGAGAACCACATGCCCCAGGTCATCGTCATCGACGAGATCGGCACGGAGCTCGAGGCCCAGGCGGCGCGCACGATCGCCGAGCGCGGCGTCATGCTCATCGGGACGGCCCACGGCAACAACCTCGACAACCTGATGCTCAACCCGACCCTGTCCGACCTCATCGGTGGCATCCAGAGCGTGACCCTGGGCGATGAGGAGGCCCGCCGCCGGCGGACGCAGAAGAGCGTGCTCGAGCGCAAGGCGCCGCCGACGTTCGATGTCATCGTCGAGATCCAGGACCGCGAGCGCGTGGCCGTGCATAGCGACGTGGCCGACACCGTCGATGCGATGCTGCGCGGCGATCCCGTGGCGCCCGAACTGCGCTGGCGCGACGAGGAAGGCGTGCACCGATCCCAGGGCCGGCCCCGCCCATCGCCGCGGGAGCAGTTGGGCGCGGAGCGGTTCGCGGGCCTGGTCGGTTCGGGATCGCCGTGGCGGATGGAGCCCGGCTGGCGCGGCGACGGAGCATACCGGGCGGGTGGCTACCGCGAGGCGGACCGCGGCGGGGCCTTCCGGCCAGGCTATCGCCCCGGTGCGTCGGGCGGCTGGCGACAGACGCGAGGCGGCTCCGGGCGCGAGCCGGCGTCGCGCGGTACGACGGAGGGCGGCGCATCGGGCGCGATGCCCGGTGAACGATTCACGCTGTCGGCTCCGGGCGTCGATGCGCCATTCGTCCTCGGTGAGATCGCCGATCGCGGACCGCTGGAGCGGGCAGGCACGGCATCCACCGCCGAGACCCGCGCTCGCGAGGCTCGCGAGCTCGAGCGTCAGAAGGCGTGGCGGGACCAGGCGTCGCGCGCGCTCAACGCCCTCAAGGCCGAAGAGGGGACCGGCCCGGTCAATGCGGACGACCTCGACGAGCTCGAAGGGGACACGCTCCCGCTGGGCGCCGAGGAAGGGGCGCATGGCGAGACCGTCCTGGTGCCGGGTGGCTCGCCGCTGCCGACGCTCCGGATCCTGCCGCAGGGTATCAGCCGCAAGCGCCTCGAGCAGGCCATCCGCGACCTGCAACTCCCCGTCGTCATCGCCCGGGACGTGGACGAGGCGGACGTGGTCATGACGCTGAAGAACGAGTACAAGCAGAAGACGCCGATGCTCCGCGACGCCGAGGACCGGGCGATGCCGATCTACGTCCTCAAGAGCAACACCATCCCGCAGATGCAGTCCAGCCTGACCTCGATCTTCTCGTTGGAGATCGACCCACGCGAGGCGGCCCTGCGGGAGACGGAGGACGCGATCGGGGCGGTGCTCTCATCATCCGAACCCGTGGAGCTCGCACCCCAGAACGCCTACATCCGCCGGCTCCAGCACCAGATGGCCGAGCGAGCCAACCTCGTGTCGCGCTCACGCGGCCGGGAACCGTATCGACGGGTGCGGCTCTACCCGGACGCAGCCCGCAGCACCTGGCGGTGAGTCCGATGGCTGAAGTCGCCATCGAAGCGCAACCGCGGGGTGACCCTGCGCTGACCGTCCTGTACGACCGCGACTGCGGCCTGTGCCAGGCCACGATCAAGCAGCTCCGGCGATGGGACCGTCGCGGCCGGTTGGCGATGGTCGCGCTGCAATCGGCGCTGGCCTCGAGCGATCCCGCGATCAGGACTGCCGGTGCAGGGTCGCCGCTCGAGTCGGCGCTCCACGTCGTGGCCGCCGACGGCCGGGTCCTCGCGGGCGGCGATGCGGCGCTCGCCATCGTGCATGAGCTGCCCGGCGGCCACGTGCTCGATCCGTGGCGTGGGGTCGCGCCGTTCCGCTGGGTGGTCGGGGCAGGGTATGACGCGATCGCGGGCCACCGGCACGAGATCGGGCGCGCCCTGCGGCTCGAGGGTCCGGCCTGCGACGTCCCGCCGCCGGTCGACTGATCCATCGATGACGCAGCGGTCGCTGACGATCGATCTCATCGGCCATGCCACGTCGGTCATCGAGCTCGATGGCCTGCGCGTCCTGACCGACCCGGCCACACGCGCGCGGATCGGACCGCTCCGTCGGGTCGTCCCGGTCCCGGACCGGCGGCGCCTGGCCGGCATCGATGTCGTCCTCGTGTCGCATCTCCACTGGGACCACCTCGACATGCCCTCGCTGCGCGACCTGGATCCGGACGTCCCGATCGTGTCCCCGGTCGGTTCTGGCGCATGGCTCCGTGCAGCGGGCTTCGACGAGGTCCACGAACTGCGACCGGGTCAGGACCTGGAGATCGGCGGCATCCGCATCGAGGGCGTGCCAGCTCGACACTCCGGCTTCCGGCCGCCGCTCGGTCCGACGGCCGGCACGCTCGGTTTCGTGCTCAGGGGCCGCCGGTCGGTCTACTTCGCCGGCGACACCGACCTGTTCCCGGCGATGGCCGACCTCGCGGGCACGATCGACCTCGCGCTGCTCCCTGTCTGGGGCTGGGGTCCGATGCTGGGCCGCGGGCGGCATCTCGATCCACGGCGTGCCGCCGAGGCATTGCGCCTCATCCAGCCCCGCGCGGCGGTGCCCATCCATTGGGGCACGTACTGGCCGAGTGCCATGCGTCGCGTCTACCCGGAGCGACTCGTCGATCCACCGGCCGAGTTCACGGCGTTCGCCGCTGAGCTGTCGCCGGAGGTCCGCACGATCCCGACCGCCATCGGGGAGGTCATCGAGTTCCGGTGGTGACGGCGAGCCCCGAGCGATCGGTCGGCGATCGGACCCGCCTGCGCCGCCTCGGCAACGGCCTGATTGCCTACGGCGCGATCGGGTTGGTGATCGCCATCCTCGGCCTGGTCGCACTCATGTGGGTCGCTGGTCGGATCGACGCATTGGCCGACCGCGCACGGGCGCAGGTCGATTCGGTCATCGCCACCCTGGACGAGGCCGCGAACGTCATGACGGTCGCCGGCACGAGCGCGGGATCATTCTCCGGCACGCTGGACACGACCGCATCGGCGGTCAGCCAGGCCGCGGACACGGTCCGCGCCGTCGGGCCTCGACTCACCGATGTCGAGGCCCAGTTCCGCTCGATCAACATCCTGGGGAATCAGCCCTTGTCGAGCGCCGCGGACCTCGTCTCCGAGATCAAGACCGGGCTCGAGGGCCTCGACACGAAGCTGGACCTCGTCAGCGGGAGCCTGCTCGAGAACCGGACGTCGCTGGACCGCAGTGCGGCGACGCTGGCCTCGCTGGGTGTGCGCTTCGGGTCGCTGGCCGATCGGCTGCGGACCGGCATCGGGACCGTGGCCGACGTGCAGGCGATCGTCACGCTCGCCCTGCTCGTATTCACCGCGTGGACCGCCGTGCCGGCCGTCGGGGCCCTGGGACTCGGCTGGTGGCTCCGGCATGAACCGGGCCCGGCCGAAGCCGGGCCCGAGGTGGTCGCGTAGCCTGGACGGTCAGGCCGGGCGATCGACCTTGTTGGACGAGTCGTTGACGTTGGTGACCTGGATCGAGATGTTCGAATCCCCCTCGAACCCGGACATCTCCCAGGCGACGATGTAGCCGGCGTCGGCGATCCAGACATCGATCGACGACCCGGCCGGCATGTTCGCCCCCGCGCCGATGAGGGCCGTGGGATCGACCCTGACGTGATGCGCCGAGACGCCGTTCTTGTCCTCCGTGCCCACGTTGCTCGCCACCGTGCCCCAGTCGAGGGCGGTGTAGGCGCCGAGCAGCAAGGTCGGATCGAATGCCAGCAGCATGGTGCCGGCCAATCCCTCCGGGACGGCCGCGAACGTGCCGTCCGGTCCATCCGCCGACCAGGCATCCTTCCCGATCACGATGAACTGGGTATCGACCGTGCCGTCGTCCTTGAACGTCGTGATGTGCTTCGAGAGTTCGGGCTTCGTCACGACGACGCTCTCGTAGTTCTTGACGCCGTTGGTGCTGAACTCGGTGCGATACGAATCGAGGCCCGGGATGCCGCCGGTCAGCGCACTGATGTCAAAGGACGGGATGGCGCCGGCCGGGACGGTCGGCTGGCCGTTGTCGTCGCCCGCCGGTGTCGGGGTCGCGGCGCCAGCGGGCGTCGCGGAGCTCGTCGCGCCGCCACAGGCGGCGACGGCGAGGATGACCGGCAAGAGCAGCGCGGCACCGAAGCCCGCGCGCGTGGATCGGATCATGGATGCGTTCCCCGTGAGATGGCCGATCACCCGCCGGCCCGGCGGCATGATGCGTGGCGCGGGCCGAACGCGCAACCTGACCATCGCGGTGACGCCAGAAACCGGCGGCCCGGCGCCTGTCACCGCGCCGCGATCCGCCCGAGCGCTTCCAGCGTCCGGTCGACCTCGGCTGCCGTGTTGTAGTGGACGAGGCCCAGGCGCAGCACGCCGCCGGCCTCGGCCTTGCCGAGGCGCTCGATGAGCCCGGTCGCGTAGAAGTCGCCGTCCCAGACGTAGATGCCATCGCGGCCGAGGGCCTCGGCGGCCGCCCTCGGATGGACGCCGTCGATCGAGACCGAGACCGTCGGGACCCGCTGGTCTAACCGGGCGCGGTCGGTGATGCCGTGGATCTGCACGCCCCCGATCCCCTCCAGCCCGTCGATGAGGCGGGTCACGAGCCCGCGCTCGTAGGCGGCGATCGCGGTCATCCCGGCCACCAGCTCTCGCCGGCGCTCACTCGCGTCCGCCGCTCCGAGCGCGCCGGTGACATCGCCGTACGACCGTCCGACGTCGCGCAAGTAGTCGGTCGCCGCGAGCGTCCCGGCGATCGACTCGAACGACGGTGTCCCGGTCTCGAACCGGTCGTGCGCCGGCCGGACCTTGAAGACCGGCAGCCGATCGAGGACCTCCGCCTTGCCGTACAGGGCTCCGAGATGCGGCCCGAACCACTTGTAGGCCGACGTGACGAGGAAGTCCGTGTCGAGGGCCCGGACATCGATGGGACCGTGGGGGGCGTAGGCGACGGCATCGACGTACGTGAGCGCCCCGACCTCGTGGGCTCGCGCCACGATCTCCCGGACCGGATTGACCGTGCCGACCGCGTTGCTCGCGTAGCCGACCGCGACGAGCCTCGTCCGCGGCCCCAGCTTCGACTCGAGGTCCTCGAGATCGAGGGTGACATCGTCGAGGTGGATGTCCACCTGGTGGACGGTGACGCCCCGGTCGGCGGCCATCGCCTTCCAGGTCGAGACGTTGGCCTCGTGATCGAGGGTCGTGACGACGATCTCGTCGCGTGGCCCCAGCGTCGCCCCGATCGACCGACCGATGTGGAGCGTGAGCGTCGACATGTTGTAGCCGAACTTGATCTCCTCCGGTGAACCGGCGCCAACGAAGTCGGCGACCGCGCCGTGGGCCTCCGCGACGATCTCATCCGAGCGGCGGCTCGTCGCGAAGGCACCGTCGGCGTTGGCGTTCGAGTCGCGGTAATAGCCGACGACCGCGTCGATCACCCGCTGCGGGACCTGGGTGCCGCCCGGGCCATCGAGGAACGCGACCGGCCGTCCGGATTGCTCACGCGCGAGGGCCGGGAACTCACGACGCAGGGCATCGACATCGAACGCGGGCATCGGTCCTCCGGTTGGTCGGCTCAGGACCGCGAGCGTACCGGACCGCGGACACTTAGGGCTCGCCCGTCCGCGTTCGAGATCGGGCACGATCGCCGACCGACCGACCGACCGACGGCGTCACCGTATGCTCCGTCGATGACTCGCGTCCCGCGCACGCCATGGGTCGTCGCTGCCGGTCTCGCCGCGGCGGTCGCGATCGCCGGGGGCTGCTCGTCGACCGTGCCGTCCGTCGCTCCAGCCACACCCGCCTTCGGGACGCCGCTGCCGACCACGGCGTTCCAGCCACCCCAGCCCGGGACAGCCGCCGCCTGCGGCGGTGTCGGGCTCGACGCGATCCTGCATGGCGACCCCTCCGACCCGGGGCTGACCTGGATCGTGGACCGACGGTCCGGCCTGCGGACAGAGGTGCTCTGGCCGACGGGGTTCAGCGCACGGTTCGACCCGTCCCTGGAAGTCCTCGACGCGTCCGGCCGGGTGGTCCACCACGAGGGCGAGCTGATCGGCGGCGGTTGTGTCACCGGCGTCGAGGGTCAGATCCTCCTCGGCTACCCCTGACGCCCAGTCAGTGCTCGGTGGTACCGGTGAACGTCCAGCCATCGATGCGGACGGCCGGGACGACGACGCCGCCGAGGAACCCCTTGAGCGTGCGCCGCTCACGGGCGATCGCGGCGATCCCGGCAAGCGCATCGAGGTAGCTCTGGGTGAAGCGCAGGTTCTTGACCGGCGCGACGACCTTGCCGTCCTCGACGAGAAACGTGCCGTCGCGGGTCATGCCCGTCACGATGGCGAGCTTGGGATGCACGGGATTCGTGTAGTGGAAGCGCGTGACCAGCAGGCCACGATCCAGCCCGCCGACGAGGTCGTCGCGCGAGACGTCTCCGGGATCCATCACCATGTTCAGGGGGAACGGGCCGTAGGCGTTCGGGGCAGGGAGCCCGTGGCCCGTCGATCGGACGCCGTCGCGGGCCGCGGTCTGGGCGTCGTAGACCACGCCGCGAGCAACGCCAGCCTCGACGAGTGGCACCCGCTGTTTCGCGACGCCTTCGAAGTCGAACCAGAGCGGCAGGCCGGCCGGGTCATGCCCGTCATCGGTGATCGTCACGAGGTCGCTGCCGATCCGCTTGCCGATCTCGACGAAGCTGCGGCCCTCCTGGATCGCCAGGGCACTGAAACCGAGATAGCCGAGCATGTCCATGACGTCGACGACCGCGTACTCCTCGAGCACGACCGGGTAGTCTCCGGCCTCGACGGCCACGGCGTTGGCCGTGGCGCGAGCCTTCGCCGACGCTTCCCGGCCCAGGGCGCCCGCATCGATCGTGCTGCTGTCGACCGCCGCCGTCTCCGCGTAACCGCTCCCTCCGTCGGGCCCCATCGACACGGTCAGCAGTTGGGCGACGGTCCGCGTCCCGTGCTGGCGGGTGCCCTTCGAGTTCGCGACCGCGATCGATTCGGTGCCGGTCGAGAACGAGCCGTAGGCCGTGACGCCGGCCGTATCGGCGGCCGCGATGACCTGCCGTACGCCCTCGGCCCGGGACTCGGGGCTGGCGTTCGCGGTGCCGTCGCTGTAGCCGGCCGCGACGTCCTCGGCCGTGGTCGGTCCGGGCAGCCCGCCCCAGTCGGCGAGTTCCTCCACGACCCGGGCGATCGCTCCGGCATTGGCGGCGAGGCGGCGCAGGCCCTCGTCGTCGGTCCGACCGCTCGAGGCGACCCCGACCCGTTTGCCGACGACGAAGCGAAGGTTCACCACGACGTTGCGCTCGGCGACGTTCTGGTGGATCTGGCTGTTGGCGAACCGGGTGAGGGCGGCCTCGTCGGCCATGACCAGCGCTTCGGCCTCCGTGGCGCCTTCCTTCTCGGCGTGGGCGATGGCGGTCTCGGCGAGCTTCAGCGCATCGCGTGCGCGGTCGTCGATCATCGGGTCACCACCGCGCCTACCACTTGCCGACACCCACCTGGACGTTCCGGAAGCGGGCGCCCGGGACCGCGTGGCCGACGTGCCCTACCTGGCCGGGCTCGCCCTTGCCGCAGTTGGGCGTGCCCAGCATGACGTAGCTCCTGGCGTCGCCGACCGCGTCGCACGAACGCCAGAACTCGTAGGTGATGCCGGTGTAGGTCGGATTCTTGAAGAGCCGGCCTTTCTTCCCACCCTTGACCTCGTAGGCGACCTCGGTCGCGAACTGGAAGTTGAGACGGCGGTCGTCGATCGACCAGGACCGGTTCGACGCGAGATACAGGCCGTCGTCGGTATCGGCGACGATCTCGTCGAGGCTCATGCCCGGCTTCGGCAGCAGGTTGATGTTCGTCATCCGAATGAGCGGGATGCGATTCCAACCGTCGGCGCGCATCGCCCCGCCACTGGTCCGCCCGATCCTTGGCGCGGTCTCGCGGCTCGTGAGATAGCCGACGAAGATGCCCTCCTTGACGAGCGGCACGGCCTGCGCCTCGACCCCTTCGTCGTCCCAGCCGAAGGTGCCCATGCCGCCGGGCGCGGTCGCGTCGGCGACGATGTCGATCAGGTCCGAGCCGTACCGGAACCCCAATTCGAGCTTGTCGGTGGTCAGGAAGCTGGTGCCCGCGTATGAGGCCTCGGTGCCGAACACGCGGTCGAGCTCGGTCGGGTGGCCGCACGACTCGTGGACCTGGAGGTACAGCTGCGACGGATCGAGGATGATCGTGAACCGGCCCGACGGACATTGGGGCGCGGTCAGCAGCTCGACCGCCTCCTCGGCGAGTGGCTCCGCCCTGTCGGCCAGGCGCAACCCCCGGATGAACTCGTAGCCGGCTGCGTTCCAGCCGCCGCCGGAGTCGGGATACGAGCGGCGCTGGTGCTCATCGCCGTCGACGGCGTTCGCCTCGATCGCCGAGCCAACGTGGGTGATGACCTGCTCGGTGAAGCTGCCGTCCGTGGCCGCGAACGTCTTCCACTCTCGCTGGGCGGCATAGATGGACTCCGTGAACGCGATGCCCTTGACCCCGCTGGCGGCGGTGTCGGCGGCCAGCAGATCGGCGATCTTGCGGTCGAGCGGGACCGTGAACGGGTCCTCGCCGACCGGCGTCTCGAAGCGCCCCACGGCCTGCGGCCGTGGCGGCGAGCACGACCGGCTCGCGCATGGCAGTCGCCGACGCCCTGGCGATTCGAACTGCCTCGCCCGCGACGCGATCCGCCTCGGCGGCCGTCAGGATGTGGCTTGCCGCGAAGCCCCACGCCCCGTCGACCACGACACGGACACCGAAGCCTTCGCTCTCGCCGGAGGCGACCCCTTCGACGCGGCCGGTCTTGATGGCGATGCTCTCGTCGAGCCGCCTGACGACGCGCGCATCCGCGTAACTTGCGCCCAGCGCTGCGGCGGTATCGAGGGCGCGATCGGTCAGGTCTCGCATGCGGCCGCCAGCCTAGCAGAGGGGTGTTCGGGAAGGCACTACGGCGGACGCCGTATCCGCGGCGGTTGGGCGGCGCGGCCGGCGGCGGGGGGGTGCGGGCGGGCCGTTGGTGCGTCCCACGCACCGGATCGGTCGCGGTGGGCTCACGGAGGGCTCGGAGGGGCGGACCAAGCCGGGATCGGTGCGTCCCACGCACCGAGTCGGTCGCGGCACGCTCATTCGCCTGTCTGGATGCCGTCCGACGCAGGAAACGGTGCGTCCCACGCAACGGCCGCCCGGCTTTCGTCAGAAGGTCGGGGCCGCATCGGCGTCGACCGTTCGGCGACGCGCCGATTCTCGCCAGATGACACTCACACGGTCACTCGTCACCGACCGACCGGTGCGGTCAGGGCCGCCGAGCGTGAGCCGACGGCTGCTCCGCCCGAATCTCGGTCAAATGCTCCAGATCGCCGCCTTTTGGCAGCAAGGCCGTGACGAGGGACCGCCTCTGTGTCATTTGCCGGAAACTCGGTCGATCCCGCCGACCGCTCCTCGTGGCCCGAGCGGACGCCTGGTTGGGTTCGTGTGATCGGACACCGGCGTCAAAGCGTCGGCGCGCCCCCGATGGCCTGGGCCGTGAGGTAGAGCCCGAGGCCGAAGACGAGAACCGCGGCCACCAGCGGCACATAGGCCGTCGCTCGACCGATCGGCGAGCCTGAACCCAGGCGGTCCAGGCGGCCACGCGCGAAGACCATCGCGAGCCCGATCCCGGTCATGACCGCTGCCATCCCGAGCCCGAACGCCACGACCAGCACGAACCCGAAGGTGGGCCGACCCGCGGCGATCGAGCCGAGAAGGATGAGCAGCGCGCTCGTCGAAGGGATGAGTCCCCCGGCCAGCCCGAGCACGAACAGGCCGCGCCAGGTGATCGTGGAGCCCGCGGTGGGCAGGTGGCCATGGCGGATGCTGCCGTGACGGTGCTCGAGGGCAGCGGCGGCCTCGTGCTGGTGAACGTGTGCCGTTGCGTGCGGATGCGCCGCGTCGCGTGGGTGTGCGTGAGCGGGACCTTGGTCCTCGCTCAGCGGGTGCGCATGATCGACGTGGTATGCCGTTTCGTGGTGGTGCGCCGCGGCCTGCGACCGCCGCACGCGTCGTCGACGGACCTCGCTCAGGAGCATCCAGCCGCCGATCGCCGCGATCGAGATGGCCGCCACGACCGGCGCCGCGCGAACGACCACGTCCGGCGCGAGGATCCCCTGCGCGCCGACGACCAGCGCCGCAAGCACGAGGATCCCGACCGTGTGCGACACGCTCACCGACAGCCCCAGACCGAGCGCATGGAGCGGCCTGCCGCGAGTCCCGACAAGGTACGCAGCCATCAGCGTCTTGCCATGCCCGGGCGTCAGGGCATGACCCGCGCCGAGGGCCGCCGCGGTCAGCAGCGACACCATGAGGACGATCGGCGTGAGGTCGGCCGAGCGGAAGATGGCCGGCAGGTCGGACGCGCTGACGCCGCCAGGCACGCTCGCCGCGACCGGGCTGGCCGCCGCGACTGGGCTGGCCACGGCAGCCGGGACCGGACTGGCGACCGCCCCGGGCGCCGGCGTCCCAGCCACCGGAGCGGGCGCCGCACTCACCACGCTCACCTGACCGGGGACCGGCTCGGTCCAGACCTCGTCGAGCGGTCCGGCATCGGCGATGTCGAACGCCGGCAGCGTCGGCCCGCCTGTTGTCGCGATCACCGTCAACGAGGTCTGCGCCAGCGGCCTCGTGATGAGTTCCTGCGGGTAGCTGGTGAGCCGGTTCGAAACGCTCGTCGTCGCCAACTCGCTTCCATCGGAGGCCGCGAGCGTCTCACCCGACCCGACGGCCACGATCTCGCGCCAGCCGAGCCGCTCGGCAAACGACGAGTCCGCGAAGGTCACGGTCGCACCATCCGGGAGCGGCTCTGCCAGGTCCACCCGGAAACCGCACACCTCGCGCATGGTCGAGAGACCGCCCGCGCCCGGCGGGAACGCCAGCCCGGCCTCGGTCAGCGTCAGCGTCTGTGTGACCGCTCCGACGTGCAGGCCCAACGATGGCCGCAGGTTCTCGCATACGAGCTTGCGGCCGGCGTCGACCTCCGCGTCGGAGACCTCTCCATCACCGTCGGTGTCGAGGTCGAGTCGTGCCTGGAAGGTCGGGATCTCCGCCTGGTCGATGACGACATCGAGGAGGATCCGGTTCGTCTCGACTCGCACCCCCGCGTAGTGATTGATCGTGAAGTTGCCCAGCGGGTGGGCGAACGCCACGGCAGGCAGGAGGACGGCCGCGACCGACGCCGCAAGCGCGGCCCGGACCAGGCTTCGGGGATGCGGCGAGCGACCGCGTCGACGTCCCATCGTGGCGAGGGTACGCGCTTCGGGCGCGGATGGATGAGGTCGAGATCGTTCGTTCCACGCGGGGTGGGCGGCGCCACAGCGTCGGCTACACTCGGTCGGTGACTCGTCCCGGGAGGCCGGCCCGCCGCGGCTGGTTCATCACGCTGGAAGGCCCGGATGGGGCCGGAAAGACGACCCAGGCCGAACGGCTGGCCACGCACCTCCGAGCGGCGGGCCATGACGTCCACGTCACCCGCGAACCGGGAGGGACGTGGCTCGGTGAACGCCTGCGCGAGCTCCTCCTGGCGCGGACAGCATCGACCTTCCGACCCGACCCGGTGACCGACGCGTTGCTCTTCAACGCCGCCCGGCGGCAACTCGTGGCCGAGGTGATCGCGCCCGCGCTCGATGCCGGACGCACCGTGATCTGCACGCGATTCGCCGATTCGACGCTCGCGTACCAGGGCTATGGCGCCGGGGTCCCACTCGACGACCTTCGGGCGCTCGCGTCGGTCGCGACGGGCGGCCTTTCCCCGGACCTGACCATCCTCCTGGACCTGCCGGTCGAGGCCGGCCTTGCGCGCAAGGCGCCCGGCGACGTGACGCGCTTCGAGGCCGAATTCGACCTCGCCTTCCATCGTCGCGTGCGCGAGGGCTTCCTTGCGCTCGCAGTCGCGGCACCGGGCCGCTTCGCGGTCGTCGACGCATCGAGACCGGCCGCCGAGGTCGCCTCCGCCGCCGCGCTCGCCGTTGACCGCGCGCTCCGCGAGGGTGAACCGAAACCCAGGCTGCAACGCAACACCATATGAGCGACGATCACGCGCCGCAGCGTCTTCCGCTGACCCTGGAGCCGGGGTCCAGCGCCACGGTGCCGTCCTCAGCGCCGGTCTCGAGCGGGACCGTCGTCGCCGCGTCGGGATAAGGAACGCGAGCGCGTCAGCTCTCGCCGACGGTCTCGGTCGCCGCCACGTTGCCGCCGCCGCCGGTGCGGGCCCGATCGAGCGCCGCGGTCACGGCCGCGATGAGCGACGCGGAATTGGTGCCATCGGCCGGGAAATGGGCGACGCCCGCGGAGACCGTCACGGTCCGCCCAGCCACCGCGGGGAGTGCCGCGATCCCTTCGAGGACCCGTTGCGCGACCGTCATGCCGGCCGAGCCGGGGGCGATCAGGACGAACTCGTCGCCGCCGATCCGCCCGATGGTATCGACGAGCCGGACCGACTCCGCCAGCACGGCCGCCACTCGCCGCAGAACATCGTCGCCGGCGGCGAACCCGCCGTCGCGATTCGTGGCCTTGAAGTCGTCGATGTCGAACATCGCGAGCGACACCTCACCGCCCTGGCGGGCGGCCCGAGCCAGTTCCAGCTCGAGGATCCGGCCGACGGTCCGCTCGTTGGCCAAGCCGGTCAGCGGGTCGCTATGGGCCATCCGCTCGAACCACTCCGAGCGCTCAGCGGCGGTCGCCGACAGGCGGGCTCGGTCGACGGCGATCGCCGCCAACCCGGCGAATGCCGTGAGTGCCTCGCGATCCGCGTCGGTCAACTCGTGCGGGGCCGGCCACCCGAACCCGATCGCCCCCAACGCGACCTCGATGCCGCCGCTCGTGACGAGCAGCGGAAGGTAGGCCCCGACGAAGGCGTCACCCGATGTGGACGTGGCCTGTCGATCGAACGTCGTCGCCCGGCTGTCGGTCGCCACGCTGAACGGATGGGTCGGATCGGTCATCTCGGCCACGAGCGCGATCTGGCCGGCCTCATCGATCCCGTGCGCGGCGGCCAGCTGCAACCCGGCGCGATCCGGGTCGGCGATGACGACCGCGCCCATGGAGGGCGAGAGGGCCTTGTCGGCAGCGACGAGGATCGCCGCGAGGGCGGTGTCGAGATCGTCGGTGTTCGCGACCGATTCGATGGCCGCGGGGAGGGACGTTCGGGGATCGCGAGACGGTCCGTCGGTGGCCACCGGTACTCCTGCACGCACTCGTTCGGTCGGAGCGGGCATCGTACACCCCGCGAAAACGCGTTGACCCGGGTCGCTCGGCGCACCGATACTCCGGGCGATGAAGCTCGTGGTCACGATCGTTCACAGCGAGGACGCCGGCGCCCTGGTCGATGCCCTGCTCGACAAGGAGTTCCGGGCCACGCGCCTGCACAGTTCGGGCGGCTTCCTGAAGCAGTCGAATGCCACGATCATCGTCGGTGTCGAGGATGCCGAGGTCGAGGAGATCCTCGCGATCGTCCGCGAGAACTGCACGTCACGGACGCAGGTCGTCAACCCGATGCCACCGATCATGGAGCCTGGCGAATTCTTCATGCCCTACCCGCTCGAGGTCGAGGTGGGCGGTGCCACGGTCTTCGTCCTGCCGGTGGAGCGGTTCGAACGTCTCTAGGTCTGGTTGCCAGCGATGAGAGAGCAGGAAGACGACCTCCGATGGATCATCTTGGATCGCGTGACCGAGGACGCCTGCGCGCTCTGGGAGCTCTCGGAATAGGTCGCCAAGGTCATCCCTTTTCGGGACGAACTTCTCGGCTGGCCTCAAAGGGGTCCGTCCGGATCGCTTGCCGAGAACACGTGACCGACCGTCCGAAATATCTCGAGTCGGAGTCGATTCCTTCCGCCTTGGAGGACGCCGAAATCCGGTTACGGACCGAAGGGAGCGTGGTCGTCGTTGCCCACGAAGGCCGGCCACATCGAGGACGACCTGCTACTGCGAGCGCGGGCAGCGTCCGGTCCATCGATGGACCATCCGGCGCAGGACGGCCGCGTTCCCGGCGCGAACGGCGACCTCAGACGCTGATCGGTCCATTCGTCGACCATCGGACGGCCGAAACCCGCCAGCTTCGTCGAATGGTCGATGGGTGAACCAGCGGCGAGTGATCACGGAGACCGTCTACGCTGACGTCGCGATGACCGAACCAGCTGCGATGTCCTCCACACGGACGACCTGGGTCGATGCCCTTGAAACCGGGGCGCCGGACATCGTCGCGGCGTGGCGAGGGATCGAGGCCGGGCGGCTCATCGAGGTCCGCCGCGAGGTCCGGCGACGTGGCGGCCCCGGGACGGCGGAACGCATCGCGGCGCAACTGGCGTCGCTCGCGGACGCGCTGACCGCCGCCGTCGAAGGGCTATCCGATGCCGCCCTGACCCTGCCCGGCGGCGAGGGCGACTGGAACGTGGCACAGGCCGTTGGGCACGACGGCGAGTCGCGCGCCGGCTTGTGCCTCGCCGCGTCGCTCGCGGCGCGCGGTCGCTGGCCGGCGGACGCCCCGGCGGTGACCCCCGGCATCCCCGGTGCGGTTGATGCAGATCGGACGACGCTCCTGCGCAAGATCGCCCAGAGCCAGCGGATCGTCGAGCGCGCCGCCCGAACGGTCGCCGGGCACGAGACGGAGCCCTGCCCGCTCGTTCACCCACAGGTCGGCCGCCTGCGCTGCGGCGAGTGGCTGGTCTTCGCAGGCGTCCACGACCTCATGCACCTGGAGCAGCTCCACGGCCTGCTCGCGACCAGGGAGCCCGCCTCGTGAGCCCGTTCCGGCCGGACCTCGTCGATTGCTGGATCTACCGCAACGATCACGACGGCCCGCAGGTCCTGCTCCTGCGGCGCGCGCCCGGCCGGATCCTGCCTGGCCTGTGGCAGTGCGTCTCGGGATCGCTCGAGGCGGGGGAGCGGGTCGCGGCCGGCGCACTGCGCGAGCTCGAGGAGGAGACCGGCTTCGACCACTCGACCATCGAGGCGTTCTACGACCTGGACCTCGTCAACCAGTTCCACGAGCCGACCGTGGACGCCGTGGTCACGGCCGCCGTCTTCGCGGTCCGGGTCGTACCGGGTGCCGAACCGCGACGCTCCCATGAGCACGACGACGCGCGCTGGCTCCCGCTGGCGGACGCGCATCGCGGGGTGGTCTGGCCCGGCTATCGCACCGCGATCGAGCGGATCCGCGACGATCTGTCCGACCCGGCCCGCGCCGCCTGGTTCGAGCTGACGCTCGAGGGCGACCGTCGGCCGCGCCCGGGCTGAGGCAGATGTGGCCGCCTGGCACCGGTCCTTTCGCGCAACCCTCCGACCGGCCAGGTCGCTGGTAGACTCGCGACAGTTGGCGGCCCAACCGTGAGGCGGCACAGGAGGGCAACGTGATCGACCGGACGGCGACGACGCACATCTCGGATCCGGCGGCGGCCCAGCGACGCGTCTTCCACTCGAAGGTCGACACCATCCGTCCGACGTACGGATTCGAGGACGTCTCGCTCGCGCCCGGCACGGACACGATCGAACCCGCCGACGTCAACCTCGCCCAGGTGTTCGCCGGGATCGATCTGCCGATCCCGATCCTCGCGTCAGCGATGGACGCCGTGGTCGACGTGCGCCTGGCCGGCGAGCTGTCGCGCCTCGGTGGCCTCGCCGTCCTCAACCTCGAGGGCGTCCAGGCGCGATACGACGACCCCGACGTGATCCTCGAGCGCATCGCGACCGCACCCGACGACCAGGTCCATGACCTCCTCGCCGAGGCCTATGGCCAGCCCATCCGCGAGGACCTGATCGCCGCGCGCCTCGAGGCCATCCATGCCGCGGGCTCGAAGGCGGCCGTCGCGGCGACGCCCGCCGCGGCCCGCCGATTCGGTCCGTTCTGTGCGGAACACGGCGCCGACCTGTTCCTCGTCCAGAGCCAGGTCTCGAGCGCCCGGCACCTCGCCACCCAGTACGACCCTCTGTCGCTCGATGATTTCACGCGCTACATGCCCATCCCGGTCGCGGTCGGCAATACGACCAACGCCGAGGCGGCCTACGCGCTCATGGAACAGGGTGCGGCTGCGGTCTTCGTCGGCGTCGGCCCGGGTGCCGCGTGCACCACGAGGGAGGTCCTGGGCATCGGGGTCCCGCAGGTCACGGCCATCAGCGACGTGGCGGCCGCGCGGGACGCGTACTTCGCCGAGTCCGGGCGCTACGTCCCGGTCGTCGCCGACGGCGGGATGCGGCGCGGGGGCGAGCTCGCCAAGGCGGTCGCCGCCGGCGCCGACGTCCTGATGATCGGATCACCGCTGGCCCGCGCCGAGGAGGCGCCCGGTCGCGGCACGAACTGGGGGATGGCCGCGCCCTCGCCCACGCTGCCCCGCGGCACACGGATCAAGGTGGGGACCATCGGCAGCCTGGAGCGGATCCTGTTCGGTCCGGCTCACGTGACAGATGGCAGCGAAAACCTCGTCGGCGCCCTGCGCCAGGCGATGGCCGCGCTGGGTGCCCCCACGATCCGCGACATGCAGCGCGTCGAGATGGTCTACGCCCCGTCTACCCAGACCGAGGGCAAGTCCTGGCAGCGCGGCCGCTGACCCGGCCCTCGCGACATCGCCCGCGGCTCCTTCCCTCGATCGCTTGACGGTCGGTACGCTGCGACCCATGCGCACCCGTCACCGTTCCTCCTCCACGAAGTCGTTGTCGATCGGCATGCTGGCGATCGGCGTGATCGCGCTCCTCGTCGCCGGTTGTGCCTCGTCGGCGGCAGGGGGATGGACGTTCGCCCCGGTGTCGGCGAGTCCCGGGGCCGGCTCACCCGGCGCATCGACGTCGCCGACGCCCTCGAGCGAGGCCTCGCCCGGGCCCTCGGCCTCACCGGCCGCGTCGGCGTCGGCCCCCGCATCCGCACCAGCTGCCTCGGCGTCCCCGTCCCCCTCGGCGTCGGGCTCGAACGCGTCGTACACGTTCGTCAAGAAGGCCGCGTGTCCGGAGAGCCGGTTCGAGTGCGTCACGCTCTCGGTCCCGAAGGATCATTTCGCGCCCGCGGGCGGCCCGACGTGGGACATCACGTTCGCGATCCAGCGCGCGGCCAAGGAACGCAAGGGGACGTTCGTCGTCATCACCGGCGGTCCTGGATCGAGCGGGATCTCCTCGGCGGACAGCTACACCGACTACTACGCGGCCGGTGTCACCGACGCGTACGACATCGTCTTCATCGATCAGCGAGGGATCGGCCTCTCCGGGCCGATCCAGTGCATCGATGCGGCGGCCGCCTACTATGCCTCGCCCGCGCGGCCCCAGGAACCGGCCGAGCGCGATGCGGCGGCCGCCGCCGCGAAGACGTTCGTGACCGATTGCCTGGCTGAATCGGGCGTCGCCCAGGCGGACCTGCCGCTCTACGCCACCACTCAGGCCGTCGAGGATCTGGAGGCCATCCGCGACTACCTCGCGGTCGACAAGCTGGACCTGTACGGCGAGAGCTACGGCACCCAATTCGTCCAGTACTACGCGGCCGCCCACCCGGATCGGATCGCCACGCTCTACCTCGACGGGCCGGTGGACCTGACCATCGACGGCATGACCTACTACGTGGAGGCGGCCCGGGCGGCCGAGGACACCCTGGTCGAAACCCTCGACGCGTGTTCTGCCGATGCGACCTGCCGCACCGGCGTCAAGGGCGGTGACGCGCTCGCCGTGTACGACGACCTGGCCCGGCGCCTCCAGGGCGCTCCGATGTCATTCGACTTCCCGACCGCGACAGGGACGACGGTCAGCCGCGAGCTGACCATCGCGGACCTCGAGAACGCCGCATTCGGGTACATCTACAGCCCGGGCGACCGGCTCATGCTCCAGCGCGCGATCGCCGCCGCCTCGAACGGGGACGACGTCCCGCTGGCGCGGCTCGCCTATGACAGCATCGGTATCGACCCGGAGACGCTCGTGGCCGAGGAGGACCCGACCTGGTCGGATGCGCTCTACTACGCGGTCGAGTGCCAGGATTACGCGTTCCTGCCGGGCGCGGGCGACCCGGGCGCCCGGCTCGATGCGTGGATCGCCCGGGCCGAGGCCGACCACATCAACGGCACGCGTCTCGAGACGAGCTTCTATGGGGATGTTCCGTGCCTGTACTGGCCGACCGCGACGACCAGCGACCTGCGACCTGCGCCGATCAAGGACCCCCCGTATCCCACGTTCGTCATGACTGCGACGACCGATCCGGCAACACCCATCGCGAACGCGATGCGCATCTTCTCGCGCCTCGACAACGCCTACTTCATCCAGGCGATCGGCGGCCCGCACGTCATCTACGCCTGGGGCCAGTCGTGTCCTGACGATATCGTCACGAGGTACCTCGTCGACCGGACCGTGCCGACGACGCGAGTGACGACGTGCATATGGTCGGTCGCGGATCCGTACGTCGCGAACGCGCCGACCGCTGCATCGGGCTACAAGAACGCGCTGGCCATGATGCATTCGCTCGACGACCAGATCTTCAACACCGACGACTACTACAGCCGCTTCGACACCGATCCACTCGCGATCGGGTGCGACTTCGGTGGCACATTGACCTACACGCCGGGCGATACGGGCACGACGGTCAGACTGGATCGCTGCGCATTCACCCCGGACCTGCCGGTGACCGGGACCGGATCGACCGATGACGACGCCGGGACCTTCGTGCTCGACGTGACCAGCCGCGGCGACAGGCTCCACTACGAGCGCGACGCCGATGGCGGCGCGACCGTCAAGGGCACCTTCGACGGCAAGATCGTCAACCTGAAGGCGGCCGCCTGACGCCGCGTCCCGACCCGACCCCGACACCGATGGAGGACGACCTCGTCGCCGGGGGCCGGGTCATCCGTCTCGAGACACGCGGTCGGACGAGCGGGCTGCCCCGCTCGGTGCCGGTCGGGTTCGTCCCGGACCCCGGTGATGCCGAGGGCGGGAGCCTGCTCGTGGCCGCCGCGTCCGACGAGACCGACTGGGCCAGGAACCTGTTGGCCGATCCGCGCTGCCGCGTCATCCTTGGTACCCGACGCTTCGAGGCGATCGCCGAGCCGCTGTCGCGCGGCGAGCACATCCGTGCCGTCGGTGCCCTCATCATCCGCTACGGGACCCCGTCGGAGGCACTGGGGCGCGGCCCCTCGTTCCGCCTCCGCCCGGTCCGGGAGGGATCGTGACCATCTCGCTCGAGTTGGAAGTCCCGCTCGGACGCCCGGCGGCCGAGGTCTTCGCCCATCTCACGGACGTCGAGCGCTGGCCGGAGTGGCTGATCGCCAGCGGGATCGTGCGCGTCGAGGTGCTGGACCCGGGGGCGATCGCGGAAGGGTCCAGGCTCCGCATCGACCAGCGGGTCGCCGGCCGGGCCGCGACGCTCGAAGGCCATGTCACGGCGTTCGACGCCCCGAACCGGTTCGCCGTGACCGGCCGCGACAAGGACGGCATCACGGTCGAGATCGATGCCACGGTCCTGCCCGACGGCCCGACGACCCGTCTCCGATGGAACCTCGAGGTCGGACTGCCGCTCCGGTACCGCGTCCTCGAGTCGATGGCGACACCGCAGGTCCGTCGCGCTGCGGCGCTCGATCTCGAAGCGTTCCGGCAGCGCCTGGAGTCGACCGCCGGGGCCTGACGCGCGACGCCGTGGGACCCGACATCCGTCCACTCCCCGCTGCGTCTGTCGACCATGCCCTCCGAGGACCCCGGGGTTCATCGTGCCTGCATCGGGACCCGGCATTCGGGGCCCGGCAGGAAGGAGCCAGGCGCCATGTTCCACCCGGACCAGCTGACCGCCCCCGCGGCGGTCGCGACCATCGATCCGACCCGGAGCGGCGCCTGCCTCGTCGCGGGCTGCCCGTGCAAGGACGCCCGCATCGTGTCCCACCGGCGGGCCGCCTTCTTCGCTGCCGTCGCGCGCCGGACCGGCGAGACCGCCGACCGCGTCATCGCCGTCGATCCGACCTGGCAGCTGCCCGTCGCTGACCAGCTCGACGTTCCGACTCTTGACTGACGGGCGCAGGAGACCTTCATCGTGACCATCTCGTTCCCACGCCTGACCGCCGCGGCCCTGCTCGTCGTTGGTGTCGCCGCGATCGGGATCGGCGTCGCCGGGTATGGGCTGCTCGTGACCCTGGTGGGCCTCGACCCGTTCGGCGCGACGAGCTCGCTGCCCGCTCCCGAGGCACGTGCCGAGGGCCTCGGCCTGATGGTCTGGATGATCGGCCCGTGGCTCGTCGCCGCCCGGTTCGCCATCCGCGGGGTCGTCTCGGCCGGCCGCGCAGCCGGCATGCTTGCCGCCACGGCCTGACACCGCGGGCGGCGTCCACCGCATCGATCCTCGGGCAGCGGACGGACACGCCCTCCATCCGTTCGGGGGGCGCGTCTACGTCATCTGCCCGATGCGAGATGGGACGTTCGCTGGATGACCATGGGGCGATCCGACCGCCATGCTCAGGGCATGGATCCCTTCGGTCTGCTGGCCATCACGTTGACTGCCCTCATCCTGCTCGACCTCGCGGCGTCGCAGATGGCGGCCGCCGACCGGGCACGGCGAAGGGCTCGCCGACCTCGATAGACTCCACGGCGTGACCGACACGCCGGCGGCCAGCCTCTACGAGCGAGCTGGCGGGATGCCCTTCTTCGAGGCCTTGGTCGGCCGGTTCTACCAAGGGGTCGAGACCGATCCGATCCTCCGTCCCCTCTACCCCGAACCCGATCTCGCGGGCGCTCGCCACCGACTGACCCTGTTCCTCGCCCAATACTGGGGCGGCCCGACGACCTACGACCAGGAGCGCGGCCACCCCCGTCTCCGGATGCGCCACGCCCCGTTTGCCATCGGCCCCGACGCGCGCGACGCGTGGCTGGCCCACATGCGGGCGGCGCTGGCCGCCGTCGCCCCGCCACCCGACGTGGCCGCGGAGCTGGACCGCTACCTGGAGATGGCCGCCGAGGCGATGCGCAACCGGGGGTGAGGCCCATCGCCGCGCGGCTCACAAGGTTCGCCCCGCCGTCGCGCCGGTACACTGGTGCCAGGCGGGCGGCGACACCGGAGTGGGAGGGCGGATCGGGGATGACGGAGGGCACGGAAGACACGTCAAGTTCGGCGGCCGGGCGGGCGGCCGACGAGCCGAAGACGCGCGGCAAGACAGTCCACGGCGAGGAAGCCAACGCGGGCCACCGCGTCCTGGCCCCGGACGACGCCGAGGTAGAGGCGTACCTCGAGGCCGCGCTGAACGCCCCGCCCGCCGACCGGTCTCCCGACGACCGACCCATCGGGTCTGCCCCGGCGGCACCCGGCACGGTGGCTGTCCTCGACTTCGGCAGCCAGTTCGCCCAGCTCATCGCGCGACGCGTTCGTGAGCTGGACGTGTACTCGGAACTCCTGCCCCACGACACGACCCTCGAGGAACTGCTGCGGCGCGGGACGCAGGCCATCATCCTGTCCGGCGGCCCGATGTCGGTCTACGACCCGGACGCGCCGCACCCGGACCCGGCCATCTGGAGCGGGCGGATCCCCGTCCTGGGCATCTGCTACGGGGCGCAGATGATGGCGCTCGAGCTCGGTGGCGACGTGCTCCCGACCGACCGCCGCGAGTACGGCCCCGCGAACGTGACGATCACCGAGGACGACGGCCTGTTCACCGGTATCGGGCGCGAGCAGCCGGTCTGGATGAGCCACGGCGACTCCATCACCCGCCTCCCGGATGGGTTCCGGGCCACCGCGCAGACCGATTCCTCACCGTTCGCCGGGCTCGCCGCCCCGGAGCGCAACCTGTACGGGATCCAGTTCCATCCGGAGGTCGTCCACACGCCCAGCGGCCGCGATGTCCTGCGCAACTTCGTCGTCGGCATCGCCGGTGTGGAGCGGACCTGGACGGCGGCAAACTTCATCGACACGACCGTGGCCGGCATCCGCGAACGGGTCGACCGTCACGCGGCCGAGACCGGCTCGGACGGGCTCGTCATCTGCGCCCTCTCGGGCGGCGTCGATTCGGCGGTCGCGGCCGCCCTCGTCCACCGTGCCGTCGGCGACCGGCTGACCTGCATCTACGTCGACCACGGCCTGATGCGCAAGAGGGAGTCGGAGCTCCTCCGGGTCACCTTCGAGCGAGACCTCGGGATGCGCCTGGTCATGGTCGAGGCGCGCGGGCGGTTCCTCGATCGACTGGCCGGCGTCGAGGACCCCGAGCAGAAGCGCAAGATCATCGGCGACGAGTTCATCCGGGTCTTCGAGGAGGAGGCCGCGAAACTGGGTCGGATCGACTTCCTGACCCAGGGCACGCTCTACCCGGACGTCATCGAATCCGCGACGTCCGAGACCAAGACGGCCCAGAAGATCAAGACCCACCACAACGTCGGCGGGCTGCCGGCGGACCTGCGCTTCCAGCTCATCGAGCCGCTGCGCTACCTCTTCAAGGACGAGGTCCGCAAGGTCGGACTGGAGCTGGGCCTGCCGGACGCGATGGTGCTCCGGCAGCCGTTCCCCGGCCCCGGGCTCGCGATCCGCATCATCGGCGAGGTCACCGCGGAACGGCTCGACACCCTGCGCGACGCCGACTGGATCGTCATCGATGAGATCAAGGCCGCGGGCCTGTACCGGAGCCTCTGGCAGAGCTTCGCGATCCTCACGCCGGTCCGGAGTGTCGGGGTGATGGGCGACGGGCGGACATACGCCAACGTCGTCGCCATCCGCGCGGTGACCAGCGAGGACGGCATGACCGCGGACTGGGCCAAGCTGCCCTACGAGGTCCTGGGCAAGATCAGTTCCCGCATCGTCAACGAGGTCCCGGGCGTCAACCGCGTCGTCTACGACATATCCTCGAAACCGCCAGCCACCATCGAATGGGAGTAGGCGGCCTGCGAGTAGCCCGCTCGGCGACCCACCACCCCGGACCTGTGGGGTATTCCCGGGCTATCGCCGCGCGGTAGCATTCGCGACATGGTCGAAGCTTCCAACCCCGCTGGCGAGACCGCCGCCTCCGTTTGCCCCTGGTGCTCGGCACCGCTTTCGGTGGCCGACACCGACACCTGCCCGACCTGCGGTGCCGCGTTGCGCGGCGAGGTCGGGGAGCAGCTGCCCGGCCTGACCGCGATCGACGCCCAGGCGCTCATACGCTCCAAGAACCAGCCAAAGCCCAGGAGCCGCCTGCTGTCCTGGCTGAGCGGCGAGTCCGATGACGATGTCTACCGGCCCGGCGACGCGAAGGCGGTGGCGTTCCCGGACCTCGACGTCCGGCGGGAGATGCTCAAGCTCGAGATCCAGGCCGATCTTGCGAACCTCCAGGCGGAGGCGGATGCGATCCTCTCCGAAGCCGCCGCCGAAGGCCGCCCCCTCAGGATCCCGCCGGACCTGGCCGAGGCAGCCGGTCTCACGCCGATCGGCACGACCGAGGAGGACGGTGGAGCCGACGCCGGACCGGTTCCGTCCGGGGTCTCGTCCGCCGAGCCCGAGGCCGACCCGCCCGCCTGAAAGCGGCTGTCCCCAGGCTGAGCCGCTATCCTGCGGCCGTGCCCGATCGTCTCCCGTCGCCCGGCCCGTCGTTCCTTCGCGAGCACGAGGTCCGGGTCGGTGACCGCCGGTTGCGTGCCGGGATGGCCAGGCCGTCCGAGGCACCCGACGGCTGGTGGCTGACGATGCTGTGGGTCGCCGACGACGAAGGCGTGGTGAGCTTCCGCGAGCTGGCTCCGGTCGCCGGGCCACCGCCGGACCCTCCCCTGGCCCGCCTCGGTCCAGCGGTCGCGGGCGCCCTCTCGGGGTTCATCCTCGAGGATGCCGGGCGACTCCAGCTCCGCCTGGGCGCCATCGCCCCGCCTGACGACCCGACCCGTCCGTGGCGCTCGCCCGCGGCGATCAGGGCTGCATTCCGGTTCGAACCGGCCAGGGTCGCCACCATGCGCGGCAACGAGTTGGCCGAGACCGTCCTGGTGGCCTTTCGACGCGCGGTCGAGGGTCTGCATCGGCCTTGAGCAAACACCGGTAGACTCGACGGCGATGCGCGACATGTTCGACGACTTCATGGAGGAGCTTCGGCGGCGCGAGGCGCAGGTCCGGGGCGAATCCCCGGGCCGATCCCCGGACGAACCCGGTGACGATCGCGAACCGTCCGACGACGACGACGACGAGGGGAACGGCGGCGCCGACCGGGAGCGTGATTCCGACCACGATCGCGAGCCGGAACGCCTGGACCAGTCTCGGCCGGCGCGCCAATCCGACGAACCTCCGCGCCGCCGCCGCCCGCCGGGTGGCCCGGACGACGGCGGCGGCGCCGACCCGGGGCGTGACTCCGACCACGATCGCGAGCCGGAACGCCTGGACCAGTCTCGGCCGGCGCGCCAATCCGACGAACCTCCGCGCCGCCGCCGCCCGCCGGGTGGCCCGGACGACGGCCGTGAGAACGGTCGGACCGGGCGGCGCATCGGCCTCAGCGTCATCATCGTCGTCGTCGTCGCCCTCATCATCCTGTTCAGCTTCGGCATCGACCTGTGGACAGACGCCCTGTGGTACGCGAGCGTCGGCTTCGATGGCGTCTTCTGGACGCGACTAGGCGCCCAGGCCGGCCTGTTCGTCGGCGGTTTCCTCCTGGCCCTCGTGGTCCTGCTCACGAACCTCTGGCTCGCGACGCGGCTGAGCCCCCCGCCTGGAGAAGGAGCGGGCAGCCTCCGGGGCCTCATCGACCGCGTCAACGCCGCGGCCCAGGCGAGCGCCGGCACCCGGCGCGGCCCGCGGGGCTTCGGGGAGCCGCGGACGCTCACGTTCGAGGCGGAGGACCTGCCTGACCTGACGCCACTGGCCGGCGTGGCGCTCACGATCTTCGCCATCTTCCTCGCGGTGACCATCGGCGGGTCACTCGGCGCGGCGTGGGAGACGGTCCTGTTGTGGGTGAAGCAGGTGCCGTTCGCGCCATCCGGCCCGGCCGTCACCGATCCGGTCTTCGGACGGGACATCGGCTTCTTCCTGTTCCAGCTGCCGTTCCTGCGCCTGGTCCAAGGGCTGTTCAACGGCCTGGTGGTCGCGACGCTGATCGTCGTCCTGGTGCGCTACGTCGTCGGGGCGACCCGGGGCGGACTCGTCTTCGGCACCCCGGTCCGCCTCCACCTCGCCGTGCTGGGTGGCCTGTTCCTGCTGTCGGTCGCCTTCGGCTACCAGCTCGACAAGTACGAGTTGGTCTACAGCACGCGAGGGGTCGCGACGGGCGTCAGCTTCACCGACCAGAACGCGCAGTTCTTCGCGTTCGACGTCCTGACCGTCATCTCCGGCCTTGCCGCGGCATTCCTTGTCGGTGGGGCGCTCACCCGCCAGATCTGGCCGCTCGGGCTGACGCTCGGGGTCTGGTTCCTCGCGTCTATCGTCGTCGGGCGGGTCTACCCGGAGGCCATCCAGCGGTTCACCGTCCTCCCGAACCAGTTCGTGCAGGAGCAGCCATACATCGCGAACAACATTGCGATGACGCGTCTCGCCTACGGGGTGGATACCTGGACGGACCAGCCATTCCGCGGTGACGGGGTCGTGACCCAGGCGCTGGTCGACAGCGAGGAGGACACGTTCCGCAACGCCCGTCTGTGGGACTACCGGCCGCTCAAGGACACGCTGGACCAACTCCAGACGGTCCGTCGCTACTACACCTTCCAGGACGTCGACACCGATCGGTACATCATCAATGACGTCCAGCGCCAGGTCATGCTGTCGGGCCGCGAGCTGGCCCTCGACCAGAACCCGAACGCCACCGGCTGGGTGAACCAGCGGATCGTCTACACCCACGGGGTCGGCCTGGCGATGGTGCCCGTCAACGAGGTGACCAGCGAGGGCCAGCCGCAGCAGTTCATCGGGAACCTGCCGCCACAGTCGGTACCCGGTGCGCCGACCATCACCGAGCCGCGTATCTACTTCGGCGAGCGGCCGTCGGACTACGTCGTCGTCGGCGCGAAGCAGGCCGAGTTCGACTACCCGACCGGCGAGGGTGACCAATCCGCGGCGGCGGGCACCGAGACGTACTGGACCGGCAAGACCGGCGTGAAGATCGACAGCACGCTGATGCGCCTGCTCTTCTCCCTGCGCTTCCGAGACCTCGACCTGCTCATCAGCGACCAGGTGACGGGAAGCAGCCAACTGCTCTTCCACCGCTCGCTCGCGGACCGCCTGGGGCGCATCGCGCCTTTCCTGCGTTTCGACAAGGACCCGTACCTGGTGGTCGACGGATCGGGCCGCCTCGTGTACATCCAGGACGCGTACACGACCTCGGACCGGTTCCCGAATGCCCAGGGCTTCGATCCGACGACCCTCGATTCGACGGGGATCGGCCCGTCGGGCTTCAACTACATCCGCAACAGCGTCAAGATCACCATGGACGCCTACGACGGAACGATGCACTTCTACGTTGCCGATCCGACCGATCCGATCGTCCGTGCGTACCAGGGCGTCTTCCCGACGCTCTTCACCTCGATGGACCAGATGCCGGCCGGCCTGCGCGACCACCTGCGGGTCCCCGAGGAGTTGTTCAACGTCCAGACGCAGGTGTTCGGGCGGTACCACGTGACGGACCCGCAGCAGTTCTTCCGCAATGACGACCTATGGACGGTTCCCACGGGCACGAAGAGCGAGCAAACGCTGCCGTCAGAGGCCTACTACGTGGTGATGCGCATGCCGGGCGAGTCGAAGGCCGAGTTCCTGCTGCTCCAGCCGATGGTCCCGGTGAACCGGCCGAACATGATCGCCTGGGTCGCGGCACGCAACGACGCCCCGAACTACGGCGCCACCCGCGTGTACCGTTTCCCGGCGGAAACGACCGTGTTCGGGCCCACGCAGATCGAGGCCCGGATCGACCAGGACCCGATCATCAGCCAGCAGGTCTCGCTCTGGAACCAGTCCGGCAGCAAGGTGATCCGCGGGAACCTCATCGTCATCCCGCTCGGCCAGTCACTGATCTACCTCCAGCCGGTCTACCTCCAATCGACCGCGACGTCGTTCCCCGAGTTCCAGCGGATCGTCGTCGCCTCGACCCGCAACGTCGTGTGGGGTCCGACGCTCGGAGGGGCGATCGACCTGTTGCTCCGCGCGGAAGGAGGCGAGAGCCCGACGCCATCGCCATCGCCGACGCCCACGCCCTCGCCGTCGCCTGGTGGATCGCCCGGCCCCGTCACGACCCCGGCGCCGACGCCGTCGAGCGGCCCGGTGGAGCCGCTCCCGGCCGACATCGCCGGGATCATCGCGTACGCAAAGCTCCATTCCGATCTGGCGCAGGCGGCGCTCCGCGCGGGCGACCTCGCCCGCTACGGCGAGGAGATCGCCCGCGTCCAGGCAGCCATCGATCGACTCGACGAACTCGCGCCCGGGCTCGGCCTGGCGCCCGGAGCCTCCCCCAGCCCCGCGCCGTGACCCCGGGGGCGACCCTCGTCACGTCCCTGCTCGCGACGCTCGCGCATCCGGCGACCTGGATGCTCGCGCTGGCCGGTTTCCTCGTCCGGGGCGGTATCGTCGTATTCCTGGTCCCGATCCTCGTGCTCCCCACCCCGGTCGGGCTCGCCAACGTGGTCGGTCCGACCCTGGTCGAGTTCGTGTTCGGTGGCTTATCGCCGATGCTCGTGGTGCTCGTCGCCGTCGGTGTCGGCGGTGCCCTGGCCTGGATCGTGTTCGGAGGGTTCCTGGCGGCGGTCATCGAGGTCGAGGGCATCGCGATCATCGCCAGGGATGAGGACGTGGCAGCCCGGAGTCCGCTCATGGATCACGATGCCCTGCCCGCGGAGACCCGCGAGATCCCCGTTGCGTCCCCGCACGCCTTCGACCCGACCCGGCAGGCGCTCCGGATCCTCGCCGCCCGGATGGCCATGCTGTTCCCGCTCCTCGCCGCCATCGGATGGGCCTCCGCGCGGACCGTGGCCGTCACGTACGCCGAACTGACGCTACCGAGTGACGTCGCGACTCCGATCGTCTGGCGGATCCTCGCCGCCGTCCCCGATGCGATCGTCGTTGTCGTGTTCGTCTGGCTGGTCGGCGAGGTCATCGGCGGCATCGCCGCGCGGCGGATCGCCCTCGAAGGCGCCTCGATCGCCGGTGGGCTGCGGGACGCGGTGGTCGAGGCGATGACGCACCCCCTGCGGATGCTCGTGCTGTTCCTCGTCCCGACCGCGACCCTGCTGCTCGTGCTCGTGCCGGCCGCCGGCGCCGCGTCGGTCGCGTGGGCCGCATTGCGAGCTGCGCTCATCGATCAAGACATGGTCGCAGGGTTGGTCGTGCTGTTCGTGTTCGTGGGGTTGTGGGCCGGCGGACTGGTCCTCGCGGGCACGGTCGCGGCATGGCGCCACGCGGCCTGGACCGTCGACGCGGTCCGGCGCGGGCACCGGACGTTCGGGGGGTCTCCGATCAGCCGTCCGGGGGACTGGAAGGCCGCCGGAGGGTCTGGCACGCTCTAGGCACGCCCGATTGCGCTGGGCGCGGATCCGAGGTGCCCATGCTTCCTCGCTCGATCGTCTGCCCCGACTGCGGCGAGACCGTTCCGTCGGGACGTTCCGCATGTCCCTCGTGCGGCGCGTCGCTTGCGTTGCTGGCCGTCGGGGTCGCGCGTCCGACCGGCCCGGTCGTCGATCGCGTTCTCGCAGACCACGACCCTGGCGACGATCCGTCGGCCATGGCCCCGGCCCGGATCCAGAGCCAGTCGCTGCCTGAAACGTCGTCCGATGGCGCGCAGGTTCCTGGCACGGCCTCACCCGAAGGCCGTGGTCCGGCCATCCCGATGACGCCGAGTTCGATCCGCCAGACAGAGTTCGACGTCTCGGGGGCGGCCGGGCCAGTCGCCGCCGCCGCCGCGACGTCCGACGGCGGCTACCTCCCGCCCGGGACACCGGTGTCCGCGCCGCTGCCGGTTCCGGCGCCCGTTTCCCCGCCGCCCCCGGCCATCCCGCACGCTGGAGCCGCGCCCGGCCCGGCCACGAGCGAGCCGGGAATTGCACGCCCGGCGTTCGATCTCGCCGGGCTGGACCACGCGATCGGGTACGCGACCGCCGCCGGGTCCGGGCTGATCGCGTTCGGGATGCTCATGCCCTGGTCGTCGTCGGTCATCGGCGCCAAGGGCGTCTCGGGCCTGTTCGACACGTGGGGCCTGGCCGGCCCGGGCCACATCCTGGTCCTCCTGTGGGCCGTGGCCGTCATGGCCGTGTCCATCCTGCCGAACCGGATCCCGGTTTCCCTTCGTACCGGTTTGGCCGGACTCGCGCTCGGGGTCTTCAGCCTGGGCCTCGTGTGGCCGTACGTCGTCGGTCCGCTCGGTGCCGGGATCGGGGTGCTGGTCGTCACCGTCGGCGGACTCGTGCTGACGGCCACGGGCCTCGCCTCCGCCTGGCGCGACCGTCACGAAGCGGACGATCGGTCCGTCTGACGGATTCCGGTGGGGGGACGGGCCCTCGACGACCCGATCTGACCGGCCGGCGACCCCGACCGAGGGCCCCCGCGACCCCTGCTACACTGCGCCGGACGTGGCCGGCGACCGGCAACATCCGGACGGATCCACGCCCTAGACGCGGCATGGAGGCACCTGACCAGGCGCCATGGACCAGATCCTCGCTCAGATCGGCGACACGATCGGTGGCATCTTCGGCAGCCCGATCGTCCAGTTCGGCATCCGCGCGATCGGCATCTACCTGGTCGTCATCTGGCTGGCCACGGCCTACTGGGCGTTCCGGGACATGCAGCAGCGCTCGGACAACGTCATCCTCCCGTACCTCGCGGCGACCGGGATCATCCTCTTCACCCCCATCTTCTTCATCCTCGCAGTGTGGGTCTACAAGATCATCCGACCGCACGAGAAGATCGGCGAGGTGTGGGAGCGCAACCTGGCGGAAGAGGCGCTGTTGGCCGAGGTCGATGCCATCCACCACTGCCCTGGCTGCGACCGGCGCATCAACGACGAATGGATCATCTGCCCGAGCTGCCGCACGCGGCTGAACCGGGTGTGCCCGAACTGCAGCCGCCTGGTCGGGATGGACTGGTCGCTGTGCGCCTGGTGCGGCAAGGACTTCGAGCGCCGAGAGATCGCGGCCGCGGTGTTGGAGCCGACCTCGAGCCGGCGTGAAACTGGGGGCCGGATCGCGGCCACGGCCTCGGCGCCGGCGCAGATCCGCCCATCGGTCCGGACACCGATGGCCGCGGGGGGAAGCGCCCGGACGGCGCCCGCGCAGGACCCGCTGCCAGAGCGTTGACCGCGCCCGACGGGGCGGGACCCGACCCGGAGCCGACACCGCCACCTCGGCCCGGCGCGACCACGTTCACCATCGAAGGTCGCGCGGCCCCGGCCCTCTTCATCGTCGGCTGGCTGGCCACGATCCTGGGACTCGGCATCGTCGTCATCGGCGTGATGTCGCGGGCCGGTGGCGGAGCGGTCGTGCTGTTGCTCGCCGGTCTCGTCGTGCTGTCGATCGGCCTGATCGCCGCCGCGGGCTCGCAGGGGATCGAGCGGCGCGCACGCGGCGATCTCCCGTACCAGGGTCCGTCACCGCTCCTGGTCTTCGTCGCCGCGATCCCCGTGTCGCTCGTGGCCGTCATCGTGGTCAGCCTGCCGCTGGTTGCGCTGGGGGTCGAGGTCGACAGCCCGTTCGGCCGGCTCCTGTCCGTCGTCGTCCAGACCCTGGTCTATGTCGGGCTGATCCGGCTCCTGGTCGTCGATACGCGGGCGCTGACGTGGGCGGAGATGGGCGTTCGCCCGCCCGACAAACGTGCCCTCGCGGAGCTCGCCGGGGGCGCGCTCTGGGCCATCCCCGTCATCGTGGCCACGATCCCGATCTCGGTCGTGCTCCTCCAGCTGTTCCCCGTCACCCCGGTCAGCCCTCTGCCACCCACCGGCGAGGCGGTCGGCTTCAGTCTCCAGTTCGCCGCCGGCGCGGTCTTCGCGCCGCTCGGTGAGGAACTGCTTTTCCGCGGTCTCGCCACGACGGCCTGGGTGCGTGCCCTGGGCGCGCGGCAGGGGCTCCTGCGGGCGGCCCTCGTCTTTGCCCTGGCCCACGTCATCACGGTGACCGGGAGCAGCACGCAGGAGGCGTTCGGGCTCGCCGTCGTGGGCTTCACCACGCGCCTCCCGGTCGCGCTGGCCCTCGGCTGGCTGTTCCTTCGCCGAGGCTCGATCTGGGCGCCGCTCGGGCTCCACATGGCCTTCAACGGCATCCTGTTGATCATCGGGGAGCTCGCACCGTAGGCGCGGGAGTGGTGCCGACCCGGGTGAGCGGTGGCGAAGCGCCGGTTGAGTCGATGATGAGGGGTCATCGGTAGTCTGGCCCCGTCCTCGAGGTCCGGATGGCGGGGGGAATCGGCGGGCTCCCGTCGTCCGGGCCCGGGGACGCCGAGACCGCCCGTGCCAGCGTCCAGGGGAGGTGCCGCGGTGACCGATCCGACCGAACAGACGACCCACGGGCGCGCGATCCGTGAGCTCCCGGCCACCGAGCGGCCGCGCGAACGACTGGCCCTTCGCGGTGCGGCCGGGCTGACCGCCGCCGAGCTCGTGGCCCTCATCTGGGGATCCGGGACGCGCGGGCGATCCGCCGTCGATCTTGCCGGCGATGTCCTGGTTCGCTACGACGGGCTCACGGGCCTCGCGCGGGCCACCGATCTCGAGCTTGCCGGGTTGAGCGGGATCGGCGAGGCTCGCGCCGCTCAGCTGGTGGCCGCGTTCGAGCTCGGCCGGCGACTGCTGGCCGACTGGCCCGCCGGTCGATGGTCGATCCGCGGACCCGGCGACGTCGCCGACCGGCTGATCCTCCAGATGGGTCGGCTGGAACGCGAGGAACTGCGCGTGGTGATGCTCGACACCAAGAACCACGTCCTCCGCGTTGCGACGGTCTACCAGGGCAACGTCAGTGCCTCGCTCGTTCGCATCGGCGAGCTCTTCCGCGATGCGGTCCGGCTGAACGCCGCAAGCCTGATCATGGTCCACAACCACCCCTCGGGTGACCCGACACCATCGCCCGACGACCTGCACCTGACGGCTGAGGCCCTGGCCGCCGGTCGGCTGCTCGACATCAACCTGCTCGACCACCTCGTCATCGGCCACGACGCATACGTTTCGCTGCGCGATCGCGGGATCGCATTCGACCGTCCGACGTCCGTCGCCCGAGCCTCGGACCGGGGCGCCTGACGCGACGCATCCGGGGTCCCCGTCCCAGTCGGGCGTGTCTGGAACCGGGTCGACCCGCACGACGATCCGGTGTCCGGGCCGCGGGTCACGGCCGATCAACGACCGCGCCCAGCCACACGGAGGCGAGCGCGTATACTGCCCGGGCTTGCCGCCCGCGCCGCGCGACCCGGCCCCCTGGACGCCGACGGCGCCCGCGCCGCGACCCGATCACGACGAAGGACGCCTTCCCCAGCATGTTCGACCGCATCCTCGGCCTCTTCTCCCGCGACATCGGCATCGACCTCGGTACCGCCAACACGCTCGTGCACGTCCGCGACCGCGGCATCGTCATGAGCGAACCGTCGGTCGTCGCCATCGACGCCAAGACGCGGCGCGTCCTCGCGATCGGGGCAGAGGCGAAGCGGATGGTCGGCCGGACCCCGGCGAACATCATCGCGATCCGACCGCTCCGTGACGGCGTCATCAGCGACTTCGACGTCACCGAGCAGATGATCAAGTACTTCGTGAACCGGGTGCACGATCGTATCGGGCTGATCCCGCGACCGAGGATGCTGCTCGGCATCCCGTCAGGTGTCACCGAGGTGGAGAAGCGTGCCGTTCGCGACGCCGCCCTCAACGCAGGGGCCCGATGGGCACGACTCATCGAGGAGCCCATGGCGGCCGCGATCGGTGCCGGTCTGCCGGTCAGCGAGCCGTCCGGCAGCCTCATCGTGGACATCGGCGGTGGCACGACCGAGGTCGCGGTGCTGAGCCTGGGCGGCATCGTGGTGTCGCGCTCGATCCGCATCGGGGGTGACGAGATGGACCAGGACATCGTCACGTTCGCGCGTCGCGAGTACAACCTGTTCCTCGGCGAGCGAACGGCCGAGGACATCAAGATCGCGATCGGATCGGCCTACCCGGGCGAGTGGGACGCCCAGCGCGTCACCCTCCGCGGCCGGGACCTGTTGACCGGCCTGCCGCGCAGCGTCGAGGTCGGCGCTGACCAGATCCGCGAGGCCATCGAACCGTCGGTCGCGCAGATCGTCGATACCGTCAAGGACACGATCGAGGAGACGCCGCCGGAGCTCGTCGCCGACATCATGGACCAGGGCATCGTGCTCGCGGGTGGCGGCGCCCTCCTCGCCGGCCTCGATCGGCGGGTGGCGGAGGCCACGCAGATGCCCGTCCACATCGCCGACGATCCGTTGACCTGCGTCGTCCGGGGGACCGGCATCGTCCTCCAGGAACTCGACGGCATGGACCGCGTGCTCGTGGCCGAGACCTACTCGCGGCCGCCCCGCTGAGCGGTCGCCACCAAGGGGATCGAGCATGACCTCGTTGCTCGCCAACCGCTCCGCACGCCGACGCGGGATCGCCTACATCGTGCTGTTGGCGACGACGCTCCTGATGATGGCGTTCTCCTCCAATCCGGCGGTCCAGGAATTCCAGAACGGCATCGGCTTCGCCTTTCGGCCGGCCCAGGCAGCCCTCGGCCAGATCGCCGGGGCGATCGCATCGGTCGGCACGGCCATCACGGAGATCGATCGGCTACGCATCGACAACGCCGCGCTGCACGATGAGAACACGCGCTTGTCCAACGAGAACGCCCGGCTCCAGGAGATCAAGCGTGAGAACGACCAGCTGACGGGGCTCCTGCAGCTGCAGAGCGGCTTCGATTTCAAGACCACCGCCGCCTCGGTCATCGGTCGCGAGTCCAACGAGTTCCGACGGCGCGTCACCATCGACAAGGGCACCGCCGATGGCCTCGCGGTCGGGGACGTCGTCATCGCGGGCGGAGGCGCCCTCGCCGGACGCATCACCGAGATCGGTCCCGGCAGCGCGACGGTCGTGCTGCTGACCGATGCCGAGTCGACGGTCATCGGCCAGCTGGCCTCGAACGCGGCCACGGGCGAGGTCGTCGGCCAGCTTGGGGGCGTCCTGGTCATGAACCAGATCGACTCGAGCATGCGCGTCGCCCTGAACGACGAGGTCGTGACAGCCGGCCTCACCCTCGCGAGCGGCATCCGGTCGCCGTATCCGAAGGGCCTCCTCATCGGCCAGGTCGTCGATGTCCGGCGCGATGCCAACGACGTCGTCCAGACCGCCTTCTTGCAGCCGACCGCGGACCTGGACCTGCTCGAGTACGTGCTGGTCATCCTCGACTACGAGGGCGGCCTCCCACCGATCGAGCAGCAGCCGATCGACTGCAGCGGCTCCGGCACGCTGCCGGTGGGTGAGCAGCCGTGCTACACGCCCACTCCCGCTCCCGCCGCCGAGACCGCGAAGCCCGGGCCCTGAGCCGGCTGGCCCCGCTCGGCCGAGCGGGCTTCCGCTCCTGACGCCTGCTACGCTCCTCGCGATGAAGGGCATCGTCCTCGCTGGCGGGACCGCGACGCGGCTCTATCCGCTGACCATCGTCACGAACAAGCATCTCCTGCCGATCTACGACCGGCCGATGATCTACTACCCGATCGAGACCCTGGCCGGCATGGGCATCCGGGAGGTGCTGGTCATCGTCGGTGGCAAGAGCGTCGGCGACGTGGTCGAACTGCTGGCGGATGGCTCCCATTTCGGGCTCGACCTGACGTATCGATATCAGCGAGGCGCCCTGGGCATCGCCCACGCCATCGGGCTGGCGCGCGGCTTCGTCGGTGACGATTCCTTCTGCTGCATCCTCGGTGACAACATCCTGCGCGGCCGCCATCTGGCGGACGTCGCCTCGGAGTTCGATGCCGGCCCGCATGGCGCGGGCACGCTCCTGTACCGCGTCCCCGACCCGGAGCGGTTCGGGGTGGCGGAGTTCGATGCGGACGGGCGTGTGATCGGCTTCGAGGAGAAGCCTGCCGCCCCGAAGAGCGACCTGATCCCGATCGGGGTCTACTTCCTGCGCCCCGACGCGTTCGACGTCATCGAGCACCTCGCGCCGTCGGGCCGCGGCGAGTTCGAGATCACCGACGTCCTGAACCACTACGTGCCGGGCGGACGCCTGTTCAGCCGCGTCTACGACGGGCATTGGGCGGATGCGGGCACCGTCGCCTCGCTGCTGCGGGCCGCCGAGCTTGCCCGCGACGACGATGCGGCCGGTCGGCTGGCACCGCCGGTCGAGCGACCCACGGACTGACGATCCAGATGTCCGACCGCGAGTTCCGCCGCCTCCTGGTGACAGGCGGGGCCGGGTTCATCGGGTCGTGCTACGTCCGCGACGTCCTGGCGCGCCGCGACGGGACCCGGATCACGGTCCTCGACAAGATGACGTACGCGGGGAACGAGGCCAACCTGGCGCCGGTCCGCGCCGACCCCGAACTGGCGGCGCGCCTGCGGTTCGTGAAGGGCGATATCGCCGACACGGCGGTCGTGACCCCCCTCGTGGCCGAGGCGGACGGCGTCGTCAACTTCGCGGCGGAGTCGCACGTCGATCGGTCCATCCTGGACCCGGAGGCGTTCCTTCGGACCGGGGTGATCGGCGTCCATGTCCTGCTGGAAGCGTGCCGCACGGCGCCCGAGCCGCCGCGCCTTCTCCAGGTCTCGACGGACGAGGTCTACGGCTCGGTGGAGGTCGGCGAGTCCCACGAGGGCGATGCCCTCGCCCCACGTTCGCCCTACGCGGCGGCCAAGGCGGCCGGTGAGCTGCTGGTCCGCAGCTACGTCGTCACGCACGGCATCGATGCGGTGGTGACACGTGGCTCGAACACGTACGGCCCGTATCACCACCCCGAGAAGCTCATCCCGCTCTTCATCACCAACGCGATCGACGACCGGCCGCTGCCGCTCTATGGCGATGGCCTGCAGCGTCGCGACTGGCTGTACGTCTCCGATCACGCGGACGGCGTGGACTTCGTCCTTCGCCACGGAAAGAGCGGCGAGACCTACAACCTGCCGGGCGGGGCGGAGATGGCGAACCGCGACACGGTCCAGTTGCTGCTCGATCGCCTTGACAAGCCGTGGTCGCTGGTCCGTCACGTCGAGGATCGACCCGGGCACGACCGGCGCTACGCCATGGACGGGTCACGGCTGGCCGGTCTCGGCTGGCGACCGAAGACCGCCTTCGCCGAGGGTCTCGCCGTGACCATCGACTGGTTCGTCGCCAACGAGGGCTGGTGGCGCGCGGCTCGCTCCGGCGATTGGGACGCCTACTACGAGCGCCAGTACGGGGCGCGGCTGGCCGGCGCCGAGGCGACGGCGGCGACCGAGCGCCCCACCGGCTGATGCGCGTCGCGGTGACGGGTGCGACCGGCAGGCTGGGCAGCGCCCTGGTGACCGCCCTCTCGGATGCGCCGTTCACGGGACCGGGCGGGCCCCTCGCCTGGGACCGTTCGGCCTTCGACCTCGACGCCCCCGGATCGGTCGGGGAACGACTCGGACGCGACCGTCCCGAGGTCGTCGTGCACACGGCAGCCTGGACCGATGTCGATGGGTGCGCCCGCGAACCCGAGCTCGCCAAGCGGCGCAACGGGGCCGCGACCGGCGTCCTCGCGAGCGCCTGTGCGAACCGTGGGATCGACCTGGTCATCGTCTCCACCAACGAGGTCTTCGATGGGCGGCGGACCGACGGCGTCGGCTACGACCCGACCGATCCGACATCGCCGGCCAACCCGTACGGCGAGTCCAAGCTGGCAGGCGAGCGCGCGGCGACCGACGCATTCGGCGCGCTCGACACCGGCGCCGATCGAGGCGGCCGGCTGGGCGTGGTCCGGACCGCGTGGCTGTTCGGTCCTCCCGGGCGCGACTTCCCGCGGAAGATTCTCGAGGCGGCCGAGCGTGCCGAAGCGGACGGCGAACCGCTCCGGGTCGTCGGCGATGAGTGGGGGACTCCGACGTTCGCCGCCGACGTCGCGGACGCGATCGTGGCGTTGTTGGCCGAGGACGCACACGCGGGGATCCACCACGTGGTGAACGGCCTGGTCGCCACACGGGCCGATTGGGCCGAATACGTCGTCGGCAGGTTCTCGCTGGCGGTCGCCGTCGAGCGCGTCCCGGGCGCGACCTGGGAGCGGGCCTCGGCGCCGCCGCGCTGGGGCGTCCTCGCGCCGACGCCGACACCGTCGGGGGAGCCGCTGCGGGCCTGGCCCGACGCGATGGCCGACTATGCCCCGACGCTCGAGCGAGCCTGGCGTCGGGATCGCGTCGCCCGATGAGCCTCGAGCGCCCCGCCTCGGGCCTGCCCGGCGTCCGATTCGGTGCCGTCGCGCGCCTGGAGGATCGGCGAGGATCGTTCCGGGAGCTCTGGCGGGCGAGTGCGTCCGATCCCATCGACCCGGCCGACGCCGGCCTTGCCGGCGCCGGAGCGCCGCGCTCGCGCCCGGTCTTCGTCCAGGCCAACCTGTCCACCTCAGCGACCGGCGTCCTGCGCGGACTCCACTACCACCGCCGCCAGCTCGACTACTGGATCGTCATCTCCGGGCGTGCCCTGGTGGCCCTCGTGGACGTGCGCACCGTCCTCGAGGGGCGCAGCGCCAGGCCGACGGTCGAGACACGCGAACTGGCCGAGGACGATTGGGTCGTCATCCCGGCCGGGGTGGCCCATGGCTTCCTGGCCCTCGAGCCGGTCCGGCTGATGTACCTCGTGACCAACGAATACGACGGCACCGACGAGATGGGCTTCGCGTGGGACGACCCGGCGGTCGGCGTGCCCTGGCCGCCCGCGCCGGGCAGCCCCGACGGTCGACCGATCCTCTCGGACCGTGACCGATCGAACCCGCCCCTCGCGGACCTGCTGGTGCGCCTGCGCGACAGCGCGTTCTGACCCGGACCGCACCTAGCCCCACGTCTCTCCACTCGGGTGGGCCCGATGGGCCTACGAGCGTCGGGACCTTCCCGGGATTGGGCGCGGGCGATCGACCGGCAAGAGTGATGACATCGCACTCATCTCTCCCGGAGTCCTCTTGCGCAAGTCAGTCGCCGTTCTCGTCTTTGCCATGCTCGCCGCATTGGGAGCCTTCGCGCCCGCGGCCAGTGCCGCCCCAGCCGGCCCGAGGGTCGTCATCATCGTCGGGGCCACCCACGGCGCGACCTCCTCGTATCGCTCGGATGCGAACTCGGCCTACGCCGAGGCGATCAAGTACACCTCGAATGTCGTCAAGGTCTACAGCCCGAACGCGACCTGGGCGAAGGTGAAGGCCGCGGTCACGGGCGCCTCGATCGTCATCTATCTCGGTCACGGCAACGGCTGGCCGAGTCCGTACACCTACGACCCCACGTACGCCACCAAGGACGGTTTCGGTCTCAATGCGACGGCCGGAAACGGCGACAGCAACACGAAGTACTACGGCGAGCCGTATGTCTCCACACTCGACCTCGCCCCGAACGCCGTCGTCCTGCTGAACCACCTGTGCTACGCATCGGGCAACTCGGAGCCCGGTGGCGCAGCGCCCAGCCAGACCACGGCGCGCAAGCGCGTCTCCAACTTCGCGGCCGGGTTCCTGAAGGCCGGCGCCCAGGCCGTGCTCGCGGAGGGGCATGGCGGGCTGGAGCCGTACATCCGGGCGCTGTTCACGACCCACGCGACGATCGAGGACGTCTGGCAGAGCGCGCCCGGCTTCAATGGGCACGTTCAGTCCTTCCCCTCGACCAGGACCCCCGGCGCGACCGCCTACACCGACACCGACAGCGCGACCAGCGGCTACTACCGCTCCCTGGTCGCACGACCCGGCCTGACGACCGATGAGGTGACCGGGGCGACATACGCCGACACCGGCACGGACCCGACGACGCTCGTGGTTCCCGGCAATGCCGAGGTCGTGGCCGGCGGCGCCGGCCTGTATGACGATGCCGGGCTGACGCCCGACGCTGGCACCGGTCAGCCGCCGGCGACGGCGCCCGCAGGCACACGCCTGCGAACCGTGATCGCCGGCGACGTCCCGACCACCACGGGATCCGGCTCGGTCCGGGTCCAGGGCATCGACGACCCGTCGATCGACGGCTGGATGTCCGTTCCCGATCTCCTGCCCCGGGACAGTCGAGGGCCGCAGGTCTGGGCGGTCGACACCGCCGGTGGCCGGTTCTCGCCCAACGGCGACGGCCGGTCCGACGAAGCGCGCCTCAGCGGCCGATTCTCCGAACCCGTTGCGTGGCGTGTCCGAATCCTCGGTGCCGGCGACGCTGTGCTCCACGAAACGACCGGGAGCGGCGACGCCTTCGATGTCGTATGGAACGGTCTCGTCGGCGGCGCACCGTTGCCCGACGGCCCCTACGGGTACTCGATCTTCGCCGAGGACGCCTGGGGCAACACGCCGGTCACCAGGACCGGGACGATCGCGATCGATACCGTCCCCGCCGAGCTGACGTCGGTCGCGCCGCACACGAGCAGCGAACGCTGGATCACGCCCAATGCAGATCGCTCGCGGGACAGCCTGGCGTGGACCGCGACGACCGCCGAAGCGGGCTCTATCGTCTGGCGCGTCCTCGACAGCGAGGGTACCGAGGTCCGTCGGGAGACGATCGCGGTCGCCGCCGGTCCGAACGTGATCAACTGGGACGGCAAGGACGACGCGGGGCGCATCGTCGCCGACGGCCTCTACGAGCTCCGGGTCTACCCGCGCGATGGCGCCGGGAACCAGGGCACATCGGTCGGCCGAGCCGTCCGGGTGATCACCACGCTCGGCTTCGTCACGAGCTCCAGGTCGCTCTTCTACCCACAGGACAACGACCGTTTCGCCAGGACGACGACCCTCGGCTTCCGCTTGGTTCGCCCGGCGACCGTGACGTGGACCATCGTCGATGCCTCAGGTGCGGCCGTGGTCACGTTGCTCGACGCGCAGCCGACGGCCGCCGGAACCTGGACGCGGGCCTTCGACGGCCGCCGAGCGGACGGCTCGCGGCTCAGGGCCGGGTCGTACACCGCGGTCGTCACCGCGGCCGACGGCACGGCCACCGTCAGCCAGGCGGTCGCCTTCCAGATGAACGCCTTCTCGATCCGGCCGTCCGACACGACGCCGAAGCGCGGGCAGAGGATCACGGTAAAGGTCACCTCGGCCGAGCCGCTCTCGACGAGGCCTCGCGTCTACATCCGACAGCCGGGTAAGGCCACCTGGAGCGTGGCGATGACGAGGATCTCCACGTACGAGTACAAGGCGACCGTCACGTTCAAGACCGGCGGCAAGGCCGGAAAGGTCACGATCAAGGTCGCTGCCACCGACAAGGGCGGCCATCGCCAGGTGACCAGCAAGGCCTACGCGATCCACTAGACCTGCACGTCGCGACAGGGTGACTGTGCCAGCCGGCGACCGCACCGCTCCTCACCAGGCCACACCGTACCGGTACTCCCCGGGACCATCGTCGCGTTGCCGCTGCTTGCACAGCGGGACTACCGTGAAGGCTTCCGCAGCCCACTGAGGACCGCTCCACCGATGCTTCGACCACGCCAGAACGCCCTGCTCCTCGGTCTTCGACCGGTGGCCGCCGTCCTGGCGCTCGTCCTGTCCGGGGGTGTACTGCCCGCCTCGGCCATCGCCGCCGCCCCGGCAGCAGAGCGGACCGCGGGCCTCCAGCCGACGATCCAGTACCGGGAGGCGCTGGCGCACGCCAACGACCACATCGCCTTCGCGCCGGGCGGTCGCGTGACCGTGCCATTCCGGCCACGGTCCGGCGACACATGGATGGTGGACGGGGCTCGCCCGCGGGCGCTGCCCGCGGGTTCGGTGTCCGGGAGGGCCCTGCGCGAGGCACCGAACGGACCGTCACCGGCAGCGGGACCGGCGGCGCCCCGCGCCGATGCCCCGAACGTCGACCCGACGCTCATCGTCGCCGCCGATGGGGCGGTCTGGTCGTCGGGCGATGACCCGGTCACGGTCAGGCCGGCGGCCGCCGTCGACCCCGGCGCCCTGCGCCGGGAGGTCTTCGGCTTCCTGCCGTACTGGGAGCTGAGCGACAGCTCGACCACGCTCGACTGGGAGAAGATCTCGACCGTCGCGTACTTCGGGGTCGGCGCAGACAGCAAGGGCAACCTGATCAAGAAGAACAGCGATGGTTCGACGACGGTCGGATGGAGCGGCTGGACCAGCTCGAAGATGACGAGCGTCATCGACGCCGCGCACGCGAGTCACGCCCGGGTCGTCCTGACCGTGCAGAGCTTCGCGTGGACGTCGACCGGCCTGGCGCGCCAGAAGAAGCTCCTCGGGAGCGCGACCGCCCGAGCCACTCTCGCGACCCAGATCGCGACCGCCGTGCGATCGCGAGGCGCGGATGGCGTGAACCTCGACTTCGAACCGATCGCGTCCGGGTACGCGGACGAGTTCACGCTTCTCGTCAAGCGGGTTCGCGCGACCCTGAACGCCCGCGCCAAGGGCTACCAGCTCACGTTCGACTCGACCGGCTGGATCGGCAACTACCCGATCGAGGATGCGACCGCCAAGGGCGGCGCCGACGCCGTCGTGGTCATGGGCTACGACTACCGATCGTCTTCATCGAGCCCGGTCGGCTCGATCGCCCCGATCGGCGGACCGACGTACGACATCCGGGACACACTGGCCATCTATCTCTCCCGGGTGCCTGCGTCCAAGGTGATCCTCGGCGTGCCGTACTACGGCCGGGCCTGGTCGACCTCCACGGACACGCTCAACGCCAAGAACATCTCGGGTGCGAAGTACGGAACGTCGGTGACCGTGACATACGGCACGGCCCGCGAATTCGCGGTCACGTACGGCACGGCCTACGATCCGGTCGAAGGCGTCGCCTGGACAGCCTACCGGCGGCAGAACTGCACGCCCACGTACGGGTGCGTCAACCCGTGGCGCGAGCTCTACTTCGACGACGCGAAAGCGCTCAAGGCCAAGTACGACCTCGTGAACCAGTACGACCTCCGAGGCGCGGGGATCTGGGCCCTCGGCTACGACGGCACACGGACCGAGCTCTACGCTGCGCTCAAGGCCAAGTTCATCACCGACACGGTGCCGCCCGTCATCCGGAGCGGGTCGATCTCGCCGGCGGTCATCTCCCCCAACGGTGACGGCCGACTCGACACGACCACCGCGAAGCTGAGCGCGACCGGGCTGACATCGTGGGGCTATCTCGTGCAACCGGTCAGTGGCTCGACGGTCGGTTCCGCCATACGCAGTGGCAGCCGGACCGGCCGCTCGCCGGCGTTCACCTGGGACGGGACGAACCAGGTCGGCGCGGTCGTCGCGGACGGCGCGTACCGCGTGACCCTCTGGACGGCCGATGCCTCGGACAACCGGGCGGAACGTGCGTTCACCGTGACGGTCGATCGGACCGCGGCGTCGGTCACCTCCGCCGCATCGCGAGGCTACTTCTCGCCCGACGGCGACGGGCATTACGAGACACTGCCGCTGTCGTGGACGGCCAGCGAGCCGCTGACCGGGGTCGTCCGTATCCGCAACTGGGCCGGCAAGACGGTCCGGGCCTGGACGTTCACGAAGAAGGCCAGCTGGAAGACGTCGTGGACGGGCCGGACGGCCGCCCGCGTCGTCGTCCCGGCCGGCCGCTACACCTTCCGCGTTGACGGCCGCGACCGGGCCGGGAACCGGACCGTCGTCGAGCGGCGGATCCTCGTCGATGGGACCATCAAGGCGGTGCACTGGAGTCATCGTTCGTTCGACCCGCGCGCGAGGCAGACCAGCCAGGTCGCCATCATGTTCCGACGATCGGCCAGGGTCGATGTCGCGATCTATCGGGGCCGCACGCTCGTCCGGACGGTCTGGACGAACCGGGCCGTCACGACCGGCACGTACCACTGGACATGGACCGGCAAGACGGCCGCGGGGGTGTACGTCCAGCCCGGGACCTACACCGTCACCGTGACCGCGACCAGCCGATTCGGGACCACCACCTTCTCGAGGAGCGTGACGGTCCGGGTCCACTGAGCTTGGTCCGCCCCTACACTTGCCGGCCATGAGCAGCCCCCGTACGCCCGCGACCGCCGACTCCAGCCGCCGCACCGTCAGCGGGCGCCGGGGTCTGGGTGATCGTGCCGACGTACCAGGAAGCCGAGAACGTCGGCCCGATCTCGACCGCCATCCTCGAGGTCCTGCCCTCGGCGACCCTCCTGGTCGTCGACGATGGCTCCCCGGACGGCACCGGCGGTCTCGCGGACGGCCTGGCCGCCGCCGACCCGCGGATCCACGTCCTCCACCGGCCATCCAAGCAAGGGCTGGGTCGGGCATATCTCGACGGGTTCGGTCGGGCGCTCGAGGGCGGCGCCCGGTTCGTGGTCCAGATGGACGCCGATTTCAGCCACGACCCGGCCGCTCTCCCGTCGCTGATCGGCCCGGTCACGGACGGCGACGCCGACCTGGTCATCGGCTCGCGCTACACCGCCGGCGGCGGTGTGGTGGACTGGGGCATCGGGCGGCGGATCATCTCCCGGGGCGGCAGCCAGTTCGCGCGGACGGTGCTCCGCCTGGGTCCCAACGACCTGACGGGCGGCTTCAAGGCGTGGCGTGCCGAGACGCTGGCCGACGTCCCGTTCGACGGGATCCATGCGGGCGGCTACGTGTTCCAGATCGAGATGACCTTCCGTGCCGACCGGCGCGGCGCCCGGATCGTGGAGGTCCCGATCGTGTTCCGCGACCGCCGCGTTGGCCAGAGCAAGATGTCGCGGCGGATCGTCGTGGAGGCGCTGGTCGTCGTCCTGCAGCTCCGGGCGGAGGAACTCCGGGGTCGCTGGCTGCGCCGGCGAACCCGGCGGTGACCGACCCGGCCCTCGACGGGCCCGGGGAGGGCCGGCAGACGCTTCGCGAGACCGCGGCCCTCCCGACGTCGCCCGGCGTGCGGGTGGTGATGGATGCACGGCCGATCCAGGAGCCGGAGCGCGCACCCTTGACCGCGACATACCTCGACGGCCTGCTCGGCGCGTTCGATGCCGACCCGCTGCCCGGCGAATCGTTCGCCTTCCTGTTGCGGAGCGACCTCGACGATCCGACCGGGACCTACGACCACCTCGAGGTCGTCGGGCGACGCCTCCTGCCCCCGACCCGGCTGCTGCGGTCCGGCGCGCTGACGATCGATCCGTTCCTCCTGCGCGGGGCGTCGCTCGGCGCGGCCTGGCGCGCGGAGCGGGGCGGCGCGGCCGGGTCTGTCTACCACACGGCCGGTACGGGACCGCTGCCCTTCGCGTCCGGTCTCCCCATCGTGGCCACGCTGCTGGACCTCGCCCCGTGGGAACTGCCGGAGGTCTTTGCCCGGTCGGTCGCCTCCCGCTTCGGTCAGCGCCTGCGGGCACAGCTCCTGCGGGAAGCGGCGGCGGTCATCGTGTCGAGCCCCAGCGTCGCGAAGGCCGCGCGCCACGTCCTGCGGATCCGGCCGGACCGGCTCCGGGTCGTCCCACTCGCGCCCCGCACGGCGTTCGCGGAGGCGCTCGAGCGCGACCATGCCGAGACGGACCGCGACGCCGCGCGCGAACGCGAGCGTCTGGGCCTGCCGGAACGGTACTTCGTCTATTCCGGCCGGTACGACGCGCGTCAGGATCTGGGCACGCTCCTTGGCGCGCTGGTGGCGCTCGCCGATGCCGGGCGTCCGGCCCGGCTCCCCGAGGACGTGGCATGGCCGCCCAGGATCCTGCTCGTGGGCGCGAGCCCCGATGATCGCGCGGCGCTCGCCCGGGCCGCGGCGCGGCAGGGCATCGGTGAGAGCCTCAGCTACGCGCCGCAACTGCCGCCGGCCGCCGTCGCCGGTCTCGTCCGCGGTGCCCGTTCCGCCATCCTGCCGGTCGTCTCGGATGCGGCGGGTCTCGCGGCGATCGAGGCCATCGCCTGCGGAACGCCGGTCGTCGCGTCATCGGTCGGCGCCCTGTCCGATCTGGTCGGGGGCGCCGGGATCCTGGTCGAACCACGGGATCCGGGGCGCCTCGCCGTCGCCCTCAATGCCGCCTGGTCCGACGAGCGGGTCCACGCTCGGATCGCGGCCACCGCTCGCGAGCGGGCGACCTGGCAACGTCGAACCTGGGCCGACGTCGCCCGCGAGACGCGAGCCATCTATGCAGAGGTCGGCGTCCGGCGCTCCACGTGAGCGGGGATCGCTCGTTGCTGGTCAGCCCGCCGGTGAGGCCGAGGGGGTGGCCGGGGGCGTGTCGGACCCGGCGGTGAACGAGATCGGGTAGCCGGTGCGCATCACCTGGACGAACGTCTGCCCGGTCGTGAGCGTGACCTCCTTGTCCTTCACGTAGAAGCGCGTCGGCTTCGTCAGCGACGGCTTCTTCCAGGTGCCCTTGACCGTCCGTCCGTTCGTCGCGATCCAGGCGGTGCCGCTCCCGATCATCTGCGCCTCGAGCCGGTGCTTGTTCGGGTGGCCGTCGTTGAGCGGCCCGAACACCATGACCATGACGACGACGTTCTTCGGGGCGATGCGCTGGCCATCGCTCGCATCGGTTTCCTTCGTCTCGCCGGTGACCGACCGCAGATAGGTGTTGGTCTTTCGGTCGTACTTGTACTTGATCGTGTTGTCGGGATAGCGCACGGTGATCGAGCCGCCGTACGGGCGGGCGTCGAGGGGAGCGTCGGGCGCGAATTGCCAGACCGGCGTGTAGCTCTTGTCCTTCGCCCCGATCTTCTTGCCGAGGTTGCGCAGCGTCGTGCCCTTCGTGAAGAGGTTATGTGGCGCGAACCGCTTCGGCGAGCGGAAGAACGAACCGCCGTACCGGAATTCGTCCGCGTTGTAGACGAGCTGACCGCTGCCTTGGGAGCGGAGGGTGTCGATGGCCTGGGGCGAGCCACCGGCGTGGACATAGATGGCGCGCCACTCGGCGGCCCACGCGATGTAGTAGTACCGGGCACTCCGGACCGGACCGATCTCGGCGGGCAGCTTGTCCTGGAAGATCGCCATGTAACGCGGGATGCCGCCCTCGGCCGGTGCCTGCCAGACGACCGACGCGGACGCAAGGCCCGACTGCGGCCGAGCGGGACCGAGATCGTCGATCATGACGGCGATCGGGTGGCGAGCCGCGACCTGCGGCGAGACCAGCCGGCCGGTCAGCGGCGCGGGGACGGGCGTCGGCGTCGGGATGGGGGTCGGGGTGGGCGTGGGCGTCGGCACTGGGGTCGGCGTCGGGACGGGGCTTGGTGTCGGCGACGGCTCCGGCGTCGGAGACGCGATCGCGACGACTGGCGGACTGCTCGAAGGGCTATGACGGATCGCACTGGCAGCGACCAGCCCGACCCCGGCGGCCCCGGCCACCGCCAGGACCGCGACGATGAACACAGCCGCCCACCGTTTCGGCGTCATCGAACTGCCCACCGGTCGAACCCCTCGTCCGCGTCGCGGCCAGACCCATGAGAACTCGGACGGGCGGCGCAACGCTCGGCGCAGGATACAGGAGCCCTCGATTCCGGGCATGACGCCCCAGCCACCCGTCGCGCCTGAGGCGAACCGGGCGTACGCTGGACGGTACACGGCGAACCGCACCAAGCCGGTGAACCGATGCGCCCGAACCTGAGGAACCTCCGATGGCCGACCGCCCGCCGATAGACGACCCAACGACTGCCACACCCGCGACGCCGGTCGCCCCGACGCCCAAGGCCACTCCCTCGAGCGCGACCGCCGCCGCGGCGAAACCCGCGAAGGCCGCCGCCAAACCCGCGAAGGCCGCCGCCAAACCCGCGAAGGCGGCCGCCGGCACGGCTCGAACATCCAAGGCCGCCAGGACGGCAGCGGCGAGCACGACAGCGTCTGCTGCCGCCGGGCCCAGGGCGAAGCCGGCCACGGTCAAGGCATCCGCGACCGATCCGATCCTCAAGCCGCGGACGACGCGCGTGGACTCGGTCCCATCGGGATCCGCCATGTCGCTGACCGGCGGGCGGGGGCCGACGACGGTCGAGGCCCGGTCCGTCACGATCAGCCAGGGCGGTCTCGGCGCCGCACACGCCGAGCAGGTCGACGTGCGACAAGGGGCCATCGGCCGGGTGGAGGCGACCGATGTCGCCGTGAGCCAGGGCGCCATCGGGTATGCCCGGGGCGACCGCGTCTCGGTCGAGATGGGAGCCATCGGGATGGCCGTCGCGAGTGAGGCCCGGGTGAGCCAGGGTTTCGTGCGCAACGTCCTGGCTCGCGATTTCCGGTTCGAGCAGGGGATCGTCGGCACGGTCGTGACCGGGCGCGCCACGTTCGAACGGACCGGCGCCGTCTTCCTGCTGGTCGCGCGGAACGTCGAAGGCGACGTCAAGGCGCTCATGGATTGGCGCGGCGCGCTGGCCTTCGGCGCGGTCGCAGGCCTCCTCATCGGTCTTCTCCGCCGCCGGTAGGGGGCGGCTCAGCCGCCGCGGTCCAGCGTTGTCGGCCCCGCGCGCTCGCCGCGCGCGCTCTCTCGTGCTCCCTCCGCCTTGCCCTGGAACGGCCGCGCCGCACCGCACGGGCACAGGCCCGTGCATCTCACAGATGCGGATCCGACAGGAATGAGCGTGATCGGAGAGCGAATCCTGCAGGGATCGCAGGCTGGCGTCGATCCGCGAGGCGTTCATCGCCAACGTGCATCTGGTGGTGACATGGCCTCGAACGGCTGATCCGAGCTGTGTCGCACGAGTGGGCCGCACGCGTGGGCCGCCCAGGGGCCTCTGTAGCAGGATGTGCCTGGCAGACAGCGCCAGAGGCCCGACGTCCAGGACGCCAGCTCGGCCGATGCCCCTCGTTCCACATCGGTTGTCTGCCAGGCACGAATGGGTGAAGAAGGGCACCGATCGTGGCCGAGCGAGCGACCCGACCGAGCCTCGGGCCACCCATGCTGTCTGGTGGGCACGTTCGCTCGGGCACGTACCGGTGGGCCGTCCACCGTCCGGCTCCCCGGGCCCCGGATCGACCGGGTCTATACTCGCCCACCGAACCCGAACGACCGCACCTGGAGCGCCATCTTGATCGACCGATCAGCCCGAGTTGACGCGACCGCGAGCGTCGGGACCGATGTCGCCGTCGGTCGCGGCACCGTCGTCTCGGCCCATGCCCGGCTGGGCGACGCGGTCGTCCTCGGATCCGAGACGCGCATCGGCCTCCATGTCGTCATCGACGATGGCGTGCGGATCGGGAACCGGGTCCAGGTCCGGGACGGGGCGGTGCTCCAGCGCGGCGCGATCATCGAGGACGGGGTCCTGGTCGGCACGGGCGTCATCCTGGCCAATGAGCGCTATCCCAGGGCCATCACGGCGGAAGGCGAGGTCGCCAGGGAGAGCGATCGGGTGGTCGAGCCGATCGTCCTGGCCTATGGCTGCTCGGTCGGCGCTGGCGCCGTCGTCATCGCCGGCTGCTCGGTCGGTCGCTTCGCGACGGTCGGGGCGGGCTCGGTCGTGACCCGGAGCGTCGGGGCGTTCTCGCTCGCGGCCGGCAGCCCGTCTCGGAGGATCGGCTGGGTGTGCGCGTGCGGCGGTCGGCTCCACGATGCCAATGGGGCACCGGCGCCCGCTGAGGTGGAGCGCTACGCGAGCGACCCTGAGCTCACCTGTTCGCGCTGCGGCCGGCGCTATGCCTATGTCCCCGACGACGATTCACTCGCGGAGCACGGTGGCCCGGTCGTGACCGAGGGCGCGCTCAGCCTTTGACGATCCTCGGGTCCACGCCGGCGGCCTCCGCCGACGCGATCCGTCGGGCCCGGGCCTCCTCGGAGTGCCGACGGTGGACCTCGACCACCTCGGCCGGCTCACCCTCGACGACCAGCAGGCCCCGCTCGATGAGCACGGCCCGGTTGCAGTACTCGGTCACCCAGCCCATGTCGTGCGTGACCAGCACGACCGCCTTGGCCGACTTGGCCAGCTCGATGACCCTGGCCTTGGACTTCGTCCGGAATTCCGCATCGCCGGTCGCGAGGACCTCGTCGAGCAGCAGGATGTCCGGATCGACCGAGGTGGCGATGGCGAAACCGAGACGCGCCCGCATGCCCGACGAGTACGTCTTGAGCGGCGCATCGATGAAGTCGCCCAGTTCTGCATATTCGATGATCGAGGGCAACAGCGCGCGGGTCACCGCGTCATCGAGTCCCAAGGAACGCGCCACCCAGCAGGATGTTGTCCCGTCCCGAGAGGTTCTGGTCGAAGCCGGCGCCGAGGGTCAGCAGGCCGGACACGTGACCCCGGACGTCGACCGTGCCCTCGGACGGCCGGATGATCCCCGCGAGCACCTGCAGCAGCGTGCTCTTGCCCGCTCCATTGGGTCCGATCACCGCGAGCGATTCGCCGTGGAGCACTCGCAGCGAGAAGTGGTGGAGGGCCCAGAACTGCTCGGACGGCCAGCGCCCGATCATCTGACCCAACGACCCGCGGATCGTCGTCTTGCGGTTGAACCGCAGGTCGTAGCGGACACCGAGGTCGTCGATCTGGATCGCGTGCTCGCGCTCGCCCGGCTGGACGGGCGGCGGCCCCTGGGTCGCGGTCACAGGACCTTGGCGAAGTTCGGTTCGAGGCGCTTGAAGACGACCGTCGACAGGCACAGGAACAGCACGCTCGCGATGCCCAGGCCGGCGAGCGACGCCCAGTCCGGGAAGCCAGGCGGCTGACCGGGGCCATCGGCCGAGCCATAGATGACCTGCCGATACGCCGTGAAGAGGACGGCGAAGGGGTTCGCCTCCGCGATCGTCTTGATGATCGGGTACTTCGCCACGAGATTGATCGTATCGAGGAACGAGAGGCTGTACAGGCCGGGCGAGAGGAACCACCAGAGGCGCAGCACGTGACCGGTGACGTTGCCCAGGTCGCGAAAGAAGACGTTGCCGGCCGCGACCAGCAGGGCGAGCGCCAGCGTGAAGACGTACTGGACAGCGGCGATGACCGGGATGAGCAGGACGTATGGCGACCGATGGTCCGGGAAGACGAGCAGCAGCAGGCCCAACGGGACGAGGCCGAACGCGAAGCCGACGACGCCCGCGGTCGTGGCCGAGACAGGCAGGACCAGCTTCGGGAACTGGATCTGCTTGATGAGCCGTTCCTGGCTGACCACAGAGCTGGTCGCGTCGGTGACCGAGGCGTTGAACCACTTCCACGGCAGGATCGCCGTGAAGATGAACAGCGGGTACGCCTCGATGCTGTGACCCCGGCCGACGATCGTGATGAAGATCACGTAGACGACCATCTGGAGCAGGGGGTCGACCACCCACCAGATGTTGCCCAGGATCGTGTCTGCGCCGCGCCTGCGCATGTCGGCCTGGACGAGGTACCGCACGAGCCGGCGTCGTGACCGGATATCGGCGATGCCCTCCCGGATCAGGGCGAGCGGGCCCGGCGATCCGGCGGCGTGATGGAACGCAGCCGGCGCTTCACTGGTGGCGGACATCGCGGCGAAGGGTATCACCTCGACTCCGAGTGACCGCCCTCCAGGAAGCGCTCGACGAAGCGGTCGCCGGCATGTCCGTCTGCTGCGACGTGTCGGGCGATGAACCCGTCATAGCCTGACGAGTCGAAGCGGCCGGCGACGATGGCCCCGATGACTCCGTCGGTATCGACCACCTGCGTCCCGATCATCTCGGTGCGGTAGTCGACGTACAGACCCGGGTCGCGCTCGTAGGTTTCCAGGTCGGGCACGAGCAGGATGATCGGACGTCGAAGGAGCGCATATTCGAAGATCGAGGACGAGTAGTCCGTGATGAGGATGTCGGCGAGGGCCAGCCAGTCGTTCATCTCGGACGCGGGGTCCGCGACCAGGTCGTACCCGGCCTTCGGCGTGGCCGCCGGGTCCAGGTTCGGATGCGTCTTGAGGACGAGGGCGTGGTCCTCCGGCAGCGCCGCGCGCAGTCGCACGGCGTCCAGGCCCCCGGCCGGGCGCTTTGCTCGCCCACGGCCTCGGAAGGTCGGCGCGTACAGGACGATCCGCCGGCCCGCCAGGACCGGATCCGCGGCGACGAGGCGGGCACGCGCGGCCGCCATCGCCGCCTCGTCGAAGAAGAAGTCCGTCCGTGGTGCGCCGAGTGCCAGCACCCGCTCGATCGGCGTCCGGAGCGCGGCCGCGTATGGTGCCCTCGCGCTCTCGGCCGCGGCCACGACGTAGTCGTAGTGGCGGTGCAGGAAGGTCCGCTCCGGTTCGACCAGCGGCACGAGCGTGTCGGCGCCGAAGCGCTTCAGTGCCCCGACCGCATGCCAGACCTGGACGACCGTGGTGCCGGGTCGGTGCGGGGCGACGTGGACCGGCAGGTAGGCGTTGTCGACGATGAACAGGCCGGCCGTTCGGAGGTGGTACATGCCGCGGATCAGGCGCCCGAGGTAGGCGATCTTGCCGATCAGGCCGTAGCTGTACGGCTCCAGGAGCAGGACGTACTCACGGTCCGGCTGGTGGGCACGCATCGCCGCGAGGAGATGGGCAAGGTTCCCTTCGAGGGTCGCGACACGGGCCGTGGCCAGCACGACCCGCCGCCGACGGATCGGCAGCACCGAGAAGGCCAGTCCGAGCAGGCGCAGGAGGCCGCTCGACAGGAGGTACTCGAGGCGGTTCAGGTGCGTCCCGTGGCCACGGGCTCCGGCTCGTCCGACGGGCCCGTCGGGAGGGAGTCGTGGCGCTTGATGTCGAAGACCTGGCCGGTCAGGTCCGACCCGATCAGCCGGAGCGTGGCCAGCGCGACCTCCGCGGTCGAGAGCATCCCGGAACGGGGTTCGTCGGGGAAGGCTTGTCGGCGCATGGGCGTGTCCGTGCGTTCCGGGCTGACGGCGTTGACGCGCACGCCGTCGTCGCACCACTCCTCGGCGAGGCCCTGGGCGAGATTGACCACTGCGGCCTTGCTCGCCGAATAGGCCACGTAGTCCGGCCGACCGCGCGTGAACGAGCTTGACGCGAAGACCGTGAGCGAGCCCGACGTCGCGCGGAGATACGGGTACGCGGCACGGGCGACGTTGAGGGTGCCGGTCAGGTTGACGTCGATGACCTCGGTGAGGTCGGCGGGGTCGGTCTCCATCACGGGCCCGATTCGCAGCACGCCGGCTGTGACGATCACGTGATCCAGGCCACCCATCCGCGTCGCGGCCGCATCGACGCGGCTCGCGACCTGGTGGTAGTCGCGGACATCGAGCCCCATCGAACGCCCGTCGACCTCGACCCGGGCTCCCTGGCGCCGCGCCTCGTCCGCGATGCCCAGGCCGATGCCGTTGGTGCCACCCACGATGTACAGCCGCGCGCCGGCGAGCACGGACGACGGGCCTGGCTCGTCGGTCGGGGAGACGGTCCGCATCTGGAGCATCCTGTCGGCCAGCACGAGGTCGATCCGGGTGGTGATCTTGAGGTTGACCTCGTCGCCGGCGACGGCCACGACGCGTGCCCCCGGGACGTGGCGAAGGACCAGGCTACAGTCGTCGGTGGCCCCGAGATCGTCCATGGCGGCCGCGGCCTCGTACGCCTGCGCGAGGACGCTCTTGCGGAACACCTGGGGCGTCTGGCCGCGCCGGTAGCGGGACCGGTCGGGGATCTCGACGACGCGATCGCCGTCGACGATGACGAGGGTGTCATAGCTCGGGATCACCGTGTCGGTGGAATCCGCGGCACCGCTCGCGACGGGCTCGATCGCACGGACGATGACCTCGATCGGCACCAGGGGCCGGACCGCGTCGTGGACGACGACGACATCGTCGTCGTCGGCATCGAGGCTCAGGAGTCCGTTCCTCGTGCTCTCGTTGCGCGTCTGACCGCCGGCCACGACCGAGGTCGGGACGGCAAGCCCGGCCCCGTCGATGACCGTTCGCGTTTCCTCGAGCCAGTCCGGATGCGAGACGATGACCAGCCGATCGATCCCCGCCGCGGCAACGCTCCTGACGCTGCGCAGGAGGATCTGTTCGCCGGCGAGGCGCAGGAACTGCTTGGGCATCTCGGCGCCGAAGCGGATGCCGTCACCGCCGGCGAGGAGGATCGCGTGGATTCGCATCAGTCGAGCTTGCCTCGGGACTCGCATGGGCTGATCGCGTCAGAGCTTACGCCCGATGTCTCGGCCCGACGCTCGTCCTGACCCTGGTCCAGCCTCGCCGGCACGATCGCGGTCGATGGGCCCTTCCGCGCGTATCATCGCCAGCCGAAAGGAAGGCCCATTGTCGCATCCGTCCAGACAGGACGCCGGCTTCGACGCGCCGGATACCGACCTGCTTGCCCCTGGCTGGGCGCAACGGCCGCGGATGGTCGGGGTTCGCGCGGCCATCATGGCGACCTGATGCGATCGCGCAGAGGGATGCGCGGACTGTTCCTCGGGGCTCGCATCGTGGTGGTTCGGGTCGGGTTCGCGCTGGGCCGGTTGCTGCGGCTCCGTCGCCACGTCGTCCTGGCGACGTCCCACGATCCGGCCCTGCGGGGCAACCTCGCCATCATCCGCGACGAGCTGGCGCGCCGGCACCCGTCCGTCCCGCTCATCGTCCTGACCAACCGGCCTTCACGTGGGGTGCGTGGCCGGATCGCCGCGTTGCTCCAGGGTCTGCAAGCGGGCTACCACCTCGCGACGGCGCGCCTCTTCATCGTCGACGACTACTTCTTCCCGATCTATGTCATCAGACCGCGGCGCGGGACGACGATCGTCCAGACGTGGCACGCGTCCGGGGCGTTCAAGCAGTTCGGCTACAGCGTGCTGGACAAGTCGTTCGGGGCGGACGAGACGCTGGTCGATCGCATCGCCATCCACAGCAACTACGACATCTGCCTGGTCTCGTCGGCGTCGGTGGCGCCCTTCTACGCGGAGGCATTCCGGCTGCCGCTCGAGCGGTTCGTCTCGCGCCTCGGCATCCCGCGCACGGACGTGCTGTTCGGGGAGGAGCGGATCGCTCGCGTGACCGAGGACATCCGCCGGCGCTACGCGATCCCCGATGGCCGCCGCGTCATCCTGTACGCCCCGACGTTCCGCGGCGACAACGTCATCGACGCCCGTTTCAGCGATGCCCTGGACCTCGGCCGGCTGTACGACGTCCTGGGCGACGACCACGTCGTCCTCGTCAGGCTTCATCCGTTCATCCGCACACGCGCGCCGATCGGCCCGGAGCTGTCGGGCTTCGCCATCGACGTCTCCGACCACGAGGACATCAACGAGCTGCTGCCCGTGAGCGACCTGCTCATCACCGACTATTCGAGCGTCATCTTCGAGTACTCGTTGCTCGGGCGGCCGATGGTCTTCTTCGCTCCGGATCACGAGACCTACGAGCGCGAGCGGGGGTTCTACTTCGACTACCGCTCGGGCGTGCCCGGGCCGGTCTTCGACGACACCGACGACCTCGCTCGCTGGATCCGCGAGGGCGCGTTCGACGCCGCCCGCGTCGCCGCCTTCCGGCGCGCCTCCTTCGACGTCGCCGACGGCAACGCCACCGCGCGTTTCATCGAAGAGATCGTGGTCCCGGCGCTGCGTCGACGGCCATGACCGCGGAGCGGAGCCTCGCCCGCTGGCACCCGGGCGACGGTGCGGTACGATACGCGCCCCGTGCATCTCCGGCGTCAGCCGGTCGGCCACGCCACAGGACGCTTCACGCCAGATGACCTTTCGAGCCAAGCCCGTCGTCAAACGCGCCCACCGCCCATCGTGGGAGAGTCAGGACCGACGCAACTTCTACACGAACCTCGGCTTCAGCCTGGTCGTCGCCGTCGCCGTCCTCATCCTCATCATCGCCGCCGGGCTGACCTGGTACAACGACCACCTCGCGTCGGTCGGCAGTGTCGATGGGCAGTCCATCACCAAGGACGAGTTCCTCGATCGCTACACGATCGAGGCTTGGCGACTCCGCGAGGCTGAGAGCCGCATCCGGACGCAGACCGCCGCGGGTCACCTCTCGGACACGCAGTCGCAGACGCAGCTGCAGATCGTCGCCCAGCAGCAGCAACAGCTTGCCGCGATCGCCCTCGAGCGGCTCATCGATACGAAGCTCCAGGCGAAGCTCGCGACGGAGGAGGGGATCACGGTCAACGACGCGGACATCGATGCCCGCCTGACCACCGAGGCCACGACCCCGGAGTCCCGTCACGCGTGGGTCATCGAAGTCGCGCCCGTGACCGATCCGGGTGCCGTCGAACCGACGGCGGCCGAGAAGGCGGCCGCGAAGGCGAAGGCCGACAGCGCATTGCAGGATCTGCAAGCCGGCAAGGCGTGGGACGAGATCGCCAAGACGGCATCGACTGACACGTCGACGGCACCGCAGGCCGGCGACCTCGGCTGGCTCCAGAAGGACGATGGCCAGCTCGACCAGGCCTTCCTCGATGCGCTCTTCGCGGCGCCCAGCGACACGCCCACGGCGGTGATCGAGGGTTCCGACGGCACGTTCCGGATCGGTCGCGTGACGGAGATCGCCCCGGAGACCGTCGACGCCGCGTACACCTCGAAGCTCCAGGACAACAAGATCGACCTGGCCAAGTACCGGGAGGTCGTCACCGGCGACGTCATCCACCAGAAGCTCGACGACAAGATCGTCGCCGACGCCATCAAGCCCGGTCCGCAGCGCCAGGTCAGCGAGATCTACATCCAGGAGCCGCAGACCGAGCCCCCCGCCGATTCGGTCAAGAGCCGCCACATCCTCTACTCGCCGAAGGACGACCCGCAGGGTGCGGCCGCGCTCCCGGCCGACGACCCGGCGTGGGCCGCCGCCGAGGCCGAGGCCCGCGCGACGTACGAGAAGGTGAAGGCCGATCCGACCCTGTTCGATTCCATCGCCCGGGCCGAGAGCGACGAGGAGACGGCGCGCGGCGTCACGGGGACCGGCGGCAAACTCCCGTACTTCGACGCGAGCATGACCACGGTCGACAGCGACTTCCTTGCGGCGATCGTCAAACCGGGGCTCCAGCCCGGTGACATCCTCGAGCCGGTCAAGTCGGCCTTCGGCTGGCACGTCATCCAGATCATGTACCGCCCGACCGACGACGCGTGGCTCAAGGGTCTCAAGACCAAGGTGGACGCCGGCTCCGACTTCGCGATCCTGGCGCGAGACAACTCGGAGGCGGATACGGCCGGCCGTGGCGGCGACCTCGGCTGGGTGGCGAAGGACCAGCTCCAGGAGCAGCTGTCGACGGCGATCTTCGCGACGCCGGTCGGCAAGACCAGTGACGTCGTGGCCATCGCAGGCGACGGCGAATACCTGTTCAAGGTCTTCAAGGAGGAGGTCCGGACACCCGAGGGCCGGCAGCTGGAGGAGATCAAGTCCTCGGCCTTCACGAACTGGTACACCGCCAAGAAGAGTGCCGTCATCATCGAACGGGATCCAACCCTGACCGGCGCCGCCGGCGGATAAGCGGAGCGACCGCGTGCTCGACGCGCTCCTGGCCGAGGCGCGACTGCGCTGGCGGCTGGACGCGGCTGCCGGCATCCAGATCGTCGCCTCGGAGCGGCTGGTCGCGACGCCCGTGGAGGCATCGCGGCCGCTCCTGCTCGTCCCGCTGGCGGCCCTGCGCGCGGCCGGCGCAGCGGGTCCCGTCATGGACGGCCCGCCCGATCCGATCCCGGCCCTGCCGGGACGGCACGCGCCGCTCGGTCGCCAGCCCCTGACGTTGCTCGCTCGCCTCTACCCGGCGGACCACGCCGTCGGCCGGTTCGGGGCCGAGGCGGGCACCACGGTCGGGGCGCTCACCACCGAGGATCTCGCGGCGCCGCTGTACCTGGCGCCCGTCGCGCCCGAGGCCGCCATCGCGGGGCCCTGGGCGATGCCCTGGATCAGCGATCGACTGCGCCAGCCCGACGGCTGCCCGTGGGACCGCGAGCAAACGCATGCCTCGCTCAGGAATCACCTGCTCGAGGAGGCGTACGAGGTGTACGACGCCCTCGAGGGCGGCGCGACGCCCGATCTGGCCGACGAGCTGGGCGACCTGCTCCTCCAGATCGTGCTCCACGCGCAGCTGGCGGCCGAGGCGGGCGTCTTCGACCTGACCGACGTCCAGGCGGCGCTCGCGACGAAGATCATCCGCCGCCACCCGCACGTCTTCGGTGAGGCGGAGGCCAGGACGGCGTCCGACGTCAACCGCCAGTGGGAACGGATCAAGGCCGCCGAGCGAGCCGATGCGGGCGAGACGCCCGACACGAGGAGCGCACTCGACGGGATCAGTCCCTCGCTGCCCGGCCTCGCGACGAGTCGGGAGATGCAGGAGCGTGCCGCACACCTCGGCTACGACTGGCCGTCGCTCGAGGGCGTCCTGGACAAGGTGGTCGAGGAGACGAACGAGCTGCGGGGCGCGCAGGATGCCGGCGACGAGGCTGGCTGGGCCGAGGAATTCGGCGACCTGCTCTTCGTGCTCGTGAACGTGGCCCGAAAGCGGGGCGTGGACGCCGAGGCGGCCATGCGCGCGGCGAACGCGAAGTTCCGCCGGCGATTCGGCAGCGTGGAACGGCAGGCTGCCGCCAGGGGCGTCGCCCTGCGGGACCTCGACTTCCCGGCGCTCGATGCACTATGGGATGCGGCCAAGGCCGAGGAGGCGACACGATGACCATCGGGAACCGGCTGGCGGTCCGCGCGGACGGCCGCGGACCGCGCGACCTTCGTCCGATCAGTTTCACGCTCGGGGTCCAGAAGTGGGCGGAGGGCTCCTGCCTGGTGAAGATGGGCGACACCCAGGTGCTGTGCGCGGCGACCATCGCCGACCGCGTTCCGCCGCATCTGCGCGGCAAGGGAACGGGTTGGGTGACGGCCGAGTACTCCATGCTCCCGCGAGCCACCGCCGAGCGCACGGACCGTGAATCCGCGAAGGGCCGGATCGGCGGGCGGACCCACGAGATCCAGCGGCTCATCGGCCGGTCGCTGCGCGGTGTCGTCGACCTCGCGAAGCTGGGTGAGCGCACGATCACCGTGGACTGCGACGTCCTCCAGGCCGACGGCGGGACGCGCTGCGCGTCGATCACCGGCGGCTATGTCGCCCTGGCGGCGGCGCTGATCACGTACGGCATGGATCGGTACCTGGTCGCGAAGGTCGCCGCCGTGTCCGTCGGCATCGTCGATGGCGCGTCGCTGCTCGACCTCGACTACTCGGAGGATTCGCGTGCCGACGTGGACTTCAACGTGGTCGGGACCGATGCCCGGGCGTACGTCGAGCTCCAGGGAACGGCCGAAGGCAAGCCGTTCGACCGTGCCGCCGCGAACGACCTGATCGACCTCGCCGACGACGGCCTCGCCCGCCTGTTCGAGGCCCAGGCCGCGACCCTCGCCACCGTCAAGCGGTGACCCGTCGGGCGGCCCAGCAGAGGCGTCTGCTCGTCGCGACCCGCTCGATCCACAAGCTGCGCGAACTGCGCGAACTGCTCGACCTCGAAGGGACCAAGCTCGTCTCGCTCGACGAGGTGGGGGTCCAGGGCGACCCGGAAGAGGACGGGACGACCTTCGAGTCCAACGCCGCGCTGAAAGCCCGCTTTGGCACGCGCGCCAGCGGCCTGCCAACCCTCGCCGACGATTCGGGCATCGAGGTCGATGCGCTCGACGGGAGGCCGGGTGTCCGGACCCGGCGCTATGCGGGCGAAGACGCGACCGACGAGGACAACAACCGCAAGCTCCTGTCCGCTCTCGACGGACTCCCGCCCGAGAGGCGTGGGGCACGGTACGTGTGCGTCCTCGCCCTCGCGCTCCCGGACCGGGCGGGTCCCCGCGGCGGCCTGGAGGTGATCCTGGCGCGTGGCACGTGTCGCGGCCGGATCGCCACCGCGCCACGCGGGACCGGCGGATTCGGCTACGACCCCATCTTCGAACCGGCGACGGAGCCGCCGGGGGGGCGGACGCTCGGTCTCTGGACGCCGGCGGAGAAGCACGCCATCTCGCATCGGGCGCGCGCGGCGGGGCGGATGGCCCCCCGCCTGCGAGCGCTCGGGTTCTAGGGCCACCGATGCGCCTGTGTGTCTTCTGCGGCGCGAGCGCGGGACGCGACCCCGCGTTCGCGGCGCTCGCCCGTCAGGTCGGCACCGGCCTGGCCCGACGCGGGATCGGCGTGGTCTATGGCGGCGGGCGGGTCGGATTGATGGGCGCCGTGGCGGACGCCGCGCTCGATGCGGGCGGTGAGGTCATCGGCGTCATCCCCCGCCGCCTCGTCGATCGCGAGCTGGCGCATCCGGGTGTCACGAACCTGCGGGTCGTGCACACCCTCCACCAACGCAAGGCCATGATGGCCCGGCTGGCTGGCGGCTTCATCGCCTTGCCCGGTGGGTTCGGGACGCTCGAGGAGCTCACCGAGGTGGCCTCGTGGGCTCAACTCGACCTCCACGCCAAGCCGATCGGGCTCCTCGGCCCGGACGGCTACTGGGACGGGCTCCTCTCGTGGCTCGACCGCGCCGTCGCGGAGGGCTTCATCGCGCCACACCACCGGACGCTCGTCGCGGTCGATCGAGACCTGGACGCACTCCTGGCACGGTTCGCGGCGTGGACCCCGCCGGTCTCGCGCTGGTCGGACGCGCCCGACCGCTGACTCAGGAAGTCGGGGTCGGTTTGGGGGTCTTCGTCGGGGTTGGCGTCGGCCAGGGGGTCGGCGGCGTCCCGGGCGCCGGGAAGAGCATGGCCGCTACCGCCCGGATCTTCTTGAGGTTCGGCACCTGCGAGGCCCCATAGCGGGTCTGCTTGGCGTCCACGAGCGGATGACCGAGGACCGCCCGCACCACCGAGTCATGGCCACCCATCTCATCCATGATCGCGGCGAATTCGGGGAGCCGATCGACCGGGATGTCCGTCTTGACGGTGTCGCCGACCGCCTTGAGCAGCGCCGGCAGCGCGAACAGGATGCTGCCGCCGCTCGTCACCTTGTCGCGCAGCGCGACGAGGATCTGCTGCTGGCGATCGGCCCGCGTGAAGTCGCTCTCGCCGGGGCCTTTGCGGATCCGCGCGTAGGCGAGGGCCTCGGCGCCTGAGAAATGGTGTCGGCCCTTCTTGACGATGAATCCCGTGGATCCGAGGGCGAAACCGTCGTAGCGGGGGGCACGGACCTTCTTCTTGACGTCGACGTCCACGCCCCCGACCGCGTCGACCATCGCGACGAATCCGTCGAAGTCGACACGCGCGTAGTACTGGATGTCGATGCCGAGCAAGGCCCCGACCGCGTCCTCGAGTGTCCGGACCCCGCCCTTGGGGAACTCGTCGGGGTGGCGGTCCGCGTACGACATCAGCGAGTTGAGCTTCGGCCCGAAGACGTCGCCGGTGCCGAGAGGGACGTTGACGAGATCGCGCGGCACCGAGGCCATGGAGACGGTGTGTCCGACCGGGTCGAGGGAGGCGACGATCATCGTGTCGGTCAGGGTCTCGGTACGCGTGTCGGTGGCATCGACCCCGAGCAGGAGGACATTGACTCGCTCGGTCAGGGCGGGGAGCGGGGTCGCGTCCGGGCCGGTCGCGCTCAGGACCTGGCCGCCGAAGATGCTCTTGAACATGTCGCCCGCGAGCGTTCCGTATTGCCACACGAGGAGATGCGGGACGGTCACCACGAGGGCGATGAGCGCGATGCCCACGAACCCCAGGCGGCCCGTCGGCCCGGGTCGCCCCGTGTCGAGGAACGCCTGGCCCGTGGCCACCAGGCGCCAGGCCAGCACCACGAGGTTGAGGAGGAGGAGCGCGCTCAACACTGACGGCGCGATGGCCCAGGCGGCGAGTCTCGCGGGCGATTGGAGGCGGAGCACGACCAGGCCGATGGCCAGCAGGAGCAGGGAGGGGATGACGAACCAGAGGGCGAGCCGGCGGCGGCGGTTGAACGCCTGGCCGAGCCCCGGGAGGACAGCCGACAGGCCGGCCGCCAGGAGGCGGCGACGGTCGGTGGGTCCGGTGTCAGGCCGGATCCTGCGGGCATGCACTCGGGCTGAGATCCTCGTTGGGGGGGCGTCCGTCGCCCAGCAGCCGCCCCGGAGTCTAGCGCCCGTGCGGCCTTGGTGACGTGGAGACGCCGGACGATCGATCAGCCTGCCAGTGATCGCCCGGCGTCTTGGTCTGTGACGGGTCGTGCCCCGGGACCGTGACGCGGGGGTGTCAGCGGTGCGCCGCGGACGGTCTCGCCGGCGCGTACAGGCACCGACAGATGTCGTGCGCGCATCCGGCGATCGGCAATGTCGGAGCGGCTCGTGGCCGGTAGGGATGGGCGGCCGCGGCCACGCAGGCGGGACACGCGTCTGGTGCGTTGTGCAGCTCGACGAGGCGGACCCCGAGCTCGATGTACGAGTCCAGCATGGCGCGCCGAGCGCGCAACGCCTCCAGGTTCCGCCGCCGCGCCTCCTCTCGTCTTCGTCGCGCGTGAAGGGCATCCCAGTCGTCGTCGAACGTGGCGCGGTCCGTGGCCGTCAGCAGGTGCCGGACACCTTCCGGACAGATCAGGACGTGGATCATCGCGTTGCAGGCCGGGCAAGGGGCCTCGGCATCGGGGAGGTCGCGGAACACCGTCCCGCAGCTCGGGCAGTCGAGTCGATCGTAGGGCTGGTCCTCGGCCGTCCATGCGTGGGTGCGGCCCGCCGGCGCGATGCCCATGCTGCCAGCGCCGCCGGCGGTCGACGCGGAGGCCGGTGTCTCTGGAAGCTCGGGCGTCGCCCCGGGCGCCGCGTCCGCGTTGGCGGGGCCCGCGGTGCCCCCGGGAGGCGACGGCGGCGCTGTGGTCGGGCTCGTCGGCGCCGGATGGGCCTGCGAGCGCGGGTTCACCGTGGACGCCGGCCCAGGCCGCCGGGTCAGTCGCTTGAGCGGACCCATCCCACGCCACCGTGCATGTCCCGAGTCTATGGCAGGTGCCGTCTGGTGGCGTTGCGTACCGAGAGGGACGGTCCGGGGCTGTCTCGTGCGGTGGTTGATCAGGCCGTCCGAGGTTGGCCGTATGATGGGGCGGCCGCCGGGGAGTAGCGTAGTCGGCAACGCACGTGCTTTGGGAGCACGAGATCGTGGGTTCGAGTCCCACCTCCCCGACCAACGCGTTCGCCGCCGCCCCGAGATGGTCGACTGACCCCGGGGTTCCTCCTCACCGAGATCGTGCCTCGCGCCAATGTTGGCCGCGCGCGACGCTGTACGGGAGCGGGCGACACGGACGCATTAGCTGCCGCTTCCGCCATTGCCCCGTCTTCTGGACGAGACGCCGTCACAGCCCGGTGAACGGGTCACGACCGCTCAGTCTGCGGGACCCAGCCTCGTCTCCAGACTGGCGATGCGGCCGTCCCTCACCTGGTACCGATCGTGGCCTTTCATGGGACCCGGCAGCATCGGCCCGACGCATGTCCACTCGGCGAGGATGGCGTTCCCATCGACGTCCAACCGGTCGAGGGTGATGGTCACGCCCTTGTTCCCTTGTTCGAACGACGCCGCGAGCCAGCCGACGATCGCGTCTCGGCCCTCGTGCGTCGTCGGCGATCCGCCCTTCGAGAATGGCTCCGAGTAGACCGCGTCCTCGGTGAACAACCCGTCCATCTGTTCCTTCGAGCCCGCCTCCATGGCTCGGTAGTACCCCTCGACGATCCCACGCTCGCTGCGCACGCTCATGTCCGTACCTCCTCCATCGCAGTTGCTACAGTCCCGACATGGGACGTGATCCGGGCCGGCTCCGACGCGAAGACCTGCTCCGACTTCGTGACGCGGTTCGTGACGCTGGTCGTCCTGCCCCGACCCTTCCACGCCGGGCGATCCTTGGCGTCCACGACGCGGCGCCAGGCGACGCGGGGCTGACGGTCGACTACGAAGCGAGTGCTGATCTCGGCATGCCGCTCCTCATCTTCCGGGTGCCGATCGGACCACGGCCCTCCCCGGCCCTCGCCGCGCTCACGCCACGAGAGTTCGAGGTCGCTGGCCTGGTCGCCGCGGGCCTGGCGAACAAGGAGATCGCCGGACGCCTTGGGGTGCAGGTCTCGACGGTCAAGGAGCACGTCCACCGGATCCTGGTCAAGACCGAACTGCCCAGCCGCGCAGCCCTCGCGAACGCGTACGTCAATGGCGGACGAGGTCCGGATGGGTCTGTCGAGATACCGCATGAGGTCGAACCGTAGGGGCTATGCCCGTCGACGCGCCATTCACCTTTCGATGGACGGGGCCTTGATCAGAGACCGAGCGTCAGCCGGATCGAGTCCCACTTGTCGACGAGGTCGAAGGTCGCGGCGCCGATGAGCAGCGCGCCGGAGCCGACCTCGATCCAGCGGTGGCGTGCGACGAGCGACTGGATCACTGCCTGGCCGCCCGAGGCAGCCAGCACCGAAAGCAGCACCAGGGGCAGCCCGAAGCCCAGGCCGAAGACGAGGAACGTCGAGAGCCGGCCAGCCGCGTCGGCGATGCCCACGGAGATGGCCAGCAGCGAGACCAGGAACGGTCCGGCGCACGGGAACGCGAGTGGACCGAGCAGGACGCCATACACGTATGCCTGCCCGAACGGGTTGGCAAGGACCGGAACCCGGACCGCTGGCAGCCGGTAGAACGGGTTGCGCCCGACGATGAGCAGAGCCCCAAGAGCGATGAGTAGCCCATCGACGAGCGGGGTCACGTAGACGAGCAGCCGGCTCGTCGGGATGGCGACGGCGACGAGGACGAGGCTCGCCAGCGTCATCGTCGTGAGGACCCCGGCGAGGACGATCAGCCCGAGGACTCCGGTCGCCCGGCGGCCTTCGAGGACCTGGGCGTTCGCCCCGAGATAAGCGATGAATGCCGGGTAGAGCGGCAATAAGCAAGGACTGCTCGCGCTTGCGAGCCCCAAGGTGAATGCGAGCCACAAACCTTCCAGGCTAGGCCCCGGCATCCCGGACGAGCATGACGATCTGTTCGGAGCTCTTGGCTCCGTAGGCCGTCAGCGTCCCGATACCATCGGTCCCGACGATGACGATCGGCGTGAGCGGCGGGTTGAGCATGTTCGCTCCGAACTCCTCGGCCAGAGCACGTGCCACCGGGATCCCGGCGATCGCGTACTTGCCGTCGAACCGGTTCTGCGTCTGGTAGGCGGCCAGAGCGGTGGCGTCCTCGTGAAGATCGACGTCGAGGACCACGTAGGTGACCCTGGTCGCCGGCCCGAGCTCGGCCAGGGCCGCCTGCACCTCGGTGCCCTGCCGCTGGCAGTTCGGGCACCAGATCGCCATCGTCTCGACGATCACGACGGTGCCCTCGGCGACGATGTCAGCGATCCGGAACGTCTCGCCCGTCCGAACATCGACCACCGGTGCCGTGGCCCACGGCTGAGTCATCGCAGCGACCGGCGCGGCGGTCGGCGTCCCAGGCGCGTCCGCCGCGCTGGCCACGGGCGAGGGAGCGGGCGGAGTGGCCGTCGCGTCGGCGGTGACGGGCGTTCTGATCGCGCTGGCAGGCGTACAGGCAGCCAGCACCACGGCCATGAGCAATGCGACCTGCACGAAGGACAGAGGTCCGGTTCGCCAACGCGTTCTGTCTGGCACGGCTCAACCCTGATTGCGGCGCGTGACGATCGAATGACGGCTCGCACCACGATGATGGCGCGTGACCTATGGCGTCGAACCAGATCCATCCGGCTCACGGGTCAGCCTGCGGGTCACCGGCGGGTATGGCGTGCTCATGCGTCTCGCGCAGCCGATCGTGAGTCGCCAGATCAAACGGAGCCTGGAGGCCGATCTGCGACACCTCCGGGAACAGCTCGAGGCGGATGCCCCGGGCCGGGGAACACCCAAATCTGCAGGAGGTTGACGATGAACGGACCGATGCTCCACACCGTGGATGTGGCTGCCGACGCGCAGACGATCTACGAGGCCATCACGACGAAGCCCGGCGAGGCCGCCTTCTGGACGTCCGACTGCGACATCGAGCCGGTCGTCGGGTCGATCGCCCGTTTCGGCTTCCCGGCCGCCCCGGTGGACCTGCGGATGCGGATCGACACACTGGAACCGGGGCGGACCATCCGATGGTCATGTCTCGGTGACTTCCCGCAGTGGGCCGGCACGACCGTCACCTGGTCGCTCTTGCCCGCGCCGTCGGGCAGCGGGACGGCCGTGGCCTTCCGTCACGACAGCTGGGGCGACGCCTTCCCGGCGGAGGAATACGCACGCGTGAACTACACGTGGGGCCGGATCGTGGGGGCGCTCAAGGCGTACGCGGAGTCAGGAAAGCCGTCTCCGTTCCTGGGCTGACTGTGCACTGACTGACACGGACTGTCTGTCGTCAGTGTCGAATCTGGGGACTTTAGGGGGGTTAACCGGCACCCCCGCGCATGCCACGCTCCGCGCGAATGTCCCATCAACCGCATCGCCGGCACCCTTCGCCCGAATGACCGCCCCAAGCCTGGCCGCTCGAAGCGGTCCTGTCTGGACGTGGCTCCGGTCATGGCGCGTGGGCACGTCCCGTGTGCCCACGTTGGCCGCGACCGCGGCGGCCGCGATCGGGATCCTCGCGCTGGTCGGCTGGGTCCTGGGCATCGACGTGCTCAAATCGATGCTCCCGGGACTGCTCACGATGAAAGCCAACACGGCCATCTGCTTCGTCCTGATGGGCGGGGGCACCGCCCTCCTGTCCCGTGGCACGGTCGTCTCCCGGGGTCGGTCGATCGGGTTCGTCCTGATCGGTGGGGCCGCGGCGATCGCGCTGGCGACCGGGGTGGAGTACGTCACCGGCATCGACTTCGGCATCGACCAGCTGGCCTTCGCGGATCCCGCCGGAGCGGTCGGCACGGTCGTGCCCGGACGGATGTCGCCGCTGACGTCGATCTGCTTCATCCTGCTCGCCGTCGCGGCCCTCGCCGCCCCGAGGTCGCGGCGGACTGCCATCTCGCTGTCCGGCATCGCGCTGGCCACCTCGCTCCTGTACGTCTTCGAGTTCGTGTTCGGGGCCACGACGCCCGCGATCCTCTCCGGCTACACGCAGATGGCCCTCACCACCGCCATCGCGATGGGGATCCTCTCGCTGGGCGTCCTCGGGCTGCTCGGACCGGCGAACCCGTTCCTCCTGCTGGCCGGCCGCTCGCCGACGATGGTCCTGTTGCGGCGACTGCTCGCGGTGTCGGTCGTGATCCCGGTGGTGATGTCGTGGCTGAGGCTGGAGGGACAACGGCTCGGCATCTTTGACACGAGCTTCGGCACGTCGCTCATGCTCGTCGGGATCCTGGCACTCGGCGTCATCGCGATCCTTCGCTCGGCTCGCTGGGTGAGCGAACTGGAGGCGAAGCGCGACGCCCTCGAGATCGAGCGGGACCGGTTCTTCGAACTGTCGCTCGACATGTTGTCCGTGATCGGCTCGGACGGACGCTACCGCCGGGTCAACCGGGCCTGGGAGACCGTGCTCGGGTATCCGGCCGGTGGGCTCGTCGGGCGTCCGTTCATCGATATCGTCCACCCCGACGACCTCGAGCGAACCGTCGCGGAACTGCGACGCTTGCACGAGCACGGCGAGGTCAGCATCGGCTTCCAGAATTGCCTTCGGCACCGCGATGGGAGCTACCGCTGGCTCGAATGGATGTCCCACACGACGCCAGACCTGTCTGTCGTCTACGGGGTTGCCCGGGACATCACCGATCGGAAGCGCAGCGAGGACCGCAGGGCGATGCGCCAGCGCGTCCTCGAGCATCGCAACGAGGCCCTCAGCGAGCGGACCATCCGCGATCCGCTGACCGGCCTCCACAACCGCCGCTTCTTCGATGCCGAAGTCGAGCGTCTCGAGGGACGCTGGAGCCGCCTGCCAGTCGAGGAGCGGCCGCCGGTGTCGGTGATCATCTTCGACCTCGACCACTTCGGCGAGGTCAACAACGATCATGGGCACCAGGTGGGCGACACGGTCCTGCGCTTCTTCTCGGAACTGCTCACCGATCAATTCCGCGAGCATGACCTCGTCGCGCGATACGGTGGCGAGGAATTCGTGGCGGTCCTCGAGGGCGTCGCCTCGACCGACGCCATCCGGATCGCCGAGGACATCCGCGCCACGCTGGAGCGCTCGTCGATCGATGTCGGAACCGGCATGCGGATCCAGGTCACCGTGTCCGCGGGCTGTGCGGAGCTCGGCGCGGACCGGAGCACGTCAGCCGGTCTGTCCCAGGCAGATGTCTGGCTGTCGCAGGCCAAGCGGGCCGGGCGCAACCAGGTCATCGGCCTGTAGTCGCAAGCAGGGAGTCGCGGCCGGTCTTCGGCCTATCGCGGTCGGCCCGCGGTCGATCCGGCTGCCCTCAGAGGGCGGGCATCCTGGACCGGCTCCGGGCCGCCCGCTTCGCGCGGGGCGCCGCCATCACGGTCGCCGATCCGATGAAGTCCTCGACCGGCGCTGGACGCGCGATCAGGAACCCCTGCCCGAGTGTGACGCCGAGCGCCTGGGCGGTCGCCCGCTCGGCCTCGGTCTCGATCCCCTCGGCGATGACCTCACAGCCCGCCTTTGCCGCGAAGTGCACGAGGCCGACCACCACGGCCTGCCTCGCGAGGTCCGTGTCCAGGTCGCGGATCAGGCTGGCATCGACCTTGACGAGCCGCGGCCGGAGCTCGACGAGGTGGCTGAAGTTCGCGATGCCCGCACCGGCGTCGTCGACCGCCACCCGAACGTCGGCGCCGAGCCGGTCGATCGCCGATCGCACCGCGCGGTAGTCGTCGATTGCGACGTGCTCGGTGATCTCGAGGACGAGCGGTCGATCGCGATCTCCGAGCACGCGGGCCAGGCCGGTGGCCTCGACCACGAGCCTGGGCGAGACGTTCAGGCTCAGCCAGGTCCCGATCGGAAGATCGTGCGAGCTGCGGATGGCCGCCTCGAGCGTTCGGAGCTCGAGCTCCAGCCCGAGGCCCGCGCGAGCCGCGGCCTCGAAGACGAGGTCCGGCCGCCGACCATCCGCGAATCGCGTGAGAGCCTCGAACCCGAATGTCCGGCCGCTCCCGAGCTCGACGATCGGCTGGAAGACCGGGCGATACCCGCCGGACTGGATGATCTCCTCGATGGCGTCGCGTGCGGCTGCCGTCTCGTGTCGCTCGGTCAGCAGCGGCGCCAGAAGGAGCGAAGCCGTCGCCGCGAACTCGGCGACAGCCGGAAGCTCGGCGATGAGGTGCTCAGCATGCGCGTCTGACAGGGTGCCGATCGCGATGGCGCCGATCAGGACGCCACCGTCGAAGAACGGCGCAAAGGCCTGGCCCTTGATCCCGGTCGCCGTGAACGCGTCCCCGTAGCGCTCGTACGTCGGGTCATTGGTCCAGCGCTCGGCCCACGGACCGCCGACCATCCGGTCGAGCAGGTGCCGGGCGCGCGCTCCAGGCACCCGGTCGCCCTGATGCATGGGGAAGCCGGGCGGCCCGGTCACGGCCAGGATCTCGACGCCGTCGTCCCGACACGCCAGGACCCCGGCCAGATCGATGTCGGGCAGCTTCATGAGCGCGTCAACGATCAGCTCCGCGGTGGCCTTGATCGTGTCGCGGCGCTCGAGCTTGCCGAGGGAAGCCATGATGGCGCTGCGCTCCCTGAACACGGCGTCCTGCGATCGCATGGCCTCCCGCAAGCCATCGAGCGATTCCTGGGCCTGGAAGGCGAAGTCGGCCAGGGCGCCCAGGACCAGCAAGGCCACGACGAGCAGCGTGGCCGCCTCGAATGCGGACCCGATCGGCTCTCGCAGCGCCGGGAAAGGGTGTGGCGCGTTGCCCAACAGGAGTACGAGTCCACTGCCGGCGATCGCCACGGCCAGGATGGCGACGATGACGCGTCGGTTGCGGCCCGGCAGGAGCAGGACCACCGACAGGATCGGCAGCATCGCCGGCGTGGCGCCGGCCCCAGGGATCAGGATCGCCGCCACGAGCCCCGTGCCGAACACCCCGGTGGCCAGGAGCGAGCTCGCCCACTGGTCACGGCCCATCTGGAGCAGGCGGCCGACCGCGATGACCATGAGGCCGAACGCAGCACTCAGGACCGCGGCAGCCATCAGCGTCGGCTCACGGAGGATGACCCCGACGATGAACTGGCCGATCCCGAGGAACATCGCCCCCCCGAAGAGGCGAGGCATGTGGCGGCCGAGGTCGTGGATGGCCGAGCGTGCCTGGCCCGGCGGTCGCGACCACGGGTCCGCACGGGGGTTCGCGGTCGCTCGCCCGAGCGGCGCGTTTCGAAGGGGTCTCATGCGGACCCGATCGTAGACGCCGCGTGCGCGGGTCCGATATCAGGCGGTAGTACCCCCCGAAACGATCATCGACACCGATGTGCGGCCCCTATGGGGCCGTCATCAGCACCCGTTCCCGGATGGGCCTCGAGCCTGAGATGATCAGGATGGCCTCGTCCGCCGTCAGCCTTGGACCGCCGCCAGGATGGACACGACCGCCAGGACGCCGATCGTCAGGCCGGAGAGGACGCTGACCGCCCGCAGCCAGCGCGGCGTCACCCGTGTCCGAAGGATCGCGATGGCGCTCGTCAGGACCACCCACCACGCGCTCGAGCCGGCGAAGACACCCGCCGTGATGAGCGCAGACTCGGCGGCGTTCGAGCCGGTCATGCCGGAGCCGGCGAAGAGCGCCGCGAACGAGAGGATGGTCATCGGGTTGGCCAGCGTCAGGCCAAGGATGGAGAGATAGGCGCCGGCGAGCCCTCCGCGCCGTGTACCGACGCGGGGCTCGGTGCTCGGGCGCGACCGCATGGCGTTCCAGGCGAGCCAGAGCAGGAAGAGGCCGCCGACCAGTCCCAGCAGGCGCCTGCTGCCCACGAGCACCTCGGTGATCGCCGACAGCCCGAACGCGGCGATCCCGCCATACGTCGCATCGGCCGTCGCGACACCGAACCCGGACGCCAGCCCGACGACCCGCCCCTCCGCAAGCGTGCGGCGGATCACGAGCAGGGAGATCGGCCCGACCCCGGCGGCGATCACGAAGCCGAGAGCGAAGCCCCTCACCAGGAGCGCGGGGTCCATGCCGTCCTCCATCTACAAGGAAACCGCCCTCAGCGTCGCTGGCTGAGGGCGGTCGGGGTACCTGTTCGGTGGCACCCGGGCGGGCGCAGCGCGTCAGGTCAGCGAGCCCTCCAGGGCTGCTGCTGCGCGGTGGTCGCGATCATCGGCGCGTCGATGTCATGCATCGGGCGAAGGGTGGGGGAGGGGCCGGGTCGCTGTCAACGACTATCATGGGGACACCATGGACGGCATCCGACGGGGCACCCGGGCGCGACGGCTGGAGGCCGCCGCCACAGGCGATTCGAACGGGAACGGGCACCGATCGCCCGGGCAGGCCGCGTTCGTCGACCAGGCGGCGTTTCCCGACCGCGAGACCCGTCTCGCCCTCGATGGCGGTGCGGAGAGCGCCCGGTTCCGCGAGCTGCTCGGTCGCGGGAGCCCGGTCGTCGCCGACGGGGCGATGGGGACGATGCTCTTCGGGGCAGGTCTGCAGTTCGGCGACCCGCCCGAGGTCTGGAACCTCACGCAGCCCGAGGTCATCCGCCGGATCCACCGCGGCTACCTCGACGCGGGATCGCAGATCCTCATGACGAACACGTTCGGCGGGAATCGCCTTCGGCTCGGGCTGCATGGGCTCGCCGATCGCGTCGACGACCTCAACCGGACGGCCGCGATCCTGCTCCGAGCGGAGGTCGAGGCCGCGGGTGGGGGCGCCCTCGTCGCCGGCGACATCGGCCCGTCGGGCGAGATCGTCGAACCGCTCGGGTCGCTGCCGTACGACGAAGCCGTTGACGTCTTCCGCGAGCAGGCGGCGTCCCTCGTGGCCGGTGGCGTGGACCTCATCTGGATCGAGACCATGTCCGACCTCTCGGAGGCCAGGGCGGCGATCGAAGGCGTCAGGCGGGCCGCACCCGGCATCGCCCTCGTGGCCACGATGACGTTCGACACGCGCGGCCACACGATGATGGGCGTCTCCCCCGAGGAGGCTGTCGCAGCCCTGTCCGCCTGGGGCGCCGATGCCGTGGGCGGCAACTGCGGGAACGGCCCGGATGAGCTCATCCCGGTCATCGCAAGGATGCACGAGACCGCGCCCGACGTCGTCCTTGTCGCCAAGTCGAACGCCGGGATGCCCGAGCTCGTCGACATGCGGGCGGTCTATCGCGCCGATCCCGAGACGATGGCCGCCCAGGTCCTGGCGATGCGCGACGCCGGCGCGACGATCGTCGGCGGCTGTTGCGGGAGCACGCCCGAGCACCTTCGCGCCATCGCCAGCGCGGTCGCCGAACGCGCCTGACCCGGTGATCACCGGCCGGCCGCTCAAGGTCGGGGTCCAGCTCCCCGAGGTCGAGCGTGACGTTCGCTGGCCCGAGCTGCTGGACATGATCCGCGCCATCGAGGGCCTCGGCTTCGATTCGATCTGGCTCGGCGAACACCTGCTCTACCGCTGGGATGACCGCCCGCCCCGCGGCCCGTGGGAGGCGTGGACCCTTATGGCCGGCGTCGCCGCGGTGACCTCGCGGGTGGAGTTCGGGCCGCTGGTCGCCTGTACCAACTTCCACAACCCGGCGCTCCTCGCCAAGCAGGCCGCGACGATCGACGAGATCAGCTCCGGCCGTTTCGTCCTCGGCCTGGGAGCGGGCTGGAACGAGACGGAGTTCCGGGCGTTCGGATTCCCCTTCGACCACCGCGTCGATCGGTTCGAGGAGGCGTTCACGATCATCCGGACCCTGCTGCGCGATGGCGCCATCGACTTCGACGGGCGCTTCTATCAGGCGCGGGACTGCGAACTGCTGCCGCGCGGGCCGCGACCGGACGGGCCGCCGCTGCTCATCGGGTCCAACGGCCCCCGGATGCTGCGCCTGACGACGCCGTATGTGGACGCCTGGAACTCCTGGTTCGCCGACATCGGCAACCGGCCCGATGGCGTGGCCCGGCTCCGGGACGTCGTCGACGAGGCCTGTCGCGACGTCGGCCGCGACCCGGACGACATCGCCCGAACGGTCGCGGTCCTCATGCGTCTGCACGGTGGCACGGGCCGGATCCAGGGCGATGGGGCCAACGACGCCGTGCCTCCGCTCGAGGGGGCGCCCGATGACGTCGCCGAAGCGCTGCGAGCGTTCGCGAGAGCTGGAATCTCGCACGTGCAACTCGTGCTCGATCCCATCACCCTCGAGTCCATCGGTGCGGCCGCACTCGTGCTCCGGGAGCTCGATCGCGGCTGACCGGACCGCCGTGAGTGGGAGAATTGTCAGGGGACGCGCAGCACGAACCGCGTGCTAGCGTGTGCTTGCCATGCGAGATTCGAATCGTTCGCCTCATGGGCGACGCCGATCGCTCGCACTCCTGGTCATCGCTTGTGCGCTGGCGTCGGCGTGCGGCGGAGAAGCGCCGTCTCCCTCACCGCGTCCCCCGACCCCGGTCCCGACCGCCTCGCCCAGCCCAGCCCCGGTCCACCTGACCGATCCGGCGGCCGTGGATGTGGTCTTCGCGGCCCTGAACAAGGCCGGGCTCAAGATCAAGGCCAACAACGCCGGATCGGGCCGTGCGGGTGGTGAGCCCGTCAGGCGCATCAACGCGACCTACCTGGACTGGCCCCTGATCGTGAGCGAGTACAGTTCGGGCAAGGCGCTGGCCAAGGCCACGCGCTGGAAGGATGGCGCGAAGCCGGCCCAGGGCGAGCCGCCGATCGCGTTCATCGGGCTCAATATCCTGATCCAATGGGGTCCCACGACCACCGGCGTGCGCCCAACGAAGCCGGACGCTCGCGAGATGGCGGCGCTCACCTCGCTCGTGGAGGTCCTCGATCCACTCCTCTCGCCGATGAAGGCCCGCACGATCGTCCCGGTGGCGATGCCGGACCGATCGACCGCAACGAGTGCCAGCAAGGAGACGCCGGCGCCATGACCACGGAGACGCGAGCGCCATGACCGCCTCGGGACGCGCTGACCGGCCCCGACCAGCCGCCGGGCGTCAGGAGGAGGTCTCCGCACTCGACAAGCGCATCATCGAACACCTTCAGGCCGATGGCCGCCGACCGTTCACCCAGATCGCGCTCGAGCTCGGGGTGTCCGAGGCCGCCGTCCGCGCGCGGACCAACCGCCTGATCGAGCGGGGCATCCTCCAGGTCGTCGGCGTGACCGACCCACTCAAGCTCGGCTTCCACCAGATGGCGATGGTCGGCGTCCGATGCGAGAGCGACCGACTCGTCGCCGTCGCCGAGGAGCTCGCGGCGATGCCGGAGGTCGACTACGTGGTCATCACCGCCGGCACCTATGACCTCCTGATCGAGACCGTCTGCGAAGATAACGAGGCGCTCCTGCGCTTCCTGGCAGAGCGGCTGCGCGCCATCGATGGGGTCCGCGAGACCGAGACCTTCGTCTACCTTCGCCTGGTGAAGCAGACCTACCAGTGGGGAGCGCGCTAGGCACGACCTCTGACATCGGTGCGCAGCCGCACCAGCGTCCGAGTCGCATCGCAGAACGGGCCAGGGGAGCGGCTAACATGGCGGGTGACGGGCGCGCGTCGAGCGACGCCCTGGGTGGATAGTGGGAGTCGCGGCGTTGCCAGTCGAGGCGGTCCTGGGCCTCATCGTGGTGGCGGTCGTCGCCAACCTCCTGCTGATGGCCGCGCTCATCGCCCCGACCTTCGCGGGTCGCGTGCGGCGGCAGAGCGGTGCGATCCCTGCCGAGCCCGTCGATCCTCGAGCGGCGGAGGACGCCGTGGTCGGCGGCCTCATCGACGATCCCACGGACCCGGACGCTCGACCGGCCTACGACCGCGTCGTCCGCATCGTGAGCTGGGTCTTCCTGATGGCGACCGCCACCATCGTCGCGGTCAGCGGGTTGTGGCCGGCCACCCAGGCGGCGGTCCTCGTGCTGCTCGCGGTGACGGGCTTGTTCGTCGTCGTCGTGCACGATCTGCTGCCCTCGGATGCGCTCGGCCCCGGGCGGTTCGTGGTGGAAGGCTCCGTCGCCCTCACGGCGGCGACCTTCCTCGTTGCGCTGACTGGCGGCGTCCAGAGCCCGTTCTTCTTCACGTTCCCGCTCATCGTCGCGGGCGCCGCTCTCGTCGTGACGTCGGCGGTCACGGTCGGTCTGACCGTCGTGGCGGCCCTGGGCTTCCTCACCGGAGTGCTCGCGGGCTCGCCGTCTGGCACGATCGGGCCGAGCGCGGAGGCGATCATCGGGGTCGACCTGATGGCCCTCATCCTGCTGGCCTACGTGGCGATGGTCATCGCCCGCGAGCAACGTCGGACGCGCGACGCGGCCATCCGTCTCTCGACCATCGACCCGCTGACGGGGCTGTTCAACCGGACGTTCTTCTTCGCCGCCATCGAGCGCGAGATCACTCGATCCGCCCGGTCGGGTCGCGGCTTCTGCCTGCTGATGATGGATCTCGACGAGCTGAAGGCCGTCAACGACCGGTTCGGCCACTTCTACGGCGATCGCGTCCTGCGCGGCCTCGGCGAGGTCGTTACCTCCGGGGTCCGGCGCCTTGACACGGCGGCTCGCTATGGCGGCGACGAGTTCGTCGTGCTCCTCCCCGAGACGGACCCGACCGGGGCCTTCGTCCTGGCCGAGAAGATCCGCCTCGGCGTCCGCAGCATGCCGCTGGGCCTGCCGCCAGGCGGCCCGCAACCGTCGTTGTCGGTCGGCGTGGTGAGTTTCCCCGACGACGGCCGCACCGTCGACGAGCTGATGATCAGCGCCGATGGCGCGATGTATGCGTCCAAACGTGCCGGCAAGGACCGGGTCACCGGCATCCCGGTGTCGATCGAGCGCGCCTGAGGGGACCTCTCGCGGTGGGTCCGGTGTAGCATCCGAGCCGTGAACGACCCTGAGACGCGGCCGCCGTCGAGTGCCCGCGGCTTCTCCACCCGGGCCATCCGGGCGGCATCGCGCCTCCCGCAGCCGGGACAGCGGCCGACGAGTGTCCCGATCTACCAGACGGCGACGTTCGCCTCGGCCGACGCGGACGAGCTCGGGCGTGTGGCGGGCGACCCGCGGGCCGGCTTCGCATACAGCCGGATCTCCAACCCCACGACGAGCGCCCTCGGTTCGGCGTACGCGGAACTGGCGGGCGGCGAGGCCGGCATCTCCCTCGCCTCCGGCATGGGCGCCATCTATGCGGCGTTGGCATCGCTGGTCCGCGCTGGCGACCGGATCGTCGGGCCCATCTCGACCTATGGCTCCACGAGGGCGCAGCTGCTCGGGACCTTCGGCGGCTTCGGCGTCGACATCGAGATCGTCGACATGACCGATCTCGACGCGGTCAGCGCCGCGCTCGCCGCGAAACCGACCCGCGTCCTCTACGCGGAAACGATCGCGAACCCGACGACGTTCGTCAGCGACCACGCCGCGCTGTCCGAGCTGGCCCACCGGCACGGTGCCACGTACGTCGTCGACAACACGTTCGCGTGCCCGTACGTCTGCCGACCGCTGGACTTCGGGGCCGATCTCGTCGTCGAGTCGGCGACCAAGTTCCTTGGCGGCCACAGCGATCTCATCGCCGGGGTCGTGGCCGGTCCCAGGACGCTTGTCTCCGAGGTCGAGCGAGTCCAGATCGAGACCGGCGCCACGCTCGGGCCGTTCGATGCGTTCCTGGTCCTGCGCGGGATCCTGACGCTGGCCGTCCGGGCCGAACGGCACAGCCAGAGTGCGGCGGCACTCGCTGGCTGGCTCGAACGTCAGCCCGGCGTGCGCAGCGTGCTGTACCCAGGCCTCCCCAGCCATCCGCAGCACGCGGTCGCGCAGCGCCAGTTCCGAGCCGGTGCCGGCGGTGGCATGCTCGCGTTCGAGGTCGAGGGTGGCCGCGAGGCCGGACGCGCGATCATCGATCACCTCAGCCTTCCGGAGCTCACGGCGTCGCTGGGGAGTGTCCACACGATGGTCGTCCATCCGCCCTCGACGTCCCAACGCCAGCTCTCCGAGGCGCAGCTGCTCGAGGCCGGCATCACGCCCGGCCTGCTGCGGGTCTCCGTCGGGCTGGAGGACATCGAGGACCTCGAGGCCGATCTGTCGGCCGCGTTGGCTGCGGCGAGCGTTGCCGCGGCCGAACATCGTGGCGGTGGCAGCGCCTCGGACGCGGCGGCCGGCGGCCACCCGACAGCGACCTCAGCCGTCGTCTAGGAGCCCGACATCGCGACACCGGCCGTCGTCCCGGCCGCCTCGACCCGCCCGATCGGCCCGAATGCCCTGGCCCGCGTGGGGATGGGGCTGTGGCGCCTGCTGACCTCGGTCGACTTCGCCGTCGCGCAGATCATCGTCCTGGCCCTCCTCGCCGTCGTGGGGATGACGATCCGCCAGTTGCCGGATTTCGCGTTCCGCTCCGCGGGCGACTACGCGAGCGCCATGGACGCCATCCACGCTCGTTATGACCAGTTGCTGGGTGCCGGCCTCGTCGACGTCCTCGAGCGCCTGAGCGTCTTCTCGATCTTCCGCTCGGTGTGGTTCAGCGCTGGGCTGACGATCCTGGTCATCTCCATCGTCGTCTGCACGCTGGACCGGACGCCCCGGCTGTGGCGCGGCGTGTCCGAGATCCGCGTCGCCCAGCCCGAACCCTTCTTCGATCCGCGTCTCCCCGATCGCGCCGAGATGACCGGCGTGCCGGCCGAAGGCATCCGCCGGGTGCTGCGCCGGAACGGCTTCAAGGTTCGCGAGGCGGGCGCCGACGATGGACACCTCTATCTCTACGGCGACCGTCACCAGTACACGAAGATGGCGACGCTCCTGACCCATACCGGGCTGGTCCTGTTCCTGGTCGCGGCCGCCGTCACCTCCCGACTGGGTGACGAGCAGGGGCTCGTGGTTCCCGAGGGCGAGTCGCTCACCGTCCAGCCGATCGGCACGCCCGGGCTGCTGCTCGTGAAGAACCTCGACTTCGAGGCGCCCGGGTTCGACACCGGCCAGGCGTCCGACTTCACGACCGACCTTGCGGTCTACCAGGACGGGCGCGAGATCGCGCGCAAGACGATCCGGGTCAACGATCCGCTGTCGGTCGCCGGGTACACGTTCCACCAGAACGGCTTTGGGCCGGCACCGCATCTGGTCGTCCTCGACGCGGACGGCAAGCCGTTGTGGGACGGTGCCGTGCCGATGACCGACGCCGCGGACGGGCTGCCCTACGGCATCCTGCCGGTACCGGGTCGCGACATCGGCCTCCAGCTGTTGCTCGACAAGACGCCCGATGGTGTCGGGGAGGTCGTGGTCCTGCCCTACCGCGTGACCGGCACGAACCCCGACGATGGCAGCCCGATCACCGAGAGCTACGCGGCGACGACGCTGGCGAGGGGGGACACCCGGGTATCGGACGAGCTCGGCATCACGATCATGCTGACGGACTTCAGCGACTACACGCTCCTCATCGCGAAACACGATCCGGGCCAGGGCATCGTCTGGCTCGCCTTCGCCAGCCTGATCGCGGGCATCACGATCAGCTTCTACCTGCCCCGGCGCCGTGTCTGGACCCGCCTGACGAGCGATGGCAGGCTTGGTATCGTCTGGCGGTCCGACCGGTATGTCGACGTGGAACGGGAGTTCGGCCGGCTGTTGGACGATCTCGTCGCCGCTCGCCGGTCGACCTGACCGTCGAGCACCGGCCGCAAGGGTTGTGCGCAATGCACAACGATGAGGCGGGGCCACTGGTGCTGAACCGCAACCTGGCCCGCTGGTACCGTGACGGAGGAAGTGGGGACGGCCCGTTTCGGCGCGCCGTCCGAGGAGAGCCGACAGCCACCCCCAGCGCCGCCATGCACCCGACAGGAGAGCCATGACCGCACGTCACACGGCCATCGCCGCGATCGCCACCCAGAAGGTCGCCTCCACGCAGGACCATCTCGAACACGCGGGCCAGGCCATCTACGGCCAGTACGTGTTCCACGAGGACGCGCAGCGGGAGTACCTCGCCAGGCCGATCTTCAAGAAGCTGCGCCGGACGATCGACGGCCACGAACCCTTCGACCCGGCGATCGTCGACGCCGTCGCGCACGGCGTGAAGGAATGGGCGATGGCGCACGGCGCCACGCACTACACCCACTGGTTCGTGCCGATGACCGGCTCCACGGCCGAGAAGCACGACTCCTTCCTCAGCCCAGCGGGCGAGGGCCGGACGCTCGCAGAGTTCTCCGGCAGGAACCTCGTGCAGGGCGAACCGGACGCCAGCTCCTTCCCGTCTGGCGGCATCCGTGCCACCTTCGAGGCCCGCGGGTACACCGCATGGGACGTCACCAGCCCGATATTCCTCCAGGTCGAGCCCAACGGCGTCACCCTGACGATCCCGACCGCGTTCGTCTCGTATACCGGTGAGGCGCTCGACCACAAGATCCCCCTGCTGCGCTCGCAGGAGGCCCTGGGCAAGCAGGCCCTGCGTGTCCTGCGCTGGTTCGACAACACGACCGCCACCCGGGTGTTCACGAGCATCGGACCCGAGCAGGAGTACTTCCTGGTCGACCGTCGCCTGGCCGAGCAGCGCCCGGACCTCGTCCTGACCGGCCGCACGCTGTTCGGAGCCCCGTCCCCGAAGGGCCAGGAGCTGGAGGACCAGTACTTCGGCTCCATTCGCGATCGGATCCTGGCGTTCATGATGGATCTGGATCGCGAGCTGTGGCGCCTGGGGATCCCGGCCAAGACCCGCCACAACGAGGTGGCGCCGGGCCAGTTCGAGATGGCGCCCGTCTACGAGCCGACCTCGGTCGGGTCCGACCACAACATGGTGGTCATGAGCATGATGCGGCGCATCGCGCGCCAGCACGGCCTGACGTTCCTCATCCATGAGAAGCCCTTCGCGGGCATCAACGGCTCGGGCAAGCACAACAACTGGTCGATGGGCACCGACGAGGGCGAGAACCTGCTCGACCCCGGCCACGATCCGCACGCCAATGCCCAGTTCCTCGCGTTCCTGGTGGCGGTCATCCGCGCCGTCAACGTCCATGCCGACCTGCTCCGAGCGAGCATCGCGGACGCGGGCCAGGATCATCGCCTCGGCGCGAATGAAGCCCCGCCCGCGATCATGTCGATCTTCCTCGGCTCGCAGCTGGAGGACGTCGTCGAGCAGCTCGCCAAGGGGGCGGCCTCGACGTCGAAGAAAGGCGGCTCGATGCAGCTGGGGGTCACCTCGCTGCCCGAGCTGCCGAAGGACGCCACCGACCGCAACCGGACGTCGCCGTTCGCCTTCACCGGCAACAAGTTCGAGTTCCGGGCGGTTGGCTCGTCCGCTCCCATCTACTGGCCGCAGACCGTGCTCAACACCGCGGTCGCAGACTCACTCGCCCAGATCGCCGACAAGCTGGAGAAGCTCAAGAAGGGCGATTTCGCAGGCCTGACGAGCATCCTCTCCAAGATCGTCGGTGCGAACAAACAGGTGCTCTTCGAGGGCAACGGCTACTCCGAAGCGTGGCATGCGGAGGCGGCCAAGCGCGGTCTGCCGAACAACCGGACGACCGTGGATGCGCTCCCGGTGCTCACGACCGACCGGGCCAAGAAGCTGTTCTCGAGCTTCGGCGTCCTCTCCGAGCGTGAGCTGGCCTCGCGCGTCGAGATCAACTGGGAGCGGTACGTCAAGGTCAGCAACATCGAGGCGAGCTGTGCCCTCGATATCGCCCGGACGATGATCCTGCCCGCCACCGTGCAGTACCTCGGGCAGCTCTCGGCCGCCCCGGCCTCGACGGGGGTCGGGGCCGTGTGTGCCAAGGTGGCGAGCCTGGCAGACGGGCTCGTCGAGGCCATCGACAGGCTCGAGCACGTCCAACACGCCGCCCACGAGGCGGGTTCCGTGCAGGAGGAGGCGCGTGCCTTCGTCGACAAGGTCATCCCGGCCCAGAACGCGCTGCGCGAGGTTGCCGACGAGCTCGAGACGCTGGTCGCCGACGACCTCTGGCCGCTGCCGAAGTATCGGGAGCTGCTGTTCCAGTACTGATGGTCGAGGTCCGACAAGGGACCTGACCTGACCGCCTGAAACGCCCGAACGCCCGGCCTTGGGTTCCCCCGGCCGGGCGTATCCTTGTGCCGCGACGTCCGTCCCAACCCCCATGCCCAGGAGGCATAGCCGTGGCCGACGACACCAAAGCGCTCGCGAGGATCGAAGTCGCCAAGACGAGCGGGATCCGGTTCATCCAGCTCCAGTTCACGGACATCATCGGCCACGTCAAGGCGGTGACGATCCCGATCCACCAGCTCGAGGGATCGGTCAAGCACGGCACGTGGTTCGACGGATCATCGATCGAGGGCTTCACACGGATCGCCGAGAGCGACCAGTACCTGATGCCCGACATGAGCACCTTCGCCGAGATCCCATGGCAGCCCGGCGCGGGTCCGCGCGGCACCGCCCGGGTCATCTGCGACGTGTTCACGCCGCGCGGCGAGCCGTTCGTCGGCGATCCCCGCTTCGTCCTGCGCCGTCAGGTTGAACGGGCCAAGGCCATGGGGTACGTCGTGAACACGGGCCCCGAGCTGGAGTTCTTCCTGTTCCGGCGCGGAGAGGACGGTGGCATCGAGCCGCTGCCCCACGACCAGGCGGGCTACTTCGATTTCTCCACCGATCTCGCCCAGGAGATCCGCCAGGACATGGTCGACGCACTGGAGGCCTTCGGGATCCGGGTCGAGGCGGCTCACCACGAGGTGGCTGAAGGCCAGCACGAGATCGACTTCGAGTACTCCGACGCGCTGCGGACCGCGGACAACGCGGTGACGTTCAAGTTCGCGCTGAAGGCGATCGCCCAGCAGCACGGGTTGTACGCAACGTTCATGCCCAAGCCCATCCACGGGATCAACGGCTCGGGCATGCACACCCACCAGAGCCTGTATTCGATCGCGGAACAGCGCAACGCCTTCGCGGACGCGTCGAACCCCTACGGGCTGTCCGACGTCGCGCGCTCGTACATGGCCGGGATCTTGAGCCATGCGCGCGGCATGATCGCGGTCCTTGCACCTTTGGTGAACTCGTACAAGCGGCTCGTGCCGGGCTACGAGGCCCCGACCTACCTGACCTGGGGGCGCACCAACCGGTCCGCGCTCATCCGCGTGCCGATGGTCTCGCCCGGCAAGTCGATCGAAGGGACCCGCTGCGAGGTCCGTTGCCCCGACCCGTCCTCCAACACGTACCTCGCCTTCGCGGCGATGATCGCCGCAGGGCTCGACGGGGTCGAGAAGGAGATGCCTCTCGCCGATCCAGTCGAGGAGTCGCTGTTCGAGATGGACGCGAGCACGATCGCGTCCAAGGGCATCAAGGAGCTGCCGGGAACGCTCGGCGACGCGCTCGACGAGCTGGAGTCCGACGACGTCATCCGCGACGCCCTCGGTGACCACGTCTTCAGCCACTACATCGCGGCGAAGCGTGCCGAGTGGGACGACTACCGCACGCAGGTCTCCGACTGGGAGGTCGACCGCTACCTCGACCAGTTCTAGGTTCCGCGCTCTCGATCCGTGCCGGGCTGCGGCCGGGGATCGGCGGCGGAACGCGGCGTGCGCACCGGGCCGTCCGGGACAGGTCACCGATGCGTCAGGATATCGACGTGGGAGCGACCCCTGAGCTGACGACGCCCGATGCGTCGGCGACCGCCGCCGACATCCACCCGATGCGGTCGCTTGGCCTCCTGTCGGTCGCCCACGCCGTCAACCACGCCCAGGCCGTGGTCCTGCCATTGGTCTTCCTGAAGATCATCGACGAGTTCGGCGTCGGCGTGGAAGCGGTCGCGTTCCTGGCGGCCATCGGCTCGTTCTCGTCGGGCCTCGTGCAGCTCAGCTTCGCCGCGCTCACGCGCGTCGTGTCGCGCCGGAACCTGCTCGGCATCGGCGGGATCCTGTTCGGTGGGGGAATCGCGATCCAGGCCATGGCGATCGACTTCACCACGTTCGCGATCCCCAACATCCTGTGGCGGATCGGCGGATCACCCCAGCATCCGGTCGGCAACGGCCTGCTCGCCGAGCAGTTCCCACCGGAGCGGCGCGGTTTTGCCATCAGTGCGCACATCGCCGGCGGCAACGTCGGCACCGTCGTCGTTGCGCTGCTCGGTGTTCCGCTCATCGCGGCGTTCGGCTGGCGGGGAGCCTCGCTGATCTTCGGCCTCCCGGCGATCGCGATCGCGGTCGCGATCCTGCTCTTCGTCCGCGAACGCGGCACGGACCGGGCTGCGGCGCTGGCCGGGGGCAGCGTGCGCTCCGCGTTCGGACAGATCCTGCGCGACAGCGACCTGCGATGGCTGTACCTGACCTCGGCCCTTGGCGGAGGCGGGCGGGGCCTCGGCGTCGTCAACCTGTTCGCCCTCATCTACCTGTCCAAGGTCATCGGGCTGGACGAGGCAACGGCCGGGTTCATGTACGGCGCCCTGATCGTGTTCTCGGTGCCGGTGCCCTTGATCGCCGGCTGGCTCTCGGACAGGGTCGGGCGCAAGCCGATCATCGTCGGGGTGTACCTGGGCGGCGCGCTCGGGTTCGCCATCTTCCTGCTGGCCGGTTCGTCGCTGGTCTGGTTGTGGGTCGGGATCGTGCTGATGGGCCTCTTCAGCTTCGCGGAGAGCCCACAGCTCCAGGCTCTCCTGGCCGACATCTCGCCACCGTCGCTCCGCGATGCGTCCTATGCGCTCTACTTCACGATGGCCTTCGGGGTCGGCTCACTGTGGGTGGCGGCCTACGGCGTCGTGATCGACATCGCCGGCGAAGCATCAGGCGTGCCGATCGTCTTCGGGCTGATGGCCTTCGCCTTCCTGCTGGCGGCGCTCGGCACGTTGCCGATCCATGCCGACCAACGGGCGCGATCCAACGCCGCCCACGAGGCGGGCCTCAGCGACTAGGAAGCAGGGCGGCGGCCCTCCCGCGCGCCGCCGCCCCGTGATGGATGCCGTGCTACGGCTGCGCGATGAACCAGACGTCCCCGACGCCCTGCCCGTTCGTATCACCCGCGGCTTTGTCGGCGGCGTAGTAGTAGAGGGGCGATCCGTCGTAGGCCACCTGCATCGAACCGTCGCTACGGGCGAACGTCGTCAGCTTGCCGGTGACGCCGGCGCCCGCCTTGAGCTGGTCGTCGGCGGCGATCGTGAACGGGGGCCACGTCGTGGTGCAGGCGGCTTCGCACGTGCTCGTATTCGCCGAGTCGTTGCCGAAGACGTACAGCGTCCGGCCACCCGCGCCGGTCAGATGGTCGCCGTCCGCCCCGCTGGCGACGCCGACCTCGTGGACCTCGGCGCCGGCAGTCTTCGACGCCGCCGGCGTCGACGTCGCCCCGCTCCCGTACTCGTCCCCGGTGTCGTCCCCGCTCCCGTACTTGCCGCCGCCCGGCTTGGCCGATGCGGGTGAGGCGACGGGCGCGGCCGAGGCGGTCGAGCCCGCTGGGGCGGCCGTACTCGGGGCTGTCGAGGCGCCACTGCCCGTGGTGCATGCGGCGGCGAGAAGCAGGATGGCTGACGCGGCGGCAGCCAGCCGAACGACCGATCCGGTTGGCCTTGATGCCATGCTGGTCCTCCTGTCCGACGCGGTCCCGTCGGTGACGCCACCTGGCGACGGTCCCTCATCAACGGTACGTCGTGGCGCCGAATGGCGGTTTCATCCCGTCCCAGGGCCGGCGGCGTGCGGAGCGGGACGTCGGGGACATGGAGAAGCGGCGCCAGATTCCCCCCGACGCCGCTGTCTGCGACCTTACACAGGCGTGCGACCGGGTCAGGGTCGCGGAGGTCCCGGCCGCGATGCGACCTTGGTCACCTAGATACGGGCGCCGTCGCCGCCCCGGTGCTCCGGGCGGGTCCTGCGCCGGGTCAGGGTAGCTTTGCTATCATCCGCAAGCCCTGTACAACGGGCACCCTCGGTCGGGGCGTGGCGCAGCTTGGTAGCGCGCATCGTTCGGGACGATGAGGTCGGAGGTTCAAATCCTCTCGCCCCGACCAGACTGACCTTCTTTCACGCGGACGACGCCGGCCCCGAAGGCCGCGTCCCAGCCTCGCGCCCCTTCACCCGGCGCTTGGCTCCCCGAGTGGGGAAGCCGTACGCCTTGTTCGTCAGAAGCGCCGTGACCGTCGTCATCTCACGCCCTTCCAGAAGGCAGAGGCATCGAGGCCCAGGAGCGCGAGGATCGCGCCGAGGAGGGGCAGGAGGGTCCCCGGCGACACGTCATAGCCGGGCACGGCGACGTCGAGGATGAGGAGCACGACGAGGACGATCGTGAGCGCGGCCGCGGACCCGATCCAGGCCGAGGCGTAGTCGTCGGTCCGGCGGCGGTTTGGCGCATCGTCACGACGCTCATCGCGCACGCCGGCGTAGTCGGTCGATCCACGCATCGACGAGGGTCGGCAGCAGCCAGCGGTCGAGGGCGACGCCCATGCCGACGCCCGCGAGGAAGGCGAGGACGAGCTCCAGTCCGCTCACCGCGCACCTGCGGGGTCGACGGCGCGGACGTACCCGGTGGGGGGACCCGGGAGTCGGTGTGGATCTGACCAGCGCGCCGTCATGCCCTCAAGGGTGCGGGCCGTGGGCCGTGGTTTCTAGTTGGCCGTTTGGGCCATGCCTGTCGCCCGACTGCTACCGCGCGTCATGACCCTCTCCTTGAGGAGAGTCAGGGCCCAGGCGGCCGCCCGCGCGAGCTCGCCCGGCTCGAACGCCTCGAGTTCGTGGCTGCGTTTCTCGCCGTCGGGCGGTTGTGGTCTGACAGGAGGGACTCGAGACAACCGGGGCGACGGCGCGGCAGGTTGGGCGCCAGCTGTCCGGACGGCACCATCAACCCCCGCCGGCGATCCATTGCCAGTCGGCGGCCAGATCGGTGAAGGCATCGTGGGAGGGATCCTCGAACAGGACCTCCGCCGCGAAAGTTGGGTTCGTCGTCGCCTCATCGCTGACGACCACGCGATACAGGCGCGAGCCCGAACTCATGAGGATCGACCGGCCGTCAGGCGCCCACCGGATGGGATGAATGCGATCACCCGGCGCCGACTCCCAGACGATCACCGTCCGACCGGACGCAACGTCGATCACCGCCAGCGATTCGTATTGACCGGCACCCGTCCATGCGACGGCGATTCGGTCGTCGAGTTTCGACCAAACGGCGTCGTAGAAGCGGCCGGTGGCCAGATGCGCGATGAGGCGCGGGGCGGAGCCGTCTCCTCGAGCCACGTAGAGTCCGTCCGCCGCAGGAAGTGCGACCTGACTGCCGTCGTTCGAGAAGACCGGGTTTCCGGCGGTCGTGATCGGGCTCAACTCATGGGGCGCCGATCCATCGATCGGGACTGCTTGCGGCTCGGAGTTCACGCGGCTCAGGACGAAGTACAGGGCTTGCCCGTCGCCGGTGAAGGTCGGCGTCGAGTCGCCGGGCAGGGTCACGCCCGTCGGGAAGGGCACGGTCGAGACTCGGCGGCCGTCGACCGACCAGATCCCGACGGTCTTGAAGGGGTCGTCCCAGGCGGCAACCTTGCTCGAGTCAGGCGACCAGCTAGGCAGCCACCCGGGGAATGAGCTGACCTGTCGCCCTTGCGGGTCGACGACGAAAATCCGGCTTGGCCCATCACCCTGCGGTGCCCCCGCGAACATGAGGTATCGCCCGTCCCGCGACCACGCCGGTGCCCAGTAGCTGAGGCCGCCCGTCCCGTTCGCCGCGATCTCGACCGCGTCTGGGTGTTCTCGCTCAGTCCCCACGAGGAAGGTGCTCCCGTTCGTCGCGTACGCCAGGGCGCCAAGCCCCACCGAGGGCACGATGCTCGATGGACCTCGCTGTGGGCCTCCTCCGCCTACGAACAGCGACCCCAGGATGGCGGTCCCGCCGACGACGGCGGCTGCGAGCAGCAGGCGCGGGTCCGCGCGACGTCCGCTCAGGACGCGAACCCTCGCTGCCCACGGATGGTCCTGGGGGACGGTGGCGACGCGCTCGAGCGTCGCGTTGAGGAGCGTCTTCGGTGCGCGCGGCGGCGCGGCGCTCCGCAGCCAGTCGCTGATGACGCGATCGGTGTTCATGCTCGACCCTCCGCGGCTGTCACCAGTCGGCCCTCGGCTTCGATGGCGGTCCGCAGCTCGGCCATCGCGTAGTGGTAGCGCGACTTGGCCGTGCCGAGCGGGATCCCCAGCGCGTGCGCCACGTCCGCTAATGGCAGGTCGGCGTAGTGGCGCAGCACGACGACGGCCCGGTGCTCGAGGCTGAGTCGCGCGAAGGCGCGCTCCAGGAGCTCCCGGTCGGCGAGGTCGTTGGCGCCGTTGTCGCTCGGCTCGATGAACAGCGTCTTGACGTTGGCCCGGAACCGGCGGCGTTTCGACGCTTCGTCGGCGGCGGTGCGGACGAGGATGCGATACAGCCAGCCATCGAAGGTCGCCACGTCCCGCAGGTTCGGGAGCTGCCGCCAGCAGCGGATCAGGGTCTCCTGCACCGCGTCCTGTGCCAGGTCCACATCGCGCAGGATCAGGGTCGCAGTCGCGTGGAGGCGATCGATCTCGAGGGCGGCCAACTCGGCGAACGCCTCGCGATCGCCGCGTCGGGCTCGCTCGACGAGGTCCGGGCGCGTCATCGGAGCAAGGCCGCCATCTGCTGGGCCAGCGGCATGACGAGCTGCCTGGGGTCGCCGGTCTCGTTGGTCAGGACGGCAATGGCGATCCCCTGGCCCGGGAGCACGCTCAGCACGGACGAGTAGCCACCGTCGTCCCAACCCCCGTTGCCGACCGTCGCTGCGTAATAGCCGTTGGCCAGCCTGGTCTGGTCGAAGACACCCATTCCATAGGGTCCCAAGTCGCCGTTCACGAAGTCGGTCATCGTCCGAACCGCCTGCGCCGACACGATCGCCCCGCCGAAGAGCTGATAGCCCCAGAGGGCGAGAGTGCCTGAGTCGCTGGCCATGCAGCCTGAGCCATTCCCCTCGCTGGCCTCAGCCTTCGACGGCAGATAGCCACCCCCGCGGGCGAAGATGTCGGGTCGCAGTTGGCCATGGACGTGCGGCAATGCGAGCGGACCACTCGGCTTCTCCTCGGGCTGGTAGACCATCGCGGCGAACCGTGGGTCAGCGAGCACGCCTGACCGCAATGCGGCCGCAGTGGTCTGGCCGGTCGCCTGGGCGACGACCATCCCCAGGAGCATGTAGTTGGCGTCCTCGTAGACGAAGTGGTCTCCCGGCTTCGATCGACCCGCCGGAACCGTGGCCAGGACCTCCCGCACGCTCCAGTTACGCATCAGGTCAGCGGCGTAGTCGGTATTGTCGAGAGCCGGGTCCGGGATGCCGCTCTCCATGGCCAGCAAATTCCCGATGGTCGCGCCGTTCGTGTCGAAGGTGAAGTCCGCGGGGAGGTGTGCCGACACCGGGTCCGACAGCGCCAGCTTCCCGTGGTCGGCGAGGAGCATGATCTCGGCCGCGATCACGGTCTTGGTCAAGCTGGCGATGCCGAACGAGGAGTCGACCGCGACGGCGTGCGCGTCGTCGGCCGTCCCGGCTGCGCCCGACCACGTCCCGCGACCCGCGACGATGACCGTCGCGCTGACTCCGGGCAGGTTGGAAGCCGCCCGATCGAGGATGGCCTGCAGGGCTGAGGCGGTCTCCCTTGGCAGGGCGTCCGTCGGCGGCGCCGGGAAGCGGCCCAGGCCGTACGGCGCCGGCTCCGATGCGGTCGGCGATGCGGTCGAGGTCGAACTCGCTCCGGGGGTGCTCGGGACGCCGGGCGTGATTCGAGGGCCGTTGTCAGACGATCCGGCCGATGTCCCGCATGCGCCGACGATGATCGCCAGGACGGTGGCGAATGCGCAGATCGCGCGATTCACGGTTGGAGCCTCCCCGTGGGTGGGACCTGCCTCCTGGATCTTCATGCTCCTAAGACCGACTCCGAATGCGATTCGGTTCAATCAAGTCGGCGTCCAGGACACACGGGCGGCAGCCCGAGGTCAAGGCTGCGGATCAACTACAAGGCCGGAGCCGGCATCCAGGATCATGAAGTATTAGTTAGGCCCGGCTCTGCCACGGGGCTCGGGCAGACGCGGCGCGAGGATCCACACGAGCTGCGCCGTCGTCTCCGCGCCCACCTTGGAGCGTGCGTTGGCCAGGTGGTGCTTCACGGTCGAGTGCGATAGGCCCAGACGGTGGGCGGCGGCCTTCTCGGACCCGGCGACCAGGACAGCCGCAACCACGCCGACCTCGCGGTCGGTCGCGCGTCCGGCGGGGACGACCGTCGCGTCACGCGCTGCGGACCAGCTCGAAGGGCTCCGGCGGGCTCGGCGAGCCGCATCGTCACCGGAAGGTCGGTGGTGGCGGGGCTATCCCTCTCGCCCCGACCGTACCTACCTCATCGCGCGACCGGTCGGCTCGAGGACACGTATCGAACCGTGGTGGTGGCATCCTGATCGGCCGCTCCTCCGACGTCTACGGAGACCTTTGCGTGGACGATCAGAACGGGTACGGATGGCTGCCGCTGGTGACCGTGACCCACTTGAGTTCTGAGAACTCGTCAAGAGCGACCGCGCCGCCGAAGCGGCCCCAGCCACTGTCCTTGACCCCGCCGAACGGCATCTGCGGTTCGTCGCCCACCGTCTGGTCGTTGATGTGGACGATGCCGGCCTCTATGCGGCTCGCGAGCGCCAATCCCTTGTCCGCGTCAGTCGTGATGATCCCAGCCGAAAGGCCGTACGACGTGGCATTCGCGCGCTCGACACCGGCGTCCGCGTCGGCCACGACCTCGAGGGCAGCCACCGGTCCGAACGTCTCATGTCGGAGGAGGTCGCTGTCTTCGGGAACCTCCGCCAGGAGCGTCGCGGCGTACACGAGGCCTTTGGACGTTCCACCAGTCACGAGGCGCGCACCGGCCTTCACCGCGTCATTGACGCGGCTGGACACCTGATCGAGTGCCTCGCGGTTGATGAGCGGGCCGATGATCGTATCCATCTCCAGCGGGTCGCCCTGCTTGAGTCCGGCCACCTTGGCAGCCATCCGCTTCTCGAACTTCGCGGCGATCGGCTGCTCGACGATGATCCTCCGCGTCGACATGCAGATCTGACCCTGATGGAGGAAGGCGCCGAACGTCGCGGCGTCGACGGCGTAGTCTAGATCCGCGTCGCGCAGGACAAGGAGCGGGTTGTGTCCACCCAGCTCGAGCACGACTCGCTTGAGATTGCGGCCGGCGGACTCGGCGATGCGGCGACCGACGGCCGATGAGCCGGTGAAGTTGATCCGTCTGACCTTCGGGTTCTCGGCGAATTCGTCCCCGATCTTCGACCCGTCGCCATGGGCATGCGTGACGACGTTCAGGACACCGGCTGGGAGCCCGGCTTCCTCGAAGATCTCCGCCCACAACAGGCCGCCCACGACCGGCGAATCGGGCGATGGCTTCAGCACGACACTGTTCCCGGCAACCAGAGGTGCGGCGATCGACCGCGCCGAGAGGATGAGCGCGGCATTCCAGGGCGCGATCGCGGCCACGACACCGACGGGATGGCGGATGCCCATCGCGAATGTCCCAGGCACGTCGGACGGGATGACCTGCCCTGTCGGGTGGTACGCGAGACCCGCCGCCTGGCGGAACAGGCCGGGCACGAAGCCCATCTGGAACATGGCGAACCCGAACGTACAGCCGGTCTCGTTCGCGAGCATCGCAACGACGTCGTCGCGTCGGTGCTCGAGAGCGTCGGCGGCGGCAAGGAAGATGCGCTGCCGGGCGACAGGCGGAGTCGCCGCCCAGTTCGGAAACGCTGCTGCTGCCGTCTCGATTGCGGTGCGAGCATCCTCCCGACTGCCCGCTGCGACGGTGCCGATCCTTTCCTCCGTGTAGGGACTGGAGATGTCGAAGGTGCGACCGCCCGACGCCGGCACCCGGGAACCTCCGATGGACAGGTCGTGATGCGCCAGCTTCTTGCGCTCGGCCACGGACATGACGTGTCTCCCTTCTAGGACATGAGCAGGACGGGCTTGATGACCGAGCCCGTTTCTGCGTCGTGGACGGCTTGATCGATGGCGTCGAAATCGTACGTGCTGACGACCCGATCCACCGGGAACTTGCCCTGGCGCCACAACCCCACGAGGCGCGGGATGAACAACTGGGGAATGCTGTCCCCTTCGACGAGCCCACGGACCACCGCGATGCTGCTTCCGGCGGGTGGCCGCAGCGAGTTCAGCACCGATCCGGCGCCGGTCTGGATCCCGCAGCCGAACGGCGCGACCACCTCGAAGGGAATGTCCTCGGTGAGTTTCACGGCACTGCGCACGTTTGCGACGGCGGACGTTGCGAAGCTCGACTGGCCGAAGTAGTTCCCATGGATCGGGTCGCCGTTGCGCGAGATCGGGGAGCTTCCGTCGGGCCGGCTCGATCCGACGTTGCGACCGAAGAAGTCGGCACAGTACGGGGGCCGGCCGGCGAGACAGTACCGACAGTCGCTGCAGGAGTTGAAGCTGAGGCTGACGCGGTCGCCGGGCGCGAATCCCGCGACGGCCGAGCCCACGCGTTCGACAAGTCCGCCGCCCTCGTGCCCGAAGACCGCCGGCAGAGGAACTGGGTACCACTGGTCCCGCACCACGACGTCGGTGTGACAGACCCCCGTAGCCTGGATGCGCACCAACAGCTCATCGGGCCGCAGGTCGCCGATCTCCACTTCCGGATCGCGAATGACCCGCCCTTCTCTTCGACGACCGCCGCGTTGGCTTTCACGGGGACACCTCCTCGGACGGACCGGCAGGACCGTCGGTTATCCGAGGGGCGGTCAGGTTGCCGCGCACCCAGTAGCCGATCGGGGCAAGGGGGATGTGGAAGCGATCCGTGAGGGTCCCCCAGATCCCGCGGGGCAGGAACAGGGCGAAGAGGATCGCGGCGGTGCCGAGGCCGACGAAGTACCAGACGCCGCCGTCGCCGAACTGGTCCTGGAGACCGAAGAGGATGAGCGCGCCGATGATCGGTCCCTCGAAGGTGCCCAGCCCTCCGACGAGGACCATGAAGATCATCATCGCCGTCCACTGGACCGAGAAGATCGTGTTGGGCTGGATGAACAGCGTGTTCGCCAGGATCCCGGCGCCCGCGGCGCCGCAACCTGCACTGGTGAGGACGAAGATCAGGCGTTTGTTGGCCAGGACCCGGACGCCGAGAGACGTGGCCGCCCCCTCATCGTCGCGGATCGCCTGGAGCGCCGCTCCACTTCGTGAACGGAGCAGGACGAACAGGACGATGAGGCCGAAGACGGCGGCTCCGAGCGTCCACCAGTAGCTGAACGCGCGCATGTAGTCGGGGCCATACGCCGACAGGGCCGTCAACGAGATCCCGGTGCCACCCCCGACGGACTTGTCGAACGAAACCAGCTGGCGGAAGACCTCGGCGATGACCCACATCGCGATGGCGAACTCGCCGCCGCGAAGCCTGAGGACGACGAACGACACGCCGAAGGCGATGACGCCGCTGATCAGCACGGCGATGGCCATCGCCAGGTAACCGTCGACGCCGGCGTGCGTGAGGTAGATCGTCGCGTATGCGCCGACGCCGATGAAGGCCTGCTGGCCGACCGAAACAAGCCCGCCGTAGCCGGCAAGCGCGTTCCACATGGTGGCCATCAGCACCAGGACCCAAAGGCCGGTCAGCTTCTGGGTGACGTCCGACTCGAACACCGTCGGCACCACGAACAGGGCGAGGATCATCAGCCCCACGATCGCGGTGCGAGTGGCGGAGCCCCGGGTCCAGCGCTCGACCCGGACATCCGGCATGGTCCTCATTGCGTGACCCTCGCCACGACCGAGCGGCTATTCCGGATGATCAGGACCGCGAGGAAGACCAGGTTGCCTGCGAGGATCGACGCCTGGGGATTGATCTGTGCACCGATGGTCTGCGCGACGCCGAGCACGATCCCGCCGACCAGGGTGCCCCACAGCGATCCTATCCCGCCGATCACGACGGCCTCGAAGGCGAAGATCAGCTGGGTCGGCCCGGATGACGGGGAGAAGCTGGAGCGCATCCCGAAGAAGGTCCCAGCGACCGTCACGGTGGCAAGAGCGATGGCCGTCGCCAGGCCGTAGTAGTGCCGCGCATCGATCCCGATGAGTTCGGCCGTGTCGGGATCCTGGGCGGTCGCGCGCATGGCCTGACCCGGCGACGTCCTGTTCAGAAAGAGCTGCAGACCGCCGAGGATCGCCACGGCCGTGCCGAACACGACCAAGCCGAAGACAGGGATGCTGATCTCGTTGGTGATCTGCCAGCTTGCCGTCGTGAGTGCTCCGGCGTCCAGCGATCTCGAGTCCGCGGTGAAGATCTGGAGCAGGAGGTTCTGGATGACGATCGCCAGGCCAAAGGTCGTCAGTAACGGGGTCAGCGGCCCGGCGCGCAGGCTCCGGTCCAGCAGCGTGCGCTGCAGCACATAGCCCAGCAGCGCCATGGCGACCACTGCGAGTGGCATCGTGAGCCAAGGGGTGATGCCAGTAGCGGTCGACAGGACGAGCACGAGGTAGGCGCCGACGACGGCCAGATCCCCGTGCGCCAGGTTCACGATGCGCATGACGCCGTACATGAGCGACAGACCGCAGGCGAACAGCGCGTACAGCCCGCCGAGCAGGATGCCCTGGATGACGGCGTTGACCCAGATCACGCCACCGCTCCGCGGGCGAGGCCGAAATATGCGGCGGTGATCTGGTCGCGGTCGAACTCGCTCGATTTGCCCGACAGGACGACGCGGCCCTCGAGCATGCACACGATCGAGTCAGCCACCGACATCGCGCGGCGCAGGTCCTGCTCGACCAGCAGGACGGTCGCCGTCTTGGTCGCGAGGAGACCGGCAAGGGTCTGATAGACCAATTCGACGGCAACGGGAGCGAGGCCCAACGACACTTCGTCCAGGAGGAGCAGACGAGGATTTGCCATCAGCGCCCGCCCGATCGCCGTCGCCTGTTGTTCGCCACCGGACAAGCTCGAAGCACGTGACCTGGCCAGTGGGCGCAGCAGGGGGAATGCGTCGAACACGGTGTCGACGGTCCATGAGCCGGTCCGTCCGCGTCCGCCAGCGACGCGCAGGTTCTGCTCGACAGTCATGTCGGCGAACAGCTGACGACCCTCCGGGACCAGTGCGATCCCCAGCCCGACGCGCTTGTACGCCCGTAGCCCGGAGATGTCCTGCCCGTCGAAGCGAACCGTGCCTTCCGCCACCGGGTGAGCCCCGGCGAGAGTGCGCAGCAACGTCGTCTTGCCGGCCCCGTTCGCCCCGACCAGGGCCAGGGTCGAGCCTTCGGGGATCTCGAGGGAGACCTCCCGTACGGCAGTCAGCGCGCCGTGGCGCGCGGTCAATCGGTCGACTTCGAGAAGACTCACTCGCGGCGTCCGAGATAGGCGTCGATGACGCGAGCGTCGCGCAGCACCTCGTCGGGTCGTCCGTCCGCGATGACGCGACCCGAGTCCATGCAGATCAGCCGATCGACGCCCCGAACGAGGATGTGGACGATGTGCTCGATCCACACGATCGTGAGTCCGCCGGCGCGCAGCTGACGGATGACCTCGAGAAGTTCTTCCGCCTCGGCGTCGGTCAGGCCACCACCGATCTCGTCGAGCAGAAGGACATCCGGTCCGACGGCCAGTGCTCGAGCGAGCTCGAGGCGCTTTCGATGCAACAGCCCGAGTGAGCCGGTCTGGCGGTTCGCGACCGGCAGCAGTCCAGTGGCGTCGAGCGCGGAGATCGACCGCTCATATGCGGCCTTTCCTCGCACCCCGCCCGCTGCCGTCGCGCCGACGTACACGTTCTCGAATACGGTCATGTTAGAGAACGGTCGCGGGACCTGATGTGTGCGAGCGATACCCATACGAGACCGCCTGGCGGCGCCGGCGAGCGTCACGTCCGCCCCCCGGAAGGTGATCGTCCCGCTCGTCGGGTCCTGGGCGCCGGCAAGGATGTCGAGCAGAGTCGTCTTGCCGGCGCCATTCGGCCCCACGATCCCGACCGCGGTCCCCGGTCCGAGCGCGAAGTCGACGTCGTCGAGGACGACGAGTTGTCCGAACCGCTTGTGGATCGAGCGGCCCGCGAGGAGCGGTTCCGCGTTTGACGGAGGCTGGTTGGTCACCGAGTCCCGGCGACTCTAGGAGCGATACGGGGTGAGTTTTGCGGCGATCGGGATATTCGGATCGGTCGCGTTCTCGACGATCAGGAAGTCGACCTTGAACTTGCCGGTCGGATCGGTGACCCACTGCCCGCCGATGATCGGGGACGGTGCGATGTTCGGGAACGGGCCGCTCGTGAAGTCGATCTTGCCGATCGTGGACGTGATGTTCAGCTTGCCGATGGCGGCCGCGAGCGCAGCCTTGTCCTTGGGGTCGGTCGCGGCCGCGATGGCACTCGTCGCTGCATCGAACAACGCCGTCGTGGTACCCAGGTCCTGGTTCCACTGCCGACCCGTGCTCGCCGTGTAACCGCTCGCGAGGTCAGCCGACGAGGTCCCGAGGAACAACGACGAGTAGGGGAACGTGGGCGTCCAGTAGGCAGCGCTCGCGAGGCCGAGCCCGAGGTCCCCGAGGGCCTCGATCTGCGAGGGGAACAACCCGGTCTTGGCGATCTGCGCGATCTTCGGGACGTAGCCCTGCTGCGCGGCCTGCTTCCAGAAGGTCGCGAAGTCGGGTGGCAGCGGAAACGTGTTGAAGATCTGGCAGTTCTCCTGCTTGAACTTCGCGATCTGCGCGGAGTAGTCGTTGGTGCCGTCCTCGTAGGCGCCGGGGTCGACGATCGTGTATCCGGCCTTCTCCAGCTGGGGCCGCAGTGCCGCGCGGATCGCGTTCCCGTCGGCGTCGTTCGGCCACATCACGCCAACCTTCTTGTTGGTCGGGATGTCGTCCCACATCGAGATGTAGGTCTCGGCGAACTCGTCGACGCCGAAGGAGAAGAGGTAGGTGAACTTGAAGGGAACCGGCTTGGCCGGGTCCTTCTGTCGCGCGAAGAAGAACGCTTCCCACGGCTCGACGCTTGCGATCAACGGTACGCCGGCGGCCTCGGCCGCATCGGCGACCGGGTTGTTGTTTTCGGGGGTGGACGTCGCGAGGATCATGTCGACCTTGTCGCTGTTGATCATGTCGTTCGCGACCTGGGCTGCCTTCGCCGGATCCGACTGCCCGTCCTTCTGGATGATCGTGATCGCGTAGTTCTTCCCGCCGGCCTGGAAGCCTTGGTTCAGCTTCTGCTGGACGAGGCCGATGATGTAGGGATCCGGCTCGCCGAACCCTGCTGCCGGGCCGGTCTGCGGGCTGATGAAGCCGATCTTGAAGGGGATCGCCTCAGCGGATGGAACGACGCTGGGGCCTGTACTCGCACCGGCCGAGGCTCCGGCCGCGGCCGAGGCTCCTGCGCTAGGGCTGGACGTCTTGACGCCGCAGGCCGCCAGGAACGCGGCAACGCCGGTGGCCGCCGCCCCCAGGGCCGCAGCCTTGAGCACGGACCTTCTCGGTAGCAGCCGCTCTTCGTGCACCTCTGGGTCGGACATCGATGCATTCCTCCTCGAGCCCGCCGGGCGACTTGGTATCGGACGCCTCGTGCTGCGTCGACACCCGTGGGCGTCCGCGAGTACCGTACGCAGCGCAAGTGCCGATTGGCCCATCGGCGGTGGTCGTTTTCGACCGTATGGAAGCGCCGCAGGCGAAAGCAAGGACTCTGTCCACCCAGTGGACGCGATACTTGCCGGTAGGTAACGGCGACCGTACGGTTCGGGCGCCCAAGAGATCGCTCGGGAGGCTGCGTGGAACCTCGCACCGACCTGCTTCCGACACCTTCACAGACGGTCGGTCCGTTTTTCGCCATCGCCTTGCCCTGGCCCGATGGCCCCTTCGCCGTCGGCCCCGATCACGTCGGAGCGATCTGGATCCGAGGCGTCGTCAGCGACGGGGCAGGCGACCCGATCCCCGATGCGATGGTGGAGACCTGGCAGGCGGACGCTGACGGAACGTTTCCCGATGATCGCGACGCACCGTTCCGCGGCTTCGCTCGTTGTCCGACCGACGATGCGGGCGCGTATGCGATCCGGACGGTCAAGCCGGCCGCCGTTTCGGGACCCGATGGTGCACCCGCGGCGCCGTACATCGCCGTCGCGGTTTTCATGCGCGGGCTGCTGCGCCCGGTGGTCACGCGGTTGTACTTTCCCGATGAGGCCACGAACGAGGATGATCCGGTCCTGGCCTCGATCCCGGAGCCGGCCCGCAGCACGATGGTCGCCAGTCGATCACAGGATGGCTATCGCTTTGACATCCGCCTTCAGGGCGAGGGCCAGACGGCCTTCTTCGATCTCTGAGCCGCCCGCGTGACGACTGGATGGGTGTGGGCGCGCGGTCGCGCCGCCCAGACCGCCTCCGACACGGCGTGGCTCCGGGGGATGCTGGACGTGGAGGTGGCCCTGGCCGCTGCCTGCGCACAGGTGGGCCTGATACCTGGCGAGCATGCGGACCGGATCGCGGTGGCGGCATCCGGGCTGACAATCGATGTCGAAGCGATCGCGTCGGAGGCCGGCGAATCCGGCACACCAGTCATACCGTTGATCGCGCGCCTCCGGGCTGCGGTCGGGCCCGAGGTCTCTCGCTCGGTGCATTTCGGAGCGACGAGTCAGGACATCATCGACACCGCCTCGATGCTCGTCGCCCGATCATCGCTGGATGCGATCCTCGTCGATCTCGACGCAGCCGCGGGCACGGCCGCTGCCTTCGCGCAGCGATACCGAGACACGCCGATCATCGGTCGCACGCTCTTGCAGCAGGCCGTACCGACCACGTTCGGCCTCAAGGCCGCCGATTGGGCGATGGGCCTCGATCATGCCTCGGACCATCTCCATCGGATCCGCCAGTCCGGCCTGGCGGTGCAGCTGGGAGGACCGTCCGGGACCTTGGCGTCCTACGGCATCCACGGCTTCCGCATCGTCGAAGTCTTCGCCGAGCGTCTTGAGCTGGTGGCTCCCGTCGCGCCATGGCATTCCGAGCGCACCAGGATCGGCGATCTTGCGGCCTCGCTCGGGGTCAGTGCAGGGGCCCTCGCGAAACCAGCGACCGACATCGTGCTACTGGCACAGACCGAGGTCGGCGAGGTCGAGGAGGGCGCCAGCGGCCGAGGCGCCTCCTCGGCGATGCCGCACAAACACAACCCGATCGCGGCGATCACGGTCCTGGCATGCACTCGGAGGGCGAGCGGGTTGGCAGCCACGCTGCTCGCTGCGATGCCGCAGGAACACGAGCGAGCCGCTGGGGCCTGGCAGGCCGAGTGGCTCCCGCTCCGTCAGCTGCTCGCCGAGATCGGTTCGGCGGCGGCATGGCTCCGGGACAGCCTTGAGCATCTGGTCATCCATCCAGACCGGATGTCCCGGAACCTCGGATCAGCCGATCCGGACAACGGAGCCGCCGCCGTGCTGGTCGACGCCATCCTCGATGGCCGCCTGCGGCGAACGTGAGCGAGCCCGTTTCGCTCCACTGCGAAGTGACGGGCAGGCCCGGCGCCGAGACGGTCGTCCTCCTTCACGCGATCGGCACCTCGCTCGAGATGTGGTCGCCGCAGGTCGCGCCGCTCAGTCGAGACTTCCGGCTGGTCGCGGTCGACTTGCGCGGTCATGGTCTGTCCCCAGTGCTCTCGGGTCCGTACTCGATCGAGGACCTCGCCGACGACGTGCTGGCCCTGCTCGGCAGGCTCGACATCGAGCGGGCATCCGTCTGCGGTCTGTCTCTCGGGGGGATGGTCGGTCTCTCCATGGCGGCACTGGCGCCGCGTCGCGTCCAGCGTCTCGTGGCGGCGTGCGTCGTGGCCGCCCCTGCCGCGCCTGAGGCCTGGAGCGATCGCGCCCGACGCGTTCGCACCGGTGGCACCGCGGCAGTCAGCGACCTCGTCGTCGAACGCTGGGGCTATCGACAGCGGCAGCCAGCGATCGCGCGACAGATCCGCGACATGCTCGCGGCCACGCCTGCGGAGGGGTACGCAGCATGCTGCGACGCCATCGCTGCGATGGACCTGCGCCCGGGATTGGGCCGGATCGCGGCGCCGACGCTTCTGCTGGTCGGCGAGGACGATCCCGCCGCCCCGCTCGAAGCAGCGGAAGGCATCGCTGCCGCGATGGTCTCGGCCAGGGTGACCGTGATCGAAGGGGTGGCGCACCTTGCCAACGTCGAAGCCGCCGACGCGGTGACAGCAGCCATCCGGGCGCACCTAGGAGGCAGGACTGATGACGCCACCTGACGACGACCGCTACCAGCGCGGCATGCGTGTTCGGCGAGAGGTGCTGGGCGAGGCCCATGTCGACCGTGCGATCGCCCTGACCGACGCCTTCACCGAGCCCTTCCAGGAGTACATCACGCGAGCAGCGTGGGGAGACGTCTGGGCGCGTCCGGGTCTGGACCGCCGCACCCGATCGATGATCACGCTCGCCGCCCTCACGGCCATGCGAGCGGAGGGCGAGATCGCGATGCACGTGCGCGCGGCCGTTCGCAACGGCCTGACTCCCGACGAGATCGCCGAGGTGTTGCTGCACGTGTCGGTCTATGCGGGCGTGCCCGCCGGCAATGCCGCCTTCGCGATCGCGCAGCGGACCCTTGCTGACATCGGTGACGCAGACTCAGACGAGCGGTAGTCCCGTGTAGTTGACGGCCAGCGCCTGGGCCGCCCCGGTCGAGACGGTGAGGGTTTCCAGCCGAGCGAGCTGCAGGCGATCGCGGAACGGATCGTCGCCCGGGTAGCGGTGGAGCATGGAGCTCATGTAGTTCGAGAAGTCCTGGGCGCGCCAGACGCGCCGCAGACATGTCGCCGAATAGTCATCGAGCTGGTCACCTGATCCCGTCGCATACCACTCGGCGAGCGCGCGCGAGAGCACGAATACATCGTGGACGGCGAGGTTCAGGCCCTTCGCGCCCGTCGCCGGGACGATGTGGGCGGCGTCACCGGCGAGGAAGAGCCTGCCGTACTGCATCGGCTCGACGACGAAGCTGCGCATCTGGGCGATGCCCTTCTCGATGACCGGTCCCTCTTCGAGCGACCAGCCGTCGTATGCAAGGCGGAGGTGGAGTTGCTCCCAGATGCGAGCGTCCGGCCAATCCTCGATCTGCGCCGTGGGGTCGACCTGGATGTACAGCCGGCCGATGGACGGTGACCGCATGCTGTGAAGGGCGAAGCCCAGGTCGTGACGTGCGTAGATCAGCTCGTCGGTCGACGGTGGCGCAGCAACGAGGATCCCGAGCCAGGCGAACGGGAACTCGTGGTGGTACTCGGTCAGGACGCCGTCCGGGACCGACCTGCGCGCGACCCCGTGAAAGCCATCGCAACCGACGATGAAGTCACACTCGAGTCGTTCCTCACGGCCGTCCTCGCGAAACGTGATCGACGGATGATCCCCGTCGATCGCGTGCACCTGTACGTCCTCGACCTCGAACCTGATGTCGGCTCCGGCCGCGAGGCGTATCGCGATGAGGTCCTTCACGACCTCCTGCTGGCCGTAGATGGTGATCGACCGCCCGCCGGCCAGGTCGGCCATGGCGATGCGGTGGCTCCTCCCGGCGAAGCGGAGTTCGATACCCGTATGGACGAGGCCCTCACGGTCCATCCGTTCCGACAGGCCGACGTCGCGCATGAGGTCGACCGTGCCTTGCTCGAGGACGCCCGCCCTGACCCGATGCTCGACATGGTCGCGCGAGCGGCTCTCCAGGACGATCGACTCGATGCCTGAGAGGTGGAGGAGATGGGAGAGGAAAAGCCCAGCCGGCCCGGCCCCGATGATCCCCGCCTGGACACGCGTCGCACTCACCCGTCAGTCATCGGGTTCGCTCTCGAAAGGCGTCGCCCCCCGACCCCGCAGCACGATGTCGAACTTGTAGGCCAGCGCCCACTCGGGGACCGTCTGCTCGAGATCGATCTTGGAGATGAGTCGTTCGCGTCCGCGCACGCTCGGCACCGAGTTGTAGATCGGGTCGAACGGCAGGAGTGGATCGCCGGGAAAGTACATCTGCGTGACCAGGCGCTGGACGAAGGCTTGACCGAACAGTGAGAAGTGGATATGGGCCGGCCGCCAGGCGTTCGGGTGGTTCCGCCATGGATAGGCGCCGGGCTTGATCGTGACGAACTTGAAGAGGCCATCCTCGCCGGTCAGACAGCGCCCGAGTCCCGTGAAGTTCGGATCGAGTGGGGCGGGGTGATCGTCCCACTCGTGCGCGTAGCGACCGCCCGCATTCGCCTGCCACGCCTCGATCAGGGTTGCGGGCACCGGCCGACCGTCCGAGTCGGTCACCCGCCCCCACACGATGATCCGTTCGCCCTGGGGTTCCCCGTCGTGTTGCCGTGTCAGGTCAGCGTCGCTCTCCCGTACTCGACTCGCGCCGAAGACCGGACCGGTCAACTCCGTGGCTCCCCTCGGCACGAGACCAAAGGTGCGGCTCGGTGCTCGGAGCACCGTCGAGGCGTAGGGAGGGTAGAGGAGCGGGGGGTCGACGGAGAGCAGGCGTTCGGCGGATCCACTTCTCGCATCGGGTCGAATCGCCACGTCGCGTGCACTCCAGACAACGTGCTCGGTTTGGGTGGGTCACTCGAACGCTAGCGACCCGCTCCTGCACGTTACAAGGTCACAGTCCACTGAACGGACATTCGAGCCAGCTTCTAGCGTACCCCGAGGTGGCCGTCGTTCCGAAGCGGGCCGACGCGTCGCGTCAGCCCGCGCGCGACGGCCCGTACGGCAGGCGCCAGTGCGGTCGGACTTGCCCCCTTCGTCGCGACCACGGTCGAGACGGCGCCTACGACCTGGTCGTCCGGCCCGAAGATCGCCGCTCCCACGGAGACTGCCCCGATGGTCATCTCGTCCTTCGTCACCGAATAGCCACGGATGCGGACCTGGGCCAGATCGCGGCGCAGGACATCCGGATCGGTGATCGTGAACGGGGTCATCCGAGGAAGGCCACACGAGATGAGCTCCTCGATGAACGGCGCCGGTTCGTAGGCGAGGATCGCCTTGCCGACTCCGGTCGCGTGCAACGGCAACCGGCCGCCCGGACGAGTCACGATCGGGACAGACTTTGGCCCGCGGATCCGGTCGACGATCAGGGCGTCGTGCCCGTCGCGGACCGCGAGCTGCACGTTCTCGTGCGTCGCCTCGTACAGGTCCTGCATGTACGGCAGGGCGATCTCGCGCAGAGTCGAGCGGCCGACAGCCAAGGTCCCAAGTTCCCACAGCCACGCACCGAGCTGATACGTCCCTTGATCATCGAGTTCAAGGGCGCGCATCTCACGCATCTCGGTAGCGATGCGGAGCACGGTGGTCATCGGCAGACCCGTGCGACGGGCCAGTTGCGGTCTCGTCAATCCGGTCTCCGCGGCGCGCAGCGCATCGAGGATGGCAAAGCCCTTGCTGAGGACGGAGCGACCGGAGTCCCGGTTGTTGCCGCTCACGGTGGAGGGTCGCCGCACACGGGCGAACCGTGGCGCGCGCACGTCCCGTGGCCCATCAGCTGGGGCGGGACTCGATCGCGGGACGCGTCAGATTTCGCAGTCATCGGTTCGTGCGCGACACCCTGCCAGAACTCGTTGCTGCTATCAAGTGAAGGACTGCTTGCCTGTCGGCGCGCGACAAGACGATGGCGCGTCATCGACACCTGAGTCATCCGGCAGCAGGCCTGCGCCGCCCCGTCCCGCCCCGGCGTAGCTCCCGCTCATCGGCTCTCCCGCGTCGCCGTCAGCGCGGCGGCAGACGGATCGCGCCGTCGAGGCGGATCGTCTCGCCGTTGATCATCGGGTTCTCGATCACGTGACAGACGAGCGATGCGAACTCCCGCGGCTCGCCCAGGCGTCGCGGAAACGGCACCGAGTCGCCGAGCGCCTGCTGCACGTCGGCAGGGAGCTGGGCCAGCATCGGTGTTGCGAACAGCCCGGGCGCCACCGTCACGACCCGCACGCCGATCCGGGCGAACTCCCTCGCCAGCGGCAACGTCATCGAGACGATCCCGCCCTTCGATGCGGCGTACGCTGCCTGCCCGATCTGACCGTCGTATGCGGCGATGGACGCCGTGTTCACGATGACGCCCCGCTCACCGTCACCGCGGGGTTCGGTTTCCGCCATCGCCGCGGCAGCCAGCCTGATGACGTTGAACGTGCCCACGAGATTGGTCTCGACGCAGCGCTGGAACAGGGCGAGCGGGTGGACCTGGTCGCGTCCCAGCACCCGGGCCGAGACACCGATCCCCGCGCAGTTCACGAGCCCGTCGAGCCGGCCGAACCGGTCGCGGACGGTCGCGAGCAACTCGCCGACCTTCTTCTCGTCACGGATGTCCGCACGCTGGTACAGGCTACCGGACGGCGCGTCGACGTCCGCATCGGCGAGGTCGGCAACGCCGACGCTCGCCCCACGGTCGAGCAGCGCGCGAACGGTGGCAGCGCCGAGCCCGGATGCGCCGCCGGTGACGATGAAGGTGGACCCCTCGATCCTCATGGCAACCCTGGCTCGCGCGTATCGTCGTGGCGCTTGCGCTCCCGGAGGAACGCGTGGATCCGATCGCGGGATTCGTCGTCGGTGGACGTCAGGGCCGCCGTCAGCGACTCGACGAGCATGCCGTCGTCGCTCGCCATGTTGCCGATCCGGGTTAGTGCCGTGGTGATCGCAAAGTTGCTCGTCGGAGCGTTCTCGGTAACGCTCTCGGCGAGGCGCCGGGCCACCTCCATGGATCCGCCCACGCCGACCCGGTAGTGCACGAGTCCTAAGGCGTAGCCTTCCTCGACATCCAGGCGGCGGTTCGTCAGCATCATCTCGCACATCCGGCCGGTTCCGATGATCCTCGCCACCCGGACGCTGGCGCCACCCCCGACGAAGATCCCGTGGCGGCCCTCGGGCAGCTGGAAGAAGGTGTCGGGCTCCGCCACGCGGATGTGGGTCGCCGCGGCGAGCTCCAACCCGCCACCGATCACCCCACCGTGCAGCGCCGCGATCACGGGGATCCCGCCGAGCTGGACGCGGGTGAAGACGCGCTGCCACGACTGGGAGTGAGCGAGGACCTGGGGCGGCGTCCGCTCCTCGAGCTCCGTCAGGTCCAGCCCCGCACAGAAGTGCTCGCCCTGTCCTGCGAGCAGGATGGCCCGAGTGCCCGTCGGCAGGGCGAGGAGCGCAGCCTCGAGGTCGGCGAGCAGGTCGTCGTTGATGGCGTTGTGCTTCTCGGGTCTGGCTAGCGTGAGCGTGGCGACTTGGCCGTCGAGCTCCAGCTCGACGAGGGGGACGGTCATGGCGCGGTCCTCGGCTGGAGGCAGATGACGGCTTCGGGGGGCGCGTCGGCGAACAGCGCGGTCACCAGGTCGGCGCGACGGGCCAGGACCGTTCGCTGATTGATGTACCCCTTGTCGGTGATCTCGCCGTCCGCGCGGGATGGCGGGTCGCTGAGCAGCAGACATCGAGTCGGGTACATGGACGAACCCGCCGCGGCGGACATCTGGCGCATCGCCTGCTCGATGTGGCGTCGGATGGCCGGCTGCTGGACGACGACGTCCAGCGGTCTGTCGGGGGACATGTCAGCGATCAGCCGACACCCTGCCGGGTCCGGGAAGATGAGCAGGCCGGCCGTTTCCCGTCCCGCCCCGGCAACGACGACATCCGATGCGACCGGTGACAGGGCGGCGATGGCCCGGGCCTTCATCGCACCGACACGGACCCACGTCCCGGTCGTCAGCTTGAAGTCCTCGGACACCCGGCCGTCGAAACGAAGGCCGGCCTCTGGGCGCTCGGTGTCGACCCATGCGACGGCGTCGCCGATGCGGTAGTAGTGCTCCTCATCGAAGGCATCCGCTGTCGTCTCGGGCGCTTTCCAGTAGCCGGGCGTCACGTTCGGCCCGCGGACCCGGACCTCGAGTCTGTCCGAGGTCGGCACGAGCTTCAACTCTGTTCCCGGGATCGGGACCCCGATGTTGCCCGCCTCCTCGACCTCGAAGTGACAGTCGGTGGCCATCGGCGCCGTCTCGGTCGAGCCCCACGAAGACACCAGCGGGATGGGCCACGCCACAGAATCCCGGGCGATCGTGCGGAGTTCGCTGAAGAGGTGATCCGCCAGCGTCGAGCCCGCGTAGTGCATCAGGCGCAGGCGGCAGAAGAAGCTCGCTCGCAGCTCCGCATCGTTGCGGAGCCTTGGCAGGAGCAGCTCGTAGACGCGGGGCACCGTCGAGTAGATAGTCGGCGACACCGTATGGATGTTGCGGACGGTCTCCTCGAAGAGTTCGGGCGTGGGTCGCCCGGTATCGATGTACAAGGTCCCGCCGAACTTGAGGACCATGTCCATGGTCTGGTTGCCGGCGAACGTATGGCTCCACGGCAGCCAGTCCAGGAAGACGGGCGGCTCATCGGTGATGAAGGTCCACAGCAACCCCTTGGCCGCCATGTTCGACACCAGCATCCGCTGCGTCGTGATCACGGCCTTCGGCGCACCGACCGATCCGGACGTGAACAGCAGTTTGGCCACGGTGTCGTGGGTGACCCCGGTGAAGGCGGCCCGCACGGCGGCCTCGTCCGTCTGTCCCTCTAGCTCCGTGAAGTCCACGATGGTGCCGTGGGCTCCCGCGCCGGCCACGACAAGGCCGTCGTGCACGTCGAGCGTATCGACCACCGCCGTGCCGTAGCGGTTGACATCCTCGACGTAGATCAGACCCGGCTTGAGGAGCGTCAGCGCCGCCCCCAGCTTCCGGTGATCCTCGGCCAGCAGGGACCAGCCCGTCGAGACAGGACAGACGGGCACGCCGACATGCATCGCTGCCAGCGCCAGGAGCGCGTGCCGCACCGAGTTTCCCGAGAGCACGACGATCGGACGCTCGCCGGACACGTCCTGGCCGAGCAGCCACGTGGCGATCGAATGGACGCGGTCGCGCGCCTCGCCGAACGAGAGAGGCAGCCAGCCCGTCCCGTCCGGGTCGCGCTCCATCAGGAACGGGCGTGCTGGATCCTCGTCAGCCCAGCGCTCCAGCCAATCGCCGACGCAGCGGTCCATGGCCGGCAGCGCATGGTTGGACCTGAACAGCATCGACCCGTCGGGCCGCGTTTCGAGGGACACCGAGACGTTCGCGAACAGGCGCATCGGATCGGCCATCGTTCGCAAGCTACTTGATACCATTTGGCGATGTCAATCATCTGACGGCGGTCGGCGGTCGGAGCCCTCCGATGCAGTCGAGCAGCGACTCGATGAAGGCATGGCGGGCGCCCGGGCGGAGGTTGTGCATCATCTGTTCTTCCAGAGCGTCGACCGCGTCGTCGCACCGTGCCAGGAGTTCGAGGCCGGCATCGGTCAGGGTTGCGGGAAGAACGCGCCCGCGGCTGTGGTCGGGGACTCTCGAGATCAATCCGCGTTCGATCAGCCCCTCCGTGATCTGCTGCATGGCCTGTGGGCTGACGTACGTTCGCCGCGCGAGCTGGGCGTTGGTGAGGCCGGAGCGACGACCAAGGATGCTCATCGCCGTGTATTCCGGGAGGCTGACCTCGAGTGGTGCCAACGCGTCTGCCAGCCACAGGCGCAGCAGCCGGTCAAGCCGTGCCACCAGGTAGCTCACTCTCGGGGACGCCGGCGGTGTGCCCTCGGCGGGAGGGATGACACGCTCGGGTGAGGTCATCGGCCAATTATGCAGGCCGTCACCGACTTGTCAGCGTATCAACCGAGTTGATATAAATGACCTATGGCGATTGCCATCGACAGCGTGTCGGCGATCGATATGCACGTGCACCTCGAGATCTCGTCCTCGGGGCATGACGGGCTCGGCCCGACGCTTCGCGCAGGCGCGAACGCCTACTTCCGCCGTGAGCCGGATCTCCCGTCCGCCGCCGAGACGGCGGCCTATTACCGGGTGCGGTCGATGGCCGCCGTGCTGTTCACGGTCGATGCGGAGCGGACGACCGGCGTCGCACCTGTCTCGAACGACGAGGTGCTCGACGCGGCCCGCGACAACTCCGACGTCCTCATCCCGTTCGTGAGCGTCGATCCTGGCCGTGGCGCTGTCGCCGTCGAGGAGGCGGCGCGCCTCATCGCGGAGGGCGCTCGCGGATTCAAGCTCCACCCGAACCTGCAGGCGTTCGTTCCGAACGATCGTCTCGCCTACCCGCTGTACGAGGTGATCGAGGGCTCCGGGCTCCCCGTGATCTTCCACACCGGATACAGCGGCATCGGCGCCGGGCTGCCGGGAGGCGGGGGCATCCGTCTCAAGTTCGCCGATCCGATGTACCTCGACGATGTCGCGGCGGACTTCCCCGGGATGCCGATCATCCTGGCGCACCCGTCGTTTCCGTGGCAGGACGAGGCACTGGCGGTCGCCCTGCACAAGCCCAACGTGTACATGGATCTGTCCGGCTGGCTGCCCCGGCACTTCTCACCGCAGCTGGTGCGCTATGCAGGCACCCTCCTCGCGGACAAGGTGATGTTCGGTTCGGACTATCCCCTGATCACGCCCGACCGCTGGCTCGCGGACTTTGGCGAGCTCGACATCCCTGACGACGTACGGCCCCGGATCCTCAAGGGAACGGCCGCTCGGCTCCTCGGGCTTGATGGGGCATCGTGATCTGCGCGACCCGGCGGTGTTCGGCCAGGGACGATGCGGTCTCTCCGTCATGCGGTGACGAACGGAGAGCCACCGCGCGGTATCGCGAGCGGGAGTTCTCGAGCAGCCGGATCGTGGCGCCGGGACCCGGAGCCGGGGTGATGGGAGACAAGACGGTCGCTGCGTAGCCGCCGCGTGCCGGGGGTGCTCACACGCCCGCACCCACGCTGCGGTCAGGTCGTCGTCTCGCGTCTTCGACCCGGCGATGGCCGACGCATGCACTCAGCGAGCCTCGTCATGGGGTCATGCGGCAGGGGGACGTGTCCCGATATCGCTCGTCGACTCGCGATCGTCGACCAAGGATCGCGGGCCCGAGTCGTAGCATGCGCAGGGCGGCCAGTCCGTCCGCCGGCAGGGACGTGGGTCGCGCGAAGGGAACGCCCTCCGGCACTTCGGCGATCCATGGCGGCGGCACCGTCAGGCGCTCGGCACGTTGAGTGGCTCTGGCCCGTCACGACGGCGACACGGAGTACCAACCGAGGTTGGCCGACGCTCACACTGACGAACTGGTCTAGGGCACGAGTTGCCGTGTGGGCCTCGCAAGGCGCGGAGGACGCGAGCGCTGAGTCGCTGCCAGGTCCGCGCGCTGTACAGGGCGTTGTGCCTGCTGCGGTTAGGCTGTCGAGCGTGTTCGGTGCAGCGGCTGCCATCGTGGCATGCGGCCGTTGACGCTGGTGGCGCTTGAATGCACGCTCGTCGACATCGCGATGAGCGTGATTGGGACGGGCGCATCGGTCTATTCGCCCGCGGTGCTACGCCTGTGGGGAATGTCTACCGAACGCGGCGGGCTCCGCGATATGGCCGGCTTCGTCGGCGTCTGCGGCTCCTTGCCGCGACCGCGATCACGCCGCCGACGGCGACCACCACGATGGCGATGGCGACCGGGTCGAGGCCTGGACCGCCCGTAGACGCACTGGTCGCGTTCGGCGCTGGAGTGGCGGACGGTCGTGGCGCGCTCGCTCCTGCCGTTGCGGACGGCTCGGCGGGCACCGTCGAGCCGTCCGTAGGCGGCGTCGGGTATGGGCTGACCCCGTTTGCAACCACGGCGAAGTCGCCGAACTCGGTGACGACCGCGAGGAACCCGCCCCCCGGCATGTCGGGGGGCGACGTCGTCAGTGGCCGCCACGCTTCACCGTCGAACCGTGCGATCTGGGCGTCGGCGAGGGTGGGATCCGCCGACCGGAGCACGATGCTTACGCGCTGAGAGGCATTGGCAGTGACTGGGTGGCCGGCCTGATCCGTAACGGAGAATCGGTATACGTTGCCGTCGATGTATCCCGTGGGCGGATCGGCTGTGGGCGCGATGGGCGTGATCGCTACCTTGACCGAGGTCGCCCCCCGCGGCAGCGTGAGCGCACCCGGCACCGCGAACACCTGCGCCTGTGGGGACAGCTCCGGTGTGGCGACGGCCATCAGGTCACTCTTGCCAGACGCCACCGTGACGGTCCCGGAGGCCCCCTGGGCTCCGCCCGGGTGGTCGGGCGGCGGATCGGCCCATAGGTACGGCTCGAGCGGCATGACCCCGTCGTAGAGGGGTGGCCCGCCGTGCGGCGCGACGACCTGGGTGATCGCGATGATGAACAGGCCCCAGGCGAGTGACGCGAACGCGATGCGGTGCGTCGACTTCACAGCCAGTAGGTCGCGAGATCGGCGATAGCGTGCGCGAGGGCAGGCGCGGCGATCCCGCCCGTAAGCAGGCGCAGGCCGGCAAGCCACAGCCCGACCCCAAAGTCGAGCGGCACCACGTGCCAGCCGTAGAGGGGCACGTGCATCAGGGCGAAACACGCGCTGGTGACGATGATCGCGCTGACCGCGCCGCGCCGCTCACCGATGGCGTCGAAGAGGACGCCGCGAAGAACGGCCTCCTCGCCGGTCGCGACGAGCACGGTCGCGACCGCCCAGGGCACGAACGGAATGGCAGGCAAGGCGTTCGGCGCGCCGGTCCCTCCTGCCGCAACCAGGGCCACGACCACCAGGACCGCGCCACCGGCCATGCCAGCCGCTACAGGACCCACACTGGGCCAGCGTGCCGTCGAACCTGCCGCTGTCGCCAGCACGACCAACCCGGCCCCGAACGCGAGGCCGACGAGAATGGGGTCCGCGACCAGGTTGACGGCGACGGCCCAGCGGGCCAGGACGACCGCCGTCAGCCCCAGAACCAGGAGCACCGGCCGCGCAAACGGCCGTCCTGTGAGGACGATCGTCGTCATGGCGCGAGGGGCACGAGACTGATCGCGCCGGTCGCATACGTCGCCGGCCAGACGAACGCGTACTGACGCACGGCCTGCCACTGCCAAATCACAGCCGCGGCGAGGGTGTTCTGGCCCAGCGTGGCGGGATCGGTGCTGAAGCGGAGACCGGCGCCACTGGGCAGCGAGCCGACCGGGAGGTCGACCATGCGAGCGGCTGCCGCCACGCCCTGCGCGTCGATTGGTATCGAGACCGATGGCAGCACATCGTGGAACAGCGCCCATCCGGCCGAGAACCCGGCCAGCGCCTCCTCCGACGCCGCGGCCGAAACGTCCTCGGCGGGCCCGCCGATCGTGTAGCCGGAGGAACTGCCACTGTAGGCTCCGCCGCCATAGGCTCCGCCAGCCTCGTCACCCGAGTTCGGATACGGCCCCGAGCCGTCGCTCGTCGCAGGCAGCGATGGCTCGCCGGTCGACCCGGCGCTGAGCGTGGGCTCAACGGCCGCCCACGCGGCGGCAAAGCGGTCGTAGATCGCACGGGCGTCGAACCCCAGGGCCGTTGGCTGGAAGCCGGCGGTCGGGCGATCGGAGGCGAAGATGCCGATCGCGTCCTGCCCCAGCGCGCCCGCGAAGTCGGGGTCGCATTCGGCCATCGTCGAGCCGATGAGGGCCCCGACGTGGAGGTTGGCCGCGATCATTGCACGCCGGAACGAAACACCGTCCGGGATATGTGACGCGAGGATGACCACGTCCGGGGCCGCTGCCGCGAGCGCAGCCATCACGGGCGTCCAGTCGGGAGCGGACAGGTCGTACGTCTCGCGAGCCACGATCTGCACGCCCGCCTCTTGCGCGGTCGCGGCAGCCGCACCTGCCACCGACGTCGCGTAGTCGTCCTGAGCGCTGACGATCGCCAGCCTGAGATCGGAGGCGGCCTTTCCGAGTCGAGGCGCAAGTTCACTCGCCGCGAACGTCGCCGAGTTGTCGCCCAGGTTTGACCCACTCGCGCCGACGCGGAACACGAGCGGCAGCCCGCGCCCGGTCAGCCGGTCCGCAACCGCGCCGGACTCCCAGTAGACGAGACCGGCGGCGTTGGCCGCTGCACTCGCCGTTATCGACAGATCCGAGGCATACGCGCCCACGACGACGGTGACACCGTCGCTGGCGAGCTCGGTCATCACCGATGGCGCGTCCTGGCGGCTCTCGAGGTCGCGAACATCGAGCTCGATCGGTCGCCCGCTCACCCCACCGTCTGCGTTGACCAACTGGGCGGCGATGCGAACCCCTGCGAGCTCATCCTGCGCAAGCAGCCCGGCCGTGCCCTGGAGCGGAAACACGGCTCCGATCCGGATCGGCTCGGCCGAGGGTCCCGACGGCGAGCTGGTGGGCACCGCGGCGCAGCCAGCCAGTGACAGCGCCAGGGCGGCGACGGACAGCGTGCCTGATCGATGCAGCGTGCGTGTCATGGCGTCCTCATTTGCGTTGGGTGCAGGTGAGAGGCGGTCCGTCGCCTCATCGACGGGTATCTCGGCGTGAGCGGCTGCGTTTGCGGCTGGCGGTCCTGGGCTGACCATCGGCCGTCGGCGAGCGTGGGTGCCGGCGCGGCCAGAGCAGCGAGCCCGCCACCACGACGAACAGGGCCGCCATGACGATCCCGATGACCTTGGCCCACGGGCTCGGTTCGATTGCCGTGGAGGCTGGCGTCCCGTGGATCGCCAACACCCCCAGCGCGTCGACGTTTGCGAGATAGGCGTCCGGCTGGCCGCTGCTCATCGTCGGCACGGGCTGCCATGCCCCGCCATCGAGCCTCACGATCGTGACGTCGGTGGTGCCGGTGGGAGCCCGGAGCACAAGCGTCACGAACGAACTGTCTTGGATCGTGACCGCCGTCCCATCGGGCTTGGTGACGTCGAATCGGTACGCGTTGCCGGTCACCGAGTCGGGTGGATCCGGTGCCGCCGGGGTGATCGAGACGCGCAGCTCGGTGATGTCGCCCGTGATCGCGAACGCACCTGTCTGCGCGATCACCTGGGCCTGCGGCGGGCTCTCGCCCGTGGTCGCCGCAAAGGCGGGACTCTGGGTGCCAGTGACCGGCTCGCTGCCCGTGTACGAAGTGGGGTTGCCGGCCTCGGTTCCGGCCGGATTCGCGAAGCGGTACGGCTCTTCCACGACCACGCCGTCGTAGACGGGCGGCTGGCGGACAGGCATCAGCAGTTGGACCATCGCGATGACGGCCAGCCCAGCCATCAGCGATCCGACGCCCGCCCGCCCGACACTCACTGGGTGACCGTAAAGAACACTTCCTGCGACCACACCCGGGGGTTGAACGGGGCATGGTCGGAGGCGACGAATTCAGCCTTGATCACGTAGGTGCCTGCGTGGACGGGCAAGTCCTCCTCGAGCGCGTAGTTCATTGAGACAAGCACGTTATCGACATACAGATGCACGTGACCCTCGTCGGGCCGGATGTTCATGGTCGTCGCAGCCACGATCGTGGCGCCGGTGAGCGAGAGCACGATGTGCACGGTCGATCCCTTGACCGTAGCGCCGGACGTGGGCTGGTCGATCTTGACCACTGCGGGCGACGATGGCCGACCCGCGGGCGTGGCCGACCCCGGTTTGACCCCGCCGGATGCCTCCACGCTCGCCGACGGCCCGACGTTCGACGATGGTGCGGCCGGGGAGCCGCCGCATGCGGCGACGGCCATTGACACGGCCATCAAGAGCAACGTCAGGGAGCTGGCACAGGAGGGGCGGCGTTGACTCATGACGGCCTCACGGCTGGATGGGGATGTCGAAGTGGGCGTGGAGCATCGTGCCGTCTGGTGACGGCCCGGCCACGTCGGCGCCAAGGGTGTCCCCGGCGACCTGGAGGTCGGTGATGAAGTGGCCTGGCTCCAACTGGCGCGGGACCACGACGGCGGCCGGTCCGCTTGCCGGCTCGAGCAGATAGGTCGCGGTCTGCACCGGCAGCTCGTTACCCGACGCGTCAAAGAACGTCGAGTGGAGCTCGTTCGGTCCGGGGCTGCCAGGGTCGAGGTACACCTGAAGTGTCGTGCCACCCGGCAGGTGGGCGGTATGGATCGTCGGAGCGCCGGTCGTCGGTATCGAGTCGACTTGGACCTCTGCGACCTGGGTCGCGATCGGGAGCGGAACCTCGACCGTCGCCGTTTGCGCGGCGACCACGGCGGTGACCTTCCAGATGCCATCGAGCGAGAGGTTGCCGCCCGACGCCTCGAAGTCGCCGACATCGCGCTGCTCGAGGTGCAGCGTCGAGCCGCCGATTCCCGAAGACGAGGCGGACGTGAACCGGAGCTGCACCGACGTCGCGGAGACGGGCTCACCGGTGTCGTAGTCGACGACCGCCACCTCGAAGCTGTTGATCCCGGGCGTCCCGGGGGTGACCACGAGCTTGACGCGAACGGTGGTGCCAAAGTCGCTGCCGCTGGCCGTGACTGGCGACGGCGGGGGAGTCGCGGCCGCCGCCACCGATGAGGGCGGCACGAGGTTCACGAGCAGGCCGGTGGCAACCAGGACGACCGCGGCCAACGCCACCTCCATCCGTCCGACGCGGCGTAGGACGCGCAGGCTGCGGATCGCTGCCGGGACCCCCATGAAGTGGTTCACCGCGCCCAGCCCGACGAGCAGCAGCAGCACCGAGCTCTTGACGACGAGGACGAGGCCGTAGTCGGTCGTGAGGAAGGCATCGAGCGAGCCCACCTCCTGCACGGCCCGCACAGCACCCGTGATCGCGACCGTCGCCAGGGCGACCGTCGCAAGCCGCCGGAACCGCCACGCGGCGCTCGCCTTGCTCGCATCCGGCGAGCCGCGGATGCCGATCAGCAAGGCCGTCAGCCCGCCGAACCAGACCCCCACCGCCAGGATATGCAGCCATTGGAGGCCGACCTGGACCAGCGTCACGCCGCTCGCGTTGGCATGGCCGTTGAGGACATCGACGAGCATGCCGGCAGCTCCGGCCGCGGCCACGACGCCGTAGGCCCAGCGGGCGGGATGGCCGCGGCGGGCCGCGAGCACGGCGACCGCAAGCCCGCCGGCCGCGGCGATGGCGAGCCGCATGACCGCGCCGCGGCCCACGCCGCTGCGGAGGAATGTGGGGAGGTCCGCGCCCGTGTCGAGGGCCTGAACCAGCACGACACCGAAGGCGCCGACTGCGGAGACTAGCCAGCCGATCGCGGCGAGCACCAAGATCGAACGAGGAGGCGCGGGTTGGATGACCGATCCGAACAGCCCCGCCCCGAAAAGGAGGATCAGGCCCGCGTAGAAGAGGAAGCGCGTCACCGTCGCGGCGGGCGACGCCGACGAGCTCGTTACCGTGGTCGCGCCAGTCGCCGTGGCTGCCGAACCGGGTGAAACCCCGACGCCGAACGCGAACGAGCCAGCGACCGTGTGCCCGTCCACCGTAGATACGGTCCGCCATGCCACCGTGTACACGCCGTCCGGCAACGTCCCGAGCGGGACCTGGAGCTGATCGGGATGACCCGGCACGGCGACGGCTGGACCGCTGGCGACGTTGCGACCCGATGAGTCGAGCACCTGGGCGGAGCTCAGCTTGGGATCGGGTGCCTCGCCGAACGACATCACGGCGACCGACGGCGCCGCGGCGACGGTGCTCCCGGACGCCGGCTCCGATGACTGAAGGAGGGCGTGCGCGACGACGCCTCGGGGGAGCAACAGAGCTCCCCCGAGGAGGATCGCGGGGATCGCCGAGAGGCGGGCGATGCGCCGCAAGCTCATCCGGAAGGTGGGGTTCGGGACGCTCGGGTGGCCCGGATCGCCAGGAGCAGGCCTGCCGCACCCACCAGCAGCCCGACGATCGCGATGCCTCCCGCGATCGTAAGCGCCCTGTCGGCAGCAGCCTGGGCGTCAGACGCTGCGGCCGCTACGGCGTCCAACGACGCCTGTGTCGGACCGGACGGCGCCTGTGCGTTCGCAATCCGACTGTCGATCTGATCGAGCCTGGTCGCGATCTCGGCGAGGGTGGGAAGGGTAGTCGGGAACTGGATGTCGCTCGTCCCGACGACCGTGTTGAACGTCTCGTCACCAGACGCCACCGTCAGGTCCACCGGGGTGCCGTGGATACTGCCTGTGACGTGGAACGTATAGTCGCCGGGCGCGGTGGGCATGATCGCTGCGTCGTACTCGCCGAGATTGCCCTGCATCTCTTCCGGGTCAAAGCCGGGGTCGAAGGTGAGCTCCTGGCTCTGCTCGTCGCCGGTCGACACGACCACCTTGAGATCATCGGCCGTGAGGTCGACGACCGGCTTGTTGTCGGCATCAGTGACGATGACCTGGACGCCGTTGGACTCGCCGACATAGGTCGGCTCGTGCTGCCAGCCGATCTCGATCGTGTAGGGGCCAGCATGCTCGACGGCGTGAGCGGCCGCGGTGCCGGTAGTGACCAGTGCGAGCAGCCCGGCACTCGCGATCGAGACGGCACACAGCCGCCTTCGGGAAACCACAGTGGAACCTCCTGCCTGTATGGACACCCCCGGCTCCAGGGCGTGAAGACCGGGGCAGCGCACCACAGGGGGCACTTCCAGGCCATGGAGGTCGACCGCGGTGGTGTGCCGGGGACTAGGCGACGGGCAGGACGGGCGGGCCCCGGACGGCGAGCGAGCGGCCCAGGATCGCGCCAGGCCGCAGATCGGGTCCAGTGGGCCGTCGAGGGCGACCCTCAGGTCGCAGGCGCAGCCGAACGATGGCGGCCGCCAGACGGGCGATCAGGACTGCATGGCGCCATCGAATGAGGGAAGCAACCAGGGCGACCGCCAGCGCGATACCGACGATGACGAGCAGCGCGTCTGGATACTCGCTCGAGCCAAGCACGGTCAGGCCGGGTAGGGGCAGGTTGGCCTGCAGGTGCTCGATGTTCTCCTGGACGACAAGTGCCAGTGCGGTAACGGAGCTCAGGCGCGCCCAGAGGTTGATGAGGTCGTGCCCGAACGGTGAGGATCTGGGAATGAGCCCGTGTCCATGGGCTTCGAGATTGCGAGTCAGGAGCCCAAGCTGACGAAGCCGCCAGAGTGTGATCCCGAGTAGGCATGCGCCCGCGAAAAGCACAATGGCAACCGCCATCTGCCACTCTTCGCCGTGTCCCGTGTGCGCCAAGGCGTCGTCTGCCCCCGGACCATAGGCGAGCAGGAACACGACGTTGTGGGCTACGACGAGGCTTACGAGGACCATCGTCAGGAACTCGAGCCGGCGCCACGTCATGGCGCGGACTATACGGGTGGAACGAAATCGCGTCCCAGAACCAAGACTCCTCCTGGTCGCCCCGAAGGGCAACGCCTTCGTCGACCGCGCAATTGATCCACCCGAGGCGAACCATTGGTGGCCCCAGGAGCGTCCAACACTCGGCCCAGGTTTGGTTCCCAATCAAGAGTCGTTGCGGGGGGATGATTCGTCGAGGGGTGGTCCTGTGATCCTCGCGCGTAGTACGGCAGTCCTCGCCGTCGCATTCGTCCTCGCTGGCTGTGGGTCGACTCCGGCGAGTGCTCCCTCCGCGTCGCCCTCCACTGTGGCGTCCATCGCTGCGGCGTCGCCGAGTCCGTCCCCGACGATAGGGCCAACGGCGGCGTCGACGCCAACATCGGTACCCACTGCTAGCCCGTCACCAACCTCAGCTGTCCCGTCACCAAGCCTCGCGATCAAGCCGCTCTCGGAAGTCTTCGCCTCGAAGCGGACCACGGTCGCGTGGAACACGCTGACGGCGGCCGAGAACGCACTCTATGACGGGCATCCGGAGTTCGAGAGCACCGTCCCTCGGTGGAACCTGATCGACCAGAATCTCGCCGACTGTGGAGGCGTTCAGCCAGGTATCCAGCCAGATGCGTGCGGGAATGTCATCTGGCAGGACTACCTCCTGTACAAGCAGAGCGGTCTCGGTGACGCGTTCTCGACCACCGTCCTTGCCTATCAGTGGGCCCTCGGGCAGGGGGCCGACAAGACCTGGCTCGACGGATTCGTCACGAAGCTCGTTCAGGGTTAGGTCCAGTCGTCCGCTTGGGCCGTGCCCTCGGGGATGCTCGAGAAGCACGAGATCTGTGCCGGCCTGTTCCACGGCTTCGACCACCGCGCCTGGGTGACCGGGGATGCCGAGGAGCGGCTCGCCCAGCTCCCGGCCGCGCAGGAGCACATCCTCGCGCAAGAGGACGGCAAGCCGCGGCTGCTCCAGGCCGTGACCGAGCTCTCGGCCGCGTTCGCCCTGTCCGTGCCGGCCGACGAAGCGCTCGCGATCCGCGACGACGTCGGCTTCTACCAGGCCGTCCGTGCGGTGCACGCCAAGAGCGTCGCGGGCGAAAGGAAGACCGACGAGCAGCTCGACCACGCGATCCGCCAGATCGTGAGCCAGGCGATCGTGTCGGACGAGGTCATCGACATCTTCGCCGCGGCCGGCCTGCGCAAGCCGGACATCTCGATCCTGTCCGACGAGTTCCTCGCCGACGTCCGGGCACTCCCGCAACGCAACGTGGCGGTCGAGCTGCTGCGCAAGCTGCTGGCGGGAGAGATCAAGTCCCGCAGCCGGCGGAACGTCGTCCAGGCGCGCTCCTTCGCCGACCTCCTCGAGCAGGCGCTCCGCCGCTACCAGAACCGGGCGATCGAAACGGCCCTGGTGATCGAGGAGCTGATCGCCCTCGCCCGCGACATCCGCCAGGCGTCGGCCCGCGGCGAGGCGCTCGGCCTCACCGATGACGAGCTCGCCTTCTACGGCGCGCTCGAGGCCAACGACAGCGCAGTCGCGGTGCTGGGCGAGCCCGAGCTCCTGGCCATCGCACGGGAGCTGACCGAGCAGGTCCGGGCCAACGTGACCATCGACTGGACGGTCCGCGACAACGTGCGCGCCCAGCTCCGCTACCCGCCCGGCAAGCAGGCCCGGGCGACGGAGCTCGTGCTCGAGCAGGCCGAGGTGCTATCGGAGCTCTGGGCGGTCGCGTAGAGGGTGGGCTGGTCGAATCTGGGGCGCGAATCGGCCTACGCCCCCAGGTCACCCCAATGGTCTGGGCGCGCCGCCATGGCCAATCCCCCACGATCCATGCCAACCTCGGGCGTTGGCTCAGGGGCGCAAAGGCTCAGTCGGGCCTGACGGTTATCACCACATTGCCCTTCTTGTGCTCATGCTCGACGTATTCGTGTGCCTCGCGAATGGCCTCGAGCGGGTAGGTTCGATCGATCACGGCTCGCAGCGAACCCGATTCGAGCAGGTCGCGGATGTGCCAGAGATCGGCGACGCTCTCGCTCGTGCGTGAGCGAACCGACACGAAGCGCCCCCCTGGAGCGAGCAGGCGCTTGGCGCGCCCCGCCGCCCCGTTGCCGACGGCATCGACGATCACGTCGAACCGGCCAGCGTCCGCGGGGACAACGTCTCGTGTGTAGTCGATCACTCGCTCTGCGCCGAGCGACCGTACGAGGTCCAGATTGGCGGTGCTGGACACCCCGGTCACGCGGGCACCGAGCTGCACGCCGAGTTGCACCGCGTAACTGCCGACACTTCCGGACGCTCCGTAGACGAGGATCCGCCGGCCCGCGCCTTGGTCGGCGCCGCCACGACGGAGCAACGTCAGCGCGGTCAACGACCCGATCGGGATCGGCGCGACTTCCTCGTAACTCATGCCGTTCGGGATCTCAGCGATGACGCCATCCCCCGGGACGCAGATGGCCTCGGCGTGCGCCCCGGATGTCAGACCCGTCGTCGTGCCGAAGACCCGGTCACCGGGCCGGTAGTGGGACTCGTCCGCGCCGATCGCCGCGACGACCCCGGCGTACTCGTGGCCCAGCACCCGCTTGCGGCGGATCCGGAACAGGCGCGCGAGCAACGCCGGCATCGTGCGCAGTACGACATCGCCCTGGGTCACCGTCGTCGCGTGGATTCGGACGAGCACCTCGCCCGGTTCCGGCGTCGGGTCCGGAACGTCGCGGAGGACCAGCCCACTCGCGGGACCGGATCGCTCGAACAGAACTGCTCGCATGATCAATAGCCCTGTGCGCGAGAGGTGACATCAGGGGGCACGTCGGCCCGCGTCGCCAGCCACGACACAGGCTCGCCAGCGCTGGCCATCTCCTCGGGGACGACGCGCGCCAGCCGCATGATCGGGTATGGGCTCGAATGAGCAGGGCCGGTCGTATCCATAGGCGCCTCCATCTCCCGCCGGCACAGGGACGCGCTCGCACGGACTGCTACCGTGCCCAACTTGTACGGTGAGGTCGTCATCCCTTCGGGTGATTCAGGTCGATATGGGCGCCGGATCTGGGCCGCGAGGGTGACTGGGTGGACAGCCATGGCGGGCCCACCTAACCTTCTATGGGTGTTCGTCCCCAACGCCCGCATGGTGCGATCAGCCACACACCGAGCGGTGGCCCGCCTTGTACTCGCGTCCCCTCAGGCTGGCAGCCTGCGCTTCGGTCTCCCGGTCGCAACGGCGTTCGTTGCTGTCGGTCTTGTCGACTCGACGGCGGATATCCTGCCCGGCGGCGGCGCGTTTCTCCTGCTCCTCCTGCCGGTGATGGCGGTTTCACTCGGACTCGGCTTCTCGGCGGGACTGCTCACGCTGGGCCTTTGCGCACTCGGTGCCGGGCTCCTCGTGCCGCTGCGGGGACACCCGTGGTTATCGGACCCTGCACACCTCATCCGAATGGCCCTGTACCTGCTCGAAGGCGCACTGGTGGCGATCGTGGCGTTCGGACTCCGAGCGGCCGCGAAGGTCGCGGACACAAGACCGCCGCTAACACATGACTCCGAGCTCGACCCGATGACGACCCGTGAGCTCGAGGTGCTGACCCTGGCAGCGGCAGGTCTCAAGACCGATGAGATTGCCCGGCAGATCTTTGTGTCCAAGAACACGGTGAAGACCCACCTGGCTCACACCTACGCGAAGCTCGGCGCCCGGAACCGCGCCGAGGCCGTCGCTTCCGCGCTTCGGATCGGTGCGATCGAACTCGTCCCCAGCGAGCGGAGACCAGGGCCGGGCCTGTCGGATCTTCTTGGGGGCGACCGTCACCAACCTCCGGTCGCAATCCAACACGGACAACCATCGATCCGACAGCCGAAGATCTGGTCCTGACACCGATCAGACTGGCGCTGCAACGGCGACGCAGCTGGATGGCCGACAGCCCCGGACGCCCCGACGTACACGACGATCGGTTTCCGATCGCCGAAACGGTGCACGTCCACGCGTTCTGATCGCCAAATCACCCGTTCGGATGACGCCAGTCTGGATCGCCGGCTGGCAAGGTTGGGACCTTCCCATCCGCTGGGCCCTGCTCATCGCGTTTGCGGATCGCCCGAACGGCGAGCCAGCACCGCACCGTGCCGCAGCAGGCGTCCCGCGACCCAACGGAAGAAGGAGGGGCGCGCCCAATGCAGTCACCAAAGACCCTTGCCCGCATCGCCGGGCTCACCTACCTGATGGTTGCCGTCGCGGCAGGGGTCGCCGGCTACGCCCGCAGCACCATCGTGGTCTCAGGCGATGCCGCGGCGACGGCAGCCAACATCCGCGCATCGGAGACGTTGTTCCGCGTCAGCATCGTTGCCGACCTGCTCCAGACGACGTTCTTCCTGCTGACCGCGATCGCCCTGTACGCTCTGCTCCGCCACGTTCACCGGTTGGCGCCGATCGTCATGGTGACCTTCGTCGTGGTGAGCGTCGCGATGCAGGCGCTGAACCTCGTCCTCCACGTCGCTGCCCTGTCGATCGCGACGAGCGCCGCCTTCACGACCGCGCTTGGATCAGCCGGCTCGGATGCGCTCACGATGCTGTTCACCAATCTGCAGCACGACGGCTTCGTGCTGTCCCAGATGTTCTTCGCGCTGTGGCTCGTGCCGCTTGGCTACCTTGTCGTGCAAGACGGGTACTTCCCCAGGGTGTTGGGCTATCTGCTGGTGCTCGCCTCCGTCGGGTATCTCGCGGACTTGTTCGCCTACTTCCTCGTCCCCGACGTCGAACCGGCCTTCCTTCCCGTCTCCGCGGTCGCAGGTGTCCTGGGCGAGGTGACCTTCATCGCGTGGCTGCTGCTGAAGGGTGTCAGGACGCCCGACCGTGACACATCTGCTCACGCAGGCGACGGGCGCGTCCTTGGGCGTCGCAACGCCGAGGTGGCGCGATGACAGCCGTGGTCGACCGCGTTCCCTCGATCCGCGACGGAGGCCTGAGTATGAATATCGTCGAAGTCAGCGATCTCAGGAAGCGGTACGGCAGTCACGTGGCCGTCGACGGCGTGTCCTTCGCTGTCGAGGAGGGTGAGATCTTCGGCATCCTAGGCCCGAACGGCGCGGGCAAGACGACGACCGTCGAATCGATCGCCGGCTTGCGCAAGCCAGACGGCGGGACGATCCGTGTCCTCGGCTTCGACCCGCAGCAGGATCGTGACCGGCTGCGACCTCTCGTCGGCGTGCAGCTCCAGGAGAGCGAGCTGCCCGATCGCATGACCGCGGCCGAGGCCGTCGAGATGTTCGCGTCGTTCTACGCCGATCCGCAGGATCCGACAAGGCTGATCGGCGACCTTGGACTGACCGAGAAGCGCGAGACGCAGTACCGCAATCTGTCTGGCGGTCAGAAGCAGCGCCTCTCGATCGCCCTTGCCCTCGTCGGCAAGCCGAAGGTCGCGATTCTCGATGAGCTGACGACGGGCCTCGACCCGCAAGCTCGCCGCGAGACGTGGCAGGTCATCGAGTCGATCCGCGAACGCGGCGTCACCGTGCTCCTCGTCACCCACTTCATGGAGGAGGCGGAGCGCCTCGCGGACCGCGTCGCGATCATCGACAGTGGCCGGATCGTCGCGATCGACACGCCAGCCGGGATCATCTCGCGCCTTGACGCCGAGCAGACGCTCCGCTTCCGCCCGTCGGCGCCGATCGAGGATGGGCTGCTGACCGACCTGCCAGAGGTGAACGACGTCAAGCGGGCGGGCCCCATGGTCGTGGTCACCGGTACCGGCAACCTCATCCACGCCGTGACATCGGTCCTGGCCCAGCGCCAGGTCGTGGCCAACGACCTGAGGGTCGAGCAGGCCAACCTGGACGATGCGTACCTCGCCCTGACGGCCCGCTCGGCCACGGAGCTGTCATGAACGAGATGCGCGCGCTGATCGTCGCCGAGACCAGGCTCCTCCTGCGCGAGCCGATCAGCTGGATCCTGTCGATCTTCCTGCCCACGGCGATCCTGTTGGTCTTCGGCGTGATCCTCGCGCCTCACCGCCCGGACCCGATGTTCGGGGGCCTGCGCTTCATCGACGTATTCGCCCCGTCGCTGGTCGTGATCGCCATGGCGATCCTCGCCCTCCAGATCCTGCCGGTCCGCCTGACGACCTACCGTGAGCGGGGCATCCTGCGTCGCTTCTCGACGACCCCGGTCCACCCCAGGCGGCTGCTGATCGCCCAGCTCGTGGTCTACTCGGTGACGGCGACCCTCGGCGTGGTCCTGCTGATCGTCGTCGGCAACCTCGCGTTCGACATCCGGATCCCGGCAAATCCGATCGGCTACGCGGCCGCGTTCGGCGTCGGGGAGGCGGGTCTCCTCGCGTTCGGGCTGCTCCTGGCCGCGGTCGCGCCGTCGGCCGGCGTCGCCACGGCCGTCGGGGTCCCCGCGTTCATGGTCGTGCTGCTGCTGGGCGGCGTCTACGTCCCGCGGACGATGCTGCCCGAGCTGCTCATCCGAATCGGCGAGTTCACGCCACCAGGCGTCCAGGGACTCCAAGACGCATGGGTCGGTGCGACTCCGCAGCTGCTGCCGCTGGCCGTGCTGGCTGCTCTGACGGTCGTCTTCGGGTTGATCGCCAGCCGCACGTTCCGCTGGGAGTGACTGCCGGCCTCGGAGCGAATGGTCGCGGGGCCGAGCGCATCGCTCGGGCGAGGCCGAAAGGCTGTTGTGTTCAAGACCGCCGGGTCGGTGGATGAGCTTGCTGGGAAGAAGGGGGAACACAAGGATGGACAGTCCATGGTCGCCGGATTTGTGGGGTACGCCCGTTGGATTGGGCATCTTTTACGTTCCCGCCTGAGAGCGGGATGGGCGTGTTCTTCTGGGGCGTGAGCAAGCTCCCCCGGAAGAAGGAGTAGCCCACCACTCCGCGGAGTCGCCCGGGCCGCTGTCCAAGCCCCTGGTCCTGCTGTGGGTTCGGACTGCCGTGGTCGCGCGGGCCTGGCGCCAGGAGCTAGGAGCGTCCAGCACCCGGTCCCGGCTCAGGGACACCGTTACACCGTACAAGCGCAGCAGTCCGAGATCGCTCGGGCCGACCAGCAGGAAGCAAGGAGAAGCCTATGACCGCCACGGTGACAGACCAGATCACGATGAAGGCAATCGTCCAGGACAGGTACGGCTCGGCAGATGTCCTGGAGCTGCGCGACATCGAAAAGCCCGGGATCGGCGACGACGAGGTGCTCGTCCGAGTCCACGCGGCCGGCGTCCACGCCGGCGACTGGCACATCATGGCCGGGCTGCCGTACCTCATCCGCATGGGGTTCGGGCTGCGAGCGCCCAAGCAAGCTGTCCGGGGCACGGACGTCGCAGGGACGGTCGAGGCGGTCGGCAAGGACGTGACCCGGTTCCACCCCGGTGATGCGGTCTTCGGCACCGGCGCCGGCGCGTTCGCCGAATTCACGATCGCTCGAGAGGACAAGCTCGCGCCCATGCCCGCCAACCTCAGCTTCGATGCGGCCGCGACGGTGCCCACCTCCGGGTCGACGGCGCTGCAGGGTCTTCGCGACGTGGGAAAGCTGCAGGCGGGCCAGAAGGCACTGATCATCGGCGCGGCCGGAGGCGTGGGGTCGTTCGCCGTGCAGATCGCCAAGGCTCTCGGAGCCCACGTCACCGGCGTCTGCAGCACGACGAAGGTAGACCTGGTCCAATCGATCGGCGCGGATGAGGTCATCGACTACACCCGAGAGGATTTCGCTGAGGGCGGGCAGCGCTTCGACCTCATCTTCGATACCGCCGGAGGCCGTTCCCTCTCCCAGCTGCGGCGCGCCCTGGCGCCAAAGGGGACGCTCGTGATCGTGGGAGCCGAAGGGGGTGACCGGTGGATCGGCGGCATCGATCGCCAGCTCCGGGCCACTGTGCTGTCGCCGTTCGTGGGCCAGAAGCTGGGCACGTTCATGTCGAAGGAAAAGAACGAGGACCTGCACTCCCTGAAGGCATTGATCGAGTCGGGCAAGGTCACTCCGGTTATCGACCGGACCTACCCGCTGGACGAGGTTCCCGACGCCATCCGGTACCTGCACGAGGGCCACGCGCGGGGCAAGATCGTGATCGGCCTCGGCCGTGGGACGGCCTGACGAGGTGTATGCCGTGACCACGCCAGGCGAGCGGTACGCCACCAGGCTTGAGATCGACTTCCCCGAGCAGCTGGACCGGCTGACCACGCTCCTTCGCTCATCTGGATCATTCCGATCGCCATCGTTGCGAGCCTGCTTTCCGGCGGCCTCTCGCTGGCGACGGCGCTGATGATCGTGTTCCGGGAGTGGTACCCACGCTGGTGGTTCGACTTCGGCCGCGAACTGACACGCTTCAGAGCACGGGTCGCTGCCCACCTCGCCGCGCTCACGGACCGCTACCCGTCGACCGACGAGGAGCAGTCCGTGCATCTCGAAATTGACTACCCCGACGTGCAGCGAGACCTCAACCGCTGGCTGCCCCTCGTGAAGTGGCTGCTGGCGATCCCTCATTACGTCGCACTCATCGTGCTGTGGCCCATGGCGATCTTCGCGGTCGTGGTGGCCTGGTTCGCCATCCTCGCCACCGGACACTATCCCGGCGCCCTCTTCGACTTCGTGGTCGGCGTGGGTCGATGGAGCCCTCGGGTGGACGCGTACGCATTCTTGCTGGTCACCGATCGATACCCACCATTCAGCCTCAAGTGACCCGCACACGCGTCACTTCGACCGGGCGTGGCATCGACAACGAATCCAAGGAGGATGGATACGTGCAGAAGAAGCGATTGAACCAGGGGGCATGCGTCGCCCTCGGTGCCGGGATCGGCGCCGCCATCGGGAGTGCCATCGGCAACGTCGCCGTTGGCATCGGCGTGGGTGTCGCCATCGGTGCTGCCATCGGAGCCAAGTTACCGGGATCGGGGGGCTAGATGAAGGCGATCCGCCGAGACAGGTACGGCCCGCCCGACATCCTGGAACTCGACGACGTCGAGAAGCCCGTCCCGAAGAACGACGAGGTCCTGGTCCGTATCCGGGCGTCATCCTTGAACCAGGCTGACCTGGATTACCTGCTGGGCAAGCCATTCCTCACCCGCATGGGCACCGGGCTCCGCACGCCGAGGAACCGCGGCCTGGGCTTGGACGCGGCCGGGCAGGTCGAAGCCGTTGGCCCCGACGTGACGGCGTTCCAGCCGGGCGACGACGTGTTCGGGGACCTGACCGCGTTCGGCTACGGTGCCTTCGCCGAGTACGCGTGCGCTCCGGAGGACGCCTGGGCGCACAAGCCCGCCAGCCTGACCTTCGAGCAAGCGGCGACCATCCCCCAGGCGGCCATCCTGGCCCTGCAGGGCCTCAAGCGAGGGGCGCGGATCGAGCCGGGGGACAGGGTCCTCGTCAACGGTGCGTCGGGCAACGTGGGCCCCTTCGCCGTGCAGATCGCTAAGGCCTTCGGAGCGCATGTGACCGGCGTCTGCAGCACTGCCAAGATGGACATGGTGCGCGGGTTCGGGGCCGATGAGGTGATCGACTACACCCGCAAGGACTACACGAGGAGTGGGCAGCGGTACGACTGGATCGTCGATCTCGCGGGCAACCGTTCGATCCTGGAGTGCCGGCGCGCGCTGAAGCCCAGGGGCGTCTACGTCATGGTCGGCGGTCCCGCGAGCCGGATCCTCGGTGCCCTGCTGATCGGCCCGCTGATCTCGTTGGCCGGGAGCAGGAAGATGGGTCTCATGTTGTGGTGGAAGGTCTTCAAGAAGGAAGACGTGGTCCTTCTGAAGGAGCTCATCGAGGCCGGCCAGGTCCGGCCGGTGATCGACCGGAGGTATCGGCTGGCGGACGTTCCTGAGGCGCTCCGATACCTGCAGGAAGGACACGCTCGAGGGAAGGTCGTCATCACCGTGTGAGGTGCCGCGCCCCATCTACGGGACGTGAACCAGGACCGGATGGGGGTCGCGGATGGTTACTCGTTCCCATTGCAGGACGACGAGGGCGGAACGCGGCGTCGGCGTCAGCGTCAGCGCCGCTCCGAGATCTCGTCGCGCAGACGCACCGCCCTAGTGACTGCTACCGGGGTCGTGCGGTGGGCGTCGTAGTGTCGAGGTCCACGTGGGTCGCCCCCGAGACGAGCCCGCGGCCGTGAGCGACGCCGGCGTGGCGGTGGCGCTGGTGGCCTCCCGCCGGCTCATCGCGCCAGGTGGGCCACCGTGGGCGCACACGGGCTGACGTTGGCGAGGTCGCGGGGCGGGATCTCGGCGCGTACGCGCCTCGGGTGCGGGGCGGCGGGACTCCGACCGCCTGCGCCGCCCGCGGGCGAAGACGCAAGGGACGTGGATGGTGGGCGTCGCACCACCGGCGCGGCCTGCCCTCTCGCAGACGGCTCAGCTTCCACGGTCGAAGTGCTGGGCGAGTCGCGCCCTCGCCGCCGGCGCCTCGAACGGGTCCGCGAAGTACTGCGTCTCGTGCGCGACGAGATCACCACCGAACTCCATGATGCTCACCGAGATCGACGGCACGCCGTCGTATGTGATCACGCACTCGCTCACCCACAGCGAATTGGTGCCGAGCACCCTCCGAACGCTGAAGTGGCGGTGTGCGGGGTTGCCCTTCCGCTGCTCGGCGATGGTCGCGCGGCCGACGAAGCGCTCTCCGGACTGCGGGTAGTCGAGGATGGCATCCTCCGCGTACAGACGATGCTCGCGCTCGACGTCGCCGGCTTCGGAGGCCGCCCAGTGCTGCTCGATCGCCCGGCGCTTTTCAGTGTCGTTCGGCACACCGGCTCCTCTCCATTGACGCGCGAGATCTGGCGGGGCAGGCGAGAATTGTCCCAGTTCATCAGGCTGTAGCGACCACCGTCGGTCAGCGGTCTTCGTCAGGCCGAACTCGATCGGCGGTCGCCTTCGTGTTGAGCGCGGCCGTCGCGGCTGTCGCGTCCGCAGTCGTCTTGCCGGTTCCGCCGTCGACGAACTCGAGCGCGATGGCTGCATACTCCTCAAGTCGTGGACCTGAAGCTTGAAGTCGTGGTGGTGCCGGTGTCCGACGTCGATCGGGCCAAGCGCTTCTACGGGGAGCGCGCCGAGGAGCTGTTGGAGCTAGTCGGCCTCGGCCCCGAGCAGCACCGGGATCGATATCCGGTCCAGCGGTCTGGCGGTGAGCGTCAGCGGGTGGTGGTCGCCCGCGTCGTGGCGGCGGACCCGCTGATCACGCTCATGGACGAGCCCTTCGGTGCGGTGGACCCAATCGTGCGGGACCGCCTCCAGAACGAGTTCCGGCGGTTGCCGTGATGGTCACTGCGCTCACCCGAAGGGGCGCGCTCGGCAACCTGGTGCTACGTGATGCACCCGCGCGATGAGCAGCACTCGCCAACCGGGTCCGGACGACCACGATGAGGCCTTTTGGAAGGCCTTTCTCACGGTCGGGCATCCGAACCAGCGCCGCAACCGACTCCTGTTCAGCCTCGTGCCGCGCGGGCCTCGGTGCCGATTCTGCGCGGCCCCGTTCGGTGGGATCGGGGCGCCCCTCATGCGCCTCATCGGCCGATATCGGGCAAACCAGAACCCCAGCTACTGCGCAGCCTGCTTCACCTACCTCGCGAAACATCACGGCGGCGCGGAGATCGAGTGCAGCATGCTTTTTGCGGACATCCGAGGATCGACGACGATCGCGGAGTCTATGTCGGCGACCGCGTACCGCGAGCTGCTCGATCGCTTCTACACCGAGGCTTGCAGCGTCGTCTTCGGCCACGACGGCACCGTCGACAAGTTCGTCGGCGACGAGCTCGTGGCCATCTACTTGCCGCTCCTCGCGGGGGAGCGGCACGCCGCCCTGGCCATCGACACGGCACGAGAGCTGCTCCGCGTCACGGGGCACGGGACCGCGGCGGGGCCGTGGGTGCGCCTTGGCATCGGCGTCCACACGGCCACCGCGTGGTTCGGGGCCGTTGGCCACGGGGCGCACGTCGAGCTGACCGCGGTCGGCGACGCGATGAACGTCGCTGCGCGCCTCGCGTCCATGGCCGGTGCCGGCGAGGTGCTCGTGACCTCCGCCGCGGCGAGCGCGACGGGCCGTGATCCGGTCGGTGAGCGACGGATCCTTCACTTGAAGGGCAGGCAGGAGCCGATGGAGGTGATCAGTCTGCGCGAACCCGCCGTCGGTGAATCATTCCACGCCTGACCGCATCGCCGTGCCGGCCGTCAACTGGGCGCGGTGCCTCGGCGAGACCGCGGGTGTGCGTCACGAGCTCGTCTCGGGCGGCGCCTCGACCGGCAATCGTTCGGAACCAGTCACCGAGTCACCGAACGCCTGGCGGCTCCAGTCCGATGCGCAGCACGCGCTCGACTCCGAACGACGGCTCGGTGGGTCGAAGGCCGCCCTCCCTGTTGGGCACCGCCCGGCTCGCAGACGTGGGACCGCAGAGCCCACGACCCGTCTGGGATCACGCCTGCGCCGGCGTCGGTCAAACGACCCTGCGCTCGCGGCGGCCGAAGGCGACGCTCGCCGTGCGTGCACTCTTGGAACGGTGGACGAGGCCCCGAGGGTGTTGCACTGGCGCGAAGCATCGCTTCCAGCGCGATCTTGCTAGGTGTGGTATTTGTCGATGAGAACCCGTTGCGAGTCCAAGGAGTGTCCGACCATGGACTACAGGTTGGAAGTTGTCGTGATCCCGGTGTCCGACGTCGACCGGGCCAACGAGTTCTACAGGGCCCTGGGTTGGCGGCTCGACGCCGACATCGTCGCCGACAACGACTTCCGGTTGGTGCAAGTGACGCCGCCCGGCTCCCCGTGCTCCATCCAGTTCGGGACTGGTCTCACGACCGCGGCGCCCGGCAGCGCCCAGGCGACCCACCTCGCGGTGAGCGACATCGCGGCCGCGCGCGCCGATCTCGTGGATCGTGGGATCAAAGTCAGTGACGTGTACCACTGTGAATTGGGATTCGCTTGCCGGTACGGCGAGCCCGGCGAGTACGGCCAGCGGCTACCGGGTTCGGCGCCGGAGCAAGCCTCGTATGCCTCCTTCGCATCGTTCGCCGATCCCGATGGCAACGAGTGGGTGCTACAGGAGATCACGACCCGACTTCCCGGTCGGTGAGGAACGACCGAACGCCGGAGGAGTCCGCCGTGGACGTCGCGACCCCGGCGCTTCTGCTGCACGAGACGGCAGAACATCACGACGCAGCCGGGAAGCGCGCGTCCAAGCACGACCGGTGGGATTGGTGCCGCCCCAACCTCGACGCGCGACGACGCGGAAGCACGCCGGAAGAAGCGTCACGCGCGGCCAACCGCTACGTGGAGGAGGTTCGTCATGCCGTCGCCGGTTGACCCAGGGCGACAGACAGCTCGCGACCATCCCGGCCATCATCCGTCCGACTGGAACCCTCTACAGAGGATCGTGGTCGCGACCGACGGCTCGCCGGCGGCGACCGAAGCCGTCGAGATGGCGGCCGACCTGGCCGCGGAACATGCGTCCGAGCTCACCGTCGTCCACGTCGTGCCCGCCTTCGACGTCGTGGCACCTGCCCTCGAGACCGGCACCGCGTTCCCGCACGTTCCGACGGCGCACGACCACGAAGTGCTCCGGGATGCGGCCGCGACGGCTGCCCAGAAGGGCGTGGTCGCCGAGACGGCCTTGCTCGCCGGCCCCTCCGTCGAAGCGATCGTGGCCTACGGGGAGTCGCGCGCCGCCGACCTCGTGGTTATCGGTTCACGCGGCCACGGAGCGGCGGCGAGTGCGCTTCTCGGCAGCGTGTCCCTCGGCGTGCTGCGTGCGGCAAAGGTTCCGGTGCTCATCGTGCGCGGCGCTCACCTCCGCCAGAACGCAACGTCACGTTCATCGGCGAGCGAAGGGTCGTCATCCCATGCGCCCTGACATCGCACCTGGGGGCGTGTTCCCGGACTATGCACTGCCCGATCACGAGGAAACGGTCCGCACGCTCAGTGAGCTCCAGGGCGACGATCCGATGATCCTCACCTTGGCGCGCGGGCACTACTGCCCGAAGGAACACCAGCAACATCTCGAGTCACGCGCCGTGAAGGACCCACCCATGACCGATCCACAGAAGGTCGTCATCGTCACCGGCGCGTCACGTGGTATCGGCGCGGGGCTGGCCGCCGCGTTCCGTGACGCGGGGTATGCCGTCGTCGGCACCTCGCGCTCGATCCGCCCGTCTGACGATGCGCACTACCTGACCGTGGCTGGCGACATCGCCGACGTCGACACCGCCCAGCGGGTCGTGGATCGAACACTCGATCGGTTCGGAAGGATCGACAGCCTGATCAACAACGCCGGGACCTTCGTCGGCAAGCGCTTCACGGAGTACACACCCGACGACTTCGCTGCGATCATCTCATTGAACTTGGCCGGGTTCTTTCACATCACGCAACGCGCCATCGGCCAGATGGTCGCGCAAGGAAGCGGCCACGTCATCACCATCACCACGACGCTCGTCGACCACGCCGACAGCACGAGACCCGCTGCCCTCGCGTCGCTCACGAAAGGCGGGCTCGCAGCGGTCACGCGATCCCTGTCCACCGAGTTCGCGTCGCGTGGCGTGCGAGTCAACGCGGTCGCGCCCGGCGTCATCCAGACGCCCGAGCACGATCCCGCATCCTATGAGGGCATGGCCCGCGCAAACCCGAGCGGCCGACTGGGTGGAGTCAGTGACGTCGTCGGGGCCGTCCTCTATCTCGAACAGGCCTCGTTCGTCACCGGCGAGACGCTCCATGTCGACGGCGGTTGGGCAGCGGGGCATTGATCCGCCGGTCCGACAAGCGGAACCACGAGGCCCCGCGGGCGGGACGAGGTGCGCGAAGGCGATGACGGTGGGACCGCCACCACGGTGACCTTCGAGGAAACGGGCGGCTCCGTGGACCGGGCGGTCGCCAGGCATCGAACCACTCGCGCTCCGGCTGCGCGAACTCGGTGCGGAAGTTCGGGTATGCGCGCCGCCGGACGAGGAGTTCACGGTCGCAGCGAGGCGCCTGCTCGAGTCGCGACGAGGCTAAAGCCGACGAGGCGCGGGGTCAGCGTGCGTCGGGGCCGCGACGGCGACTCGCCGCCGGGACGTCGAGCCAGGCATTGCGCACCGCTCGTACCGCCAGCTCAGCTCGCGACTCGACGCCGGTGCGCGCGAAGACGCGCCTGAGGTGGCCCTCGACCGACTTGGTGGCGATGCCCAGCGAGGCGCCGATCTCGTCGTTCGTGCGCCCGTCGACGACGAGCCCGACGATCTCCTGCTCGCGGGCCGTCAGCGTCGGCCCGACCGCCGTCGCACGGTCCTCGCCGTCGTGGGCGGCGTCGCGGATCGCGGCGACGAGCTCCGGCAACGGTGCGGTCTTGAGCACGAGCGCGGCGGCCCCGAGCCGGTGCGCCGCTGACGCATATTCGGCCTGGCCGAACGCCGTGAGGACGACGACGGCGGGTCGCAGTCGACGATCGCGGTGGCGCGCGAGGAGTTGGAGGCCGTTCTCCTCGCCGAGGCGAATGTCCAGCAGGACGACGTCCACGGCGCCGGGGTCCAGGAGCGGCTCGGCGGAGTCGAGCGACCCGGCGGTCCCGACGACCTCGACCCCCGGCGACTGGCGCAGCAGCGCGGCCATGCCGTCCCGGACCACGGGATGGTCGTCGACGATGGCGACGCGGACGGGCTGATCGCGGGCGTCGCTCAACCTGCCGGGACCCCTGCACGCAGGGCGTCGAGGTCCGACGCTCGGTGCTCCCACACCACCCGGACGCGCGTCCCCCCGCCCGCGCGGTCGGCCACCGTCAGCGCGGCCCCGAGCCTCGACGCGCGCTGCGTCATCGCGAGGAAGCCCATGTGCCCCGGGCTCGCCGTGCGCGCAAGTGGGTCCGCGCCGACCCCCGGGCCGGCGTCGTCGACCTCAAGCTCCGCCCGGTCCGCCTGCGTCCGCAGCCGCACGGCGATCGGCGGCCTGCCGTGCCGGACCGCGTTGGCGATGGCCTCCTGTCCGATGCGGTAGAGCCCGAGCTCGACCTCGCGGGGCAGCCGCTCGTCGCCGCTGCATTCCACGGCGATCGTGAGCCCGGCGGCAGCCTCCACCTCGCCGACATACGACCGGAGGGCGGAGGCGAGCCCCAGGTCGTCCAGGACCGACGGGCGCAGGTCGGTCAGGATGTCGCGGAGGCGGTCGATCGCGCGCCTCGCGGTGGCTGCCTCGTCGGCGGCGCCCGCGAGGTCCAGGCGGTGGACCAGCATCGAGAGGTCCTGTACGACGTCGTCGTGGATGTCCGCCGCGATCCGGGCGCGCTCCGACTCGCCCCGATCAACGACGAGCTCGTGCTCGCGCGCCTCGCGCCTGACCTCGGAGGCGATGGGCCAAAGCGCGACGCCGAGGGTGATCGCGACGAGCGCCCAGGCGGCGAGTGGGAGCAGGAACGGGCGGCTCGTCAGCGCAGCCAGCGGGGCGAGGGTGGCGGCCGGGAGCGTGGCGAGGAGGGCGACGTCCGCGCCCCGGAGCAGCGCGCCGACCCTGCCGGACGACGCCTCGCGCAGAGCCCGATCACGCTCCTGGCGTGCAAGCGCAAGCGCGGGCGCCATCACCGCGGCTGATGCGAGGACCCACCGCGTGATCGAGACAGGGCCACGCTCCATGCCGACGACGCTCGCCGCCGCCCCGGCGACGACCGCCGCGGACGCGAGAGCCACGGACAAGAGCAGCGCGTTCCGGCGCAGGCGGGGATCGGTGATCAGGCTTGCGAACGCCGCCGCCGCGACGAGGGCGGCGGCCCCGACCAGCAGGCTGGTGAGGAGCACGAGAAGGGGGCTCAGGGTGAGATATGCGGGGAGCAGGAAGAGGGACGAGGCCGACGCCGCGAGGACGGCGGCGCCAGTGCCGCGCCGGGCGACCGCGCCGCCGCGGCGGAGCACCAGCCACAGGGCGCCGACCGCGCAGACCAGGGCCGCGACGAGCAGCACTAGGACGCTCCCCTCTAACCTGCCGTTGGCCCAGGACACCTGGAAGACCTGACCGCCGAGCCCGTCCTGGGACGACGGGAGTGGCTGCCCCGGCGGGGTGACCCAAAGGGCGATCTCGGGGCGCGTCATCTCCGCGGTCTCCTGGGCGAACAGCTCGCCTGGGAGCGTCGTGAGGATGCCGTCCACATTCGTGACCGTGCTCCCCGGCTGGAGGCCCTCGAAGGCGGCGAGCCCGCCCGGCTCCACCGACTCGATCACCAGCGTGGACTGACCGGTGGCGTCAAACCTCAGGCCGTCGGTGAAGCCCAGCTCGACCGAGCCGCTTGCCGCCGCACCGATGCCGGCGCCGGCGGAGACTCCGAGGACCGCGATCGCGAGGACCGTCAACCGGCTCGTCTTCATGACCTGACCGTAGCACCGGAGCGGCTGCCTGAAACGGAGGGATATCCCGCCACTTGGCCCCGGGCGAGGCCGGACGGGGTGGCCTTGGGGACGGCCGACTCGGCTCGGACGGTTGGAATCAGGCGGCGGTGTCCTTCGATGAGACGACTCGCGCGCGGGCGGCGACGACGCTCCGGGCCGTGCTGGCCTTCCCCGCCAGCCCTGCGCCGGCCGAGCGTCGGCTACTCTCTCCCTCGATGCTGACCTATCTCCAGGCCATCGTGCTGGGCGTCCTGCAGGGCGTGACGGAGCTGTTCCCGGTCTCCAGCCTCGGGCACTCGGTCATCCTGCCCCAGTTCCTGGGCTGGACCGATGTCGTCGCGGCGCAGTCGGCGACGGAGTCCTACTTCCTCGCGTTCCTGGTTGGGCTCCACGTCGCGACGGCGCTGGCGCTGCTCTTCTTCTACCGGACAACCTGGGTGCGGATCGTGCGCGGGGTGCTCGTCTCGGTGCGGACCCGTCGGATCGAGACGCCGGACCAGCGCCTCGGCTGGCTGCTGATCGTGGCCACGATCCCGGCCGGCCTCGTCGGCCTCCTGCTGGAGCACACGCTCCGGGTGGTGTTCGCGAGACCCCTCGCGGCGGCGGCGTTCCTCGTGCTGAACGCCCTGATCCTCTTCTTCGGAGAGTGGGTCCGCCGTCGCGCCGAGGTTCGACAGGTCGTGGCAGCCCACCCGACCAATCCCGCCGGGGATCGCCGGCTCGACACCCTCGACTTCCGGGAAGCGGGAGCGATCGGCGTCGCCCAGGTCATGGCGCTCCTGCCCGGGATCAGCCGCTCGGGTGTCACGATGGTCACCGGCCTGGCCCGAGGGCTCGATCACGAGGATGCGGCGCGGTTCAGCTTCCTTCTCGCGACGCCGATCATCCTCGCGGCCGGGGTCTACAAGCTGCCGGACCTGCTCGGCCCGAACGGCGACGGCGTCCGTTCGCAGATCTTCGTGGGAAGCGTCGCGGCGGGTATCGCCGCCTACCTCTCCGTCCGCTTCCTCACCCGCTGGTTTGCGACACGGACGCTCCTGCCCTTCGCGATCTACTCGCTGCTCGTTGGCGCCCTCGCGATCCTCCGGTTCGCGTAGGCGACGGGCGAACCACGCGCCGGCAAGGCACCCACGTCGTTGCCGATGAGCAGGTCCGCCATGGGGTCGGGCGCCAAGCACCGGCAGAGCCGCACGGCGGCTTCTACAGCCGCTGGGCCAGGTGTTCCGCCACCATGATGGTGACGAGGTGCGGAAAGCCCGAGGGCGCGTCCGGGATGACGGACGCGTCGATGACCCTGAGCCCGTCGACGCCGTGCACGCGCCCACCCTCGTCGACGACATCCCCGGCGTCGGGCGACGGACCCATCCGGCACGTCCCGACGACATGGGGCAGGGAGTAGGCGCTGGTGACGACGCGTTCGCGCAGCTCGGCTGCGCCCGACGGAGTCGCGGGAGCGGGCTCCTCCGCGAGTGCTCGGATCGCAGGATGGTTGGCGATCGCGAGGCCCAGCTCGTAGCCCTCCATCAGACGCTCGGTGTCACGCTCGACGCGGAGGCCGGGCAGGACGATCCGCGGTGGGTCGAGCGGATCCGCCGACCGCAGGCTGACGGACCCGCGCGACTCGGGCTTGAGGAGGATCGGGTCGAGATAGAGCCGGCCGTCGTCCTCGGACGGCTCGTGGACCCAGAACATGAGGTCGGGAGGCCCGTCTGCGGGCTGGCTCCGGCTCCGGCGCGTCGCGATCGTGTAGCGCAGCACCTCGCACGCGGCGTCACCGCTGAAGCCGGCGTCGAGATCGACCCCCGGATGATCGGCCAGGTTTGCGCCGACCCCCGGCAGGTCGACGACGACCTCGATCCCCATCTCGCGGAGGTGCGCCGCGGGCCCGACGCCCGATCGCATCAGGAGCGGCGGGCTGCCATACGTCCCCGCGCTCAGGATCACGGAGTCCGCAACGATCTCGGTGCCGTCGACGAGCCGGACGCCGAGCGCGCGGCCACGATCGACCAGGACCTTGTCGACCTGCGTGTCTGCGTTGATCCTCAGGGACGCAGACGGCGCGTCACGCTGCAGATATGCCTGGAGCGTCGTGAGGCGGCGGCCGTCGCGCGTGCTCATCGGCATCGGGCCCGCGCCGACCGCCCCGGGCGCGTTGTGGTCCTCGACAGTCGGGAAGCCGAGATCGCGGAACGCCTCGACGGCCGCGTCGTGGATCGCCGAGCGGTGCTGCCTGCCATAGCGGTTGATCGCCATCGGCCCGGCCATTCCCATGCCACGCGTCATCGCCGAAGTCGGCGTCGGCCTCGAGTCGCCGGAACGTTGGGAGGACCTCCGCGAAACTCCAGCCCGGACTTCCGCGAGCCGCCCACGCATCGAAGTCCGCTGGATGACCGCGCACGGCGAACCGCGTCAGCCAGGACGTTCCCCCGAGGAGCTTCCCGCGTCGGAGCCTCGCCAGGTTGCCGTCGGCTCCAGGCTCCGATTCGTAGCCCCAGTCGGTCGTCCAGTCGGGTTCCTGCGAATTCCGCCAGCCGTCGAGGAGCGCGGGGCCGGCGCGGTCGCCCAGATCCGGCCCGGCTTCGAGGAGCAGCACGGACCGACCACCTTCGGCGAGTCGACGGGCCAGGACGCATCCGGCGGCGCCGCCGCCGACGACGAGGACCTCGACGGCGTCCGGCGTCATTCGATCCTCCAGTCGGCGCGGCATTTCGCCGAACGATGCCCGACCTGATGGCGCGTGTCCAGCCTCGGGCGCTGCGGCCAAACGACCGGATACTGCGCACTGCCCGTGTGTTGTTCCTGCGCGACCGAATCCCTCCAGGCAGGCCGTGGCCGGTCAGCGTGAACGTGTCGTCGATCACCCCCGGGACGTCGATCCGCTCGATGACCGCCTCGGTGATCGCGTGGCGGCCGGTGTCCGAGGTCGTGGCCCCCGTCGGGGTCCGGCCGCGTGGCCCGGGCCCGCTCGGGCAAGCGAGCCAGCGGATCTTTCTAGGCGGCTAGGACGGCCGGGACCGCGGTTCCCTGCTGCAGGTCGAGCACGACTCGGTCGCCGAGAGGCGGGGCCATCGTCGCCGCAGCCGTGCGTCGTGCACTGACGGCCGAGCGTGCCCCGCCGAAGGGCGGCGCGTGAGGATGCCGCGCGACAATGACCACGACCGCGACATCGGACTCGACCGCTTCCGCCGTGTAGTCCTCGCCACAGGGCATGTTCCCCGGATCGGGTGCGCCGACAAATGCAACGATGAGTTCGTTTCCGCCGACGGTCCCGCTGGCCGAATCGATCGCCAGTCCGAGCTGCGAGCCGACTTCGTCGGGAGCGACGACGACAGGATTGGCGATGGCGACGCGGGTCACCTTGACAGCCGTGCCCTGCACGGTGAACTCCCACATTGCGCGGTCGCAGGTCCGCGCGAGGTCCCGATCCGTCCGGACGTCAGTCGCGCGGCCGTCACCAGGAGCATCGAGCAGTCGGGGGCAGGGCGCTGACGTGGTGGACTCGATCGCAACGATGGCTTCCTGCCCGGGAAGGAGGGGCACCTTCGTCGTCGTCCCGTCCTGCCACGCCCCCTGCCCGTCGGGCGGCGCCTCCTCGGACTGCGGGTTGACTGACACGACCATCCCGGCCATGAGCGCGCGCTTGTTGTTGTCGCCCGACGGCGAGCTCCCAATCGCCGATCTTGCGTGTCAGCTCGCCGACCGGGGTGACAGCCTCATGCGCATCGGCGGCGGCCACCGCATCCGCCCACTTGGAGAGAGCACCGCCTGCGCCCGCTGATGAGCAGTGGGTCGGTGGCCGCGGGCGCGGCGGAAGGCGAGGCGCCGACGCCCACGGACGGCGACATGGTGGCGCCAGCGACGAGGACCGCGGCGACCACGCCGACCTCACGATCCGTGGCGCGTCCGGCGGCGAGATGGCCGGCGGGTCATGCGCTGTGGACCAGCTCGTGCGGCAATGAAGGCTCGGCGAGGCGCATCGTGATCGGAAGGTCGTTGGTGGCGGGCTAATCCTCTCGCCCCCGACCAAAGCACCTTAATGTCCCGGTCGCTGTTCTCTGGCGTCGTTTCTTGCGCGCCTCCGGCATGTCGCTGTGGGCGAGACGCGAGTGGTGGCCATCGAGGAGCGTGCGGACGACGTCTGCGTGCTGGCCAACGAGTTCGGCCCGATCCGGCTGCAACGACGACGCCAAAGAGGCGCCGGCCATCCGATCAGCGGATACCTTCGCCTCGACGATCACTGGTCCCAAGGCCTCGAGTCGCTCGAAGCCGGCCGCCGTGGCCTGCGCCCGTCGCAACTCGTACTCGTGGCGGACGCCCTGGTGCTTGGGCGATTCCGGCAGCTCGACGTCCCACAGCGGTTGCAGGTCCGCGAGATATCCGAGCGCTCGCTTCGGGTCCACTCTGTGCGCGGCGGGCTCGGGCCGCCTGGCCGCTTCGATCTGAGCGGCCAGCTCGGACTTGCGTCGAAGGTAGACCGCGTCGGTCATCCGCCCGAACGCGTTGTCGAGAGCGATGGTACGGAGTTCCTGCTCCAGGCGGGTGACCTTGCGCGCGACGACCGCCGGCGGCTCGCCGCCAAGCGCGCCCACGATCCGCGCCTTGGCCGCCTCGTCGACCTGCGCTGTGGCCAGCAACGCCGCGATCTGCCACTCGAAGATCTCCGCCCTGAAGGCCGTCCGTCGGCCGGAGGCGGCGAGCCACTGCCCGCAGACGGGCATCGGGTGGACCATCCGGCGTCGCCCGGTGCTGGCGTGACCGGCAAGGGCCGTCCCGCAGCCATGACCGACGAGATTCCGCGGTCCAGCCCCGGCTCGCCCGATGGGTGCGGATCGCGGTGCGTGGTCGCGCTAAGGTTCGGTGCCCCACACGAGGACGCCGTCCACATAGGCGGTGACTTTCGTGGAGTCGGCGTAGCTGCTGCCCGTGCCGTAGGAGTAATCGTTCGCCTCGTTGAAGTTCGACCAGTCGGTCTTGTTGAACCGCAGTCTGCATGTCACCCGCAGACGCACCCGCTGCAAGCGATGCGGCGCCCGACGTGAATCCAACCTGCAGGTACGAATCGGCGCCCGAACGAGACGGCGAGACGGCCACCACGGACTCCGTCACGTTGCCGCAGCCGATGGCCGCGTAGTCGCACCAGGTCGAGAACGTCGTTGCACCGCCATCGCGGGTGAACCAGTAGCGGATAGTGACGCGGCTCAGGGTGATCGAGCTCGAACCCGTGTTCTCCAGCTGCAAACCGGGCTTGATTTGGTTGTCAGTCGTGGCGCCGTCGTAGTTCCTGTACTGGACCTTCAGCGAGTAACCGCCCGTCACGGTGATGGCCAGCGCACCGGAGGTGTAGCTGCCGCCCTCGGCGACGGTGATGTTCGCGGTCTCGACCTTGTACAGGCGCATCACGCCGTTCGTCGAGCCCGAAACGGTCGCGACGCCGCTCGCGAACGTGATCGCGGTGTTCGAGCCGAAGTTGACCTGGGCCCCGGCGGCGTTGCTGACGGTCGGGTTGGTGGCGCCGGCCGTACCCGCGCCCGCGAAGGTCAGGGTGTGCGACCCGGTATAGCTGGTCGCGGTGTTGCCGTATGCGTCGAGCGCCGTGATCGTGAGGTTGTCGGTCTGACCGGCGGTGACGGTCGTGGCCGCCGCGGCCAGCGACAGCTTGCTGATGGCGGCCGCGCTCACGGTGATGGCCAGCGCACCGGAGGTGTAGCTGCCGCCCTCGGCGACGGTGATGTTCGCGGTCTCGACCTTGTACAGGCGCATCACGCCGTTCGTCGAGCCCGAAACGGTCGCGACGCCGCTCGCGAACGTGATCGCGGTGTTCGAGCCGAAGTTGACCTGGGCCCCGGCGGCGTTGCTGACGGTCGGGTTGGTGGCGCCGGCCGTACCCGCGCCCGCGAAGGTCAGGGTGTGCGACCCGGTATAGCTGGTCGCGGTGTTGCCGTATGCGTCGAGCGCCGTGATCGTGAGGTTGTCGGTCTGACCGGCGGTGACGGTCGTGGCCGCCGCGGCCAGCGACAGCTTGCTGATGGCGGCCGCGCTCACGGTGATGGCCAGCGCACCGGAGGTGTAGCTGCCGCCCTCGGCGACGGTGATGTTCGCGGTCTCGACCTTGTACAGGCGCATCACGCCGTTCGTCGAGCCCGAAACGGTCGCGACGCCGCTCGCGAACGTGATCGCGGTGTTCGAGCCGAAGTTGACCTGGGCCCCGGCGGCGTTGCTGACGGTCGGGTTGGTGGCGCCGGCCGTACCCGCGCCCGCGAAGGTCAGGGTGTGCGACCCGGTATAGCTGGTCGCGGTGTTGCCGTATGCGTCGAGCGCCGTGATCGTGAGGTTGTCGGTCTGACCGGCGGTGACGGTCGTGGCCGCCGCGGCCAGCGACAGCTTGCTGATGGCGGCCGCGCTCACGGTGATGGCCAGCGCACCGGAGGTGTAGTCTGCCGCCCTCGGCGACGGTGATGTTCGCGGTCTCGACCTTGTACAGGCGCATCACGCCGTTCGTCGAGCCCGAAACGGTCGCGACGCCGCTCGCGAACGTGATCGCGGTGTTCGAGCCGAAGTTGACCTGGGCCCCGGCGGCGTTGCTGACGGTCGGGTTGGTGGCGCCGGCCGTACCCGCGCCCGCGAAGGTCAGGGTGTGCGACCCGGTATAGGACGCAACCGTGTTCCCGTCCGCGTCCTTGGCTGTGATCGTGAGGTTGTCGGCCTGACCGGCGGTGACGGTCGTGGCCGACGCGGCCAGCACGAACCTGCTGAACGCCCCCGATGCCACGAGCACCGGCAACGCCGGCGAGCTGTCAGACGTCCATGACTGCCACACGGCCGTGACCGTGTAGGTGTAGGTGCCCGCGCTCAGCCCGCTGTCGGTGCAGGCGAGGACCGGCGCGGGAGCGGCGGACGTCGGGCAGTCGCCACCCGCGTCGCCGCCACGGGTCACGTAGTACGCAACCGTCCCAGTACCCGGCGGCGTGACGGCGGTCCAGCTGAGGGACACGATCCCTGGCCCCGCGGTACCGCTCACGGCAGGGGCCGCAAGTGTCCCTGCGGTCCCGTCGCCGGTGCCCGCGCCGTTCGTCGTCCAGTATGCGCGGACATTTGAGACCATCGCGAACGTCACGAGCAGTCCGCCCCCGAGGGAGAGCCACGTCCTGCGCCGCAGCAAACGGTGCTGCTTCAAGCGGGAGGCTACGGTGACACTCACCGACGAGCGCTGCCACTGTAGGTGAGGGCAAGGGTCTTGTTCTTGCACGCGTCCTGGTTCACGCCGGGCAGGTCCAGCAACAGGATCTGCGGCGCGCGCGGCCCGCGCGTCAGGGTCACGATCCCCCGCGCCGGGATCATGATCGGGTCGAGGACCGACGCGTCCGACTGGGTGATCCGAATGTTCCGCGCGCTGGTGCAGCCGGAGGGAGTGCTGTCCGCCGATGCCCTGACGGTCAGGCCCGTGACGAACAGCGGGACATCGTTCGGGTTCACCAGTGTCAGCCGGACCGCCGCCTCCGCGCCGGGCATGAGGGTCTCGACGCCGCCGCTGATGCTGAAGTCCGATCCGCCAACCTGGGCCGCTCCAGCACCACGACCCACGCCGCTTGGAGCCACGGTCGGGCCGAGCTGGGCGTGCGGCGGGATCTCACTTGGCCGAGTAGTGGCGCTGGGGGCCGGCGGCGTGCCCAACGTGCTGGCCTCGAGGCCTCCGAGCACGAGCGCCGCCGGGATCGCCGCCCATGCGAGCAGCAGGACCAAGAGCAAGAGCCAGCGCCTCCGGTCGGCGCGTGCGGGAACTGCGTTGGGTGGGTCGCCAGACACCTCGGCTTTCCTCTCGATACGTTCCCCTATCGCCCTGACGAGCCGTCGGCCGCCCGGGGCAGCGCGCCGCGATCGGCCAGTCCAGGCCCGCTACGGGATCGCGTAGGCGAGGGTGACCGTTGCGTTCTTGCACTGGTCCTGATTGGTCACCTTGTCGTTGAACTTGATCGTCGGGCCCGTCCAGCTGCCGACTCCGTTGCCGGCCACAACCGTGGCATTGACGGTGGTCGTGGCGCTAGCGAGCGTGAAATCGGTTGCGTCGCATGTTCCGGCCACGGCGCCGCCCGCCTTGGCGACCGAGGCGATGCTCGCGGTGACGGTCGAGACATACACCGGACCCGAGTTCGGGTTGTCGAAGTTGCCGCTGATCGTCTGGGCCGAGTCGCCCGGGTACATCGCGGTGAGAACGGTCGTCTGGTTGACGGTGATGTTGGCGACATCACCCGCGGTTGCGGTCCCCGACCCAGTGCCGCCTGACGTCCAGTATGCGTACGCCACGCCGGTGGCCCCGCAAAGCGCCAAGATGGCTGTGGCCACGACAAGCATGCGCCGCCTGCCAACGTGATTGTTCATCGACTTTTCCTCCTCGCCTTTCGGCTGCCTTAATCGGAGCGTCGTCCGAGCCGTTGCCGGCGCCGACGAGCAGCAGGTCGGGGGCCCGCTTCCATCGAGTTCGCTTAGGCGGGGTGACGCGACGACGGAGCTCGAGACGACAATCGGTTGCAGGCTCGGACTCCTGGTTGGCTCATCGTCAGCGCTGGGCGGGCGGCCATCACCCGAACGGAAGTCCGGGCCAGGGTCGGACTATCGTTCGGGCGGCATCGGGGTCAGCCGGGCCGGGATACGCGCGCTGCACAGCCCGGGCACGACCCGGAGTGCCCGTCGCGCCTGGTTGCGCATGACGACGGTCCGGACTTCGGACCCCACCACGGTCCTCTTCTCACTCAAGCAGTTCCCCTGGACCAGCGAGGGCGGGCTCTTCGCGGTCGAAGTTGCCTCCGTCGGAATGACTCGTGATCTCGGTACACGGCGTTCCGCTCCTTCGGTCAGTGAGCCCCAGACCTCGGGATCCATGTAGAACTGGAGCATGTAGGTCCACTTCGATGTCGAGGACGCGGACCAGTTGAGCCGCCGAACTTCTCGTGACGGTGCGTCGCTACGACCCACGGCCCCTTCGCCGCCAGCTTGAACACGAACTCCGAGGGCAGTCAGATCCGGGCGCCTTGCGGTCGACTCGACCCTGCCCTCCAGTCGGGCGCCCGCCCGACAGCTGGGCCTGACGATTTCGAGCATCGTCTCGGGAGACTGGTTCGCGGGACCGGTCCAGTTACGCCTGTATGACGAGCGCCAGTTGATGGGGGCGCCGAGCTGCGTTTGCGGCGCAGGCATCAGCGGGCCTATCGGTCGGGTCGACCTCGGGTCAAGGGCCGTCGGGCAGACCCGCTCGCCGTCCGTGCTGCCGTGCCCCTGCGTCGGACCCTACGAGTCAGGCGATGGCGATGGCGCGGGCTGGAAGGTGCACGCCTTGCTGGGTGGGTAATCGGCGTTGAGCGCGAGGTCGTCAAGCGGCCGGAGGGTGACCTCCATGGAGCACTCGTTGCGCGCCGTGCCCATCGCGCCACCCTCGTAGCTCGACAACCACGCGGTGATGGAGTAGGCACCGGCGGGCAGGACGAGCGGCCCTGAGCCGTATCCGCCTCCATAGGTCGTGGATTCCGTTCCGCCCGACGAGCCGCCCCGCACCATGCCCTCGTATACCACCGAGCCGTCGCTTGAGGTTACCCGGTAGAAGGCGGCCACGTCGCCCGCGCAGCACTCGAGCCCGTGGATGGTGGCCATCTGCCACAACCGTGCCGGCTGGTAGTCCGCGCCCAGCTTCAGCGGATGGCTGTCGATGACACGACCGGTGGCGTCGTCAACGAGCCAGACGACCTCCGGGCGGGCCCCCTGGGCGTCCGACCCGACGGCCGGCGCAAGCGATCGCACCACCCACGCGAGCCTGTCACCGGCGAAGTTCCAGCGCGGGTCAACGGTGGCGATGTCGCCGGCCCTGAACGGCGCGCCCGTCAACAGATCGTCGCCCAGCCCGATGGCGGCCGCCACCTGCGTGAGGGTCATCCTGGGCGTGACCGCCGAACCCGACTGTTGGTCGCCGGTCTGTGGAGCCGCCGGCGGAACGTCGTCACCCTCCGCCCAGGCGATCCGGTCGACGACGAAGGCGTTGGCGCACTCGGCCTGGGTCGCGGCGGTGCATTGCCATTGCCGAGCGTCCCCCGCGTGGCCGATGAGCACCAGGGCGACCGGCTCCTGCCCGCTCACCCTTGACGCCGCGCTCCCGCTCGTCTCGGTCATGAAGAAGGGCGCCAGGGACGTTCCGGTCGGCTGGCTGCAGCTGACGCCGTCGGTGCCCTCTGGTTGGCACAGCTGAGCGCTGGCGCGGGTGTCCGTGAACGCTACGAACCGACACCAGTCCTCGAGCGGGCCGACATACCGCCCCGGATACGGGCACGGTGGGGTGAACGCGTCGTAGTAGCCGGCCACCGCGACGGCCTGACCGTCGAGCTCGCCCGACCGCAGCAGGTCGACCGCATGCGCCACGCTGAGCACCGGCAGCCCGGCGACCTCCGATGGGACGGAACTGCTGGCGGGCGGGGTCGAGGGATGATCGGGTCCGGTCGGCGTCGGCAGGTTCAAGAAGACACCGATCACCACGACGGCCACGACGAGCCCGGCGACCGCCAGCCCCCCCCATACGCCGGCCGACCCGATGGCCCGCCGTCGCCGAGGCCCCGATGCCGGGGTCGGCCAACGCAGATCGTCGGGCACGGGAACGTCGGCCCGCCCCCGGATGTAGGCGCGGATGCGCTCTTCGTCGCTCACCGCTCGTCCTCCGCCGCCAACGCTGCTCGCAGCCGCTCCACGCCGGCGTGGATGCGCGACTTGACCGTCCCCTCAGGCACCGACAGCACGGCCGCGACCTGCGGCACGGACAGGTCGAGCGCGTAATGCAGCGCTAGCGCGATGCGCTGGTCAGCGGGCAGCGAATCGAACGCCCGATCCAGCCGGTCACGCTCGGCGAGGGCGGTCGATCGGTCATCCACCATGTCCTCCGGCCAGGTGCCGATGGGCACGAGGCGCGGTCGACTGCGGCGCGCACGCAGGTGTTTGCGACTGCGGTTGGCGACGATGGCATGGAGCCATGGCCGGACCCGCTCTGGGTCGCGGAGCCGGGCGAATCCGCGCCATGCGTCGAGCAGCGCTTCCTGGGTCACATCTCGGGCATCTGCTTCACCGACGATCGCCGCCGCGGCACGGTACATCTCGTTCACCCACGGGCCGACGAGTCCCTCGAAGGTCGCCACCACGCTGGGGGCGTCACCGTCGCGAGGCGTCATCGTCGCATCCACTCCTGTCTATTGACCCGCCGCGGACACGTTTCGTTCGATCGGCGGCCCGGGCGAGGCTACGCCGACCTCGCGCTCGGTCGCGCGTCGGCGGGGCGGCGGGACGACCGGCGCGTCATGCGCCGCGGACCAGCTCGAGCGGCGTCAACGGCTCGGCGAGGCGCATGGTGATCGGACGGCCGGTGGTCTCGGGCCTATCCCTCTCGCCCGGTCAGAATGACCATTCGACACGGTGATGTGGTGTGTCCACCAAATCGGGTCAACTCCACACGATCCCGCCGACGACCCTGACCATCAGAGCGTGCATCGTCCCTCCAAGTCACGAACCCGGCTGGACCGAGAAGGCGTAGGACCCGGTCGCGATCGCGTCAGGCGAGACGCGGATGACCCATGTGCCGGCGACACGGAGCACCTGACGTCCGATGTCGTCGCAGGTCGGGCCGTACGTCTGGGTCCCGCCGTCGGGGCGCACGAGCGCCCACTCGATACCGGCCGAGCAGGTCCGCTGCGCCGTCGTCCCCCCGGCCTTGAGATCGACGATCTCGCCGGCAGTCGCGGCGAAGGTGTACTCATGCCACTCGCCGATCGCTGCCACCGAGCCGGTCACCGTCTGCCCGAGGCTGATCGTGCTCGCTATCGTCGCGGGGACGGACCAGACCGTGAACGCATAGCCGCCCGTCGTGCCGGTCGGCGACGAGACGCTCACGGTCCAGGCGCCGGCGTCACCCAGGACCTGCCGGCCGATGTCGTGGCAGGTGTCGTTGTAGGTGAAGACGCCACCTCCGGGCGCCTCCAGGTGCCATTCGAGCCCGGGAACGCACGATCCCTGCGCTTGGAGATAGACGGTCGCACCGGCGGTCGCAGGGAACGTCCAGGCGTCGCGCTGCTTCGCGGTGACGATGGCGCCGGAGACCTCCCGGCCGAGCGTGAGCGGGCCCGGGCTCGAGGAAGGCGGTGTCGGCGAGGGCGTGGGGGAGGGGCGCGCGCTCGGCGTCGGGGCAGGACTCTCGCTCGGGTTCGTCGCTGGAGCGGGGGCGAATGGGGTTCCTGCGGCGGCGATCGCCGCCTCGGCCGCTGCGTACCCCGGGTTGCCCGTCACGCCGACGTCGAGCGTGCAATCGTCGACGAGCGGCTGGGTCACGATGCCGACGGCGCGACAGATCGCCTCCGCGTCTGCCCGGGCCGATGGCGGGAGCGACTCGACGGTCATGGTCGACGATGGGATGGCGAGATCCGTGAAGGTCGCCCTGCTCTCGCCCGGCGCGTAGTCGAAGAGCGACTCACCGGGCTGCACCCGCCAGCTGTCTCCGAACTGTCGGTACAGCTTGGTCGCGAAGGCCGGGTCCGACGTGGCGAGGACGGTCCCGTCGCGCGCTGTCAGGTCGTTCGCCGGGTTCCCGTCGGCGCTGCCGAGCAGGCCCTGGAGCGTCGGGCCGACAGCGGGACCGGGCGAGAAGCCGTAGTCGAGCGTGTCGAACACCTGCGTGACGACGAGGCGGCTGCCGTCCGGCCAGCCGATCGTCACGCCGCCGCCGTGGCGCTCGAGGGTGCCGCCGTGGGGCAGCGGCTCCTGGACGTCTACGGCATCGACGGCCATGCCGTTGACGACGAGGGACGAAGACTCCTTCGCGTAGATCCCGACGCGGTCGCCGGCCACGCCGGCGGCGACCGCGGTGTTGAAGGTCACGGCGGGCAGCCCATCGAGCGATCGTTGTCGTGCCTCGACGACATCGCGCCCATCGCGCGAGCGCAGGGCGACGAACTCCCCGGCGGCCTGGAAGTCGAGGTGCACCCCGTCGGCGGTCCACAGGTGCGTGTCCCCGATCGAACAGGGGGACCCTTGAGATCCAACGCATACCAGGCCACCCGGGCCGGAGCACACCTCTGCCTTGCACCAGAAGCCGCGGGGTCCGCTCCCGCACGAGCCATTGACGCAAGAGCCCTGCCCGCCCGGGCCGGTGCAGGAGGCGCCCGTGCATGACCAGGACGGGGGAGACCCGCCCTCGGGTCTGCCGGACGGCGGCGGCCCTGGAGAGCCCGGCCCGGAAGCCGGTGGACCCGCGGGGTTGCTGGCCGAAGGAGGTCGGACGATCGGGGCGGTGAGCATGACGAGCGGTGGGTCAGCCAAGGAGCTCCCGGCGTTGGAGTCGGCCCCTGCGCGTGTGGGCTGCGTCCCCGCCGGGTCGGACCAGCCGATCGGATCCCCCAGGATGTCGTCGTCGTTAGGGATCGGCCGCAGACCGGATGGGTCTGACGCGTTTACCGGGTCGTCCCCGGCGTAGCGGTAGAGGTTCGGGTCGCCCGCGGAGAACCGCAGTGGGTCCGGGCCTGTCCATCGACCGGTGGCCGGGTCGTAGTCGCGGACGCCCAGGTGGACCAGGCCAGTGGCGGGGTCGCGCAGTCCCCCGACGAAGCCGAACGGGATGAAGCCGGGGACCGTCTCGGCGGTGACCCGACCCCGCGCGTCATAGGTGATGGCGTCGGCGATCGCTCCGATCGTCGCATCGACGACGAGGCGCGGGCTGCCGACCGGGTCGGTCAGGATGCGGTAGGACGTCCCGCCGCGCTCCATCAGGGCGAGGTGGCCAAGGTCGTCGTAGGCGAAGCGAGCGACCAGGGCACCGCTTCCGTCCGTCAGCGCCACGACATGGCCGGCCGGGTCCGAGAGGTAGCCCTGTGCCAGGGTCCCGTCGACGGACCGCCCGACCCGCCGCCCGGCCGCGTCGACGAGGTAGGTGACCGCATGGCCGTCCGGGAGGGAGACGGCGCGGAGCGCGCCGAGGTCGTCGTAGGTGAAGGCGGCGCGGCCGCTCGCGTCCGTCCGCGCGACCAGGGCTCCGTCGGGGGCCCACGTGTAGGTCGCGGCGCCCCACGTGAGGAGCCGATCGCGAACGTCGTAGGTCGCCTTCGTCGTGCCGGTCGGACCCGAGACCGCCGTCCGATCGCCGGCCGGATCGTACGTGTCGGTCTCCACGGTCCGCCCGTCGACCGCGACATCGGCCAGCCGGTCGGCCCCGTCGTAGGCGTAGGTCGTCGTGCTCGTCGCCCCGTCGCGGCCGGTCTCGGCCGCGCTCGCGATCCGTCCGAGGGCATCGTACGTGTACCGCACGTCCCGGACGACCGTGCCGCCGGCGCTCGTCATCGTCCGAACGAGCCGCTCGCTCGTGTCGTACTGCTCGTCGGTGATGACCGCTCCGAGCGCCGAGTGGGTCACGAGACCGCTCGCCGGATCGCGACTGAGCGACAGTCCGCCGATGCCGGTCAGGGCACCTGCCCCGTCGAAGGTCAGCGGCAGACTGTCGGCCCCGTCGACCGTCTCGGCGACCGGGCGCCCGTTCGCATCGAGTGTCACGTTCACCGATCCGCTGAGCGGTCCCGACCAGGCGATGCTGTCGAGCATGACGCCCGCGTATCCATAGGTCGTGGAGACCCCACCCGGATCGGCGGTCTTCGTGAGGAGCCCCGACGTCGGGTCGTACGAGGCTGCACCCGTACCCTGGTCGAAGGTCCAGCCGGCCAGACGGCCCGCGGTGTCGTAGCTGATGCCGATCGCCCGCGTGCCCGGACCCGAGACCATCACGGGCTCGCCGTCTGCGTCATAGCGGGTCGTCTCGACGGACGCGTCGGTCGCGGTCGGGGGCGGCAGGAAGGCGGTCGGCCGTCCCGCCGGGCTGCTGCCGAGGGTGAAGCTCAGCCCGCCAGGCGACCCCACCTGGGCGAGGCGCCCGGCGGCGTCGGTCATCTCAAGCACGGTCGAGTTGTCGGCGGCCGTCGTGCCCGTCGGCTGGCCGTTCGCGTCGACCGCGAGCGTCGTCTTGCTCCCGTCGGGCCGAGTGAGGGTGATGCGGCCGGTGGACACGTCCCACGTGAAGCGGGTCCTCCGGGCGAGCATCCCGGCGCCGACCGTCTCGCTCGATACGCGACCCTGAGCGTCGTATGTGAAGGCCAACGGGGCGGACCCCGGGCCGGTCCACGAGGTCGGCCGCCCGCCGGCGTCGTAGGCCTCCGTCGTCCTTCGGCCGGCGGGGTCGGTGAGCGTGACCGTTCTGCCAGTCGGGTCGAAGGTCTGTACCCAGGCTTCGCCGTTGACCGTCGTCGTGACCGAGCCCGATGTGTGGAACGGGGAGCCGTTGACCTCCTGCGCCTGCTCGCTCCGCTCGGTCCGTGACGTCACGCCATCGGAGCGCGTCTCGACGACAGGGGTGAGGAGCGGCGCGGCGTGGCCCCAGGCCATGCTCCCCGCCGCTCCGATGGTCACCGACGTCCCGTCCGCGTACGCGATCGTCCGTCCGCCTTGCGCATCGGCCGTTTCGACGGTGGTGGCCCCGTCGGGACCGACCACCGTCCGACGAACCCCGCCGCCGTTCGATTCCGTGCGATAGGTCGTGACGCGGCCGCTGGCGCTGGAGACCCTCGTCTCATGCCCCGCGGCCAGCTCCGTGCGCGCCCATGTCGTGACGACGCCGTCGGCATCCGTCGCCGAGCTCAAGCGTCCCTCGGCGTCGTAGGCCAGCCGGGTCACGCCGCCGAGCGGATCGGTCTCCGAGGTCACCAGTGCGCCCGTCGTCCAGCCGACCTGTGTCGTCGATCCGACCGGAGTATGGACCGCGATGAGTCGGCCGGTCGCGTCCACGTCGAGTGTCGTCGTGCCACCGTCGATCCCGACGAGCGTCCGAGGACGCCCGTCGGCCGCGCGCTGGACCTCCAGGTGTGCCGGCTGACGGCCGACGATCCCGTCCACGCTGGCGAGGCGGCCGGCCGGGTCGTAGGAGATCGTCAGCAGCACCGTCCCGAGATGCCCGTCGACGGTCCGGACGTGCCGCCCGGCGGCGTCGAAGACGTACGCGAGCGTGCCGTCGAAGCTCGGGACTGCCGTCTCGCCCGACGCCAGGCGCAAGGGGTCGACGACCCGCCACGCGCCGTCGCCGGCGACGAGTGCCCGGCTGGCCGGCAGGTATCGTTCGATCACGTCGATGGACCAGCCGCCGAGGCCCAGCGGGGACGCGTCCCAAGCCGGCCGGTCCCGGCGGGCCGACGCCCACTGGCTCGACCACGTGAGCGAAAGATCCGAGTCCACGATCGGGATCGAGAGGAAGGCCGCCTGCTGGTCGCAGGCGACGGATCCATCGGGGTCGCAGGCGTCGAGCGCGAGCGATGCCACGCCTCCGAACGACGAGGCCGAGGGCGCCTGCTATGGGACGGTCGGACTCCCGCACGCCGTCGCCAGGAGCGTGAGCGCGATCAGGAACGCGGCGAGCCGGGTCGTCTTTCGGCGGCTCGGCCAGAAGCATTCGACGACATCCGTGGTGGCGTCCACGGCGATGAGGCTACGGTCGGGCGACGGATCCCGATAGTCGGGGGAACCCTACGAAATCGCCGCCGCTTCCCGCTCGTCGAGCGCGTGCGCGAGCTGGGCGCGACGGCCGATGCCGAGCTTGACGTGCTGGCGGGCCTCGGCCGCAACCGTGCCGCCCACGGCAGGGGTCACGGTGGCCCACCACGCGAAGTACGACACCTACGGCCCCGCGATCGTCGGGACGGTCGTATCCCCCGAGTCTTAGCCGGCCAGGCTCCGGTCTGCCCTCCGGGTCCGTTCATGGCACACGTCCGAGGCTGACCACGGCCTGTGCCTGCATCGCGGCGGCGATGGGCGCCTTGCCGCCCATCGCAACGTCGGTGACGCACCGAGCGGCTCAGGAAGGACTGGCCCCTGATGTCGATGTGCCACAGCTCGTTCGGGCGGCGACGCTCGTAGGCCGGGCCGCGTTCGCGGAGGACGGCTGGACGCGCCGTGCCGAACTCGGCCAGCAGACCGTCGAGGGCGTAGTGGTCGAACGGTCGAGTCCGGGGTCGAGCTACGTGATCGCCTTCGCGAGCGCGACCGACATCGCGAGCGTGGCGGCGGGCGAATCGGTGACAATCTGGACGCCGAATGTCCCGAAGTCGACGGCAACACTGGCGTGGATGATCCCGCTGATCGTTGCCGTGCGGCCTTTGGCCGCCACCCCCACTCCCGGCTCGTCGGTACCAGGAGCGAGGAGGAGCGCCTTGATCCGCTCTTCGGAATGAGCGGTCATCTGGACCCCGGTCGTTGTCCCTGCGGCCCAGAGGCAGCTGCCGAGATCACCTCGGCTCGGGTCGGCGGCGATGGACTTGCCTGCCTTCACCGAAAGGCTTGTGACCGAGTCGATCGTTGGCACGTCGAGCATGTCGCAGACGTTCGCGAGCAGCGTCGGTCCTGTGCTGCTGCCAGCCTGGTCGGACGAAGTCGCCGAGGAGACCGGAGTCCCGGTGGCATTCCCCCCGCCACCGCCGGCCGGTGACGCCGAAGGCGGGGCACCGCTACCGCTCACCGCCTGGGTCCCAGTCGCTGCGGCGGCCGACGGCGATGCTGCGGGAGCGGACGATGGTGCGGTCGACGCCGAGCCGCCCGCCGAGGAGCTGCAGGCGGCCACGATGACCAGACATGATGCAAGAGTCACGAGCCTCGGGACACGGAGCATGGTCAGCCTCCTGGTGCCGGACCCTCGACCGTCGCCCGGTCGTGATCCGCCTGATCGATGGGGGTGGCGACGCCCGGGGCGCGCGCCGGGTGCACGCCCTCGTGGATGCGCTCGAACGGGATCTCCGCCCGTCGAGCGGCAGCGGTCACGTCGGTCCGGGTCCCGGTGAAGAAGCAGAGGACGACCTCGTCCTCGCGAATCAGCCAGCAGCCGCGGTACACGACCAGGATCCCCTCCCCGTCGAGCGCGGCGACCGCGGCGATCGCGCGCCGGTCGAGCGCGTCAAAGTCGGCGGTATCGACCCCCGGCCAGAAGCACTCGACGACATACGTGGTGGTGTCCACGGCGCTGAGGCTACGGTCGGGCGACGGATCCCGATAGTCGGGGGAACCCTACGAAATCGCCGCCGCTTCCCGCTCGTCGAGCGCGTGCGCGAGCTGGGCGCGACGGCCGATGCCGAGCTTGGCGTAGGCCCGTGCGAGGTTCGCCTCGACGGTCTTGGGGCTGACGAACGCCCGATCGGCGATCTCCTCGTTGGTCAGGCCCGAGGCTGCCAGGCGAGCGATGAGCAGCTCCGTCGCCGTCAGGTCCGCCGGCGTCGTCCGCGTCGCCACGCGTCGGAGCTCAGCGCGTGTCTGCTCGGCCCAGCCAAGGGCGCCCTGCTCTTCGAACACCCCAAGTGCCGCTTCCAGCGAGGTCCGGGCAAGTCGCTTCTGCCGTGCCCGACGCTGTATGCGGCCCATGGCCAGCAAGGTCCGCCCCCGCTCGAACGATCTAGGAGCCACCTCGTGCGCCTGCAGCGCGCGATCGAACGCCTCGGTAGCCCGTTCCGGTTCGCCCTCGGCCGTGAGGACCATGGCCCGGCCGCGGGCCGCGACGGCTGCGATCCACGGCCTGGGAATCCTCGCCGCGCTCTCCTCGAGGCGCGTCACGAGTGCCGTAGCGTCATCGAGGCGCCCGACTCGGACCAGGGCTTCGATCTGATCCCCTTGATACCGGAAGTGGAACGGCTCGCGCCAGCCGATCGATGCAAGGAGCTCGTCGGCGCGTTCGAAGTGGTTGAGCGCCTCCGTCGCGTCGCCGGCGGACAGGTCAGCCTCTCCCAGCACGATCCGGGCCTGCGTCTCGAGGATCGGCGCTGGTCGGTCCGCGAACACCTCGAGCGTGGCGTTCGCCGCCGATCTCGCCTCGTCGAGCTCGCCGCGCTGGACGAGCACCAGACCGAGGGCATAGCGGGCCAGGCAGGCGGACACGGGGTACTCGGTCTGGTCGGCGAGCTCGCGTGCCCGCCGCGCGAGGGACTCGGCCCGCTGCCATCGTCCGCTCCAGAGCTCGACCGTCGCGAGGTGGCCGAGCGTGCCCGGGAGCTCACTGTCCAGCCCCTGCTCCTCGTACACGTCGATCAAACGGCTGAAGCGCTCGCGGGCGGCGTCGAGATCGTCCATCCCGCGGGCCCAGCCAGCCGCAAACTGGCTGACCTCCCAGGTCCCGCTCGCCCGGTCCTGGAGGGCCAGGCTTCGGGCCATCCCCTCGCTGTCGGCGCCGTCGCCGAACAGGAGACGCGCCTCGACCGCCAGCTGCAACGCCTTCGAGTACAGCCCGGGGTCGATGCCCGGATCGAGGAGCTCCAGGGCGCGTCCGGCATGCTGCCTCGCGACCGGCAGGTTCAAGCGATACGCCTCCGCGAGCATGACCTCGGTGCGGCCCGCGGCTCGTGGGTCGTTCTCGTCGGTGAGCGCCGCCTCCATCATGCCCACTCCGGCCGCCCAGTCGCCGCGCTCGGTGAGCCACCAGCCGAGTTGCACCATCGCCTCCCTCCGCAGAGGTCCGGGCGGTGCGGTCTCCAGCGTTCGGTCGAGGATCGCCTCCGCTCGGGCGCCATCGCCGGTGTCGAAGAGGCCTCGGGTCAACGCGACGGTCCGCCGGAGCGCTCCTTCATCATCCTCGGCCGGCGTCAGCCGCAACGCCAGCTCGAGCAGCTCGATCGACGTCGAGGGGGCCCCGCGGGCCATCGCTCGTTCCGCGGCCTCATCGAGCAGCGAGGCCACCCCGGCGTCCGCCGTGGGCGAGCCGAGGGCGAGATGGCGGGCACGGTCCTCCGGCTCGGTCGCGCCGGCGGCCAGCTTCCGGTGCATCGCCTGCCGCGCTCGATCGCTGGCCGACCGGTAGACGGCTGAGGCGTAGAGAGGGTGCGTGAACCGAACCTCGCCGTCCTCGATCCGGACGATCCCGGCACGGATGGCCGGAGCGAAGTCGGCTGGCCCGATGCGCTCCACCGTCGGGCGGGCGAGGCTGGCGGCCGCAAGGAGCGACTCCCTGGTCGCCCCCGGGAGCCGTGCCAGCCGTGCGTCGACCAGCGCGCCGAGCGCCGCCGGGACCGGCAGACCGGGGTTCGCCTTCGGCGCCCGTTCCAGCTCGCGGGCGACCTCGAGCGCGTAGAGCGGATTGCCGCGGCAGGCCTTGGCGATGCGGCCGAGGACCGGCAGCGAGAACGACCGTCCGAGGTGCTCCTTGAACAGGGCGTGGAGCGCCCCGACGCTGAGGGGGCCGAGCTCGAGCCGCTCCACCGCATCCGGGGGCAGGGCGCGGTCGAGCGACGGATCCGACGGGTCGCCGGTGTGGGCGGTCAGCAGGAACCCGACGCGCTCGCTCCGCAACCGGCGTGCCGCGAAGGCGAGCGCCCGTCGAGTCGGCAGATCGAGCCACTGGACGTCGTCCACAGCGATCACCTGCGGTCGATCTTGCGCAAGGGCGCGCAGCAGCGAGAGGAGGCCAGCCCCGATCGCACGCTCATCGATCCCATCCTCGGGTGCGTCCGTGATGAGCAGGGCGGCCTCCAACGCGCGCCGCTGCGGTTCCGGGATCACGGCCCTCACCGGATCGTCCACGTCTGCGAGCAGGTCGCCGAGGCCGGCGAACGCGTAGGCGACCTCGGCCTCGGTCGGGCGCGCGACCAGCACGCCGAAGCCGCGCTCGCTCGCCCGTCGGACCCCCTCCCGCCATACGGTGGACGTGCCGATCCCGGCCTCGCCTCCCAGCCAGAGGCCGCCCACCCCCACTTCGAGGTGGTCCAGCAGTGAGTCCAGGGCGGCCAGCTCCGCGGAGCGGCCGATCACGGTGTCCACGACCCGCTCACTCTGCGGCTGGCGGGCCACGGCTGCAACCGTGCCTCCCACCGCGAGTGCCCAGTGGCCCGATGACGCTCGCCGCGCCGCTCCTCGGAAGCCCGGGAACGTGAGGTCGGTCATCGTGGGGCGGATCGCGCGCTCGACGAGCAGTCCGTCCGCCTTGAGCACCCCGTCAACGACCTCGCGACCCCACGGCGCGCGGGAATCCTACGAACCGCGACCTCCGGGTTCGTTCATGGCACGCGTCCGAGACTGACCACGGCCTGTGCCTGCATCGCGGCGGCGGTGGGCGCCGGGCCGCCCATCGCAACGTCGGTGATGTCGAAGAACACGGCCCCCTTCAGCAGGTAGATCCCCACGGCCGACACAGCCGAACCTTGGAGCGACCCGGTGAACTGGGCCATGACGGCATCGACGCCCGGCGCGAAGGCCGGCAGCTGCGTGATCGTGAAGGCGACCGGCAGGTCGTTCTGGGCCTGGGCCATCGCCTGCTCCTCCGCCTTCTTCGCCGTCGCCGGGTCGGGCGCGACAGACACCTCCACGACGAACGAGTTGCCTTCCTCGCCGTAGGTACAGATCCCGAAGCCCGCGAGCGTCGATGCGCTGCTCACAGGGAAGCTCAAGCCCGTCAGCGTCGACGCTTCACCGGCCGTGACCAGCGTGCACGGGTCGATCGACGTGGACTCGGCCGTGGCGGCGCTGGACGCCTCCGGCGTCGACGGGGCGGCCGCGGACGGCGGAGCTGCCGTCGCGGATCCACCGACCGACGAACTGCAGGCTGCGAGGAGCAGCACGCACGAAGCGAGTCCGCTGATCATCCGGACGCGGGACATGGTGAACCTCCTGGGCTGGGACCCTCGGCCGCCGAGCGGCGGGGGTCCGGTTGAGCGATGGGGACCCCGAGGCCCTGGGTCCGGGCCGCGTGGACGCCTTCGTGGATCCGCTCGAATGGGACGGCGGCCCGGTGACGTGGACACCCTCCCGGTCGAGCGCCGCGACGGTCTCGGTGACGCGCGAATCGAGCTCGTCGAGTTCGGGCGTGTCGACCCCGGGCGTGTCGACCCCGGGCCAGAAGCATTCGACGACGTGCGTCGTATCCACGACGAGGACCCTACGAGCGACCGCCGGATCGCGATAGTCGGGAAGACCCTACGAAATGGTGCCGTCGTCCCGCGACGAGGGCACGCGCGAGCTTGGCCCGTCGGCCGATACCGAGCTTGTGGAGAAAGGCGACCAGCTCGCCGGCGAAAGCAAGCTGGTCGCCTCTGTCTCGCCCCGGGTGGGACCGGTAATGCCCTCGAGGGTTAGAAGGGGCAGCTACCGCGGCTGCTCCTTCAAGAGGCCTCGGTGGTGGTCAGTGCTGTGGCGCGATGCGGATGGAGTCCAGGATTCCCTGGACTTCAGCCTTGTCCTGCACGGTCTCGCCCGGTTTCTCCGGAGTGTCGATCACGAGCCGCTGGCCGCGGACATCGAGGATCCACACCGTATCGCTTTCACCACGGGTCAGGTCATTGGTCGCGCCCAGCGGAAGCTCCCAGACCCGGAAGTCTCCGCTCGGCGCCAAGGTGCAGCCGCCACCAAGGCTGGCGGGAACCGTCAAGGTGAGTTGCTTCCCCTGGTAGCCACTCATGGTGACGTCGGTCGGCGTCGTGGCGTCGAGGCCCGGCAGGCTCGCCAGCGCGGTCGCGAGATCGTCCACTGTCGGGCCCGGGAGGGGATTCATGAGCCCCTTGTCGAAGCGACACGGATCGGCGTACACCTTGTCGAAGAGCGAGAAGAAGACGCCCGAACCGGAGGGACGCTCCAGCTGCACGAAATATGGCCCCCCGATGTTCCCCTGCCAGCCAGCAGGCACCGAGACGGAGACCGGCACCAGGAATGGGTCGGCAATGGCGTAGGTTCCGGGCTCCACCGAGCTTGGATTCTCGCCAACCACTAGCCCGAGCGGCGTCGGTGTCGGTGTCGGCGTCGGCGTCGGCGTCGGGGTGGGTGTCGCCGCAGCGTTTCCGATGCCTCCGTTCCCTGGTGAGATGAGATTGATGCCGACGAAGGCGACGACCAGTACGGCCGCCACCGCCGCCGCGAGGCGAATCGCGATATTCATGGAAGAGAACCTCCGCGCCGGCCACCAGGCGCGGCGCTGTCGGGTGACGTGTATCTCGTCGAGGGCGGCCTGGAGCGCCCGATCGGACAGTTCGGTTGGCCCGTCCTCGAGCCACAGCCGTGTCGTCCGGTCGAAATCGTTCGTGGTCATGCGATCCGCTCCCGCGAGGCTGACGTGATAGTCCGGGCGTCGGCCTCGAGGGCCGCGCGCAGGTTCGATGTTGCGTAGTGGAGCCTCGACTTGACCGTCCCCAGCGGAACGCCGAGCGTTTCGCCGATTTCACCGAGCGGCCAACCGAGGTAGTGGTGAAGCACGAAGACGGCGCGTTGCTCCGGCGGCAATCGCCGGAATCCGCGATCGAGCGCGTCGCGAATCGCCACGCTCAGGCTCGTGTCCGGCGTCGCCGGCCCGTCGACCGACAGCATCCGGACGTTGGCGGACCAGCGTCGCTCTCGCTTTGCCTCTGCGTAACAGGCGTGGACGAGGATCCGGTGGATCCAGGCCTCGAACCGATCGACCTCGCGGAGCTCCGGAAGCTGCCGCCAGACCGTGACGAGAGTCTGCTGCACGGCGTCCTCGGCCCGCCCGACGTCACGCAGGATCCGGTGCGCAACGGCGAAGAGCCGATCAGCCGAGCCACGGGCGATCGAGGCGAATGCCTCTTCGTCCCCGGACCGTGCCGCCTCGATGAGCGTCCGGTCCACCCTCTCGCCTCCCTGGTTCGCCCGCCCTTTGGTGGGGCGTGTCACTCATCATGAGTGGAGGGGTGGTGAAAAGGTTCGAAAATCGCACCCACCTTGGCGGTTGTCGCCGAGCTCGGGTCCCGCCCACCTGCTTGCCGTCGCCGGCCGGGTGGGCGGCATACGGGCAACGCGCCGTCGGTCGATTCGCGGGTGGCGAGAAGGTCAGGGCCGGGCGACGCTGACCTTCTTGCACCCGTCTCATCGAGGACTTCTCGATGCCCCAGCTCGTCCTGGCGGCTCCCATCGGCGCGCAGGAGATGGTGCTGGCCGTCTGGCTGATCGCGAAGGGCTTCGACCAACCTGCGATCGCTGCCGCGTCTGCCGGTCGGACATCGAGCACGACAAGGAGGGCGGACACCATGACCGACACGATGGCCACAAGGCCCCAGGCCGACAGCCATCGAGGGATGAGTCGCGACTAATGGAACACCCAGTAGTAGCAGAGGGCCCCGGGGCCAAAGGCCAGCAGCGCGAGAGGGCCAGCCGATGAGGTGCTGATCCGCAGGCTGAGGGCGCTCGGGCGTAAGGGCCGTCATCTGCAACGGCCACGAAGTCGATGGCGGAGCGTGGACCGCTTGACCTTGCGCCGAGGACGGCCATAACGCCTACCCGCGATCGGCGAGAAGCTCGCGGATGACCTGCTCCGAGCCGTCGTAGTCTCCCTCGCCGAAGTGGACGTGGCGGATGCGACCGTCCCGGTCGATGAAGTAGAAGGCGGGCCAGTAGCTGTTCCGATATGCGTGCCACGTCGCGAATGCTGGGTCGAACGCGACGGGGAACCGGACGCCGTCATGCGCGACGGCATCGCGGACGTTGGCGAGGTCTCGCTCGAAGGACAGCTCCGGCGTGTGCACCCCGATGACGACGAGACCTGCGTCCTCGTAGCGCTCGTACCAGGCCTTGACGTACGGCTGGACGTGGATGCAGTTGATGCAGCCGAACGTCCAGAAGTGGATGAGCACGACCTTGCCCCGCAGCGATGCCAGGGTGGTGGGCTCCGAGTTGATCCACGCGGTGATCCCGGCCAGTTCCGGAGCCGGGCCGAGGTCCTCGAGCGCCACCGGGGCCTGCGGTGACTGCGCGATCGGCGAGGGAAGCGACGCTTCGCCGCTGGGGATCGCAGTCGCCGACCGACGATCTACGACGCCAGGATCGCCGACCGGGCCCGGCTGCCGTTCGACTGCGATGAGGGCATCGGCCCAGCCAGCCGGGAGGGCGTTCGCGAATGCGGTCTCCACGGGCACATCCAGACCGGTGACGACGAGGACGGCCGCGACAAGGGTCAGGGCGCCCAGGCCCTGGGTCGCTTTCGCGCGATGGCGCGGCTCACCCAGGCGCTCGACGGCGCGGCGGCCCGCCTGTCCGATGACGGCGAGTGGGATCGCGGCCCCGGCCGCGTAGGCGAACGCCACGATCGCGGCGTCCGCGGACGGACCGGTGGTGATCGCCGCCGCGATGACGGCCGCCATGATCGGGCCGACGCACGGCGCCCAGATCAGGCCGATGGAGGCGCCGAGGATGATCCCGGTCGCGAAGCCGGGCCGGACCGTCTGACCGGCGAGCCGGCCACCGAGGTTCGCCAGGACGGCCAGGCGTGCCTCGACCCAGTGGCGGAGGCGCGGGATCGCGATCGTCGCGCCGAAGAGCCCGAGCAGGAGCGCGCTGGCGAGCCGAAGCCGGTCGGTCGTCACGCCGGCGGCCGCGAGCGTCGACGCCAGCAGGACGGTCACGGCGACGAACGTGGCGGCGAAGCCGAGCACGATGCCGGCCAGCCGCCGCCCGCCGCCCGAGCTTGCTGTGCCGGCGACCAGGGGCACCACCGGCAGGATGCACGGCGAGAGGATCGTCAGGATCCCCGCCACGAAGGCAAAGAGAACGACGGACAGCATTGCCGTTCCGGCCGCTTCGATCCGTGACGCCGAGCTACGGCGCCGAGGGCGAGGGCTCCTCCATCATGTCGCTCGCCGAGGGCTCCTCCATCATGTCGCTCGCCGAGGGCTCCTCCATCATGTCGCTCGCCGAGGGCTCCTCCATCATGTCGCTCGCCGAGGGCTCCTCCATCATGTCGCTCGCCGAGGGCTCCTCCATCATGTCGCTCGCCGTGGGTGTCGGGGACGGGCTGGCGCCAGGCTGGGTGCAGGCGGCCACCGTCATCCCGAGACCGAGCAGGATGGCGGCGAGGGGGCGGGAGGCGATCGAACCAGATCTGCGCATGTCGTGCTCCTTGGGCGGGTTCGGGGTCCGAAGCGTGCCGATGCGCCGTGACGGCGTGATGACATCTCCGTGACAAGCGCGACCGCCGCCAACCCCGCCGGGTCCGTCAGCACCGAGCGCATAGCGCGGCCGGACGGCGCCGTGGCCTCCGGGTGCCCGGTCGGAGCACGGCGAGATCGCCCAACGTGGCGTCGGTCACCTCGAGGACAGAGGACGCAGCCGCGCGAGGTGGGCGGATGTCGGTCATCGATGGGCGGGGCCGGCACTCCCAGGTGGCCTGCCGAGCGCCCTCATATCGATCGCTCTCGGACGATCCGGCCAAGGTCGATCCGGCCCACCGTTCGCAGGGCCGGCCACTGCGACACGATCGCCACGACGAGGATCGCGAGGGCGGTGAAGAGGAACGTCGTCGGCCGGACGTGGAGATCGAAGCTGAAGAGGTCGCTCGAGAACGAGCCCATGAACGCGGCCGCGACCAGATAGCCCCCGATGAGGCCCGGTACGAGGCCCGTCAAGGTCAGGAGGACGTTCTCGGCGGTCACCAGTCGCGACACGGTCCCGCGCGACATTCCCAGCGTCCGCAGCGCGGCGAGCTCCGTGGCCCGCTCGGCGACGTTGGCCGTCATCGTGTTGAAGATGAGGGCGAACGCCATCACGGCGCCGAAGACGAGCATGATCCCGACGAACGCGTAGAAGAGGCCCATGAACGACTGGGCCGTGTCGTACAACCCACGGCTGTCGAGCACCGCGGCGACCGCCGGCTGCGCGCCCAGGCGATCGGCGACCTGCGCGCGGTCCGCACCGGGGATGTAGCGGACGAGCGCCGAGCCGACCGTGGGTGGGCCTGACTGCTGCCCAGATAGGCCCGCGATCGTGACGATGGAGCCGTACGCGAACGTTCCCAGGGGCTCGTCCACGAACCCGGTCACGGGCAGGCTGACCGACGACGAGCCGCCGACCTCCACGCCGACCGCGTCTCCGACGGCGATGCCGAGCCGGTCGCGCAATGCGACGCCGAGCAACAGCCCGTGCGCCGGCAACTCGAGGGTGCTGCCGTCCTGCGCCAGGAAGCCGTGCATCGTCGTCCCGGGTGTCAGCCCGACCATGGTGGTCGCATAGCGTTCGCTCCCGTGGACGATGGCTCCGGCGACGTCGAGCTCCGGCTCGGCCGCGGCCACGCCAGGGCCGCCGAGCATGGTCGACACCTGGCTCGCCGGGACCTGCGCCGCGAAGTAGACCGTCGCGTCCTGGCGGGAGACGTCGAGGAACTGGCGGTCCAGCAGGATCTGGGTCGTGTCGATCATCCCCCACGACACGAGCACGAGGGTCGTCGCGATCGCGATCCCGAGCACCGTCGAGAGCGTTCGCCTCGGGCTGCGGCCCAGCCCCCGCAGCGATACCCGCCAGCGCGTGGGCAGCGACCGCAGGGGTGGCACGAGACGTTCCGCGAGGCTGATGCCGCCGCGACCGATGGGCACGGCGCCGCGCATCGCCTCGGCCGGGCTCGTACGGGCCGCGCGACGCGCTGGCACGAACGCCGCCGCGGCGCCGGCAAGGGGTCCGATGATGAGGCCGATGAGGATCGTGAGCGGGCGCACGTCGATGACGGTGATCGGCACCGCGATGGCCCCCGTGTACACCCGCGAGATCGCTGCCGCCGCCAGGCCGCCGAGGATCGCCCCAGGGATGGATCCGGCGAGTCCGACGAGCAGGCCGAAGCCCAGATAGTGGGCCAGGATGGTCCGCCGCTCGAATCCGTTGGCCAGCATCACGCCGATCTGCGCCCGCTGGCTTGCGACCATCCGCCCGAGCAGGACCGACATCGCGAGGGCGCCCGCGAGGAGGAACATGACCGGAAAGGCGATCGACAGCTCGCCGAAGCCGCTGACATCCTCACCGAGGGCGGCGTTCGACGGCTGCTCGTCCCGGGTCTGCGTCGAGGTGGCGCCGTCGCCTATCGCGACCGCCTGGAGCCGATCGAGCATCCCCGACGGAGCGTCCGGCGCCAGCCGGAACAGCGCCTCCGCGTGGACGGCGGCCGGCGGCAGCGCAGCCACAAGGGACTCCGGTCCGAACAGCACGCCCCACTGGTCGGACGGCGTGAGGATCTCCTGGCGACTACGGGCCGGCCACAGGTATTCGGGCGAGGCGACGATGCCGGCCACCGTCACCATCTGCCAGCCGCCCGAGGTGAAGACCGACAGCGTCGATCCCGGCTCGAGGCCGCGCGCGCTGGCGAGGTGCTGCTCGACGAGGATATCGTTCGGCCGGCCCGGGTCGAGGTCGTGACCGCGCAGCATGAGGACCCGGTCAACCGGAGGCGCGCCGTCCGTCGGCAGCCCGATGATGCGCCCGAGCTGGTCGTGGGTGCCGATCCGGATCGGTACCTCACCGACCGACCGCGTCGTCGCCGCCGCAACGCCTGCCACAGCCGCGCCGTCCGCCGCGATCCGATCGACCGGACCGCCCGAGACGGTGAGGTCGGCGAAGCCGAGCTCCTCATACATCGCCTGGTAGGAGGCGGTCAGGTTCTGGAAGGCGTCGTACGAGGCGCCGAACAGCGCCACGCCCAGCATGATCGTGACGCCGACGGCGAGGAACTGCGCTCGGCGCGCCCGCAGGTCGCGCCAGAGGGCGCGCCGCAGGATCCTCACCAGGCCACGTTCTCCGGCTCGATCGGCTGGGGTTGCAGCCGATCCTCGAGCAGCTCGCCGGAGCCCATGCGGAGCACTCGATCGGCCATCATCGCGATCGCCGAGTTGTGCGTCACGAGGACGACGGTCCGGCCGTTCGCGCGGCTGGTCCGATGGAGGACCGAGAGGACCTGGCGGCCCGTCTCGAGGTCAAGGGAGCCCGTCGGTTCGTCGCACAGCAGGATCGTCGGGCGCTTGACCATGGCCCTGGCGATGGCCACCCGCTGTTGCTCGCCGCCCGACATCGCGCCGGGGAAGTGGTCGGCGCGGTCGGCCAGGCCGACGGCGCGAAGCGCCGCCAGCGACGACTCCGGACCGCGATCTCCGACGAGCTCGGCCACCAGGGCGACATTCTCTGCGGCGGTCAGCGCCGGGACGAGGTTGAAGAACTGGAAGACGAACCCGACCTCGGCCCGGCGATATGCGGTCAGGGCGCGGTCGTCGAGCGTCGTGAGATCGCGACCCGCCACGATGATCCGGCCGCTCGTGGGTGGCTCGATCCCGCCGATGAGGTTCATCAGCGTCGTCTTGCCAGAGCCGCTCGGCCCGAGAACGACCACGAACTGGCCGGCCCCGATCTCGAGGTCGACGCCGCGCAGGGCATGGACGGCGACCTCGCCGCTGCCGTACGTCTTGACGACGTTCTCGAGGCGGATCGCAACCTCTGCCCCGGGCGTGTCGCCCGCGTGCGTCGCGGTCCCGGTCGCGGCTTCGACGGTTACGGCGCGGGGGCCGTTCATCGTCATGCCTCCTTCGCGGATGGGTGGGCGACGGCGTCGGGCCGGGGTGGCTCGGGATCGACCAGGGCACCGAGGAGGGCTTCGACCTTGGCCCGGGCCGCCGGTGTGGCGAAGATCGACAGGTGGTCGCCCGGCTGGAGTGCGAGGTCGCCTCGAGGCACGATGAGCGCCCCGTCCCGCTCGATCGAGACCAGGACCGACTCCCGGGGCCACGCCACCTCGGAGACGAGTCGCCCGGCGAGCGTGGACCTACCGGCGATCTCCGTCTCGATGATGACGCCGCCCGCGCGGAGCCCGCGCACCTGGCGAATGTTCCCGTGGAGGGCCGTCCGGTACGAGGTCATGGCATCCTGGACCGAGAGGATCCCTGCCAGCCGCCCGCCCGCCGCCACCGGAGCCCATGAGCGACGGTGGTCGGCAAGGGTGCCCAAAGCGTCATCGAGGCCGTCGTCGGCAGCGAGGATCGGCTCCCGGAGCAGGGCGGCCGACGCCCCGACGCGCTCGTTGGCCGACGATTGCCCGGAGCGACTCCAGGTCCGTCAGGTCCACCAGACCCACGACCGCGCCATCTCGTCCCACGACCGGTGCCCCGGGGACACCGCCCGCGTCCATCATGGCGCAGGCCGCAGCAACCGTCTCGTCGGCACCCACGACGACGCGGGCCTGTCGGACGGCGTTACCCACCGGCACGGCCGCGAGGAGGGGCATCGCGAATCGGAACCGGTGGGCCGGCGAGTCGACGCGCGTCGCGAGCTGGCTCCGGTAGATCGTGCGGGTCCCGATCACGAACGTCGCGAGACCCACCGCGACCATCGCCGGGGCGAGCATCGAGAGGTTGCCGGTCATCTCGGCGACCATCAGCATCACCGCGAGGGGCGCATGGGCGACGCTCCCGAACAGCGCCATCATGGCGACGATCACGAACGGCGCCGGGTCCACCGGGATCGCCGGCGCAATGGGCTCCAGCAGCCGCCAGATGCCGGCACCGAGCATCCCGCCGATGAACATCCCGGGTCCGAAGATGCCGCCCGAACCTCCGGAGCCGATCGAGAGCGATGTCGCGAGGATCTTCGCGAACGGCAGGACGAGGACCATCCAGAGCGGGATGGCGAGGAGCGCCTGCCGGTCGAGCCCAGCCTGGACGAAGCCGTAGCCGGTGCCGAGGACGCCCGGGATGACGAGGCCGATGCAACCGACCATGAACCCCGCGATCGCCGGCTTGAGCCACCGCGGTGGCGCCCAGGCGTGGAACCAGGTGGTCATGCCGTAGAAGTTGCGGATGTAGAGGAGGCCGACCAGGCCGCAGGCGAGGCCGATGAGCGCATACCAGCCGAGCTGAACGGGGTTCGTGAAGCCGAAGCGAGCCTGGGCGCCGAAGATCGGGCTGAAGCCCTCGACGGCGCCGAAGATCGTGTAGGCGATGATCGTTGCGACGAGCGAGGGGACCAGTGCGTCCAATTCCACGTCGTCGCGGTAGAGGAGCTCGGCCCCAAGGACCGCGCCGCCGAGCGGCGCCCGGAAGATCGCGCCGATGCCGGCGGCCATCCCGACCGCGACCGCGATCCGGGCATCACGCGCGTCGAGGTCGAGGAGCCGGCCGAGGAACGACCCGAAGCCGGCGCTGATCTGGGCCGCCGGCCCCTCCCGGCCACCCGACCCGCCCGAGCCGATCGTGACGGCCGACGCGACGAGCTTGACCAGCGGGATGCGCGCCCGGATGCCACGCGGGTTGTGGTGGAACGCGGCGATGGCGGCGTCGGTCCCGTGGCCCTCCGCCTCGGGGGCGAAGCGGAAGACGATGATCCCCGAGATCAGGCCGCCGAGGGCCACGACGAGCGGGATCGCCCACGGCCGGGCAAAGCCGATGACCAGTGGGGCGCCGCCTTCCCCTGCGGGTGACGGCGGCGTATAGCCGCCAAGCACCCCGAGGAAGAGATGGGCGGCGACCTCAAGGGCCGTGTAGAAGGCGATAGCGCCGATCCCGCCGACGACGCCGATGAGCGCGCCGAGGACGACCCACTTGCGCAGGTAGTTCGCCGAGCGGATGCGGCGCCGGGCAGAGCGAAGCCCGGCATCGATGTGCCGGGTGGCGACCGACGTCACGCGAACCGCTCGAGCTCGGCAGCGATGGCCCTGAGGCCCTCGGGCAGGTCCAGCCGATCGGGGTGATGGAGGGCAGACGCGACCTCCCGAAAGGCGGCGAATTGATGGGCCAGGATCGCCGCACGGACCGCGCGACCCCGGTCGGTCAGGCGGGCACGGGTGGCGCGCCGGTCCTGCTCGTCCGCTGCGAGCACCGTCAGCCCGCGCCGCTCCAGGCGGCGAAGAAGGCGACCCGTCGCGGGCAGCGTGACCCCGACCCGGGCAGCCACCGCTCCGATCCGGGCCCCGTCCGGGTCCTCGCCCAGCACGAGAAGTGCGCGCCACTGGGGGAACGTGAGCTCGAAACCCGAGCCAGCCTGCGCAAGGGCGCGGGTCATGATGCCCACGGCGCCAGCGGCGATCCGCTCCAGGTGCTCCGCGAGCGCATCGGGAGCGGACGAGGTCTGAGCCGTTCGAGCCAGGTTGTCCGTCGTCACATCGGGGATGATAGACGATTAGATGCCATCTGGCTATCATTACCCCTTGATCGATGGCACTGGACCATCGGTGAGGAGGCTGCGCGATGACCACCCCCGAGCCACAGCCCGCGTCCGCTCAGCCCACTCCGACGGGACAACCCGGGGTCCCGCCGCCAGAGGCAGGCGTCATCCCGCCGCCCGCGCCCATCTCGGTCCCGCAGCCGGCCCCGCCCGGCGGCGTGCTGCGCACGCTCCTGGGATTGCCCGTCCATCTCTACCACGCCCATCTCGGGGTCCTGTTGGGTCACCGGTTCCTCCTCCTCGTCCACACGGGCCGCAAGACAGGTCTGCGCCGCGAGACGGTCCTCGAGGTCGTCCGATACGACCCGATCACGCGCGAATTGGTCGTCGCCGCGGGCTGGGGTCGCAAGACGGCCTGGCTCCACAACGTCGAGGCCGGGCTGGCCCAGGAGGTGTGGACCGGGCGACAGCACTTCGCGCCCGCGTATCGCATCCTTCCCCCGGACGAGGCCGAGCGGCTCTTCGCCGACTACGAGCGCCGGAACCGGCTCATCGGGCCGCTCGTCCGGGCGGTCCTGAGCCGTCTCCTCGGCTGGCGCTACGACGGGACCGCTGCCGCACGCCGACGGGCGGTCGAGCAGCTCTCGCTCGTGGGCTTCCGGCCGTCGGCGCCGCACTGATTTCCGATCCACCATCAGGGGCGATCCATCTCGCCCTCCGCGATGGCACGACACCCGGCTGGTCGGTCGCCCGAACGATGGCCTGCCGGGCGAGAATTGCTACGACAGCCGACGTTTCGGGCGACCCATCGTCTCGATGGATCGAGTCGGGGACCCGCTCGAAGCCTGCGACGTGTGTCCGGGTCGTGGCTCTCGGTGGTGACGGACCGTCATGACGCAGTGGCGTCGTGACAGGACACTGGCACCACGCTGGGACGTCATTCCGTGCGGGGCGAGGAGCCCGACCGCGGACGATCGCCCGGGCCCAGCGTCGACCTCTGTCAGGATCTCGCCAGGCAGTTCGTGGACCACGGGGCGCAGTGCCATGACACGGCCACGATGCAGAAGGGGACGACGATGCAGATCGGATTGATCGGTCTCGGCAGGATGGGCGCAAACATGTCGCGCCGCTGGCTTCGCGCGGGCCACTCTGTCGTCGGCTACGCGCGCCACGCCGAGACGGTGAACGGGCTGCTGGCCGACGGCGCGATCTCTGCTGGCGCCAGTTCCCTGGAAGGTCTGGTGAGCCAGCTCACCACGCCGCGGGTCGTGTGGCTGATGGTGCCGGCTGCAGCCGTCGATGCCACCCTGGCCGAGCTCGTACCGCTGTTGGCACGAGACGATGTCGTCGTGGACGGCGGCAACTCCTACTACGTCGACGATATCCGCCGCTCCGGAGCGCTCGCCGAGAAGGGGATCAGCTACCTCGACTGCGGCACGAGCGGTGGCATCGCCGGTCTGGAGAGGGGTTACTGCCTGATGATCGGCGGCCCCGCGGAGGCGGTGCGGCGTCTCGATCCGATCTTCCGGGCTCTCGCGCCGGGCGTCGACGCGGCGCCCCGGACGCCCGGTCGGACGGGAGAGCCGGAGCCGGCGGAGAACGGCTATCTCCTGTGTGGCCCGAGCGGCGCCGGGCATTTCGTGAAGATGGTCCACAACGGCATCGAATACGGATTGATGGCTGCCTATGCGGAGGGCCTGAACATCCTCAAGCACGCCGACGCGGGGCTCCACGAGCGCGAGGTCAGCGCCGAGGTCACGCCCCTGCGCGCACCCGAGCTCTACCAGTACCAGCTCGACATCCCGGCCGTGACCGAGGTGTGGCGCCGGGGCAGCGTGGTCGCATCCTGGTTGCTCGACCTTGCCGCCCAGTCGCTCCTGCGCAGTGGCGACCTCTCGAGCTTCGAGGGCCGCGTCTCCGATTCCGGCGAGGGACGCTGGACCAGCATGGCCGCCATCGACGTCGGTGCGCCAGCGCCGGTCCTGACGACGGCGCTCTACGAGCGTTTCACGTCGAGAGGCGAAGCGGACTTCGCCGACCGCGTTCTGTCCGCGATGCGTTTCGGCTTCGGTGGCCACGAGGAAGGCACGGCCTGACGGCACATGGCTGTCGCACAGGTTCGCCCCGTCACCCGGCCGGATGGACGTTCCGATGCCTTCGTCTTCTTCGGCGCGACCGGCGATCTAGCCTTCAAGCAGATCTTCCCCGCGCTGGCCGGGCTGATCCGCGACGAGGGCTTCGACCTGCCGATCGTCGGCGTGGCCCGGTCGGGCGACCTCCAAAGCCTCAGGGAGCGCGCCCGCGAAAGCCTTCGGGCACACGGTTTCACCGATGCCGACGCCTCCACGGCCCTGACCGACCACCTGCGCTATGTGAAGGGATCCGACGAGGAGATCAAGACGTTTCACGCCCTGCGCCGGGAGCTGGGCGAGGCGCGTCATCCGCTTCACTACCTGGCCGTCCCGCCGGCGCTGTTCGGCGAGGTGGTCACCAGTCTGGAGGCGTCGGGGTGTGCAGCCGGGGCGCGGATCATCGTCGAGAAGCCGTTCGGGCACGACCTCGCTTCCGCGATGGCCCTGAACCGGGTGATCCACCAGGTCTTCGCCGAGCCGGCCGTCTTCCGGATCGATCACTACCTTGGCAAGGAGGCCGTCCAGAACCTGCTCTACTTCCGGTTCGCCAATTCGTTCCTGGAGCCCATCTGGGATCGCGACCACGTTTCGAGCGTCCAGATCAGCATGCCCGAGGCCTTCGATGTCGCCGATCGGGGCGCCTTCTACGACCAGGCCGGGGCGATCCGCGACGTGATCCAGAACCACCTCCTGCAGGTCGTGAGCCTGCTCGCGATGGAGCCTCCCTCGGGTCGGGCGCCCGAGGCCATCCGCAATCAGCAATTCAAGGTCATCGACTCGATCCGCCCGCTCACGCCGCGCGACCTCGTCCGCGGCCAGTACCGGGGCTATCGGGACGTCAAGGGCGTGGCGCTCGACTCCAACGTCGAGACGTTCGCGGCGCTGCGGCTGCAGGTCGACACCTGGCGCTGGGACGGCGTGCCCTTCTACATCCGGACCGGCAAGAGTCTGCCGGTGACCGCGACCGAGGTCCGCGTCGACCTGGAGCGGCCGGCGCTGTCCGTCTTCGGCGAGCCGGAGCTGCCTGATGCCGACTACTTCCGTTTCCGGCTGACGCCCGAAATGTCGATCTCGCTCGGGGCGCGCGCCAAGAAGCCGGGCGAGGCGATGGTCGGCGAGGCGGTCGAGCTGTATGCGGCGCACCAGAGCGGGACGGAGCGGCCGCCCTACCAGCGCCTGATCGGCGACGCGATCCGCGGCGACCAGTCGCTGTTCGCCCGTGAGGACTGGGTCGAGGCCGCCTGGCGGGTGGTCGACGGCGTGCTCGACGTCGGCACCCCGCCCCATGCGTACGAGCCAGGAACCTGGGGTCCCCCGGAGGCAGCGAGCGTGCTCCTGCGTGGCGATCGCTGGCACGACCCCGCCGCGACGACGGACATCCCCGCGGGGCGTGGCGGTCCGAGCGTCCGGTGAACGACCTGGACGGCCCGGTCGCGCCGGGGGCGCCGGGCATCCCGCCGACCTGGTCGAGCAGCGACAAGGACGCCATCGGCACGTCGCACTACTCCAGCCGGGTCTGGTTCACGATCGGGCGCGGCATCCTCAACGAAGTCTTCTGGCCGCACGTGGACCGGCCGCAGATCCGCGACCTGGGGTTCATCGTGGCCGACGATGCGGGGTTCTGGAGCGAGGTCAAGCGCGATGCCACGCACCAGGTCCACCACGAGGCCCGGGGCGCGCCGGCGATCACGGCCGTGCACACCCATCCCCGCTACCGGCTCACCCTCCGCATCTGCGCGGACGACCATGCCGATGTCATCCGCATCGAGGCCCGGCTCGAGGATCTCAGCGGCGTCGCAGCCCCCGAAGCATCAGCGCATCGGCTGCGCCTCTACCCGCTGCTGGCGCCCCACCTGGGGTTCAGCGGCCTCCACGGCCGGGCCTGGGTCGGCACCCACAAGGGCCGCCAGATGCTCTTCGCCCAGGACGGTCCGTGGGCCCTAGCACTGGCATCCGAACCGGCCCCGTTGCGCCAGGGCGTCGGCTACGTGGGCGCCTCCGACGGCTGGCAGGACTTCGCCGCGAACGGCCGGATGACCTGGACGTACGCGCGCACCGACCCAGGCAACGTGGCCGGCATGACCGAGCTCGCGCTCGACGGTGGCGTGGCCCAGCTCGCTCTCGCGTTCGGATCCCGGCCCGAAGAGGCGGGACTCGAAGCGTCTGCCGCGCTGGCCGGTCCTTTCGAGGCTGCGTGGGACGAGTACCTCGGCAACTGGGACGGGTTCGTCCGGACCGTGGTCGATCCGCCCGCCGACCTGTCACCGGAGGAGCGCGACCTGTACCTGACCTCTGCAGCGGTGCTCCGGTCGCACCAGGACCGGACCCTGCCGGGTGCGACCGTGGCCAGCCTGTCGATCCCGTGGGGCAACACCCGCAACGACCTGGGTGGCTACCACCTGGTCTGGTCGCGCGACCTCGTCGAGTCGGCGGGGGCGTTCGTTGCTCTGGGTGCCGTGGCGACAGCCCGTCGGACGCTCGCCTACCTCGTCGCGTCGCAGGAGCCGGACGGCCACTGGCCCCAGAACCAGTGGGTGGACGGGGTGCCGTACTGGAGCGGTCTGCAGCTCGACGAGGCCGCCTACCCGCTTCTCCTGGCAGGGGCGCTCCGCACGGGCGCCGCCCACATGCACGGGAGGACCGGCCCCCACGAAACGGCGTTCCAGAACCTCGTCAGCCGGGCGGCGCTCGACGGCATGATCGCTCGCGCCGCCAGCTTCATCGCGCGGACCGGCCCGGCCACGAGCCAGGACCGCTGGGAGGAGACCGCGGGACTGACGCCGTCCACGCTGGGACCGGTCGTCGCCGCCCTCGTGGTCGCCGCCGGGCACCTGCCCGAGCCTGCCGCCAGCTACTGCCTGGAGCTCGCGGACGACTGGAATGCCTCGATCGAGGACTGGACCTACGCCCGCGGCACCCGGCTGGCGAGGGAGCACGGCGTCGACGGCCACTACGTCCGGATCGCCTCGCCGGACGTGCTCGAGGGGGCCCCGCTCTCGACGCCGGTCACGCTCCGGAACCAGCCTTCCGGCTCGTCGATGGTGCCGGGGGACGAGATGTTCGGGACCGACTTCCTCGCGCTCGTGCGGTTCGGGCTTCGCCTTGCCGACGATCCGCGGATCGTGTCGAGTCTCGCGGTCGCGGATGGCCTCCTGCGGACCGAGACGCCGAGCGGGCCGGTCTGGCACCGCTACAACGGCGACGGCTATGGCGAGCACGAGGACGGGAGCGCCTACGACGGCACCGGGGTGGGCCGCGGCTGGCCACTCCTGGTAGGCGAGCGGGGCCACTTCGAGCTCGACGCCGGCCGCGACGCGCGGCCCTACCTCGCGGCGATGCTCCGCATGTCCTCGGGCGTGGGGATGCTGCCGGAGCAGGTCTGGGACTCGGCGGCGATCCCGGAGCGCGGTCTATCCCCGGGCCGACCGAGCGGCTCGGCGATGCCGCTTGCGTGGGCGCACGCGGAGTACGTGAAGCTGGTCCGCTCCATCGCGCTCGGACATTCGATCGACCGCCCCGACGCCGCCTGGGGGAGGTACCACGGCCAAGCTCCGAAGGCGACCCGTGCAACATGGCGTTTCATGGCGCCGCGGGCCTCGATGCCCGCCGGTCGCACCCTGCGCCTCGAGGTCATGGCTCCGGCCCGGGTCCGGTACTCGACCGACGGGCGCCAGACCTGGACCGATCTCGATGCCCGGGACACGGGCCTCGGCGTCTGGCTCGTCGACGTGCCGGGGTCAGACCGGCTGGCTCCCGGAAGCGCCGTGGACTTCACGTTCTGGTGGCCGGAGGCCGGCCGCTGGGAAGGCCGTGATCTTCGCGTCGAGGTCTCCCCGGAAGTCGATCGGCGGTAGGCCGCAGGCCCGCATCAACGAACTCGCATGGATCCAGTGGCACCGGGAAGGCATCACTGTTCCCGGCCGGGACCGGTCAGGGCACAGAACAGGCTGCGAGGTGCCCGTTCCATGTCTGGTGAAGATGGGGCTCGATCACCTCAGAGGATCTTCGACAGGAACGACTTCGTCCGCTCGTGCTGCGGATCGGTGAAGAAGTGCTCGGGTACCCCTTCCTCGATGATCTGGCCGTCGTCCATCATCAGGATCCGGTCCGCGACTTCGCGCGCGAAGCCCATCTCATGGCTGACGACGATCATGGTCATGCCTTCTCGGGCGAGCTCCTTCATGACCTCGAGGACTTCGCCGATCATCTCGGGGTCGAGCGCGCTCGTCGGTTCGTCGAAGAGCATGAGCGCCGGCTTCATCGCCAGCGCCCGGGCGATCGCGACACGCTGCTGCTGGCCTCCGGATAGCTGCGTCGGGTACGTGTCCGCCTTGTGGGCGAGGCCGACGCGCGTGAGGAGGGCGATCCCGACTGATCGCGCCTCATCCTCATCCTGGCCGCGCACATGAACCGGGGCCTCGATCACGTTCTCGAGCGCCGTCTTGTGCGGGAAGAGATTGAAGCGCTGGAAGACCATCCCGATCTCCTGGCGCTGGCGCGCGATGTTGCTTTCCTTGTCCTCGACGAGCTTCGCGCCGTCCCCTTCGCGGTAACCGATCAGGTGCCCATTCACGAGGATCCGGCCCCCCTGGATCTTCTCGAGATGGTTGATGCATCGGATGAAGGTGGTCTTGCCCGAGCCTGACGCGCCGATGACGACGACCACCTCCTGGCGCTTGACCGTCATCGACACGCCCTTGAGGACGTGCAGTCGGCCAAACCATTTCTGCACGTCCGTGGCGTCAACGACAACGTCCGACGACGGTGCCGTGCCACCGCCGATCGCGCTGAGGATGTCGTCGGCGATCTCGGCCATCAGCGACCCCCGCTGACCAGGCTCGGATCCACCGTCCGCCCGAGACCGAGGACGCGCTCGCGCATGCTCGGCGGCTTCTCACCTCCGGCGCCGCGACCGACGCGGCGCTCGATCCAGGCCTGGATCACGCCCCAGATCGTGGTCAGCAGCAGGTACCAGACCGCGGCTGCGAGGAAGTACTCGAACGGCGCGAAGACGTTGCCCGCCTTGCGCGAGAAGATCACGTAAAGCTCGGGGACGCTGATGATGACCAGCAACGACGTCGTCTTGAGCATGTTGTTGAACTCGTTTCCCAGCGGCGGGATGATGACCCGCGCTGCCTGCGGCAGGACGATCCGGCGCATCGCCTTCCCGTACGTCATCCCGAGCGACTTCGCCGCCTCCATCTGCCCCGGGTCGACCGAGATGATCCCGGCCCGCACGATCTCGGTCATGTAGGCGCCCTCGTTGAGTCCGAGGGCGACGATGCCGGCCTGCACTGCCCCCGGGATCGCCAGGCCGAAGAGGTCGATGTCCGGCCAGCTGTACATCTTGCTGACGGTCAGCCCGAAGAACAGCAGGCTGATCTGGACGAGCAACGGGGTGCCACGGAAGAACCAGACGTAGACGTTTGCGAACCAGCGGATCGGCCGGCGCTTGGCCTGCTTGCCGAGCGCCCCGAGGACCCCGAGGATCACCCCGATGATCTGGCTGGTCACTGAGATCGACAGCGTCAGCCAGATGCCCGACAGGATGAAACCGTCGGGACGGAGGATCGAATTGAAGAAGAAGTCCCAGCGGTACTTGTACGACCCGCCTGAGCAGCCGGCGAGGACGACGCCTAGCAGCAGGCAGCCGGTGACCATTCCGGCCAGCCGGCCGCCGGACCTGACGCGCGACACCGAACGGAGTCGCATCCCGCCCTCCCTCCGAGTGCGGGCCCTGCTACTTGTTGATGTCGGCCGGGGTGACCGCGCCGTCTTCGACGTGGTACTTGGCGAGGATGGCCTGGTACGAGCCGTCGGCGATCATCGACAGGAGCGCCGTCTTGACGGCGTCGCGGAGCCCGGTCTTGTCCTTCGCGACGCTGATCCCGGCCTTGATGGGCTGAAGGGCCGGGATTCCCGACAGGTCGAACTGGTCGGCGTGCGCGATCGTGTAGTAGGCCGCCGGCGGGGTGTCGGCGAAGTAGGCATCGACCTGGCCACCCAGGAGGGCCGTGAGGGCATCGGTGTCCTTCGGGAATTCCTTCATGTCGATCTTGGGCTTGCCGTTGTCGGTGCACGCCTTCGACAGGCCGTGGCCCTTGTAGTCGCCGACGCCGTTGACGTAATCGACCTCGGTCGTGCCCGTCTCGGCGGCGACCGCCTTGCCGCACAGATCGTCCGTCGTGTTGATGGACTTCGGGTTGCCCTTGGCCACGACGAACGACTGGCCGGCCTGAAAGTACGGGATCATGTCGACCGCCTTGAGGCGATCCGCCGTGATGTTCTGGTCCGAGATGATGATGTCGCATTTGCCGCCGGTGACGGCCAGGATGATCGTGTCGAACACCGAGTTCTCGATCTGGACGGTGAGTCCGAGCTTCGTGGCGATCCCGGTGGCGATGTCGATATCCGAGCCGGTCGGGTTGCCGGCGTCATCGAAGAACTCGAGCGGCGGGTACGGGATGTCGGAGCAGACGACCAGCTTGCCCGGGAAGATGAGCTGCTCCGCCGGCACGGTCGCAACGGGCGACGGTGCCACGCTGGCGGGGGCCGAAGCGGACGCCTCGGCGCTGGCGGACGCCTCGGCGTTGGCGGACGCCACGGCGCTCGGGGTCGCGCTCGGTGGCGCGGTCGACGCGCTCGGGGTCGTGCTCGCGCTCGTGCATGCAGCGAGCGAGATGGCGGCCGTCAGGAAGACAGCACTCAGGGTCGACCGTCGCATCGGGATGGTCCTCCTCCTCGTCGTGTGTCGGCTCGCCAGCGCGAGCGGACCACGTCGTTCGCCGGGCGGACGGGTGGCAGGTAGCCTCGGGTTCGCGCTCGAAGCCTACCACCTCGGTCTTGCCGGTGGTGCAGGAGAAGACGAGGATCGGGCCCACGGCCCAGCGCGAGGATCGGTCCAGATTCCGTGCGATTCGAGGTTGAAAGTCGACGCGGCTGGCTGTGCCTCGCGGTCCCTGCGGCCGGCGCAACGGCCCTACCCGGCGGCGGGTACTGGCCCCTGGCGCACGCCGAGCACGTTGCCGTCGGGGTCCTTGAACCACGCACCGCGTGCCGGACCGACCTGAGCGATGTGGTTCACCGTCTTCGGCGTCTCGTATTCCTCGAAGGTGACCCCGCGGGAGATGAGCTCGCGGATGACGGCGTCGATGTCGTCGACCTCGAAATGCGCCACGGTCTGACCGACGTTCGGCTGTCCACGCCGGACCGTCAGTTGTGACCCCTTGCCGGCCCCGAACCGGCAGCTCGCGGGGGTTTCCTCGAGAAGCGTCAAGCCAACCTGTTCCTGGTAGAACCGCTTGGCCCGTTCGACGTCCGTCACCGCAACGGTCGTGACAGCCAACGAATCGGCAAGCATCGTCGTCACCTCGGTCACCTCTCTCGACGTAGTGTGGTGCGGGCCGCGGGCCGAATTGGATCGGCGTCGGCCAGGGTCGTCCCGCTCAGTATCGCCGCGCGTCGGCCTCCTCGACGATCGGGACCTGCGGCCCCATCGACGCCCAACGAGCCATCGCCGCGCGGAGCGATGGTCGCATCTTCAGCCTGGTCATGAAAGACGGCGCCAGATCCCCGTGGCGCGTAGAATCTGGTACTGGCCGACAAAGGCCTAGTGGCGGCACCCAGCGGGAGGCACGCAAATGCAGGACCAGCCCCAGTTTCAAGGCAGTTTCAGCGAGGCTGTCATGCGCGACCACGCTGGACACCTTCGAATGGGCTCCTTCGGCGACACCGATTGCCCCCTCTGCCGCGACGTCGCGAGCGCCCACGAGGAGCACGAGCGAGTCGGCTCCTTCGCCGACACCGATTGCCCGAAGTGCCATGGGATCGCGCTCGCCCACGATTTCCACCAGCGAGTGGGCTCCTTCGCCGACACCGATTGCCCCCTCTGCCGCACCACTGGCGCCGCCGCGGGAGGCTGATCCGAACGCGGTGGCTTGACCGACGACTCCTTCGCGGATACGTCGGGGCAGCAGTTCCTCGCCGACACGACCAGGCGGACGTCGATCCGGCCATCGTGTGGCGCGCGGAGACGCGCGACGAACCCACCTAGCGTGAGGGCGCGGTCGAGATGCCAGAACCCACGCGACGCCAACCCGCATGGCTCGACGGCCTCGCGCCTGGTGGCGAGGTCCTTCGCGCCAGCAGCCGTGGAACGACCGATGGGATCTACTTCATGGGCATCGCCGGGTTCGGGGCGTTGTTCGTGATCCTGACCCTGCTCCGCAACGGCAATCTGCTCATTGCGGCAGTGTTCGGCGTCGCTGCACTGTGGATCGGCGCAGTCGGCCTGAAGTCACTCCGCCTGGGTCTGGGCGGCCTGCCCGTCCTCGCTTACGATGCCGCCGGCCTGTATGTCCCGGGCACCGGGTGCATCCGGTGGGCCGACATCAGGCGCATCCGGTTGTATCAGGTTCGGAGGTCGATCAGGATCGCCCTCGACCTCGAGCCGTCTCGACGGGCTCGGCTCAGCATTCCGGCCCGTCTGCGTTCGGTGATCGGACAGGGCGACGTGACGATCGCCGGGGACATCCTGCCCGTTTCGATCAAGAACCTTCTCGACGCGATCGATCCCTACTATCACGCGGTCACCGGCGGCCACGTCCCGGACTGAGGCCGCTCAGCTCACCGCGGATCCGTGCAGGCCCGGATCCGTTGCCTCATCCCGACCTGGGAACCCGAGGATGGACCGAAGCCTGGCTCGGAACTGCCGTCGCCACGGTGATCGAGCCGGCCGCCGACAGCGGTTCGCTTTTGGCAGGTGCGACTATCCGACCTGGACGTCGCGCTCGAGCAGGACCGGGAGCCTTCGGACCTGGAATGACGAGTGGGCCGTCAGGTCCGCGCTGACGACGTGCCAGCCGTCCTTGCCGAACTCGTTGAGGCGCTCCGCGAGTTGATCGAGGCGGGATTCCGGCGAATCCACCCATTCCACCTGTTCGATCTTGTATTCGACGCGGCCCATGGTCTTGTCCTTCCGAGGCTTCGCAGGCCGATCCGAACATCGACGATCGCACCTGCGACATGACGTTCACGTCGCCTCACCTCGATTGTACTCGCGGATCGGCTGGTCGTCGTAAACGCCCCCCCTCAATTCCAGGTGAATCCGCGCGCCCATCGGCCGTGCCGATCGGTCGGTCCGCGCGCCCTCATCCGCTTCACTTGACGCCGCATCGCCTCGGGGATCCGAGAGGCCCAGAATGTCGATTCCGCGGATGCCCTCTGTCAGCGGTGATCGCCACGGTCGCAACTTGGGAGCACAGATGCAGACCCATCGTCTCGGCTCGACCGAGCTCATGGTCTCCCGGATCGGTCTGGGGCTCGCCGCGATCGGTCGGCCTGGCTACATCACGCTCGGGCGAGCGACGGACCTGGGCGGCGATCGCTCGATCGATGCCATGCGCGACCGCTGTCATGAACTCCTCGATGCCGCCTGGGAGAACGGTGTTCGGTACTTCGACGCCGCCCGATCGTATGGGTTGGCGGAATCGTTCGTCGGATCGTGGCTCGAACAGCGGGGCCTCACGCGACGGGATGTGACCGTGGGCTCGAAGTGGGGATACACGTACACGGCGGATTGGCGTATCGGCGCCACGGTCAACGAGGTCAAGGATCACTCGCTGGCGGCGCTGCGCCGACAGCTTCGGGAGACCGAGACGGTACTTGGGCCCTGGCTCTGCCTCTATCAGGTCCACTCGGCGACCATGGAAAGCGGTGTTCTCGAGGACGCCGCCGTGCTTCGCGAGCTCGCGTCTCTGCGGGACAAGGGCATCGCGGCCGGCATCAGTGTGTCTGGACCGCGTCAGGCGGAGACCATTCGAGCCGCGCTCGACGTCCGGGTCGATGGCCAGAATCCCATCGGCGTCGTCCAGGCGACCTGGAACGTTCTCGAACCATCGGCCGGAGGCGCGCTGGAGGAAGCCCACCGAGAGGGGATCGGGGTCATCGTGAAGGAGGCCCTTGCCAACGGCAGGCTCGCGAACGAGCGGGACGGAGAGGGGTATGTGACCCTGGAGGGGATCGGCCGCGCCCGCCGGCCATCGCCGGCCCCCTCGGTCGATGCGATCGCGATCGCTGCGGCCCTCGCCCAACCATGGGCTGACATCGTGCTCTCTGGTGCCGTGACGGTCGACCAGCTGAGGTCGAATCTGACCGCCCTCGATGTTCGCCTGCGCTCGGATGAATTGGCCCTGACCGCGGCGCTCGCGAGCCGGCCCGAGGAGTACTGGCTGGCTCGGAGTTCATTGCCGTGGTCATGAGCGTCCCGAGGCGGCCCGTCGGACCTCAGTCGCGCAGTCACGTGCGCCGACGGTGCGCACCGCCGGCGGCCCGGATCCGCGGGAGGGATCGGCCGGGGCGGGCTAATCGAGCGACAGCGAGACGATCGTGGCCGTGATCCAGGCGGTGTAGCCGAAGGTCCCGATCGCCACGACGACGATCAGGTAGTCCAGGTAGCGCAGGGCTCGCCGGTCGTGGATCAGCTCGACCAGGAACGATCGAACGGCGACCGAGGCGTGGACGATGACCGAGGCGACGAGGCCCATCTCGGCCAGCAGTGCCACCGGCTGGTGGAGGTACTCGACGACACTGTCGAAGTCGCGCAGTCCGCCCGGCGCGAGGAGGTGCTGGGCCACCAGGTGGATGCCGAGGAAGACGATCAGCAAGGCGCCGCTGACGGCCTTGATGAGCCACAGCATGCCCGAGCGGTCCGGTGCCCGGCGCGTGTCGAACGAGACCCCGGGCGTGAACGGTACGTAGCCCGGCGGGGCGGAATCCGGTCGGCCAAGGAAGCGGCGCGGTGTCGGCGATGCGCTCATCGGACGAGGATCGCCCAGCCGGCCAGGGCCGTGACGATGGCGCTCAGGGCGATCACGGCCGCGATCGCGATGCCCGTGCGGTGCGTCCCGATGCCGAACGTCAACCCGATGACGCGCAGCCCGTTGAGACCGTGGAAGACGACCGCCGCGATGAGCAGCGTATCGCCCACGAGGAACGGTCGCGAGCCGAACAACTCGAGCAACGAGTTCCAGCCGGCCTGCCCATCGGTCAACCGGCTCAGCACGACAAGGTGGAGCGCCAGGTAGAAGACCAGGATGATGCCGGTCAGGCGGTTGAGGGCGAATGCCAGCCAGCCCGGATCCCGCCAGCGCGGCTGCAGCCAGAACAGCGCCCGGCGGAACCATGCCGCCAGCCCGCGCGGCGGGCCGGCCCGGCGGTCGGCGACGAGGTCAGCCACGGCCCGCTCCGGCACCGACCGGCTCGGCGTCCCGCGGCTTGGGCCAGTCGCCGGTGATCACGCGCCGGCGGAGGTCCATGATCCGGGCCGCCGGATCGACGTCGGACGGGCAGACCGCGCTGCACGCCCAGATCGAACGGCAGGCCCACACGCCGCGATCGGCATCGACCATGTCGAGGACATGGCGGACATCGAGACCGCGCGGCTCCTCCAGGATCCGATCGGCGGCAGCCAGGACGGCCGGGCCGAGGTACTCCGGGTCGCCGCTCGCGACAGGGCAGGCTGACACGCATGCGAGGCACTCGAGGCAGTCCTCGAATCGCTCGGCCGCACCGACGTCCGCGTCGCTGTCGCCACCCGAGCAGGCCCGCACGGCCGGCTCGACCGTCCGGACGTAGGGCAGAGGCAGGGCCGCCATCGCGTTGAGCTGCGGCGCCGGCTCTATCGCGAGATCGGCCACGATGGGCGCGTTGCGCAGCGGCGCGAGCCGCAGTGGAGAGTGGCCGTTCCAGACGCTGCGCACGAAGGTCACGCAGGGAAGCCGTTCGCGCCCGTCGACGAGGACAGCGCATGTGCCACACGACGCGTGGTGGCAGGCGTGCCGGAAGACAAGCGTCCGGTCAAGGTCGGCCCAGACCCGTTCGATCAGATCGAGGACGGTGTCGCGGTCGGGATCGGTGGCGATCTCGAAGCTCTGGTACCCGGAGCGAGCGCGCCCATTCTCGCCCTGGCGCCAGACCAGCAGGGTGATCCGTGTCTCAGGCACGGTAGTAGTCCCGGTACGAGCGGAGCGGGATCCGCGCCGTCTGCGACTCGGCTCCGACGCCGAGGTGGGCGCAGACGACATCGGCAGTCTTCTCGGCCATCGCTCGCGCGGTCGTCGTCTTTCCGCCGCTGATCGTCACGAAGCCGCCCACGCCCTCCTTGGCGTGGTCGAAGCATTCGAACGTCCGCGACAGCTCGCGGCCACCACTGTCGTCGCCCGGCCGACCGATGAGTGGCCGGGAAGCGGCGAAAACACCGCGCGTCGGCTTGCCGCGCACGCCCGGCACAAGCTCGCCCCCACGCTCGAACATCAGGTCGACGTGCTCGGGCGGGATCTCGACGTGGTCGGGGTCCTCGACCTGCCACGACGAGGTGCCGATCACGACGGCACGACGCTGTGGAAGCACGATGTCGCCGTCGGATGGCTTGTTGAGCCGGTTGATGACCCGATCGACGAAGCGGCCGGCGACCGCCACCATGACGCCCGGCGTCGGCACGACCGGGACGTCGAGCCCGGCCATCGCGGCGATCTGGCCTGCCCAGGGTCCGGTGGCGTTCACCACGATGTCCGCCTCGAGCGTTCGGCTCACACCGGTTCGGCGATCGCGGATGACCACGCCCTCCACGGCCGCTCCGCGCACGACGAGGTCTTCTACCACCGTGAAGGGCACGATCGTGGCGCCGTTTGCGTGTGCCGTCGCCAGGAAGGCGAGGCACAGGTGGAGTGGGTCGAAGACCCCATCGGGCACCTCGACGGCCGCGAGGATCCGCTGGCTGAGCGCCGGCTCCAGTTCGCGCGCTTCGGCGGGGCTGAGCTCGCGGACCGGGATCTCGCACCGCGTGCAGGCTTCGAGGAACCCATCCCGGTACGCGAGATCGGACTCGTCGACGGCGATGAAGAGGCCGCCGTTGAGCTCGAGTACCTCGGGTGCGATCCGGGCGAGGATGTCGCGCTCGACGATGCACTCGACGGCCGACTCCTCATCCTTGACGGCGTAGCGAGCCCCGGAGTGGAGGAGTCCGTGGTTCCGGCCGGTCGTTCCCGACGCGATCTCACCGCGCTCGAGGACCGTGACGCTGACGCCCCTGAGCGCGAGATCGTGCGCGGTCGCGGAGCCGGTCGAGCCGCTTCCGATGACGATGGCGGTCGGAGCCGATGATCGAACGCGGGACTGCGGCTTGGCAGCAGGAGCCGTCATCGCGCCAGCCTGCCCGATTCGCGCACGATCCTCGATCCCGACATCGTCCTCGATCCCTGCATCCGACTCCTGGGGGCGGGGTCCGCCCACGCTGTCGACGATGGCTGTCCACGGGTCCGACTGACAGTGTCGAACGGCCCGGGGGCGGGGGCCGAATGTCGTTCGTCACGGGTCTCGAGGGTCGCGTGTGGCCGATCCGACGGCCGCCTCAGGCTCGCTGGTCGATGGTCCGCTCGGTCCCCGCCAGGAGTCGCTGGATATTGTCGAGATGGAACAGCCAGATCAGGGCCGGGCCCCCGATCGCATAGACAAGATGGCTGGCTGGCAGGCCCTGCACGATGACGATCGCCACCAGGATGTCCCCAGCGAGCGCGGACGCCGTCAGCGATCCAAGGCTCGAGTACCGCGTCAGCTGGGTGACGGCCGCGAACACCGGGATCGCGACCAGGGCGACGAGCGGCCAGAGGACGAGCAGGGCGCCGAAAGCGGGTGAAACCCCTCGACCGCCACGGAAGCCGATATAGACGGAGCGGCTGTGACCGACGATCGCGGCGAGGACGACCACGCCGACGACGAAGATGTCCGCTCCAAGGAGCTGCGGGATGAGGACCGCCAGGCAGCCCTTGAGCATGTCCAGCAGCCCGGCCAGCAGGGCGATCCGGGGACCGAGCGCACGCAGGACGTTCGCGCCGCCGGTGCGCCCGCTGCCAAGGGTCCTGGGGTCGGGGCCACCGACGACCCGCGCGATGACGACGCCCCAGGGAATCGCACCGATGAGATAACCAGCGGCGATCGACACGACCGCCACGACGAGGGTCGGCCCGTCCATCGCTCGGCAGTATATCGGCCGGTCTACGAGCGGGAACGATCGTTGCAGGACATGTGCGGCCGGCCGGATGGCGTCGACCGCCGGCGGCGCGCGGAGCCTCGCCAACCGGCTCAGGTCGCGTCCAGCTCCGCCAGCAGGCGCTCCGGGCGGCCCCGAAAGACTGCCCATCGGCCGGCGTCGTCGCTGCACTCCGCGACGATCGCCGCGAGCCGGGTGTTGACCGGCGCACGCTGGCCCAGGCGGCGCGCGGCATCGGCGACCGCGCCGTTCAGCCAGCCGACCTCGCTCGGCCCACCGCCGAGCTGGAGATGGCGCCGCAGCGAGGGGCTCTTGCCGCCGCGACCCCGCGCGACCACGCGGGCCATGATCGGTCGGACCAGGGTGCTGGGCAGGCGAACGGCAGCGGCCAACGCGCGGACATTCGCCCCGGGAAGGGCCGTCGGCGACAGGCCGAGCGCGTCCATCACGGCCAGCGCCTCGCGGAGTTGCGTCGACTCGACGGCGAAGAGGTCCGGGTCGCGGAAGACGTCGCCGGGGTCCAGATCGAGGATCGCGCTGGTGGCGTTGCCGACCAGGTTCGCCAGCAGCTTCGACCAGCGCATCTGCGCCGCGTCAGGCAGACGGCGAGCCCGAAGGCCGCCCGCGTCGAACCCGTCGATGAGACCGTCGATCGCGCCGTCCACGTCGCCGGTGACGGACGCGAGCGCGATCCCGCCGCGCGACAGTCGGTGGACCGTCCACGACGCCCGATCGAGCTCGACCGAGGCCGTGAGCGAGCCCGCGATGAGGGCGGTCCGTCCGGCCGCCCGGAGCTTCTCATCCGCTCCGATCCCATTCTCCACCGCGAGCATGGGAGCGTCCGGCCACCGTTCGGCGGTCTCGATCGCTCCGACCAGATCGTGCATCTTCACTGCGGTGATGATCAGCTCAGGCGCATCGGCGAGCTCGTCGGCCGAGCCGGCCAGCCCGACCTCGGCTTCTCGGGTTGCCGAGCCCGGGCCAGCGATCGTGAGCTTCGCGCGGCCGATCGCCGACGGCGCGCGGTTCGGGCTCGCGGCACGGCGCCCGAGGATCGTGACGTCGCGTCCACCACCGGCAAGCGTGGCGCCGATGAACGATCCGACCGCGCCCGCGCCGATGACCAGGATCACGAGGCCGCGGCCGCGTCCGACGACGCCGCGTCGGCGCGCCGATAGGCTTCGGCCAGGATCTCCACCGGGTGTCGCATCCGGGTGCCGGTCGCCGCGGCGATCTGCCAGCGGCACGTCTCAGAGTCGCACGCCGCCTCGGGCGCGCCGCTCGCCTCGATCCGTCGAAAGAGCGGCTCGCCGACCGCCATGGCGATGTCGTACTTCTCGCGCTTGAGACCGTACGTCCCGGCGATGCCGCAGCAGTCGTGGTCCATGTCGACGGCCTCGAGACCTGGTACCAGGGCGAACAGGTCGAGCGCCGGCAGGCCGATGCCGTGGCTCCGCAGCTGGCACGGGGCGTGATAGGGGAGGGTCTCGGCCAGCTCGCCGAATTGGGTGTCGAGGCGGTCCTGGTCGTGGAGGTCGAGCAGGAATTCGCAGATGTCCCACGTGGCATCGGCTACGGCTCTGGCATCGGCGTCGTCGAGGTCGAGCATCTCGCGGTATTCGGCCTTGAACGTGTGGGTGCACGATGTCGAGGTGCCGACGATCCGATACCCCGCCCGCGCGTATCGGGCAAGGACCGACAGGTTCTGGCTGGCCCGCGAACGCGCGGCGTCGTATAGGCCGTTGCTGATGAGCGGTAGGCCGCAACATGCCTGGGGCGGCACGATCACCTCGAAACCGTTCCGTTCCAGGACCTGCAGCGCCGCCGCGGCCACATGCGGCTCGTAGTAGTTCGCGGCGCAGCCGTGGAAGTACACCACGGCCCGCTCGGGTGGCGGCGCACCGGTCGGATCGGCCGCACGGTAGTGACGTCCGAGCCGCCAGCGGAAACGTCGCGTCGTGAACCGCGGCAGCGGTGCTCGCCGGTCGATGCCGATGACTCGGTCGACGACCCGGCGGAAGAACCGGTTGTGCAGCGTCCAGTTGGCGAGGGGCGCGGTCAGCGTCCCGAGGCTGCCCGTCAGATCGGTCTGGCCGAGGAGCCAGTCGCGTATCCGCGGCCGGTGGCCTGTCCGCATCTGTGCCCGGGCCCGGTTGTTCATCTCGGCGATCTTCACGTCGGCCGGACAGGCCGTGGAACACAGCCCGCAGCCCGAGCAGTAGTCGACCGTTCGATCGGGGGAGTGGACCGCCGTCCGACCTCCGGGTGAGGGGATCGTCTCGAGCCGGTACCGCTGCGCCTGCGGCCCGACATACTTGGGGCCCGGGAAGAGGTCGGTCACGCGGGCGACCGGGCAGACGGTGTTGCAGACGTTGCACTTGAGGCAGGAGTCGGCGCTCCGACCGATCGACTCGGCGGCCGCTGCCTGGACGATCTCGGCGATGGTCATTCGGTTGCCCTGGCCGGGGCCATGCCGGCACCTTGCGAGTGGTCGGCGGCCCGGTCCGGCGAACCCCCGAGCTCGCGGCCGGCCAGCACCCCGCTCGCGATCGCGACGCCCTCCCCGCATCGCTGGCGGAGGTAGCGTTGACCGGCCAGCAGGCTGCCGCAGACCCGCACGTTCTCGACGAAGGGTGAGCGGTCGCCCTCGGGTCCCAGTGGACGGAGGTGATCGTCCGTCCGGATGCCGGCCGTCTCGAGCGGATGACCCGCCGGATCGAACGGGTCGCTGCGCAGCCAGGCCTCGGACGGCGGTGCCTCGACCGGCAGGCCCAGGACGGTCTCGACCAGCGTGCGGTCGTCGCGGGCGACGAGCCCACCGCCGGCGATGCCACCGGTCGCGAGGACCACCGACCCCGCCGACAGCACGAATTCACGCGCCGCCGCCGGGGCGACGAGCGTCCGGACACGCCGATCGCCACCGACCGTGCCCCGGACGGCCTCGCCGATCTGGAGACGTCCGCCGAGCCGCCGGAGGGCGGATCGAAGCGCGGTGTACATTCGAAGGCCCGGGATGCTCGGTGGAACGAGTGGTACCTCGAACGGCTCCAGCGGCAGGCGTTCGCGGGCTGCGGCGAGGACCGCCCGGTGGTCATCCAACCCCAAGACCGCCGGCAGGGCGATCCGGCCCGCGCCCAGGCCTAGGCGACCCACGGCCACCGCGATCGCGTCGAGGGCCCGATCCCGCCACGCAGGATCATCGAAGGCGCGGGCGATGCCGAGGCCGCTGAGGTTGTGCCGCCGATCGAGGTCCGGAAGCTCGACGCTCATGGCCTCGATCCTGGCCGGCGATCGCGCACCCCGCCAGGAGGCCGGATTCCTGAGGCTCGCCGCGATCGCCTCCGGCCAGAAATCGCGGAAGCCCGCCGGGCCGCAGACGACGAGCGTTTCGTCGGAGCCCCAGGCGTTGAGCGCGGCGGACATCCCATCGGGCACGATCGCGACCGGACGCGTCGCGCCGATGGCCGTCGGCAGCCGGCCCAGCGGATCGTCGAGGCCGCCCACGAGGTCGAGCCCCTCGCCGCCGAGGATCGTGCGGAGCGTCTCGAGCGCCTCTGGGAGCACCGGCGCAAGGAAGTGGTATGGATGGCCATCGTCCGCCGCGAGCCGGCGGACCGCCTCCCGGGGCGTCGTGGCCCCGGGCGTCACGGCGACGTCGATCGCGCCTGACGCCCAGTGTGTCGCCGCCTGGCCCGTCGCGAGCACGTGAACGCGAGCCCCGGCGTCGGCCGCGACGATCGCTGCCGTGAGCCCGGCCAGTCCACTGCCGACGACGCCGACGTCAGCGCGGGGCATCGGTCGTTGCCTCATGCGTCGCCTCGGCGATGGGTTCGACGGGCTGCTCGAACGCGTCCACGCCCAGGGTCCCCCAGTAGATCCCGGTCGTCATCCACAGCTCCTGCAGTTGACGGCCCCACGCGACTGGACGACCACCCTTGTGGCGCTCGCGAAGGAAGGCGACCATGGCGCGTTCGGCGAGCTCCGCGGCCGCGGCGCGCGGGTCTGCGTCCGCAGGCTGGGGCATGCCGTCTCCCGTCCGGTCGGTCAGGTTTCCGGGCGGCGGCGGCTCAACGAAGGTGCGCTCGGCCGCTCGCAGCATCCGAGCGGCGACCGCGTCGGCCACGATCCCCGCTGCGCGGAAGGTGCAGAAGGCGCCCTGGCAGGGGCCCATGCCCAGGCGCGTCCCGCGACGGACGTCGTCCAGGCTGCACGGCCAGCGCTCGGCGAGGAACCTGTCGAGTGCTCGCCGCGTGACGAACTCGCACTCGCAGATCAGCGCGGCGTCCCCGCCGCCCTCGGCGTCGTGCTCGGCGAGCCGATCGCCGAGCCAGTAGTGCTCGCGACCGGCGCCCTGGCCGGGTAACGGTTCCTCCGCGGTGGTGCACCGCGCATGCACGCCGAGCTTGGCCGCGACGAGGTCGGCCGTCTGCTCGGCCATCAGGCGGTGGGTCGTCAGCTTGCCCCCGACGATCGACACGAAGTTCGCGATGCCGTCGCGAGCCTCGTGGTCGATGACGGCGTGAGAGCGCGTGATCTCTCGATCGTCTCCGGCGTGCTTGCCCGAGCCTGCCGACTCAGACGGGTCGTACAGCGGCCGAACCCCGGCGTAGGCGCGGAGCAATCGCATCCGGCGCAGGTCCGGGAAGAGCTTCTCGCCCTCCCGGATCAGGTCGTCGATCTCGTGCGCCTCGATGTCGTAGTGGTCGGGATCCGCGATCTGGACGTCGGTCGTCCCGAGGATCGCCACGGTGTGGACCGGGACCATGATGTCGCCGTCGGCGGGAGTGTGGCAGCGGTTGATCGTCGTGTCCGTCATCCGCTGGTTGTAGACGAGCATCACGCCCTTGCCGGGCGCCATCTCGAGCTTGGCGCCGGCGAGCGCCGCGACCCGGCCAGCCCATGCTCCCGCGGCCGAGACGACCATCCGCGGCGCGATCGTGTGCAGCGTCCCGGACCGGCGATCGGCGATCGTGGCCGACACGACCTCGCCACCCTTTCGCCCGATGGAAGCGAGCTCGTGATAGGCGAGGGCATGGCTGCCGTGCGCCCGTGCATCGGCGAGGTTCGCCTCGATCAGCTGCCATGGCTCGAGCGAGGCGTCGGGCACCCGAAACGCCCGCCGGATGTGCCGGTTCAGCGCCGGCTCACGGCGGAAGACTTCGTCGAGGGAAACCTCGTCGCACGGGATGCCAGCCGTCGCGCATCGCTCCGGGAACCGGTCGACGTAGTCATCGGGATCATCGGGCGTAGCCACGAACAGGCCACCGGTGTCCTCGACGCAGGCGGGCGCGATCTGCCGGATCGTGCGGTTCTCGCGGATGCACTCGCTTGCCGCCTGCGGGTCGCGTGATACGTACCGTCCGCCCGAGTGCAGGAGTCCGTGGTACCTCCCGCTCGTGCCGCTTCCCATGTCGCCCTTGTCGATCAGCAGGCAGCGCACGCCACGCCGACTGAGGTCTCGCAACAGGCCGGCGCCCGTGGCGCCGCCGCCGACGATCAGGACGTCGACCGTCGCGGGCAGCTCACGCGCATCGGTCTCCGGACGTCCGGCGTTCATGCGACCGCCGCCCGCTCCAGGAGTGGGCGGGCCATCTGGCGTACCGCGGCGGCGTCCTCGGCCTCGAGCGCCGCTGCCGCCAGGTCGTGCAGCTCGCGCGCGCTTGACCCGCCGATGGCTGCACGGATCCCGTCGAGCGAATTCGGGTCGGCCGACAGCTCGTCGACGCCGAGTCCGACCAGGACGATCGCCCCTCCCGGGTCGCCGGCCAGCTCGCCGCACACCGCGACCGGCACCGACGATTCCCGGGCGCCTGCGATGACGCCGGCGATGGCGCGCAGGACGGCGGGATGGAGTGCGTCCTGCAGCCCACCGAGGGCGGCGTTCGTCCGATCGGCCGCCAGGAGGTACTGCGTCAGATCGTTCGTTCCGATGCTGAAGAACTCGACGCGTCGGGCGAGCTCGCGCGCCATCAGCGCCGCCGACGGGATCTCGACCATGATCCCGCGGACCATCCGCTCCGCCCGCTCGATGCCATCGCGATCGAGGCTCGCCTGGGCGGCAGCACAGAGCGAATCGAACAGGGTCACGTCGGCGAGCGTGGCGACCATCGGGGCCATGACGTGGGGGATCACGCGCGCTTCGGCGGCCGCCCGTGAGATCGCGCGCAGCTGGCCGACGAGCAGCTCCGGCGAACCGTAGGCGAGCCGGATCGCCCGGACGCCGAGGAACGGGTTGGCCTCCGTGGGCAACTCGAGGTACGGGATCTGCTTGTCGCCACCGATGTCCGCCAGGCGGACCACGACCGGCCGTTCCGCCCCGAATGCCTCGAAGATCTCGCGATAGGCCGTGGTCTGTTCCTTCTCCGACGGCGGCCGCGAGCGTTCCATGAACAGGAATTCCGTGCGAAGCAGGCCGACGCCGTCCGGCCTCGCGGCAAGGGCACGAGGCAGGTCGCGCGGTGACCCGATGTTGACGAGCAGGCGGACCCGCACCCCGTCAGCGGTGGCCAGCGGTCGATCGCGCAGGTCCGCCCGGCGCGCTCGTCGTTCCCGCACCGCCGCGGCACGGTCCGCAAACGCGGCCCGCTCGGCCGGCGTCGGCGCGACGATGATCTCCCCTCGCTCGCCATCGACGAGGAGCTCGCCACCGCCAGGGAGGTCGAGGGCGCCGTCGACCGCGGCCAGCAGGCCCGCAGCGGCGACGACCGCCGGGATCCCGAGCCCACGGGCGAGGATCGCCGCGTGAGCGACCGGCGTGCTGCCCTGCAGCGCGATCCCCAGGAGCGTTCCGGGTGTCAGCTCTGCCGTGACTGACGGCGGCAGGTCGTCGGCGACGGCGATCGCCGGCTGTTCCGGTTCCTCGATGGCGATGCCGAGGACCACTCGCGCGATGCGGCTCTCGACATCGAGGACATCGGCAGCGCGTGCGGCGAGCAGCGGATCGTCCAACGCCGCCAGCGTTGCCGCGAACCCCTCGGCGGCCGCACGCAACGCATCGAGCGGCGGGCTGCCGGCCACGGCCAGGCGGACCGCCTCGTCGAGCAGGCCCGGGTCGCTGGCCATGAGCGCCTGCGCCTCGAGGATCTGCGCCTCGTCGTCGGCGCCGCGCCCCCGCACCCGGGCGGCGAGCTCCTCGAGCTGGCTTGCCGCGACGCGCGCCGCCGGCTCCAGCACCTCGCGGGCGGCGGCCTCGTCCCCGACCCGTCCTGGCGCGACGCCCGTCGACGCCGGGCGGAATCGCCAGACGGGACCGATGGCGACGCCCGGAGCGCCCGGCAGGCCGGTCACGAGCATGAGTGGGCTAGTCCTCCGCCGCGATCGCCGGCGGCTTGGCGGCGGCCCTGGCCGCCGGGTCGATCACCTCGCCGAGCCCGCTCTCGATCGCGGCACGAAGGCTATCGATCGCCGCCTCCTCGTCCTCGCCTTCGGCGACGATCGCGATCCGGTGACCGCTCGAGACGCCCAGACCCAGCACGCTCAGGAGGCTCTTTGCATCGGCCGGGCCTGCACCTCGCGTGATGTTCGTGACCTGGATCCTGGCCCTTTGCGCCCCGGCCGCCCGCACGAACAGCGCGGCCGGGCGCGCGTGCAGACCGGAGGCATTGATGATGTCGAGCTCGATCGATCTCAACGGCTCACCCCCTTGTCGAGCTCGCGTGCCGATTCGGCGGCCTTGAGTACATCATCCAGCGACTCGCCGATGCTTGCCTGTACGGACGCGATGACCGCGCCCTCGACGATCGGCCCGCCGCTCAGGCGGACCCGCGACTGGAGTTCGGGTTCGAGTGTTTCGACGGCTGCTTCGGTCGCCAGGATCGCGCTGCCGAGGTCGCCGATGACCAGGACGCCGATGCCGGCGTCGGCCGCTCGGATCGCCCTCGCGATGCCGTCGGCGTCGGTGCCGATATCACCTTCAGGCGTGCCACCCACCCCGAGCAAGCAAACGTCGGGCCCGGCCATCTGCGCGGCAAGCTCAATGATGCCCTCGGCCACCTTGGCCGAGTGGGAGACGACGACGATCCCGACCAGCGGGCCGATGCCTGGGTTCATGGGTCGTCCTGGCCCTCAGGAACTACGTGGCGGCTCGCGGAAGAGTCCGCGAGCCGCCGATGGAGTGAAGGGATCGATGGACTCGGGCCGACGGCCCGCGGTCTAGTGCTCGACCCAGTCAAACGTCCGAGTGACGGCCTTCTTCCAGAAGCGGTACTCCTTGTCCCGCTCGGAAGCGTCCATCTTGGGCGTCCACTCCTTGTCCTTCGCCCAGTTCGCCCGCAGGTCCTCGACCTCGGCCCAGAAGCCGACCGCGAGTCCGGCTGCGTAGGCCGCGCCGAGCGCGGTGGTCTCGGCGACCTTCGGCCGGATGACCGGCACGCCCAGCACGTTGGACTGGAACTGCATGAGCAGCTCGTTGAACACCATGCCGCCGTCGACCTTGAGGGCGGTCAGCGCGACGCCGGAGTCGGCGTTCATCGCATCGAGCACCTCGCGGGTCTGCCAGGCCGTCGCTTCGAGCACGGCCCGGGCGATGTGGCCCTTGTTGACGTAGCGGGTCAGGCCGGCGATGACGCCGCGCGCCTCGCTCTTCCAGTACGGCGCGAACAGGCCGGAGAAGGCCGGCACGAAGTACACGCCGCCGTTGTCATCGACCGTCGCCGCCAACTCCTCGATCTCGGGCGAGGTCTTGATCATCCCGAGGTTGTCGCGCAACCACTGGACCAGCGCGCCGGTGATCGCGATCGAGCCCTCGAGGGCATAGACCGCGGGCTGGTCGCCGATCTTGTAGCCGAGCGTGGTCAGAAGGCCGCTCTTGCTGGGCACCACCTTGGTGCCCGTATTGAGGAGCATGAAGCAGCCCGTACCGTAGGTGTTCTTCGCCTCGCCAGCGCTGAAGCACGTCTGGCCGAAGAGGGCCGCCTGCTGGTCACCGAGGTCGCCCGCGACCGGCACGCCGGCCAGGTCGCCGACGGCCGTGCCGTACACGGCGCTCGACGCCTTGATGGCCGGGAGCATCGATCGGGGGATGCCCATCAACTTGAGGATCTCGGGGTCCCAGTCGAGGGTCTCGAGGTTCATGAGCATCGTCCGGCTGGCGTTGCTCACGTCGGTGACATGGACGCCACCGTTGACCCCGCCGGTCAGGTTCCAGATGCACCACGTGTCGATATTGCCGAACAGCAGGTTGCCGGAATTGGCCGCCGCCTTGGCGCCATCGACGTTGTCGAGGATCCACTTGACCTTGGGGCCTGAGAAGTAGGTTGCCAGTGGCAGTCCGACCTTGGCCCGAAGACGATCCTGTCCGCCATCCTTGGCGAACTCATTGATGATCGTGTCGGTCCGGGTGTCCTGCCAGACGATCGCGTTGTAGACCGGCTTGCCGGTCCGTCGGTCCCAGACCACCGCGGTCTCGCGTTGGTTGGTGATGCCCACGGCCGCCAGGTCACCGGCGCTGATGCCGGCCTTGGCGAGGGCGCCGCGCGTCACCTCGACGCAGCGCTCCCAGATCTCGAGCGCGTCGTGCTCGACCCACCCCGGCTTGGGGTAGATCTGCTCGTGTTCCTTCTGGTCGATCGCGACCACCTGCCCGGCATGGTCGAAGATCATGAACCGCGTGCTGGTCGTGCCCTGATCGAGTGCTCCGACGTATTTCGCCATAACGTCCTCCTCTGTCACCCCAGCGGCTGCTGCGTCCTAGCTTGGACTCAGGACGTCGCGGAGGGATTCGAACAAGATGGTCGTGCTCGTGGCACCCGGGTCCTGGTGCCCGGCCGAGCGCTCCCCGAGATAACTGGCGCGGCCCTTGCGCGCCACGAGCGGCGTGATGCGATCGCGACCGGCAGCCGCCGCCGTCGCCGCGGCCGCAAGGGCCGCGCCGAGGTCGGTGGCCGCGCCGGCCTCCATGGCGACGACAGCCGGCGTCATCGCGTCGACCATCGTCTTGTCGTCCAGTTCTGCCTTGCCCCGCGCGATCACGCCGCCGAGACCGGCCCGCAGCGCCGTTGCGAGGAGCGCGGGGTCGACGTCGCTCGCGTCCCCGATCGCCGTGCCGAATCGCAGGAAGAACGTGCCGTACAACGGCCCGCTTGCCCCGCCGACGGTCGAGATGAGCTTCATCCCGACCTCCTTCGCCAGGGCGCCGGGGCCGCCCTGGCGAAGACGGGGAAGCTCCTCCCGAACGGCGCTGAAGCCACGGTCCATGTTGATACCGTGGTCCGCATCGCCGATCGCCGAGTCCAGCGCCGTCAGCATCTCGCGCGCGTCACGCAGCCGATCGGCGTAGGTCTCGACGAACCGGGCGAGGTCGTCTGTCGAGATGCTCACTGCCGCTAGACGCCCCAGCGCAGTGCCGGCGTATGGACGGGGGCGTCCCACCAGCGGGTCAACGTGTCGTCCAGCTTGAGCAGGGTGATCGACGTCCCTGCCATCTCGAGCGAGGTGATGTAGTTGCCGACGAGCTGCCGGCCGATCGTGATGCCCTTGCCGGCAAGGATCTCGGCGACCTTCCGATAGACGATGTAGAGCTCGATGAGCGGCGTTCCGCCGAGGCCGTTGACGAAGGCCAGAACCGTGTCGCCGCGGTTGAACAGGCCATCGTCGAGGATCGGGCCGACGAGCATCTCGACGATCTCATCGGCCGGCGCCAGCTTGACCCGGCGACGACCTGGCTCCCCGTGGATGCCGACGCCGATCTCCATCTCGTCGTCGCCGATGTCGAACGTCGGCTTGCCGGCGGACGGGACGGTGCAGCTCGTGAGTGCCATCCCCATCGAGCGGACGTTGTCCTGGACCTTCTGGCACAGCGCCGTGACGGTCGCGAGGTCGGCACCGGATTCGGCTGCCGCACCGACGATCTTCTCCGCCAGCACGGTGCCACCGACACCACGGCGACCCGCGGTGTAGAGCGAATCCTGGACAGCGACATCGTCCGCGATGACGACCGACGTGACCTCGATGCCTTCGGCACCGGCCAATTCGGCGGCGATCTCGAAGTTCATGATGTCGCCGGTGTAGTTCTTGACGATGTGGAGGACGCCGGCCCCGCCGCCGACCGCCTTGGTGGCTGCCAGCATCTGATCCGGGACCGGCGACGTGAAGACGGCACCCGGACAGGCGGCATCCAGCATGCCTAGCCCGACGAACCCGCCATGCATCGGCTCGTGGCCCGAGCCGCCGCCGGAGATCACGCCGACCTTGCCCGCGCGGGGCGCGTCCTTGCGCACGATGATGTTGGGTGTCTCCACCCTGATCAGGTCGCCGTGTGCGGCGACCATGCCCGCTAGCGCCTCGTCAACGACGCGGTCCGGGTTGTTGATGAGCTTCTTCATGCCGCCTCCTGCCGTGCATCACCGAACACGCGGACGAGCCAGGCCCGTTCGCTGGGATGGACCACCAGGTGAGAGCGAGAGACGGGCGCGACGTCGAAGGCCGGCGCCCGTCTCAGGTGAGTGACTAAGCGAGGATCTTCACCATGAAATCGGTGAACCCGAAGTTGTAGACGGCGTACGCGATCGCGGCGCCGACCATCGGCCCGACGACCGGGATCCACGCGTACCCCCAGTCCGAGTCCCGCTTGCCCGGGATCGGCAAGAGGAAGTGCGCGATGCGCGGACCGAGATCGCGGGCGGGGTTGATCGCGTATCCCGTGGTGCCGCCGAGGGACAGGCCGATGACGACGACCACGAGCGCGACCGGCAGGGCTCCGAGCGCCGCGAGTCCGACGCCCGTGTTGCTGCCGACGCCGAAGGTGAAGATCACGAACATCAGGACGAACGTCCCGATGACCTCGCTCAGGAAGTTCCAGAGCGGGGTTCGAATCGCGGGCGCAGTGCAGAAGACAGCGAGCTTGAGGTCGGCGCTCTCCGTCTCTGCCCAGTGCGGGTAGTAGTGCAGGAAGACGAGCACGGCGCCGAGGAAGGCACCGACCATCTCACCGGCCCAGTACACGATCGCCATGTCCCATCCGATCCCGCCGTTCAGGGCGACCCCGAGGGTGACGGCAGGGTTGAGATGGGCACCGCTGACCGGACCCGCAACGAGGACGCCACAGTAGACGGCGAATCCCCACGCCAACGTGATGACGATCCAGCCGCTGTTCTGGGCCTTCGACTTGGCCAGCAGGACCCCGGCGACGACTCCGTCGCCGAGCAGGATCAGCATCCCGGTACCCAGGACCTCCGAAAGGAATGTTTCCGCCCAGTGGCTTGGCATGTGTCCTCCTCCTCCTCCTACAACCGAAGATGCCGGACGCTGCGCTGAGGCTGCTCGTCCCCGGGGCAAAACAAAAAGTCCGCGCCTCGACCCGATGGCCGAAGCGGGACTTCACAAGTCATAGTCCCGGGTTGAGCTACCCCAGTTATAGCACTGTGCGGCCCGATGTCAACAAGGATGCGAAATCGTGTCGGCCAAGTCCGGCCTTAGGACGACGCTGTCGGCACGCTTGAGGATCACTCGGGCGGCCTCCGTGCTGTCGATGAGCCCGTAGCCGAGGATCGGGCGGGGCAACCGCGCGAGCTCATCCGGCAGCAGATGCGACAGGACCAGCCCGGGCGACATCGCCGTTCCCACCCGAGGCTGTCGCGGGTGCGAGACCAGCGCTCGCAGGAGGCCTGTCGAGTCGAAGCCGAGCACCTGGAGGAGGCCGAGGCCGCCGAGTGCGGCCGCCCCTGCGACGAGCTGCGGGCGACGGCTGAGAACGACGTCGATGCCCAACCGCTGGATCACGAAGGCGACGGCAACCTGGTCGGCGTCGAGACCGGCGATCGTGTCGATGTCGACGGCGATGGGCGGTCCCGGCTGGCTGGCACGATGGACGAGCGCCGGCAGGTCCGTGTCGCGGAGGAGCAGGCCGGCGTCGAGCATGGAGTGCGGTACCCAGTCACGCCTCCCGTCGCTGGCCACGTAGACCAGCGGCAGCCGGATGGGCGGCGCCTCAATCAATCGTCAGATCCCACAGCGGCGGCCAGCTGGTCGTGACGCCGACCGCGCCCGCCGCGACCGCGGCACGGGCCTCCGCTTCGGTCCGGATGAACCCGCCGGCGAGGAGGGGAACCCCGAAGTCGGGCATGAGTTGGATGATGTCGGGGAGGATCACGCCGGGCAGGACTTCGACGAAGTCGGGTGCTGCCTTCGCGATCGCCGCCACCGCTGCGTGGAGCTGATTGCGCCGGGCGAGGAGCAGGCGCTGGATGGCGACGACGCCCTCTTGCTTGACGCCGGGCATCAGCTGGCCGTGCGAGCTGATGATCGCGTCGACGCCCGATCTCGCCAGCCAGGCCACGCCCGTCCGGTCGGCGCGGAGCCCGGCGATGAGGTCCAGGTGGACGGCGACCAGCTTGCCGGCGTCGTGGATCCGCCGCACGTACGGAGCGACGTCGAGGCCATTGCCACGCAGGATGAACAAGACCTCGGCCCGGCTCGCGAGCGCCGCGTCCAGCTGCTGGTCGACGGTGATCGCGGCGCAGCAGCGAGCGCGGGTGATCCGCTCGAGCAACTCCTCGGCCGTGACCGGTGGACGGGCGACGCCTAGTGCCAAGGCCTGGCCCGCTCGCGCATTCGCTGCGCAACGTCCACGGAACGGTTGTTCGGGTGAGTGCTGGGCGACACGATCTGCATGCGTCCCTGCTGATCCCTGACGACCACCCATCTGGTCGGTCCCCACTGTAACGGCCGGGCGCTCGCGGGATGCGGCCCCCAGGCGCGGCGATCGAGGCGGCCCCCTGGGCTTCGTCAACGGCTTGTGGTCGCCGCTCCACTTCGTTACAATGAGCAACCGTCCACGTTTGAGCAATTGTTCACCGTTTCCACAAGAGGCCCCCCGGTTGCTCGAGGAACTCAGTGCGGACGAGCACGAGCTGCTCGCCCGGATCGCGCATCGCTCGTACATCGACGGTCGGACGCAGGAACAGATCGCCCGCGAGTTCGGGCTCTCTCGACCGAAGGTCCAGCGCCTGCTCGAGCGTGCTCGTGGCACGGGCGTCGTCGACATTCACATCGTCGCGCCGTCCGGGTTGAATCTTGACCTCGAGGGGCAGCTCGTCGACATGTTCGATCTCACCGAGGCGATCGTCAGCCCGAGCTCTGCCGATCCGGATGGGCAGCGAGCGGCGGTCGCCAGGAGCGCGGCGTCGTACCTCGGGCGCCGACTCGACGACGGCATGGTCGTCGCGGTCGGCCACGGCCGGGACACCGGCGAGATCCCTCGCTCCTTCCGGCCCGACCGGCGACTGGATTGCGTCTTTGCCAGTGCGATGGGCGGCTCCCCACGCGTCGACATGCCGACCAACCCGAACGACATCGGCCGCAGGCTGGCCGAGAACTGCGGCGGCCGGTCTGAGAGCCTGTATGCGCCGGCCTACGTCGAGAGTGCCGACGTGCGCGATCGGCTGCTCGAGCAGGAGGCCGTCGCCCAGCCGCTCGACGTCGCGGCACGAGCCGACCTGGCGCTCGTCGGCATCGGCGGCACCGACGACGGTTGCACGATGGTGCGGACCGGCTGCCTGTCACTCGACGAGATCGCCCAGCTGCGCGCCCAGGGCGCCGTCGGCGACGTCCTGGGCAACTACGTCGACGCGACGGGGAGGCTGATCGCTGCTCCCCATGACAGCCGACTGATCGCCCTCTCGATCGACGACCTGCGGGCCATCGAGACCGTTGTCGCGGTCGCCAGCGAGGCCGAGAAACCGGCCGCCATCCTGGGCGTGCTCCGCGCCGGCGTGATCGACGTCCTGATCGTCGACGAAGGGAACGCGAGCGCCGTGCTGCGGTTGGCTCGGCCTTCCGCCGGCGGCGCCACAGATATCGAGGAGGTCGTCGATGCGACCGGGCCTCCGCCGGCGCCGCGATCGCGCGCACCCCGGCGGCTCGCTGCCCGGTCCGGCGGCCCGAGATTCGACCGATCGAAGCCAACTCGATCGCGTCTCTGACAGGAGGTGCATGGTGCCTGTCGTTCCTACCAAGGAGATCGTTCAGAGAGCATTCAATGAGCACTACGGCGTCGCGGCGATCAACGTCGTGAACGACCTGACGCTCGAGGCGGTCCTGGCGGCGGCCGAGGAGGTCAAAGCGCCGCTCATCGTTCAGACCTCGGTCAAGACGGTGAAGTCGATCGGCGCTGACGTCCTCTACGCGATGTGGTGCGCTATGACGCGCTCGATCAGCGTGCCCGTGGCGCTTCATCTGGATCACTGCCCCGAGCGCGACGTCATCAGCGAGTGCCTGGAGACAGGCTGGAACTCGGTCCTGTTCGACGGCTCCAAGCTCGCCGTCGAGGAGAACCAGCGCCAGTGCATCGAGGTCGTCGCCGAGGCCCGCCGCTACGGCGCGCTGGTCGAGGGCGAGATCGAGGGCTTCAAGCGGGTCGAGGACATGGCCGACGATGAGCGGGTCAACGAGCAAGCGCTCGAGAGCGCGATCGGCTTCGTGAAAGCGACCGGCGTGGATGTCTTCGCCCCGGCGATCGGAAACGCCCACGGCATGTACAAGACCACGCCCAAGCTCGACAACCAGCGAGTGACCGACATCGTCGCGGCGACCGGCATCCCGGTCGCGCTCCACGGCGGCACGGGCATGACGGCCGACCAGTTCAGCGACCTCATCGCGCGCGGGTGCGCGAAGGTCAACATCTCGACGGCGCTGAAGATCCGGTTCATGCAGTCGGGCTACGACTACATGACCGAGCGACCGGGGGAGTACGACCCACCGTCACTGTTCAAGGTCCAGCGGGCGGCGGTGCTCGAGATGGCCAAGGACTACATGCGGATGTTCGACAGCGCAGGCAAGGCCTGGTGACCACGCTGGTCTTCGACTGTGACGGCGTCCTCGCCGACACCGAGCGTGACGGTCACCGGCCCGCGTTCAACCAGACGTTCCGGGAGTTCGGGCTGCCCGTCGAATGGTCCGAGGAGGTCTACGGGCAGAAGCTCCAGATCGCCGGCGGAAAGGAGCGTATGGCGAGCGAACTCACGCCCGCATTCGCTCGTGCCAACGGCCTCCCGGACGACCCGGAAGGGCAGGCGGCGGAACTCCTCAAGTGGCACAAGCGCAAGACGCAGATCTATACGGAGATGGTCGCCGCCGGCCGCCTACCGACCCGTCCGGGAATCCGCCGAGTCATCACCGAGGCCCAGGACGCGGGCTGGACCCTGGCCGTCGCTTCGACCTCGGCCGAGCCGTCGGTGCGCGCCATCCTCGAACAGGCGGTCGGCCATGAGCGGGCGGATCGCTTCGATCTCGTGCTCGCCGGCGACGTCGTTGCAAAGAAGAAGCCGGCCCCTGACATCTACCTGCTCGCGCTCGAACGCCTCGGCGTCCCGGCGCAGGAGGCGCTCGTCATCGAGGACTCGCGCAACGGGCTGCTGGCCGCTCGGGGCGCCGACCTGCGATGCGTCATGACGGTCAATGGCTACACGGAGGAGGAGGACAACAGCGAAGCGATCCTTGTTGTGACATCGCTCGGCGACCCCGACGGAGAGCGGACTCGCGTGATCGCGAACCGCGGCGCCGCACGACCCGCCGACTACATCACCCTGGCCGATCTGGAGCGCTGCCTCGAGTCCTGACCTGAGGCCCTCACGACCACGACCGGTGCACCCAAGGAGGTTCCTATGGCACAACCGGCGCTCGACGACCTCGACCTCGTCATCAAGACGATGGCAACGACGATCGTCGACAACGCGGAGTACTTTGCGCAACTTGACTCGATCGTCGGCGACGGCGACTTCGGCTTCTCGCTCCGCAATGGCTTCGAGGTCGTCGTCAGCGACTACGACACGTTCGACCACTCGAGCGTCGGCGCGGTGCTCAAGAAGATCGGACTCGTCATGTCCGGGAAGGTCGGCGGCGTCAGCGGGCCGATCTGGGGCACGGCGTTCCTGCGGGCGGGCGTGGCCGCCGGGGATCGGACGGACCTCGACCCTGCCGACGTCATCGCGATGCTGCGAGCGTCGATCGAAGGCATCAAGACCCGCGGCGGGTCGGATCTTGGGGACAAGACCCTGCTCGACGCGCTCGTGCCGGCCGTCGACAGCCTCGAATCCAGCCTGGCCGACCCGGCGACCGCGGCCGATCACGGCGTTGCCGCGATCCAGAAGGCCGCCGACGTGGCGGTCCAGGCCGCCGAGGACACCAAGCCGATGATCGCCAAGCGAGGCCGCGCGGCCTACACCGGCGAGCGAAGCATCGGTTCTGTCGATGCCGGGGCCACGGCCATCGGCGTGATTCTCCAGGCCGTCAGTGCCGCATGGCGCGGCAAGTACGGCAAGTGAACAGGAGGGTGAACGCGTGAAGAAGTTCGTCAACGATCCGAAGCAGTTCGTCCCGGAGTTCCTCGAGGGAGTCGCCCTGGCCAGCGACGGGACGCTCAAGTACGAGCCGAAGTACAACCTCATCTACCGTGCCGACATGCCCAAGAAGGATCGGGTCTCGATCATCCAGGGCTCCGGGTCCGGCCATGAGCCGGCGCACACCATGATCGTGGGGCCGGGCATGCTCGACGCCGCCTGCCCGGGTGACGTCTTCGCCGGCCCGCCCGTCGAGTTCGTCACCGAGACGTCCAAGCTGATGGACACGCCAGCCGGCGTGCTCTACATCGTCAACAACTACACCGGCGACCGCACCGCCTGGGAGATGGCCAAGGAGCTCCAGGAGGCCGAGGGCCAGAAGATCGGCTACCTGCTCGTCAACGACGACGTGGCCGTGAAGGACTCGACCTGGACGGTCGGCCGTCGCGGCGTCGCGGGCAACTTCTTCGTGATCAAGGCCGTCGCAGCGATGGCGGACAAGGGTGGTTCCCTCGAGGAGTGTGTTCGCGTCGGCGAGAAGGTCATCGCGAACGTGCGCACGATGGGCATCGCGCTCAGCTCGTGCACACCACCGGTCCGCGGCACGCCGCTGTTCGAGATCGGCGACGATGAGATGGAGATCGGGATCGGCATCCATGGCGAGCCGGGACGCCAGCGGGCGAAGATCGTCAGCGCGAATGAGATCGTCGACATCCTGCTGAACGCGATCGTTCCGGATCTCCCGTTCGCCAGCGGCGACGAGGTCGCCGTCATGGTCAACGGCCTGGGCGGCACGCCGATCAGCGAGCTCTACCTCCTGTACGGCATCGCGCACAAGAAGCTGGCCGAAAAGGGCATCAAGGTCTTCCGTAGCTACGTCGGCGAGTACTGCACCTCACTCGAGATGGCGGGGGCCCACATCTCGCTCCTCAAGGTCGACGCCGAGGTCAAGGAGCTCCTCCTGGCACCGGCCGAGATCGCCTATCGGGTCTTCTAGCCCTCAGGCTCAGGGGGCGGGCGGCCATCGGCCGCCCGCCCGTCTGGTTCCGCAGCGATGCCGCTGCCGACCGGCCGTGTGTGAGGGGTCCTGGCCTGCGGTCGGCTCGAACGCGGGCACGCCGTTGGCGATCGCCTCCGTCCGCGTGAGCGCGGTCATCGGTCATCGCGCGTCGAACCCTCGGCGACGATACGATGCCGGGATGCGTACGAGACTCGTCCTCGTCGCCCTGATCGTGGCCCTCCTCGCCGGCTGTGGCGGCGGCGGCACCGCGTCCAACGCCAACCCGTCGACCGCCGGGAGCCAAACCTCGACCGGGCCGGCTTCCGCCACGGCTGCGCCAGCAGGCAACGGGAAGGTGGACTGCGCCGCGATCACCACCGCGGCCCAACAGCTGCTGATGGTGCAGTTCCTCGCCCAGCTCAGGACCCCGGACTCCGTCGAACCGATCAAGGCGAAGCAGATCGGCAACCTCGACCTTGACGCGTTCCTAGCCGGCATGCATGACCTGCACGCGCTCGACTCCTACTCCTCGCTGCTCGGTGACCCCAAGGCAGCCATCGACTTCTACGAGAAGGCCGGCCAGGCCGCGCAGACGCTGTTCGCCACCGACCCCGTCACACAGGCCGCGATCGACGCCTACCTCGAGAACGTGGGCACAGTCGCCGACTTCCTTGGCCACCAGATCGCGATCTCCGGAGCGATCGACGCGGCCGGCTGCTGAGGCTTGCGATGCCCAGGGTCTGGCCGTGCGCGGCTCGCGGCGGAGTGACAGGGCTCGTCATCCGGTTCGATTCGCCGTTCGAAGCCCCAGGCGCGCCGTCTCGAACATGAGAAGTTCCAAAGGTTTTGGAATCTTGGCCGGAAGGGCGTCCGACCATAACCCCCGCTCGACCAGACTCGGGTCCTGGCCCAGTCCCGCCCACGAGGAAGCCCATGTCCGCTCGACGATCCCGCAGTGCCCGACGTTCGCACGGGTCGGCCTTCGACCCGTTCGCCCAGCCGCGACGTCCGCATGGCGCACGGATCGACGACGACCAGCCGGTTCCTGCGGATGGCCTGCGTGGCTCGGTGTCGGCCGCAGCCCTGCTCCCGCTGCGTTTCTTCCTCGGCGCGATGTTCCTGTATGCCGGCCTGGACAAGCTGCTGGACCCGGCCTTCCTGCAATCGGACGGCCCGGGCTCGATCGGGTTCCAGCTGCAGGAGTTCGCGCGGATCTCGCCGCTCTCTCCACTGGTGACCATCTTCGCCCAGCCGTTCCCGGTCCTCACGGGTCTGGGCATCTCGCTGCTCGAGATCGCGGTCGGTCTCGGCGCGATCTTCGGGCTGCTCTATCGCTGGAGTGCCGTCGGCGGCGCCGGGCTCTCGATCCTGTTCTTCCTGACCGCCTCGTGGACGACCCGGCCGTATTACCTCGGACCTGACCTCCCGTACGCCCTCGGCTGGATCACGCTCGCCGCCGCCGGATCGGGTGGCGTCCTGACGGCCGAGGCGTGGCTGGCCCGCCGTGAGGCCCAGGCGGCCGCGACACGACCCGTGTGGGCCGGCGCAGCGCGCTGGGAGGATCCGGTGGATCCGGGACGGCGAGCGATCCTGCAGCTCGGCGTCCTGGCGACCGCCAGCCTGGGGGTTGCCGCGCTCGGACGACTGTTCAGCCGAAGCGCTCCCGTCGCGGCTGTCACGGACCCGAACTCGAACACGATCGCGTCGACGGGGAGCGCACCCCCACCGAGCGCCGCACCGGGCGCAACGGCCGCCGCGACCGAGGCGCCACCGGCGCCGGCCGGTGCCGTCAAGGGCGTCCTGCTCGGCACCCTCGACCAGGTGCCCGTGGGCCAGGCGCGCCGTTTCCGGGTGCAGTCGTCCGGCGACCCGGCGGTCATCGTCCGCCTGCCCGATGGCTCCGTCGCGGCGTACGACGCCGTCTGCACCCACGCGGGCTGCACCGTCCGCTACGACAACGGGTCCGGCCTGCTGCTCTGCCCGTGTCACGGGGCGGCGTTCGATCCGGGTCACCACGCCGCGGTCGTCGGCGGACCGACGGATGTCCCCTTGCCCGAACTCCCAATCAAGGTCGACAAGTCGACCGGCCAGATCTACCTGCAGGCCTGAACGGGTCACTCCCCCGCTACGGGATCAGGACACCCTCGATGACGACCGGGCCCAGCGTGTAGTCGAGCTCGGTGGACTGGTCCACGCCCGATGGCGTCAGCACGTCCAGCGCCTTCGGGACCGTGCCCGGATCGGCGGTGCAGTGCGGATCGACGCTGGCCGAGGCGCAGACACCGAATTCGAATCCACCCGGCGTCGCCAGGAAGCCGCGCGCCTGGTCGGACGAGAAGCCGTTCTGGCCGGTGAGCACGACGGTGAACCCCCAGCCCGAGGTCGGCGTGCCGCCGAGACTGGCGGTCGGCACGCTGAACGTGATGTACCGCGAGATCGCGTTGGCGGAGATGGCGATCGCGCCGACGGTGTTGATGTTCGACGCGTCGACATAGCGCTGGCCGAAGCCCTGGACCTCGAGAAGCCGGCTCCAGGCGGAGCCCGTCGCGATCGTGTAGTTGCGTTCGGTGAACGAGGCCGCGGTCGAGGTCGTGACCGCCGCGGGATCGTGCACGTAGACGTCCACGAGCTGCGCCCCGAGCGGGCTGCCGAACGTCGGCGACAGGTCTCGCGTCTGGAGCTTGAAGGTGGTGGTCAGGGTGTCCGGCGAGAGGATCACCTTGAAGTCGGCGATGTCGAACGCGCCGGGATGGAAATCGCCCGACGTCGGGTACGCGTAGTTGCCGGGACCGTTGTCATCGTTGCCCGGGTCGGCGGCGTCGAGCAGGACGGTGCCCGGGGTGAAGTCCCAGACGACCGTGCGCCTGGCATGGGCCGTCGCCCCGGACGGACTGACCGCCACCACGTTGATGACCGTGGTGCCGCCGGTGACCGAGAGGCTCACGCTGAAGCTGCCGTCGGGGGCGGCCGTCGTCGATGCGGTGGTCGTGGCCGAGTTGGCATCCGTGTTGGTGGCGGCCGCGTAGACCTTGTTGCCCCCGACCGTCGTCCCGGTCACGGTGACCGGAGAAGCCGAGATGGCCGACATGTCCGCAGGTGTACCGAGCGTCAGCGTCGTCGCGCCGACCGGATGGGTGATGTAGCGCGCCGTGGTGTTCTGCGGCCGGTCGACCAGCGCGCCGGTCGTCACGTCTCGAACGAGCCGGACGTACGCGCCCGCCGACCAGGTCAGTGGCGCCGCGGATCCGGCCGGGCCGCCGTCCCGGAAGCCGATCGACGCCGTCGTCGGGTCCGTGCCGTATGCCGACGGCGCGAGGTCCGGCGACTCCCAATCCTGTTCGGGGATGAGCCCGAGACCGGAGGCGAAGTGCGCCATCGTCGGGATGAAGGCCGCAGCACTCGACGGACCGCCGACGAGCTGCTGGTATTCGCCGCGCTCGGCCCCTAGGACCGGCCAGACGTGCCCGGTCCCCTGGCCGCTGGGGGCCCACGGGCGCCCGTCGCTCGCGCGATCGCCGTAGCCGTCCCCGTTATAGCGATGCCAGCCGTCGCCGCTGGGCGTACTGCTCCTGATCGTCGCGTCGACGACCGGGATGCTGCTGACGACCGCCGGATCATTCGCCGGCAGCTCGCCCAGACGGACGAGCTCCAGGAACCCGGCATCGATCACCGAACGCTGGTCGAGCGTCGGGCCGCCGTTTCCGACGTTGTAGCTCTCGGCCGCGTTCGGGTCGCCGCTCCTGGACAGCCGGATGAAATAGGGGTTCGGGGAGAGCGGCCCGTTCGTCGTCACCGCCCAGCCCTTGATCGAGCGCTGGTAGTCGTCGGCGACGCCGAGGAACACCTTCGCCGAGGTCGGGTCGCCGTTCTTCGACGCGATGTCCGCTGCCGCGACCAGCCCGGCGATCTCGGCGGCGATCGTCGACGGGGAGTAGCCGCCCTGCTCTTCCCAGCGCTCCGACCCGAACGCCGGGCCGTGGCTGATGAGGAAGTCCGCGGCCGGCCGGATGTCCGCCCCGTAGCAGGAGCAGCCCGTCGTCGAGGGCATGCCCGGCGTGTCGGCCATGACGATGGGATAGGCAACCTCGTCCAGCTGGACGCCGAACGAATTGGGTGCGAGCTTGCCATTGACCAGGCTGTTGCGTGGCATCGACCCGTCGGGCAGCTGCTGCTTCTGGAGGAGGAACTTCAGCGCGTCGCGGGCGGTCGACAGGTCGCCATCGGCGATCAATCCGGTCCATGCCTCGTAGAGGTCACGAGAGAAGACCTCGCGATACGACCCGAAGTAGGTATTGGCCGGGTCACCCGCGGAGACCGCCTGACCCCAGGGCGAGGCTAGGCCCGCGACGATCGCGCCCGGGAAGGTCTTGTCCTCCGAGGCCTTGATGACGTTGGCGGATGCGTAGTACTGGGCGACGAGCCGCGTCGCGTCGCCATGGAACAGGCCCTTGAGCTTCTTCGACGGGTCGTTGAGGCCCTTGTCGTACTTGGTCCATCCTGCTGCGTAGGCCTTCCGTGCCCGGTCGAAGCCCGTGTCGAGCGAACCCTCGGCGGCCTTGACGGCCTTCTTCTGCGTCTCCCCGAACCCAAGGGCCAGGGTGAACGCCGGCTTCGAGGCATGGCTGAGCTGGACGGCGGCGGTCTGCACCACGTTGCCGTTGCTCGCGGTCGTGAAGGTCTGCGTCAGTGCGTGCGATACGTCGAGCTGCACGAGGCCGTCACTCGGAGCCCCGACGAACCCGCTCTCGACGGCCGTGAACGGCCCGTCGAGAGCGGCGTACACGGGCTGCGCGTAGTCGCGGTTGGCGGCGTTGGTGACCGTGTTCGTGTCGAAGGACACCGCGATCGGGTGACCCCTCGAGGTGTCGACCGTCGCGGTATCCGGGCCGCCGTTGCCGCCACCGCCACCACCGTTGCCGTTCACGGTGGCATCCAGGCGGGCGAAGACCTTCAGCGCGCCGGCCACGGACGAGATCAGCACGGTCCGCATGAGCACCGTGTCCCGGGACGGGTCCGTGACGTAGTCGGTCTGCAGGCTGTACTTCCCGCTCTTCGCCGTGCTGATCACCCGGCACGCCATCCCGGTCGCGTCGAGGGCCCGGACCGTGGACGCCATGTCGCGACTCTGGAGGTCGGTGAAGGTCGACCCATCGGTCACGATGTACTGAAGTGTCTCGACGTTCGTGTTATCGATCGTCGGGTAGTAGACGTCCGACAGGACGCCGTTGGCGATGGTGAACCAGGCCTTCGAGGTCCGATTCCTGGCGGTCCCCAGGCAATCCTTGCGGGCAAGGTCGAAATGGGAGAGGGCTCCGGGGGCGTCAGGCGCGGCGCCGGCAGCGAATGCCACCCCGCCGGTACCGGCCACCGGGGTGACCGCGAGCACGAGGGCGCCGATCGCACAAAGGGCAAGAAGCCGTCCGCGACGCCCGGTGCCGAATTGATGGTGACGCATCGTCTGCCCCCTCCACGTGAGACGAGATCGCGAGTCCTTCCCGTAGGCGAGAGACTGGTTCAACCGGTCCGGTTTGTAAACCCTGAACATGGGCGGGCCCAGCCGGCTTCCGGCGGTGCCCGCTCAGGTCGCAGTCGTTGGCGGACGGCGGGCGGGGACCGGGACCGGGAGCGTCAGACGCGGACTTCCCTCTTCGGTCGGGTGAGGGACTTGGCCCGGGCGGGAGGGCGCCCCCTGGTCCGAGCCGGCTCCTTCGGCGCTTCCACCCCGGCCTCACGGGAGAAGGCAGGCCCGGTCCGACGCGCCACGAGGTCGGCCATCTCGTCCGGCTCGAGGGGCTGCGAGAACAGGAAGCCCTGCCCGAGCACGCAGCCCAGGTCCCGCAGTCGCTGGAGCTCGGTCGGCGTCTCGATCCCCTCGGCCACGATCGTCAGGCCGAGCGCACGCCCGATCTCGATGATCGCGCGCACGACACCCGCCCCCCGCCGTGGATCGTCGAGCGGGGTCACGAACGACTGGTCGATCTTGAGATGGGTGACGGGGAAGTTCTCCAGGTAGGCGAGCGACGAGTAACCGGTCCCGAAGTCGTCGATCGCGATCTGCACCCCAAGGGCACGTATGGCATGCAATCGTTCGAGGTATGCCGGGGTGTTCTGCATCAACACGCTCTCGGTCAGCTCAAGGGTGACCCAGCTCGGGGCTGTGCCGGCGTGAGCCATCGCCGCCTGAACGGTCCAGACGAGTTGCGGGTCGGCGAGCTGGTGGGCGGAAAGGTTGATCGATACCCGAGGCACCCGACCCGGGGAGAGTCCGGCCCATCGGGTGACCTCGGTGCACGCGGCCCGCAGGACCCAGGCCCCGATCTCATCGATCATCCCGGTCTCCTCAGCCACTGGGATGAAGACGGCCGGAGCGATCCGTCCTTGGGTCGGATGGTTCCACCGGATCAGGGCCTCGGCCCCGACGAGTTCGCCGTTCTCCAGATCGACGATCGGCTGGTAGTTCAGCACGAATTCACTGTTGTCGATGGCTCGACGCAACTCCGATTCGAGCTCGAAGCGAGTCTCGACCGCCTCCTGCATCGCGGGCTCGAATACGACCACCCGATCGCCGTCCCGCCTCCGGGCGACCGACCGGGCGGTCTCGGCCCTTCGCAGCAGGCCGTTGGTGTCCGTCTCCGTCGGCGCCGCCGCCGAGACGCCCGCGCTCGCGCTCAGATAGATCGGATTCTCGGTGAACATGATGGGGCTCCGGAACGCCGCAAGGATCCGTTCTGCCATCTCGAACGCGGCCCCGATCGTCACGTGACCGTCGAGCAGGACCCCGAATTCATCCCCACCCAGGCGGGCGCAGGTGTCGGCCGCGCGGACCGAGGACCGAAGGCGGCTGGCCAGCTCCTGGAGGACCTGATCCCCGATCGCGTGCCCGAGACTCTCGTTCACGCGCTTGAAGCTGTCCAGGCCGATCGAGAGGACGATCGTGTCGTGCTCGGCGCGACCGGCGCTCGCCAGCGCCTGATCCACTCGATCGTGGAACAGGGAACGGTTCGGAAGGTTCGTGAGCAGGTCGTGCAACGCGACCTGGGTGAGCTGACGCTCGAGCGTCTTGCGCTCGCGGACGTCTCGCAGCGTCAGGACGATCTGACCGACCGAGGGGTCGTCGAGGAGGTTGGCCGCGATCGTCTCCACCTGGCGCCAGACGCCGGCGGTATCCCAGAGGCGCCACTCGATCGGCTGTGTGACGGACCGACCCGCGGCGACATCCGCGATGAATGTCCGGACTCGCTCCGCGTCATCGGCGTGAACGAGGCGCAGGATCGGGCGGCCCACCAGTCCTGAACCGTCGACCCCGAGCACGCGTCGGACCGCGGGTGCGGCGTCGGTGACGACACCGTCACGATCCACGAGCACAACGACGTCGGAGGCGTTCTGGGAGAGCGCCCTGAACCGCTCCTCTGAGCCCCGCCGTGTCTCTTCAGCCTGCAGGCGGCTGTTGTCGCGCAGGACGAGCGCCTGGCGCAACAGCACGAGCGCGGTCAAGGCGATCGCTCCGTATAGCACCTCGGCGAGCTCGCCGTCGACCGAGCCCTGAGCGAGCGCGATCAGGACCGAGTAGCCCGCAGCCAGTCCGACGTATGGCAGGAGGAGCAGCCACCGGCTCATCATCGTCCCGGCAGGCTCGGATGAGGCGCGGGAAGAACCCTGGAAGAACCCTGCCAGGGCGATGAGGAGCGTCGCGGTCATGAAGACCGCGTCGGGCCAGCGCACGACGTCGCTCGACCCGGTGAGGTTCAGCTGCCCATACCCGACGGCGCCCACGAACAGGAGCCCGAGACCGCCCACGAGGGCCGTGAGCGCCTTCGCATCGACGTCCGCGGGACGGCGAAGCGCCGTCGCGGCGACGCCGGCCAACAGCACGAGGTCGAGGATGGGGTAGCCGAGGGCGAGTGCCGCGACGATGGGATCCGGGTCGAGGGACTCGAGGGTAGGTCGGAAGAGCATGTGCCAGACGACGATCCCGCCGCCGATGAACACGATCAACGAGTCGATCGCGAGGCGCAGGGTCTCGCGCCGGACCGCCGAGGCGCTCTGGAAGAGGAGCAGGGCGGCGATCACGATCAGGTAGCAGACGAGGTAGAGCGCGTCGGCCAGCGACACTGCGGCGACGCCTCCGGCGCTGACGTCCATCCAGGTCCAGAACCCGTCGGCCGCGGCGTATACGAGCATCGCGAGGCCGATGAGCACCCACGCGAGACGAACTCGCCGAACGTCGAGGCGCATCGCGGCCCGAAGGACGATCGCGGCCGCGAACAGGTCCAGCGTCGTCCGGCCGATGTCGGCGACGACGACCTGCGCGAGCGCGTCGCCGACCCCGAGCGCCAGCCAGGAGATCGCGAAGCCCCAACTCCCGACGGCGAGGGTCAGGATGATCCGATCCAGCGGTGATCCGAGGCGATGTCGCGGATGGGCCCGTTGTCCCGGCCGAACGGGCCGGCGCGCGTTGACGTTCAGAGCACCGATCATGCGCGGTACAGATGCCTCGGGGGGCGCGGTCATCGACGGGACCGATGAAACCTGCCTTCAGTGTCCGCCCGCGGGGATTCGCATCCAGCCGCTAAAGGTCATTTGCTCCCATCAATTCGATCCGCGGTGGTGCACGCCGCACCGTCGCTGGCAACGGCGCGATGGAGCCATACACGCGCACCGCGAGCGCCACGCTCGCAAGCGCGGTCAGAGCGAAGACCGCGATCGGGGCCACCGCCAGCTCACCGGTCGCGACGGCCTCGAACAGGAGCATGGCGACGATGGCGCTTGCGAGGGCGATCGCCTTGACGACCAGGACCGATGCCAGGAGGTACCCGGCGGGGAGCCGCCGATACGCGCTGATGGCAAGGAACAGGCCGAGTGGGACGAGCAACCCGAGATCGAACGCCTGGACCACGAGGGTCGTCGCCCCGGAGAGATCTCCGACGACCTCGGCGCCAAACGATCGGGCGATCATCGGCAGCCACATGCCAGAGAGCAGCACGGCCATGAACAACCCGAGGGCCACCACGCCGCGGCGCGGGAATCGAGCCGTGAAGCGATCGCCGAGCCCGCCAACCTCGATCTCACTGACCAGAAGGACGATGCCGGTCAGGCTCAAGGCGACGATCGCGACGTAGACCCCGAACAGCGGTCCGTATGCGAGGAACGTCGCGTATTCGAAGTACTGGTACAGGAAGTAGGCGAGGATGCCGGTCGCGGCGAGCCTGGCCGGCAGCGCACCCCGGAGCAGGCCCGGCAGCAACACGGCGAGGGTCGGAACGACGAGGAACAGCGTGACGGCATCCCAGCCGACCCCTTCCGCGGCGACCGCCTTGCCGTTGAACCGGTAGATGCCGTTGGTCAAGACGTCGACGTGCTCGCCTCGGACGGTGACGAACGGCATCGTCGCGAGGTCACCTCGCAAGAGGACACCGGCGCCGCTCGCGATCGCCGCGAGCGCGCCGGCCAGTGCGACCAGCCCGACGACCCACCGTCGTCCATTCCGTTCCATCGGATCACCCTCCGGATGTGCCGACCGCAGCCTGCGTCCATGACGTGCGCGTCACGACCTGGGTGTCGGTTCGCGACGATGCTGCCGCTCGAACCCGGCTTGGCAAAAGAGCGTTTGGTCATCGGCTCGCGTGACGAAGGACAGGGTCACGACCAGGCGCCACGCTGCACGGGAATCAAGAGACCAGGGGCGGCGGCGACTGCCCCTGGTCTCTGGTGCGTCGGCCCGCGAGGTGTCAGGCTGGCGGCGATACCGGGGACGCTTCCGTCCGTTGGGTCAGCGCGCCGGGTCGCCATGGGGTCCCGAGCATCGGCAGCAGGTAGCGGTCGAGGCCGTAGTAGCCGGCGACCTTCCAGGCCAGGATGAGCCCGATGGCCAGGGAGAACATGACCGGGTTGGACGAGCCCGAGCCCGCCAGCAGGAACGACATGTTCATCAGCGCCCCGAAGAAGGCCGCCAGGCCGGTCAGCGCGCCGAGCAGCAGGCCGAGCCCGACCGCCAGCTCGCCGAACGTGATGAGCCAGGCGAACCAGGTCTCGTGGTGGCCGGTCAGCAGGAAGTTGATGAAGTCGCGATACCACTCGTAGGTGATCGGCGGTCGACCGGCCGCCGGATCGGGGACCTTGACCGCACCCGCCCAGTAGCCGGCCAGGGCCGAGCCCCCGTCGGTGACCCAGCCGCCGCCGGTCAGCTTGTGGTAGCCGGCCTCGACCCAGGCGAAGCCGACGAACAGCCGGATCGGCAGCCAGAACAGGCCGGCCCGCGAGTTGCTGAACAGGAACCGCGCGAAGGGCGGCCCGTCGATCTCGACCGACTCGGCCGCGAGCGCCCGGCGATCCTCGAACAACACGACCGCCAGCGCGATCGCCGCGACCCAGAACCCGACGTTCACGATCACCGTGATCGCGCCATCCGGCGGGGTGACCCACGGATTGGCCGCGTAGAAGAGCAGGAGCGTGGCGATCGCGCCAAGCCCCAATGCTAGGTTCCGACGGGGCATGTGTGCCCTCCATGACGAGACTTGCGTGGACAGCCTTCCCATCGCGATTGTCCACGGTCGGTCAAGGCAACGGCACCGCCGCGTCGTACCGATCCCTTCGGAGCCACACCCACAGGGCCACGAGGAACCGCACGACCAGGGACACCCCGTACGCTGCGCACCAGACGCAGACGGCCCCGATGACGAACAGTTCGAGGTACGTGAAGTAGACCTCGAAGATGACCCCGGCGAGCGAGAGGCCGTAGTGAGCGGCCAGCAGGCGGCGGTCATTCGTGCGCCACCAGGCGATGGCCAGGGTCAAGAGGGTGATCGACAGCACCACGCCGAAGACCGCCACCGGGATCCCGCCGATCCGCGCGTATTCAGAGAGCGCGACCTCTTCGCAACCCGCGAGTGGCCCGCAATACGGCAACCCGCCCCCGAGCTCGACCGTGCCGAGGTACGTGGCGATCGCCAGGCCAACGAGGTCCAGCGCCGCCAGGACCAATCCCGGGTGCGTGCTCCGAAGGCGGTGCACGGCGCCGCCGAACGCGCTCACCGGGCAGCCGCTATGGCCGCTGCGAGGGCCGGGTAGGTCCCGACGCCGACATAGGTCTGACCGTTGACGACGATCGACGGCGTGGAGGTGATCCCCACCCCCCGCGCCGCGGCGATCGAGGCGTCGAGGTAGGCCCGGGCATCGGCGCCATCCATGTCGGCGGTGAACTTCGCGACATCGAGGCCCAACGCGGTCGCCATGGCGACGAGACGATCCCGGCTGAAGGCGCCCCCATTCTCACTCTGGCCCTGGTTGGCGTAGAGGGTCGCCCACATGTCCCAGAAGTGCCCCTGTTGCGCGGCGGCGTAGGCGGCGTGACCAGCAGCGACAGACTCAGGTCCCAGGAACCCGACGTCGTGGAAGACGACCTTCGCCGTCCCATCGGTGATCTCGTTGGCGACCAGGCCCGGGAGGACCCCTTTCCCCCAGCTCGCGCATGCCGGACACTGGAAGTCCTCGTAGAGATCGATCGTCACCGGTGCGTCGGCCTTGCCCAGGACGAGGCCGTCGGTCGGGACGCCCGAGGGGGCTCGCTCGACGACCACCGCCTGACCCGGGCCCGTGTTCGCCTTCGGTGTCAGCCCGAGCGCCAGGACGATCGCGACGATGGCGATCCCGCCCACGATGGCGAGCACGGAGAGCGTCCCGAGGCCGAGGCCGCGCCGAGGGACACCTCGTCCCGACGAGGGCGGTGCTCCCCGGCGGGAATCTCGCTCCATGAGGCGGCGTTCACGTCGTGTGCTCGGACGGTCGATCTCGTGATCCATGTCAGCCGCGCGTGAGGGCCGCGACGAATTGATCGAGGATGAGCTTCGCGGTGGTCCGGGCCGCGATCCCGAGCATCGCCCGGTCGAGGACAGCGCCGATGACCCCGAATGGCGGCGCGTAGTTGCCCTCGATGACGACGCGCGCGGCGTCGATCCTCACCTCGCCCACGAACACCGGGAACAGCGGCGTGAGGCTCGCGGCCTGCCACTCGATCGGCACGGTCCAGACGTCCGCGTGGCGACTGGGCTGTCCGAGCCCGACGATCATCGACTTCCGGAAGGCGACCGGCCGGTCCGACCCCACGCCGAGCACGAGATCGCTCGCCACCTGTCGCATCCCTCGGTCGTCGGGCGCCATCTCCTCGCCGAGCCAGTCGCTGTCGCGGAGGATCGCCGGTACCTGGTCGAGATCGACGTGAGCGCGCGCCTCGGTCCGCAAGATCGTGCCGCGGTCGATCGAGGTATCGGTGGGGTCAGTCCCGATGGCGGCCGTCCCCTTGCTTGGTCGATCCGACACGACGTGCTCTCCGCTCATGGTCCGGTGATCGGTACAGCCTGCCGGCGCGGCATGAGTGGGGGCAGGGGCCAGCCGGCACGAAGATGGCGGGCCGGGTGGCCCCAGTGGAGCTTACGGTGACGTCGGCCGCGTCAGGTCCGCGACCGTGACCCCGTCGAGTCGTTCGAGCAGCGCGTCCTGGGCAGCCACGAATACGGCGTGGATGTCGCACGCCGTGGCGATGCCACACGGGCCGCCACGCAGGATGCAGGTCCGATGACGGCTGTCCCCTTCCACGGCCTCGACGATGTCGAGGAGCGAGACGTCGCTGGCGGAGCGCGCCAATCGATACCCGCCGGACCGTCCGGTCACGCCATCGACCAGCCCGGCCCGGACGAGGTCGCGCATGATGGCCGGGAGGAAACGGCTCGGGATGCGTTGCTCGGCCGCGACACGTCGGACGCTCAACCGCTCGTCGGGCGTGGCCCGGCCGAGGGCGAGCATCGTGCGGATGGCGTAGTCGGCTCGCCGGGTGAGGTCCAGCCGCATCGACCTAGGTCCTCGCCGGCGTCGCCGATGACAGGCCGGCGGACCGGCCGGCCAGCACGGCCACGAGGAAGGTGACCACGGCCGCGGCGCCGCTGGCCAACGCCAGTGCCAGGCCCAGTGCGATCGCGGGCGGCCACGTGAGCGACCCGCCGGCGACGACCAGGCCGACGCCGAGATTGAGGGTTACCACGCGCACGGTCGCGGCTCGGCCGAGGATCCCGCGTGACCTGGCGTGGGCCGCGCTGTCGCCGGGCCCGATCGCGGGCAGAAGATGGCTCCAGGCGCCGATCAGGGCCTGGGCGAGCCAGCCGAGGGCCAGCGGCGCCGCGACCTCGCCGAGCGACCACGCCGCCGGGTCCGCCCCGAACCGGAGGATCCGCGCTCCGCTGATCAGCACCGCGACCAAGAGCCAGCCCGGGGCCGCCAGCAACGACCACGACGTCAGGCGATGCCACCCCGGATCGGTCGTCCATCGGCCGTGGCCTCGCCAGACCGCGATGGCGTGCCCCACCAGCGAGCAGGCGCCGATGAGCTCCGTCAGCACGCCCAGTCGCAGCGCCACGTCGGCCCCGACCGCGAAGCCGGTCGCGATGACCGGCGCGCCGACCCCGAGGCAGACGATGGCGACCGTGGCACTCCGGCGCGCCTCGATCCTGGCCCCGACCACCGTCGGGGCCAGGTGGACGAGCGTCGCGGCAACGATCAACGACAGGAACCCGAAGACGTTGAGCCAGGCATGGGCCGGCTTGAGCAGACCCCACCGTTCGACGAGGGGAGCGAAGCCCGCCAGCATCGAAGTCGCGAGCAGGACCCCGACCCCGACCTGCAGCAGTGCGGCGGCGTACGCGGTCCGAACGAGCCGGCGGTGCAGGCCAAGGGCGCCATGGAGCGTTCCGAACGCCGCCACGGCAAGTCCTGCGAGCCCAGCGAGGTAGGCGACACCGCCGCTGACCGAAATGGCCGGCAGGCCCACGGGGATGCCGGCACTCACCGCAAGCGAACCGACGGCGACGAGCCCGATGGCCGCGAGGCGGACGACCGGGCGTGCCGGCGGGGCGACCGCCAGGGCGGTCGTGAAGAACGGAAGGACGCTGGCCACGGCGGTGCCTGCCGCCCCGGCGAGGCCCAGGTGGAGCGGAAGCCACAGGCCGCGCCGGGTCCCCTCCGGCAGCGCCAGCGACACGATCGCGAGGCTGAGCAGGATCGCGCTGACCGCGAGCCCGCCGAACGTGATCCGGCGATCGTCGGTCCGCCACATCCGGCGGGGAGGCGGGCCCAGCGCGATCGGTTCGCGGATCAATTCAGCGGATCGCCGTCGCCCGCCTGAACGAGGCCCAATGCGCCCCGTCCGACGAAGTTGAAGGCGTGGGTGACCATCGGGTAGAGGCCGTCCTCTGCGGTCGTGAACTCGACGTAGCCACCCTGTGCGGGTGCGAGGTCCATCGCCTGGCTGCCCCAGTTGCCCTCGTTGCCCGGGCTCAGCGCGATGCCTTCTTTCCTGACCGTGTCGAAGATCGTTCCGACGATGTGGAACGAGCTGTCGATCGACGGTCCGGCGTTGAGGACGAAGATCCTCACGCGCCCGCCGGTCGGGACTTCAAGCGGATGGTCCTTGTACTGGTTGGCGACGCCGTTGAACAGCACGAGATCGGGCGCAGGTGCCGCGGCTGAGGCTTTCGTGAGGTCGGACTCCTTGCCCTGCGGACCCAGGTACCACTCGCTTTGGACGATCGCGAACTCCTTGTCGACCTTCGGCAGACCGGCCGCCGGTTCGACGATGACCGTCCCGTACATGCCGTTCGCGATGTGATGCAGGGTGGGGTTCGTGCCGCAGTGGTACATCCAGACGCCCGCGTATTCGGCCGTCCACTCGTACAGCTTCTCCTCGCCCGGCTTGATCGAGGTCATCTCGTCATTCCAGGCTACCTGGCTGGCATGGAAGTCGACCGAGTGCGACAGCTGGTTGGTGGCCGGGTTCTTCAGGTGGATCCGGATCTTGTCGCCGATCTTGACCCGGATGACCGGACCCGGAACGGTGCCACCGAACGTCCAGACCTTCTGGACGAAGCCCGGGGCGATGGTCTTCTCCTCCTCGGTGACCACGAGGTCGATGTCGTGAGTCTTGCCCGGCAGCAGGGCCGGGGCGGTGGCGTCCATCAGAACGTATGGGGGCGCATTCGGGTCGGCCGCGACATCGCCGACCGGGAGCGGGCCACCGTGCGAATCGCTGCTCGGCGGTGCCGACGGCGAGGCGGCCGCTGTCCCGGCGACGGCGACAGCGCCTTGCATCCCGGCCGCTTCGTGACCGGGGATCGAGCAGATGAAGGCGATCCCATCGGCCGGGACCGTCACGGTTCCCGCCTTGGTCTCACCCGGATCGGCAGAGATGACCGACCCGTCCGCGAACGTGACGTTGTGTGGGATCGCACCGGTGTTGTCGAAGCTGACGTCGTACGTTCCCGCCGCGGGGACCGTCACCGTCGAGGGCGTGAATCCGAGGTCGAAGGCCTTGATCTCGATCGCGCCCACGGATGCTCCGGACCCCGCCGGCGAGCTCACGGGGTTCGATGGTTGCGCCGCTCCCGCTCCCGCGCTGGCCGTCGCCGCGCTCGCTCCGGCGCTCGCCGATGCTGGCGGCGCGAATGTCCACGCCCCGGCGGCGGCACTCGAGCAACCGGCGAGGATCACGGCGATGGCCGTCACGGCGGCGATGCGAAGAGGCGCGGACGGCATCTGTCGAGTCTCCTTCGTCCCCGGCCGAGATCGGTCGGCTAAACGCGTACTGAATTAGTACGAGTTTACACCCGGTCGTCGAGATGCAGGCGGGTGCCACTTGGCCCATTTCCGTTGTGACGTTCGGACAGGCGGATGGCGGACCGTGGACTCGTCGCCCGTGGCCAGATGGCGCACGGCGCCGGTCGGGACCTGCGGAGCGGCGGCCCGGCGCCCGGCGCTGCTAGTGACCGAATGGCCAGAGGAGCGAATTGACAGCCCGCGGAAGCGTGGATCCATCCGCGCCGCACAGGACCCCTTCGATCCGGCCACTGCTCAGGCCGTGGTAGGCGGGGCAGGTCCAGCAGTCCTCGATGTCAACGATCCCGCGTCGTTGGCAGACGACCTGGCCCGCCTCTATCGCGAGGGTGCGCTCGTGCGGGCGTCGGATCCGAGCGGTATTCGGGAGCTTCATGGCGCACTCCTTTCGCCGATCGTGGAGGACGACTCCGTCAAACGGCAGGAGCCATCTGTCACGAACGCGTGAGCCAGCCAGCCCGTCCGTGCGGGTCCGGGTCGGTGCGGTGCGGTTTGGGCCGAACCTCCCACGCGATCGTGACCGCGGGCACTGTCGGGTCGGGCCGCATGCCGTCGAGCATGATCACGTGAGGACGTGCGTCCCCAGTGTGCTTGGAAGGAGGCATGCCATGGACCTCAGCATCGCGCTCGGCATCGGGGGAGGCGTTCTGCTGATCCTCGGCGCCCTGGTCTTCGGTGTCGTCGCCCAGTTCATCGGCGAGACGAGGACGGGCTATGAATGGCTCGTCGACGGGATCGCGGCCGCTGTTGGCGCGCTTGTCGCGAGCGAGTTCATCACGGCGTGGCGGGATACCGGTCCCGTGTGGGACGGTCTGGCGATCGTGCCCGCGCTGATCGGCGGCCTCGTGGTGGGCCTGGTGGTCGAGGTGGCGACCCGCTACCTGACCGGTGGCCACTACACCCACGGGGCGATGTCCGCCTGACCTTGGGGATCGAAGACCAGGCGGGCCTGTCGGTCCACTCGACCGGCGGGCCCGCACGATCTGTGGTCGGGCGCCTCGTCGAGCCGGATCTCTTGCGACGACGTCACATCAGGCGCGACGAGTGGACCGTCTGCGGTTCCCGGGAGTCCCTAGGCAGCGGAGTGCATCGCGGCGCCGACATCGAGGATCGCCTCGAGCCCTCCGCCGCGCGACGTGACCCACGCCACCGGATAGCCCGCCCCGCGGACGAGCGCGATGATCGCACCGTTGCTACAGCGCATCGATGCGCGAAGGTGGCCGATCTCGTGCGCCTGCGCCCAGGCGATGGCGGCTGCGAGCATCGCCCGCCCGAGACCGTGTCCCTGGAGCTCATCTGCGACGGCGATGGCCATCTCGAGCTCGCTCGAGCCCGACGGCTCGAGGCAGAGGTGCCCGATGATGGGCCGTGCGCCCGTCTCGTCGGGCGGTAGCGCGGCCACGATCCCCTCCCGATGTTCGTGGTCGGGGCCGCAGAACACGCCGGCGGCAGTGTCGGCGATGCCACGACAGGCGCCGTGGAACCGGCGGTTGAGGCTGTCCTGCGAGAGGCCCTCGTAGAACCGGCTCAGCGCCAACCGATCATCAGGCTCGATGGGCCTGATCTGGATCGTCGGCGAGAACGGGGTTGCCACGCTTCGATTGTGGCGGTCGAGTGCGACTGACGGCAGGTGCCGAAGGTCATGCCACTCCGGGTCGGACGGACAGTGTCGCGAGCCGTCGATGATCAGCGACGGTCAGCGTCCGTCACGCCACCCATTCCCAGCTGGTCACCCGGCGGATGACCTCGGCTACGAGGGCCGGCGTCAACGCGATGATCGCGATCAGCAGCAAGTCGTTCGAATCGAGTGTCGTGGCGCGAAACGCGTCGGCGAGTGGCGGGACGTACGGGATCGCCAGCTGGACGAGGACCACGATCACGGCCGCGCCCGCCAGCAGGAGATTCGGTCGCAGCGAGGTGACCGGGCGGGTAAGGCTCCGATTGCCATTGGCCCGAACGGCCTGCCCGATGACCAGAGAGCTGAACGCGAGCCAACGCACGTGGTCCGGCGTGCCGTCGTGCGTGAGCATCAGGGCGAATGCCGCGGCCGCCGTGAAGCCGCCCGCGGCGGCGATCCGGGCGAGGAGGCGGCCGGGCAGGAGCGACTGGCCTCGCGGACGTGGCGGTCGCGCCATCGCGTCCGGCTCCTCTGGTTCTCGCTCGAAGGCCACGGACGTCGACAGGTCGATGAACAACTCGAGCCACAGGATCTGGATCGGGAGCAGCGGCTGCGAGAAGCCGCCGAGGGTAGCGATGAGGATGAATCCAAGCAGCGCGACATGGGTCGAGACGATGAAGACCAGACCCTTCTGGACGTTGGCGACGATCCGCCGGCCTTCGCGAAGCCCGTACATCAGCGTCGCGAATGAATTGTCCCCGAGGACGAGATCGGAAGCGTCGCGAGCGACCGCCGTCCCGCTCCCCATCGCGACCGCCACGTCCGCATGCTGGAGCGCCGGTGCGTCGTTGACGCCGTCGCCCGTGACCGCGACCGTTCGCCCCGCGGTTCGTGCGACATCGACCAGGCGGAGCTTGTCCTCGGGGACCGCCCGCGCGACGATGGTCAACCGTCCGAGCTCGTCGGCAAGACGAGCGTCGTCCCAGGCCGCGAGATCGGCGCCGACGACGACCCGCACCGACGGGATCCCCGCGGCCCGCGCGATGGCGGCCGCCGTGGTCGGATGGTCGCCGGTCACCACCATCGTCTGGATCCCGGCGGCGGTCGCCATGCGGATCGCCTCGGATACACCTGGGCGCAGGCTGTCGGCGAAGGCGAGGATCGCCAGCGGCTCCCAGCGGCGGGCTGCTGTCGCGCGCGCCAGGAGCAACAACCGGCCGCCTCCCGCGGCCTCGCGTTCGACGAGCCCGGACCAGGCCCCGACATCGACCTCGGCATCGAGCGGCAGCCCCAGGATCGACTCGGGCGCGCCGATGACCAGGCCATCCTCGGAACCGCCCTCGCTCTCGACCGACCAGGTCATCGAGTAGGGCCGTCCGTCCAGGGGCCCGTTGCCGGACCGCAGGTTCGGCGGATCCGGCCGCCGGACATCGCCGAGCTCGTCGGCGGCCTCGAGCAGGGCCCTCGTGAACGACCCCGGCGGCGAGCCGCTGCGGAGATGCCACGCATCCTCCTCGGCACGCAGAGCCGTCGCGAGCATATCTCGACGCTGGACCGGGTCGGTCACGCTGTCCGCGGGCCGCAGGATGTCCCGGACGGCCAGGCGGTTCTCCGTCAGGGTCCCGGTCTTGTCCGTGATGATCAGATCGACCGCGCCCAGCGTCTCCTCGGCGCTCAGCCGGCGCACCAGCACGCCGCGGCGCAGCAGCCGGTATGCGCCTAGCCCGAGGACGACCGCCAGGAGCACCGGCGGCTCTTCGGGGATCGCGGCGATCGCCGCCGAGATGCCCGCGATCAGGTTTGCCCCGACCGGATTACCGCGAAGGAACCCGGAGCCGACGGTGATCGCGATGAGCCCGATCGCCACGACCAGCAGGATCCGGACGAGCCGAGCGAACTCGCGTTGCAGCGGCGACCGGCGGCGCTCGGTCGATGCCAGTCCGCGGGCGATGCGGCCGAGTTCGGTGGAAGGCCCGGTGGCGATCACGATCCCCTCGCCGCGACCGCCCACGACCGCCGTCCCCGCGAACGCGAGCGATCGGCGCTCGGTCAAGGCCGATCCAGCTTGATCGGGCTCCGTCGAGGCGAGTTCCGGGACAGATTCACCGGTCAGGATGCTGCGATCGACGAGGAAGCCTGCCGATGACGCGATCCGCAGGTCCGCGGGCACGATCTCGCCCGTACGCAGGAGCACGATGTCGCCCGGGACCAGCTCCGCGGCCGCGATCTCGTCGACGATCCCATCCCGGCGGACACGAGCCTGCGGCGCCGTGGCGTCGCGGAGCGAGGCCATGGCACGCTCCGCCCGGAAGCTGGTGGCCACGTCCGCACCGACGATGGGGAGGAGCCCGACGAGGACGAGCAGACCGTCGCGGACCTCGCCGAGCGCGACCGCCAGTGTGCCGGCCACGAAGAGCAGGATGACGAACGGCTCGGAGACGGCCTTGATGACCGTGCCGAGGATCGTCGGACTCGCCACGGCCTCCAGCTCGTTCGGCCCGACCTGCGCCCGACGCTCGAGGGCGGCCGCAGCCGACAGCCCGACGGCCGGGTCGACCCGCAGGGCGTCGGCGACGTCGACGACCGTTCGCGCGTGCGCATCTGCAACCACGGCCGTTGGTGCCTGGTCCTGCATGCCTTTATCGTCCCACTCATCGCCACGGGTCCGTGCGGGCCATCGGTCATCTGCCCGCGCCCGGGTGGCCCGCGTTGCGCCCGGGTGACTGCCCCCGGTGGGGCGCCTCGGGTCGCATAGACTTCGTGCCATGCGAATCGTGTCCTCGAGTGAGGCGGTCGCCGGCATCCGCTCAGGCGAGCAGGTCTACATCCAGTGCGCGGCCGCGACCCCGTCGATCCTGCTGGACGCCCTCGTCGCCCGGGCACCTGAGCTCCATGACGTCGGCATGATCCATCTCCATATCGAAGGCCCGGGACCGCATCTCGCCCCGGACATGGCGACCCACTTCCGACACCGGGCGCTGTTCATCGGGCCGAACGCGCGGGCGGCCGTCAACGAGGGACGCGCCGACTTCGTGCCGGTCTTCCTCTCGGACGTCCCGCGCCTGTTCGACTCCGGTGCGCTGCCGATCGACGCCGTGCTGGTCAACGCGACGCCTCCGGATCGACATGGGTTCTGCTCGCTGGGCACGAGCGTCGAAGCGATGCACGCGGCCATTCGCGCCGCGAGGGTCGTCATCGTCCAGTTCAACAGCGCGATGCCGCGGACCCTTGGTGAGAGCTTCATCCACGTCGATGACATCGACCTGGCCGTGGAGGTCGACCAGCCGCCCTACGAGTACGAGGTCGGCTCGATCGGCGGGGTCGAACGGCGGATCGGCGAGTTCGTTGCCGAGCTCGTGCCAGACGGTGCGACGCTCCAACTCGGGATCGGCGCGATCCCCGTCGCCGTGGCGCTCGCCCTGCGCGACAAGCACGACCTGGGAATCCACACCGAGATGTTCACCGATCCGATCATCGATCTCGTCGAGGCGGGGGTCGTGAACGGGGCGCGCAAGGAGCGCAATCGAGGGAAGATCGTGACGGCCTTCATGATGGGCTCCAAGCGGCTGTACGAGTTCGTCGACAACAACCCGATGGTCGAGATGCGCTCCGTCGACTTCACGAACGACACGCATGTCATCCGGACCTTCGACCGCATGGTCGCGATCAACTCCGCCGTCGAGGTAGATCTGTCCGGTCAGGTCGCCGCCGATTCGATCGGCCAGCGCATGTATTCGGGTGTCGGCGGTCAGATGGACTTCGTCCGCGGCGCCGCCCTCGCCATCCACGGTCGCGCGATCATCGCCCTGCCGTCGACGGCCGCGAACGGGACTGTGTCGCGGATCGCTCCGATCCTGCAGCCCGGTGCGGGGGTGGTCACGACCCGGGCCCACGTCCGGACGGTCGTGACCGAATGGGGAGTCGCGGAGCTCTTCGGCAAGAGCCTGCGCGAACGCGCGAAGGCCCTGATCGCCATCGCGCACCCTGACTTCCGGGACCGGCTGGAGCACGAGGCGCAGGCCGAGCACCTCGCCTAGCAGGGGCCGGAACGGCCACTGCGAGACGGCAGGCCCCGCTCGTCGCCCGATCGGACCGGTCCGACAACATGCCGACCCGGAGTCCCAGTCGCGTGTCGGGCCGCAGGTCACCCGGGGATGGTCCGTGTGGCAGGTGCCGGAGCCCACCGGCGCGCATCACGATGTCGCTCGAAGGAGGTGTCCTATGAAGGCCCTTCTCGCGATCGACGGGTCCGCGGCAGCCAACCTCGCGCTCGAGGCGGCGGCGTCACTGGCCTGGCCCGCCCGATCGGATATCGAGATCGTGACCGTCGCCCCAGCCGATGACGAGCTCTTCGGAGGCCCCTGGCCCGCCGCGGCGTACGTCCAGTCGGCGGGAGTCCGCGAGCGCCTGCTGTCCGATCTGGGGCGCCAGCTCGAGGTTGCCGCCAGCACCATCCGACGCGACGGCCTGAACGTCAGGACACGGCTGGTCGAAGGCCACGCCGCCTCGGAGATCGTGCGTGTCGCCACGCACGGCGAGGTCGACATCGTGATCCTCGGCGCCCGCGGCCATGGCGTCCTCGAGCGCATGTTGCTCGGCTCGGTATCGGCCGAGGTCGTCGACCGGGCGCCCTGTCCGGTCCTGGTCGTCAGGCGACACGCGTCGGCCCGGATCATCGTCGGAACGGACGGCTCCCCCGACGCGGAGCACGCGATCGACTTCATGGTCGCCTCCGGACTGTGGAGCGGGGCGACGGTCCGGGTGGCGAACGTCATCGACCTCCCGACGGCCTGGTGGCTCGGGGTGACGCCGATGGACGCCGCCGTGTCCACGGAGGCGGCTCGCTCCGTGCAGGCCGAGGCGAGCCGGCGGGGCCAGGAGGCGGCACAGGCCGCGGCGACCCGACTGTCCGCCGGTGGCTACGTGGCCGATGCGGTCGTGCGCGAAGGCGATTCCGCCGGCACGCTCGTCGCCGAGGCCAGCGACTGGGGCGCCGACCTCATCGTCGTCGGGACCCGTGGACATGGGCTGCTCAGGCGGTTCCTGCTCGGCAGCACCGCTCGCAACGTCCTGCACCACGCGCCCATGTCCGTGCTGATCGTGCGTGCCGCAGACGCGGCGACCGACGCGGGAGCGAAGGGAACGGGTCGATGAAGGCCGCTACTCGCCCGGATGCTTCAGGCGTGCGACGTAGGCCGCGGCCTGGGCCCGCCGCTCGAGGTTGAGCTTGGCCAGGATCGAGCTCACGTAGTTCTTCACGGTCTTGTCCGACAGGAAGATCTCCGCCGCGATCTCCTTGTTGGTCTTGCCGTCCGCCACGAGCGCGAGGATCTTCCGTTCCTGCTGGGTGAGGGCGGCCAGCTCGTCCGGCTGGTCCGAGGTGGCGATGCGGCGCATCCGCTCGAGGACCTTGCCGGTTACGGCCGGATCGAGGAGGGACTCCCCGCGCCCGACGGCCTCCAGTGCCGCGACGAGGTCCCGCGCCCGGACCTGCTTGAGGAGATACCCGCTGGCGCCGGCCACGATCGCCGCGAGGACGGCCTCCTCGTCCGGATAGCTCGTGAGCATCATCACACGGGTCCCGGGAAGGTTCGAGCGGATCTCCCGGCAGGCCTCGATCCCCGAGCCGTCGGGCAGTCGCACATCCATGACCACGAGATCGGGCTGGAACCGATTGGTGACCTCGATCGCCTCGGCCACCGTGCTCGCCTCGCCGACGACCTGGAAGCCCGGCCGCCGGTCGAGCATGGCGGCAAGGCCTTGGCGGACTACCTCGTGGTCGTCCACTACGACCACGGTCAGCGTCCCTGGGGCCGTCCGCTCCGTCGTCATCGTCCGTCTTCCCTCAATCCCTTGCCCGCACTCGGTAGTGTGATGGTGACCAGTGTCCCAGAGCCTGGGTTGCTCGCGATCTCGAGGGTCGCACCGACTCGACCCGCGCGAGATCGCATGTTGGGGAGCCCCTGGTGGCCCAGGGACGGGTCGGCTGACACGTCGAACCCGTGGCCATTGTCGCGCACGGTGAGCACCAGGCTCCCGTCCGGGCCGCGCGACGCACCGACCCATGCCTTCGTCGCGACCGCGTGGCGCGCCACGTTGCTGAGCGCTTCGTTGACGATCCCAAGGAGGTGGGCGGTGACCTGGGCGGGTGGCTCCCAGCCGGCGCCGTCGCCGAGCAGCTCGATGTCGATCAACGAGTTGCGGCGGAACTCGTTGACGAGGGCGGCCAGGCCCGCCACGAGTGACTTCCCTCCGAGGAGCTCGGGTCGCAGGTCGAAGATGAAGTTCCGGATGTCGCGGATCGTGAAGTGGAGACTGTCGATGGCCCGCTCGACGCGCTCGACCACCTCCTCGGGATCCTCCTTCATGAGGTCCGGGACGTCCTCCAGCGACAGGCCGACCGCGTAGATGCTCTGGATGACGCCGTCGTGGAGGTCCTTGCTGATGCGTTCGCGCTCATCCACGATCGCGAGGACCTTGAGCATCTCGTGCAGGCGGGCGTTGTCGATCGCGATCCCCGCATGGCGGGCGAACGACTCCACGATGGCCTGGTCGTCCTCGGTGAAGGCTTCGCCGCCCGCCTTGTTCGTCAGGTAGAGATTGCCGACCGAGCGACCCTTGACCGCGACCGGGACGCCGAGGAACGTCGTCATCGGCGGATGGTGGGGCGGGAAGCCGTAGCGGCGTGGATCGACGTTGATATCGGGGATCCGCAACGCTCGGTTCTCCTCGATGATCAGGCCCAGGACCCCACGGCCGTGTGGCAGCGGCCCGATGCGCGCGCGCGTTTCACCATCGATCCCGCTGGTGATGAATACCTCGATGACGTTGCGCTCATCGACGATCCCGAGGGCGGCATATTGCGCGCCCACGAGTGGACGGACCTGGTCGACGATGACCTGGAGCACCTCATCGACGGAGAGCACGCCGGCGACGGCCCGGGTCGCCGCATCGAGGGCGTCCACGATCCGGAGCGAGGTTTGGTCGCGCACGAGTCCGCTCATCTGGGGCGAGCGTACCAGCGTCGCCGGTCCCCGGTGGCGTAGCCTGCGTATGGCATGAGTGGCGAATAGCGCGAAGCGATTCCGGTCGGGAGATGACGAGCATGACGCAAGAGACGACCACCGCGTCGCCGGCAGGTGCCGGCGAACTGCCAGGACGCGAGCTCGAACGGCTCGACGCGTACTGGCGGGCTGCGAACTATCTCTCGGTCGGGCAGATCTACCTCCTCGACAACCCGCTGCTCCGCGAGCCGCTCCGTCCCGAGCACGTCAAGCCCCGACTCCTGGGCCACTGGGGGACCTCGCCCGGGCTCAACCTCATCTATGCGCATGCGAACCGGGTCATCAATGCGCGCGATCTCGATGCGATCTGGATCGTCGGGCCCGGGCATGGCGGGCCCGCCGCATGGGCGAACGCCTATCTCGAAGGGACCGCCGGCGAGGTATACCCCGAGCTCACCTCGGACGAGGACGGGATGCACTCGTTGTTCGGCCAGTTCTCGTTCCCAGGTGGTGTCGGCAGCCACGTCACGCCGGAGACGCCCGGCTCCATCCACGAAGGGGGCGAGCTCGGCTATGCCCTGGTCCACGCGTTCGGTGCGGCCTTCGACGACCCGGATCTGATCGTCTTCTGTGTGGTCGGCGATGGGGAGGCCGAGACCGGACCGCTTGCCGCCAGCTGGCACTCGAACAAGTTCCTCGACCCCGCGGTCGACGGGACGGTCGTGCCCATCCTCCATCTCAACGGGTACAAGATCGCCAACCCGACCGTCCTCGCGCGGATCGACGAGGAGGAGCTGATCCACCTCTTCGAGGGCTACGGGTACACGCCCCACATCGTCTCGGGCGACGACCCCGCCACCGTTCACGTCGAGCTCGCCACGACGTTCGATCGCGTCATGGACGAGGTCGCGGCGATCAAGGCGGAGGCGGCGACCGGGACCGTCGTTCGCCCTCGCTGGCCGATGATCATCCTGCGGACCCCGAAGGGCTGGACAGGCCCGAAGGAGGTCGACGGAAAGCAGATAGAAGGCTCGTTCCGGTCGCACCAGGTGCCGATCACGAACGTCCGCGGCAACCCGGCCCACCTGGCCCTGCTCGAGACGTGGATGCGCTCCTACCGGCCGGAGGAGCTGTTCGACGAGCGCGGCGCGCTGCGGCCGGAGCTGGCGGCGCTGGCGCCTCGCGGCGATCGACGCATGAGCGCGAATCCGCACGCCAATGGTGGCCTGCTCCTGCGCGGCCTGCATCTGCCCGATTTCCGCAAGTACGAGGTCGACGTGCCGTCGCCGGCAACGACCACGAGCGAGGCGACGCGCGTGCTCGGCACGTTCCTGCGCGACGTGATCAAGGCCAATCCGGAGACGTTCCGGTTGTTCGGGCCCGACGAGACGACCTCGAACCGCCTCGACGCGGTCTTCGAGGCGACCGACCGTGCGTGGATGGCCGAGTTGCGACCGACCGACGACCACCTGGCGCCGACGGGCCGCGTGCTGGAGGTCCTCTCCGAGCACCTCTGCCAGGGCTGGCTGGAGGGCTACCTGCTGACCGGCCGCCACGGGCTCTTCAACTGCTACGAGGCGTTCATCCACGTCATCGACTCGATGTTCAACCAGCACGCCAAGTGGCTCAAGACGACTCGCGAGATCCCATGGCGTCGGCCGATCGCGTCGCTCAACTACCTGCTGACGAGCCATGTCTGGCGCCAGGACCACAACGGCTTCAGCCACCAGGACCCCGGGTTCATCGACCACGTGGTGAACAAGAAGGCGGAGGTGATCCGGGTCTACCTGCCGCCCGACACCAACTGCCTGCTGTCCGTGGCCGACCACTGCCTCCGGAGTCGCAATTACGTCAACGTCATCGTCGCCGGCAAGCAGCCCGCCCTCACCTACCTGTCCATGGACGACGCGGTGCTCCATTGCACCCGCGGCATCGGCGTCTGGGACTGGGCGAGCAACGACGATGGCGAGCCCGACGTGGTCATGGCTTGCTGCGGCGATGTCCCGACGCTCGAGACGCTCGCCGCCGTCGCCATCATCCGGGAGCGCCTGCCGGACCTCAAGGTCCGGGTGGTGAACGTCGTGGATCTGATGCGGCTCCAGGACGAGCACGAGCACCCGCACGGCCTCTCGGATCGCGCCTTCGACGCGCTGTTCACGACGGACCGGCCCATCGTCTTCGCCTACCACGGGTACCCCTGGCTCATCCACCGCCTGACATACCGGCGCACGAACCACGCCAACATCCACGTCCGCGGATACAAGGAGGAGGGCACGGTCACGACGCCGTTCGACATCGTCATGCAGAACGATCTCGACAGGTTCCACCTGGTCATGGATGTCATCGACCGCGTGCCCGGGCTCGGACAGCGCGCAGCTTCCCTTCGACAGCAGCTCGCCGACGAGCGGCTCACGGCGAGGGCGTACGCGCACGAGATCGGCGACGATCCGCCGGAGATCCGGGACTGGACCTGGCCGTACTGACACGCACCGTCCACGCGAGAGACCCCCGATGCGCGTCCTGGTCCTGAACCCGGGTTCGGCCACGCTCAAAGCGACGGTCCTCGACACGCCCGGGCTCGAGCCGGCGTTCGAGCGACTGACCGAATGGGCCGGTGATGGGACGCCGCCCGATCGACGACGTGCGGTCGATCTCGTCGTGCGGTCGATGGCCACCCGCGGCATCGCACCGGACGCCATCCGCGCGGTCGGGTACCGGGTCGTGCACGGCGGCACGCGGTTCACCGGCCCCGTGGTCCTCGACGATCCGACGGTCGATGCCATCGACGAGCTCGCCGATCTCGCGCCACTCCACAATCGCGTCGCCGCGGCGACGATTCGAGCCGCCCGCGGGGCGTTTCCGGCCGTTCCGCACGTCGCCGCCTTCGACACGGCCTTCCATGCCGTCCTGCCCGAGGCGGGCTATCGGTATCCGGTCCCGGACGCCTGGCGGCTCGAGCACGGCATCAGACGCTACGGCTTCCATGGCCTGTCGGTGGCGTGGTCCACGCGCCGGGCCGCCGAGCTGCTGGCGCGGCCCGTCGAGAGCCTCCGCATCGTCGTCGCCCATCTCGGCGGCGGCTGTTCCGTGACGGCCGTCGATGGTGGCCGGTCGGTCGAGACCTCGATGGGCATGACGCCGCTCGAAGGTTTGATGATGGGCACACGGGCGGGCTCCATCGATCCGGGGATCGTGTTCCGGCTGCTCCGTGACGGCGTGGCGGCGTCCGAGATCGCGCACGACCTCGAACGAGCGTCCGGACTGCTGGGCATCGCGGGCACCGACGACATGCGCACGCTCCTCGCCGACGAGCGGTCGGGCGACGAGCGAGCGGCCCTCGCCATCGAGCTGTTCGTTCGGAGCGCCGCAGCCGGTGTCGCCGCCGCCGCGACGACGCTGCCGTCGCTCGATGCCGTGGTGTTCACCGCCGGCATCGGCGAGAACGCCGAACCGATCCGGAGGCGGATCTGCGAGCGCCTGTCGGTGCTCGGGGTGCCGATCCCGGAACGGGGCGGAGTCGAGGACGCGGTGCTCGCCGGAGGGAATGGCACGATCGCAGTCCTCCGGGTCCGCGCACGGGAGGATGTCGTGATCGCCGAGGAGACCGAGCGGATCGCGGCCGGTTGAACCGGCACGCCCGTTGGTACGGCCCCGGCCGGGGACGTGTGAGGGAGTGACACGGGTGGGTCCGTCGGGTGACCATGCACGGACGCTGAGAGGGCCGATCATCCGACGCCTGCCGCATCTCCTGGTCATGGCCGCGCTCGTCGCCACGGGCCTGTTGACCGTCCCCGGTGGGCCAGTCGCTGCCGCGACCGCCCTGCCGGATCCGCCCGCCCGGTGGCCGTCGACCCGGCTCGAGCTGGGGCTCGCCGATGCGCCCGGTGGCGCCGCCGCGCTCCGAGCCTCCGCCGCCTTCGAGTTCCGCTACCAGTACCTCGCGGGCGGCGCGAACACCGGCAACGGCTGGGCGACCTGGAACACCGACGGCCAGTTCGTCACCTGGTACATCCAGGACTCGGTCGACCATGGGATGACCCCGGTGTTCCCGTATTACATGCTCCTCCAGTCGAACCCCTCGAGCGGCAGCACCGAGCAGGCCAGGGACCTGTCCAACCTCGCGAACCCGTCCACGATGGCCGCCTGGTTCGCCGACCTGCGCCTGTTCTTCCAGCGGGCGGCCGGCGACGCCACCGTGGTCCTCCACGTCGAGCCCGACCTGTGGGGCTACATCGAGCAGGCGTCGGGCGGCGATGACGCCTCGACCGTCCCGGCGGCGGTCGCCAGTTCCGGCGACGCCGCCCTCGCGGGCCTGCCGAACAACGCCGCCGGCTTCGCCCGGGCGATCGTGCGCCTCCGCGATCAGCTCGCTCCGAACGTCCTGTTGGCGTACCACCTCTCGGTCTGGGGCACGAACTGGGACATCGCCTACTCGAACAGCTCGAACGCCCAGGTCGACGAGCTGGCCGGCCGCGCCGCCGCGTTCTACGGCTCACTCGGCGCGGGCTTCGACCTGACCTTCACCGACATCGCCGATCGCGACGCCTCGTTCAAGGAGATCGTCTACGGGGACGGCGGCGCGTCGCGCTGGGACGACGCCGACTTCGTGCGGTACGCCCGCTTCATCAAGGGCTACGTGGCCGGGACCGGCCACCGGGTCGTCGTGTGGCAGATCCCCCTTGGCAACACGAAGATGCGGTCCCTGGACAACACCTGGGGCCACTACCAGGACAACCGCGCAGAGTGGTTCCTCGAGGATCCGGGCGGGACCCATCTCGCCCTGTGGCGGGACGCCGGAGTCGTCGCGCTCCTGTTCGGTGGCGGTGCCGATGGGACGACGTGCGCCTGCGACGCCCGGCATGACGGCGTCACCAATCCAGCAGCCATCAACGGCAACAGCAGGATCGCGACCTCGGCCGACGACGACGGTGGCTACTTCCGCGAGCGTGCCCACGCCTACTACGCGTCGGGTGGCCTCAGCCTCGTGGCCGGGATCCCGGCACCGCCCATCGCCGCCCCACCGCCGAACCCACCGGTCACGTGGTCGCGAAGCGCGACGGTCAAGCCGACGAGCATCACGCGCCGCCACTCGGTGACCCTGAACGTCCGCGTCCGCGCGTCCCGTGCCGCGAAGGCGATGGTCGACATCCGCGTCTACGACCCGAAGGGTCATCGCGTCCTGCGACGGGTCTACGATGCCCGCTCGTTCAAGGCCGGCGTCGTGCGGATCTTCAAGCCGAGCGTCTATGTGTCGTCGGCCCGCCGTCTCGGCACGTATCGCGTCACCATCCGCATCTACACGAGCGGCGGGAAGAAGCTCCTCTCCACCAAGGCCAACGCCGCGACGTTCCGCGTCAGGCACTGACGCGGCGGCGGGGTTCGTGCCCCCGCTCAGAGGTGGGCGGTTGCCTCCAGCCGACGCCGGTCGACCGTTTCGAGCTGGAACGTCGAGTGTTCGACGTCGAAGTCCCCCGTGAGGCAGGCGCACAGCTCGTCGAGGACGCGTGCGGGCACGGCCCCGGGGGACAGCACGACGTGGGCCGAGATCACCGGGAGCGCGCTCGTGATCGTCCAGGCATGGAGATCGTGCACGTCGGCGACGCCCTCGGCGCGCAGGATGTGCGCTCGAACGACCTCGAGGTGAAGCCCGCGGGGCGTCGCCTCCAGCAGGACGTCGAGCGCCTCACGAAGGAGCCCGACCGTTCTCGGCACAATGAGCAGGGCGACGACGATCGAGGCGACCGCGTCCGCATCCTGCCAGCCGGTCGCCGCCAGGACGACGGCCGCGACGATGACCGCCGCGGAACCCACGAGGTCGCCTAGCACTTCCAGGTAGGCGCCCCGGACATTGAGCGAGCCGGCCTGGGATCGTCGCAGGAGCGTCGCCGATGTGCCGTTCGCCACGAGGCCAACGATCCCGAGGACGAACATGAGCCCGCCCTGGACTTCAGGAGGATCGTCGAGGCGCCCGATCGCCGAAACGAGGACGAATGCCGCCACGCCGACGAGCAGGACGGCATTCGCCACGGCCGCCAGGATCTCGGCTCGGTAGTAGCCGAACGTGCGGCCGTCCGTCGCGGGCCGGCCGGCGATCCCCATGGCGACCAGCGAGAGGCCGATACCCGTCACATCGGCCAGGACATGCCCCGCGTCTGCGAGGACGGCGAGGCTGTTCGCGGCGATCCCGCCGACGACCTCGATGACCAGGAGCCCGACGGCGATGGCGAGCGCGACCGTCAGGCGACGCCGATCGGCCGCGCGTCCGTGCAGATGGGGCATCCCGCGATCGGGCCTCCGTCATCGATCGGCGCGCAGCATGCACCGTGTCGCTCGGCGCGCCAGGACCCCGATGGTACGACCGGACCGCCGAGCGGGCTCGCGCGCCGAGCCCTCGGGCGGCGCTGCTAGCATCGCCGACACCATGGGACAGACGCGCTACGACTTCATCATCGTCGGTGGCGGCTCGGCGGGGAGTGCCCTGGCCAATCGCCTGAGCGTCGATGCCGACACCCGCGTCCTGGTCCTCGAAGCCGGACGGTCGGACTGGCGGATCGACCCGTTCATCCACATGCCGGCCGCCCTGACCTTCCCGATCGGCAGCCGCTTCTACGACTGGATGTACGAGTCCGAGCCCGAGCCGTTCATGCATGGCCGGCGCATCTACCACGCTCGCGGCAAGGTCCTGGGTGGCTCGTCCAGCATCAACGGCCAGATCTTCCAGCGCGGTAACCCGCTCGACTATGAGCGCTGGGCCGCCGACCCCGGCATGGAGACCTGGGCCTACGCGCATTGCCTGCCGTATTTCAAACGGATGGAGAACTGCCTCGCGGCCGCGGCGGACGACCCGTGGCGGGGCCACGACGGCCCGCTGATCCTCGAACGTGGACCCGCCACCAACCCGCTGTTCACGGCCTTCTTCGCCGCCGCCCAGGAGGCCGGCTACTGCCTGACCGAAGACGTCAACGGCTATCGCCAGGAGGGCTTCGCCCCGTTCGACCGAAACATCCATCGCGGCCGCCGATTGAGTGCCGCACGGGCCTACCTGCACCCGATCATGGGTCGACGCAAGAACCTCAAGGTTCGGACCTCGACGCTCGTGACGCGGATCGATTTCGAAGGCCGGCGAGCGGTCGGTGTCGAGATCGAGCGCCAGGGTGGCGGGACCGAGACCATCCACGCGGGCGAGGTCATCCTCTGTGGCGGCTCGATCAACTCGCCGCAACTCCTCCTGCTGTCCGGTGCAGGCCCGGCCCGTGCTCTCGAGGGGCTCGGCATCCCGGTCGTGGCCGACCTGCCGGGCGTCGGCGCACACCTCCAGGACCACCTGGAGGTGTATATCCAGTACAAGAGTCTCCAGCCCGTCTCAATGCAGCCGACGGCCACGCAGAAATGGCGCAGGCCGTTCATCGGGGCGCAGTGGCTGTTCTTCCGCAGTGGACCCGGAGCTACCAACCACTTCGAAGGCGGCGGGTTCGCGCGGAGCAACGACGACGTCGCCTACCCCAACCTCATGTTCCACTTCCTGCCGCTCGCGATCCGATACGACGGGAGCGCGGGCGCACCCGGGCACGGCTACCAGGTCCATGTCGGGCCGATGTACTCCGACGCTCGCGGCTCGGTCACCCTCAAGAGTTCGGACCCGCATGAGCATCCCGCCCTGCGCTTCAACTATCTCTCGACCGAACAGGATCGCCGCGAATGGGTGGAGGCCGTCCACATCGCACGGCGGATCCTCAATCAGTCCGCGATGTCGCCGTACAACGGCGGCGAGACGTCGCCAGGGCCCGCGGTCACCAGCGACGACGAGATCCGCGACTGGGTGGCGCGTGACGCCGAGACCGCACTGCATCCCTCGTGCACGGCGCGCATGGGCATTGATGACGAGTCCGTCCTCGATCCATTGACGATGCGGGTGCACGGGCTCGACGGGTTACGGGTCGTCGACGCCTCGGCCATGCCCTACGTCACCAACGGCAACATCTACGCGCCGGTGATGATGCTCGCCGAGAAGGCCGCCGACCTGATCCTCGGCAACACGCCGTTGACGCCCGAACGGATCGAGTTCTACCGGCACCGGGCAGAGCCCCGCTGAATGAGGGGCATACGCACCGGAGAACCCGGCCAGACCCGTGACGTCAGAGGCCACAGAACGGTCCACCCCTCACGAGCGGTCCGCCGATGGACCATCCGACGAACATCAAGACGCTCCAGCGTCAGGTGGTCCGTGGCTAGACCGACCCGCGGCTGAAGTCGCGATTCTCGGTCCTTCCTGCGCCGAATGGTCCATGCACCGACCAAGGACCGATTTGAAACCCCGTGAGAACGCTCGCTAACGCGCGTGACTGGACGGATGTCCATCCCGGACCGCGGACGCTCGTCGGCTGACCTCGGGACCGGCCGGCCCGAGGATCGCGGTGACACCCCCATGTCGCCCCAGCAAGGAGCCACGGCCTTGGAATTGTTCCGTCCTCGCCATCCCGATCTGTCCGATCCCTACGATCTGGCGGCCTTTCGTGCCGAAATCCAGGGTGAGCTGATCCTCCCCGGCGCCGCCGGGTACGACTCGGCACGCTTTGCCCACAACACGATGTTCGATCGCCGCCCGACGCTCATCGTCAAGGCCGCGGGCGCGGGCGACATCGCGCGGACGGTCGTCCTCGCCCGTGAGTCGGGAATGCCGCTCGCGGTCAGGAGTGGCGGACACAGCGTCGCCGGCCATAGCACCGTCGATGGCGGGATCGTGCTCGACGTCTCCACCATGAAGGGGCTCCACATCGATGTCGAGCGACGGACGGCCTGGGCGCAGCCGGGCCTGACCGCGGGCGAATACACGCTTGCGGCCGCGGCCCACGGGCTCGCGACCCCGTTCGGCGACGGCGGCTCCGTCGGCATCGCCGGCCTCACGCTCGGCGGCGGCATCGGCTGGCTCGTCCGCAAGCACGGCCTGACCATCGACGCCCTCCAGGCCGTCGAGATCGTGACCGCCGATGGTCGGCTCCTGACCGCCAGCGCCGACCAGCACCAGGACCTCTTTTGGGCGGTCCGCGGCGGCGGCGGCAACTTCGGTGTCGTGACGCGCTTCCAGTTCAAGCTCTACCCGGTCGGGAACGTCCTCGGGGGCGCCCTGGTGCTGCCGCCAACCGCCGAAGTCCTCCGCAGCCTCGTGCCGGTCGCCGCGAGCGCGCCGGAAGAGCTCTCGACGATCTCGACGCTCATGCGCCTCCCACCGGCTCCCTTCGTGCCGCAGGAGCGGGTCGGCGAGCTGGCCCTCATCGTCATGTTCGTCTGGAGCGGCGACCCGGCAGAAGGCAGCGCGGCGCTCGTGCCGTTCCGTGAGCTCGCGACGCCGATCGCGGAGGCGGTCATGCCGATGCCGTATCCCGGCATCTACCAGTTCACGGCTGGCGCCGAGGTGCCCGGCCGCGGCGTCGTCCGCTCGCGCTTCCTGGACGCCCTCGATGACGGTGCGATCGAAGCGATGCTGTCAGCGACGGCCGAGGCTTCGCCCACGGCGATGGTGCAGATCCGGGTGCTCGGTGGGGCGATGGCCCGGGTCGAGGTCGCCGAGACCGCATTCGCTCACCGGACCGCGCCGATCATGGTCGCCATCATCGACCACTACGAGGACGCGGCGCTCGATGCGGCCGAACTCGCATGGACCGAATCACTGCACGCCGCCCTCGCGCACAACGCGTCAGGCGTGTACTCGAACTTCCTCGCAGTCGAAGGCGAGGATCGGATCCGCGAGGCCTATCCGTCGGGCACCTACGAGCGGCTGGCCGCCATCAAGCGTCACTACGACCCGACGAACCTCTTCCGATCGAACCAGAACATCCTCCCGGCGGGCAGGCTCGCCTGACGGCCGAGGCAGCATTGTGGGGCTCGCTCAGGTGCGTCGGGCCTTCGGCGCCTTCGCCGGCAGCGTCCGGCCGTGGTCGATCGCGCGCCGGATCCACGCATCGATGGCGTCATCGTCGCCGACGATCGAAGGCGGCATCAGCGCGTAGCCCTTCATGGGCCGTCCGGCCATCGGTTCGAAAGGGCCTGCGCCGGGCAAGGCGAGCAGCTCCGCGAGGTCGTCGTCGGCCAGCCGGATCATCCAAGTGGCCGCAAACAGACCCGTGACCAGGTTGCCGCCGACGAACAGGCTCGGGTAGCCGAACATTCGGCGGCGCTCCGCCTCCGGGAACCGTCCCGCCACGGTCTCGAAGCGCTCGATCAGTTCAGGTGGGGACTTCTCCATGCTCGGCATATGCCCTCCACCGCGACGATACGCCCTCTCTGCGTCCTGCCGTACGCTATGACGATGCGGATCGGGATCGTCCTGCCGATCGAGGAGGCCGCCGGTGGGACGCCGACCTCGTACGAGTCCATCCGGGCGTTGGCCGTCGCCGCGGAGGCTGGCGGCCTCGATTCGATCTGGGTCTACGACCACCTCCTGTTTCGCTTTCATGGCGATGAGAGCGGCCTCCACGAGTGCTGGACCATCCTGGCGGCTCTCGCCGAGGCGACCCGACGGGTCGAGCTCGGGACGCTCGTCATGTGCACGGGCTTCCGGAACCCGGGCCTCCTCGCCAAGATGGCCGCCACGCTCGACCAGGTCAGCGGTGGCCGGCTGATCCTCGGCATCGGCGCGGGCTGGCACGATCCGGAGTTCGAGGCCTTCGGCTACCCGACCGACCACAAGGTCAGCCGCTTCGAGGAGGCGTTCGCCATCATCAGGGACCTCATCCGAACGGGACGGGCCGACCTCGAGGGGCCGTATGTCGAGGCACGCGACGCGTTCCTGCGGCCGGCAGCTCGAGCGGACCTGCCGATCCTCGTCGGGGCCGGGGGTCCGCGCATGCTCGAGCTCGCGGCTCGCCACGCGGACGCCTGGAACCTCGCCTGGTTCGGCCTCCCGAACGAGCGTCTCGCGCGCGTCCGAGCCGAACTCTCCGAAGCGTGCCGCCGGGTCGGCCGGGACCCCGCGACCCTGGCCATCACAGTGGGGGTCAACGTCCGATACCCGGATCTCGGCGCCGCGGACAGTGACGTGGATGCCGCGCTGTCCGGGGACGCGGGCGAGGTCGCGGCGGGGCTGGCGGCGCATGCCGCGGCCGGGACCGACCACCTCATCGTGGCGCTCGAGCCGAACACGCCCGACGCCCTCGAACGGTTCCTCGACGCGGTCGCGCAGTACCGCGCCTAGCGCATGGCCAGGGCGAACCCGGCGTAGTCAGGCCGGACGGTCACGACCTGGTAGGGCACGACCATGACGTACTTGCCGGCCAGGCTCGCGGCCCACGGCTGGAAGTTCCAGGCGGAGTGCATCCGGCGCGGCACGAACTGCCGACCGAGCTCCTTCGGCGTCAGGGCCTCGCCGGGCCGCGGACTGGGACCCCACACTCTGGACCCGAACGGATAGAGCGGGTCCTCGACGATGGCCGCGGTGACCTTGAAGTCATCGCTCAGGAGCGGGTCTGCCGTGGCCTTGAAGCCGCTCATGACCCAGGCGTGGCGCCCGTGCCACATGAGCAGGCCGACGGGCTTGCCCGTCTGGCGCATCGCCTTCGCGGCGGTCCTGAGCGCGCCCGCGAGCGTGCTCGCGCCGGCGAGCCGGTACGGACCGGCGCCCTCGATGTTCAGGCCGGTCGCCCAGCCGGCCACGCTGGCACCCTCGCGCGGCGACCCGTCCGGGCGGGGGCCGCTCCAGCTCCGGGCGAGCCTCTGGAGACGAAGCTGGGTCCGGGCCGAACGGTCGCGGCCCGGTTCGATCATGTTCAGCATCATCTGCATGCTGGCGCCCACGCACTGGACGAAGTTCGCCTGCGGAACGAAGTCGCCGCGGCGCCCCAGGTCGAGCGTGTAGCCGGCGGCGGCCGCCGCCGAGGCAGGCGCCAAAGCGAGCAGGACGGAGGCCACGACCAGCCCGGCGAGGAGGCGGCGGAGCGCGTCGATCGACCCGGACCTCATCGCTTCACGATACGACGGACCGCCAGGGATGGTTCCCGGCGGTCAGTCCTCGGCGAGGTTCGGGGCCAGCCAGCGCGCGGCGACGTCCACGGCCATCCCCTTCCGCCGCGCATAGTCCTCGAGCTGGTCGTGCCCGATCCGGCCGAGCCCGAAATAGGCGGCCTTGGGATGCCAGAAGTAGTAGCCACTGACCGATGAGCCGGGGAGCATCGCGAACGATTCGGTCAGCTGCATCCCGATCCGCTGCCGGGCCTCGAGCCAGTCGAAGAGCAGGCCCTTCTCGGTGTGATCCGGGCAGGCCGGGTAGCCGGGCGCCGGCCGGATGCCCTGGTACCGCTCGGCGATGAGGTCGTTGTTCGTGAGCGACTCGTCGGCGGCGTAGCCCCACAGGTCACGCCGGACGATCTCGTGCAACCGTTCGGCGAGGGCCTCCGCGAGTCGATCGGCCAGGGCGCTCGCAAGGATCGCCGAGTAGTCGTCGTGCGCCTCCTTGAACTCGGCGACCAGCGACTCAAGCCCGCGTCCGGCGGTCACGGCGAAGCCGCCGACGTAGTCCGTGATGCTCGTCTCGCGGGGAGCGGTGTAGTCCGCGAGGGCCTGGTTCGGGCGGCCCGGCGGCTTGACCATCTGCTGGCGCAGCGTGTGGATCGTGCCGACCAGCCCGGTCCGCCGCTCGTCGGTGTACAGCTCGATGTCGTCGCCGACGCTGTTGGCCGGCCAGAACCCGACGACCGCGTCCGCCTGGAGCCGCCGCTCTCGGACGATCCGCTCGAGCAGCTGTACGGCATCTTCGTGGAGCGAGCGCGCGGCAGGACCAAGGGCCGGGTGCGTCAGGATCGCCGGGTACAGCCCGTTGAGCTCCCAGGTCGCGAAGAACGGTGTCCAGTCGATCCGCTCGACCAGCTCCTCGAGTGGATGATCGGTGATGGTCCGGACGCCAAGGAACGTCGGCCGCGGCGGCACGACGCCGGTCCAGTCGATGGCCAGGCGCTGACGACGCGCCTCGGCGATCGGGTGCCTGGCGATCCTTTCCTCCCGGGCTCCGCGCTCCAGGCGGAGGGTCTCGTATTCCTTGCGGATCCCCGCCGCGAACTCTACCCGCCGGTCGACGTCGACGAGCGCGGCCGCGACGCCCACGGCGCGCGACGCATCGGCGACGTGCACGACCGCGCCGTGGTACTGGGGTTCGATCTTGACCGCGGTGTGCGTCCGCGACGTCGTCGCCCCGCCGATGAGCAGGGGCAGCTCGAAGCCCTCGCGCTCCATCTCGCCGGCCACGTGCCGCATCTCCTCGAGCGAGGGGGTGATGAGCCCGGACAGCCCGATCAGGTCGGCGTCCACCTCGCGCGCGGTCTCGAGGATGCGCTGGACCGGGACCATGACCCCGAGATCGATCACCTCGTAGTTGTTGCAGGCGAGGACCACGCCCACGATGTTCTTGCCGATGTCGTGGACGTCGCCCTTGACCGTGGCCATGACGATCCGGCCGTTGGTCCGTGCCGCGCCGGGCTGGCGCTCCGCCTCGATGAACGGGACGAGATGGGCGACCGCCTTCTTCATCACGCGGGCGCTCTTGACGACCTGGGGCAGGAACATCTTGCCGGCGCCGAACAGGTCACCGACGACGTTCATGCCGTCCATCAGCGGGCCCTCGATGACCTCGATGGGGCGGGTCGCGGCCCGGCGCGCCTCCTCGGTGTCCTCGACGATGAACGCGTCGAGCCCTTCGACGAGCGCGTGGGTCAGCCGTTCGTTGACGGGCAGTTCGCGCCAGGCCAGGGCGTCGCCACCCGGCCCGACCGCGTTCGCCCGCTCCCCCGCATACCGATCCGCGACGGCGAGAAGGCGCTCCGTCGCGTCGGGTCGCCGGTCCAGGACGACGTCCTCGGCGAGGTCACGCAGGGCCGGCTCGATGTCGTCGTAGATCGCGAGCGCCCCGGCGTTGACGATGCCCATGTCCATCCCGGCCGCGATCGCGTGGTAGAGGAAGACCGAGTGGATCGCCTCGCGGATCGGGTCGTTCCCGCGGAACGCGAAGGACACGTTCGAGACGCCACCCGACACGAGCGCACCCGGCAGGCTCGTCTTGATCCGGCGTGTCGCCTCGATGTACGCGATGGCGTACCCCGCGTGTTCCTCGATGCCGGTCCCGATCGCGAAGATGTTCGGATCGAGGATGACGTCCTCCGGATCGAACCCGACGACATCCACCAGGAGCCGGTACGCGCGGGTCGCGATGGCGACCTTGCGGTCCGCGGTGTCCGCCTGGCCCTGCTCGTCGAACGCCATGACGACGACGGCGGCGCCGTAGCGCCTGCACAGCCTGGCATGCTCGAGGAACGGCTCCTCGCCCTCCTTGAGCGAGATCGAGTTGACGACCCCGCGTCCCTGGATGCACTTGAGGCCGGCCTCGATGACGTCCCATCGCGACGAGTCGAGCATGACCGGCACGGTGCTGATGTCAGGCTCCGACGCGATGAGGTTCAGGAAGCGGGTCATCGCCGCGACCGAGTCGAGCATCGCCTCGTCCATGTTCACGTCGATGAGCTGGGCGCCCGCGTCGACCTGCTGGCGGGCGACCTCGACGGCCTCGTCGTACCGGTCCTCGAGGATGAGCCTGGCGAACTTGCGCGAGCCCGTGACATTGGTCCGCTCGCCCACATTGACGAAGACCCCGCCTGGCTGCGGGATCGTCAGGGCCTGGAGCCCCGACAGGCGGGTCTTGCGTTCGATGACGGGGATCGGCCGCGGCGGGACGCCCGCGACGGCCTCGGCGATCGCGCGGACATGGGCGGGCGTCGTCCCGCAGCAGCCACCGGCGATGTTGACAAGGCCATCGCGCGCGAACTGGCCGAGGAGCTGGGCCGTCGTCATGGGCTGCTCGTCGTAGCCACCGAACTCGTTGGGCAGACCGGCATTGGGGTACGCGCTGATGGGCAGCCCGACGATCCGGGAGAGGTCCGCGATGTGCCCGCGGAGCTGGCGGGCGCCGAGGGCGCAGTTCAGCCCGACGGCGATCGGCTTGGCGTGCATGACCGAGGTCCAGAACGCCTCCACGGTCTGGCCCGAAAGCGTTCGGCCCGAGGCGTCGGTGATGGTCCCCGAGATGACCAACGGGATGCGTTCGCCGGCCGCGTCGTAGGCGGCCTCGACCCCGAAGATGGCGGCCTTCGCGTTGAGCGTGTCGAAGATCGTCTCGATGACGAGCAGGTCGGCGCCGCCCGCGATCAGCCCTTCGGCTGCCTCGCGGTAGGCCTCGGCCAGCTCGTCGAACGTCACGTTGCGGGCGCCCGGGTCCTCGGCCTTTGGCGAGATCGAGGCGGTGCGGTTGGTCGGGCCGAGCGCGCCCATGACGAACCGTGGTCGACCCGGATCGGCGGCTTCGGCCGCGTCCGCCGCCTGGCGAGCCAGCCGAGCGGCTTCGGTGTTCATCTCGCGGACGAATTCGATCAGCCCGTAGTCGGCCTGGGCGATGCGCGTGGCGGTGAACGTATTCGTTTCGATGATGTCGGCGCCGGCATCGAGATAGGCGCCGTGGATCGCGAGGACGATGTCCGGCCGGACGAGCGAGAGGAGGTCGCTGTCGCCACGGAGGTCCGTCGGGTGGTCCTTGAACCGCCCGCCGCGGTAGTCCGCCTCCCCGAGCCCATAGCTCTGGATGAGCGTGCCCATCGCGCCGTCCATGACGACGATCCGCTCGCGCAGGAGGTCGGTGAGACGGGCGAGCCGGGTCGTCCGCGTGAACGGCGATGCGGGTGCGGCGACGTCCGTCGTCCCCGCGGCGGCGGCTCGGGCTGGATCGGTGGCGACGCTCGTGATACGGCTCTCCGTGCTCTCGAACGGGGAGTGTACCCGCGCCGCTCGATCGGTCAGGTGTTCTCGATCCGGCGAGGGGCGAGGCGCGGACCGTATCGAGGCGCCCGGACACCGCTCAATTCCAGCAGCCGGACGACCCTCGCGCGCTCGCCACGCCACGGTTCGAGGAGTTCGAGCATCCGCGCGTCGGTGCCGCGAGGCTCCCGGGCGAGGGTCCAGGCGACGAGGTTCGGCAGGTGGAAGTCGCCGATGCTGACCGCGTCGGGGTCGCCGAGCGCGCGGACGGCGACCTCGGCGGCGGTCCATGGTCCGATCCCTGGCACCGATGTGAGGCGCGCGTGGGCCATCTCGAGCGGGAGCTCCGTGATGGCCTCGAACCAGTCCGCACGCACGGCGACCCGCCGGATGAGCTCGGCCCGCCGCCGCTCGACGCCGAATGGGTGGTAGGCGTAGTAGGGGAGCGTCGCGAGGACCTCGGGCGCCGGGACCAGTCGGAGCCGGAAGGCCGGCGGACCCGGGGCGGGCTCGCCGTGCCTGGCGATGAGTCCGCGCCACGCCCGGCGCGCCTCGTCGCCGGTGACCTTCTGTTCGAGGATCGCCGGCACGAGTGCCTCGAGCACGGCGCCGGTCCTCGTTGGGCGGACGGCGCGGAACCGCCGCTCCAACTCGCGGACGAGGGGATGGTGGTCGCCGATCGGCGCGGGCTCCCGCTCGAGCCCGAGCAGCGACGGCACGCCTGCCAGGGCGCGCTCCGCGCCGGGCCCCCATGCCTCCGCACGGACGCGATCGCGCTCCTGGACGAGCGCGAGGGTGGCCGGACCGTCGGCCGTCCGCACGGCGCGCCAGGCCTGGCCGCGAGCCAACCTGAGCGTCGGATCTCCGGCGCCGCGGTGCAGCGGCGCGAGGGTCAGGGCGAGGTCGAACGGCCCCTCATACGGGTAGGTTCCGGTGGGCACAGGTGCAGTCTGTCACGGTTTCGCATGGCCCCGTACCCCGAACCCAACGGTCCCCAGAGGCTATTGATGGTACGGTTGTCTAGACGTGCGACACCCCAGGGTCGTCGCGAGCGTGGCGCTCATCGCCGTGCTTGCCATCGTCGTCGTGCCCGCCTCGGCCGGTTCGCAGGGCCCCAGCCCGTTCGACCAGCCGGACGCCGATCTCTTCCGGGACGTGGAGATGGCGGCTGCTATCCGCGGGCCGACGATGACGACCGAACCCCTCGATCCGGGGGCCCGTTCCGACGGGACCCTCGATCCGGACTCGACGGTATTCGAGCCGACTCAGCGAACGGAGCCGCCACAGGCTCGGCCGAGTGCTGCCCTGCCCGCGGCCGGGGCAAAGTCCGTCAAGCGGAACCCCTGGCGGTACGACAGTGACGTCTCGTGGTACGGCCCGGGCTTCTACGGCCATGGGACGGCGTGCGGCCAGAAGCTGACCAAGGGCCTGGTGGGGGTGGCGCATCGGACCTTGCCATGCGGCACGCTCCTGGAGTTCCGCAACCCGGAGAACGGCCGCGTGGTCACAGCCGCCGTGATCGACCGGGGTCCGTTCGTCAGCGGGCGCATCTGGGATCTCTCGCACGGCCTTTGTGACAGGCTGAACCACTGTCACACCGGCGCCATCGAGTGGCGGTACGCGAAGAGCGGCTGACCGCTCACCGGAACCGTCGTCGACGGGTGCTCCCCGGCGCGCACACTAGCGACTCGGTCGTATCGGCTCGGAGGCACGTGACATGCGGATCCTCGTCGTCGGAGCGGGCGGCGTCGGCAGTTCGGTGGTGCCGATCGCCGCACGTCGCGACTTCTTCGAGCACATGGTGGTCGCCGACTACGACGCCTCCCGCGCCGAGCGCACCGTGGCCCGTCTCGGTGGTGACGCCAGGTTCACGGCCGCTCGCGTCGATGCGTCCAAGGCCGACGATGTCGCCGCGCTCGCCCGCGAGCATCGGATCACGCACGTCCTGAACGCGGTCGACCCGCGCTTCGTCATGCCGATCTTCGACGGCGCCTTCGCGGCGGGCGCGGACTACCTGGACATGGCGATGTCCCTGTCGCGTCCCAACCCGGAGCGACCCCATTCGGAGACGGGCGTGAAACTCGGCGACGAGCAGTTCGCCAAGGCCGAGGCCTGGACGGGCGCGGGCCGGCTGGCCCTGGTCGGCATCGGCGTCGAGCCAGGCCTCTCCGACGTCTTCGCCCGGTACGCGGCCGACCACCTCTTCACCGAGATCGACGAGGTCGGGGTGCGCGACGGGGCGAACCTCGTCGTCGACGGCTACGACTTCGCGCCGTCGTTCTCCATCTGGACGACGATCGAGGAGTGCCTCAACCCACCGGTCGTCTGGGAACGGGACCGCGGCTGGTTCACGACGCCGCCGTTCAGCGAGCCTGAGACGTTCGACTTTCCGGAGGGCATCGGGCCGGTCGAGTGCGTCAACGTCGAACACGAAGAGGTCCTCCTCATCCCGCGCTGGGTCAAGGCTCGACGCGTGACCTTCAAGTACGGCCTCGGCGACGAGTTCATCAACGTGCTCCAGGTCCTCCACAAGCTCGGGCTCGACAAGACCGACAAGCTTCGGGTGGGCGGGGCCGATGTCTCGCCACGAGACGTGGTGGCCGCCGCGCTCCCGGATCCGGCCACGCTCGGCGACAAGATGCACGGCAAGACGTGCGCCGGGACGTGGGTCACGGGCAAAGGCACAGACGGTCAGCCGAGGGCGGTCTACCTATATCACGTCGTCGACAACGAATGGTCGATGCGCGAATACGGTTCACAGGCGGTCGTCTGGCAGACGGCGATCAACCCGGTCGTGGCCCTGGAGCTGCTCGCCGCCGGGACCTGGTCCGGGACCGGCGCGCTCGGTCCGGAGGCGTTCGACGCCGTCCCGTTCCTGGACCTGCTGACAGCGTACGGGTCGCCGTGGGGGATGCGCGAAGGCGGCTGACCCGCGGACGCCGCGTCAGCCCTCTGTCCAGCGCACCTCGTGGCGGTCCGCATCCGGCTCGATGAAGCGGATGAGGCGGTCGGCCTCGTCGGTCAGCGCCTGGCGCTCAGGCCGCCCGATCGGCTCGAGCGGCCTGAGGTCGATCGTCGCGACGCCTCTGGCGATCTCCGATGTCCACGTGCCGGCGACGAAGCCGTCGACGAGGAACGTCGCGAGGATGTCGGCGTTCTTCTTGTAGACGGCCGGCCGATGCTCGTCCGCGAGGATCCGCAGTCGAGCGTCGTAGCTCACCAGGAGGCTGTCCCAGCGGGCGAGGAATTGTACCGGCGCCGGTTCGTCACCGGTCGCGACCTCCAGTTCGGCGAGGTCCAGGAGCTCGCGTCCGTTCTCGTCGCGCACCCGGACCAGCCGGTCCCCCAACCGCTCGACCGCCGCCTTCGTCCGGCCGACGCGACGCTGCCCAAACCACTGACCGAAGTCCGCGACCGACGCCGGACCGTACGCCCGGAGATAGCGGGCCAGCGCTTCGTCGAGGCTCGGTTCCTCGTCCGGGACGGCAAGACCCGGGAGCCAGATACGAGCCGCGACGTAGCGCGCCTTGCCGTGCGAACGCCAGTGTCCGCTCGGCGGGACGTGGACGAGGCCACCGCGGGCGCTCGCGATCCGGAACGCGACGCGCGCCACGCCACCTGGGGCGTGGTCCGCGAGCGACGACCCATCCGAGCCCTCGGCCGCGTCCTGCTCGACGAACGCCTCGAGCTCCGCGAGTGTGCGCGGCGTCTCCGCGAAGCTCAGCATCCGCCCGTGGAGCGTCTCGACATCGATGCCGGCCCGGCGAACGGTCGGGGCCCAGCCTTCGCTGCGCGGCCCACGTGTCGCGGCCTCGAGTGCCGGGTAGTCCGCGGCAGCCACGAGGTGGAGTGTCGAGCGCATGACGGTGGCCTTGACGACCGATCGGTCATCGAGGGCGGCGACGAGGTCATCGATCGCGAAGTCGGCGAGCCGCGACCACAGCGCGACGTAGGGCGAGTTCGCATGCTGCGCCTGCAGCCCGGCCAGGCGGGCGATCGCGCCGGGAACGCGGCCGGTCAGCCGATCGAGAAGTCCCTGGCGGGCGAGCGTCGTCCGATTGAGCCGGCGCAGGGTGAGGTCGGCGGGAGCCATTCAGACCGCCGGCTCCCAGTCGGGCGGGGCGAGCTCGAAGCCATCGAATTCGAACGCCGGCGCGACGATGCAGCCGACCAGGGTCCATGCGCCCATTGGCCGCGCCGCCTGCCAGGCGCCGGCCGGGACGACCACCTGCGGCTCCTCGCGGGTCACCACGTCACCGCCGAGGCGATGCCGCTCGACCGGGCCCGCGCCGTCCCAGACCGACAGCTCGAGCGGCTCGCCCGCGGCGAACTGCCAGACCTCGTCGGCGTCCACGCGGTGCCAGTGCGATCGCTGGCCCGCAGCGAGCAGGTAGAGGATCGCGCTGCTCGGCGGACGGGCGCCATCGATCGACGGCGCGCGCCATGTCTCGGTGAACCAGCCACCCTCGGGATGGGCGCGCAATCGCAGGGCGGCGATCACGGCCGCGGCATCGGGCATGTCGGGAGGGTATCGCAGAGACCGCGCCGTCTCCGACCGAGTCGTCGTACCCTGCGGGCATGTGCCGAAGCATCAAGACCCTCCGTCGTGCCGAGACCGCAGCCACGACCGGTGAACTGGAGGCCGCCGCCCGCCAGTTCGTCCGCAAGATCAGCGGCTACCGCGAGCCGAGCGCGCGCAACCACGACGCGTTCGAGGGCGCCATCGCCGAGATCGCCGCGGCATCCCAGCACCTCCTGGACCACCTGGGCGTGGTGGTCGAGGAGGGGCCGAACCGCTGGACGCCCTCGGCCGCCCGACGCTGACGCCAGGCCGTCCAGGTCCTAGGGAGCGTCCAGGCCCCAGCTCGCGACTGTTTCGATCGCGATGCGGATGATCGGTCGCGACTCAAGGTCGTGGGCGACGTACTGCGGATACTTCTCGCGCAGATCCGCGAGCACGCGGCCGTGGGCGCTCGTCGCGCCGGGCTCGAGGAGGCCGGCCCGCCCGCCGAGTCGAAGCCACGCCAGTCGTGTCCAATCCTCGTCCCAGCGGTCGACCAGCACCGTCACCTCGGGCCGCGCGAGGAGGTCCCGGACCCGCGCGAGCCGGCGCACGTCGTCGACACGCTTGGGCTTGTCGTCGAGCGGCGTGTAGACGATCGGGCGCGCTGGATCGAGCACGAAGCAGATGGGCACGAGCCGCGGCTGTCCGTCCGGGGCGATGGTGGCCAGGACGGCACGCCGCCTCTGGGCCAGAAATGTTCGTTCGCCTGGCAGGAGCTCGGATCGCGGCGCCATGATGCGACCCATCATGGCCGCCGGACCGCGTGACCGCCATCGACGCCTACACTCGAAGGCATGTCGAATCGGGGCCGGCTGCTGGTCGGGGGGATCCTCGTCGTGCTGGTGATCGCGGTCGGGATCGTCGCGGCCGCGACCACGCGGCGGCCGGGTGGCGCGACGGACCCGTCCCCGGAACCGAGCGCGGCCGCCTCCATCGGGACGGCTGCCAGCGGGACCCCCGGCGTCGCGACAGGGAGCCCAATCGTCACGGTCGACCCGAGTGATGGGTCCGCGAGCTCGACGACGCCTCCGAGACTGGAACCGACCGCGTCGCCGAGGGCCGCCGGCGACCCACGCCTGGCCTATGCCGAGTTCCTCCTGCGCGCGAACGAGGATCGCTCCACCGTCGACGATCTCAACACGACCCTGCGGGCCGCCATCGATCTCCAGGATCGCGACGCCGTCCGCAAGGCGTCCGTCGACATCCTCGACTTCGTGGATTCGGAGCGGGACTGGTTGCGGGAGCATCCGCCGGCCGAGTGCTACGCCGACGCCCATGGCGCCGCCAACGCGATGCTCGCCGCCTACGGGACGGCGGCCGACGCCTTCATCGCGTGGTCGAACGCGACGCCCGGACTCGATGCATTGGCCGCGCTCGAACACGCGCTCGAGGCCGCGAATGACGCCGGCGACGCCCTGACGGCATTCGCTCAGGCGCTGGAGACGACCACGTGTCCATGACCGACGAACCGCTGCTTCCGATCCGACATGTGACAAGCCGGCGCATCATCGCGGTTCGAGGATCATCGCTCGAGATCCGCGACGATCGGGTCGTCGGTGAGGCGCCGCTCGAGATCCGGGCGGCCGGGCCTCGCCAGGAACCGATCGCGGTCGCGGTGACGATGCGGACGCCGGGGCACGAGGATGAGCTCGCGGTCGGGTTCCTGCGCACCGAGGGTCTCATCGATGGCCCTGAGGTGATCTCGACCGCCGGCGGCGACCCGGCGTCGCTCAGCCAGCCCGACGACACCATCCTCGTTCGCCTCTCACGGCCGTTCGATGACTCGAAGGTCGCGGAACGGCATTTCATCGCGACCGCGTCGTGCGGGATCTGCGGCAAGGCATCCATCGACGAAGTGGTCCTCCGGGTCGAGCCGCTGCCGGAGGGGCCGGTGGTGTCGCGGAAGGTCATCCTGGTGCTCCCGGACCTGCTCCGCGCGGCGCAGAAGGCATTCGACGAGACCGGGGGGTTGCACGCGGCCGCGCTCTTCGCCCCGAACGGCGAGCTGATCGCGATCCGCGAGGACGTCGGGCGCCACAACGCGCTCGACAAGCTCGTCGGCTCGCAGGTCCTCGCGAAGCGGATGCCGCTCCACGACCGGATCCTCATGGTGTCGGGGCGGGTCAGCTTCGAGATCGTCCAGAAAGCGGCCGTGGCCGGGATCCCGATCGTGTGCGCCGTATCGGCGCCATCGGACCTCGCGGTCGAGACCGCCGAGCGCCTCGGCGTGACGCTCGTCGGGTTCCTTCGCGAGAAGGGCTTCAACGTCTACGCCCACGACGGCCGCATCGACCTGCGGGACCTCAGCGGCCTTGGGTAGGCCCGTGGGCGGTCTCACAAGGCCGAACGTGCCTGCCAGACTGCACCGCGACCCCGACGCCGGCCGGGCAACGCCTATCGCGGCTGATCGTGCCCACCAGACTGCGATCGACCGCCGAAGACGCCTGGCGATCCACCAAGGCGGCGCTTCGACCTCCTGACGCTGCCTGCCAGGCACGGATAAGCCGCGGATGAGACCCGGGTGGTTCACTCCCCCGCATGCCAACAAGGCGACCATCGATCGAGCGCGAGATCCGGCGTCGGCTTCGTGTCCTGCACCGATCGATCGGCACCGACATCGTGCGACTTCGAACCGATGCCGCGGCCACGACGGCCCACGTCGCCAACATCGCGGGGATCGATCGGTCGTTCGGCGGTCGGGTCGAAGCCGGTGAGGCGAACCCCAGTCTCGAGACGTTGACGGCGATCGCCGTCGCCCTCGGCGCGGACCTCAGCATCCGGTTCTACGCTGGGACGGGGCCTCGACTTACCGACCGCCACCAGTCACGCATGATCGAGGCGATCCTTCGAGCGCTGGCACTGGTCTGGAAGGCACATCTCGAAGTACCTGTCACTCGGCCGGCTCGCGGGGTGATCGATGCGGTCTTCGAGCGTCCACTCGAGCGACTGTTGGTCGTGTCAGAGGTCTCCTCGGTCATCGCGCGCCTCGAGCAGCAGATCCGATGGTCAGCGGACAAGGCCGCCTCGATCGGTTCGTCGAGCCTTGTCCGTCCCGACGAAGACTGGACGGTCTCGCGGCTCCTCGTCCTCCGATCGACGGCAACGAACCGCGAGCTGGCGCGAACGTTCGAGGCCACGCTGCGGGCAGCCTACCCGGCACGGACACAAGCGGCGGTCAGGGCCCTGGTCGACGGGGCGCCGTGGCCGGGAGACGCCATCATCTGGATTCGCATCGAGGGGGAGACGGTCGTAGTCCTCGACGGGCCGCCGCGCGGCGTCGCCGTGGGTCGATGACCGCGACCCCCGATCGGTCGCGTGCATGATGGACAGCACCACGGGACTGAACGCCGGGCAGCGAGGAATCCCGGCGCCGTTCAAGGCCGAACCGCGGACTGCTGGGCACGTCGACCGCTTCAAGAACGAGGCCAGCCGGCCTCGATCGCCGTGTGCTGTCCGACAGGCACGCGCCGGCTGGAGGTTCAGGCCTTCGGTGGCCGCTCGTTGACGAATTCGAAGCCGAAGCGACCCTTGATGCAGAGGTGGCCCTCGGTGACCGACGAGTCAAGCGGTGACGTGACCTTCAGGATCCTGTCGTCCTGCACGTGGAGCTCGACCGCGCATCCGACGCCGCAGTACGGACAGATCGTTTCGGTCACCGTCTGCTGCGACGGGTCCCACGTGCCGGCGGCGCGCATGTCGTACTCGGGCTTGGCCATCAGCGCGCCGGTCGGGCAGACACCGATGCAATTGCCGCAATAGACGCACGCGGATTCGGGGAGCGGGACGGCCTGCTCGGTGGAGATCCGAGCGTCGAAGCCGCGCCCGGCGACGGCGATCGCGAACGTGTTCTGGGCGTCCTCGCCGCAGGCCTCGACGCACTTGTAGCAGAGGATGCACTTCGAGTAGTCGCGGACGTAGAGGTCGTTGTCGATCTTGGTCGGCTGCGCGACGGTGGCCGCGGTCGCGTCGCCGGACGGCGCGTGGTGATGTCCGGGCTCGGCGGCATCGCGCGCTTCGGCTGCGGCCGGCGCTGCCAGGGGACCGAACCGCGTCGCGTCGGCGCCGTAGCGTTCCGCGTATGACGCGATGGTGCCGTCAGGGGCCGCCGGACCCGCGAGCGACACGTCGACCGATGAGCCGAGGAACTCGAGCACGAGCTTCCGCGACAGCCGAACGCGTTCCGAGTCGGTCTGGACCTCCATCCCCGCCTCGACCACCCGCGAGCACGCCGGCACGAGCACGCGCGAGCCGGTGACCTCCACGACGCAGACGCGGCAGACGTTGACCGGGGTCAGGTTGTCGGCGTAACAGAGGGTCGGCGTGTCGATGCCCTGTTGGCGACAGGCGCCCAGGATCGTCGTGCCGGCGGGCACGGTGACGGCCGCACCGTCGATGGTCAAACCGATCGCCGGTGGCGCTTCGACCCGCGGCGCCGCCGGCGGCTTCGATGCACGGGCGGGCGGCGTCAGCAAGATCGCCGACAGCGGCGGGGGCGGTGCTTCGGGGTGCGGTCGGTGCGTCGGGTCGTGCGTCACAGGGCCACCAGACCTGGCTGGCGAAGGGCGGATTCGATCGCGGAGGACGCGGTCTGGCCGAGCCCGCAGATGGACGCGTCGCGCATGGCCTGGCCGATCTCGCGGAGGAGTGCCAGTTCCTCGTCCCGTGTCCGGACCTTCGACCCGGCTGCAAGTCGCGCCAGCAACTCCTCCTGCCGGACACTCCCGACCCGGCACGGCACGCACTGTCCGCACGACTCGTCGCGGAAGAACTGCGCGATCCGCCGGAGTGTATCGACCAGGTCGGCGGTCTCGTCGAACACCATGATCACGCCGGAGCCGAGCGTCGCCCCGATCGCCCGTGTCCCTTCGAATGTCAGCGGGGTGTCGAGGGCCTCGGGACCGACGAAGACCCCGGCAGCGCCACCGAGCAGGATCGTGCGGATCTCGCGGCCGCCCGGCACGCCACCGGCCAGCTCGATCAGCTCGCGAAGCGTTGCCCCGAACTCGACCTCGTAGGTCCCCGGTCGAGCCACATGCCCTGACAGGCAGAACAGCTTCGGGCCGGTGGAGATGCCGCCCGCCCCGATGTCGGCATACGCCGCGCCACCCAGCGTCAGGATGAGCGGAACGTTCACGAGCGTCTCGACGTTGTTGATGACGGTCGGCTTGCCGAACAGCCCGACCTCGACCGGGAACGGCGGCTTGTTGCGCGGCTCGCCGCGCTTGCCCTCGATCGACTCGAAGAGGGCGGTCTCCTCGCCGCAGATGTAGGCACCAGCGCCTCGCCGCAGCTCGATGTCGAACGCGAAGCCGGAGCCGAGGATGTCGCGGCCGAGCATGCCCCGCGTCCGAGCCTCGGTGATGGCCATGGTCACCCGCGCCTCTGCCTCCGGATACTCGCCGCGCACATAGATGTAGCCCTCGGATGCGCCGACTGCGAAGCCGGCGATCGTCATGGCCTCGATGACGGCGAACGGATCACCCTCGAGCAGGACGCGATCCTTGAACGTGCCAGGCTCGGACTCGTCCGCGTTGCAGACGACGTAGCGCTGTCCAGCCGGCTGTGCCGCGACGGCGGCCCACTTGCGACCCGTGGGGAATGCCGCGCCGCCGCGGCCCATCAGCTTCGAGGCGGTCACCTCGGCGATGACGGCTTCCGGCCCGATCTCCAAAGCTCGCCGCAGACCGAGGTACCCACCGTGATTCTCGTAGTCGTCGTGCGAGGTGGGGTCGACCACACCGACACGACCAAGAAGCCGGAGATCGGGCGCACCGGTCTGCCGGATCGGTCCCGCCGCTCGCGGTGCTCCGATACCGGCGCCCAATCGCGAGATGATCGCGGCCGCATCGACCGGCGCGGCGGTGACGTTGCGTGCCTGTTCCCCGGCCCACGTGAACAGCGCGGCTGGCGCCAGGTCGCACAGGCCCAGGCAGGGCGACCGCAGCCAGGTGGACCGGCCGTCGTCGCGCGACTCCCCGGCCGGCCCCAGGGCCCGCCCGAGGTCGGCGCAGATCGCCTCGGCGCCGGCAAGGCGGCACGCGATGTCGTCGCAGAGATGGGCCACGTCCGGCGGTCGTGGCTTGGTGGCGTAGAGCGCGTAGAACGTGGCCACGCCATACGCCTCGGCCGGTGGCACGGCGAGCCGCTTCGAGATGTAGTTGAGGGCCGGCTGGCTGATCCAGCCGATCCGGCCCTGCACCGCATGCAGGACCGGCAGCAACTGGTCGCGTCGCGCACGGGCTGCGTGACCGCCACGGGCCGCGTGTCCGTCGCTCGCCACGTCGCGCGCACCGCCGACCCAACGCGACGTCGCGGGTCCGAGGATGCTGTCCACGGCGGCACGCTCCGCGGGAGACGCGAGCGGCCCGATGACGTGCAAGTCCATCGCCACCGAGTGTAGCCACGCGCGCGCGTTCGCGATGCGGTGATGTCGGCCCCCGGCGCCCGGGACGCGACCGCCGCCATGCCGGTCAGGCGGTGACCGGCGCTGCCAGCTTCTCGATGCGGATGGCGGTGGCCTTGAACTCGGCCGTACCGGACTTCGGGTCCGTGGCATCGATGGTCAGCAGGTTCACCGCGACGTCGTCCTGGAAGTGCATGGTCATGAACGTGAGGCCCGGCCGCATCGACTCCTCGATCCGGATGGGCACCTCGACCTGGCCGCGTCGCGAGACGACCCGGACCGTCTCCCCGTCGGCCAGGCCGTACGTCCCGGCGTCCTCAGGGGAGATGTCGAGCGATTCGCCACGCCGCAGCGGTGACGTATATCCGCCACTCTGGACACCCGTGTTGTACGAGTCGAGCCGCCGGCCGGTCGTGAGGCGGATCGGGTAGTCCGCGTCGAGTTTGTCGACCGGCGGATCGTGGTCGACGGGCACGAACGGCGCGCGGTTGCCCGGCACCGGATCCTCCCAGAGCCGGGAGTGCAGGAACAGCTCGCCGGGGTGGGTCTCGTCATAGCACGGCCATTGCAGGCCGCCAAGCTCCTCCAGGCGCCGGTAGCTCATGCCGGCGTGGGCCGGCGAGAGGCGGCGGACCTCGTCCCAGACACGCTCCGGGTCGGCGTCGCCCCAGCCGGCGCCCATCCGGTTCGCGAGCTCGAAGACGATCGCGAGGTCGTCGCGCGCGCCCGGCGGTGGCTCGACGGCCTTCCGGACGCGTTGCACGCGTCGTTCCGAGTTGGTGACGGTGCCCTCGGTCTCGGCCCAGGCCGCAGTGGCCGGCAGGACCACGTCGGCGAGCGCTGCCGTCTTCGTCAGGAACAGGTCCTGGACGACGAGGAAGTCGAGACCCCCCAGCAGGGCGATCGTCCGCTTCTGGTCGGCCTCGGACTGGACCGGGTTCTCGCCGATGCAGTACACGGCCCTCAGGTCGCCACGCTCCATGGCATCGAACATGCCCGACAGGTGCCAGCCGCGCTTGGGTGGGACCGGTACGCCCCATTCGGCATCGAACCTGGCCCGGAGTTCGTCGTTCTCGACGTGCTGGAACCCCGGCAGGCGGTCCGGGAGGGCGCCCATGTCGCCGCCGCCCTGGACGTTGTTCTGGCCACGGAGCGGGTTGAGGCCACTGCCGTACCGACCGACGTGGCCGGTGAGCAGGACGAGCGAGATGAGGGCAAGGACGTTGTCGACCGCGTTGTGGTGCTCCGTGATGCCGAGCGTCCAGCAGATCATCGCGCGAGGCGCCGTCGCGAAGGCATGGGCCAGGTCACGGATGGCCTCGGCCGGGACGCCCGTCTCGCGCTCCGCGTACTCGAGCGTGTACGACTCGACCTTGGCCTTGTAGGCCTCGAACCCGTCGGTCGCGCGCTCGATGAACTCGCGGTTCTCGAGCCCGGAGGCGATGATCTCGCGCGCGATCGCGTTGGCGAGCGCGATGTCCGAGCCGACATCGATCCCGAGCCAGGCGTCCGCCCATTGGGCCGACGAGGTCCGGCGCGGATCGACCGCGTACAGGCGCGCGCCATGGCGGACGCCCTTGAGCAGGTGGTGGAAGAAGATCGGGTGCGTCTCGCGGGCGTTGCTTCCCCACAGGACGATCAGGTCCGTCTCTTCGATCTCACGATATGAACTTGTGCCGCCACCGGCACCGAACACCGTCGCCAGACCGGCGACGCTCGGGGCGTGTCAGGTCCGGTTGCAGCTGTCGACGTTGTTGCTGCCCAGGACCGTCCGGCTGAACTTCTGGGCCGCGAAGTTGACCTCGTTGGTCGCCTTCGAGCAGCTGAAGGTGCCGAATGTCGTCGGGCCATGCGCGGCCTTGGCCGCGATGAACCCGGCAACGGTCCGGTCGAGCGCCTCGTCCCAGGTCGCGGGACGCAGCTCGCCGCCCTTCGTGTCGCGGACTAGGGGCTGGGTCAGACGCACATAGGGCTTCGCCATGCGGTGGCCTCCTGCGGAATCCGACGGCGCGAGTGTAGCGCGAGCCCGGCCGTTGACCCGGTCCTTGGTGCGGCTGGCTAGATCCCGGCCGCTCGGACGAGGCGGAGCGCCTCGGGCAGGCCGGCGGTCCAGGGGACACCGTGTCCGGGCAGCGCCAGCCCCGCCTCGACCCCATCGAGCCGCTTGAGCGACTCGAGCGCCTGGCGATTATCGGCATTGAAGTTCGGGAAGAGCTGCGGCCCGGTCGAGCCGCTCATGACGTTGAGCGTCACGAACGCGTCCCCGACGAGGATGGCGTCCCGAGTCGGGACGTGGAGGGCGGCACTCCCCGCGGTATGGCCCGGGACGTGGATGACTCGCGGGGCGCCGGGGACGTCCAGCGTGGTCCCGTCGCTGAACGTCGAGACCTCCGCGATGTGCTTGATCCCGAGGAAGCCCTTGCGGAAGCCGAACGCGATGAACGAGAGGGCAGGCAACAGCCGGGTCTTGCCGCCGCCCTCGTTCTTCTGCTTCACCTCGCCGCGAGCCAGAGCCGCATCCGCCTCGTGGACGCGGATCGGGACGCCCCGCTCGCTCCGGATGCGCTCCGCGAACCCGATGTGATCGGTGTGGGCGTGCGTGAGGAGCACGGCCCTGACGTCCTCGATGGAGCGTCCCATCGCGGTGAGTTCGGCGAGCAGGTCGCCGAAGAAGCCAGGCAGCCCCGCATCGACGATCGTGATGGCACCCGCCTCCTCGATCAGGTAGACGTTGACGGTGCCCGTTCCCAGGCGACGGATGCCCGGTGCGATCTCCATGGCCCGTCCCTCCGGTCAGGCGAGTTCGACGCCGGCGGGGCCGGCCTCGACACGGCCGATCCGCCAGTGCGGGACCCCCCGCGCGTCGAGGTCGCCCTCCACGGCCTCCAACAAGACGGCGGGGATCGCGGCGAGCAGGCCACCCGACGTCTGGGGGTCGTGGGCCAGGACGACCCACTCCGCAGCGACGCCGTCGCCGATCGTGAGCTCGGGTCGGACGAACCGGCGGTTGTGGGCCGCACCACCGGTCTCGACGCCAGCCAGGGCCAGGGCGATGGCGCCGTCGAGGGCGGGCAGGGCGCCTGCCTCGAAGACGAACCGGGTCCTCGATGCGCGCGCCATCTCCAGGCCGTGGCCCAGGAGCCCGAAGCCGGTGACATCGGTCGCGGCGGCCACGCCGTTCGCCACCAGCACCTCGGACGCGGCACGGTTGAGGATTCGCATGCCATCGATGGCGGCCGCGAGATCGAGGGCACCGGTCCGCCCCTGTCGTGACCCCGATACCAGCAGGCCCGTACCCAGCCGCTTGGTGAGGATGAGCGTGTCGCCCGGCCGCGCGCCGCCCTTGCGCAACAGCCTGTCCGGGTGCGCGGCACCGACGACCGCGAGCCCGTACTTCGGCTCCGGGTCGCGGATCGTGTGGCCGCCCGCGAGGGTGCCACCGGCCTCGCGGACCTTGGACGAGGCACCCGCGAAGATCTCGGCGAGGACGTCGCGAGCCAGTTCCTCGGGGAATGCCGCGATCGACAGGGCGAACAGGACTCGCCCGCCCATCGCGAACACGTCCGAGAGGGCGTTGGCCGCGGCGATCTCGCCGAAGGTGCGCGGATCGTCGACCAGTGGCGGAAAGAAGTCGAGCGTCCCGATGATGGCCAGGTCGTCGCTGATGCGGTACGCGGCGGCATCGTCGGGCGGGTTCAGCCCGGCGATCAAGGCGTCGTCGGGCGATGTCGCGGCCTCGGCGCCCAGCCCGCTCAGTGCGTCCGCGAGCAGGTCCGCACCGAGCTTCGCCGCGCAGCCGCCGCAGTCGGTCAATTCGGTCAGGCGGAGCGGGTCCGGCGGGAGGGCCTCGAGGGTCGTCATCGCCCGATGATACGCGGCGGGGACCGTGCCGCTGCCACGTCACCCGAGCGGCTACCATCGGGCCGGGAGCGGTCGGGTCCCGGTGGGTCCCCTGGTCTTCAAAACCAGTGGCGCGGCGCTCGGCGCGGCGCGGTGGGTTCGACTCCCACGCGCTCCCGCCACGGAGGCCCGATGTCCACGAAACCCACGCAGCGTCCACGACCGCCGAGCGTTGATGCGGTCGTGAACGCCGCCCGAGCGATCGTGGACGACGAACGGAGGCGGCTGGCGTCAGGCCGCGCGCCGCGATCGGTGGAGGCGCTGGGCGCCGAGGTGGCCGCTCGGATCGACTCGTTCGCCGAGGCGGGGCCACTGCCGGTCATCAACGCCACGGGCGTCATCGTCCATACCAATCTCGGCCGAGCTCCATGGGCGACCGCCGTCGCTGAGGCGTCCGCCGTGCTGGCGAGCCGCTACCTGCTGCTCGAGCTGGACCGAGAGACTGGCCGTCGTGGCTCGCGAGTCCGCACGGCCGAGGAACACCTGATGGCCCTGACCGGCGCCGAGGACGCGCTCGTGACGAACAACAACGCCGCGGCGGTGGCCCTGGCCGTCGGTCTCGCCGGACGGGGTGGCGTCGTCGTCTCGCGCGGCGAGCTCGTCGAGATCGGCGGCGGCGTGCGCATCCCCGAGATCATCCGGCGGGCCGGGGCCAAGCTGATCGAGGTCGGCACCACGAACCGCACGCGAGCCGCGGACTTCGAGGCGCCCCTCGTCGAGGGTCGCGCGAAGGCAGTTCTTCGCGTCCATCCCTCGAACTTCACGATGGCCGGCTTCACCGAGGTTCCGGATCCCGTCGAGGTGTCGGCCATCGCCCATCGGCACGGCGCGATCGTCATCGACGATCTCGGTTCGGGGGCGCTCCTCGACACCGCCGCCTACGGCCTGGCGCACGAGCCGATGCCGTCCGAGCGACTGGCCGCCGGCTCGGACGTCGTGACGTTCAGCGGCGACAAGCTGGTGGGTGGCCCGCAGGCCGGGCTGGTCGTCGGCCGGGCCGACCTGGTCGCCCGGATGCGGCGCGACCCGCTCGCCCGCGCGATGCGCCCGGACAAGCTCACGATGGCCGGCGTCGCGCTGACGCTCGGCCTGTACCGGTCCGGGCGGGCCGCCGCGACCATCCCTGTCTGGCGGATGATCGCCGCGGCGCCCGGTGCCCTCCGCTCGAGAGCGGAGGCGGTCGCGGCGACGCTTGGTGAGCGCGCATCGGTCGTGGAGGTCCGCTCGACGGTCGGTGGTGGCTCGCTGCCGGGCGAGACGTTGCCGTCGTGGGGCGTCGCGCTGGTCGGCCCGTCGGCGCACCGCTTGTTGGGAGCCCTCCGGCAGGGAACGCCCGCGATCGTCGGGCGGATCGACGACGGCCGCGTGGTCCTCGACCTGCGCACGATCGAGCCCGAGCGCGACGACGAGCTGGCGGAGGCCGTCGGTCGGGTGCTGGCGGCCCGATGACCGTCGTCATCGGTACGGCCGGGCACATCGACCACGGCAAGACGACGCTGCTCCGGGCGCTGACCGGCATCGATGCCGACCGGTTGCCCGAGGAACGGCGGCGTGGCATGACGATCGATGTCGGGTACGCCCACCTCGCGCTCGATGACGGCACCGAACTCGACTTCGTGGACGTCCCCGGGCACGACAAGCTCGTGGGCAACATGCTCGTCGGGGCGGGCGAGATCGATGCGGCGCTGCTGGTCGTGGCCGCCGACGACGGCCCGCGCGCCCAGACCCTCGAGCACCTGGCGCTGCTCGATGCGCTCGGCATCGGAGACGGTGTCGCCGTCGTGACGAAGTCGGACGCCGTCGACGCGGACCGGGTGGCCGAGGTCAGCGACGAAGTCCAGCGCCTCCTCGGGCGGACGACGCTTGCCACGGTCCAGGTGGTGGCGGTCTCGGGCGTCACCGGGGAGGGCCTCGAGGGGTTACGGGCCGCGCTCGTCGGAGTGAGGGACGCGGTCTCGGCGCGCTCCGACGGACGTGACGGCGGACGGCCGACCCTCGCCATCGACCGCGTGTTCGCGGTCAGGGGGCGTGGCGTGGTCGTCACCGGCACGCTGCGTGGCAGGAGGCTCGACCGGGGCGGGTCGCTCCGGTGCGTGCCGGGCGATCGGGTCGTCCGGGTGCGCGAGCTGCAGGTCCACGGGACCGCTGTCGAGTCGGCCGGGCCGGGCCGGACGGCGCTCAACCTGGTCGGGGCCGAGGACGCCCAGCTCCATCGGGGGCTCGTCCTGACCGCGGACCCGGGGATCGTCGCCAGCTCGCGTCTCCTCGTCCGGCTCCGGACCGCGCTGCCCGACCGGACCCGGGCGCGACTCCACCTGGGCACGGCCGCCGTCGAGGCCGCGGTCGGACGGGGCGGGCGCGACGCCATCGACCTGCCCGATGGCTCGGTCATCGCGATCCTGCGGCTGGCAGAGCCGATCGCGGCGGCCCAGGGCGACCGGTTCGTGCTCCGCCGGTCGGGTGGGGCGGGCCCCGTCGTCGGCGGCGCGGTGCTCGACGTCGAACCGCCGCGGGGCGTGTCGCGCCGCCGGCAGACCGTGGAGCGGATGGCGGGCCTGGCAGGCGCCATCGAGGCCGGGCGAGGCGACCGCGGTCGCGACCGCCCGACTCGATCTGCACGGGGCGGTCGACGTCGCGGGCGACGTCTCCCTGGCACCGGACGTGGCCCAGGCGGCCGCCGCCACGGCGATCGAGGCCGTCCGCAGCGAACCGGGATCGGAGGCATCGCTGGCGGCGGTCCGGATCGCGGTGGGCCGGACGATCCGTCGCGCAGTCGCCCTTCGTTCGGGGGCCGCGGCGGCTGGCGCGAGGGCCCTGGTCGACGAAGAGGTCCGTGCCGGGCGCCTGGTCCGTGCCGGCGACCGCGTGCGATCGCCCGGGACGGCGGCCGCGCCCCCGGACCCCGCCCTGCAGTCAGCGATGGACCGCCTGGAGCGGTCGCTCGCGGTCCCCTCACCGCCGTCGCTGGCCGCAGCCGCCGACGCCGCCGGGTGTCCGCCCGCCGGGATCCGCGAGCTCGAACGCAGTGGCCGGATCGCGGTCCTCGAGCCGGATCTCGCGTACGCGATGGTCGACCTACCGCGAGCTTGCGGCGCTATGCCCTTGCCCTGACCGCCGCGGGTCCGCTGACGCCGGCCGCCTACCGCGATGCGACCGGCACGAGCCGCAAGTACGTCATGGCCATCCTCGAGGACCTGGACCGCCGCGGCATCCTGCGGCGGACCGATGCCGGCCACGTTCCGGGTCCGCGGGCGCCAACGGACCGAGGACCGGCATGACCGGCGGATCGGCGGTCGCGGCGATCGTCCTTGCCGGTGGTCGCTCGTCCCGGTTCGGCCGGGACAAGCTGGCCGAACCGATCGAGGGCCGGCCGCTGCTCGAGCATGCGATCGGCGCCGTTCGGGAGGTCACCCGGGACGTGCTCGTGGTCGTGGCGCCAGGCTCCGATCAGAGCGTGCCGCCGGGCGTCCGGCTCGTGCACGACGATCGGGCGTTCGAGGGGCCGCTGGCGGGCCTCGCGACGGGTCTGGCGGCCACCGAGGCCGATGTCGTGCTCGTCGTGGCCGGTGACATGCCGTCCGTCGCGACGCGCGTGCTGGACCGCCTGGTCACGTGCCTGACCACCACCGGGGCGGATGCCGCCGTACTGGAAGTCGGCGATGACCGGCCGCCGTTCCCGATGGCGGTCCGCCGCTCGGTCGCCGCGGCCGCGGCGGGTGCCCTGCTCGCGTCAGGCGAGCGGCGGCTGCGCGCCCTGCCCGAGGTCCTCCGAGCATCCTCCATCCCAGAGCTGGCCTGGCGCCGTGACGACCCCGACGGCGCCTCGCTCCGCGACATCGACACGATGTCCGACCTCCCCTAAATCCGGGCGCGGACACACGACGACCTCCGCCCGGAGGGGTCGGAGGTCGTTTGTGTTTGGGAGTGAGGTGGTCCGAGGCTGGAGGAGGAGGGGTCAGCCTCGGTATGGGTAGTCTTCGAGCCTGGGGAGGACCGAGCTCATCTCGTTGGTCGTCGCTGGGACGCTCATCCGGAGGCTCTCGATCGCCGACGCGATCCGCTGGGCCAGGCTGGGCTTGCCAACCTTGGCGGCTCGATTGCGAGCGGATTCGTCGATCAGGTCCTGCATGTGCTCGTTGACGGCGAAGATCGCGTAGGCGTTCACGGGTCCTCTCCTTTCTGTCGCCCGGTTCATCCGGTGCGCAGGGAGAGCATCGCCTCGTGGGCGTTCGCGAAACACGGACGGGAGTACCCGAACCGACATCGTCATGCGTCCATGCCGGTTCGACGGTCGCTCAGCCTCCGAGTGCGGGCTCCTCGTACACGGCGGCGCCTTCGACGAACGTGCCCACGACGTGCGCGTCCATGATCGGGCCGGCGCCACGATCGAACAGGTCGCGGTCGAGGACGGCGAGGTCCGCATACTTCCCGACTTCGAGGGTGCCCGTCACGTGGTCGAGATGGTTCACGTACGCGGAGCCTGCGGTGAACGCCGCGAGCGCATCGACGAGCTCGAGCCGCTCCTCGGGCAGGAACACGTCACGCTCGCCGCCGAACCAGGCCGGTGCCTGGCGCCGGACCGCGATCTCCATCTCCCACAACGGGTTGGCGCTCGAGACGCTCCAGTCCGACCCCATCGCGAGGACCGCGCCGGCCGCCCGCAGCGATCGGAACGGGTACTGCCAGCGCCAGCGCTCCCCGATGAACGGGATCGTGAGCCGGTCCATCTGGTCCTCGTGGGATGCCCACAACGGCTGTGCGTTTGCGGCGACATCGAGCTCGCGGAACCGCGCGATGTCATCGGGATGGATCACCTGGATGTGGGCGATATGCGGCCGGGTATTCGACGGACCGTTCGCACGCCGGGCGGCCTCGACCGCATCGAGCGACGCCCGCACCGCCCGGTCGCCGATGGCGTGGAAGTGCGGCTGGAACCCGAGCGCGTCGAGCTTCGGGACCCAGGTGCTGAGGCCCTCGGGATCGATCTGGAGCAGGCCGCGGTTGTCGGTGGTCCCGCCATGGCCATCGAGGTACGGCTCGAGCATCGCGCCCGTGTAGTTCTCGAGGACCCCGTCCATCATCAGCTTCACGCTCGTCGGCGCGTACCGGCCGATGGCCGTGGCCCGTCGTCGCTCGACGAATTCCTCGATCTGCTCGGCGCCTCGGTGATGCTCCCACCACAGCGACCCGACGACGCGGCCGGTCAGCTCGCCGCGCGAGGCAAGCGCGACATACGCCCGCTCCTCGGCGTGGGGCTCGACGATCGCGTCCTGCCAGGCCGTGATCCCGAAGGCGTGCAGGTGACGCTGTCCGAGGCGGAGCGCCTCCTCGAGCTCGGCCGGCGTGTCGTCGGGCATCAACCGCCCCACGAGGTCCATGGCGCCTTCGTGCAGCGTGCCCGACGGGCTCCCATCGGGGTCGCGTTCGATGCGGCCGTCGGCCGGGTCCGGGGTCGACGCGGTGACCCCGGCCAGTTCCAGCGCCCGCGTGTTGACCCACGCGCCGTGGCCGTCGCGGTTCGTCAGGAAGACCGGCCGATCGGGGACGATCCGGTCCAGGTCCTCGCGTCGCGGGGTGCCACCCTCGAATGCCGCCATGTACCAGCCGCTACCGCGGATCCATGGTTCGTCCGGGTGGGATCGCGCGTAGGCCTCGATCTTGTCATAGCCCGGTCCCGACTCCGCGTCCTCGTGCAGGTCGCACCGGAGCATCGCCAGGCCGCCGTGCACGGGGTGCACGTGGGCGTCCTGGAAGCCGGGCGTGACGGTCCTGCCCCGCAGCTCGATGACCCGCGTGGACGGACCGACGTGCGCGCGCACGGTTGCGTCAGGCCCGACGGCCACGATCCGTCCGTCGCGCACGGCCAGTGCGCTCGCCCAGCTCCGGGCGGCGTCCATCGTGGCGATGCGGCCACCGGTCAGGACGAGGTCGGCGGGACGGTCGTCGGTCATGGCCCGAGTGTCGCATCGGATCGGGCGGCGTCGGGCAGGCATCGCGCGTGCCGCGACGGTCTTCGCCGAGGTCGTGCGGCCGGTTAGCATCGCTGCGTGACGTCCGTCGACCTGTTACACGCGGGCTACGCGCACGACCGGGTCGGGTCGAGCATCTCGCTGGTCCGCGACGGCGACGCGGTCATCGTCGCCGACCCCGGGATGGTCGCCCGCCGATCGCTGATCCTCGACCCGCTCGCCGCCCTGGGTGTCTCACCCGAGGCGGTGACGCACGTCTTCCTGAGTCATCACCACCCCGACCACACGATCAATATCGCGCTCTTCCCGAACGCCGAGGTCGTGGACTTCTGGGCACGCTACCGCGACGACCTGTGGCTGGACCACGAGGGCGACGGCTACCACCTCTCCCCGAAGGCCCAGCTCTGGCTGACGCCCGGCCACACCGAGGAGGACGCGACCCTCATCGTCGAGGCCGACGACGCGACATACGCGATGACGCACCTGTGGTGGCACGCGGACCGGACGCCGGAGATCGATCCGCTCGGCTCCGACCAGGCCGCGATCGAGCGCGGCCGCGCGCGGGTGCTGGCGGCCGCCGACATCGTCATCCCAGGCCACGGACCGTCGTTCCGCGTTCGTGGCTGAGCGCGGCCGAGCCCTCGCCTCGAGCCCCGGGGATGATCAAAGGTCGCGGGCTACTCGGTCGCAGTCGCCCGTGACGGTACTCCGGATCCCTCCGGCGACGGCCCCTCGCGGAGACCGAACCACGACATCGCGCTGCCGATGACCAGCAGACCCGCCGATGCCAGCATCGCCAGGTGGAACGCCTCGATCGAGGCTTGCGTGGCCGCGTCGGCCTCGCCGGGCGTCGCGCTCGCCGGCGGCGGATTGAGCGGCTGGAACGCCGAACGGACGCTCGGTGACGAGGTGTCGAGGTTCGGCTCGACCGAGCCCAGGACCGAATAGAACGTGGCGCTGATCGCGATGAAGATGATGGCGCCGAGCAGCGGTTGCCCAACGCGCGAGATCGAGTTGTTGATCGCCGACCCGAGACCGGAGTAGCGCGTCGGGATCGAACTCATCAGGGTGCTCGTCAGGGGCGCGACGACGAGCGAGATCCCGATCGCGAAAAGGAACACGTACGGTTCGATGTCGATGAGCACATCGATCGGCGGGATCAGTGTCCCGGGCAATTCGAGGGCGGCCTTCCAGGGCGCCGAATCGGCGGGGAGGCGGGCGAGCCAGGCGAGGCTGGCGGCCATGAGCAGCGGTCCGACGACCAGGAACGGTCGTGACCCGATCCGCCCGGCCACCGTCCCCACCCGCGTCGAGAAGACGGACAGGAAGATGCCGACCGGCAGTCCGACGATGGCCGCCCCCATCGCCGTATAGCCGAGGACACCCTGCAGCACCAGGTTCTGGTAGCCGAGGGTGACGTACAGGGCGCCGTAGATGAAGAAGGTCGCGAGGTTGATCGCGGCGAACGCGCGGATCCGGAAGAGGCTCAGCGGGACCAGCGGATTCGGTCGAACGGCCATGAGGATCGGAAAGAGGACGAGCGCGACGGCGCCGACCCCGATCGCGATCCAGGCCGCCAGATCGGTCCATGCATGCGCCTGGCCGCGGATCAGCCCGAACGACAGGCCGCCCACCGCCAGCGCCGCGACGATGGCCCCGAGCCAGTCGAACCGCGCTTCCGCCTCGTTGCGCGATTCGGCGACGGAACGCAGCGTCACCCACAGCGCGATCGCGAGCAGCGGGACGTTGATGAGGAACACGATCCGCCAGCCGATGGTGTCGACCAGTGCGCCGCCGACGATCGGCCCCAGCACCGTGAGCGCCGACGTCGATGCGGCCCAGATCCCGAAGGCGCGGCTGCGTTCGGGACCCTCGAACGCCTGGGTGATGAGGGACAGCGAACCGGGTACGAGCAGCGCCCCCGCGGCTCCCTGGAGGAGCCGGAAGATGACGAGCCACTCCAGGGTCGGCGACAGCCCGCACAGCGCGGACATGACACCGAAGCCCGCGAGTCCAAGCGCATAGACGCGCCGGCGCCCGTAGTGGTCGGACAGCGCGCCCGCGAGGATGAGCGTCGCCGCGAGGACGCCCAGGTAGCCGCTGACGACGTACGCCTGGCCCTCGAGGATGCCCACGATCGAGGCCGGCAGTTGCTGCCCGATCTTCGGCAGGGCCGTGTTCACGACGGTCCCGTCGAGGAACACCGTGCCCGAACCGATGATGGTCGCGACGAGGGTCCAGCGCTGGCGCTCGGTCATGTCCGCTCAGTCTCGCAGCGCATGAAGGCGTCCACAAGCACTACCGACTAGACTCTGCCCGTGCCAGGCCCCGTGGCGCTCGTCGGCGCTGGTGAATTCCTTCCCTCGATGGCCGACTTCGACCACGTGTTGTTGGCGGCCACCGGCCGCCCCAGGCCGCGCGTCGCGATCCTGCCGACCGCGTCGTTCCCCGACGGCGAAGAGGTCTTCGACCGCTGGGCGTCGATGGGCGTCGCCCACTTCGGGGAGCTGGGTGCCGAGGTCGAACCGGTCCTCGTCCGGGATCGCCGTGATGCCGACGATGCGGCCGCCGCCCAGGCCATCGGCGAGGCCGATCTCATCTACCTGTCAGGTGGCAAGCCCGGCTACCTGCTGCGCGTCCTGGACGGCAGCGCGGTCGGTCGGGCGCTGATGGAGGCGCACGAGCGGGGTGCCGTACTGGCTGGCTGTTCGGCCGGGGCGATGGCCCTGGCAGGCCATGCCTTCGACCTGCGCGTCCGCGTGCTGCCGTTCCCGCTCCGCTGGCGGCCCGGGCTCGGGTTCGCCCCGAGCACGTCGGTCGTGCCCCACTATGACGCGTGGCCGGAGCCGATGTCCGCGCTCGTGGCGCTCCAGGCGCCACGCGGGTCGGTGGTCCTCGGCATCGACGAGGAGACCGCGATCATCGGACGCGATGGATCGTGGCAGGTCCACGGTGCGGCGCGCGTCACGGTCTGGCGGGGTCGCCGGCGCGAACGCCACCGCGCCGGCGAGACGTTCCGGATCTAGCGGGCGCCCGGCCCGCGAGGTTCAGTCCGGTCGGACGTTCCGGAAGCAGTCGGAGCAGTACACGGGCCGGTCCATCCTCGGCTTGAACGGGACCTGGGCCTGGTTGCCACAGGACGAGCAGACGACCGCGAAATACTCCCGCGACGGGCGGTCGTCGCCGCGCTCGTAGCCGCGCGGCCCGCCGATCTCGCGGAGGTCGTTGCCCGGGTCCCGAGCGGCTCTGCGGCTGGCGCGACAGCTCGTGCAGCGCTTCGGTTCGCTGGTGAACCCCTTCTCCACGTAGTACTCCTGGTCGGCGGCCGAGTGGATGAATTCCACCCCGCAGTCGACGCAGGTCAGGGTTCGATCGACGTAGGTCACTTGCTCCTCCGCGGACACGCTGTTCGTTCGTTGGAGCGCCCGAAGGGCGGCCTCATCGGCGGACGGGGCGTGCGATTGCTGGCGAGAGAAGCCGGGGCCGCGCGACCCAAGGTGCCGATGTGGAGTCCCTGTTTCGGGGCGCACCGGGTGTCAGGCCGCGCATTCTACGACGCATCGGCGTTCTTGGTCGTGAACGCCCGGGGCGGCGCGCTCACCTGGCGGTCGTGACGCCGTACCTGTCACAATGAACGACGAGATTCGGGGCGGCGAGCGAGGAGTCATGGGGGCGCCTCGCTCGCGCTAGACCCGGGGGCCGCCGTCGTGGCCGGACCGTGTCAGGCCGACGGCCCCGGTCGCGTCGTCCGCATCGTGACCGACCAGGGAGGGCCCGCCGCAAACCGGATGCTACGGATCATCCACACCGCGGACATCCACCTCGGCGCGCGTCACGACGACCTCGGGGCCCAAGCCGTCGCACAGCGGGATCGCCAGTTCGCCGCGTTCCGCGCAACGATCGACCTTGCCCTGACGGAGAAGGTCGATCTCGTGCTCATCGCCGGCGACCTGTTCGATTCGAACGTCCAGCCGCGACGCTCCGTCGAGCGGGTCGCGGCGGAGCTCAAGCGCCTCGCCGCGGCACGCATCCGGACGGTCATCATCCCGGGGACCCACGACGTCTACGACCGAACGTCCATCTACCGCGCCTACGACCTCAAGGCGATGGCCGGAAGCACGGATCACGACGACCTCGTGACGGTCCTGACGCCCGAGCTGCCCAAGGTCCACCTGCCCGCTCTCGATGCCGTCGTGTACGGCCGCGTGTTCGACACGAAGCGCGCGCCGGTCAGCCCGTTGCACGGCTTCGACGCCCGGGCCGATGACGACGGTGCCACATGGCGGATCGGGATGGTGCACGGGTCGATCGCGATCCCGGGCAAGACCGATCGCGATGAGGTGGTCATCACCACCGACGAGATCGCCGGCAGTCGGCTCGACTACCTCGCCCTGGGGCACTGGCACTCCTCGCAACAGGGCCGCGCCGGATCCGTGGCCTACGCCTATGCCGGCGCGCCCGAGGCGGTCGCGCTCGACCAGGATCGCGCCGGCAAGGTCCTCCTGGTCGAGCTCGAGGAGACCGATGGCAAGCGCATCGTCACCGTCGAGGACCGGATCGTCGGCCGGACGAAGTTCCAGCGCTACGAGGCCGACGCGGCCCGGCTCGGGACCCAGACCGCCCTCGTCGCGAGCCTTGCGAAGCGGGCCGATCCCGACCTGGTGCTCGACGTGCGGGTCGTCGGCGTCCGCCCCGACGAGCTGGACCTGCACGTCGACGAGATCGAGTCCGCTCTGGCCCCGTCGTTCCTCAAGGTCCGGGTCCGCGACGTCTCCGCGCCGGCGCTGACCGAGGGCACTGTGCCCTCGTCCGACACCGTGGTCGGCGCCTTCATCCGCGACCTCGAAGCGAGGATCGCCGAACTCGAGGCGGCCGAGCGGACAGCCGAGGCGGCCGAGCTGCGTGACGCCCTGCGCCTGGGCCGCCTGCTGCTGGCCGGCCACGAGGTGTCGCTGTGAGGATCCGCAGACTCGAGCTGCGGGACTTCCGACGCTATCGCCACCTCGCCGTCGACCTGGCGCCCGGTCTGACCATCGTCCGTGGCCCCAACGAGGCCGGCAAGTCCACGATCCAGCGGGCGATCGAGCTGGCCCTCACGCGCCGCGTGACAAGCTCGGCCGGCGATCTCGATGCGCTCCGGCCGTGGGACGCGGCCGAGGACGCTCGCTCGGTCATCACCCTCGACTTCGAACAGGACGACGAGGACGGCGCGAAGGCAGGCAAGCTTGAGAAGACCTTTGCCGGTTCACGCGGCACGGTCCGTCTCGACTATGACGGCCAGTCCGTCACGGACCCTGCCCTCGCGGACCAGGTGCTCGCCGAGCTGACCGGCATCCCGACAGAGGCGTTCTTCCGATCGACCGCGTCCGTCCGGCACCATGAGCTCGCGGACCTCGGCCACGACGAGGGGGCGCTGCGCGACCGACTCCAGGCGTCCATCAGCGGCGGCGACCGCGGCACGAGCCGGGCCAAGCGGAAGATCGAGCGCGCCATCCACGACCTCACGACCAAGGGCGACAAGAACCCGGGCCGGCTGAAGGTGGCCCAAGGGGAGGTCGCCCGGGCGGACCAGGCGCTCGAACAAGGCGAACAGGCCCTCGCGCAACTGTCCCGCGACCGGGACGCGCTCGCGGGTGCCCTGGAGCGGCGGGCCCAGGCGGAGAGCGTGCTCGCCGAACGGCGCAGCATGCTCGAGAAGGCCCGCCAGGCCGAGCGCCTCGCCAGCGAGCGCGCACAGGCACAGGATCGGTACGAGCGTTTCCGGCAGGCCGTCGATGTCGACGAGGAGGTGTCGAAGCTCGCCGCCAGCCACCCGTCGCCCCACCCGCTCCCGGTCATCCGTGCCGGTGTCGAGCGCCTGCGCACGCTCGACCAGAAGGCTCGCGAGCTTCGTGCAGCCCTGTCGGGCGAGGTCGCGGTGTCGTTCGAGATCGAGGCCGAGCCGAGTTGGCGCCCCCTGTCTCGCTGGGGCGTCGCCCTGACCATCATCGGGGTGCTCGTCGCCGGGGGATCGATCGGGGTCCAGCTCCTTGGGATCGCCGTGCCTGGCCCGATCCCGAGCCTGATCGGTGCGGTCATCGGCGGGATCGGCGTGATCCTCGCCCTGGTGGCGCTGTGGATGCGCCGGAGCTATCGCATGGGCGCCCAGCTCCGCGACGTGGAGATCGACCGGCGTCTGAGGGGGCGATCCGAGATGGAGGCGGAACTCCAGGCGGTGGAGGCGGACACGGCTCGACGGCTGGGGACTCTCGGGCTCGACGACCTCCCGACCGCCGAAGACCTGCTCACGCGCGAGGAGGCCCACGTCGGCCAGATCGACCGGCTAGCGGCTCAACTCGAAGGGCTCGTCGGCAAGCAGCCGTCGGAGTCGCTCGTGCCGATGCGCGACGCCGCGGCCCTGGAGATCTCCGAGAAGGGCAGCGCGATCGAGGCACTCGGCCCGATCGCCAAGGAGCCCCGGGCCCGGGAACGCCTCGAAGTCGAGGTCAGCGACCAGGAGCGGGCCCTCGAGCGCGCCCGCGACGACGAGGCCAATGCCCGGGCGAGGGTGGAGGCGAACGCCGTCGACGCGGAGGAGGTCGCCGGTCACGGCGAGGCGCTCGCCGGCTGGCGGGAGGAGCTCGCTGCGCTGGAGCGCCGCCAACGCGTGTATACGGCGGCGCTCGATGGCATCGTCGCGGCCGAGCAGGCGACGATGAAGTCCGCGACCCGCTACCTGGAGAAGCGGATGGTCCGCGACCTCGAACTGGCGACCGCCGGTCGGTACCGCCACGTCCGGGTCGACGACAAGACGCTCGACATCGAGGTCCGCGCCCCCGAGAAACGCGATTGGGTCAAGGTCTCGGCACTCAGCCAGGGCACGCTCGACCTCGTCTTCCTGACGGCCCGCCTGGGTCTCGTCCGACTCGTGACCGGCGATCGCCGGCCGCCGCTGATCTTCGACGACCCGTTCGTGACCCTCGATGGGACCCGAGCCGCCCGGGCACTCGGGCTGCTCAAGGGGATCACGTCTGACTTCCAGGTGATCTACCTGACATGCTCCGACCGCTATGACGGCGTCGCCGACGCGATCGTCGAGTTGCCCGGACCCACGGCGATCGACGATGCGACCCCGCCGCCCGAAGGAACGAGCCCCTGATCGGACCCGATGCGGGGACCGCGACCGTCCTGTTCGGCCTGGTCTCGGCCCTGGCCTGGGGAAGCGGCGACTTCGGCGGCGGCCTGCTCAGCCGCCGGACATCCGTGTTCGGGGTCGTCCTCATCTCGCAGGTCGTGGGCATGGCGCTCGCGATCGGACTGGCCGTCGTTCGGGCCGAGGGGCCGCCGACCCCGGTGGACGTCGGTTGGTCGGTCCTTGGCGGCGTCGTCGGCGGGATCGGCATCCTGTCGCTGTATCGCGGTCTGGCCGTCGGGCGGATGGGGATCGTCGCGCCCGTCACGGGTGTCCTCGCGGCGATGATCCCGGTGGTGGCGGGCATCGTGCTCGAGGGCTGGCCCGACCGGCTCGTCCTGGTCGGGATCGCGGTCGCGATCGTCGCGGTGGTCCTCGTGTCGCGGGTCGCGGATGAGGGCGGCGGGCGAGCCGGCCTGGGGCTCGCTCTCCTGAGCGGGTCGACCATCGGCCTGTTCGGCGTCTTCATCGCCCAGATCAGCGACGGCCACGTCTTCGGCCCGCTCTCCATCGTCCGCGCCGCCGAGGCGCTCCTCATCGTCACGGCCATCGTCGCGACCAGGCCCGGCTGGCGGCCGCCGCCGAGGCTGGTGCCAGGGATCCTCGCGATCGGGGTCCTCGACATGAGCGGCAACGGTGCCTACATCCTCGCGGTCCAGAGCGGCGCCCTGGCCGTCGCGTCGGTCGTGTCGTCGCTCTACCCAGTCACGACCGTGATCCTTGCCACGGTCTTCCTGCGCGAGCGCGTCACCCGCTCGCACGCGGTCGGGATCGGCCTGGCCGCGCTGGCCATCGTGCTCATCGGCGTCGGCTCCAGATAGGCGAAGAGGTCCCGCTACGCTCGACGCTCGAAGCTGATCGTGTCGACCCGCGCCGGGTCATCGAGGACGACGACCAGGTCGAAGCCCTCGGACGCGAGTGAACCCGCGTCCACGGCGTCGCGAAGGCCGGCGAGGTGACGATCGACCACCTCGGGATCCACCACGCGGGTCGGCCGTCCGACGTTCCTGGCATGGACGAGCGCTGGTGGCAGGTCGAGGACGATCGCCACAGTCGGGATGCCGGCGTCTCGGGCGCGGGCCAGGAGCGTCCGGCGCGCGTGTTGCGTCACGTTCGTGGCATCGACGACCGAGAGCCTGCGCGCACGGAGCCGAACCGCCAACGCGTCGTGGAGTCGGCGGAACGCGAGGCGCGATGCCCGCTGGTCGGCTTCGTCACCGCTCACCAGCTTCCGGTAGGCATCGGACGAGAAGATCTCGTCGGGCTGGAAGTGCCGCGCAGCGAAGCTCGATTTCCCGGCGCCGGCCGCCCCGACGAGGACGACGAGGCACGGGTCGGGGAGCTGGATCGGCCGCATGGCGTGATGATGACCGCGTTTCGTCGGTCCGCGGCGGGCCGCCGGGGCCGAGCCTCGGCCTACGAAGGGATCCGGCGGACCTCGTACCCCCCGCCATCGGCGGCCTGGATCTCGTAGGCAGGCTGGTCATAGAGCGACGGGCCACGCACGACGTGTCCATCCACGATCCGATAGCGCGTGCCGTGCCAGGGGCACTGGAGGCATCCGACGACCACCGTGCCCTTGTCCATGGGTCCGCCCGCGTGCGCGCACGTCGCGTGGAGCGCGAAGACCCGCTCGCCGAGCCGGACCAGCACGAGGTCGTTGATGCCGGCCCTCGCCTTCGTGGGCGTCGCCTCCACCAGCGCTTCGAGGTCAGCCAGGTCGCCCAGGTCGAGCCGGACCCACTTCGTGCCGGCGCCGCGGAACGCATGTCGGCTGACCATGTTGCCGAAGACGTAGACGACGTCCCCCCCGACGAAGGCCCCGGCCGTCACGATGGCGAGGGCGATGATCCCAAGGATCACGGGGAACGCGCGGTCGATCGGGTCTCCGGCTCGCAGCACCATCGAGACCAGCAGGATCACGAGCGCCACGGTCATCAGCGTGGCGTGGGTCGTGGCTCGGGTCCGGGCGGTGCCGTCGGTGTCCGAGTAGTCCGCCAGGCCCGACGCGGCCGAGAGGACCATGAACACGATCGTCCCCACGACCGCGATGTCGGCGGCTCCGCGCCGGTCGGCGAGGTCCAGGATGACCGCGCCCAGGAGCAGCCCGATGGGGATGTCGGTCGTGGCCGCGTGAAGCGGGTGTCCCAGCCAGCGACCGTGCAACAGGTCCTTGACCGGCCGGATCGGCCCGAATAGGGCCGACAGCCAGCGATGGTTGAAGTCGCCGAACGGCCGGGCCCAGCGATCGTTGAGGGCCACGAGTCGGCCGAGCAGATGGGCCATGGGTGCGCTACCTCCCTGACGAGTATCCACAACCCGTCCACAACGTCGAGAACTTCGGGGATAAGGTCGGCGTGTCCTACCGGAAGTTCGTGGATAAGCCCGTTGTGGTTCCCTGCGCTGGGCCGTACATTTCTTCTTGCCCGAAGGGGCAGGAGTGAACCGCCAGACCACAACGAGGAGCGATCCCCGAGGTGGTCCCGGGAACCGGGTTCGAGGGTCGCAAGGCTCACGAGCGAGGAACCCGGCAGCGACCAGGGACTGCAGCTTGCTGAAGCCCCAGGACCCGCTGAACGTCGGTCTCCCACCAGTTCCTTCGGGCGCTTCCGTGTGCGCCGCCCGCGCCAGCCCATCCGCTAGGCTTCCGCGGATGCCCGACGACGGCGCGGTCCGCGCACCATCCGCCCACCCTTCCCGCCCCGCCCAGGACTGGCGCGCGCTGGTCGCCGTCTTCTGGATCACCTCGATGGTCGAGGGTCTCGGCGTCAGCCAGGTCTTCGCGACGCTCCCGGCCTACCTGACGGCGATGGGTGTGCCGAAGGACGACCGACTGGCCTTCATCGGATCGTTCAGTGCGCTGATCTTCGTCGTCGGGATGCCGCTGGTCCCGCTCTGGGGGGTCTTGGCGGACAAGTACAGCCGCAAGGCGGTGATCATCCGCAGCGCCCTGGTCGAGGCGGTCGTCTTCGTCGCGGTCGCGTTGTCGCGCGAACCGTGGCAACTCGCCCTCTCGATGCTGCTCATCGGATTCCAGCTTGGGAACACCGGTGTGATGCTCGCCGGGATCCGCGACGTCACGCCGTTGCGGCGCCTCGGCGTGACGATCGCGCTGTTCGGGGCGTCGGGGCCGATCGGGTTCGCGGTCGGGCCGGTCCTCGCCGGGGTGCAGGTCGACGGTCTCGGCTGGTCGCTCTCGGGCGTCTTCTGGTTCTCGGCGCTGCTGTCGGTCGCCACGGCGCTCCTCGTCGCGCTGGGTTCGCACGAGGTGCGGCCGGAGGTCGTGCCGACCGGCGGCCTCTTCGAGCTCGCGTTCGGGGCGGTCCGCGGTGTCCTGTCGGACCCGGCGGTCCGCCGCGTCTTCCTCATCTTCGGCGTGGCGTTCCTCGGTACCCAGATGAGCCGGCCGTACATCCCGGTCCTCGTCGAGGGCCTGGTCGGCCAGGGTCCCGGGCTGGCCTCGGCGATCGGGCTCGTCATGGGGACGGCCGCGCTCGTCGGGGCGCTCGTGTCGCCACTCGGCGGCGTGATCGGCGACCGCGTCGGCTTCCGTCCGGTGCTGGTCGCCGCCCTCGCTGGAGCGGGCGCGGTCCTGCTGCTCATGCCCCTGGCGCCGTCCGTCGCCGGGATGGCGTTGCTGGCCGTGGTGCTGGGCGTCTCGACCGCCACGGTCAGTGCCATGGTCTTCGGCCTGCTTGCGCTCGAGGTTCCGCCGGAGCGTCGGTCGGCGACGCTCAACCTCGTCTACCTGCCGCTCTACAGCGCGGGGATCATCGGCCCGGCGGTCGGCGCGGTCGTGGCGTCGCCGGGCGGGGCGTCGGCGCCGTTCGTGGTCGCCGGGGTCGTCTTTCTCGCGGGTGCCGTGGTCATCGCGGCACGGCGGCGACCGGCGGCACCGCCGACGGTTGTCGACCTCCCGGGTTCCTGATCAGCCGGGTCGACGGCGCGAGACGACGACACCGGCCAGAAGCAGCGTCACCAGGGTGGCGCCGCCCAGGACCAGCGCCTCGCGGGCTTCCACGAACCGGTACTGGCTGCCCGGGACGACCATCGAGAACATCGGGTACCGCGGGTTGCCGTTCTCGTCGTACGGGTCATCGGGGCCGAAGTATTCCCAGCCGACGAGACTGCCGTCGGGGAGCTGGAACCGGGTGTCGAAATTGAGGTCGCCCCGCCCGTTCGTGGAGTAGCCATTGCCCTCGAAGTCCAGCGGGACCGGGACCGCCTCGTTCCGCAGGATCAGGTTCTGGTGGACGCCTTCGCCGCCGGCGATCGCGATGGTCACGATGAGCGCCGTCACGATCAGGGCCGGCAGGGCTCGGCCAACGGTCGCTCCGACCACCACCGCGACCCCGAAGATGAACGCGGCGCGAGCGGCCAGCAGCACGCCGCGGGCCCCGAACAGGGTGAACGACGCCGCGGGATCCTCGCCCTGGACGCTCGCCGCGAAGAAGCGATCGACGGCCGCTCCGGCGACGAACGTCAACACCGCGATGATCGCCAGGACCGGGAGCACGCGAACGGCGAACCAGCGCCAGCGGGACGGCGCGAGCGACCACGCGAGCCGTGTCGTGCCACGCTCGAGCTCGCGGCCGACGATCGGCACCCCGAGGAAGGCGCCGATGACGTAGGCCACCGCCAGCGTCGGCGAGAGGACGAGTCCGCCGATCGTCAGCTGGGCCCCATGCCACGCTCGCAATGCCGGTTGGCAGGCCTCGGGCGCGCTGCCATCGATCGCGAGGCACTCGGGCCCGGGGCGCAGTCCGTCGACATAGACGGAGCCGACGAAGCCAGCGATGGCAAGGACGACGAGCGCCGTCCCGAAGGCGTAGAGCTCGAATCGGTGGAGCCGGATCGTCAGGCGGATCTCCTGGAGGATCATGCCGCACGTCCCTCGGCCGAGACATTCCTGGGGGCGCGGGCGGCGGCCAGGTGCCCCAGCACGACCTCCTCGAGCGTCGCGGCCCGGCCATGGTCTCCGACGCCCCGGACGAGGCTCAGTCGCTCGCCTGACGGTCCCGGGAAGACCCCGACGAGCGACCCCGGCCCGTCAGCGGAACCAGGATCCGACCCGTCGAGGACCCGGTGCTCGGCGATGGCACCCGCGATGGAAAGGTCGAGGAGCATGCGCCCGCCACCGAGCACGAGGAGCCTGTCGCACGCCTGCTCGATGTCGGTGATGACGTGGGACGAGAGCAGCACGGTCGCACCGTGGGCACGCACGGCATCGACGAGGACGTGGAGGAACTCGCGCCGCGCGAGCGGATCGAGGCTCGCGAGCGGCTCGTCGAGCAGGAGGACCGGCGCCCGCGCCCCCAGCGCGAGCGCCAGCCCGACCTGCGCCTGCTGTCCCCCGGACAGCTCGTCGGCGCGCGATGCGTGCGGGATCGCGAGGTCGTCGAGACGTTTGAGCGCGAGCGAGCGGTCGAAGCCGGGCCGGAGCGTCTCGGCGAGGTCGACGTGCTCGTCGACGGTGAGTTCGCGATAGAGCGACGGCGCCTGTGGGACGTAGCCGATCCGGCGGATCGCCCCGGCCCGGTCCTTCCACGGGTCGACGCCGTCGACCGTCAGGTGACCCTCGGTCGGACGCTCGAACCCGACCCACGCCTTGAGCAGCGTCGACTTTCCCGAGCCGTTCGGCCCGACGAGCGCGGTGACACTCCCGTCCGGTACCTCGAGGTCGAGGTGCCGAAGCGCCCACGGACGCCGCCGGCCGTAGCGCTTGCCGATGTCGCGGGTCTCGAGGATGGCCACCGGGACCTCTGGGCAGGCGGCCTCTGAGATGGGCCGGTGGCGCGATGGTAGGGCCTCTCCGTGTCCCGCCGTCACAGTGGTCATCCCCGGACGTCGTTCCGGGATTCCCCGGACGTTGCCGGCACCGTGGCCTCTGCTACGGTTCCGGCATGGACGCTCGCCTGCGAGATCGGATCGCGATGGGGATCGCCCTCGTGGGGATCGTCTTCAGCGTGATCTCGCCGGCGACGGACGTCTTCTACCCGACGATCCACGTCCTCGGCGTGCTTGTCCTCGGGCTCGTCGGCCACTGGCTGTGGAGCGGCCACGCGGGAGCGTGCCTGCGTGCGATGGCCATCCCGCTCGCGGTCGCGACGGCCGTGCCACTGATCGTCTGGCCGAACGGATGGGAGTGGTCGACGACGCGCATCGCCGCCGCCGGTCTTGTGACGGTGATCGCGATGCTGCCGCTGGCTATCGCCTTGATCGACCAGATCGAAGAGGTCGAGGAGCGCCGGCTCGTCGGGCTGATCGTTGCCATCGCTACCATCGGAGCCCTCGTCGTCGTCGTTGTGGCCGCGACTGGCCAGGCATGGAGGTGGGCATCGATCGTTCGATGGGTGCTGGTCGGCGCCATTCCGTTGATCCCCGGTCTGGCAGCCGCCGGACCGATCGAGCTCAAGGGCCTGAGGATCACGGGCAGCTCGAGTGGACGCGTCCTCGAATCGGCGGAGTTCGCCGCCGCGGGCGCCACGCCCCTGATGGTCCTCGCCACAGAGCTGGCGCCCTACCTGATCCCGCTGCAGCTGTGGTTCGTCTTCGTCCTGCTCACGAGCCGCTTCACCGTCCGGCCGTTGACCCGGTTGGTGACGCGAGCCACCCTCCAGCGCGACCTGGTCGTGGCCGCCACGGAGGCTGAGCGGGCGCGCGTGGCGGCCGATATCCACGACGATGCCCTCCAGGAGCTGACGCTCCTCGTCCACCGGCTCGATGCCGCCGGCGACACGGAAGGGGCCGAGATCGCCCGGACCGTGTCCGATCGGCTGCGCGCCATCTGTGGCGACCTCCGCCTGCCGATCCTCGATGACCTGGGAGTCGGCCCCGCTCTGGACTGGCTCGTCCTTCGCATCGAGCGCCTCGCCGGCGGCGAAGTCCGCCTGGAACGGAGCGACGGCACGCGACCGCCGGCGGACGTCGAGCTCGCCTTCTTCCGCGTGGCGCAGGAGGCGCTCTCGAATGCGGTCAAGCACGGCAAACCGCCGATCGTCGTGCGCTACAGCACCTCGGCCGCGGGCGCGTCGCTGTCCATCGACGATGCCGGCCCCGGGATCGAGCCCGGCGCGGGTAACGTGGCCGAGCACGACGGCCACTTCGGCCTCATCAACATGCAGCAGCGGGCCGAGGCCATCGGGGCGATCCTCGACGTCCGGCGCTGGCCCGCCGGCGGGACGCACGTGAAGCTGGACTGGCGGGCGCACTGATCCGGGTGGCGGTCGTCGACGATCACCCGGTCGTGGCCGAGGGGACGGCCGCGGTGCTTCGTTCGCAGCCGGACCTCGAGGTCGTCGGCGTGGCGGCGTCGCTCGACGCGGCACGATCCGAGGGCTTGGCGCATCGCGACGCGGTGGACGTCCTGCTCCTCGACATCCGGCTCGGGACGGACAGCGGTCTGGGCCTGCTCACCGGCGACCCGGACCTGCCGGCCGTGATCGTGCTGACCGCATACGACTACCCGCAGTACGCCGAGGCCGCCCTGCACCTGGGAGCCGCCGGGTTCGTCCTCAAGACCGCGCCACTGACCGAGTTGCTCGACGCGATCCGGCGGGTGGCCGCGGGCGGGCTGGCCTTCACGGTCCGTCCGGGCACGCATGCGGTCCACTTGACACCACGCGAGCACGACGTTGTTCGCCTCGTCGCCGACGGCCGCAGCAACGACGAGATCGGCGCCGCCCTCGGGATCGGCGCGAAGACGGTCGAAACGCACCTCGCGCGCGTCTTCGAGCGAGTCGGCGTCGCGTCACGAACAGAGCTCGCGACGCGGGCGCTCCGCGAGGGCTGGCTGGACGTGCCGCCCCGAGGCTGAGCGCGGCGGACCCGAACCGCCGTCCAGCCCGCCCGAACCCGCGGCGCTGAGCCGCGCTCGTGCACGCCCGCCGTACCGGATGGCCGGTCCGCACCGGTTCGCCGATGGACGCGGGCGGCTACGATGGCGCCGTGCCGAACATCGCCCTGCCCCGACCGCTGCCGCGACCGCGCTCACGACGCGCCGCCGGATCGCCGGATGCTGTGCTGCCCGTGGACGTGTCAGCGCCCGACATCATCGAGGCGGCCGGCCTGCGCTGGATCTACATCGAGTCGCCACGGAGCGCCGACCGGGACTGGCTCGAGGAGCATTTCGAATTCCATGCGCTCGACTACGAGGACGTCTACTCGCGCAACCAGCGGCCGAAGCTGGACCAGTACGACGACTACGTCTTCATCGTTCTGCACTTCCCGTTGTTCGACAAGGACACGGGGCGCATCATGACCGCCGAACTGGACCTGTTCCTCGGTCCCGATTACCTGATCACGCTGCCGAACATCCCGCTGCCGCCCCTGGCGGCGATGTTCGAGCGCTACCGCGAGAAGGACGACCTGCGCGAGGAGGTCTTCTCGAAGGGCTCGGGCTACCTGCTGTACAAGATCGTCGACACGGGCGTTGACGCGGCGTTCCCGATGCTGCGCAAGATGGGTCTCAAGCTGGAGCGGCTCGAGGACGAGATGTTCGAAGGCCGGTCGTCGGAGATCGTCCGCGAGCTCTCGGAGGCGAAGCAGGAGATCATCAACTTCCGCAAGATCGTCCGTCCGCAGCGCGCGGTCCTCCGCGATCTCGAGCGCACGAAGCAGCGCTACCTCCAGGAAGAGCTGGAGATCTACTTCGACGACATCTCGGACGCGGCGGAGCGGACCTGGGACACCCTCGAGAACTACAAGGAGGTCGTCGAGGCGCTGGAGTCGACGAACGAATCGATCCTCTCGCACCGCCTGAACGACTCGTTCCGCGTGTTGACCGCGGCGAGCGTCGTGCTGCTGCCACTCACGCTCATCGCGAGCATCTTCGGGATGAACGTGCTCTTCCCGGGCGAAGGCGAGGCCATCTCGTTCTTCGTCATCATCGGCCTGATGGCGGTGATGCTCCTGGTCCTCGTCATCCTGTTCCGGCGGCGCGGCTGGCTGTAGGGCGACCGCGCCGGGCCGTCAGGCCGGGAGGTCGCGTTCCGCTGGGCCGATATAGCGAACGTCGGGGCGGATGAGCCGGTTGTCGGCGGCCTGCTCGAGCACGTGCGCGGTCCAGCCGGCGTGCCGGGCCAGCGAGAACGTGGCTGGGAACAGATCGGGCGACAGGCCAACGCCCTGGAGCACCGGGGCGGCGTAGAACTCGACGTTCGTCTTCAGCGCCCGCTCGGGATGGCGTTCGGCCAGGACCCGCAGCGCGACGTCCTCGACGGCGATCGCAAGTGCCAGCCACTCGGGCGGGTTGGGCATCGACTCCGCGACCTTCCGGAGCGCGGCCGCCCGAGGGTCGTATGCGCGGTACACGCGGTGCCCGAAGCCCATCAAACGCTCGTGCTTGTCGATGGCCTCGTTGAGCCAGGCCTCCGCGTGCTCCGGTGAGCCGATCTGGCTGAGCTGGTCGACGACCTCCGACGGCGCGCCCCCGTGGAGGGGCCCCTTCATGGTCCCGATGGCACCCGCGACCGCAGACGCGATGTCCGACTGCGTGGAGGTGATGACCCGCGCGGTGAACGTCGAGGCATTGAAGCCGTGCTCCGCGCCGACGATGAAGTAGGCGTCGAGCGCTCGCGCGTTGCCCGGGTCGGGCCGCGTCCCGGTGAGCTGGTAGAGGAAGCCCTCGACCAGGTCGAGCGAGGGATCGGGGTCGATGGGGTCGAGCCCCTGGCGCAGCCTGGCGAACGCCGCGAGCACCGACGGCGACGTCGTCGTGAGGGTCCGTGCCTGTTCGACGGTCGGTGGCCAATCGAGCTTCTGGCTCGCCCCCCAGGCCGACACGGCCGTCCGCAGCGCGTCCATCGGCTTGGCCTTGGGCGGCAGGGCGCGCAGGATCGAGAGCACGGCATCGGGCACGGGGGACGTGGCGAGGTGGTAGGCAGGATCCCAGTCACCCGTCCAGAGGAGGTTCGCGACGGCCGGGTACGTGCCGTGCTCGACGAGGTCCCCGATGCGATAGCCGCGGTAGAGCAGTCGCCCGCGGGCGCCGTCGACCTTGCTCAGCGATGTCTCGCCCGCGATGACCCCCTCGAGGCCGGGCGAATACGGACGCGGATCGGCGTCCTTGCTCGTATCCACCGATGCGGCGTCGGTCATGCGTTGATGGTAGCCGACGCGGCCGTCCCCGTCGTTGCCTCGGTCAGTCGCGGCTGGCGGCATTGAGCACGAGCCGCACGACCAGCGACCCGAAGACGGCCACGACGACCGCCGCGATGAAGCCTCGGGCCTGTCCCAGGTCCATCTGCTCCGCGAGCCAGCCACCGACGATCCCCCCGAGGATGCCGACGAGGATATTGGGAAGACAGCCGCGCGCCGTCTTGCCGCCCATCAGCGCACCCGAGATCGCGCCCGCGATGAAGCCGACGACGATCCAGCCGACGATGCCCATCTCCAACATGCCGTCAGTCTCGCACGCGGGACCCGTTGACGATCGCGAACGCGAGCACGGCCGCGACGACGGCGTCGGGATGGGTGTGATGCGCCGCATGCTTCGCGCCGGGGATCTCCACGATCCGCCCGTCGGCGAGGCGGACATCGAGCGCGACCGTTGCCTCCCGGAAGACCGGCAGGCTGGCGCCGCCGAGCAATTGCAGGACCGGCTGGCGAACCCCGCCGAGCGCCACGAGCGACGCCGCGGGATCACGCTCTGCCTCGAGCTCGCGGACGATCGTCGGTGCTGCCGCGACCCGCACCGGCCAGACCGGATCGGCCCGATACGCAGCCAGCTCGGCGTCGCTCATGCCGACGACCCGGGCCATGAACGTGGACAGCAGCGCTGCCCGGTCGCCGGCCGCAAGCTGATCTCGCAGCGTCGCGTCCAACCCGGTCGGGTGGTAGCTGGCACCGGGTGGCGTCGGGGCACCCTCGTAGCAGATGACGCGGCCGATCCGCTCGCTCTCCAGCGCCGCGCCGAGGGCCGCCCGGCCGCCGTACGAATGCCCGAACACGCCGACGGGCTCGCCGGTGTCGGCCCAGATGGCCTCGGCGACCGCGACGATGTCTTCGAACTCGCGGGCGATCGCGTACGGCTCGGTGTCGCCCGACGCGCCTCGCCCGCGGCGGTCGATGGCGTGAAGCGTGACGTGCCGAGCCAGTCGCGGCCCGACGACGCGGAACGTCGTGTGATCGCCGGCCGTGCCGTGGACGAGCAGCAGCGGTGGGCCGGCTCCCGAGGTGAAGACCGCGACCGGGGTGCCGTCGGCCGAGGTGACGCGATACGTCGGGGCGGGATCGGTCATCCGCGAAGCGTAGTCGTTGACCACCCGATCACGGACCGGGCGCCGACGCGGTCAGGGTCGCGGCGGCAGGTTCGCGGCGGCGGCCTCGTCGAGGATCCAGGTCGCGCCCCTGCGCCGGGCGAGCTGCGCCGGCCAGCGGCTCGGATCCCGGGTCGGACCGAAGACCTCGGCAAGAACCGATGCCTTGGCCGCGCCGGTCGCGACGACCAGCACCTCTCGTGCGGCACGCACGACCGCTGGATTGAGCGTCACCCGCGCCACGTGGGGTTCGATATGCGTCGGGGCCGCGATGGCCATCGCGAGGTCCGCGGAGCCGAGCGCCGGCGACCCGGGGAAGACCGACAGCAGGTGGCCGTCGCTCCCGACACCCAGCAGGAGCACGTCGAAGACCGGCCAGTCGACATCCGTGGTGGGCCCGACGGCGCGAAGCTCCTCGGCCATCTCCGAGGCACACCATTCCGGCCCGCGACCGGTCGCGATGGCCTCGCCGGCCCGGAACGGGTGGACCTGGTGCACCGGGATGGGCGCGCCCGGCGAGCCGCCACCGGCCTGTCCCTCCTCGCCGAGGGCGATGCCCAGGACGATGTCGTCGAACGGCTTGACGTTCGAGAGGGGGTGGTCGCGTGGCACGTAGCGGTCGTCGCCCCACCACACGTGGAGTCGCGCCCACGGCATCCGCTCGAACAGGCCCGCATCCGTCAGCGTCCGATAGATGCCGACGACGCTCGACCCACCGGTGGTCGCCCAGTGCGCGCGTCCCCGTTCGGCGTCGGCAACGGTCAGCGCCTCGGCGATCCGTCGCGCAGCCTCGACCGACGCCGCAGCAGGGTCGGCAGTGACCACGATCGCCGCGTCCGCTTCGTCAACCACCGATCGACCCTCCGGATCCGCTCACCTCATCGCGGGGTGCGACGAGTGCCGCGGCAGCTCGCAAGGCGCCGCTCTCGACGGGATCGCGGCCACTCGCCTCGAGGGCCTGGCCGAGGAGATCCACCTCGGACATCCGTCGAGCCAGGAATTGTCGGTCGAGCGCCTCCACGCCATCGAGCCAGACGCGGACGTGGACGACCTCGGCCTCGGCGGTCACATCGGCCCGCAGCTCCGAGCCTCGTCGCTCGGCGAGGAGCTCGACGCGCAGGGTGGTTCCCGAGGGCATCTTCGAGATATGCGGCCGCATGACGACCGCCACATCGGCCCGGCCGTCCGAGAGGGTCGCGGCCAGGCCTCGGCCCAGGATCGGTTTCGCTCCGGGCCCTCGCACGACCCGGCGGGAGCCCGCCGACGCCGGCCCGTGGCCCACGATGGCGGCGAGCGGCTTCGTGACCCGCAGGTCAAGGCGCGAGGCGAGCCAGCCGATGTGGTACACGGGCTTGACCAGATTGGTCGAGCCCGGCGCCCCGGTCTCATCGTGGGTGCCGTAGGTCACCGCCATCCGCCGAAGCGAACGCAGGTAGGGCGTGAAGTCCGGATCGTCGAAGATCGATGCGATGGCTTCGCGCCAGCGCGCCTGGCGCAGCAGGGCGAAGTCGCTCACGGCCATCGGGGTCGTCTCGAGGAGGCCGGCCATCGCGCGAAGCGGCTCGAGGCCATCGCCGCTCCACGAGGACCCATCGACCACCAGCCGGTCGGCCATGGGGAACAGGTCGCGAGCGGGGCGCGACCCGAACGGCGGCTCGCCCGGCCACCAGATCGTCACGGGCAGGTCGTGGACGACGAGTGGCGTGGCGATGGCGATGAGATGCTGGCCGACCTCGCCGCCGGCAGTCAGGTGGATCATCTCGGCGCACGTCTCCGGGGCGTCCTCCCGTGGGAACACGCAATGCGCCTCGACGCGCGCATCGATCCAGGACGGACCATCGGGATCGGCGGTCCCGATGACGACGGTCCGTGACGGGTGCTGGCCGGTCAGTGCCTGCATGGTCGCGGCACAATGCTCGGCCAGTTCGGGTCGGCGGGCGATGACGATGAGGTTCATCACGCTGGTTCGCGCGGCCACGTGGCGGCCGGGCTCGCCCTCGACGGTCGCCGTCAGGTCCTGGCCGGCCCAGAGGCGCGCCAGCTCGCTCTCGATCTCGGCGATGCTGTGGGCTCGCGACGACCAGCGGAGGACCGGCTCGCCGATCCGGAGCGGGGTGTCGACCGCCATCGTCCGTCCCTAGAACCGACGCCAGCGCCGGCCGTCGCGAGCCATCAACTCCGTCGGCCTCGGGCGGTCCCCAGGACCCGGCCTCGTAGTTCGGGAACCCGGGCGCCGGTTCGTTCGCCCACGCGTCGATGTATGGATCGACGATCGACCAGGCCTCCTCGACCTCGTCCGCGCGGGTGAACAGCGAGGCATCGCCCTGGAGCGCGTCGAGGATGAGGGTCTCGTAGGCGTCGGGCGAATCGATGCTGAACGCCGATCCGTAGGTGAAGTCCATCGTCACCGAGCGGATGTCCATGCCCAGGCCCGGCACCTTGGCTCCGAACCGGAGCATGATCCCCTCGTCGGGCTGCACGCGGATGACGAGCAGGTTGGGATCGGGATCGACCGCGGCCTCGCGGAACAGCCGATGGGGGACCTCGCGGTACTGGATGGCGATCTCGGTGGAGCGCTTCGGCAGCCGCTTGCCGGTCCGGACGTAGAAGGGCACCCCCGACCAGCGCCAGTCGTCGATCGTCAGCCGGGCCGCAACGAACGTCTCGGTCTCCGACTCGGGGTCGACGTCGGGCTCCTGGCGGTAACCCGGGACGCGCGTCGCGGCCACCCACCCGGGTCCGTACTGGCCCCGCACGACGTCGCGCGTGGCATCGAGCGGGTCGCTGGCGATCGCGCGCAGGACCTTGACCTTCTCGTCGCGCAGGGCATCCGCCTCGAATGTCGCCGGTGGCTCCATGGCGATGAGGCTGACCAGCTGGAGCAGATGGTTCTGCATCACATCGCGTGAGGCACCGGTCTCCTCGTAGAACGCCCCGCGGTTGCCGATGCCGATCGACTCGGCCACGGTGATCTGCACGTGGTCGACGTACCGCCGGTTCCAGAGCGGCTCGAAGATGCCGTTCCCGAACCGGAAGACCAGCAGGTTGCGCACCGTCTCCTTGCCGAGGTAGTGATCGATGCGGTAGACCTGCGCCTCGCGGAAGACCTTGCCGACTTCGCGGTTCAGGCGCTTGGCCGACTCGAGGTCGTGTCCGAACGGCTTCTCGATGACGATCCGCCGCCAGCCACCGTCGTGGTGCTCGTGATCGAGTCCCACGCGACCAAGCTGGGCGACGAGGTCGGCGAACTGCGACGGTTGCGTGGCCAGGTAGAAGAGCCGGTTGCCACGGGTCCCGTGCTCCTCGTCGATCGCCTCCAGGCGGGCACCGAGCTTGTCGAACCCGGTGGTGTCGGCGAAGTCCAGCCGGTGATAGAGGATCCGCTCCTCGAAGGCCCGCCAGGCCGGCGCGTCGAGCGGCAGCACACGGCTGAACTGCTCGAGCGAGGTCCGGATCTCTTTCCGGAACGTCTCGTTGTCGTACTCGCGCCGACCGACCGCGAGGACCAGGAACTCGTGGGGCAGCAGGTTCGTCCGCCAGAGCTGGTAGAGCGCGGGAAAGACCTTGCGATGGGCGAGATCGCCGGTCGCCCCGAACAGGACCAATACCGCCGGATCCGGCACGCGCTCCAGGCGCAGGCCCTTGCGCAGGACGTTCTCGGTGGGTTTCGCCCGCGAGGGACGTTTGCCCTGGCGCGATTCGCGGAGGTCCTTCATCGTTCGCGGCGCGTCCTTCGGCCGCGGGGCAGGTCGGGCCGGGATCGGCTGATCGGTCGGCGACTCGTCCGGGTCTGGCGCCTCGATCGGGGCCGACTTCCTGACCGTGGCCGGTTTCTTGAGCGGGGTCCTCACGGCACCCTTGGCGCGACCGGACGCCATCCTCGCTATCCCGTCTTGACCGCGTGGCCGCCGAACTCGTTGCGCAACGCCGCGAGGACCTTGGCTCCGTACGAATCGTCCTGACGCGAGCGGAAGCGGGTCAGGAGCGACAGCGTGATGACCGGCGCGGGCACGTCGTGGTCGATGGCTTCCTGGACCGTCCAGCGGCCCTCGCCCGAGTCGGCGACCCAACCCTTGAGATGCTCGAGGTCCTGGCCGTTCGACTTGTACGCCAGTCCGAGGAGTTCGAGCAGCCACGAGCGCACGACCGAGCCCTGCATCCACAGTTCCGAGATGGCTCCCAGGTCGAGCTCGTAGTCACCCGCATGCATGATCTCGAAGCCCTCGGCGTAGGCCTGCATCAGGCCGTATTCGATGCCGTTGTGGGCCATCTTCACGTAGTGTCCGGCGCCAGGACCGCCGACGTGGAGATAGCCGTCCTTGGGCGCGAGCGAGCGGAAGATCGGCTCGAGCGGCGTGACCGCCTCCGCATCCCCGCCGACCATCAGGCAGTAGCCGACCTGGAGGCCCCAGACCCCGCCCGACACGCCCGCGTCGACGTAGCCGATGCCCTTCTCGACAAGGTCCTTGTGCCGGCGGACGTCGTCGTGGAAGTTCGTGTTGCCGCCGTCGATGATCGTGTCGCCCGGCTCGAGGTGCCCGAGGAGCTCGTGGATCTGCGCCTCGGTCGCGTCGCCGGCCGGGACCATGACCCAGACGGCCCGCGGCTTCTCCAGCTTGGATACCAGCTCAGCGATGGAGAACGAGCCGATGGCGCCCTCACCCGCGATCTCGGTCGTCCTTTCCGGCGTCCGGTTGTAGGCGACCACGTCGTGGCCGTCACGGACGAGCCGGCGGACCATGTTGGCCCCCATCCGGCCGAGCCCGATGAAGCCGATGCGCATCGCGGTCATGCCTCCCGGTCGGCCTGCAGGGCGGCCTCGAGCGCGCGCTCCAGGGCGGCCAGGCCGGCGTCCGGGTCGGCGCCCAGGTGGACCCGCACGATCGGCAGGTCGTGGCTCTCGATCGCCGCGAAGTCGCCGGCTGCCTGGGCGTCGATGAGCTGGCCGAACGTGTACGGCCAGCCCGGGATCGGCCGGTCCGCCGGGTGGTCCGAGGTCAGCTGGATGAACCAGCCGGTCGCCGGGCCGCCCTTGTGGAGTTGGCCGGTTGAGTGGAGGAAGCGCGGGCCGTAGCCGGCGGTCGTGGCCCGTCCCGTCCGGTCGCGCAGTGCCGCCCGGATGCGAGCGAGGGCCTCGTCGCGGGCCGGCGTCGGGGCGATGAACGCCTGGAGGCAGAGGTACGCGTTCGGCTTCCGTCGTGCCAGGTGGCGCGCGAGCTCGCCCTCGATGCCGCCGTCGGGGCCGGTCAGCCGGAGGGCCGCATCACCGTACAGCGCGAGGCCTTCACCCTCGGCGAGTGGCGCAGTCGAGTCGGTCACCGTCTCGCCTCGCTCGGCCTTCGCGAGCATGTCCCGGGTCAGTCGCTTGGCCTCCTCGACGTTGGGCTGGTCGAACGGGTCGATGCCGAGCACCGCCCCGGTGATCGCGGTGGCGACCTCCCAGCGGACGAACTCCGCGCCCAGGTCGATCGGGTCGGCCAGGTCGATGCGGATGACGGGATGCCCGGCGGCCCCGAGAGCCTCGGCGAGGGCGTCGCGACCGCCATCGTCGGAACCGGACAGGGCGATTCGCACGAACGCCCGGTCCTGGCCGTAGGACGCCGGTGCGCCGATCGGCTCCAGGTCGATCGGGACGATCCCGGTGCCGCGCTTGCCCGTGCTTTCGGCGATCAGTTGTTCCGCCCAGGCCCCGAAGCTTGCGATGTCGTCGTCGGCGAGGAAGGTCAGCTTGTCCCGTCCGGCCCGGGCGAGGATACCCAGGGCGAGACCCAGCGAAACGCCAGGGTTGACCGACGCGTCGGGCTCCCGGCACGCGCCCAGCATGGCAACGGCCGATGCCATCAGCGCGTCGAGGTCGAGCCCGATGAGCGATGCCGGCAGGAGCCCGACATAGGTCAGTGCCGAATAGCGGCCGCCGATGTCGGGCGGGTTCAGGAAGACCTCGCGCAAGTCGTCGTGGTGGGGGATCGCCTCGAGGCTTCGACCGGGATCCGTGACGGCGACGATGAACGCGCCAGGGCCCTCGTACGAGTGGTGTTTGATCGCGTCGAGACCGGCATGCGTCCGCGCCCACGAGTCGGCGAGGAAGGCGAGCGGCTCGACCGTCGTGCCCGACTTGCTCGCGATGATCGTCAGGGTGCGGAGTGGCTCCAGGTCGTCGAGCACGGCCGTGACATTGGCCGGATCGGTCGAATCGAGGATCCGCAGCCCGAGGTATCCCTCCTGGCTCCCGAACGTCCGGTGCAGGACATCGGGCGCAAGGCTGCTGCCGCCCATCCCGGCCACGACCGCGTTCGTGAAACCCTCGGCGACCACCGCGTCGCCGAACCCCTCGAGAGCCGCGATGCGTTCCCCGAAATGGATCGGTGCGTCGAGCCAGCCGAGCCGCTCCGCGATCTCCAGACCCACTCGCGGATCACTCGACCAGAGCGTCACGTCGTGGTCGAACAGCCGCGTCGCCCATGCCTCGTCGGTCGCCCGGGTCACCGCCGATGCGTAGGCCGCGCCGGAATTGCCCAGGCTGAGCCGGGCGGGCGTGATGGCGGTCGAGGCGGGGTCGGTCATCGTGGTCTCCGAAGCATAGGCATCCGTCCGTGAACGGGCGGTGGTCGGTCGGTGTCGAGGTCGCGGGCTCAGCTGTCGCGAGCACGAGCGCTCATGGTACGACGCTGGGCCGACGCCCTCCGCGGCCGGACGTCCGACGATGACTAGCGGTTGTCGGCCTCGATCGCGAGGATCTTGCCGAGGCGGCGCCGGTGGCGATCCTCGCCCGAGAAGGACGCGCTGAGGAACGCGATCGCGCACTCGTAGGCAGGCTCCGGGCCGATGACCCGGGCGCCGAGGGTCAGGACGTTCATGTCGTCGTGCTCGACGCCCTGGTGGGCGGAGTACGTGTCGTGGCAGACGGCGGACCGGATGCCGCGGATCTTGTTGGCCGCGACGGACGCGCCCACGCCCGAGCCGCAGATGAGGATGCCGCGATCGGCCTCGCCAGCGACGATCGCGTCGCCGATCCGCCGGGCGAAGTCCGGGTAGTCGTCGTTCGGGTCGGAGCCGTCGCCGCCAAGGTCGATGAGTTCGTGGCCCAGGCCAACGGCCGCGATCCGCCGGATGAGGGCGTCCTTCAACGCGGCCCCGGCGTGATCGGCAGCGAAGGCGATACGCATCGTCCGCGAAGGATACGGCGCCCGCGACCTAGCTATGGCCGGGGTCGGAGCTCCCGCTTCGGGCCACGCCCGCCTCACCTTCGCCGAGGGTCGGGTGCTTGCCGGCGAAGTGGCCGCCGTCGAGCGTCGGCACCCGGCCGTGGAAGCCTTCACGGACGACCTTGCGGCCGATGTCGGCGACGCGGTCGGCGGTGAACCCGAAATGCTCGAAGATCGTGCCGGCCGGCGCCGAGGCGCCGTAGTGGTCGAGCCCGATGATCGCGCCCTCGTCGCCGACCCAGCGCTCCCAGCCGAACGAGACACCGATCTCGACGCTGACGCGCTTCCGCACGTCGGGCGGCAGGACGGCGTCACGGTACGCCTGGTCCTGCATGTCGAAGGTCTCCCAGCAGGGGAGTGACACGACGCGGGTCGGGATCCCTTCGGCCTCGAGCAGGTCGGCCGCCGCATTGGCGAGCTGCAGCTCCGAGCCCGTCCCGATGAGGATGAGCAGCGGCTTGCCGTGCGTCGCCTCGCGCAGGAGGTAGCCGCCGCGGCGCAGGCCCTCGCGGGCTCCCTCCGCCGTGCCGGGCAGGACGGGGAGCTTCTGGCGAGTGAGGGCAAGCGCCACCGGCCCGTCCCGCCGCTCGATGGCCAGCGCCCACGCGGCGCTCGCCTCGTTCGCATCGCCGGGTCGGGTGAACCACAGGTTCGGGATCGCCCGGAGCGCCGCGTAGTGCTCGACCGGCTGGTGGGTGGGGCCGTCCTCGCCGAGCCCGACCGAATCGTGGGTCCAGACGTAGATGACGTGCAGCCCGGACAGCGCGGCCAGGCGCACGGACCCGCGCATGTAGTCGCTGAACGTCAGGAACGTGGCGACGTACGGGATGAAGCCACCGTGGTACGCGATCCCGTTGGCGATGCCGCCCATGGCGTGCTCGCGCACGCCGAATCGCAGGTTCCGGCCGGGCTCCTCCGCGCTGAAGTTCGGTTCGCCCTTGACGTCGGTCAGGTTCGACTCGGACAGGTCGGCCGCTCCGCCGAACAGCTCGGGCAGGTGTGGGGCCAGCGCCTGGATGGCGTCCTGGCTCGCGTTGCGGGTGGCCACCTCGGTCCCGGTCTCGTACCGCTTGAGCTCGGCGTCCCAACCGATCGGGAGTCCGCCCGAGATCCGCCGGCGGAACTCGGCCGCGAGGCGCGGGTGGGAGGCGGTGTAGGCATCGAACCGCGAGCGCCAGTCCGCTTCCAGGCGCTCGCCCTTCGGCATCGCGTCGCGGAAGACGGCCAGGGCGTCATCCGGGATGTAGAACGTCTTGTCCGGGTCCCACCCGTAGGCCTCCTTGGTGAGGCGGACCTCGTCGGGACCGAGCGGCGAGCCATGCGCCTTCTGGCTGTCCTGCTTGTTCGGGCTGCCGTATCCGATGTGGGTACGGACGGCGACCAAGCTCGGCCTCGGGTCCGCGCGAGCTGCCTGGATGGCCGCCTCGATGGCGCGGATGTCGTTGCCGTCGTCGACCCGGCGGGTGTCCCACTCGTAGGCATCGAAACGCTTGAGCACGTCCTCGGAGAAGGCCATCGAGGTCGGCCCATCGAGCTGGACGTGGTTGTCGTCGTACAGGACGACCAGCTTCCGCAGGCGGAGGTGGCCCGCGAGGCTGGCGGCCTCCGAGGCGATCCCCTCCTGGAGGTCGCCGTCGGATGCGATGACGTAGGTCCAGTGATCGACGATGGCGCTATCGGGCTGGTTGAACTCAGCCGCCAGCCGACGCTCCGCGATGGCCATCCCGACCGCGTTGGCGAAGCCCTGGCCGAGCGGGCCGGTCGTCGCCTCGACGCCGGGTGTCAGGCCGTACTCGGGATGCCCCGGCGTCCGGCTGCCCCACTGGCGGAACTGCTTGAGGTCATCGAGCGAGAGGTCGTAGCCGGTGAGGTGCAGCAGCGAGTAGAGCAGCATGCTGGCATGTCCGGCACTCAGCACGAACCGGTCCCGATCTGGCCAGTCCGGATGGGTGGGCGCGTGCCGAAGGAACCGTGTCCACAGCACGAACGCCATCGGTGCCATGCCCATCGGGGCGCCCGGGTGCCCGGAGTTCGCCTGTTGGACGGCGTCGATCGAGAGGGTCCGGATGGTGTCGATCGCGAGGCGGTCGAGGTCGGGCTTGACGGCGGTCATGGGGAGGACTCCGATGGGTGCAGGAGATGGGTCGGGAGGGACCGGTGGGTTGAGTCCATTGTAGGTCCCTCCCTCGCCTCGACCGCACGATTACCATCAGCGGGTGCCCCGACTTCGACCGTCACGGCCGCATCGTCCCGGCCGACCGCGGCGTCCCGGGCGCGCTCCCGCGGGTGGCCCTGCCCGGATCGTCGTCCTCGGCGACCTGATGCTCGACGTCGTCCTGGCGCCCGCGCGGGCGCTCGACGTCGGTACCGATGTCCCGGGCCGGGTCGCGCTCGTCCAGGGTGGTTCGGCGGCCAATACGGCGCGCTGGCTCGGTCGGCTCGGGGCACGCACGACGCTGATCGGGGCCGTGGGTCGTGACGCCGCGGGCCGTGCGCTCGTCGATACCGTTCGCTCGGATGGCGTCCTCGTCCGCGTCAGCCGCGTCCAGGGCGCGAGGACCGGACGGATCGGGGTCCTCGTGACGCCCGGCGGTGAGCGCTCGTTCGTCGCCGATCGGGGCGCTGCCGACCTGCTCGGCCCCGACGACCTCCGTCCGGCCTGGTTCCGCGGCATCGACGCGCTCCATGTCCCCGCCTACTCGCTGCTCGGAGAGCCGCTCGGGCTCGCGGGCCGACGGGCGGTGGAGCTCGCCCGCTCCGCCGGGGCGCTCGTCAGCGTGGATCTCGCATCGATCGGCCCCCTGCTCGCGCGGGGCCGGCGAGCGGCTCGTTCGCTCATCGCCGAGGTCGCGCCCGACCTGCTCTTCGCGACCGCGTCGGAGGCCGAGGCACTGCTCGGCCGCTATGCCGTCGAGGGGCTGCTCGAGTACGCGCCGATGGCCGTCGTCAAGCGGGGAGCCAAGGGAGCGACGCTCCTGGCCGTCGAGGGCGAGGGCCGGCTTCGGTTCGAGGTGGCGACGCAGCACGTCAATGCGCTCGACACGACCGGAGCGGGCGACGCGTTCGATGCCGGTTTCCTGATCGGTTGGTTCGCTGCGCACGAAGCCGGGCGATCGTTGCCCGCGTCGCTGCAGCGGGCGGCGCTGGCCGGCCACCGCGCGGCAGTCCGCCAGCTCTCGACGCCGCGGCCGGAGCTCGCCCTCGCCTGAGCCTGGGTCAGTCGCGCAGGTAGCGGTCGAACCAGTCGAGCATTCGCGTCTGCCGGTCGATCCGTCGATCCGGTCGACCCGACGAGGAGAAGACGTGGTACTCCTCGGGGTAGAGGACGTACTCCACGGTCCGGTGCAGGTTGCGCAGGGCGATGAAGAGCTGCTCGTTGTCCTGGGGCGGGCAACGCAGGTCCGCCTCGCCCTGGAACATCAGCAGGGGCGTGTGGATGTCGGCGACGTGAGCGAGCGGCGACTGGCGCCAGAGCTTGTCGATGCCGGCCTTCGAGAACGGGTCGCCGAGCAGCGCGACGCGGTCGTACTCGGGGCCGGTGTCGGAGTTGGCCCAGGCGTTGATCTGGTTCGTCACGCCGTTCTCCGAGACCGCGGCCCGGAACCGCCGGCTCGTGCCGATCAGCCAGTTGACCATGAACCCGCCATAGCTCAGGCCAAGGACGCCGAGCCGCTCGGGGTCCGCGAGCCCGAGCCCGATGACGTGATCGAGCGCGGCGTGGACGTCGTCCGCGTCGACGCCGCCCCAGTCGCCGAGCTGCGGCCGGATCCAGGCGCGGCCATAGCCGGCGCTCCCCCGGATGTTCGGCAGGATCACGCGGTAGCCGCGGGCGACGAGCAGCGCGACCTCGGTGTGCGGTGCCGGCGCCCACGCGCCGAGGGGACCGCCGTGAACGTCGAGGACGGTCGGCAGGCGGGCACCCCCGGCGTCCGGGGGCGAGGCGATCCACGTGTCGATCGGCCCGGCGGCGCCCGGCGCGGCGACGAGGGTCATCACCGGCTGCGGGTGGCGGCCCTGCCAGGCGGCGCCGATCGTCGTGCGACGCCGTACGACAGGGGTTGCCGGCCCGTCCGTCAGACGGGCAGTGGAGAGCTCCAACCCGCGAGCACCCTCGGTCCCGAGCCAGGTCACGAGGCCGTCGGCCGAGACCGCCAGCGAGTGGGTGACGATGTCGCCGCCCGCGATGAGCCGGACGTCGCGGCCCTTGCCGGTCGCGGGATCCATGCTGAATGCCCGCGGCTGCGACCGGCCGCGATCGGTGACGGTCGCGACGATCGTGTCGGACCCGACCCAGCATGGCGTGGTCCGGCTCTCGACGAGCCAGCCGGTGAGATCGGAGTCCACCCAGCTGCCGATCGGGCGATCGAGCTCGGCGGCCTGTTCACGGGCCGGTCCGTTCCCGTCGCTCGGACCCACGATGAGGCCCGGGCTGACGTCGTCGAGCGGATCGGCCTCGAGGATGCCGACGGCGGCGATCCATCGACCATCCGGTGAGTACGCCGGCCGGCTGGCGCCGCCGGCTGGCGCGAACACCTCGCGTGGCTCGGCGTCGGGCGCGTCGACGTCCACGGCCCAGATCGTCGTCCTCGGTCGGAGGTCCGGCTGCTCGCCGCGATCGGTCGCGAACGCCACGGTCCGGCCATCCGGGCTCCACGCGATCCCGCCGACCCCCCAGTCACCGGCCGTGACCTGGCGGGGGCGCGAGCCCGGACTGACGTCGACGACGAACAGGTGTGGCCAGCGATCGAGGTGGCCGACGCCGTCGTAGCGCCAGTCCGTCCGGGTGATGTGGCGGGCGAGGGGCGCGTCCGGGGTCCCACCTGTCTTCGTCCCGACCGGCGCCACAGGACCGACGAGGAACCGAGGCGGGTCGACGTCGGCGGTGTAGGCGATGCGGGTCCCATCCGGCGACCAGGCAAGCTCGCCGATGTCGCCGTGGGCGCCGCGCCGGAGCTGACGTGTGCGGCCACGGTCGATGCCGACCAGCTGGATGGCCGTCGACGGCTCGAGGTCGTGCAGATGCCGGACGCAAGCGACGAGACGGCCGTCCGGCGAGATCCGCGGCCAGCGGTCACGGACATGGCCGCTGGTCAGGCGCCGCGCCCTCGCCGATCGATCCTCGCCGAGCGGCACGACCCACAGGTGGGCCTCGTAGCGGTTCCGGCGGACGGTCCGCCGGCCGATCACCGCGAGGCGACCATCGGGGGCGACGTCATGCTCCTCCAGGAAGACCTGGCGGCGGATGTCCTCGGGGACGAACGGGCGTCGGTCCGGCATCGGGTTCAGGGTAGCGGCCCCGCGGTCGGCGACGATCGGCGAGGCGGAAGCTCTCCCATGCCGTGAGACAGCCGACTCGGTAGGCTTGCCCGATGCTGGCCGATCGCCTCTGGATCGCACCCGATGTCGCCAGCGCCCTTGCCGACGGGCGCCCGGTCGTGGCCCTCGAGTCGACGCTCATCAGCCATGGCCTGCCGTATCCGGCGAATCTCGAGGTCGCCCATGCGTCCGAGGCGGCCGTCCGCGACGCGGGCGCGACGCCCGCGACCGTCGCCATCAATGCCGGACGGATCCTGGTTGGACTGGACGAGTCGGACCTTCAGACGCTCGCGACCGCATCGGCCGGTACCGTGCGAAAGGCCGCCCGACCGAGCCTGGGACCGGCGCTGCTGTCCACGGGCTGGGCGGCCACGACGGTCTCCGCCACGATGATCGCGGCCCATGCGGCCGGGATCGCGGTCTTCGCGACAGGCGGGATCGGCGGGGTCCACAGGGGTGCGCTGGGCGTACCCGGGACGGCGACCGTGCCATCGCTCGACATCTCCTCGGACCTCGAGGAGCTGGGCCGCACGCCGATGGCCGTCGTGTGCGCCGGCCCGAAGGCGATCCTCGATGTCCCGGCCACGCTCGAGTACCTCGAGACACGGGGCGTGCCGGTCATCTCGGTCGGGCAGGAAGACCTGCCCGGGTTCTTCGCCCGGTCCGCCGGGTTCCCGGCCCCCGAGCACGTGCCCGATGTCACGACGGCGGCGCACCAGGCCGGGAACCACCTCTCGCTGGGTCTCGGGAGTGCGATGCTCGTGTGCGTGCCCGTACCCGCGGACGACGCACTCCCCGACGACGTCGCCCGGGACGCGGTCGAGCGGGCCACTCGCGAGGCGGACGACGCCGGCATCGCCGGGCCGGCGTTGACGCCCTGGCTGCTGTCCCGGGTCGCCGTCCTCACCGATGGCCGATCGGTCCAGGCGAACACGGCGCTCATCATCAACAACGCCCGCGTCGCCGGGGAGATCGCCGCCATCCTCGCGACCATCGAACCCTAGGCGAAGCGTCGCCGGCACCGACCGCGGTGGTATCCTGCCGGTCCTTCCAGAGACGCCTTCCCGGGGGCCCGCATGTCCGTCTGGTCCGGCCCGCCCGCCATCGAGGCGCGAGGCGTTCGCCGCATCTACAACGTGAAACCGAAGCCCGTCGTCGCCCTCGACGGCATCGACCTCGACGTCGCGCCCGGCGAGTTCTTCGGCCTGCTCGGCCCGAACGGCGCCGGCAAGACCACGCTCATCAAGATCCTGACGACGCTCCTGCTGCCGTCGGCCGGGACCGCGCGGATCTTCGGGTTCGATGTCGCTGACGACGTCAAGCGGATCCGCCGGATCATGAACATGGTCGCGGGCGGGGAGCAGTCGGGCTACGGGATCCTCACGGTCCGCGAGCAGCTCTGGATGTTCAGCCAGTTCTACGGCCTGCCGCGCAAGGACGGCTGGCGCCGGGTCGACGAGCTTATCGAGGCCGTCGGCTTCACTGAGCAGGCCCAGCAGCGCGTCAGCACCCTGTCCACAGGCGAACGCCAGAAGATGAACTTCGCCCGCGGCCTCCTCAACGATCCATGGATCCTGTTCCTCGACGAGCCCACGCTTGGCCTGGACGTCGCGGCCGCACGGTCGGTCCGCGAGCTGGTCAGCGCCTGGAAGGCGGCCGTTCCCGGGCGAACCGTCCTGTTGACCACCCACTACATGGCCGAGGCGGACGAGCTCTGCGAGCGGATCGCCATCGTCGACCATGGCCGGATCCTCGCGATCGGGTCGCCCGACGAGCTGAAGCGACGGGTCCAGCGCGAATCGATCTTCCGCCTCGAGGTGGACCGGCTCGACGGCGGCGTGGGTGCGCTTGCGCGCCTGCCGGGCGTCGTGTCCGCGGCTGCGGCCGCCGATGACGACGTCGTGGATCGCCAGACCGTCAGCCTCGACCTGGTCCTCGAGGAGGACGGCGCCCTCGGTGGCGTTGTCGGGGCACTCGGCGGACTGGGAGCCCACATCCTGGCGTTGCGCAAGTCCGAGCCGTCCCTCGAGGACGTCTTCGTCGAGCTGGTCGGCCGCGGCTTCGACGACGACGGCGCCCGACCGAACGAGCCAGGCAACGGTCGACATCCGCCCGGTACGGGCGCGACGCCCGCGCGCACCCGGGACCAGGCCGAACACGAGGCCGGCGAACCGGCCGAGAGCGAGCTGCTCTGAGCATGTCCGTCTACGAGTACCAGCGCAGCTCGAGTCCGGCCGAGGCCGCGGCATGGAGCCGCCGCCAGATCCTGCTCACCGACCTCCGGGCTGTCGGTGGCCGCGCCTACCCGCGAGTCACCGGGATGTTCCGCGAGAAGTCGTGGCTGGCGTTCGAGATCCTGCTGCCGTTCATCGCGACCTCCGCCTACGTGTTCGTCTACCGAGCGCTCCAGGCACCGTCCGAGTACATCGGGTTCGTCGTCCTGGGCGGGGCGATGACTGCGTTCTGGCTCAATGTCATCTGGATGATGGCGAGCCAGCTGTGGTGGGAGAAGAGCCAGGGCAACCTGGAGCTGTACTTCGCGGCTCCCATGAGCATCATGGCGGTCCTGTTCGGCATGGCTGTCGGCGGGATGGTGATGAGCTCGGCCCGAGCGGCCATGATCCTGATCGTCTCGTCGCTCGTGTACGGCGTCACCTTCTCGATCGACCAGTGGCTCCTGCTCGCGCTCGTCTTCGTGCTGACGCTGACCGCGCTCTACGGGCTCGGCATGATGCTGGCCAGCCTGTTCCTCGTCTGGGGCCGCGAAGCGAACCAGCTCACCGAGCTGTTCACGGAGCCCGTCTACTTCGTGTCCGGGCTCAACTTCCCGGTCGGGCGTCTCGGTCTCCTCGGGGCGCTGGCCGTCGCCACGATCCCGCTCGCGGTCGGGCTCGACGCGATGCGCCAGCTGGCGTTCGTCGGGGCGGACCTGCCGTTCGGGACGCCACCGGCCGAGGTGGAGACGCTGATCCTGGTCGTCATGACCGTGGTCTTCCTGCTGGCCTCGCGCTGGATGCTCGGCGCCATGGAGCGGATGGCGCGCCGCGATGGCCGCCTGTCCATCCGATGGCAATGACCTCGGGCGGGGAGGTCGCGGGGACGCCCGCCGGCCTCGACTCGCCGGATTGGGGTGGCTTCGAGACGAGCCGCACGCGCGGCCGCGGGGTCGCCGATGACTGGCGCAGCTTCCGAACCGCGGCCAAGCTCGGCTGGCTGATGGAGGCCAACTGGACCGACCCGATCCTGTTCTTCATCTACTCCGTCGCGAAGCCACTGTCGGCGGCCCTGATCCTGGTGGTGATGCTGGACATCATCAGTGGGGGAACCCGGCCCGAGTACCGCGGCTTTGTCGTCGTCGGAACGGCGCTCTGGTCCTTCGTCATGGCCGGCATCGCCGGACTGGCCTGGTCGATCCTCGACGACCGCGAGCGCTACAAGATGCTCAAGTACGTCTACGTGAGCCCCAGCGACTTCCTGGTGATCCTGCTGGGTCGCGGCGTCGCCCGCGTCGCGGTGGGGGCGATGGGCGCGCTGATCACCATCGTCTTCGGAGTCATCGTCCTGGGCGTCCGATTCGATCCTGGAGCCATCTCGTGGCCGGTCCTCGCAGTCGTGATGGTGCTCGGGATCGGCTCGATCATCGCGGTCGGTGTGTTGCTTGCCGCCGTGTGCCTGCAGACGCGCCAGGAATCGTGGCACTACCCCGAGGCCGTCGCCGGGGCGCTCTTCCTCGTCAGCGGCGCGGTGTTCCCCCTGTCCGTGTTGCCGGGGCCGGTCCAGGTCGTCGGCCTCCTGACACCCCTGACATGGTGGATCGAGGGGGTCCGGCAGTCGGTCTTCCAGGGAGGCACGTCCGGGGTCGGAGGGCCCGAAAGCGTGTGGACGGCGGTCACCGGAACCGCATCGCCGGATGGCCTGACGATCGTCCTCGCCTTGCTCGTCACCGGAGCGCTGGTTACACTCGCCGCCACCGGCATCTTCCGGGTCAGCGAGCGCCGAGCGAAGGATCGCGGGCTGCTAGACCGGACGACTGGCTCCTGACGGAGGATCGACCCGCATGCGGATCTACGAGGGAAGCCCGCGCCAGGACTTCCAGGAGGTCTTCCGATCCATCGGAGCCTTCATCGACCAGCGAGGCATGCGCGACGTCCTGCTGGTCGAGGCCCCAGACGGGTTCATCGTCCAGGGCCTGGTCATCTCCGGGACCAACACCGGGACCTGGAGTGACACGATGGGGACCCTGATCAAGGAGACCCTCACCTTCGTCGACGACGACATCGCGCGGTTCATGGAGGAGGCGTCGGCCCGACGCGGCCGCAAACCGCCCCCGCCGCCCCACCAGGCCGGTCGCTACGAGAACGCCTTCCGGGTCATCGGCCGCTACGTCGACGACCAGAAGCCGCAGGACGTCTTCTTCTTCGAGCAGGACGGGGCATTCGTCCTGCGACTGATGGTGACGGGCCAGGCGGGCACCCACCACGAGCTCACGGAATTCACCCGCGACGACATCGAGAACCTCGTCGAGAAAGGCCCCAGCCTCCGCTATCCGGAGAAGGCCCCCGGCGGGAAAGCCAAGTGACCCGATCCCGGTAAGAGGGTCGGGGACACACCAGGAGGAACAACCATGAAGGCACTCAAGACGGTCGCAGTGGCGCTCGGCATCACCCTGGCGGCGCTCATCGTCATCCCGCTCGTCGTGCTGGCGGGCCTGTTCGTGTGGCTCAAGCTGACCGAGGAAGCGGACGAGGAGATCCTCGATCTCGACGGCGAGAGCGCCTGATCGACTCGTTCGAGCCCGCTGCCGAACGGCGCGGCGGGTGCCACGGATCATCGGCCCTCGACGCCCGCCGACAGACCGGCGGGCGTCGGCACGTCCGGCGTCGTGGAGGCGTGACATGACCGAGCCGGCGGGCATCGCGCCACCCGTCCCGCCGCTCGAGGCCGGGACGCCGCCGCTCGCGATCCTCGTGGACTACGACGGGACGATCGCCCTGACCGACGTGTCCGACACGGTGATGGCGGCGTACGTCGGCGGTGGCTGGGAGGCCGAGGCCGCCGCCTACGACGCGGGCCTCATGGGCTCGCGCCGGCTCATGACGCTCGAGATGGCGATGGTCGATGCGGACCCGGCGGACCTGCTTGCGACCGCCGCCGAGCAGCCGCACGATCCCGGATTCGTGCCGTTCGTCCGGCGCGCCCAGGCGGCCGGCATCCCGATCGAGGTCGTCTCGGACGGGTTCGGCTTCTTCATCGAGCCGGCGCTGCAGGCCCTCGGCGTCGGGGAGCTGCCGATCGTCACTGCGCGGACGACCTTCGACGGCCGGCGGGCCTCGATCGAGTACCCGAACGGGCACCCGTCCTGCCTGGTGTGCGGCACCTGCAAGCGCCGGCGCGTCATGGACCACCAGGCGGCGGGTCGTGCCGTCGTGTTCGTCGGCGACGGCGAGAGCGACCGCTATGCGGCGGGCTACAGCGACATCGTCTTTGCCAAGCGAGCGCTGGTGCGGATCTGCATCGAGACTGGCTGGCCGTTTCGGCGGTGGACCGAGTTCAGCGAGATCGAGGCGTGGCTGGTGGAGACGCTGGACGCCTGGCGCGCCGACCCCCGGACGCTGCCGGCCCCGGCGTCGCAGCCGTACTTCTGCGGGCCCGAGCTCTGGGGCGAAGGCCTCGTGGACCCGCCGCCGGGGGCATGGCCGCCGAGGTAGCGCTAGGCCCAACGCTCCCAGCGCGCGAATTCCTCGAACGGCGTCCACCCTCGCTTCAGGCTGGGCGACCGGACGTCGGGAAGCGGCTTGCCGACGGGCATGACCCCGATCGGGACGAACTCGTCGGGGATGTCGAGATAACGGCGGAGGTCCTCGATCTCCAGTCCGACGAAGCCGCAGCCCAGGCCCTCGTCGACGGCGGCGAGCATGATCGTCTGCATCGTCGCGCCGATGTCGACCCACCAGTAGGGGACGGGCCAGTGGATCTCCGTGCCGTCCTCCCCGACCTTGTCCGGCTCCTGGTAGCGCCGGTGGTAGATCGCCTCGCTGACGCACGGGACGAACTGGGCCGCGCACTCGCTGATCCACGGACCGAAGTCAGCCTCGTAGTCCTCCTCGCCGCAGATGCGCGCGACCTCCCGCCGCGCGACCGGGTCCATGACGACCACGAGGCGCTGGCCCTGGCTGAACCCGGCCGAGGGGGTCCGCTGGGCGAGCCGGGCGATCCGCTCGATGACCTCGCGCTCGACACCACCATCCATGAAGCGGCGCACGGCGCGCCGCTTCATCACGACATCGCTGAACTCCATCCGTCCGCTCCTCGGATTCGACGTGGGGACGACTTTCCGATAGCATCAGAAAAACCCCGGAGGACCTGACCCATGGCGAAGTATGTCTTTGTGACCGGAGGCGTGACCTCCTCTCTCGGCAAAGGCATCACCGCCGCCAGCGTCGGACGGATCCTCAAGGCCCGAGGCCTGTCTGTCTCCATCCTCAAGCTCGATCCGTATATCAACGTGGATCCGGGCACGATGTCGCCCTACCAGCACGGCGAGGTCTTCGTCACCGATGACGGCGCGGAGACGGATCTGGACCTCGGCCACTACGAGCGCTTCATCGACGAGAACCTGAGCCAGCTCAGCAACGTCACCACCGGGCGCATCTACCAGGCCGTCATCGCCAAGGAGCGCCGCGGCGACTACCTCGGTGGCACCGTCCAGGTCATCCCGCACATCACCAACGAGATCAAGGAACGCATCGGTCGCGTCGCGCGGGACGGCGATCCGGACGTCGTCATCGTCGAGGTCGGCGGGACCGTCGGCGACATCGAATCGCTGCCGTTCCTCGAGGCCATCCGCCAGATGCGCAAGGACGTCGGGCGCGCCAACGTCCTGTACGTCCACGTGACGCTGCTCCCCGCACTGGCTGCCACGGGCGAGCTCAAGACCAAGCCCACCCAGCACTCGGTCAAGGAGTTGCGGGGCATCGGCATCCAGCCCGACGTCATCGTCCTGCGCTCGGATCATCCGGTCCCCGACGAGATCCGCGAGAAGATCGCGCTGTTCACGGACGTCGCGACTGACGCGGTCATCCCGGCGGAGACCGCGGACACGATCTACGAGGTCCCGCTCATGTTCGAGGCGTCCGGCCTCGGTCGTCTCGTCGTTCGCGAACTCGGGCTGGGCGACGCGACCGTGGAGCCGAACCTCGACGAATGGCGCGCCCTCGTGGCCCGGATCAAGGCGCCCAAGCCGATCCTGGAGATCGCCCTCGTCGGCAAGTACATCGAGCTGCCCGATGCCTACCTCTCGGTCACCGAAGCGCTCAAGCATGCCGCCTGGGCGCACGAGGTCGATGCGCGCGTGCGCTGGGTCGATTCGGAGGCCCTCACCCGGGAGAACGTCCACGAGCGCCTCGAGGGCGCGGCCGGCATCCTGGTCCCCGGCGGCTTCGGCCATCGCGGCATCGAGGGCAAGGTCCTCGCCGCCCACTACGCGCGTGAACGCCAGGTCCCGTACCTCGGCCTGTGTCTCGGTCTCCAGTGCGCGGTCATCGATTTCGCGCGCGACATCGTCGGCTCGGCCGACGCGAACTCCACCGAGTTCGACATGTTCACCGAGCACCCGGTGATCGACTTCATGCCGGACCAGCGCGACATGGAGGACAAGGGCGGCACGATGCGCCTCGGCCTCTATCCGGCGAAGCTGACGCCGGGCTCCAAGGCGGCAGCGGTGTATGGCAAGGAAGTCATCTACGAGCGCCACCGCCACCGCTTCGAGGTGAACAACCGCTATCGCCAGACGCTCGAGGCGGCCGGCATGGTGCTGTCCGGCCAGTCGCCCGATGGTCGCCTCGTCGAGATCGTCGAGCTCAGGGACCACCCGTGGTTCGTGGCGAGCCAGTTCCACCCCGAGTTCAAGAGCCGGCCGGAGCGGCCGCATCCGCTGTTCGATGGTTTCGTGGCGGCGGCGCTCGCGGTCCGCGACGGGCGCGAGCCCGAGTACGTCGCCCGGACCGCGCGTGAGGGTGCTCCCGCGGTCACGCCGACGATCGAGGAGGTCGTCGCCGGCCAGGCCTGATCGCCGGTCCGGGACGCCGGGAAGTCGGGACCCGGCTGACCCGTGGCGTCATCGATGCACGCCACCACGGCCGGCCGAACCCGCGGGTCCTAGACTCCCCTCGTGTCGTCGGTGCTCTCGACCAGGTTCGCCGCTCGTGCGGTCGGCGGCTTCGGCACGTCGATCGTCGTGGGCGCGGTCCTCGGGGCGCTGGCCTGGCTGGCCGACCAGTTGCGCTGGCCCGTCAACCTGCTGGTCCCGGCCAACGCCATCGGTGTCTGGCTGGGGTTCGCGTTCGCGCTCGGCGTCTCGGCCCGGACGATCCCGACCGGAGCGTTGCGCGGGCTGATCGGCCTGCTCGCCGCGGTCTCTGCCTACTACCTCCTGTTCGCGACCCTGGGCAGCGGGTACCGGGCCATCGGAGCTGGCCACGCGGCCACGGTCTGGGGGGCGGTCGCGCTCCTCGCCGGACCGGTGATGGGTGGGGCGGGTGCCGTCTGGCGGCACGGCGCGGGCTGGCCACGTGCGATCGCCGTCGGACTGTTCGCGGCAGCCCTGCTGGCCGAGGGGGTCGTCTTCGGCGTCGGTGGACTGATCCACGCCGACCGGATCTCGACGGACCCGGCCGCCGCGCAGATGGCGCTCGAGATCGTCATCGGGGCGGCCCTGCCGATGCTGCTCCTTCGACGCGGGGAGCGGTTGCACGGCTATGTGGCCACCGCGACCCTGGCCGTCGCAGCGAGCGCGTCCATCGGCCCGGTCTCCAGCCTCGTCCGAGGTTTGGCCGACCGGTTCTAGGCCGCGACCCGATCCACCGGGTCCCGGGACGATGGCATCGGGAGCCGGGACGGGTCCTCGAAAGCGCGGCGGGTCGTACTATCGCGATTGACCCGAACACGACAGGAGCCTCGACCGATGAAGATCTTCCTCGACACCGCCGACATCGAAGAGATCCGGACGGCCGCCCGCTGGGGCGTCCTCGACGGGGTCACGACGAACCCGACGCTCTACGCGAAGGTCGGTGGCTCGTACGACGAGATCCTCAAGGAGGTCTGCCGGATCACCAACGGGCCGGTCTCGGCCGAGGTCATCGCGGACGACGTCGAAACGATGCTCGAGGAGGGCCGCCACTTCGCGACGCTCGCCCCGAATATCGTGGTCAAGGTGGCGATGAGCGAGAATGGCCTCGAGGCGATCAACCGGTTCGCCGAGGAGGGCATCAAGACCAACTGCACGCTCATCTTCACGGCGAACCAGGGGCTCCTCGCGGCCAAGGCGGGCGCCAGCCTGCTCTCGCCGTTCGTGGGCCGGCTCGACGACATCAACCAGGACGGCATGATCGTCATCCGCGAGCTCGCCGAGATCGTCGCGATCCACGAGCTCGAGGCCGAGGTCCTCGCCGCATCGATCCGCAATCCGCTCCACATGACGCAAGCCGCGCTGGCCGGGGCCCACGTCGCGACGGTGCCGTTCAAGGTCCTCCAGCAGATGATCCACCACCCGCTGACCGACTCAGGCATCGTCCAGTTCAAGAAGGACTGGGAGAAGGCACGCGAGGCGGCGGCCGCCAAGGCCTGACGCACCGAGACTCGGCGATCGCGTCAAGGCAAACCGTATCGCTCGTGTCGGGTCAGTAGCCGACCGAGGCGAGATACGCGCCCCTGGGCTCCTGGTAGAGGCCGATCGTCATCATGTTCATGACGAAGAAGACCCGCAGCCCGTGGGCGAGGCACCAGCGGAAGAGCTCGGGGTTGCCAAGTGGGACGACGATGCCCGGCTGATCGAGGTGCGCGGCAGCTCCGATGAGCGCCTCGAGGTCGTCGTTCGTCTCGGCGACCGAATGGTTGAAGTAGCTCAGCCCTGTGGTGTAGCCGGTGATCCGGCCCGACCGCTCGACGACGCGCGCCTTGCCCTTGGCCACGGCGGGACCCACCTCGCCCGCGCGGTCGTGGCCATGGACGCGGACGCACAGGGCGTTGCAGGCCGCGAGGTCGTCCGTCGTTGCCGGACGAACGGCATACCCGGGAAGCGCGAGCCGCAGCGGCTCCCCATACATCGCGGCGAACGTCTCTCGAACGTCGAACCCGAGCTTCGCGTAGAGACTCAGGGACCGGTTGTGATAGCTGATCTGGAGCAGTCGGACACCGGGAGCTCGCCGCGCGGCGGCACGGTCGAGCATCGCCCCCATCAGGGCGCGGCCGACCTTGCCGTCCTGCGCCGCCGGATCGACACTCACCGGCCCGATGGCGGCGATGGTCGAGCGCTCGTCGAGGAAGGTGCTGCCCAGGATCCGGCCGTCGCGCTCGGCGACCACGCCGTGGAAGCCCGGGTTCGTGATCAGCCCCCGCATGCATCCGGTCGCGATGCCGACGGTCGGGAAGTCCGGGGGGAAGCCGTGCTTGGATGCGAGCGTCGCGAACGCTTCGTAGAGAATCCGCCCGCACTCCCCGACATCGGCCGGCACGGCCACACGGAGCGTGATGGGCTTTTCCAGGGTCCTCCGGAGGGTGGCGCCCGCGATCATGCCTTGACCGTTGCCTTCGAGCCGTTGCTGCCAGCCACCCCTGCCAGCCGGATCAGCTGCTGCGCCGAGTACGAGGGCGCCTCGTCGCGGGTCAGCTGACCCAGGACATCCATCGGCAGTTCGTTGAGGATGGCGTGGTTGGGGTTGAAGAGCATGTGCTCATCCACGGCCAGGCCGAAGCCCGACCCTTCCTTGACCGCCCAGTACAGGTTCCTCGGGCTGAGTGAGTCGCCGACGTTGATGACGTGGGCGCCGGCCGCCCGCAGCGCCGTGAACAGGGTCGAGTCGGAACGGACGTGGCAGGTGACGACGTCGTCCACCTCCACGGTCGTTCGCGTGAAGTCCTTGTCCTGGAGAACGACCTCTCCGTCGCGGATCTCCCGGACCGTGGCGTTCGTGATGATCGTGACGGGGTGCTTGTACGGTCGGTCGTGCAGGACCTCGGCGTCCCCTTGCGCGAAGCGCTTGCGCAGGACGTACATGTGGATCACTTCGAGCTCTGCCCCGAACTCGCGGTTCTCGGTCACGATCGTGACCTGCTTGCCGATGCTCGCGAGGAACGCAGCGGTGTCGGCCGCGGCATAGCCGTCACCCCAGAGCAGGACCCGCGCGCCCAACTTGCGCATGCGCCGCCCGCCCGGGTGGCACTCGCAGGCGACCTTGGGGCAGGCCATCGACTCCTCGAATGGCACGACCCCGGTGGCGTCGCCGACGACATCGGGAACGTACGATGCCGCGCCGGTCGCGTTGAGGACGACGTCGAAGCCCTGTAGCTCCTCGACGGTCGGAGCATGGTTCAGCCGCAGGTCGACGTGGAGATCAAGGAGCTGGTCCCGGATCCAGTCGAGGTACCAGCGCATCTTTTCCTTGCCGGGCACCAGGCACACGTATTTCAGTGCGCCGCCGAGCTCGCCACCCTTCTCGAAGAGCGTCACCTGATGGCCTCGCTCGGTCGCGATCCGGGCGGCCTCCATGCCGGCCGGTCCACCACCGACGACCGCGACCCGGACGGGCGTGGTGCTCCGCTTCATCTCCGCGTAGGCGGGATTGCCGCAGGCCGCGTTGATCGAGCAGGCGATCTCCTTCTTCGCCATCAGCGATTCCTGCCAACAGCCGCCAAGGCAGGAGATGCAGCGGCGGATCTGCTTCACGCGCCCGAACTGAGCCTTGACCGGCCAGTACGGATCGGCGAGCAACTGGCGGGCGAGGCCGACGAGATCGGTCTTGCCCTCGGCAAGGATCTGCTCGCAGTAGTCGGGATCGCGCAGGGAGTGGCTGGTGATGACCGGGATCCGGACGACGTTCTTGACCGCCTCGGCCGCGTAGGTCGCCCATCCCTGCGGGTACTGCATCGGATCGAAACCGGCGCCGGGGCTCTCCTGCATCCCCATCGAGAGATCGACGGCGGCACAGCCGGCCTGTTCGAGGATCTTCGCGATCTCGATCCCCTCCTCGAGTCCGCGACCGCCCTCGCACCACTCGTCGAACGAGTAGCGGACCAGGAGCGGGAAGCCCTTGCCGCACTTCTTCTGGATCGAGTCGACGACCGCGAGCGGGAAGCGCATGCGGTTCTCGAGGCTGCCGCCGAATTGATCGGTCCGCATGTTGAGGAACGGGCTCATGAACTCCGACAGCAGGTAGCCGTGCGCGGCGTGCAGCTCGACGGCGTCGAAGCCCGCCTGCTTGACGCGCCAGGCCGCCTCGCTGAAGAGGTCGACGAGCTCGAGGATCTCGGGGATCGACGCTTCGCGGATCTCCTTGCCCTTCTCCTCGGCGTTCTCGTAGATGATCTCGTGCCCCGCCGACCACGGGAGCTTCAGGACGCGGTCGCTGGCGCCCAGGGTGTTGTAGCGCGGGATGGCGCACTGGCGACCGGGATGCTGGAGCTGCACCGCGCACTTCGCACCATAGCGGTGCATGCCCTCGGCCAGCCGGGCCAGGCCCGGGATGTAGTTGTCCCCGTCGGCCACGAGGCAGGTGACCGTTGGCCTGCCGGTCTTCATGTCCGGCGTCGTGGCCCCGACGATGATGAACCCGGTGCCGCCGCGGGCGATGTCGGTGTGGTGGTGGAGGTCGCGCTCGCTGACCTCACCGTCGGCGTGGGACGAGCTGATGTCCGTCGGCACGTGGACGATCCGGTTGGGCAATTCCAAGTTCCCGAGTCGGATCGGGCTGAAGAGATTCGGATAGAGCGTCATGACGCTTCTCCCTGGCGGGCGGGATCGTCCTCGATACCTTGTCAAGCACTGTCAGCCCAACGAGCGCTCCGACGGCAGGGCCACATGGCCCGAAACGGCCGGCCGGAAGGGCGTGCCTCGGGGTGGGGCCGATGCTGTCGCTCAGGCGGGGCGGACGTCCGGATCGGGGAGGACGACGTCGCGGATCGCGGCCACCAGGTCGTGGTACGACTTGATGAACCCGCGCAGCGTCCGGACGGTGGGACCGAATCCGTCGAATTCTTCGATCGCGAGGCCGTCCGGCTCGTACGCCCGTCCGAAGTCGGGGATCCGCTCGAGCAACTCCCGAACGAACGCGGCATCCACCGGCGTGTCGATGCGCGTCTCGGGCGTGATCCCGCTGGCGTTGAACCGGACCTGCCAGGCGTGCGTGATGGTCAGGATGACGTCTCCGCCGACGAGCTCGGTCCAATGGAGGCGGTGCCGGTATGCGGCGGCCAGGAGCCGGGTCCGATAGCCGCGCTCGCCGAAGATCCCGTACGCCCGCTTGAAAGCCGCGATCCCCGCCCAGTCGAGCGCATCCGGGTGAGCGGCGATCTCGTCGCGCTCGACCAGGACACGCATCCAGTCGTCGAGCCGCCCGATCATGATCGTGCAGACGGGCCTGGCCGCGGTCGCGTCACCGCCATTCGCGGCCAGAGCGTCGAGGCCACGTTCGACGGCCTCGGCGACCGCGATCGCCTGGGCCACGGTGAAGCAGACGGTGGCGTTGATGTTGACCCCGGCGGCGGTGGCCGCCTCGATCGCCCGGATGCCGGCCTTCGTCGCGGGGAACTTGACCTGGATGTTCGGGGCGAGGGTCGCGAACCGCAGTCCCTGCGCCAGCATCCGCTCCGTGTTTCGGTAGTTGGCGGGATCGGTCTGGACCGACAACCGGCCCTTGCGCCCACCCTCACGGACGAACACGGGCTCGAGCACGCCCGCGCCCCCCACGGCCATCTCCTCGATCACCGCCCAGGTGAGGTCCGTCTCCGTCCACGAGGGGTTGGTGTCGGCGAGCTCGTGGATCCGCGGTACCCAGCGCGTCCGTTCCTTGCGGAGCACCTCGAGCACGATGCTCGGGTTGGAGGTGGCGCCGGTGGCGCCGCGCGCCACCGCATACTCGAGCTCATCGAGGGCGCAGGAGTCGTTCCAGTAGTCGGTCGGTCGGTCGAGGACCGTTCGAAGCATGGGACTGTCGATGAGTCCGTCGGGGACGAGCGCGGTCACGGTCGGAATCCTCATGGGGTCGCATCGCGGCGACGAACGTATCATAATCGATGATCGATGACTTGCCACCCTTGGAGGGTCGACCCGTGGCAACAACCGAAGAGATCCTGGGCCAGTTCTTCGGGGACGAATTGTTCCCCGTGACCTGGGATGCCGAGATCGAGCGGGATTTCTTCTGGGTCTACGACGACCTGCACTGTCCCCACCCGATCAGCCCCATGTTCTTCGACATCGGCGGCTGGTGGTTGAGCTGCGATCACATGTTCCGGCGATTCGGGACCCCGTTCGCGGTCGATTGGCTGGCGAAGAATGTCAATGGCTATGTCTACACCACCGCGATCCCGGCCGACCCGGACCTGCGCGTCGACGCGACCGAGTACAGCGCGCGGTACGGGGCACGGGTGCCGCGTGATGCGGCCTTCGCCACGACGATGGGCGCGTACCTCGACACGGTCCTGCCCGTCTACGGACGGGACTTCGCCGACTGGTGGCGGGATCGCCTGCGCCCGGAGATGGAGCGCAACTTCGCCTTTCTCGAGGCCCGGCTCGACGCCGTCGGCGGGATGACGCTGGCCGACGTCGCCTGCCTGCTCGAGGACGCCATCGACATCCACGATCGGCACTGGAAGATCCACTGGATGCTCAACTTCGCCCAACTCTCGGCGACGCTCAACCTGCGGGCCGTCATGGAGAAGCATGGCGGGACGGTCGACGAGTCCCTGCTCGGGCGGCTCCAGAACTCCGCTTCGGACCGCAACTGGGACTCGATCGAGGCGCTCTGGCGGATGAAGAACGAGGTCCGCGACGACGCCGATCTACAGGCGGCCTTCGCTTCCGACAGCACCACCGAGATCGCCCGGTCGTTGCGGGCGAGCGAGCGGGGCCGGCGGTTCATCGCCGAGCGCGTCGAGCCCTACCAGCGCGAGTTCGGCTGGCACGCCGTCTGGAGCCACGAGTTCATCTTCCCGACCGTCCGCGAGCAGATGGAGCCGGTCCTGGAGCTCGTGCGCGGCTACCTCTCGACGGACTACGACTTCCCGACCGCGATCGAGGCGATGCGCCTCGACATCGAGGCCGCTTCGCGCGAGATCCTCGAGGGGCTGACCGGCGAGGCGCTCGAGGAGATGCGGGCGGCCAACGCCGTCAACCTGCGGATGGCGCCCCTCACGCCCGACCACCACTTCTACATCGACCAGGGGGCGAACGCGCACGTCCGCCTCGTCCTCATGGAGGTCGGCCGCAAGCTCGTCGAGGCGGGCCGGCTCGACGAGCCCGACGACGTCATGTACCTGCGCTACAACGAGCTGCGGGGTCTCATCGGCAGTGCCGACGCGATCGCGGCGCGCGAGCTGATCGCCGCCCGCCGGCTCGAGCGCGACGCCTCGGAACGGCTGCGCCCGCGCGACTGGATCGGCACCGTGACGCCGTCGCAGCTCGCCTTCCCGTACCTCGTCAACTGGGGCTACCCCGACCGCTTCTACCAGAAGCAGTCGGACGACCTGCGGGTGATCACGGGCCTCGGGGCGTCGGCCGGCGTGGTCGAGGGCATCGCCCGGGTGGTCCGCACCGTCGACGAGTTCGACGAGGTCCGCGACGGCGACATCCTCGTCTGCCAGATGACGAACCCGGCCTGGGTCGTGCTCTTCACGAAGATCGCCGGACTCGTCACCGACACCGGCGGCACCACCTCGCATCCGGCGGTGCTCGCGCGCGAGTTCGGCATCCCGGCCGTGATCGGCACCTCGGTCGCGACCCATCGGATCGTCACGGGCGACCGGCTCAAGGTCGACGGGAACACCGGGCAGGTCGAGATCCTGCGCGGTGCTCCGGCCGAAGGGGCGACCGGCCCGGCATCGGCCATCGGGGCCTGAATGGGGTCCTCCAGATGGCCGTAGCCCGAACGATCGCCCGCAGCGTCCTCGCCGACCAGGTGAAGGATCGGCTTCTCGAAGACATCCTCAACGGCACCCACCCACCGGACTCGCGGATCATCGAGACCAAGATCGCCCGCGAACTCGGCACGAGCCAGGCACCCGTCCGCGAGGCCCTTCGCGGGCTCGAGGCGCTCGGCGTGGTCGAGATCACCCCGTTCCGGGGCGCGCGGGTCCGCCGCCCGTCGAGACGCGAGATCATCGAGGCGTATGCCGTCCGATCGACCCTCGAGACCCTCGGCAGCCGGCTCGCGGTCCCGCGGATGACCGACGCGGACGTCGCCGAGCTCGCCGGCTACCTCGAGTCGATGCGGGCGGCCGCGCGCGAGGACGACGGTCACGGCGTGGCCGAGGCCGACGCCCGCTTCCATGGCCGGATCGTCGAGCTGGCCGACAACGGCGCGCTCCTTCGGGTCTGGCGCTCGCTCGAGCCGTTCTCGCGAACGTACCTCACGCTCGCCGTCCCCGGCGCCGACCCGCAGTGGTCGGCAGACCTTCACGCCCCTATCCTCGACGCGATCGAGCGGCACGACACCGAAGCGGTCGTCCGCGCCCTGGAGCGCCACTTCGACGAGGTCAGCGACAACATGGCGCGCCGCTGGCCGGACGAAGCCCCACAAGCCGACAAGCCTCCCCGAAGCCGAAGGAACCGATGACCTCAATCCTGCAACTCTCCGAGGAGCTGTCGGCGGGTCCCGCCAAACTCCGGGTCGACGTATACGGCGCCGAGCCAGTCGTGCACCTGCTCGAGGACATGACCTTCCTCGACTACCGTCTGGCCGAGGTCCGGATCGATCCAGACGTCACGCTCACCGAGCCCGACATCGTCTGGCGCCAGGATGCCGCCAAGGGCATCGCCTACGACGGCCGGCGGATGACCTTCCACGGTCCGTGGCCGGCCGGGCCGATCCAGAAGGTCGTCGTCGCGATGCTCGCCCTCCGGATGGAGTCGGTCGGTCTCCACCCATTCCATGCATCCGCGGTCCGCTATCGCGACCGGACGGTCCTCTTCCTCGGCGGCGAATCGAACCACGGCAAGTCCATGGGCCAGATCGAGGCCTGCCGTCGGGGCGCCCTGCTGGTCTCGACCGAGACCACGGTCATCGACGAGACCGGCCGGGTGGTCGTCGGGTCGAAGGAGCCGTTCCTCAAGAAGCGGACCGAGGGCACCGAGCGCGCCGACAAGGCCGCCCCGGACCGAGGCGTCGAGAAGTTCTTCGGCGGCCTGCCGGCCTGGGGGATCCACACCGAGCCGAGCGACGTCGACGTCGTCGTCGTGCCCGCGATCGATGGCAACTTCGATCCCTCCTGTGTCGAGATGATCCCGTTCGAGCGCCAGTTCCAGACCTTCCACTCGCTCCAGAACTACTTCCTGACCAACGAGCTGCTCGCACCCGGCTTCGCGATGCCGGTCGTCGACACGGACGCGCTTCGCGAGGCCCGGGTCGACTTCGTGCGGCGGTTTGCCGAGCGTCCGTACTTCTTCGTCCGGGCAGCCACCCCGCAGGTGCTTCTCGACGAGGTGGATCGGGTGCTCTAGGGCAGGGACCATGCGAGCCTTCGCGTACGAGCGGCCGACCCATCTCGAGGACGCCCTCGCCCTGCTCGACGAGCACGGCCCCGACGCGCGCCCCCTCGCCGGTGGGACCGACCTGATCATCCGTCTGCGCGACGGTTCGATCCGGCCGCGCGTCGTCGTCGACGTCAAGCGGATCGCCGAGCTCGACGGCGAGATCCGTGAGGCCGACGGACAGCTGACCATCGGCGCGCGGACGACGATGACCGATATCGCGGCCGACGAGCGGATCCGCCATGCGTACCGGGCGCTCGCCGAGGCGGCCGCGGTCGTCGGGTCGGTCCAGATCCGGAACCGGGCGACACTCGCGGGCAACATCTGCAACGCGTCACCCGCTGCGGACACCGTGCCGGCACTGCTGGTCTACGGCGCGGTCGTGGTCGTGGCCGGCCCGGGCGGCATTCGTCGGATCCCGATCGACGAGGCCCTCGTCCGCTCGGGGGTCACGACGCTGGCCCGCGGCGAGCTCGTCACCGCGATCGAGCTGCCGCCTCCGACGGGCCGGCGCGGGTCCGTCCACGTCCGCCGGACGCGCCGGCGCGGTCACGACCTCGCATCGGTCACGGTCGCCTGCGCGGTCCTCGACGACCGTACGACGCGCCTGGCCTACGGCAGCCTTGGCCCGCGGCCGCTCCTCGTGACCGACGAGACCGGGGTCCTCGCCGATCCGGCGGCGTCCGCGATTGCGAAGATGGAGCGGCTCGAGACCCTCTTCGTCGGTGCCAGCCCATCGGCGCGATCGATGCGGGCAAGCCCCGAGTACCGTCTCGCCATGCTGCACGTCCTGGGCCTTCGGGCCGTCGGCACCGCGATCGAGCGCCTCGCCGAGGGGTCGGTTCCCCGATGACGAGCACGCGGCGCATCGAGCTGACCGTCAACGGTCGTGCCCGCTCGATCGAGGTCGCGCCACATCACACGCTCCTCGAGGTCCTTCGCGCCGATCTCGGGTTGACCGGGACGAAGGAGTGCTGCCTGGTCGGTGAGTGCGGCGCCTGCACGGTCCTCGTGGACGACGTGAGCGTCGACTCGTGCCTGATGTTCGCGGTCGAAGCCGACGGCACGGCCGTGACGACCGTCGAGGGGCTCGCCGACGGCGATCGCCTGCATCCGCTCCAGCAGGCGTTCCTCGAGACCGGCGCCGCCCAGTGCGGGTTCTGCATCCCGGGCCAGCTGATCGCGGCGGAGGCGTTGCTGGCGCTCAACCCGCACCCGACCCGCGCGGAGGTCGAGGAGGGCCTCGCCGGGAATCTCTGCCGGTGCGCCGGCTACGGGCAGATCATCGAGGCCGTCATGGCCGCCGCCGAGGTAGGGCCCGGAGCCGGGGCCGGGGCGGCCGAACGATGAGCGACCAGGGCATCGGCAGCTCACCCGCCCGGGTCGGCGGCGTCGATCGGGTCACGGGCCACCAGGTCTACGTGGCCGACGTGCGTCTCGAGGACGCGCTCCAGGTCAAGCTCGTGAGCCTCGATGTGGCCCGGGCGCGGATCATCGCCATCGACACGAGCGCCGCGCTCGATGTCCCAGGCGTCCACCTCGCGATCACGGCGTCGGACCTCCCGCAGCCGATGCCCCGCTTCGGACCGCAATTCGCGGATCGGCCGGTCCTCGCGGGCGGCGAGACCCACTACCACGGCGAGCCCGTCACGGCGATCGCCGCGGACACCCTCGACGCCGCCGAGGAAGCGGCCCGCCTCGTCCGGATCGACTACGAGGAGTTGCCAGCGGTCTTCACGATCGAGGGAGCCCTCGATCCAGAGGCGCCGCTCGTCCAGGACCCATCGCTCCGGCCCGGCGATCCGCTCGCCGCCACGAACGTCCTCCGCGAGCACCACTACGGCTGGGGCGACGTCGAGGCCGAGGTCACGGACGTCGTCGTCGAAGGCACCTACACGTTCCCGATGGTCACCCAGTTCGCGATCGAGCCGCACGGGTTCATCGCCGCGCCGGACGGCGACGGCATCGCGATCTGGAGCTCCATCCAGCATCCGAGCTGGCTGCAGCGCGTCATCGCGGGCCTCCTCCACCTGCCCCTCGCCAAGGTGCGGGTGTTCGCGCCCGACCCCGGCGGCGGGTTCGGTGGCAAGCAGCACGCCAAGTTCGAGCCGCTGGTCGCGTTCATGGCCCTGCGGGCCGGCCGGCCGGTCCGTCTCGTGCTGACACTCGAAGAGACGTTCCAGGCCGTCCGCCGGGGCGCCTCGCGCATCCACGTCCGCTCCGGCTTCCGCGCGGACGGGACCCTGGTCTTGCGCGATGTCGTGGCCGACTACCTGATCGGGGCCTACGCGGACATCGCGGACCGGACGGTGGCCAAGGGCAGCTACACCTCGATGGGGCCGTACCGGGTCCCGGCCGCGCGGATCATCGCACGCAGCATCCTGTCCCACACGACGCCCTCGACGGCCTTTCGCGGCTTCGGCAATCCGCAGCAGATCTGGGCCGTCGAATCGAACATGAACGAGGCCGCGGAGGTCCTCGGCATCGATCCGCTGGCGCTCCGACTCCGGAACCTCGCCCGCCCCGGCGAACCGTTCATTCCGGGGGACACGCCCGCGGATGGGGACTGGGCCCAGACCGTCGAGCGAGCGGCCGAGCTGATCGGGTGGGGGAGCCCGCCCGCGGCGGGCCGCGGTCGGGGCATCGCGGTCGGGCTGAAGTCCGGCCCGACGACCGGCCTGTCCTATTCGACCGTCCGCCTCCTCGCCGACGGCAGCGTCATCGTCCACGCCGGCACGTCCGACATGGGCCAGGGCGCCCGGACGATCTTCGCCCAGATCGCCGCGCAGGAGCTCGGTGCACCGATCGAGTGGGTGACGGTGGTCATGGGCGACACGGCCGTGGTCCCGTACGACCAGCAGACCTCGGCCAGCCGCTCGTCCGTGCTCATGGGCAATTCGATCCTCGATGCCTGTCGCGACGTCCAGGCGAAGATCGGCGCGATGGCGGCACGGCTCGAGTCCGTCGATGAGGACGCGGTGATCGTCGAGCGCGGCGAGGTCCGCATCGGGGAGCGCGTCCTGCCCATCCGCGACGTGCTGATCCGCGGCCTGGGCCGGCTCGGCGGTGAGGTCATCGGCATCGGCGAGATGCGCAAGGAGGCCGAGCCGGAGCACCCGCTCGGTGGGACCGCGGCCTTCTTCGAGTTCAACTGCACGGCCGTCGAGGTCGACGTCGACCGGGCGACCGGCGACATCGTCATCGTCCGGCACGTCACGGTGTCTGACGTCGGCAAGGCGATGAACCCGCTCCAGGTCCGTGGCCAGGACGAGGGGGCCGCGATCATGGGCCTCGGTCACACCCTCATGGAGCACTACATCCACGACGACACAGGCCGGATCCGCAACCTGGGCGCGATCGACTACCGGATACCGACGAGCATGGACCTGCCGCTGCTCATGGAGAGCGACATCATCGAGAACGAGGACGGGCCGGGCCCGTACGGCTCGAAGGGGATGAGCGAGGGCGCGCTGCTGTGCGTGGCGCCGGCGGTCGCGGCCGCCGTCCACGACGCGACCGGTGTCGTCATCCGCGACCTCCCGCTGACGCCGGAACGGGTCTGGCGGGCGCTCCAGGACCCATCGGCTCCACCCGACGCGGAACCCGGCGCCGCGACGCCGACCCGATGACGCACACGTTCGCCCTCGATGACCTGGCTGGGGGCACGCTCGCCGAGACCAAGGCGCTCGTCGGTGGCAAGGCCGCCAACCTCGGGGTGATGTCGCGGGAGCTGGGGCTGCCGGTGCCGCCCGGCTTCGTCCTCACGACCGCGACGTGCCGCGCGTTCCTCGCTGGCGGCTGGCCGGCCGGTCTCGACGAGGAGCTCGAGGCCCGGATGGCCGCCGTCGAGGCGGCCGTCGGGCGCTGCTTCGGCGACCCGGCGGACCCGCTGCTCGTCAGCGTCCGGTCCGGCGCGCCGATCTCGATGCCCGGGATGATGGACACGATCCTCGATCTCGGGCTGAACGACGCGACGACCGACGGGCTGGCCACGGTCTCGGGCAGTGAGGCGTTCGCCCGGAGTTGTCGCGAGCGCTTCGATGCCAGCTTCCGGTCGATCGTCGGCGTCAGCGACGTCCCGGTGGATCCGTGGGTGCAGCTGCGCCTGGCCATCGAGGCGGTCTTCCGGTCCTGGAACAGCGACCGGGCGCGCGCCTACCGCGAGAAGGAGGGGATCCCGGACGACCTCGGGACCGCGGTGACCGTCCAGGCGATGGTCTTCGGCAACCGCGGGGCGACCTCGGCCACCGGCGTCCTGTTCACCCGGAACCCGGCGACCGGCGAGTCGACCCTCTTCGGCGACGTCATGTTCGACGCCCAGGGCGAGGACGTCGTGGCCGGGACGCACCGGACCGAGCCGATCACCGTCCTGGATGTGCGCATGCCCAAGGTCGCCGCCGAGCTGCGCGACGCCGCGACCCGCCTCGAGCGCCACTACGCCGACCTGTGCGACATCGAGTTCACGATCGAGGAAGGCCGGCTCTGGATGCTCCAGGTCCGGGTCGGCAAGCGGAGTCCCCAGGCCGCGCTGCGGATCGCGCTCGACATGGCCGAGGACGAGACGTTCCCGGTCTCGCGCGCGGTCGCGGTCGAGCGGGTCGCGCCGCTGCTCGCCCATCCGCCGACGACGACCAGCGCCCGGAGCAGCTTCGTCCTTCCGCTCGCGACGGGCCTGCCGGCGTCCCCGGGGATGGCGAGCGGTCCCATCGTCACCAGTCCGGAGGCGGCCCAGGAAGCGGCGGAGGCTGGGCAGGCGCCCATCCTCGTCCGGGCCGAGACCTCGCCCGATGACGTGCATGGGATGGCCAGGGCGGCCGGGATCCTGACGTCGCTCGGGGGCATGGCGAGCCACGCAGCGGTCGTGGCCCGTGGTTGGGGCATCCCTGCCGTGGTCGGAGCGACCGGGATCGAGGTCCGCGACGGCCAGGTCGTCGTCGGCGAGCGGGTCCTGCGATCCGGCGATGTCATCACCATCGACGGCAGCACCGGCGGGGTGTTCGAGGGTTCCATTCCGGGAACGACCGAGATCGTTCCCGAGGCGCGGACCCTGCTCGCCTGGGCCAAGGAGCTCGGGATCGCCGTCGGCGAGGAGCCAGCCGCGGCGGACCTGGCGAGCGTGCCCGCCGCGGGTCGCAAGGTGACACCCGACGACTGTGTCCGTGCGATCGCGATCAAGGGGTTCGCCCAGACCCAGGGCGTGGTCGACGTGACGCTTTCGACACTCGACGCGATTGCGCCGATCCTCGACCACTTAGTCGTCGACGGCCTCGTGGCGATGATCGCGGGCGCCTATCGACTGACCGAGTCGGGGACGGCTCGCGCAGACGCCCTGCGCGACGCCGAGCAGGAGGCTTGGGGCATCGAGCGGGCGACGGCGGCGCTCGATGCCTTCATCGACTTCGACCACCGCGTCAAGGAGGTCGTGACCGCCTGGCAGCTCCGCGACGTTGCCGCGCAGGTCGTCAACGATCACTCGGACGCCGACTACGACCGCGGTGTCCTCGAACGCCTCGCGGCGATCCATGCCGAAGCGATCGCCTGGCTCACCCCGCTCGAGGCGGGCTGCCCGCGGCTTGCCGACTACGGCGTTCGGCTCGGCCGCGCGATCGAAGGGGCCGTGGGTGGCGACGGCCGGTTCGTCGCCTCTCCGCGCGTCGACAGCTATCACGGGGTCTGGTTCGAGCTGCACGAGGACCTCATCCAGCTCGCCGGCCGCAACCGCGCCGACGAGGTTGCCGCCGGGCGCGCCTAGTTGTCGGTCAGCGGGCGAGGTGATACTCGCCGAGAACGACGTGCTCTCACGCCGCGCGTGAGTCCTCGACAGGGACCGGGGCGTATGCTCCTCGGACGCGGAGACGCTGATGCTCGGGTAGCGATTCGCGGTACGTGCTCCATGCAGGTCCAGCGAAGGGAGCGGGAGGAGAAGGATGACCGAGTCGCTTGCGTCGCCGCTCAGCCGATGGCGAACTGGCATGCATCCCAATGCCACCGAGATGCGGATCCGCTCCCTTGGGCGCGTCTACCTGAAGCTCGGCGAAGCGCTCCGCCTGGAGATGATGAGCGCCGGCCCAGGCGAAGAGGACCTCGTCCACCTGCAGTACTACATCGCCACGGAACTGGGACCGTGGGCGCTCTGGCTCTCGTGCGCACGCGAGGATGTCGCCGACTGCGAGACGTCCCTTCGGGAGCTGACGCCCCCGTTCACGGCGGAGCAGAAGACCTAATCTCCGGACCGGGTGACATTGCCGACGCTGGCCGACGGCCGGCGTCCGAGCCCTCGACGCCTGCGACCGCGGCCGGTGAGCAGCGCTCGATCGTCGCCGGATCGCCGCAGGCCTGGACCGGAGTCAGCGGCCCTTCGCGTACCCGAGCGCGGTGAACTTGTCCCAGAGCGAGCCGGCGTTCTTGGTCTGGATGTGATCCATCATGTAGCCCTGCCCGACGTCGACCGGGTAGCGCTCGTCGAACCGCACGCGCTCGATGGTCTCCTCGCGGGTCCAGCCCTTGGCCACCGCGTCGGCCACCGCCGACTTCCAGTCGAGCAGGTTGGCACGCTGCGTGTCGACGTACTTGAGGTTCGTGACCGGCCCGTGGCCGGGGATGAGGTAGTCGACGTCGAGCTGGCGGATCCGCTCTAGGGCCTCGAGCCACTGGTCGACGTTCGAGGTCATCAGCCATGTCTGGCACTCGTTGAAGATCGTGTCGCCGGTGAAGACCGCGCGCTCCTCGGGCACGTGGACGGCGAGCTGGCCTGGCGTGTGGCCGGGCGTGTGGAGCAGGTTGAAGGTGTGGTCGCCGACGTGGAGCGTCAGGTCGCCGGTGAACACGATCGTGCCCTTGTTCGGATCGGCGTAATAGGTGTCGCGGTCAGGGACGATCGGGACTGCCTCCGGATCGTCGGTCGGCACGGCCTCCAGCGCGTAGGCATACGGGTCGAGGTCGGGGGTCACCACCATGAAGTTGTCGTACACGCCCTGGTGCTCGACGACCGGCACGCCCTTGAACCAGTAGTTGCCGAAGATGTGGTCGACGTGGTGCTCTGTATTGACGAGGAATCTGATCGGGCCGTGCGATTCCGCCTCGGCGCGCATCGCGACGGCCCGCGTGGGCAGCTGCGGTGTGTCGATCACCACGACTCCGTCGGAAGTCGTCACGAAGCTGGGGTTGCAGCCCCGAAGCTTGGTCGTCGTGAAGATGTTCGGGGTGACGCGCTCGAGATCGATGGTGGTTGCTGGCATGGCGGACGTAGCTCCTCGAACTACTGGGTCGCGGTGAGGCCGCCGTCGATCCCGAGGATCTGGCCGGTCACGAACGATGTGGCGTCGGAACAGAAGAAGATGGCCGGGCCGATCAGATCGTGGGTCTCGCCCACGCGACCGAGGGGGATCCGGCTCACGATGCCGGCCTTGAACGCCGGGTCCGCGAGGAGCGTGGCCACCTGGGGCGTGTCGACGAACGTCGGCATGATGGCGTTAACGCGGATGTCGTACTTCGCCCACTCCGTCGCCCACTGGCGGGTCAGCGAGCTGATGGCGCCCTTGGCCGCGACATAGGCCGAATAGCCGGCATTGATCCCGAGGTTGCCGCGCACCGACGAGATGTTGAGGATGCGTCCGCCCTGGGCCCGCTCGATCATCGCCCGGACGACGGCTTGCGTCGGCACGATCGTGCTCCGGACGTTCAGCTCCATGATCCAGTCCCAGTCGGACCTGGGGTACTCCTCGGCCGGGTGGAGGGCCTTGCCCGCCCCGCCGCCGACGGCGTTGACGAGGATGTCGATCTGACCGAACCGGGCGAGTGTCTCCGCGACCATCCGATCGGCGTCGGATTCGCTCGTCGCGTCCGCCGTGATCGCGAGGCCCTCGGAGCCAGCGGCCTTCACGAGCGCGACGGTCGCCTCACACCTTTCGAGGGTCCGGCCGGCCACCGCCACCTTTGCCCCGGCACCGGCCAATGCCTCGGCCAGCGCCGACCCGATGCCACCTCCGCCGCCAGGAACGAGAGCCACGCGCCCTTCCAGGCTGAACATCTCGAGTGGCCTCATCGCGCTCCTTCCGGGCGGCGAACCGTCGTTTGATCGATTATCGAGAATAGGCCAGTCGCAAGCCCGCGTCAACGCACCGGAGCTCGGCGCTTGCGCCGTTTCGATAGGCTTCGGCGAGGGTAGGAGCCTCGGTCCTACTCCGCGGCGAGCGCCTTCTTCATCATCGCGAGTGATGGGTCCGGGCCCTTGAACCCGATGAGGTACTCGAGGCGGATCGGGGCGAAGCATTCGTAGAAGACGACATCCTCCTCGCCGAGCTGGCGAAAGGCGTGGACCCAGTCCGAGGGGATGACGAGCAGCGAACCCGGGCCGACCTCGGACTCCTCGCCGCCGACCTTGGCCCACAGGCGCCCTTGCTCGACGAGCATCAGCTGCTCGGCCGGATGGCTGTGGTCGGGGACGACGACGCCGCCGCGGTAGACGATCCGCGTCAGCATCGTCTTCTCGCCCGAGATCGTCTGGCGGAAGACACCGGGCACGTATTCGACAGTCGGGAACTCGTCCCAGGTGGTGATCTGCCCCATATAGGCCCTCCCTACTGCGTGTCAGGACGGCTCGGCCGCCTTGGCGTCGAGGCCTCGAAGGATCTTCTCCGGCGTGACCGGGAGCTCGTCGATCCGGACGCCCGTGGCGTGGTAGATCGCATTGACGATGGCCGGGATGGGTGAATTCGCGGTCATCTCGCCGACGCCCTTGACGCCGTACGGACCGTTCGAGGAGGGGATCTCGAGGACGACGGACTCGATCTCCGGCAGCTCCAACGTGCCCGGCATCAGGTACTCGCTGAAGTCCTTCGGGCTGTGGTCGGTCGACGGGTAGTACGGCGCGGTCGTCTCGTACAGGGCGTGGGACATGGCCATCCAGGCGCCGCCTCCGATCTGGCCCCCGACGAGCGTCGGATTGACCTGGCGCCCGACCTCGTACGCGCTCTTGATGCTGAGCACCGTGACCTCGCCGGTGTCCGTGTCGACCTCGACCTCGGCAACCGTGCAGGCGTGCGCTTCCGTCGAGTCGGGATCCATCGCGCCGGTCTCCGGGTCGACGAGGCTTCTGGGCTTCATGTAGCTGCCGCGCCCGGCGATCGTCCTGCCGTACTTGAACTGGGCCATCGAGGCGATGTCGGCAACCCGCACCGATCGTGCCGGCACGCCCTTGACCATGAGGTTGCCCTGCCCATCGGTCTCGAGCTCATCCGCTCGGACTTCGAGCTCTTCGGCGGCCACGTCGAGCAGGGACTGGCGCGCCTCCTTCGCCGCCATGATCACCGCGTTGCCGACGCGATGCGTGGCACGGCTGGCGAACGTGCCCATGTCGTGGGGGCCCGTGTCGGTATCCGCGGTGTCGACGACGATCTCCTCGAACGCGACGCCGAGCGTCTCCGCCGCGATCTGGCCGATGACCGTTCGCAGGCCCTGACCGAGATCCGTCGCGGCGAGCGTGACGACGAACGAGCCACTGGTCGTGGCATGGACGAGGGCTTGTGACGGATCGCCGCCGAGGTTCATGCCGGTCGGGTAGTTCACGACGGCCATCCCCGTGCCACGCAACCTGGTCATCGCGACCCGCCCTCCGCCCGGCCGGCAACGCGTGGCGCCGAGGTCATCGCCTTGAACTCGGCGGGCAGCTCGTGCCCGACAAGCACGGCAGCGGCCTGCATCGTCTCGATGAGGGTCGCGTCCTCGGCCAGCTTCCGATGCGGCTTCATATCGCCGTTGCGATACGCGTTGAGGAAGCGGATCGTCCAGGGGTCGACGCCAACGGCCTCGGCGATCTTGTCCATCTGGACCTCGAGTGCGAACGACGCCATCGTGATCCCGAACCCGCGCATCGCGCTGCTCGGCTGGCGGTTCGTGTACACGCAGTACGCGTCGATCGAGACGTTCGGGATCGCGTACGGACCCGCGGCGTTGGCGGCGTGCTTGGTCAGCGCGTAGGGCGTCTGCCGGCTGTACGCCCCGCAGTCCGCGTAGCTCGTCACCTTGCGGGCGATGATGTGGCCATCGCTCGTGACCCCGTCCTTCATGTAGATGCGCCACGCGCTGCGGGTGGACGAGACCTGCATCTCCTCGGAGCGGCTGTAGGTGAACCGCACCGGCCGGTTGGTCTTCATGGCCGCGAGGGTGGCGATCGGCTCGACGATGACGTCGACCTTGCCACCGAAGCCACCCCCGACCGTCCCGCCGACGAAATGGAGCCGGTTGCCCGGGACCTGCAGGATGATCGAGGTGTTGTCGAGGCTGAAGTAGAGGGCCTGGGTGTTCGTGTAGACGGTGTAGCGACCGTTAGCCTCCGGCACGGCGATGCATCCGGTGGTCTCCGTCGGGGCCTGCTCGATCGGGCTGGTGTTGTAGACGCCTTCGACGATGTGGTCGGCCTGCCCGAACGCCGCCTCGACGTCACCGAGGCGCACCCGCCGGCAGGGATGGCCCTCGTACATGAACGTGTTGTTGCCCCAGTGGGTCACGATCGGCGCGCCCGGCTTGAGCGCCTCCTCGACGTCGAAGACCGCGGGCAGCTCCTCGAGATCGAGGCGGACCTTCGAGACCGCCTCGTAGGCCGCTTCCTCGGTCTCGGCCACGATGGCCACGATCGCCTCGCCCTTGAAGCGGACGCGATCCTCGGCTAGAACGAACTCCTCTTCCGGCTCGACCCCGATGAGCCCGAGGATCGTGTACCGATTGTGCGGGACATCGCTCGCGGTCAGCGCCCGGACGAACCCGGGGACTCGCTCGGCGTCGGACAGGTCGATGCCCTTGATCCACGCGTGATGGAGCGGACTCCGGACCATCTTGAGGTGGAGCATGCCCGGGAAGACGTGGTCGGACGTGAACTGCGTCCGTCCGGTCACGTGGCCGATCCCGTCGCTCCGGCCGACCGACTGCCCGACGACGTTGAGGGGCGAGGTCATCGCGCCGGTCCTCCATCACCGTCGGCCATCGCCTCGGCCGCGGCGCCGATGGCCCGGACGATGGGCGTGTACCCCGTGCACCTGCAGACGTTGCCCGTCAGCGCGAGATCGATCTCGTCGGCGCTCGGGGCGGGATCGTGGTCGAGCAACGCCTTGGTGAGCATGACCATGCCCGGTGTGCAATAGCCACACTGGAACGCGTTGTTCTCCAGGAACGCCGCCTGGATCGGGTGGAGCCCCTCGGCCGGGGTGAGGCTCTCGAGCGTCGTCACTCGGCGCCCGGCGATGTCCTCGACCGGCAGCAGGCAGGACAACATCGGCTCACCGTCGACGAGGACGGTGCAGCTGCCACAGCCACCCTGTCGGCAACCCTCCTTGGTGGCCGTCGCGCCGAGCTGCGTCCGCAGCACCGATTGGAGCGTCGTCATGGGCGTGACCATGACCTCGACCTCGCGGCCGCCGAATTCGAACGTCACGATCGTCGACGCCATCAGCGATCCTCCCGCTCGAGCTGCGGAGCGATCTGCTCCAGCGCTCGGCCGACGAAGAGCTCGACCATCCGTCGCCGATACCACTCGGTGGCGATGGCGTCCGTGAACGGTTCGCTCTCCTGGGCCGCGGCGGCCGCGGCCTCAGCGATCGCCTCCGGCCCCAGGCTCGAACCGGCCAGCGATCGTTCGGCGTTCGTCGCCCGGATGGGATGCGGCCCGACGGCGCCCAGCGCGATGCGCGCGTCGGCGATGCGGCCACCGACCCACTCGAGGCGGGTGGCGACCGTCGCGACGGCCGGCGTGTTCGCGTGCTTGCGGCCGAACTTGACGAACGCGGTCGGTTCGCTCCGGACCGGCACCCGCAGCCCGACGAGGAGCTCGTCGGGCGCCATCTGGTTGGTCATGAACCCCGTGTAGAAGTCGGCCAACGGGAGGGTCCTCTCGCCCGTTGGGCCCGCCAGGGTCACGGTGGCGTCGAGGGCCAGCAGGGCGACCGCGACGTCGCCGCCGGGCGGTGGTGTGAACAGGTTGCCCCCGACCGTGGCCATGTTCCGGACGGACCAGCTGGCGGTGCTCCGCGCCGCCTCCGTCAGCATCGGCACGGCGCGCTGGTCGAGCAGCTGGGTCAAGGTGGCCGTGGCGCCGATCCGCAGCGTGCTGTCGGTGTGTTCGAGCCCGTCGAGGCCGGTCCGGCGCAGGCCCATCACCGCCTCGGGCAGGGAGAGGCCTTCGTTGATGAGCGGCATGGCGACCGTCCCGCCCGCCATCACCAGCAAGCCCGGGCCGTGGCGTTCCAGCAGGTCAAGCGCCTCCGGCACGGAACGAGGCAGGAAGTAGTTCGCGACGGTCACGCTCGTGTCTCCCCGGTCACCGGCCCGTCGCCCTCCGCGATGCCGGCCGACGCATCGTGCTGCAGCCGCGCGTTGAGGCTGCCCAGGCCCTGGTTGATCAGCGAGCCGGCCAGTCCCTCCACGAAGCGGCTGTCGAGTCGGGCCAGCGGCCCGTCGATCGTCGCCTGTCCGTCGTAATCGACGGTCGTCCTGCCACCGGAGCCGGTGAGGCGGAACGTGGCATCTCCCCTGATCGAGCCGAGCGGGCCCACCACTTCGCCTTGGAGCCGACCGAACGTCGGGGCGTCGGCATCGACGAGCTTGACGACCGTTCGGTACGAGCCGACGATTCCCGGCAGCCGGACGGAGATCCGCCCGCGGTACTCGGCATCGCCGACCTGTTCGATCTCGCTGCAGCCGGGGATGACTGCGAGGAGCGTATCCGGGTCGCAGATCGCGGCGAACACGGCTTCGCGCGGAGCGTCCAGGGTCCGGCTGCCGCTGATGTTCACCGGGATCCGCCCCCCGCCAGCGCCGGCTCCCCTTCGGGGTCGATCGCCGACCGCAGCCCCGCCTCGACGTGATCGAGGTGGCGCAGCATGGCCTGCTCGGCCGCATCCGGGTCGTGAGCGCGCAGTGCCTCGAGGAGCTGCCGGTGATCGCGCAGAGCGGCCTCCCGCACCGATCGGAGGCCACCGGTCCGCTCCCGGCTCACCCTGCCGAGTGTGCTGACGATGTTCATGAACTGGAGGAGCAGGAAGTTGTCGGCCGCGGCGCACACCGCGATATGCAGCGTGATGTCGAGCTCGCTGAACCGGTCGGGATCGTCGATGACGTTCTCGAGGGAGAGCACGAGCGTTTCCAGTTCGACGAAGTCGGCCTCGGTGATCCGCTGGGCCGCGAGGCGGACGTTGCCCGCCTCGACCACCCGACGCGCCTCGAGCAGCTCGACGAGGGCGACGCTGTCCTTGGGGAACACGAAATCGAGGTGCGAGATCAGCTGTTCGGGCTCGAGCGAGGTGATGTAGGTCCCGTCACCCTGGCGGATATCGACGACCCGCATCAGGGCGAGCGCCCGGAGCGCTTCGCGCAGGACCGGCCGGCTCACGTTCATCAGCTGGGCGAGCTGGCGCTCTGCCGGGAGCTTGTCGCCGGGTCGCAGCTCCTGTTCCTTGATCTGCCTGAGCATCCGGTTGGCGATCTCCTCGGGCAGCGTGCTCCGCGAGACGATCGCGAACCGGGTCTCCGAACCGGCTCTGCCATCATCATCGGCGGCGCTGTCGCGACGATCTCGCGTCAAGAGGCGTGCACTCCCAGCTTCGTTCGCGTCCCGCGATATCGTAGTCACGCTTGGTATAGTGGTCAACTGGTAAGACCAATTCACGAGGATTGCGTTCACCCGACCGAAGCCGAGGATCCCCAGTGATCGAACGACACATCACGTTCAACGTCCACCCCGACAAGACCGGTGACTTCGAACGGTTCTTCACCGACGAGTACCGACCGCCGATGGCGAAGTCGCCGGGGTTCATCAGCGCGGAGCTGCTTCGCGAAGCCGACAGCGAGACCCGCTACCAGATGGTGCTCCGCTTCGCTGACGCCGACGGCTCGGCGGGCTGGCGCACCTCGGAGGTCCACCAGGCGCTCCAGCCGGCGCTCCAGGCGCTCCACGAAGGCAGCGAGATCCAGGGCTACGAGGTGATCGCCTGAGGGTGGTCGCGCGGTCGCGGGCGCGTCAGGCGCGGAGCTCGGTCCAGCCCCGATAAGATGAGGCGCGTCCGCCGGCCGCGGACCGACGACTCGGAGGGGCCATGACCCTGAACCTCAATGGACTGATCCCGGCAACGGTCCTGCCGATGCACGCCGACGGCAGCATCGACGAGCCCTCCTTGCGCTCCTACATCGGCTGGATCGCCGGCCAGGGACCGGTCGCACTCGCGATCAATGTCGACACCGGCGAGGGTCCCCATCTCACGCATGACGAGAAGGTCCGCGTCCTGCGCGTCGTGCGAGAGGTGACCGACCTCCCGATCGTGGCCGGCCTCGCCGGGCCATCGACAGACGCGGCCGTGCGACAGGCGACCGACTTCAAGGCGGCCGGCGCCGATGCGCTGCTGGTGTTCCCGATCCCCGCCTACCTGAGCGAACCACTCGACGTCCGGGTCCCGGTCAACTACCACGAGGCGATCGCCGAGGTCGGACTGCCGCTCATCCTGTTCCAGCTCCAACCGGCGCTCGCCGGCCTGAACTTCGAACCCGACACGCTGCGGGCCATGGCCTCGGTCGAGGGGGTGATCGCGATCAAGGAGGCCTCGTTCGACGCGCGGCGCTTCGTCGACACCGCGCGCCTCATCGCCGAGTTGCCGCGGCCGATCACGCTCCTGACCGGCAACGACAACTTCATCCTGGAGTCGTTCATGCTCGGCGCCACCGGTGCGCTCATCGGGTTCGGCGCCGTGATGACGCGCGAGCAGGTCGACATGATCGACGCGTGGAATGCCGGTCGGATCGACGACGCCAGGGTCCTCGGCCGAAGGGTGCAACGCCTCGCCGACGTCGTGTTCGCGAGACCGGTCGGCGACTACCGGGTCCGGCTGAAGGAGTGCTTGCGGATCCTGGGCGTGCTCGATGCGGCGCATGTGCGCCGTCCGCTGATGCCGCTCGGTGACGCCGAGCGAGCCCACCTCGCGGGCGTCCTGGCCGAGGTCGGCCTGCTTCGGGAGTCGGCGGCGGCGATCCTCTCGCGTTCCTGACGGGAGCGACGCAGCGCTTGCCGCCCAGCCTCCGGGCATCGGGTTGCGTGTTTCGACCCGGCGCGCCACGATCTCGCGATGGTCCGTGGCGTTGGAGGTGGTCCTGGCGGGCTTCGGTTTCCGATCGCTGTGCTGGCCGCTACGCTCATCACCGCCTGCGCCGGGCCGACGGCCTCGACCGAGCGCGCCACATCAGCCTCGCCGGCCCCGCCGCTGGCTGGGTCGGCTGGGTCGGCGTCGGTCGTCCCGTCCGAGGCCCCAGTCGTCACACCATCGGAGGCGGCCGTGCGTTCCCCCGTTCCCTCCCCGACCCCGGCGGGTCCCTTGACCCTGACCAGTCCCGCATTCGAGCCCGACGGGTCGATGCCTCGCCAGAACACCTGCGACGGTGCCGATACCTCGCCTCCGCTCGCCTGGTCGAACATCCCCGCCGGGACAGTGTCGCTGGCCCTTCTCGTCACTGACCCCGACGCGGGAGGGTTCACCCACTGGGTCGCCTTCGCGATCGATCCCGCCGCGGGCGGCCTCCCGCAGGGCGCATCCGGCGGCACCTCGGGGTTCCACGAGGGGCGCAACAGCTTCGGGCGGAACGGGTGGAACGGACCGTGTCCGCCGTCCGGAACGCACCACTACGTCTTCGAACTGCTGGCCCTTGACGAGGAGACGACGGTCGGGGACGCGGGGACGGCGGACACGCTCCGCTCGGCCGTGAAAGGCCACACGATCGGTAGCGCCACGCTCATCGGCGTGTACCGGCGAAGTTGACCGACGCGTCTCACTGTGCGCTGAGGCGGGCCCGATAGATAAGCTTTGCTATACGCTGCGCAGACCGCGAAACCGGGGACAGGCTTCGTCACGCTGAGAGTCACGGCCGATGCCGAGGGAAGGAGTCCGCCTTTGGCCACCGAACCCGCCGATGTCCTCATCGTCGGCGCCGGCGCGTCCGGTGGGGTCGTGGCGCGACGGCTGTCGGCTGCGGGTTTCAGGGTCGTGTGCCTCGAACAGGGGGACTGGCACGACAAGGCGGAGTACCGCGGCGCCGAGCTCGATTGGGAGCTCACGATGCGCAAGCAGTGGTCCACGAGCCCGAACATCCGAGGCCTGCCCGAGGACTACCCGATCGACGAGGCCGACTCACCGGTCTCGCCGCTGATGTACTCGGCGGTCGGGGGTTCGATGCTGATCTTCGCCGGGGCGTGGCCGCGCATGCTGCCCTCGGACTTCCGGGTCCGCTCGCTCGATGGGGTCGCAGACGACTGGCCGCTCACCTATGACGAGTTGCGCCCCTATTACGAGCGGACCGACCGCGACTTCGGAGTGTCGGGCATGGGCGGCGACCCCGCCTACCCTGCCGGGGGCGAGGACCCGCCGCTTCCGCCGCTGCCGATCGGCGCCGGCGGGCTCAAGGTCGCCCGCGCCCACACCCGGCTGGGCTGGCACTGGTGGCCAGAACCCAACTCGATCCTGTCGGTGCCCTACGACGGACGCCGTCCATGCGTGCAGCGCGGCACCTGTCAACAGGGATGCGCGGAAGGCGCAAAGGCGTCGACGGACCTGACCCACTGGCCGAAGGCGATCGCGAACGGAGCCCGGCTCGAGACGGGAGCCCGGGTCCGCAGCCTCGAGACGAACGACGCCGGCCTGGTCACAGGGGCCACCTGGCTCGACCGCGACGGCGGCGAGCACTTCGAACCCGCCAGGGTCGTCGTCCTGGCGGCCAACGCGATCGGCACGGCCCGGCTCCTGTTGCTGTCCGCGTCGCCGAAGCACCCCGATGGCCTGGCCAACTCGTCGGGGCTCGTCGGCCGCCGGCTGATGATGCATCCGTTCGCCAACGTCGCAGGGCTGTTCGGCGAGGACCTGGAGAGCTGGCAGGGCCAGTTCGGCTGCTCGATCGAATCCTTCGAGTTCTACGAGACCGAGGAGAAGCGGGGCTTCGTCCGGGGCGCCAAATGGGGGCTGGCCCCGACGTTCGGGCCGATCAACGCGGCCCTGCCGAGCCGGGCCGGATCGCAGGCGTGGGGTGCCGACCACCATCTCCACGTCCGCTCGCACCTGGGGCGCGGCGCCAACTGGGGCCTGTTCGGCGAGGACCTGCCAGACGAATCCAACCACCTGACGCTGTCATCGAGCCTGACCGACTCCTCGGGTATCCCGGCACCCGAGATCCATTACGCGGTGTCGGAGAACTCCCGCAGGATGCTGGACTTCCACATCGAGCGGGCTTCGGAGTCGCTCCTCGAGGCCGGTGCGCACACCATCGAGGTCGACCGCCTGATGCGCTATTCGGGGTGGCACCTGCTCGGCACCGCCCGGATGGGCGACGATCCGTCGACCTCGGTGCTCGACCGCTGGAATCGGACCCACGACGTCCCCAACCTGTACGTGGTCGACGGCAGCAGCTTCGTCACCTCGGCCGGGGTGAACCCGACGTCGTCGATCTGCGCGCTCGCCCTGCGAGCCGCGGACCACATGGTCGAGACGCGGTTCGACCAGCAGGTGCCGGCATGAGCGGCGGGGCCGCCCGACCGGCCATGTCATCGGATCCGCTGCCCGTGATCGACGCGGACCGTCGAGCCGCGCTCGCCGCGCTCGCCGACCATCTGATCCCGGAGGCCCATGGGATGCCGTCTGCCGGTGCAGTCGTCGGAGAGGCGCGGCTCCGGTTCGTGCTTGGCGCCCGCCCGGATCTCGCGGAGCCGCTCCAGGCGGCACTGCGGCCCGAGCTCGGGGACGACCCGGCCGCGCGCCTCGCGCGACTCGAGCGCGAGGAGCCGGACCACCACGCGGCGTTGCTGCTCGTGGTCGTCGGCGGCTACTACACGGACAAGGACGTTCGCGAGCGGCTCGGCTATCCCGGCCAGCAGGCCAAGACCCTCTACTCGTGGCAGTACCCGGCGTACCTGGAGGAAGGACTCACCGATCAGGTCCTGGCGCGAGGGCCGATCTGGCGAGACCCGGCGACGGGTCGACGAGCCACGATCCCGGAAGACTGATCTCGCCATCGGTTCACGCGTCCCGAGCAGCAGGAGGACATGACATGGCCGGACTCGCCACGCGGAGCTGGCTGGACCCGTTCCTGGCGGACTGGCGACCGGGCACCGGCGAGCCCCTCGAGGACCGTGAGCCCGCGACCGGCCGGCACCTCCTGACCGTCGCGGGCTCGACCCCGGGCGACGTCGCGCGGGCCGCTGCGGCCGCGAAGGATGCCCAGCCGGCGTGGGCCGCCACGACCTACCAGGAGCGGGTCCGGATCCTTCGCAAGGCGGCCGACATCTACGAGGCGAACCGCGACGAGTTCGGTACCTGGACGCAGCGCGAGACCGGCGCCTCGCACAGCAAGATGCACCACGAATCGACCTTCGCCTACCACGAGATCCTCAACGCGGCGACGCTGCCGTCCCAGCCCTACGGCTCCCTCATGCCGTCGGCCGTCAAGGGGCGGCTGTCCATGGTCCGCCGCGTCCCGGTCGGCGTCACCGGGGTGATCACGCCGTGGAACTCGCCATCGGTGCTCGGCATGCGAGTCGTCGCGCCGGCGCTGGCGCTCGGCAACGCCGTCGTCCTGAAGCCGGACCCGCAGACCCCCGTCGTCGGCGGCGCGATGTTCGCGGCGGTCTTCCGGGAGGCGGGCCTGCCCGAAGGCTTGCTCCAGGTCGTGATCGGTGGGGCCGACGTCGGCGAGGCGCTCGTGACCGACCCGAACATCCCGGTCGTGTCCTTCACCGGTTCCACTGCCGTCGGGCGGCGGGTCGGCCAGCTGGCCGGGGGCATGCTGAAGAAGGTGTCGCTGGAGCTCGGTGGCAACAACGCGTTCATCGTCCTCGACGACGCGGACCTCGATGCCGCCGCAGCGGCCGGCGCCTTCTCCGCGTTCCAGTTCCAGGGTCAGGTCTGCTTCGCGGCCGGCCGCCATCTCGTCCACCGCCGTGTGGCCGACGCGTACGTGTCGGCCCTCACCGAGAAGGCGAAGCGGCTGCGCACGGGCGACCCGTATCGCGAGGATGTCCAGCTCGGGCCGATCGTCAACGAGAAGCAGCTCGCCCGCGTCGATGGGATCGTCCAGCGCTCGATCGCGGCGGGGGCCGTCGTGAACGAGGGTGCCACCCATGAGGGCCTGTTCTACCGGCCGACCGTGCTCACCTCGGTCACGTCGGACATGCCGGCGTTCACCGACGAGATCTTCGGCCCTGTCGCGCCGATCACGGTCTTCGATACCGACGACGAGGCGATCGCCCTGGCCAACGCCAGCGCGTACGGGCTCGTCGCGTCGATCTACACGCGCTCGACGTCGCGCGGGCTCGCGTTCGCCGACCGGATGCGGACCGGCATGGTCCACGTCAACGACGGGACGCTCAACGATGAGGCGATCATCCCGTTCGGCGGGATGGGCGACTCCGGCAACGGCGGCCGCTATGGCGGCGAGGCAAGCCTCGACACCCTGACTGATTGGCAGTGGGTCACGGTGCGCGACGAGCCGCCGCCGTTCCCCTTCTGATGGCATCGATCACTGATGTCGCGAGGCTGGCGGGCGTCTCGCCGGCCACGGCGTCTCGCGTCGTTTCCGCGGCCCCGTACGCGGTCAGTGCCGGAACGCGCGCCAGGGTCCTCGATGCGGCCCGGACGCTGGACTACGTCCCGAACGCCCTCGCCCGGGGCCTGCTGAAGAGCTACATCCCGGTCGTCGGGGTCGTCGTCCACGACATCACCGATCCGTACTTCTCGGAGGTCGTCCGCGGCGTCGAGGACGCAGCGGCGCCCGGCGGCTACCTGGTCATCACCTGCAGCTCCGACCGCATCGCCGAGCGCGAGGACTCGTACGTCCGCCTGCTGCGCTCCATGCGTGCGGCGACCCTCATCTTCGCCGGCAGCGGGCTCGACGACCCGGTACTCAATGCCCGGATGCGCAAGCACGTCGCCGCGATGCGGGGCTACGGCGCGGCCGTGGTCCACCTGTCGCCCCACGCCGGCGGGGAGGCCGAGGTCGGCGTGGACAACGCCGGCGGCATCGCGACGATGGTGGCCGAACTCGTCCGACTGGGGCATCGGCACATCGCCTTCCTGGCCGGCCCGACCACGCTGTTCGTCGCACGCCAGCGGTTGGATGGGTATCGCCGCGGGCTAGCCGAAGCAGGCATCCCGTTCGACGATCGCCTGGTCCTGAGTACCGGGTTCAACCGCGATGGCGGCGCGCTCGCCATCGACGCGCTGCTGGCCGGCGCCGTGCCGTTCACCGCCGTGTGCGCGGCCAACGACCTGCTCGCCCTGGGCGCGCTGCAACGCCTGGCCGGGCTCGGCATCTCCGTCCCGAGCGAGGTCTCCGTCGCCGGCTTCGACGACATCCAGACAGCCGCCATGGCCACGCCCGGGCTGTCGACCGTCAGGCTGCCGCTCCACGAGATCGGCCGCCGTGGCTTCGAGTTCGCCGAGCGCCAGCTGGCCGGCACGCGACCGCGCCGGGTGGTGCTGCCGACCGAGCTGGTCGTGCGCGAGTCGACGGCTCCGCCGCCAGCGTCGGCGCTGCCCCGGGTGGTCGCCGCTCGGCGAACGACCGCGGGGGCGGCCTGATGGGCGGGAGGCTGACCGGTCGCGTCGTTCTCGTCACCGGCAGCAGCCGCGGGATCGGCGCCGAGGTGGCCGTGAAGGCGGCGGCCGAGGGCGCGTCCGTGGCGGTCCACTACCTCCGGTCGGCCGAGGCCGCCGAGCTCGTCGTGGAGCGTGCCAGGAGCGCCGGCGTCGAGAGCCGGGCCTTCGCCGCGGATATCGGCGACGGTCGCCAGGCGGAACGGCTCGTCGGCCACGTCATCGCGCACTTCGGTCGGGTCGACGCCCTGGTCAACAACGCCGGGCTCACCCTGGTCGGCCCGTTCCTCGAGATCGAGCCGGCCGAGTGGGATGCCGTGATCCGGACCGACCTGACCGCCGCGTTCCATACCTGCCGCGCCGTGTTGCCGTCCATGGTCGCGCGCGGCAGTGGCGCGATCGTCAACGTCGCCTCACGGCTCGGGCAGATCGGCGTCGCCGAGACCGCGGCCTACTCCGCGGCCAAGGCGGGGCTGATCGGGTTCACGCGGGCACTGGCCCGCGAGTTCGGGCCCCGCGGCATCCGCGTCAACGCCGTGGCTCCGGGTATGACCGTCACCGGCATGACCACCGAGCTGGTCGAGAGCGAGGAGGGCCAGCGGCGGCTGCGCGACATGCCGCTCGGGCGGTTCGGACGGGCCGATGAGGTGGCCGACTCGGTCATCTTCCTGCTGTCCGACGCCTCGGGCCTGTTCCTGGGCCAGACCCTCAACCCGAATGCCGGAGGCTACATGCCGTGACCAAGATCGTCGACGTTCGGGAGGCGGTCGGGCTGGTCCGCGACGGCAGCACCGTGGTCATCGGTGGCTCCGGTGCCGGCCACGCGCTCCCGCAGCGCTTCATCGACGAACTCGCGACGGTCTACGCGGAGGAGGGCCGCCCGCGCGACCTGACCACCGTCCGCGTCGTCGGCATCGGCGACTTCGCGGACCGCGGCTTCTCGCAGCTCGGTCTGTCCGGGCTGGCACGGCGGACGATCGGCAGCAACATCGGCAACGAGCCAGGGCTCGGGGCGCTCGTCGAGGCCAACGAGATCGAGTCGTATTCGTTCCCGCAAGGCGTGCTGTCCCAGCTCATGCGTGAGATCGCCGCGGGACGCCCGGGGCTGGTCACCCAGGTGGGGTTGGGGACCTACGTCGATCCGCGCCAGACCGGCGGCAAGCAGAACGCCAAGACGACCGAGGACCTCGTCGAGGTGGTCACCCTGCGCGATCGGGAGTGGCTGCTCTACCACGCCTTCCCGATCGATGTCGCCGTCATCCGCGGGACGACCGCCGACGAGGACAGCAACCTCACGATGGAGGGCGAGGCTGTCCAGGGCGAGATGCTCGCGATGGCTATGGCCGCGCGCAACAGCGGCGGCATCGTCATCGCGCAGGTCCGCCAACTCGCCACGCGCGGCAGTCTGCGGATGCGCGACGTGAAGGTCCCAGGTGCCCTGATCGACCATGTCTACGTCGATCCGGACCAGTGGCAGACGTACATCACGCGGGACTCGCCCTACTACGCCGGGGCGATCCGTCGCCCCGTCCGACCGGAGCCGCCGCTGCCGCTGGATGTTCGCAAGGTGCTCGCGCGGCGGTCGCTGCTCGAGTTCCCGCCGGGCGCGATCTGCAACCTGGGCTTCGGGGTCAGTCAGCTCATCGGCCGCGTCGCCTGGGAGGAGGGCATCACCGACCAGCTGGTGCTCACCGTCGAGCAGGGCATCTTCGGTGGCGTCCCGGTGGCGGGCAACGAGGGCGGGGCCGGGTTCAACTACCAGGCCATGATCGACCAGCCCTACATGTTCGACTTCTACGACGGCGGCGGGCTGGACGTGGCGAGCCTGTCGTTCGCGGAGGTGGACGCCGTGGGCAACGTCAACGTCCACGCGTTCGAGGGGCGGGTCCGCGGCCCTGGTGGGTTCCCCAACATCAGCGCCCGGACCCCCAGGATCAACTTCGTCGGCACCCTGACCGCGCGGGGCCTCCAGGTCGAGATCGACGGCGGCGTCCGCATCGCGCAGGAGGGCAGCCTCGGCAAGTTCGTGCCGCGGGTCCGCGAGATCTCCTTCAACGGCCACCTGGCGCGCGAGCGTGGGCAGCAGGTGCGCTACATCACCGAGCGCGCGGTGTTCGCCCTCGAGGACGATGGCCTGGTCCTGATCGAGGTCGCGCCCGGCATCGACGTCGAGCGCGACGTCCTGGGCCAGATGGGCTTCCGGCCGCGCGTCGCGGAGGACCTGCGGTCCATGGACCCGCGCCTCTACGCGACCGGACCGATGGGGCTGGCCGCGGTCTTCGGAGCGACGTCGTGAGCGAGCTCGTCACGCTCGAACTCGGCCGCGTCGCCCGCCTCGAGCTCGTCAACCCGCCGCTCAACCTGATCACGGGAGCGCTCCTCCACGAGCTGGAGGCTGCGCTTGCACGCCTGGCCGCCTCGTCCGCGGGCGACGTCCGTGCGGTGGTGGTGACCGGCCGCGGCGAGCGTGCCTTCTCCGCCGGTTCGCACGTCGGTGAGTTCGAGGCACAGCGGGGCCTCGCCGGTCGCGAGCGTCACGAGCTCGAGTCGAGCGTCGCGCACCGCCTGGCGGACCTGCCGATGCCGACGATCGCCGCGATCGAGGGCAACGCGCTCGGCGGTGGCCTGGAGCTGGCCCTGTGTTGCGACCTCCGCATCGCCTCGGAGCGTGCCCTGCTCGGGCTGCCGGAGGTCCGCCTCGCGGTCACGCCGGGCGCCGGCGGCACCCAGCGCCTGCCGCGGGTGGTCGGGCCGGCTCGGGCCAAGGAGCTGATCCTGACCGGCAAGGTCCTGACCGCCACGGAGGCCGAGCGGATCGGTCTGGTCCACGAGGTCGTACCGGCCGGCGAAGCGGTCGCTCGTGCGACGGCTATCGGCGAGGAGATCGCCCGGCGCGGACCCTTGGCCGTCCGCGAGGCCAAGCGCCTCATCGACATGGCGATGGAGACGGACATCGACGCCGGCCTGGCGGCCGAGCTCGACGCGTCGGACCGCGTCTTCGCGACGGACGACCTGCTGGAAGGCGCCGCGTCGTTCTTCGACAAGCGTGACCCGGAGTATCACGGCCGCTGAGGCCGCTCCTCGTGTATTCGGAGGTGGATCGTTCATGACCGACGTGGGCCGGTTCGGTGTGTTTCTGCCGTCCTACGTCTGGGAGGGCGACGGGCCGGAGCGCGCTCGCGGCATCAAGGCCTTCGCCCGAACAGTGGAGGAGCTTGGCTTCGATTCACTGTTCATCACCGACCATCTGCTGGCGGCGAAGCGCTTCTACAGCGTCGACTGGCTTGAGCCGCTGACGACCCTGGCGGTGGCCGCCGGCGCGACCGAGCGCGTCCGGCTCGGGACATCGATCCTGATCATGCCCCTGCGGAACCCGGTCATCCTGGCCAAGGAGCTGGCGACGCTGCAGTTCCTCTCGGACAACCGCGTCATCCTCGGTGCCGGCGTGGGCTGGAACGAGGTCGAGTACGAGGCGGTCGGCGTGCACAAGTCGGAGCGCGGCAAGCGCACCGATGAGATGCTCGACATCATGATGCCGCTGCTCGAGGGCCAGACCGTCACCTACCACGGCACGTACTACGACGTCGACGACGTGTTCATCGAGCCGCGGACGTCGCAGCGGCCGCTGTTGTGGATCGGCGGCGGGTCGCAGCTGGCCGACCCGAAGTCGCCGGACGTGCCGCGGTTCGTCGGTTCGGTCAAGGCGCGGACCGTGAGGGCCGACGGCTGGATCCCGCGGCCGACCTGCCCGCCGCCGGACATCGCCCGCGACTGGCAGGAGCTCCAGGCGGCCTTCCGCGAGGCCGGACGCGATCCGTCGGACTGCCTGGTCGCGCACGAGAACTTCCTGCACCTGGTCCTCACCAACGACCGGGCGAAGGCGCGGGAGGAGCAGCACCGGGCGTTCCTCAAGGTGATGAGCAACGAGCGCGGGCCTGCCTATCTCGAATCGGTCTACCTCTTCGGGACGCCCGACGAGATCGTCGCCTCGCTCCAGGCGCGGGTGGACGCGGGCGTCGAGTACTTCTTCCTGCACACGATGACCCCCGATCCCGCGCAGCTCCGGCAATGGGTCGACGAGATCGTCCCCAACGTGACCTTCCCGGCGACGGCAGGGCCCGTCCGTCGCCTGCCGACCCCCTGGCGATGACCCGACGGGTAGCGCTGCTCGGGAAACCGCTGAAACGGCGGCACTCGCAGGTCATGCACGACGCCGCGTTCGACGCGGCCGGCATCGACGCGCGCTACGTCCTGCTGGAGCTCGAGCCGGACGCCGTGGAGGCGGCAGTCCGGGTGGCACGCGGGCCGGACTGGCTTGGGCTGGGTGTCACCGCGCCGTACAAGCACGTGGTGGCCGGCCTCGTCGACGAGGTCGAGCACGAGGCAAGGATCATCGGTGCCGTGAACAACGTCGTCCGGACCGAGGAGGGGCGGTTGGTCGGCTTCAACACGGACGCACCCGGCTTCCGGGTGGGCGTGGAACTCGCGATGGGTCGACCGCTCGCGGGCGCGGACGTGGTGGTGGCCGGGGCCGGTGGCGCGGCTCATGCGGTCGTGTTCGCATGCCTCCAGGCCGGCGCGTCGCGAGTGACCGTCGGGAATCGCACGGCGGCGTCCGCCATCGCGCTCGTCGAGCGCTTCGCCGGCATGGGGACGGGCTCCCGGATGGCCGTCGCGCTGGCCGACCCCGCCTACGAGACGGCGCTGCGGTCGGCGGACCTCGCGGTCAACGCGACGACCGTCGGGATGCTGGATCCGGGGACGACCATCGTGGTCGAGGGGCTGCCGGGGACGGGGACCGTCTTCGATCTCGTCTACGTGCCGACCGAGACCCCGCTGCTCGCCGCCGCCAGAGCCCGTGGCCTGCGGGCGGCGAATGGCTCCGAGATGCTCATCGCGCAGGCGGCGATCGCTTTCGAGCGCTGGACCGGCGTGGCCGGCCTGACCGACGTCATGCGTGCCGCCGTGGCGCCGCTGCTGGCCGATCCTGCGGCACGCGCCTGACCATGCGACTCGCCACGATCGTCGACGATGCGCGGCCGTCGGTCGTTGTCGTGCGCCAGGATCGGTGCCTGCCGCTGGCCACCGGTGACCCGGGCCTCGACACCTCGCTGCGAGCCGTCGCGGGGAGTGGTGCCGATGGCCTGCGACGGATCGGGGCGTGGGTCGCGAATCAGCCGGACGCCGCCTGGCGGTCACTGGACGAGGTCGCGTTCGAACCGGCTGTGCCGGATCCCGGGGCCATCTACACCGTCGGGGTGAACTACCAAGGGCCCGCAGAGCCTGACGCCGGCCGCCCGGCCCGCCCCCTGATCTACGGCAAGGCCACCGCGTCGGTGGCCGGCCACGGCACGGTGCTGACCTGGGACCGGTCGATAACCGCGAACGTGGATCCCGAATGCGAGCTCGGGGTGGTCGTCGGCGCGTCGGCGACCTCCGTCGCGGCGCAAGACGCGATGGAGCATGTGTTCGGGTACACATGCATCAACGACATCTCGTCCCGGGACCCGTGGCTGGATGGCGACCAATGGCTGCTCGGCAAGTCGATGCCCGGCTTCTGCCCGGTCGGTCCGTGGATCGTGACGCGCGACGAGCTCGACCCGGCCGACCTTCGGCTCGGATGCACGATCAACGGGGTCGCGATCCAGGACGGCCGGACGACGCACATGCGAACCTCCATCGCGGAGGTCATCGCCTACCTCAGCCACCACGTCACGCTCCGACCTGGCGACCTCATCGCCACCGGAACGCCCGCGAGGCTCGATGGGCCCATGGGGCCGGAGCGACACCTCCAGGCCGGCGACGTGGTGTCGGTCTGGATCGAACGGATCGGGGAACTCACCACCACCATCGCGTGATGTGAGGCAAGGAGGACGCCACCATGAAGCCGCCGACCGTGTTCCTGGGCGAGATGACCGACCCCGAGCTCCAGGCGTTCCTGCAGGATCACCAGACCGTCATCGTGCCGACAGGTTCGACCGAGCAGCACGGACCGCACGGGCCGCTCCTGACCGACGTCCTCATCCCGCAGGAGGTGGCCCGGCGGCTCGCCACCGAGGTCGGGGCCGTCGTTGCGCCACCGATCAACTACGCCCTGTCGTACCCGCACGCGGGGTTCACCGGCGTGGTGCACGTGCGGATCCCGACGTTCATGGCGCTCATCGAGGACCTGTGCGTCTCGCTCGCGGCCGTGGGGTTCAGGCGGATCGTCTTCCTCAACGGCCACTACGACAACACGTACGCGATCGCCTACGCCTGCGCGAGTGCGGCGGACCGGATGCCCGCGGGCGTGCACGCCTTCCCCGTGAACTACTGGGACGGCATGACCGGGGCCGAGGCGGCGGAGTTCTTCGACCCGTCGAACGGGCTGCATGCGAACCGCGGTGAGACGTCGGCCGTCCTCGCGATCGACGCAGACCTCGTCGACATGGACCGGGCGAACGTCGAATTCCCGCCGTTCCCGGAGGTCGCGAATCCTGCCCCGGTCCACACCGCGTTCTTCTTCAGCGCGCCGGGCTCCGTGCATCGGGCCACGCGGTCGGGCACCTGGGGGGACGCACGCGAGGCATCGGCGGAGTTCGGGGAGCGCTACCTCGATGTCGTCGTCAGGTCCACGATCCGGCTGCTCGACGAGATCGACCAGACGTTCGAGGCGATGCCGGCGCGCTGACCATCGATGCCCGTCGGGCGTCGGAATCCGGGAGGGTTCAGCCGGCCGTCCCAGGAAGCCAGGTGCCGGCGCGCATGACCCGTCGGACCCTGAGCTCGGGGTCGAGCTCGACGAGATCGGCGCGCTGTCCGGGCGCGATCCGACCGCGGTCGAAGATCCCGAGCAGGGCGAGCGGGTTGCGGCCCGCTGCCGCGACGGCGGCGGGCAGCGACACCCCGGAGGCCACGAGATTCCGGACCGCGGTGTCGAGGGTGAGGACGGAGCCGGCGAGCGTCGAGGTCCCTGCGAGCGTCACGCGCTCTCCGACCACCTCGACGTCGAGGCCACCGATCCGCCCGCGTCCATCACCCGTGCCGGCGAGCGCGATGGCATCGCTGACGAGCAGCAGCCGATCCGTGGGCTTCAGCCGCATGACCAATGGCCACAACGCGACGTCGACGTGGATCCCGTCTGCGATGAGCTCGACGTAGGCCGCGTCGTCGAGCAGGGCGGCCACCGCGACGCCGGGCGATCGGTGGTCGACGCCGCTCATCGCGTTGAAGAGATGGGTCGTGGACGTCGCGCCCGCCTCATACCCGGCGTTGGCCTCCTCGATCGTCGCCGCCGAGTGACCGATCGAGGTCGCGACACCACGGTCATGGAGCCAGCGGATGAGGTCGGTCGCGCCGGGCAGCTCGGGTGCGATGGTGAGTAGCCGGAGTCCGCCGATGAGCGGCTCGATCATCGATGGGGGAACGTCGGCCGGCACCCGGAGGTGGGTCGGGTCGTGGGCGCCGCGCCGGGCCGCCGCGAGGAACGGGCCCTCGAGGTTGAACCCGAGGGGCTCGGCCCCGTCGGCCGGGGCGCCCGGCAGCCAGGCGCGGACTCGCTCGGCGAAGGCCACGAGCTCGTCGATCGGCGCGGTCACCGCAGTGGGCAGGAACGAGGTGACGCCGTGGCGGACGAGGTGGCGCGCCATCCCGTCGAGAGCCCCGGCGCCGCCCATCGCATCGTGGCCGCCACCGCCATGGACGTGCACGTCGACGAACCCCGGAGCGATCAGCGGGCCATCGGACGCCGACGTCCGTCCGGGCCTGCCCGGCCCGCCCGTATCCACGGCGACGATCAGCCCGTTCTCGATCGCGATCCGGCCCGGCTCCACGCGGTCGTCGAGGACCAGCCGACCGTCCACGGTCAGCGCCTGGCCCGTCACGCGTCACCCAGTGAAGGCATCGCGGCCCCGGGCCTCGACCTCGAATTGCACCTCGAGCGCGTATCGGTCGGCGGGGTAGGCAAATTCGGTGAACTCGATCTCCAGGTCGTGCTCGTCGAGGATGACCCGACGCTCGACCAGCAGGGGGTCGCCGGGGCGGATCCCCAACAGGCGCGCCTCCTGGGCCGTGGCCGTGGCAGCGCTGATCGTCCCGGTTCCACGGCACAGCATGAAGCCGGCCCGGCCGAGCGTTTCGTGGAGCGAGCCGTGCGCGAGGTCCGCGGTCATGACCGCGTCCGCACAGGCGCGGATCAGGATGGTCGATTCGAGGGCGATGGGCTCATCGTCGGCCTGCCGCAGCCGCCGGATGTGGACGACAGGCTCGCGCGCGGCGATGCCGAGGCTCGCGGCCTCCGCGCTCGAGGACGGACGGATGACCCGGGTCAGCACCCGCGAGCTCGGAACGCGCCCCGCTCGGAGCATCTCCTGGGTGAAGGTCATGAGGCGATTCGTGCGCCGATGTGCCGGAGGCCTCGCCACGAAGCTGCCGCGCCCCGGCTCCCGCCGGATCAGCCCGTCCTCGGCGAGGCGTTGCATGGCGTTGCGCGCGGTCATCCGGCTGACGCCGAACTCGGCGCTCAGCTCCGCATCGGAGGGCATCCGCGCCCCGGCGCCCAGGCTGGAGATCCGCTCGCGCAGGACCTGCTCGATGTGGCGGTACTGGGGCTGGTAGCTCCCCCCGGTCATCGTGCACCGGCTGTCGTGTGCGCCGCGTTCATGGCTGCTCCTGTGCTCAGCTCGCGGCCGTTACTCGCGTGTACGCCGCCGCCACCAACACCACGATCGAGCCGAAGACGATCTGGCGCCACGGTTCGGGCAGGATGATGCTCAGGAAGCCGGCCAGCACCGTCAGGATCAGCGCGCCGACGATCGTGCCCGAGTAGCCGCCGCGGCCACCCAGGATCGATGTCCCGCCGATGACCGCCGCAGCGACTGACGGGAGCAGGTACGGCGTGACAAGCGAGACGCTGGCCGTGTTCGACAGTCCCGACTGGAGCAGCCCGGCGATGGCGGCCAACAGGCCCGAGATCACGTACAACACGACGAGGACCTGCCACGAGCGGACACCGGACAGGCGGGCGGCAACGGGGTTGTCGCCGATGGCGTACAGCATCCGACCGTACCCCGTGCGTTTCAGGAGAAGGATGACCACCACCGCCACCGGCACCAACACGGCCAGGTTGTTGGGGATCACGTCGGCGGTCAGACCCGTGCCCAGTGTGCGGAGCTCGGCCGGTACGCCCGCACCGGTCTGCACGCTCTGGAGCTGCCAGACGTTGGAGAAGCCCAGCACGATGAGGCCCATGCCCAGCGTCATGATCAGCGGGTGGACGCGAAAGACCCCGATGCCGATGCCGTTGACCAGACCGGCCAGTGACGAGATGCCGAGGGCGACGACGATTCCAAGAACCCAGCCGCCTGGCTGGTGGACGAACGTTGCGGTGACGAATCCTGCCATCGACGCGACGTAGCCGACGGACAGGTCGATCCCACCGGTGAGCATGGTCAACGTCTGGCAGGCCGCGAGGATCGCCAGCACGGCCGCCTGCCGCACGGTGAAGGCCGCCCAGTTCGCGCTGACCGTGCCCGGTCGTGCCAGCTCGACGGTGATGACCAACAGAACCAGCAGGATGGTCAGCGGGATGAGGGGGTAGTCGCGGAGCACGTTGCGCCACGCTGCCGGCCGCAGCCACGCCCGGTCGTTGGTTGTGTCAGTCGCCGCGGTCATGCCCGGCTCCTCCGCATCTGGATGAGGCTGCCGGCCATCAGCACGCCGATCAGGATGAAGCCCTGGGCGACCAGGCCGTAGTTGGGATCCACCCGCATGAACGTCATGTCGTCGCGGATCAGCTGGAGCACGACCACGGCGACGACCGGGCCGAACACGCCACCGACGCCGCCTGCCAGGCTGACCCCGCCAAGCACCACGGCGCCGATGCTGATCAGCACGTAAGTGGGCTCCGGGACTGGGCTGCCGATCCCGGTGCTGGCCGTCAGTGACAGCCCGGCGAACGCAGCAACGAGGCCGGTGATCACGTATGAGAGGAACTTCGTCCGATAGACCGGCACACCGCTCCGGAACGCGGCCAGCGGACTGCTGCCGATCGCGTAGAGCGACAGCCCCAGGCGCGAGCGTGAGAGCGGGATCCAGATCACGGCCACCAAGACGACCAGCACGACCGCGGCCTTGGGCAGCAGGTCGACGCCGAGCGGGCCGACGACCAGATCCTTGAGCCACTGCGCGGCGCTGCCGCCCGGCGCCGGCCGAACGAGTAGCGCAAAGCCGGCCCACACGAAGTAGGTCGCGAGCGTGACGACGATGTCGGGCACTTTCGTCAGCACCACGAGCGCGCCGTTGACCGCGCCAAGCAGCATCCCGAGCAGGAGCACGCCGATGACGATCACCACGGCCGTTCCATCGCCCGGGTAGTCCTTCATCATGGTCGCGGCCACGCAGCTTGTGAGCGCCATCTGCGAGCTGATGGACAGGTCGATGCCACCGGAGATGACGACCACGGCCTGCGCCACGGCCGCCAGCGCCAGCGGCAGCACCGATGTCGCCGTGCTCGCCAGACTGCCGAGGCTGTAGTAGGGGTTCACGAACTTGGTGTAGACGAGCAGGACCGCGAGGAACCCGAGCAGACCCAGCGTCCACGCGTTGTCGCGCGCAAAGGTGCTGATCGTGCCCTTCGCCCCGGAACGCGGCCGGCCCATGCTGGTGGCGGTAGCGCTCATGGTTGCCCCGCCCCCGTCGCCGACGTTTCGTTGACGGCGGTCTCGACCGCGGCTGCACGGACGGTCGCCGCGGCGATGACTTCCTCCGGCAACTCGGCGCCCGGGTTGAGGTTGTGCGCAGCGCGCAGCAGGGCCGCCTCGTCGGCGCCGGCCGCCGCCATCTCGGCGACCACCCGACCCCCGAAGATGACGATCACCCTGTCGCAGGCGAGCTGGATCTCCTTGAGTTCCGAGGTGTACAGCAGGATCGATGCCCCCGCAGCGGCAAGCTCGCGCAGCAGCACGTAGATCTGGGTCTTGGTCTTGATGTCGATCCCGCGCGTCGGGTCGAAGCACAGCAGCGTCTTGACGCCGCTCGCCACCCAGCGGGCGATGGTGACCTTCTGCTGGTTGCCGCCCGACAGGCGTCGAACCTCGCTGCCGGCACGCGCGTCGATCTGGAGGGTGTCGACCGCCCCGTCGACTTGCCGTCCCTCCCGACCCATGTTGATCCAGCCCCAGCGCGTCACACGCGCCGAGAACGGGAGCGAGATGTTCTCGCGCACAGAGCGCTGCATCAGCAGCGCCTCGGCGCGGTCGGCTGCGATGTACACCACGCCCATCCGGATCGCGTCCGCAGGGTGGTGGAACGAGACCGGCCTGCCATCGACCAGGAGCGAGCCGCTCGCCGGCCGTGCGGCGCCCGACAGGATGTTGAACAACTCGTCCTGGCCCTGGCCTTCGAGGGCGACGACGCCAAGGACCTCGCCGGGGTAGAGGTTGAATGTCGCGTCCCGCAGCCGCCGATCGTCGGTCAGCTGCCGAGCCTCGAGGTGGGGCGCTTGCTCGCCACGATCGGCGCCCGCCGCAGCCGACTCCCCGCGCCGGCCGAGCTCCACCACACCCTCCCCGAGCATCAGTTCGACGATCTTGTCCTCCGAGCCGGCGGTGACGTCGACCATGCCGACGGTCTCGCCATTGCGCAGCACCGTGGCGCGATCGCAGATGGCGGCGATCTCGATGAGGCGGTGGGAGATGAAGATCACCGAACGATCCGCGCCCTGCTGCTGGACGACCTGGAGCACGCGCTCGGTCAGGTTCGCCGGCAGGGCGGCGGTGATCTCGTCGAGCAGCAGCACATCGGGCTCGATCGCCAGCGCGCGGGCCAGGTCGATGATCCGGAGCGACGCGAGCGGCAGCCGCCGCGCGAGCGTCGAAAGGTTCAGGTCCACGAGCCCGAGTTCGCCGAGCCAGTGACGAAATGGCTCGATCGGCGTCTCGGTCAGCCGCAGGTTGTCGCGGATGTCGAGATCGGGAATGACGGCGGGCTCCTGATAGACGGAGACGATCCCGTGGCGGCGTGCCTCGGCCGGCGAATGCGATGCGCGCTCGCGGCCGCGGACGACGATGCGTCCCGCGTCGGGCGTTACCGCGCCCGTCAGGATCTTGACAAAGGTGCTCTTGCCCGCGCCGTTGGCGCCCATCAGCGCGTGGACTTCGCCCGGCCGGAGCGAAAGGGACGCGTGGTCGAGGGCGACCACGGCGCCGTAGGTCTTGGAGACGTCGGTCGCCTCGAGCAGCAGGTCGGTGGTCGTGGTGGCGGTCATCGGTTCCAGGTGCAGGTGGGGGGATCAGGGGACGCCGGCGCTGCCGGCGTCCCCTGATTGATCGCGAACGGAGCTATGCGCCCTTGCAGGACGACGGGACCCCGTTGGGATCGTAGTCGGTCCAGTTCGGGATCGAGAGGCTGAGCGGCCAGAGCGGGTCCATGCCCGGGACCGAGATCCACTTCTGGAGGTCGGCTTTGCCCTGGTCCGTCGTGTTGTCGAGGATCTGCGGGTCGAGCAGGACGGTGTTCGGCCGGCCGGCACCTGCCGACGCATCGACCTTCTCGCCGGATAGCAGCTTGTAGGCCATGCTCACGCCCGCGCCGCCGACGGACGCGGTGTTGGTCACAGCGGCGCCCACGAGGCCCGCGTAGTCGGTCGGGTTCAGGAGCTGCGCGACGAACGCGCCGATATCGGCGTCTGCGATCGGCACGAACTTCTTGTTGGCGGACTTGATCGCATCGACGATCTGGGCGCCCATGCCGGATGCCCAGATGCCCTGGATCTTGTCGTAGCCGCCGCTGGCGATCTCATCGTTGGTGATCTGGGTGGCCGTGGCCGGATCCCAGCCGGTGAACGTACCGCCCGGGTTCTGGACCTTGATGTTCGGGTAGTCCTTCAGCGCGTTGTTGAAGCCGATGTCGCGGTCGGAATCGGCCGGGTGGCCGGCGAGACCGCGGGTGTACCAGACGGTTCCCGCGCCGCCCATCTGCTTGAACAGCCACTCGGCGCCGAGCTGCGCGTACTTGACCTGATTGTTGTACAGGTTCCACGTGTTCGGGTCGGTGACGTAGGCGTCAACCGAGACCGTCACGATGCCCGCCGCATGGGCCTCGGCGAGCGCCGGGTTGAGCGCGTCGGGGTCGTTCGGGTTGAACACGATCGCGTTGACCTTCTGCGAGATCAACGTGCGCAGGTCGGACAACTGTCCCGCGGCGTCCGTGTTGCGATGGATGACTGTGATCCCGGAGATCTTGCTCGTTCCGAGCGCCGTGCCCTCGGCCTTGGCCGTGCACACCTGCTCTTCACGGAAACCGTTACCCACGCCGCCGCCGTTCGAGTACCCGATCGAGAACGGGCCAGTCGTATTCGGCGTCGCCGAGGCGCCCGAGCTCGTACAGGCCGTCGCGACCAGCGCGATCGTGGCCAGGCCGACAAGCAGCCCCGCGTGACTAGATCTCTTGATCATTCGTTCTCTCCTCTTGTGGCGAATGACGCGCCGATCTGGCCGCGTCGACGAACTGACTGCCCCCACACCGGAAGCCGATCGATGCGATCTATGGGCCGCTCCTCCTGCGCGATATGCCCGTCACCCTCATCCCTCTCGGGTGATGGCCCGAGCGATTCGTCGCGCGTGCTCTCGATAGGCGTCTTCGAATAGATCCCGCGAGCGATCGGCGCCTACGACCGATGCCCTGGTGATGACCGACGGCATCGCCCCGCGCTCGACGAGCAACTGGGCGGTGCGCACCTTGATCGAATTCACGATGGCCACCGCGGCCACGGTGGTGCCAGGGCCGACCGGCATGTCGAGGCCGTCGATGTGGACCAGCGCGTCGGCGTGCGGCGTGCACAGGTCGATCACGAGATCCGCTTCGTCCTTGAGCCGGCTGCCGACGTCCGGGTTCGGCAGGTCGGACATGGTCTGCTCGAGCGACGTCACCGCGATCACCCGCAGCCCACGTCGCCGGGCGCCACGAGCCATCTCGACGGGCACGGCCGACAGCCCGCCCGCCGAGAAGACGATCATCACGTCCCTTGGACCGAACGTGAAGTTGGACAGGATCACCTCGGCCAGGCCGGGGATGCGCTCGATGAACATCGCCTGGCGCTGGCCGTTCGCGCCGACCACCTGCGTGTGGAAGGTCATCGACAGCTCGACCATCGGGTTGAAGCCCGGGTACGAGCCATAGCGCGGGAACATCTCCTCGACTGGGATGCGGGAGTGTCCGGTGCCGAACAGGTGGACGAGCCCGTCACCGCCGATCGCGTCGGCGCACCACACGCTTGCCTCCTCGATCGCCGCGGCTTGCGTCTCGGCGATCCGCCGGAGGACGTCGCCGGCCGCTTCGATCCAGGGCAGGGGCGGGGTGGCAGTGGACGCACTCATCGGCCGGCCACCGGAGCGACCGTGCCGGACGCGCCGCTGGAGCCCGGGCTGAGCATCCCGATCCCGACGGTACGCACGTTCAGTACCCAGCCTCCGACGCCGCGCTCACGGGAGTGGCGGGGGCACCCGCCTTTCGGGCCCGGAATTCGTCGATGATCGCCTTGGTCGCGGTCGCCCCGATCCGGTTCGTGCCGAGCGCCATCACCTCGAGCAGGGCATCGAGCGTGCGGACGCCGCCGGCGGCCTTGACCCCGGTGCCCGCCGAGGTGTTGGCGCGCATGAGGCGCAGGTCGTCGTGCGTCGCCCCCCCCGGCGCGAACCCGGTGGAGGTCTTGACGAAGTCCGCTCCGGCCGCCTCGGACAGGTGGCAGGCGCGGATCTTCTCGTCGTCGGTCAGGTAGGCGTTCTCGAATATGACCTTGACGATCGCTCCGGCAGCATGGGCCACCGCGACGACCGCGGCGATGTCGGCCCCGACGTCCGCGTCGCGACCCGACTTGAGCGCACCGATCTGGATGACCATATCGAGCTCGGTCGCACCGTCGGCCAGGGCCTGGCGGGCCTCGAGGACCTTGGTCGCGGTCAGGTGACCGCCATGCGGGAACCCGACCACGGTCCCGACCGCGACGTCGGTCCCCTCGAGGATCGCCTTCGCCCGCCGCACGTCCACCGGCCGGACGCAGACGGACGCGACGTCGTAGGCCGCGGCCAGCCGGCAGCCGTCCTCGACGAAGGCGTCGTCCAGCTCGGGGCGCAGCAGCGAGTGGTCGATCGCCTTGGCGATGTCACGCTCGGTGAGCGTGTCGATGGAAGGCACGGCTGCATTCACTTGATATAAGGCCGGAGGACGTCACGCGCGAGGAGGAAACCCCGCTTGACCAGCAGGTCGGTCTTCTCGAAGTCGCGGTCCTCGTGTTCGACGATGACGTCGCCGTCATAACCGGCCCGGTAGAGCGCGGCGAACAGGACGCCCCAGTCGACGTCACCCAGCCCGGGCAACCGTGGGATCTGCCAGCCCATCCCGAGCGAGAAGACGCCGCGCTCGTACAGTCCTTCCCGGTCGATCGTCAGGTCCTTGGCCTGGACGTGGAGGATGTGCGGCCCGAACTCCCGAATGAACCGCGGGATGTCGATCATCTGGAGGATCAGGTGCGACGGGTCGAAGTTCAGCCCGATCGTGCCGCCCCAGGTCTCGAGGATCCGTCGCCAGATCCGCGGCGTCGTCGCGAGGTTGTGGCCGCCCGGCCATTCGTCGTAGCTGAACAGCATCGGGCAGTTCTCGATCGTGATCTTCCGGCCGTGGTCCGCCGCGAACGACACGATGTCCGGCCAGACCGTGAGCGCGTCCTCCCAGTTCTGGTCCGGCGTCTTCGCGGCGTCCGCGCCCATGAACGTGTTGACGAACGGCACGTCCATTTTCTCGGCCGCGGTGATGACGTGCTTGAGGTGACCGGTGACCATCTCGCGGTGGGCGGGATCGGGATGGAGCGGGTTCGGGTAGTAGCCGAGCCCGGAGATGGAGAGCCCCTTGGCCGCGATCTCGCCGGCGATCTCGGTGGCCTGCCCGGCCGACAGGTCGACGACGTCGATGTGGCTCGTTCCCGCGTACCTGCGGGTCGGTCCGCTCGTCCGCGGCCAGCAGGCGATCTCGATGCTCTCGAAGCCATTGGCGGCGGTCCAGTCGACCACCTCCATCAGCGGGGTCTCGGGGAACGGTGCGGTCAACAGGCCGAGCTTCATCCCGATGCCTCCGACGGTGCTCGATGGTTGGTCACGGCGGCGATCACGTGACGGTGCCCGCGGCGACGGCGGCGGGCCGGCGGGCCACCTCCACCCAGCGACCCAGCCGCGCGCTCTCGGCGATGGCATCGCCGACCAGCATCTCGTCATGGCCGTCGGCGAAGGTGGCGTACGGCGGGCGTTCGGCCGGCCGGCCGGCCACGACATCGCCGTAGATGGCGCGGAAGAGCGCGCCGAACGTGTCGGCGAAGCCCTCGACGTGCCCGCCCGGGAGGGCCGCGGCGGCGCGACCCCCAGGACCCATCAGTGAGGGATCGCGTTGCAGGAGCTCGTTCGGCCGCTCGCGGTGACCGAGCCACAGATGGTCCGGTGTCTCCGAATCCCAGGCCGCCGAGCCCGTCGATCCGTCGATCTCCCACTGGAGGGAGTTCTTGCGGCCGGCGCTGATCTGCGAGACCACCACGGAACCGCGTGCGCCGTTGGCGAACCGGAGCAGGACCGAGGCGACGTCCTCGGTCGCCATCTCCCGTTCGACCGTGTCGCTGGTTCGCTCGGTCGAGAACGTCTCGACCGGCCCGCGCGGCTGCGCACGCGTCGGGACGAACGTGGCCAGCTCGGCCATGACGGCGGTGATCGGCTGGCCGGTGAGGAACGTCGTCAGGTCGAGCCAGTGCGATCCGATGTCGCCGACCGCCCGCAGCGAACCCCCCTTGTCCGGTTCGAGGCGCCAGTTCCAGTCCGTCTCGAGGAGCAGCCAGTCCTGGAAGTAGTGCCCGGTCACCAGCCGGACGTCGCCGAGCCCGCCATCGCGGACGAGTTCGCGGACGTGCTGGTTGAGGGGATAGAAGCGGATGTTGAAGTTGACCGCGTTGACCAGGCCGCTCGCGGCGGCCAGATCCACCATCTCAGCGGACTCGCCGGCGGTCATCGCCAGCGGCTTCTCGCAGACGACGTGACGGCCGGCCGCGAGGATCTGCCTGGTCTGCGGGACGTGCAGGTGATTCGGCGACGTGACGTGGACGACCTCGACCGATGGGTCGTCGAGCAGCGCCTCGAGCGATGGGTACGCGCGCGCGACCCCGAGCGCCTGCGCCCGTGCGTCGCCGCGCTCCGGCGTGCTACCGAGGACGCCGCGCACCTGGACGCCGATGCGGCGCAGCTGCTCGACGTGGACGGTGCCGATGAAGCCCGTGCCGATGACGGCCGCGCCGACGTCGGCGATCCTCCTCATGCCCTGGTTCACCCACCTGCTCATCGCGATGCGAACGTCTAGACAGTCTAGGTGGTTCGGGGTGCCGTGACGGGACGAATCGCGTGCGGGGCGCGCCGGGCACGTGTTCGACCATGCGCAGACTTAGTTCTCCGGTCAATGCTACTTTCCCATGTCAAGTGCAAAAGTGGGTCCTCGGGCGAGCGCCTCATGGGCCGGGAGCGAGCTATTCGCCGCGCTGGATCTGGGCGCTCGCCACGTCGGACATGGCCCCCGTCACGGCCGGCTGGGGGCGGCCGGCCCGGGCGGCCGAGACGCCCGATCCGGTCGCGGGCGGACGCGAGGACCGCGCAAATGGGCTATTGACGCTCCGGCTCCGTCGCGTCTATGCTCCAAGTGTCCCGACCGGCAACTCGCTGCGACTCGATTCGCGCGCACCGTCCGCTCGGCCCCCACGCTACCCCGGCCTCACCGTGAGCCGGTCAGCCCATTCCCACAGGTGACCCCTACCCATATGCCCGGACCAGGCCCCGACCAGCGCGACCGTTCCCGAAACCGGCGTCCACGCCGACGCAACCCTGTCGGAGGCGGGCGCGCTCCCGTCACTGAATACGACGAGCAGCAGGAGCTCGAAGCCGCTCGTGAGCGGAACGACCTCGAGGTCAGCGACCTCCGTGAGATGAGCGTCGCCGAGCTGCGCCAGGTCTCCAAGGAGCTCGAGCTCGATGCGGAGACCGGCGAGCGCAAGGACGACCTCGTCGACAAGATCCTGCAGCGCCAGACCGAGCGCGCCGGCCACGCCTACGCCAGCGGCATCCTCGATATCGTGGACGAAGGCTTCGGGTTCATGCGCCGCCACGGCCTGCTCCCCAGCCCCGACGACGTCTATGTCAGCTCGAGTCAGGTCCGCCGGTTCGGGCTCCGGATCGGCGACCGCGTCGCCGGCGCCGTCCGCGCCCCACGCGAGGCCGAGAAGTACTGGGGCATGCTGCGGGTCGACTCGGTCAACGGCGTCGATACGGAGACGGCGCGTCGCCGGCCGGTCTTCGGCGACCTGACCCCGGTCCACCCCGACGTCCTGATCAACCTCGAGACCGACCCCAAGAACCTGAGCCAGCGGCTCATCAACCTCGTGAACCCGCTCGGCAAGGGCCAGCGTGCGCTCATCGTCAGCCCGCCCAAGGCCGGCAAGACGATGCTCCTCAAGCAGATCGCCAACGGCATCAGTGCCAACTACCCGGAGATGCTCCTCATGGTCGCGCTCATCGGCGAGCGGCCCGAGGAAGTGACCGATATGCGTCGGAGCGTCAAGGGCGAGGTCATCAGCTCCACCTTCGACGAGCCGACCGAGAACCACACCCATGTCGCCGAGATGGCATTGGAGATCGCCAAGCGCCAGGTCGAGACCGGGCGCGACGTCGTCATCCTGCTCGACTCCATCACCCGGCTCGCGCGCGCCTATAACCTGGCGCTCCCGCCGTCCGGCCGGACGCTCTCCGGTGGCCTCGATCCCATCGCGCTCTACCCGCCCAAGCGGTTCTTCGGTGCCGCGCGGAACATCGAGGAGGGCGGGTCGCTCACGATCATCGGAACCTGCCTCGTCGACACTGGATCGCGCATGGACGACGTCATCTACGAGGAGTTCAAGGGCACGGGCAACTCGGAGCTCATCCTCGATCGCAAGCTCGCCGAGAAGCGGATCTACCCCTCGATCGACGTCCAGCGCTCCGGCACCCGCCGGGAGGAGCTGCTGCTCGAGGAAGGCACGCTCAAGATGGTCTGGACGATGCGCCGGATGCTGTCCGCGGTCGGGGCCAACGAGGGGATCGAGATCCTCCTCAACCGGCTCTCGAAGACGCAGTCGAACGCCGAATTCCTCTCGACGCTGACCAAGAGTCTCGACGCCTGATCGGCCGTCCCGTCGGCCGTCATCCTGACCGCGCCCGCGGCCGATTCCCGGTCCCGCCATGCACGACCGGTTTGTCACGACTGCGACGTGCGTGGTACCGTTGAGCGCGATGTCGTAAGCCCGTTTTCGCGGGCGTCGGACGCGTAAGAGACCCCCAGCTCGAAACCGCGACCAGGACGGTCGTTCGCCCCAATACCCGTCAGGGCGTGTTCCCCAGCGCTCCCATCTGACCGTCCCACACGCCAGGAGACCGTATTGCTGAACGCGTCGGTCGGCTTTCAGCGCGTCATGGGACGCCTCCGCCGGCCCCGAATCATCGAGTCCGATCCAGCGATGATGCTCCAGACACGGAGCGTGGCTGCAGCACGACAGGTGCGCAGCGCGATTCGCTCGGTCGCGGCCACCGCACGGCTCTCCTCGCGCTCACACCTTCCCACCTCGACGCCGCGTCTGGCGACGCCGAGATACCGCGCCCACGCCATCCGCCACGCCGCACGACGTGAGCGCGCCGGGCTGCTGGCGCGGTTCGGCCCGGATCGACTCGTCGGGCTGGCCGTGGCCGGCATCGTCCTTTGTGCATCGGTCGTTAGCGTCTCCGCGGGCACGCCCGGCTCGGCGGCGCCAGTGGGCGGGACCACCGGGAATGGCGCCGGACCGCGGATCGCGGTCGGTGGCGGCGCCGGCCTGGAACGAGGCGTCGCGATCGATGAGGTCGATGGTTCGGGGACCGCCGGTCCGGCCACGACCCAGAACGGCAGCACCGGCGTCGATGCGCGTGATTCCGATCTCCTTGGCGACGCCGGGACCGACGCGACCACGCCGGGGGTGGCGCTGGCCGGCATCAATGGCCCCTTCCTCGACGACGGGACGCTCCTCAAGCCGGTCGCGGTCGATACCACCGTCGAGGACGGATCGGATCTCCTGCGCACCTACAAGGTCAAGTCGGGCGACACGCTCACGGGCATCGCCGCCAAGTTCCACGTTTCGATGATGACGCTGTGGTGGGCGAACGACCTCACCTCCAAGGACGAGCTCCACCAGGGCGAGGTCCTGACGATCCCGCCGCTGAGCGGGCTGGTCCTCACCGTCACCGCGAACGACACGATCGACACGATCGCGGCGAAGTACAAGGTCGACAAGGCCGACATCATCTCGACCAATGACCTGACGGATCCGACCCTTGTCGTCGGCCAGGTGCTCGTCGTGCCGGGCGCCAAGGGCGCGCCGATCCCGGTGCCGAAGCCCGTCAAGCGGCCGGTGGTCAGCAGGCCGCACAGCAGCAGTGGCGGTGGCACGGTCCGCCCACCGACCAAGTACACCGGCGGTCGATTCCTCTGGCCGGTCGTGGGCGGCGGCAACTACATCAGCCAGTACTTCCACTACGGCCACTACGCCATCGACATCGCGGCCGACTACGGGTCGCGCGTGCGAGCCGGCGGCAGCGGCACGGTCATCTTCGCCGGCTGGAAGAACAACGGCGGCGGCTACCAGGTCTGGATCGCGCACGGCTCCGGCCTCTACACGACGTACAACCACATGTCGGCCATCACCGTCGCCGGCGGTCAGCACGTCGGCCGCGGCCAGCAGGTGGGGCGCATCGGCCAGTCCGGCAACGCCACGGGCCCACACCTCCACTTCGAGGTCTGGCGAGGCCCCGTCTGGAATGGTGGCGTGCGCGTCAACCCGCTGGGCTACCTCTAGGTCGATCGCGCACCACGGCCGTCCGCGGGAGCTGGCGAGCCCCGTGCGAGAATGCCCGCGATGTTCCTCGACCGCGTCAAGCTCTGGGTCCGTGCCGGTGACGGCGGCGACGGAGCTGCGACGTTCCGGCGCGAGGCGCACGTCCCGCGCGGTGGCCCCGACGGCGGGGACGGCGGCCGGGGCGGCTCGGTCTACCTCGAGGTGGACGTCGGCCAGACGACGCTGCGCGATTTCCAGGTCAAGCGTCACTTCAAGGCGACGTCGGGTGGACGCGGGGAAGGGTCCCGTCGTCATGGCAAGGCCGGTCAGGACCTGACCCTGAGCGTCCCGCCGGGCACGGGCGTCTACGAGGACGAGTCCGGCGAGCTCATCGCGGATCTCGTGGCGGTCGGCCAGCGAGCGATGGTCGCGCGCGGCGGCCGCGGCGGCCTGGGCAATACCCATTTCAAGACGGCCACGCACCAGGCGCCCCGCCACGCGCAGAAAGGGGAGCCGGGCACCGACGCCGTCCTCAGGCTCGAGCTCCGGCTCATCGCCGACATCGGGCTGGTCGGGTTGCCGAACGCCGGCAAATCCACGCTCCTCGCGGCGCTCACGGCGGCTCAGCCGAAGATCGCGGACTACCCGTTCACCACGCTCGAGCCCAACCTCGGCGTCATGGATCTCGGTGACGAGGACGAGCGGCGTCCGACGATCGCCGACCTGCCAGGCCTCATCGAGGGTGCCAGCTCAGGGGCCGGCCTCGGCCACGCGTTCCTGCGCCACGTCGAACGGACCCGGATCCTCGTCCACATCGTCGACGGTTCGTCGCGCGATCCCGAATGGGACTACGACGTCATCCGCGAGGAGCTCCGGGCGCACGACCCGGGCCTGCTCGAGAAGCCGATGCTCATCGTCTTCAACAAGATCGACGTGCCCGCGGCTCGCGACGCCTGGCCCGACTTCAGGCGCGCCCGCGAGGCCGAGGGGCGCACGGTCGTCGCGATCTCCGCCGCCGGCGGCGACGGGCTGGATGCGGTCCGTGCCCACCTCGCCGACATCCTGCCCGACGCGTCGGAGCTGGCCGCCCCACCTGCCCCCTCGGGCGTCGTCGTCCACCGCTTCGATGCGATGGGCCAGGGCTTCGTCGTCGAGCGCGCGGAGGCCGGCGTCTTCCGGGTCCGCGGCGACCGCATCGAGCGCATCGCCGCCCAGACCAACTTCGATGTCGAGGAATCGGCCGAGCGCTTCCAGCGCGACCTCGCGCGCCTCGGCATCGATGACGAGCTGCGCCGGGCGGGGATCGCCCCGGGCGACCTCGTCCGCATCGGTGCCACCGAGCTCGAATGGGAGGCACAGCCCTGGGAGGCCCGTTGAGCGCCGACGGTCCGCTCCCGATCGTGCCCGGGAGCCTGGGCGTGCTCGGCGGCACGTTCGATCCGATCCATCTCGCCCATCTCGCGGTCGCCGAAGCGGCCCGCGACGCCCTTGGCCTGGAGCGCGTCCTGTTCATCACGGCCGGGGAGCCGCCGCACAAACCGGCCCGGCCCATCACGGACGCCGCGTACCGGTTGGCCATGGTGGAGCTCGCGATCGCGGACAACCCGGCGTTCGCATCGAGCCGGATGGAGCTCGACCGACCCGGTCCTTCGTACACGGCCGACACGCTCGAGGTCCTCGCGGCCGATACCCCGGACCTGACGCTCATCCTCTCGGTCGAGGCCTTCGTCGGCCTGCCGACCTGGCACGAGCCACGACGCGTCCTGGAGCTCGCCCGGATGGCGGTCGCGCCCCGCGACGGGTACCCCGATGCCGAGCCAGGGTTCCTCGCGGAACACTTCCCGGGGACGCCGGCACGGGTCGTGTTCCTCGACGGCCCACGGCTCCGGCTGTCCGCGTCGGAACTGCGTGGCTGGGCGGCGGCCGGGCGATCGTTGCGCTATCTGGTGCCGGATGCGGTCGCCGCGTATATCGGCGACCATGGACTCTATCGAGCCAGCAGGAGGGATGATCGATCGTGACCGACCCCGGGATCCAGCCCAAGCGCGCGTCCACCCCGAGTGCCGACGGCCTGCCGCGTCGCGGCGCCCGCGCGCCCAAGGCGGATCGTCAGCCTCTGGAGCTCGCCCGGCGCATCGTCGAGCTCGCCGAGGACAAGAAGGCCGCGGACATCGTGCTGCTCGACCTCACGCCCCTGACGACCATCGCCGACTACTTCGTGATCGCCTCGGGCGGTTCGGAGCGCCAGCTCGACGCCATCGCGGACGGGATCGTCGGTGCGCTGCGGGATGAGAAGCTCAAGCCGATCGGGCGCGAGGGGACGCCGGCCTCGCACTGGGTCCTGCTCGACTTCGGGTCGGTCATCGTGCACATCTTCACGCCCCCCGAGCGCGACTACTACGGCCTGGAGAAGCATTGGGCCGAGGCGAAGACCGTCCTGCGCGTGCAGTGATCGTCGCGCTGGCAAGTGGTCCGTCTGGCGGTCCAGCGGGGTACCGTCGGGTCATGCCGGGAGGGGAAGGCTGACTCCTAGGATTCCGCACATGTCCTCCATCCGCGAACGGTGCCCCGCCTGCCAGCGCCGGCTCATCTCGACCAGGTTCGATACCACCTTCCGGTTGCCCGACCGGACCGAGCGGCTCTGCTTCGGCATCCCCGGCGGGCTGTGCGAGGACTGCTCCCAGCTGTACATCGATCCCGACCTGATCGAGCTGCTCGACCTTGGCGAGAGCCGCTGCGTCTTCGCCATCGAGAGCGACCTCGTCGTCCAGGAGCAGGCCTGGTCCGCAGCGGACTGATCGCGGCCCGACACCCGGGCTAGCCAGCTAGGCCGTGCGCCGCTGCCGGCGCATCGTGTGATCCATCACCCAGAGAGTGAACGCCAGTCGCCGCTGGGCCGCGTCCGCCGATGTCCCGGGCGCCCCCTTCACCAGCGCATCGAGCTCGACGAGCCCATCGAGGGCCGCGGCCAGCTCATCGGTGGTCCAGTTGCGTGCCTGGGCCGCGATCGTCTGGGCACGGTACTCGCTGTTGATGCCCATGGCTTTGGCCGCGACCGGGAGCTTGGCGCCGCTCGCCAGCCGGTCGCCCAGCTCCAGCAGCTCGCGGACCCGCCGGTGCAGGACGACGATGAGGACGGGCTCCGCGGTCGTCGCGAGGAGCCGCTCGAGGAGGGTCAGCGCCCGGCCGGTCTTCCGCTCTCCGACCGCATCGACGAACCCCCAGATCGTGCCCGGGACCGCCTCGGCGACGAGGGCCCGGACGTCGTCGACCGAGACCGGGTCGCGGTCGCGATAGAGCGAGAGCTTGTCGAGCTCCATCGAGGCGTTGCGTGTCTGGAACTGGCGGATCGCGTCGTTCTCCTGGACGAAGCCACCGATCCGCTGGGCGATCTCACGTGCGGCACCGGGCTCGAGGGCCATGCCACGATCACGCGCCTCCCGTTCGATCCAGCTCGCGAGGCCCCCGGCCTTGGGCGAGAGGTGGTCCGTGACCGAGCCCCCGGCGGCCTTGATGGCCCCGGACAGGCGCTTCTGCGACGGACCCCGGGCACCGGACTTGGTCACATCGAGGATGACCAGCGCGTTGCCGGGCGCGAGCAGCCCGACCGTCGCGAGCATCGCGTCGCGCCCGACCGTCGTGCGCATCAACGCCCCGACGTTGCTCACGACCGCGAGGGTCCCCCCACCGAACATGACCGGTGTCGCGATCCGCTCCTGCAGCACGGCGAGCTGCGTCGCGGCGCTGGCCATCTCCGCGCGCAGGTCCCATCGTTCGGGCGGTGCACCGCCCTCCGCGGCGAGGGCCGCGGTCAGCCGATCGACGGATCGGCCCAGCGCCAGGTCGTCATCACCCCAGAGGTAGGCAAGCGGGGAGGTCGTCATGCCGCGCGAGCCCCGCGCGCCGCCCGCAACGCCGCCCCGGTCCAGGGCAGGCGGCGGACCTCGGACGGCGCGATCCCGGCCGCCTGGCAGACATCGACCTCCAGGCGGGCTGCGCGCGTCCGGACAGTCGCCAGCGCGGCTTCGTCCCAGCCGGCCACCGTACCCCGGTGCCCTTCGCGGACCGGACCGAGCGGGTACCGCTGTCGCCACGAGGCGAACCGGGCGTCCATCGATTCGAGGCGCTGACCGGCGCGCTTGTCGGCATACGCGACGATCCGTTCCTCCCGACTCGCGAACGCGGACCAGCGCCGGTAGCGCTCGCCATCGAGCAGGCGCGTCACCGGGTGGGCGGCCACCGAGCGTGCCAGCTCAGGGTGGCCGTTCCGGGTCAGCCAGTCGGCCGAGCCATCGCCATGGGGGAGGCCGTGCGCCGGATCGTTCGGCGGCAGGATCTTGTCGACGTCGTGGAGCAGCGCCGCAGCCTCGACCAATCGCCGATCGACAGGGATCCCGCGACCATCGATCCGAGCCGCCAGGAACCCGGCCACCTCGGCGACCGCGCGCGCGTGTCGCAGGGACCAGGCCGGGGGATCCAGGGAGAGCAGGAGGGAGGCGGCTTCCACGCGCCCCGGGATCGTCATCGGGAGGATGGTAGCCGACGCTCGGGATGCCGCCCGGCCGAACCGCGACGGGCTCGATCGGTTTGGGCGGCTCGCGTGCGGGCACGAGTCCGGTGATGGGGATCGCGCACAGGAACGCGACCGACCGTGGTTCCAGGTTCTGTCGGACGGACGACGCGGCCACCGCCCGCCCGCCCTCGGCTCGCACGGTCAACCCGGGAGACCCGAAGGTCACCGCAACCGACCCGTCGACGTCAGTCCGGAAGACGCGGGCGCCGGCGGCGGCCAACCGGTCCAGCGTGGACTTGGCCGGGTGACCATACGGGTTCCCGGTGCCCGCCGACGCGATCGCGATGCGGGGTCGGACGGCATCGACGAACGCCTGCGTGGTGGCCGTCTTGCTGCCGTGGTGCGCCACCTTGAGCAGGTCGAGGCGGGGCAGATGATCGGCCAGGAGCGACGGATCGATCGCTTGCTCGACGTCACCCGCCAGCAGGAACCGGTAGTGACCCACGGCCCCGAGCAGCACGACCGAGACGTTGTTGATCCCCGTGCCGCCGTCCGGTGGCACGACCGGCACCTGGCCCCGAATGGGCCACAGGACGCGAAGGTCGATGTCGTCGACCGCGAGCCGATCGCCCGCGGCGAGCCCGAGACGTGGCGGTGAGCCGGTGGCCGCCAGCCGCGACAACCAGGCGGCGTAGCCGGGTCCGGGTCCGCGTGTCCCGGGCTCGAACACCCGCCGCACCCGGTAGCGATCCAGGAGCCGAGCGAGGCCGGCCACATGGTCCTCGTGCGGGTGCGTCAGGATCACGCCGTCGATCCGTCGATCCCAGGGCGGGATCCGCTGGTCCAGCACGACGAGGAGCCGTCCCGGGTCCGGTCCACCATCGATCAGCAGTCGCCCGCCGCGCGAACCCTCGATGAGGATGGCGTCACCTTGTCCGACGTCGAGGACGCTGACGCGCGCGACCCCGGCCGGGCGGCTGACGACCACCGCACCCGCGATCACCACGGCGACGGCCAGCACCATGAGCGCGACCCTCGGCGGACGCCGTGTTGGTTCCGCGGCACGGGCTCGGGCGGGCACCGGCGGGGACATCGGTGGTCCGGAGGTCACCTTCGGCCTCGCCCCGCGGCCACGCCATCGCAGGTGGACGGCGGCGATCGAGACGAAGGTCGCGATCGCCAGGACGGCTGCGACCTCGCTTGGCAGGGTCACGCTCGCGAACGGCAGCCGGGCCGTCGCGTCGACGACCGCGACCATCATGCGCAGCAGGACCCAGCCGGGAGCGGCGAGGACGGCGCCCATGATCGCCGGCCCGCCGGCCAGCACGAGGAAACCGCCGAGCATCGCGATGACGCCAGCCGCCATCGCGGGCGCGACCAGCGGGACCACGGCGAGGTTGACGACCGGCGACAGGATCGCCAGCCGTCCGAACGACACGAGCACGATGGGGAGCGTCGCCGCCTGGGCCGCGAGTGATACGCCGAGGCTCTCCGCGAGCCATCCTGGCAAGCGGCCGCGACCGACGCCATCGATCCAGGCGGTCAGTGGCGTGGCCCAGGCGATGAGACCGGCGGTGGCCAGTGCGGACAGCTGGAAGCCGGCATCGCGGATCAGCGACGGGTCGGCGATGAGGAGGAGCACCGCGGCCCAGGCCAGCGCCGCGGCGGCCCGTCCGGCACGGCCCGACTCGCGCGCCAGCAGGACGATGCCGGCCATCGCCCCGGCTCGTACGACCGATGCCGACGCGCCGGCGAACGCGACGTAGGCGACGATCGCGACCATCGTCAGGATCGAGCGGCGGCGACGCCGCATCCGCCCGGCCGTCGCCGCGACCGCAGCGGCAACGATCGCGATGTTCCAGCCCGAGATCGCGACGACGTGGCTGACGCCGGCCGTCGTGAACGCGGCGGCCAGATCGCGGTCGACGCGGTCGCGCAGCCCGACGAGGATGCCCGCGGCCAGCCCTGCCTCGGGTTCGGGGAGGACGGCTGCCATTGCCGAAGCTGCTGCCTGGCGGGCGGCTTCGATCGCGTGGGCCGAATTGACCGGTGGGTGCTCGACCGTCATCGACCGCCCGGTGAGCGTGCCGATCGCCCCGATCCGCTCGAGATACGCCCCGAACGCGGAATCGGGTCGCGGTCGGATCGAGCCATCGACCGTCACGCGGTCTCCGGTGGTCACCTCGGGATAGGCGGGGAGCGTCGCGGCGACCCGGATCTGTGGCCCGTCGTTCGCGCTCGAGCGCAGCGTCGCCGTCTGCTGGCCGGCCCGCGCTGCGCCGACCGCCTCGACCTCGAATTGCCAGGGTCCGTGTCCGTCCGGGACGACATCGGCCGCAGGCGGCGTCGACGGACCGACGGCGACTCGCGCCAGGAGCATCGCCGACCCGACGAGGATCACGAGCCCGGAGCGCGTCGCTCTCCGAGCCGACCACCACCACGCGACCAGGAAGCAGGCGACTCCGAGCGCCAGCCCGGCCAGCCCGGCTGACAAGCCGATGATCGGGATCGCCAGGGCGGCCGCGATCGCCCCGACTGCGAGCCATCCGACGCGAGGCATCAGTGGACCGTGACGAGCGTCTTCAGCTGTTCGAAGACCTTCTCCCCGACCAACTTGCGCGTCCGGAGGTCGTCGACCGTGGTGAACGGCGCCTGTTCGCGAGCGGCGATGATCTTGCCTGCGGTCACGGGCCCGATCCCGGGCAGCGCGTCGAGCTCGCTGCTCGACGCGCGGTTCAGATCGACGAGCGCCCCGGCGCCCGCCGTCCCCGACCCGGCGCCGCCACTCCCCGTCCCGCCCGGCGCTGGACTGCCTGGCGGTTGCGGCTCCGTGTCGTCTCGTGAGGGAACGCGGATCTGGTCGCCGTCCGAGAGGATCGAGGCCAGGTTCAGCGACCCGGCGGCCCGCTCCGTGTCGACCCGCGGTCCGTAGCCGCCGGCGGCATCGACGAGTTCGCCGACCCGAGACCCGACCGGCAGCCGGTAGACACCCGGATTCGTGATGGCGCCGACGATCTCGACGACGACCACCGCGGACCCGCCGGACACGATCGAGTCGCCTGGGCCGGCGGCGATACCGATCGGCTCACCCGACGACAGGCCCACGAGCGGTGCACCACCGGCGACGCTGACCTCGCCAGTGGTGCCGGAGCCGAATGCGAGCGCGAACGCCGCGATCGCGAGGAAGGCCGCGGCGCCCAGGGTCACGACCGCCCCTCGCGAGACACGAGACGGCGGGCCGTCGGAGGGCGGCGTGCCGGTCGGCGACCCGGACGTCGACGACGCCTCGATGGTGCGCCACGGCATGGCATTCGGGTCCACGCTTGGCCTTCCCCGGCGGGATCAGCTCGGCGGGTGGCGCCGCGTCATGACAACGCGACGTCTCGCCACCTCGGGGGCACTACCGACGCGGCGAGACGTCTGTAACGACCATACAAACGAGCGCTTCACTGCGGCTTACGCGCGCCAGATCGTTGGTGGGTGTGCAGTGAACGCCGGACCCACCGAGGTGTGGGTTATCAGGCCTTCTATCTGCGTCTGGCAGGCGCTCGCACGGGTGGAGAGGCCCGACCACTTCGAAGGACGCGGGCCGGAGACCTGGACGAGTCCCCGCGGCCAGAGTTTGTGCAACCCGTCGCGCGGCAGAATCGCGGTCGCGCCTAGGCGGGAGCGACAGTCCGGCGACTATGGCGCGGGCGAGTCGACGGCCGACCAGCCGATGTCGCGGGTCGCGTCAGGCGCGACGTCTGCGGTCGCCTGAGCGCCATTGTCGAAGGTGACGGAGACCAAGTAATGGTCGGACCCGATGGCCTTCACAACGACGCCCCGTATCGGCCTGTTCGGGATCACGTCCGTCGCCCCGCCAGCCGCGCCAGCGCACGTTGCGTCGGGGATGTCGCCGCAAGTAATGAAGAACTCCCCGGTCGCCGGCTCCGCGCTTGGGGGTGGCGTCGCGCCGCCGCGGAGGGACTCGACGCTTCGCATCCCCATGATCTCCACGACCCACATTCCCTGGCGGCTACCATCACGCAGCGTGATGTCTGCCCACCACTCCCCGCGGTGCGATGGCCCAATGCACGGGCTCGCATCCGGGCAGAGGTTGATGGTCCTGACAGCGAGGGCGGCGACCGGCGAGTGGCCGGCGGGTAGCTGCTCGATGGCCCAGGCGACAGGCTGGAGGCACCAGCCCGGGACGATCGGAACCTCACAGGCAATGTGGATCGCACCTGGCTCCGTGGAAAGAGTGGCGCCCGACTGGCTCGTAGTGGGCGATGGTGTTCGCGAGGAAGTCTCGCTAGGCCCCGACGAGCCGGTCGAAGAAGCGGATGGCAAGCTCGGACCCGGCGGCGTCGGCGTTGGGCCCGTACAGCCCGCCGCGAGCAACACAAGAAGCAGCACCCTTCCGATCCGAGTCACGGACGTTATACACCGCTCCGCCTGAGCAGGTTCCCGCGCCTCGTGACGCGGACCGAACGGCTCCGCGCTCGCGCACGCCCCGCTACGGCACCGACTAGCCGACGAGATCGAGCTCGAAGGCCCAATGGCCATCGACTCCTGACGTCGACGGCACGCCTGGGAAACCCGGCGGGAAGCCCTCAAACCCATGGATCGACACCTGGAGCATCCGCGCTTCGGTGTCGGGGGCAGGCTGGATCCCAGTCTCGCCCTTCCACCGATAACCGCCCCCTCCGCCGCCCATCGGCAACGACGTGTACGAGCGACCCCGGTCGTCACTCATGGTGACGACCGGCTCGCCGAGCAAGCCTTCCTCGAAGGTGTAGGCCTTCCAGTAGAGGATCGCGCCAAGTTCGCGGATCTCCATGGCGATCAGTTCCACCCGTATGCCCGCATCCTCCGCCTGCTGGCCGATGCCGATGACTCGGACGAGCGGGCTGCTGCTGACCTCCACGTATCCGGTCGCGAGCTCCATGAACCTCGCGTAGTCCTCAGGCGACCGCGGGTCGGGCACGAAGTCCATGGCGGCCATTCTAGGGCGGGCGTCCCGCGCGTCCCCGACTACGGCACCGATTCGAAGCGCACCGTGTAATCGCAGTCGCCGACGCGGTTGAGGACGGCCTTGCCGGCGGGGAGGTCGACGGTGGCCTCGCCCGAGGGCAGGTTGACGTCGATCCCGATGGTGTCGCCATTGGCGAGTGCCACCTGCAGGCCGAGCATCGTGCAGCCGGGCGCATTCCAGCCGATCCGGTACTTTCCGCCCGTGAGATCGGCGGTGCCGGGGTCACCGGACTTGATGGTGATCCCGTCCGCGCGCGCCTCGACGAACGCGGGGTTCGGCGTCGGCTTGGGCGTGGGACCGGTCGATGCCGGCGATGGGCTCGGTCCGCCGCAGGCCATGACCAGGGTAGCGATCACGACCACCACCGCCAGCGCTCCTCGCCTCATTCCCCTGCCTCCCTTGGGCCCGGGTGCGCGGCCCGGTAGTGGGCCGCCAGCCGATCCTCGCCCCAGTCGTTGGCGAGGTCACGCCAGACCGCGTGGATGTGGTTCGCGCCGTTCTGGGTGTTGTCGTACTCGATGAGGAAGCCCGGGCCGCGGACCGCGTAGTAGTGGCCACGGCCCGGCATGTCCGGACCGGCCCACGCGAACGTGACGGGCGCCAGGCCGCCCGAGCGGATCCGCGCCCACTCGGCGTCGGCGACCTCGGGACGCGCCCGGTCGAGGTAGTGCCGGATGAGTCGCTCCAGTCCGTTGCGCTGGCCGTCGTCCAGGTCATCGTGCCTGATGCCGGCCGGGATCGCACGGACGTCCGCCCGCCGACCGTGGCCGCTCCGGATGTCGGGCGGCGCCACGGGATCGACGACGGCGATCGTTCGTTGGGCGGGCGTCAGGCTCGCGAGCATGGTCCGCGCCAGCGTCTCCTCCCCATCGATCGCGCGACCGCCGGCGCCCAGTCCGCTCGGGATCGTGGCCGGGTTCGCCCCCAGGAACGAGGGCGCGCTGCCGATCACCCGGCCGTCCGCCATCGTCAGCTCGATCGCGACGTGGTGACCGCCGACTCGCCAGGCCCAAGGTGCGACATCGTCAGGCTCGCCGAAGACCGCGAACCAGTACAGCTCGGGGTTGCGGCGTCGCCACATCGGGTCACCCGACCCGCGTTCGAGCTCGCCCAGAACGGGTTCGAGCGCGATGACCGCGCGGACCTCCGCCGCACCGCGAGCACTCAGGGCTTCGTCGAGGACAGCCATCGCCGCCGCGCGCTGCGGCACCGACATATCGGCGATCGCCAGGCCTTCCCGGTCGCCAGGTGTGTACTGCCAGGCGAATCGCTCGTCGGTCGTGAACGGGAAGGTCGCCCGCGCCCGCTGGCTCGCGTCCAGCCCGGCGAGCCATGTGCGCACGGCATCGGTGATGTGGGGCGCGGACCGGCCGTCGATCCGGTCCTCGACGCGCGGTGCGGAACGGACGGTCATGAGGGAAGCATACGAGTCGAACCGATCCGATGAGCGTGACGCGGCGTAGATATCGGTGCGATAAGGTATCCGCCAACGTTCCCCGCCCGCCTCGCATGCCCCGCCCAGGAGGTCGTCCCGATGTCACGTCTCCGCATGCTGCCCGTCATCTCGTCCGCGCTGCTGTTCCTCGCGGCGTCCGCCGGCAGCGCGCTCGCCGCCTCGCCCACGGCCGTGTGGCACATGGACGAGACGTCCGGCTCGACCATGACCGACAGCTCCGGCAACGGGTTCAACGGGTCGATGCAGAACATCACCCGGGGCGTCGCCGGGATCAACGGATCGAAGGGCTACGGGTTCAACGGCAAATCGTCGCGGGTCATCGTGCCGGATGCAGCGGGACTGAATCCCGGATCCAAGGATCTCGTCGTGTCCGTGCACGTCGCCTTCACGAGCGCCCCGGGTGACGACTATGACCTGATCCGCAAGGGTCGCCAGTCCACGTCCGGCGGCGACTGGAAGATCGAGATCGTCAAGAAGAGCGGCGCGAGCGTTGCCCGTTGCTACCTCCGCGGCTCGTCGCACGACTGGCAGAAGACGGCTGGGCCCAACCTGGCCGACGGCAACTACCACACGATCACGTGCGAGAAGCACGCGAAGACGGTTCGGATGACCGTCGATGGCCAGACGTGGCAGTCCACGCGGACCATCGGGTCGATCTCGAACAACCAGCCCATCGCGGTCGGCGCGCAAGCCGAAGGCGGCGACTGGCTCAAGGGTTCGATGGACGAGGTGGCCATCACGATCGGCTGACCGCCGACGCGCGGCCCCTAGGCCGGGAGGCGCTCCCAGTCGACCCAGCGGGTGCCGTCCCACCAGCGGTGCCAGGTCGAGCCGTCTCGTCCGGGCGCCCAGACGTCGATCCGGTCGGCGCCCCACGACGAGGCCGCCGGGGTCCCGGTCAGCTCGCCGCCGAGCGACTCCCAGGCATGCCACGAGGTGCCGTCCCAGAAGCGGTTCCAGAGCTGGCCGTCGTCGAAGATCGCGAAGACCTGGAGCTGGTCCGGGGCCCATGCCGTGGCGGCCGGCGCGGAGGCCAGCGTCCCGCCGAGCGAGGTCGGCCCGGACCAGGTCCCGGCCATGAAGAAACGGTGCACGAGACCGCGGGTCTCATCCACCGTGAACAGGTCGATCCGATCGCGGCCCCACGAGACCGCGGCGGTTCCCGTGGGCGCAGGCACCTCGCTCATGGAGCGAAGCTTACTTGGTCGTTGCGAGCGTCCTGCGGAGGTCATCGGCGACGCACTCGTCGAGGCGATGGGCCAGGCCGGCGGATCCGCGACTCACGGCCGCGAAGACGTTCGCGAGGACCCGACGCGGCCAGGACGGACGGACCGGGATGCCGCGCTCGGCGAGCGAGGCCCGCCAGCGGAGGTCGGCCTCACGGACGCGAGTCTCAGCGAGGTCGAGGGCGAGATAGGCGAGGGGATGCATGGGAGTTGGCTCCTTGATGTGGTATCCGCGATGTGACATCGGTGATCGGAGTTCGGGTTCGGTGAGCAGGCCGTCTAGCGGCGGGGGTCGTCCTGCATCCCGTCGCGGGTATCGGCGCCGAACGTGACGGCGGCCAGTTCGAACAGGACGAAGGCCGCAATGAGGCCGACGATGATGACGATGGGCTCCATGTGCGGACCTCCTTCTTGTCGTTCCCGATAACCTGTTTAGGGTTCTTTATCGGTTACGTGCACGATACCCCCTTGCGCGTAACCTGTCAATAGGCCTAAAGTGGTTACACGATGCCATCGCAAGCCGCTCTGCACGCCCTCCACCCAGGTCACGCCCACGACGTCACCGTGGAGACCACCTTCGACTTCCTGAACACCCTTGACCACGACGATGGTTTCCCGAGGGAGAAGCTCCCAACGCTCGACGGGGTCCTCACGTGGTTCGCCGATCGCGGTCTCATCCACCACGAGGGCGTCGTCCGGCTGCGCCGCGACGCCAGGTCACGACCAGGGGTCGCGGAGCGCGATCTCGAGCGGGTCCGGGCGGTCCGCGGAGCGCTCCGCGAAGTGGCCGACTCGGTCGTCGAACACCGGGTGGCGCGCGACGAGGCGATCGCGACCGTCAACGAGGCGCTGCACGCCCGTCAGGTCATCGAGCTCGCGCCGACCCCGGACGGCGTGAGCGTGGATCACCGTCACGTTGGCGACCCGATCGACGACGCCCTGGCCCGTCTGTCCGAGGCCCTGGTGGCGGAGCTCACCGCCGGCCATCCCGAGCGGATCCACATCTGCGACGACGAGACGTGCCGCTGGATCTTCTACGACACATCACCAACGGGTCGCCGCCGCTGGTGCGACATGTCGACGTGCGGCAACCGCGCCAAGGCGGCCCGGCACCGCGCCAAGCTAGCTCAAAAGACCTGAGGCGGCAGCCGGGCGACGGCGGCCCCAGCCTGCGGTCTCCGGTAACCGCGAGTCCCCACCGATGCTGGCTGACGTGTCAGCCAGCGCGTTCGAGGATGGCCCGGACCTCGGTCGCGTAGCGGGTCATCGACTCCTCGTCGTGGGGTGACGGGAAGCCCGCGACGAGGTGGCGGTAGCCGAGTTCGAGAAAGGGGAGCAGGCGCTCGGCGACCTCCTCGGGTGTGCCGACCGGCTGGTCCTTCCAGATGTCGGCGTGGCCGTTGCGCTCGAACATGGCCGTCTGGACGCGCACGGCCTCCTCGCGCGAATCGCGGATGACGACCGAGCCGATGCCGGTCGTCCGCTCGATCTCGGCCGGGTCGCGCCCGATGGTCTCGCAGTGCCGGAGCAGCACGGCCTCCTTCTTCCGCACGTTCTCGATGCCGCCCCCGACGTTGTTCGCGTCGCCGTACTTCGCGACGAGCTTGAGCGTGACCTGCTCGCCGCCACCACCGATGAGCAGCGGCAGCCGTTCCTGGACCGGGGGCGGGTCGTTGCGGACCTCCTTGGCCGAGTACCGTGGACCCGACGCCGTCGGCCGCTCACCGTGGAGCATGCCGCGCATGATCGGGAGCGCCTCACCGAGCCAGCGCAGGCGTTCCGGGAACCCGTCGCCGTACTGGAGGCCGTAGGCGATGTGCTCGGTCTCGAACCAGGCGCCGCCGATGCCGAGGATCGCGCGCCCGTTCGAGATGTGGTCGAGGGTCGTCGCCATCTTCGCGGTCAGTGTCGGCTCCCGGAACGTGTTGGCCCCGACCATCAGCCCGATGCGGACGTGCTCGGTGGCCTGCGCCCAGGCGGCGAGCGTCAGCCACGCCTCGAAGATCGGCCCGTCGTCGCTGCCGACGATCGGGTAGAGGTGGTCCCAGGTCCAAAGGCTCGAGTAACCCAACTCGTCGGCCCGAATCCCCGCCTGGAGGAGGCTGGGCCAGTCCGTGTACTGGTTCCAGCACAGGGCGCCGATCCTGACGTCGCTCAACTCACGCACTCCGCTTGATCTCGGTGGTGATGCATCGTTATCACTCCTGCCTGACGATATCGATCGAGATCTCAACCGCCGGGATCGTTCCCGCATTCTCGAGCCAATGGTTCGTGTTCCGATCCTCGGGCCAGCCCACTCCCGGCCCGTAGTCCGTCGCGACCCCGTCTCGATGGTCCGTGATCGTTCCCTGCAAGACGTACACGGTGCCCGGTCTGCCGATGTGGTCGTGAATCGGTCCGAAGACGCCTCCAGGCTCGATGGTCACCATGCGCATTCGAAGGTGGCGCCCTGTCATGCCCTCGATCTCAGGGCCAAGGTCAACCGTTGCAAGCAACGTCACCGTCGCACCCTGGGTCTCAGGTGCCACCTGCTCGTTGCTCATCGTGCTCTCCTCTCCGTTCGTCCAGATCTCAGTCGGGCGGCCGGGGCGGACCGGGCAGCCCGGGGCGGGCCTGCCAGTCTGCCCCACGTGGTCGAACAGTCCCTGGCCGCCTGTCCGAACCGCGCTCGGCGGGGTCCCGTGCCTGGCAGGCACGATCGCGATCCGAAGCCTGGGCATCCGTGACGTTCGGTGCGAGGGTGCTGTCTGGCAGGCCCGGTCCCACAGATGGGCCACGGACCCACTCGACTGGTGTGGTCACATCGGGCACGTGGGTCAGTCTGAACCGCTTCCGTCGCTCGGTCGTGTCGAGGACGTGATCCAGATCATGTGGCTGGATTCGTTCGGCTGACGCCTATCGGCAGGGCCCCGGCGCCAGGCCATCGGTGGCCGGCGGCTGCGGCACCATCGGCGTCCCGACCGTCAGGCGGATCGTGCCGCACGGGAACGCCGTGGTCGAGTCCTGTCCGGCCTTTCCAGACGTCGCCGCCGCGTACTCGTCGGCCGTGACGGTCCACCGCGCGATCGCCGTCCCCGATGGCGTTCGCGCTTCGATCGAGAACGGCGGGCCGTCGTGTCCGGTGACGGGGACCTCGCTCGCCGTTTCCGGTTCGAGGGTCTGCGCCAGCGCCCCATTGACGTACAGCGCGATGGCGACATTGGTCTGGTTGGAGACACTGACCGGTGGCGCCGCGGGGCTGCTGCAGCCGATCACGAGCGCCATGACTGGCGCGATGGCCACCAGGCCGAACGGCGACGCATGCAGGTGGCGCATCGTCAGCCGCGGACGACGATGTTCACGAGCTTGCCGCCCGCGTGGACGATTCGGTCCGGGGCGCGGCCGGCCAGGGCGGCGACGACCTTCGGGCGGGCCAGGACGATGGCCTCCAGCTCCTCCTTGGAGGTCTCGACCGGCACGGTGACGAGGTCGCGCAGCTTGCCGTTGACCTGCACCGGGACCTCACGGGTGGCCTCCGCGGTCGCGGACACATCGACCTCGGGCCAGGCCTGCGCATGGATCGACGACCAGGGCTCACCCGCGGCCGTCAACCGCCGGCTCCACAGCTCCTCGGTGATGTGCGGGGCGGCCGGGGCCAGCATCAGCAGCAGCAGCCGGATCGCCTCGTCCCACTCCGATCCGCCGGCGACCGGCGTGCCACGATAGCGGAACAGGGTGTTCGAGAGCTCCATCAGCTTGGCCAGCATCGTGTTGAAGTGGAATGACTCGTAGTCGGCGGAAACGTCGCGCAGGGTCCGGTGGACGGCGCTGCGGAGCACGGCCTTGGCCGTCGCCTCGGTCTCGCCGGCGGCTAGGACGCCCGACTCCGGGTTGCCTGCCTCGCGACCGTTCGGGTCCAGCACAAGGGTCCAGACGCGGTTCAGGAACCGGTGGACGCCGCCGATCCCGGTCGGGCTCCACGGGCCGCCCTGGTCCCACGGACCCATGAACATCAGGAACAGGCGCACCGTGTCGGCGCCATACCGCCGGACCAGGTCGTCGGGGTCCTGGACGTTGCCCCTCGACTTCGACATGCGTTCGCCGTCGGCTCCCAGGATCTGCCCCTGGTTGAACAACCGCTTGAAGGGCTCGCGCTCCGTGACCAGGCCCAGGTCGGCCATCGCCTTGGTGAAGAAGCGGGCATACAGCAGGTGCATCACCGCGTGCTCGGCGCCGCCGGTGTACTCGTCCACCGGCGTCCATCGCTCGACCATGTCCAGGTCCACTGGTCCATCGGACTTGTGCGGTGAGAGATAGCGGAACCAGTACCACGACGAGTCGACGAAGGTATCCATCGTGTCTGTCTCGCGCCGCGCGGGCTGGCCGCACTTCGGGCAGGTCACGTTGACGAACGCGGCGTCGTGATTGAGCGGGTTGTCGCCGCTGCCGTGGTAGTCGACGGTCTCGGGCAGCAGGACCGGGAGCTGGTCATCTGGCACAAGGACGATCCCATCGGTCTCGCAGTAGATGACCGGGATCGGCGTCCCCCAGTAGCGCTGGCGGCTCACCAGCCAGTCGCGCAGCCGATAGGTGACCTTCGGTTCCGCGCGGCCGCTCTCGGCCAGCCAGGCCACGATGGCCGCCCCGCCCTCGTCGGCCGGCATGCCGTCGAAGCGGCCGCTGTTGAGGAGCACTTCGCCTTCCGTGTGGGCGATGAAGGCCGCCTCGACGGGCGCGGTCGCGTCGACGCCCGGCGCCGCCACGACGCGGCGGATCGGCAGCCCGAACTTCTGCGCGAACAGGAAGTCGCGCTCGTCGTGGGCCGGCACGGCCATGATCGCGCCCGTCCCGTAGCCGGACAGCACGTAGTCGGCGATGAAGATCGGGATCCGCTCGCCGTTGACGGGATTGATGGCGTCGGCACCCAGCAGGACGCCGGTCTTCTCGCGATCGGTCGAGAGGCGCTCGATCTCGGTGCGCCGACGGGCCTGCGTGACGTAGGCCACGACTTCGGCCTGCTTGTCGGGGTGGGTCAACCGCTCGACCAGCGGGTGCTCCGGGGCCAGGACCATGAACGTGGCACCGAACAGCGTGTCGGGCCGTGTCGTGAAGACGCGGATGGGGTCGCCGCCTGCCTGGTGGTCGTCCGGCGCGGTCTCGAAATCGATCTCGGCGCCCTCGGAGCGGCCGATCCAGTTCGTCTGCTGGATCCGGATCGGCGTCGGCCAGTCGATGCCGTCGAAGCGGAGCAGCTCGTCCGCGTAAGCGGTCGTCCGCAGGAACCACTGCTCGAGGTCGCGTTTCTCGACCAGGGCGCCACAGCGCCAGCACCGTCGATCGGGACCCTCGACCTGCTCGCGGGCCAGCGTCCCGTCATTCGGGCACCAGTCGACCGGCGACATCGCCCGATAGGCCATCCCGGCCTCCAGCAGCCGCAGGAACAGCCACTGGTTCCATCTGTAGTAGGTGGGGTCGGCGGTGACGACCTCGGTCTCCCAGGCGAACATCGCCCCCATCGTCTGGAACTGGCGACGCATCGTCTCGATGTTCTGCATCGTCCAGGAGAACGGGTGTCCGCCGCTCTTGATGGCCGCGTTCTCGGCCGGCAGCCCGAAGGCATCGAATCCGATGGGGAAGAACACGTTGTAGCCGTGCATCCGCCGGAATCGCGCGAGCGCGTCCGTCGGGGTCACGATGTACCAGTGGCCGATGTGCAGGTCGCCCGACGGGTAGGGGTACATCGTCAGCTGGTACCACTTGGGCTTCGACTCGTCCCGCAGGTCCGTCTCGTCCAGGCCGAGCTCTGCCCAGCGCGCCTGCCAGCGCGGCTCGATCGCGGTGGGATCGTAGCGTTCCGTCCGCGTGCGAGCGTCGGTCTTCGGGGCGTCGGTCGCGGTGTCCGTCATCGTCGCGTTCTCAGTCTCCTCGGAGACGTCGCACCCCCCGCCGCTGGCGAGGGGTGAGGGTCGGCGGTCGCTCAGTGGTGGAGCCACGGGGACTCGAACCCCGGACCTTCTGCATGCCATGCAGACGCTCTTCCAGCTGAGCTATGGCCCCACGGAAGGCGGAGTCTACCAGAGGCGCACGCTCAAGCCGGTCACTCCACACCACGCGCCACGCGAGCGACGCCGTTCGGTTGATCGAGCGGGGACATCGGCCGGGACGGCCCCGGTCCCGGTCGCCAGACGTGGCACCATGGCCACGTGACAGGCTTCGACCTGCTCCTGCGCGGCGGGACCGTCATCGATGGCACGGGCGCGCCCGGCCGGCGTGCGGATGTGGGCGTGCTCGGCGACCGGATCCTCGCCGTGGGCGACCTGGGCGCCGTCGCCGGAGACGAGGTCGGCTTGGCGCTCGATGTCACCGATCGGGTCATCGCGCCAGGTTTCATCGACCCGCACGGCCACTCCGATGGCTCGCTCTTCCTTGACGGAGCGCTCGTCAGCCACCTGCGCCAGGGTTTCACGACGCAGCTGTCGGGGAACTGTGGCGACACCCTCGCCCCGATCACGCCGGTCGGGCGGGATCTCGTGGAAGTCTCTTTGCGCACGAACGAGCTCACGGCGCGCTGGCGGACCTTTGCCGAGTTCCTCGACGAGGTGGAACGCGAGCCGCTCGGCCCGAACGTCGCGTTCCTTGTCGGCCACGGGACCGTTCGCGGCTCGGTGCTCGGGGCCGACGCCCGCGGCCCGACGGACCTCGAGCTCCGCGCCATGGTCAACGAGGTCGAGGCCGCGATCGAGGCCGGTGCGCTCGGGCTCTCGTCGGGACTCATCTACGCCCCGGGTGTCCATGCCGGGTCGTCCGAGATGGCCGCGCTGGTCCGTGCGACGACACGCCATGGGGGGCTGTACGCGAGTCACATCCGCAATGAGGCCGACGGGTTGTTCGAGGCGCTCGACGAGGCGTTGACCGCCGTCCGGGCTGCCGGTGATGGCGGCCGGCTCCAGGTGTCGCACCTCAAATGCGGGTCCCGTGCGGTGTGGGGCCGCGCGGCCGAGGCGATCGGTCTCCTCGAGCGCGCCCGCGACGAAGGCGTCGATGTCGCAGCCGACCAGTACCCGTACACGGCCGCCGCGACGACCCTGACCATCGTGCTGCCGCCGGCCCTGCTCGGCCTCGGGGTCGAGCAATGCGTGGCGGCCCTGGGTGACCGCGAAGTCCGCTTCCGGGTTCGCGCGGAGATCGACCACGGGAGCTCCGGCTGGGAGAACGTGGCCGCCGACCCCGGCTGGGCCGGGATCCGGATCTCGTACGCCGCCAGCCATCCCGAGTGGGCCGGCCGCTCCCTCGCGGAGCTCGGCGCGGACCTGGACGCCGATCCCGCGGATCTCGCGTTCGACGCGTTGATGGACGATCGCCTGGATGTGTCGATCGTCATCGACTGCATGAGCGAGGCGGACGTCGAGACGATCCTGGCCGTCGCCCTGGATCGCGGTCTGCACCGACGCCGAGGGTCGCCGGCCGGGCCATCCGATCCTCGACGCCGGGCGGCCGCATCCACGGACGTACGGGACCACGGCGCGTGTCCTCGGCACGTACGTCCGCGACCGCGGGATGCTCTCGCTCGAGACGGCGATCGCGAAGCTCACGTCGGTGCCAGCCGCGCGCCTCGGCCTGCGCGATCGCGGGATCCTGCGCGAGGGGTCGTTCGCGGATCTGGTCGTGGTCGATCCGGCGACCGTGGCCGACGAGGCGACCTACCTCGAGCCCGCGCGCCACCCGCGCGGCATCGAGCACGTCATCGTCAACGGCCAGCCGGCCGTGCTCGCCGGCCAGGAGACCGGACAACGGTCCGGACGCCTCCTGCGACGGGGCACGTGACTCGATCGACCCCCGGGGCCACCGAGCAACCCGCGATCGCGCACCTTCAAGGCGGGCCGATCCGGTACACGCTCCGGCGGTCGCCGCGAGCCCGGACGTTGCGGGTTGTCATCCACCCCGAGCGAGGCGTCGTCGTGACGGTCCCCGCGGCCGGCCGGCGGGGATGGTCCGACCCGGAGCGGCACGTCGCCGCGTTCCTCGGCGAACGTGAACCCTGGCTGCGTCGGCATCTCGATCGGAACGCGCTCGCGCGCGAGGAGTTGGCCGCCCGAGGCGGGCTCGAGGACGGCGCGCTCGTGCGCTATCGGGGTGACCTGCACCGACTGCGGATCGAGCCAGGTCCGCCGGGTGCGCGGCGCTCGGTCGTGGAGCGGGAGGGCGACGAGGTCGCGGACCGATTGGTCGTCAAGCAGGTCACCCGGGACCGCCGGTCGATGGCCGACGTGCTCGAGGCCTGGTTCCGGCCACGCGCGAAGGCGGAGATCGAACGGGCCATCGCGCGACACGCCGACGGCCTCGGCGTCCGGCCGACCGGGGTGGCGCTCCGCGATCCTCGTACGCGCTGGGGAAGCGCGTCGCACGGTGGCCGGCTCTCATTCTCCTGGCGGCTCATCCTCGCCCCGCCCGAGGCGCTCGAGACGGTCGTCATCCACGAGCTGGCCCACCTGCGGATCTTCGGTCACGGTCCGGCGTTCTGGGCGCTCGTGGCCGAGCGACGTCCCGACCATGTCAAGTGGCGCCACTGGCTGCGGGACCACGCCCTGGAGTTGCACGGCGCGCTGGGTCAGTCGAGCAGCGTCGACGGCTCATCGTCGTAGGCGACCACCGTCGAACCGGTCCAGCGGAGCGGGTCGATGTCCAGCTCGTCCGTGGAACCCTCGGCGAACACCTCCCAGATCGCCACCGCCAGGTCCAACTCGACATCCTCGGGTAGGCAGATGAGCGCGTTCCTGACCGGCGTCAGGAGCGTCCGTGGCTCCTTGCCGAGGATGGAGCACAGCCGATCGGGGGCGAGGATCAGTGCCGATCCCCAGCCCTGGGCCTGGACGACGGTCGTCGGCGTGCCGCGCCAGGTCGCCGACTCGACGCTCGGCGGTTCGTCGAGCGCGCGACGCCGCAGGTTCTCGAGGGCGGTGCCGAGCAACGTGGCGTCGTCGATGCCCCAGCGCGCCTGGAGGTCGCGCGAGACGTGCGCCCACATCGGGCCGACGTCGATGCCGAACCCCGTCCACACGCCCGGTGGGACCCGGAGATGGATGGGCGCGGCCTGGGCAGGGAACGGTTGCCTGACCCGCTTGAGGAGCGGCAGGATCGATGGCCCGACCGACGGCCAGGGGCCGCTCGGATCGAACCCGACGAAGGCTTCCATCGCCCGCCGCACCATGGCCGGATCGACGGGGCCTCCGAGCGGCAGGACCTCCCAGTCGCCGCGTCCGGCCCGCGACCGGTCCTTGCCCGCGCGCCTGGCGCGGCGCTCCATCTTGGCAGCCTTCCCGGACTGTTGCGTCTTGGTCGTCTTCATGCCCGGCATCGTGACGACGGGCACTTAGCTGCGGCGTATCCCGGACTTCACCCGCGCTTGTCCGTGGTCGAGAGCGTGCCGGTCGCGTCAGGTCGGTGACTGGAGCGCGACCGCCCGAAAGCGGACCGATCAGGCGACGGGCGCAGGCCGACCCAGCAGGAACCCTTGTCCGAACCGGATCCCCAGTTCCTGGAGGATGCCGGCCTCGGCTTCGGTCTCGACCCCTTCGGCGATCAGCTCGGAGCCCGTCTTGCCGGCGAAGTACACGAGCCCCGAAACGAGCGCCTGGCGAACGGGATCGGTCTCGATCCCCTGCACGATGCTCAGGTCGAGCTTCACGAACGCCGGGCGCAGCTCCAGGATGTGGCGGAGGCTCGCGTACCCCGCGCCGGCGTCGTCGACGGAGAGGCGGACCCCCGTACCGTACGACGAGAGCGCCTCTCGCAGCGCGTGGTAGTCCTCGATCCGGTCGCGCTCGGTGAGCTCCAGGATGATGGGTTGCGGGGCGATGTCCATGAATGAGACCACCCGCTCGCGGTCGAGCACGAGCGCCGGCGGTGCGTTGAGGCAGATCGGTGCAGGGACCGGCAGCGCACGTGCGGCAAGGAGGGCCGAACGGATCGCCGCGGCCTCCAGGTCCACGCCGAGGCCGTGTTCCGTCGCCTCGGCGAATCGCACCTCCGGTGGCGTACCGTCGGTGAACCTCGTGAGTGCCTCGTACGCGCTGACCTGCCGGTCGACGAGATCGACGATCGGCTGGAAGACCGCATAGAACGCCCGGGTCGCGATCACCCGCTCGAGGCGGGCTCGGGTCGCCGTCATCCGCCGGTGGTGCGCGATGGATGCGCCGGCGGCGACGCTCAGGATGTTGGCGTAGTCGATGACCGCCGCCAGCAGCCTCGCCTGTCGTGCCGGCGTGCTCGCGGGATCCACGCCGGCCCGTCCGGTGATCAGGATCCCGACCACGCGATTCCCCGCGTAGATCGGGGCGCCCGCCGCGAGCTCCAGGCCGGCCGGCCAGAAGGCGTGCGTGGAGTCGTCGTGCATCCGCGATCCGACGATCTCGACCCACGGGCCGTCCCGCACCCGGGACAGCAGGTACTTGGCCCGCTCCATCGTCAGCGTGCCGCCACGCTGGACGCCCGCCGGTCCGTTGTACGTGGCAAGGACGTTCAGGCGACCACGGTCGACGATCTGCAGGACGCCGACGAACTCGCAGCCGGCACTTCGCCCGAGCTCGGTGACGAGTGCAGCGGCAGCATCGTCGGGCTCGGAGGACAGCGCCAGCCCGCCAAGGACCCCGACGAGATCCGCCCTCGCGCGGAGCTCCGCTGCGACCTGGTGGGTCCAGGCGGTGCTCGTTCGGAGATGGGCCCGGATCCGGGCCACCAGCTCATCGAGCCGTACCGGCTTGGAGAGGAAGTCATCCGCGCCGGCCTCGAGGGCCAGCATCAACGTGTCGTGGTCGCTCGAACCGGTGATCAGCAGGATCGGCAACGTCGAGGTTTCCGGGTCGCTCCGCAGGGCATTGACGACATCGATCCCGGTCAGTCCCGGCATCCCGACGTCGAGCACGACGGCATCGACGGACTGACGCTGCAGGAGGCCGAGGGCCTCCTCACCGCTGCCGGCCTGCCTGGTCTCGAACCCGCTGCGATGCAAGGCGAGGACCATGAGCTTCCGCAGGTCGGGGTCGTCATCGACCACGAGGATGGTCGGCTCGACGATCGCGGCGGGGTCAGGCATCGGGCACGATCCCTCCGCGCTCGGGCATGGCCCTCGCGACGGCACTCAGCAGCTGGACCGACGACACCGGCTTCCCGACGAAGATCGCGCCTCTGGCCGTCAGACCTGCGAGGTCCGAGGTCTCACTGGCATATCCCGACAGGAGCACGACGCCGATCCTCGGGAACCGGGCCATCATCCGTTCCGCCACCTCGATGCCGGACATGCCGGGCATCGCCAGGTCCGTCATCAGCACATCGATGCCGTCGGGGAGCGCCTCGACCGCGGCGAGTGCCGCCCGCCCGTCCTCGACGACTGTCACGGCGTAGCCAGCACGGGTCAGCAGCGTCGTCGTCATCTGGCGGACGGCGGGATCGTCCTCGACCACGAGGATGTTGCCGGACCCGGTCGTCGGAACCACCTTCGTCAGCGAGATCTCATCGGTCGGCAGCCCATCGTCTCGCGGGAAGTACAGCTTGAACGTCGAGCCCGTGCCCGGCTCCGATTCGACCACGATGTGCCCGGCCGCCTGGCGGACGATGCCGTAGATCGTCGCGAGGCCCAGGCCGGTGCCCTTGCCGAGCTCCTTGGTGGTGAAGAACGGTTCGAAGATGTGCTCCCGCGTCGCCGGGTCCATCCCGTGGCCGGTGTCACGGACGGCCATGAGGACGTACTGTCCCGCCGCGACCTCGACGTGGTCGATGGCGTACGTCGCGTCGAACGACCCGTTCCCGGTCTCGATGGTCACGGTGCCACCATCGGGCATGGCATCGCGAGCATTCACGACCAGGTTGACGAGGATCTGGTCGAGCTGACCGGGATCGGCCTCGATGTACCCGGTCAGCGGATCGAGGTCGAGGACCAGCCGGATCTGTTCGCCGATCAAAGGCCGCAGCATCGGTTCGATCGAGACGATCCTCGCGTTGAGGTCCAGCACACGCGGACTCACCACCCGCCGCCGACCGAACGCGAGCAGCTGCGAGGTCAGCAGGGTCGCCCGCTCGGCCGCGTGTGAAATAGCCTCCACGCTTTGCCGCGCGGCCTCCCGATCGAGTTCGCCGGGCGCCGCGGGCGACAGGTCCTGGGCGAGCATCTCAGCGTACCCGCTGATCGCGAACAACATGTTGTTGAAGTCGTGTGCGATGCCGCCGGCCAGTCGCCCGATCGACTCGAGCTTCTGGGCCTGCAGGAGCTGGCTCTCCGCCGTCTTGCGCGCCGTGATGTCGACGACGGTCGCGAACACCTGGGGGCCATCGGCGGTATCCACCGGTGTGAGGCTGACCTCGACCGGGAACTCGGAGCCGTCCTTACGCCGCCCCACGAGATCGAGACCGATGCCCATCGGCCGGGCCGTTGGATGGGCCATGAAGTCGTCGCGAAGGCCGACGTGGCGCTCGGCGACGCGCTCGGGAAGGAGCCGCTCGACCGCCTGGCCCAGCAGCTCGCCGCGGGTGTAGCCGAAGGTCGCCTCGGCCTGCGGGTTCACGTACGTGATGCTGGCCTGCGAGTCCACCGCGACGATCGCGTCCGGGGAGACCTCGAGGACGGCTCGGAACCGGGATTCGCTCTCCGCGAGGGCCGACTCGGCGGTCCTGCGCGCCCGGATGCGCGCCGTGATGTCGACGACCGTCGCGAACACCTGGGGGCCATCGGCGGTATCCACCGGTGTGAGGCTGACCTCGACCGGGAACTCGGAGCCGTCCTTACGCCGCCCGGCGAGATCGAGCCCGATGCCCATCGCCCGCGTGGTCCGATGCGCCATGAAGCGGTCGCGATGTCCGCCGTGACGCTCGGCGATCCGTTCCGGCAGGAGCCGCTCGAGCACCTGCCCGAGCAGCTCGCGGCGGTGATAACCAAAGGTCGTCTCGGCCCGCGCGTTGACGTAGACGATCCGGGCCTCGGCGTCGATCGCGATGATCGCGTTCGGCGAGGCCTCGAGGACGGCCAGATGCGTCGTCGCCGCCTCGGCTGGCGGCGTCGCCCGAGACGCCTTCATATCGTCAGACAGGACTCCCCCCTCCGATGGGGCCAGCGAGCGGCCGAAGCGCACGCGCGCTGTCAATCAATTATAAACCTGTCCCCTCTGGATCCGTGCTGGTGAGCGCGTCCGTGTCGCTTCGATGCACCAGAAACGCGACGATCCGCTCGACGATCTCGCGCGGCCGACGACGGTCGACATCGATGACCAGATCGGCGATCGAGGCGAACAGGGGGTCGCGTTCGTCCGCGACCTGGCGGATCCAGTCGCCCGATGTCGCTGCGGCCCGTCGACCCGCGCCCCGGCCCGCCCGCACGAGGAGCGTCTCCGGACCGGCACGCAGCCAGACGACCTGACCGGCATCGGCCATGCGCGCCCGCAGGTCCGGATCGGTCACGATCCAGCCCGCCACGCCGACGACCACCGGCGCCTCGAGGGTCAGGGCACGCTCGAAGGCATCGGTCTCGGCGGCGTGGAGGGCATCCACGCCACCTTCGGCCTCGAGCTCCGGTGCGGACCTCCCGGTCGCCTCGCGGACCAGCCCGTCGTTGTCGACGTACGGCCAGCCGGTGCGACGCGACAGGGCGCGCCCGACGGTGGACTTGCCACTGCTCATGAGCCCTACGAGGAACACGCGACTGGCGCGGCCGGACTTCAACGGATCGTGCGGGCCGGGGCCCAGTATGTGCCGTCGCTTGTGAGCCTCCGAACCCGGCAACTCCAGCGAGGCCCGGGCGCCGGGACGGTCGGCCTCCCGCTCGATCGGTCCGATCGGCACTGGCGCAGGGTCGTGTGCGCCGTGAGGATTGGCATCGGCGGGGTCGCTTCGACGCGCGGTCTCACGGTCGTCGAACGCCGCGGCACTGGGCTTACGAGATCGATCGTCGGACAAGGAGGTTTGGTGATGCAGGCCGTCGTGATCTACGACTCGCAGTTCGGTAATACCAAGCAGATTGCGCAGGCGATCGCCCGCGGCCTTGGTGAGCATGGTAGCGTCGAGGTCCTGGCCGCGTCGGAGGTCGTCGGGCGACCGCCCGTGCACCCCGATCTCCTGGTGATCGGCGGCCCGACCCAGCGGCACGGCCTGAGCCCGACCCTGCGCGCCTTCTTCGACGCCCTGCCGCGCCAGAGCATGGGTGGCGCGAGAGCGGCGACCTTCGACACGCGCTACCGGATGGCGCCACTCCTGTCGGGCTCCGCAGCCAATCAGGCGGCCGGTCGACTGCGCCGTGCCGGCTGTCGGCTCGTCGCCGCGCCCGAGAGCTTCTTCGTCGAGCGCGATCGGCCGCCCGAGGGGGAGAAGCGTCGGCACGGACTGGAACGCCTCGCACCAGATGAGGTCGAGCGGGCCGCCGAGTGGGGGCGTGGACTGGCGACGGCGTCGCCGAAGGGCTGACAGGCGAGCGAGGTCCTGACCATCCGGTCGGGCCGGTCGTCGGATGGGCTAGGCACTCCGGAGGGAGGAACGCTCGATGTCGAATGACGTGTGGCGGTGGGTCATCGGGCTCGCGGTGATCGCGCATGGTCTTGGGCACGTGCTGTTCATGCCGCTCTTTGCGGGGACGATGAACCTGCAGGCGAGCGGGCATTCGTGGCTGCTGTCCGGGATCCTTGGCGATGAGCCGGTCAAGTGGCTCGGGACGCTGGTCGCGAGCGTCGCGCTCGTGATCTTCGTCGCCGCGGGCGTCGGGCTGATCGGCCAGATGAGCTGGTGGCGTCCGCTCGCGATCGCGGGCTCGGTCGTGTCGATGGCTCTTGTGCTCGCGCTGTGGGACGGTCTCCCGGTCAGCAACGCCCTCTTCGCGCTGGCGTTCGACCTGGTGGTGCTCGCGGCGCTGCTCCTCGCCCACTGGCCGTCCGAGGAGATGATCGGAACCTGACCGAATTTGGATTCGACCGGGGCGCCCCCCCGTTGGAGTGCGAGGGGCGTCGGGGTGGTGGAGATGAGGGGACTCGAACCCCTGACCCCCGCGATGCGAACGCGGTGCTCTTCCAGCTGAGCTACATCCCCACGGGGTTGGGTCGGCGCCCCGGAGGGGCCGGACCGGTCGCAAAGTCTAGCATGCGACCCGTGGCCGACCCGGCGCGGGCGACCCTGCCCGCACCTCGTGCTGCGGCGGCCCCGGCGCAGTAGGCGGAACCTCGGTCCAAGCGGCGAGACGCGCCCCGTAGGCTGCGCCGATGCCCTTCGGCCTGCTGACCGGTCTCGGTGCCGCGCTGTCCTGGGGCACGATGGACGTCGCGACGGCGCTCGCCAGCCGGTTGATCGGCAGCCTCCGTGTCACGGCCGGGGTCCAGCTCGTGAGCGCGGTCCTCTTCGTGCTGCTCGCGATCGTCACCTCGACGCGGATTCCCACCGACCCTGGCACGCTCGCCGTCGCGTCGTTGCTCGGCGTCATCGGGGCAGGGGCCTATCTCGCGTACTTCACGGGTCTCGGACTCGGACCGATCTCGGTGGTCAGCGGGATGGTCGCCGCGTACGGCGGACTGACCGTCGTGCTCGCGGTGGTCATCCGCGGCGAATCGATGACCGTGCTGCAGGCGCTCGGCGCCACCGTCGCGACCATCGGGGTGATCCTGACCGGCGTCGCCTTCGGTGGCGGCCTGCGGGCCACCCGCCTGGCCAGCCCTGGCGTCATCTTCGCGATCGTCGCCCTGGTGCTGTTCGCCGCCATGACGATCGTCACCGACATCGCGCTCGAATCGGCGGGCTGGCTCCAGATCCTGCTGGTCGCGCGGATCGTGAACGCCACGATCTCCGTCCTCGCGTTCGTCGCGCTCGCGCTCATCGATCGACGACGACCGGCGTCCCACGTCCCACGCCTCGCCGATCCCCGGCGCCGGGTCCGGATCCTGGCCATGCTCGTCATCGCCGGCACGCTCGACGTCGCCGGCCTCGCGTTCTTCGCGATCGGGCTCGAGACCGCCCCGACCTGGCTCGTCGGGTTGGCATCGTCGTTCGGCCCGGCGGTCACGATCCTGGCCGCGGTGGCGTTCCTCGGCGAGCGAATGAAGCCGATCCAGTGGTTCGGCGTGGCCGGTGTGGCGATCGGGATGATCGCGATCGCGCTGCCGTGACGGCGACGGCCCGGTCGACCGTGTCGACCGGTCTGCGCCCGGGTCTCAAGACGCGCCGGGACGGGACCGTCCGGCTGGATCCGGACTGCTGGTGCCCAGGTCCGGCAGCACGCGCGGATCGCTGCTCCTAGCGTGCCTCGGTGCTGTCTGTCGGGCACGCTCGCAACGAGATCAGCCGGGCAGGCTGAACCAGACGCGGGTCTGGCCGTTTGCCGACTCCGCACCGACCCGGCCGCCCGCTGCTTCGATGAGCTGCTTGACGATCGCGAGCCCGATGCCGGCACCGCCTCGTGCCCGGTCGCGCGACTTCTCGACGCGATAGAAGCGATCGAAGACGCGTTCTAGGTCGTCGGGCGGGATGCCGTCGCCCGTGTTGATCACCGAGACGAGCAGGTCGGCCGGTCGGCGTTCGGCGCGCACCGTGACGGTCCCGCCGGCCGGCGTGTAGCGGGCGGCGTTCGAGAGCAGGTTCGCCAGGACCTGCGCCAGCTGGTCGGGATTCGCCCGTGCCGGAAGGCGGTCCGGCAGCTCGGTCGCCACCCGCAGGCCGGCGCGCTCGAGCGCGGGCTGCGCCAGATCCAGCGCCGTTCGGACCGCCGCCGACAGGTCGAGCTCGGCAACGGCGGGCGCGCCGACCGCCGCATCGCCTTCAGCCAGCGCGTCGAGCGAGCGGGACAGCCGGACCAGGCGGTCGACCTCCTCGTGCAGCGACTCGTACGTGGCGCGGTCGGCCGTGATGACGCCATCGCGAAGGGCTTCGAGATAGCCCTGCAGGTTCGTCAGCGGCGTCCTGAGCTCGTGCGCGGCGTTCCCGATGAAGTCGCGGCGCATCGCCTCCTGACGTTCCAGGCTGGCGGCCATCTGGTTGAAGGAATCGGCGAGCGAGGCGAGTTCCTCTGGGCCCTCGCGCGGGACGCGGGCTGCGTAGTCGCCCTCCGCAACGCGTCGCGCCGCCGCCCCCACATCGGCCAGTGGTCGAGCCAGCATCCGGGCGAGCAGGATCGCGAGGAGGACGCTCGCAAGAGCCGCCAGGGCGAAGGCGGCCACGACCACGACCATGACGGACTCGTCGTACATGGCTCGCGCGTGCTCGGCGGAATTGCCCGCCTCGACCATCAGTGCCGTGAACACGTCGGCGCCGACGACGGCCACCCCGACCGCGAGGATCACGAGACCCACGGCCGCCGATGCGAGGGCCGCCAGCGCGATCCGAACCGCGATGCCTCGACTCATCAGGTCCCCGGATCGACGCGCGCCGCCCGATAGCCGACGCCACGGACCGTGGCCACATAGCGCGGACGGTCGGCATCGTCATCGAGTTTGTCGCGCAGGCGGCCCACATGGACATCGATGGTGCGGTCGAGGATCTCGGCGCCGTCGTCGCCGTAGACGGCGTCGAGCAACTGGTCGCGCGACAGGACGCGGCCATCCGCGGCCAGGATGGTCTCGAGCAGCCGGAACTCGACCCGGGTCAGGTCGATGGCCTGGTCGCCCCGGCGCACTTCGTGGCGGTCGGGGTCGAGCACCAGGTCGGCGTGGCGGATGATCGGTCTCGGCGCAGCCGGCGTGCCGGTCGTCGTCGCGGTCGGTGTCACGGCCGTGGTCGTCGTCGCCGCGCGCCGCAGGACCGATCTCACCCGCAGGACGAGCTCGGCCGGCGAGAACGGCTTGGGCAGGTAGTCGTCGGCGCCATCCTCGAGGCCGGCGATCCGGTCGATGGTCGTGCCGCGCGCCGAGAGGATGATGATCGGTGTCGCGGCCGCCTCATCGTCGCGGCGGACCGCCCGGACGACGGCCCGCCCGTCCAGCTCGGGGAGCATCAGGTCGAGCACGACCAGAGCCGGCTGGTGGGTCTCGATGGCGTCGAGCGCGGCTGGTCCGTCGGCGGCGGTGACGACCGCATATCCCTCCCGTTCGAGGTAGGTCCGCACCAGGCGGACGATCTTCGCGTCGTCGTCGACGACGAGGATCGGTCGCTCGGGGCGTGGCTCGGTCGGTGCGTCGGGCATCGGCAGCATGGTAGGGGAGCGAGACTAGACCTCGGCCGTGTCGGTCGCGTGACGTCGCCGAGCAAGGGTCGATTTCGGACTTGTTCGACTAGAACAGATGTTCTAATATGGGCATCCGATGTCGACCGCTCGTGGAGATGTGGACGCCGCTGTTGCGGGCCTCCGGGCTCGATGGGGTGCCGCAGCTCCGCGGGTCATGGGGGCACTGGCCCTGGCACCTGAGCCGGCGGTCGCATCGGACCAGGCTGAAGCGCCACGGTACGAGCCCGAGCCCCGCCTCGACGACGACCGCGTCATCCGCACCGGCTTCGCCGCGCTCGACGCGATCCTCGGGCCGGGCGGCCTCCCGAAGTCGGCCAGCGTCGCGATCCGCGGCGACGGCTCCAGTGGCCGGACGACGCTTTCGCTGCGGGTCGTGGCGGAGGCCCAGGCGGGGGGCTCCGTGGTGGCCTGGCTGGACCTCTCGCGCAGCTTCGACCCGGTCGAGGCCGTCGCTCGTGGTGTTCGGCTGGAGTGGCTCGTCGTCATCACGCCGGCCAGCCTGGACGAGGGCCTCTCGATCGCCGGCTCGCTCCTGGCCGGGCGCTCCGTCGACCTGCTGGTGCTCGACCTGCCCGGCGGCCGGCTCGCGAAGACCGACAAGCCGGCGAAGGTCGCCGATCGGCTCCATCGACTCGCCGCACTCGCCCGCCGGGCGGAGATCCTGCTCCTGATCCTCGATGCGCCCGGGCTCTCGGGCGGTCTCGCGACCGCGGTCGCGGAGTCGAGTGGACTTCGCCTCGAACTCGCCCGCCGGTCGTGGATCCGGCTCGGGCGCGACATCGTCGGCCAGCGGACGGAGGCGCTGGTCGCGCGCAATCGATATGGCCCGCCGGGGCGGCGGGCGACGCTCCGGATCCTCTACGCGGAGGGCGGCGAACGCGACGCCTGTCTCCGCCGGGACGACCTCCTCATCGAGGCGATCCCCACCGCCGACCAGGCCTTCGCCCAAGCCCCCGCTATCCCCCTCGAACGGACCGACCGCGATGCGACTGCTGCACCTCTACTGCCCGCACCTCCCGCTCGAGCTGGCGATGGCCCGCGCCTTCGAGCCCTTCCCGCCGGGCCCGCTCGTGCTGGGCGGCCGGCCGTGGGACCCGGGGACGGTCATCGACGCCAACCCCGAGGCCAAAGCACTCGGCGTGCGGCGGGGGATCCCGCTGGCGAGCGCCCATCGGCTCGCACCGGAGGCGCATCTTCGTCGATCCGGATCCTGAGGCGGACGGGGCGGCGGCCGAGGCCGCCTTCGAGGCCCTCGCCGCGTTCAGCCCGGGGCTTGCCGGGACGACCGATCCGGCGGATGCCGCGTTCGGGCTGTTCGAGGTCCAGGTCGATGGCCTCGAGCCGTTGTGGGGCCCCGAGCCGGTCCTCACCGAGCGGCTTGACCGCCGCGCTCGGCCGACGAGCCTGCCGGGCCGTGCCGGGACCTCGTTCCGTGCCGGCATCGCCGGCACGCGCTTCGCCGCGACCATCGCCGCGGTCCATGCCCGTGAGGATCGCCCGATCGTCGTCACGCCCGGTGGCGAGGCGGCGTTCCTCGCCCCGTATCCGTCGGGCCTGCTCAGCCAGGATCCCGATGTCCGGGCCCGGCTCAGCCGGTTCGGCCTGCGCCGCATCGGGCCGGTGGCGGAGCTCGCCCGGTCCGCGCTCGTGGCCCGCTTCGGGGAGGAGGGCGCGCGGCTCCATGCCCGGGCACGGGGCGAGGAGACCGATCCGTTCCGCCCGCGCCGGACACCCGAGCGACTGGCCCTGCACTTGCCCATCGAGCCGCCGTCGGAGGAGCTCGAATCGCTCCGGTTCGTCATCCACCGGCTCGCCGGCGCGCTCACCGGCCAGTTGCTGGCGCGCGGCGTGGCCGCGACCCGGGCGCACCTGCGCCTGGAGCTGGACCTCGCGTTCGCCCGTGCCGGGACGGCCTCGGAGCTGACCGTCGAACAGCGCTTCCCCGAGCCGACCGCCGATGTCGAGGCGATCGAGCGCCTCCTGTTCGCTCGCCTGGAGCGCGATCCGCCGCAGGCCGCGGTGGCCCGCCTGGACCTGGAGCTGGCCGGGGTGGGGCCGGCGGCCGGTCAGCAGCTCCCGTTGTTCGTTCCGCAGGCCGCCCGCGACGCGCGGCTCGGCTGGCAGCTGGCGAGGCTCGCCCTGACGTTCGGGGAGGACCGGGTCCGGCGGGTGACGCTGCTCGATCCCGAGGCGCCGCTCCCCGAGGCGCGCTGGACGTGGCGCTCGGTCGGACTCGGCGAACCGGGGACGGGGAGCAGCGGATGAGCCGGATGCTGCGCGAACACCCGGTCATCGCTGTCGAGACCGACCCCGCGGGCCAGCCGATCGCCATCGTCTGGAACGGCCGCCGCGAGCCGGTGGAGGTCTGCAATCGCTGGCGGGTCGAGGAGGCCTGGTGGCGAGAGCCGATCGCCCGCGACTACGTCAAGGTCGTCGGCCAACGCTGGCTGGCCCTCGTCTACCTCGACCGCATCGAAGGCACGTGGCACCTGGAACGGCTCTACGACTGACACGAAGAGGAGGCCGAGCGCCCGAGCGCCCGACCTCTCTCCTCGCGTTCGTCAGCGATCGCGGCCGATGCGGCCCAGATGGGTGTCCTGGAACGAGGTCGGGAGCTTGAGGCCGTAGCCCGCCACCCGGTCCATCCCGCTATGGGCGACGAGGATCGCACCGGCCGCGGCGACCGGCACGGACCCGAGCGCCAGGCCGATGCCAGCGATCGCGACACCCGTCGCCAGGTCATGGCCGAGGTTGTAGACGATCGCCCCGACACGTGGTCCGCGCAGGTAGCCGATCGCCGAGATGTCCGGCACGAGTAGCAGCAGCGGGAACGCGAACCAGGGCACACCGAGCCAGAGAAAGCCGGCCAGGCCGGCCGCGAAGGTCGCGGCGCCTTCGGCGCGGAGCCACGGCTTGATCCATGTCGCGGCGGACGGCAGGGGCGCCGTGGTCGCCTGGTGTTCGATCACCGTCGTCAGTGCAGTCATCTCGTTTCTCCTGGAGTCTCCCGGGATCTCGTCGTCCCTTGTGATGGCTACACTGTATAGCCTTGATGGCTAATGTCAATAGGCTATGATGACGAGGTGAGTCCCGCTCCCGCCCGCACCTCGCGCGACGCCATCCTCGCAGCGGCTCGATCGGTCCTCGAGGAGGACGGCCTCGACGCGCTCACGATGGCCCGCGTCGGCGACCGCGTCGGGGTCCGCGGCCCGTCGCTCTACAAGCACGTCCCGAATCGCGCGGCACTCATCCGAGCCGTCGCCGATGCGGTGACCGCCGATCTCGGCAGGGCGCTTGAGGACGCGACGACCGGTGGCGACCCGAAGAGCGACCTCCGGACGATCGCGACCCGCTACCGAGCCTTCGTGCATGCGAACCCCAAAGGGTACGGGCTCCTGTTCGCCAACCTGCCGCCCGAACTCCAGCCGGACGAGGCCGCCGCTGCGGCCGTCGGTCAGCCGATCGTCCGGGCGATGGCGAGAATCACCGGTGTGCCAGCCGCACTGGCGGCGGCACGGACCGTCGCTGCCTGGGCGCACGGCTTCGTGAGCATGGAGCTCGCGGGGGCGTTCCGGCTGGGTGGCGACGTCGACGCTGCCTACGACACCGGGATGGAGGTGATCCTCGCCGGCGTCAGCGAACGGGCGACCCCACCGTCAGGCTGACGAAGAACAGGATCAGGAACAGACCCACGACCAGGACCAGGGCCCCGATATCCCGCGGTCGGGCTGTCTGCATGTATGCCTCCCCCAGGCTCCCCGGACCGAACCCCAAGTCGGTCGGCGGCCAGCATACGACGCCTTCGCAAGCGTTGTCGCCAAGCACCAATCCGTCAGCCGTGCGGGCAGGCGGCTCCGTACAGGACGGTCAGCGACGTCGTGCCGCCGAGCGGCGCGATCGTCACGGACAGGCGGCACGCCGGATCCTCGCCCGAGGAATCCAGGACGTAGCTCCCGTCCTCCATCGGCCCGGAGGGCGCGTCCGTGCTGTACCCAGCGGTCTCGAGCGCCTGCTGGAACCAGGTCGCGATCTTCGCCGGCTCACCGCCCTCGACGACGTAGACCGCGCTTGCCGGACCGGTCGCGGCTTCCTCGGACAACACGGCACCCGGATATGTCGGGAACCCGGAGGGCAGCGTGTCCCAGATCCGGCCCCAGTCCGTGTCGGTCTGGCCCTCTGCCGGCGGCACGGTGGCCCCGTTGGGTGCCGTCTCGGCCGGTGCGCTGGCCTCTGCCGACGCAGGTGCCGCTGCCGTGCCGGTCGCAGCGGCAGGGGCGGACGGCGATGGGGCGGTGGAGCCGCACGCGGCGACGGCGATGGCGATGGATAGCAGCCCGGCCAGGCGAACGCGGCGGACGGTCACCCTCGAATCCTACCGTGACGCGATGATTGTGGCCCTCGGAGCGACACTAGCCTGCTAGCCGTGCGGCTGGGACCATCCGACGGTCGGCCGCTCGACCTCGCAGTGGTAGCAGCGATCGACGACGTCGTCGGAGTGATACCACTCATGGTCGCCGCAGTCGCGGGCCTTCGGGACGACGAGGCCGAGCCGGTGGTAGAGGACGTTGGGCGTGTGTCCACGCATCCACGTTCTCCATAGGCCGTGTCGGAGGCCGAAGGGCAAGGCAGCCATCCGTCAGTCGTCCTTGATCGTTCGAACCGATCCGTAGTGCCCGGGGAGTCCGGGCGTGATATCCGCGACCCACACCTCGCCGCCGTCTCCGACGTGGCGGTCTTCGGAGGTCCACGGTGGCTCGCCCGTGTCGTGATGTCGGCGCCGGGCCCCCTCGCGGCGCTCGTGCCGGGAGGCGAGCGGCCTCCCGAACGACCGACCGGACAGAAACTCACGCAGCCGAGACCGGAGCGTCATGCGCGCCAGTCTAGCCCCGAGCGTCACACGACCCCGTCGCCCCCGGACGACGGAGTCCGAGTTCACGCGGCGTATGGTTGTACCGACATGCCGAGTCGAACCAGAGGACTTCGCATGCGCCTGCTGATCGCCGCCACCGCATTGCTGTTCGTGGCCTGCGGGTCCAGCGTTCCACCCGCCCCGAGCCAGGCGGCCTCCGGGCCAGGCTGAGACCTCGTTTCCGTCGGCCTACTCCCTTCGCTTCCATTCCGCGAGGAGATCATCCGGATCCAGCCTAGCGACGGCGGCGGCGGGTCCGTCGTCGAGATGCAGGTCGCTGCCCCAGGTGCCGACGGTTGTGGAGCGCCTACCTTCGTCGGCTTCGATGTGGTCGATGATGCCCTGGTCGGGAGGATCGCTCGCGGACCCACGTCCGATCCCCAGGGTGTGTGCCTCACTCACTCCACGACTTTGATCTCGGTCCGACTGCATGCTGAGTCGATCCCCGGCGGCGTGACGAAGATCTGGATCACGGAGCCGTGCCCGTTGCCTGGCTGCGCAGGGCAACCTCCCCTTCCCGTGATCGATCTAGCAGGGCGGCCCACGTCGGCCTCGGACGTGACAGGACCCCGTCGCCCCCAAGCGACGGGGTCCTGTGGGTCGAGCGAGCCGCTCACCGACTCCCCGACGGAGCGGCGTCTCGACCATCGCGGTCGATCGCCGCCGAATCGTCCCGAGGCCCCCAGGCACCGAGACGTTATGTGGTTGACGATCTAGATGCTGGCTGCCTGCACGGAGAGGACCGCGGGCAGCACGATCATGATCAGCGCCATCGCCAACGCGACCAGCAATGCACTCCGGAGAGCGGCATTGGCGATCGGTCGAATCGGCGTGTGCATGACCGTGAGACGCGAGAGGCCGGCCGGATGTTTCGGGGTTACGGGCGTTCGTTTTGGCGAAATTTCGTCCGGGTTTCGCTCAGTACGGTTGGCGGAATGCGAGCGCCCGGGACCACCAGGTCTTGGTCGACTGGATGAAGCGGACCCGGAGCGTGTACGTGCCCGCCCGCAGGCCGCTCGCCGACCCCAGCCGGAGCCGGACCGTGTGCTTCACGATGCGACCCGGGTAGAGCGTCTGCTTCTTGTACTCGCCCCACCTGACGAGCTTGCCTTTCGGATCCCGGATGGTCCATCGCCACGAGCCTCGCTCCGGGACGGTCCCGGTCACCAGGGCCTGGACGCGCACGTTGGCGAAGACCGAACCATTCGATCGCTTGATCGTCCCGACCTTGCCGCCGACCTTGACCGCATGGACCGGTGCGTAGAACTTGTCTCGCAGGACGTTCGACAGCTCGTCGTAGCCGCGGTCGTTGTCGAGCGTCCAGATGCCGATCCCCGCGAGGCCCGTCGTCAGGACGTAGTCGTACTTGTCGGCGAGGCTTCGTTCGTCATCGAAGTAGGCCTGTCGATACGTCTTCTTCACGGGATCCCAGTACGTGAAGTACCCGCTTCCGTCGAGGGCGTCGTACATCCGCTTGACCTTCGGATGGGCGACCAGGAAGTCGCGCGCACTGGCGTACGTGACGCTCTTCACGGCGCCGAACGTCTTCTTGTCCTTCTGGACGGTGGCGTTGGGGATCTTGCGGGTGACCGGCCAGTCGTAGCCGTAGTAGGGGACGCCCAGCAGCACGTGATCGGCCGGCGCCCACTGGAGGACCCGGGCGATGTGGATCTTGACGTTGCGTGTCGCGTGGTCGAGCGGCGCGACCGCGCCTGCGATCGTCGAACCCGAGTAGCGATAGTTGTAGGTCATGATCATCTGGAAATCGACCAACGGGACGAGGTCCCTGATGATCCGCTCGCTCGCTCCGGCGGACGTCGCATTGACGAGTTGCGCGTCCGGGAAGCGGGCCTTCATCGCGGCGCGGAACTTGGCGACGAACGGGACGTAGTACTTGCCCAACGGATTGAGGGCCGGGACCGGCTCGAAATCGAGGCCGGCGCCGTCGGCCTGGCGCTCCGCCATCAGGTCGAGCGCCTCCGCGATGAACGTGTCCTGCGCCGCGGGGCTCGTCAGGAACGCAGTCATCTTCGGGTAGCCGGCTGCCGAATCGAACAGCTGGAATGTGGGCACGACTCTGACACCGCGATCGTGGGCGGCGTTGGTGACGGCTGCCGCCGGATCGCCGACGTATTCCTTGTATCCGACCCAATTGCGGTCGATGGCCCCGGTCGACTTGATGCCGAGGCCGAAGAACGCGATGGTCGAGACGAGGTCGTAGCGGATCCGGTCGACCGTCCCGGCGTCGAGACGCCAGTACGGCAGGTAGCCGTAGACCTCGTGGCTGAGCGGCTTGATGCCGGTGACCCGTGGCCGGATCTCGGTCGCGGCACGGACTGGGGAGCCGTCTCCGACCACGGTGGCGGATGGCAGCAGCGTGACCGCGAGCATCGCGGCAAGCAGGATCGGGGCGAGCGGACGGAGCGGCGGCCGGGGGAATCGCATGGTGCAAGGAAACTCCCTTCTCGCGCGGATGTCCATCCGACCTTGGTCCCCCTGCTCGCCCGGACGCCGCTTCGGACATAGAACAGATGTTCTATACTTGCGTGCCCCCAGTCAGCCGGCTCTCGACCGGAGCGACCCGTGGCACCCACCCCGTACGCCGAACTTCACTGCCACACCAACTTCTCGTTCCTCGATGGCGCCTCGCCGGCGGACGACCTGGTCGAGCGGGCCACGGAGCTGGGGCTGACCGGGCTGGCCGTCACCGACCATGCCGGGCTGTACGGCGCCGTCCGCTTCGTCGGGGCGGCGGAGGCCGTGGGCCTGCATCCGGTCATCGGGCTGGAGATCGAGCTGGTCGACCCGGCCGTCGCCGATCCGGGCGGGGTCGTCGTCGCGCCGCGACGGGCACGGCGGCACGTTCGCCGGCGCGAGGATGGGGCGGTCCCCCTCGCCGATCCGGTGACGGAGGGCGTGCCGACACGCCCGCGTCCGGAGCGTACGCGGTTGCCCGGGCATCGCGAGCCGGTCAAGGAGGACCTGCGAGGGATCGGCGAGCGCGGTCGCGGGCCGCATCTCGTGCTGCTCGCCCGGTCCGCGGTCGGGTGGCGGAGCCTGTGCCGGCTGATCTCGCGAGCGAACATGGCCGGGACGAAGGCCGTGCCACGCTTCAGCCAGGCGCTCCTCGCCGACCACACGGAGGGCCTCGTCGCCCTCTCCGGCTGTCGCGACGGGGAGCTCGCCCGGCGTCTGCGGGTGGGCGACCGGTCGGGGGCGCGCGCCGTCGCGGAACGGTATGCGGGGATCTTCGGTCGGGGCGAGTCGGCCTCGACCAGTGGCTTCTTCATCGAGCTCTCGCATCACCTGCTCGCCGATGACGACTGGCTCGTCGCCGAGGCCGCGGCACTCGCGGACGAGCTCGGCCTGCCGGTCGTCACGGCCAACGACGCGCACTACGCTCGCTCGGAGGATCGCGAGCTGGCCGATGTCCTGACCGCCATCCGCCACGGCCGGACCCTCGACACGCTTGGCGACCTGCGCCGCCCGGACGGTGAATCGTTCCTGAAGTCCGGGGACGAGCTGGCGGCGATGCCGCCGGGCGTCGGTGAGGAGCGGACGGCGCGAGCGTGGGCGGAGGGGATCTCGACGTCGATCGAGCTCGCGGCGTCGTGCTCGGTCGATCTCGGGTTCGAGCAGTACCGTTTCCCGGGCTTCCCGGTGCCGGACGGGGAGACGCCGTTCTCGTATCTCGTCGAGCTGTGCCAGGCCGGCGCCCGGAAGCGCTATCACCCACTGACCTCGGCCGTCGTCAAGCGGCTCGCCCACGAGCTCGATGTGATCGAGCGAGCCGGGCTCGCGGAGTTCTTCCTGATCTGCTGGGACCTGATGCGGTTCGCCAGGGAGCAGAAGATCCCGGCCCAGGGTCGCGGCAGCGCGGTGAGCTCGATCGTCGCCTACACCCTCGGGATCAGCCGGGTCGAGCCGATCGGTCACAACCTCCTGTTCGAGCGGTTCATCAACGAGGGCCGGACGACCTATCCCGACGTCGACATCGACTTCAGCTCGGCGCGACGGGAGGAGGTCATCCAGTACGTCTACAACCGCTACGGACCGGAGCACACCGGGATGGTCTGCAACCTCGTGACCTACCGGGCGCGATCGGCGGTGCGCGAGGTGGGCTATGCGCTGGGATTCCCGCGGCCGCTCGTCGATCGCGTGGCCAAGGCGCTCGAGACGTACGACAGCGTGATGGTCCGCCGCGACCTCGAGGCCGACGGCGGGTTCGCCGAGTTCTTCCGACGGACGGGAGAGGGACTCCCGACCGAGGCACGCGCGGCCGAGGCGGCTGAGGCGCTCGGCCTGGTCGACGGGATGGGTCAGTTGAACACCCGGATCCCGCTGGTCGGGAAGGTGCCGCCCTGGCGCCAGCCACCGAAACCGGAGGACCCGAGCGCACCGCGACCCTTCGCCTGGCTCCGGGAAGATGACCCGACCGCATCGCCACCCTCGATCCGGCCAGGGGGCCCGGCCGACGACGAGGGGGGCCCGGGGGACACGCCGGCAAGCGTCGCCTGGCTGCGGGCGGGGAAGGGGACAGGCTACGCCGCGGAGCGCGATCGGCTGGTGCCGCCGGCGATGGTGGAGGGCCGGCTGATCGACCCCGAGAGCGGCCAGCCCGAGCCGCCGCCGCGCCGGACCGACAAGTTGGGTCGGCCGAACCACTGGGATCCACCCGCCCCCCGACGGGCCGACCAGGGCGCGGCGGGCGGTCACTCGTCGGTGGCCCGGGTGGAGCCGGAGCCACCCCCACAGGCACGTGGCGGCTCCACGGTCGACATGAGCCACTGGGAGCGCTGGCTGGAGTTCTGCGCCCGGATCGATGGTTTCCCCCGCCACCTCAGCATCCATTCGGGCGGCATGCTCGTGACGGCCGCGCCGCTCATCGACATCGCGCCGATCGAGCGCGCGACGATGAAGGACCGTGTCGTCGTCCAGTTCGACAAGCGCGACGTGGAGACGTTGAAGCTCATCAAGCTCGACCTGCTGGGCCTCGGGATGCTGGCCGCGATGGACGAGACGCTCCAGCTCATCGAGCACGACTGCGCCGTCTGCCTCGACATGGACCGGCTCCCGGAGGACGTCCCGGAGGTGTTCGAGATGCTCCAGGCGGCCGACACCGTGGGCGTCTTCCAGGTCGAAAGCCGGGCCCAGATGCAGACGCTCCCCAAGTCCAGGCCACGCAACCTCGACGACCTGGTCGTGGAGGTTGCGATCATCCGGCCGGGCCCCATCCAGGGCAATGCCGTCCACCCCTTCCTGCGTCGGAAGCAGGGCCTGGAACCGGTGGCCTACCTCCACCCCAGCCTCGAGCCGATCCTCAAGGATTCGATGGGGGTGATCCTCTACCAGGAGCAGGTCATGCGCGTCGCCATCGATGTCGCCGGGTTCAGCCCGGCCGGGTCGGACGGGTTCCGGCGGGCGATGGGGACATGGCGCTCGAGCCGCGAGATGGAGAAGCTCCATCGCCAGTTCGTCGATGGCGCGATGCAGCAGCCCGGGATGGAGGAGGCGACTGCCGAGGAGCTGTTCCGGCAGGTCGCCGCGTTCGCGAGCTTCGGGTTCGCCAAGTCGCACGCGGCGGCGTTCGCGCGGACCGCCTACGAATCGGCGTTCCTGAAGCTGTTCTATCCCGCCCAGTTCCTGGTCGGGCTCATCAACGCCCAGCCGATGGGGTTCTATCCGGTGGAGGTCCTCGTCAACGACGCGAAGCGCCACGGCGTGTCGGTCCTGCCGGTGGACATCAACGCGTCCTCGTACAGGACCACGACCGAATGGGCAGGACGACCCGGCGAGCCGCTGCCGGACGGTGCGGGGATCGCCGCCCGACCGGAGCCGATCCGTTCACCCGCCTGCGTCATCCCGAGCCCCGAGGTGCGTGATCGCTGGACCCCCGAGCTCACGGCCGGCTGGGGCGTACGCCTGGGCCTGCGCCTGGTCAAGGGGATCGGCGAGCAGCACGAGGCGCTGCTGGACGGGGAGCTGGCGCGCGGGCCATATCGGTCGCTGGTCGACGTCGTCGAGCGGACCGGACTGCCCGAGGAGGTCCTCGAGCGGCTCATCCGGACCGGTGGCCTGGACTCGCTCGGACGGCCCCGCCGCGAACTGTTGTGGCAACTCCGCGAGGTGGCCGGGGCGTCACGCGGCCGCGTGGATGGGCAGGCATTACGGGCCCTGGGCCGTGCGGCCGGCAAACGGGGAGCGGCCGCTGGCCGGCCACTGGACCTGCGGTTGCCCGCCACCGAGGCGCCCGAGCTCCCGCCGCTGACCGAGTCGGAACGGATCGGCGATGCCTATGCGGTGATCGGGCTCGATGCCAGGCGCCAGGTCGTGGGACTGTTCCGCGGGGCGCTGGACCGGTTGGGGGCGGTGACCAATGCGGCCCTTTCCGAACACCGGACGGGCTCGGTCCGCATCGGTGGACTGGTCGTGACGCGCCAGCACCCGATGACCGCAAAGGGGACCGTCTTCCTCGCGATGGAGGACGAGACCGGGATGGCCAACGTCACGCTCTGGCCCGATACCTGGGCACGGCTGCGGTCCGTCGTGCGGCGCCACGCCCTCCTGCTCGTCGACGGGGAGCTGCAACGGGAGGGCTCGGTCGTGAACGTCGTCGCGCACCACGTCCAGCCGCTCCCCGAGGTGGCTGCCGCGGCCGGCGGCCCAGACCGGCCCGACGGCGTCCGCCAGACCGGCTATGCCGGGATGCGCCGTCTCGGTTGAGTGGTCCTACCGCGTCCTTGCGGCCCCGGAACGTGAGCGGCCACCGCCGCCGCGCTTCGGGGCCTGCTGCCGCCCACGGTTCGGGTTCGACAGCTGGAGGAACCGGCGATACCAGGCGGCGCCCGCGGCGAACAGCGCGCCCATTCCCGACGAGACCAGGAGCCACTGACCGAAGACCGCGGCGTACTGGTCGGCGGCGATCGGCAACGCCCCGACGACGACCATCGAGGTGTTGAACACACCGCTCACCAGCATGAGGCCAAAGAACACCGAGGCCGCGGCACCAACGAGGATCCCGATGAGCCAACTCGCGCGCGGCGCCAGGAAACCCGCCAGGAAGACGGCGCCGATGGGTGGTGCCCAGACGAAGTACTGCAGCAGCAGGAACGTGATCGAGGTGGGCATGACCAAGAACAGGACCGCAGCGACGGCTGAGAGCAGGACTGGGATCAGGAAGGCCTTCGTGCGCACCAGTGACGGCAGCGCAGCGACGTCGGCGCGGAAGTCGACCGGGTGGATGGACTGGCGGAAAGCGGCGGCGATGCCGATCCGTCCGGACGGGGGCGTCCGACCAGACGGCGCTCGCGATCGTCCTGCCCGGGGGGCCGGGTCCGCGGTGGCCTCAGGCTCAGCGGCGTCCGCGTCGAGCTCGCCGGTGGCCGTCATCTCGGCTCGGTAGCGGCGTCGCGCCTCGGCGCGGTCGGTCCTCTTGGCGCGGGCCACGGTCTCTCCTGCGATCACGGGGGGTGTCGGATGGGGTGCTGCGCATCGTAGTCGATACGTGGCCGATAAGCGGCGGGTAAGCCTCGGGTACGCATCAGGTGAGCCCCGGTGCAGGGCCGGCTGGTACAACGTGCGCCTCGCCATGCATGCCGCCCGATACCCGCCGGGAGGTCAGACATGGATCGTGCCCGGTCGGGTCTCACCGTCTTCGCGGTGATGGTCGTCGCGCTCGGCTGGTGGCCGGAGTCGCCGGCTCCCGTCGACTCGGACGTGGTGGCGGCCGTGACGTGGCCACCGGCCACGATCGTCCTGAGCGAGGTTCAGACAGGCGGAACCTCGGCCTCCGACGAATTCGTCGAGGTGGCGAACCAGGGACCGGGAGCCGTTGACCTCGCGGGTCTCGAGGTGGTGTACGCCACGTCCTCCGGATCGACCGTGACGCGCAAGGCGACCTGGGAGGTATCGACGCTGCTCGAACCTGGCCGACGGGTGCTTCTGGCCAACGCCGCAGGGTCGTACGCGCCGCTCGCCGACGCGACCTACGCGGGCGGCTTCGCCGCGACCGGTGGGGCATTGGCGCTGCGGGTCGTGAGCGGCACCGTGGTCGATGCGGTCGGCTGGGGAGACGCGGCGAACGCGTTCGTGGAGGGGGCCGCGGCCGTGGCGCCCCCGGCCGGATCGAGCCTCGAACGGGCGCCCGGCGGGGCTGGCGGGAACGGCTGGGACACGAACGACAACGCCCTCGACTGGTTCGTCCAGGGACTCCCCTCGCCTCAGGGTCTGAGTGCGCCTCCGGTCCCGGGTCCCGCGCCGACGCCCGACCCGACGACGACACCCGCGCCGACGGTCGTCTCGAACCCACCCGCGACCGCGACCCCGAGCGCGATGGCCACGCCGGGCCCAACGCCGAGCTCCACCCCGGCTCCGACGCCCGCCGCGATCCCCATCGCCGCGGCCCGGGAGTTGCCCGACGATGCCCCGGCCACGATCGAGGGGACGCTGACGACAGCGCTCGGTGCGCTCGAGGCCGGTCGGAGCGCCTTCGTCCAGGACGAGACCGCCGGCATCGGCATCTACCTCAATTCGACGGTCGCGTCGTCGCTCCCTGCGGGCACGACCGTCCGGATCGCCGGGACACTCGACACCCGGTTCGCCCAGCGGGTGCTTCGCGTCGATGAGGGGGCCATCGAAGCCGGCGGCGCCACCGACCTGCCGGTCGCGCTGGAGGTGTCGACAGCCGAAGCCAACGAGGTCCGCGAGGGCTGGCGGATCGCCATCACTGGCGTGGTCGACGGCGCTCCCGGCCCGTTGAGCGACGGCCTTGGCCTCACGGTCGACGACGGCAGCGGACCTGTCAGGGCGGTCATCGCTCCCGCCGCTCTCGTGGGTGACACGCCGGTCTCCGGCGACCTCGTCACCGTGCGCGGGCCGCTCGGCCAGCGTGACACCTCGGGCACGGGCACCCAGGGCTATCGGGTCTACGCGACACTCGTTGGCGAATTCGCGGTCGTGACGCCGCCACCGACCCCGGCCCCGACTCCGACGCCCGTCGCGACGTCAACCGCGCCTCCGAGCGCCAGCCCGACCCCGGCCGTGACCCCGACGCCAGTCGCGACCCCGAGCGACACGCCGGCACCGACCGCGACACCCGTGCCGATGCCCTTGTCCGCCGTCCGTGCCCTGCCCATCGGGACCGTTGTGTCCGCCCGAGCGGTCGTGACGGCCGAGGTCGGACGGACTGGGACGCCGCAGCTCCTCGCCATCGGCGACGCGACCGGCGGGATCGCCGTCCGGCTTCCGGCTGGAACCGCGGCACCTCCCCGCGGCACGTTCCTCGTCGTCAAGGGCCCGCTTGCGGCCCCGTACGGCCAACTCGAGATCCGGCCAGCGGCGGGAGGCATCGTCACCGACGGTGTCGGAGCCCTGCCGGACCCCGTCGACGTCGGCGGGACCGGTCTCGGCGAGGCGACCGATGGACGGCTTCTGGTGGTGACCGGCCGCCTCGCGAAGCGACCGACAAAGGCCACGAGCGGTGACCTCACCCTCGACCTGGAGCGACCGGGCATGGCATCGGTCCGAGTCATGTCGGACGCGTCGAGTGGGATCGTCACCGGTGCGTTCCAGGTCGGCGCGACGTATCGGGTCGTCGGCATCGGCGGACAACGAGCGACCCGCTCGGGCGCCCTCGACGGCTACCGCCTGTGGGCCCGCGACGCCGCGGACATCGTGCGGACGGCCGGCCCCGACCCGAGCCCGAGTGGGTCGCCGGGGTCGAGCTCGACGCCGAAGCCATCGGGCGCTCGATCGCCGAGTCCCAAGCCCACGCCGACGACGGCGACGATGACGATCGCGCAGGCCCGTCTCGTGATCGACCAGAAGGTCGCGATCGTCGGCATCGTGACGGCGCCGGCCACGCTGCTCGACGCGTCTCGGCGCCTGATCGTCGTCCAGGACCAGACCGGCGCCATCGAGGTCCGGCTGCCCGACACGGCCGCGCCACCCATCGGGACCCGGCTCCGCGTCGAAGGCAAGGCCGGCCGTGCCTACGGTGCGCCGCGGATCGCGGCCGACGACGTGAAGCGGCTCGGTTCGGCCAGCGTGCCGGCGCCGGTGTTGCTGTACGGCGCACCCACCGAAGCCCACGAGTGGCGACTCGTCACGGTCCGCGGCCGGATCGACTCGGTGCACAAGCTCGGCGACCGCTGGCGCGCGGAGCTGGTCGTCGGTGGCGATCGCGTCGTGGTCACCGGCCAGTCCGGTGCGGGCATTCCGGTCGCGTCCGTCCCGACAGGGCACCTCGCCACCGTGACCGGGATCGTCCGCCGGCCGTACCCGTCGGCGACGGACCGGCGGTTCGCGATCCTGCCGCGTGGCGGAGCGGACCTCCGCGTCGATCCGGGCGGTTCCCCTGGGAGTGGCACCGCGCCACCGACCGGAGGCGGAGCCGGGACCGGAACGACGCCGGGCCGACCGCCGGCCGGCGGCACGTCGGGTTCGGATGTCGCCACGCCCACCCCGGACGCGAACCTCGCGGATCTCGAGACGCTCGCGGGTCGGACCGTGCGCGTCGGAGGTCTGGTGGCCGACCTGTTGCCGGGTGGGTTCACGCTCGACGACGGGACGGCAACCGGTCCAGTCACGCTCGAGGGTCCGGCGGCCGACCTCCTGCCGCTCATCGCGCCCGGCGACGCGATCAACGTCACAGGCCGCATCGAGTCCACCGATCGAGGCTGGACCGTCGTCGTCACCGACCCGGCTGGCATCGTGCTCGCAGGCGATCCCGTCGCATCAGGTTCACCGGGCGGCGCGACTGCCGGTGGGTCGGCGGTTCCCGCGGTCACCTCGACCCCTACGGAAATCCGATCGGCGGGGCTTGGCCCGTTGCCGGGTCTCGACGCCGGGGTTGCCGGCGTCGGAACGCTGGTCGCATTGTCGGCGGCTTCGTTGGCCGCGACGATCCTCCGGCGGCGCCATCTCCGGCGCTTGCTGACCGCGCGGATGGCGATGCGACTGGCCTCGGTCGGCGGTGCGACGGCGTCGCCGGCTGGCTCCCGCTCGGGCGCTGGGATGTCCGGTCGCGCGGACCGCATCGGGTCACGCACGGCCGAGCACGATCCACGCACGCCGGACGCTGCTTGACGCTCGTGAGAGAGCGGGGCTATCCTCGGCCGAGTTTCGCGCCAGCGGAACAGCAACCTGAGCGAGAGGATCGGTCTTGCCGAACGCGGATGCCCGCGTCGAAAGCCCCTCGGACCGCCGGATCGCGATCCCCGCCGGTGAACGGCAATACCACATCGGACTCGGCCCTGGGGACTTGGCCGAGTACATCCTCCTCCCCGGTGATCCCGACCGAACCGCCCGCATCGCGACGCGCTTCGATTCGATCGAACTGGAGCATCGACATCGCGAGTTCTCCACGGTCACAGGCCGGTTTCGCGGCATGCGCGTCTCGGTCGTGGCCACCGGTATCGGAACTGACAACGTCGAGATCGTGGTGGCGGAGATCCTTGCCATCACGACCCGCCCGACCTTCATCCGGGTCGGTTCTTGCGGGGCACTCCAGCCGGAGATGCAGCTCGGCGACCTGGCCATCACGACCGGAGCCGTCCGCCTGGAGGCGACCACGAGCTTCTTCGTCCACGATGGCTACCCCGCTGTCGCCGACTACGAGGCGGTCGCGGCGCTGATCGAGGCGGCCGCCCGGCTGGGCCACCGCTACCACGTCGGGGTGACGGCCACTGCTCCGGGATTCTTCGGTGCGCAAGGGCGCCCGATCCCGCAGCTACCTATCCGCTACCCTGACCTTGCGGAGGAGATGGCGCGCCAGCGCGTCATGAACTTCGAGATGGAGGCGTCGGCACTCCTTGTGCTCGCCACCTTGGCACGCTGCCGAGCAGGCGCCGTGTGTGCGGTCTATGCGAACCGGACGACGGGTGAATTCGTCGAAGGCGATGCTAAGGATGCGGCCGAGGCGGCCTGTGTCGAGACCGGGCTCGAGAGCCTGCTCGTCCTGGCCGAGATGGATCGCCAGAAACGCGACGCAGGGACGGACCGCTGGCGGCCGTCACTCTGGCACGACTGACACGGGGAGTCCAAGCACAACACTAAGCGAACACCGGTAGCCCAAGGGCGGATGCGAGACGAAGGTTCTCGTGACGCTCCAAACGATCAGGAGGAGCCCGATGGCCGAGGCCTATTGCGTCAAGGACAAGAAGAAGGTCGAAGTCCAGAACCCGCAGCGGATCACGATGAAGAACGGCAAGGCTGCCCTCCAGGGCACGTGTCCGGTGTGCGGCGGCAAGGTCTTCAAGATCGGCGGCTGACCCGATTCTTCGACGCGAAGCCCGAGACCCCTGCCGGACTCCGACAGGGGTCTTTCCTTGCCCCGCACCCGTGTCAAGTGCCGGCCAGCCCGATCGGTTCCGGGTCCTGGCCCGGCTTCGCAACCCCTTCGTACCGTTCGGCATCGGCTGAGACGTCGTACGATGGTGACCCCGTGGTCCGTTGCCGGACGGACGTCCGCCGATCACGTCGGGAATGCATGCGTCAGATCCGCGGTGGCGCCAGCCACCGATCCACCATGCGAGGAGTAGTACGACCATGACCACGCGCGTCGGCATCAACGGCTTCGGTCGGATCGGCCGCCAGTCGCTCAAGGCCCTCATCGAGCGAGCCCCGGACGTGGAGGTCGTCGCCGTCAACGACCTCGTCGACGCCGAGATGAACGCGCTGCTGTTCAAACACGACTCGACCTATGGCACCTTCGAAGGCAGCGTCGTCGCCGGCGATCACTCGATCACCATCGATGGCCACGAGATCAGGATCCTCGCCGAGAAGGATCCGGCCGCCCTGCCGTGGGCCGACCTTGGCGTCGAGATCGTCCTGGAGTCGACCGGCCTCTTCACGAGTGCCGAGAAGGCGCGAGCGCACCTGGACGCGGGCGCCAGGAAGGTCATCATCAGCGCCCCGGCCAAGGGTGAGGACATCACGATCGTCCTGGGCGTCAACGAAGGTCGCTACGACCCGGCCACCCATCACATCATCAGCAACGCGAGCTGCACGACGAACTGCCTCGCCCCGGCCGCCAAGGTCGTCAACGACCTGGTCGGCATCGAGAAGGGGCTGATGAACACCATCCACAGCTACACCAACGACCAGCGCATCCTCGACGTCGCGCACAAGGATCCGCGCCGGGCCCGCAGCGCCGGCCTGAACATCATCCCGACCACGACCGGGGCGGCCAAGGCGCTTGCCCTCGTGATCCCGGAGCTCAAGGGCAAGTTCGACGGCTTCAGCCTGCGCGTCCCGACCCCGACGGTCAGCGTCGTCGACCTCACGGCCATGGTGAGCCGCGACACGAGCGTCGAGGAGCTCAACGACGCGTTCCGGACTGCGGCCGCCGGCCCGATGAAGGGCATCCTCGGCGTCTCCGACGAGCCGCTCGTTTCCACGGACTTCAGGGGCGATGCCCGGTCCTCGATCGTCGACGGCGCATCGACCATGGTCCTCGGTGGCGATCTCGTCAAGGTCATCGCGTGGTACGACAACGAGTGGGGCTACAGCTGCCGCATCGCAGACCTCATCGCGCTCGTGGCCGCTCGGCTGCCAGTGCCGGCCTGATCGAAACCTGAGGCGCACATCGTGGAGAAGATGACGATCCGGGACGTCGACGTCTCGGGCAGGCGAGTGTTCGTCCGGGTCGACTTCAACGTCCCGTTGGCGGACGGCAAGGTCACCGACGACTCACGGATCCGGGCTGCCATCCCGACCATCGCGACGCTGCTCAACGCCGGCGCCAGCCTGGTCCTTGCCAGCCACCTCGGGCGTCCCGATGGGAAGGTCCAGGACGGCCTGCGGCTCCGACCGGTCGGCCAGCGCCTCTCGGAGCTGATCCACCGCAACGTCCCGGTCACCGGCGATGCGCTCGGACCGGGCACCGTGGATGCCGTCAAGCGATTGCGGCCGGGCGAAGTGCTGCTGCTCGAGAACCTCCGATTCCACGCAGCGGAGGAGAAGAATGACCCTGAGTTCGCCGCCGCCCTGGCCTCGTACGCCGACCTCTACGTCAACGATGCGTTCGGGACCGCCCACCGTGCCCATGCGTCCACGGTCGGGATCACCGCGTTCCTGCCGGCCTACGCCGGGCTCCTCATGGAGCGCGAGATCGCCATGCTCTCGAAGCTCCTCGAGGCCCCGGAACGGCCGTTCGCGGCCATCCTGGGCGGTGCCAAGGTCTCGGACAAGATCAAGGTCATCGACAACCTGCTGAACAAGGTGGACATGCTCGTCCTCGGGGGCGGCATGGCAAACACGTTCCTGCTGGCCCAGGGCAAGGCCATCGGCAAGAGCCTGGCCGAGCCGGATCGCGTCGAGGACGCCCGCCGGATCATGGCCGCGGCCGAGAAGAAGGGCGTGCGGATCGTCCTGCCGGTCGACGTCATCGTGGCGAAGGAGGTCACGCGCGGGACGGAGTACAAGACCCTGCCCGCGGAGAAGATCCCCGCCAGCTGGCACATCGTGGACATCGGGCAGGCCAGCCAGGACCTCATCGTCGAGGCGCTGGCCAGCGCGAAGACCGTGTTCTGGAACGGCCCGCTGGGCGTGTTCGAGATCCCGTCCTTCGCCCATGGCACGAATGCCGTCGCGCGCATGCTGGCCGACCGCGCCGAGGCCGGCGCGACCGTCGTGGTGGGCGGTGGCGACTCCGTGGCGGCCATCACGCAGCAGGGCCTGGCCGACAAGATGACCCACATCTCGACCGGCGGCGGGGCGTCGCTCGAATTCCTCGAGGGCCGCGAGTTGCCCGGCGTCACGGTCCTGCTCGACCGTCCCGCGGCAACGCCCACCAAGAAGGCGCCCCGCAAGCCACAGGCCGGGAAGACCCGGGTCAAGTCCAAGCCGTAGCCGGAGTCACTCGTGAACACCGCCATCGATGTCGTCGACGCCCGCGAGATCCTCGATTCGCGCGGCAACCCCACGATCGAGGTCGACATCATCCTCGAGGACGGCTCGGTCGGTCGGGCAGCAGTACCGTCCGGGGCATCGACGGGCGCCCATGAGGCGGTCGAGCTGCGCGACGGCGACAAGAGTCGCTTCGGTGGCAAGGGTGTCCTTCGGGCGGTCGCCAACGTGACCGACACGATCGCGCCCGCCATCTACGGCCTCGACGCTTCGGACCAGGCCGGACTCGACGCCGTGCTGATCGAACTCGACGGGACGCCGAACAAGGCGTCGCTGGGGGCGAACGCGATCCTTGGCGTCTCGCTCGCGGCCGCGCATGCCGCGGCCGCCGCCTACGACCTGCCGCTCTACCGCTACCTCGGCGGTGTCGGCGCCCGGACCCTGCCGGTCCCGTTCTTCAACATCCTCAACGGCGGCAAGCACGCACAGGACTCGACGGACTTCCAGGAGTTCATGGTCGCGCCGGTCGGCGTTGCCACCTACGGTGAGGCCCTACGCGCCGGAGCGGAGGTGTTCGCCGCGCTTCGAGCCATCCTCCATGACGACGGTCATGCGACCGGGCAGGGCGACGAGGGCGGGTTCGCGCCCAGCCTCCCCTCGAACGTTGCGGCGGTCGAAGTCATCCTCCGGGCGATCGAACGGGCCGGCTATCGGCCTGGCGAGGACGTCGCGATCGCCCTGGATCCGGCGACGAGCTCGATCCTGGTCGAGGGGACCGGTATCGACGGCGTGACGGGCCAGTATCGGCTCGAACGCGAGGGCCGGACGCTCGATTCGGGCGGGCTCATCGACCTCTGGGAAGGCTGGATCTCGAAGTACCCGATCGTCTCGCTCGAGGATGGACTCGGCGAGGACGACTGGGCCGGCTGGGTCGAGCTGACCGCACGCCTGGGGTCGCGGGTCCAGCTCGTCGGCGACGACATCGTCGTGACGAACCCGGCGTTCATCGAGCGGGGCATCGCCGAGTCCGCGATGAACTCCGTGCTCATCAAGCTCAACCAGATCGGCACGGTGTCAGAGACGATCGACGCGATCAACCTCGCACGCCGAGCCGGCTGGACGGCCATGGTTTCGCATCGATCCGGCGAGACCGAGGACACGACGATCGCCGACTTCGTCGTCGCGATGGGGACCGGCCAGATCAAGTCCGGTGCGCCGTCGCGATCCGAGCGGGTCGCGAAATACAACCGACTCCTGCGCATCGAGGACGAATTGGGCGACGCCGCCCGGTATCCGGGACGCAGCGCCCTCTCCGGCGGCACGACCGCGGCGAGCCCTACCGCCGAGCATGCCGTCGACCACACCGGAGCGTGAATCGGGTCGCAGACAGAGGCGCCATCGCGGCCGCCTACGTCGGCATCGGGATGGCGGTCACCATCGTCGTCAGCTTCCTGCTGTTCATCCCGATCGAGCCCGTCATCTGGTTGCTGGCCCTGCCCTCGGGCGTGCTGATCGGCTATTACGCCAACGCCCGGTCGGACCGGCGCGCCGGTCCATGGCGCCGGATCGTGTCGAACGCGCTGTTCGCCGGCATCGTCACCGGCCTGTCCGCCGCGGTCCTCCTGCTCGGCATCAAGGCGCTGTTCTTCTACGCGGACAACGGCTATCGGGACCCAGGGTTGGGCGGGTCGCTGACCTGCCAGCCTGGCGCGGACTGCGTCTACCAGCGGTACCTCGACGATGGACGCGGGCCGGAGATGGCCGCGATCGGCGTTTCCGATGCCGCCTCGTTCACCGGCTTCTACTGGCGCGAGCAGCTCGGGACGTCGGTGAGCGTCTTCGCGCTGACCGCCGTGGGTGGTCTCATCGGCGGGGCGCTCTATGGGACGTTCCGCCCGAAGCCGGAGACCTCCCAGCCGGGACCGGCGACGCGGCCGGCGTAGCGGCGGCGGGATCGCCCGCCGCGTATCGGTGCATCCGACAGATCATCCGAGATGCGTCGCCCGACCTGGCCGGGCGATCGAAACGCCCCGGTCGGTGACCGGGGCGTCGTTCGTGTGTCGGGGGAACGACCCGGCTACTTCTCGGCCGCGCTCTTCTTGACCTTGGGGGCAGCTTTGGCGGTCGCCTTGGGCGCGGCCTTGGTCGAGCTCGCGGCGGCTTTCTTGGGCGTCGCCCTGGTCGTGGCCTTCGCGGCACTGGCCTTGGCGCCGCTCGCCTTCGAGCGCGTGGCCTTGGCGGGAGCGGCCTTCGTCGAGCTGGACCTGGCCGGCGTCACGTGCGCGGCTGCGCTCGCCTCGGCCGCCTTGGCTGCAGCCGCCTCTGCCCGCGCGGTCTTGCTGAGGGCGGCGCGGGCCTTGCCGGCGGCCGTCTGCGCGCCCTTGGCCTTCCCGGCCTTGCCGGCGGCGATGCGCGCCTTCGCCGCCTTCTGGGCGGCCATCTTGCCCGTCGACTTCGTGATGCGGCCACCGACCTGGACCTGCGTGCCACTCAGGGCCGCGTTCACCTTGCGGGTGAGACGTGACTTGCGACGGGCGGCGGCGTTCGGATGGATGGCGCCGGCCTTGGCCGCGCGATCGAGGGCGCTGAGCGCGTCGATCAGGGCCACCGTGGGATCGGCGGCCTCGTCGCCGGGAGCGGCCGCGACGGCCAGGGCCTTCGCGACGTACGTCTTCGCAGCGCTGCGGCGAGGCTGGAGGACTTCGTGGCGGCTCTGGGCCTGACGGACGCGCTTGAGTCCTGACGGGGTGCGAGCGCCCGTCCAGGTGCGGGGCGTCTTGGCCAAGGTGGGCTGACCTCAGTGCAGTCGAATGGTCGATGGGCGCGGGGCGCGGGGTGAGCGCCGCACGCGAAGGCGGATGGTATCACAGCTCCCTCCAGCGGCCCCGACCGGCCGCGCCGCGACGGACCCGCCACACTCTGCCGCGTGACCGCGATCCTGGGCGGCCTCGCCGCCGCCACCCTGTGGGCCTCCGCCACCCTCGCCTCCTCCAGATCGAGTCGCATGATCGGCTCGAGGGTCGTCCTCGCGTGGGTCATGCTCATTGGTTGCGTCGTCGGCGTCCCGTTGGCCCTGCTCGATGCGCACCCATCGACCGTTGCGCCCGGGATCCTTGGTCTGTTGCTGGTGGCAGGGATCTGTTACGCGGTCGGCCTCGGGTTCGTGTACACGGCGCTCCAGATCGGCAAGGTGTCGATCGTGGCCCCCATCACCGCAACCGAGGGAGCGGTCGCCGCCGTCATCGCGGTCGTCTTCGGTGACCCGATCGGCCTGACCGCGGGCGCGATCCTGGCGATCATCGCGATCGGGGTCGTGATGTCGTCGATCGACCGGGCAGGGACCGATGTCCCAGCCGGTGACATCGGTCTCGTCGCCGACGCCCTCGATGGGCCGCCGCCATCGGGGCCGCTGCCATCGGCGCTCTCCCACACGCCGCCGGTCGCGCCGGGCGATACGCGAAGGAGCGCGCTCCTCGCCGTCAGCGCGGCGCTCATCTTCGGCGTCGGTCTCTTCGCCAGCGGTAGCGCGGCATCAGTCGTCCCGGTGGCGTGGGTCGCACTCAGTGCCCGCGTCGTCGGGCTGGCGGTCATCACGCTGCCGGTCCTGATGAGCGGGCGGCTCCGTCTGACCCGGGCCGTCCTGCCGTTGCTGGTCATCGCGGGTGTCGGCGAGATGCTCGGATCGATGGCGTCCGCCTGGGGTGCGCGGGAGAGCATCGCCATCGTCGCGGTGCTCGGATCGCAGTTCGCGGCGATCACCGCGGTCATCGCGTTCCTGCTGTTCGGGGAGCGCCTGAGCCGGGTCCAGGTCATCGGGGTCGTGCTCGTCGTCCTCGGTGTGACGGCGCTCGGGGTGGTCCAGAGCTGACGCCGAGCCGCGGCGCGACCAGCGTCGACTACACTCCGGCCTCGTGACCATCCCCCAGGACCGCCTCCGCAACTTCTCGATCATCGCGCACATCGATCACGGCAAGTCGACGCTCGCTGACCGTCTGCTGGAGCTGACCCACACGATCGAGGGGCGGCAGATGACGAGCCAGGTCCTCGATTCGATGGATCTCGAGCGCGAGAAGGGCATCACGATCAAGGCCCGGTCGGTCCGTCTCGAGTACACGGCGAACGATGGCCTCGTCTACGGCCTCAACCTCATCGACACGCCCGGTCACGTCGACTTCGCCTACGAGGTCAGCCACAGCCTCCAGGCGTGCGAAGGCGCCATCCTGGTCGTTGACGCCACACAGGGGATCGAGGCGCAGACCCTGGCCAACGTCCATCTCGCGATGCGCGCGAACCTCACGCTCATCCCGGTCCTCAACAAGATCGATCTGCCCTCGGCCGACCCGGCCGCGATCATGGACGACCTCGAGAGCGTGCTCGCCATCCCGCGCGAGGAGGTCATCCTCGCCTCGGCCAAGGACGGCACTGGGGTCGCGGAGATCCTCGAGGCCATCGTGGCGCGGATCCCCGCCCCGAAGGGCGACCCGAAGGGGCTCCTCCAGGGGCTCATCTTCGACAGCCACTACGACGCCTACAAGGGCGTGATCATCTACGTCCGGCTCGCCCAGGGCACGATCCGCGACGGCGACCCGATCCAGCTGATGGGCAGTGGCGTGGTCGCGGAGCCGCTGGAACTCGGGGTCTTCCGCCCGCAGCTCGTGCCGGTCAGGCAGCTCCAGGCCGGCGAAGTCGGCTACATCGCCACCGGGCTCAAGAGCGTCCGCGATGCCCAGGTCGGCGACACCGTGACCAGCGCCACGCGACCGGCGGCCACGGCGCTGCCCGGCTACCAGCCGGCCAAGAGCCTCGTCTTCGCGGGGATCTACCCGGTCTCGGGCGAGGACTACCCGCTGCTGCGCGACGCGCTGGAGAAGCTGCACCTCAACGACGCCAGCTTCACGTACGAGCCGGAGAGCTCGGTGGCGCTCGGGTTCGGGTTCCGGTGCGGGTTCCTGGGCATGCTCCACATGGAGATCGTGCAGGAGCGTCTGGAGCGCGAATTCAGCCTGGACCTTATCGCGTCGGCGCCGTCGGTCGAATACCACGTCACCCAGACGCTCGGCCGCGGCCAGGTCGTCGTGGACAACCCAGCGCTCCTGCCCAACCCGACCGACATCGAGGTCATCGAGGAGCCCTGGGTCACCCTCAGCGTCGTCACGCCGAGCCAGTACATCGGCCCGCTCATGGAGCTCTCGACGAACCGGCGCGGCACGTTCGGGAGCATGGAATACCTCGATCCGACGCGCGTCGTGCTCCATTTCGAGATGCCCCTGGCGGAGCTCATCGTCGACTACTTCGACCAGCTCAAGAGCCGCAGCCAGGGCTACGCGTCGATGGACTACGAGCCGCTCGGCTACAGGCCGGCCAACCTCGTCAAGGTCGACATCCTGGTCAACGGCGAGCCTGTCGACGCGCTCTCGCTCATCGTCCATCGCGACAGGGCGCCCTCCACCGGGCGCGCGCTGACCGAGCGGCTCAAGGTGCTGATCCCCCGCCAGATGTTCGAGATCCCCATCCAGGCGGCCATCGGTTCGAACGTCGTGGCGCGAGAAACGGTCCGCGCGATGCGCAAGAACGTGCTCGCCAAGTGCTACGGTGGGGACATCACGCGCAAGCGCAAGCTGCTGGAGAAGCAGAAAGAGGGCAAGCAGCGCATGAAGCGGGTGGGTTCGGTGGAGATCCCGCAGGAGGCATTCCTCGCGATGCTCCGCATGGACGAGGCGTAGCGACCGGCGGTGGACGCCTTCATCGACTGGTCACGCGGCCTCATCACGATCGGGCTCACGTTGCTCCTGGCGATGTTGCGCCTGGACGCGGAGCGCTTCGGGACCGCCGAGTACTACGAGGCGACGCGCGATGGCGAGCGCCCGAAGATCCGCCGTCGGATGGCCTGGTACGGCATCGGCGTCGGCCTGGCCGTGGCGATGCTGTTCGTCCATCCGGACCCACAACGGACGCTCTTCCTGGGTTCGGGCGATCGGCTGGGGGCGGTCATGGGCGGCCTGGCCTATGGTCTCGCCGGTGTCGCGTTCGCGGTCGCCTTCGCGAGCGTGCGCTATCACCGCATCCGGTTCCCCGAGGTGTGGTCGTATCCGGGAGCGCTCCTCAACTCGACCGCGACCGCGTTCATCGACGAAGCCGCGTTCCGTGGCGCCGTCTTCGGGCTGCTCCTCTCGACGGGGCTTGACCCGACGCTCTCGAATATCGTCCAGGCCCTGCTCTATGCACTGACCACGCGCCTGGGCGCCCCTGGTCGCGACCACTACCTGCTGCTGATGGCCCTCGCGATGGGACTCGTCGGCGGCTGGCTGACGGCCGCGACGGGCGGGATCGCCGCCGCGTTCCTTGGCCATGCCATCGCGCGCTTTGCGGTCTTCCTGTGCACGGGTCACACGGGGCAGACGAAGCCACGGGGCCGTGAGGAGGAGGAGATCGAGAAGCGTCGCCGGACGCCCGAGGGCTGGCGGGTCATCGGGTCGCGAGACCGGTGAACGGCCTGGGCGGGGGAGCGGTCGCGATCCGCCCTCCGGTCGCGCTGTACGTCCACATCCCGTTCTGCGTCTCGCTCTGCCCGTACTGCGACTTCGTCGTGTACGCGGGCGCAGCCGCGCGCGGCCCGCGCGCCCGTGTCGGAGCGTTCGTTCCGGCGCTCGAGACCGAGCTGGAGCTGCGCGCCGACGTGCTGGATGCCGCCTTCGGGCACGATCGTCCGGCGCTCGAGACGCTGTACCTCGGTGGCGGGACGCCGTCCCTCCTCGAGGCCGACGCCGTCGCCCACCTCATCGACCGGATCCGGACGCGATACGGCCTGACCTCCAACGCCGAAGTCACCCTCGAGGTCAATCCCGGTCCGGACGAGCGCGGCGACGCCGCCGCCTGGGCCGGTGCCGGTGTCACGCGCCTGTCGATCGGCGCGCAGTCATTCGACGACGGTCAACTGCGCCGCCTCGGCCGGCGCCACCAGCCTCGGCACGTCGCTGATGCGGTCGCGGAAGCGCGCCACGCCCGGATCGGATCGGTCAGCCTGGACCTCCTGTACGACGTCCCAGATCAAAGCGTCGCCGGCTGGATGTCGACGCTCGATGCCGCCCTGGACCTGGCGCCCGACCACCTCTCGCTGTACGCCCTGACCCTCGACGACCCCGACGCCGAGGGCCTGACCGGTCCGGACGGCGATCACCTGCCGACGGCTCCCGGGGCGCGTCGCTGGCGGCAGATCGCCGGGCCGGGGCAGAACGAGGACCGCGCGGCAGCCCAGTACCACCACGCCGTCGTGCGTCTGGCCGAGACCGGCTACCGAGGCTACGAGATCAGCAATTGGGCGCGGCCGGGCCACGAGAGTCGCCACAACCTGACGTACTGGGAACGACGCGCGCACGAGGCCGTCGGCCCCGGGGCCCACGCCTTCGATGGCGCGACCAGGCGCTGGAACGCCGCCCGACTCGAGGGCTACCTCGCGGCACTCACGCCGTCGGACGGATCCGCGCCGCGCCTGCCGCCCGGCGGTTCGGAGCCGATCGATCCGACCGTGGCCGCGGCCGAACGGGTCATCCTGGGCCTGAGGCTCGACACCGGCATCCCGGTCGCCGCATCGCGGGAGCCGCCGCTCGCCGACGTGTTCGGCTGGGCGCTGGCGGCCGAACTGCTCAACGTCACGACGGACGAGCGCGTGGTCCTGACCACCCGCGGCCGACTGCTCTCCAACGAGCTGTTCAGCCGCCTCGTCTGACTCGCTTCCGTTGACACTCCGGCCCCTCGACTGCTACGATGCCCGGACCTCGTTAGCACTCTCGGTGGGAGAGTGCTAACTCGCACGGGAGACCGACCTTGGTGCGACGAAGCCGCCCCATCGGCCCCCTGGACCTTCGCACCCAGGCGATCCTACGGGCCGTCATCGAGGAATATGTCACGACCGCCACGCCGGTCGGATCACAGGCGCTCGTCGAGCGCTATGGCCTCGGCGTGTCCAGCGCGACCGTCCGTGGCATCCTCGCGGACCTGGAAGCGGCCGGCCTCCTGAGTCACCCGCACACCTCGGCGGGTCGCATGCCGACCGACGCCGGGTATCGCTTCTACGTCGAATCGATCGTCGATGCGGTGCCCTTGCCGGCGGTCGAGCAGCTGATGATCCGCCACCAGTTCGGCCAGGTGGAGTTCGCGAGCGAGCACTGGTTCCGCCTCGCGGCGACGACGCTCGCGACCATCACCCGATCGGCTGGTCTGGCCACCCCGGCGAAGCCGCGCGCCGCCCATGTCCGGCGGATCGACCTCGTCGCCATCAACGGCCGGATGGCGAGCCTGATCCTGATCCTGCGCGAGGGCGCCATCAAGCAGGCGCTCGTCAGCCTCGCCGACGACGACTCGGTCGACCAGCCCACCCTCAACCAGGTGGCAGGCCTCCTCAATGAGCGCCTCGCGGACAAGACCGCGGCCCAGGCCGAGTCGGTCCTGGAGCGCTTCCGCTCGGAGGATCGCCTCGAGACACTCGCGCGACGCGTCGGCGAGCGTGTCGCGAGGATCGTCCGGGATTACGACGGCGAGGCCATCGAAGAGGTGTTCAGTGACGGCCTCCTCAACGTCATGGATGCGCCCGAGTTCGCGCAGAGCGACAAGCTGCGGCGGGTCTTCTCGGCGCTCGAGAACCGGACCTATCTGGGCCAGCTGGTCGGTGCCGTCGCAGCCGCCGGTCGGATCCGCGTCTACATCGGGCACGAGAACCAGCCCATCGAGATGCGCGACGTGTCGCTCGTCCTCGCCCCGTACGGTCGGCCGGGCCAGGCGATCGGTGTGGTCGGCGTGCTCGGACCCACGCGCATGAGCTACCCGCAGGCGATCGGCACCGTGCGGTTCGTTTCGGGCCTGATGAACGAATTGGTGGACCACCTGTATGCCTGAGCGTCGACCCCGTGCGCACCACCGCACCGACGACATCGACATATCGGCCGCCAAGCTCCCCGCCGACGTCGAGGCGCTCAAGCTCGCGCTCGACGAGGCTCGGAAGGGCTCGGACGACTATCTGACCGCGCTCCAGCGCGAGCGCGCCGAGTTCCTGAACTTCAAGCGCCGCACGGCCGAGGAGCGCGACCGCGACCTCGGTCTGGCCAACGAGGACCTCATCCGGAAGGTGCTGACGCTCGCCGATGACTTCGATCGCGCCATCGAGGCGCGCCCGGGATCGATCGTGGATGACCCCTGGTTCGAGGGCATCGCCGCCATCGATCGGAAGCTTCGCACGCTCCTCGAATCGGAGGGCGTGAGCGGCATCGACGCCGGGCCCGGGCGTCCGTTCGACCCGCGCGAGCATGAAGCCATCGCGACCGTCCCGGGCACGGACCGCGCGGAGGGCGAGATCGTCGAAGAGATCCGTCGCGGCTATCGGCTGCGCGACCGGGTCCTGCGTCCGGCGCTCGTGGCGGTCGCCGGCCCCGCCGACACCACGGACGACACACCCATCAACAGCCGCACCCTTTCCTGACACCGAGAACCAAGGAGACAGCACCAGCATGGGCAAGATCATCGGCATCGACCTCGGCACGACGAACTCGGTCGTTGCCGTCATGGAGGGCGGAGAGCCCACGGTCATCGCGTCCGCCGAGGGCGGCCGGACCATCCCCTCGGTCGTGGCCTTCACCAAGACCGGCGAGCGTCTGGTCGGCCAGCTGGCCAAGCGCCAGGCCGTCACCAACCCCACGAACACGGTCTATTCGATCAAGCGCTTCATGGGTCGTCGCTGGGACGACCCGGAGGTCAAGCGCAGCAAGGACTTCGTTCCGTACACGGTCGAGAAGGATCCCAAGAGCGACGGCGTGGCCGTCCACCTCGCCGACGGCAAGGTCTACACGCCCCCGGAGATCAGCGCGATGATCCTCCAGAAGCTCAAGACCGACGCGGAGGCCTACCTCGGCGAGAAGATCACCGAGGCGGTCATCACCGTCCCGGCCTACTTCGACGACACCCAGCGCCAGGCGACCAAGGACGCCGGGCGCATCGCGGGCCTCGACGTCAAGCGGATCATCAACGAGCCGACTGCGTCGGCGCTGGCCTACGGCCTCGACAAGAAGGGCGACGAGAAGATCGCCGTCTACGACCTCGGCGGCGGCACCTTCGACATCTCCATCCTGGAGCTGGGCGAGGGGGTCTTCGAGGTCAAGGCGACCAACGGCGATACGCACCTGGGCGGCGACGACTTCGACCAGCGGGTCATCGACTGGCTGTTGGCCGAATTCAAGAAGGACCAGGGCATCGACCTGGCCAAGGACCAGCAGGCCCTGCAGCGCCTCAAGGAGGCGGCCGAGAAGGCGAAGATCGAGCTGTCCTCGACGGCCTCCACCGAGATCAACCTGCCCTACGTCACCGCCGATGCGGCCGGGCCCAAGCATCTCGTGATGACGCTCACGCGGGCGAAGCTCGAGGACCTCGTCGCCGATCTCATCAAGAAGACGGCCGGCCCCGTCAACGCGGCGCTCAAGGACGCGGGCCTCAAGCCCGGAGACATCGACGAGGTCATCCTCGTCGGTGGCATGACCCGGATGCCGGCGGTCGCGGACGCGGTCAAGGCCCTCTTCGACGGGAAGGAGCCGCACAAGGGCGTCAACCCCGATGAGGTCGTCGCCATCGGCGCCGCCATCCAGGCCGGGGTGCTGGCCGGGGACGTCAAGGACGTCCTGCTGCTCGACGTGACCCCGCTTTCGCTCGGCATCGAGACGCTCGGTGGCGTGATGACCAAGCTCATCGAGCGGAACACGACGATCCCGACATCGAAGTCGCAGGTCTTCTCGACCGCATCGGACGGACAGTCGCAGGTCGAGATCCACGTCCTCCAGGGCGAGCGCGATTTCGCCACCGACAACAAGACCCTGGGCCGGTTCATCCTCGACGGGATCCCGCCTGCGCCCCGGGGCGTGCCCCAGATCGAGGTCACGTTCGACATCGACGCGAACGGGATCCTCGACGTGCGGGCCAAGGACCGGGCGACCGGCAAGGAACAGCAGGTCCGGATCACGGCGTCGTCGATGCTCGACAAGAGTGCCGTCGACCAGATGGTCCGCGACGCTCAAGAGCACGCCGAGGAGGACCGCAAGCGGCGCGAGGAGGTGGAGACCCGCAACCAGGCCGAGGCCCTGACGTTCCAGGCGGAGCGGACCCTCACCGACCTTGGCGACAAGGTCTCGTCCGAGGACAAGCTCGAGGTCGAGAACAAGGTCGAGGCGCTGCGTGAGTCGCTCAAGGGCTCCGACGTCGAAGCGGTCAAGAGCGGCATGACGTCGCTCGCGGAGACGCTCAGCCGGGTGGCCACCGCGGCCTACCAGGCGGGGGCTGCGGCGGCCGGCGAGGCCGGCGGCAGCCCGGCGGGCGAGGACGGGACCGGGCCAGAGGGACCGGGCGATGCCGGCGGAGCTGAGGGCGCCGGCGGTGCGGAGGACGGTGCCAAGGGCGCCGGCGACGAGACCGTCGAGGGCGAGTTCAAGGAGGTCTAGGCCTCGCATTCCCTGCGAGCACGAGCCCGGGTCCCGGCAGGGGCCCAGGCTTTCTCGGTGCGCGGGGCCGGGACCCACTTCCCGGCTCGTTTCCGGCGAATGACTCTCACGCGATCGTTGGTCGCCGGAGTTCCTGTCGGTCGACCGCCTGAGTGTCATCTGTCACGAACGGCTGGCTGCCGCTCGTCGATTCGTGCCTGGAGACACCGCCGCGCCGGACTTGGGCCGGGCGACACGGTGACGAGTGACCGTGCCAGTGTCATCTGGCAGAAACAGGATGCCGGCAAGCGTCCCGGAGGGGTCCTGTAACCACCGCCGGACAGCGACTGTGCGGCCGGGAAGGACCGTCTCGAAGGTGGCCCGATGACGATCGACGCGACGTCGGGACGTCCGGTCGTCAGGCAGGACGACCAGTCTCGAGACGGACCTCGCGACCCAGCCCCGCTCGCTGGCGATCTCTGCTGCGACACGCACCTTCCGATCGAGCGTGCCCAGCATCCCCTGCAGGTCGGGGACGACGGACTTGATCTCGATCACGAGGAGCGACCCCGTGGCCTCGTGGAATGCGAGGATGTCGATCGATCCGCGTTCGCCGCGGATGTTGAAGGTCACCTCGGTCGCGGTCTGCCAGCCACGGCTGAGCAGCCAATCCAGGGTCCGGTCGAGAAGCGACGCGTGGGCGGCGTCGAGGAGTCGATCGAGGCCCTCGCCGTGCCAAAGGAGTCGGCAGGTGACGGTGCCGCCGAGAGAGGCGGCGACGCGGATCAATGTTCGAACGGTCACGCGGTCGCCCTGCCCCTGCTCGATCCGCGCGATGACGCCCCTCGAGACCCCGGCAGCAACGGCCAGCCGTTGCTGGCTCCAGCGACGGTGTCGCCGGAGCGCGCGCATCGAGAGCCCGAACCGGACGGCATCCACGTCGCCAGTCTCGCGACGGGCGATGCACTCGCGCTTATCTCTGGCAGCCGGCGCTCTGCGCAGCCGGCGGAGGTGCCGCGCGCTCTCCTATCCGAGGAACAGGCGCACGCTCGGGGCCACGGCGCCGACGATCAGGACGACGGCGTACGCGGCCAGCAGCAGGAGGCCAGCGTAGAGGTGGAGCTTGACGTTCACGCCCATGACGGCCATGAGTCCGTACGGATTGTCGTAGTTGGGGCTAAGACCGCGCGAGACACGGACCGCGAGCGGGATCGTCAGCAGCATGAGCAACGCCGGGATGGGCAGCACACCGGCCGCGACGCCGACCACGATGGCGGCGAAGGCGCCCGCTGCCGCGAGGTTGTACCCGCCGATGACCGCCACTTTCGAGAGGCGCACCGGCAGGGTGCGCTTCCCGACGTGGGCATCGCCGCGACGGTCCGGGATCTCGTTGACGTAGAGGATCAGCGCGACGAGCAGGGCGACCGGGATGGACGCGATGACCGGTTCCCACGCCAGGGCGCCGCCGGTCTGGACGACATACGCGCCGAGCAGCATGAGCGGGCCGAACCCGAGCGCCACGGCGATCTCGCCGAGCCCTCGATAGACGAACTTGAGCGGCGGAGCGGTGTAGCCGAGGCTGACGATGAAGCCGACGACGCCGATGACGAGCAAGGCGGTCGAGCCGTGTGTCGCGAGCAGGACCAGCCCGATGATCCCGGCAAGCGCGTAGAACAGCGTCGAGAGAGTCGCCATCTGGCGCAGGCTCACGAGGCCGTACTGGATGACGCGCGAGCCGCCCGAGAACTGGGTCGGGGTGACGTTCGCATCGTCGGCGCCCTGGATCGTGTCGAACACGTCGTTGGCGACGTTGAGACCGAGCTGGACGAAGCACGCGCCGACGATCGTCAGGAGCGCCGCAACGAGGTCGAACTGTCCGCGCGACGTGGCGATGAGGATGCCCAACGTGACCGGCACGATCGTGGCGGTCAGGAACGGCAGACGGGTCGTGCGGAGGGTCAGGAAGCCCAGCGAGAGCTTCGGCTTGACTGGCGTCCCGCGCTCGACCGACAGCGCGTCGAAGTACTTGCGCGACTTGCCGACCGACCGTTCCGAGTACTCGAAGAACGGCACCTCGGCCTCGTCCCAGCCCCAGGCGCTCCCGGCCGCGACGCTCACCGTCGCCCCGGCGATCGACGCGGGTCCCCAGACCGTGACGTGGCGCCGTTCGTCGTAGCCGTAGCCGGGCTGCGGGCGGATGTGCGAGCCGGTCAGTGACACCTCGCGGTCGGTCGGCACGTCGAGGCCGGCCGGCGCCTCGAACGTTGCGATGCGATCGGCGGGATCGATCCGCGCGTCGACGACCACGCTGACCGGATAACCGGCGTCGTCGACCCAGGTGAGGATCTGGTAGGGGTAGGTCGCGAGCTTCTCGAGGCCGGTCCGGGCATCGATCTCGGGCGTGCTGCGCATCAGGCGGCCTCCTCGCCGACGACGGTCACGACCGGGGCGCTCGCCGCGCTCCCATCCGACCAGTAGAGGACGCGCCGCGGCGTGATCTCGATGAGCGCCCGCTCGAAGAAGAGCGGCAACGCGACTCGCACCTTGAGGAAATAGACGATCGATGGTTCCTTCTTCTCCCAGATCGAGAGGAGCCGCTCCCAGCCGCCATGCGGGTCGTCCTCGATGATCCGGGCGTCGCCCTGGATCGTCGCGCGGTCGGCTCGCCCATCGACGGCCACCGGGTCGGTGATGGACACCGACACCTTTGGGTTGGCACGGATGTGCTCGAGCTTGCGACTGAACAGGCTCGAGGACGTCATGTACACGTGCTCGCCGTCCCAGAGCGGGATGAGCGGGTAGGTGACCGGTCGGCCCTGCCCGTCGACGACGGTCAGCTCACCGACGAGTGCCTTGTCGAGCAGTTCGCCGACGGGGATCGGGATCGTGGCCATGGCGGCGGCTCCTGGCTGGCGTGTCTGCGTCGCGATGGCGCGTGCTACCGCACTGTAGCACGTTTTGTGGGGCGATCTGTGGGCACACCTGCGGGACCATCTGCCGGGCGCACAGGTGCGCTACCATGCGCGCCCATGCCCGACACGCCCGTGCTGTCGGTCGCGTCTGCCCCCGACGCGCCCGGCACGACTTCGCTCATCCATGCCCGCGGCTTGACCAAGCGCTTCGGCGACTTCACGGCCGTCGACGCCATCGATTTCGACGTGGCGCCCGGCGAGTCCTTCGGGTTCCTTGGCCCCAATGGCGCCGGCAAGACCTCCACGATGCGGATGATCGGCTGCGTCTCGCCGGTCACCGAGGGCACGCTCCAGGTCATGGGGCTCGATCCCGCCACGCACGGCCCCCGGATCCGGGCGCGTCTCGGCGTGGTGCCGCAGCAGGACACGCTCGACAACGAGCTGACCGTGCGCGAGAACCTGGTCATCTACGGGCGCTACTTCGGGATGAGCCACGCCGACGTCGGCCGGCGCGCGGACGAGCTCCTCGAGTTCGCCCAACTGACCGAGCGAGCCGGCGATCAGGTCGAACCGCTGTCGGGCGGCATGAAGCGTCGCCTGACGATCGCCCGCTCACTCATCAACGAGCCAGAGGTGCTGCTGCTCGACGAACCGACGACCGGGCTCGACCCGCAGGCGCGCCACCTGCTCTGGGATCGCCTCTATCGACTCAAGCAGCGCGGCGTCACGCTCGTCCTGACCACCCACTACATGGACGAGGCCGAACAGCTCTGCGACCGCCTGGTGGTCATGGACAAGGCGAAGATCGTGGCCGAAGGCAGCCCGCGGTCGTTGATCGAGCGGTACTCGACGCGCGAAGTGACCGAGCTGCGGTTCAAGCCGGGCGAGGCGGAGTCGCTGGACGGGCAGCTCGACGGGATCGCCGAGCGCATCGAACACCTGCCGGATCGGATCCTGCTCTACGTCGACGACGGCGAGGCCGCGGCGGTCGCCGTCCACCAGCGAGGTCTGGAGCCGGAGACGGTCCTGGTCCGTCGATCGTCCCTGGAGGACGTCTTCCTGCGCCTGACCGGCCGGTCGCTCATCGAATGACCGCCGCCACGAGGTCGACACCCGCGTACGGGCGCGTCTTCGAGCACCGCCTGATGCAATACCGGCGGACCTTCCGGGCGAGCATCTTCAGCTCGTTCCTGTCGCCGGTCCTGTTCCTGGCCGCGATGGGCATCGGTCTCGGCGGCTACGTGGATCGGTCCGGCTCAGGGGCACTCGGCGGGATCAGCTACCTCGCGTTCCTGGCGCCCGGGCTGCTGGCCGCTACCGCGATGCAGTCCGCCTCGTTCGAGGCGACCTTCCCGATCATGAACGGCCTAGTCTGGAACAAGGTCTACCACGCCATGTACGCGACGCCGATCTCGCCGCGTGACATCGCGATCGGCAACCTCCTCTGGATCGTGGCTCGGCTGACCCTCATCTCCGCGGTCTTCACGTTCGTCATCGTGCTGTTCGGCGCGGCCGCGTCGTGGGAGATCATCCTGGCGATCCCGGCCGCGGTCCTGACCGGGATGGCATTCGCGGGGCCGATCGCCGCGTTCGCGGCGACGCAGTACACGCCGAACCGGTTCGCGACGATCTTCCGCTTCGGGATCACGCCGCTCTTCCTGCTCTCGGGGACGTTCTATCCGCTCGAGAACCTGCCGGCCGTCCTCCAGCCGATCGCCTGGTTGACGCCGCTCTATCACGGCGTGGCCCTGACCCGCGGCCTCTCGCTCGGAACCGCCGGCGACGAGCCGCTGCTGATGGCCGTCCACCTCATCGTGCTGCTGGCATTCTCGATCGCCGGGGCCCTCGCCACGATCTGGACGATCCGGCGGCGGATGGTTCGATGACGGCGCTGCGGTTGACGCCCCTCGTCCTGATCGGGAGCCGACGGTCGGCGCGGTTGATCGAGCGCAACATCTTCGTGTACCGGCACGCCTGGCTGATGATTCTGTCCGGGTTCTTCGAACCACTCTTCTACCTGCTCGGGATCGGCTTTGGCCTGGGCGCACTCATCGGCACGATCACGGGCCCAGGCGGTGAGCCGATCAGCTACCAGGCCTTCGTCGCACCGGCACTCCTCGCAAGCGCGGCGATGAACGGCGCCATCGCCGAGAGCACGTTCAACTTCTTCTTCAAGCTCAACTACAACAAGACCTTCACGTCGATCCTGGCGACGCCGCTCTCGCCTGGCGACATCGCACTCGGCGAGTTGGCCTGGGCGCTCATCCGGGGCGGGTTGTATTCGATCGGGTTCTTGGGCGTCATGGTGGTGTTGGGACTCGCCAGTTCGCCGTGGGTGGTCTTCGCGATCCCGGCGTCCCTGCTCGTGGGGTTCGCGTTCGGGGCGGTCGGGATGGCCGCGACCTCCTTCATGAAGACCTGGCAGGACTTCGACCTCGTCCAGCTGGTGGTCCTCCCGATGTTCCTGTTCTCGGGCACGTTCTACCCGCTCGACGCGTATCCGGAGGCGTTGCGGATCGTCATCCAGCTCACACCGCTGTACCAGGGCGTGGACCTCATCCGGTCGCTGTCGATCGGGGCGATCTCGCCGGTGTTGCTGGTCCATGTTGCCTATCTGACGGTCATGGGCCTGATCGGCCTCGCGATCACGTCCAGACGACTCGATACCCTGCTGCTGAAGTAGTCCCGTGGTAGACCGGGTCGCGTTGGCGGCGTTGACCTCCGAGATCATCGAGTGCCGGCGCTGCCCGCGGCTGGTTGCCTGGCGCGAGCAGGTGGCCCGCGACAAGGTCAAGCGTTTCCGCAACGAGCCGTATTGGGGGCGGCCCCTGCCCGGCTTCGGCGACCCGGACGGCCGCATCCTGCTGATCGGCCTGGCCCCGGCCGCCCACGGCGGTAATCGGACCGGCCGGGTCTTCACCGGCGATGCATCCGGCGATTTCCTCTGGGCGGCGCTCCATGCCTGCGGCCTGGCGGACCGGCCGGTATCGCGGCGAGCGGATGACGGCCTGACGCTGACCGACACCTACATCGCCGCCGCCGTCCGTTGCGCGCCGCCGCTCAACAAGCCGTCGAACGACGAACGCGACGCCTGCGCGCCATTCCTGCTCCGCGAGATATCGCTGCTCACGAACGTGCGCGTGATGGTCGCACTGGGCCAGTTCGGGTGGGATGCGGCACTCCGCGCGCTGGCCGGCCTCGGGCACGCGATGCACCCGAAGCCCCGCTTCGGTCATGGCGCCGAGGCCGAGATCGGACCGTACGTGCTTCTCGGCTCGTACCACCCGTCGCAGCAGAACACGTTCACCGGGCGGTTGACGCCGGCAATGTTCGATGCGGTCATCGCTCGGGCGGTCGACCTCGGGCGACATTCGGCTTGACGTCTATCGGGCGACGATCATCATGGCAGGCGCGATGCACGGCTCGGTGATCATGAGACTTCTCGCCCTCGCGCTGTTGGTCGGACTCGTGGGCGCGTGTGGTCCCCAGGAGCTCGGTGGCGTCGGTACCAACGGTCGAGCGACGACACCCGCGCAGGACGTTCCGGCACCGACGTCGTCCCCCTTGCCCTAGCCATCCGTCCGCGACGGCCCCAGCGCCTTGGGCGTCACGGGCCACCTCCCGTATCCTGTGTCGTCGATGGCAACCACGGAACGTGACTTCTACCTGATCCTGGGAGTGGAGCGAGGCGCGTCGGACGCCGAGATCAAGCGCGCCTACCGCAAGCTCGCCCAGCAATACCATCCCGACGTCAACGCCGGCGCCGACGCGCACGAGCGCTTCAAGGAGATCAACGAGGCCTACCAGGTGCTGTCCGACCCCGAGCGACGGCAGCGCTACGACATGTTCGGCCGCGCGGGCCTCGGCGGGGCCGGCGCGGGCGCCGGGTTCGAAGGCTTCGGTGGCTTCTCGGATATCTTCGACGCCTTCTTCGGCGGGGGAGCGGGGACCGGTGGAGCCAGGCGTGGTCGCCCGCAGCCCGGTGCGGACCTGCGCTACGACCTGCGGATCTCGTTCGAGGAGGCCGTCAGGGGCACCGAGAAGGAGATCGAGTTCCGCGTCGGGCAGCCGTGCGAGACGTGTCACGGGACCGGGGCCAAGGAGGGGACCGAGGCGACGACCTGCCCGCAGTGCAATGGCCGCGGCGAGATCCGGAGCGTCCGCCAGACGATGCTCGGCCAGATGGTCAACGTGAACGCGTGCCCGCGTTGTCGGGGCGAGGGCCGGATCATCGAGTCGCCGTGCGAGACGTGCCATGGCGACGGGCGCACTGAGCGCAAGCGCACGCTCCGGGTCTCGATCCCGGCCGGCATCGACGAAGGCCACCAGATCCGCCTGTCGAACGAGGGCGAGGTCGGTCCGCGTGGAGGACCCGCCGGCAGCCTGTACGTCGCGGTCCACGTCGCGCCGCACGCGTCGCTCAAGCGGGAGGGGACGGAGCTCTTCTACCAGGCCGACGTCTCGATCGCCCAGGCCGCGCTCGGCACGAAGATCCAGGTGCCGACGATCGATGGCGACGAAGAGGTGGAGATCAAGCCCGGCACGCAACCTGATGCCGAGATCCGGCTGCGAGGCAAGGGTGTCCCGCATGTCCGGCGGGCCGGCTCGAAGGGCGACCTCCACGTGCTGGTGAACGTCGTCGTCCCGACGAAACTGTCCAAACGCGCCCGCGAGCTGCTCCACGACTACGCCGAAGAGACCGGCGAGCAGGTCGGCTCCGGCGGCGGGCTGCGCGAAAAGCTCGGACTCGGGTGACGGCCCGCCGCTCGGACGACGGCGCGGCGGGCGCCTGGCTCGAGATCGCCGTTGATGCCGACGTCGAGGCGGTCGAGGCGGTCAGCGAGATCCTCGGCAGGGCCGCACCTGGCGGCACCTCCGTGGAACCGGCGTTCGACCTGGTCGATGAGGGCCTTGGCGCCCGCCTCGACCCCACCCGTCCGGCCACGGTTCGTGCCTATCTGCCCGCGCGCGATCGGGCCGCCGCGGATCGCGCGGTGGTCGAGGCGGCGGAGGCGTTGGGCCACCTCCAGGCGTTCGGGCTCCGTCCGATCGGCGACCTGCGGACGCGACTCGTGCACGAGACCGACTGGGCCGACGCCTGGAAGGCCTACTTCCCGGTCCTGCGCGTCGGCCACCGGCTGGTCATCCGGCCGACCTGGCGGCGGCATCACCGGCAACCCGGAGACGTCGTCCTGGCGCTGGACCCGGGCATGGCGTTCGGGACCGGACTGCATCCGACCACGCGGCTGTGCCTGGCGGCGCTGGAGGCCGTCGCCGATCGGGGCGGTGTCGACGGCGCGCGCGTGCTCGATGTCGGCTCCGGCAGCGGGATCCTGGCCCTGGCGGCGATGCGCCTCGGTGGGCAACGTGCCCTCGGGCTCGACACGGACCCGATCGCGATCGAGGCGACGACGGCGAACGCGCGACGGAATCGACTCGCGCGACGGATCCGCGCACGCCTCGGGAGCCTGCCGTCGGGTGAGCCGGCGTTCGACGTCGTGCTCGCGAACCTGATCGCCGGCGTGCTCGTGCCGCTGGCCCCGGCGCTGCACGACGAGCTTCGGCCGGGCGGGACTCTGGTCGCATCGGGGATCTTCGTCGATCGCGAAGCGGAGGTCCGCCTGGCGTTCCAGGCGGTTGGCCTCGACGTCGAGCGACGGACCGCGGAAGGCGATTGGGTCGCGCTCGAGGTCAGGCGGCCCGAAGCGGATGGCGCCAGCGAAGCCCGGGGAACCGGCTGAAGTCGAGATCGGTCGTGATGAACTCGCTGCCGGTCTCGATAGCCAGCGCGGCGAGGTAGGCGTCCGGGACCAGGTTGCCGGTCGCGCCCGTCCGCTCCACCAGATCCTGGTAGATCTCCCATTGCCGTGGCCCCGGTCGGACGACGACGGCGTTGCCACGCTCGCGGATCGCCGAGACGAACTCGCGCGCCAGGTCCGCGCGTGAAGGTCGAGCGAATCCACGCGGATGGGTGACGACCCGCAGGAAACCGCTCAACACCAGGTCGGAGACGGCGAAGGGTTCGGATGCATCGACGACCGACGCGAGCCAGTCGCGGTAGGCGTCGTGATCGACCGAGTCCGCGCGAAACGCATACACGAGCACGTTCACGTCGGTCAGGATCACTGATCGGGCCCGTCCATCAGGTCGAGGAGGGCGGCGTTGTCATCGAGATCGACCCCGGGCAGCAGGCCACCCCCGATTCGGTCGACCGGCAGCGGCAGGGGCCGATCGACGCGTGCCCGATCCCGTCGCGCCATCGACTCACGGACGGCATCCTCGATCACGTCCGAGAACGACTTGCCGGTCTGCGCCGCGATGGTCTTCGCGCGCTCGATAAGCGCCTCGTCAAGGTTGATCGTCGTTCGCATGCATCAAAGCATCAATGTCTCGCATCATGATGTCAAGGACTGGATATGTCGGCCGATCGTCTCGTGACCCCTACAATCGCGCCGATGCCGGCCAACCTGCTCCCCATCCTGCTCGCAGTGCACGTCACGCTCGCCATCAGCCTCTTCCTGCCCTCGATCCTGTTGCCATTCGCGCTCCGGGCGAGGCGGGCAACGGTCGACTCGGAGAGCACGGTCGTTCAGTCGCTGCTCTGGGCGCAGAGCCACGGGACGCTGGTCATCGGCGGCGGGCTGGCGCTGACCGGTGTCGGTCTCGTGGCGGCGCTCGGCTCGACCATGCTCGAGCAGCCCTGGCTCCTGCTCGCGCTCACGATCTATTTCGTCAACCTCGCCATCGCGTTCTTCGTCCAGCGTCCGAACCTGCGTCGACTGATCGGCGTCAACGCCGCGGCGGATGACGCGACGTGGCGCGAGCGGGCGAAACGCCAGCGCTACGTGTCGTACCTGATGGCCGGGCTGGTCGGAACGATCGGGTTCCTGATGAGTTCGAAGCCGGTGCTCTGGTGAGCCAGGGAGCGGCCACTCCCGATTGCCTGTTCTGCCGGATCGTCGCCGGCGAGCTGCCCTCGACGCAGATCTACGAGGACGACCTCGTCATCGCGTTCCGCGATCTCGCACCGCGGTCGCCGACCCACATCCTGGTCATCCCACGGCGCCATATCGCCTCGGCCGCCGAGCTGACCGAGGCGGATGCCCCGCTCCTCGGCCGGCTCTTCGCGGTCACGGCCGGCATCGCCCGGGACGAAGGGATCGCCGATGGCGGGTACCGGATCGTCACGAACGTGGGCCGATGGGGCGGCCAGACGGTCGATCACCTGCACCTCCACCTGATGGGGGGACGGCCATTCGGGTGGCCACCCGGATGAGCTGGCCCGAAGGGCGCGGCCGACGCCGCGTGACCCGCGTGCGATCGATCCTGGCGCTCGCCGTCGCGGTCGCGGCGGTCGGTGGTTGCGGAACCGGGGATGGGCCCGTGACCACGTACCCGCCGCCGTCGAGCGGGCCGGGACGGACCGTCACGCCCGCCGTCACCCAGACACGCGCCGCCATCGTCGCCGCGCTCGCCACCGACCAGTTGGTCCTGCGCGACGTGCAGACCCCCTACCGCCCGGCCGAAGGGCCGTTGCTGGCCACGGCGCCACGGGCCGTCTACCAGGTGATCCTGCCGGACGACCCCGACAAGGGCTACATCGTCGTCTACGAGTTCACGGACCCGGGCCGGGCTGCCGATGCGGCCGCCGAACAACAGCGCTATCTGGCGACGGGCCCCGGCCGGGTCCAGACGCCCATGGGGACGGTCCACGTCATCCGCGAGGTCGGCACCACGGTCGTCATCTACGATTGGCTGCCGGAGGCAGCGAACGACCAGAACGCACCGGGGATCCAGACGGCCCTCGAGACGCTCGGCGTGGGCTTCCCCGTCGACTGACGTGTCACCCAGTCGGGAGCGGGGTGTCGGCGGCGACCCAGGCTCGGACCGGAGCGCGCATGATCTTGAGCGTGTGCGTCCGCGGGAAGTCCTCCTCCGGCCAGAGGCGCCAACCGGCGATCCGCTGATTTGGGCCGAGGCTGGCATTGGCGGCCCTGACCGCGGCATCGATGTTCCCACGCAGCTCGCTCGGGCCGGCCGCGCCGACGGCGCCCAGGACGATCGCCTCGATCCGGCCCGGCGTGGTCTCGACCACGACCGAATCCCGGATGCCGGCGACGCGCAGCGCGTTCTCGATGTCCTCGGGATAGACGTTGAACCCGTTGGGCAGGACGATGATGTCCTTCGTTCGGCCAGACAGGATGAGCCGGCCCGCGTCGTCGAGGTGGCCGATATCGCCAGTCCGGTACCAGCCGTCCTCGGTGAAGGCCGCGGCCGTTTCCTCGGGCGCGTTCCAATAGCCGTGGAACAGCGTCCGGCCGCGGAACTGGATCTCGCCGTCGGGCGCCAGGCGCATCTCGATGCCCTCCGGGGGCCGCCCGACCGTGCCGAGGCCGTGGTCCGTGAGGCTCGTGCAGGTGCCCGTCCCGGTCTCGGTCGCGCCGTAGCCCTGGAGCACGGTGATGCCCAGGTCCTCCCACGCCTCCTGGAGGGCCGGCGGCAGGAACGCCCCGGACGACACGAACAATCGGAAGTGGCCGCCCAGCTGGTCGTGAACGCTCCCGAACAGGCGACGCCGGAGCGCGAATGGCAGGTGGCGCGCGATCCGCTGCAGCCGCCGAAACGCCGCCGTCCGTCCGCGCTTCTCGACCTCGCGTTCGATCGCGCTCCAGAACAGGTCCAGGACCTGGGGAACGACGATCATCGAGGTGACGCGATGCTCCCGCAGCGCGTCGAAGATGACACGCGGATTCCGACTCCGGACGTACAGGATGTCCGCCCCGACGTCGAGCGCGTAGTAGAGCCCGACCGCCTGCTCCAGGAGGTGGGACAGGGGCAGGAGCGAGACGATGCGGTGCTCCATCGGCGGGATGATGCGATGGAAGCTCTCGATCGAGGCCACGACGTTGTCGTGGGTCAGCGTCACGCCCTTGGGCGTCCCGGTCGTGCCGGACGTGAAGACCAGCTCGAACGTCTCGCCGGCCTCCGGGCGTCCCCACGCCGCCTGCCGCGTTTCCCAGTCGGGCGGGAAGGCGGCGTCGTCAGGTTCGGGTTCGGCCGAGAGGGCCTCGACCGTCGTGGTGGGGAACCCGGTCAGGCCGGCCTCGCGCGGGTCAGGCGCGTCGCGGCCGGTCCCCAGGATGAGATGGCGGGCACCCGAGGCACGCACGATGCCCTCGACCGCGTCGGCCGACATGCGCAGGTCGAGCGGGACCAGGACCAGGCGCGCGTACATCGCGCCGTAGTAGGCGGCCGGCAGCTCCGGGGTGGAGGGCGACCACGTCAGGATCCGGTCGCCCGGTTCGAGGTCCATCGCCCGCAGGCGCCAGGCGGCGATCCGCGCCCGCCGGTCGAGCTCTCGGAAGCTCCAGTGCATCGTGGTCCCGTCGTCCCGTCGGAGCCCGATGGCGTGCCGATCGCTATATCGGGTGACGGCGCCGTCGAGCAGGTCGAGCAGGGTGGACATCGCCCGATGCTACATCGGGCCTTTCTCACGCGACGGAGCGCCGGGACGCCGACACGGCAGCGGGCGGATAAGCCGGCGATGAGTCCTGGTCGTCACGATCGTGATGATGGACGCGCTCCGGGTTGGGCGGTCGCTTCGGGCGCTGCGGATCCGCACTGGCAAGCGACAGCGGGACGTCGGGGCTGCCGCCGGCGTCTCGCGTCAGCTCGTGTCCAAGGCCGAGGCAGGGCAGTTGGCCGATGTGCGGGTCGGGACGATCGTCGCGATCGGTGAGGCGCTCGGCGCGACGATCGACGTCCAGGTCAGATGGCATGGCGAAGGCCTGGACCGCTTGCTTGACGCTGCGCACGCGGGCCTGGTCGAACAGGTGGTCGCGATGCTCGCCGCCGACGGATGGGAGACGCGGGTCGAGGTGTCGTTCGCGATCGGTGGCGAACGCGGATCGGTAGACGTCGTCGGCCTACGTCGTGACGTTGCCGCCATCTTGATCGTGGAAGTGAAGTCAGTCGTTCCGGACGCGGGCGGCATGCTCCACGTCCTGGACCGAAAGGCTCGGCTTGGTCCGGAGATCGCCAAGCAGATCGGCTGGCCGTGCGCGTCGGTGTCCCGCCTTCTGGTCATCGGCGACTCCTCGACGACGAGACGGCGCGTCACGGCGCTCGGAGCCACCTTCTCGACTGCCTTTCCAGAGCGTGGCTGGAGCGTGAGGCGATGGCTGCGCTCCCCGACCGGCGCCTTGGCCGGACTCTTGTTTCTCCCATTCGCCTCCGCGGGTGGCACTAGACGAGGCTCGACCGGCGTCCAGCGGGTCAGGAAGCGGAAGTAGAGCCCGAAGTCCGCCCTTAGACCACCCGCGGTGGCATCTGGGAGGAGTCGGCCCCGCGACCTTGGATAGCGCCACCGTGGGCGACGTATGGGAGGACTCGGGCGCGAGCAGACGCGGACGACCCGCCGCCGAGCGCCCGTGCCGCTTTCGGGGTACGCGAATCCGAGCAGAACGGGCCACATGGCCGTTTGACCGGGTCGGGGCCCTCGGCTACACTCCGGCGGCTTCGGCGGGGTCCGTCGAGCACGCGTCTGGCTTGGAGGGCCACCAGCTGGACGCGAGGCTGCCAAGACAGGGTCCGAGGAGGTGAACCGGGATTGGCTGAAGTCCGAGTGGGAGAGAACGAGACGTTCGAGAGCGCCCTGCGTCGCTTCAACAAGAAGATCCAGCAGAGCGGCATCCTCGCGGAGGCTCGCCGGCGTGAGCACTACGAGAAGCCTTCCGTGAAGCGCAAGCGCAAGGAAGCCAAGCGCAAGAAGAACGCCCGAACGCAGGCCGGCTGAGCCGCGTGCGGGCAGTGCCCGTCCGCATCGCCAAGCCCTGCGCCCCCGGCGGGCGCCCGGCACCAGGCCGACGATGTCGGCCCAACCGCCGCCCGAGGTTGCCAGACCCGTGTCCCTTCGAGAACGCGTCCAGACCGACATCGCGACCGCCATGCGTGGCGGCGACGCGTTGCGTCGCGACGTCCTGCGCATGGCGCTGAACGCGGCCTACAACCTCGAGAAGCGCCAGGGCGCGCCGCTGACGGACGAGGAATACCTCGCGGTCCTGACCCGCGAGGTCAAGACACGCCGCGAATTGGTCGAGGCATTCCGTGGCGCCGGGCGCGAGGATCTCGCCACCAAGGAAGAGGCGGAGATCGAGATCCTCCGCGGCTATCTGCCCGAGGCTCTCAGTGAGGCCGAGCTCAAGGCCCTCGTCGACGAGGGCATCACGGCGACCGGCGCGGCCTCGGCCCGGGATCTCGGCAAGGTCATGGGCTGGCTGTCTCCGCGGACCCGCGGCCGGGCCGACGGCAAGGTCGTCAGCGGGATGGTGGCCGCCGCGCTCGCCCGGGCCGACCTGGCCGACCACGATGTCGGGACGCACTGACGAGCCGGCCGTGACGGATCGGGACGCCAGACCATGCTGACGCAGAGCGTCGATGCCTTCGCGCGGTTCACCCGCCACGATGCCGTGCGCTTCTTCATCGCGACGGGCATCCTCGTCGCGGTGCTGACCGCGATCCTCGGCGTCGACATCCTGCCCCAGGAATTGCTGTCGCTGACCTCCGGTGACCTGGCGCCGCGCGACATCATCGCGCCCAAGGCGGTCGACTTCGAGAGCCTCGCCCGGACCGAAGCAGAACGAGCCGCGGCCCGGGATTCGGTCGAGCCGCAATACGACTTCACGACCGAGAACGCCGCGGCGATCGCAACGGAACAGCAGGCCGCGTTCGAGCGGCGCGTGTCGCGCGTCGACATGACGTTCGCTGCCGACCTGCCCAAGGACCAGCGCGCCTCCCTGCTGGAGACCGCCGTCCCCGACCTGCCCGCCGACGAGCGGACCACGCTGGCCGCGCTGGAGCCAAGTCGCTGGGCGATCGTGCGGACCGAATCCGCGCGAGTCCTTGATTCGCTGCTGCGGACGCAGTTGCTCGACACCGCCGTGGCGGAGACCCGGACCCGGCTCGCCGGGCTGATGGCCGGCGGGCTTGACGAGAAGGAACGGGCGCTCGCCGCTGCACTCATCAGCTCGCTCGTCGTGCCGAACTCGTCGTTCGACGCCGCGTTGACCCAGCAGGAGCGCGACCGTCGGGCCGCAGCGGTCATGCCGGTCCGCGTCCACATCCTGCAAGGCGAGGTGATCGTCCGGGCCGGCGAACGGCTCGGCCCCGAGGACATCGAAAAGGTCGACGCCCTGGGTCTCGGCCAGACCCACCCCGACTTCGCGAACCTGTTCGGCTGGTTCCTGTTGGCGGTCCTCATCGTCGGGATGTTGCTTGGCTGGATGTGGCGCTTCCGACCGAAGCTCTGGCATCGGAACAACGCGCTCGTCCTGGTCGGCCTGCTCGTGGTCGGGGCGACGATCGCCCTCAAGGTGACGGCGGGGCGCTCGATCCTCCAGTTCTTCCTGCCGACCGCCGCGATCGGGATGCTCCTCGCGATCCTGCTCGACGCGTCGCTGGCGACCGTCGTCATCGCGCTGGTCGCCATCATCGGTGGGGCCGTGAACGGCGGGTCGCTGGAGTTCGCCTCGTACGTGCTGCTGGGCGGCATGGCGGGCATCGTCGCCATCCGGCGGGGTGACCGGTTCCAGGTCTTCGTCCAGGCCGCGGTTGCCGCCTTCGTCGTCAATTCCGCGGTCGTGACCGTGTTCTCGCTGCTCGGCGTGCGCGACGTCCGCGGCGTGCTCGAGCTGTGGTTCGCGTCGGCAGCGTCCGCCGTCGGCTCGGGCGTGGCCGCGGTCGGGACGTTCGCCGTCCTGGGCTCGGTCTTCGGCATCCTGACGGTCTTCCAATTGCTCGAGCTCGCCAACCCGTCGCAGCCGCTCCTGCGCCGGCTCCTGGTCGAGACCCCGGGCACGTACCACCACTCGCTGATGGTCGGTAACCTGGCCGAGCGGGCCGCCGAGGCCATCGGCGCCGATCCCCTGGTCGCCCGCGTCGCGGCCTACTATCACGACGTCGGCAAGCTTGCGAACCCGCTCGGCTTCATCGAGAACCAGGCCGGCGGCGAGAACATCCACGACCAGCTCGACCCCGCGGTCAGCGCCCGGATCCTCAAGCAACATGTCGCCGACGGCATCGACCTCGCGTACAAGAGCCACTTGCCGAAGGCGCTGATCGCATACATCCCGCAGCACCACGGGACCGCGATCATGGGCTACTTCTACGCGCGGGCGAGGGAGCAGGCGGCGGAGCCGTACGGGGGTGTCACGACCGCCGAGGGAGCCAAGGCTGCCGCGGCCGTCGACCCGCGGACGTTCCGGCATGTCGGCCCGAAGCCGCAGACCCGCGAGGCTGCGCTGATCATGCTTGCGGACGGGGTCGAGGCGTCGGTCCGGTCGCTCTCGTCGCGCGACGAGCCGGCGATCCGCGGCATGGTCTCGCGGATCATCGAAGAGCGGATCGCTGAGGACCAGTTCGACGAGTGCGACCTCACGCTGCGCGACATCGAGCTGATCCGCGAGGCCTTCGTCGGCCAGCTGTTGGGCATGTATCACACGCGGATCGCCTATCCGCAGAGCGAGGTCGTCGAGCTCGAGTCGCGGCGGGCGGCAGCCGGCGGCGGCGGGGGCGCCGGGCCAAGGGGCACCGGGGGCGGGGCGGCCTCCTAGCCGCTCGCGAGGAGCCCGATCCGTGGGCTGCCTCCGGCGCTACCGTTGGTCGGTGATGCGCAGTATCTACAGGCCGCCGTGGCGGATCGATGTCGAGGTGCGCGATTCGGTCCGGCCGCCGCTCCCGATCTCGACGCTCGCGACCGCCATCGCCGCCGCCCTCGATGCGACCGACGCGCCACGCCCGGCGTCGATCGGCCTGATCCTGAGCAACGACGCGGAACTCGCCGAGTTGAACCAGACGTACCTCGGCAAGGCCGGCCCGACCGACGTGCTGTCGTTCCCACTCCTGACGGAACATCCATTCCCGCTGCCGCCGGGTCGTCGCCTCCAGCTGGGCGACGTCGTGGTGTCCGTCGAGCGGGCGATCGAACAGGCCGAGGCGGGTCGCGGCGGCCAGACGGGCGACGTCCGCTGGTCTCCGGCCGACGAGCTCCGGCTCCTCGTGACCCACGGCACGCTCCACATCATGGGCATGGATCACGCCGACCCCACCGAAGAGGCGACGATGCGCGACCTTGAACGGACGTTGCTGCGCGCCTGACCCGCCCCGCGAGTCCGGGCTGATACCATCGCGTCAGGCCCTCCCGCCGGTCCGTCCGAGCCGGGATCGGGCCCTGTCGTGCTGTCCGCGGAGGTCGGTTGAAGGTCATCGTCGGTCTCGGCAACCCTGGATCGCAGTATGCCGGGACGCGCCACAACGTCGGCTGGCTGGTCATGGACCAGCTCGCCGAACGCGCCGGCTGGACGGGCCGGGGGCGGCGGCGTGACGACTCGAACGTCGTCATGGGGCGGTTCCGCGGCCTCGACGTGATGCTGGTGAAGCCCCTCACCTACATGAACGAATCGGGCAAGGCGGTCCGGAAGGTGCTGGCACGCGAGCACGCGCCGCTCGGCGACCTGCTCATCGTGGCCGACGACTTCGCGCTGCCCTTCGGCAAGCTCCGGTTCCGCGAGGGTGGCAGCGGGGGCGGCCACAACGGCCTCGGCTCGGTCATCGAGGAACTCGGCACCGAGAAGTTCAGCCGGCTGCGCATCGGGATCGGCGATCCTGGCCACCGCGGTCGCGACCACGTCCTGTCCCGCTTCGAGCCCGACGAGCGGCAGCGCCTCGACGAGCTCCTCGATGCCGCCGCCGACGCTGTCGAGGCGTGGGCGCGCGACGGCACGAGCAAGGCGGCGAACGGGTTCAACAAGTTCGAGCTGCGTCCGGCCGACGTCGACCGGCTGGCCGCGCCCGGCGAGGTCGATGGGCCGCCCGGGCCCGATGGCGTGCGCAAGACCCGGACCGGATGGCGCCGGGTCCTGCGGCCGAAGGGCGACACCGATGCCTGAGTCGACGACCCCGCCCCTCCGGGGCCGCCGAGGTCGCGACCGGCGCATCGCCGAGGAAGTCGCCGAACGGTTCGCGGCACGCCACGCCCTGGCACGAGCGGACGGGTCGGGGTCGGAGGTCGACTTCGACGTGGCCGAGGTGGACGCCGAGGTCCGCGACTTCGAGGACGCGGAGGCGCGCGCGGTCGAGACGAACCGTCGCGATCCACGATCCGAGACCCCGTCGGATGGTCGGACGGGCATGCGCCATCGGCTGCCGGATCTCTCGTCATTGCCGCCGCTGCTCGCCGAGACCGGCACCTTCGGATCGCTGCGAGAGCGTTTGGGCAGTGCGGCGGACGATGCCCGTCGGGTCGGCCGCCATGTCGGGCTGGTCGCGGTCCCGCACGGCGCGAAGTCGTACCTCGCGGCGGCCCTGGCTCAGGCTCAGACCGGGGAGCGGCTCGTGTGGATCGCCCGAGACGCCGAGATCGGGGACCGCGTCGCCGAGGAGCTCGGGGCCTGGCTGGGCGACCCGGAGGCCGTCGTCACGCTGGAACCGCGCACGGCGCTCGCATACGAACGAAGCGAGCTCGTCGCGGACGAGACCGCCGCCCGGGTGGCGGCGCTTTCGGCATGGCGGAGCGGCCGGGCCCGGGTCATGGTCGCGGGCGTGCAGGCGCTCCTCCAGCACACGATCGCGCCGGCGGACCTGCCGGCCGAGCCGCGTCGGCTTCGGTCGGGAGCGCGGCTCCACCAGGACGCCCTCCTCCACGACCTGTTGACCCTCGGCTACGTGCCGGCGGCAGAGGTCGCCGGCCGCGGTGAATTCGCCCGGCGCGGCGGCATCGTCGACGTCTTCCCGCCCTCGCTGCCGCTCCCGATCCGCATCGAGTTCTTCGGCGACGAGGTGGAATTGCTGCGCGCGTTCGATCCCACGGACCAGCGAACCGTGCAGGCCGTCGAGGAGGCCGTCCTCCTGCCGGCATCCGAGTTCCTGCTGCCCGCGGGCGGCCCCGCGGCCATCCGCGAGCGACTCGGTCGGGCCGCCGCCCGCCTGCCGGAACGGTTGGCCGCGGATCTCGCGCGGTTCGAGGGCGCCGCCGACGACCTGCGACCGGCCGGGACCGCCGGCGAGACCCGGGCCATGACGGTGGGCGATGCCGCGGAGGTATGGGCCGCCCAGCTCGCCCCGGCGACCGGCCTCGACCACCTCGAGTCCGGCACGCTCGTCGTCCTCGACGAGCCCGGCGACATCGCCGAGGCGGCCGAGTTCCTGTGGCGCCAGGCGGACGAGCGGCGGACGGAGCTGGTAGGGGCCGGCGAGCTGCCGAAGGACTGGCCCTCGACGTACCTGCCGCCTCGCGACTGGAAGAGCCGGCTGGTCTCGTCGCGGACCCTCGAGCTGACCTGGGAGTCCGAGCCGCCCGAAGGCAGCGCGATGGCCCGTGGCGCCTTGTCGTCGGGCGACCTCTTCGGCTGGCGGGAACCGGTCCTCCCGTTCGCCCGGGCAGCCGGCGTCGTCGGCGCCGTCGAGGGTTGGCGCGCCGAGGGCGCCCGGATCGTCCTCGCGTCCGACCAGGCGTCGCGCCTCGCGGAATTGCTCGAGGAGGCGGGCCAGCCGGTCGCGGTCCTCGAACGCATCGAGACCCCACCGCCACCGGGTGCCGTGGCCCTCGCCGACCGCAGCCTGAACGGCGGGTTCACCGGCGGCCCGGATCGCCTCACGTTCGTCACCGATCGCGAGCTCTTCGGGACGGTCCGGGTCCGCCGGCCGCGGGCGCTCCGGCGCGTCGTCCCGCGCGACATCCTCGAGCGCCTGACGCCCGGCGACCTCGTCGTCCACATCGACCACGGCGTGGCCCGCTACGAGCAGATGCTGCGACGCGGCGGCGCCGGCGAGGACCGCGACTACCTGGAGCTGTCGTTCGCCGGCGGCGACCGGATCTTCGTCCCGGTCGAACAGATCGCGCGGGTCACCCGCTACGCGGGCGGGGAGCGGCCGGCCCTGTCCCGGTTGGGCGGCGCGGAATGGCTGCGGGCCAAGCAGCGCGTGGCACGTGCCGTGTCCGATCTCGCCGAGGAGCTCCTCGAGCTGTACGCGTCCCGGGCCAGGGCCAAGGGGCACGCGTTCGCCCCGGACACGCCCTGGCAGGCCGAGATGGAGGCGTCGTTCCCGTACGAGGAGACGCCCGACCAGATGCGGGCGTCGCTCGAGGTCAAGGCGGACATGGAGCAGGTGCGTCCGATGGACCGGCTCGTCGTGGGGGACGTCGGCTACGGCAAGACCGAGGTCGCGCTCCGCGCCGCCTTCAAGGCGACCCAGGACGGCAAGCAGGTCGCGGTCCTCGTCCCGACCACGGTCCTCGCGGCCCAGCATCAGGAGACGTTCAGCCAGCGCTTCGCGGCGTTCCCGCTCGAGGTCCGCCTCCTCTCGCGGTTCGTCTCCCCGCGGGAGCAGGCGGCCGCCATCGAGGGCCTCGCGGACGGGACCGTGGATGTCGTCATCGGGACCCACCGGCTGCTATCCAAGGACGTCCGGTTCAAGGACCTGGGCCTGGTCGTCGTCGACGAGGAGCAGCGGTTCGGGGTGGCCGCCAAGGAACGGCTCAAGCGGCTCCGCAATGAGGTGGACGTGCTGACCATGTCGGCCACGCCCATCCCGCGGACATTGAACCTGGCACTGGCCGGCATCCGCGACCTGTCCGCCATCGAGACGCCGCCGGAGGACCGGCTGCCGATCCAGACCCGAGTCGCCGAGGCGTCGGCGGGTCTCGTCCGCGACGCCATCCTGCGCGAGCTCGACCGCGGCGGCCAGGTCTTCTACGTCCACAACCGGGTCGAGACCATCGAGGCGCAGGCCGAGCAGCTCCGGCGGATGCTGCCGGGCGTCCGGTTCGTCGTCGGGCACGGGCAGATGGCCGAAGGCGCGCTCGAGAAGGTCATGCTCTCGTTCGCGCACGGCGAGGCGGACGTGCTGATCTGCACGACGATCATCGAGTCGGGCCTGGACATCCCCAACGCGAACACCATCGTCATCGACCGGGCCGACACCCTGGGCCTGGCCCAGCTCTACCAGCTCCGCGGCCGGGTCGGCCGGAGCAGTCGCCGGGCCTACGCGTACCTGCTCTATCGACGCCGCGAGCGCTTGTCGGACGAGGCACGCAAGCGCCTCCAGGCGATCTTCAACGCCTCGGAACTTGGGGCCGGGTTCCAGATCGCGCTATCGGACCTCGAGATCCGCGGGGCCGGCAACATCCTCGGGGGCGAGCAGTCCGGGCACATGGCGGCGGTCGGCTTCGACCTGTACTCGCGGATGCTCGCCGAGTCGGTCGAGGAGCACAAGGCGAGGAGCGAGGGCCGGGCGCCGATCATCGAGGCGCCGCAGGCCGTGGTGGACCTGCCGCTGGAGGCGCGCCTGCCGGACGACTACGTCCCCGACGAGGCCCAGAAGCTCGAGCTCTATCGACGGCTGGCGCGCGCCCGGACCGCCGATGACCTCGCGGCCTTCCGTGCCGAGGTCACCGATCGATACGGCCCGATGCCCGCCCGCGTGGTTCGCCTGGTCGAGGTCGCCGAGCTTCGGCTGATGGCCGAGACCGTCGGGATCTCCTCGATCTCGCGCGAGGAGGGCTGGCTCATCTTCCGGTTCGCCGCGAGCCTGTCGCGAGCGACCGCGATGCGGCTGCTCGGTGACGGCGGGCTACCGGGCATCCGCCCCGGGGACGTCACCTTCGCCTCGAACCAGGTCCGGTTCCGGGCGCCCGCCCAGCCGTCGAAGGCCTGGGCGCTGACGCAGGCCGTCATCGCACGGCTCCAGGAGGCGTCGGGCCCGGGCGCATCGGCCGAATCCACCCCGCGAACCCCCGATCCGGAGCGACCGGCCGTCCGGGCGCGACTGTGAGTCACGGTTTCGCGCGTCGCAGGCCGCACAGGGAGACCGCGCATTGCGTCCCGCACGATTCCGAGCCGGCCAGTCACGGATTCGTGGATGAGTGGCGGTCGGCGCTCCGCGACCGGCCTTCGATGCACGATCCTGTGACTGTGAGTCCCGGCCCGGGACAACCGGAGGTGACGCGGATCTGCGTCCCCCAATCGCCAAGGCTCGGGCCGCTCAGCCCGCGGACGGCGGGAACAGGCTGACGAGCCGCCGCGTCCCGTCGGAGATGCCCCTTCCGCGCTCGCCTCGATCCCGATCGGCACGCGCCCTCTGCGCCGTGCTGCTGGTCGCAGCGGTCGCGGCGTGTTCGATCCCCGACCGCCACCCGACCCCTTCGCCGACCGTGACCCCATCGCCGAGCGCATCACCGGCCGTCGGACTCACCCGCGACGAGGCGATCGCGCTGGCCCGTGGGGCAGCCGGGCGGTTCGCGAACGACGACGTGCTCGAAGCCCGAGTGGGAACCTGGGGCGCACTCGACCCATGGACGCCGCGAAACGCTCCACCCACACCGACTCCCGACACCCGGATCTGGATCATCAACATCGGCTACAACCCTGGACCGCTCATGGGCCAGGGCATCATCGTCGTGCTCGACTACTTCGACGGGCGGGTCCTGAACGCCACCGAGTGGATCTCCTAGCGGCGACGATCCCTCACGAGAGGAGCAGTCGGAACGCCACGATCAGGCCGATGACGATGACCGAGCCGCGCAGCACGAACGGCGACATCCGGCGACCGACATGGGCGCCGATCTGGCCACCCGCGATCCCGCCGATGCCCAGCAGGAGCACCGCCTCCCAGGCGACCGGCGCGACCGCGATGAACAGCACGGCTGCTACGGCGTTGACGATGAACGCGATCGCGTTCTTGAGGCCGTTGAGTCGCTGCAGGTCGTCGTCGATGAGGATGGCCAGCAAGGCGATCAGGATGATGCCCTGACCCGCACCGAAATAGCCACCGTAGATCCCCGTCGTGTACACGGTCGCGAGGAGCAGCGGACCGCCCCCATGCGCGGGGGTGGACCCGTCCCGTGCGCGTCGTGCGGCGATCCACGTCGTGAGCCGCGGCTGGATGGCCATCAGGGCGCAGGCGACGAGGATGAGGACCGGCACGATCCTGGCGAACGCCGAGGCGGGCAGCACCAGCAGCAGGATCGCCCCACTCAGGCCGCCGAAGCCGCCAGCCACCAGGAGCGGGATGGCCCGGGCGCGCTGGCCGACGAGCTCGCGCCGGTATCCGACGAGGCCGCTGACGACGCCCGGCACGAGCCCGAGCGTGTTCGAGACGTTGGCCACCAGCGGTGGATAGCCGAGCAGCAGCAGGGTCGGGAAGCTGACGAGGGAGCCCGAACCGACGATGGTGTTGATCGTTCCGGCCGCCAGGCCCGCCGCGACGACGAGCGCGGCCGCGAGCGGGCTGTCGATCAAGCGGCGGTCCGTCCGGGTGGCGTCACGACCGATATGGTAGAGGGCGCGGGAATCCCTAGGCGGTCGGTGTCTCGACGAAGAACCGCGGCAGGTGGGCGCGGTTGACATCGAGCAGGGCAGCGAGCAGGGGCGCGGCGACGTCGTAGTCGGCGACGAGCGGGTTGGCGATGAGAGCCCGGAGGGCGATCTCGCGGTCACCGGTCACGGCGGCCTCGATCGCGAGCTGCTCATAGGCCTTGACGGCCTGCACGAGGCCGCGCATCTCGGGTGACAGGGGCGCCAGCGGAAGCGGATGGGCGCCGTCGCGATCGATCCTGGCCGGGATCTCCACGACGGCATCGGCGGGCAGGTCGGGGAGTGCCCCGTCGTTGCGGACGTCGACCACCTGGATGTCGCCCGCCCCGTCATGGAGCGAGGCGATGAGCTGCGCGGCCGCCTCGCTGTAGTAGGCGCCGCCACGGCTCGCGAGCAACGCCGGCTTCTCGGCGAGCCCCTGGTCCTTGTACATCTCGAGCAGGTCCCGCTCGATATCCATGACCTCCTGGGCGCGGGTGTGGCCGGCGCGCTGTGCCTCCACGACGGCGCGGGTCTGATAGAAGTAGTGGAGGTAATAGGACGGGATCGCGCCGAGGGCGCGCACAAGCTCGCCCGGCAGCCCGACAAGGTCGCCCAGGCCGTCAGCGTCGCGCTCGATGAGCTCCGGCAGGCGATCCGTCCCATCGACGAACACGGCGCGCTCCCAGCTCAGGTGGTTGAGCCCCACGTGTTCGAGCTGCACGCGATCGGGCGACACGGCGAACCGTTCGGCCATGCCGCGCTGGATGTTGATCGCGACGTTGCACAGCCCGATCGCCCGATGCCCGGCGTCGATGAGGGCCTGGCTGACGATCCCGACCGGGTTCGTGAAGTCGACGACCCAGGCGTCCCTGGCGCCCCGCCGCGCGGTGAGTTCCGCGAGTTCCAGGACCAGCGGGACGGTGCGCAGGGTCTTCGCGAACCCACCCGCGCCGGTCGTCTCCTGGCCGATCACGCCGAACGTCGGTGGCAGGGTCTCGTCGATGAGGCGGGCGGCCTGACCGCCGACCCGTAGCTGGATCACGACGAAGTCCGCGCCATCGATGGCGGACTCGCGGTCGCCGGTGCAGATGAGGCGACCGGTCCAGTCCACCCGGTCGAGCATCCGCTGGGCCAGCCCGCCCACGATGGCCAGGCGGTCCTGGTCGATGTCGACGAGGACGAGCTCGTCGATCGGCATCCGGTCGCGTCGCGCTTCGAAGCCCTCGACCAGCTCCGGCGTGTAGGTGCTCCCGCCGCCGATCACGGCGATCTTCAGGCCCATGCTCCCTCGCTCTCGATGGGGCTTGACACCATTGCTTATAACGTTATCAGCAATCGCCGCCCGCACAAGCCCGGAATCCCCAGCCCGTCGCCCGAGGTCCGCCCCGCCCGATGGCCCGCTTCCGACTCGAGCTCGGCCCGATCCCGCTGCATCATCAGGTCTATCTTGACCTGCGCGCGGCCATGGATGCGGGCGAATGGCGTGCCGGCGACCGGCTCCCCACGGAACGCGATCTCGCATCGCGTTACGGCTGCAGCCTCATCACCGTGCGCCGCGCGCTCGGCGAGCTCACGCGCGAGCAACGGCTCGAACGCACCCGCGGACGGGGCACGTTCGTCCTGCGCCCCCGGATCGATCGCGACTTCGCGGGGGAGCGCTCGTTCACCGAGGAGATGCAGGACCGCGGCCTGGACCCGTCAACCCGGCTGGTCGCCGCCCGCCCCGAATCCGCGGGCGAGGCCGTGGCCAACGCCCTCGGCCTGGAACTGGGCTCGCCGACGCTCTATCTCGAGCGGCTGCGCATGGCCGACGGCGAGCCGCTGCTGCTCGAGCAGGTGCATCTCCCAGCAGAACGCTTCCCGGGCCTGCTGGCGTCGGACCTCGAGCGTGGCTCTCTCTACGACCTGCTGACCGAACGCTACGGCGTGCAGGTGGCCCGGGCTCGCGAGGTCCTCGAACCCGTCTTGCTGCGGGCCCGCGAGGCTCGACTCCTGGGCCGGCGTCCGGGTACGCCGGCATTGCTGATCGAAGGCATCGCATCCACCGTGGAGGGAATGCCGGTCGAGTTGGGCCGGACCTTCGTGCGTGGCGATCGGACCCGCTACTACGTGGAGCGGGTGGTGGTTCGGCCGCACTGGGAGCGTCCAGACGGCGGCCGGGAGGTACAGGAGGAGCGCGCCCATGAACTGGTTGGTCGCCCGGTCGCCGGGTAGACGAGGACGGATGGACCGGAGGAACGAAATGGAACGACGCATCGGGCGCCTCACGGCGCTCATGGCATCGGCGGTGCTCATCGTGAGCGCCTGTGGTTCGACGACCACGAGTTCCGAGTCGCCGGGCGCCTCGGTCGTGCCGGCCTCCGAACCGGCAACCTCGCCCGGCGCCTCGGTGGACACGACGGTGACGCCCGCGCCGACGGCGATCACCGGCAACGCCTCGAGCGCCAAGCCCGGCGACGTCGAGGTCCGCTGGTACTGCTGCCTCGGCACCGGAGACGCGCCGGAGCAGGTCGACGTCGAGCAGAAGGTCGCCGAGGACTTCAACGCCTCGCACCCCGGGATCCACCTGCGGTTCGAGGGCTATCCGTACACGCTGGCTCGTGACTCGCTGGCCGTCCAGATCGGCTCCGGGAGCGGCCCCGACATCGTCGGTCCGGTCGGCATCGGCGGCGCCAACGCGTTCCATGGCCAGTGGCTGGACCTCCAGCCGCTCATCGACAAGAACCACTTCGACATGAGCCAGTTCCCGGAATCCACGGTCAGCCTCTACAACGTCGCGGGTGAGGGCCAGGCCGGGATTCCGTACGCGATCTATCCGTCGGCGCTGTTCTACAAGGCCAGCCTCTTCAAGGAGGCCGGGCTGGCCGAGCCGCCACACGCCTGGAACAGCACGTACACGATGCCCGACGGGTCCACGGTGCCGTGGGACTACGACACGGTACGCAAGATCGCCCTTCTGCTGACCGTCGACAAGAACGGCAAGGACGCCACCGAACAGGGCTTCGATCCGGACAACATCGTGCAGTGGGGCTTCGAGCCGCAGCGCGATGACCTGCGACAGGTGGGGGCGTACTGGAAGGCCGGGACGTTCGCCGCTGCGGATGGCAAGACGGTCCAGATCCCGGACGCCTGGGCGGCCGCTTGGCACTACTTCTACGACGGCATCTGGAAGGACCACTTCTCGGTGACGGGCCCGCAGTTCCTCAACACGGACTTCAATCCGAACGGGTATCCCTTCTTCACCGGCAAGGTCGCGATGAGCGAGAACTACCTGTGGTCGACCTACGGTGTGTCCGACGCCGGCGACGACTGGAACCTCGCGGCGACCCCGTCGTACCAGGGCCAGACCACCGCCGCGTTCAACGCGGACACGTTCCGGATCCTCAAGACGACCAAGCACCCCGACGAGTCATTCGCAGTGCTGGAGTACCTGCTCCAAGCGGAGAGCCTGCTCAAGCTCTACGGCGGGATGCCCGCGGTCGAGTCGAAGCAGGACGCCTTCCTGCAGAGCCTGCAGGCCGACTACACCCAGACCATCGACTGGAACGTCGCCAAGCAAGGCGTCGCCTTCGCCGACGTCCCGAACTTCGAGTCGTTCATGCCCGCGTACAACCAGACGCTGGACCTGATCAACACCTTCGGCACCAAGTGGCAGGCCACGCCCGGCCTCGATCTTGACAAGGAGATCGCCGACCTGAAGGCCCAGATGCAGGCCATCTGGAACCAGGGCGGCAGCTGATCGATGGCGGCCCCCTCCGTCGCGCGTTCGCTCAGGCCGGCTCGCTTCTCCGGGCTTTCCTGGCGACGCGCGCGTTGGGGGTACGTCTTCATCGCGCCCTGGATCGTCGGGTTCTTCGTCTTCACGTTGTTCCCGATGGTCGCGACGTTCGTCTTCACGTTCACGAACATCAACCTCAACCAGGCCGAGCCCCTCCGGTTCGTCGGCCTGCAGAACTACCAGACCCTCATCGCGGACCGGCGAACGTGGGACTCCCTGGCGGTCACCGTGAAGTTCGCACTGCTGGCGCTCCCGGTCGGGGTCTGCCTCCCGTTCGTCGTCGCGCTCATGCTCCACTCGCGACACCTGCGCTTCACCGGCGCGTTTCGCGTGCTGTTCTTCCTGCCCTACGTCGTGCCGTTCGTGGCCGGCGTCCTCATCTGGGGCGGGATGCTGGGCGCCGATTCCGGCTGGATCGACGGGTTCCTCAAGGCCATCGGGATCGCGCATCCGCCTGACTGGCTGCAGGATCCGACCTGGATCTACCCGGGTCTCGTGATCATGGGCCTGTGGGGCATCGGGGCCGGGATGATCGTCTACCTCGCGGGCCTCCAGGGGATCCCGACCGAGCTGTACGACGCCGCACGGATCGATGGTGCCGGAGCCTGGGCGTCATTGCGCAACATCACGATCCCGATGATGTCGCCGGTCATCTTCTATACGGTCGTGCTCGGCGTCGTCGAGGTGCTGCAGTACTTCCTGGTGCCACTCGTGCTGAAGAACGGCACGGGTGAACCGGGTGGCACGACGAACTTCTACAACCTCTACATCTACAAGACCTTCTTCACGTTCCAGAACATGTCGTACGGCGCGACGCTCGCGTGGCTGTTGTTCGTGATCTCGCTGGCCCTGACGCTGCTGCTGTTCTGGCTCGCGCGTCGCTACGTCTACTACGCGGGCGAGGCCCGGTAGCACGGCATGGCACAGGTGCCGGACGCACTCGTGAGCGGCGCGACGACCCGTCGCGGGCGCTTCGGCCGGCGCGTCGTCGCGAGGACCGAGAGCCGACGGCCCCGCGAACGAGGCGACACGAAGCGGTCGTTCGCGCTCACGATCATCGCGGTATGCGCCCTGGCGGCGTTCCTCTCGCCGATGCTCCGATCGTTCACCTATGCGATCAAGAGCACCGATCAGATCTCGCAGGCAGGGACGCCGCTCTATCCAGCCGATCCGGCGACCGTGACGGTCGCCGGCAAGGAGCTCGAGCTCTTCCAGGTCCCGATCGACGGGACCGTCCGCCCGCTGGCGATGCTCGAGCCGGGCAGGAAGCAGAGCACGTTCGTCGATCCGGCGGCTCCGGACGTGCCGATCGTCTGGGTGGGTTCGTGGCGCGTCCTCGACCGGGTCTGGACCCTCGCCCCGCACTGGGAGAACTTCGCCAAGGTCTGGGACCTGATCGACTACCCGCGGCTGCTGTTCAACACCGCGGCGATCGCCGTCATCGGCATGATCGGGACGCTCCTCTCGTGCACGCTCGTCGCCTACGGCTTCGCCCGCTTCCGGTTCCCTGGGCGCGGACTCCTGTTCACGCTGCTGATCGCCACGATCTTCCTGCCGGCCGCGGTCACGATCATCCCGACCTACACGATCATGGTGAAGCTCGGGTGGGTCGGAACGTGGCTGCCGCTGCTGGTCCCGACGTTCTTCGCGAACGCCTACGACGTCTTCCTCATGCGCCAGTACTTCATGACGATCCCGACCGAGATGGACGAGGCGGCCGCCATCGACGGGGCCGGACCGCTCCGGACGCTCTGGTCGGTGTTGCTGCCCCAGGCCTGGCCGGTCGTCATCGCGGTCGGCATCTTCCACCTCGTCTACACGTGGAACGACTTCTTCGGGCCGGTCCTGTACCTGTCGGGGGACCCGGACATCCAGACCCTCGCGCTCGGACTCTCGCGGTTCAACGGCATCCACTTCCGCGATCCAGGGCTCATCCAGGCGGGCACCCTGATGACCCTGGTCATCCCGGTCATCGCGTTCCTCCTGACCCAGCGGTTCTTCACGCGGGGCCTGGTCATCACAGGCGTCGACAAGTGACGGCGCAGCGCAGGTGACCGACCGGTTGGTCGCCCTGACCTTCGATGCGGAGCATCCGGACCGGCCCTATGAGCCGGACGGCACCGAGCGCCTCCTGGAGACCCTCGCGGGCCTCGACGTCACCGCCACGTTCTTCGTCCAGGGCCGGTGGGCGGAGGCATACCCGGACGTGGCCCGCTCGATCGCCGACGGCGGCCACCTCGTCGGCAGCCACTCGCACTACCATGCCCGGATGCCGCTCCTGACCGACGAGGGCTTGGCGACGGACATCGCGGACGCGGCGACCGCCATCGAGGCCGCCACGGGCGTCGATCCGCGGCCGTGGTTCCGCTGCCCGTTCGGGGCAGGCGCTGATGATCCGCGGGTCCTTGCCGCGGTCGAGGCGGCCGGGTACCGGCACGTGGGCTGGGACGTGGCCGCCGAGGACTGGGACCCTGCCCGCGACGCGCCGACGATCGAGGCCGATCTCGTCGGCGGGACGCTTGCCCGTGGCGACGCGACGGTGATCCTGTTGCACGCCTGGCCGACCCAGACACTGCTTGCCGTCCCCCGCGTGATCGCCCGGCTCGGCGATGCGGGCGCCCGGTTCGTCCGGATCGACGAGCTGGCCACGGTCCCGACCCGACCGAACTGGACGTGAGCCCGCGCGGCCGCCCGTCGGTGGCCGTCCTGGCCGTCGACGGGGGCAACTCGAAGACCGACGTCGCCCTGCTGGCCGATGACGGTCGCCTCCTGGCCGCCATCCGCGGCCCGACCACCTCGCACCAGGTCATCGGGCTGGCCGCGGGCACGACGCGGCTGGTCGAGCTCGTCCGCGATGCGCGGGCACGTGCCGGGCTGGCCGACGACCGACCGGCCGACATCGGTGTCTATACGCTGGCCGGCGCCGACACGCCGGCCGACGTCCGACGGCTCACTGGTTCCTTGGCCGCCGCGGGCGTGGCCTGGGACACGCTCGTCGTCAACGACGCGTTCGCTCCCGTTCGGGCCGGCGCGGAACGCGGATGGGGGGTCGGCGTCATCTGCGGGGCCGGTGTCAACGCCGCGGGCATCGCCCCCGACGGGCGGACGGCACGCCTGGCCGCCCTGGGCGACATCTCGGGCGATTGGGGCGGCGGCGGCGACGTCGGCATGGCCGCCCTGGGCGCCGCGGTCCGAGCCCGCGACGGCCGCGGCCCGCGGACGGTGCTGGAGCGCCTCGTCCCGGCCCACTTCGGACTCCATCGACCGATCGACGTGACGCTGGCCATCGAGCACGGGAGGATCCCCGCGACGCGGCTTCGAGGGCTTTCGCCCGTCGTCTTCGAAGCCGCCGCTGGCGGCGACGCGGTCGCGCGGCTCATCCTCGACAGGCTGGCCGACGAGATCGCGACGATGGCGCTGTCGATCATCCGCCGGCTTCACCTGACGCGGCGGGACGTCGACGTCGTGCTGGCCGGCGGCGTCTTCCGGGCGCGGGATCCGGCCTTCGAGACACGCATCGCGAACGGCCTCCAGGCCGCGGTCCCGCTGGTCCGGGTCCACCGCCTCGACGCTCCCCCGGTGCTGGGCGCGGCCCTGCTGGGACTTGACCGGCTGGGGGGCCCGTCGCCGACCTCGCGGCGAGAGGCCCTGGCGCGCGCCCGGGCGACCCTGGTGGCCGACGCGATCGTGCCCGTCGCGGTGGATCTCCCGCGGACCTAGATTCGCTCATACGCCATGTGGGGTGGCGCTCGACACGAGATCCGGTCGAGCGATTCCCGACGGCCACCCGGGATGGCATCCGGGCGGAACCGATGCCTCGAATCGCCGAGATCGCGCCGTCCGCGGCGTTCTCGCTTCGCTAACGCCACCCGGGGTGGCGAATGGGAGAACCGGCCGCGCCCGGCCCGCCGACACGCGCCCGGCACGCCATGCGCCCGGCCAGCCGACATGCGACGAACGTCGGAGATCGACCCGGGACGCTTGACCGTGGCGGCCTTCCCGCCGGCCCGGCATGCTAGGTGCCATGAATCCCGCGCGGCTCCCTCCCGACGATGGACTCTGGTCGCCCCATCGTCGGGCGCTCACCGTCGGCCTCGTCCTCACCATCACGCTCGTCGCCTTCGAGGCGCTCGCGGTCTCCACCGTGCTGCCGATCGTCGCGAAGGAGCTCGGTGGGATGCAGCTGTACGGCTGGGTGTTCACCTCGTTCTTCCTCGGCTCGCTGATCGGCATCGTCGTGGTCGGGGGCCTCATCGATCGCGGCGGTCTTGGCCGGCCGTTCGCGGTCGGGCTCGGCCTCTTCGCGATCGGCCTGCTCGTCGGCGGCCTCGCGCCGACCATGGAGGTCCTCGTCGCGGCCCGCTTCGTCCAGGGTCTCGGTGCCGGTACGATCCCGCCCATCGCCTATGTCGCCATCGGCCGAAGCCTGCCAGAGCGCCTTCGGCCGCGGATGTTCGCCACGCTCTCGACAGCCTGGGTCCTGCCCGGGGTCGTCGGCCCTGCCGTGGCCGGGGTCGTCGGGGAGTTCTTCGGCTGGCGCTACGTGTTCCTCGGGCTGCTGCCGCTCATCGCGACCGCCGGGCTCCTGACGATCCGTGCCCTCATCGCGGTCCCGCTGACCGAGATCGAGGAAGCCGCCGAGGCCGAGGCCGCGACGGCGGAGCGCCGCAGGCTCCCCTACGCCCTGCTCGTGGCGGCCGGGGCCGGGCTCATCACGGTCGGGCTGACCATGGGCGAGGCGTTCCCGACCGTCGGTCTCGTTCTGGTCGGCCTCGTCCTCGCGCTCCCCGCGCTCCGCCGCCTGACGCCCGCCGGGACCCTGACCGCGCGCCCGATCCTGCCGGCGGCCGTGCTGTTGCGTGGCGTCATGACCTTCGCGTTCTTCGGCGTGGACGCGTACGTGTCGCTGACCCTCGAGAACTACCGCGGGCTCTCGGCCATCGCGGCGGGCGTCGTCCTGACCGCGGCGACCGTCTCGTGGACGGCGGGCTCGTGGATCCAGGCGCGCAACGCGGAACGATGGCCGACCGACCGGTTCGTGCGGGCCGGGTTCGTCGTCACGGTCGTCGGACTGGTCTCGTTCGGGCTGATCCTCCTCCCCGAGGTCCCCGTCGCCTGGGCCGTGCCGACCTTCGCGGTGGCCGGCCTCGGGATGGGCCTCGGTTACGCGCCGCTCTCGCTCATCGTCCTGCGCGAGGCGCCACCCGGGACCCAGGGGACCGCCTCGAGCGCGTTGAGCCTCCTTGATACCCTCGGCACCGCGATGGGGACCGGTGTCTCGGGCGCCATCATCGCCGCGAGCCTGCGCGTCACGGGTGGATCCCAGACGGGACTGGCGATCGCCTTCGCGGTCGCGACCGCAGTGGGCATCGGCGGCTTCCTGATGACGCGACGACTTCGCAAGGACGTCCCGGCCACGCGGCCATCGCCCGTCGCCTCACCCGCGAGCTCGTCGTAGGCGCACCGAGTCCGCTGCGGTAGACTTCGAGCCGGCCTGCGCCCGGCCCACCCGGCGCCCGCCGCCCATGCGATGGAGGCCCCGATACCGATGTCCGCCGAGGAGCTCCGCGCGAAGATCCGCGAGATCCCCGACTTCCCCAAACCAGGGATCCTCTTCTACGACATCACGACGCTCCTGAAGGACCGCGCGGCCTACAAGGAAGCGATCGACCTGATGCTCGAGCCCTACAAGGACGAGCGCATCGACCTCGTCGTGGGCATGGAGTCACGCGGCTTCATCTTCAGCGCCCCGCTGGCGTACCTGCTTGGTGCCGGGCTGGTCCCGGTCCGCAAGCTGGGCAAGCTGCCGGCCGAGACGATCACGGTCGAATACGCGCTCGAATACGGCTCGAACACGCTCGAGATCCATCGCGACGCCATCGAGTCGGGGCAGCGCGTCCTCATCGTCGACGACCTGCTCGCCACCGGCGGGACGGTCAAGGGCACGATCGAGCTGGTCGAGCGGCTGCACGGACAGGTGGCCGGGCTGGCCTTCCTCGTCGAGCTCGAATTCCTCAAGGGGCGAGACCGCCTCGGCGGACGCACGGTCGCCAGCGTCATCAAGTACTGACCGGGCACGGACGGAGCACGGGATCGGTGGATTCGAGCGGCGAACCGCAGTCCGGGCCGGAGGGCGTCCAGGTGGATGAGCCGTCCACGCCGGGTGAGCCGTCGCCCGTCGATCTCGGACGCCGCCGGTTCTTCCGCCAGTTCGCGAGCGACTTGGTCCAGGGCGCCGCGACCGTCGCCGGGGCCGCCCAGGCCCTTCAGCGCGCATCGGTCGATGCGGCGGCAGGGATCCTCGACCCCGACGCCGGTGCGGCGATGCTCGGCCTTGCTGACACGTCGCCGGCCGTTCCGGCCGCCCCGACCGGCTTCCGCACCCCGTTCCGCGAGGACGCCGGCGTCCTCTACCTGATCGACCAGCGGCGGCTCCCCGATACCCTGCTCGAGATGGAGGCGAAGTCCGCCGGTGAGGTCGCCTTCTGCATCCGCGAGATGATCGTCCGGGGCGCGCCGGCGATCGGGCAGGTCGCGGCCATCGGCATGGCACTCTCGGCCGAGCGCGTCCGGAACGCCCGACCGTACGCGCGCCGCGCCACGCTGCGGGGCGGCGCCAACGCGCTCATCCAGGCGCGCCCGACGGCGGTCAACCTGCGCTGGGCGGTCGACCGCATGCTTGCCCGCTACGAGGCGGTCGGCGACCTGTCCGATGATGGCGGCGCGATCGCCGATGCGCTCCGGGCGGAAGCCGATGCGATCGTCACGGAGGCGACGACCGATCACGGCCGTCTCGCGGCCTTCGGTCTCGCTGCGCTGCCGGTGGCGGGCGACGAGCCGCTGCGCATCCTCACCCACTGCAACACCGGGCCGCTGGCCTGCGGGCAGTTCGGCACCGCGCTCGGCGTCGTCCAGGCGGCGCACCACGCCGGCCGGGCCGTGCATGTCTGGGTCGACGAGACACGGCCGTACCTCCAGGGGGCACGCCTGACGGCCTGGGAACTGGCCCAGGCCGGCGTTCCGCACACGCTCATCCCGGACGTCGCGGCCGGCCACCTGATGGCTCGCGGCGAGGTCGACGCGGTCATCGTCGGGGCGGACCGGGTGGCCGCCAACGGCGACACGGCCAACAAGGTGGGGACGTACACGCTGGCGGTGCTGGCGGCGCGGCACGGGATCCCGTTCTACGTGGCCGCACCCACGAGCTCGGTCGATCTCGACACCCCGGATGGCTCGGCCATCCCGATCGAGGAGCGTCACGCCGAGGAAGTTCTGGTCATCCGCGGCGTGCGCATAGCACCGCTGGGCACCGAGGTCCGCAACCCGGCGTTCGACGTCACCCCGGCCGAGCTGATCAGCGGGATCGTGACCGAGGAGGGCGTGGTCCGGGCGCCGTTCGAGGCCGGCTTGCGGGCCGCACACGCGGCCGCGATCGAGCGCTGGACGGCCCAGCCCGGCCACGACCGGCCCGTTCGCGCCCCGGTCGAGGCGGCGGTCGGCTGATGGTGACCGTCGCCCTTGGCCGGCGCGATGACGTGGTCGCCCGGACGACCACCGACCGGGCGCTCCTGCGCGAGTTCCTCGAGCGCGATCGGCTCTACGCCGCCTACGCCATCTGCGACCTCGAGGAGCGCGAGTTCGGCCGGACCCGGTGGGCCGTGGCATCGGCCGCCGACGAGGTCGTCAGCCTGGTCCTCGAGTACAACGGCCCCACGCCGCAGCCCCTCTTCGTCATGGGGCGCGCCGATGGCGTCGGCACGATCCTGCGGGACCTCATCCGGCCGCGCGCCGCGTACGTCGCCATGCGCCAGGAGATGGTTGCTGCGGTGGAGGAGCACTACCGGGTCGACGGCGGACCGGCCATGGTCCGGATGTGGGTCGACCGGGCCCGCTTCCGCCCCTACCCGGCGACAGTCCAGCGGATCCTGCCGGTGGAGATCGGCGACCTCAACCGCCTCTACCAGCTGGGCTTCGCCTCATGGCTCCCGTCGAGCACGGTCGCCGAGGGCGTCTACTACGGCGTCCGGGTCAACGGCTCGCTGGTTGCCGCCGCGGGCACGCACGTCGTGAGCCCGTCGGCGCGGCTCGCGGTCATCGGCAACGTCCTGACCCACGTCGACTACCGTGGCCGCGGCTTCGCGACCGCGGTGACCGGCGCCGTCACCGCCGACCTGCTGCGGACGTGCGACCAGGTCGTGCTCAACGTCCGGGCGGACAATCCGCCGGCGCTCAACGCATACCGGCGGCTGGGCTTCGTCGAATACATCCGGTTCGAGGAGCGGCTCATCCATCGCCTTGGCTCGCCCTGGGCCGACCTCGCGGCCCCGCTGCGCCGCTTCTTCACCCGCAAGGAGACCGACATCCGATGACTGCGACCACCGCGCTCCCCGCACACGACGTGACCGACCTCGGCCTGGCCGGCGAGGGCGTCCGCCGGATCGAGTGGGCGGAGCGCGAGATGCCCGTCCTGCGCCTGATCCGCGAGCGCTTCGAGCGCGATCGGCCGCTCGACGGCCTGCGCATCGGGGCGTGCCTCCACGTCACGACCGAGACCGCCAACCTGATGCGCACGCTCAAGGCCGGTGGCGCCGACGTGGTCCTGGCCGCCTCCAACCCGCTTTCGACCAAGGACGATGTCGCCGCGGCGCTGGTCGCCGAATACGGGATCGCCGTCCAGGCCCGGCACGGCGAGGACCGGGACACGTACTACGCCCACCTCGGGGCGGTCGCGGACACTCACCCTCAGCTGACGATGGACGACGGCTGCGATCTCGTGTCCATGCTCCACAGCACCCGGCCCGGGCAGGTCGGCGAGGTCCTCGCGGGCACCGAGGAGACGACGACCGGGGTCATCCGCCTGCGGGCGATGGCCGCCGATGGTGCGCTGCGATTCCCGGTCATCGCAGTCAACGAGGCCCAGACCAAGCACCTCTTCGACAACCGCTATGGCACCGGCCAGAGCACGCTCGACGGCATCCTGCGGGCCACGAACATCCTCATCGCGGGGCGGAAGGTCGTCGTCGCGGGGTACGGCTGGGTGGGCAAGGGCATCGCGTCCCGCATGGCGGGCCACGGCGCCCACGTGGCGGTCGTCGAGGTCGACCCGGTCCGCGCGCTCGAGGCATTGATGGACGGCTACGCGGCGATGACCCACACTGAGGCAGCTCGCTGGGGCGAGCTCTTCGTGACCGCCACCGGCAACCTGAACGTCTTCCGCCGCGAGCACTTCGCGGCCATGCAGGACGGCGCCATCATGGCCAACTCCGGCCACTTCGACGCGGAGCTGGACCTCGCGGCGCTGCGTGAGATGGCCGAGGGTCACGTCCGGGAGGTCCGCGACAACGTCCAGGAATTCGACATCGGCGGCAAGAAGCTCAACCTCATCGCCGAGGGCCGGCTGGTCAACCTCGGCGCCGCCGAGGGCCACCCCGCCGCGGTCATGGACATGAGCTTCGCGAACCAGGCCCTCTCGGCGGAATACGTCGCGCGCCACCACGCGGAACTCGAACCCAAGGTGTACGTCGTGCCCGAGGCCATCGATGCGGAGGTCGCCCGGCTCAAGCTCGCGGCCATGGGCATCGAACTCGAGCCGATGACGGCGGAGCAGGCCGAATACGTCTCCTCATGGCAGCACGGCACGTGAGCCTGGCGCCGCCTAGCTCCGCGACGCGGTAGCGTTCGAGTCATGGAGGAAGGGCTCGAGCAACGACCGATCGAGGATGGCCCGGCCGAGTGGGCCGAGCTGGGCGAGGCCCCGGTTCCGCCCGGTTCGACGGTCGCGCCCTTCGGGAGCTGGGTCTCGCCGATCCGGGTGGACGACCTCGTGGCCGATGTCGTGGAGCTGGCCGAGCCGTGGCTCGATGGCGACGACGTCTACTGGATCGAAGGTCGTCCCGCCGAGGCCGGCCGCCAGGTGCTGGTACGACGGTCGAGCGACGGCACGACGGTCGACCTGACGCCCCCGCCATTCGACGTCCGCACGCGAGTCCACGAGTACGGCGGTGGGTCGTACGTGGCCGTCGGTGGCACGGTCGTCTTCTCGCACCTCCTCGACGGCCGGCTGTACCGCCTCGACCCGGGCGTCGAAACGCCCGTGGCCATCACGCCCGAGGGTCCGTACCGCTACGGCGACCTCCGTTTCGACCGTGCCCGGCGCCGGTTCTTCGCGGTTCGCGAGGATCACGGCGTCGACGGCCAGGCGGAAGCGGCCATCGTCGACATCGACCTCGATGGCATGCGCGAGCCGCGCGCCCTCGTGAGCGGTCCGGACTTCCTGGCGTCGCCGCGCCTGTCTCCGGACGGCACGACCCTGGCCTGGCTCGAGTGGGACAACCCGGACATGCCCTGGGACGCGACGCGGCTCCGCACGGCCCCGATCGCGGCCGACGGATCCCTGGGACCGTCCGACCTCGTCGCCGGTGCCCCCGAGGAATCGATCGTCCAGCCCGAGTGGTCGCCCGATGGCATCCTGCACCTCGTCAGCGACCGCACCGGCTGGTGGAATCTCTACCGGCTTCTCGAGGGGCCCAGGCTGGAGCCGCTCGCTCCCATGGCAGCCGAGTTCGCCGATCCGTCGTGGATCCTCGATCGCTCGAGCTACGCGTTCCTGCCGGATGGCTCGATCGTCGCCATCGCCCGCGCCGGCGGCCGGGACCGGATCATCCACGTGCGTCCGGGACAGCTCGTCGGCGAGGTCGATTCGGCGTTCACTGAACTCGACGGCCTGCGCGCCGGCGCCGAGACCGTGGTCGCCCTCGCCGGTTCACCGGCCGAGGCCACCATGGTCGTCGCATTCGATCCGACGACCCTGGCGCCGTCGGGCGTCCTCCGCCGCCCGACCGCGTTCACGCCCGACCCGGGCGCCATCTCGACCCCCGAATCGATCGCGTTCGGATCGACCGGCGGGCGGACGGCGTACGCGCTCTATTACCCGCCCTCGAATGCGGCCTTCAGCGGCCCGGCCGACGAGCGCCCGCCGCTCGTCGTGCGTTCCCATGGCGGGCCGACCTCGAACGCCTCGAGCGCTCTCAACCTCGATATCCAGTTCCTCACCAGCCGCGGCATCGCGCTCGTGGACGTGGACTACGGCGGGAGCACGGGCTACGGCCGCGCCTACCGCCGCACCCTCGAGGGCGCGTGGGGCGTGGTGGACGTCGACGACTGCATCGCCGCCGCGCGGTTCCTCGCCGAACGTGGCGACGTCGACCGGGATCGCCTCGCCATCGAGGGCGGCAGCGCGGGCGGCTATACGACGCTGGCCGCGCTCGCGTTCCGCGACGTCTTCGCCGCGGGCATCAGCCTCTTCGGGGTGGGCGACCTCGAGACCCTGGCCCGCGACACGCACAAGTTCGAGGCGCGCTACCTGGACCGGCTGGTCGGGCCGTACCCGGAGGCGGCCGCGACCTACCGTGAGCGGTCGCCGGTCCACTCGCTCGACCGGATCGCCTGCCCGGTCCTGGTCCTCCAGGGCCTCGATGACAAGGTCGTGCCGCCCAGTCAGGCCGAGGCGATCGTGGCTGCCCTGAAGGCTAACGGCATCCCGCACGCCTACCTCGCGTTCGAGGGCGAGGGTCATGGCTTCCGCGGCGCGACCGCGATCCGGGCGACGCTCGAGGCGGAGCTCTCGTTCCTTGGCGCGGTCTTCGGCTTCACGCCGGCGAGCGATGTCGCGCCGATGTCCCTGGCCGGCCTCGCCGAGTGGCGCGGCCGCCGAGCCGTGCCAGCCTCCTGACCGGCGGATCCAGGACCCGACCGGACCCATTCGAGAGACCGTCGCCCATGGAACTCGGCCCGATCGAACTCGTCATGCTGCTGTTGGTCCTCGCGACCGCGCTGGCCTACATCGCCCGGCGGGTCGGGGTGGCCTATCCGATCCTCCTGGTCATCGGTGGCCTGGCCCTCGGCGCGCTCGGGAATGCGCTTGCCCCGGACCTTCTCTCCGAGGTCCAGCTCGAGCCGGACCTCGTCTTCCTGCTGTTCCTGCCACCGATCCTGTTCGGTTCGAGTTTCAACACGCCGATCCGCGACCTGAAAGCCAACCGCCGTCCGATCGCCCTGCTGGCCGTCGGGCTCGTGCTGTTCACGACGATCGTGGTCGGCCTGAGCGTGTCCGCCTTGATCCCCGCGCTCTACGGCGCCCCGGCGTTCACGCTCGGCGCCATCGTCGCGCCACCGGATGCGGTCGCCGCGACCGCCGTCCTGCGCCGGCTCGGTGCGCCTGCGCGGGTCGTGACCATCCTCGAGGGCGAGAGCCTCATGAACGACGCATCCGCGCTCATCGCCTACCGGGTGGCTGTCGCCGCGGCGGTCACCGGCGCGTTCTCGGTGGTCGACGCCGGCGTGTCGTTCCTGGTCGTCGGCCTCGGCGGGATCGCTGTCGGCGTCGTCGTCGGCTGGGGCATCACCACCGCCTGGCGTCGGACCGGCGACTCGACCCTGGAGATCGTCCTCTCGCTCCTCGCGCCGTTGACCGCGTTCCTGTCGGCGGAGCTCCTGACTGTCAGCGGGGTCCTCGCCACCGTCACAGCCGGACTCATCGCCGGTCGGAAGGCGTCCACGGTCCTCTCACCCAACGGACGGCTGGCCGGCCAGGGGGTCTGGTCGGTGGTCATCTTCCTCATCAACAGCTTCGTGTTCATGCTCATCGGGCTGCAGCTGCCGGGGGTGCTCCAGGGGCTGTCCTCCCGATCGACGACCGAGCTCCTCATCGACGGAGCGGTGGTCAGCTTGATCGTCATCGTCGCCCGGATCGTCTGGGTCTTCCCCGGGGCGTACGTCCCGCGCTTCCTGAGCGCCGGTATCCGAGAGCACGAGGTCGCGCCGCTGCCGAGCGCCGTCTTCGTCGTGTCGTGGGCGGGCATGCGCGGGGCGGTCTCGCTGGCGGCGGCGCTGGCCCTGCCGCTCGACTTCCGGGAGCGCGACCTCATCACGTACCTGACCATCTGCGTCATCCTGGCCACCCTCGTCGGGCAGGGCCTGACGCTGCCATGGTTCATCCGGCGGCTGGGCGTCGTCGCCGTCTCCGGGGTCGATCGGGAGGAGGTCATCGCCCGCCAGGCGGCCGTCACGGCCGCACTGCACCGTCTCGAGACGCTGGCCGGCGAGTTCGCGGATCACCTCCAGCTGGTCGAACAGCTGCGCGCGCGTTTTGAGCACGAGGCCGAGCACGGCTTGCCCGGCCCCGATGAGGAACCTGACGCCGCCGAGCAGGAACAGCTCGACCACCAGGCCATCCGCCAGGCGGTCGTGGCCGCGCAGCGCGAGGCGGTCATCGGCCTGCGCGACGATGGCGTGATCGGCGACGAGGCGCTCCGCCGCGTGGAGCGCGATCTCGACCTCGAGGCGGTCCGCTCGGGGGTCTGATCGGCGTGGTCGAACTCGCGACTGTGTCGGCCCTGCCGTGCTGGATGAGCAACGGCGTGGCTACCTCGCCTCGACGGCGGCCCGGGACTCGATCATGCCGATCCGCTCCTGGGTGATCGCGCTGCCGGGCCGACGGGATCCGCGAGACCCACGATCGAGCGTCGCGAGCCCGATAGCCACGACCGAGCTCGACCTCGGGAAGGTGCCGGAAGCGGCGGCCATGCGTGGCCGACAGGTAGGCGAGGTCGAACACCGCCTTGGCCGGCGTGGCGAGGGCGACGCCGTCATCGCCCATCTTGTATCCCCCGAAGACCTCGGGTGCCATGTGGTGGACGACGAGGACGCCCTGGGGCGTTTCGACCCGTTGGGCCCGTCCGACCGAGATGACATGCGTCTCGCGAGGGATCTGCGTGAGCATGCCGTGGGCATGGAGGGCCGACCACAGGGAGACGTAGCTCCTAGACGCTGCTGACACGTCGGGGCAGGAACTCGCACGGCTCGACGGCCCGGTCTGTCGACCATCGACCTGGGGTGATCGAGGCGCCAGCCGCGAGCTGACGAACAGGCCGGCATGGGACCCGTGCTACTCTCCGTGCCGACCCACGAGACGCACGGAGGCGCCACCCCGGCATGAGCATCGTCGACGCCGCGCACTACCTGTTCACCTCGGAATCGGTGACCGAGGGTCACCCCGACAAGATGTGCGACCAGATCAGTGACGCGATCCTGGACACGATCATCCGGGAAGACCCCAACGCGCGGGTGGCCTGCGAGACGGCGACGACCACCGGGCTCGTCATGGTCCTCGGCGAGATCTCCACGACCACCTACGTCGACTTCCAGTCCGTCGTCCGCGACGTCGTCCGCGACATCGGGTACACGCGGGCCGATTACGGCTTCGACTACCTGACCTGCGGCACCCTAGTCTCGGTCAAGGAACAGTCCATGGACATCGCGCAAGGTGTCGACGCGGCGCTCGAGGTCCGCGATGACGCGGCGCCGGCCCACGAGCTTGGCGCCGGCGACCAGGGGATGATGTTCGGCTTCGCCTGCCGCGAGACGCCCGAGCTGATGCCGCTGCCGATCGCCCTCGCGCATCGGATGGCGCGGCGGCTCGCGGAGGTCCGCAAGTCCGGCCAGCTGCCGTACCTGCGACCCGACGGCAAGACCCAGGTGACCGTCGAGTACGAGCACGGCGTGGCGAAGCGGGTCAGGACCGTCGTGGTCGCCGCCCAGCACGATCCGGACGTCCGCGCGGAGCGGCTGCGCTCGGAGATCGTCGAGGCCGTCATCCTGCCGACGATCCCCCACGACCTGCGAGCGACCGAGCCCGTCATGCACGTCAACCCGACCGGCCGCTTCGTGACCGGCGGGCCGATGGGTGACGCCGGCCTGACCGGGCGCAAGATCATCGTCGACAGCTACGGCGGGATGGCCCGTCACGGCGGCGGCGCCTTCTCCGGCAAGGATCCGACCAAGGTCGACCGCTCGGCCGCGTACGCCGCACGCTGGGTCGCGAAGAACGTCGTGGCGGCCGGGCTCGCCGACCGCTTCGAGGTCGAGGTCGCCTACGGCATCGGCATCGCCCATCCGATCAGCTTCAGCGTCGAGTCGTTCGGCACCGGACGCATCGACGACGACGCGATCCAGGCCATCATCGAACGCCACTTCGACCTGCGCCCGGCCTCGATCATCGCCGCGCTCGACTTGCGCCGGCCGATCTACCGCCAGACCGCGGCGTACGGCCACTTCGGCCGGCCGGACCTCGACCTGCCTTGGGAGCGGACCGACAAGGCCGCGCTCCTGGCGTCTGAGGCCGGTCTGCCTGAGCCCGTTGCCATCGAGGCCGCCGCGGTCGGGTGATCCGACGCCGGCGCGCCGGGGCGCCACACGAATCGCGGTCAGCGCTCCGTGACGATCGCCGCCGCAGGGTAGCGGGCCGGCCGGCACCAGCCGCGCGGCCCCGCCAGGGTCGGTCGGCCGACTCGACGTGGCACTCGGACGATGTGGTACTCGGACGCTACCGATCCACCACCATCGAAGCCATGGAGGCGTCCGATCCTCTCCGGCGGCCATTCCGGCTGACCAGGAACTGACCGATCAGCAGGGTCGAGAGCGTGATCAGCAACATGAAGGCCGCAACCGCATTCGTCGCAGGGGTGACGCCCTTTCGGATCTGCGAGAAGACGTACAGCGGCAGGGTCGTCGTGCCGGCACCCGAGACGAAGTATGTGATCACGTAGTCGTCAAAGCTGAACGTGAACGACAGGAGGAATCCCGCCACGATCGCCGGGAGCAGTTGCGGGAATGTGATCTGCCAGAACGTGCGCCAAGGAGTCCCGTACAGGTCGTAGCTCGCCTCCACGTGGGTCCGGTCCATCCCGTTGAGGCGCGCCTGAACCAGCAGGCAGACCAGGCTGATGTTGAAGAGGCAGTGCGCCGCGATGATCGTCGGGAAGCCCAGCCTCAGCTTGATCCCGATGATCGGCTCCAGGACGTCGAACGTCGTCGAGAAGTACACCAGGGTCGATAGGGCGATGACGATCTCCGGAACGACGATGCTGACGTAGGTGAGCCCGGAGAACGGCCCTCGGAACCAGCGCGGCGCGCGCTGGAGGCCCAGCGCCGCCATCGTTCCGACGATGGTCGAGATGATCGCGGCGCTCGAAGCGACGAGCAGGCTGTTGAACAGGGCGTTCTGGATCTGCCGGTCGGCGAGGACCTGTCCGTACCACTTCAGGCTGAATCCCTGCCAGTTGGTCACCTGCCGCTCGGTGGCATTGAAGCTGAATACCACGACGATCACGATCGGGACGTACAGGAAGATGTAGATGAGAAGGGTCTGGCCGCGCAGCCAGCTCTCCACGAGGCTGAACGATCGGCCCTGCCTGGGCCCCCGTGGGCGGGCCGCCGCGATCCGTCCGCCGATCCCGGACGGCGCCACCTCATTCGCTGCGACGCTCATAGGACGCTGACCTCACGAGACTTCCGCCCTCGACTCGTGAACCAGAGGTAGAAGCCGATGCTCACCGTCATGATCAGGATCAGCATGACGGCGTACGCGGAACCGACCGGCCAGTTGCGAGCCTCCAGGAACTGGAGCACGAGCTGGTTGCCGATGAGGAACACGCGACCGTACCCCAGGATCGCGGGGATGATGTACTCGCCCATCAACGGGATGAAGACGAGGATGCTGCCGGTGATCAGGCCCGGCAACGCGATCGGCAGGGTGATCTGCCGGAAGGTGGCCCATCGACCGGCCCCGAGGTCCTTCGATGCCTCCACCAGGGTCCGGTCCATCCGCTCGAGGGTCACGTAGATGGGGAAGATCATCAGCGGTAGGTAGCCGTAGACGACACCGATGAGCACCGCGAACGGCGTCCCGAGGATCCGGAACCCTAAATCCCCGATGGCGTCGCCGATCATCCCGCCGATCCCGTCGGGCCCCAGCAGGGTCAACCACGCGTATGTCCTGATCAGGAAGCTGGTCCAGAACGGGACCACAAGCAGGATGATGAGGACGGCCTTGCGCGAACCGGCGCGAGTGGCGATGAAGTACGCCATGGGAAGGGCCGCGAACAGACACAGGACCGTGCCCGCCACGGCGAGCCAGAGGCTCGTGATGAACGGGCTCGACTTGCCCACGGCGTCGCTGTAGTTGTCGAGCGTGAAGCCGGGAGCGTAGCCACCGTTGGGGCCACTCTCGCCGAAGCTGAAGACGACGACGATCGCCAGCGGCAGCACGAGCAGGAGCAGATACCACAAGCCCGCCGGGAGGACGAGCACGGCCGTGAGCAGCCCGCTCCGGAAGGCTCCGGAACGCGGCTCGGCTCGAGCCCGGGCGGCGGTGCTGGCGACCGTGGCCATGCCGTCCCTCGTCGCCTGTCGATAGCGCCCTAGCTACCGATCTTGGATTTGAATTCCTCCCAGATCGCGATGCGGGTCGGGTCTCGCGAGAGGTCCTTTGCTCCCTCGAGCTTGCTCAGCACATCGTCGGGAACGTAGATGGCCGGATCGTCGAGGATCTTCTGTGAGATGTACTTCTTCGCCTCGTCGTTGGGCGAAGCGTAGTTGTTGAACTCGGTTTCCGCGGCCTGCACCATCGGGTCGTGGATGAAGTTCAGGAAGGCGTACGCCGCGTCCAGGTGCGGGGCGTCGGCGAGGATCACCCACGTGTCGAGCCAGAACAGGGTGCCATCCGTCGGGATGTTGTACACCGTGTCCGCCGTCTCGGGGACATCGCGCATCGGCAGGACATTGCCCGTCCAGACGAGGCCCAGCACGGCCTCTTCCGTCTCGAGCTTCTTGGCGTACTGGTCCGAGTCGAGCGCGAGGACGTGCGGCGCCAGTGCGAGCAGGTCCTGGCGTGCCTGCTCGAGCTCGGCCGGGTCCGTCGAATTGAGCGAGTGGCCGCGTGCCTTGAGCGGTGCGACGAAGACGTCGCCAGGGGAATCGACGATGACGATCCGCCCGCTGTACTTCGGGGCGATGTCGAGGAACTCCTTCCAGGTGGTGACCGGCTCGGTGACGATCTTGGTTCGTACCGCGATGCCGGTGGTGCCCCAGTCCTTCGGCAGCTGCCACTCGTCGGTCGGATCCCACCACAGCCCCTTGAACGCCGCATCGATGTACTGCGCGTTCGGTATCCGGGACATATCGAGCTTCTGGAGGAAGCCCTGGTCGCGCATGCCGGGGACGAACTCGGCCGTCGGGGCGGAGACGTCCCACTGGCCGGTCGCACCGCCCTGGAGCTTGGTCAGGAGCTCGTCGTTCGACGCGAAGGTGTCATAGGTGAAGTTGTCGATGCCGAACGCGGCCTTGAACGCCTCGATGTTGTCCGGGGCGACGTAGTCGCTCCAGTTGTACATGAATAGGTCCTTGCCGACAGCGACCGGCGAAGCCGATGGCGCGGCGGTCCCCGGAGCGGCACTCCCCGGTGCACTGGGGGCGGCCGTCGTCGGAGCAGCGGGGGACGCGGTACCGGAACTGCAGGCGGCGAGGAAAGCCGCACCGGCACTCAATCCACCTGCAGCGAGGAATCCGCGGCGGCTGATGCGGGTATGCGACACCCGCCGGAGATATTGGCCCAGATCCTGGTTGGTCACGGCTGATTCCTCCTCACCCGGTCGCCCGGGCCTACCCGAACCTCATTCCACGAGGATGAGGTTCGCCTCCTCGCGCCACCTGACGACGACCGGGTCCCCGGGGCCGACTCCCAGCCCGGTCCCAGCACCGCCGGCATTCTGTCGACGGATGATCAGCTCGCCAGCCTCTGCCGTGGCGACCCGATAGTCGGTTTGGTCTCCGAGATACGTCCCCTGTGTGATGCGGCCGCGGATCGCGGTCGAGCCATCGATCACGGAAGGCTCGCTCGAGCCGGCCTCGATCTCGAATTGCTCGGGCCGGACAGCCACCGTCACGTCTTCGCCGATCGACGGCGCAGCGGAGTCGTCGGTGACCCGACCTCGCAGGACGAGTCCCGAGCTGGCGTCGACGCGGCCCATCCGTGACGACGGATCAAAGTCGGTCAGCTTGCCGCGGATCGGATTCGAGACGCCGATGAAGTCGGCCACGAAGCGGTTGATGGGGCGTTCGTACAGCTCGACCGGGCGGCCCTGCTGCTGGATCCGCCCGTCCCTCATGACGACGATGACGTCGCTCATGGTGAGCGCCTCCTCCTGGTCATGGGTCACGTACACGAACGTGATCCCGACCTCGCGCTGGAGTGCCTTGAGCTCGAGCTGCATCTCCTTGCGGAGCTTCAGGTCGAGCGCGCCGAGAGGCTCGTCGAGCAGCAGGACAGTGGGGTGATTCACGAGCGCGCGGGCCAGCGCGACGCGCTGTTGCTGGCCGCCGGACATCTGCCAGGTCCGTCGCTGTTCGAAGCCGGCCAGACGGACCATCGCCATCGCCTCGCTGACGCGACGTGCCTCGTCCGCCTTGCCGACCTTGTTTTGGCGCAGTCCGTAGCCGACGTTGCGCGCCACGTCCATGTGCGGGAAGAGCGCGTAGTGCTGGAAGACGGTGTTGACGTTGCGCTTGTACGGCGGGACACCCGCGATCGGCTTGCCGTCGAGGAGGATCTCGCCCTCGGTCGGCTGCTCGAACCCGGCGATCATCCGGAGCGTGGTGGTCTTGCCGCAACCCGACGGTCCCAGCAGGCTGTAGAAGGCCCCGCGGGCGATCCGGAGGGTCATTCGGTCCACCGCGGTCACGTCGCCGAAGCGCTTGGTGACGTCGAGGATCTCGACGTCCGGGGTGGCGTTCGCGGAGAGCCCGGCGTCGGACCCGGGCGCGCCCGATGCCGTCGCGAACGGCGCGGCTGTGGCGTCAGGCGTCAAGGAGGCGGTCAACGGCGGTCCTCGGGGGCGGACGATCGGGCGCTGAACAGTCGCTGTAGCGTCGCTACAGGTGCTCGGATGGTACGGGCGAAAGGACGTCGTCGTCAACGCGCGGTGGGTGCGAATCTCGCACCGCACGACGCGTGGTTCGCAACCGGAACGCAACCGGCTGTACCTATACTTCAGTCGCCGCCGCGCGTCGGCCGAGTCGGGAGGGACGGATGGAGACGGATCTGGAGCTCGGGTCGCGCATCAGGGCGCTCCGCAAGGCGCGTCGGCGCACGCTCCGGGAAGTGGCGGCCCGGGCCGGGGTCACCGAGAGCTTCCTATCGCAGGTCGAGCGCGACGTGACCAGCCCGTCCATCGCCACCGTGCAGCGCATCGCCCGTGCGCTGGACCTCTCGATCGCCCAGCTCTTCGCGGAGGAGCCGGCCAGCGGCCGGGTGGTCCGTCGCGAAGCGCGGCGCCGCGTCGAGTACCCGGGCCTCCAGGCCGTGGACGAGTTCCTCACCGCGAACATGGCCGGACGCCTCCAGGTGATCCTCTCCACGATCGAGCCCGGTGGGGGGACCGGCGAAGAGCCGTACACCCACGAATTGGACGAGGAGGTCGTGATCATCCTCGCGGGCGTGCTCGACCTGTGGGTCGGTGACGAGCACCACGTCCTGCGCGAGGGCGACGCCATCACCTTCCCGTCACGTCTCCCGCACTGGAACATGAATTGGGGCGACGAGCCGGCCTCGGTGCTGTTCTGCCTGACGCCACCGAGCTTCTAGACGCCGGGGTTGTCCTCGTCGCGGAGGTGCAACGCGTCTGCAACGTGATCAGCTCGCCGCGCGGGACATCCGGTCCTGTCGCATCGCGGACCATCGGGTCCTGCCCCGGGCTCGTCTTCACGGAGATACTTCTGCTTGTTCGCCCGACCGTCGGGTGCCTCCGCTCACCGGATGCCATGCGACTCGCACCGCAAGCCCAAGACCCACGAGCACGCCTGACTGCCCTCCTTCGCGGGGTGGTGCTGGCAGCGGCCGGCATCGCGATCCTGCCGCTGCCGGCGTTCGCGGCCGATCCGACCCCGACCCCGACCCCGACCCCGACCGCGACCCCGACCCCGACGCCGACCGCCGAGGAGACGCCCGAGCCGACTCCCGGTCCGACGCCGCAGCTCGAGCAGATCAACCTGTACCGAGCGAGCTCGGTCGTCCGGCAGTACCAGAACACCTGGTGCGTCCCCGCGGCGATGCAGTCGATGTGGAACCTGGTCCGCGGCACCTCGAACACGACCTACGCGCGCCAGAAGGTCCTGTACCGGCTCATCCGGGCCCACAACCGATACCACTACAAGACCAAGGGGAACGACGTCCAGGGCTGGTCCTGGGCGCTTCGCCGGTACACCCTGCTGCCCTACCAGTGGCACGCCTACTCGTCCAAGACCAGCGCGATCAACGCGATCGTCGAAGCCCTCGACCAGACCAATCATCCTGTCGGGATCACGGTCCACCACGGGACCCACGCCTGGGTCGTGCTCGGATACAAATCCAGCCTGCAACCCGGCGCGACGAACCGAACGATCCTCGGCTTCTACGTCAACGGGCCGTTGGGTCCGGGCTCGGCCGATCCCTGGAAGTACCGCTACATCTCGATGGCGTCCTTCCGCAAGGTCTACGGCTACTACCACGAGCGGAGCCGCAAGGTCATCTGGGAACACAAGTACGTGCTCGTCTCCGGCTGACGAGCGGACGGGCCCTTCGAGGTCGGTGACCTCGCCTCTAGAATGGGCGGCGCATGTATGGCGTCATCCTGGCCGGCGGCGGCGGGACCAGGCTCCACCCGCTCAGCCGTCCCGAGCGACCCAAGCCTTTCCTCCCGCTGCTTGGACCTGAGTCCCTGCTCCAGGCGACGGCCGCGCGCCTGCGACCACTGACCCGCGACATCACGGTCGTCACCGACCGCCGGTACGAAGGGCAGGTCCGCGAGCAGCTCCCCGAGGTCGCCGTCCTGGCCGAGCCCCTCGGACGGAACACGGCAGCGGCCATCGCGCTGGCGGTGCTGGCCATCCATCGCTCGCCCGATGACGTCATGATCGTGCTGCCGGCCGACCAGACGATCGACCGAGAGGATGCCTTCCGCGACGTGCTGCGCGCCGCGGCCGACCACCTAGCGACAGGCGCGTTCGGGATCGACGACCCGCTGGTGACGCTCGGCGTGCGGGCCGACCGCCCCGCGACCGAGTACGGCTACCTGCTGCCGGCCGCCGACCGCGGCGAGGACGTCGCCGGGCTGCGCGCCTACCCGCTGCGGGGCTTCGAGGAGAAGCCCACGCCCGCGCGAGCCGAACAGCTCCAGCGCGAAGCCGGGATCGCCTGGAACGCGGGCATGTTCCTGTGGCGACGCCGGGCCATCCGCTCGGCCCTCGAGCGATATACAGGCCTCGTCCAGACGATCGGGCCGATGGTCTCCTCGCCCTCGATGCTCGAGCGCGCGTACGAGTCGATCCAGAAGGCGATGTCGATCGACTATGCGGTCATGGAGGGCGCCGCTCGCGACGGTCGCGTCGTCATGGCGACGATGGATGTCGGCTGGTCCGACCTCGGCTCGTGGACGGCGCTCCTCGGCGCGCTCGGCTCCCGCGGGACGGGCGCGGTCGTGCGGGCAGGCGAGACCGTCGAAGTGGATGCCGACGACCTGGTCGTTCGGCGGATGGGCGGTCGCCTCGGGATCATCGCCCCGTTGGAGCGCGGTAGCATGACGGCGACGCAGCCCATCGCCGTGCTGCGCGGGGCCGCGCCGGATGACGGGCGCATCGGCGAACTTATCGAGCGGTGCTCCGAACCGGGAGGATGACGTGACCACCACGACCGGGGCGCCGGCGCCCACCACCATCGTGTTCGGTACCGACGGATGGCGAGCCCGGATCGCCGACGAATTCACGTTCGAGACGGTCCGACGATGCGCGGACGGCGTCGCGAGCTACGTGGTCGGGCGCGGCGAACAGGCCAAGGGCGTCGTCATCGCGTACGACCGACGGTTCGCCTCCGAGCACTTCGCCGAGGCGGCGGCCGAGGTCCTGGTCGCACAGGGCATCGGCGTCGTCATCGCGCAGCAGGCGGTGCCGACCCAGATGAGCTCGTACGAGGTGGTGGAGCGCGGAGCCGCGGCCGGCATCGTCATCACGGCCAGCCACAACCCCTGGGTCGACAACGGGTTCAAGGTCAAGGCGCCGACCGGGTCCGCCGCGGGCCCGGACATCCTCACTACGATCGAGGCGCGCCTCGCGGAGAACGGTGGTCGGCCGGTCGAACGCCGGCCACTCGCCGACGCGGAGGCGGCCGGCATGGTCGAGCGGTTCGATCCCTTCACCGGCTATGAGCAGTACCTGCGCCGGACGATCGACGTCGATTCGCTCAAGGCCGCCGACGTCCACGTCCTCGTCGACCCGATGTGGGGTGCCGGTGCCGGCTGGATCAGCCGCCTGCTGGCCGGCGGCAAGGTCCGGGTGACCGAGATCCACCAGGAGCGCAATCCGTATTTCGGCGGCGTCAATCCCGAGCCTATCCGACCCAACATCGACGAAGCCCTGGGCATGCTCGCGGGCGGCGGATACGACCTGGGCCTGCTGCTCGACGGCGATGCCGACCGGGCCGGTGCGGCCGATGAGCGCGGCACGTTCATCCACCAGCTCCAGGTGACCGGCCTGCTGATGTACTACCTGGCCGAGCATCGCGGCCTGCGCCAGCCGGTCGTCGTGAGCGTCAACAACACCTCGATGGCCGCACGTCTCGGCGAGATCTACGGCATCAAGACCTACGAGACCTCGGTCGGCTTCAAGTACATCGGTCCGAAGATGATCGAGACCGGCGCGATGATGGGCGCCGAGGAATCGGGCGGCTACGGGTTCGGCATGCACCTGCCCGAGCGCGACGGGGTCTACGCGGACCTGATGCTGCTCGACCTCTTCCTCCGCGAGAAGGCCGCCGGGCGGTGGCCGGTCTCCAAGGCGATCGAGCACTTCCACGAGATCGCCGGGCCATCGTGGTACCAGCGGGTTGACGTGCACGTCACGCGCAACGTCTACCCCGAGACGAAGCGCCGCCTGCTCGTCGAGCTGCGCGATCAGGCGCCGGCCGAGCTGGCCGGTCAGCCGGTGACGCAGAGCATCGTCCTCGACACGAACGACGGCTCCAAGTTCTACCTCGCCGACGGCTCCTGGCTGCTCGTTCGGACGTCGGGCACCGAGCCACTGGTGCGGGTCTATGTCGAGGCGACCTCGGAGGCGACGCGCGACGCGATGCTGGCGGCCGGCGAGCAGCTCGTCCGCGGCTCGTGACCCCCGAGGAGGGGGCGGCGACCCGCGTCGAGAAGCCGTGGGGCCACGAGCTCATCTGGGCCCGGACCGACCGGTACGTCGGCAAGATCCTGGTCATCGCGACTGGCCGGCGGCTCTCCCTCCAACGGCACGAGATCAAGGACGAGACGATCCTCGTCATGTCGGGCCGGCTGCGCCTGACGCTCGAGGGCGATGACGGGGTCGTCCGCGAGGAGGAGCTCGGCCCGGGGGACCACCGGCGGGTGCGCACGGGCCGGATCCACCGCTACGCGGCGATCGAGCGCTGCGAGCTCATCGAGGTCTCCACGCCCGAGCTCGACGACGTCATCCGCCTCGAGGACGACTTCGGACGGGAGGGGACGAAGGCCCCCTGAGACGCCGCCCGAGGTCGGGTGGCGGACCGGACCATTTTCGGGAGTGACCCGCGGTGGGGGCAGGTGTACCCTGTCGTCACACGACCGCCATCACCGGTCGAGGTGCATGACCGGACGGCGGCCTCGTGAGCGCCCAGCAGGGGCGACGGAGGTAGCACGGCGATGCACAGTTCCCTGATCGGCAAAGTCGAGAAGGCGAATCGCTACGCGCGAGAGCTCGATCGGATCACCATCGATCGGCTGTCGCTCACCTTCCGCGGTGATAACGATACGCACCACGTGAGTCTCGACGCCGGCCAGTGGCGCTGCACCTGCCACTACTTCGAGAGTTGGGGATCGTGCGTCCACCTCCTGACGCTCCAGAAGGTCATGGGCGTGATGCTGCCCGAAGAGGCCCAGGTCTCCATCTTCGCGACGACGGCCGAGGCGATCCCCACCGCCTGACCCACCGAGTCGGCTGACGCGGGTCGAGGGAATCGAGCGAGCACGGCTCCGGCGGGCCCCCGCGGGGGCGGTGCTGCCGCGCGCTCCGGCACGTCGATCACGTCACGTCGAGGCGCCAGTAGTAGGTCGCCGATCCACCCCGAAGGAATCCGATCGTCACCGCGACCGTCCATCGCCCGGGTTCGTCGACCGCGAACCCGATGCCCCCCGAGCCTTCCCCGGCTGGAGTGGCTCCGGCCCCGCTCGTCGAGGCGGCCGGTGCCCGGACGGCCGTCCAGGTGGCGACCGCGGTCTCGTCGGCGAGGGTCACCGAGAGGGGTTCGCCCGCGCCGACCGCGATCGGGGCACCCGGCAGCCACGGGCTGTCCGAACCGCCATCGCCCCAGGTGAACGAGCCGAGCTGGCCGACGACTGGATCGCCGCCCTCGGCCGCCAACGACGCGGTCGGCGGGAGGGCGGGCGCCGTCGGCGATCCGGCTGAGGCGGCGGCCGCACTGGGCGTCGCGACCGCGGTGGGCGCCGCGATCGACGGCGAGGGAGCGGGCGTGACGGCCGCCGTCGGCGGGGGCGTCGAACCCGCGGAGCAGGCGGCCACGGTCAGGACGGCCACGACGAGGACGAGGAAGGAAGATGAGCGGGTCACCGGGCCTCCGTTCATGGCATGTGCCGGGTGGTCCCGGCGGCGGACTGGACGATCAACGGGCACGGCGGCGCGGAACAGCCGGCGACCGCGACCGCGACGGTCGGTGACGTGCCGCCATTCAGGCCCTCGTCCGAGGGCGTCTTGAACACGGCCCGGAACTCGGTGGAAGACTGGAGCTTGATGGCCAGGCTGTAGGTGCCGGAGCTGCCGGGAGCCATCGTGCCCACGGCGATCCAGGTGGTCGTCCCGACCGTGCGTCGCTGGAGGGTGACGGGCCGACCCGAGACCGGATTGCCCCGCAGCCGATCGTAGGCGGCGACGTCGGCGACCTTGAGGGTCGCGGTCAGCGTGGTCGTGCCCCCGTACGCCACCGACGTCGGCGACGCGACCAGCTTCAGCGTCGTCGAGAGGTCCAGGCAGGTCGAGTACTTCGTGGTCGTGTTCGGCACGTCGTACTCGCGCTGGAGCGTGGCGACGTCGCACGTCCCGAAGCGGTGGGTGTTCCAGCCGGCCTGCGGCCTGGATCGTGAGACGGTCTGGACGACGGCGTCGTCGTAGTCGCGCTCGTCCGCGTAGTTGACGTGGTGGTTGAGGATCTCGACGTGGCCGAACTCGTCGAGGGCGATGGTCTCGACGTCGAAGCAGCCGTTCGGTGGGCTGGCATGGGACTGGCACCACCTGAGCGTGCCCCAGTCGAATGAGTGGCCCTGCTCGCGGAACCACATCGTGAACCCGTCGGGTGCGTCGCGGGTGAAGCACGCGATGCCGTTGGGGCCGCACGTGGCGCCGACGCCGTAGCCGATCGGGTTCGTCCCGGCGGCGTCGTACGCGAATGACGCCGCCTTTGACGCCCGGGTCGCCGTCGCGTCGGCGGCCGCGGCCCGGATGGCCGTCCTGATCGCCGCCGGCGGGGCGGCACCGGACCGCCAGGCGAAGAGCAAGGCCTGGTTCTGTGCGTAGAGGGGCCCGCCGAGGACCGGGTCCGGGCCATGGCCGGCGGCCGTCGCCGCGACGCTGACCACCATGGCCAGGGCCATCACGACGGAGAGCCCGGCGGTCTGACGGCGAGCGGGGAACCGGCTCCTGGGGATCACGGGGTCACCTCGTCAAGGGGGACGGACCGGCCGTCCGGGACGTGGCGGAGCGTGAGAGGCGGGCCGCCGACGGGCTGTCCGGGCGGCAGGCGGCCGTCGGGGGCGAGCAGAACCCAGTCGGGAGGCAGGCCGGCGCCGCTCTCAGATCCCGGCCCGTGGGGCGTGAGCCGCAGGCCCGCCGGGATCGCGCCAAGGTCGGTCTCGCGTCGCCCGTCGGGCGTGACGGCACGTAGGCGACGGTCGGTCGGACCGCCGGATTCGTGGACGAGCCGGGCGTCGGGGCCGGCGCCCGTGAGGACCGCGCGACCGGCGGCTCCGGTGAGGACGGTCTGTTCGCCCAAATCGACGTCGACCGACACGATCGGGCACGGGAAGCCGCGGCACGCGTCGTATGAGATGGCCCGACTGCCGGCAAGGCCGACCAGCGGTCCCAAGGCGGGGTCCGCAACGAGGCGGGTCGGTCGCCCGCCCCGCGCCGGGTCGAACACACGCGTCCGACAGGCGGTGGCCCCGCACGACTGGATGGCCAGCCGGTCGCCTTCGACCGACCAGGTGAACTCGGTCGACCATGTCCGTCCGAACCGGGCGTCGGTCGGGAGTGGATCGAGGAGTCGCGTCGCGGGGCTGGCCGGGTCGAACGGTCGCCGCCAGACACCGAGGTCCGCCCGGGTCGTCCGATCGACGCGGCTCTCATAGACGGCACGGCCGTCGGGGCTGATCGTCGCGCGCCGGATGACGGCCGTCTCCTGGGCCAGCGAGGACGTGCAACCGGTCGCGATCTCGACCGTGAACAGGCGCGATGAGGCGCCGTCATCGGCACCGACCAGCAGCCGCTGGCCGAACGGGCCTGCGGCAAACGATTCGGCGGGCAGATCCATGACCTTTGTCAGGGTTCCTTCCGAGATGCCCATCGACAGCCGCTGGCCCGTCAGGGACCCATCCGCGTCCAGGGTCGGATCGAGCCGCATCCACGCCCCGATCGCGAGGTCCGCGGCGGCCGACGCCGTCGTCCCCGGGGGCGCGGCAACCCTCGCGGCGAGGCCGCCATCGCAGGCGAGCGGCGTCGGCGGACGACCCCGGGCCGACCCGGTCGATGCGCCGACGGCGACCATCGCCCCCAGCGCGATGACGCCCGGACCGATCGCCCGCAGCCATCGATGCTCCACCATGTCTTGACCTCCCCCGGCGGTGACAGACGGCGGGTGGAGGCGAGGCGGGCATCGTGGCAGGCGGCGCTTATCGGGCCCTTATCCGGGGGTTGCCGGCCGCGTCAGCGGGCAGGCCTGTGCTACCCTCCGACACGTATCCAAGACCCACGCCGCGTGGTCGCGAAGCCGGTGTGATTCCGGCACAGTCCCGCTACGGTGACCGCCCTCTCGAGGGCGGAAGTCCGGTCGCCGGCCCCACGGTGCATTGCTCGAACCTTCGAGAGAAAGGTAGGCAGGACCGTGCGTTCCACCGGCTAGGCCCCTCCCTTCGACCATCGAAGCGAGGGGTCTTGCGATTCCTGACGCCCCTCGCGCATCCCGCTCGATCGGAGGCGTCTCCTCGTGTCCACCCCCGCGCGTCAATCCATCCGAATCGCGCTCGGCTGCCTGCTGTCGATCGTCGTCCTCGTCGGTGCCTGCTCCGCGACCGGCTCGTCGCCGAGCATCGCGCCGAGTGCTGCCCCGACGATCGCCGCGGCCTCCGCCACGCCGTCACCCACGCCGGTCCCGGCCTTCCCCGCGTCCCTGACCGACGACGAAGGGACGGCCGTCAAGATCGCGACCGAACCCCAGAAGATCGTGTCGCTGACGCCCGCCGCGACCGAGATCCTGTTCGCCATCGGCGCCGGCGATCGCGTCGTCGCCAAGGTCGAGGACATCGCGAACCACCCGCCGGAGGCCAGCGCCCTGCCGGTGGTGGCCACCTTCGAGGGTGTCGACACCGAGAAGATCGTCGGCCTCGGTGCGGATCTCGTCATCGCCGGCGGCAACTTCGGCACGCCGCCCGACGCGGTCACGAAGTTGCGCTCGCTCGGGATCCCGGTCCTCGTCGTCTACGCGGCCGATGTCGACGGCGCGCTCAAGGACATCGAGCTCACCGGGTCGGCGGTCGGTTCATCGGCTGCAGCCAGGGACCTGACGGCGGCGATGCGGGCCGGCTTCGATCAGGTGACCGCGGCGGTGAGCGGGCTGCCAGCACCGCGGGTCTTCTACGAGACGGGGACGAGCGACGTCGCCGTCTACGGCATCGCAAAGGACTCCGTCTACGAGGCGATGATCAAGCTCGCCGGAGGCGTGCCGGTCACGACCGGGAGTGCCTCGAACTGGGAGATGTCGACGGAGGCGCTGATCGCGGCGGACCCCGAGATCATCATCCTCGGTGATGCCGCCTACGGGGTGACCGCGAAGACCGTCGCCACGCGCCCGGGCTGGAACGTCCTGACCGCGGTCAAGGACGACGCGGTCCGGGCGGTCGACGACATCGTCGTGACGCGGCCTGGCCCGCGGCTCGTCGATGGACTACTCGTGCTCGCTCGGGCCGTCCACCCGGACGCCGTCCTGCCGTCCCTGGCTCCGGTGACGCCCTAGTCATGGCCGTCCGGTCGGAGCCGCTGGCGCCGCCCCGTCCTCGCGTGGCGAGGGTCGGGGCGGCCACGCGGCGACCGCTCCTGCTCGGCGCCGTCATCGTCATCCTGCTCCTTGGCGCGCTCGTGCTCGGAGTCGGGATGGGCACCGTTGCGGTCGATCCGCGGGATACGCTGGGTATCCTCGGGCATCGCCTGCTCGGCCTGGATCTGGCCCGGACGTGGAGCCAGCAGTCCGAGGTCATCGTGATGGACCTGCGCCTTCCGCGGGTCCTGACCGCGATGCTCGTCGGGATGGCGCTCGCGGTCTCGGGCGTGACATTCCAGGGCCTCCTGCGCAACCCGTTGGCCGATCCGTACGTGCTCGGCACAGCGTCCGGGGCGGCCCTCGGCGCCGCGATCGCCGTGTTGATCCCGGTCCGCTCGGTGGTCCTCGGTTTCGGGTTGCTCAACGGCCTCGCGTTCGTCGGGGCGCTGCTCGCGGTGACGATCGTCTACCGGTTCGCGCGGCTGAGCGGGCTGGCGCCGCTGACCGGACTGCTCCTGACCGGCTACGCGATCGGCTCCCTGCTGGCGGCCGGTCTGGCCATGGCGATGTACCTCTCGGGAGCAGGGCTCCGGCAGATCTTCGGCTACCTGTTGGGCGGGTTCACGAGCGCCTCATGGGAGCACCTGGCAGGAGCGCTGCCTCTCGTGCTCGTCGGCAGTGGGTTGATCATGCTCCGCGCCCGCACACTCAACGGGTTGCTCCTCGGGGAGGAGACCGCCGCGCACCTCGGCATCGATGTTCGACGCGAGCGACGGATCCTCCTCGCGCTGGCGTCGCTGGTGACCGCCGCGGCCGTGGCGATCAGTGGCTTGATCGGCTTCATCGGGCTCGTCGTGCCACACGTGGTCCGGCTGCTGGTCGGCCCCTCGGCGCGCCTGGTCCTGCCGCTCTCCGCGCTGGGTGGGGCCGCGTTGCTCGCCTACGCGGACCTCGCGGCGAGGCTCATGGGCGACATCCCCGTCGGCGTCGTCACGGCACTCATCGGCGCCCCGTTCTTCATCGTCGTGCTGCGGCGCTCCCGCGCGGGCTACGAGCTATGAGCTCGGTCCTTCGTCTGGCCGGTGTCGATGCGGCCTACCGGCACGTCACGGTCCTGTGCGGGATCGACCTCTCGATCGAATCCGGCGAGCGACTGGCGCTGGTCGGCCCCAACGGCGCGGGCAAGTCGACCCTCCTGCGGGTCGCGGGCGGGTTGCTTGCGCCGTCGAACGGCCTGGTCGAGCTGGCAGGGCGTCCGGTGGCGGAACTCGACCGGATGGCCGTCGCTCGCCGACTCGCTTTCGTGCCGCAGGAACCGAGCATGCCGTTCGCGGCCACGGTCGAGGAGATCGTCGGGCTCGGGCGGCTGCCGCACGAGGACCCGTTCCGCGGCGCCCGCCCGGAGGACAGGGCCGCGGTCGCCGCGGCGATCGAACGCGTCGGTGTCGGCCACCTGCTCGGGCGCGACGCCCGTGAGCTGTCGCTCGGCGAGCGCCAGCTCGTGCTCATCGCGCTCGCGGTCGCGCAGGCGGCGCCGATCCTCGTCCTCGACGAACCCACCGTCCACCTCGACCTGCGGCACCAGGTGAGCACCATGGAACTGCTCGTCGACCTGAACGAGCGCGACGGCACGACGATCGTCGCGGTCCTCCATGACCTTGGCCTGGCGGCGCACTTCTTCCCGAGGCTCGTGCTGCTCGACGACGGCATCATCGTCGGCGACGGGCCGCCCGCGGCGGTCCTGGCTCCGGATCGGATCCGGGACGTGTTCGGGGTCGATCCATCGTTCGTCCGGGTCGGCGTCTGACCGGACCTCCCACGGGTCGGGGGCCGGTGCGTGCTACCCTCGGACCGTGACGCGACATCGAACGACCGCGCCTGGACGCGATCGTGCCGTCCGACGCGGCCCTCTCCCGATCCTCCTGTTCCTGCTGGTGGCGATGGTGGCCGCCTGCGGCGGATCGACGGCGAGCGGAAGCCCCTCGGGCGGTTCCCCGACGCCCTCGCCCGCGGCGTCCGCGACCGATCTCGGCGACGTCACCGGCCTCAGCCCCGATCCCAACGAAACGGCTGGGCCCATCGACGAGCCGACCGACAGCACCGAGCCGACGGACGAGCCCACCGAAGGGACCACGCCCGAGCCGACCGACGAGGCGACCCCCTCGATCGGTCCCGCCTCGGCCTGCAGCGGGACCGCCGAGAACCAGGACTTCTATGCGGCCGCCTCCGCGGCTGTCGGCTGGACCGTCTACTGCCCGGTCCTGCCGAAGGGCTGGTTCGTCGTCACCGGACGCTACCGTCTCGCCGGCGGGGGGCGTCTCGAGATCAGCTACCGGGGTCCCAGCGGTGCCAGCCTGACGCTTCGAGAAGGCGCGTTCTGCGGCGACCCCGACGGTTGCGTTCCCAGCGGACCGGAGGTCGGCCCCGCCGCCTTCGGCGGCCTTGACGGGACGCTGATCGCCGCCGACGACGGTTCGTGGGCGATCGTGGTCGATTCCGGCGCCAACCCCAGCTGGCTGCTGGTCGCGGAGGTGGCGTCGGAGAAGGTGGCCCGCGACCTCGGCTCGGCCCTGGTCGCCGTCGGCCACTAGCTGCGGGCGGCGCCGGCGTCGCCGCACGACGGGTCGCACGCGGTCGGCGCCGTGCCGCATCATGGACCGATGCGCATCGCCGAGTTCGCCCTCGAACGCTATTTCGCTCGCTGGGAGTTCGCCGTCGAGCACCTGCTCTGCGCGTCGGACGTCCAGAGCATGCCGATGGCCGAGCTCCTGGCCCTCGCGGACGACGAGACGCGCGGCCTGTGGGACGGCCTGACCCTGGGCTACCCCGAATCGACGGGGCACCCGCTGCTGCGCCGCGAGATCGCCGGCCTGTACGACGGGATCGGCCCCGATGAGGTCCTGACGTTCGCCGGCGCCGAGGAAGCCATCTTCTGCCTCGTCAACGTGCTGCTCGGCCCGGGCGATCACGCGGTCGTCACGTGGCCCGGGTATCAGAGCCTGTACGAGATCGGCCGGGCGACCGGCGCAGACGTGACGCTCCACGAGCTGCTCGAGACCCACGGCTGGTCGCTGGACGTGCCGAGACTGCTCGCGGCCTTGACGCCGGAGACGCGCCTGGTCGTGGTCAACGTGCCGCACAACCCGACCGGCATGCTGCCGACGGCTGGGGAGTGGGCGGCGCTGACCGGCGAGCTGTCCGCCCGCGGGATCCACCTCCTGGCCGACGAGGTCTATCGGTTCCTCGAGTTCGACGAGGGCGATCGCCTGACCGCGGGCGCGGACGCGTTCGAGCGTGGCGTGTCGCTCGGCGTGATGTCCAAGTCGTTCGCCATGGCCGGGCTGCGGATCGGCTGGCTCGCCAGCCACGACCGGGACCTGCTGGCACGATGCGCGGCGTTCAAGGACTACACGACCATCTGCTCGTCGGCGCCGTCCGAGATCCTGGCCCTCATCGGATTGCGTGCCCGCGATCGGATCCTCGCCCGGTCGCGCGCGATCGTGGCCGCGAACCTCGAGCGCCTCGACGAGTTCTTCACCGACTGGGCCGACCGGTTCACCTGGGTGCGGCCGCGGGGCGGCTCCATCGGGTTCCCGCGGTTGACCGTGCCCGGCATCTGGATCGACCAATGGGCGACCGCGCTCGTGGAGGCGGAAGGGGTGCTGCTGCTGCCGGGCTCGGTGTTCGGCCATCCGGGGAACCACTTCCGGCTCGGGTTCGGGCGCACCGACCTGCCCGAGGCGCTCGATCGCCTGGAGGCGTACGCCACCCGGACCCTGCGCTGACGATCAGCCGGCGCGCGGGAGGTCCGGTACCAGCGACCGGCGGATGGCCCAGCCGACGGCCGCGCCTGCTGCCGCGAATCCCAGGATGACGACCATCGTGGGGTCGCTCGTGGCCCCGATCTCCACGACGACCATGGGCACGCCCACGGCGAGGGCCCAGAGCCACGGCCGGCTCCCACCGACGCCGGCGACCGCTGCGGCGGCGAGTGCCAGGGAGATCGCGGTGATGCCGGTCGAGTCCCAACCCGGGCTGGCGTCGACGACCCCGATCGCGAGGCCGATGAGGACCGCGACCACGAGGAGGGCCGGCTGTCCACGTCCGAGGCGCATGACTCGTTCTCCGGTGGCGGAACCAGTCGTGCGAGCGTACCGCAAGCCATCTGTTACGTCCGGATGGCCGCTGTCGTCCGGCGGCAAGGTGGCGGCCCCCACACTGGTGTCAACCGACCCAGTACGGAGGCACACCCATGGCCACGAAGACCCCGACCCGACCCGGCCGCAACGGGCGCCACGCGACCTCACCCGATCCGAGGCTCGACGCCCGCGGACCCGAGATCCAGCGCTTCGGGACGCTGCGACACCAGCCCATCGGGCTACCCGACAAGGCAAAGGCGAAGAGCTGCACCCTGCTCAATGAGATCCTCGCGGACTCGATGGTCCTGTACTCGCTCTACAAGAAGCACCACTGGCTGGTCGCCGGGCCGACCTTCTACCAGATGCATCTCCTGTTCGACAAGCATGCCGGGGAGCAGACCGAGCTCATCGACCTGCTCGCCGAGCGCGTCCAGAGCCTGGGCGGCATCGCCGTCGGCGACCCGCGCCATGCGGCCGAGCTGACCTCGATCCCGCGACCGCCCGACGGCGCCGAGGCCGTGACGGTCATGATCGATCGGACCCTGCATGCGCACGAGATCGTCATCGACAAGGTGCGCAAGGCGATCAAGGCCACCGAGGAGTCCGAGGACTGGGGCTCGAACGACCTGCTGATGGGTGACGTCCTGCGCCGCCACGAGCTGCAGGTCTGGTTCCTGTCCGAGCACGTCGTCGACGTGCCGCTCATCGACTGACGCCCCGCCGCGGCCCCGTGGACCGGGCCGGACGCGTCGCCACCGATCCCGGGCGGGGTCTCAGGCGTATCGAAGGACCGGGATCCCGAGGCGCTCGAAGTCACGTGGATTCCGCGTGACCAGGGTGGCCTCGAGGCTCCAGGCCGTCGCCGCGATGAGCGCGTCCGCCAGACTTCGAGCGCCCTGTGCCGAGCGACCGCCTCGCCTGGCCGCGGCTGCCCATCGGGCGCCATGCGGAGCCAGGGCGACGTACTCGAGCGCGCCGAGGATGCCTCCGATGACTCGTCGCTCGAGTTCGTCGCCGCCCGATAACGCCTCGCACGTCACGACGTCGCACGTGTAGAGGGTCTCGGCATCGGCGAACAGGCGATCGACCAGCTCGATGGCGCCGGGTCGGTCGTGTGCGAAGTCCAGCAGGACGGTCGTGTCCAGCAGGTAGTTCATCAGCGTTCAGTGCCGCTTCTTGGGCCCAACCGCCCACGGATCGCGATCATCGGAGCGCTGTCCGTCCACGAACCCGATGATCTCGTCGGAGGAACGCCACGCTGGTGTACCGGCCATCGCCCCGCGCGCGGCGTCGAGGGCTCGGCGTAGCCGCTCGCGCTTCAGTTCGTTCCGCGCTGCCCGAGCGAGGAAACCGCTGCGCCCGCGAGGTCCGACCAGCGCGTCGATGTCAGACATCAGGTTGTCCGGGAGGCTGATCGTGGTCCTCGTCGTCATACTGGGCCTCGTGCGTGATGAGTATGCATCTGTATCATACTCTTCTGCGCTCGCCGGTTGCCGCTGGCCGGTTGCCCTCGCCGGGCGACGAGCCCGCGATACCGTCAGACGTCCATGCGGACCACGGACGACGGTCCGTGGTCCCACACTGAGACGGCTCGCATCCTCCCGGCATGGAGTATTCGCTCGCCGTCAACCGCATCCAGCGGTTCCTCGAGGAGGAGTCGACCGTCTGGCTGTCCACGGTCCGCCCCGACGGGACGCCGCACATCATCCCCGTCTGGTTCTGGTGGGACGGTGAGGCGCTCCTGATCTTCTCGAAGCCGGATGCCCAGAAGGTCCGCAACGTCCAGGCCGGCTCGAAGGTGATGCTGGGTGTCGGCGAGCCTGATGAGGATTTCGACATCGGGCTCTTCGAGGGCCACGCGGAGATCCTCGACGCGCCGACCGTGGAGCTGCTCCCGCCCGGACACCTGGAGAAATACGCCACGCAGATGGCCGGCATCGGCCTGACGGCCGAGGACTACACCGCGACCTACTCGCAGGTCATCCGGATCACGCCCAGCCACTACCTCGGCTGGCACGGCCGGTCGGTCCCGCAGAGTGTCCGCGTGGCGGGCGCGCCGACGGTCAGCATCGAGGAACCGCCGCCCGGCCGCCCCAGCCTCCGCGAATGGCTCGGCGAGCCCATCGCCCGGGGCCTGCGTGGCTTCGGTGCCGGGCTGCTCCGACCGGGCATGGCGGGCGCGCTCTAGGCTTCACGGCGCGGGGCCGCTCCCCGAGACGGTTGCTTGCGCGTGCCGCAAGGACCCCGTCAGGCGGGGGCGTCCTCGGGTCCGCGGCCACCATCGCCTGGTCCGTCGCCGCCAGCGCCCTGAACCGCTGACTCGGCCTCGAGCGGCCACGACCACGTGCGGAGGCGCTTGAGCAGGCTTCGCCCGGTCAGGTCCAGGTGGATCGGCGTGACGGCGATCCGGCGGTTCACGACGGCATGGAAGTCGGTCCCTTCGATGGACTGCCCGGATGGGGGCGGCCCACCGATCCAGAAGTAGGGGATCCCGCGTGGGTCCAGGCGCTCGACGAGCTGGTCCTGATACACGCGCTTGCCGAGACGCGTGACTTCGAAGCCCTCGCACGCCTCGATCGGCACCGCGGGCACGTTGACGTTGACGAGCTCGCCACGCGACAGGCCGTGCTCCAGCAGGTTCCGCGCCACGGTCTTCGCGGCCACCGCGGCCAGGGCGAAATCGGGGTGCTCGTAGTACTCCTGCGAGATCGCGAAGGCGGGGCAGTTGTTGATGACCGACTCCATCGCCGCGCTGACGGTCCCGGAGTATGTGATGTCGTCGCCGAGGTTCGCGCCGTAGTTGATGCCGGCCGCGACCAGGTCGAACCCGTGCCCGAAATACCCGAGGAACGCGATGCTGACGGCATCGGTCGGGGAGCCGTCCACCGAATAGGCGAGCGATCCATCCGCGAGCGTCCGCTCGCGCACGCGGAGCGGCCGCATCAGCGTCTTGGTATGCCCGACGGCGCTCTGGTTCGTGTCGGGCGCGACGACCGTCACGTCCCCCAGCGGATCGAGCGCCTGCTTGAGGGCGAGCAGCCCGCGCGATTCGACCCCATCGTCGTTCGTCACGAGGATCCGCGGCCGACTGGTCCACTCGCCGAGCGGTCGCGCATGAGTGCGCAGGGCCCGCGGTCCGCCTCGCGCGGTGCCGCCGGCGAGCGGCTCACCACGCTCCTTGTCGAGATCGCGCCGTTCCGTCCGGGCCCGCTCCCGGGTCATGTCCGGCTGGGTGTCGTCGGTCACGTCTCGGGGTCCGGCGGGTCTTCGCCGGGGCTGTCGTCGCTGTCCTCCTCGATGTCCTCGGCGCTGCCCGGGATCGGTTCGCGCGGCACGTGGACCGGCCGCCCGTCGCGCTCGCTCAACCGTCTGGCCGCGCGCCCGGCGACGGTCCGGTCGCCCGTCGAGCGATGGAGGAAATGGAAGAAGAAGGCCGAGACGACGGCCGCCACCGGGATGCCGAAGATGGCGCCAGGGACGCCGGCGAGTCGTGACCCGACGAGGACCGAGCCCAGGACCACGATCGGATGGATGCCCACCGCGCCCTGCATGATCCGGGGCTGGAGGACGTTCATCACGACGATCCAGCCGGCGAGCATCAGGATGATGGTCGGCACGAGCGCCTCGGGCTTGAAGAACAGGGCCACGATCACCGGCGGCGCCCAGGACAGGAACGGTCCGAAGAACGGGATCGCCTGGAGGAGCCCGGACGACGCCGAGGTCAGCGACACGAGCGGCAGGCCCATGACCAGGCTCGTCACCAGCGCGACGCCGAAGTAGACGACGCCCATGACCGCCTGGCCGCGAAGGAAGCCGCCGAACGAACGAGACACGGACGTCTGGAGCAACCGCGCCTCCTCGGCGTACGACGGCGGCACGATCCGGAACAGGAACGCCATGATCAGGTCACGGTCGACGACCATATAGATGGACAGGAAGAACACGATCAGCATCGTGCCGATCACGCTCACGCTCGCGACCGCGATCTGCTGGAGGGGCTGGACCAGCGCCCCGGCCAGGACGTCGAGGTTGGCCAGGATCGCGGTCGCCTGGGTGACGATGTCGATCTGGCCGAGCCCGACCGAATTGAGCCAGTCCTGCCACGGCTTGAGGATCGTCGGCATGTCGTTCCGGAGCTGGGGGATCGTGGCGACGAACTCACCGATCGAGGTCGCCAGCGCTCCGGCGACCAGCACGATCACGACGACGAGGACGAGGACCACGGCCGTATAGACGATGACCGTGGCGAGGGCCCGCGGGAGTCGTGGCACGATCCCGACGATCCGCGACACGACCGGGCTGATGATGAACGCGAGAAGCCACGCCAGGAAGAACGTCAGCAGGATGTCGCTGAAGAACGAGAGGAACGAGGCCGTCTGGCCAAGGACGATGAAGAAGAGGGCCACGGCCCCCAGGATCATGATGACCCGGACGAGTCGGGAGTCCCGCGCCGCCGGCTGGACCTCCTGCATGACTCTTTCCTCCGTTGCCGCTGGACCGATCCGGACCGCTAGCGCAGGCCCATCTTGGCGCGGACCTCGGCCATCGTCGCCTCGGCGATCGGCCGCGCTCGCTCGGCGCCCTCTTCGAAGATGCGCTCGACCTTGGCGGGGTCGCTCATCAGCTCCAGGTAGCGCTCGCGCGCCGGGGCGTAGTGAGCGATGATCCGCTCGGCGAGCAGCTTCTTCGTGTCGACGCAGCCGGTCCGGGCCGTTCGTTCGCCGTCCCAGATCTCCTCGTAGTCCTCGCCGAAGAAGCGGTGCAGCTGGCAGACGTTGCAGACCTCCGGACGGCCCGGATCGGTGCGCAGGATGCGTTTCGTGTCGGTCACCATGCTCATGACCTGGCCGCGGATGATCTCGGGCGCGGCCAGGATCTCGATCGTGTTGCCGAGGGACTTGCTCATCTTCCGGACGCCGTCGGTGCCCAGCACGATCGGCGCGTCGGTGTGGACCGCCTGCGGCTCCGGGAACGTCTCCCCGTAGATCCCGTTGAAGCGCCGGACGATCTCGCGCGACAGCTCCAGGTGCGCCGCCTGGTCCTTGCCCACCGGCACGAGCGAGGCCTTGTAGATGACGATGTCGGCGGCCTGCAGGACCGGGTACGTGAGCAGGCCGTGGTTGACGTCGTCGGGCTGGTTGGCCTTCTTCTCCTTGTACGTCGGCGTGCGTTCCAGCCAGCTGACCGGGGTGACCGTCGCGAGCAGCCATGCGAGCTCGGTGTGCTCGGGTCGATGCGACTGGACGAAGACCGTGCAGCGTTCCGGATCCAGGCCCAGGGCGATGAGGGTGGCCGCCATCTCGCGTGTCCGCTGGCGGAGCACGTCGGGATCGTGGAGGCTCGTGAGCGCGTGGTAGTCGACGATGCAGTAGATCGCCTCGTATTCGTACTGCAGGCGCACGTAGTTGCGGATCGCGCCCAGGTCGTTGCCCAGATGGGGCGCACCGGAAGGCTGGATCCCGGAGAAGATGCGGGGCCTGGGCGCGGCCAAGGGCGCTACGGTCGGGGAGGGGGCCAACTCCGTCGTCATCGTCGGCGAGTGTAGCGGACCGACCTTGCCTCTCGGCCGGCGCCCGGCGTCGGATACCATTCCGCCGATGCCGCGACCTGCCCGTTTCCCGTCATGAGCCGCGCCCCCCTGCGCGTCGCCGTGCTGGGTGCGGGGACCGTCGGTCGCGAGGTCGTCTGCGCCCTCCTCGAGCGGACCGGGGAGCTGCGGCCGTCCGACGGCGTCGCCCTCGTGCTCACCGGGATCGCCGTCCGCGACGTCGGCCGAGCCGCCGCGCGGGGCCTGCCGGCCGAGCTCCTGACCGATGCGCCGGCCCACCTGGTGGCCGACGACGAAGCCGACGTCATCGTGGAGCTGTTGGGCGGCGACGAGCCGGCCCACACGCTGATCTCGGCGGCGTTGTCGATGGGCAAGGGCGTCGTGACGGCGAACAAGCACGTCATCGCGCATCACGGCCACGAGCTCGAGGCGACCGCGCGGCGCCATGACGCCATGCTCCGGTTCGAGGCCGCGGTCGGTGCCGGCATCCCGGTGCTCGGTCCGATCGCATCGGACCTGGCCGCCAACCGGATCGAGCGGGTCCGCGGGATCGTCAACGGCACGACCAACTACATCCTGAGCGCGATGACCGACGAGGACGCGCCCCGGGACTACGCGACCGCCCTGGCCGAGGCGCAGCGGCTCGGCTACGCCGAGGCCGACCCGTCCGGCGATGTCGAGGGCCTCGACGCGGTCAACAAGCTCGTCATCCTCGCTCGCCTCGCCTTCGATCGCTGGCTCGACCCCGCGGGCGTCCCGACTCGACCCGGGAGCGCCACCGGCCTGGCGGGTCCCGGCATCACGACCGTGAGCCTCGCCGACCAGCGCGACGCACGGGCACAGGGCCGGGTCATCCGGCTCGTGGCATCGGCGTCCGCGGAGCCCGACGGGTCCTTCGCCGCGTCCGTCCTGCCGACGGCGTTGCCGTTCGATTCGCCGCTCGGCCGCACGGCCGGCGTCCGGAACCGGATCGAGGTCGATGGCGTGCCGGTCGGTCGAGTCGGGTTCGACGGTCCGGGCGCGGGTGGCGCCGCGACCTCGTCGGCCGTGCTCGGGGACCTGATGGCGGTCGCTCGCGGGGCCGGGTCCACATGGGGTCCGCGCCCGCCCGCGAGCGGCTTGCCCGGTGAGCCCGTCGCGGCGCGGCAGGACCCGTTCCTGGAGACGGCGAGCGGCGTTCGGTACCCCCTCGATGACTGACGCCATCGGTGCCTCGCCGATCCGCCCCCGGTTGATGGAGCGCTACCGCCGCTTCCTGCCGCTGACCGATGCCACGCCCGCGCTGACGCTCGGCGAAGGCGCGACGCCGCTCATCCACGCCCGGCGTCTCGGCGCGGCGATGGGCCTCTCGAACCTGCGTCTCAAGGTCGAGGGCCAGAACCCGACCGGGTCGTTCAAGGACCGCGGCATGGTCCTGGCGGTGGCGAAGGCGGCCGAGGAGGGGGCGCGATCGATCATCTGCGCCTCGACCGGCAACACGTCGGCATCGGCCGCCGCCTACGGCGCGGCCGCCGGCATGGAGGTCATCGTCGTCCTTCCGAAGGGCCAGATCGCCACGGGCAAGCTGCTCCAGGCACTCGCCGCCGGCGCGAGGGTCGTGGCCGTGGATGGCAACTTCGACCAGGCGCTCGCGATCGTGCGGTCGCTCGCGGAGCAGGACGACCACCCCGTGACGGTGGTCAACTCGGTCAATCCGTTCCGCCTCGAAGGACAGAAGACCGGCGCCTTCGAGATCTGCGACCAGCTCGGCCGGGCGCCCGACGTGCTGGCCATCCCGGTCGGCAACGCCGGCAACATCAGCGCTTACTGGTCCGGATTCCGCGAGTACCGCGCCGCCGGCCTCGTGGCGACCACGCCGATGATGTGGGGCTTCCAGGCGGCCGGCGCCGCCCCGCTCGTCCACGGTCAGCGCGTCGAGCACCCCGAGACGGTGGCCACGGCCATCCGGATCGGCGATCCGGCTTCCTGGTCGCTGGCGATCGAGGCTCGCGACGCATCCGGTGGGCGGATCGCGGCCGTGACCGATGACGAGATCCTCGCCGCCTACCGCGACCTCGCCCGGATCGAAGGGATCTTCTGCGAACCCGCTTCGGCCGCCGGGGTCGCCGGGGTCCGCAAGGCGGCCGCCGCCGGCGAGGTCGACCCCGATATGCTGGTCGTGTGCGTCCTGACCGGCCACGGCCTCAAGGACCCGACCACCGCGCAACGCGAAGTGCCCGCCATCATCGAGGCCGCCCCGACCGTGGGTTCGGTGGCCGTGGCGCTGGGCTGGTAGGAGGACGATGGTCGCGCACTGGCTCGCCGAACTCGACGGTCGCAAGATCACCGTGGAGGTGCCGGCGTCCTCCGCCAACCTCGGGGCCGGGTATGACTGTCTGGGCGTCGCGCTCGCACTGACCAACAAGGTCGAGCTCGAGGTCCGCGGCTGGAGCCGGGGCGAGATCGAGCTGACCGTGGACGGCGAAGGCCGCGATGAGCTGACCCAGGACCGCGACAACCGGTTCGTCCGCGGGCTGGAGGCGGCGTTGCAGGCGGCCCGTGGCGAGCTGCCGGCCGGCGTGGGATGGCGCATCGTCATGCACAACCGCATCCCGCTCGACCGGGGCCTGGGCTCGTCCGCCGCCGCCACGGTGGCCGGCGCGGTGGCCGGCAACGCCCTCCTCGGGGAGCCGCTCTCGAGCATGGAGCTGCTCCGCGTCGCCAGCGAGATCGAGGGCCACCCCGACAACGCCGCCGCGGCGCTCCTTGGCGGCTTCACGGTCAGCACGCTGACGCTTGACGGCGTCGAGGCCGTCCGCTTCGATGCTCCGCGCGACCTGCGCGCGGTCCTGTTCATCCCGGAGCTGCATCTCGGCACTGACGACATGCGCCGGGCGCTGCCGGAGCAGGTCCCGCTCGCGGACGCCGTGGCGAACCTGGGCGCGGTGGCGATCGGGGTGGCCGGGCTCGCGACCGGGCGCTATGAACTGTTGCGCTACCTGACCGTGGACCGCCTCCACGAGCGGTACCGGGCGCAGGTCTACCCGCAGCTCCCCCGGCTCATCGAGGCGGCCCGCGAGGCCGGCGCGCTGGGGGCCTGCCTGTCGGGCGCCGGCTCCACCATCCTTGCCTTCGCGGATTCGATGGCGGGCATCACCCGGATCGAGGGGGCCTTCGGTGCCGCCGCCGCCGATCTGGACCTGCCCGGGCGGGTGACGGTCGTGGAGCCACGCAACACGGGCGCGAAGGTCACCAGCCGCTCCTGAGGGAAGGCGCGGCCGGAGCTCGTCCCGTTCCGGGCGGCAGGACCTACGCCGCCGCCCGGGTCCCGACGAACGCGAGGATCGTCGACCAGGCGGCCTCGCTGGCGTCGGCGAATTCGGTCGCCTTTCGGTCGAAGAAGCTGTGCGGCGCGTCGGGATAGGTCACGATCTCGTGGGCGACCCCAGCCTCGATGAGGGCCTGCTCGAACGTCGCCACGGCGACCGGCGGGATGCCCCCGTCGGCGCCGCCGAAGATGCCGAGCACCGGCGAGCCGAGATCCGCGGCCACGTCCGCCGGGGCCGGGGCATCGTTGCTCGACGGCCCGACGGGCCAGCCGTAGAGGCCGATGACGCCCGCCAGCTCAAGCCCGAGGGTCGCGGCGAGGAAGGACATCCGGCCGCCCATGCAGAAACCGATCGTGAACACCGCCGCCGCCCCGGCCCGAGCGCCACCCGCGGCCCGCAGCGCGGCGACGCCCGCGGCGATATCGGCGCCGATGCCCGCCCACGTCGTGGCCTTGACGTGCGGGATGTACTCGAAGCCCTCGCCCCGAGGTTCGGCGCCCGCCGTCCGGCCGAACCAGTCGATGGCCACGGCATCGATGCCGCGCTCGGCAAAGCGCAGGGCCAGCTCCTCGTAGTACGGGTGGAGGCCCCGCACGTCGGGCAGGATCAGCATCCCGGCGCCCGTCGGCTCGGCCGCCCGGGCCCGGAATGCTGCGAGCCGGTTGCCGTCGGCGGCGGTCAGCGTCACCCGCTCCGTGTCCAACGCCCCGCCGGCGATCGGCGCGACGGGCGGTCGACTATCGAGATCGAAGCACATCTGTCGAGGTCCTTCCGGTGGGGTCTTGGTCAGTGCGGCACGGTGCGGCGCCGCGCCAACCAGTAGTACCGCGTGCGGCTAGGGGTTGTTATGCACATTGTGGGCCGCGCGAGCGCCCCGTAGTTTCGGCACAGGGGTGCTCGGGGACCAACGCCTTCCGAACGGTCCACCCCTGCGCGGGAGGCTACATGACGTCAGGGGGGTCGCTCGTGCGCTTCACCTCGCCACGCCGACAGCGGACCGCCGCGCGCGGTCTGCCGGTCGTCTTCCTCGTCATGGTCGCCATCCTGGGAACAGCGCCGTCGGTGGTCGCGCATCACGTGGCGACCAAGGCCTCGGCGTCGGCCACCTGCGTCGATGGGCAGTACGTCGTCGAGTGGCGCGCCCTCTCATGGGTCGCCACGGATGGGACCACGGACTTCGGTCGGACCGCCGCGCCCTGGCGCGGCCTGAACCAGAAACCGGGCCTCACCATCAGCTACCGGCTCGGGTGGCGCGAGCCGATCAAGCATGTCGCCGGCGTGTACACGCTCACGGCGGCCCACACCACGGGCGTTGTCATCGGGGGCAGGACGCACCAGTTCCCCTCGGCGTCAGGATCGTTCACCCTGGCGGGGAACACGAAGGGTCGCCTGCTGCTTCGAGTGAAGGCCGGTCCGTGGGGTCCGAACCCGGCGAACGGCCGCTACGAGACGCACCGCTGGTCGCACACGGGCTATCTCGCGGTTCTCTCCCTCAAGGGCGACTGCGGGAGCGGGACCCCGACCCCGACCCCCGTTCCGACCCCGAAGCCGCCCGCCGATCCCGGTGCCACCGCGGCGTCCGCATGCCTCGGCACGGACGCGGTCATCCGCGTCGGCCTGACCAACGGCAACGCCCCGGGCGGCGATGCCTTCACGTTCACGGTCAGCGCGCCGGCCGCCGGCTCCAAGCCGGCGTTCAACCAGTCGGTGACGGTCGCCGCCGACAGCGCGACCTCGCTCGACGTCCCGGTCGATGAGAACGGCACCCGCACCATCACCGCAGCGGGCCCCGGGTTCTCGCAGACCCTCACCGGCACCGGCGACTGCGTCGCCGACCCGGTGCCCATCGTCAGCGACTCGCAGGTCTGCACCGACGGCTCGGGGGCCATCCGGGTCACGCTGACCAACGACAACGCCCGCGACGGCGAGCCGATCACGTTCGAGGTGACCTCGCCGGCGACCGGCTCGCAGCCGGCCTACTCGATGGTCATCTCCCTGCTCGGCGGCGAGGTCCGAAACCTCGACGTGCCGGTCGACGAGGACAGCTCCCGCACGGTCACGGTCGCGGCTCCGGGCATGACCACGGTCACGCTCACGCGGAGCATCGACTGCGTGTCGCCGGCACAGCCTGTGGCGTCGGCCTACTCGTTCTGCGATGGGACCGTCGGCACGCTCGTCATGAACGTCGCGAACCAGAACGCGCCGGGAGGCGATCCGGTGACCTTCACGATCGACGTCCCGGGCGCCGGTTCGCAACCGGCCCTGCACCGAACCGTGGTCGTCGCCGGCGGCGGCAGCGAGGAGCTGACCGAGTTCGTCGACGAAGGCACCACTCGCACCGCGACGATCGAGGCACCCGGCATGACGACGCTGTCCTTCACCATGACGGCCGCCTGCCTCTAGGGCACTCCCACCGGTCCGCCCGGCCTGTCGACGCCCCTGGCCGGGCGGCTCCTCCTTCACGAATCGTTGGGACGAGCGAACCCGGGCGGTAGAATGCCCGGCGATGCCTGCCCTTCTCGTCGTCCAAAAGTACGGCGGCTCGTCGGTCGCCGGCGCGGACCGGATCAAGCGCGTGGCCCGGCGCATCGCGCGCGATCGCGCGGCCGGCCTCGACCTGGTCGTCGTCGTGTCCGCCATGGGCGATACCACCGATGAGCTGCTCGGCCTCGCGGCCGCCATCACCGACGAACCCGATGCGCGCGAGCTCGATGTCCTCCTCGCGACCGGCGAACACCAGGCCGCGACGCTGCTCTCGATGGCCCTCCACGGCTTCGGGGTCGCGGCGATCAGCCTGACCGGGGCCCAGGCCGGCATCACCACAGACGGGCGGTACGGCCAGGCCCGGATCGCCGACATCGAGCCGCGCCGCGTCCGGGCCGAGATCGACGCCGGCAAGGTCGTCATCGTCGCGGGTTTCCAGGGCCAGAGCGCCGCGGCGGTCGGCAAGAGCGAGGTGACGACGCTCGGCCGCGGCGGCAGCGATACGACGGCGGTCGCCCTCGCGGTCGCCCTGCGGGCCGACCGCTGCCAGATCTTCACCGACGTCCGCGGCATCTACACGGCCGATCCTCGCCTCGTGTCGCATGCGCGGCAGCTGCCCGTCATCGGCTACGAGGAGATGCTCGAACTGGCCCATCAGGGCGCCCAGGTCATGCAGGTCAGGGCGGTCGAGCTGGGCTGGGTCAACGACGTCGTCATCGAGGTCCTCAGCTCGTTCGAGGACGCGCCCGGCACGCTCATCAGGGAGGACCCGCTCGTGGAACAGCGCAACAAGGTTCGCGGCCTGGCCCACGACCGGAACGTCGCGAAGGTCACCATCGTGGACGTCCCCGACCGGCCGGGCGTCGCCCGGGCGATCTTCGAACCGCTCGCCGAGGCGGGCGTGAACATCGACATGATCGTCCAGAACGTCGGGCATGGCGGCGCGACAGACCTGTCCTTCACCGTGCCGCGAGGGGATCTCGCGCGAGGCAAGAAGGTGCTCGAGCCGATCGTCCGCGAGCTCGGCGCGCGCGAGCTGACCACGGATGCGTCGGTCGGGAAGGTCTCCATCGTCGGGGCCGGTCTGCACAACGCGCCGGGCTACGCCGCGCGGATGTTCCGCGCCCTCTCCGATGCCGGCGTGAACATCGAGATGATCTCGACGTCCGAGGTCCGGATCACGTGCATCGTCGCGGAGGACGAGCTGGAGACCGCCCTCCGGGCCCTCCACGACGCCTTCGAACTCGAGCGGCCCGAAGCCGTCGACGTCGCCGCGGCGGGCTGACGCGGACGCGGCATGGACCAATTCATCGCTCGCTCACAGCGGTTCGCCAGCGTCGGCTCGACCAACGACGTCGTCCGCGACTGGCTGGCCGGCGGGACGCCCGAGGTGTGCCTCGCCATCGCCGACGAGCAGGCGGCCGGGCGCGGACGCGAGGGTCGGACCTGGGTGGCGCCAGCCGGCGCCGCGCTGCTGCTCTCGGTGGGCTTCCGGCCGACCTGGCTGGAACCCGAGCTCGCCTGGCGTCTGGCCGCGATCGTCTCGCTGGCGATGGCCGACGCTGCCGAGGAGCTGGCCGGCCTGTCCGAGGGGACGATCCGGCTGAAGTGGCCCAACGACCTCGTCGTGGAGGCGCCCGACACCGGTGCTCGCAAGCTGGCCGGCGTCCTCGGCGAGACCGCGGGCCTCGGCACGCCTGACCCCCGCGCCATCATCGGCCTCGGCATCAACGTCGACTGGCCGGCCGAGGCGTTTCCGCCGGAGCTCGCGGACACCATGACCTCGTTGCGAGAGGCGTCGGGCGGACGGCCGGTCGATCGCATCGCCCTCGCGGCGGCGTTCACGGATCGGCTGCGAGGCCGGGTCGGCTCGCTGCGGGGCGGGCGGTTCGATGCGGCCGCTTGGGCCGAGCGACAGTTGACGACGGGCCGGGTCATCCGCATCGACCGGCCGGACGGCGCCGCCTGGACCGGGCGCGCACTCGGCGTGGACGCCACGACCGGAGCCCTGATCGTGGAGGACCCCGCCGAGCCGGCGGGCGTCCGTCAGGTGCTGGTCGGCGAGGTCGGACACGTGCGGTTCCCGACCGCCGCCACGAGCGCGGTGTAACGCCATGGCCCGTCCGGCGTTGTGGAGAGTAGGCCGACCGGAGGAGGTCGGGCGCCGCCGCCTCGTCCATCTCGATCGGGATCGCCCGCTCGTGGACGCGGCCCAGGCCGACCCGACACGGTTCGAGGCCCTGTATCGGAAGTACGTCGCCCAGGTGTACAGCTACGCCGTCTACGAGCTTCGCGACCGGCACGATGCCGAGGATGCCACCGAACGCACGTTCCTGGCCGCCCTGACGCACCTCCCCCGGTTCGAGGAGCGGGCCAGGCCCGACGACGGCGACGGGGCGTCCACGTTCCGGGTGTGGCTGTTCCAGATCGCCCGAAACGTCGTGGCCGAACGACGCCGCCAGGCCCGCCGCCGCCCCGAGACGCCGCTCGAGGCCGCGGCCGGCGTGACCGACGCGATGGACCTCGAGGCGGACGTCACCCGACGCGACCAGGTCCGGGCCGCGCTTGGCGCCATCGGCCGCCTCCAGGGCGACCGCCGCCAGGCGGTGGTCCTGCGCTTCGTCGACGAGATGTCCACGGCCGAGATCGCCGGCATCCTCGGTCGGTCCGAAGGGGCGGTCAGGGTCCTCATCCACCGCGCCCTGAGAAGCGTCGCGCGCGATCTCGGCGAGACCGGTCGGTGACCCTGCCGTCGACCGGTCGGGACGGCACCGAGGTCGAGGCGCTCATCACGGACCGCTATCTCGACTCGCTGCTGGGGGTGCCGTCCCCGGACGTCCTGGCCCCGCGCCCGAACGTCCCGGACGACGGGCTGCGTGCCATGGCCGAGCGCCTGGCGCGGCTGCCCAGGCTGCATCCCTCGTTCCGCTTCGAGGAGGCACTCTCCGCGAGGCTGACCGCCGCCGCGCTCGCCCGACGATCCCCCGTGGCCGCCGGCGCGGAGGGAGCCATCATCCCCATGCGTCGCCCGGCTGAGGTCGAGGCCGTCGACCAGGCCCTCGCGGCCTATCTCGATGGCGGGCGCCTCGACGAGGACGACCCCGACCTCGTCCGCCCGATCCTCATCGGCGGCGCGATCACCTCCGCGGCGCTGTCGCTCGCCGGAGCGGCCTACGTCGCCTGGCGCCGGCGCCGCGTGATCGGGACGCCCATGGCCCGGGCGGTCCGGGCAGTCGCCCGGACGAGGCTCGTCTAGATGCCGCTCAAGCTGCCGACGTTCCGGGGCCGCCGCAACGCCTACCCGACCGACCTGTGGACCAAGTGTCCTTCGTGCGAGACCCAGATCTTCAACAAGCAGCTGGACAAGGCGCTCCGGGTCTGCCCCACCTGCGGCCACCATTTCCGGCTATCGGCCGCGTCGCGCCTCGATCTGCTCCTGGACCCGGAGACCTGGTCCGAGCGGGACGCAGGGCTCCAGTCGGTGGACGCCCTCGGCTTCGTCGACCAGAAGGCCTATCCGGATCGGCTGGTCGCGGCCCAGGCCGCCACCGGGATGCGCGACGCGGCGGTCTGGGGCACCGGCGCCATGGGCGGCCACATGGTGGCCATCTGCGTCATGGACTTCGGATTCATGGGTGGCTCGATGGGCGCGGTCGTCGGCGAGAAGGTCACGCGGGCCGCCGAGCACGCGCTGGCCAGTCGGGTCCCGCTCGTCATCGTGAGCGCGTCGGGCGGGGCGCGGATGCAGGAGGGCACGCTCGCCCTGATGCAGCTGGCCAAGACCCTCGCGGCGATCGAGCGCCTCAGGGCCGCGGGCGTCCCGTTCATCTCGATCCTCTCAGACCCGACGACCGGCGGCGTCTTCGCGTCCTTCGCCGCGGTCGGCGACATCAACATCGCTGAGCCCAACGCGCTCATCGGGTTCGCCGGCGCACGCGTCCAGGCCGGGACGATCGCGCAGGAGCTGCCGGTCGGGTTCCAGCGTGCCGAGTTCCTGTTCAGCCATGGCTTCATCGACCGCGTGGTCGCCCGGCCGGCGCTGCGCGAGGAGGTCACCCGCCTGCTCCGGCTGCTGCCCGTGAACCACGTCGCGACCCTCGTCGAACCCGATGCCGAGGACCTCCCGGCCTTCCGTCCGCTGTCGTTCCTCTCGAGCCTGGCGGACCGCGTCGGGGAGCTCGCCGGGAACGACGGGACCGCGGGAAACGGGGGCGCTGCGGCGGCGAGCGGCACGACACCCAACGGCGCGGGCGTCGTCCTGGGTGCGATCGCCGACGGGGAGACGGACGGGGCCTGGGCCCGGGTCCAGCTCGCACGCAACCTGCGACGCCCGAGGACGCTCGAGTTCGTCGCCGCGATGACCGACCAGTTCGTCGAGCTGCACGGCGACCGCCTGTTCGGCGACGACGAAGCGATGGTCGCCGGTCTGGCGAGGCTCGACGGCCGGCCGATCGCGGTCATCGGCCAGCAGAAGGGCGCCGACACCGACGAGAACATCCGGCGCAACTTCGGGATGCCGCATCCGGAGGGGTACCGCAAGTCGATGCGGGTCATGGAGCTCGCCGAGCGCTTCGGCCTGCCCGTCGTCACCTTCGTCGACGTCCCGGGCGCCTACCCCGGCCCCGAGTCCGAGGAGCGCGGCATCGCCGAGGCGATCGCCCGGTCCGTGGCCCTCATGACCCGCCTCCGCACCCCGATCGTGGCGATCATCACCGGCGAGGGTGGCTCGGGTGGGGCACTCGCGATCGCGGTCGGCGACGTCGTGATCGCCCTCGAGAACGCGGTCTACTCGGTCATCAGCCCCGAGGGTTGCGCCTCGATCCTGTGGCGGACCTCGGACGAGGCACCCGCGGCGGCCGCCGCGATGCGCATGACGGCGTCCGAGCAGCACGAGCTCGGCGTCATCGACATCGTCGTGGCCGAGCCCGATGAGGGCGCCCATGCCAACCCGGCCGAGACCGCTCGCCGGTTGCGGGCCATCGTGGTGGACCGCCTGGCGGCGCTCTCGGCGCTGACCGTCGACGAGCTCGTCGAGGCGCGCTACCAACGCTACCGGGCTCTCGGGTCCTACACTGAGGCGGAACTGCCGGAGATCCAGCCAGCGTCCGGGCGCGGCATCGGGGACCGCCTGCGCGACCTGCTGGATCCCGGTCGGCGTACGGTCGGCGGTGCCGTCAGCTCGTGGTCACGCGACGAGCCGCCCGCGCGCGAGGAGGTCTAGCCAGTGTCCGAAATGACTCCGCCCGAGGCACGCCGCGTCGTGCGCGGGATGGCCGAGCGGTCGGTCGATCACGCGAGCATCGAGCGGTTGACGACCGAGCTGCTCCCCTCGCTCATGGCCAAGCTCGCAGCCACCGGGCTTGGAGAGCTCGAGGTCCGCGAAGGCGCCTGGAAGGTGCGCCTGCGCCGGCCGGTCGGCGGCAGTCGCGAGCCGAAGGCCGAACGCTCGGGCCGGAGCGCAGGCGGACATGCCCATGCCGGCGTCGGCTCGGCCCTCACGCCGGTCGGTCCGGGTCGCGAGGAGCGGGACGGTCGAGACGGGCACGCCGGGGTCGACAGCCGGCGTGTCGTGGTGACCTCGCCGGCGGTCGGGGTCTTCGGGTCGCGCGCCGAGGCCCGGACAGGCACCCGGGTCCGCGTCGGGGACCGGCTCGGCGGCATCGATGTGCTCGGTGTGGCCCAGGCCGTCGTCGCGCCCGTGGATGGCGTGGTCGGCGCGAGCCTCGTCGAGTCGGGCGATGCGGTCGAGTACGGCCAGGAGCTCATCGTCATCGAGCTGGCGACCGCGCCGGCCTCGGACGGCTGAGCGTGTTCCGCAAGATCCTCATCGCCAACCGCGGCGAGGTCGCGCTGCGGATCCTGCGCGCCTGCCGGACACTGGGCGTGGAGGCGGTCGTCGCCTACAGCGAGGCCGATCGCGAATCACTGCCCGTGCAGCTCGCCGATGAGGCCATCTGCATCGGACCGGCCGATGCCAAGCGTTCATACCTCTCGGCACCGGCCGTCGTGTCGGCCGCGCTCGCCACCGGCTCCGATGCCATCCATCCCGGGTACGGATTCCTCTCCGAGGACGAGGCGTTCGCCGAGGTGGTGGCGGCCTACGGCCTGACCTTCATCGGGCCCTCGGCCGGCGTCCTGGAGCGGTTCGCCAGCAAGGAGGGAACGCGCCGGTTGTTCGGCGCGCACGGCCTCCCGACCATCCCCGGTTCGGACGGCATGCTGCGCGACGAGATGCATGCCCTCGGCGAGGCCGAGCGGATCGGCTACCCGGTCCTCATCAAGCCGTCGGCGGGCGGCGGTGGCAAGGGCATGCGGATGGTCCGCACGCCGCGCGAGCTCGAATCGGTCCTGCGGGTCTGTCGCTCCGAGGCGAAGGCGGCCTTCGGCGACGATTCGCTCTACCTGGAGAAGTGGCTCGACGAGAACCGCCACGTCGAGGTGCAGGTCATCGTCGATCGGTACGGGCATGGCGTCCACCTGGGTGAGCGCGACTGCTCCGTCCAGCGTCGCCATCAGAAGATCCTCGAAGAGGCCCCGTCCCCGGCGCTTTCGGAGGCGGCCCGCGCGGATTTGGCCGAGCGTGCCATCCGGGCCTCCGTCGCGGCGGGATACGAGAACGTCGGCACGCTGGAGTTCCTCGTCGACCGGGATGGGAGCTTCTACTTCATCGAGATCAACTGCCGGATCCAGGTGGAGCACCCGCTGACCGAGATGCTGACCGGCGTCGACATGGTCACGACGCAGATCCGGATCGCCGCAGGGGAGCCGCTCGGCTTCAGCCAGGCTGACGTGACCTTCACCGGCCACGCGCTCGAGTTCCGGATCAACGCCGAGGACCCGTTCGAGGAGTTCCGCCCAAGCGCGGGCCTCGTCGGGCGCTACCACGCCCCCGGTGGCCCGGGCGTGCGCATGGATTCGCACCTCTACACCGGGTACGACGTGCCGCCCTTCTACGACTCGCTGCTTGGCAAGCTCCTCGTCTGGGGACCGGACCGTCCGACGGCCATCGCCCGGGCGCGCGTCGCGCTCGATGAGCTCGTCGTGGACGGCGTGGTCACGAACGTCGCCATCCACCGGGCCCTGCTCGACAACGAGATCTTCCTTGACGGCCGATTCACGACGAATCTGCTCGACCGCGTCGGGGGTGCCGCGATCCTGGCGGCCGCCGCCCGCTCGTGACAGCCGGCGATGCACCGGCAGACAGGGGACGGGGCCGGGATGCAGACCTGCACAGACCTCGTCGCGTGCCACGGCCGCACTCGGCGAGACTTGGAGGCCACATGATCAGGAGTTGCCCGTGACCGACGCGACGACCGACGCCGCGACCGCGCCCTCGCCCGCCCAGCCAGGGCCCGCGACCGTGCACTCGACCCGCGAGATCGAGGCCCTGATCCCGCACCGATGGCCATTCCTCCTCGTCGATCGCATCGTCGAGTACGACCCCGGCGCCCAGCGGATCGTCGGCCTGAAGGCGGTCACCGCGACGGAATGGTTCTTCGCGGGCCACTTCCCGGGGCTGCCGGTCATGCCCGGCGTCCTCCAGGTCGAGGCGCTCGCCCAGACGATGGCGGTATACGTCGCGAAGCAGCCCGGGTTCGGTGACCGGATCGGGCTCTTCGCGGGGATCGACGGGACCCGCTTCAAGCGAATCGTCGTGCCCGGTGACACGCTTCGCCTCGAGGTCACGATGGAGAAGCTGGGCGGCCGGTTCGGGCGTGGCCGGGGGGTCGCGAGCGTCGACGGCGAGATCGCCTGCCAGACGACCATCTCGTTCATCATCCCGGGCGAAGGGGTCCTGCGGTGACGCGCCTGGCGGTCCTCTCCGACGTCCACGGCAACGCCCTTGCGCTCGAGGCGGTGCGCGCCGCCATCCGGGCCGCACGGCCCGACGTGGTCGCGGTCGCGGGCGACCTCGTGTTCAACGGACCGGAGCCGGCCGCTGCCGTCGACACGCTGCGCGAGATGGAATTGGACGGGGCCATGATCGTCTCGGGCAACACCGACATCGCGGTCGCCGACTTCGACTATGCCGCCGCGTTCCCGTGGATGACCGACGGGGTGTCGGAGGCGTTCCGGGTCGCCGCGGAATGGGCGCACGATGCGCTCGGCGACGAACGGATCGCCTGGCTGCGGCGCCTGCCCGCCGAGCGGCGCGTCCACGCGGACGACGGGGTGATGGTCCTGGTCTGTCACGCATCGCCAGGTTCGCAGACCGACGGGTTCGACCAGGTCCTCGATGCCAACGTGACCCTGGAGCGGGCGGCTCGAACCGACGCCCGGGTCATCGTCTGCGGCCACACCCACCTGCCCGAGGTGCGCGACCTGGGCTGGAAGCTTATCGTCAACGACGGATCGGCCGGCTACGTCTTCGACGGCGACCCGACGGCGTCCTGGGCCCTCGTGGACCTGGTCGATGGTGACGTCCGGACCGAGATCAAGCGGACCTCGTTCGACATGCTCACGGTCGCCAACGCCATCTCGGCGCGCGGCCTGCCGGGCGACGTCTACCGCGCCGCCACGGTCCGCACCGGCAAGCTGGTCCGATGACCGACCGTCGCCGGGTCGTCGTGACCGGGATGGGCGCGGTGACCGCGCTCGGCAACGACGTGGCATCCACCTGGGAGGGGTTGGTGGCCGGCCGGTCGGGCGTGCGGACGATCGAGGCCTTCGACCCATCCCGCCTCACCTCGCGCATCGCGGCCGAGGTCCACGACTTCGACTCGAGCCACGTCCTCGATCGCAAGGACCAGCGCCGGACCGACCGCTACATCCAGTTCGGCCTCGTCGCGGCGCGACAGGCACTCGACGAGGCCGGGTTGCCCGACCGCTTCGAGGGCGAGCTCGCGGAGCGGACCGGCGTGATCCTCGGCACGGGGCTGGGCGGTGTCGGCACCCTGATCGAGGGCTTCTCGACGAATGCCCTCCGCGGCCCCGACCGCATCAGCCCCTTCCTCATCCCGATGGGCATCCCCAACATCGGTGCCGGCCAGGTGGCCATCAACTTCGGCATGACCGGACCGAACTTCACCACGGTCTCCGCCTGCGCGACCGGCGGCCACGCCCTGGGTGAATCGTCGGAGATCATCCGGCGGGGCGACGCGGACATCATGGTCGCGGGGGGCGCCGAGGCGGGCGTCTACGAAGCGCTCGTGGGTGGGTTCGCGGCGATGCGAGCCGTGTCGACCCGCAATGACGACCCGGCCGGCGCGTCCCGCCCGTTCGACACCGGGCGCGATGGCTTCGTCATCGGCGAGGGCGCCGGCGTCGTGATCCTCGAGGCGCTCGAGCACGCGGAGGCGCGCGGAGCGCGGATCCTCGCCGAGCTCATCGGATACGGGGCCACCGCGGACGCCTCGCACATCACGCTCCCGGCGCCCGGCGGGATCGGGGCCGTCAACGCGGCGCGCCGAGCCCTCGAGAAGGCCGGCCTCACGGCCGCCGACATCGACCACGTGAATGCGCATGCGACATCGACGCCGGAGGGTGACAAGGCGGAGCTGCAGGCGATCAGGACGATCTTCGGCGAGGACGCCGGGCGGATCTCGATCACCGCCAACAAGAGCATGCTCGGCCACACGCTCGGGGCGGCCGGCGCGATCGAGGCGATCGTGACGATCCTCACGATGCGCGACGGCTGCGTCCCGCCGACCATCAACCTCGACGACCCGGATCCCGAAGGCGTCGGCCTCGACCTCACGCCGGGCCGGGCGAAGCGACACGACATCCGGACCGCGTTGAGCAACTCCTTCGGGTTCGGCGGACAGAACACGGCCCTGATCTTCCGGCGGTGGGATCCATGACCGACGAGACGATGCCCACGCCCGACGAGATCGTCCCCACGCCGGGCGAGTTGGAGCCGACCCCCGACGAGACGCTGCACACATCCGACGAGACGGTGCCGGCGGCCACCGAGACCGTGACCATGGCCGAGCCGGCCGCGGTGCCCGCCACGATGGGCACGAGCGAACCCACGCCGCGCGACGACGGCGACGTCGCGCTCCTGATCCTCATCGATCGGCTGGCCGACCTGCTCGAGCGCTCCGACCTTTCCGAGATCGAGGTGGAGTCGGGGTCGACCGGGCTGGTGCTTCGCAAGCCGTCGGCCCTGCCGGTCGCGGTCGGCGGACCGGCACCGGCCGCGGTCGAGGCCGGTGGACCGGGATCGAAGGCCGGCGAGCCGCAGGCCGCGGGGCGCGATCCGGCCGCGATGGCCCGGCCGTCGGTCAAGGCACCCCTGACCGGCATCTTCTACGCCTCGCCGGCACCCGGATCGGCCCCGTACGTGCGCGCCGGCGGGGAGATCGCGGTGGGCCAGATCGTGGGCCTCATCGAGGCGATGAAGCTATTCAACGAGATCAAGTCGGACCTCGCCGGCCGGGTCGTCCGCGTCCTCCCCGACAGCGGCACCCTCGTCAAGGCGAAGCAGCCCCTGGTGGAGGTGGAACCGCTGTGAGTCAGGTCTCGCGCAAGGCCCACGTCACGGGCTGGGGCCGGTACGCCCCCTCGCAGGTGCTGACGAACAAGGACCTCGAGCGGATGGTCGACACGTCCGACGAGTGGATCGTCAGCCGGACCGGCATCCGCGAGCGGCGGGTGGCCGCGGCCAACGAAACCACGGCCTCGATGGCGGCCGTCGCCGCCATGCGCGCCATCCGGACGGCCGGGATCGAGCCCGACGAGATCGACCTGATCCTCCTGGCGACGCTCACGCCCGACTACTGGATGCCGTCCACGGCCGCCCTCGTCAAGGAGGCCATCGGCAACACGCGGGCGGCCGCGATGGACGTCGCTGCGGCGTGCTCGGGGTTCGTGTATGCGTTCTCGACCGCGCAGGCCTACATCACGAGTGGCATGGCCCGGCATGTCCTGGTCATCGGGGCGGAGCTGCTGACCCGGTTCCTCGACTACTCGGACCGGAACACCTGCATCCTGTTCGGCGATGGGGCCGGAGCCGTCGTGCTCTCGGCGTCGGAGGAGCCGGGCGGCGGCCTCGGCATCGAGCTCACGACCGAGCCCCAGGGCGCCTACATGATCTGGCTGCCGGCGGGTGGCGCCAAGAGCCCGTCGTCGGCGGAGACCATCGCCCGCGGGGAGCACTACATCCGGATGGAGGGCCGGGAGACCTACCGGTTCGCCACCCGCACCCTCGCCTCGACGGCGCTCGCCGCGATCGAGCGCGCCGGCCTGCGTCCCGCCGACATCGACCTGTTCATCCCGCACCAGGCCAACATCCGCATCATCGAGGCCGTGGCAAAGGGCCTCGACCTGCCGATGGAGCGGATGTTCGTGAACCTCGACAAGTACGGGAACACGTCGGCCGCCTCGGTGCCGATCGCGCTCGCCGAAGCGGTCAACGGCGGTCGCGTCAAGGTCGGCGACAGGATCGTCCTGGTCGCGTTCGGCGCCGGCTTCACGTCAGGCGCGGTCGTCATCGAATGGACGGCGGACCCGGCGCGCGGCATCGCCGGTGATGCCGCCGTCCGCCCCGATGACATCAGCGTGCGATTGCCGGTCGACTGGGATTCGGTCGATCCGATCCCCGAGGCGCTGGCCGCGATGATGGCCCGGCCGGGCCTGGTCGACGTGCCGCTCGACGACGTCGTGCCCGGTGAACCGGAGCGGGCTCACCCGAAGGTCCACGCATGATCGACCTCAGCGGCAGGGCGGCGCTGGTGACCGGTGGTTCGCGTGGCATCGGGCGCGGGATCGTGACCCGCCTGGCGACCCAGGGCGCCGACGTGGCATTCACCTACCGCGGCAACGAGGCCGCCGCGGCCGAGACCGTGGCGATCGTCGAGAGGCTGGGTCGCCGCTCGCTCGCGATCCAGGGGGACGTTCGCGAACCGGCGACCGCCGAAACAGCCGTCAAGGCCACCCTCGAGGCCTTCGGGAAGGTCGATGTCCTGGTCAACAACGCGGGCATCACCCGTGACGACCTCATCATGCGGATGAGCGAGGAAACCTGGCGCGACGTCCTCGAGACCAACCTGTTCGGGGCGTTCTGGATGACCAAGGCGGTCACCCGACCGATGTTGAAGGCCCGCGCCGGGCGGATCGTCAACATCACCTCGGTCTCGGGCCAGGCCGGCCAGATCGGCCAGGCCAACTACAGCGCGGCGAAGGCCGGCCTGATCGGCCTGACCAAGGCGACCGCCCGCGAGCTCGCTTCGCGGGGCATCACGGTGAACGCGGTCGCGCCGGGCTTCGTCCTGACCGAGCTGACCCAGGACCTGCCGCAGCCGCTGCTCGACGAGATCACGAACCGCACGCCGCTCGGGCGGTTCGGGACAACCGAGGAGATCGCCAACGCCGTCGCCTTCCTCGCCTCGGACGAGGCCGCGTACATCACGGGCCAGGTCCTGGCGGTCGACGGCGGCCTCGTCATGATGTGACCGGGGACTGATCCTCAGCCGCGGTGCCGACCGCGATGTAGCGAAAGCCGATCGACCGCATGTGATCGGGATCGAGCAGACGGCGCCCGTCGACCACCAGTGGCGCGCGCATCGTCGTCTTGAGGCCAGCCCAGTCAAGGTCCACGAAACACGGCCATTCGGTCGCGATCACGACGGCATCGGCACCCCTGATCGCCTCGGCGGCGGATCCGACCGTCACAAGGTCGGGGAGCTGCCTTCTGGCATTTGCCGCCGCCTCAGGATCGTAGGCACGGACGTCTGCACCTTCCGCCAGGATTCGCGCCGCGAGCGCGAGGGCGGGTGACTCGCGGACGTCGTCGGTCTCCGCCTTGAACGCGAGGCCCAACAGTCCGATCCGGCGTCCCGCGAAACCGCCCAGGATCCGGCCGATCCGATCCGCGAAGCGATGCTGCTGCGCCCCATTGGCCGCGGCAGCCGCAACCGTGACATGCATCGGCAGCGACCGATCCAACCCGGCGACAGCCAGTGCCTGGAGCTCCTTCGGTAGGCAGCTCCCACCGAACCCGTACCCCGGGCGCATGTAGTCGAAGCCGATGCGGGGATCGAGACCCATGCCCTCGAGCACCGCGCCGATGTCGGTCCCGTACTCCTCGGACATGGCCGCCATCTCGTTGGTGAACGAGAGCTTCAGGGCCAGGAACGCGTTCGATCCGTTCTTGATGAGCTCCGCCGCCTCGACATCCACGATCAGGATGGGCACGGTCATTCGGTCGTACAGGCCGACGACGCATGCGAGAGCACTCGGATCGGCATCGGGGAATCGACCGATCACGATCCTGGTCGGAGCCGCGACATCGGCAAGAGCCGTGCCCTGGCGGAGGAATTCGGGGTTCGTGAAGAGGTGGGTCGTGCGCGCGCCCGTCGCCGCCGCAGTCAGGCGGGTCGCACCCGGCGGCACCGTGCTTCGGATGACGATCGGCACGCCGCGGCCGGCGACATCGGCGAGACCCGCGATCGCGCCGTGCAACTGCGTGAGATCGCTCCGCCCGTCGGACCCGATCGGCGTTCCCACGCAGACCAGGATGACCTCGGCGTCCTCGGATACGGCTTCGGACACGCGAAGCGCATGACGTTCGAGGGCCTGAGCGAGGGCGTCCGGGAGACCCGATTCGTGGATGGGGGACCGACCAGCCCGGAGAACTGCGAGGCGGTCGGATCGCGTCTCGACCAGCTCGACCGTATGACCCGAGTCGACGAGCCCGACGGCGGTGGCGAGACCGACATAGCCGGCGCCGATGACGGCGACGCGTCGCCTGGGGGCTTCCACCTCAACAGCGTAACAAGCCGCCCATCCGGCCGCGCTGGGCGGGGTCGCGGCGAGGCTCTCAGGAAGGGGTGGAACGGGATCCCGTGCTAGACTCCTGCCGCTTTGCGTGACGGATACAGCGGGGTTCGGAAACGCCGCTCCCCGACGCTCGCGACCTTTCTCTCCTTCCTGTGGCCTGGCCTCGGACAGTGGTACGCCGGGTTCGGACGGAGCGCCGTCATCTTCGCCCTGCCGGTCGCGGCGGTGGCGCTGGTCGCGGTCGTCCAGGTCATGGGCGGCGTGACCAACGTCGTCATCAGCCTCTTCACGCCATCGACCGCGCTGACCATCGTCATCCTGATCGGCCTGCTCGGGCTGTGGCGGCTCGTGTCCATGGGCGATGCCCTGACCAACACCGAGCGTGACCGCTCGTGGCGGCAGCCGCGGCCCCTCGCCACGTTCGCAGGCCTCGCCCTTGTCGTCATCGTCGTGCACGTCGCCGCGGCCAACCTGGCGTGGTCGTTCTACGACGCGGGCTCGCAGATCTTCGTTGCCAGCGAGGGACCTGATCTGCCCGTCCAGCCCAGTGCCAGCAGCCCGAACGGGGACTACGTCGCGACCCCCGCGACGACGCCCGAGACGCGCGAATCGCGCATCAACTTCCTGCTGACCGGCATCGACTCCTCCGCGACGCGCGATCACGCGCTGACCGACACGCTCCTCTTCGTCAGCGTCGATCCCACGACGGGCAAGGTCGCCATGGTCAGCTTCCCGCGCGACATCGCCCGCTTCCCGTTGTCCAATGGGAAGACGTTCGTCGGCAAGATCAACAGCCTGATGACCTACGCCAACACCCACAAGAAGGAGTTCCCGGACGGCGGCCTGCCCACCCTGGAGAAAGAACTCGGGTTCCTCATCGGCGTGCCCATCCATTACTACGCCGCGGTCGATCTCGAGGGCTTCTCGAAGATGATCGACCGGGTCGGCGGCGTCACCATCGACAACCCCAGGGAGATCAACGATCCGGGGTACGGCGGCTGGACTGACGGGCGGATCGGGTTCCACCTGACCAAGGGCAAGCACAAGCTCGACGGGCAGACCGCGCTCGCTTATGTCCGTTCCCGCAAGGGCATCGGCGACAGCGACTTCTCGCGCGCCCGGCGCCAGCAACAGCTCCTCATCGCGCTCGAGCAGAAGCTCACGGACCCGGCCATGCTCCCGAAGCTGCCCGACATCCTCGACGCCGCCAAGAACACGCTCATCACGAACTTCCCGCCCGACCGGCTCAGTGACATGCTCGACATCTCCAAGCGCGTCGACGAGAAGAACATCACCCGCAAGGTCCTCAACGCGCCGTACTCGAACCATCCGGACTCGAGCACGACCGGCGGCATCTACATCCTCAAGCTGGACATGAAGCGCCTGGCCGCCCTGTCGGTGGCCCTGTTCGGGGAGGACAGCCGCTACTACGTGCCGCCGGCCGTCTCGAGCCCCTCGCCCTCGACGTCGACAGCGCCGTAGGCGGAAGCCCCGGGTCAGCGACCTGGGTTGGCGACCAGGGCAGGGATGGTCCGCAGGATGATCTTGGCGTCCAGCCAGAGCGACCAGTGGTCGATGTAGTCGAGGTCGAGGCGGCCCGATGGTCGAATCGCCTCTCGAAGCGCGCCTCGACCTGCCAGAGCCCCGTGATGCCCGGGCTTCATCGACAGACGGCGACGGTGCCAGATGTCATAGTCGATCAACCTCGCGTGGAGGGGCCGGGCGCGGTCCGACGAGGCTCATCTCACCGCGTCAGGACGTTCCAGAGTTGCGGCAGCTCGTCGATGCTGGCCTTGCGGAGCGAGCCGACCCGCCCGTGTCACGCGCGGGTCGTCCTTCAGCTTGAAAGCAGGGCCGCGCGTCTCGCTTGAGGCTCGACCTCGGGGAGCGGTCCTCGGCATCCGGAACCATCGTCCGGAATTTCACGACCGTGAATGGCCGCCCGTGGAGGCCCGACCCGCTCCTGGCGGAAGAAGATGGGCCGACCCTCGCGCACCCAGAGCACGAGGCCGACGAGCAGGAAGATCGGGCTCAGGATCACCAGCGCGACCAGCCGCCAACATGACGTCGAACAGCGCGCTTCAGGATCATCCCGATCGTCCGATCGGGTCCGTAGACGAGGGAGACGATCCGCATCCCCTCGACCTCCTCGGTCCGGCCGCCGCGCGAGCGTGACCCCCGCCCCAGCATCGGGATACGAACGACGCGGCCCTCGTCTTCGCACAATCGGGCGATTGGTTCGACCATCGCGCGGTCGGCGACCGGCAGGCAGACGGCGACCTCGTCGACCACCGCGGAGTGCAGGATCTGCCTCGATGTCGGCCAGGTCGCCGAGGACCGGTCGTCGGACCCGCAGCGTCGTCGCCACTGGCGCGATCCTCGGGTCCGGCCAGGTACCGATCGGCTCGAGGCCAAGGTCCGAGTGACGATCCAGGACGTCGGCGAACGCTTGCGCCGGTCGGATTCGCGCCGACGACGAGCATGAACCGGAGGTTGTACCCGCTGGCGCGCAATCTGAGGAAGGTGAGGCGGATCAGCGTCCGGCTGGCGATCGTCAGCAATGCCTGCGATGGGAACAGCAGGATCAGGAACAGCCGGCTGACGTTCGGGAGCTTGAACAGGAAGAGCGCTGTGAAGACGACGACCGCCAGCAGCAGGACCGCGAACGTGACGTCGAGCGCCTCGCGCCGCCTGGACCATCGGACGCGCAGTCGATACAGGCCCTGGACCCACAGGACCGCGACGAGCGCCAGGCTGTAGAGGAAGGCCGCCAGCCGGGCATCGATACCCGCCGAAGCCCAGATCCGCTCCCAGGCGTCGGTCCCGAACCGGAGGATCGACAGGCCGACGAACAGCGCGAACGCGGTGGTCGCGTCGGCGAGCATCAGCGCAAGATGCAATGCGGCAGCGTGACGACGGATCAGGTCCGGTCCTCCACGAGCGCGCTAGAGTCGCATCCGATTGTACCGAGGCACACGAGCCTGAGCGTGTGCCTTCGCGCCCGTGACCATCGTACGGGTGTTCACTTCGGTGCGGTCTGATAGGGTCCGGGCATGTCGAGGATCAGAGCTGCGTGGGCGGCCATGTCCGGGGCAGCCCGGGCCGCGGCCGTCGGCGGGCTCATCCTGCCGCTGGTGGTGGTCGTCGCCGTGGTGTTCGCCGCGGTCGGCATCGCGCCCAGCCAACCGGCTCAGCCGAGTCCCACCGGGGACGATATCGGGGCGCTCCCGACCGATGCGCCGCCCGGCCCCTCGCCGTCGCCGTCACTGCTCCCACTGCCGACGGGGAGCGCCTTGCCATCCGTCGCACCGACGCCGCCCCCAGCCGACCCGTTGCTGGGCAACGATGGCCGCCTGACCCTGCTCCTGCTGGGATCGGACTATCGTCCCGCCCACCCGGGCAACCGGACGGACGCGATGATGGTGGTGTCGGTCGACCCGACGACCGGACGGTCCGCCGCGTTCAGCGTGCCGCGCGACGTCGTCGACTTCCCGATGCCCGTCACCGGGACGTTCGGGAACAAGGTCAACGGCCTCTACCAGTACCTGCAGTCGAGGACGAACCGCGGCGCCGCGAACACGATGAAGGCCTTCGAGCGTGCGTTCGGCATCGAGATCGACAACTATGTCTTCATCGGCTTCGACGGCGTCCAGCGCCTGGTCGCGGCCGTCGGTGGGGTCGACGTCCGCCTGAAGCAGGCATATTACGATCCCTACTACTGGGTGAACGGGCACACCCGCGGCTGGGGCCTGCCCGCAGGCAAGAGCCACCTCAACGCCGCGAGCGCCCTGATCTTCGCCCGCAGCCGGAAGGGCGACAGTGACTTCGGGCGCGCCCGCCGCCAGCAGATGCTCGTCATGGCCGCCTTCGACAAGGTGCGCAAACGCGGTATCGACGACCTACCGAAGCTCATCAGCATCGCCCGGGACACGGTCCGGACCGACCTGCCGCTCGATCGGATGACCGACCTCTTCCAGCTCTACCGCCACGTCGATCTCAGCAAGTCGAAGCGGGTCGTCTTCGGGCCGAAGTCCTACGCAGTTCGGGCGACCGGCTACGACTACCACCTGGTCTATTCCAAGTGCAAGGCGTGGATCAAGAAGTACTTCCCGAAGGAGCGGCCCTTCGGGACGTGGCCCGCGACGGCCGCCCCGTCGGGATCGCTCGCACCCAGCCAGGCGCCGGCGGCCCCTGGCCCGACCGTGGCCCCGCCCGCCTACTGAGGCCGTCCGGCTACTACTGGAAGGTGCCGGCGTGGACCTCGTTCGCGATCGTGCGCATCCAGCCGACCATCGTGGGATCGCGCCGTTCGTCCATCTGATAGCTGGAGTTGTCGAAGGTATGGAAGGCGATGCCCTCCACCTTCGCGTACGTGAAGCCGTCGCGAACCTGCTTGCGCAGCTGGCCCTGGGTCGGATGCTGCTTCTTGTGGCACGAGGGGGCCAGGTTCTTGTGTGTCTGGACCATCAGCCAGATCGGCGTGCCAGGGGTCCTCGAGTCGACGACGGACCGCACGTTCCTGAGGTGCGTGGCGCCGGTGGTCTGGACGTCGAAGCCCGTCCTCGAGCAGCCGTTGCGGGCGGTCTCGACCGGATACCAGTCGACGACGAGGATGTCCGCCATCCCGGGGCGCCAGTAGTTGCCGGCCTTGTTGAAGTGCGGGATGTCCCCGAAGAGGGCCAGGACCGGATGGTTCGGATCCGCCTTGTGGAAGGCCGAGTAGAGGGAGCGGATCTCCGTGGCGGAGATGTGGTGCCAGGACGGCTCCTTCACGGTCAGGTAACCGAAGAGTGCGGGATGGCTCTTGACGACCTTCACCCACTTGGCGACCCGGGACGGATAGACCTTGCCCGTCGTGTAGTTCACCGTGTCGGGGAAGACGAAGATCACCTTCAGGCCGCACTTCTGCGCGGCGTTGAGGTAGTTGCGTGCGTTGTTCAGTCCGGCCGCATTCTTCATGACGTGGGTGAACCCGCCGTTGCAGATCCCGCGCTTGTTGGCCACGATGTCCGCGAGACTGACGTTCTGGAGCACCATGGGGGTCGACGGGGCTGCCGTGAGGGACCTCAGCGGATCGGAGCCGGCGGCCAACGCGCCCGCGCTTGCCGTGGCGGAGCCGAGCGAGGCGGCGGTCAGCAACGCGAGCACGGCTGGTGCCAGGACTCGGCTGATGCGGCGGGGGCGCGGGGTCGGCTGGATCATGCGGTAGACGCTCCGGGATGGTCGGGGATGAGTGCCTGCTGCAAGCAGCATGGCGGCGTGGGGGCAAGCGGGGTATGCCGCTGTGGGGCCATCGCCGACGGTACGGGGGTCAGGTGCAGCCTCGCACCACCGAACTCGAACGTCAACCGCCGCAGGCGTCCGCCGTCCCGAGGGTGACCGGGCCATCGGGCGCCGACGACACCGCACACGTTCCCAGACGGGCCTGGAGCGCGGGCAGCGAACTCCCCGTGACTTCCGGTCGCGCTGACAGGAGCCTGGTCGCGGCGACGTCCTTCCCCAGGACGGGTCCCGCGAGATCCAGCCACGCGAGGGCCGCATCGGACGAGAGCGACGTGGAGACGGCTCCGGGCGTCAGCGCGAGCGCCGCCGCGTCGACGACGAAGACGTCGGCATGGTCCGTGCCCTCGTCGAACCACGCGACCCGGTCGAGCCCCGGGATCCGACCCGCGACGATGGCTCGCACGAGTTCCGTCGGGTGGAACGGGTGGGGCCCTGAGAGCGCGAGATACCTCGCCGCCGGGCTGGTCAGGACCCGGGTCCAGGCGGCCCGTCGGTAGCCGAACAGCTGGCGATCGCGCAGGCCCATCCACAGGAAAGCGCCGGGATCGTCCTTCGGGTTCACGCGGACGAGCGGAAGGTTGGCCACCTCGACCACCCCGAACAGGCGGAGCGCCATGCTCTCTCGGTCACGGAAGGTCATGGCGATCCGGTCGCCCTCGGTGGTATTCGCCCGCAGCCAGGCGGCCAGCGCGTCGGCGGTGCCCGGCGGTGGGGCCGGTCCGACCGACCGCTGTCCGGCGGCGATCCCGCCGCCGACCGAGAGCATGACGAGCGCCACGAGGCTCGCCCGGGCGAGGCGCCGGCTGCCCGTCCGGGCCAGCAGGACCCGCACCGCCATCGCGCCCCCGACCCCGAGCGCGACGGCCGAGAGCACGGCGAGCCCGGCGTAGTTCCGCGGATCGAGGCTCTGTGACGCCGCGTAGGCGGCAGCCGGCAGGAGGCACGCTCCGGCCACGACCAGCAGCCTCGGGCCGAGTTCGGTGCGGGCACGGACCACCATCCCGACCCAGCCAAGTACCGCGGCAGCCACCCAGGAGCAGCATCACGCGCCCGATGCCGAGACCGCGTGCGACGTCGCGTGCGCCCACGACCGCGAGGGTGTTGAGCGGGAAGATGGCCCCGTCCCCGACCCAGACCGCGACCCACCACCAGCCGGCCGCCAGGAGCGCGGCCCCCAGGTAGACGCGCCCCAAAGCGTCGCCACCCGCCGCGACGGGCCGCATGCCGACGAGCGCCACCGGCAGCAGCGCCAACGGCAGGACCGTCTCCTTGACCAGGACCGTCAACCCGAACAGCGACGCCGCCGAGCGCCCAGCGCCTGGTCGTCGGTCGCCAGGTCGCGAGCAGGATGGCGATGACGCCGGCTGTCTGTGGCAGGTCGATCCGGAGCGTCGGGATAAGGCGCCACACGATCGGGTACCGCAGCGAGGACGAACGCCGTGCCGACCGCTCCACCGGCCCCGGCCAGCAACCAGCCGAGCCGGAGGCTCCCAAGCAGGCACACGATGGCGAGCACCAGCGCGACCGCTCGAGCCCCGTCGAGCGGGTCGCCGCCCACGAGCGTGCTGCCGGTCGCGAGGATCACCGGGTAGAGCGGCGAGCGCAGCAGGAGGACGTCGCCCGTCGGGGTCACCGGGCCCTGGCCTGCGAAGACCGAGAGGCCGACGAACAGGTAGAGGGCGTCGTCGGCGGCCGACCGGCGCCCAGCCCAGTGAGCGCCGTCCGGACCAGGACGACCGCGACGATCGCGCGCGACGAGCCCGGCCGCGACGAAGCGGTCGTCCAGCCAGCGGCGAGGCCGGCGATCAGATCCGCCACGCCATCGGCCGCCCTGACGTCGCGCCACAGCGCCGCCGACGCCGCCCGCCGCCAGGAGCCGCCAGGCGATGACCAGGACCAGCAGCACGGCCAGCCCGTTGACGCCAAGCGCGTGGGTCCGCGCCACGAACACGACGGCCAGCGCCCCGGCGATGATGTCGCCGGTCCCACGACGCCGGCGGGCAAGGACCGCCCCAAGGCGCTCGATGCCGACGCCGAGCAGCCCGAAGAGCGCCAGCCCGGCCGGCCCGAGGTTCGCCCAGGCCTCGCCGATGATGCCGGGCGCCAGGTAGCCCGGCGGATCCTGGCCGGGGAACACGCGCGGGTAGATCCAGTAGCCGAGGTTGGGGATGTCCGGCCGGCCCAACATCGGTCCGAGGCGGCGCGCCCACGTCAGGCCGCCGAAGTAGGGTTGCTCGTCGGGGATCACGTCCTGGAGGGCCTCGAGCGTTCGAGGCTGGATGAGGATCACCCGGTTGACCGTGCGCTCGACCGCGAACGCGAGTTCGCGCCCGGCCGCCTGGTCGTAGGCACGCAGGACCTGGATGCCTCCGAAGGCGACGATCCCGATGACGGCCACCGTGGCCAGCCAGCGCCAGGGCAGACGCCATCCGGCCAACCCGACGCCGACCAGCAGGACGGCCACGAGCTCCGCCCCGAGGTAGCGGCTTGCGAGCGCGAGATCGAAGACGAGCAGGCCGACGATGGCCGCGTACGAGGCGGCCTGCCATGCCCTTGGACGCCCCGCCGCCGTGAGCAAGAGGCCCAGCGCGAGCGCGGGGAATGCGACGCGCAGCTCCTGGACGGTGAGCCCCGTCAGCTCGCTCCGGGCACCGGTGATGTCATCGGCAAGGGCCGGCAGGCCCACGCGCAGGAGGGTCGGCAGCACCAGGGCCAGGCCCAGCGCCGCGAGGCCGATGGCGACCGCGGGCCGCCACGGCCGTGATCCGCGTCGCCGGCTCGGCGCGAGGTCTCGGGGCTCGGGTCCGGCGCCGCGCCCGATCCGACCGTGGCCCGCCGGCTTGCCAGTCGTTCGCTGACCGCGACGCCGACGGCCAGCGCCAGTGTGCAGCCGGCCACATAGAGGGCTGGGCCGACCCGGTCGTCGATGGCCAATCGGATGCTGCCGACGCCGAAGAAGACCGCGTCGAGGACCAGCCAGGCGATCACCGGGTGCCAGATGCCGAGCCCGGTCCGCCGGGTGGCCGGAATCGCAAGGGCGGCCGCCACACCGAACGCCACGAGCACCAGCAGCGACGCGAGCACGTTCACCCGGCTCCCTCGGCTCGCTCGGCCTGCAAGGCGTCGCTGGCGGCCCTCGCCGCGACGTCGGCACGGCCTTCGGGCAGGCTCGCGGACAGCAGCGCGTACGAGGCCACGCCCAGGAGGCCGAGCGGCAACGTCGACACGATCCGGTAGCCGAACACGATGGCGACCGCCTCCGCGGACGGGACGCCGGACGCGGTCAGCAGTCCCGCGACGACAAGGTCGGTCGAGCCCAGCCCGAACGGCAGCAGCGAGACGACCCCGGCCACGATGCCCAATCCGAGGGCCCCCCACGCCGCGCCCGGGTCCGGCGCGACGCCGATGGCCGCGGCGACGAGCAGCAGCTGGGCCGTGTACGCGGCGAAGATGACCGCCGTCCACGCGCCGAACTCCAGGGCCCGCCCCGGGTCGCCCAGGATGCGGGCGACCGTGTCGTCGACGCGGGCGAGGGCCTGTCCGGCCGCCGACCAGCGCTCGCGTCCGAGCAACCACCCCACTGGCAGCACGCGGATCAGGGCCGATGGACGCCCGCCGACCCGGTAGAACAGGTTCGGCAGCGCGATGACCACCACGAGGGCCACGCCGGTCACGATCGGCGGGAGCGCCAGCCACCAGGCGACCCACAGGACCGCCGCACTCGCACCGAGATAGGCGATGGCGATGAACCGTTCGATGAGGACGACCGACGCGCCGACCCGGTACTCGACGCCGTGATGCGCGCGCAGGAGATAGAGCCGGGCCAGTTCGCCGACCGATCCGGGGGTCACGTTGTTGATGGTGTTGGCGAATGCGGTCATCGGGAGAAGCGGGACGACGGGGACGGGCCGCCCTGCGGCGGCCAGCAGACCGGCAGAACGCACCGCCCAGGCGACCACGATGACCAGGTTCAGGGCGAGGGCCAGGGCGATCGCCCGGCTGTCCGCCGTGCCGAGCCGGTCGCCCAGCTCCCAGGGCCGGGCCCGCCACGCAACGAGCGCCAGCAACGCGCAGGAGATGGTGATCCAGACCAGCGGATGCCGAAGGATGCGGATCATCGAGCCCTGGCCCACACGACCGCGTCATCCGTCTCGGTCAGGATCAGCCAGCCGGGTGGCGGGCCGTCGTCCGGCACGAATCCGATGACGGACTGGATCGCGATCCGGTCCACCCCCTCGATGACGAGCGGCTCGCCGGGTCCCGGCGTGACCTGGGAGCGGATCACCGTGAAGTCGCTGCTGCCCGTGAAGGGGACCGCGATCTCGTTGACCACCCGATCGCCGGCGAGGATGCGGACCCGCCGCGCCGCCGGGCTGCCACCGGGCCCCAGGGCTCCGGCGTTCGGGCCGTTCGGATCGGCGCGGGCGCCGTCGCCCTGGCCCGTGTCGCCAGCGACGTCGACCGTGATCTCCGGGAGCACTCGCACCTCGAGGGCGATGGGCTGGCCGGTCAGGGCGAGTGGCAACGTCAGCCGGGCCCCCGGCTCGAGAACGACCGCGTCCCAGCCGTTGCCATGGAGCGTCCGCGTCGACCCGCTCGTCCCACCGGTTTCGGCCGCGGCGAGCGTGGCGACACGGCTGACCAGACCGAGTCCGCCGTCGCGACGGGCCAGCACGATCCGGTCCGCGCCGTAGCGGTCGGCCACCCCGGTCAGGGCGGCCATGTCCCCACGGAACCCCGCCGCCAGGTCGGCCCGGCGCGCGGCCTGCCCGTGGCCCGTGAAGACCGCGGGGTCGAAGGCGAGCTTCGAGTATCCGGGCGGGTCGACCGCGACGACCGCCGCACCCGTCTCGTACCAGACCAGCGACGACCAGTCCTCGTAGGTGAGCACCGTCGGTCTCGGCCCCCGGAGGGGCAGGACCGCGGACATGTCCGGCACGCGGTCGGGTCCCAGCCGGAGGTGGGCGTACTGCGGGACCGTCCAGGTGGTCCAGAGCAAACGCTCCGTGGCAGCCGTCGTCGGGAGGCAAGCGACCAGCAAGGTCACGACCAGCCCGCCCGCGACGAGCCTGGCCCGCTCCGGCCGTCGCCGAACGAGGACCTGAGCCAGCGCCACCAGTCCGATCGCCGCGAGGATGAGTCCCGGCTGGCTGGACACCATCCACATCCGCTGCGGGCGGAGGGCGTCCTCCAGCGGCCAGGTGGGCTGGTAGAGCACGCCAAGTGTGAACGGCAGGAGCCACCACGGCAGCAGAAGGATCGGTGCCTCAAGGGGGCGCGGCGCCCATCGGCCGGGCTCGTCGTACGGCAGCGGCCCACCGGCCCGTCGGAGGAAGGATAGGGCGACGCCGGCGCCCAGGATCGTCAGCGGGAGGACGAGGCCGAACTCGATCGGGTACTGCCAGAAGCCGATTCGGACCGGCAGCAGGTCCTCCGATGAGTCGATGGACACGCCGCCGTTGGAGCGGATCGCGCCAACGAGGTACCCGAGCCATGGCGTGACGAGCGCGATCCCGACCAGGCCTGTCACGACCAGGGCGCCGATGAAGCGCCGCCACCGGCCCGGGTGACGGAGTCCGAGGACGACGACCAGGACGGCCAGCGTGATGGGGATCGGGATGAGCAACTGGATCTGGATCAGGCCGCAGAGGCCCAGCACGACGCCGGCGAGCGCGGCCCAGGCGACCGCGCGAGGGCCGTCGTCGGTGGCGCGCAGGAACGCCAGCATCGCGAACGGCAACAGCCCGAACACGAGATCGCGCGGGTAGATCGGGTAGAACGCCTGCCCGACCATGAACATCGAGTTGACCCACAACCGGTCGGCCGAGATGTCGAACCCGCCCGCGAACGCCGTCAGGACTGCAGCGACCAGGGCCACGTCCCGCCGCCCCGTCAGGCGCCGGGTCAGAAGATACGCCCCGAGCGGGATGACCGGTAGCAAGGCCAGCCCGAGCAGCGCGGTCGCGGTCGGAGCGTCGGTCCCCAGCAAGCCGGCTCAGCCCCGCCAGCAGGAGGTGGAATCCCGGCGGGTAGTAGGCCGGCAGGCCTGCGTATGGCCCCTCGGGCGGGAAGGTGCCCAGCAGGATCGTGTTCGTCAGACCCCAGTGGTAGAGCAGGTCACCGCCGGTATAGAACGGAGCCAGCGCCCGGGCCCCGTGAACCGCGATCGTGCCGAGCAGGAGAGCGCCCAGCCAACGTTCCGCCTGGGCGATGGCCGCGAGGCGCTGTCGTACACTCCGGACCGATCCCGACACGCGGCGGCCGACCGCCAGGTCGCTGGTCACGCGCCCTGTTCGAGGTAAGACCGAGGCTCCATGGATCCCATCGCGCTCGTTGCCTCAGCCGTCTGGGCGACGATGGTGTCCTTCCTCCTCTTCCTGTTGCCCGGCGCCGCGCTTGGGCCGGTGGTCCTGCCGGGCGCCTCGACACCCCTCTCGAGGGTGGGTCGGGCGGCCGGCGTCAGTCTACTGGCGACCCTGCTGGTGTGCACCCTCCTCGCCCGGTTCGGGGTGCTCACGGTGCCGGCCCTCCTCGCGTCGCTCGTCGGGCTGACGCTGCTGGGTCTCGCCGTCCATCGGCCCCGCTTCGTCCGTCCGACGTCGCGAGCGCTCCGCTGGTGGTTCGCGGCTGTTGGGGGCGTCCTCCTGGCGGGGGCGCTCATCGTCGTGCCCTCGGCGGCGGCGGCGTGGCCGGACCTGCTGCCGAAGAGTTCGACCACCTGGTACTACGCGAACCTGGCGCAGGCGATGGCCCAGCTCGGAGCGATCCCGTCGCAGTTGCCCGAGTGGGGGGCGCTGCGACCCTTCCAGACCGATTACCTGCCCGTGACCGCGCACACCGCCGCCGCGCTGTTGCTGCTGCCCGGTGACCTGCTGACCGATCTCGAGGTCTACCGGCTCGTCACCCTCGCGCTCGGCCTGCTGTTCGCCACCATGCTGTTCCGTCGCTGGGTGTCCGGATGGGCCGCGCTGCTCGGCGCGATCCTGCTGCTCGGCACGGTTCGGCTGGCCCAGAAGTTCGACGGCTACCGGCCCGAGACGATCGCGCTCGTCCTGGCCCTCTTCACGCTGTGGGCGGCCGACCGGGCGTTCGCCGAGCGGAGCCGTCGCGCGTTCGGCGTGGCGCTCGTCGGCTGCGCCCTGGTCTTCCTCAGCCACGCCGAGGTCTTCCTCATCCTGGCGCCCGCGCTGGTCGGGATCGGGCTCGCTCGTGCCCTGGTCGTGCCGGGCGGTCGCGGCTCGTGGCTGGGCCTTCGGACCCGTGGCTGGCGCCATGCCCTGGCGGCCCCGACGCTGGCGGTCTCCTCATCGCCGGTGGTGCGGCGCTCGGAGCCGCCGGCGGCTGGGCGTTCACGGGTGAGAGCCGGATCCTCGGCTATGCCGTCGGCGAGGCCGCGCCGCCGGCCACCGACATCGCGCACGGCCGGCCCGCCGAGATCCCGGCCGGCTGGACCTTCACCGACGATCCCACCTGGGACTTCTACGTGGCGTCAGTGGCCCCGGCACTCCAGGGACAGCCACCGCCAGATGCCTTCACCGACACGCTGCTCCTGCCGCGCTCCATCGCGCTCATCTGGCCGGGCCTCGATGGCCGGTTGCGGTCCGGATTGGCCGTCCTCGGCCTGTTGCTCCTTGCCCCACTGGTCGCCTGGCCCTTCCTGGATGCGCGTCGACGTCGGTTCGTGGTCGCTTGGGCGGTGTTCGGCGGCGTGCTGATCGCGGGCTGCCTGCTGCTCTATGCCGTCTCGCACACGTACGTGCCGGAGCGGACCGGCGGACGCCGCCTCATGCCCTACCTGCTGTTCCTGCCGGTCGTGTCGATGACCGGCGCCCTCTGGGCGGTCGGGCGACTGCTCGCGCCTGGCTGGCGGACGCTGTTGCCCGGGCGCGGCCGGGCGCTCGCGGCCGGTCTTGCACTGGCGCTCCTCACGGCCGGGGCCGTCTCGGCCTCGCCACTCGCGGTCGCGACCGCGGACAGCGGCGATGCTGCGCTCAGCCAGACCGGCTACGACGCCTATCACTGGATCGATGCCAACCTGCCGCCCGACGCGCGGATCCTCACCAACGCCTACACGGACGGGGCCGTCGCGGCCGTGGCCCATCGTGTGGGGATCGTGGACGGGCGGGCGGTCTACCTGGAGAACCCGAGGTTCCTCGCCGAGTCCACCGCGCTGTGCCTCGGCGCCCGCGTCGTCTTCGGCACACCGAGCGCGCCCGGTGCCGCCAGCTTCCTCGACCGCGAGGGCGTGACGCACCTGCTCGTGGCGACCAGGGGTCCCAACGGCACCGATCTGGGTGGTTACATCCTGTTCGGGACGGATGTGCAGGCGTTGCGTGCCGACCCCCGCCTGCGCCTCGTCCGCTCATTCGACGACGGCCGTCTCCTGCTGTTCGCGTGGACCGGCGGCGCGCCCCCGGCTGCGTAGACTGTCGGCGATGGCCGAATCGGACGCCGGAACGCTCGATCGCCGCCTGGGCGGGATCCCCGAGTTCTACGGCGCCATCTGGTCCGAAACCCGGGCCGCCGCGACGCGCTGGCACCTTGCGATCGTCGTCGAGATCGCGATGGTCGTCGCCTGGTTCGCGATCCGTTCGACGGCCGGCGTGGACGGGCGGATCTATCTCGCGTGGGTGATCGTGGCCGGCGCCCTGGCACTCGTCGCCCCCCTGTCCGGGCTGGTCGTGTTCGTGGCGAGCTCGGTCTTCTACGAGCCCGACCCATTGCCGCGAGCCCTCGCCCTGCGCGAGGTCGTGCTGATGCCGCTGGCCCTCGGCGTACTGGTCCGGATCGCCGCCGATCGCCTCCGATGGCGTCCGTCGATCGCCGTCTGGCTCGCGTTCCTGCTGCTGATCGGGACCGCCCTCGGCGTCCTCTATTCGTTCGGATCGCTTCCCGGACGAGACGGCGTGGCGCGCCGCCCGGTCGTGGTTCAACAACATGGCCGGCCCGGTCATCCTCCTCATCGCCGCTGTCTGGACCGCCCGCGGCGGCTCGATGCGGGTCCTGATCGTCGCGTGCATCGTGGCCGTCGTCAGCGCCACGGCCGCGCTCGCCGAGTACGCCTCGCCGGGTCTCCTCTCCGGGGGCAGGTTCGAATGGGTCGGGTTCTGGAAGGACTACGGGCCTCGCCTCGCCGGCACGATCCCCTCGCCGAACGCGCTGTCGGCGCAGTTCATCGTGCCGACCGCCGCGCTCGCGGCGGCCGTGCTCCTGGCGCGAGACCTCCGACTCAAGGCGCTCGCGCTGATCGGACTCGTGCCGCTGGTCATCGCGCACTACCTGACGTTCAGCCGGGCGCCGCTGCTCGGGGCCTACGTGTTCGCGGTCGTCCTGACCTGGCGGTTGCGGCGTTGGCTCGGGATCGCGGTCCTCGTGGCGGGCGTGGCGGCGGCCACGTTCGTGCTGCCACGCTACCTCGAGTTCCGGGCCCAGGCCGTCGGCGGAGGCGAGGCCCTCAACGGTTCGATCCTGACCGCGTCGGATCAGGATCGGATCGTCACGTGGGGTACGGCGGTCAGGATGTGGAGCGAGGCCCCCCTGACCGGACAGGGCTACCTCGCCTACAAGTCGCTGGCACCCGACTTCGGCGACGACTTCTTCGGCTCGCCCCACAACGAGTGGCTGCGCCTCTTCGCGGAGGAGGGGACCATCGTCGGGTTCGTCGGGATCGCCTTCGTCCTCGCGACGGCCCGGTCGCTCGCCCGCATCCCGGGCTGGCTGGGCACGGGTCTGCTCGGGGGCTTCCTCGCCTACGTCGTGGCCGCGTCATTCAACAACCCGTTCCTGTTCATCCGGGTCAGCGCGGTCGCGTTCCCGGTGATCGGCGTGGGGCTGGCGCTTGCGGCGCGCGCCCGCGCGCCGGCCGTGGTCGACGCGGACGCCGTGGTTGCGGACGCCGCCGATGCGACGGCGAGTGACGCTGTCGCCGAGCCGATCGGCGCCACCGAGGAACCGACCGAGGCCGCCGCCGAGCCGACCGGGACCGCCGCCGAGCCGCCGCCCTAGCCCGAACCGGGAGAGGGACCCGTCGCCGGCGCTACACTGACGCGGCATGCCGATCAGCCTCCTGCGCCTTGCCGGGCTGGCCCTCGCGGTCGTGATCGTTCTCGTCGCGATCGGTCGGCTTCGACGACGCGGAGCCGGCAGTCGCATCCCCGCGACGGGTCTCCTGCTCGTCGGCGTCGGCCTGTTCACGGTCGCACTGTTCCCCGATCTCGTCAGGCCCGTCCAGGACGTCCTAGGCCTGTCGGGCGAGCCCCTTGGGCGGCTCGTCACGGTCCTCGTGATCTCGGTCGCGATCGCCTATCTCCTCGTGTTCTATGCGCTGGCTCGGGCCGATCGAGCGAACCAGCGCGTCAGCCGCCTGGTCCGGGCCCTCTCGGCCGCCCAGCTCGAGGCGGGCGAGGGACAACGCTGGGGCGGCGTCCTGGTCTGCATCCCGGCCTTCGACGAGGCCGACAGCCTGCCTGCCGTCCTCGCCGAGGTACCGACCCAGGTCGCCGGGCTCGCCACTCACGTCCTCGTCATCGACGACGGTTCGGGCGACCGCACCGTCGAAGTCGCCCGCACGCACGGCGCCCACGTCGTCAGCCATCCGGTCAACAGCGGCCAGGGCGCTGCCCTCCAGACCGGCTACCTCATCGCCGAGCGAGTGGGCGTCGACGTCGTCGTGACGCTCGACGCCGACGGACAGCACGATCCGGGCCAGATGGATCGCCTGGTCGAGCCGATCGTCGCCGACGAGGCTGACTTCGTCGTCGGCTCGCGGCGGATGGCCGAAGGCGAGAGCGAAGGCGATGGCGCCTCACGGGCGCGCGACGCCGGCATCACGGTCTATACGCGGCTCATCAACCTGATCGGCGGGACCGCCGTCAGCGACATCGCCAATGGCTACCGGGCCATCCGCGCCTCCCGTCTGGCCGAGATCGCCTTCACCGAGGACCAGTTCCACAACCCGGAGCTATTGCTCGGCGCGGCCCGGGCCGGCCTTCGGGTGCTGGACGTCCCGGTCACGATCCGCAAGCGAGCCGCGGGGGAGAGCAAGAAGGGGACGAACCTGCGCTACGGGCTAGGATTCCTGCGGGTGATCTTCAAGACGTGGCTGCGATGAGCTGCTCCGTTCCCATTCTGGGCGCGCCGGCGGGCGGCCCGGTACCCTACGGGTCGATCGAAGGTCGGCAAGACCCATGACGATAGGAGCGCTCTCGGGACATGTTGCGGTACCAGGAGGCTTACCTGCCGGACGGGATCGAGCCTGGTGAACGCGACTGTGCCGAGCGTTGGGAACTCATCGCGCCGTACGTGCCGGACAGCGGGATTATGGTCGACGTCGGGAGCAATCTTGGCTACTACGGCCTGCGAGCGATCGCGACTAAGCCGGACCTCGCTGTGGTGTCGATCGAGTCGGATGCGGCGATCGTCGAGCGTCAGCGAGAGATCGCAGCCTCGCATCACACGAACCGCCTGTGCCTCGTTCGGGGAAATGTCGACGCACGATTGACGGGCGCGTGGGTCCGGACGTGCGACTGGCTAGACCTGACGCTGCTGCTGGCCGTACTCCATTGGATGGACGACCCGTCGGCCGTGCTAGGAGATCTCTCTCGTATGAGTGGACGGATCATCGCTGAGGTTCCTGATGCGGCCGACGTCGGGGCATGTGGCCGGTCTAAGACGCGTCTGTGGGGAGACGACCCAGTCCCTTGGTTCCGCTCGGTCACCGGTCGGGAAGTCGTGAGCCTTGGACGTGTCGCCAGGCATACTTCGGACGTGCCATCGCACCTCGTGTTAGTCGAGGGGTCGGTCGCACGACGACCTGATCGTGCGTACTGGGACGCAATATTCCCGCACCCAAAGGCGAACGACTACACCGTCGCCTTCGATGGGAAGCAGGTGAGCCTGACGATCCGCGGGCAGTCGGTGAAGCACGTGACCGGCATCAATCTCGTCAGCCTGATGAAGATCGGACAGCTGGCCCATCCTGACCCGCAGGTGTTTCAACAAATGGGCGAACACGCGATCGACGAGTCGTCCGGGCATGGCGATCCGTTCCCCCACAACATGCTGTGGTCGGCAAGGGGTATCGAGCTGATCGATGCCGACGACCAGGAGACGGGCACCGATCGCCAGGCCGCGATTGCGATGCTCCGCGGAACGCTCGATTCATGGCGCATCGGTGGGACCGTGGCCAAGAACGCGTACATCCGCCAGCTGCTGGGACCGGTTCGATTTATTCGCCGTCGTGTGGGTCGAGTCCTGCGGCGGCTGATGTCGGATCGGGTCGTCGAGTCCATCAAGATGCGCATCGGCATCTAGCTACTTAGCGCTCGGCATGGATGACGATGCGCGCGCTACGTAGACCCGCGCGAAAGCCATATTTCGATCGGAGAGCCCGGCCGGTCCGACGGGCCAGCGATGTTCGATACACCACCTCTGTCCGCCTGAAGCCGAGGGATCGGAGAAGGGCAAGAAGTGCGGCTTAATTCAACGACCACCAGTTCGTGTCGTTGTCATTCAGCTCGCGTCCTGGCCATATCCGAGCCGCAGGAAACGGAAGGTAGTTCAAAGCTGTTTCGGTCTCCAATAGCAGCAAGCCGTCGCAAACCGATGCCACGCGGCGAAGTGCCCCGATTGGATCACTAAGGTGGTAGAGAACTCCGAGGAACAAGACCACATCAAACGTCTCGCCGAGGGCCTCTGGGGACAAGTCCATGACGTCGATATTGCGATCCTCGACGAAGTCATCGAGACCCAGGGCCTCCCGAGCTAACAGGAAGCCGGCCTGTGTCCAATGACCATTCCACACGTAGGAGTCCGTGGCCAGGACCCGCCGCGCGCCACGCTTCGCCGCCTCGAAAGAGTAGAAGCCGTCGAAGGCGCCGATATCGAGCACGGACCGCCCTTCGAGCGACATTGGGAGGTTCAGATTAGCCAACGCGAACGAGCTGCGATTGACACCCGGTGTAACGACTCCGCCCGGAAGTTCGATCGAGTGATACCAGTCGATCATCCGGACGCGCTCCTCGAGACTAGGAGTGGCGTCGATTGCCATGAAGGAACGTTAGCATGCGGTCATGGACCGAAGAGGCGATGGGAACAGCTGACTCACCCCTATGTAGAGCGGCGCGCAGCTTGACGCTGGACACCTTCGGATCAGCTGCCCATTGTGAGCCACAGCACGCCCGGCGTCGTGTCACGGCCCACGACAAGGCTCTGGGATTCGCCCCGGTCCGTCGACTGACTCCCGGCGATCCTGGCTGGTCATCCTGCGGTCAAGCCTGGCCCTCGACTTCCGGCGACACGCCAATCGCAGCGAGCACATCACGCAATGTCTGATCGAGTGAGATCTGCGGCGACCAGCCGGTTAGCGCAGTGAGTCGTCTCGGGTCACCGACGATGTCACGAGCTTCTCCTGGTCGGATAAGCGCCGGATCGGTCACCGGCTCGATCTTCGCGCCGACCAATCGGAGCAGGGTCGCGACGATCTCGCGGAGCTCGACTGATTTGCCCGACGCAACGTTGACGATCAGCCCATCCGGCGGCATCGCCAGCGTGGCCGCGTGGTCAACGAGGAGTCGGTAAGCGATAGCGACATCGCGAACGTCGGTCAGGTCGCGCCTAACCTCAAGATCCCCGACACGAAAGGTCGTCTGGTGCGCGGCGAAAGCGGTGACGACCCGTTGGGCGAACGCCGGCACGACATATGTTGGACGTTGCCCTGGCCCCGTGTGGTTGAAGGCGCGGACGACGACGACGCGCAGGTCGCCTTTGCGTCCCGCTTCGAGGGCCACCGCCTCCTGCTCCAGCTTGTTATCCGCATAGGGCGACGACGGGCGAAGGGGAGAGCCCTCGTGGAGTGGCAGGTCCCTAACGGCCGGTACTCCATAGACCTCCGATGAGCTCGTCACAACCAGGATGGGTGGCGATTTACACTGCTCCGCAGCCGCCGCCTCGGTCAAGCCCGCGACGATGTTACGGGTCCCTCCAACATTGACCTCGTAGGCTCGCTCCGGCGCGGCCGCCACCGCGCTTGGTTGGGCCACCGCGGCGAGATGGATCACGGCGTCGGGTTGAGCGCTCCGCAAGCACCGAACTACCGCCGATCGGTTGGTCACGTCGAGCCTCTGTCCAGCGTCGTCGACGTCGTGCAGGACCACGTGCTCGGCGGACGCCAGCTCCGCGATCATCCACCGCCCCACGAATCCATGTGAGCCCGTGACCAGGATTCGCATCAGCTCCTGACCTGGAGTCGCTCCATGTCGGCGTCAACCATCATCTCGATCAGCCCGCGGAAGTCGACGGTCGGTTCCCAGTCGAGGTCGCGTCGGGCCAGAGACGCATCGCCGAGCAGATGATCGACCTCGGCGGGCCGGAAAAGGGCCGGATCTGCCACAACGTGCGCGCGATAGTCGAGCCCGACGCGCTCGAAGGCGATAGCGCACAGGTCTTTCACGCTGTGCGCAACACCGGTCGCCACCACGTAGTCCGTTGGCTCCGATCGCTGGAGCATTCGCCAGATGGCGACCACGTAGTCTCCGGCAAAACCCCAGTCGCGCTCTGCCTCGAGATTGCCCATACGCAGCTCGGTTGCGAGCCCGAGCGCGATACGGGCCGCGCCGTCGGTGACCTTGCGGGAGACGAACTCCAGCCCGCGGCGAGGTGACTCGTGGTTGAAGAGGATGCCCGATACAGCGTGCAGACCGTAGCTCTCACGATAGTTCACCGTGAGGTGGTGGGCATACGCCTTGGCAACCCCATACGGACTGCGGGGATGGAATGGCGTTGTCTCGTCTTGTGGTGCCGCACGGACCATTCCGAACATTTCGCTGGACGATGCCTGATAGAAACGGGTCTCCGGGGCGACCTGGCGGATCGCTTCAAGGAGCCGCGTGACGCCGAGGGCAGTGAACTCGCCCGTCAACACGGGCTGGTTCCATGAGGTCGGCACAAAGCTCTGTGCCGCGAGGTTGTAGACCTCGTCTGGTCGGCTCGTGCGCAGGGCCTCGACCAGGGAGGCCTGATCAAGCAGGTCGCCCTGGATCAGTTCCAGGCGATCACGTAGATGCGCGATCCGCTCGTCGCCGAGAGTGCTCGACCGGCGAGTCATACCGACGACTCGGTAGCCTCGCTCGAGCAGGAACTCAGCTAGATAGGAGCCATCCTGGCCGGTGATGCCGGTGATCAGCGCGGTCGTTGGCACGCGCCGAGTATAGATGGCGTCGTCTTCGGACCAGTGGTCTTTGGTGAGTCAGCTCGTTCCGGCTGCCACCAGCTGGAGCCAACTCTCATATGCAGTGGCGATAGCGTCCCATCCATATAGTCGACCCGCGCGCTCTCGGGCCGCGGACCGCATCGCATCGGCCAGGCGATTGTCGGCAAGGACTGCTGCGAGCTCCCGCGCCAAACCGTCGGGTCCGACGTAGTACCGCCCGGCGTCGCCCAGCGTCTCCCGATGCTCTGGGACGTCATTCGCCACGATCGCGTTGCCCGCTCCCATCGCCTCCACGAGGGCCGGATGGGTTCCACCCACCTCGGTCGCCTGGACGTAGGCCGCCGCATGGGAACCAAGGATGCGGTAACCCGCCCCGTAGATCGCTCCGACGAAGCGGACCCGGGGGTCCGTCGTGGCGTGGAGCCGAGCGATGTAGGCGCTGGCATGTGGCGCATCGCCGACGATCACCAAGGGTAGGGCGCTCGCCACGCGCGCGTACGCATCGATGACGACATGCGCATTGTTCTCCGGCTCGAGCCGGCTGACGTAGAGGACGTAAGCGCCAGGCGTCAGCCCAAGCCGTGCGAGCGTGCCGTCGTCGTCAGCCCTATCGAGAGAAGTGCCGTATGGGAAGTAGTCCGTCTCTCGGCCATACGCCAGGCGGTAGTGGTCCTGGATCACGCGCGCGTCGGTCACGATCTTGATTGGTAGTCGCGCGGCCACCCGGGCGCAAGCGCGGTAGTAAGCGCGTCCGGCCGGACCCCACTTGGCGCGACGCCATTCGAGCCCGTCGACGTTCAGGACGACCCGTGCTCCGACGGCTCGCAGCATGATCGCAGCCGGCACGTTGGCCGAGTTGCAGATGTAGATCACGTCATACCGTCGCGACAGTCCGTGGAACGCCGAGAACAGACCATGGACGACGGTCTCGAGGTACTTGGAGTTGGGAGCTGGGAGGCGGACGAGTCGCATGCCTCGGTATGTCGACAAGCTGTCGGGCGACGTACCGCTCCCGACCGTAGACTGTCACCTCATGCCCGCGCTCAACGAGCCGGCTGCCAAGCTCCTCCGCGAACGTCTCGAAGCCGCCGTAGTTGGCCGGCACGCCGCGAGTGCCCATGATCGCGAGGCGCATCGATATCGGCTCCGTAGCACAAGGGGACGCCACCGATGGTACAGCCCGGTCCGATTCGGGTCGCGCTCGACGCTCACGTGGTTGGTCGCCGAGGGACGGGCAACGAGACATACGTCGTGGAGCTCCTTGAGGCGCTGGCCGGGCGGTCGGATGTCGAACCAATCGCACTCCTCGATGAGGGTGTGGAATGGCCCCATTCGCGGCCGCAAGCGATACGACACCTGCGCTACGGATCGCCGTTCATCCGGATTCCTCTTGAGTTGCCGATCGCGGCTAGGAGGCTCAGGTCAGATGTTCTCCACGTCCAGTACGTCGCGCCGCCGATCGCTGGCCTCCCCGTGGTGGCCGCGATTCACGACCTGTCTTTCGAAGACGTGCCTGGATTGTTCCGCGGTCGAACTGAGCTCCGCCTCAAGGTCTCCGTCCGAGCGACGGCTCGCAAGGCAGCCGCGATTGTTGCGATCTCCTCGTTCACACGAGCCCGGCTGATCGACCGCTACGGCGTCCCTCCGGAGCGAATTGTCGTCACACCCGTCGCCGTTTCACCTTTTTGGCGACCGGTGGATGTGGACGAATCGGCGGGTGTCCTGGCTGACCTCGGGATCGATGCTGGCCGACCCTACGTGCTCGCCGTTGGAAACCTCCATCCACGCAAGAACGTACCCCAACTTGATTCGCGCCATCGCTGCGATTCGCAGCGAGTCCTCGTCGGACATCGGCCTGGTCCTCGTCGGCCAACGCGGCTGGCAGTCGACCGACGTCGACGCCGCCATCGATGCGGTAGGCGGTACCAAATGGGTGACCTTCACAGGGTTCATCGACGACCACAAACTACGTGCCCTTTACGGCGCCACCCGAGTCTTCGCCTACATCTCGCTTTACGAGGGTCTTGGACTCCCAGTGCTTGAAAGCCTGGCCTGTGGTGCAGTGGTCGTCGCGAGCTCAACCACCGCAATCCCCGAAGCAGCCGGAGATGCAGCGGTCCTCGTCGATCCTGCCAGCGACGACGCCGTTGTCGATGGAATCCGGAAGGCGCTGGACGACGAAGCCCTCCGAGACCGACTCAGGCAGAAGGGGCCTAAGCACGCCGCTACATTCGACCGGCAACGGTTTGCAGATTCGACGATCGAGGCTTATCGATTGGCGGTATCCAACGGCTGAAATGCCCGCGGTACGGTCGGCCTGGCGACAATCGCGGAGGCGGCGCCGATCACGATCCAGTTGATCGAGAAATGAAGGGCGTTCGTGGCTTGATATGCGACGAGGATCGTAACAATCGAACCGGCGAAGGCGGCCGTGACACCGACTCGAAGCCAGTCCCCGGTTCGGCCAGCAGCCATCGCGTGTCGCCAAAGGAGGTACAACAAGCCCGCGAATCCGACCAGGAGACTGAGAGCCCCGACTATCCCGGAATCGTAAAGGACGGCAACGGCAAGGATCGCGATGTGATCAGGGGCGCCATTCTGGGAAGGATCGCCATGACGCTGCCCGTAAGACTCCGCCCCAAGTCCGATGATTGGGCTGCCTCTGAGGTCGTCGAGGGCGAGTGGTACTCGCTCTAGCCTGAAGCTGACCGTATCCGGGTAGGGTCGCAGACTCGGGAGTACCTCTGGGAGGGACGAGTCGCCCGGGCCACCTTGGCCTTGGCCACCATTTGGTGGCGCCAAACCAGCCCCGAACAGGTCGACACCTGTGACCCTCTCGACGACGTTTGGCAAGAGCACGGACGAGGCGACCAATCCCACGACAAACAGGGCCAGTGTCGTCGCTGCGAGGCCTGGGATGTCAGCCATTCGATGCTCCGCGACCAACCGGATTAGCGCATAAACAGCGAGCCCCGCTGCAAATCCCAAGTACGCGCCTCGGGTCGAACCCAGGGGTAGGCCAATGACCACCAAGGCCAACAGGAGGATTCCCGTCGTTCTCGGCCGACGGCGTGAGGCCTCAATGGTGAGCGGCACGCACATCGCCAAGAAGCTGGCGTATAGGTTGGCCTCCCAAGTAAACGCATCGACCCGAGGAAGGATCCCGTCCGGTTGCTGGATCCCAACATTGAATGCCGGACCTGCGACGAGATACAGGACTGCGAGACCCAAGCCGACCGCGCCTTTGACTGCCCCTCCGACCGCTAGAGGCAGGACCGACTCATCAGGATCGGGCCAGACAAGGAGCAACGCGACGAGGCCGCCGACCATCGAGATCGCAAGCCAAACGACCATGCGAATGCTCCCCACCGGTTCCGGCGCCACGAATGCCGACGACATCCCGAGGACGACCAAATACGCGGTGAACGCGAATGCCACGACAAGCGCCGCTCGATTCACCCGAAGTAGGCGCTGCCACCGTCCGGTTGCGACCAATACCAATGCCACCGCGGCTATCGCTGGTTGCTCGAGTCGCATCGTGCCAATCGGAGTTTCGAGCGTCACTCCCGAAACTGAGGCGAGAAGGAACAGAATGCCGAGACACAGATATGGTCGACGTGTCGCGCTCGCCGCCGCGGCGATCGCGGCAGTGGCGGAAAGGATCGCGACCAGAATGGACCCGTCAGACACTGGGTCGGCCCATGATCAAATTGGCCCGCAAACGTTCCTCTCTATCCATCGGCAGGACCCGCGATCGCGATCAGCACAGTCGTGAGTCCGAGCACGCGCTGACGGACGATACGAATTGGGACTTCGGCTGGGAAGAAGGAGCGAAGCTCACTCGCGCCGATAGGTCGCAAGGCAGCCTCACTGGCCCATCGACCGTTCCCCGTAATGCGAAGGATACGGTGGCGTATGAAGCGCGGAAGCCAGTGGACCACCGGCAGCAGGGTGTGGGGATCGATCGGGAATCCGGCGTTCGGCGTGGCGATAAAGACGCGGCGGCACGTTCGTACTAGTTCGGCGACGAATTGTCGCTGATCCGTGGCGTTACCAACGTGTTCGATCACAGCATTCGAAAAGCCGATGTCGAACGACTTGTCGTCAAACGGCAGCTGGCGACCATCCGCCTCGACGAAACGGACAGCCGGAAATTGCGCTTGGAACGCTGGCATCGGGCTAATGCCGACTGCAGTGATGCACTCCGGGAACGGGTAGTTGGCCTCCAGGAAGTTGCCCGATCGCCACGAAGTGTCGGTTACGCCGACGTCGAGAAGCCGATCTGTCGGTTGCGGTTTCATTTCCGCCATGAACCGAGCGAATCGAGTTCGGCGGGAGCGCGATGTGAACCGGCTGGTCAGGCGCCAACGCAGCCCGACGGGCCGGTCGACGGCCGGCTCTTTGGTCTCGGTGTCATCGGTCGGGGGTGGCGGGAGCGGCGCGATCAAGCGGCTCCCTCCTTGTGGCGCCGACGCGCAGGCGTACTCCCGATAGCATACGCTCGCCCAATGGCCAGAGCGGTACCTCCGGATCCGCCAATCTCGCTAGCCGCTGGCACGATTCTCTGAGCGCGCCAGAGGAAGGATCAGGCGGCACCCACGGCGATCCCCTAGGACCGCCCGCGGAGTCCGTCGAGGCCGAGCGAGTCGCTTCGCTCGGGATACGGGCTGTCGTTCAACTGATTGTTCGGGCCGTCGCGACCCGCGTCATCACTCTCATCGGGACGATCGCCCTCGCCCGTCTGTTAACACCGGCGGACTTCGGCCTATTTGCTCTCGTGACGTTCTTTGTCGTGCTCTTGACCTTGGTGGGTGATGTAGGCCTCGGCGGCGCTCTTATCCAGCAGTCACACGTCCCGACGGATCGCGAACTGGCGACGGCCCTTACCTTCCAGATTGCCGTCTGGACATCAGTCCTCGCTGCTTCGTTGATTCTGGCAGCGCTTCTGCCGGGGCTGGTTCCCCAAATGGGGCCGGAAGCTCAGGGCCTTACCGCTATTGCTAGGGGTCGCAAGCTGGTTGAACGGCATGCGCTCAATTCCGACCGTCATGCTCACCCGTGTTCTCCGATTTGCGCCGCTCGCGGTCGTGGAAGTCCTTCAGCAGCTCGTGTACTTCGGGTTCGCAGTTGCGTTTGCCGCGGCTGGTTGGGGAGTCCTGAGCTTCGGGATCGCCGCCGTCTTGCAGAGTCTCCTCGCGATGATCGCGCTTTGGCTGGTGTTAGGGCGCTGGCCGGGTTTCGGATTCGACAGCGCCGCCGCTCGCCGAATGTGGGGCTTTGGTTTGGGCTACCAGCTGGCAATCGTCCTCTATTGGGCCCGAGACTCAGTCGTGGCGGTCTTTGGAGGGCTTGCTGGGGGCCTACAAGGCATCGGGTTCGTACAGTTTGCTTGGCGAAACGGCCCGTTCGCAGTCAGTGTCGAGGAAATCGTCGCCCGGGTGGCATTTCCCGCGTTCAGCCGCCTGCAGTCTCACCCACGGGACCTGGGCGCTATCGCAGGTGTGTCCGTCGAGGCCGGGTTTCTGTCGATCGCAATCATCCAGGGCTGGCTCGCCGCAACTGCTCCGACCCTCGTACCCATCGTCTTCTCGGATCAATGGGTCCCTGCGATCCAGGTATTCCAGTTGATTTGCATCGGCTCGTTGGCTTGGGGGCCTGTGCTCATCCTGCGCGCTATGGTCTACGCGAGAGGACAATCTCGGCTTGGGCTGCAAGTTGGCGGCATTCACGGTGGCTTCCCTCTACTTGTCCTTTCCGCCTTTCGTGGGGGCGCTCGGCTTGAACGGCGCGGGAATCGCCTACTCGGCGAATGCCGCGTTGGCCCTCGTCACGTACGCATGGGCGACACGAGGCGTGGTGACGTTTCCGTGGCTGACCCTCGGCCGAATCCTCGGGGAGATGGTCGCCGCTGGCGCCGTCGCGGGATGGATCGTCCAAATGATCGGTGGCGTGACCGGGCTCCTTGTGTCCGGCGTTGCTTACGTCACAGTCTTTGCGGCGCTCGTCGCCGTGGTCGAACGGCCGCTACTTCGACGGGTCATCAACGCTCGCAGGAGGTCGGTCGAATGCTGCTCCGCGGCCTGAACGGCATTGAGTCGCGCTCGGCCTCGGTTCGGTCACCCCTCGACGCGGAACTCCGCGCGGTGCCAGACCTCGATCTCCCGGCCGCGAAGGACGTTGATCCATCCGACCGCGAACGCCAGGTTGACGATCGCGAACGAGCGGGCGAACGTCACGATCCGGGGCGGGCGCCGGCCGGCACCGATCAGCAGGTGGGCGATCAGCGCCAGCAGCGCGCCCAGGCCCACGACCGCCGGAACGATCAGGTAGAGCGTCGCGCCACTCAGCCCGAGCACCAGTCCGGACACCGTCGCGGCCAGCAGGAACCATGGCGTCGCCCAGCGCAGGAGCTTATGCGACCAGATGGCCAGGGCCGGCCCGGGCCGGCGCCACGGTGCCAGGCGGATGGCCATCGACAGGTTCGCCCGGATGCCGCGCGTCGCCGTGCGTGTCCGATTGCGGAACTGCTCGCGCAGGCCGCTGATCGGGCGATCCGTGGCGACCGCGGACGGGACGTACACGACGCGCCCGCCCGCCTCGCGGATGTAGAGCGGCAACAGGTGGTCCATCGAGGCGGTCGGGGGCACCGGCCGGTAGACGAGCCGGCGAACGGCCAGGATCGCGCCGGTCACCGCGGTCAGCATCCCGGCCCGGCTTTCCATCTCGCGGACGCGCCGTTCGTAGCGCCAGTACAGGCCCTCCTGGGCCGATGTCGCTGTCGCGCCCTCGTCGCGCCATTCCAGGCGACCGGTCGCACAGTCCACCCTGCGGGTCCCGCAGCGCCTCGGCCAGGGCGGCGAGGCATCCGGGCGCGAAGCGGGTCTCGGCATCGGTCAGCACCACGACGTCGGCCCGGGCAGCCTCGAAGAGCGCCGCCTGCGTCGCGGTCTGGCCCCCGCGCGGCAGCGCCAGTAGCCGGATCTGGGGATCCTGTGCGGCCATGGCCGCGACGATGGCCTCCGTGGGGTCGGTGGACCCGTCCGAGCCGACGAGGACCTCCGCGATCCGGGCGCCGCTGTTCGCCTGGGCGAGCGCGTCCTCGATCCGCTCGGCGATATGGTCGGCCTCGTCGTGGACCGCGATGGCGATCGTCAGGGTCGGCGGCTCGTTGCTGTGCCGCGGGTGGATGGGCCGCGTCCGGGCGAGGACCGCGACGGTGGCGGGGTAGCCGACGTACACCCAGGCGAGGAGGACGATCGAGCCCCAGAAGACGATCTCGGCGAGCACGCGCAGAGCCTACGCGCTCAGCGCCCCCACGGCAGGTCCGGCCACCAGGTGCGCCAGCGCTCGACGAGACGCGCGGCCTCGGCGGGTCGGGTGTGGCCGGCGACGAAGGAGTGCGCCCGCCGTCGCCGTTCCTCGACGTGCGACGGGTCCGCGTCCGCAAGCCGGCGCCACGCGGCGGTGATCGCCGCTGCCTCAGGGGCGTCGATCCGCTCCACGAGGTCTGCCTGGGCCAGTTCGCCGAGCGCGCCGACCGGCGTCGCGAGGACCGGCAGGCCGACCGCGAAGGCGTCGAGGACGACCTTGGGGAAGCCCTCCGCGGGCGACGGGAAGACGAAGGCGTCCGCCTGCCGCGAGATGGTCCAGGTACGTCGGGCGATCCGCGATGTGGCCGGACCAGACGACGCGATCGCCGGCGCCCGACGATGCCGCGAGCTCGACCAGCCGTTCGCGGTCCGGCCCGTCGCCGAGGAGCTCGAGCTCGAGCGTCGGATCGGCGGCCACGGCCACGAGCAGCGACTCGAGTCCCTTGCCGGCGACCAGCCGTCCGGCCCAGGCGAGGTGGGCCCGGCCATGCCCGGCAGCGGGCGGCCACGGGCGCGCGCCCGGATCGCGCAGCTCGTCGGGTTCCACCAGGCTCGCCACGATCCCATCGCCCTCGACGAGACCCTCCCCGACGACGAGGCGATGGCCACCGACGCCGGCCAGCCGACCGATCGCGTCGTAGCCGACGCCGACCGCGGCGGCGCCGATCCGGGCCGGGCCCCGGAACCGGGCTTCAGCGACGTCGGCGGCACTCCCGGCGACCCAGATGAAGCGGGGCGTGCCGGCTCCTCGGGCGATCGTCGCGGCCAGGGTCGCATTCGACGCGGGGACCTTGAGCCACAGCAGGTCGGCCTCGCCGATGGCGGTTCGCAGCGTCGGCCGGTTGGCCCGGAACACCGCGGGCAGGTGCCGGAGGTACCCGGCGATCCCCTGGAACGGGGCCGTCCCGACCACGCGGATCCGGGCATCGAGGGGCAGGGTGCCCGGCGGCGCGGTCGCGTCGCGGAGCGGCACGCACGAGGTGATCGAGCTGACCGGGGATCCGGGCACGTCCAGCAGCGCGGCAACGAAACGCTGGAAGGTCGCGTTGACCGGGTGGACGCGACCTTCCCACGCCACGTGCGGGTTGTCGTCGACGACGACCAGCCGGATCCCCACCCTCAGGGCTCCTCGCCCGGCTCGCGCTCGCCGATGACGAGGCCGGCAGCACTCTCGCCCCCGCGCAGGCCCACGAGGGGCCCTTGCCGCCGCCCGGTGAGCCGGCCGACGATCGCGCGCAACGCCGCGACCAGCGCCGCGATGTCCGATCGCCGGATCACCAGGGTCTCGCGCCAGCCCTGACCGGACAGCCGGTGGAACACGATGAGCGTCAGCCCTGCGGTGGCCACGTACGAGATCGATGACGCGGACGCCGCGCCGAGGATGCCATAGGCCGGGATGAGCACGAGGTTCGCCCCGATGTTGATGGCCAGTCCGGTCATCAGGATGAGTGTGCCGGTCCCCGGTCGCCCGAGACCCACGATGTAGCGCGACAGGACGGCGACCACGCTGTACGCGACGATGCCGGGCAGGATGAGCCGGAGCGCGACGCCCGCGTCGGCGAACGCCGACCCATAGACGAATCGGACCAGCCGCGGGCCGAAGATGAAGGCCGGGATCGCGGTCACGAGGGCGACGGCGATCGTCGTGCGGGTCAGCACCGAGGCGATCCGACCGGCATCGGCCGTGGGATCCACCGCGCGGCTGAACATGACCGTGCCGAGCGCGTTGGGAACGTACCAGAGCGTCTCCGCCAGCCCACTCGTGACCGAGTAGATGCCGGTCTGGCGGACGCCCAGGATCGCATTGACGAGGAAGGCGTCCGAGCGGAACTGGAGCCGTTCGGCGAGCGCACCGGGCAGCGACCTGGCGCCGAACCGCAGCTCCTCGCCGAGGAGCGGCACCGACGGTCGCAGCCCGAGGCTGCCGTCCCGGGCAGCCATCCACAGGATGAGCGCGCCCGTGACGATCAGGGCCACGAGGTTCAGGACCAGGGCCACGTCCAGGCTCAGTCGCGCGATGGCCGCGGCCGCCACGACGAAGATCAGCAGCAGTCCCCGGCGCGCCACGCGGATCAGGCTGTATGCGACGACTCGCTTGCGACCCAGCAGGGCGTACAGCCCGATGGCGAAGAAGAGCTCGCCCGGCAGCGCGAGCGCTGCGTACGTGAACTGCGCACCCGACAGGTTCGGGATCACCCCCGCGAGCGGTCCGCTGGGCCGACCGCCGGTTCCGAGCCCGTAGAGCCAGCCCGACAGCACGACCGCGAACCCGCCGACGACCGCCGTCCAGAGGATGGCATTGGCCATCCCGCGCCGGGCGGTTCGCTGGTCGCGACCCGCGACGAACGCGAGCGCCTGGTCCATCCCGAAGCCCACGAGCAGGGCCGCCAGCTGCGAGTAGAGCAGCACCAGCGCGAACCGCCCCTTGGCCGATGGGCCCAGGAGGCGGGCCAGCGCGATGTCGGTCCCGAAGATGAGGACCGCCAGCCCGAAGCGGGTGACGATGGTCACCAGCGCGTCGCGCATCAGCGGCGACGGGCCCAGGCACCGCCGGCGGCCCGGGCGCCGTCGGACTCGCGACCGCGTCGGCCGCTGGCTCGCTCATCGGCCGGCTGCGCTCACTCCGAACCGGACGCGGCGTGGGGCGTGACCCCGGCGAGGGCCGGCTCCGCGAGCGCCGTCCTGAACCAGGCCGCGGTCCGCGCGAGCCCGTCGTCGAGCCCCACCGCGGCGCGGTAGCCGAGGACCCGCGCGGCCTTGTCGACCCCGGCGACGTTGCGCCGGACGTCACCGGCCCGTGCCGGCCCGTGGACGATCTCGAGCTCGCGGCCCACCGCCCGCCCGACACCTGCGGCCAGTTCCTCGATGGTGGTCTCGACGCCGGTCCCGGCCTGGAACAGCTCGCCGGCCACCCGTTCCTCGGGAGCATCGAGGACGGCCGTGACGGCGGCCGCCAGGTCGTCGACGAAGACCAGGTCCCGGGTCTGCTGCCCGTCGCCATGGATCGTGATCGGCTCGCCGGTGAGCGCGGCCCGGAGCCAGGCGGCGACGACGCTGCGCTTGTGCAGCGAGTTCGGCCCGTAGGCGTTGGAGAACCGCAAGGAGCAGGCGACGAGGCCGTAGGTCGCGGCATAGGCGCCGGCGTAGGCCTCGATGGCGAGCTTGGAGGCGCCGTACGGCGACAGCGGACGGGGGAGGTCGGTCTCATCGCTCGGCGGCTCGTGGTCGCCTGCGGCGGCATTCGAGGAGGCGAACACGAACCGGCGGACGCCGGCCTGGCGCGCGGCCTCGAGCAACCCGACAGACCACGCCACGTTGGCCTCGAAGGTCCCGAGCGGGTCGCGTACGGAGTCGTCGATGCCGGCCCGCGCCGCCAGGTGGACGACGGCGTCCACGCCGGTCACGGCCGTCGCGACCGCCGCCGGATCCGCGAGCGATCCCGAGCTGGAGGTCGTGGGGCGTGCCGTCGAGATACGCCGGCTGGCCGATCGAGAGGTCGTCGAGGATCCTGACCCGGTCGCCACGAGCGGCGAGCCAGCGGGCGAGGTTGGAGCCGATGAAGCCGGCGCCCCCGGTGACGAGGACGGTTCGGGTCATGGGGGCGTCGGCCGCGTCAGACGCGGACCGACTCGCGCGGCGGCTCCGGCACCCAGCGGACGTTCTGGACCAGCGTCCCCGGGTTGATGAGGTGCTCGTGGGCCTTGATCTTGTCGAGCATGGTGTCGATCAGCTCCTCGCCGAGCAGGGTCGGCTGGAGGCCCAGGCCGAGGAGCTTCGTGTGCTTCGCGTTGTAGTAGTGCTCTTCCTGCTCCTTGCGCGGGTTGGTCGTGTGCTCGACCGTCACGGCCCAGCCCAGGTGCTCGCCGGCGACGCGGACGCGGTCGGCCAGCTCCAGGACACTGAACTGCTCGGTGAACTGGTTGTAGACCCGTAGCTCGCCCGGATCCGCGGGGTTCGCGGCCGCCAGGCCGATGCACGCGACGGTGTCGCGGATGTTCAGGTAGCCGCGGGTCTGTCCGCCCTTGCCGTAGACCGTGAGCGGATGGCCGATGACCGCCTGGACGCAGAACCGGTTGAGCGCGGTCCCGAAGACCTCGTCGTAGTGGAAGCTGGTCGCGAGGCGCGGGTCGAGGGCCGACTCATCGGTCTCGACGCCGTACACGACCCCCTGGTTGAGGTCCGTCGCGCGCAGGCCCCACATCCGGCACGCGAAGTGGATGTTGTTGCTGTCGTGGACCTTGGACAGGTGGTAGAACGAGCCCGGCGTCTTGGGGTAGAGGAAGGTGTGCTGCCGGCCGTTGTGGTCGACGGTCAGGTAGCCCTCCTCGATGTCGATATCGGGCGTGCCGTACTCGCCCATCGTGCCGAGCTTGACGAGGTGGATCTCGGGATCGACGTCGCGGATCGCGAAGAGGACGTTGAGGTTGCCGACGACGTTGTTCGCCTGGGTGTAGGTGGCGTGCCGGGCGTCGATCATCGAATACGGCGCCGACGGCTGCTCCCCATAGTGGACGATGGTGTCCGGCCGGAAGCCGCGGACCACCGATTCCACGAAGGCGTAGTCGGTCAGGTCCCCGACGAACAGCTCGATCTCGTGCTCGGTCACCTCGCGCCAGGCGCGGGTGCGCTCGTGCAGCGTCGGGATCGGGAAGAGCGGGCGGACGCCCAGCTCGAGCTCCCACTGGCGCTTGGCGAAGTTGTCGACGACGGCGACGCGCGCACCCGTACGTGAGAAGGCCATGGCGGTCGGCCATCCCAGATAGCCGTCGCCGCCAAGGATCAGGATCCGGTCGGTCACGCTGTCATCTCCGGTTTGGGGGCACGGGGATGGCCATCTGAGGCCGCGGTCGAGTCTAGCATCGGGGGAAGGGTCCGTCCGCCGGGCGACGGTGCTACGCTCCCGGGCGATGCGCATCGAGCAGTTCTCGATCGACGGCCTCGGCCACCTCTCGGCCCTCGTCGCCGATGACGAGGCGGGCGTCGCCGCGGTGGTCGACCCGCGTCGGGACGTCGACATCTACCTCGACGCCGCGCGGTCGCGCGGCCTGCGCATCGTCGCCGTCGTCGAGACGCACCTCCACAACGACTACGTGTCCGGCGGCCGCGAGCTCGCGGCCCAGACAGGTGCGACCCACGTCATCGGGGCCGGCGCCGAGCTGCGCTACGAGCACCGGGGCATGGCCGACGGTGCCACCCTCGATGTAGGGCGTCTGCGATTCACCGCGCTCGACACGCCCGGGCACACGCCGGAGCACGTCGCGTACGCGGTCGCTGACACGACCCGCGCGGACGAGCCGGTGCTCCTGTTCAGCGGCGGTTCGCTGCTCGTCGGCGCGGTCGGCCGGACCGACCTGCTGGGCGAGGCCAACGCGATCCCCTTCGCGCGGCTGATGCATCGCTCGCTGCACGAGGTGATCCTCCCGATGGAGGACTTCGTGGCGGTCCATCCCACGCACGGGGCGGGCTCCCTGTGCTCGACCGGGATCGCCGTCACGCCGCTCACCACGATCGGCTTCGAGCGGCGGTACAACGCCCTGCTCCGGCCCATGGACGCCGACGCGTTCGCCCGGGCGCTGCTGGTGGGTCAACCGGCCATCCCGAAGTACTTCGCGCGGATGCGACCGACGAACCAGGCCGGTCCGCGGCTCCTCGGCGCGAGCGTCCCGCAGCCGCCTCCGCTCTCGCCCGACGCGCTCGAGGCCGCGGTCGCCGGAGGGGCACTGGTGGTGGACGCCCGGCCGCCCGCGGCGCATGTCGCCGGCCATATCCCGGGCTCGCTCTCCATCCCGCTCGACGAGTCGTTCGGGACGTGGCTCGGCTGGGTCGTCGACCTGGACCGGCCGATCGTCCTCGTGCTCGAGCGAGACGACGACCTCGACGAGCTGACCCGGCAGTCGTTGCGGATCGGCCACGACGAGATCGCGGGCCACCTCGAGGGCGGCTTCGAGCGCTGGGCCGCCTCCGGCCGTCCGGTCGAGGCGAGCGGCCGGCGATCCATCGACGAGGTCGCCACGGCCATGGCTGGGAATCCGGGGACGGCGCCGCTGCTCATCGACGTCCGCCAGGCCACCGAGTACGAGAGTGGCCACGTGCCGGGCGCCTGGCACATCAACGGCGGGTCGCTGCCGGACCGACTGTCGGACCTGCCGCGCGATCGGCCCATCGCGATCATGTGCGCGGCCGGCTTCCGGGCGTCGATCGCCGCGTCCCTGTTGCGCTCGGCCGGCTTCGCGGATGTCGCCTGGGTGGACGCAGGATTCCCGGTCTGGCGCGCGGCCGGTCATCCGGTCGAATACGGCGCCCCCCGCGGGCGCGGGCCCGATCGCGCCGAGGCCACGCCGGAGGCCGTCCCGAGCCACCGCCACTGATCACCGTACGTCCGTACCAGCGGCGACGGGACGGATGGTCCGCCGTCGGGATCGGCCGTGGATGCCACCATCGGCGGGTGAGCGTGCGTCATCGTCTCGGCGAGCGCGTGCCCGGCCTGTCCGGGCCCGTCGCGGCCGCCCCGCCAGGTCACGGCCCCGGGCCGTCCCTGTTCCGGCGCCTGCTCCGAAGCCCGGTCGGCGAGCCCCTCGCCCGGCCTGCGTCGGGCGATCGCTCGCTCGAGATGGAGCTCGCCGAACGGCTCGACTCCGTCCTCGGGATCGCCGAGCGGCTGGCCGCGTCCCACGACCGACAGGAGCTCTTCCGGACCATCGTCGACGAGACACGTCGCGCCCTCCGCGCGGATTGCACGATGATCCGCATCCTGCATGGCGATCGGCTGAGCACCGCGGCGTGGGCGGGACTCTCGGACGAGATGGCCGTCCGGCTGCCGGTCTTCCGTCGCGACGAGGGGTGGGTCGGTGAGATCCTGCGGACCGGCCGCGTCCTGGCGTTCCCCGATGTCCGCGAGATCGAGACGATGGGCTTCGAACGATATGCGGGCATCATCGAGTTCGCCGGCATGATCGTGGCGCCGCTCATGCACCACGACCGGGTGATCGGCGCGCTGGCCGCGGTCACCTACGAGCCGCGCGGGTGGACGAGCGGCGATGTCGCGTTCATCACGACGCTCGCGACGCACGCCGGTATCGCGCTGACCAACGCGGAACTCCTCGAGCAGACCGAGGCGAAAGCCGCGCAACTCGGCGTCCTCCAGGCCGCGTCCGCGCGCCTGAGCCGGGCCGGCTCCGTCGAGGAGATCGGCCGGACGGTGGTCGAGGGGACCCGCCGCATCATCGATTACCACAACGCCCGGGTGTATCTCGTCGAGGCGCCCGACGAGGTGGTCCCGATCGCGTTCGCCGGGACCGTCGGCGCCTACGAACAGGTCGACATGGAGCTCCTCCGCTGCCGTCTCGGCGAGGGGTTCACGGGCTGGGTCGCCCAGCACGGGGAGGCGCTCCTCATCAACGACGCGAACGCCGACCCCCGCGGGGCGGTCATCGCGGGCACCGATGAGGTCGATGAATTGATGCTCGTGGTCCCGATGCGCTACGACCAGGCGATCGTCGGCGTCATCACGCTCTCCAAGCTGGGCCTCCACCAGTTCGATCGCGACGACCTGCGGCTGTTGACGATCCTCGCCGACCAGGCTGCCACCGCGGTCGAATCGGCTCGGTTGCTGGCCCGGACCCAGGACCTCGCCGGGGAACTCCGCCAGCTGCTGGACATGAGCGCGGAGCTGTCGGAGAGCCTGGATCCCCGGCAGGTGGCCAACCTGATGGCCCGGCACGTCGCCCTCGCGATGGGCGTCGACGAATGCGCGATCAGCTACTGGGACCGCCCCGCGGGTCGGGTCGAATTGCTCGGCTACTACCCGGCGCTCAAGGTCGGTGAGATGGAGCCGTTCTACGACGTCTCCCGCTACCCGGAGACGCTTCGCGTCCTGGAGCGACAGGACACGGTCATCATCGATTCCGACGATCCGTCGGCCGATCAGGCCGAGGTGGCGCTGCTCAAGCAGGACGGAAACCACGTCCTCGCGATGCTGCCGCTCGTGGCCAAGGGGCAGTCGATCGGGCTGGTCGAGCTGTTCTCGCGCTCGGTCGTGGCGTGGGACGGGGAACGCCTCCAGCTTGGTCGGACGATGGCCAATGAGGCGGCGATGGCGCTCGAGAACGCCCGGCTCTACGAGGACGCACGCAGCCGCGCCGACCGCGACCCGCTGACCAACTTCTACAACCACCGGTTCCTGCACGAGCGACTCGGCGAGGAAGTGGTCCGGGCCCAGCGCGCGCGCCAGCCGCTGAGCGTCCTGATGCTCGACCTCGACGACTTCAAGCTCGTCAACGACACGTTCGGCCACCTGTTCGGCGACCGCGTCCTGACGTGGACGGCCGAGCTGCTCCGTTCGACCCTGCGGGCCTCGGACGTGCCGGCCCGCTATGGCGGCGACGAGTTCGCGATCATCCTGCCCGAGACCGATGCCGCCGAGGCCCGAACGGCCGCGGTCCGCATGCTCGATGCGTTCCGCGATCACCCGTTCGTCGGGGAGCAGCGCGGGCCGGTGCCGATCGGCGCGTCCATCGGGGTCGCGACGTTCCCGCTCGACGGGCGGACCGGCACGGACCTGATCCTCGCCGCTGACCGGGCCCTGTACCAGGTCAAGCGCGGCGGCGGGCACGACGCCGCGCCCGCCTCGGACACGGCGGCCTGATCCCCGACCCGAACGAAAGTACTATCCGGGCAGGACCGGGAGTACCGCGACCGGGACTGGACGCGAGGCGCCTGGACCCGCATCCTGTATTCCCGACGTGACCGAACCCACCACCCGCCGGCCAAGCGATGGTCTGATCCCGGACCAGCGCATCAGGCACTCCTGGTGGATCTTCGCCGACGCGTTCATCCTCCTGACGGTCCTGCTGCTGGCACGCTTGCTGATCGACGGCGGGCGGGCACTCGACTGGGTGGTCGCGGCACTCACGCTCTTCGTCGGGATCGCGGCCTTCCGCCACCGTCGCGCCGTCGCCGACCTCGAGGCGAGCAGGCGGGCCGAGGCCGAATTGTTCGCCCGGATCCTGTCGGGGCTGTCGCGGTCCGTCTCCGAGGACGCCATCGTGGGCGCCATCGCCGAGGAACTCGCGAGCACCGCGGGCGTGGACCACATCGTCATCGCGCGCCGGAGCCCGGACGCGAACGCGCTCCAGGCAACGCTCTTCAGTGCGCGGCCGGGCGTGCCGCCCTCGACCACCCTGCTGGCCATCACGGGGCTGCATGAGCCGTTCGCGAGGACCTCGCGCCGCCCGGTCGGCTTCCATGGGCGGCCGGGATCCGGCGCGGCGGCGACGGCGAGCGGGGCCGCCCAGGCCGTGGCGGACCGGATCGCCGAGCAGGTCCGGAGCGCATATGGGCTGACCCACATGCTGGCCGCGCCGCTGCTCCTGCCGACGGGCATCGTGGGCGCCATCGTCGTCTCCCGGCGGTCGGCCGAGCCGTGGTCGGCGATGACCCGGCGGCTCCTGAACGGCGCGGCGCTCGAGGCGTCGGCCGCGCTGTCGCGGGCGGGTTCGCATCGCACCGCCGAGGTGCAGGCGTCGACCGATGCCCTGACCGGGCTGCCCAACCGCCGCTACTTCGACGAGTTCTGCGCCCTCGTTGCGCGCCGCCGGCGTGCCGAGGATGCGCTCGGCGTGCTCATGGTCGACATCGATCGGTTCAAGTTGCTCAACGACCGCTTCGGCCACGCGGCCGGCGACGACGTCCTCAAGGCCGTCGGCGGGGCCATCATCTCGGCCGTGCGCGACGACGACGTCCCGGCCCGCTACGGCGGGGAGGAGTTCGTGATCCTGCTGCGCAACCCCACCGAGCGCGTCGCGCTCGAGATCGGCGAGCGCGTGCGGGAGAGCGTCGCGGCCCTCGACCTGTCGCACCTCGGCATCCCCTCGGTCTCGGTCTCGGTCGGGGTCGCCGTGGCCGACCGACCGGACCAGCCGATCGCCGAGCTCGTCGAGATCGCGGACCAGGCGCTGTACCGGGCCAAGCGGGCCGGGCGTGACCGGGTGGTCGCTGCGTAACCGCTACCATCGGGCGGTGACCCACGAGCCCCTCGAGGACGAACCGGCCGGTGACCAGCCGGCCCTGACCAACGGCGACCTTGCCCGGATCTTTCACGAGATCGGGGACATGCTCGAGGTCAAGGGTGAGCTCGTCTTCAAGACCGTCGCCTACCACCGCGCTGCCGACACGATCGGGCGGAGTCCGGTGGACCTGGTGGCCGCCTATCGGTCCGGGAAGCCGCCGCGCATCGCGGGCGTCGGGTCCGCCATCAGCGACAAGCTCGCCGAGCTCGCCACGACCGGCCGTCTGGCGTACCACGAGCGACTCCGGGCGGAAGTCCCGCCCGCTCTCGTGGCGTTGCTGCGGATCCCGGGACTGGGACCCAAGACGGTCCGCCAGCTCCACACCGAGCTCAAGATCGAATTGATCGACGACCTCCGCGCGGCCGCCGAGGCCGGCCGGATCCGCGACCTGCACGGGATGTCGGAGAAGACCGAGGCGCTGATCCTCGAAGGGATCGCGCGACTCGAGTCGACCCCGCGGCGCATGCTCGTCGATCGCGCCGAGGAGCTCGTCAACGAGCTGTCGAGCGCCCTGGTTGACACCCCGGGCCTCCGTGGCCTGGAGCCGGCTGGATCGTTCCGCCGTCGGCGCGAGACGATCGGCGACCTGGACCTCCTCGCCGAGACCGACGATGCCGCCGCGCTCATCGGGCGCTTCACCGCGCTCGGCGTCGTGGACCAGGTCGTGAACCAGGGTGGCTACAAGGCGGCGGTCCGGTTGATGCGGGGCCCACAGGTCGACCTGATGGTCATGCCCCCCGGCGAGGCCGGCACGTACCGCATCCACTTCACGGGCTCCAAGGAGCACAACGTCCGGCTCCGCGCGATGGCGCGCGACCGGGGCTGGAGCCTGTCCGAGAAGGGCTTCCTGCGCATCGACGACGCGGGCGAGCCGCTGACCGGCGATGCCGCCGAGCTGCGCACGTTCCCGGACGAGACCGAGGCCTACGGGTTCCTCGGCCTGCCGTTCATCGAACCGGAGCTGCGCGAGGATGCGGGCGAGATCGAGGCGGCGCTGGCCGGACGCCTGCCCGACCTCATCCGCGTCGACGACCTGCGCGGCGATCTCCACACGCACTCGGACTGGACCGACGGCGTCCACCCGATCGAGGGGATGGCGGAGGCCGCGCGTCGGCGCGGGTACGCCTACCAGGTCCTGACCGACCACACCCAGTCGCTGGCCATCGCCCGCGGCCTCCGGCCCGACCAGGTCGCGGAGCAGCACGAGGTGATCGCGACGCTCAACGCCCGATTCGCCGCGGAGGAGGCGGCCGGCACCGCTCCGGCCGCGACGCCCAAGGGCGGCTTCAGGCTCCTGCACGGCTGTGAGCTGGAGATCCGGGCCGATGGGACGCTCGATTTCGAGGACGACCTGCTCGCGTCGTTCGACCTCGTCGTCGCGTCGCTGCATGTCTCGCGGCGGCAATCGCGGGCGGAGCTGACGCGGCGGACGCTGAATGCGATCCGGAGCCCGCACGTCGACGTCATCGCCCACCCGGCCGGCCGGATGCTGGGCACCCGCGACGATCTCGATCTCGACTGGGACCAGGTGTATGCCGGGGCGGCCAGGACGGGCACGGCGCTCGAGATGAACGGCTCGCCCCACCGGCTGGACCTCGCGGTCGAACGGGCGCGCCGGGCCGTCGCCGATGGCTGCCTGCTCTCGGTCGACTCCGACGCCCACCGGACCGACGAGCTCGACTACGTCCGGTGGGGCATCACCCAGGCGCGGCGGGCCTGGGTCGAGCCCGCCGATGTCCTCAACACCCGAAGCCTCGACGAGCTGCTGGCCTGGGTGGCCGCGAAGCCGGAGCGCACGTGAGCGTGAAGTCGAGGTGATCGTCTCGCGTACCATCGCCGCGATGGACGACCGAAGCGGCCGCCGCGATCTGGCACTGGCGGCGATGACCGTCGTCGGGCTGTCCCGCCTCCTGGAGCCACCGGCGCTCTGGCTCGTCGCGGTCCTGCTGCTGATCGCGATGTTGTTCGGCACCCTCCAGGTGCTCGCCGATGAGATCCATCCGGCCGAGGTGGCGACCGGAGTCCCGATCGAGTCGCTGATCCTGCCCTCGGTCGCGGCCGTCGCCTGCCTCGGAGCCATCCGCCTCGTGCCGTTCGGGCTGTGGCTGGCCCCGGCGCTGCTGGTCACGGGCCTGCTCGTCGCACGCTCGATCGCCATCGAGGCCAGGATCCACGCGGACCAGGAGGGCCTCTCGGCCGCCGATCGGACGTCACTCCTCGTCACGATCCTGCTCGTTGCGTTCCTGGGCTTCACGGGCGTCGCTGCGATGGTCCCGGGCGGCCTGGTCCAGCCGACAGCCGGTGGTGGCGTGACGCGAGCCATCCCGGAGACCGACTTGCTGGTCCTGGCGGCCGGCGATGCGGCCATCGCGTTCCTCCTGGGATACCGGGCCGCCTCGCTGCGGCTGGCGACCCTTCGCGACGCCCTCTGGTCCGCGCTGACCTACGCCGGCGCGATCGCGATCGGGGCGGCCGCGCTGCGAGCGATGGCGATCCCGCGCCTGATGGGCCCGGCCCTCCTGACGCTGGCCTTCTACCTGTGGGACGCTTTCCATGGGGCGTCGCCCGCTCGCCGCCGCGACGTCAATTGGATCTGGCAGACGGTCCTGCTGGCAGGACTCGGAGTCGTCGTGGTCGCCTGGAACCTGCTCCTGCGCCGCTGATGGACGATCTCGCCCTAACCCTGGTCTTCGCCATCGCGCTGGTCTTCCTGGAGCTCCTCATCACCTCGGCGATGGTCGCGGCCCATACGGACGTTCGCCTGCCCAGGGCACTGCGATTCGGGGACGACGACCGCAAGCCTGGCCGCCGGGCGCTGCTCCTCGAGATCCCCCTGTTCATCGTGGTCGTGGGCGGGGGCGTGGCCATCCTGGTCCTCTTCGTCGTCCATCCGCATTCGACCATCCAGGTCCGGTTCGTGGCCGCGGCCGCGCTGATCGCGTCGGCGATCTGGTTCGCGTATCTCGGAAGGAAGATCGCCGGACGGGGCTGAGGCCCGTTTGACGTGCCGGCCGGACGGTGCTAGAAAGCGATGCCCGCGCAGCGGCCTCGCCGTGGCCGCGCGCCCCGATCCCGATCCGCCCGGATCCCGCCGCGCCCCGAAAGGACCAGCCTCACGTGACCTTCCCGCCCGATGTCGAGACCACGACCCAGAGCCCCGTCAACCTCACCCGCCAGAAGCGCCAGCTCGCCGACCAGGCCATCGCCCACGCCTCCGCCGCGCAGTGGGCCGAGGCCGCGGCCACCAACCGCAAGCTCATCGAGCTCGGCCCCGACGCCGAGGCGGAGAACCGCCTCGCCAAGGCGCTCTGGGAGCTGGGCGAGCTCGCCGCGGCGCGCGAACACTATCAGACGGCCCTGGCGCTCGATCCCACCAACCGGATCGCCGAGCGCAACATCGACCGCCTCAAGATGCTGCTCGTGGCCGCCGGCGAGAACACCGTACCGGCCCAGGAGGGCAGCAAGGCCCCGGTCGGCATCTTCGTCGAGGAGACCGGCAAGACCGGGTTCGCCTTCCTGACCGACCTCCCCGATCCGCGCCAGCTGGCGCAGGTCAATCCCGGCGACAACGTCGAGCTGGTGCCCGAGGACAATCGGCTCATGGCCATCAGCAACGGGATGCGTATCGGCGTCGTGGAGCCGCGCGTCGCGGCCCGCCTCCTCAAGCTCATCGCCGACGGCAACAAGTACGCCGCGGGCGTCACCTCGCTCGGCGACAAGGACGTCCGGATCATCATCCGCGAGGTCTTCCAGGATCCGCGCAACTACGGCAAGGTCAGCTTCCCGACCGCCGCCAAGTCGACGGACCTGCGGCCGTACACGAAGGGCACGCTCGTCCGCGAGGAGATGGACCTCGAGGACGACCTCGAGGACGACGATGAGGACGAGGAGATCGAGGACCTCGATCGTGTCCTGCCGCCCGAGTCGACCACCGACGAGGCCTTCGAAGAGGAGCCCGACGAGCTCGACGAGGCGTAAGCGGTACCTGACGCCCATGCGGGTGCTTCCCGCGGTGGGGTGGCCCGCGTCCGGTAGCATCTGGGGATGAGGGGACGATCCGCGCCCGCCAGCGTTCAGCCCGGGTTCGCGCTGCCGGCCTTCGAGAAGTCGGCTCCGCCTCCACCGCCGGGCCTGGTCGCGGCCCGCATCGACCTGCATACGAGCTCCGGGGACGTCGTCGCCGACCTGTTCGGGCGCGGTGGCTGGATCGCGCGAGCGGCCGTCGATCGTCAGCGGCGCGCCGTCTCGCTCGAGTCGACGCCCCTGACCCGGATGCTCGCCGAGGTCGTGCTGCGGCCGCCCGACGTCCGCCACCTCGATGCCGCGTTCCAGGGCATGGCCGCCTCGCCGCGGCGCGAGTCGAGCCTGAAGGTGTCGCTCGGCGACCAGTACGCGACACGCTGCGCGACCTGCGGTCGGATGCTCGTCGTCGACGAGATCGTCTGGGGCCTCGACGAGGGCGTGGACGCGGCGACCGCCGACGTCACCGCCGCCAGGCCGATCGCCCGGCACTACCGCTGCACGGTCTGTCGCGACCAGCGCGGCGGTTCGGAACAGCGCTCCGGCCCCCTCGACGACGATGACCTGGCCAGGATCGCCGCCGACGTCGGCGTGGAGGAGGTCCGCGCCGGCCTGCGTGGACGGTTCGCGCCGGTCGACGGCGCCGAATCGCTCGTCGATGAGCTGCTGGCGCTCCACACGCCGCGCCAGCTCGTCGGGCTGGCGGCCATCCTCGATCGCATCGAGAGCGATCTCCGGGCCGCCCCCGTCCTGGCGGCTCTTCGACTGGCGTTCCTGCACAGCATCCTGCCGGCGAGCCGCCTCGCGATCGCCAACGGGCGCATCGCGAACCTGCGGATCAACGGCGGTCACGTTCGGCTTCCCTCGGCGACCCAGTGGCGTGAGCGCAACCCGTGGCTCGCGTTCGAGGACGCCGTCCGGCTGGTCCGTGGCTTCGTCCAGCGTCTCGAGGGCGGCGCCATGGGGCCGCTCCAGGCGCGCCTTGGCGAGGACCTGCGGAGCCTCGGGGAGGGGACCGCGACCGCGGTCCTGGCCCTGTCGAGCCCATCCGGCCTCCGGGTCCTGCGCGACGAGCCAGACGCTTCGGGCCGGGGCGCGCGGGCCCCGCGGATCCGGCTCATCCTGGCCCAGCCGCCGGTCCGGCCCGGCCTCGAGCGACTGGGCATCGCCTACCACGCGACGTCCTGGGTCCTCGGCCGCGATGCCGCCTCCCTGCTCCCGATCGACGCGCTGGCCGGTTCGTCGCTCCGCGCCCCCTGGAGTTGGCAGGCCGTGACGATCGGACGGGCGCTCGAGGCCGCGGCACCCGCGATGGCCCGCGACGGTCGCGCGGTGCTGCTCGCCGACAGCGGGACCGAGGGGCTCGCGGCCGCGGTCCTGGGCGGGGCGAGCGCCGGCTACCGACTCGTGACCGCGCGGCTCGCCGACGGCGACGAGGAGGTCGGCGGGTCGGTCGAGTTCCTGCCGCCCGGAGCCGCGCGACCGCCCGGGCCGCGGACGCGGTCCAACGTGGCACTGCCGCCCATCCCCGGCGGCGCCGGCGATCCCGACCTCGTTCCCGGTCCGGGGCTCTTCTCCGCACCTGAGCGCTTCGACCAGCGACCGTTCTCCGCCGCGGAGGCGGCCCGGACCGTCACGGATACGGCCGTCGAGACGCTTCGTGCCCGCGGCGAGCCGGCCCGCTTCGACCGGCTCTTCGGCGAGATCCTCGTCGGGCTGGATCGCGCCGGCCAGCTCCGCCGTCTCGCCGCGACCGACGCCGAGCCCGGCCGCGCTGCCGCGCGCCACATCGATGGCGGCCCGGCGTCGGAGTGGCCCGACGGGGACGAGCCACTCACCGACGAACCGGGCGGACCAGCCGGGGCAGCCGCGGGGCCGGGTCGGGACGCCGACGCCCCCCGCCCCGGTAGCCATGCCGATCGGGCGGTCGGGGCACCGCCGGATCGGCGTTCCGGCCTGCTGCAGGTCGCACCGGCCGGCGGGGCAGCGCCCGATCCGGTCGAGCGGCTCCTCTCCCTCGTCCGCGACGAGATGTCCCGCTCCGGCAACGGGCGACTCGTGGAGATCGAGCCCGGCCGCTGGTGGCTCGGCGATGCGAAGGACCGCGAAGCCGCCGCCATCCCGCTGGCCGACCGCGTCGAGTGGGCCGTCTTCAGCCTCCTCTCGACCGCGGGGCCGCTGTCGGAGGCGGCGTTCTTCGAGCGAATCGCGACGCTCTTCACCGGCCACGACCTGCCGGACGAGGGCCTGGTGCGGGCCTGCCTGGACAGCTACCGGAGCATGGCCAGCACCCCCGACCGTCTCGTCACGACCGACGACCTGCTGCGCCGGAGCCAGGAGCACACGGACCTGCTCGCGACGCTGGCGGACGCCGGTCACCGGCTCGGGCTGCGGGTCTGGCTCGCTCGTCGCGAACAGACCCGGCGGACGAAAGGGGCGCTCCTCGGGGAGCGACTCGACCAGCGCGAACGGCAGGCCTACCTCGGAGCCATCAGCCGGCCGGCCGAGGACCTCGCCGACGTCGATTGCATCTGGTACGTCCGCGGCAAGGTCGCCCTCCTGTTCGAGGTCGAGTGGACCGCGATGCTCGGCGAGCCGCTCCTGCGCCGCCACGCGAGGATCCCGCCCAATGACTCGTTGGTGCGGTTCCTCGTGATCGTCCCCGAACGGACCGAGCTCGTCCGGTACAAGATCGGCCGCTCGCCGCTGTTACGGGCGGCCCTCGAGCAGGGCGACTTCCACATCGTCAAGTCCGACCACCTGCGCCGGTTCCTCGACGCGGACAAGCCCGACCTCGCGGAGCTCGAGCCGTACCTGGGTCTGGATCCCATGATCGAGCGAAGCGGCGAACAGATGCCGCTGTTCGGCGGCTGATCGGATCACGGGGGCTCGACACGCCGAGACAGGACAGCGCTACATTTACGTCCCCAATCGCGGCTGACGGGCCGCGTATACCGACGCGGCCAGGGGGAGGCCGCGGCGCTCATCCAGCGGCCTCAGGCCGCGACAGGTGGACGCGCACGCAGGAGGCTCCACTGTGACCACGCCCGAACATGTCGACTCGCCCGTCGACGAGCTCGCCGATCGCTTCTGGGAATCGACCCTGGAGCTGAACCCGACGACCGCCACGTTCTACGGGGATCCGCGGTACGCGGACCGCCTCGAGGACCCCGGCCCCGAGGGCCGGGCGAAGGCGCGCAGGCTCATGGAGCGGACAGCCGAGGAGGCGCGAGCCATCTCGACGGACGGCCTGCCGACCGAGGAACGGATCACCCGCGACATGCTCCTGGTCATCGCCGAGCTCGGCATCGAGGAGGACGACCAGCGGCTGCACGAGCTGCGCGTCGTCGACCAGATGGGCGGCCCGCAGCAGCTGCTGCCGCAGATGACCCAGTTCCAGCCCGCCGACACGCCCGAGGGGCTCGAGGCCTTCATCGGGCGACTGCACGCATACCCGGCCTACATGGCGGCCAACGCCCAGATCCTCGTCGACGGCATGCACTCCGGCCTGACGGCCCCGCGCATCGTCACCGAGCGGACGATCGCGCAGATCGAGCGGATGCTGTCGGTGCCGATCGACCAGGCGATCATCCCCTCGATGGTCAAGGTCGCTTCCGATGCCGACCGGGAGCGGATCCGCGAGATCGTCCGTGACGTCGTCGTCCCCGCCGACACGCTGTTCCTCGACACGCTACGCGGCGAGTATCGCTACGCGAGCCGGGAGGAGCCGGGCATCTGGTCCGCCCCCAACGGCGACCAGCTCTACCGGACCGCGATCCGCAGCTGGACGACGCTCGACCTCGACCCCGAGGAGGTCCACCGGACAGGCCTCGCCGAGATCGAGCAGATCGAACTCGAACGCCGCGAGATCGCCCGGGACGCCGGCTATGGCGACGACACGGTCGCGTATCGAGCCGCCCTCGATGCCGACCCGGCGAACACGCCCAAGACGAAGGAGGAGCTCGTCGAGCGCGCGGCCGAGGACATCGAGCGCGCGATGGCCGCGGCACCGCGGTACTTCGGCGTGCTGCCGCGTGCCGCCTGCGAGGTCCGCCCGGTCGAGGAGTACAAGGAGAAGGACGCACCGTTCGCCTATTACTACCCGCCGGCCGCGGATGGCTCGCGCTCCGGGATCTACTACGCGAACGGGTACGACCTGCCGAGTCGTACGTACACCAAGCTCGCCACGACCACCTACCACGAGGCCGCACCCGGCCACCATTTCCAGATCACCCTCGAGATGGAGAACCCGCACCTCAACACGTTCCGACGCCTCGGCGCGCGGATGGTCGGTGGCGCCTACGTCGAGGGCTGGGGCCTGTACAGCGAGCGTCTCGCCGACGAGATGGGGCTGTTCCGCGACGAGGCCGAGCGCTTCGGGATGCTCGACGCCCAGGCATGGCGTGCGGCGCGGCTGGTCGTCGACACCGGCCTGCATGCGCTTCGATGGGACCGCCAGCGCTCGATCGACTTCCTCCAGCAGACCGGCCTGTCCGAGACCGACGCGGTCATCGAGACCGATCGCTACATCTGCTGGCCGGGCCAGGCGCTCACCTACAAGGTCGGCCAGCGCGAGATCGAGCGACTGCGGGCCGAGCTCTCGGCACGGGACGGGTCCGCGTTCGACCTGCAGGCCTTCCACGACGCGGTGCTGGGCCACGGGTCATTGCCGCTGGCGACGCTCTCGCGTGAGCTCCCGAACTGGGTGGCCACCCCGGCCTGAACGCCGGGCCGGGGGCTCGTGCCCACGGCGGGTCTGCCAGTCTGCACCAGGCCCTCAGAGGCTCGAGGGTCTCGGATCCGCGCCGGATTCGTGCCTGTCAGACGGCATCCTGAGCTGCGCAGGGTGTCGCGATGGTTCGCTTGGGCCCCGATGGTTCGCTTGGGCCCCTCGTGCCGACCGGCAAGCACGGAGCCGTCGCCCAGGACAAGGCTGCTGCCGCGGGTTGCCTGTCTTCACGAATTGAAGCCGATCCCCAGGGCGTCGAGCGTCTTGAGCAGCAGGCCCCGCCGGCCCTCGTTCCGATCGGCGCGGTCGAGCTCGCGGCGGACCATCTCGATGGTCAAGGACCGCAGCGGTTCCGGTGGGAACGGGATCGGCGGACTCGTGACGATCCGCAGCCGGAGCCGATCCTCGTCCGGCCGCACGATGAAGTCCCGCACGACGCCCCCGGCCCACCGGCTCGCCCCGACGCCGAGGCCCGTGTAGCCGAGCGCGTAGGTCACGCGACCGCCCATCGTCTGGCCGAAGGTGACGGTGAACCGCGACGTCGTGTCGATGGCGCCGCCCCAGCGGAACGGGAAGCGCAGCCCTTCGAGCTGCGGGAAGGCACGGAAGAACTGCGCCTCCAGCTTGTCGAACGTGGCCGGCCGCCGGTCCAGCTCGGGGCCGACGCGACTGCCGTAGTGGTGGATGGCGTCGTAGCCGCCCCACAGGATCCGGTCGTCGGCGGTCAGGCGGAAGTAGTGGAACTGGTTGTTGGCATCGGACAGCCCCTGGCGGCGCTTCCAGCCGATGGCCTCGCGCTCGTCGCCGGCGAGCGGCTCCGACACCAGCACGTAGTCGTACACGGGCACGAACAACGGCGACAGTCGCCCGAGCCAGCCGGAGTACGCGGAGGTGGCGACGACCACGTGGCCCGCCCGGATCGTCGCCCCCGTCGCGGTCCGGACCATCACCCCGCCCGCGACCCGTGCGAGATCCGTCACCCGCGTCCGCTCGTGGACCGACACGCCTCGTTCGCGTGCGACCCGTGCGATCCCGCGGCAGAGCCGCGCCGGGTCGACCAGGATGTCCCGACCGGGTGGGCGGTACAGCCCCGCCTGCCACAGCGGGGAGTGCACTTCGGCCTGCGCCGCCTCCCGATCCAGGAACTCGAGGCGCTCGCCGTACCGGGCGGCCTCCTCGACCCAGTCGCGGAACTCGTCCACCTGGTAGGCCTGGTCGGCCAGCGTCAGCACGCCGGTCTCCTCGAGGTCGCACGCGATGCCGTGCTCGCGGGTGAAGTCGACGAGTCCCCGGAGGTTGTCGATGCCCTCGCGCTCGAGGCGTTCCAGCTCGTCCGGAAAGTGGCGGATCCCGTTCGCCAGGCCGTGGGTCAGGCTTGCCTCGCAGAAGCCACCGTTCCGGCCGCTGGCGCCGAAGGCGACGGTCTCGGCCTCTAGGACCGCGATGCGCAGCGCCGGGTCCGTGTCGGTCAGCGCGATCGCCGTCCAGAGTCCGGTGAACCCTGCACCGATGATGGCGACGTCGACCCCGAGCCGATCGGTGTCCGCGAGAGGCGGATCCTGGGTGGGGCCAGGCTCGCGGAGCCAGTAGCTGCGAGCGTCGCGGTCGGACGTCATGGCCGGAATGGTGACATCAGCGCGACCGGGGTACCACGCCGATCTCCGCGCATCGGGAGCCTCCGGCCCCGCATTCGTGCGGGATTCGAAGCTCGATGCCCAGCATCCGACGAATGTCGCGTTGACGGCGTCAACGCCGCTATGGCACGATGCGCCTGCGCCCGTCCCACTCCGTGCAACCCCCGTCCCACGGACCGGGCCGTGCTGTCCCGATCAGTACTCAGAGGACCTCCATGGCCACCGAGCCCGCCGCCCGACCGACCCCGACCCTCAACCGCGACCGCCAGCACGAGCTCTATCGGCGCGCGCTCAAGCGGTTGCCTGGCGGCGCGAACTCGAACTTCCGGGCATGGGGAGACGACACGATCTATGTCGACCGCGGCAAGGGCGGTCTGGTCTGGGACATGGACGGCAACGAGTTCGTCGACCTGCGGATGGGCTACGGCCCGGTCATCCTCGGCCACGGCGACGAGCGGGTCGACGACTACGTCAACGAGCGGATGCGTCGGGGCGTCAGCTTCAGCCTGACCAGCGAGGACGAGATCCAGGCGGTCGAGCTCATCTGCGAGATGACCGGCTGGGTCGACAAGGCTCGCCTGACCGTCTCGGGGACGGAGGCGACGATGCACGCGATGCGCGTCGCGAGGGCCTACACGGGCCGCGAGAAGATCGTGAAGTTCGAGGGCCAGTACCACGGGGTCCACGACTACGCGCTCATCAGCGTCGGTCCCGACGACATGTCCGAGCTGGGCGACGCGGACAAGCCGGTCGCGCTCGCCTGGGGCCGGGGCATCCCGGGCGCGGTCGCAGAGACGATCATCCCGGCGCGCTACAACAACATCGAATTCCTGCGCCAGACCTTCGAGCGCCAGGGCCACGAGATCGCGGCGATCATCGTCGAGCCGGTCCTCGGCAACGCGCAGGGCATCATGCCCAAGCCCGGCTTCCACCAGGCGATGCGGGCGCTCACCGAGGAGTACGGGATCCTGCTGATCTTCGACGAGGTCAAGACCGGCTTCCGCTTCGCGAAAGGTGGCGCCGCCGAGTTCTTCGGCATCAAGCCCGACCTCGGGACCTTCGCGAAGGCGATCGGCAACGGCTACCCGGCGGCGGCCTTCGGCGGGACGGAGGAGGTCATGAGCGTCCTCCCCGACAAGGTCAGCCACGGCGGGACGTATGCGGGCAACCGGGTCGCCGCCGCGGCCGCGGTCAAGACGCTCACGATCCTCAATGAGACGGACGCGCTCGAGACGATCCATGCCACCGGGCGTCGTATCCAGGATGGCCTCAAGGAGATCCTCAACCCGGTCGGGCTCCCGTACCACTTCACCGGGCACCCGTCGATGTTCGGGATCATGTTCCGGGAGGAAGAGGCGTCGGAGTACCGCGATTGGGCCACGACCGACCACGAGTTGTACGATGCTATCGCGATGGGCATGCACGCTCGAGGCGCGATGCCCGAGCCCGATTCACGCGAGCCATGGTTCATGTGTGAGGCCCATGCCGAGGGCGACCTGATCGATCGGGTGCTCACTGCGTTCTCCGAATTGCTCGACGCGGCGCTTGAGGCCCGCGCCCATCATGCCGCTCCCCCGACACCTCATGGCGGCATGGCATCGCCCGGCGCGGGCTGAACGGACGAGAGGGGTAGACGATGGTCCTCGATGGCAACGCGGTCCGTTCGGTCGACCGGGCGGCTGCCCTCCTGCTGGCACTTGGGGAGAGTCAGGGTGAGGCGGGGGTGACGGAACTCGCCCGTCGCCTTGGTCTGCACAAGTCGACGGCGTCGCGCCTCCTGGCGACGCTCCAGAAGCGTGGCCTGGTCGAGCAGGACGATGAGACCGGCAAATACCGGCTCGGCCTCGTCGTCATCCGCCTGGCGGAGCGGGCCGAGCGCACGCTCGACCTTCGAGGGATCGCCCTGCCCGAGCTGGAGCGTCTCGCGCGCCTCACCCACGAGACCACCGGGCTGGGAGTGCTCGAGGGCGAATTGATGCTCGCGGTCGCGCAGGTCGATGGGCCGAACCTCATCGCGGTCGGGGACTGGACCGGGCGTGCCACCCCGCTCCATTGCGTCGCCTCGGGGAAGGTGCTCCTGGCGGCCCTCGCCGAGCGCGAGACCCTCCGCATCGTGCGGCGCGGACTCGTCAGCTACACCGAGCGGACCATCACCGAACTTGAGCCGCTGCTCGAGGAGCTGGCCCGGATCCGCCGCCGCGGGTACGCGACAGCGATCGGGGAGTACGAGCTCGGCCTCAACGCGGTGGCCGCGCCGGTCCATGACGCGCGCGGCAACGTCATCGCGGCCGTCGATGTGTGGGGGCCGGCGTTCCGCCTGACCCCGCGTCGCGTGCCGGAACTCGCGGCCCAGGCACGTGAGGCCGCAGCCGCCATCTCGGTCCGCCTTGGCGGCACCATCCCGGAGCGCGACCTCGCTCGTACGCCCGCGACCGCCACCGCGTGAAGCTCGCCGGGTAGGCTACGGCCATGCCCGACTTCGAGAAGCCGCCATGGAGCGACGTCCTCGCGTTCGCCCAGGCTGAGCTGTGGCCGCTCCTGCTGATCATCGTCATCGCGTTCGTCGCCATGCGGGTCGGGCGCGTCTTCGTCCATGGCGTCGTCAAGACCCTGCTCGATCGCGAGGCCATCGAGGGGACGGCGCAGGAACTCAGCGCGGTCGAGCTCAAGAAGCGGATGGACACCCTCGAGTCCCTGGTGAGCAACGCGCTCCAGTTCTTCATCGTGCTGATCGCGGGACTGATGCTGTTGGGAAAGCTGGGGCTCGACATCGCCCCCGCGGTCGCCGGGTTCGGTGTCCTCGGCATCGCGGTCGGCTTCGGGGCCCAGAGCATGGTTCGCGATTACCTCACCGGGGCACTGATCCTCGTGGAGAACCAGTACGCGAAGGGCGATGTCGTGCGGATCGCAGGCGTGTCGGGGACGGTCGAGGACTTCACCCTGCGGCGGACGACGCTGCGCGACCTCGACGGGGTCGTCCACACGGTCCCCAACGGCGAGGTCAAGGTGGCCTCGAACCTCACGAGGGTCTGGTCGCGCATCAACCAGAACGTCGTCGTGGCCTACGGGACGGACATCGACAAGGCCATCGCGGTCGTCGACGAGGTCGGTCGCAAGCTCTCGAGCGAGCCCGAATGGAGGCGCCGGATCCTCGAGGCCCCGCGGGTGGAGCGCGTCGAGGCCCTCGGCGAGTTCGGGATCACGCTCAAGATCCTCGGCACGGTCCGGGCGCCTGACCAGTGGTCGGCCGCCGGCGAGCTTCGCAAGCGTCTGCTCGACGCCTTCACTGCCAACGGGATCGAGATCCCGAGGCCGCAGCGCGTCGTCCTTACCCAGGGCGCCGCGATGCCCGACGCCACGGGTCTGCCCGCCGACGGTCCGACCGAGGACGAACTGGCCCCGGACGAATGACGGCTGGGGCAGGACCTGGCGCCGGGCCGAGGGCTGGCTAGAATGACCGGGGCCAGCGCCAGAAGATGGAGGGATCCGTGACTGTCGAGCCGACTCCCGTCTCGCCCGAGATCGAGAACCTCCTTGCCGAGACCCGGACGTTCCCGCCGGACCCCGCGTTCACTGCCCAGGCCAACGCGACATCGGATCTCTTCGTCGAAGCCGAAGCGGACTACGAGGCCTTCTGGGCGAGGCTGGCGCGCGAACGGATCGACTGGTTCGAGCCGTTCGAGACGACGCTCGAATGGGATCTGCCATTCGCCAAGTGGTTCACCGGCGGCAAGCTGAACATCAGCTACAACTGCCTCGACCGCCACGTCGTGAACGGCCTGGGTGACAAGGTCGCGTATCACTGGATCGGCGAGCCGGGCGACGAGCGGACGCTGACCTACGCCGACCTGCTGCGCGAGGTGAGCAAGGCCACCAACGCGCTCAAGGAGCTCGGCGTCGAGACCGGGGACCGCGTCGCGATCTACATGCCGATGATCCCCGAGCTCCCGATCGCGATGCTCGCCTGTGCCCGGCTGGGAGCGCCGCATACCGTGGTCTTCGGCGGGTTCAGTGCCGAGGCCCTCTCGGATCGCATCAACGACGCCGAGGCGAAGCTCGTCATCACCGCGGACGGGGGCTGGCGGCGAGGGAGGGCCGCCGCCTTGAAGCCGGCAGTCGACGAGGCGCTGGAGACCTCCCCGACGATCGAACACACGCTCGTGGTCCGGCGGCTGGGCGACGCGGTCGATGGCGGGACGGCCATGGCGGACGGTCGCGACGTGTGGTGGCACGACATCGTGGACCGCCAGTCCGAGGACTGCCCCGCTGTCCCGCTCGATTCGGAGCACATGCTCTACCTGCTGTACACGTCGGGGACGACCGCGAAGCCCAAGGGCATCATCCACACCACCGCCGGCTATCTCCTCGGCGCGAGCTTCACCCACGAGATGGTGTTCGACGTCAAGCCCGACGACGTCTACTGGTGCGCCGCGGATGTCGGATGGGTGACCGGCCACAGCTACATCGTCTATGGACCCCTCGCGAACGCCACCACGTCCGTGCTCTACGAGGGGACGCCCGACAGCCCGTCCTGGGAACGCTGGTGGCAGATCATCGAGGACCACAAAGTCTCGATCCTGTACTGCGCGCCCACGGCCATCCGGGCCCATATGAAGCAAGGACCGCAGTACGCCGCGAAGCACGACCTGTCATCGCTCCGGGTGCTGGGCACGGTCGGGGAGCCCATCAATCCCGAGGCCTGGCTCTGGTACCACGAGCACGTGGGCGGAACGACGAGGCCCATCGTCGACACGTGGTGGCAGACCGAGACCGGGATGATCATGATCACGCCGCTCCCCGGGCTGACCGCCACGAAGCCCGGGAGTGCCACCTTCCCGTTCCCGGGTATCGCGGTGGACGTGGTCGATGGCGACGGGAGATCGGTGCCGTTGGGCGGCGGTGGCTACCTCGTGCTGACCCGGCCCTGGCCGGCGATGCTGCGCGGGATCTACGGCGACCCCGAGCGCTACAAGCAGACGTACTGGAGCCGGTTCCCGGGGATGTATTTCGCGGGCGACGGCGCCAAGCGCGACACGGACGGCTACCTGTGGCTCCTGGGTCGCGTCGACGACGTGATGAACGTGTCCGGCCACCGGATCAGCACGATCGAGGTGGAGTCGGCGCTCGTTGACGACCGTTCCGTCGCCGAGGCCGCGGTCGTCGGCAAGAACGACCCCATCACCGGTCAGGCCATCTTCGCGTTCGTCATCCCCAAGGTGGGGATCGAGGCCAACGAGGCCTTCGCCGCCGAACTCCGGGAGCACGTCGCCAAGGTCATCGGCCCGCTCGCCAAGCCGAAGTTCCTGATGTTCACCCCGGATCTGCCGAAGACCCGTTCCGGCAAGATCATGCGCCGCTTGCTGCGGGACATCGCCGAGGGTCGGACGCTGGGCGACACCACCACGCTGGCTGACACGGCGGTCGTCGAGACGATCCGCTCCAATACCGGGTCCGCGGAGGAATGACGTGCCGTTCGATTTCCTGAAGCGCAAGAAGATCGTCCCGGATCCCGTTCCGATGCTGCCGGTGACGAGGCCGCCGGCCAGCACCGCACCGGCCTCACCGTCCGCAACCGGCACACCCGGCGACGCCCCCTCGGACACGACGGCGACCTCCGCGGCGCTGACGCCGGCTCCGCCGATCCCGACCGGCAGCGGTCGCGGCATTCCCTTCGATGCGCTGACCGAGGAGTGGCGCCTGGTGGGGCGGATGGCCGTGGAGGGGCGCCTCTCGGACACCCTGAACCGGCGGGAGCCGATCGACATCAGCGAGGTCCAGTGGGCGCCCATCAATGGGGCCGAGCCGTTCAGCGAGGCTCCGGGGCTCAAGACCATCGATCCCTACGACCTGATCCTCGTGCTCGCGGGTGAGACCTCCTTGCCCGAGATGAGCTCCGACCAGGCGGCTGCGCACCGCATCCACAAGGTCGCCTACGACTTGTTGCTCGAGGCGCCGCCGTACCGGATCATCGGCACGGTCAACCTCTATCCGGGGACCGATCCGCTGCGGCTGCTCGACCGCTCGAGCGAGATGTTCGTGCCGGTGGTGCACGCGCGCGCGTCGCTGGGCGACCAGCCCATCGGGACTGACGCGAGCGTCGTCCTCGTCAACCGGCTCTACCTGCGGGGCGTGGAACAGGTCGACCGCGCGACCGGAGAGCGAGCGGCCCCGCTCCCGGACTTCTCGGAGGCGGACGCGACGACGGAAGGCCGGGAGACCTAGAGAGGCGAGGAGGCCCGGACCGGCGGGTCTCGACAGGCGAGGTCCCGCGGGACCTAGCCAGCGCGAGCGCTGGCGGCTTCCTTCTGACGCGCGAAGAGCCGGAGACCCTGTTTCGTGGTTGGGGAAACCGTCTGGGCGACGCCGAACAGGGCGTCCGCCAGCCCATCGAAGTCGGCGGTGATCCGTTCCTTCGGGAACATCTCGGATACCGTGCGGCCCTCGTTGGCGGCACGCACGAAGAGCAGTCCGCCTGACCGGATCAAGGCCAGCGCCGGCATCCCGACCGTTCGCTCCATGTCCGCGACCCCGACGCCGCTGTTGGCGCGGTTGACCACGAGCGCCAGGCGATCGCGGTAGCCCTCTTCGGTTGCGACGTCACGGAGCTGGACTGCGGCGCGGATCGCCGGCACGTCCGGCGTGACCGGCACGAGGATCCTGTCGGCGATCTCGAAGATCGCCTGGTTGAGCGGGCTGTAGGAGGGGTGCAGGTCGACGACGATCACGTCGAAGGAGCCCCTGGCCGCGGCGATCTCGGCGGCGACGCGAGCGGGTTCGAGGATCTCGACGTGGAGTGGCGAATCGGTCAGCGAGACGACCTTCATGCCCGACGAGTGTGCCGAGGCGATCTCGACGAGGGTCTCGGGATTGCCGCCCTCGACCTCGTCTCGCCAGCTGTCCGCGACGGTGCGCACGGCGTCGATGCCCAGCGACGTCGTCACGTGGCCCGTCACGGTGTCGGCATCGACCAGGAGGACCGACCGGCCGCGGCGAGACTGCAGGGTCGAGGCGAGGTTGGTCGCGATGGTCGTCTTGCCGACGCCGCCCTTCGGATTGAAAACGATGACGATCGTGCCGTGACGGTCGGTCCAGCCCTCGATCATGACGTGCGCGTCATGCAGGATCGGGCCGCTTCCATCGTCGACGGTGCTGCTGCGGATGCACATGGCCTCGACGCGCCACCGGATGGAGTCGGGCGTGAAGGGGCGGGTGAGGTACTCGTCCTCGACGGCATCGGAATGACCCGCGAGCCGATCGAACGAGTCCGGGGACACGACCATCAGGGCCGGGATCGAGCGCTCGCCATCGTGGAGCGCGGCATAGTACTCGAGCGACTCGTCGAAGTCGGTCTCGCCGTCGAGGATGGCGACGGCGACGTCCGTGCGCCGGGTCAGCAGGTCCTCGAGCTGCGCGGCTCCATGGATCTCGAAGGCCTCGAATCCGGCGCCGGCGAGCTCAGCGACGACCGATTCGGACTCGGCCCCTGGGAGCGCGACGACGACGGCGGGACGAGACAATGGTTCTCCTCTCGATCAGGCGGCGCGTCAGACGTGCGCTTCGGGGTCGCGCGCGGTGACGACGAAGCCATCCTCCGAGTCTCCGGTCACCCTGGCTCCGAAGCCGGGAAGGCCGGGGATGACGTCCTTGAGGTCGACGGTCGGGCTGTGGCTGACCATGAAGACGAACTCGCCGTCGGGCCCTGAGGTGACGCCGACCGATGCGACGCCCTGGGTCCGTGCCACGCCGCGCTTGAAGGCCGCGATGCTTGCCACGCTCACCAGTCCGCTCACGACGACCCTGGTCGTCAGGCGTTCGGCCGGATCACCGGCATCGCTCGGCGGCACCAGGCCGGCCAGGCGGGCAGCGACCACCTCTTCGGCGATGGCCGGGATCTCATGACTGGCGTCGTCCGCATCCTCGCCCGAGTCGTTCTCGTTGGCGGCCTCGGCCTCGGCGGCGGCGAAGTCCGGACCCAGGCCCAGCATCGCGATCCGTGGGTCATCGCTCTCGGACTCGACGGGCATGTCCGACTCGGCGGGAGCCTCCGACGTCGTCTCGGGCGTCGTCTCGGGTGCATCCGCGGTGGCGCCCGCGGACTCCGGCGAGTCGCCCTCGTCCGTCGTCTCGGGCAACGCCTCGGCGGCTTCCGGCTCGGCCTCGGCGACATCGGCCGGAGCATCGGGGACCTCGGGGGCCTCGGGACTCGCGTCCTGGTCGGCGACGTCGGCGGGCGTTGACACGGCCTCGATCTCGGGTGTCGACCAGGCCGGTACCACTGGCACGCCGATCAGGGCCTGCGGCTCGATGAATGGCCCGTTGAGGCTTGGCGGCTCGGGCAGTTGCTCGGCCATCGCGGCGAAGGTGGCCGGATCGCCTTCGGCGAACAGGCGCTCGCAGAATGCGGCCATCTCGGTCTCGAAGGTTGCGACGCTGCCGGAGATCAACTCGACGCGGTGCTCGATGACGCTGGCGTGCTCTTCGAGCTCGCCTTCGAGATAGGACTTGCGGGCGTTGATGCGCGTCTCGGTCTCTTCGCGGATCCGGGCGATCTCACCCTTGGACCATTCGCGGATCGCGGCGACATCCTCGTCCGCGGAGCGGCGTAGCTCCGTGATCTCTTCTGCGGCTTCGGCCTGGACACGCTCGGTTGCCGCCTTGGCGTCGGCGGTGAAGCGCTCGAGGGTCTCGTCGCGCGCGGCTTCGGCGGTCGCCTGCATGGCCTTGGTCAGGTCGGCAAGGAACTTGGTCGACTTGATCGTCCTGGCGGCGGGGGCGGCCTCTTCGGCGGCGACCGGCAGCTCGATGATGGGCGCCTCGGCAGTCGGCGCGTCGTCGACGACCTCCGGCTCGGCATCGGCGTTTGGATCGGCGATCGCCTCGCTCGCGGTGGATTCCTCGCTGACAGACGAGACGTCGGTCATGGCGGCGTCTTCGGTCTGCTCGGTCGCGGGGGCGTCGCCGAGATCGGCGGTCGCGTCAGGGGCCGCACCAGTCGAGTCGCTGTCGTCGGCACGGTCCGAGCTCCACGGAAGCCGGAAGCCGGGTCGTGTGTCCGTCTGTGCCATGGCGTCGGGATCCTCGCTGATCTGAGTGTTGGCTCTTTGGTCGATTGGCGTGTCGAGACGAACGGCTGGGGGGCCGGGCATCCGGGACGTGGTGTCATCGTGCCAGCGGGGGTCGGTCCGGTGCAGTTCGCTAGAGGTACCAGCGGTGTGAGCCGGTGGTACCGGCGGGTGGCCCGGCCTGAGCCGACGGTCGGGGCGTTGCGGCGACGCGCCGGATGATCGACCCCAACGGCCGTTCCCGGGCCGGCGGGCTACGATACGGCGATGGAACTCCCGGCCACGTTCGACGGGCGCCCCGGTCTCTCCGACACGATGGGTCGCCCGATGCGCGACCTGCGGATCTCGGTGACGGATCGATGCAACTTCCGCTGCACGTACTGCATGCCCAAGGAGCTGTTCGGTCGCGACTACGAGTTCCTGCCCAAGGACCAGGTCCTCTCGTTCGAGGAGATCGAGCGGGTGGCGAGCACGTTCGTGAGGCTGGGCGCAGAGAAGCTCCGCGTCACAGGCGGCGAGCCGCTGGTCCGGCGCGACCTGCCCGATCTCATCGCGATGCTGGCGGCACTGCGACGACCGGACGGCGGCGAGATCGACCTCACGCTCACCACCAACGGGTCGGCGCTGCGTGCCCTCGCCGGACCGCTCGCCGCGGCAGGGCTGCGCCGGGTGACCGTGTCGCTGGATTCCCTCGACGACGCGGTATTCGGGGCGATGAACGGCATCGACTTCCCCGTCGAGCGTGTGCTCGATGGCATCGACGCCGCGATCGAGGCGGGCCTGGCGCCGGTCAAGGTCAACATGGTCGTGCGCCGCGGCATCAACGAGTCGAGCATCGTCCCGATGGCGGCCTGGGCGCGCGAGACCGGCGTGATCCTGCGGTTCATCGAGTACATGGATGTCGGCCATTCGAACGGCTGGCGGCTTGACGAGGTGGTGCCGGCCGCCGAGCTGGTGGAACGGATCCGGGCGAACTGGCCCGTCGAACCCGCCGATCCGTCGTACCGGGGCGAGGTCGCCGACCGCTGGCGCTACGTGGATGGCCGCGGCGAGTTCGGGGTCATCACGTCGGTCACGGCGCCTTTCTGCAGCGACTGTACGCGTGCCCGGCTATCGGCCGAGGGCAAGCTCTACACCTGCCTGTTCGCGGTCGAGGGGAACGATGTGCGCGAGGTGCTCCGAGGGGGCGCTTCGGACGAGGAGCTGGCGGCGTTCATCGAAGCGGTGTGGTCGAGGCGCGGCGACCGGTACTCCGAGTTGCGCTCCGCGGCAACGTCCTCGTCCCTGCCCAAGGTCGAGATGTTCGCGATGGGTGGCTGACGGGCTGACACTCCGCTCGGCGACCCAGCGGCTCGGGGTCGTCCACAGCTTGTCCACACGGTTGCGGAAGTTCGTGGATACGATCTGACGGGTCGCGCGGAAGTTCGTGGATAACCGCGTTGACCCGTCCACCGCGCGGCCCGTACCGTAGGTCTTGCCCGAAGGGGCCGACAGGAACGAAGAAACCGAGATCGCATCAAGGGTTTTCGGTCCGCCGCCGGTCGCTTCGGGCGCTTCGTTGCCCGGCTTGGGTCGGCCGTCTCACCACGGCTCCCCTGCGGGTCGTGCCCGACGGGACGTGATCGGCATCCCGGTGTCGATACTTCCGTCGGGCCGACGAAGTCCGCGGGCCCTCGGCCGTCTACCCCACGGACGCGAAGCCTGGAGGCCCCCCGTGACACACCTGCCACTCCCTGCCGACGCCGGCCGGCGTCTGGACCCCGCCCGACCGATACCGCCGGCCGGTCAGCCTTCGCGGCTCGACGCGCTCGAGGCCGCGGTTCGCGAGTTCACACCACTCGTGCCCGAAGTCGGGATCGTCCTGGGGTCCGGTCTCGGCGGTCTCGCCGACGACCTGGAGGACGCGGTCGCGATCCCCTTTGGCGACCTGCCCGGCTGGCCCGCCGCCACCGCGCCGGGTCATCTTGGCCGGCTGCTCCTCGGCACGCTGGGCGGACGGCCGGTCGTGATGCTCCAGGGTCGGTTCCATCTCTACGAGGGCAATCATCCGGGCCTGGTCGTCCAACCGGTGCTGCTGTTCCAACGCCTGGGGGCGACGGTGGTCGTGCTCACGAACGCCGCCGGCGGTCTCGACCCGTCCTTCGGGCCGGGCACGCTCATGGTCATGCGCGACCACATCAACCTGACCGGCCAGAACCCGCTGATCGGCCCGAACGCCGACGCGCTGGGTCCGCGGTTCCCGGACCTCACCGACGCCTGGAGCCCCCAGCTCCGCGAGCGTCTGCACGCCGCGGCGAAGGCCGAGGACGTCCCGTTGGAGGAGGGCATCTACGTCGGCCTGACCGGACCGAACTACGAGACCCCAGCCGAGGTCAGGACGCTGGCCGGCCTGGGCGGGCACGCGGTCGGCATGTCGACCGTGCTCGAGTGCATCGCGGCCCGTTGGGTCGGGCTCGAGGTATGCGGCGTCTCGCTTGTCACGAATGCGGGCGCCGGGTACTCCGGCGCGGCGCTGAGCCACGAGGAGGTGCTGGAGGCCGGCGCCGTGGCCGGACCGCGCCTCGCCCGGGTCATCCGCCGGTTCGTCGTGGAGCTCCCCGCGCGGGAGTGACGGCCGGCTGCCGTGGCGGGTCCGAGGCCCTTTGGCGACCCGTGACTGTCAGTCGCGTTTCCGTGCACCGAAGCGTCCGAGAAGTCCCGAGGCGGCCCGAGGCGCCCGGTCGTGCAGGGAACCATGCCTGTCGGTCGCGTTTGCGTGCACCGGGCGGGGTGAGTCGGACCAAGACCGTCCGCGATGCAGGAAACCGTGCCTGGAAGTCGCGGCCCTGGACCCGGGCGCGTCAGGCCTGGGGCAGGTCCCGTCCCTTCGCCTTCGCGGCGGCGGCCTTCTCGGCCCAGGCGCCCAGGACGTTGTCCTTGTGCGGCCGGATCGGGCAGTGCTCGTCGCGGTTCTTGAACTCGTCGCAGTAACCCAGCGGCACGCACTTGGGGGCGAGGAACGAGCCCAGGAACGGCGACACCGTGAAGACCTCGTGGCGGATGAGCTGGAAGAGCCGGCGGATCTCCCACTGGGCCATCGTGCACAGGCGCAGCCCGGACATGTGGATGAGTGCGCGCAGGTTGGTCGTCATGACCAAGTTCGTCCGTGCGGCGTTCGGGAAGACGAACCGGGCGTCCTCGCCGGGCAACCCGGCCTCGAGCATGTCGCCGTAGAGCTCGAGCGCCCCTTCGACCTGCGACTCGTATCGCTCGAGCAGCGCCGGGTCGCCTTCGGCGATCGAATGCGGGAGCATCGTCGCCTGGCCCTTGAACTTCACGTAGCGCTGGCTCTGTTGGTCGAACGCGACGCCCGCGCGATGCCGCACGAGCTGGTGCGAGAGCGTCCGTGAGACGCCCGTGATGGCGAACGTGAAGACGACGTGCTCGATCGTCGAGCCATGGCCGGATTCGATCACCGACGAGATGAGCTTCTGCATCTTCACCGGGTCGAAATCGCCAGCGAGCGCCCGGCGGAAGATCTCCTCGGGCGCCTCCTCTGAATAACAGGTCCGGCACGCCGTGTAGATGATCGGCACGTACGAGCGCTCGACGATCTCGCGGTCCGGGAAGAGGAGCGTCACCTTCATCCCCAGGTCACGGCGACCCGGATTCTTCGGGATGCCGGTCCTGTTGCGAGGCGGCTCCGTGGCGCCGCCGCCGGCCGCCCCGGGCGTTGCGGGCGTAGCTGGATCCGGGGGGATGGGCTCGGCGGTCATCGGATGGCCAGTCTAGCCGAGCCCGACCAAGCCGGCCCCGCCATAGTTGGTCGCGTGCTGATCGATCGCGAGTGGGCGACCCTCATCTGGCTTCTGGCGGCGCTGGTCTTCGTTCTCGGGAAGCCCGGTCTTCGGAGGAGCTATCGGGGCGTGGTCGCCGCCTTCGTCAGGCCCACGGCGCTGGCGTTGCTGCTCCTCTACACCGCATGGATCGCCGGGGTCGTCTGGTTGGCGTCCGAGCTCGGGCCCTGGCAGGTCGACCAGGTCACGAACACGATCGTCTGGGCGATCCCCGGGTTCGGACTCGTCCTGGCCTCGATGGAGGTGCCCCGGGACGCTCACCTCTTCCGCCGCCGGTTCTGGCAGACCGTGAGCGTGGCGGCCGGGCTGTGGATCTACCTGAACATCGACACGTTGGGCCTGTGGCCGGAGGTGGTCGTGCAAGGCGTCTTGGCCGTTGCGACATCCGTCGCGGTCCATGCGGCCCACACGAAGGAGAAGGCGACCGAACGCCTGGCCTACTTCGTCATCGGGGTCATCCTGCTTCTCCTCCTTCTTCCACCGACCGTTGATCTGTTCTCCAACCCGGCCTCGTTCAGCGCCACCGCGCTGATTCGAGAGTTGGCGCTCCCGATCTGGCTCACTCTCGGAGCCCTGCCGCTCGTGTTCGGTCTGAGCTTGTGGCTCGCGTACTCGGAAGCGTTTCGACTGATGAAGGCCGCGAGCGGGCGTGGCCAGGTGTCGTGGCGGGCCAAGCTCGTCCTGCTCGTCAGCTTTCACGTCCGACTCGGAGCGATGCGCGAGTTCGCCCGCGATTGGCCTCGCGTGCTTCTTCGCACCAAGGGGTTTCGGCGAAAGCGCCGCATCCTCGCCGATCAGCAGGCAGATCTTCGCGCTGCGGCGGCGGCCAGGAGACAGCGGGTCGATGACCTCGCGAGATACGCCGGGGTCAGCGGGACGGACGCTGAGGGCCGGCAACTCGACCGGAGGGAGTTTCAGGAGACATCGGACGCCATGACCTGGCTGTCAACCAGTCAGATGGCCCGATACCATACGGACGGCCGCTATGACCGTCATGCGCTCGACGGGTTTCCATCGTTGCTCGAAGGTTTGCCGGAAGATCACGGCATCACGATCAGGGTCAGTCGAAGCGGCGAGTCCTGGCTGGCCTGGCGGCGGACCGTGACGGGCTGGTGCTTCGCCATCGGCTCGGCCGGCCCTCCGATGGATCAGTGGTACTACGACGGCCCAGAGCCGCCGAACGGCTATCCGGGGCAAGACCCGGCATGGGGCGACGAGCCGTTCGCGCACAGTCCGAACTGGATGGGTTCGGAGGAGCGTCGTGTGATCGACACGAGACCCCGACCGCCCGGCGCGTCTCAGTAGTAGTCGGAGCAGGACAGGAAGTACCCGCAGCGGCACACGAGCTTGCACTTGCGCTCGTCCATCGGGGCGCCGCAGTTCGCGCACGTGAGGATCAGCGCGGCGGGATCCGCGATCGCCCCTGACGGAGCGTCGTCGTCGACGAGCAGGATGGGCAGTGCCGCCCGCGGCTCCGGCTCAGCAGGCATCGACGGCACCGACGTCCTCCAGCTGCATGCCTTCGAGCGCGTAGGCGACCGCGTCGTCCAGGGTCATCGCGGCACCTTCGGCCCCATAGCGTTCCACGTCCTCCGGCGACATGGCTGCCCGGACGCCCGGTCGCGGGCCCTTGTCGAAGGCGTCCTCGACGACGGACGCGAGGTTGGCGCCGGTCTCGGCGCTCAGGTTCCGCGCGGCGCCGCGCAGCCGGGCCGCCCGCGGCAGGTCACCCTCGACGATGGCCACGGCCGACATGTCGTCCAGGGTCATCGTCAGGCCGGCCGCGTCACCGGCATCCTGGAAATGGCGGATGGCATGGAAGAGGTGGCGACGCGCCTCCTCGATGTCTCCGGACTGGGTCAACGCCGCGCCGAGCATATGCAGTGCCCACGCCTCCATGGTGCGATCGTCGGTCTGGCGGAAGATCTCGAGCGCCGCCCTGAAGTCCTCCTGGCCGAATCCCGGAAGTTGGCGGAAGTAGTCGTGGTTGCCGTGCGCCCACAGCGCGTTCGCCTCCCCGCGCCTGTCGCCGACTCGCCGGAATCGCTCACGCGCCTGCTCGATGTAGCCGAGTCCGATCCCCTCCGGGTCGGGAACAGCCCCCGTCACGGCGTCCGGATCCACGCTGTAGCTGAACGACGCGTTGTAGTAGGCGTTGGCGATCTCGCGTTCGTCGCCGATCTCCAGCCAGAGGGCCAGCGCCTCGTCGTAGTGCCCCGCCATGGCGGCGAGGTCGCCCTGCCACCAGCTGACCCCGCCGAGCGCCTCAAGGAGTCGCGCCCGCAGCCGTGGGTCGTCGTGGGACCACGGGGCGGCGTCGATGGCATCAAGGCGGCGGCGTGCCTCGCCGAGATGTCCATGCTTCTGCCAGAACCGCCACATCGCGTAGGCCGTCCTGATGGCAACCGCCGGCTCGGGGCGTGCCACCGCACGATCGAGGACCGCCCGGATGTCGTCATGCTCCAGTTCGAGGCGGTCGAGCCAGCGGCGCTGACCGGGGCCCGAGAGCTCGGCCACGGACTCCTCCGCGAGGGCCATGTACCAGTCGCGATGGCGCGCCAGGATCGCCTCGGTCTCGCCGCGTTCGGCCAACCGCTCTGTGGCGTATTCCCGGATCGACTCGAGCAGGCGGACGCGCGGCTCGGCCTCGGCCGTGTCCTCGACGCGCACGAGACTCTGGTCCGCGAGGGCCATCACGCCGTCGATGACGTCGCCGCCGATCTCGGCTGCCGGGCCGCAGACCGCCTCGACGGCCACGAGGTCCGGGCCACCGGCGAAGACCGACAGTCGATCGAGCAGCCGCCGGCCGGGCTCATCGAGGATGTCGTAGCTCCAGGCGATCGCGCCGCGCAGCGTCTGCTGGCGTGCCGGCAGGTCGCGCGCACCGGCCGACAGCACGTCGAGTTGATGCTCCAGGCGGGACAGGATCGCCTCGGGCGACAGGAGCTTGATGCGCGCCGCGGCGAGCTCGATGGCCAGCGGCATGCCGCGCAGCCGGGCGCTGATGGCCGCGACCGCCGGGGCGTTCTCGTTCGTGACCGCGAACCCGGGCTTCACGGCGGCGGCCCGCTCGATGAAGAGCCGGACGGCGGCGTACTGGCCGACGGCCGCGGCATCGAGGACCCGAGCGCCACCGGACAGGCTGAGCCGCTCGAGGCCGGACATCTCCGTCGGGACCGGCGGCGCGGGCAGGCCCGGCACCGGGTATTCCTGCTCGCCCGAGACGCGCAGGGGCGCACGGCTGGTCGCGATGATCGTCAGGCCCTCGGCAGCGCGCAGGAGATCGGCGACGACCGGTGCCGCATCGATGACCTGTTCGACGTTGTCGAGCACCAACAGGACCCGTCGCGGACCGAGCCACTCGGTGAGCAGCTCGGCCGCCGGCCGTGCGCCGCCTTCGACGACACCGACCGCGGATGCGATCCGTGGCGCAACGAGCATCGGATCGCGGATCGGCTCGAGTGGGACGAAGAAGACGCCGTCGGGGAACCCCTCCGCGACCGTCGTGGCCAGCTGCAAGGACAGCCGGGTCTTGCCGGTGCCCCCGGGGCCGGTCAGGGTCAGCATGCGGGTGGTCTCGAGCAGGCGGCGAGCTTCACCGAGCTCGTCCTGGCGCCCGATGAACGTCGTGAGCTGGGTGGGGAGGTTGTTCGGGTGCGCATCGAGGGTCCGCGGCGGCGGGAACGCCGATGGGAGGCCGCTCGCTGCGACCTGGACCAGTCGCTCCGGGGCGAGCAGGTCGCGCAGCCGATATTCGCCCAGGTCGCGAAGGGTGACGTCCGCGGGAAGGCTGGCCGTCACCAGCGCCCGGGTCGCGTCCGATACCAGGATCTGGCCGCCGTGCGCGACCGCCGAGATGCGGGCCGCCCGGTTGATGTCGAGGCCGACGAGACTCCCGCCGGCCAGGCCGGCCTCGCCCGAGTGCAGGCCCATCCGGACGCGGATCGCGCCGTCGTCCGGCCAGGGCTCCGCGGCGATCGCGCGCTGCGCGTCGACCGCGGCCGCCACCGCCTCTCGCGCGCTGCCGAACACGACGAAGAACGAATCGCCCTCGGTGCCCTGCTCGGCGCCGCCGTGAGCGCCGAAAGCCGACCGCAACAGCTCCCGATGGCGCTCGCGCAGTTCGCCGTACCGAGCGGTCCCGACTCGCTGCTCGATCCGGGTGGACCCCTCGATGTCGGTGAACAGGAAGGTGGCGGTGGAGGTCGCCAGCGGGGCGGCCTCGCTCGCGGCAGCCGTGGTCGCGATCGGGCCCGATGTCCTGCCGGGGTCCGTCATCCGCTCATCCGTCCAGACTGGGGCTCTCGGCGACTCAGTGGTACGGCCCTTCGGTCAGGTCGCGCAGGCGTCGAGCGAGCCCGCGCATGACGGCGAGCGCCACCGCGGGTTCGTCGCGGACGACGGCCTCGAAGTCCCACGAGGCCAGGGCCAGGCAGGTCGTCGGTCCCTCCGCGACCACCTGGGCGACCCGCGGCCGGCCGTCGAGGACGGAGAGCTCACCGAAGAAGTCGCCGGGACCCAGGTTGGCGATGACGGCGCCGTCGCGGACCACCCGCACGGCCCCGCTCACGATGACGAAGAACCCGGTCCCGATCTCACCCTGGCGGGCGATGACGTGGTCGGCAACGAACTCGACCTCGGTCGCGCGTTCGGCGATCCGCTCCATGCCCGCCTTGTCGACGTCCGCGAACAGCGGCGCCGCGGCCAACAGCGTCGCGCGACGGTCCTGGGTGAGCGTCATCGATCCTCCGGCGGGGCGGGTCATCATGCTGCGCCGCGCGAGCGGCGGGCGTCAATGTCGCCAGGTTCGTGCACCACGCGCCGTCGAACCCGCACCGGGTCGGCGTTGTCGTGGCACGATGCCTCCGACATCGCTCGCTGTTCGGTCCCATCAGCAGAAGGGGAGCCCCGCATGGCCGACCGCCTGGAGCTCATCGATGCGATCGCGGCTTTCGGGCTGTTCGCCGACCTGACCGCCCCACAGCTCGAAGGGATCGTCCACACCTTCGACGAGGCCGTCTTCGCCGATGGCGAACGCATCCTGCGGCAGGGCATCAGCGGGTCCGGGTTCTTCGTCATCCTCGATGGCGAGGCGGCGATCATCGTGGACGGCACCGAGCGGGCGCGCCTCGGCCGGGGCGACTTCTTCGGGGAGGTCTCGATCCTGCTCGGCGAGACGCCGATCGCGGACGTGGTCGCGATCCGGCCGCTGCGCTGCCTGGTCCTGGCCGGCCCGGCCGTCGAAGCGTTCCTCGTCGGGCATCCGAGGGTCATGTACCGGATGCTCCAGGCGCAGGCGCGCCGATTGCGAGCCGCGAACCGATGGCGGAGCTGACCCGCCCGTTCCCGCCAGGGACCTATCCGGTCATCGTCATCGGCAGTGGTCCGGGCGGGCTCCAGGTCTCGTACTCGCTGCGGCGACGTGGCGTCCCGCACGCGGTCCTCTCCGCGGACCCGGCTCCGGGCGGGATGTTCCGTCGCTGGCCGTTCTTCCAGCGTCTGCTGTCGTGGACGAAGCCGCACGCCCCTGCCGAGCGAGGCTCGCGCGCGTACGAGCGCTATGACTGGAACAGCCTGCTCGGCGAGGAACCGGAGACCCGGGCGATCGCGCCCACCCTGATGGACGGCACGTCCTACTTCCCGTCTCGCGCGGAGATGGACGCGAACCTCGCGACGTTCGCCGAGCGCGCCGCGCTCGATGTCCGCTACGACTGCGAATGGCGCGCGACGCGGCCCCTCGACCCGGCCGCCGACGACGACGCGAGATTCGAGCTCGAGACCACCGATGGGCTGTACCGATGCACGCGGCTCGTCCTTGCCGTCGGCGTCGCCGAGCCGTACTCCCCGCCGGGGCAGGGGATGGAGCACGCGTACCACTACGCCGATGTCCGGCCTGCCGAGACGTATGCCGGCCGGCGGGTGTGCATCATCGGCAAGCAGAACTCGGGGTTCGAGCTCGCGACTGGGCTCCTGCCATGGGCCCAGCAGCTCGTCCTGGTCTCGCCGTCGCCGACCAAGCTCTCGGTCTCGACCCGCTCGCTGGTCGGGGTGCGGGCACGCTACGTCCAGCCGTACGAGGACCATGTGCTGGGAGGCGGCGTCTCGATCCTCGATGCCGCGATCGACCGGCTCGATCGCGCGACCGACGGGAGCGTCACCGTCCACCTGCGTCGGACCGACGGAGGTGGCGACCTGGCGCTCGCGGTGGACGACGTCATCTCGGCGACCGGGTTCGTCGCGCCGCTGCGCGACCTCCCGGACCTGGGGCTCACGACGTACGGGCCGAGCCGGTTGCCCGCCGTGACGCCGTGGTGGGAAAGCGTGACGCTGCCAGGCGTGTTCGCCGCTGGGACGCTCGGGCAGGCGGCCAAGGGGCTTCGGCGGAACGGAATCCCCGCCAACTCCGGGGCGGTCCACGGGGCCCGGTACAACGCCCGCGTCCTGGCCGAGTACATCGCCCGGACCGGATTCGGCGTGGAACCGGAACGTCGGCCGATCGCCCCCGAGGCGGCCGTCTCGTTCGTCGCCGGGGAGCTGGCGGAGGCGCCGGACCTGTTCCATCAGCGCGGCTACCTGGCGCGCGTGCTGTCGGCTGACCCGGCCGGTGGGTGGCGCGACGACGGCGTCCAGCCGCTGGCACATGTCCTGGACACCGATGGGCCCGATCTGGTGGCGTTCACCCTCGACTCCGACGGGAGCGGCGCGATCTACCCGATCCTGTTCGCGCGCCACGGCGGAACGACGACCGAACACGTCGTCGACCCTGACCCGCTCGGCCGTTACGACACCGACGCGACGCGCCGGATCATCGTCGAGGCGTTGCGCGCGGTCGACCGGACGATGCCGGCGGCCTAAACCCTGGCGGCCAGCCGGGCCAACCGCGCGGCGGCAGCCTCGAGCGTCTCGGTGCGCTTCGGGAACGCGAACCGCAGCTTCGTCCGACCGAGCTTCGGGTGGGAGAAGAACGACGAACCCGGCACGGCCGCCACGCCCGGGTCGCGGATGAGCCGCATCGCGAAGGCGACGTCGTCCTCGTCGGTCAGGTCGCGGATGTCCGTCATCACGTAGTACGCGCCGGCCGGGTCGCTCAGCCGGAAGCCAGCCGCCCGCAAGGCCGGCATCAACAGGTCGCGCCGCGCCCGGTAGCCGCCGATCAGGCGTTCGTAGTACGACGCCGGGAATCCGAGCGCGACGACCGCGGCTGCCTGGAGCGGCGCCGCCGCGCCGACCGTCAGGAAGTCGTGGACTCGCCGGATGCCGACGGTCAGGTCGGGCGCGGCGATCGTCCAGCCGATCCGCCAGCCGGTCACCGAGTACGACTTCGACATCGAGTGGATCGACACGGTCCGTTCGGCCATCCCGGGAAGTGTCGCGAGCGGGATGTGCTCGCCCTCGAACACGATGTGCTCGTAGATGTCGTCGGTGAAGGCGAGGGCATCGAATTCGATGCAGAGCGAGGCGATGAGCTCGAGCTCCTCGCGCGTGAACACCTTCCCGGTCGGGTTGTGCGGCGAGTTCACGACGATCGCCCGGGTGCGCGGCCCGAACGCTCCGCGCAATTCGTCGGGATCGATCGACCAGTCCGGCTCATGCAACGTGACGTAGCGCGGCACGGCGCCGGACAGGATCGCGTCCGGGCCGTAGTTCTCGTAGTACGGCTCGAAGACGACGACCTCGTCGCCCGGGTCCAGCAGCCCCAGCATCGCGGCGACCATCGCCTCGGTCGCGCCGCAGGTCACCGTCACCATGGTCTCGGGATCGATGGCGCCCCAGGCCGGGAAGTGGGTCGGCGTCGAGGTCGCGATCGCGTCGCGCAGGGCCTTGGCGCCCCACGTGATCGCGTACTGGTTGATGTCGTCGTGAAGGGCCTTCGCGGCGGCGTCCTTCAGCTCCGGCGGACACGCGAAGTCCGGGAACCCCTGGGCGAGGCTCACGGCGCCCTGCGCCACGGCCAGGCGGTTCATCTCGCGGATGACCGACTCGGTAAAGCTCGCGGCCTTGGCCGAGATCCGTGGGCGGCTCATGCCGCGCAGTCTACGGTCGGGTCGCCTCGCGTCGTTGGCAACGGCGCTCACCGAGCGTGGATCGCGCCCAGCCAGTGATCCGGCATCGGACCCGTGTCGGATGCGCCCGAGCGCAAGATCGTCATGATCACCCGCATCGACTGCGTCGAGGTCGGCAGGGTCGGCTTGGCCGAAGGGTCACACAGCATGGTCGTCGATGGCGGCCAGATGGCCGACCCGGACCTCCGCGAGTCGATCGACGCCGGGCTGCCACGACTCGACGAGATCGTCGACCCCTGTCCCTGGAGTCGACCCCAGTCCCTAGACCAGCTCGCGCGGGATCCGCTCCTGCCACGAACGCCTGAAGAAGCGCTCACCGTCGAGGTCGACTTCGAGGTGGACCGAGAGGTCGAAGGCGTCGACGTCGCTGGTCTGGAGGCTCAGCGCGCGGATCTCGATCTCGTGCTCGGTCTCGTGCCAGCGGTAGAGGACGTCGGCCTCGAGCCGGGCTGACGCCGGATCGCGATCCGACGCGGTCAGGCGCAAGGTCTCCGCCGCATAGAGCCGGCGGCCGTCCTCAAGCACGTCCTCGCCGCCGTCGTGGATCGTCACCGTGACCGTGCCGGCGATGACGTCCTCCTCGATGCGCCAGGCTGGGGTGTCCGAGGCGCCTTCGCCACCGACCGGGCGAACATCCGGTGGTGTCGTCTTGAACGGCGGCACGGGCAGGTCGCCGGGGCCGCCGGCGGGCGGGATGACCGGAAGGACCAGGCGCGAAGGGGTCGCTGCGCCGCGGTGGAGCTCGAACGTCGCGGGGTGTGGGGAGGGCCAGATGACCGGCCAGTACGACGACGCGACCGACACCCGCACCCGGTGTCCAGGCTCGAAGCGGTAGCCGGCGTGGCGCATCGGCACGCGGATCTCCTCGATGCGGCCGGGCTCCATCGGTTCGGGACGCTCGTCGGATCGCCGGTGGGTCAGGTTCAGGATGCCGGCGCTGACCTGCGACGAAGTCCCATCCGGAGCGACATCCGAGAGGCGCACGACCGCAGTCGCGATCGGCGCAGAGACCGCGAGGTGGAGCACCACCTCCGGCTCGCCGAGAAAGGAGATCGGGGCGTCGAGCGGGTCGCTCGTGTAGGTCGGGCCGAGGGCGTCGTCGGGGCGGAGGTCACGTGCGAGGCCGTTGGGCATCCCGCCGGCGCCCCACGACAATGCGGACCGAGTCCCCCGGGTCGGCTGATGGGCGTACGCGTCGACGCCCGCGGCGATCTCGGCGCCCGCATCGACCAACTGCCCCGCGAGTGGCAGCGCGCCGCCGCCGAACCGCCACTCGCGCGTCTCGGTCCCCGGATGCGGGAATGCGGAGGTCGCGCGCCAACGGCCCGGCCATGCCTCCGGGAACGGCTCCGGTTCCGAGTAGTCCCGCTCGAACCAGACCACCGCCGGCTCGTCATCAAGGCCATTGCGCTCGCCCTTCAGCCATCGATCGAAGAAGCGCGCGACCTCGTGGAGCTCGTCGAGGTTCGGGCCCGGGTTGGAGTCGTGCGGCCAGCCGTGGACCCAGTTGCCGACAAGCGTCCGCGACGGCGCGGTGCACCGGGCCTGCATCCGGAATGCCGAGTCGACGTAGGCGTCGCACCAGCCGCCGATGTTGAAGATGGCCGCCTCGATGGCGTCGTAGTCCGGGGCGAGCGAGCCCGGGCGCCAGTAGGGTCCGTCGGTCTGGTTCCGGAGCCAGGTGATGAGCCACGGCGGCGTCACCTCGAGGCGCGCCCGCCATTCATCGAGCCAGCCCTCCCCCCGGAGGCCGACGTCGGGCGGCGTCGCGTTCATCGCTACCTGGCTGACGCCGTACTGCGACAGCTCGCTGGCGGTGACGCAGCCGCCGATGTCGTGGACGTCGGTGCGGTAGCGGTCGTCGGTGCCCTGGAACGGAGCGATCGCCCGGAGATGCGGCGGGCGCAGCTTCGCGACCTGGATCGAGGTGAATGCCCCGTAGCTGATGCCCCACATGCCGACCGCGCCCGTGCACCAGGGCTGGGCTGCCATCCACTCCACGGTGTCGAACCCGTCGCGCGTCTCGTCCTCGGTGTACTCGTCGAGCGCCACGCCGGCCGACGATCCGGTGCCGCGGACGTCGACCCGGACGAAGACGTAACCCCGGGCCGCGAACCACTCCCCGCGACCGACGTCGGCGTTGCGCCGCCAGCTGTCCTTGCCGTAGGGGATCATCTCGAGGACCGCCGGGTGCCGTTCCTCGGCGGCGTCATCGTTCGGCACCGGGCGCCAGATGTTGGCCGACAGCTCGGTGCCGTCACGGGTCGGGATCCGGACGTCCCAGTCGACGGTGACGCCGAAGCGGGGCTGGCTCGCCGGGCGCGCGGCCTCGGCGTCAAGGGGCGTGGTCACGTCCGCGAGTCTACGGGCCGACCGCTGCGCAGGGACGCCACCGCCCGTCGCGTGCGACGATGCCCGCATGGACGACCTACCGGTCCGCAACGGCCCGTGGACCCGTCGCTCGCGTCGGGTCGCGTACGAGAACCCGTGGCTTACGATCTGGCACGACGAGGTCGTCCGGCCGGACGGCCAACCCGGGATCTACGGCGTGGTCCACTTCCGCAACGTCGCGGCCGGCGTCGTCGTCATCGATGCCCGAGATCGCGTCGCGCTCGTCGGCCAGCATCGCTACTCACTCGACGCGTACGCCTGGGAGATCCCGGAGGGCGGCGTTCCCGAGGGCGAGGACCCACTGGCCGGCGCCCAGCGCGAGCTTCGCGAGGAGACAGGCCTCGACGCCGCGGAGTGGCAGGAGCTCGCCCGCGTCCACCTCTCCAACTCGGTCACCGACGAGGTCGCCGTCCTCTACCTCGCGACGAAGCTGCGGCATGGGGAGTCGGCGCCCGAGGGCAGCGAGGAGCTCCAGATCCGCTGGCTCCCGTTCGAGGAGGTGCTCGCCCGGACCCTGGACGGTCGGATCACCGACGCGATGACGGTGCTCGCGATCCAGCGGGTCGCCCTCGCGCGACTGGCCGCGACCGCCGTGGCCGCGACCGCCGCCGTCGACCCGCTCGCTCAGTAGGTCTCGACCCGGACCGGGGTGAGTTCGAAGTCCCGCACGTTGCGCGTCAAGACGGTCGCCTCGAGGTCGAACGCGGTTGCCGCGATCAAGGCATCTGGAGCATCCAGCGCCCTGCCTATCTCGCGGGCGTGTGCGCGCCACTCGCCGGCCAAACGGGCGGTCCTCGGTCCGGCGGGAACGTACTCGAAGAAGCGAAGGAACCCCTCGATCGCCGGATCGCCTTCGATCCTGCGACCGGCCCATACCTCGGTCATCGTGATCGGGGTCACGATCGGGTCGTCACCGGACGAGTAGAGCTGGTCGAGTCGCGTCAACGCCGCCGGATCCGACCGTAGGTGGTCGATGAGGAACGTCGAGTCCAGCACGTACCTCACTCGCTGGGCTCCGTCGCCAAGGGATCATGGGTATCGCGCCGCCCCTCTCGGATCCATTCGACAACGGAGTCGCTCGTTGGGAAGAGCGGGTGATCCTTCCATGCCCCGGCCGTCGCCTTCGCATCTGCATACCAACGGTCCCGCCTGACTTGCCTGGCAAGGACTTCGGCAACATAGCGGCTCCGCCCACGCGGACCCGCGACCTCATCGATCGCCTCCACCAGCTCTTCAGGGAGCATCAGGTTCGTGCGCACGTTCATGCGCACAACGTAGCACACATCCGTGCGCACGCCGCGGGACTCGGAACGCGCCGGCGCCCGGACCTGAGCCCGCCCTACCATCGGTGGCGATGCGACGCGAGTGGGACCTCATCGTGGTGGGACTCGGTGCCCTCGGCGCCGGTGCGGCCTACTGGGGCTCCACCCACCCGGGAGCCCGCGTCCTCGGCCTGGAACGGTTCGAGTTCGGGCACGCGAATGGCGCCTCCGCGGACCACAGCCGGATCATCCGGCTCTCGTACCATCGGCCCGACTACGTCCGACTGGCGAAGCGGGCCTACGAGACGTGGGCGCTCGTCGAAGCCGAGGCGGGAGAGCGCGTCGTGACGATCACCGGCGGCCTGGACCTGTGGCCGGCCGACCCGGCGATCCCCAAGGCCGACTACACCGGGAGCCTTGCGGCGGAGGGCGTGCCCTTCGAGCTCCTCGATGCCGACGAGGTCATGCACCGCTGGCCGCAATGGCGGCTCGACCATGGCACGACCGCCCTGTACCAGGCGCAGGGCGGCCTGGCCGATCCGTTCAAGGGCAACGCCGCGCACCTGCGGCTCGCCGGGCAACGAGGCGCGACGCTGCTCGATCGCTCGCCGGTGACGGCCATTCGTGAGGTCGGCGGCGAGGTCGAGGTGGACGTGGCCGGGACCACGCACCGTGCCGGCCACGTCGTGGTCGCCGCCGACGCCTGGACCAACGAGCTGCTGGCACCATTCGGACGGCACCTGCCGCTGACCGTCACGAAGGAACAGGTCGTCTATGTCGCCGCACCCGACCCGGCGGTCTTCGCCCTGGAGCGGTTCCCGGTCTGGATCTGGATGGACGACCCGTCGTTCTACGGCTTCCCCACCTATGGCGAAGCCGGTCCCAAGGCCGCCCAGGACTGCGGCGGCCAGGCGACGACCACCGACACCCGCACCTTCGAGCGCGATGAGGTCGCGTACCGGCATGTCCGCGACTTCCTGGCCGCGCACCTGCCGGAGGCGGACGCTCCCGACATCTACACCAAGACGTGCCTCTACACCCTGACCCCGGACCGGGACTTCGTCGTCGATCGCGTGCCGGAGGCGCGCGGTGTGACCGTGCTGCTCGGAGCCGCCCACGGCTTCAAGTTCGCGTCGGTGCTCGGGCGCGTCGCGGCCGAGCTCGCGTTCGATGGCGCCACCCCGTCGGCCCCCGAGATCGAGCGGTTCCGGATCGATCGGCCGATCCTGTTGGAACCAGAACCGGCGACCTCCTGGATGATCTAGAGGCGCACGGTGCAAGTCGCCCTTGCGTCGGTGGGCGGCCTGTGCCACCGTACCGCCACTCGATGCGGGATATGTCGGCGGTCCGGGGAGGCTACGGGCCCCGATGGAGGTGATTCGATGCGAGACTCCGTGAGCGCGCGCTTGGCACGAGTCGTTGGAGCCGCGGCTCTCGCGGCCGCCCTGCTGCTCCCCAGTGCGGCGCCGGCGGCCGCGGCCGATCCGGTCGTGCTCCGCGTAGGCACGACCCAGGACCTCGACTCCCTCAATCCGTATTCCACGATCCTCGTGGTCGGCTACGAGGCGTTCGGCCTGACCTACAACTACATGACCGATTCGGGTCCGGACCTCGAGCCCGTCCCGGGCTTCGCCGACAAGTGGGAGCGGGCCGCCGACGGCCACTCTTGGACGTTCCATATCCGGGACGGGATGAAGTGGTCGGACGGCGAGCCGGCGACCTCGGCGGATGCCTGCTTCTCGTGGCAGCTCGGCGTCGACGCGATCAAGAACGAGGCGTCCCTTGGCGCGGGCTACCTTGAACCGTCGATGTCGGACGCGGGCGTGACCGCGGTCAGCTGTCCCGACCCATCCACCCTGATCGCGACGACCGACGATCCCTCCGACCGGGTGCTCCAGATCGCGCTACCGATCATCCCCAAGCACATCTGGGGCAAGGAGACGTACAAGACGATCGGCAAGGCCAAGTTCGAGCCCCCGTTGGTCGGGACCGGCCCGTACCAGACCGTCGATTGGCAGACCGGCCAGTTCATCCGCCTCCAGCGCAACCCGAACTACTGGGGCACGCAGGGATTCGAGGACGAGGTCGACCTCGTCATCTACAAGACCGCCGACACCATGGTCCAGGCGCTCAAGGCGGGCGAGCTCGATTACGCGCACAGCCTCAACGCCGACCAGCTCAACGCCCTGAAGACCGATCCGAACATGAAGACCGTCGTCGGCAGCGCCAACGGCTGGACCCAGCTTGCCTTCAACGGGTACGGCGCCGACACCGGCAAGACCATCAAGAACGGCGGGCCGTCGACCAAGGCATTGCTGGACCCGGCGTTCCGCGACGCCCTTGGCTACGCCGTCGATCACAAGGCGCTCGTCGACAAGGTCCTGGGTGGCTATGGCGACGTCGGTACGACGATCGTGCCCCCGGTCCTGACCACGTGGCACGTCGAGCCGGATCATCCGCGGACCTTCGACATCGAACTGGCCAAGCAGAAGCTCACGGATGCGGGCTACGTGCTCGATTCGAACGGGAAACGCCTCGACAAGGAAGGCAAACCCATCAGCCTGCGCATGTTCATGCCCGATTCGAGTGCCGACTATCCGAAGGCCGCGCAATTCATCGCGGACTGGTACGGCCAGCTCGGGATCAAGGTCACGACCCAGGTCCTTGGGTCGGCCCCGTTGGGCGAGTTGATCCTGCCGCCCGAGGCGGGTGACAAGTACACGGCCAAGTACGACATCGAGCTGTGGGGATGGGCCGGAGGCATCGATCCAAACGGCCTGCTCCAGATCTTCCGGTGCGAGGAGATCGGCACGTCGTCCGACAGCCAGTACTGCAACCCGGCCTACGACCAGATGTACGCCGACCAGCTGAAGGCCCCGACCGCGGAGGCTCGCAAGGCGATCCTCGCGCAGATGCAGAACCTCATCTACGACAAGGCCGTCTACGACATCCTCTACTACGACGCGAATACCGACGCGTATCGCATCGACCGGTTCGCGGGCTGGCAGAACCAGCCGGCGAACGGCGTCCCGATGTTCACGTACAGCACGCTCGGGTACACGAAGCTGACCGACGCCAAGCTCGTGCCGACACCGGCGCCGTCCTCGGCGACTGCGTCGGGTTCGCCGGGCGCGTCGGCGGCGGTCGCCTCACCAGCGGCCAGCGGCGGCGGTACGCCGACCAGCAACGGGACCGACACCGGTTCGTCGGCGCCGCTCCTGGCCGGTCTGGCCGCCCTGGTGGCAGTGGTGGCCGTGGGTCTCGTCTGGTTCAGCCGCCGGCGGAACGCCGCCGCGGCCGCGGACGAGGACGAGTGACCGGGTCGGCCCGCTTCGGCGGGCCACCCGCAACCCTGTCCCGCCGCCGGCATCGCCTGACCAGCATGGCCGGCTAGCGTCCCTCGCCAGATGAGCGGCCGCTACCTGGCCCGAAAGGGTGCCCAGGCGATCCTGACGATCATCGCGATCATCGCCCTCAACTTCATCCTGTTCCGGATGATGCCGGGGTCACCCGAGCGCGTCCTGCTCCGCAATCAGTACCTGACCCAGGCGAAGATCGATGAGGTCCGGGCCGAGTGGGGTCTCGACAAGCCGCTCATCCCGGACCAGCTCGTCGGCTTCACGGAGGCGACGTTCCAGGGCGACCTGGGCTACTCGTTCTTCTTCCGGGGGACGCCGGTCACCGACGTCATCGGACAACGATTCTGGCCGACGATCATCCTCATCGGACTGGGTGAGCTCATCTCGATCATCGTGGGCCTCGCGCTTGGGGCGCGCGCCGGGTGGAACCGCGGCGGCTTCACCGACCGGGTCGGGAGTGGAATCAGCCTGATCCTGTATTCGATGCCGTACTTCGTGATCGGGATGCCGCTGATCATCATCTTCGCGGCGGGCCTGGGCTGGTTCCCGACATCGGGGATGCTCGAGGTCGGTGCGACGTACAACTCGATCTTCGACCGTCTCTTCGACTTCACGCGCCACCTGGTGTTGCCGCTCGCGACCGTGTCGCTCGGCCTGATCGGGGGCTACTCGATCATCATGCGCTCGTCGATCATCGAGACCCGCTCGGAGGACTACATCCAGACCGCCCGCGCGAAGGGTCTCACCGACAGCCGGGTTCTCCGCTCGCACGCCTTCCCCAACGCGATGCTGCCGATGGTGACGATCATCGCCATCAACCTCGGCTACGTGGTCGCCGGGGCGATCACTGCCGAAGTCGTCTTCAACTGGCCCGGCCTCGGCACGCTCACCGTCGACGCGCTCTCGGCTCGCGACTACCCCGTGCTCCAGGGGGTCTTCATCCTGCTGTCGGTCACGGTCGTGGTGGCGAACCTCGTCGCCGACATCGTCTACGGCTTCCTCGACCCGAGGGTCCGGACGTGAACACGACGTCGACCCCCTCGCCGACGTCCGTCGCCTCGAACCTGCGCGCCGAGCGTTGGCGCCTGCGGATCAAGAATGCCCGGGGGTTTGCCGGTCGTTTCGGCCGCCGGGCGGACGGCTTGGTCGGTCTCGTGATCCTGCTGATCTTCAGCGTCGTCGCGATCGCCCCGCAGTTCTTCGTCGGAGCTCTCCAGACGGTGACGACGGCGACCGGGCAACGCCTGGAACCCCCGTCCGCCGTCCACATCTTCGGCACCGATGAGCTCGGGCGGGACATGCTGAACCTGACGTTCCATGGAGCCCGCATCTCGATGTCCATCGGCCTGATGGCGACGTTCATCACGATCGTCGTGGGGGCACTGATCGGCGTGGTCGCTGGCTTCGTCGGCGGACGCCTCGATAACATCCTGATGCGCCTCACGGACTTCTTCCTGGTCCTTCCGACGTTCGTGCTCGCGATCATCCTCGCGCCGGTCATCCTCGACATCATCGGCGTCGAGGCCGAGATCTTCGGGCTGCGGGCGACGCTGCTCGTCATCGTCGTGGTCATCGGCGCGACGTCGTGGGCGACGACCGCCCGGATCATCCGGTCGCAGACGCTCTCGATCCGCGAGCGGATGTTCGTCGACCGCGCCAGGGTTATCGGCAGCGGTCCCGGGCACATCATGCGTCGCCACATCTTCCCCAACGTCGTGAACCTCATCGTGGCCCAGGCGGTCATCACGTTCGCGGCCGCGGTCTTCACCGAGACCAGCCTTTCGTTCATCGGCCTGGGCGATCCGTTCGCCCCGTCGTGGGGACAGCTCCTCGATTCCGCACAGCAGGCGGGCGCACCCGGCCTCGGTGCCTGGTGGTACATCGTCCCGCCGGCGGTTTGCGTGGTCCTCGTCGTGCTCGCCTTCACGCTCGTCGGCAATGCCCTCGACGACATCCTGAACCCAAAGTCGGGGACGCGACGATGACCGATCCGCGCGAAGAACTGCGCCTGGCCGGCGACCTGGCCCGCGACGACGATCGTGCCCCCGGAGGTGACGTGGAAGAGGCCAGGGTGGCCGCGGTCGCAGCCGAGGCGGCGCTCGCGGGCGGGTCCCTGGTGGATGTGGCCGGGAGCCACGGCGCCTCGCCCGAGATCGCGCTCCTGGCGGCCCGTGGCCGTCGCCAATGGCCTCTCCCCAAGCAGGCCGACCCCGCCGCACCGCTCCTCGTGGTGGAGGACCTGCGAACCCACTTCAAGCTCGAGTCCGGCTGGGTCAGGGCCGTCGACGGGGTGACCTTCCGATTGAACGACGGCGAGGCACTGGGTCTCGCCGGTGAGTCCGGCTGCGGCAAGACGACGACCGCCTTGTCGCTCGTCCGGCTGTTGCCGGCGAACGCCCGGATCCGCAAGGGCAGCAGCATCAAACTGTTCGGGATCGACCTCGTTCCAAAGACCGAGGATCAGCTTCGGCGCTACCGCTGGCGGGAGATCAGCATCGTCTTCCAGGGGGCGATGAACGCCCTCAATCCGGTCCAGCGGATCGGCGTCCAGATCGCCGAACCGATCGAGATCCGCCTTCGGGAGTCGCCGGAACGGGCCCGGCGCCGGGCTGGCGAGCTGCTGGAGCTGGTCGGCATCCCGCGCAAGCGGGCCGACGCGTACCCACACGAGCTGTCGGGCGGGATGCGGCAACGGGCGATGATCGCGATGGCCCTCGCCTGCGACCCAGCCATCGTCATCGGCGACGAGCCGACGACCGCGCTCGACGTCATGGTCCAGGCCCAGATCCTGGCGCTGCTCGAGCGGCTCCGCCGTGAACTCGGGCTTTCGCTCGTCCTGATCACCCATGACCTCTCGGTCATCGCCGAGACCTGCGACCGCACGCTGATCATGTACGCGGGCAAGGTGGCCGAGGAGGGTCCGGTCAGCAGGATCTTCACGGCCCCGAGGCACCCGTACACGCGCAAGCTGCTGGGTGCGTTCCCCAACATCCAGACCGACCGGCGCAGCCTGGACACGATCCCCGGGTCGCCGCCCGACCTCCAGAATCCGCCGGAGGGCTGCCGTTTCCATCCCCGATGCCCGGCGGTCATGGACGTGTGTCGCGAGATCGTGCCGCCTGAAGTCGCCTTTCCCGACGGTGTCCGCGTCGCCTGCCACCTCCACCCGCCCGGGCAGAACGGGGGCGTGCTCATCAGCGCCGCCGAGGTGGCCGCCCGGCGCGGGATCGCGGTCCCACCGGCCAGTCCCACGCTGGTCACGCCCGGTACCGCCTCGTGAGCGATCTCGTCCGCGTCGAGGGTCTCGAAGTCCACTTCCCGATCCGGGGCGGGTTGGTGGACACCCTGGCCCGTCGGCCGGCCGGCGTGATCCGGGCGGTGGACGGCATCGACCTCCATATCGAGCGCGGCGAGGTCCTGGGCCTGGTCGGCGAATCCGGCTCCGGCAAGACCACGACCGGGCGGGTCATCGTGAAGCTGACCCGCCAGACGGCCGGCAAGATCACGTTCGACGGCGCCGACGTGACGGACCTGTGGGGGACGAAGGCGCTGCGTGCCTATCGCCGTCGCGTCCAGCTCATCTTCCAGGACCCCTACGAGACCCTCAATCCGAAGCAGACGATCCACGACTTCGTCTCAGAGCCACTGGAGGTGAACGGGCTCGCTCCACGGCTCGAGGATCGCGAGGCGCGGGTCCGGGCGGCGCTGGAATTGGCCGGGCTGCCGGCCGACTTCGCGTTCCGCTATCCCCACGAACTGTCCGGCGGGCAACGCCAGCGCGTCGTCATCGCGGGCGCCCTGGTGATGGGCCCGGACCTCGTCGTCGCCGATGAGCCGGTCTCGATGCTGGATGTCTCGATCCGGACCGAGCTGCTGCGGCTCATGCTCGACCTCCGCCACGAGCGCGGCCTCACCTACCTGTTCATCACCCACGACCTCTCGCTCGCCTGGGTCATCGCGGACCGCATCGCCGTGATGTATCTCGGGCGGATCGTCGAGATCGGTGCGGCCGATCAGGTCATCAAGGCGCCCCACCATCCGTACACCGCGGCACTGGTGTCGGTCTCGCCCACCCCCGATCCACCCACGGGCGATGGGCCGCAGCGGACGATCCTCGTCGGCGAGACGCCGGACGCAGCCAGGATCCCGGCTGGCTGCCGGTTCCATCCGCGCTGCCCACTCGCGTTCGATCGCTGCCGGACCGAGGAACCGCCACTCATGGATGTCGGTGGCGGCCAATCGGCGGCGTGCTGGCTGGCCGAGGGCGGTCGTGCCTTGCCCGTCATGCCGACCGGTGCCGCCGTCGCCCCAGCGGCTCCGGCGGCCGCGGATGCCGCCACCTGACGGCTCGGACGGTCAAACGATCCCGAGCCCGAGACGTGCGGCGCGAATGAGGATCGAATCCCTCCAGGCCCGACACAGCACCTCGACCAGCTCCAGGCGATCGACGGCCTGATCGGGGTCGCGGCCGACGGCCACGGCACCGTGGCGCTCCAGGATCGCGGCCGCGGCGAATGGCTCGGGGCCGTCGGTCAGGGCCGCGGTGATGCGCGCGGCGAGGTCCTCGCTGCCCATCTCCCCGAACGGCACCACCGGCAGCCGCGGCAAATGGAGCGCGGTCTCGGGCAGTGCCGTCGGATCCGGGCGCTCGCCGGCGAGCGTCAACGCCATCGACGCCGGCAGGTGTGCGTGCGCAAGCGCCCCGATGTCCGGGCGCCCGAGATGGACGGCCAAGTGGATCGCGAGGTCCGACGACGGCGTGAGGCCCGAGGGTGAGACCGCCTCGCGCTCGGGATGTCCCAGCCACACGACGACCAGGTCCGCGCTGTCCAGTTCGTCCTTCCGTCGACCGGTGGGCGTGACCAGGAGCCGGTCGGCCTCGAGCCTGATCGACAGGTTGCCCTCGCCCGCGGCGATGAGGCCTCGCGCTCCCAGCCGTCGACCGGCATCGATCAGTGCGTCGGAGGCCCGGCCGAGGTCCATCGCCGCATCCTAACCGCAGGGGCATGCGGCCTGCGCCGGCGATCCGTCCGTCGTCACGGACGCATCGCTACCATCCGGGGCATGCCCATGCGTCACGGCGGACGCGGTGTCGGCGTCACTCAGGCGGCTCGAGCGATCGTCCCCGGACGGGGATCGGGCGCGAGTTCGACCCGGACGCCGCACGCTTCGCAGGCGACGTCGTCCGCCTCCGCCTCCAGGGCCATCGGCCCATCGCACCAGGGACATTCCAGCGTGACCATGTATCCAGCTCCTTGTCGGTTCGACGGTGTCGTCGATCCGGAGCATCGAGGCCGCCTGTGACAGCTAGGGTGTCAGAGCCGATCATCGAGCTTCACGGCATCGTGAAGCGCTACGGCCGCACGACCGCGCTCGACGGCCTGGACCTGACTGTCCGAAGGGGCGAGCTCGTCGGGTTGCTCGGGCCCAACGGCGCCGGCAAGACCACGGCCATCAAGCTGCTCCTTGGCCTCGCGCGTCCCACCGCGGGCACCGGTCGCATCCTGGGGGCGCCGCTCGGCGACCGGACCGTCCGGCGACAGATCGGCTACCTTCCCGAGCTCTTCCGCTACCAGCCCTGGCTGCGGGCCCGCGAGGTCCTCATGCTGCACGCCGAGCTCGCCGGGATGCCGGCGAGCACGCGACGGCCGGCCGCGGCGGAGGCGTTGCGGCACGTCGACCTGGTCGATCGCGCAGACGACGCCGTCGGCGGGTTCTCCAAGGGGATGCAGCAACGGCTCGGGCTGGGTGTCGCGTTGCTGGGCGACCCCGATCTCGTGCTCCTCGATGAACCGACGTCCGCGCTCGACCCGGTCGGGCGCGTGGAGGTTCGCGAGATCGTGCGGGCCGCGCGCGACCGCGGCGCCACGGTCATCCTCAACTCGCACCTGTTGACCGAGGTCGAGCAGGTCTGCGACCGGGTGATCATCGTGAATCGTGGCCGGATCGTCGCCGCCGGCACGCTCGATGAGGTCATCGCCACCGACGGGGTCCGGATCCGCGTGACGGGCCTCGAACCAGGGGCCCGATCGGGCCTGTCCAGGCTCGGGCCGATCCAGGACGATGGGGAGTGGCTGACGATCCGCCCGCTCGATCCCGGGCGCATCCCCGAGGTCGTTGCCGCGATCGTGGCCGCCGGGGGCCGTGTCCACGCCGTGGAGCCGGGCCGCGGATCGTTGGAGGCGCGGTTCCTCGAACTCGTCGCCGCGGACGGGAGCCCGGAGCCATGATCGTCATCGCCCGCCTGACGGTCCGTGAGCTCGTCCGCCGTCGGATCGTCTGGCTGCTCGCCGGCCTGACGGTCGTGTCGGTGCTGCTGGTGGCCATCGGCGTCGAGCGCCTCGTGACGCTGGGTCGCGAGGATGGCGTCGAGGAACTCCAGATCCGGATCGGGGTCTCGCAGGTCCTCATCCTCATCGCGTTCATGTTCAGCTTCGTGCTGGCCATGACCGCGGCATTCCTTGGAGCTCCGGCGGTCGGCTCGGACATCGACTCGGGCATCGCGCTGGCACTCCTGGCCCGGCCGCTGCGCCGCATCGACCTGCTGCTGGGCAAGTGGCTTGGCCTGGCGGTGGTGGTCGTGGGGTATACGATCGCGTCGGGCGCGCTCGCGATCCTGGTCGTGACGGTGATCTCGGGGTTCGGCCCGCCCGAACCCGTGCTCGCACTCGCGTTCCTCGCTGCCCAGGCGCTCGTGCTGATGACCCTCACGCTGGCCCTCGGAACCGTGCTGCCGGCGATCGGGGCGGGAGCCATCGCCGTGGTCGCGTTCGGCATCGGCTGGATGGCCGGGGTGATGGCCGGCGTCGCGGCCGCGTTCGACATCCAGTCGCTGGCCCGCGTCGCGGAGGCCAGCCGATGGCTGTTCCCGAGCGACGGTCTGTGGCGCGGGGTCGTCTACGGCCTCGAGCCGCCACTGGCGGCACTCGTCTCGGTCGGCCGAGGCCAGCGGGCGCTCGAGGCGAACCCGTTCTTCGCGCTCGAACCGCCGCCACTGCCCTTCATCGCCTGGACCGGGGTCTGGGTCGCCATCGTCCTGGGTCTCGCCGCCTGGCGCCTTTCACGACGGGATCTGTAGGGCGCGGCGGGGCCGCACCAGGGCGGCGTTGTCGGCTGCGCGCGCTCGCTCACGCACCTTGGGGTGCGCTCGCTCACGTGCTCTCCTCCGCCTTGCCCTGGCACGGCCGCGCCGCGCCCGCCGGAACCGGGCCGCACCAGGGCGGCGTTGTCGGCTGCGCGCGCTCGCTCACGCACCTTGGGGTGCGCTCGCTCACGTGCTCTCCTCCGCCTTGCCCTGGCACGGCCGCGCCGCGCCCGCCGGAACCGGGCCGCACCAGGGCGGCGTTGTCGGCTGCGCGCGCTCGCTCACGCACCTTGGGGTGCGCTCGCTCACGTGCTCTCCTCCGCCTTGCCCTGGCACGGCCGCGCCGCGCCCGCCGGAACCGGGCCGCACCAGGGCGGCGTTGTCGGCTGCGCGCGCTCGCTCACGCACCTTGGGGTGCGCTCGCTCACGTGCTCTCCTCCGCCTTGGCCTGGCACGGCCGCGCCGCGCCCGCCGGAACCGGGCCGCACCAGGGCGGCGTTGTCGGCTGCGCGCGCTCGCTCACGCACCTTGGGGTGCGCTCGCTCACGTGCTCCCCTCCGACCCTCAGCCAAGGTAGCGAAAGCAGCCCGGAACGTGGTCGTCCACCAGGCCGACGCTCTGCATGAAGGCGTAGACGATCGTCGAGCCGACGAACCGGAAGCCGCGCCGGCGCAGGTCCGCGGAGAGGGCGTCGGATGCGGCCGTGGTGGCCGGCACGTCGCCCGACACGGCGGTCCGCGGCAACCGCTCGGGCGGCCCGGGCACGACCGATGCGAGGTACGCGTCGAACGATCCGAACGCACCCGCCGCCTCCAGGCACGCGACTGCGTTTCCGATCGTCGCGTCGATCTTGGCGCGGTTGCGGACGATCCCGGCATCGGCCATCAGGCGCGACCGGTCCTCATCGTCGAACGCGGCGACGACCTGCGGATCGAAGCCGCGGAACGCCGACCGGAACGCCTCGCGCTTGCGCAGGATCGTCGACCAGGAGAGCCCGGCCTGGAAGGATTCGAGGGCGAGTCGCTCGAAGAGCTCGACGTCGTCGTGGACCGGCGTGCCCCATTCGTCGTCGTGGTAGGCGACCATCATCGGGTCCGGGTCCGCGCCGCCCATGCCCGACCACCAACATCTGGCTCGCACGTCCGTCGCCATCGTGGCGGCGACGATACCCGACTTACGGCACCGGCTTCGTGTCGAACAGCGTGCTTCGCAGCATCGGGTCGCCGGGCGGCCGGGCGGCGTTGAGGACGGACCGGAAGACCCCACCCGAGACGGTCCTGGCGCCCCCGCTTCCGATGAGCGTGACCTTGATGAGCCGCCCCGACACCCCGCGCGAGCGCAGGTCCAGTGCCGTGAGGTCACCCACGTCCGTCCGCGGATCGGCCGCGAACCAGGCGGACAGCTGCCCCAGGGTGTACGCCTTCATGTGCCAGGTCGCATACGGAGCGGCGTCGTCGTAGGCGGAGCCGTCAGGACGTCGGTCCATCGAGCCGCGCAGATAGCTCACCTTGCCGGCCACCTTCTTGCCGGTTGCCGAGGTGTAGACGTTCTCGTTGTTCTCGGTGGCGCCGCCCCCGGTCGAGTGGTACATCGTGTTCGCGACCGACTCGCCCCGTCGCAGGACCTGGTTCGCGGTCGCGGTGATCGCGGCGTTCGTCGTCGCTCGTTCGGCCTTCGTGCCGCGATAGACCTGCGAGCGGGCGTCATCGACCGTGTCGAACGAGGAGATGCCCGGACGAAGCTTCCGCGCCGCGTATGAACGCGACGCGATGGCCTGGGCCTGGAGCGCAGCCGGCGGCCACGTCGAGGGCATCTCGGCCGGCACGACGCCGCGCAGGTAGAGCTCGAGGGCCAGGCGATTGACGACGTTGACAGTCGGTTGCGACGTCTTCGGGATGACCCGGAGGGCGCCCCGGTACCGATCGTAGGAGGTCGGCTTCGACCAGAGCTGGAGGCGGCCGCTCGTCCCGATCGCCCGCACGACGAACGGCTTCTTGGCGGCCACGCTCAGGAGAGCGGTGCCGGAAGGATCGGCCACCCGGAGCCGCCAGGTGGTCTTCGGTCCCGATGCCGTGATCCTCGTGGTCGGGGTGAGCGTCAGGCGTGCGCCGGGGGCGAACACCCGATCGATCCCGTCGATCCGCCAATCGGAACCGCGACCGTAGATGACGAGCGGCTTTGCCTTGGTCGCCTTGAACCGGCTGAGAACGAGCACCCGGATGTCGGGCGCCGGATCGAGCGTACCCGGCGTCGCGCCGCGGTAGTAGTGGGCGAGGATGTCGGCCGTGGCCTGGCCGTCCAGCGCACGTCCACGGGCGCCGTACTGGGACATGCCGACGCCATGACCGTAGCCGCGGCCGTAGAAGGTGACCGTCGGCCCGAGGACGGTCGGCCCGTCCGGCGGGGTCGGCGTGGGTGTCGGCGTGGGTGTCGGCGTGGGTGTCGGCGTGGGTGTCGGTGTCGGTGTCGGGTCCACCGTCTCGCCGGCCAGCGCTGAGCCCGCTCCCAGCACCCCGCCGAACCCGACCAGCAGCGCGATGACGAGCGCCGAGAGCGCCGACGTGACGGGGTGGGAAGGCTGGTCGCCGCGGCGATCGGGAGCGATGTCCAAGGCGACTCCTCGAAGGTTTGATCTCAGAGGATGGACGATGACGACCCATCGGTCCAGGGGCCATGACCCGACGGGACCACGACGGGCCTATCCGAACGACCCACGACAAGGCTACGCTTCGGCGATGGGTCTGCGCCTCTTCCTGGGCCACGGCGCGAGCGGGACGGCGGCGGCCATGGCTCCGTTCGTCGATGGCCTGCGGGCCCGCGGCGTCGACGCGGCGGCGATCGATCTGCCCCGGCGCCGCGCCGAGGACGCCCTTCCCGCGTTCCATCTGGCGGTCCCCTCGGCGACAGATGTGGCGGTCGGAGGGCACTCGTACGGCGGGCGTGTCGCGAGCCTGGCTGCGGCCGAGCCGGAATCACCTTATGCCGCCCTGGTCTGCTTCAGCTACCCGCTCCATCCGCCTGGCGCCCCGGAGCGGACCGACGCGCGGATCGCCCATTGGCCGGCCATCCGTTGTCCGGTCCTGCTCCTGTCGGGCGAGTCGGACCCGTTCGCGCGCATCGCGATCCTGCGAGGGTCGGTCGGGCTCCTGGCGCAGGCCGAGCTCGTGACCTATCCCGGTCTCGGGCACACGCTCAAGCCGGTCCTGGGCGATGCGCTGGACCGCGTGGCGGCGTTCCTCGCCGACCTTCCGGCTCGGACCACGTGACCCGCGAGTCCTATTGCCGCGGTGGAAGGTGGCCGGTACCGTAGGCCCCCCAGGCCTCGCGACCGGCCGTCGCAACCTCGGGACCATCCCAGTCGCCGTCGGAGTGCCCAAGCCGCGGCCACCCATCGCGGTTCGCTCCGACCGACAAGCCGACGCTCGACGTGCTCACCGCGTCGTCCCGGTAGGAAGGAGCCGCATTGCCAGTCCGGTCGTACCGCCGCCAGGCGGTCGTCGTCGCGATCCTCGCGATGGCCATCCTCGTCACCGCCGCCGGCCCCCAGGACGCCCTTGCCGGGAATCCACCCGGTCTTGGCAGGTTCATGAACGCGATCGGGCACGTCGAATCCGGCGGCCGCTACACGGCTCGCAACACGTCGTCCGGGGCGTACGGCAAGTACCAGATCATGCCGTCCAACTGGCCGTCGTGGGCCAGGACGTACCTCGGCAACGCGAAGGCGCCACAGACGCCGGCCAACCAGGAGAAGGTCGCCGCGGGCAAGTTCCGCGATCTGTACCGATGGCTCGGCAGCTGGCGGCGCGTCGCCTACTGGTGGCTGAGTGGCTCGTCACGACCCTCCGGCTGGTCCGCCTACGCGAGGGCGTATGTCTACAAGGTCATGCATTCCTACGCCACGGCTTCACCCCTCGTGCCAAGGGCTCCGCACACGCCATCCGCCGGCAAGCCGAAGGTCGGGACGACCGTCCTCCATTACTCCGAGAAGAGCGCGCGGGTCTCCTACACGGGGACGTGGAAGTCGGCACGGTTCGGTGGGTACGCCGGCGATGGCGTGAAGTACGCAACGAAGGCCGGCGCGACCGTCACGGTGACCTTCACCGGCAAGCGGATCGCCTGGTACGGACCGGTCGGGCCGACGCGCGGCAAGGCGCGGGTCTCGGTCGACGGGAAGGTCATCAGGACCGTGGACCTGCACCGGGGCGGCTTCTCCGCCCACGTGGCCGTCTTCACCCGGACCTTTGCGAAGAAGGGCGCTCACACCCTGACGATCGAGGTCCTCGGGACCGCGAGGCACCCGATGGTCGCGCTCGACGAGTTCATCGTCCGCTGACCTGACGTCGATCGCCCGCCGCCTCGAGCGGCGGACGGACCGCGTTCAACGGGTCGCGATCACCTCGATCTCGACCGCGAAGTCCGACGCCAGGGCGGTCACGCCGACGGTCGCCCTGGTCGGCGGCTCCGTCGGGAAGAACTCGCGGTACACGGCGTTCATCGCTGCGAACTGCCCGAAGTCGCGCAGGTAGACCGTGGCCTTCACGACAGCGACGTAGTCGAGCCCGACCGCTCGCAGGAGATGCCCGACGTTCTCCAGCATCTGACGTGTCTCGGCCTCGATGCCGCCGGGCACGGCGTTGCCGGCGCCCGGGAGGTTGCCGACCTGGCCAGCCAGGAACACGAGCCCGTTCGTTTCCACGACCTGGCTGAACGGCAGGGCGCTCGCTTCGATGCCGGGCAGCGCGGGGACGGTCTTGGACATGCGGCCTCCTCGGGGGCGTTGGTTCCCCGATACTGTGACGCATGACGGCGATCGAGACCCGCGGGCTCAGCAAGCGATACGGGAGATCGGGCGGGACGCTCGCCCTCGACGACCTCTCCATCGAGGTCCAGGAGGGCGAGATCTTCGGCTTCCTGGGCCCGAACGGGGCGGGGAAGAGCACCGCGATCCGGCTCCTGCTGGGCTTCCTCCACGCGACGGCAGGTCGGGCCAGCGTGCTCGGCCTCGACGTCGAACGCGATTCGGTGGCCATCCGGCGACGCGTGGGCTACCTGCCGGGCGGGATCGCGTTCTGGGACGGGCTCAGCGGTGAGCGGCTCCTCGATGAGCTGGCCGACCTGTCGGGACGGCCGCCTGTCCGTCGCGCTGAGCTGGCCGAGCGCCTGGAGCTCTCCGAACGGACGCTGCGCCGGACGGTCCGCGACTACTCGCGCGGCATGCGTCAGAAGCTGGGCATCATCCAGGCGCTCCAGCACGACCCGGAGCTCGCGATCCTCGATGAACCGACCGAGGGGCTGGATCCGCTCATGCAGCGGGCGTTCTACGAGATCCTCGACGATCTCCGCACCGGCGGACGTACGATCTTCTTCTCGTCGCACATCCTCTCCGAGGTTGAACGGGTCTGCGACCGGGTGGCCATCGTCCGGTCCGGCCGGCTCGTGGCGCTCGAAGAGATCCCGGCCCTCCTGGCCAGGCGGAAACGGAACGTGGAGATGCGGCTGTCCGGCCCCTCGCCGACGCTGGACGCGGTCCCCGGTGTGACCGAGCTTCGGGTCGCCGATGGCCGGCTGACCTGCCGGCTCGAAGGAGACGTCGGCCCGTTCCTCGCCGCGATCGCGGGTGCCCCGATCACCGACCTGACCATCGAGCCGGCCCGGCTCGAGGAGGCCTTCATGGAGTTCTACGAATCCGATGAGCCGGTCCATGCCCCGGTGGTGGCGTCCGCGTGAACCGCGCGCTCCTGGGCCACACGTGGCGCGCGAACCGCTGGCGGCTCCTCATCGTGGCGGTCGCCCTGCTCGCGTGGGGGATGATCCTGCCGATCGTCTACGACTCGTTCGGGGTGCAGTTCCAGCAGATCTTCGACAGCGGCGTCATCCCGTCCCAGTTCGCCCAGTTCGGCGGCGGGGACATCTTCAGCCTGGGCGGCGCGGTCGCCCTTGGGTTCGTGCATCCCATCGCGGTCGGCCTGAATCTCGTCTTCGCGCTCGGTTTCGGGGCCGCGGCAGTCGCCGGTGAGCGCCAACGTGGGACGCTGGAGGTGCTCCTCTCGCGGCCCCTCTCGCGGCGTGGCATCTACCTGACGCTCGCGGTCGCCGGGGCCATGTTCATCGCCGTGACGATGGTCGCGCTGGTCGCCGGCTCATTCATCGGGACGGCCGCGACCGGCCGCACCGCGGAGCTCGGTGTCGGGAACCTGCCCATCCTGTGGCTGAACGGCGTGCTCCTCTTCTGGGCGTTCGGGTCGATCTCCCTGCTCGCCTCGGTCTCGACGGATCGCTTGACGCCGGCCATCGGGGTCAGTCTCGCGTTCGTGCTGGTCTCGTACTTCCTCGACGTCCTGGGCTCGCTCTGGCCGGATGCGAAGTGGCTCCAGCCGTACTCGCTCTTCTCCTACGTCGACGCCAAGGCCGATCTCGCGGGGCTGCCGAATGCCTCGGATTTCGTCGTCCTCGCGGCGGTCATCGCGATCGCCGTGGGCGCCGCGCTCGTGGTCTTCCCGCGCCGCGACCTCGCCGCGCCGTCCTGACGCATCGACCGACGGCGCCCGCTACTCCCCGGCCGACCGCCACGCATCGCGCAGCTTCATCCGGCCGCCTGTCTGCAGGACGGCACCCGCGTAGACCCGAGCCCCCACCGTGAAGAGCACCCAGATCCCGACGAGGGTGATGAGGATCGATAGCCCGATCTCCCACGGCGCGATCGCATCGAACGCCGCCCGCAACGGGACCACGAACGGCGCCGACGGCGGCAGGAATGTCGCGATGACGGCGACCGTGCTGTGCGGGTCGTTGACGACCGCGAAGATCGCCACGAAGTAGCTGATCATCGCGACCATCGTGACCGGGGTCGAGGCGTTGGACGCCTCCTCCATCCGCGACGCGAGCGCCCCCAGGAAACCCAGAGCCGTCGAATACAGCGCGTAGCCGAGGATGAACCAGACGGCGAGCAGCATGATCGAGCCGGGTGTCGTGCTCGGCAGGACCAGCGTGTCGGTGAGGCTCGCGGCCCCGAGCGCGGCGACCACGAAGACCACCAGCTGGACGATCCCGAGCACGCCGATCCCCAGGACCTTGCCCATGAGCAGGTCGCGGGCGCGAACCGTCGAGAGCACGACCTCGACGACGCGGCTCTGCTTCTCCTCGACGACACCGGTGAGGACCGTGAAACCGAAGCTGAAGATCCCGACGAGGATCAGGACCGCCCCGATGTTGGCGACCAGGAACCGCGCCCGATCCGCGTCGGTCTGCGGGTCGAGCTCGATCGCCGCAGGCGGCGCCTGCGCGGCCGCCAGGGCGGTCTGGTCGACATCGGTCCCGGCCAGGACGTCGTTCACGCGCAGGGCGACCACCGCGGAGCCGACGATGCCCTGCAGGACCTGGTCCGCGGACTCCTTGTAGACGACGGCGCCCGGCGCCGACAGGTCGGCCGGGACGTCGATGACCGCTTCGACCTGGTCGGCCTTGAGGGCCGTCTCGGCCGCGGCGCGATCGGGGTAGGGGAGAAGGACGATGCCTCGGTCCGCTGCGGAGGCGACCGTCCTGATGGTTCCCTCGAGCGCCGGCGGCGGTGGCTGGACGACACCGATCTTCGCGTCGTTGGGGTTGCCGAAGAGGAGCGCCGGCACGAGGAACGAGCCGACGACGATCGCGGTCGTGAACAGCACGCTGAAGATGAAGCCGCGGCTCCGGCCGCGCTCGAGGATCTCGCGTCGAGCGACCAGCCAGATGCTTCGCCAGCGGCTCATCACGCCACCTCCTTCGTCGGTTCGGTCGGTGTGACGGCTTCCATGAACAGCTCGGACAGCTTCGGAGGCTGATAGGCGAAGGTCCGGACCTCGCCTGCGCCCTGCGCGAGTCGGAGCAGCTGATCGAGGTCGGCCGACCGATCGACGAGCAGCTTGACCCGGTCACCGCTGCGATCGAGGACGGTCAGGTCCGCGCGGCCGTCGAGCCACGAGCCATCTGACCCGGTGACTTCGACCTCGAGATGCTGGCGGCCCGATGCCGCCTTGAGCTCGTCGATGGCGCCGGCCGCCACGATCCGGCCACCGGCGATGATGACGACGTCCTCGCAGATGTCCTCGACCAGGTCGAGCTGGTGGCTGGAGAACATCACGCCGACCCCGGCCGCCGCCCGTTCCTGCACGACCTCGGTCATCGTCGCGATGCCGATCGGATCGAGGCCCGAGAAGGGCTCGTCGAGGACGAGCAGCTCCGGGTCATGGGCGAGCGCGACCGCCAGCTGCACCCGCTGCTGGTTGCCGTGGGACAGCTCCTCGAGCTTCGACTTGGCGCGATCGGCCAGGCCCATCCGCTCGAGCCAGCGAGTCGCCGCTGCATGTGCGGCCTTGCCCGTGAGGCCGTGCTGCTGGGCGAAGTAGCTGAGCTGTTCGGCGACGCGCATCCGCGGGTAGAGGCCGCGCTGCTCGGGCAGGTATCCGAACCGAAGGCGGGCGTCGCGATCGACCGGCTTGCCCGCCCATCGGACCTCGCCGCGATCCGGCCGCGCGAGGCCGAAGATGCAGCGCATGGTCGTGGTCTTGCCGGCGCCGTTGGGGCCGAGGAAGCCGACGATGCGGCCTGGTGAGGCGTTGAACGATGCGCCATCGAGGGCCACCACCGGCCCATAGCGCTTGGCGAGGTCGATCACTTCGAGCATGCGGAGACTCCAGGCGGGTTCATCTGGGGAGATCGGACGGTCGGGACATGAAGGCGTCGGCCCCCAGTGGTCCGAACGGTTCGAGAGAGAATACGGCCTCGACCGGCAGGCCGAAGTACCCGGCGATGCGCAATGCCAGATGGAGGCTTGGCGCGTACTCGCCGCGTTCGATGTAGCCGACGGTCTGGTAGTGGATCCCGAGCGCCTCGGCCAGCTCGGTGCGGGAGATGCCGCGGTCGGCACGAAGGAGCGGCAGTCGATTGAAGACCAGCTCGCGGTCGGGTGACGTGCGCGACGGTGCAGCGGCCACGTCAGGCCTCCGCCGCGGGATCGGCCGCGGCCCCGCTCGGGACACGGCGCACCAGGCTAGCGCTCATCGTCGCCACCGGGCACATCCGCCTCGATCCACGCCAGGGCAGCGAACGGCAGGAACGGCACATACAGGCCGATCGCGATGACCCAGGGGGTGAATGCGGTCATCTCGATCGACAGCGGCCCGACGAACGAGAGGTAAAGGGCCAGGATGCCGGCCACGATGACGATGGCCGTGGTGAGCGCGCTGTAGCTGAGAATCAGGGCCCTGTCGATCATCGTTCGTTGACGCTCGTCGAGGCGCTCCCGGCGATCCATCCGGCCCTGGCCGTAGCCATAGACCGCGACGATGCCGATGAGGGTGGCCGAGAACAGCGCGATGCTGGCCGCGGCCCATGCGACGCCGGCCGATCGGCCGGGGTCGGCGAGCACGGTGTACCCGGTCGCCTGCAGCGGGAAGCCGACAAAGGCCGCGATGACGGCGATGCGTCGGGCGCGGCGCGTCAGGGACGGGAGGCGCCGAAAGAGCGTGGCGGGCGTGATCATCACGGGAAGGCTCCATGCAGTACGACTGACATGTCAGAATGTAGCAAGACTACTACATGATGTCAACGGATTCGGCACGAGAATCGGAGAAGCCCCGGGTCGAGCCGGGGCTTCTCGTGCGGTTCGGGACGGAGGTGTCCTACCGGCCTTCACCGACACCTGCGTCTGGGCGAACGTGAGATCCTTGGCGGTGATCGAGACGGCGTCGCCAGCTGGCGTGCCGGGCGTGACTGGGACAGGGGTCGCATCGGCCGCCGAGACGCCCGTACAGGCGGCGATGACGGCGGCCAGGGCGACCAGGCCGACGGCGAGGGTCAGACGCTTCATGTCGGAGAGCTCCTTCAGGACGCTGGTACTGGTCGGTCTGCTAGGCGCCGGCAGCCGCGGAGCCGCGGACGCGGGCGATGACCGAGCCGAAGGTGGCCAGCTCACGGCGGATGACATCCACCGGGTTCCCGTCGTGGCGGGCGAAGTCGATGGCCACCGCGACGATCAGCGTGACCTCGATGCCCTTGGCGATGTACGCGGTGGTGTAGTACGGGCCCTGGATGGCCCAGCCGATGATGGTCGTCGTCGCGTAGCCGATCAGGCCGAGGCGGATGACCCATCGGAAGCGGACCGCGAGGGCGAGCGGCACGATCATCGCGACGGCGGCGACGGCATAGCCGACCGCGTTCAGGGTGAACAGCAGGCCACCCAGCGTCGAATGGATGTACCCGGTCGCAAGGGCAAGGCCCACGATGAGGGCGCGGAGTGCGACGTCGGAGGGCGAAGCGCGGTTCGGGAAGCGAACATCTGGCGTTGACCTCAACGATTGTCGTTGCCGGCGAAGCGGCCGGCTCTCGTGAGCGATGGTCACGGCCCGGGGCCTCGGCCGGTGCTGGGCGGTCGACATCACCGCTGCGTGACAGACGCCCGTTCGCGACCTAGACCGGCGCCGGATGACCCATCGGCCGGATGACGCATCCGCCCTCGGCGAACGGCGATGCCCGCACTCGCGACGCCGTCGTATCCTCGGTGTGTGGCCACACGATCACCGCGCGCTCCCACGCCTCGTCCACCAGCGTCGTCCGACCCGGCGTCGGCCCGGCGCGACCCGGACGGCGGCAAGGGCGAGATCCACGACAAGCTGATCGCGGCCGTCGCGGAGACGGCGCGCCTGCTCGAGGCCGACGGCGCGATGGTCTACGTGCTGGACCCGGAGACCGGACACCTGCGGTTCGCGCACGATGCCGGGATCCAGAGTCCACGCAGCCGGTCATGGGTGCGCTCGATCCGGCTGCCCATCGGGACCGGCATGTTCGGGCAGGCCGTGGCCCGGCGCGCGGTCGTGCAGACCGATGACTACCTGGCCGATCCTGCCTTCGACCATGCCCCCGCTCCGGACCGCGTCGTCGCCGACATCGGGATCCGCTCCATGGTCGCGGCGCCACTGGTCCACGGCGACCAGGTCTTCGGGGCCCTCGGTGCGTTCAGTACCCGGCCGGCGGCCTTCAGTCCCTCGCAGCTCGCCCTGGTCCGGGCCCTCGCCGACCACGCGGCGGTCGCCATGGCCAACGCGCTGCTGATCGAAGCACTCGACCGCTCCAGGTCCGAGCTGGCCAAGCGGGCCGAGGCCGAGCGGGCCCTGCGCGAGATCGCGGCCAGGATCACGGTCCTGCGGGAGCCCTCGGAGATCCTCGGCGATGTCGTCAAGCACGCCGGACGATTGGTCAACGCGGACGGCGTGATCCTCGACCTGGTCGACCCGATGACCGGCGATCTGCACTGGGCGTACGACGACGGACTCTCGACGCAGTTCAGCGCCGAGGAGCGCGCGAGCCTGTGGATCTCGGTCGGTGTCGGCGCGACCGGGAAGGCGGTGGCCGAGGACCGCGTCGTGGTCGCGGGCGACGATCTCGCCGCCCTGTTTCCCCCGTCGCCCGAATTGACCGAGTTCTACGAGCGGACCGGCTTCCATTCGATGATCGCCGCGCCCATCACCGGCGAATCCGGCCCGCTCGGCGTCCTCGAGGTGTATTCGAGCAAGCGCGACGCGTTCGGCGAGACCGATGCCGGGCTGGTGGGTGCCCTCGCGAGCCAGGCGGCCATCGCCATCACGAACGCACGGCTCATCGACGAACTGGCGCGCTCGCGATCCGACCTCGCAGCAACGGCCGATGCCGAGCGGACGCTGCGCGAGATCGCGGCGCGCGTCAGCGCGATGCGAGACCAGGGCGAGATCCTCCAATCGGTCATCGACGCGGCGGCGCGCCTCCTCAGGGCCAGTGGCGTCACGATCGATCTCATCGACGGCCAGGGCATGGCCGAGGCCTGGCCGAGCCCCGAGGCGAGCGACCGCTCGGCACGGAACCTCGAGCTCCTCAAGGAGGTCCAGGTCGACCCCAACGTCGGCGTGTCGGGCATGGCCATTCGGACCCGCGTCCCCGCGTGGACCGGCGATTACATCAGCGACGAGCGGTTCGCGCACACCGAGGACCGCGACGCCTTCGTGCGCGAATCGGGCACCCGCTCGGTCATCGCCGCGCCCCTCATCCACCGTGACGAGGTCCTGGGCGTCGTCAACGCATTCTCCGAGCGTGCCGATACCTTCGATGCCACCGACGCCGGCCTCCTGGCCGCGCTGGCGGACCAGGCCGCGGTCGCGATCGCGAACGCGCGCCTCATCGATGAGCTCGAGCGTTCGCGCGGTGAGATCGCCCGGCGTGCCGATGCCGAGCGGACGTTGCGCGAGATCGCCGCCCGCGTGTCCGCCATCCTCGACCCGGCCGAGGTGCTCCAGCGCATCGTCGACGAGGCGGCCCGGCTGCTCGACTCGGACGGCGCCCGGATCGATCAGTTCGACCCGGAGATCGACGCACTGCGTTGGTCGTATTCAGCGGGCGAGGCGATGTCGGTCATCCCGGAATGGGCCCGGACCGGCGGCCTGAAGCCGGGCCAGGCCGTGGCCGGCCTGGCCTTCGCCGAACAGCGGGCGATCCTCACCCGCGACTACCTCACCGACGACCGCTTCGCGCACACCGATGAGATCGATTCGTTCATCCGCACGATGGGTATCCGGGCGGTCATCGCGACGCCCCTGTCGGGCGAGGCCGGACCGATCGGCACGATCTCGGTCGTGTCGCGCGATCCCGGCGCGTATGACGTGTCAGACCTCGAAGTCCTGACCGCCCTGGCCACGCAGGCCTCGATCGCGATCCGCAACGCCCGCATGATGGAGGAGCTCGAGCGATCCCGGGCCGTCATCGAGCGTCGCGCCGAGGCCGAGCACGCGTTGCGTGAGATCGCCGCCCGGATCACCGCGATCCGCGAGCCGGGCGACCTGCTTCAGCGCATCGTCGACGAGGCGCTGCGCCTCCTCCGCGCCGACGGCGCGGTCATCGACGAGTTCGACCCGATCGAGGGCGTCCTCGTGCCGGCGTACGATGCGGGACTGACCGATGCGCAGCGCACGTCCGTGCGCTCGACTCGCTTGCTGCGGCTGGGCGAGGGCGTGTCGGGCAAGGCCATGGCCGAGGGTCGGGTCATCACGGCCGGCGACTACCTGGCCGCCGATTTCGTCCATGTGGGCGAGGCAGACCAGATGGCCATCGCCACTGGCATCGGCGACCTGATCGTCGCGCCGATCATCGGCGACGAAGGACCGCTCGGCGCCATCGAGGTCTATCGTCACCAACGCCACGCCTTCGACCCTATCGACGAAGCCGTGCTGGGCGGGCTGGCTGACCAGGCCGCGATCGCGATCACCAATGCGCGATTGATCGAGGAGCTCGAGCGATCCCGACGAGCGGTCGCGCTTCGAGCCGAGACCGAGCGGTCCCTGCGGGACATCACCGCCCGGATCGCCGCCCTGCGAGAACCCGACGTCATCCTCGAACGCGTGGTGGAGGAGGCCAAGCGCCTGCTGGGCACCGATGGGGCCCACCTCACCCGGATGTCGGAGGACGGGACGTTCCTCATCCCGGTCGTCGTCGCCGGTGGCGCGGACGCGGCGACCCGGGGCTGGCTCCTCGGGATGGAGTTCCCACTCGGCGGAGGCATCAACGGGCTGGCCGCCGAGCAGCGTGTGCCGGTCTCGACCGTCGACTACCTGTCGGACCCTCGGATCCCGCATGAGCCCGACGACGTCGCCGTCGCCGGTCGGCTTGGCCTGCGCGGCATGGCGGCTGCCCCGCTCCGGTCGCCGGGTGGCGAGGTGATGGGGACGCTCGCGGTCTCGACCGCCCAGCCGCGGGACTTCCTCGCGGACGAGCTCGATCTCCTCCAGGGCCTGGCCGACCAGGCCGCCATCGCGATCACGAACACCACCCTGCTGACGCGGCTCACCGAATCCGAGGAGCGCTACCGGTTCCTCGTCCAGAACGCGCCCGATCTCATCTGGTCGGTCGGACCCGACGCGCGCCTGACGTTCCTGTCTGACGCCGTGGAGCGGATGACCGGCCGCCGCGCCGACGAGCTGCTTGGCCAGCACTTCGGCGTGCTCCTGCACGAATTGTCGCGCGACGTGGCCGAACTCGACTGGTCGGCCGGCATGGCCGCGGAGTCGCAGGAGCTGCGCGGGCGCGTGAACATGCTGGGCGCGGACGGCGAGCCGATCCCCGCCGAGTTCATCGCGATGGCCCGGCTGGACGAGGACGGGTCGTTCGCCGGGGCGAATGGCTCGGTCCGCGACATGCGCGAGCGCGACCGCCTCGAGCGGGAGCTGCGCGAGTCGGAGACGCGCTTCCGGCAGCTCGTCCAGACGACGCCCGATGTCATCTACCGCTGCGACGCGGATGGCCGGTTCCTGTTCATGGCCGAGGGCGCCGAGGCACTCTTCGGCTGGACCCCCACCGAGGTCATGGACAAGACGTTCGCCGACCTCACCGCGCCAGAGTCGCTGTCGGAGGCGATCGCCAACTTCGAGGCCCAGCGCGAGGAACACGATGTCATCCGGCGGTTCCGCTACCTCGTCCGGCACCGGGACGGCACCGTGTTCCCGGCTGCCATCTCGTCGGTCTCGGTCTGGGAGGACGGCAAGTTCGCGGGCGTCCAGGGGACCGCGCGCGGCCTGAACGAGCAGGAGCGCCTGGAGCGCGAACTGCGCGAATCCGATGAGCGCTACCGGTTCCTCGTCGAGAACTCGCCCGACGTGGTCTTCGCGACCGATAAGGACGGACTGTTCACGTTCATCTCCGAGGCCATCGAGACGATGACGGGCTACCAGCCGAGCGAGACCGTCGGCCGGCATTTCTCGATGCTGGTCGAACCGGAGACCTTGCCCGTCGCCGCGGACCGCTGGGAGAAGCTCGTCGCCGATCCCGTCCAGCAGCAGGTGGCGGAGCTGACGCTCGTCGGCAAGGACGGCCGGCTCACCCCGGTCGAGGTCCATTCCATCGGCATCGTCGGTCCGGACGGCAGGTTCGCCGGCATCCACGGCGCTACCCGCGACATCGGGGAGCGCGAGCGGCTCCAGCGCGAGCTCCGCAACTCGGAGGAGCGCTACCGCTATCTCGTGTCCGCCTCCCCGGACCTGGTCTGGGTGACCGATGCCGAGGGTCGGCTGAGCTTCGTCAGCGAGGCCGCCGAGTCGCTCCTGGGTCACCCAGCCGCCGAGCTCATCGGCCACCCGTATTGGGAGGTCTTCGCCCCCGAGGTCAGGCGCGAGGCCGAGGTCCGCTTCAAGTGGCTGTCGCGGCATCCCACCTCGGTCCAGCGCTCCCGCCTGCCCTTCCGCCACGCGGACGGCCACGACGTCCTCGTCGAGATCAACGGCATCGGGATGCTCGAGGGTGGGCGATTCGTCGGGGCGCACGGCGCCGCACGTGACGTCGGCGATCGCGACCGGCTGGAGCACAACCTTCGACGTCAGGCCGGCGAGCTGGCGGCGGGCGAGGAACGGGCGCACCTCGCTCGCGAGTTGCACGACTCGGTCACCCAGGCCCTCTTCTCGATGACCCTCGTGTCGAGATCCGTGGAGCTGTTGCTCGACCGCGACCTCGATGCCGCCAGGACCCAGCTGAGCCAGCTCCGTGACCTCCAGCGCGAGGCCCTCGCCGAGATGCGCGCGCTCATCTTCGAGCTCCGCCCGGGCAACCTCGAACAGGACGGGCTGACCCGCGCGCTCAAGACGCACACAGCGGCACTCCAGGGCCGGATCGGGCTGCCGGTCGTGGTCGAGAGCACGCTCGGCGACGAACGACTCCCCCTGCCGGTCGAGGAGACGCTGTACCGGATCGCCCAGGAGGCCCTGCACAACGTCGTGAAGCACGCCGCCGCCCGGCAGGTGCGCCTGGACGTCGGGCGTGGCCGCCACGGAGTGCGCCTCAAGATCGAGGACGACGGCAAGGGCTTCGACCCTGCCCGGGTCCCGGCCGGCCATCTCGGCCTGGCCGGGATGCAGGCCCGTGCAGCCCGCATCGGTGCGTCCTTCACCTGTCGCAGCGTTCCCGGCAAGGGCACGACCATCGAAGTCGTCGTCCCTGAGGCGGTCGCGGTCGCGGGCGCCTCAGAGCCGAGTGGGCGCCGCGACCCGACACCGACCGCGTCGATCCGCGACCGATGACGTAGACGGACCACCGTCCTTCGGCCGACCCCGACCTCGGCATGAGTCCGTTCCCCGTTGCGTGCCGCGCGCGCCACTATGGCGCGGATGCACGACCCCGACCCAGGGTATGCGCCACTCCGAGTCCTCGTCGTCGACGCGGACGATCGGATCTGCGAGAGCCTTGCCGGGCTCCTGGGGATCGGTCAGCGTCTCGTGGTCATCGGCGGGGTGGGCCGCCCCGGATCGGCGCTCGACCTGGTCGCCTCCACGCGACCCGACGTCGTCGTGGTGGATCCGCGGCTGCCGGAGATCGCCGACGGCATCGCCTTCATCGGCCGGCTGCGAGCCTTGGCGCCGGACGTCAAGGTCGTGGTCATGGGCTCGTTCGACGGCGTCACCCAGGCGTCGTTGCTGGACGCCGCGGACGCGTTCGTGCGCAAGACCTTCCGGCCGGCCGAGCTTGTATCGGCCATCGAGGCCGCCGGCCGGCGGTCCGACTGAGACTCGCCAGGGGACATCGCTTTGATAGACTCGATATCGACCCCGTCACTCCAGCCTGACGATGGCGCATCGGCGCCGGGAGATCCCGTGTCCGACCCCACGCCCATCCGCGTGCTGATCGTCGACGACCATGCCGTCGTTCGTACCGGCCTGCGGGTCTTCCTCGACCTGCAGCCCGACATCGAAGTGGTCGGGGAGGCCTCGGACGGTTCCGAGGGCGTCGCCGTCGCCCGCCGGCTGGAACCGGACGTCGTGCTCATGGACCTGCTCATGCCGAACATGGACGGCATCACGGCCATCGGTCGGATCAAGGCCGAGCGTCCTGACACCGAGATCGTGACGATGACCTCCTTCATCGAGGAAGAGAAGGTGACGGCGGCGCTCGAAGCCGGGGCCTCCGGCTACGTCCTCAAGGATGCCGAGGCGGAGGAGGTCGCCGCCGCCATCCGGGCCGCCTTTGCCGGTGAGGTCCACCTTGACGCCGCCGTCGCGCGTCTCCTCGCGCAGCGCATGCGCAACCGCAAGTCGCCCAAGGACGAGCTCGCGGAGCCGCTGACCGAGCGCGAGAAGGACGTGCTGCGCCTCCTCGGCCAGGGGATGAGCAACAAGGAGATCGGCACGACGCTGTTCATCACCGAGCGGACCGCCCGGACCTACGTGTCGAACATCCTCGGCAAGCTGGGCCTCGCCTCGCGGACCCAGGCCGCGCTGTACGCGGTCGAACACAAGCTCGTCGACGCCCCCAGGAGCTAGGCGGCGGCGCACCCGGGCGCGGCTAACTGACCGCCACGATCCGATAGTGTCGTTCGCCGGCGGGGGTCTTGATCACGACCTCGTCGCCGGTCGCGCGACCGAGGAGTGCGCGCCCGACCGGGGACGATGACGAGATGCGGCCGGCGGAGACGTCCGAATCCGACGTGCCGACGATCGTGTAGTCGATGGTCTCGCCGTCGGTCTCGATGCGCACGACCGAGCCCAGACCGATCCGGGCACCGGCGCCGGGCGCATCGACGATCACCGCGGTCCGCAGCCGCGCTTCGATCGCCTGGATGCGACCTTCCAGGAACGACTGTTCCTCGCGGGCCGACGAGTAGTCGGCGTTCTCCTTGAGGTCGCCCAGCTCCTTCGCGGCCCGGATCCGGGCGATGACCCCGGGTCGTCGACCCTTGGTGAGTTCTTCGAGCTCGGCCTGGAGGCGTGCCGCGCCGTCGCGGGTCAGGGCGCCCGCGTGCTCTTCGGGCGCCGGCCGCCCCGTCTCCTTGGCCACGGCGGTCGTGGGGATGGGGCTCTTGACCGATGACCGCCGAGTTGCCGCCCGGCGCGCAGGAGGCTTCGGAGGCTCGCCGTTCGCCCCGTCCGCCTCGCCATCGGGCAGTTGGACGACTCTCGTGGGGGGCCTGGGCGCGGCGACGGGCGCGGGCAGCAGCGAGCCCGCCAGGCCGGTCCGCTTGCGCTCACCGGTCGGGCGCCGAAGGTTGGCGAACGGCAGGACCATGTCCGGGTCGTGGAGCGCGGACCGCGCCTCGTCCGCGATGCCGTCGGCGAACGCGGTGAACAGCGCGTCCTCGTACTCCTCGACGGCCGGTGTCGCGGTCCACCAGATCCGCGTGCCGGGCGGCATGGCGAGTGCGTGGAGCCAGTGGCCGCCCGAGTTCGGCCGGCGGTCGCCGATCTGGGTTGCGAGCAGCGACGCGACGCGCCGGCTGACGGACGCTTCGGTCGAGCCGACGTAGAGGACTGTCTCGGACGGCAACCAGAACGCGGCCAGCCGCGCGGCGAGGCCTCGCGACGTGGGCCGTGTCCCGTCCAGGCGGAGGCCCTCGACCCGTTCGAGCCACTTCCCGATCCTGCTCAGTTCGAGGGGCGCGGTGGACAGGGGGCGCGGCGTTTCGACCAGGAAGACCCCGGCCCCGGTCGGCGGCAGCGCTCGGCCCCAGACGACGGGGCCGTCGGCGAGCAGCCCCACCGCGCGCAAGAGTCCGGCGGCGGTACGATCGGGCGTCATCGAGCCGATGGTACCCGCGACTGGCCAGGGGTATCGTGCGGACGTCATGGCGCCCCTCCGAACCCCTCCGGTCGCGTGAACTCGCGCGCTCCCTCCCGGTCCGCCCGCCGACGCCGATCCGCGGTGGGCCGGCACGCAGTGATCCTCGGCACGGGCCTGTCGCTGCTCATGGCCGTGCTCGGACCGGTTCCCTCTGCATCGGCGGTAGATCCGACCCAGTTCCTCGCCAGCAAGGTCGGGGAGGGGATCCAGCCGGCCTCCCCGCCGGATGGTCGCGACGTCCTCCAGCGTCGGCTGGATCGCCTCCGCGTGCGCGAGGGAGTCCCGGGCGTATCGGTGGCCATCCTGTTCCCCGATGGCACAACGTGGCTCGGGACCAGCGGTCTCGCGAACGTCAAGACCGGAGAGAGCGTCGACCCGACCACGTCGTTCGCGATCGCGAGCATCAGCAAGACGTTCACGGCGGCCCTGATCATGGCCCTGGCGCAGGACGGCAAGGTCGTCCTGGATCGGCCGGTCATCGAGTACCTGCCGGGACTCAAGATCGATCGGCGGGTGACCGTGCGCATGCTGCTCGACCACACGAGCGGGCTGCGCGACTTCTTCTTCGACCCGCGCATCGACAAGGCGCTGCTGGCCGACCGCGGCAAGACGTGGGACGCGGATCGGTCACTCAGCTACGTTGGCAAGCCGTACTTCAAGCCCGGGAAAGGCTGGCACTACTCGAACACGAACTACCTCATCCTGGGCCTGATCGCCGAGCGTGTCGGCGGCCGGTCCCTCTCGGCCCAACTGCAGGCGCGGTTCTTCGTGCCGCTCGGGCTCGACCACACGTTCGAACAGGTCCATGGGTCGCCGTCGGGGCCGGTCGCGCACGGCTATCGCTTCGATGGAGCCGCCACCAAACTGCGACCGGTCGACCTCAGCGACGGGTCGCGGATGGCCCCGTTCACCTCGGTCGTCACGGCCGCCGGGGCGGCGGGTTCGATCGCCTCGACGCCCGACGACCTGGTCCATTGGGTGCGGGCGCTCTACGGCGGCGATGTCCTCGATCCAGCCTCACTCCAGGCGATGGTCGGTGACGTGGCGCTGACGGCCGACAAGGATCCGACGATCCCGTACGGTCTGGGTGTCCAGGCGGTGGAGTTCGATGGTCATCCGACGCTCGGCCACTCCGGGCGCCTCCTTGGCTTCCGCGCCGTGGTCCGTTGGCTCCCACAGGAGCGGATCGCGATCGCCGTCCTGACCAACCAGAGCCGGTCGGACCCGTCGGTCATCGCGCGCTCGCTCCTCCGGTTGGCGCTGACGCGGTCGATGGGCGGCTGCCTCACATGTCGCGACCCGCTCTGACAGAACCCCGACGCCCGTCGCGGCGGCCACGGGGCGGGGTCGGGGTTGACGGTACCTCCGGATGGCGCGATCGGGTACGGACGGCTCATTCACGCGAAGCCACGCAGGGCCCACAGTTCGGCAACGCTCGAGGGGCCGCGATGCCCGTACACGTGGACGCCTACTTGGCCGGAGGGATCGCCAGTGGCACGGTCGACCGTGCCGGGCATCTGCGTGACATGCTCGAGACCGGCACCGAGCTGTCCCTTGGCGGGACCTCCTGGCAACCGCTCGACGGCGCCTCGCCTCAGGCCGCGGGCGACATGTCGGTCGCGGTGGACGATGTGCTCATCGCGGTGTCCGACGACGATCCGTTCCTCTCGATGCACGCGGCGTGGCACGGCATCAGCCTCGTCGTCGGGCCATACCTCGTGGCGGGGGAACTGCCGACGCTCCCGGGCTTCGACCCCGGACGCGCGCTGACCCGTCCGAGCGGCGAGTTCGTCATGCTGCGGGACGTCCGTCTCGGGCTGGTCGGCGATGACCACGAGACCGTCATGCTCGCGCACGCGCTGGTCAATCGCTACGCGGTCGACCGGGTCAGCGCCGACATCATGCTGGGCTTCTTCTTCCCGGGCGCCGCATTGGACGCGACCGAGACGACACGCTCGGCATCGCGACCGGCACCGTCCGCGGCGCCCGCAGCGAACGCCGAGGACGCGTCCTCCGGGTCAGAGGCCGTCGAGGTGCCTGGGTCCGCGAACCCCGCCGGTTCGCCCTAGGGCCGTCGTTCAGCCGCGTCGGCCACTGCCGACCCGACCCACGGCCCGCACGGGCTTGCGGTGGGCGTGGTGTTCCGGAGCCGTCCGGGCATGACCCGAGCGCATCGACAACGGTCGTGCCTCCACGGTCCGATCCGGGACGAAGCCTTCCTCCACGGTCCACGGGATGGCCACCTTGAGCATCCGCTGGATGCCTCGCAGCAGGTCGACCTCGTCCATGCACACCAGCGAGATCGCCTCGCCCGTGGCACCGGCACGACCGGTCCGGCCGATGCGGTGGATGTAATCCTGCGGGTTCCACGGCAGCTCGAAGTTGACGACGACCGGCAGGTCCTCGATATCCAGGCCTCGAGCGGCGACGTCGGTGGCGACCAGGACCCGGATCTCGCCGGACTTGAAGCCTTCGAGCGCGCGCGTCCGTTCCGGCTGCGAGCGGTCGGAATGGATCGCGACCGCGTCCAGTCCGCTGCGATCGAGCCTCGACGCGAGCCTGCTCGCAGCCAGCTTGGTCCGCGTGAAGACCAGCACCTGCCGGAGGTCGTACGTGCGCACGAGATGTGCGAGCAATTCCTCCTTGCGGTCCCGATCGACCGGGTAGACAAGCTGCTTGGTGGTCTCGACCGTGGCGTTGCGCGGCGCCACCTCGACCGTGGCTGGATCGCGCAGGATCGTGCCGGACAGCCGCCGGATGTCGTCAGAGAACGTCGCGGAGAACATCAGGTTCTGGCGCTTCGGCGGGAGCAGGGCGATGATCTTCTGGATGTCGGGCAGGAAACCCATGTCGAGCATCCGGTCGGCCTCGTCGAGGACCAGGATCTCCACTTGGCCGAGGTTGGCGACCTTCTGGCCGACGAGATCGAGCAGTCGCCCAGGCGTCGCGACCAGGATCTCGACGCCACCACGCAGCGCCTTGATCTGCGGGTCCATCGGGATGCCGCCGTACACGACTGCCGAGCGCAGCAGGACCGTCCGACCGTAGGTCCGCACGCTCTCGTCGACCTGCATCGCGAGTTCGCGCGTCGGGACGAGGATGAGCACACGGACGGGATGGCGCGCCGGCGAGAAGCTCGTGTTCGCGTGCGCGCGCAGCCGATCGAGGATGGGCAGAACGAACGCCGCGGTCTTCCCGGTGCCGGTCTGCGCCGCCGCGAGGACGTCGCGACCCTGCAGGACGAGTGGGATCGCCGCTGACTGGACCGGTGTGGGGACCTCGTAGCCTTCTTCGGCCACCATCTGGATGAGATCGGCCGAGATGCCGAGCGTATCGAACGTCAAACGTGGGCTCCTGCGTGGATCCCGTCGCGATCGCGGGCCTGCGACGGCGGCGACGGATGCCGGTGGCGTGATGGGCACACCGGTCCTGGGCCGCCCCGAGCATAGCCGAAATCGGTGGTGCGCCCGCGCGCAGACCGGTTCGCCTCGCCCGGGTGGTCGCATCGACGTGGTCGGCAGAGTCCGTTCGGGGCTGGCATACTTCGGGTCGACCCCCACGGCACGCTCAGAAGACAGGCCCAACAGAAGACCGCCGCCCCCACGGCAGTACCCCTGTCATCGCGTCGGATGCTCGCACCCGACCGCCCGGATCGGCTCACCCGATCCACCGCCCCGGCTCACCGCCCCAGCTTCGAGTCGGGCCCCGCGCGCCTCACGTATCGCTCGATCCCACTGCCGCCGGCGGCCATACCCACCGTCGTCGCGCCCCCGCGCGTCGTTCCGGCAGTGAGGAGGCAAGAGCCTTGCGGATCCAGACCAGCGGCGCCCAGAGGGCGTCTTCCCGTCGATCGGCGCGCCTCGTGGCGCTCCCGATCCTCGCGCTCGTCATCGCGATCAGCGGTCTGTCCGCGAGCGCTTCCACCGCGACAGCGGCCGGCGTCAAGGTCGTCGTGGTCGTCGGCCCGGTCGGGTCGAGCACCGCCAAGTACATCCGGAGCGCCAAGCGGTACGCGTCCCAGGCGCGCAGCGTCGGCGCCCAGGTCATCGAGCTCTACAGCCCCAGGGCGACCTGGGCGAGGGTCAAGGCTGCGGCGAAGGGCGCCAACATCTTCATCTACCTGGGCCATGGCAACGGGCATCCCAGCCCGTACGGTGCCTTCTACGCCGACCGCAAGGACGGCCTTGGCCTGAACCGGGTCTCCGGCCAGGGCAACAACAACACCAAGTACTACGGCGAGTCCTACCTCCGGGCCGGCCTGCTCCTCGCACCCAACTCCGTCGTGATCCTGAACCGCCTGTGCTACGCGTCGGGCAATTCGGAGTGGGGTCGCGCCAATCCCACCAAGTCGGTCGCGAAGAAGCGTGCCGACAACTATGGTGCGGGCTTCCTGCGGACCGGCGCGAAGGCGGTCTTCGTCAACGGCATCGACAGCGTGTCGTCGATCATCCGCTGGCTGATGACGACCGATCGAACGATGGGCCAGATCTTCACCTCCGATCCGGCGTGGACGGGGACGCGTGACTTCACGTTCACGTCGTCTCGGACGCCCGGCGCTCGGGTCTGGATGGATCCGTACGCGGCGTCGCGGTACTACCACTCCCTCGTCGGCAACTTCTCCCTCACCGCGGCGCAGGTGCGCGCGGGCTAGGTCACCTCCGGCCAGGCAGCGAATCGCCCGGCGCCCCAACGCCGGGCCATTCGATCCGGAGCGCTCGCCGCGCGCTCAGGATGCGGCGCTCGCGCGTTCCGTCGCGCGGCCGAGCTCGCTCGCCTCCGCCGGCTCCACGATCGTCACGCGTCCGGCACTTCGGTAGAGGAGGGCGGCGGCAACGCCGCCCGCGAAGACGACTGCGCCGGCCAACGCGAACACCATCCGGACCCCGACCAGGTCGCCGAAGACGCCGGCCAACGCCATCGACGCGATCGACGCCCCGGACATGGCGGCCTGGAGGGTTGCCATGGCCCGCCCCCGACCCGAGTCGGGGACGCCGGTCTGGAAGAGCGTCACGACGGCCGCCTGGAGCGGGGTGATGAACCAGCCGATCGCGAAGAGCAGGACCAGGACCTGGACGACGTCCGTGGTCGCCCCGACAAGGCCGATGAGGACCGCGGTGGCGACGATGCCGACCGTCACGATCGTCGTCGGCCGCAGGCGCGCGGCGAGCACCGCGATCAGGCCGGCCGAGAGGATCATCGAGGCGCTCTGGGCGATATCGACGGCACCCAGCCACACGGGGCTGACCTGGAGGACGTTGACGATGAGCGGCAGGAACAGGACGTTCACTGCGCCGAGCCCCAGCATCGCGACGGCGAGGGCGAGCAGGGTGGTCGCCAGGGTCCGAGAGCCGCCGATCATGCGCAGGCCTTCGATGACCGATGCACCGACGCCGCTCGCGGCGACGCGCTCCGCATCACTCGGCTTGCCCACCGACCGGCTCACGCCGAGGACCAGGAGCACGGACATGCCGAACGTCGCGGCATCGAGGACGAACGCCGGCCAGGTGAGCCCGGCGACGCCGACGATGAGCCCGGCGAGCGCACTGCCGACGACCGAGGCGATGACGCGGGTCGCCTGCCCGATCGAATTCGCCGCGAGCAGGCCATCGGCCGGGACGACGCGGGGGATGAGGGCACCGCGTGCCGGGCTGAAGAAGGTCCCGATCGTGGCCTGCACGAACGCCAGAACGAACAGGAGGGGCACGAGCTCGGCTCGACCGACGACGATGAAGCCGAGCACGACGATGGCCCGCAGGGAGTCGGACACGATCATGATCTTCCGCCGGTCCCAGCGGTCGGCATAGGTGCCCGCGACGATCCCGATCGTCAGCGGCGGGATGGCCAGCGCGATCGAGACGGCGGCGAGGGCCAGCGTCGAGCCGGTCAGCTGGTTGACCAGGAGCATGAGCGTCAGGAGCGTCAGGCCGTCACCGGCATCGGAGATCGCCTGGGCCAGCCACAGCCGCCGGAAGTCCGGCAGCCGAAGCACGTCGCGCACGGTCATGGCGTTCTGGACGTCCTCGCGGGTCATGCCATCTCTCCTTCGCTCGAGTCGAGGTCGGCCATCGGATAGAAGCCGAGGACGAGGCCGTACGGCTGGCCATCGCCGTCCTCGGCATCGAACCCGTCGATCAGCTCGAGGAGTCGCGTTCGGACCGCTTCCGCCTGGGCCTTCGAGAGCCGGGCGAGGCCCTTCGAGAGCAGGAGCTTGGTCGAGGGGTCGGCGCCTTCGCCGCTCCTGATGACCCCGGTGCGCAAGCCGCGCTCGATGTCGTCGCGCGCGCCTTCGAAGACGGTCGTCAGCACGTCGTGCATCTCGGGGCTGTCGGCGGTCAGGAGCGAGCGATCCAGACTGATCTTGAGCTGCGCGATGCGGTAGCTCGTCTCGATGATCCCGGAGACGACCCGCGTCCCGGCGGTTCGAATGAGGTCTCGCTCGAGCAGCAGGTTGATGTGGTGGTACAGCTTGGTCTGGCTCACGGCGAGCGCGCCCGCCAGGCGCTTGACCGTGAAGACCTCGCCGTGCTTGGCGGTCATGACCTCGAGGATCCGGAGTCGCAACGGGTCCGACAGCGCCTTGATCGTCTCGACGTCGGAGATGCGCCGCTCGGGGAGCGGATCGGGCCCCAGGTCGGTGGCCTCAGGCTTCACGACGTCAGAACCATTCATCGTCAGTACCAGCATTCATGTTTGGATGAACGCAAGGTAGACAATGAACAGCAGTGTGTCAAGACGTGAGATCGAGCGGCGGTGATCCCGCCCCGACAAGCGGAGGCCCCGGTCGGGACCGTCGTCCTGCCGGGGCCGGGAACTGATGTGGAGCGGCTGTCGCCGGGGTCTAGGCGACGGCCGCGTGGGCGATGACGCCAAGCATCGCGAGGATCGTCATCAGGACGACCAGCGCGGACGGCAGGACGCCGAAGGCATCGGTCGCAAGGATCTGCTGCTGTGCGGGCACTGGGCTCTCTCCTTCCGTCCCTTGGCCGGTGGCCGGTCATGACCACCTCGCTGCGGTGCAGTCTCGCGCCTGGGCAACACGGGTCCAGCGGACGGATGCCCGCTCGTCCACTCGGCAAACGCGCCCAAACCGGCATGGACGATCGACGACCCTGGGACCCCCCAGGTCACCCGACGTCCGCCCGGCTTCTCCTTGCGACCGCACCGATGCTGACGGGTCGGTGTCGATGACCATGTTGTTGGGTAACACATCAACAAAGTCATGTTCAGTATTGACAAAGAGAAAGGCAGGCTATACAACGGTGTCTACCACGTACCCCGAAGGCCGAAGGACCGTCATGCCGCACGACGTCATCTCCACCTGCCCCGTCTGCTCGGGCGAACTCGCGGTCACACGACTCCGTTGTGGGAGCTGCGGGACCACGCTCGAGGGCGACTTCAGCGTCGGCCGGTTCGGCCGGCTCAGCCGCGACCAGCACGCCCTGCTCGAGAGCTTCCTCCGTTCGCGCGGCAACCTGCGCGAGATGGAGCGTGAGCTCGGCATCAGCTACCCCACCGTTCGGTCGCGCGTCGAGGCGCTCGTGCGTGCGCTGGGCTTCGGGCCGCGGGCGGACGCAGATGACCTCGACGACGCCCCGACCGCAGCCACGATCACGGCCGGCAGCACCGCCCCGAAGCGGGAGGAGATCCTCGAGGCCCTGGCCCGTCACGAGATGAGCGCCGAGGACGCGGCCGCCGCGATCCGGGCGCTCGGGAGGACCCCTCGATGACCACGATCCCTGCCATCGGCACCGAATACGTGATCGGAGCCACGGGCCTGCTGGCGGTCCGACTGCGCAGCGGCGACGTGCGACTGCGCGCCGTCGAGGGGTCGGCCGTCCGGGTCCATGTCGCCGACGGCGACCTGGAGCGACACGTGGAGGTCGAGCCCGGCGACGGTAGCCTCTCGCTGCGGGCCGGTCGCATCGGCCAGCTGGGCGAGGGCCGGCGCCGCGGTTCCCACGCGGCGTCCCTCGTCATCGACGTGCCTGCCCGGGCGACCGTCGTGGTCGAGACGTCGAGCGCCGACGTGACCGTCGACGGGCTGATCGGCGATCAACGCTACCGGACGGCCTCCGGCGACATCCGACTGCGCGACGTCAGCGGGCAGCTCTCGATCGAGGCGTTCTCCGGCGACATCGACGCCCTCGCGATCGGCACCTGTTCGGTGGTCGCGCGGAGCGTCTCGGGGGACCTGTCCGTCCGTGCAGCCAACCTCGCGACGTTCCGGGCGACCACGACGAGTGGCGACGTCCGCATGGCCGGCCGCCTCACCGCCGCAGGTCCGTTCGCGATCGAAACGGTGAGCGGGGACATGCTGCTGGCCCTGGCCGGGCCTGTCCGCCTCGAGGCGAGCTCCGTGACCGGGGACGTCACCTCGGAGGTCGAGGTCCGCAGCGAGGGCACTCCCGGGCGCCGCGTCCTCATCGTCGGCGACGGTGGCCCGACGATGACCATCCGCTCGATGTCCGGCGACGTCAGCCTGACGAAAGCGACCGCGGTGACGCGGTCCCCCGAAGCGCCGGTCCCGCCGGCCCCGGTCGAACCGCCGTCGGCGCCCGCATCGCCGACGACCGGTGAACCGGCGAACCTCTCTGACAGCAGCCCCACGGTCGTCGTCGGCTCGACCGACTCGGGCGCAGCTGACGACGACGCTCGCCTGGCGATCCTGCGCGCCCTCGAGCGCGGCGAGATCGATGTCGCCGAGGCCGGGCGACGGCTCGAAGCGCTCGACGTGCCCGCGGCCGAGGAGGACCCGTCCGATGACTGACGACGCCCTCGATCGCGTCCTGCGCCTGGTGTCCGAGGGCCGCCTCACGGCCGACGAGGCCGGGCCCATCCTAGACGCGCTCGATACCCGATCCGCCTTCGCCGATGCTCGAACGACTCGCCTGACCGACGCACCTGCGCCCGGGCCGGCAGCGAAGGAGTCATCTGGCGGCGGCCCGCGGGCCATCCGGATCGAGGTCAGTGAGCAGGGACGCAAGGTGGTCAACCTGCGCGTGCCGCTCGCGCTCGGTCGCGCTGCCCTCGATCGCATCCCCGGCTTGTCCGAAGCGATGACCGATCGCATCCGTGAGGCCCTCGTCCAGGGCATCAGCGGTCCCATCGTCGATATCGACGACGACGGCGACGGCGTCCGGATCGTCATCGAATGAACGAGCTTGTGACCGCCGAGAGCGACGGTGTGTCCACCGAGGCGATCGCGCCCGAGGTCCTGCCGACCGCCCAGCCGATGGGCCGGCTTGGCCGGCTCGGTCGCCTCGCGATCGCCAAGCCGCTCGCGGAGCGCGACTTCCGGCTGGTCTGGGCTGGCGAGAGCGTCTCGCTTGTCGGCGACCAGTTCCACTTCGTGGCGCTCGCGTGGCTCGTCCTGACCCTGACCGGCTCGGGCCTGGCGCTCGGGACGGTGTTCATCGCGTCGTCGATCCCGCGGGCCACCCTCATGCTGCTCGGTGGTGCCCTGTCCGACCGGATGGCGCCGCGCTCGCTCATGCTTGGCTCGAACGTTCTGCGCGCTGCCGTCGTCGCCGTGCTGACCGTCCTCGTCGTCTCCGGCCGCGCGGAACTGTGGCACCTCGTCGTGCTGGGCGTGATCTTCGGTTCCGTGGACGCCATCTTCCTCCCGGCGATGAACACCATCGTCCCGATGCTGGTCCCGTCGGACCGCCTGCCGGCGGCGAACGCCCTGGTCCAGGGAACCGCGCAGTTCGCGGGCCTGATCGGCCCGGCCATCGCGGGCATCGTCGTCGCGCTCCTGGGCACGGGGCCCGCTTTCGCGATCGACGCCGCCTCGTTCGCCTTCGCGGCGCTCATGGTCGCGTCCATCCGTGGGGGCCGTCGTTCGGCGCCGCCCGACCCGGCGGCCGGCGTCCCCGGCGAGGCGACCGGCACCCACGATGCCGAGCGCGCGTCCCTGCTCTCGACGATCCGTGCCGGCGCCGCCTACGCGTTCGCCGATCCGGCGATCCGGATCATCATCATCCTGACCGCGGCATTCAACCTGGCGTTCACCGGTCCGATCGCGGTCGGCCTGGCGTGGCTGGCGAGCAACCGGTTCGAGGGTGGCTCGATCGCGTTCGGGTTCATGTTCGCGGGCTTCGGTGCGGGCGCCCTGGTCGGTGCGATCCTCGCGGGCTCCCTCCCGACGCCCAGACATCAGGGGGCGGTCCTGCTGACCGTGGCCGGTTCGCTCGGCATCGCCCTTGCCGGGATCGGGTTCGCGCCGTCGGCGGTCGTCGCCACCCTGATGCTCGCCCCGATGGGCCTGGGTATCGGCTACATCAACGTCATCGCGATCGCCTGGCTCCAGGCACGCACCGACCCCGCGATGCTCGGCCGGGTCATGAGCCTGGTCATGCTCGGCTCGTTCGGGCTCAACCCACTGTCGCTGGCGCTCGCGGGCGCCCTCGTCGATACCGCGGCGACCGCCATGTTCGCCGCCGCCGGTGCCCTGGTCATCGCCGCGGCCGCCGCGGGCCTCTTCAGCGGCGCCCACCGCCGACTCGACGCATCGACCCCACAAGGAGTCTGACGTGACCTGCTACGAGAAGACGAGCGCGCCGTCGACATTCGACGTCCCCCTCCAGCTGGCCGCCGCGCGGATGGCCGGTCTCCGAAGCGAGCGGCGACGGTTCGGGCCGGCCAACGAGGACCCACCGAACGGCCTGGTTCGCCGCCTCCGCCACGGCATCGGCCGTCGCCTGATCGCCCTGGGCTCGATCCTCGTGGCCGACCGTCGGTCCAGCCCGCTCACACGCTGAGCGCTCGCGTCAGTCGACGGGCATGCCGCCCTTGACGACCGACGACGGCCGCCGCAGGACCCCGATGTCCGATAGCGGGTCGGCATCGACCGCGACGAGATCGGCGAACCGGCCGGCCCGAAGCGACCCGACCCGGTCCTCCCAGCCCATCAGCTCGGCGGCCACGACCGTGGCCGAGCGGATCGCCTCGAGCGGCGTCTGACCCAGGCGCACCTGGTAGCCGAGCTGGATCGCGACCATCGCGTGCGGGTAGACGCCACTGTCGGTGCCGTAAGCGAGCTTGACCCCAGCCTCGACCGCCCTCCGAAAGCCATCACGCTGGGCCTCGGTGGTCGCCTCGTTCTTCTCCATGGTCTCGGCCGGCCAACCGGCCCGGCGCCCTTCCTCGGCGATCCAGTCGCCGTCGTAGACGTCCGCGACGAGGTAGGTCCCACCGGCCACGAGCATCGCGATGCCTTCGTCGTCGATGAGCGAGCCATGCTCGATGGAGCGCACCCCGGCGCGGATCGCCACCTTGATGCCCTCGGTGCCGTGCGCATGCGCCGCGACGAACAACCCGTGCCGCGCCGCCTCATCGACCGCAGTCGCGACCAACGGCTCCTCCAGCTCGACCGCATCGGGGTGCGTTCCGCGGGTCAGCACGGCCCCCGTGACGATGCACTTGATGACCGTCGCGCCGCCGTCGGCCAGGGCGCGGACCTTCGTCCGGACCTCGCCGGCGTCGCGCACGACCCCGAACCGCAGGTCGTCGGGCAAGTCCATCGCCGGCGCGTCACCGGTCACCTCGCCGCCGCCGCCCGGGGCGGTGATGTAGGCGCCCGCGCACTGCATCCGCGGCCCGGGGGTCCAGCCACGATCGATGGCGTCGCGCAACGCGACGTCGACGAACGCCCGGAACGTCCCGACATCGCGCACGGTCGTGAACCCTGCCCGGAGCGTCACGCGCGCGTTGCGCACGCCGCTCATCGCCTCCTGCGCGGCCGAGGCGTCGACGGCCGGGATGCCGGCGTACTCCATCTCGCCGACCAGGTGGCTGTGGCAGTCGATGAGCCCGGGCACGATCCAGTCGCCAGCCAGCGTCATCGGCGCCGCATCCGTCGGGTCCGCGTCGCCGGGCGCGAGGATGGCCTCGATCCGACCGTCGCGGACGAGGATCCGCCGGTCGGGGAGCCATGTCCCGCCGATCACATCGAGCAGGTGTCGTGCGTGGATGACGCGCCGGTCGGAGACCATGTCCCGAGCGTAGCAGGGCTACCATGCCCCGATGACGACCACCATCGACCGACTCCCGTTCACCGGCGACGACGACGCCGACCGGCTGCTCGTCACCGACCCGCTGGCCCTGCTCATCGGCTTCGAGCTCGACCAGCAGGTCACGGTCCAGAAGGCGTTCAGCGGACCCGCCGAGCTGCGGCGTCGGCTCGGCCACCTGGACGCGGCCAGGATCGCGGCGACCGACCCGGCCGAGCTCATCGACGTCTTCCGCAAGCCACCGGCCCTGCACCGGTTCCCTGGCGCCATGGCGGCCCGGGTCCAGGAGCTGGCTCGGGCCATCGCGGCCGACTACGGCAACGATGCGGCCCGCGTCTGGACCGAGGCGGCATCCGGCAAGGACCTCGATGCGCGCCTGCGCGGGCTCCCCGGGATCGGCGACATGAAGGCCAAGGCCCTCCTGACGATCATCACGAAACGCCTTGGCGTCCGTCCGCCCGGTTGGGAGGGCGTCCTGCCGACCCACCCGACCCTCGGCGACGTCGACTCTCCCGAGGCGCTGGCCGCGTACCAGGCCGGCAAGCGCGCGAAGAAGGCGGAGCTCAAGGCGGCCAAGGCGGCCAAGACCTAGTTCGTGGACGACCGGATCGGGCGGGCGCTGAGCCGCGGGCACGCCATCGACATCACGACGACCGGTCGGGGGACGGCCCGCGCCCCGCTCATCGAGATCACCTTCGCGGACGCGGCCGCCTAGAGGACCAGCGACTCGAAGAGGTGGTCCAGCTCGGCCGCCGGGTCGTCGGAGAACCCGGTGTGGACCTCGGACGGCTGGATGATCGTGCTGGCCGGCGAGACCAACCAGTGGAACCGTTCCGCCGGATCGAGCCGGGCGATCGGTCCGGCCGACGCGTCACCCGCCGCGATCCGCTCGATCGCCTCGAGATGCGGCCGGACTGTGGCCGGGTCCAGGTCGGGTGCGAGGGCCGCAAGGCGTCGTTCGTCGAGAGCCGTCCTCGCGCCGAGGAACCGCCGCGTGCGGCAGAGCAGGATGACCCCGGCGTTGAGCTGCTCGCCCCGCTCGACACGCGGCACGATGCGCACGACCGCGTACTGGAAGACGTCACGCGGCGGCGCGGGCACGCTCGGCATCCTCGATGAACGGTCGCGGCGGCTCCAGACGCCGAGTCAGATAGCGCACGTAGGCGTGACGCTGGGCATCGGCATCGCCGGCCAGCCGGTCGTCGGGCAGCCAGTCGTCCGGGAGCGCGGCGACCAGCCCTTCGAGGAGCCGACGGTCGATCCGCGCGGCCAGCGCGTCGTCGGCATCCGCGACGGAGCCCGCGAATGGCAGCAGAACGTGGTCGGCGAGGCGCTCGAACCCGCGGCGGGCATGCTCGTCCGGATCCCGCCAGGTGTGGTGGATGTAGAGCGCGGCGCCGTGGTCGATGAGCCACGTGCGGCCATGCCAGACGAGCAGGTTCGGGTTCTGGACAGTGCGGTCGGGGTTCGTGACCAGGCCATCGAGCCAGACGACGGCCGCGGCGTCGGCCGGATCGATGGTGGCCACCGCGGTCGCGGCCGCGGGATTGAACGGCAGCGCCCCGGGCAGGAAGTCCAGGCCGAGATTGAGCCCGCCACTCGCATGGACGAGGTCGCGGATCTCCTCATGTGGCTCGGCGTCGCCGAGGGACGGATCGAGGTCGACGCCCACGAGGTCGGGTACGTTGAGCCCGACCGCCCGCGCCAGCTCGCCGGCCAGCCACTCCGCGACCAGGGCGCGAGTTCCCTGGCCGGCGCCGCGGAACTTCACGACATACAGGCCGTCGTCGTCGGCCTCGACCAGTCCGGGCAGGGAGCCGCCCTCGCGCAGCGCCGTCACGTACCGGGTCGCCGTCACCGTCCGCATCGCGAGCGAGCCTAGCAGGCCGGCCGGGGCGCTCGTGCAGGTCCGCACGCATCCCACGAGGCGCACGGATCGACGGGCCTAGCCTTGCCGGAGTGACCGATTACGACGAGCGCGCGCTCCTCATCGAGCTGGAACCCGAGGCCGGCCGGCTCTACGACCGCCATGCTCGGGTCGCCCAGGAGTGGTTCCCCCACGACTACATCCCGTACCGGCTCGGGCGCGACTTCGACAAGGAGCCCTGGACACCGGATCAGCCCCGACTGACGGGGGTCGCGCAGACCGCCTTCGAGATCGGGCTGCTGACCGAGGACAACCTGCCCAGCTATCACCGCTTGATCCATGGCATGTTCGGCAAGGGCGACGGCGCGTGGATCAACTGGGTCGGCCGATGGACCGCGGAGGAGGGTCGCCACGCCATCGTCCTGCGCGACTACCTGACCGTCACCCGCAACATCGATCCGGTGGCGCTCGAGCGCGGACGGATGACCCAGCTCCAGCAGGGCTACGAGCACGACGCGCCCGACACCCTGCACGGCCTCGCCTACGTGACGTTCCAGGAGCTCGCGACCCGCATCTCCCACCGCAACACCGGGCGCTATTCCGACGATCCGGTGGCGGACCGGATCATGGTCAGGATCGCGGCTGACGAGAACCTTCACATGGTCTTCTACCGCGACATCCTCGCCGCCGCGATCAAGCTCGAACCGTCGGCGGCCGTTCGCGCCATCGTCGACGAGGTCCTCGCCTTCCAGATGCCCGGTGCCGGCATCCCGAACTTCGTGCGCAAGGCGGCCGCGATCGCGAAAGCCGGTATCTACGACCTGCGCGTCCACCGCGACGAAGTACTGCTGCCGGTCATCAAGCACTGGGGCATCTTCGAGTTGGGGAACCTCGATGCGGCCGCGAGCGCGGCCCGGGAACGACTGGCCCGCCATCTCGACGACCTGGACCAGGCGGCGCGGAAGTTCGAGGCGCGGGTCGCGGAATTGGGCGTCGCACGGGTCGCCGGGACCGTCTGAGGGGACCACCCCGGCGTCACGTCGAGCGCATCGCTATCCTTGATGGCAATGCCCCACGAGCCCGACGATCCCCGGCCGCCCGCGCCCTCGGCGCCCCGATCGACACGCCGCTCACGCAAGTTCTCGCTGCCCGACCACCACGACGAAGAGGCGGCCGGTCAGCGGATCGAGGCGTTTCTCGACGGCCCGGTGCGTCGCCGGCGGGCCCGCACGAATCGCCGCCGCCCGCTGGCCTTCGATACGCGCGTCGACTGGACCGTCGCACTGCAACGCGAGGCGGCTCGCCAGGCGCGATACGGCCGCCCGACCTCGGTCCTGGTCATCGACCTGATCCCAGGCCCCGGGCCCATCGACCTCGATCGATTCGCTCGGCACCTCGTCGAGGTCGTCGGGCGCGAGGCGCGAGAGACCGACCGGGCGGTCAGGGCGAGCACCCACCGGTTCATGATGCTGCTGCCCGAGACGAGCGAGGAGGACGCCGGGCATCTCGCGACGCGCATCGAACGCGGGTACCGCTCGCTGGCCGACGAGGCGCCGGTGTCGGCAGAGCTCCGCGTCGAGATCGCCGTGCTCCGCCGCGGCGCCGACCCGGAGGACGCGATCGCCGAGGCCGACCGCCGCCTCGCCTCCGCCAGCTGACCCGCTCGCGCAGCCCCGCGGTGGCACCCCGGACGCATCGGTGTCTACACGCCCCCGCTGAACGTGTCGCAGTCGGTCGCCGGATCGCCGCCTTGGTAGCCCGCCGAGAACCAATGTTGGCGCTGGGCCGATGAGCCGTGGGTCCAGGCCTCCGGGTTGACCCGGCCGTTGACCGACTGCTGGATCCGGTCGTCCCCGACGGCCGCGGCGGCGTCGAGCGCGTCGGCGATCTGCGCGTCCGTGACCGGCGCCAGGATCCCGGCCTCTGCGTGACTCGCCCAGGTGCCCGCATAGCAGTCGGCCTGGAGCTCCGTCCGGACCGATCGTCCCTCCGCCCCCTGGTCGTTCGTCCCCTGGTCCAGGACGCCGAGCAGGTCCTGGACGTGGTGGCCGTATTCGTGGGCGACGACATACCCCTGCGCCAATGACCCGCCGGTCGCGCCGAACCGGGTGCGCAGGTCCACGAAGAACCCGAGGTCGAGATAGACCAGCTTGTCCGCCGGGCAGTAGAACGGTCCGGAGGCCGCGGTGGCCGAGCCGCAGGCGCTCTGGGTCGCGTCGGTGAAGAGCACCGTGTCGATCGGCTGGTATTGCCCGGTGCTGAACTCGCCGGCCCAGTAGGCCTGGATGCTGTTCACGAAGCCGAGGATCCGGCAGTCGTCCCGCTCGTTCGCGTCCTGGCCGGTCTTGCACTCGGTCGCGAGGGACGAGCTCTGGGGGCCCGTCACGGCACCGGGCTGCAGCAACCCACCCAGGTCGTCGGGGTTGCCGCCCAGGAGCGCATAGGCGATGAGGAGCACCAGGCCGAGGCCGCCACCGCCGATGGCGACGCCGGTCCGGCCACCTCGACCGCGGCGGTCGCTGATCTGGCCCGGATCGAGCCGGGCGCCGGGATCGAAGGACATGTGGGCCTCGTTCTGGGACGCCGGGTCCGACCCATCGTACGGACTCTCCGTGCCGGCCGCGCGCGAGTGGAGCCACCGGGCATCGCAACGGCATCGCGTCCTCCCAGCGGCAGGGTGACATCTGTCCATGCGAGGACGGGACGATTGGCAGGTCCGGCTTTCCCGGTCGCGGACCTATCGTGTGGTCATCGAGAACGGAACGCCGGACAGCGAGACTTTGGTCCGGCGGCGCGTCGACTCTCCGGCGGGACGCCGGGCGGCGGCGGAGCCGGCATCTTCTACCACACGACGGTCCGATCTCGGGATCTAGCAACCTGACGACCGTTCGGTTCCTCGGAGCCGGACGGTCGTTCGGTGTCCCCGGACCATACCTGCTGTCTGGCGCATCGACACCTAGACATGGGGACGGGTCACGGGCACAATCCATCGGTATGACAACATCGAGCCCCGACGACCAGCCGAGTGCGCTGCGTGTCGGTCAGGCAGCCGAGATGCTCGGTGTATCGGTCGAGACCTTGCGCCGCTGGGAGACCGAGGGCCGCCTCCGGATGGAGCGGTCCGATGGGGGACAGCGACTGGTCGCGATCGAGGACGTCGCCCGTCTGCTCAACGAGCGTCGGAAGGCATCGACCGATCGGCCGATCGTCGCCCAGTCCGCTCGCAACCGGTTCCCCGGCATCGTCACGAGGATCGAGCGCGACCGGGTCGCCGCGGTCGTGGAGGTCATCGCGGGGCCGCATCGACTGGTCAGCCTCATGACCGCCGAGGCGGTCGAGGACCTCGACCTCAAGGTGGGGGACGAAGCGGTCTGCGTCGTCAAGTCCACGAACGTCATCGTCGAGATCCCCTCGTCGAGGGAATCGCGCGCATGAGACCGCGCCTGGTCGGCCTGATCGCCGGTCTGGTTCTCGTCGTCGCCGCGTGTTCGGGCAGTGCGGCGTCGTCACCGGGCGGGCCGTCGTCGGCGCCCGCCGCGACGACCGCGACCGCACCCGCGTCCGCGACGGCAGGGCAGCCGATCGAGCTCACGGTCTACGGCGCAGCGTCGCTCAAGGGCGTCCTCGGGAAGGTCAAGACCGCCTACGAGGCCGCCGTTGCCGGCACGACGCTCACGATCTCGACCGACTCGTCCTCCGCGCTCGAGACGCAGATCGAGCAGGGCGCCCCGGCCGACGTCTTCCTGTCGGCCGACACGACGAACCCGAAGAAGCTCGTCGACAAGGGCCTGGCCGCTGGCGACCCCGTCGCCTTCGCCGGCAACAAGCTGACGGTCATCGTGCCGGCGGGCAACCCGGCCGGCATCGACTCGCCGGCGGACCTGGCCAGGGTCGGGACCAAGGTGATCGCCGCCGGCAACGAGGTGCCGATCACGAAGTACGCGACGCAGCTCGTCGGGAACCTTGCGAAGGAACCCGGCTACCCGACGGACTTCGCGGCGCGCTACGCGGCCAACGTCGTGTCGCGGGAAGACAACGTGAAGGCCATCGTCTCCAAGATCGAGCTCGGGGAGGGCGACGCTGGCATCGTCTACGTCACCGACACGAGTACCTCGAGCGCAGTCTCCCAGGTCGCGGTGCCAGACACCGCCAATGTCGCGGCCACCTACGGCGGGATCGTCGTCAAGGCCTCGGCCCACGCCGACGCGGCCGCGGCGTTCCTGGCGTGGTTCGCGGGGGCGGACGGACAGGCCATCCTGGGCGGGTTCGGCTTCCTGCCTCCATCGTGACCGGGCGGTCAGTCGGCATCCTGGCCGGCGTCTTCGGCCTGTTCCTCGGGCTGCCGGTCGCGGTGCTCGTCGCGCGGACGATCGTCGATGGTTCGCTCGGTGCCGCCCTCGGCTCGCCGGTCGTCCTCGACGCGCTCTCGCTGAGCCTCGTGACGACCGCGGTCAGCCTCGTCATCACCGTCGTGTTCGGCACCCCCCTGGCGTTCGTGCTCGCCCGGCGCCGATCGCGGGCCACCGGTCTCCTGGAGGCGATCATCGACCTGCCGATCGTCCTGCCGCCCTCGGTGGCCGGCCTGGCGCTCCTGCTGGTCTTCGGGCGGCGTGGACTCCTCGGCGAGCCGCTCCAGGTCCTCGGCCTCGAGATCCCGTTCACGACGATCGCGGTGGTGCTTGCGCAGACCTTCGTCTCAGCCCCGTTCTTCATCCGCTCCGCACGAACGGGGATCGCGGCCGTCGATCGCGACCTCGAGGACGCAGCGCGGGTCGACGGCGCCTCCGAGCGACAGCTGTTCCGGCGCATCACCGTGCCACTCGCGAGCGGGGCCCTGGCGGCCGGGCTCGTCATGAGCTGGGCGAGGTCGCTCGGCGAGTTCGGGGCGACGATCATGTTCGCCGGCAACGTGGAGGGCCGGACGCAGACCCTGCCGCTCGTCGTCTACGGCGAGTTCCAGGGCGGGGACCTCGGTGCCTCGATCGCCGCCGCCACCATCCTGGTCCTGGCGGCGCTCGGGGTGCTCCTCGCGGTCCGGGTCTTCCACTGGGGCCGGTTCGTGGACGCACGCACCGTCGCCTGACGAGCACCTCCCGAGCCGGGATCCCGGTCTCGCCTACCCGACATCTACATGACAAGTTCTGGCATGTACGAGCGAGATGATCCACGTGCGAGGTCGCGGTCGGGAAGGATCGCCGGCAGCCAAGGAGAAGGTCATGCATCTGCTGGTACTGGCACGGGTCATCCAGGCGGAGCGGGAGCGGGAGATGGCCCAGGCGCACCGCTGGCGCCGCTGGCTGGATCGGGGCGATGCGGGTCAGCGACGAGTGACGGACACCCCGGTCGCCGTGGGTGCGGCGGCCGCCCTTGGATCGGCGGTCAGGTCCTCCTCCCGCTCGAGCCGGGCATCCGCCGGCTCGACGCGACCGTAGCGTTCGAGGACTCGCCGCGCCGTCGCGATGACCCGCTCACGGACCTCGGTGGGCTCGAGCACCTCGAGGCTGGACCCCACCGAGAGCAGGCGCCCGGGGACCTCATCGGGCCAGCCGAGGTCGAGCCGCAAGCGAAGCCAGCCGGGCTCCGGCTCGTCGAGACGCTCGGCACGTTCGACGGTGGCGAAGCCGACCGCGCTCTCGAGCCGATCGCGTCGATCCTCCGGCACGCGGACGACGACCTTGATGCGCGGGCTCTCGCGTTCGTACGCGGCGCTCGACTCCGCCCAGTAGGTGGCGAGCTCGAAGCCGGCCGGGCGATCGGTACGCTCGTCGAGGATCGTCGCGCTCGCCACCCGCGACACGCGATACGTTCGGATCTGGTCCGAGCTCGTCGCCACGAGGTACCAGACCCCGCCTTTCAGGACGAGCCCCAGCGGCCCCAGCAAACGGGACACCGAGCCGTCGCCACGCTCGTAGTCGATGCGGGCGCACCGCCCCTCCCAGACCGATTCCGCGAGCGCCCCGAGATAGGGGACTGCCTCACTGGCCTGGAACCAGCCGGCGGCGTCGAGGTGGAAGCGCTCCACGAGCCGCGACGCTCGCGACCGGAGCTCGGTCGGGAGCGCCGCCAGGACCTTCAGGCGGGCAGCGGCGACGACGGTGCCCAGACCGAGCTCGGCGGCGGGACCAGGCATCCCCGACAGGAACAGCGCCTCGGCCTCGTCGGGGGTCATCCCGGTCAGCCTGGTCCGGTAGCCGTCGACGAGTCGGATGCCGCCGTGGGGCCCCCGGTCCGCATAGATCGGGACGCCCGCGGCACTGAGGGCTTCGACGTCGCGGTGGATGGTCCGGACGGAGACCTCGAGTTCGCGGGCAAGCTCGGCTGCGGTCAGCCCGCCGCGCGTCTGGAGGATGAGCAGCAGGTTGACCAGGCGACTGGCACGCACCTGACGAGGATACGCCTAACCATGACAGGACGTGTCATGTACGCCACGTGCGGGTGGGACTATCGCTGGGTGCTCTCCCCGCCACGGTCGCGCAGGAAGCGCTCGATGTCGGCGATGAGATCGTCGCCGGCCGGGAGTCGTTGCTCGTCGACCATGGCCTCGAGGCGCTCGACGTACGTACGGGTCGTCTCCTCGAGCGCGGTTGCCGTGTCCAGCCGGGTCCGCAGCTGGCTCGCCTCGTCGGTGAGGTCGCCCGTCGGAAGATCGACGCCGAGATGGCGCCCGAGCGTCTCGAGCAGCGCCAGCGATGCCGGCGCATACGGGCCCGAGATGTAGTGCGGCACCTGGGCGAAGTACCCCAGCGCGGGGACGCCCGCCTTCGAGACCTCGAACTCGAGCGCCGAGACGAGCGCGGACGGCACCCGCAGGATGCCCGCCGGTCCGGCCGGGACGTCAGAGCGCAGCAGGCCGGGTGTCGATTCCGTCCCGAGGATCGGCACGGGGCGCGTGTGCGGGACGGCCGCCGGGATGGCGCCGAGGCTGATCCACTCGGCAACGCCGAGTCGGGCGACCAGGTCGATCGTGTCCCTCACCAAGGTGCGCCATCGATAGTCCGGCTCCGGCCCGACGAGCACGAGGAGGTCGCGCCTGCCGGCCTGCATCCGGCGGAGCTCGAGCGTCGGCCAGACGAGTTCGTCGAGGCGGCCGTCGACGATCTCGAGGGGCGGCCGCCTGGCCCGGTAGTCGAAGATCCGGTCTGCGTCGAATTTGGCCACGACCGGAGCGCCGTCGACGAGCTGCGCGAGTGCGGTCGTTGCCGCCGAACCCGCATCCACCCAGCCATCGAAGGCCGCGATGAGCGTCGGGGCGACCAGGTCGCCGGGGTCGTCGAGGTGAAGGAGGCTCACCCCCAAAGGATAGGCGCCCGCCGATCCTCGTCCAGCCGCATGAGGCGGCTCACGCGGGCCGCGCGATGAGCTCCCCCGACGGCACCGTGAACCAACCGTCGGGTGACGCCGCCCACTCTCGCCAGGCGCTCGCGATGAGGGCGAGCTCGTCAGGGTCGCTCAACCGCAGGCTGATGGCTTGATCGGCGAACGCCGAGCTCGTGACCCGATCCGCCCAGAGCGATCCCCACCAGGCGCGATCCTTCGGGGTCGCGTAGCACCACAGGCTCGCGGACGCGGTCACGTCGCTGAACCCCGCGGCATGGGCCCACGACAGCAGCCGCCGCCCGGCATCGGGCTCACCGCCGTTCGCCCGCGCGACCCGCTGGTACAGGTCCATCCAGCGGTCGAGGACCGGCCCGACCGGGAACCAGGCCATCGAGGCGAAGTCGACATCGCGCACGGCCACGACGCCGCCCGGCCGACAGACGCGCCCCATCTCTCGCAGCGCCGCCACCGGCTCCGCCAGGTGCTGGAGCAGCTGATGGGCGTGGACGACATCGAACCAGCCGTCGTCGAAGCCGAGCGCGTAGACGTCGCCGACCTCGAACGACACGTTGGCGACGCCGGCCGCCGTCGCGTCGGTGCCGGCGGTGCGGAGCGGACCCTCGACGGCGTCGATCCCGATGACCCGGCCGGGCGCCAGCAGGCGGGCGAGGTCCATGGTGATCGTGCCCGGGCCGCACCCGACGTCGAGCAGGTCCTGCCCGGGCCGAAGGTGGGGGATCAGGTACGACGCGGAGTTGGCCGCGGTCCGCCACCGATGGGACCGCAGGACGCTCTCGTGATGGCCGTGGGTGTAGCGCTCGCGAGGTGCGGTCACCTCGGTCCGGCGAGACTCAAGGTGCGGTCGATGCCGAGGCCGCTCCGGACGCGTCGGGCGCGGACGCCGCGGGCGCGGACGCGGGCGGTGTCGTTGCCGGCGGCAGCGCGGCGAGGATCGTCGTCGCGAGCGCCTCGTCGTAGCTCTCGATGTCGTACACGAGGCCGTCGTGGACGTACCAGACGCTGCCGATCGCGTCCTCGCCGAAGGCGCCCTTGGTGATCGCCTTGTCGGCGACCGTCGCGGTCGAGGTGGTGAGGTCGGGGAAGTCCGTCCGCCAGCCGTTGATGATCGCGTCCCTGAGGGTCTCGGGCTTCACGCCGTCGAGGCGGAAGACCAGGATGGCGTCGAGATCGAGCACGGCGTCAGGGTCCTCGGCATGCCCCAGCTGGAGGTCAGCAGGCGTCTTGCCCACCGATGTCAGGAAGGCGGTCATGCTCGTCCCCCAGCCGTCCTCGATGATGAAGTCGGTCCCCGTGAAGCTCTGGACCGACAGGGGCGTGCCGGCCACCTGGGCCGGCAGGAGCGCCTCGAGGTCGGGGAACAGGTGACTCTCCGGGATGTTCTCGGGCGGGAGTGACTCGTCGATCGGTACGTCCGATCCCGCCGGTGCGGTGGTGGCGGCGGCCGGCTTGTTGAGCACCAGGACCCCGACCGTCGTCCACCCCGCGGTCGCGATGATGATCGCGATGATCGCCAGTGCCGGCCAGACACCCGGTCCGCCGCCGGATCCCCCCAGATTCGGCCCCGACTCCGCCGCTCTAGCCCGTCGAGATTGCACGCCTCGCTCCCGCACCAGCACCTCCACCGACCGTCGGCCCTCGACCGCGTGTCGCACAGTCTGCCACGTTGGCCGTGAAGGCTCCCTGCGAAGGCAGCTTGTCGCCTTTGTCGGGTTCAGCGCTCGGCGCGTGCGAGACTCGCCGTCCGGCCGAGCCAGTCGGGCACGTCGGCCTGGTGGTACGGCCGCTCCGATGGCTCGATCCGATCGAGGAACCGCTGGTAGATGACGGCCTGGCGGGCGGCCGCGACCGGGGCCAGGAAGACGGCGGCCCGCCCGGGATCCGAGCCCGGGACGAGGTCCAGCCACCGAGCGAGCCACCGGTCGTGGACGGGGTCGACGTCGGCGGACCCGATCCGGTCGAGGAAGGCCGGCATGTCGAGCAGCGGATGGCCGACGCCGCAGTCGCCCCAGTCCAGCAGCACGAGCGCCTGAGGGTCGCCCCGAACGTTGCCGGGGTGGAAGTCACCATGGACGAGCCCGTCGCCCAGGCCGCAGGCGGCGATGCGCTCGAACCGCGCCGGCAGCCCGTCGACGAAGCCCGCGAGGGTCGCCCGGTCGTCCTCGTGGATCCTCGATCCCGCGCGATCCACGACCTCGGCGATGGCCTGGCCCAGCGCCGGGGCCCGCCAGTCCGGGAGACCGATGCCGAGCAGCTCGTCTGCCCGGCCGAGCCACGGATGCTGGATCATGACGAGGATCTCGACCATCGCGTGCAGCTCGGGGAGTGCCGCGTCGTACTGGTCCTCGCCGGGGATCCCGGCCAGGACGACCCGCGCGCCGTCGTGCCCGAGGAGGCGGGGGACCGGGGCCGCCTCCAGCCGCTCCAGGATCGCACCTTCGTGGGCGAAGAACGGTGGGACCGCCTTCAACCACGCGGCGCCATCGACCGTCGGAAGGCGCCACAGGCTCGACAGGTTCCATGACCGGACCTGCTCGGGCCGCCCGGTTCGGACCAGACCGCGGGCCTCGAGGACCGAGGCCGCCCAGGCCAGGTCGGCGGCGGGTCCGCCGGGGCGTGCCCAGGATTGGCGCAGCGGATGGTCGGCAAGGTGACCCGGCCAAGGCTCGAGGCCGCCCGGGGAACCGGACCGGGTCGCGTCCGGATCGACCTCCGCCAGGTAGGTGACCGCGCCACCGTGGGCCGACGGCCGCTGGCTCTCCAGGAGCCGCAAGACGGTCACCTCGAGGCCGAACCGTTCCCGGGCCGCCTGGACGACCGGACCGACGTCGTGCCACCATGGCGTCGCGGCCACGAAGGATGGGAGCCGGCCGAGGACAGGCCCGCCAGGTGTCGTGAGCACGAGCGTCACGACCCGTGGCGGCGGGTCGGTCACCTCATCCACGGCAGGCGGGCATCAGCTGGACGTCCCGCGCGCCGGCGGCTGACCGACCGAGCCCGTCCCGTCAGCGGCCCGGCCAGGCGACCGCACGGGGGGCGAGGTGCGGCATCGCATCCCAGTCCTCGCGAGCCGGGGCGAAGACGTCGATGACCAGTGCGCCGTCCAGGCCGGTCACGAGGTCGTGGGGCCGGTTGGAGGGGATCCGCCAGGTGCCGCCCGGGCCCAGCGTCCGCACCTCGCCATCGACCGTGAAGGTGACGCTCCCAGAGACGACCATCCCCATCTGCTCGTTCTCGTGCCGGTGTTCTGGCACGATCGAACGCGGCGCGAGCTCCACGAGCGCCAGGGTGAGCCGCTCCCCGTTGACCGAGCGGGCGCGGACGGTCTCGCCCCACACGTCGACCGGCGGAACGGTGTCGAAATCGACGAGATGACTCACGAGCACGCTCCTCGATCGCTGCGTTGTCGGTACGGGCATGTCGGACGCGGGCATCCGCGTCTACGATGCCACCGTGGCATCGAACGATTATCACTTCGTCACGACGTGGCAAGTCCCCGCCACGCCCGAGGAGATCACCGAGGTCTTGGGTGACGCCCCCGGGCTGGCGCGCTGGTGGCCGTCGGTCTACCTGCGGGTCCGGGAACTCCAGCCCGGCGATGAGCGCGGCCTCGGCAAGGTCGTCAGCCTGTGGACCAAGGGTTGGCTGCCGTACACCTTGCGATGGCAGTTCACGGTGACCGAGTCGGAGCCACCGAAGGGCTTTCGCCTCGAGGCCGAGGGCGACTTCGTCGGGGTCGGGGTGTGGACGCTCGTGCCGGAGCGTCTCCAGGACGACCCGGCGGGACCGATGACGGCGGTGACATACGACTGGACGGTCATCGCCGAGAAGGGTGTCCTCCGGCGGCTGTCCGTGGTCATGAAGCCGATCTTCTCCGCGAACCACCACTGGGCGATGGCCCGTGGCGACGAGAGCCTGCGCCTGGAGCTGGCGCGGCGCCATGCCGCGGCCGACCCGACGGTGGTGGCGGCGATCCCGCCACCGCCCGGACCAACCTTCCCGCACAACCTTCTGGTGCGACGGGGCTGACAGGTCCGGGGATCGCGACGCGGAGACACGGCGCGAGATGGGCCGGGGCAGCCGCAGGAGGAGTCGCGGCTGCCCCGGGGCCGCGCGAGCGGCATGGCCCGAAGGTAAGGGCGACGGACTGATACGTCAAGTAAAGTATTAGCTCGTCGCCGTCGCTCCCGGACATGCTCCGGGCGCATCAGGTCGGGCGTCGGATCTCGTTGACGGAGCCAGGACCAGGACGATAGTGTCGGCCAGCGTGGACAGGACATCAGATGGCTGAAGACGACACGCGCGAGAGTCGCAAACGGGTGACGCTCGCCGATGTCGGACGCGCGGCGGGCGTGTCGCCGGCGGCCGTCTCGCTCGCGATCCGTGGCGAGCCCGGCGTGAGTCGCGAGACCCGGGATCGCGTCGTCGAAACGGCGCGGCGGCTGGGCTATCGCGGCGTCTCGCGTCCCTCGGGCCGGCGGGCCCGGCAGGTGACGGTCGGGCTGATCATCAAGGCCCCGCACGACGACGCCCCTGAGGCCAACAGGTTCTACGCCCAGGTCATGACCGGGATCGAGGAGATCTGCCGGATCCGCGAGGTCGACCTCCTGTTCGCGGCGATGCCGGTCGACGACCAGTACTACCCACTCGAAGTGCCGAGGCTGGTCGCGGAGCGATCGACCGACGGCCTCATCGTCGTCGGGGCGCACCTGAGCCACGGCACGACGGCGATGCTCGAGGACGGGCCTCCGGCGATCCTCGTCGACGCGTACGCGGAGGACATGGCCTTCGACTCGGTCGTCAGCGACAACGTCGGTGGCGCTCGCGCGGCGATGGAGCATCTCATCGGCCGCGGGCACCGCGAGATCGTCCTGGTGGGCAGCCGGCCGGACTCGTTCCCGAGCATCCTCCAGCGCCGCCGCGGGTACGACCAGGCCGTCGCGGAGGCGGAGCTCACGCCCCATCACGTGGACGTGCCTCATGTCCCGCCCGAAGCCGCGGCCGCCGCGGCCCTCACGTACATCGGGGCGCATCCCGAGGTGACCGCCGCGTTCTGCTGCAACGACGCGGTGGCGGTCTCCCTCATCCAGGCGGCGCAGGGCGCCCGGATCGATGTGCCCACCGCGCTCTCGGTCGTTGGCTACGACGACATCGACCTCGCCCGGTTCGTCTCGCCGGCGCTGACCACGATGGCGGTCGACAAGCTCGGGATGGGCCGTCTCGCGGTGACGATGCTGCTCCATCGCATCGAGTTCGCCGGTGCGGCCGTGATCCAGGCCCTGATCCGGCCCCGGCTCATCGAGCGTGGCTCGGTCCGGACGATCGGAACCCTCGCGCCGGCGACGAGCGAAGCGGCCCGTTCCTGACGAATCGGCCTCGGCCGCGGCTCAGGGGCGGATGGACGCCACGATCTCGGACAGGTGGCCGTGGGCCAGGCACGTGACCGTGTCCGCGGCGCCGTAGTAGATCGTGATCCGGTCGGTCGCCTCGTCGACGAGCGCGGCGCACGGGAAGACGACGTTCGGGACGTCGCCGACCTGCTCGTATGGCACCTGCGGCGACAGGAGGTAGTCATGGCCACGAGCAATGACCTTCCAGGGCTCGTCGAGGTCCAGGAGCGCGGCGCCCATCGAATAGACGAAGCCGTTGCACGACGTCAGGACGCCGTGATAGATGAGGAGCCAGCCGTCCGGCGTCTCGATCGGCGTCGGACCCGCACCGACCTTGGTCGAACCCCAGGTCCATGGCTGGGGCGCCATGACGTGGCGGTGCCGGCCCCAGTGGACCAGGTCGGGGCTCTCCGAGTAGAAGATGTCGCCGAATGCGGTGTGGCCGTTGTCGCTCGGGCGGCTCAGCATCGCGTAGTGGTCGCCGATGCGACGCGGGAACAGGACGCCGTTCCGGTTGAACGGCAGGAACGCGTTGTCCAGCTGGTGGAAGGTCCGGAAGTCGAACGTGTAGCCGATCCCGACGGTCGGCCCGTGATACCCGTTGCACCAGCTGACGTACCAGCGATCCTCGAGCCAGGTGACGCGCGGGTCGTAAGCGTGCAGGAACGTTTCCTGGATCTCCGCCACCCGGCCATCCGTCGGCTGGAAGACGATCGGCTCCGGGTCGAGGTCCCAATGGACCCCATCCACGCTTCGACCGGCGTGGAGGTTCATCACGCGGGATCGGTCGTCGACGCGGAACACCCCGGCGAACCTGTCCTCGAACCTGACGACCGCGGAGTTGAAGATGCTGTTGGAGCGGGGCAACAGATCGCGGGGGATGATCGGGTTCAGGCTGGACCGCCACACGATCTCGTCGGATCCGGGACGGCGGTCCTCCCACGGGAACGCCGGGTCGCCCGGGGATCGATCGACGCCCGCAGGGGATCCGAGCGGTGTCGTCATCGGTCGTTCCCCATCGGTCGGTCATCCACGGATTCGGCTCCCGGTGCAGTGGCTGTGCCGCCATGGATCCGTGTCGACGGCAGGAGCGCGAGAAAGTCTACCAGTTCCCTTTAGCGCGGCAAGCTAATGATTTAGTGAAACAGAACTGAAACCCGGACATCAGCGGAGAGACCGCGTTTCGTGATCCGCGCTCGGTCGGCACGGGGCCGGCGGCTCTGCCGTCCGGTATCGTGACGACCATGGCGACGAACCGGCGCGTGACCGCGACGCAGACCCGCCCGCTCCCGCCCCGGCCGGCGCCCAGCGGCATCCTCTTCTTCGTCCATGGAGCGGCCGAGACATCGGAGGGCCTCGTCGCGAACCTGGCACGGATCGAAGACCAGGTCAGGAAGCGGGGCTGGGACGTCGCCGTTGTCGGACCCGAGTGGCGCCGGCATTCGGGTCTTCGCCTGGGCACATGGCGAAAGGCGCTCTACCGGCGCGGCAGACCAGACCCGATCGAGCTCCCCACGCTACGTGTCGGGATCCGCAAGGGCGTGATCGCCAAGCTCGTGACCGAGTACTACGAGGACCGGCGCGAGTCATTGTTCGAAGGGCTCGGCTCGCAGTTGCTGGCTGACGTGCTCGGCTACCAGCGCCATCGCGCCTCGATCCAGGCCGCACTCCGCGATGCGTTGACGCGCACCGCGGCGGCGGCGCGGGGACGGCCGGTCCTACCGGTCGGGCTCAGCCTTGGCGGCATCGCGCTCGTCGACCTCCTCGCGACCTGGCGCGACGCGCCGGTCGAGGCGTGCGTCACGGTCGGCTCGCAGGCGCCGCTCCTCTACACGTTCGATGCCATCGAGTCGATGCCGTATGACGAGGCCGATCCGCCGCGCCTGCCGGTCCCGTGGCTGAACATCTACGACAGCCGCGACTTCCTGTCGTTCCTGGCGGAGCCGCTGTTCCGCCGGACCGACGGGCTCGCGAGCGTCATGGATCTCCGCGTCCACTCCGGCAAGGATTTCCCCGCTTCGCACAGTTCGTACTGGGAGCTCGACCCGGTCTGGGACGCCATCGCCACCGCGTTCACCTGGAAGGGCAGCGAGCGCCTCACGGTCCGCGAGGCGCGGGAACTCGGGTTCGAGGCTCGCAAGGCGCCGGTGCCGCGGACCTCGACGTAGCGAGGGATAGGCCGCGGTCAGGCTCGCGAGGCCCTGCAAGGATCGGCGCTCGCCGAGCGTTGTAGTGGGTGGAAGCACATCATCCACTGCAAGGAGACCACCATGAGCACTCCCGATCTTCAGGCGCGGCTCGCTGCCATGGAACAACGGGTGCCGACGAGCGCGGCCCCGAGCGTCGTGCGCCGCCGCCGCTTCGGCCGCACGGCGCCACTCGCCGTCGCCCCTGCCCTGGTCCTCGTCGTGGCCGCGACCGTGGTTGCGGGCGGCGCGGCGATCGCGGGCCTCGCGAGGGGAGCACCCGGGGTGGAGAATCCCGGTCAGCCGCTCGAAGGCGCCGCGCTCGAGTGCATGAGCCCGACGCAGGCGGCCGCATACCTGACGGCGCACGGGTTCACGAACGTCTCCTGGCAGGTTGAGACGGGCGACTTCTCGGGCAAGAACGGGACGACGTCCCATGTCTCCAACCCGCCGGAGCACGGGTACGTGGTGCCAGGCGCCATCGTCGACGGGCAGCTGCTCATGATCATCGACCAGCGCACTGGCGCGACCGGTACCAGCGACTGCGTCAACGAGCCGATGCCGTGACCGCGCGAACGATCGCGGTGGACGACGGGCGAGCGGTTCCGCTCGCCCGCCCCTCATTCGAGGTCGCCGTGGGGCCATGGCACGGCCCCCTCGTCCGTCGTTTGGTCCTCGTCCTGGGCGACGCCGCCGACGCGGAGGACGTCGCCCAGGAGGCGTACCTTCGCGCCTATCGGGCGTGGGACGGGTTCGATGGGGCGGACGTCCGGGCGTGGCTGTACACGATCGCGCTGCGCCTGGCGTTCGATGACCTGCGCCGGCGTCGTCGGTGGCTGGGACGACTCGTCCGCGAGCCCGTCGGTGGCTCGTACCGCGATGTCGTCGACCCCGACCTCTGGGACGCCCTCGGCCGCCTCGAGCCGAAGGTCCGAGCGTGCCTGCTCGCCAACGTGCTCGATGGCTACACGCAACGCGAGATCGCCGCGATGCTCTCGGTGCCCGAGGGCACGGTCGCAAGCTGGCTGTCGCGGGCGCGGGCCTCGCTACGTGAGGAGCTCGCCCCCGGGCCGTAGGCGCTCGGCCAGCCAGCGCATCTTCGCGACCTCGTGGAAGCCCTCGCCGCCCTCGTGCTCGTTGAATGGGTACTCGACGATCTCCTTCGGGCCGCCGTAGTGGTTGTAGGCCGCGTACACCGTCGAGGGCGGGGTGATCTCGTCCATGAGGCCAACCGAGAAGAGGGCCGGCGCGGTCGCATGGCGGCCCAGGATGGCGACATCGAAGTAGGCCAGCGTCCGGTGGACCGCCTCGACATGGTCGCGGTGCACCTTCAGGTAGCGGGCGATCTCCGCGTACGGGTCCTGGTCCGTGAGGGTGATGGCGCGCCCGAAGTCGCTCAGGAACGGCACGTCGGGCATGACCGCGGCGATGTCCGGGACCAGGGCGGCGACCGCCAGGCTGATGCCGCCTCCCTGGCTGCCACCGGTCACGGCCACCCGCTTCGGGTCGACGACCGGGTGGCGGCGGACCGCCTCCACCGCCCGGACGCCGTCGACGAAGACCCGCCGGTAGTAGTAGTCGTCAGGCGCGAGGATGCCCCTGGTCATGAACCCGGGATGGAACGGGGCACCGGTCGGATCCGGGTCGGGAGTCGCGCCGACCGACCACGTTGATCCCTGTCCCCGCGTGTCCATCACGAAGTAGGCGTAGCCGGCGTTCGCCCACATCACCCGTTCGTGCGCGAGTCCCCGTCCGCCGCCATACCCGACGAACTCGACGACCGCGGGCAGCGGACCGGTCGCTCTGGCCGGCACGTGCAGCCAGCCCTTGACGATCGTCCCGCCATACCCACTGAACTCGACATCGAAGCTCGACACGAGGCTCAGCCCGGAGTCGACGGCCGTCGCCGTCGAGGCGAGATCGGTCGCCCGGACCTCCTCGAGCGTTCGCTCCCAGAACCGCCACAGGTCGTCCGGGGCCGCCAGGTCGGGGGTGTATGTCCGCATCTGGTCAAGCGGCAAGTCGAACTGGGCCATGGTCCCTCGCAACGCGACGCGCGGCGCCCGCATCAGGTCGAGCGGTGGGCGTCCGACGACGGGATTCTGGCATGTCCGTCGGTGCGTCCGCGCGACGCTGTCGCGGCCCGCCACTACGCGGATCCGAGCGCGTGGCGCAGACTCGACCGATGGACGACCTCGCCGCCCGGAGTGCACCCCTCGAATACTGGTTCTGGAAGGTCGCGACGCCGAAGGGCGGCGCGATCGTCGACTTCGTCGTCCGCCGGGAGACGGGGGTCGCCGAGGTCAGGGTGAGCACCTGGCGGCCGGACGTGCGGCCGGTCATCCACGAGTCGTCCACGGACTGGACCAGCGACGCCACGGGGATCCGGATCGGCGAGTCGCACCTGGACGCCACAGGCTCCGTGGGTTCGGCGGGCGATGTCCGTTGGGAGGTGCGCTGGGATCTCGGCGTCCCCCAGCTGGCGCCCCGGCCGGACTGGTTCGGCCCGCTCCACCCATTCGACATGGAGCTGGCCGCTCGGCCACACGCACACCTCCGCGGCCTCCTCCGTCTCGGGAATCGCACGCTCAAGCTCGACGGCCCTGGGCTCGTCGCGCACTACTGGGGGCGCCGGCTGCCGGACCGCTGGACGTGGGTGTCGGCGTCGGGCTTCGACGATGACCCCGACGCCCGCCTCGAGGTGCTGCTGGTCTCGAGTCGGTTGTGGGGTGGCCCGTTGCACGTGCCCGCGGGCTACGTGTGGCTGTCGGAGGGCGGCCACGTGCACGAGACCGTCGAGCCGCTGACCGGGGCCATCCGGCTGACCCGCGATGACCACGCGGTCCGGATCAGCAGCATCCGCGCCGACGGCCGGCGCCACACGATCGAGTGCGCGGCGCCTGCCACCAGCTTCAATGAGGTCGGGGACGGCGTCGAACAGTCCCTCTCGGGCGACCTCTCACTCGACGGCCAGCTGCGGGCGACCGGGTCGGTGGGCCTGGAATTCAGAGACTGATCCGGTCCGACCGGCCGATCGCCGGGAAGGTGGTGGGCGGCGGTCGTCGCCGACCGCCGCCCTGACCCCGGGGATGACGCCCTACGTGACCTTGACGATCACGAACCGGTTCTCGAGCGGATGGCGGCCATGGCGGCCGAGCAGGATCCGGCTCGTCGGGAGCTTCCTGCCGGCCATCGACCCGGAGATCGCCAGGCGCTGCGCGCAGTCGGTCTTGAGATCGAGGCCGTCCAGCCGGCCGTGGTTGCGGAAGCGGTAGGTGAGCGTCAGCTTGTCGGCGCTCAGGACGAGGCTGTCCGCGTTCTCGAGGCGGAACGGGGTCACGGTCATCGGCGCGTCCGACACGATCTTGCCCGTGAAGATCACCTTGCCGGTCCCCGCGTGCGTGACGCGCAGGTGCCAACTCCTGGCGTCATGCCAGATGTAGTCGCCGCCGCGAGCCCCGGCATGGAGCTTGATGGGCCGGCCCTGGACCGAGACCGGCCAGTGCGTGTCCGCGCATGCTGCCGCGGTGACGGTCGCCGAGGCGGCGATCGTGGCGGCCGGGACCAGGAGGCCCCCGCTGAGCGCCGTGACCGTGAGCAGGCCGGTGATGAGACGTCGACGGTGGTTCCGCACGACGACCCCCCTTTCAAGTGGGCACCCGCGGTGAGCACGGGTTGACCTCGCCAGCATGCCGGCGGGGCTGTGAAGAGCGCGTTAAGGTGGGCCGGGGAAGCCGATCGGGGGTCGCTCGGGGTGGAGACGTCGGCGAGACGCCGACCGGCTTGACTGCCGCCATCCGCCGGTCTTGAGGAGGGGATCCGATGGTCGACGACGCGACACGACGCGGCACGCACGACAGCCAGGTCACGGGCGACACCGCCATGTGGCCGGTCCAGTTCACGCCCAACGAAGAGACGCCGCCGCCGCCCCCGGATTTGTCGGGCCTGTGCCTGTCGGGCGGCGGGTCGCGCGCGATGCTCTTCCACGTCGGGGCGGTGCGGCGCATGAACGAATTGGGCCTGTTGTCCGGGCTCGATCGGATCTCGAGCGTCTCCGGCGGATCGATCGTCGCAGGCCTCCTCGGCATCCGATGGAAGGAGCTGACGTTCGACGCCGGCGGTGTTGCCACGAACCTCGAGACCCAGCTCGCCGAGCCGATCATGGACTTCGCGTCCGTCCAGGTGGACATCCCGTCGGGCATCCGGGGCGCCCTCCTCCCGAGGGTCACGGCTTCCTCGACGTTCACGAAGATCCTGGCGGATCGCCTCTACGGCAGCGCGACCCTTCAGGACTTGCCGCATGCGGGCGAGGGACCGCGCTTCGTCATCAACGCGACGAACCTGCAATCCGGGGTGCTGTGGCGGTTCAGCCAGCCGTACACCTGGGACTGGAAGGTCGGCCAGATCAAGGAGCCCACGATCCCGGTCGCGATCGCCGTGGCGGCGTCGGCCGCATTCCCGCCGTTCTTCTCGCCCGTCCGGCTGGACCTGCCCGAAGGCGCCTTCACGCCTGGAACGGGCGACGGCCTCGAGACGCCGGCGTTCCAGCGCCGCGTGCTCCTCGCCGACGGCGGTGTCTACGACAACCTCGGTCTTGAGACCGTGTTCAAGCGCTGCCACACGATCTACGCGAGCGATGGCGGCGGCCGGCTGGCCGAGACGCCGGACATCGACACGGACTGGATCCGCCAGCCGCTACGCGTCATGAAGGTCATCGACAGCCAGGTCCGCAGCCTGCGCAAGCGGCTCCTGATCGCGGCCTACGACCGCGACCGCGACGGCGCCTACTGGGCGACCTGGTCGAACATGGCGGACCTCAACGTGCCGGACGCGCTGCCGTGCCCACCCGAGCTGACGAAGCCGCTCGCCGAGATGGCGACCCGTCTGACCAAGGTCCCGGTCGTCCGCCGGCGGGCCCTCGCCAACTGGGGCTATGCGATCGCGGACGCCTCGATCCGTGCAGCCGCCCCAGGCAAGTACCCGGCGCCGGGCGGCTTCCCGTACCCGGGCGGCCTGGGCTGACGCGGCGGGTGCGCGAGGCGGGCCGCCCGCGCGTGCCCGCCCCTTGCTAACCCGCGGCGGTCGTGCTCTCGAGGTCCTTGCGCAACACGTCGGTCTGCTTCTGGAGCCCGTCGAAGAACGCCCCCGGCGTCAGGCCGAACACGGCGGCCACGAGGATGCCGCCGACGTTCGAGACGCTGTAGATGTCGCCGAGCGAGATCGTGCCGACGGCGGCCGCCGGATCGGCCGACACGGCGGTCGCAAGGGCCGGGACCACGTTGATGAGCAGGACGCCGCCGACCGCGGCAAGCCCGGACAGCAGGGGCGTATGCAGGAGCCGGGCCTCGAACAGCCCGAAGTCATCCATCGCTGAGCTCGACCGGGCCTCGCGCCGGAGCCGGTCGAGCAGGCCCACGGTCGCACCGACCAGGAAGAACAGGATGGCGGCGATGAGGCTCGACGGCGTCGCGCCCGCGAGGAGCACCACGACCTCGATGCCGTAGGCCAGCAGCGAGGTCACCAAGATCGTCAGCAGCAGGCGATTGCGCGCCCGGATCATCTCGGCACGACGGGAATCCCGGAAGTCGTTGATCGCGTGCATCACGACCCGCAGGGTCGCGCGGGCGGTCATCTCGCTCACTTGCCCGACCCTCCATCCGGCGACTCGGTGGCAGCCGTGAAGTACAGCTTCGCGACGGCCGGGTCCAGTCCGCGGACCGCGGCGCCCTGCATCGCGAGGAGAGCAGGAGCCTGGGGGATGGTCGATCCGATCAGCCGCCGACGATCCATCAGCGCCTGGGCGATGACCTCGGTCATAGGTTCGATCATGAGGAGCGCCTCCTCCGCATCATGGATGAGCTGCCACAGGCCCACATGCCCGGGTCCGCTGGACCAGTCCTCCAGGCCGGGACGTGGCCGCATGCTCCCGCCCGGTCCTTGGGCACCAGCCTCGCCGAGGGACTCCCTGAGTCGGGCGACGATCCGCTCCACGTCGCTCGTCGCGAGCTGCGCGGTCGCGCGTTCATCGGGCGTCTTTGAGGGCTTCTCTGCACGCTTCGCTACCTCGAGGCGCGCCTCGAGTCGCTGGTAACGCTCCCACAGCTCGAGAAACGTCTGGCTTCGATCGCGGCGGCGCATCGACGGGATCGCGACCGCGCCACCGACGACGGCCACGACCACGGCCGCGACGACCCCGAGGAGCACCGATGTCGCGGCGTCACGCCCGAGCGGCGCCGGCAGAAGGAACGCGAGGAACATCGCCGCCGATGCCGTCGCGGGCATGATCGGGGCGACGAACCTGACGCCCGCCACGTATCGCTCGAGACTGGTCGCCCCGTCACGAGCGACCGTTGCTTCCGCCTCCGACCTGGTCATGTGCATCACCCTCCTGGCCGCACTGTAGCGAGGGCCCATCTCCGCCACGTCGGCGTTTCGTGGGAACAGGGCCCGGCGAGGTCCCCGGGGGTCGACGGGTGACCGCCGGCGCTTGGCGCGGACGACTCGCCAGCGCTCCCGTCCAACGTCCAGAATGGCCCTTGCCACCCTGGCGATGCTGGAGGCCTCGTGTCGAAGGGCAGATGCACCATCGTCGTGCTGGTTCCACATCCGAGTCGACGGGCGCTGCTCGCGTCCGCCCCGCCGGAATGGTCGAGCGACCAGGTCGGCCAGCCGCCGACCGTCACGCTCGACAACGACTTCACGACGTCGGCCTGCCTGACCGCCGTCGAGGCGCTCCTCGGCGTCCAGCCACGCGCGCTCCGCATCGATACCCGCCAGCGCGATGCCAACGGCCAGCCGACGTTGGCTGTGGTCGATCTCGAGGCGATCGGACCCGACGCGCCCAGCCCGTTCGTGTGGACCGACTGGGCGAGCGTGCCGCTCGACTCGCTCGAGCCACCCGAGCTGCGCGAGGTCCTGCCCCGCTGGATCGGCCGCCGCGAGCTCGGTCCGACGATCGCCGATCCGCCGTGGTCGGTGGCGGGCTGGTTCGAACGCGCCTCCGGCTGGATGGTGGAGCGCATGGCCGAGATGCGAACGCCTGCCTTCGAGGCCCCCCGGATCGTCTACCTGTGGGGGATCTCGATCATCCTCCGGGCGCCCTCGTCGCTCGGCCCGATGTTCCTCAAGGCCAGCGCCCCGGTCTTCGGACGCGAGGCGGCCGTCACCGCCTTGCTGGCGTCAGTGACGCCCGACCTCGTGACCCAGGTCGTGGCGATCGAACCGGACGAGGACTGGCTGCTCATGCGCGACCATGGCGCGCGCACGCTCGGCGACGGCAAGCCCGAGACGTGGGCGCCCGGCTTGGACGTGCAGGCGCGGATCCAGCATGCCTGGGTGGGCCGGGAGCACGAACTCGTCGCTGCCGGGGTCCCCGTCCGCTCCCTGGCGGCGCTCGCGGATGCGCTCCCGAGCTTCGCCGACCTCGAACCGCTGGCAACCGAGCTGACCGGTGACGACCGCACAGCCTGGAACGAGTCGATCGACGCTTTCGTCGACGCCTGCCATCGCCTCGACGCGATCGGGCCGGCACCCGCGCTCATCCACGGCGACCTCCACCCCTGGAACGTCGCCGACACGCCCGACGGTCCACGGATCTTCGATTGGACCGATGCCGCCCTCAGCCACCCGTTCCTCGACCTGGCCGTGTACGCGACCCGCCCCGATGACCTCGCCCTTCGGCACGCCCTGCGTGACGCGTACCTCGGGCACTGGACGGCTCAGCTCTCCGCCGCCGACCTCAAGGAGGCGGGCGACCTCGCGATCGTCGTCGGCGCCCTCCACCAGGTGGACTCGTACGTCCGGATCCTCTCGAGTCTCGACCCGGATGACCGGGGGGACCTCGCGGGCGCCGCCGGCTCCTGGGCCAGCGCCGCCGTGGCCGCCCTCGGCGATGGCATCGACCTGCGGCGACCCGGGCACGCGGACGGCTGACGTTTCGGACGGTTCCCGCCCGTGCGACACTCCGCGCATCGGGATCGAGCGAGGCGGGGCGGACCGGACAGGGCGCCTCCACGCTCGGAGGGAGCCACGCGATGTCCCTGGTCGATGACTACGTCGCACGAACGCCGCGGTCGCGCGCCCTGTTCGAGCGAGCCGTCGACTCCCTGCCGGGCGGGTCGACCCGGACGACCGTGTACACGGCGCCGTACCCGCCGTACATGGAATCCGGCGCGGGGCTGCGGCTGCGCGACGTCGACGGCAACGTCTACCGCGACTTCCTCTGCAACTACACATCGCTGATCCTGGGCCACGCCCACCCGGCCGTGGTCGCGGCCGTCGAGGCGCAGGTCCGGCGGGGGTCGGCGTTCGCGGCACCGACCGAGACCGAGATCGAGCTCGCCGAGGAGATCCGCCGGCGCCTCCCATCGATCGACCACCTGCGGTTCACGAGTTCCGGCACCGAGGCCACGATGTTCGCGATCCGGGCGGCTCGGGCGCACGCCGGTCGTTGGCTGATCGGGATCTTCGACGGTCACTATCACGGGACCCACGACGGGGTGATGACCGATACCCCGGGCGTGCCCGAGATGTTGTCGGACCTCGTCATCCACCTGCCCTGGGGCGACACCGCCGGGGTGGAACAGGCCCTCCAGGGGCGTGAGGACGAGCTCGCCGCGATCCTCATCGAGCCCGTCCAGGGCGCAGGCGGCGTCCGCACCCCGGGACCAGGATTCCTGCCGTTCCTCCGGGCCTTCACCGAGCGGACCGGCGCGCTCCTCATCTTCGACGAGATCATCTCGTTCCGCCTCTCCCCGGGTGGCGCGCAGGAACGCTTCGGGGTCCGGCCGGATCTGACGACGCTCGGGAAGATCATCGGCGGCGGCTACCCGCTCGCGGCGTTCGGCGGTCGAGCGGACGTCATGGAGCTCTTCGACGCCCGCCGCGCCGGCGCGGTGAGCCACGGCGGCACGTTCAACGGCAACCCCGTGGCAGCGGCAGCCGGTCTCGCCACGCTGCGCGAGCTCACCCCCGAGACCTACGAGCGGCTCGATACGCTCGGCGAGCGACTGCGGTCGGCGGTCGCCGCCGCGATCGAGCGCGACGGCATCGATGCCCGGGTCGCGGCCGTGGGCTCACTGTTCCAGGTCTGGGCGGGCGATGGCGTGCCGGCCTTCGCCACAGGCGTGTCCGACGCCGCCACGCTGTTCCTCGGCCTGCTGCTGGAAGGCTTCTACCTCGCCCCACGTGGGATGGGTGCGATCCCGACGATCGCCACGGAGTCCGACATCGACGAGCTGGCCGCCGCGATCGGGCGTGTCCTGCGCTCGATCCAGCGCATCCCGGAGGCGGCCGGCACCTGAGGTGCGGGTCGCCCGGGACGGCGGCTAGTACCGAAGGCTGGGTACCCCGTCTGGACCGCAGGTGGTAGATTGCCGACCGTGGAGGTGCTCGCCCAGAACTTCCCGCTCATCGTCATCGGCGCGCTGCTCGCGCTGCTGGCCGCCCGCGTGCTCGTGGAGTTCATCCCGGCGCGCCGGGCCGCTCGTCGTCGCGCTAGCCATCCCCACCAGCGGCGGGTCATCCGTGTCGTGGGCGTGGGCGGTGGAGGCGGGAACGCCCTCAACGAGATGATCCGCGCCGGCACTCGCGGCGTCGACTTCATCGCCTGCAACACCGACGCGCAGGCGCTCACGCGCTCGTTCGCGCTGACCAGGCTCCAGATCGGGGAGGCGGTCACCAACGGCCTGGGAGCCGGCGGCGACCCGCTCATCGGTCACCGGGCCGCCCAGGAAGATGCCGAACGGATCGCCACGTCGATCACCGGATCCGACATCGTGTTCGTCACGGCCGGTCTCGGGGGCGGGACAGGATCTGGCGCCGCGCCGGTCATCGCGGGCATCGCCAAGGCGCAGGGCGCGCTGACGATCGGCGTGGTGACCAGGCCGTTCAGCTTCGAAGGCAGCAAGCGCGCCGCGGTCGCAGACGCGGCCGTCGCCGAACTGGGCAAGGCGGTGGATACCCTGATCACGATCCCGAACGACCGCGTCCGAGACGTCGTCCCGGACACGGAGTCGCTCGTCGACGCGTTTAAGGTCGTCGACGAGGTCCTGCGCCAGGGCGTCCAGGGCATCCTCGACATCATCACGATCCCGGGGCTGATCAACCTCGACTTCGCCGACCTCCGCGCGGTCATGAAGGACGCGGGGCCCGCGCTGATGGGCGTTGGACGGGCCAAGGGCGTCAACCGCGCCGTGGACGCCGCCCGCGAGGCGGTGGCCAGCTCCCTCCTCGAGGAGACCATCGATGGCGCCCGCGGGATCCTGTTCGTCGTCAGCGGGTCGAAGAACCTCCGCCTGGACGAGGTGACTCGAGCGGCCGAGACGATCCGTGCGTCGGCCGACCCCGATGCGAACGTCATCTTCGGCGCCACCCTCGATTCCAAGCTCAAGGACCAGGTGCGCATCACGGTCGTCGCCACGGGCTTCGATCCGAAGCGGGCGCCCCGACCTGCCACGCCGGTACGCATGGCCGTCCCGATCGAGGGCGAGGACCCGCGATCCGAATCGAGCGAGGGCGACCCAGGCGGCCGGGCTGCCGACGAACCCGATTCCGAGGCGTCCACCCGGGCACGCCGCCCGAGCCGCCCAGCCGCCACCACCGACGCCTCGGTCCCCGACGACCTCGACGTCCCGAGCTTCCTCCGCCGCAGCTAGGGCGCGCGATCCACACGACCCTCGGGAATCGATCGACCCGGGTCGACTGACAACCCGGGTCGGGATCACGCTGGTTCGGCGGGTCGTGGGTCGACCCGCACCGAGAGGATCTGGATCAGCCTCCGCGCTGGCTGCGGAAGCAGTCGCTGCAGTAGACGGGCTTGCCGCTGGTCGGGCGGAACGGGACCTGGGCTTCCTTGCCGCAGGATGAGCAGGTGGCCGAGAACATCTCGCGGGGTCCGCGGTCGTAGCCGCCGCCACCACTGTAGCTGCTGCCGCCGCCGCCGCTGGAATAGCCGGCGCCGGAACTGTATCCGCCACCGTAGGAACTGCCGCCACCCTCGGCGTTCCGGGCTGCCTTTCGGCTGGCGCGGCACGACGGGCAGCGACGCGGCTCTGTGAAGCCACGCTGCGAATAGAAGTCCTGCTCGGACCCGGTGAACACGAATTCCTGTCCACAGTCCGCGCAAGTCAGGTTCTTGTCATTGAACACGAAATCAAAAACTCCTCTCGATGCCCGACGCGATCCCTTCATCGGGTTCTCGCGTCAGTCGTGAGAGGAGTCCGAGTGCGTCGTGCTCGTATGCGGCCACGAACGCTTTCGTGGCACTACGTGGCCATCATACGCTCAAGCTTCTGATCTGGACAAGGGGTCACACGGGATTCCCGGGCCCAGCCGCGCTCCTGACGTTGCGGAACGGCACCGGGATGGGGTCAGGGTGCAGGGATCTCCAGCCGTCTCGCCGCTTCGAGGTGGCCGCCATCGAAGCCCTCGAGTCGCAACTTGCCGACCGGCCCGATCATCGTTCGCGGCACGACGAACGTGCATCGATCCCCCTGCACGTCGCACGAGCCGACCGGTCGGTCGTCGACGTAGGCGTCGACGCGATCCATCCCCGACGACGTGACCGTGACCGTGACGGTGTCGCCGGTCGGTTTGACCTGCGCCTCGAGCCGCAGGGCCACGCGTCCCCGCATCTCGGCCACGGCCGCATCGATGAGGTCCTTGTTGTCGTGGAGCAGGTCGTCCGAGGTGATCGGGTGGACCGCGTCGGACTCCACGCCGAGGTCCTCGAGGAGCTCGCCCGCGTGTGAGCCGACCCGCGTCGTCCGACGCACGGCCACCCGGAACGTCGCCTGCCGCGGGAGCGGCTTGAGCGGCGAGGTCCGGGCGGGGAGCAGCTGGCGAAGGAGGTCGTGGGTCCAGACATTGGCCCCGCCGGCGCCCGTCCGGTTGGCGACGCCCACGACCCGCCCGATGCCATGGTCCTGGAAGCCCGCCGAGAAGATGTCGGTGGCGCTGTAGCAGCGCGCATCGGTGATGAGGACCACCGGACCGTAGTAGCCCTGGCCCCGGTCGTTGGCGTCGACCTCCGAGCCGATGGGGAATCCGGTCGAGAAGGTGGCACCGGTCTCGACCGCCACGACGACCGATGGCGTCCACGGACGCAGGTCGATGGGGTCGCCCTGGTTCGCGAGGCACAGGCGCCGGACCAGTGGACTGACGATGAACTGGGTGGGCTCGGGCTCGATGTGCCGAGGGGTCATGACCTGCAGCAGCTGCTCGGCGGCGCGGATGTCCCCGCCACCGTTCCCGCGAACGTCGACGATCAGACCCACCGTCGGTCGGGCCCCGACGAGGCGCACGAACTCCTCGACGAACTCGGCCGGATCGGGGACGAGGAACGTGAAGATCCGGATGTGCGCGACATCTCCGATGCTCGTGTGGCGGATCTTGGCCCGCATGACCCCGGGCAGGCTGGTTGCGAGCTCGTTGGAGCCGGCCGTCGGGGGTGCCTGCCAGCCGCGGGCGAACAGGTCGCGCCGGACCAGGTTGACCGTCGTCGTCTGGGCATCGAGGCCGAGTGCGCCGAGTCGGGCGAGGTTGCCTGCACCGACCGGGACCGCCGTCGCGGCGGCCTTCTCCGTGTCGCCGAACGGGGATGCCTCGGCCGGCTGGTAGGTGTTCCAACGGACACGGATCTCGCCCTCCACGCCGGCCTCGGTGCGGTAGGCGATATCGACCCAGTCCTCGTCCGGTGGCGCGGTCCGCCCGAGCGTCCGGATCGTCATGGCGTCGAGCCCGCGTGCCATCCGAGCGTCGCGGTTGCCGCCGCCCTGGTTGTCGGCATTGCGTTCGATGGCCCGCCCGATCGGGGTGCCATTCCAGTGGGTGATCTCGACGCCGGGGACGAACGCGGCATCGAGCTCGGCGCCGGTGGCGACCTTGGACACGACGTATTGGAGCCGGCCGTCGCGCGTGCACTCCTCGACCAGGAACGGCAGGTAGACCGTGTGCGATCGGTAGGGTTCCGGCGGGACGTAGTGGGTGTGGAGGTCGCGGAGCGAGGTGAAGATGTCGATGAGCTCTTCATGGAACACGCTTTCGGGGCCCAGCTCGTCGGACGAGTCGACGTCCTGCAACTGGTGCTCCAGCAGGCGCAGGCGCTGGAGCGGATCGACGGCGTACCTCGCGCGCTTCATCGGCAGGTGCACGTAGACCTGCTCCAGGAGCACGATCGCCTGATCGACGATCGAGCGCCGGTCGCTGAGCGTCAGGTCGCCGTGCCGGCCGAGCAGGTCGGCGAGCGGCAACGGCGCGATCGACACGTCGTCGTCCTCGAGGCCGACCCCGATGGTCGGGGCCCGCGGCACCTCGCCGTAGCGGCCGGGCAGCTCGTTGCGAATGACGTCGGGCAGGTTCGCGAGGTTCGCGAGCATCTCGAAGAACGTGTCATCGCCCTCGGTGGCCAACGGATCGAGCTTGAGCGGGACCGCGATCGAGGCGAAGCTCTCGGCTCCGATGACCACGTCGATGAGGGCGGGCGCCATGCCTTCGTAGATCGTCGCATCGAGCCCGGCGATGGGCGGCTGGTCGAGCTCCAGGAACCAGCGATCGTCCGCCTCGGCGCCTGCCACGGCCTCGTTGGCCAGCAGGCCGAGGTCGGCGGAACCGATCGCGGCGGCACGCTCCGGCATGTGCTCGAGGGCATCGGCGAGCGCGGTGGCCGCATCGCCGAGTCCCATCGGACCGAGCACCGGGTCGGGGTCCTTCGTATCGAGGTGGAACGCGCGTTTGCTGCCCGCTACCTCGACCTGCTCGTCGACCGGGCTCACCTTGCCGAGGAGCGCCGGCGTCCCGTAGCGGGCGACGCCGCCGATGACGACCAGCCGGATGTCGGTCTCGGTCGCGTCGATGAGATGGCGGTAGGGATCGCCGGTCACGCCCGAGACGACGGCGACATCGGCGAGCTTCGTCGGCTCGATCGATCCCAGGGACGCCTGCCACCCGAGCATCTGCGACGGCGTGACGGTCACCATCTCGACGAGCTGCTGATCGGTCAGCCCGAGCTGCTGGTCGTCGCTCAGGATCCGGGCGACCTTGAGCTCGTTGAGCAGGTTCTTGCTGGCCGTCGGCGCCCAGTCCGAGCCGAGGGCGACCTTGACCCCGAGCTGGAGGGCGCTGCGCACGTCCGTCGTCCCGCCGTAGAGGATCAGGTTGCTGAAGGGCGACCAGACGATGGACCCGCCATTCTGGTGCATGACACCCATGTCCGCGGCGGTCAGCGCCGTCGAATGGATGCCCACGAACTTGGGCCCGATGGCCCAGGTGCCGTTGGGGAACTGGAGATCGACGAAGTGCTGGTGGGCCTTGGAGGTCGGCAGGCCCTCCGCCAGGTGGATGACCCGGGCGCCCTTCCCGGCCAACGACTTGCGGAACGACTCGCGACCGTCGGGGGTCACGTCGCCGATCTTGGGCCGCGCGGGATCGAGACCCGCGGCGTCCGGTTGCTCGGCGTTGCGGACGATGCCCTTGTACAGGTGCTTGATCGGGGCGGCCCGAAGCGTCAGGCCCTGTGTCGTCGTCGTGCCCGAGATGAGGCTCTTGCACTCCACGTATCGGATCGTCGCCTTGATCAGCTCCGGCATCGACGCGATGACCCCCGCGGGGCCGCTGACGTAGCGCCGATAGCCGCGGGTCCCCTGCCATTCCTCCCGCTTGGTGTAGAGCTTCGGGATCCGAAAGAGCGGGATGGCGTTGTAGGCGAGGTGGTTGTGGAGCTCGATCATGCCCGGGTAGATCGTGCCGCTGGTCGCGATGACCGTGGAGCCGGCATGGGCCGGTGGCGTCTGATTCGCCGGGGTGACATCGGTGATCGTGCCGTCGGCGACCCAGACGATGCCCTCGGCGAGAACGTCGCGCGTTGCGTTCATCGTCACGACGCGGCCGCGCAGTCCGTAGCGGGGGAGCGGATCGACTGGCATGGTCAGGTGAGCTGGTCGGCTGCCGCCTGTTCGGCGGGTGAGAGCGGGGCCGCTTTGAGGCTCGCCACCCACGTCGGCAGGAACAGCTTGAGGTAGTCGGGGGAGGGCTTGCCGAGGTCGGTGTCCTTCGGGCGCACCGCTCGATCTCCCGAGGTGCCGACCCATCGCGGCGTGCCGTACGGCAGGTCGGCCCGGGGCAGCTCACTCCGTCCCGTTGGGGCGTTGAAGCTCGGGTTGCTCACGTCCTTGGTGTACGAACGACCGGAGAGCTGCGTCAGCGCCGCCTGCCAGGACGCCTGGAAGCCCGCTTCGCCGTGGCCGGCGAGCTCGATGACGTCGAGGCCCGCGGGTACCACGTGCGGGGCGAGCCGTCGAGCTCCCGGACCCATCGCGAGGAGCGCGGTGACACCCGCATTGGACGACCGAACCCGCGCCAGCAACTCGCGATGGAGCGCCTGGACCTTGGGCTGGTCGACGAGCGTGAGCCGTTTCGCGGCCGTCAGGTCCAGGGTGTCGACCGGCAGCGTCCGGATGATCAGGTAGCGCGTCGTCAGCCCGGCCGCGCGCAGGACGCCCTGGAAGCGCTGGCCCGCCTCGCCCGAGAGCGCCCGGGCCGTGAACGTGTCGTCATCGGAGGTCTGGTCCGCGAGGACGATGAGGCTGAGCCCGGCGAACCGCCCGCGATAGATCGGGCCGTTCCCGAACGAGGGGGCCGACGTCACGCCAAGGGCGGCGAAGTCGGGCCAGTCGAACCCGGGCTCACCACCGAGCAGGAGCCGGGCGAGGTTGGCCGGCGGACCCGGGTCGAACGCACGTGGATTCGCGCGCGGTGGCTCGTACGGGAGGTCACCGGGATCGGCGGCGTAGCCCGCGTTACTCCCGCCGGCCGTCGATGGATCGGTCAGGTGCGCGCCGGCTGCGTTGTACTTGCCCGCGGCCGAGAAGAGGCGGATCGCCCGCTGGTTGTCGCTCCGGTTGCTCGAGGTGCCGCCTCGGCCCAGCCGAGGGCACGTGCCGAACGGGAAGTCGCGGAACGGGATGGCCGCCGAGGAATAGGGGAACGTGGCCGAGAGGTTCCGCGACATGCCCGGGTCGGCCGGTAGCCAGGTCGGGTCGGCCTGGAGCCGGTCCTTGATGCGGCCGATGGCGCGAACGAAGTCGGCCTTGATGGCGGCCGTCGACCCGCTCGCCGCGCTGCCCGGGTGGAGCACCCCGACCACCTTGACCCGACTCGGAAGCGATCCGAGATTCGCGTTGTGGAGCGCCTCCGGATCTGCAGTGCCCCCGTGCGCTTCGATCCAGGTGGTGACGGATTCCTTGGCGGCCCGACCCACCGCGATGACGAGGCGGACGTCGCCATCGACGACGGCCTTGTCGTAGATCCGATTCCGGTGCTTCACCACGGGCGACCGCGGATCCTGGGCGAGCGTGCGCAGGTCCTGGGTGTACTGGCCGAAGATCGGGTACACGAAGGAGTTCACGAACAGGTACGAGCGATCGAGACCGATGAAGCGCAGCAGGTGCTGCATCCGCGCCCCCGTCCCGCCGGTGAACGAGCGGTGCGAGAGCGATTCGTCCTGGGCGCCTTCCTGGCCGACCACCATGACCTTGGCGGAACCGTCGAGTCGTCCCCGGAAGAACATCGGACCGTGGTGCCAGCGGAACGCCTCGCGACCGACCACGGCCTTGCCCAGCCCGCGGTAGTTCGGCGTCTCGGCGAACAGCTCGGCCCAGCCACTCGCGCTCGACGGCCCGGGGTCGTACTCCCAGGGGTTGCCTCGGACGTCGGCCATGGGTGCCCTCCCTCCCTCGGCCCCGAGCCGAGGTGATCCAGCCCAGATGGTATGCGGGCGTGCAACCGCAATTCGTCTCAAGAGACGGATTCAGGATGCCCAGCGCGACCGATGATGGACGGTGCGTGTCTCGCGATCGTCTCGGCGAGGGGAGAGGGACGGGTCTGCTGGGTCCGGGGCCGCCCGTCTCCGCCAATTCGTCACCGGGGTGATCCCTAGGCGCGCTTCGGAGACGTCGGGGTGCCCCGAGAGGCCACACCAAGCGGGTCGTCGTGCGTGCGGACGGGCGGACGAAGCCTCACCTCGTCGCTGTCGGTGGGTCACATGCCGCAGATCAGCGCCGAACGCTCATGGTGGCGTTGATCTGGCGGAGTCGCCTTGCCCGAGTCGCTGCGAAGAGAGAGTGACGGCCGCCCGGCTTGCGCCAGGCGGCCGCGTAGCCTCAGCCCTGGGCGCTCAACGATGCCGCGAGCAGCACGATGAGCACCACGCCGAGATTCATTGCCGCGAGCACGACAAGTCGCCCGCGCGGCACAGCCTGGACCTCCACGGTCCACCTCCGATCGGCAACCCGGCTACCTTCATGAGGCCCGTGGCTTTGCGTCCCCGCCTCGCGACGGGTTTGCCAGTTCGGCCGGTCGTCGCCCGGGCAGGGTGTTGACCGACGGCAACACGGTACGGGCCGAACCGGCGATCCGCGAGAGGCCAACTTGGGCCATTGCGGAGTGGTACCGATGGCTCTGGTGTGGTGGGACCTGTGCGCCGCCATGACCGCCGCGTACCATCAGCGCATGGCCACCCTGTACCGCGACGGTGCGCTCGCGGACGGTCGATCGGACCGCCTCCGGGTCGGCGTCAGCCTCCTGGTCGTCGATGGCGCCATCGCCTGGATCCGGCCGTCCGACGACGAGGGCGAGCTACCGGATGACGCCGCGGCCGGCGCGCCCGGCCCGACCGAGATCGTCGACGCGAGCGGCTCGACGATCGTGCCGGGAATGGTCGACTGCCACAGTCACCTGACGCTGCCCGGCGGTGCGCACTGGATCGACCGCATCGACGATCCGCCCGAACGCCTGCTCGCGGTCGCCGAGCGCAACGGCCGGCTGATGACGAGGGCCGGAGTCCGCTGGGCACGGGACGTCGGCGCGCCGCGGGTCGAAGATCCCGTGGATGGGCGCGTCCGGGCGCTGAGCCTCGGCGTCCGCGATCGGTGGCGCGGCCGGCCCGGCCTGCCATACGTCCGTGCCGCCGGCACATGGCTCGACCGTGCGGGGACGATGCCCGGCGACCGGTCCGTCGAGGCCGAGGATGCCGACGAGCTCCTGCGCCTCGCCATGGGTCAGCTCGACGAGGGCGCCGATCTGCTCAAGCTCTACCTCGATGGACCCGACACCGGCGTCGCTCCGTGGAGCGCGGACGAGGTCGCGCCGGTCGTGTCGGCCGCCCACGAACGCGGCGTGAAGGTGACCGCGCACTCGTCGGATCTCGCGGGCGCCCGGGTCGGTGTCGCGGCGGGCGTCGACTCCATCGAGCACGGAATGGAGCTCGATGCCGACCTCGCGGCCGCGATGGCGACCCAGGGCACGGCGCTCGTGTCGACCCTCGCGATCTTCCGCTCGTGGCTCGGGTTCGGGAGCACGACGACGATCGAGCGCTTCTCGCTCCCCGAGCGACGGACGAAGATCCTCGCGCGACAGGCTCGGGCCGAGGAGAGCGCTCGGCTGGCGCACGTCGCCGGGGTCGCGATCGCGACCGGCACCGATTTCGGCGGCGGATCCACGAGGGCCAACCAGCTCGCCTGGGAGGTCGAATGCCTCGTGGCCGCGGGTCTCGAACCGTGGCAGGCGCTCGGAGCGGCGACCTGGCGCGGCGGCGAGCTCCTCGGCGAGCCCGAGGCCGGGGTCATCCGCGAGGGTGGGCCTGCCGACTTCAGCCTCGTCCACGGCGATCCGCTGTCGGACCCGACCGCCCTGTGGCGCGTCTGGCGAGTCGCCTGGGCCGACTGACCGCTCCTGAGCGCCGGCTCGCTGCCGCGCCTAGCCTCGATTGCGATAGAGACGCGAGCCCTGGTCGGCGAGGTTCGTTGCGTCGACCACGACGTGCGTCCGGGCCGACTCGTTGCGCATGTCCTCGCTCTGAGCACGCTCGAGGTCGGTCGGCACCGGTAGGTCCTCGACCGTCAACCGGCGCATCGCCGGGATCCAGACGGCCGCGGCCGGGAGCCAGACGATCAGGCTCGGCCCGAGGGTGAGGAACGCGACGAACGGCAGCGAGATGACCCACCCAAGACCGACCACGCCAGGATCGCGAACGGCGACTTCGAGCGTCGCACCGGCGAACGCGATGACGTGAGCCAGTGCGACATAGGCGAACACGCCGCCGAAGCTGCCGAGATCCTCGCGGGCGAGCCGCGGAGCGATGACCGCAGCGGACACGAGCGCCCCGATGCCGAACGCGACGCCGCGCAGCGGGCCCAGGCCGAGCATCGCGTTGATGTGGTTGTTCGGGTCGGTGGTCTTTGGATCGAAGATGACCATCGCGAACCAGGCGGCGAGGAGGGCGATCGGGATGGCGCAGAGGACCCCGATCACGACCGGACGCGACAGACGCGACACCGCGTGTCCCCCTGGCGAGAGAGGCCGCGAACCAGCGGCATCTGTCGATGAGTCAAGCACGTTTCGCCCCGACGTCAAGGGTCGCGTCACCCTAGGCCATCAGTTCGATCCCGGCGGCCTTCGCGTCCTCGATGAGCGACACGAGGGCTTCGTCGGTCTCGGCGCACGCGCGGACGAGGCCCATGACGCGGCTGACCCCGAGCTCGCGGTACCCGGCCAGGCGGTCGACCCGGGTGGCTCCGGACTTCGCGATGTCCTCGCCCCACAGGTGGACCGAGACGGGGAGCGTCGCGGGGTCACGGCCGATCTCCTCGCAGCGATTCCGGATGATCGGGAGGGCCGCGGCGACGTCGGCGGGCGACATCCCGTCGAGGTTGAGCTCGTCGGCGTGACGGGCAGCCAGGCGCCAGGTGATGTTCGGCCCGTTGCCACCCACCATGATCGGCACGCGCGGTTGCTGGATGGGCTTGGGGACGTTGCGGGCGTCGTGGACCTGCGAGTAGGGGCCTTCGTACGTCGCGTGCTGGTGCTTGTCGCCGCCCAGCATCCGGGTGATGACCTCCAGGTCGTCCTCGAGGCGGGTCAGCCGCTCCTTCGTCTCGGGGAAGCCGTAGCCGTAGCCGATCCACTCGTCGCGCTTCCAGCCGGCACCGATGCCGAGCTCCATCCGGCCGACACTGATCGAATCCATCGTCGAGATCATCTTGGCGGTCAACGCAGGGTTGCGGAACGCGGTGCAGATGACGACGTGGCCGAGCCGCACGCGGGTTGTCAGTGCGGCCAGCGCGGACAGCGAGGTGAACGATTCGAAAGTGATCTCGTCGGTCGGGCGGGGGACCGTGTGGAAGTGATCGAACAGCCAGATCGCGTCGAACCCGAGCTTGTCGGCCTGTCTCGCGACCGCCGTCGTCCGCTGCCACGCCTTCAGTGGCTCCCAGCCGTCGTACTCGCCGACCCACCCTTGGGGAACGATCGTCCCGATCCTCATCGCCGCACCTCCGTGTCGCTGAGCCGCACCACTGCCTCACCGCCGAAGGCCATCGCATCGGCCCTCGGTACGTCCTGCGCCATCATCGGCCAACCCGCCTCGGCGCGCGAACCTGCCACCATGGCCGGCGACGTCGATCGACCGGGTCGGCCCACGACGCCCGACCGGCTGAAGCGGGTCGTCCTGCAGTCGCGGATGGACTGATGAGTGCGCTCGGGCCACAACCTTCGTCGAACGTCCGCGAGGCGGACTGGCTGGCACCACGATTGCGCCCGTTCGGGGCCATGATCGCCTCGGTCGTCCCGGATGGCTTTCCCGCGTACGTACGGATCCTGCACCCGGCGCGCGGAACGCACGACGAGCCGGTCGCATGGGCCGATATCGCGGCGTGGTCGGGCCGCACCATGCACAGACTGGTGCAATTCCATGCCATCGCAAGGCCGTTGACGCCGAACCCGACCGACGCCGCGCCATGGGACGGGCAGGACCCTCCCACCGGCAACCTCCCGCCCGACCTGCTGCGCATCCCTGTCCGCGACGCTCGCTGAACACACGAGCACCGCCGGATCGTGCTGGTTCTGTCTCTGGGACGGCTACGGCCGGCCCGGTGTCCCCGACTCGTTCGCGGTCCTTCGGAGTGCCGGCGACACCCAGCCGCTTCCGCCGGCGGTCCTTCCCATGGTCCGAGACGCACCCCGGGTCCGTCTCCCGAACCGGGACTACGCCCTGTTCCAGGGGCCACTGGATGCCGCGACGGAACTGGGCTCGGCCTGGGGAGACACGTTCTTTCCGCAATCGCCCAACCTCTTCTGGCCGCAGGACCAGGCGTGGTGCGTGGCGTCGGAGATCGACCTGTACTGCACGCTCGTCGCCGGATCGCAGGCCCTCGCCGACGCGCTCGTGGCCGATCGTCGCCTCGAGGCGTGGTCTGTCGAGGCGACCGACCCCATCGCCTACGACCGCGACACGATCAACACCTGAGGCGAGCCCTCCGGCGGACCACGCGCGCACCGGAATCTCGCCGGCTGGACTGGATCGACACAGGGCGGCGTTATGCTGCGTGGATGCCGTCCAGTCGCACGTTCCTCGCGTTGGCGGTCGCGCTCCTGCTGGTCAGCGCGTTCGGGTCGTCGCACGCGTGGGCCATCGCCACCTTCCTCTTCGCGTTCGTCGCCATCGTCGCGGCCATCCTCCTGCGCCCGCGCGAGCGACGGGCCCGACTGGTGCGCTCGCTGGCCGCCTTCGGCTCCGACTGGGGTCCGGGCATCGGCCCGGCGCCCGAGGAAGTCGGCCCGATCATCCCCGTCGACCAGGTCCCGGGCAAGCTCATGCGGGCCTATAGCGGCGCCAACGATTTCGAGATCCAGACGCGACGCACCGCCGATCAGGCCGCGCTCGCGCAACGCGGGTACGCGGCTGTCGGCGAGAGCTTCGTCGAGGCCCGATGGCGAACCGGCGATTGGCTCGGTGCGCTTGTGTTCCTCATCTTCCTCTTCCTCATCGGGATCTTCATCCTCATCTACATGGCCAGCAATCGTCCGGGCGGGACCCTGACGGTCACGTACGAGCGGCTGGTCACCGGTCGGACCGAACCCCCGGTGGCTCCGGCCGCCACCGACGACCTCGTGCGCCGCCCGGCGCAACGACTCCGGATGCTCGACGATCTCCGCGAGCGCGGCCTTATCACCGTCGACGAGTGGTCGTCGCGCCGCGGCGCGATCCTGGCGGAGATCTAGCACCTCCCCGGCTCGTGCTGACCGACGCCTCGTGGCTCGGGATGCTCGATCGTGATCGGCGCCCTGCCGGCCCAGCGCGAGATGGCGCCAGGTCGATCCGCGGCTTTCAGCCGGTCGTCGCCGATGCCCAGGCCGTGCGTGCCGTGGCGCATGACGCGACACGGGTATGACGCCGGCGCGGCACACTATCGGGCGAGATCGGAAGCGGACCGGTCGTCGTTCCGCAGGTGAGGTCACGCAACCGCCGATGGCTCACGTCCGAACGGCCTTCGCAGGCAAGGTCCGACACGTCGACACGGCCGGCCTCCGCGCATGGGGCGCGCCGCTCGACGATGGGGCATTCGACCGGGCGTTCTCGGCGTTGGGCGCCCTCCTGGCGGCGTCGAGAGCGCGCGACGTGGCCTCGTTCCGGCGCTGGGTCAAGCGCGTCGAGATCGGGGCAGAATTGACCAGCCTGATCGCCGCCCGCCCCGACGGACGGCGACGCATCCCATGGACGATCAGCCCGGTGGTCGATGCGAGGGGAAAGGTTGACGGGATCCGGCAGCTCGGTCTCGATCCGACCACGCTTGTCGACGCATGGGCCGGCGCGCTCGCGCTGTTGCCTGGCTGGGATGCGCGTGGTGCCCTCTCGTTCGAGGTCCGGGCGGCGAACTTCGATCTTGCCTCCCATTGGCAGATCAGCGAGTGGCTGGGTCCCAGGGGCGGGTTGACGGCATCGTTCGTCGCGGATCCAGAGCTGGGTACCGGGTACGCGTTCGAATGGCCGGTGCGCGTCGCCGCGGTGCCAGGCACTGGTTCGGATGGCCTCCTGGATCGCCTTCGGACGTTCGCGCAGGCACAGCATGCCTGGGCGCTGGACCTCATCGAATTCGTCACGCCGGTCGGGCCGGAGGAGCCGTGCGACATCCTGTTGGCGCCGTGGTCGCTGCGGGAGGCGGTCGAATGGCTCGCCATCGTGCCGCATGGTTTCGACGCGGCCTGCCTCATCGCCTTGAACGGGCTCGACTTTGCCGGCCGACTATCCGTCACGGACGTTCGTCAGGAGCTCACCGAGTCGGCCGACCCATGGGCCGTCGGTGTCATCCAGGTGCCGGAGGACGATCAGGCCCGGTGGCTCGTCGATCTCATCCGGGAGCTGTCACACGACCACACCCTCGAGCATGCCCTTCGCCTCGCGACCACGAGCGGCCCGGTCCCGCTGGTCATCGCGAACCCGGGTGACATGTCACGCATGGGCGTCCGCGAGGCCGCCGTGCGAGCGGTCAACATGCTGGAGCGGTTCCCCGGCGACCTCGTCGACCTGCCCCCGCTCCCGCCGGGATCCTTCCCGATAGGCCCGGGTCGCTATCCGCGGACCGAGGTCATCCGGCTATTCCAGGATCCGCAGGCGTTCGGGCAGGAGAGCCGCGGTGCGAGCGCCGTCAGCACCCTGAGCCGCGTGCAGTGGACGTACGAAGCCGGCGGGCAAGGCGGCATGGAGCTGCCCGACGGGGTGGACACGGGCGGGGATGGCGGCGAGGAACCGGCCATGGAGCCGCCCGGCCCGGTCAGGGCCGAGCCGCCCGAGCCGGTCCGCGAGGAGCCGCCGACCACGGCCAGACCACCGACCGCCGCGAGATCGCCCAGGCCCGGCAAGCCCGTCAGGCCCGCCGACCGGTTTCTCCAGGCGCAGGTCAGACGGCCGCGAGACGACGGGGAGCCGACGCTGGCCCGCGGCCCGCTCGAGCCACGAACGCGCCACCTGCTCGACGTCCATGTCGGCCCACCTCGGCGCGGTTGGCAGCGGGGCAAGGTCCCGCTCCCGCCCGATGCCCTGCCACAGGACGGGAAGCGACACAAGCTGCGCGTCGTCTTCGATGCCGGCGGTCGGACCAGGCCGATGGTGTCGACGATCGTGCTCCCGCCGTCCGGTCCGAGCACGACGTGTCGCTTCGAGTTCATGACGCCGGGCCGGGGGCGCTTCCGCGGTCGGGTGATCGTCCAGTTCCGCAACCGTGTGCTGCAGACGGCGCTCCTCACATCGGACCTGGCCGGAGCCGAGGGGCGCGCCGGGACCCGGACCGGCCTCAAGGTCAGCATCGAAGCGACCCTTCGACCCGGGATGGTCGCGCTCGACCGGCGACGGCCCTATGACCTCGCGATCGTCCATAACGACGACGACGAGGGCAAGCCGCGGGCAACGGCGTCGGCCGGGACGTGGGCGGCGACGCTGCGCACGGTCGATATCAAGGACGAGGTCAAGGTGCTCCAGGGCCTGCTCAGCAAGGCGGGCCAGAAACCAGAGGACTACAAGACCCTGCGATCGCCTGCCACGGTCGACCTCATCTTCGCCCTGGCGAGCCATGGCGTGGACATGCGCAACGGCCTGTTCACCGAATGGCCGGCCGGACTCGCGACGAACGGCGGCACGCCGCGGATCCAGATCCTGGCCGCGAACCCCAATGCGTTCCTGCCGATCGAATTCCTGTACGACTTCCCAGCCCCGACCGACGACGCGACGATGTGCCCGAACGCCGAGCAGGCCCTGCTCGATGGGCACTGCGACCCCGCGAAGTTCCACCAGCCCGAGGCGGCCGACGGCTCGATCCCGGTCGTGTGTCCGATCGGCTTCTGGGCGATGAACCGCGTCATCGAACGTCATGCCAAGGCTGCCAGTCTGCCGAAGCTCGCAGGTGCGGCAGCGGGCCTGCGAAGCATCCCCGTGCCGGGGCGCGACACGCTCGGCGGGATGTCGACCGCCCTGTTCGCGAACAGCGACCGGGTCCTGGCACCGGACGTCGCCGCTGTGAGGAAGGCCCTGGCGAAGGTCGCGAAGGGCGGCTCAAAGCGTGCGGCCACCTGGACCGAGTGGGTCGAGGACGTCAGGGCGCGCGGTCCGGACATGCTCGTGCTGCTGGCCCACACGGCGAAGAACGTCCGTGCCAACCAGACCGCGCTCGAGATCGCGGCCGCAGACCAGGTCTCCGCCGGACGCTTCAACGAGCGCTACGTCCGACTGGCCGAGCGCGCGAACGGCGACCCCGACGTGCGGCCAGGCCCGCTGGTGTTCCTGCTCGGCTGCGAGACCGTGCTTCCGTGGCTCGAGTACCAGAGCTTCGTCGTCCGGTTCCAGCAACGCGAAGCGGCCATCGTCGTCGGCACCGTCGCGACCGTCGCCGCCAGCCATGCCGCGAACGTCGCGGTCAAGCTCGTCGAGGAGCTCGCGGCGCGCACCGGTGCGAAGGCCGGGGCCAACCGGGCCGAGGCGTTCGGGGACGTGCTGCTGACGGCTCGCCGACGGCTGTTGAGCCAGGGTGAGGTCATGGCGCTGTGCCTCACCAGCTACGGCGACGCCGACTGGAAGCTCACGTAGCCAACGTCATGTTCGCCATCGAGATGCTTCCGGCCGAACAGGGCGACGCGCTGTGGATCGAATACGGCAGCGGGCCGAAGCTCCATCGCCTCCTCGTGGACGGCGGCACGCCCGCCACGGCCGACGCCATCGTGTCACGCGTCGAGAAGCTCAAGCCCTCGGATCGACACTTCGAGCTGCTGATCGTCACGCACATCGACACCGACCATATCGGGGGGATCCTCAGGCTCCTCGCCGATCCCCCGGCCGGGCTCACGTTCGATGACGTCTGGTTCAACGGCTGGCCCCAGCTGGAGCCGCTCACCACAGACCTGCCGCTCGGACCCATGACCGCCGACGCGATCCTCGGCCCCAAGGACGGCGAGATCCTCGATCGCCTGCTCGACCTGCGGGTCGATGGGCTCGTGAAGCACCACAACAAGGCGTTCGGCGGCAAGGCCGTGATGATCCCGGCCAGGGGCCCGTTGCCGAGCCACGTCCTGGGCGGTGGCATGAAGCTGACCCTGCTTGCGCCCGGCCGACCGGCGCTCCGGCGGCTGCGTGGCACGTGGGTCGACGTCATTCGCGATGCCAACCGCACCGAAGACGAGGTGCGCAAGATCGTCGACGCCGCCGCCCGGCGGAAGGGCGTCGATCTGACCCTCGGGTCCCGCCCGGACGTCCGATCGGAGGCCGAAACGCGGTTCCGCACCGATCGTTCAGCGGCCAACGGGAGCAGCGTCGTCGTGCTCGCCGAGTTCGGGGCGAAGAGCGTCCTCCTGACCGGCGACGGTCTCGCCCCGGCGATCGCCGCGGGCCTCGATCGGCTCACGGGCAAGCGGGATGGCACGCTCTCAGTGACGGCGGTCAAGCTCGCCCATCACGGCAGCCGGAACAACACGAGCCTGCGACTGCTCGAGCGCCTCGCCTGTCAGCGGTTCCTGGTGTCCACGAGCGGCGCGATCTTCGGCCACCCCGATGTCCAGGCCATCTCGAGGGTCGTCGTCGCCAATGGTCCGGACGTCGACCTCGGGTTCAGCTACCGCAGCACGACGACCGAGGTCTGGGACGACCCGACGCTCCAGGACGACCCCGAGTACCCGTTCACGACCCGGTACCCGGACGGAATCGGCGCGGGGTTGCGGACCGAGCTGTGATCGAGCGCGCCCCGCTGCCACGGCGGTAGCGGCCGCGTCACGCGTCCGACAGGTGCGCCTTCAGGAACGCCAACGTGCCGGTGAAGGCCTTCTCCAGGTCCGTTCCCTCGGATGCGATCGCGGCCTTCGCCAGCACGGAGTGGTCGGACTTCTCGTGAGACGGGACTTCGCAATGCTCGGCGGCTGGGAACTCGCGCATGACATGGGCGAATCGCTCGGCGGGTGAGATGCGGTCGAGACTGAAGCGGAGTACGCGGATGCAGTCGCCGGCGCCGATCCGCGCCTTGATCTGGTCGAGATCGCCCTTCGAGACGCCGAGGTCGGAGCTCCGCCCGAACCAGATGGGGAACGGCAGCGCGGGCTGACTCATCACCGCGGCACCGACGCTCGGGTCGAGGATCGTGCCCAGCGCGAAGCCGCCGGAGAAGCACATCCCGATGACGGCGACCGGCCGGGAGCGGTTGGCCGTGGCCTCCTCGTGGGCCAGCTCGCGCAGCCACTCGACGATGGCCCCCGTCTGCCCGCCGGCCAGGGCGCCCAGCTCGCGAGCGATGCAGAGCCGCACCATGCCCACGGCCATCCGGAGACCCTTTGGTCCGACGCTGCCCGGTCGCAACAGCTCCGGGATGACGACGGTGTAGTCCAGGTCGCTCAGTCGTTTGGCGATCGCGAAGGTCGTCTCCGAGATGCCGGGCGCCTCGTGGATGAGGATGACCGTCGGCCCCGGGGCGGCCCGGCGATAGACCGGGCGCGTGATCCAGCCACGCGTCGTCTTCCGTCGGAACTGCCGGAGCGTGTAGTCGGGCGGGGTCGTCACGTCGTCAGCATGATGGCATCCGCACCCCTCCGAAGCTCGATCGGACGGCGCTGCCCGGAGCATGGCGCGCGGCTCTGGCACGGTACGCTCCCTCCGGCCCCGACGACCTGGAGAGCCGAGAGAGGACGAGTTCGATGGACTGGACCCTGGAAGTCGTGATCCTGCCCGTCAGCGACATCGATGCGTCGGTGGCGTTCTACCGCGACAAGGTCGGCTTCGACCTCGACCACGACACGACCAACGAGCACATGCACGTCGTCCAGCTGACGCCGCGCGGCTCGGGTTGCTCGATCGTCATCGGCGACCTGCCGGCCCAGCGCGAGATGGCGCCAGGCTCGATCCGCGGAATCCAGCTGGTCGTCGCCGATGCCCAGGCAGGCCGCGAGGAACTGATGAGTCGCGGCGTCGAGTGCAGCGAGATCATGGTCTTGGACGAGCGCGACGGCGGCACGTTCTTCGGCTTCAGCGACCCGGACGGCAATACCTGGACCGTGCAACAACTCAAGGTCCGCGGCGAGAAGCCCCTGATCCCGCTCGACCACCGCGACCGGTTCGGCGAGGGCGTGGAGCTCTGACGATGCCGACGGAGCGTGGAGCGGGCCCGATCTTCAGCTACGACCCGGCGATCGCCGCCCGGTTTCCGATGATCGTGGGTGGCGCGATCCATGCCGTCGCGGTCACGAACGGACGATCCCCGGCCGACCTTGTCGAAGCGTTCCATGCGGAGCAGGCGACGGTCATCGCCAGGATCGGCGACACCCCGCTGTCGGAGCTGCCAAGCCTTGCCGCCTGGCGGCGCGCGTTCCGCGCCTTCGGTGTCGATCCGACGGCCTACCGCTCGGCCGCCGAGGCGCTCCTCCGCCGGCTGACCAAGCAGGGCTCGATCCCGTCCATCAACACGCTCGTCGACATCGGCAACCTCGTCAGCATCAGGTACGGGCTGCCGGTTGCCGTCTTCGACCGGAGGGCCATGACCGGCGGCTTGACGGTCCGCCTCGCGACCGGAGCGGAGGCGTTCACGGATCTCGGTTCGGGCCAGCGCGAGTCACCCGAGCCTGGCGAGGTGATCTTCGTCGACGAGGCCGGCCTCGTCTGCGCCCGACGCTGGTGCTGGCGCCAGTCGGCCGAGAGCGCCTCCGGCCCGACGACGACCGAGATCCTCGTGACCGTCGAGGGCCACCACGAGGCCGCGGACCCCGATATCGCCGCCGCGCTCGCCGATCTCGAGGCGCTGATTCGTGCCCAGGCCCGACCGGAGGCGTTGACCTCCGGCGTCGTGAGCGCCGCGACGCCGATGTTCTCGGGCCTCTGACCTACGCCCCCGGCGCGTCCAGGAACGCTAGCGTCGCGGCGGCAAACGCCGGCGATGTGGTGACGTTGTAGTGGGTCGTGCCGGGGATGATCGCGAGCGCGTGGCCGCCGGCCGGGCGACCCTCGGCCATCCAGCCGCCGTCTCGCTGGCCGCCATCGAGTAGTGCGAACACCTCGACCGCGTGGCTTGGCGGGAACATGTCGGTGTCGGCGCAAGCGAAGAGCGTCGGCACCGTGAGTCCGCGGAACTCCTCGGTGAAGTCGAAGTCTTTCGCCATCGACTGGCCGATCTTGTCGAGCAGGCGGCCGAAGTCCTCGGGCCGCGGCGCTACCCGCTGGTAGAGCTGGTACATCGGCGTGTCCTTCATGAACTCCGCCGCCGCGGCGCTGAGCTGCTGCTGTTGGCCGAGCATGTCCGCGTAGATCGCAGTGCGCCGGATGTTCGTCGAGACCATGACCAGCTTGCCGACGAGCTCCGGGTGTCGGGACGCGGTGAAGAAGGCGACGCCGCCGCCGAGCGAGTAGCCCACGATGTCGGGCTTCTCGAGTCCGAGATGGGCGATCAGGGCCGCGATGTCGCCGGCCATCACCTGGACGTCCATCGGGCGATCGATGTCGGCCGTCCGGCCGTGGCCCTGGAGGTCGGGCACGACGACCTGGTGGTCCGACGCGAGCGCCGTCACCAGCTGCGGGAACATCTCGCCCGAGCCGAGACCGCCGTGGAGCAGGACCAGCGGCCGGCCCGTGCCGTGCGTCTCGTAATAGAGGTTGATCCCGTTGACCTCGGCGTACTGCCCGGTGCCGGTGGCCCGGCTGGTCCCGTCGGTCGTGGCCATCGTTCGGCTCCTCTCATCCGCGCCCCGTGGGTTCGATAGATGTCAGACCGAGCCTGGTCGCAGAACTCATCGATGTGCGCCCATGCTGAACGAGGCGCGCGGCCGATGAGCTCGGGTGGTCGGCCCGGTCTGAAGGTCGTCGGACGCGACGCGGTGCCATCATGGCCGCCGCTCCCCGAGATGAGGTGCAGAACATGGGTTCGTGGCCAAGCGGCATCAGTGCCATCACACTGTTCGTCGAGGACCTGGCGGCGACCAAGGCGTTCTACCAGGACGTCTTCGGCCTGCCAGTCCACTACGAGGACGACGACTCCGCGGTCTTCAACTTCGGGAATACCCTCATCAACCTGCTCAAGGTCGAGGAGGCGCCCGGGCTGATCGGGCCTGCCGCCGTGGCGGCGCGGGACGCCGGATCGCGCCAGCAGTTCACCATCGACGTCGACGACGTCGACGCCATGTGCGCGGACCTTGCCGCGCGCGGCGTGACGCTGCTGAACGGCCCGATGGACCGGCCCTGGGGGATCCGGACCGCCAGCTTCCAGGATCCCGCGGGCCACATCTGGGAGATCGCCAAGTAGGCGGCGATCCGGCCCGGACTACGTCATCATCGGGCTCGTGACCTGGAAGTAGTTGCCGTCGGGGTCGGCGAACGTCGCGATCGAGGTCGTCGTCATCGATGCGTCGGGCGGGAGCTCGACGTCGGGCGGCGCCTCGAAGACGTACGGCTCGGCGACGACGATCGCCCCGGCGGCCTTCATCCGCTCGAAGTCGCCCTTGACGTCGTCGGACTCGATGTTCCAGATGATCCTGCCGGGGCTGACGTTCTTGCCATGGACCTCGGAGTGCGGCCCGATCGTGACCCAGCCCGAGCCGATCTTCCAGCCACCGTACCCGCCATCCGAGAACGTCGGCTCGCCGAGCACCTTGGTGTAGTACTCGACAAGGCGCGCCGGATCGTCGGACCCGATGAGGATGCTGTTGAAGTCCATGTGTCCCTCCGTGCGCTGATAGGGGAGTCGGTCTCGACCGGAGACGATTTGGCACGGTCGCCAGTGTAGGCTCCGTTTCGGCCGACGATCGAGACGCTCAGCCGGGATAGCGACGGCGCGCGGCCGAGGGAGGCGGTGAAGTCCGATGGCAGGTCCGATCGCACTGCTGTTCGCCACGGCTGGACTCGCCCTTCTCCTGGTGGCCGTCCTGGGCAAGCCGGTGCGCCTTGCCGGATCGGACATCCCAGCGCCTGCGACGTCGGCGATCCGTGCCGTGTGCCTCGTGCTCGGGCTCGTGCTCATCGTGATCGCCCTGCTGATCGCGGACATCATCCGCCTGCCCACGACCAATCCGTCGCCCTCTCCGATCCCGTCGGTGTCTACTCCCATCCCCACGGCGCAGTCGTCGCAAACGGCGCCGCCGACTCCGTCTGGTGACACCACGTCCTGCGTCCTCACGATCTCGAATCCGTTGGTCAGCATGTACGACAAGCCTGACCTGTTCAGTCTCGAGCTCGGCCGCGTCCCGGTCGGCGACTACAGCCCATCCGATACCGTCGTGGCCGATTTCGCCGGGAAGCAGCAGCGGTACTTCCAGATAGACGTTGAAGGCAAGGTCGGTTGGGTCCTCGACGACACGATCCTGATCGCCGAGAAGTCCGCCGCCTGCCCATGACAAGGCTCGTCGAGGCAACCATCACGGGGAAAGGCGGAGCCCCCTTGAGTCGTCGCCACTTGGTCTCGATCTGGCCGCGTGCATGATCGCGAGCATGGGTGGAGTGGCTGCCGGCGGCTGGCGCGAACCGAGCATCCGGGATGTCGCGGCCGAGACGGCGATGGCGGGGATCCTCGGGCGCGACCCGCGACGTCGGCGATGGCCAGTGCGCGGAGTCGGACCGGAAGCCCTTGCGCAACCGATCCTGCACGCGCACCGTCTGCCTGACGATGAAGTTGATCGCCATCGCCACGCTCTGTGCGCTCCTCGCTGGGTGCGCGACGCCTGTGCCGTCCCCAAGGCCGACCACTGCGATCGCCCCGAGCGTCGTGCCGATCGGCCCGTCGCCGTCGGCGGCACCGTCCCCCAGCGCCTCTTCCCCGTCCCCGTCCGTGAGCCTCCCGACGAGCACACCGGCCGAGACGCAGATCTGCGTGCCCGAGGAAGGCCCGCTGCCCTCGGGCCTCGCTGGTGATCCCTGTCCGTCGGCCATCGCTGCGGTCCGTGCGGTCGTCGAGCCGCTCGGTCAGTCCATCGCCCGGATCTACATCGAGCCCGGTCGCTTCGACTGTGGCGTTCTCTGGCCGGGGGTCGGGTCGCCGCCTCTGTGCTTCGGCCCGCTGATACTGCCCGGGCGCACGATGCACGGCTGGGTCAGCTTCTCCGGGACCGACAAGGTCGCTGCTGTGGCCCTCGCCCGGGACGTGCCGGTCAGCGGAGCGATCCCATCACCAGTTCCGCCGTGGACGGCGAGCTTGGTCGCCTTCACCGTCCCGCCTGCCGGCTGGTCGATGCCGTAGGCACCGTTCTGCGCTCCTGTGGACCCTGGGCTGGGGCCTGCGGCCACCGACAGTGTTGTCAGTTGATGTCGAAGGCGCTGAACTTGTCGTTGTAGGTGTTGCCCACGTACGAGTGCGTTGCCCGAGGCCGAGGCGACACGGTGGTCCTCGCCGCCCGGAACGAGGACGGCACCGACGTGCTCCGCACGGCATGACCGCACGATCGGCGATGAGCACCCCACCGATCGGCATGCCGTAGCCGGTGTGCGCGTTGGCTGCCTCGCTGGCTTCCCCCTTTGGGTCTCAGGAAACCACGACCACCTATGTCAGCTGCAACCCGATGTTGAGCCGCAGTTGAGGCACTTGTAGCAACTGCCGTTGCGGACCATGATCGAGCCGCAGTCGGCACATGACGGGGCGTCGGCCTGGGTCTGGAAGCTGACCTTGGTCGGGCCGAGGTTCATCGTGATGACGCCGGGCGCGGAACCGCCGGCGGCCTTCGCGCCGTTGCCGTTGCCGTTGGCGCCGTGGCCGTTCGTGTGGCCGTTGGTCGCGATGACCGCGAGCTCGTTGGGTGAGGCCTCGACCGGGGATGCGGCCACGGCCGTGGCGGTCGGTGGGTCTCCGGCATCCGCGGCCTGGTCCGCCGCCGGCGCCGGCGAGGGCTCGACGGCCGGGGTGGTCGCCTCTTGGCGTGCGACCGCCTCGGCCGACGAAACTGGCCCATCCGCGACATCTCCGACGACCGCAGCGGAGCCCAGGGAGGAGGCCGGGGCATCCGCCACGATCGCGGAGCGGTCGATGAGACCCAACGTTGCCCTGTCGTCCGGGGACAGGAAGCGCGAACCGAGCCACCGGAAGATGTAGTCCACGGTCGACTTCGCGATCGGGATCTCCGGGTTGCCGGTGAAGCCACTCGGTTCGAACCGGACATGCGCGAACTTGTTGACCAGGTCGCGCAGCGGCACGCCGTACTGGAGTGCCACGGAAACGGTCGTGGCGAAGGAGTCCATCAACCCCGAGACCGTGGAACCCTCCTTCGCCATCTTGAGGAAGATCTCGCCGGGCTGGCCATCGGGATAGAGGCCCACGGTGATGTAGCCCTCGTGGCCGGCGATCTCGAACTTGTGGGTGACGGCGTCGCGCTCCGACGGGAGCCGGCGTCGATGGGGGAGTCCGGCTTCGGCCTGCGCCTTCGCCAGCTGCTTGCGGAGCTTCTCGACGACTGCGGAATCGACGGCGTCGGCGGTCGAGTCGCCGGACTTCTTCGAGGTCGACAGCGGCTGGCTGCGCTTCGAGTTGTCGCGGTAGACGGCGATCGCCTTGAGGCCGAGCTTCCAGCCCTCGAGGTAGACCCGCTCGATCTCCTCGGCCGTGGCGGCCTCGGGCATGTTGACGGTCTTGCTGATGGCGCCACTGATGAACGGCTGGATGGCGCCCATCATCCGGACGTGGCCCATGTAGTGGATGGACCGCTCGCCGTTGGCCGGCTTGAACGCGCAGTCGAAGACCGGCAGGTGCTGTGGCTTGAGGTGCGGGGCGCCCTCGATGGTCTCGTGCTCCATGAGGTACGCGAGGATCTCGTCGACTTCCTCGGCGCCGTAGCCGAGCTTGCGTAGGGCGGCCGGCACGGTCTGGTTGACGATCTTGAGGAAGCCCTCGCCGACGAGCTTCTTGTATTTGATGAGCGCGATGTCCGGCTCCACGCCGGTGGTATCGCAATCCATCATGAAGGCGATGGTCCCGGTGGGCGCGAGCACGGTGACCTGGGCGTTGCGGTAGCCGTACTGCTCGCCCAGCTGGAGCGCCTCGTCGTAGGCCTCGGTCGCGTGGCGCAGGAGGTCCTTGGGGACGCCGGCGGTCGGGATCGCATAGGCCGCGTTGCGGTGCTTCTTGATGACCCGCAGGAACGGCGCCTCGTTGACCTTGTACTCGGCGAACGGGCCGCCGTGGTCGCGCGCGACGATGCTCGACTGCTTGTACGCCTCGCCGTGCATGATCGCGGTGAGGGTGGCCGCGTAATTCCGGCCCTCGTCGGAGTCGTAGGCGAGGCCACGGCTCATGAGCAGGGCCCCGAGGTTGGCGTAGCCCAGCCCGAGCGGGCGGAACTTGTGGGAGTTCTCCTCGATGCGCGGCGTCGGGTAGCTGGCGTTGTCGACCAGGATCTCCTGCGCCGTGATGGTCAGCTTGGCCGCGTAGCGATACGCCTCGGCATCGAACTCGCCGTCGTCACGGACGAACTTCATCAGGTTGAGGCTGGCGAGGTTGCACGCGGTGTCGTTGAGGAACATGTACTCGGAGCACGGGTTGCTCGCGTGGATGCGATCCGTGTTCGAGCTGGTGTGCCAGTCGTTGATGGTGGTGTCGTACTGGATGCCCGGGTCGCCGCAGACGTGGGCCGCCTCGGCCATCTTGCGGAAGATGTCGCGGGCCTTGAACGTGTCCATCGCCTCGTGCGGCGCCACGACCGCGTGGGTGGTCCACTCCTTGTCGTCGACGACGGCCTGCATGAACTCGTCGGTCACGCGGACGCTGTGGTTCGCGTTCTGGAAGAAGACGCTGCCGTAGGCCTCGCCGGTGAAGCTCGGGTCGTAGCCGGCCTCGATGAGGGCCCAGGCCTTCTGCTCTTCGTGCGCCTTCGAATCGATGAAGTCCATGACGTCCGGATGCCCGGCATCGAGGATGACCATCTTCGCCGCGCGGCGGGTCTTGCCGCCCGACTTCACGACGCCGGCGAACGCGTCGTAGCCCTTCATGAAGCTGACGGGGCCTGAGGCCGTGCCGCCGCCGGCCATCTTCTCCCTGGAGCTCCGGATGGTGCTCAGGTTGGAGCCGGCGCCCGAGCCGAACTTGAAGAGCATGGCCTCGGTCTTGGCGAGATCCATGATGCTGCTCATGGTGTCGTCGACCGAGTTGATGAAGCAGGCCGAGCACTGGGGCCGCTGCTCGATGCCGACGTTGAACCAGACCGGCGAGTTGAACGCCATCTTCTGGTGGACGATCAGGTGGGTCAGCTCGGCCTGGAAGGCCCCGAGGTCCGCGTCCGTCGCGAAGTAGTGCTGGGTCTCGGCCCAGGCCGCGATGGTGTTGACGACGCGATCGATGAGCTGCTTCACGCTGGTCTCGCGCTCGGGAGTCCCGAGGTGGCCGCGGAAGTACTTGCTCACGACGACGTTGGTGGCGAGCTGGCTCCAGAAGTCGGGGACCTCGACGTCCTTCTGCTCGAAGACGGACTTGCCGCTCTCGTTGGCGATGCCGGCGGTCCGGTACTCCCAGGTGATCTCGTCGTAGGGATGGACGCCGGGGCGGGTCCAGCGACGCTCGAAGGTCAGCCCCTTGACCGGGGTCTTGCCGTCGGGTTCCGTGCCATCGAACGAGGCGCCCCAGGGGCCGGCGTGGCGGCCGTGGGTCTGAGCGACCTGTGTTGCGTGCGCGCCGGTTGCCTTGGTTCCCCGTTCCGTGGCCTGGGCGGTGCTGGCGGTCCCACGAGCCATGCGTCCTGTACCTCCATCCGGTTCCCCGAGCGGCTGCTCCCAGCGCCTTTGGCGTAGCTGCCGCATAGTCGTGTCGTCTGTGCTGCCGAGTGGTCCTGGGGGCCGCTCTCGGACCGGCGGATCTGGCCGGCTGGGGAGCGTGTCGGGCGTTCTCGGTTCTCTTGGGCGACCTGAGAACGATACGCCTGCGGGTAGGCACAGTCAAGCCCCAAACCACAACATGTAGTGGTGCGATTGCGTGCCCGGACGCTAGATGTGGTGGTTGCGTGTTTCCACGCTTGGCCCACGCTCGGGGGCCGTTCTTCCACGCTGGACGGTGGCTCGTCCACGTTGCGTGCCGGGGTTGTCCACGGTCGGGGAGTGGCTTGTCCACGGGTCGTGCACATGGTATCAAATCGAACGGGTGTGCGGTATCGTGGCGTGGCGCGGGCGGCGGCCCGGGCGGCGGGCCGGGCGGCGGCCGCGGGCCGAGCGGCGGGTCCCGAGCGGCGGGTCCCGAGCGGCGGGTCCCGAGCGGCGGGTCCCGAGCGGTGGGTCCCGAGCGGCGGGCCCGCGCGGCGGCGGGCCTGGCCGGCGGCGGCCGGCGGCGGGCCTGGCCGTGGAACCCTTCTCCGCCAAAACCACCCCGTTGTGGCAGCTAGGCGGGGTCCGGGGGCGTCGCCGGCCTGAATCCGGCTCGGGTGGGGTCGAGCCAGGCGCCGGTCGTGCGTGGCGTCGCGTCCTGATCCGGCGATCGGCCAGGGTCGAGCGCCCGAACCTCGCCTACGTGCCACAGCGGCGACGATCTGGCGGAGTTCCCCGGCGTTTCGGGGCGCGGGCCCGGGCGCGGCGTTCGGGGCGCGGGGCGCGGGCACAGGCTCGGCCGCGGGCACGGGCGCGGGGCTCGGGCGCGGCCGCGGTAAGCGCCAGGTAAGCCCCGCCCGTCACGATCATGGACATGGATGACCAGCAGGTCGGGACGGCGATCCGCACGGTCCGGGTCCGGCGCCGGAAACGGCTGGCGGATGTCGCGGCGGAGGTGGGGATCTCGACCTCGAACCTGTCGCGGATCGAGCGAGGGCATCTCGACGAGGTTCGGATCAGAACCCTGCGGCGCGTCTGCGCCCACCTCGAGCTCCGCGTGGAGATCCGGCTGCGGTCGCGCGGCGGTGACCTCGATCGCATGGTGAGCGCCCGGCACGCGACGCTCGTCGAGTCGATCATGGCAGGGCTGCGGCGCGACTCCCCGGGCTGGGAGGTGCTGCCCGAGGTTTCGTTTTCGATCTGGGGTGAGCGAGGCGTGATCGACATCCTCGCGTGGCACCCGGGCCGGCGGGCCCTGCTCGTGATCGAGGTCAAGACCGAGATCGTCGACGTCGGCGAGATGCTCGGCACGTTCGACCGCAAGCGCCGACTTGCCCGCGACATCGCGCTCGAGCGTGGCTGGGACCCACGCACGGTGTCTGCCTGGCTCGTCGTGGCCGACGGCCGGACGAACGAGCGCCGGATCGCCGACCACCGCACGACGCTCCGCGCGGCGTACCCCGACGACGGCCGGCGGGTCCGAGCGTGGTTGGCGGATCCAGACGGATCCGTGGCTGTGCTCTCGATGTGGCACGCAGACTCGCGTGTGACCGGCACGGCCGCGCCAGTCAGGCGAGTACGCCCGAAGGCTCGATCCACTCGCCCGGCGGCGCGGTCGGCCGCGGGAGTGCCCCGGCTCGCACAGGGCGGCTCGGCACGCCCGGACCCGGACAGATCCGCCTAGCCCATGACCTGCCCGGCGATCGCCGCAAGCGCGACCACGACCACCGGCGGCACCCGCCCGGTCAGGAGCAGCGCGAGCCCGGCTCCCGCCACGGCCACGTCGAACGGTCCCGTGATCGCCCCGGTCCAGATGGGCGTGTAGAGCGCCGCGAGGAGGATCCCGACGACGGCCGCGTTGGTCCCGGCGAGGGCCCGGCGGACTCCACCCGAACGGCGCAGCCAGTCCCAGAACGGCAGCGCGCCGAAGACGAGCAGGAACGACGGCAGGAAGATCGCGACGAGTGCGATGCAAGCCCCGGCGACGCCATTCGGCGGGACGATAGCCACGGCGCCGAGGTACGCCGCGAACGTGAAGAGCGGTCCGGGCACCGCCTGCGCCGCGCCGTACCCGGCAAGGAACGCGCCATCGGTCACCCAGCCTGGGTCGACGACGCTCGTGTGCAGCAGCGGCAGCACGACATGTCCGCCACCGAAGACGAGGGAGCCGGCACGGAAGAAGCTCTCGAACAGGGCGACCGGCTGACCGTCGGCGGCGCGCAGAAGCGGGAGGCCGAGGAGCAGCACGACGAAGAGCACGAGGCACACGAGCCCGACCCTGCGCGAGACGGGGCTCGGTTCGGGTCCGGGCACGTCGGTCGTGGTGGGCCGCAGGACCAGCGACCCGACGACGGCCCCACCCGCGATGATCGCGACCTGGGTGAAGGGCGTCGCCCAGGCCAGGGCGATCGCGGCGGCGACCGCCGCGACGATCCGTCGCGGCCAGTCCGGGGCGAGGTTGCGCGCCATCGACCAGACGGCCATGGCCACCACGGCGACCGCGGCGAGCTTCAGGCCGTGGATCCAGCCGGCGTGCGTCAGGTCGGTGCGGGCCGCGAACAACCCGAACAGGGTCAGCGCGATCGCGGACGGGAGCGTGAACCCGACCCATGCCGCGAGCCCGCCCGCGACACCCGCCCGTCGCGTGCCGATCGCGATCCCGAGCTGGCTGCTCGCCGGTCCGGGCAGCCCCTGGGCGAGTGCGACGAGGTCCGCGAACGAGGCGTCGTCGAGCCAGCCTCGGCGGGTGACGTACTCCGCTCGGTAGTAGCCGATGTGCGCGATCGGGCCGCCGAATGAGGTCAGCCCGAGCTTGAGCGACGCGCGCAGCACCTCGGCGACGGAACCGCGGCGGGTCGCGGGTTGCGTGGGTGCGATCAGGTCTCCTCCGAGCATGGTCATCGAGCGCGTCCGTCGGCACGGTAACGGCGATCTGAGCCCCGCGCATCGGGATTCGGAGGCTGGGGCCGAGCACAGCGGGCCGCAACTCCGCCAAAACCGGCTCGTGGTGGCAGTTAGGCGAGGTGGACGCCTGGATTCGCTGCCGTGACGCGCGGCGGCGAGGGTGGCTGAGCGTGGCCGAGCGTGTCACCAGTGCGCAGGCGGCCATGGATGGGCCTCGAGCGGGCCGGAAGCCCGCCTACGTGCCACCGCGGAGTCGAATTGGCGGAGTGGCTCCGCAGCCTGGCGGAGTGGCTCCGCAGCCTGGCGGAGTGGCTCCGCAGCCTGGCGGAGTGGCTCCGCAGCCTGGCGGAGTGGCTCCGCAGCCGCCCGTTTCTTTGTCCGGGGTATGGACAAAGTGGTGGCGGCGCGCTAGGATGCCGCCGAACAGGGCTTTGCCAACTCACTGGACAAAGTGCGTCACGGCGACGACCCGGTGCGTCACGGCGACAACCGGGTGCGTCACGGCGACGACCCGGTGGATCACGGCGACGACCCGGTGCGTCACGGCAAGGACCGGGGTGGTTACGGCAAGGACCGGCGACGGAGGACACTTGGCACGCACGGAATTCCCATCCAAGGCGACCCACGCGCAGACCCGCGCCCACAACGCATCGCTGGTCCTCCGCGCGCTCTACGACCTCGGGCCGATCTCCCGCGCGGCCATCGCCCGGCTCACCGGCCTGACCCGCACGAGCGTCGGCGAGCTCGTCGCCGAACTGGAGCAGGAAGGCCTGGCCCGCGACGCCGGCAAGGCCCCCTCGACCGGCGGCAAGGCACCGACCCTTGTCGAGCTCGTCGATGACGCTCGCCATGTCGTGACCCTGGACCTCGGCGAGCGCACGTTCACGGCCGGCCTGCTCGACCTGCGCGGCACCATCCTCCGACGGGCCACCCGCGACCTCGAGGGTGCCGACGGCGACAAGGCCCTCGCGCTCGTCCACGACCTGATCGACGAGATCCTCGCCGGCCCGCACGAGCCGATCCTCGGCATCGGGGTCGGCACCCCCGGCATCGTCGGGGGCGATGGCACGATCCGCTGGGCCGTCAACCTCGACTGGACGGACCTCCCGCTCGGCCGGACGCTGCACGACCGGTTCGGCCTCCCGACCGTCGTCGTCAACGACTCGCGCGCGGCCGCCATCGCGACCTACCTCTTCGAGGGCGAGGATCGCCCGGAGAATCTCGTGGCGATCAAGGTGGGGCGCGGGATCGGCGCCGGTCTCGTCCTCGGCGGCGAGTTGTTCGGCGGCGACGGCGATGGTGCCGGCGAGATCGGACACATCGTCGTCGAGCCCGATGGGGCCGAGTGCCACTGCGGCCGGTTCGGCTGCCTCGAGACCATCGCGTCCGCGCCGGCCATCCTCCGTGCCGCGGCGGCGGCCGGCGCCCCAGCTACCGACCTGCAGACCCTGGCCATGGCGGCCGCGCAGGGTGACGAAGCCGCTCTCGCGGTCACGAGGGCGGCCGGCCGGGCGCTCGGCGCCGCGATCGCCAACCTCATCGGCATCCTGGATGTTCGCCGCATCGTGGTGCACGGCGCGGTGACGGTCCTGGGCGAGCCGTGGCTCGAGGCCATCCGCGACGAGGCGACGCGCCGCTCGCTCGGCCCGCTGGCCCGCGAAACACGGGTCGTCGACGGCGGCACAGGGGACGACCTGACGCTCCTGGGCGCGTGCGCGCTGTTGCTGACCGACGAACTCGGCCTGACGGTCCACGGCTGACCGAGATGACCTCGATGCCAGGCACGCCGACCAAGCCGACCACGCTCGACGTGTCTGCCACGCCCGACGTGTCTGCCACGCCCGACGTGTCTGCCACGCCCGACGTGTCTGCCACGCCCGACGTGTCTGCCACGCCCGACGTGTCTGCCACGCCCGCCGCCGACACCCTCGTCGTGGGAGTCGATGTCGGTGGCACGAAGATCGCCGTGCTCGTCACGGGCCCCGACGGCGCCGTCCTCGGTCGGGCCACGAACACCTCGTCGGTGGCCGACCAGGACGGGGCCGCCGACGCGATCGCCGCGGTCATCGACCTCGCGTTGCAGGGCGCGGGCGCCAACCTCACGGACGTCGCGGTCGTCGGGATCGGTGTGCCCGGCCGCGTGGACCCGGTGACCGGCCACGTGACCCTCGCGGTCAACCTGGGCTGGAACGACCTGGCCCTGCGGGACGCCCTCGAACGACGGCTCGGCCGCCCGTGCGTCATCGAGAATGACGCCCGTGCCGCCGCCGTCGGCCTGCACCGGCGGCGCGTCCTCGGCGCGGCCGACGACATCGCCTATCTCGCGGTCGGGACCGGCATCGCGGCCGGGCTCATCCTCGATGGCCGGCTCCACCGTGGCGCCCGCGGCCTCGCCGGCGAGATCGGGCACGCCATCCTCGACCCGAACGGCCCAGTCTGCGCCTGCGGCCAGCGCGGCTGCCTCGAGGCCTTCGTCTCAGGCCCGGCCATCGCCCGTCGCGCCACCGCATTGATCGAATCTGGCCGCGCGTCGACCCTCGCCGCCCTCGACCCGGCCGCGCTCACGGCACGCGACGTCTATGAAGCCGCGGCCGCCGGCGACCCGCTCGCCTGCGAGCTGGTCGAGGACGTCGGCCGCCGTCTGGCCTGGGCCATCCACCTCCTGGTGATGGCCTACGACGTCGGGCGGGTCGTCGTCGGGGGTGGGGTTTCCCATGCCGGCGAACCATTCATGGACCCGATCCGACGCGAGCTCGAGCGCCTGCGCGCCGCCTCGCCGACGGCCGGCGAACTGCTCCCGGCCGACGTCGTCGAATCCCTGCCGGCCGGTGCCGATGCCGGGGCCTGGGGCGCGGTCGCGATCGCCCAGCAGGCTCTGCAAGGCACCCGCACCCCGCTTGCGGCGGAAGGAGGTGCGTGACGCGCGAACCCCGCGACCACCCGTCGACCGGCCACGACCCGACCGACCGGCACGACCCCACAGCCACCACCGGACCTAGTCCCTGGAGGAGAAAAGGAGGAGCATGAACACTCGACGAGCGATCACCCTGACCGCGCTGCTCGCGCTGGTCCTGGGCGCCTGTTCACCAGCCGCCACGACGGCGCCGGCCACCGCATCGGCCGCACCGCCGACGGCCGCCCCATCGTCCCCGGCCGCGTCGGCCGAGGCATCGGCTCCGGCAGCCTCTCCAACCGCCGAAGTCCTCGCCGCCGATCCGGCCGAGGCGGTCATCACCGGCATCGAGCCGGGCGCCACAATCACCTTCTGGACGTTCTTCCTGTCGCCGACGTTCGACGACTACATCAAGACGACCATCGCCCGATTCCAGGAGACCTACCCGGGCGTCACGGTCAACTGGGAGGACCACCAGGGCACGTTCAAGGACGACCTCAACAACGCGTTCGCCGCGGGCATCGCCCCGGACGTCATCAACCTCTCGGTCAGCGAGGGCTGGGTCAGCGAATACGCGGATAAGGGCCTGCTGCTCGGTCTCGACAGCACGGTCCCGAAGCCCGTCCAGGACATCTACTTCCCGAACCTCTGGAAGCAGCAGCTCATCGACGGCGTGAACTACCAGTTCCCCTGGTACCAGGGCCTCAACGTCGAGCTGATCAACAAGGCGATCATGGACAAGGCCGGCGTCAGCGTCGACGCGTTCCCCAAGACCATCGATGGCCTGCCCGCACTCTGCGCGACGATCCTCGAGAAGGCCGGGGCGCAGTGCGCGATCCGTCTGACCGTCAGCGACCTGCTCGCGCAGATGGTCTACGAGGGCGGCGTCAAGGTCTTCAGCGCCGACAACAAGTCGTTCGCCTTCAACTCGCCCGAAGGCGTGGCGTGGCTGCAGATGTACGTCGACATGAACAAGGCCGGGACCCTCGACACGACGGTCCTGACAGGTGACGACCGCATCGGCCTCAACGCCTTCTCGGCCGGCGCCGCGCCGTTCTACGCGACGGGCCCGAACCTGGCCCGCCAGGTCAAGGACACCAACGCCACCCTCTATGGCAACCTCGCGATGGTCCCCTCGCCGCTCGGCAAGTCCGGCGTGGCGGGCAAGGGCCTGATGTCGATCTCGGTCAAGAAGGACACCAAGTTCCCGAATGCGTCCATCGCCCTCGCGCAGTTCTTCACGAACCCGCGGAGCATGGTCCAGTTCTCCAAGCAGGTCGCGATCTACCCATCCTCGCCGGCGGCGTACGACGACCCGTTCTTCTCCTCGGCCCCGGCGGCGATCGAGGATGCCGCGCGGTCCCTCGCCAAGGAGACCGTCGCGACGTACCAGGACATCGTTCCGACCGTTCCCAACAAGGCCGACGTCAACGACATCGTCCGCAAGGCGATCGAATCGGCGATCTTCGCCGGCACCGCCCCGCAGGCGGCGCTCGACAAGGCCGTCGCCGACGCGAACAAGCTCCTGAAGTAGGCCTCACCGGCTCCGCGACCCGGTCCCCGGGTTCGCAACCGACCGCTGGCCCGTCCCGCCCGGGGCGGGCCAGCGTCGTCAACGCAACGTACGATCACGGGGCTGACATGACCAGGAAGCGCTCGCTCACGCCATACACGTTCCTGCTGCCGGCCCTGGTCCTGCTGGGCATCTTCGTCGTCTACCCGATCATCGCGGTCGTCTACTACAGCTTCACCGACTACGACATCGCGACGCCGCCGGTGTGGGTCGGGCTCGACAACTTCGCGAAGCTGGTCGATGACGAGACATTCCGGCTGGCCGTGGTCCACTCGTTCGTGTACCTGCTGGTCACGCCGATCCTGATCGTGCTCTCGATCGTGCTCGCCATCGTCGTCAACCGCCACATGCGTGGCATCCACATCTTCCGGGCGCTGTACTTCGTGCCTGCGGTCAGTGGCAGCATCGCCATCGGCCTCGCCTGGCGCTGGCTGTTCGACCGGAACGGGTTCCTCAACGGGATCCTCCAGTCGTGGGGGCTCATCGACCAGCCCGTCCAGTGGCTCACGACCCCGTCGCTCGTCCTGCCGATCGCGATGCTGCTCACCATCTGGGCAGGCGTCGGCTACTACTCGGTCATCTTCCTCGCCGGGCTCCAGAACATCCCCGAGGAGCTCTACGACGCGGCCCGGATCGACGGCTGCAACGACTTCCAGAAGCATCGCCATGTGAGCCTGCCCGGCCTGCGGCCGCAGATCGTGTTCGTGGCGGTCATCTCGAGCCTCGCCGCGCTCAAGGTGTTCGACGAGATATACGTGCTGACGAACCGGACCGGCGGGATCCTCGACAGTGGCGTGACGATGGTCTTCTACCTCTGGAAACAGGCCTTCATCAACAGCCACGCGGGCTACGCCTCGGCGATCGCCATCGCCCTGCTCGCCATCACGCTCGTCTTCTCGATCTTCAACGTCCGGATCCTCGATCGACGCGAGGAGGGCGACGCATGAGCGACGCTCCAACGGTCCGGGTGGCGGTGCCCCTGGCCGGACGCCAGCGGGCTCGGAGCGGGCGCCGTCCGCGGGCCGTCGCCTCGAGCGCGGCCTGGTACGTGGTGCTCGTCGCCCTGGCCGTCATCACGGTCTTCCCGTTCTTCTGGATGCTGATGACGTCGCTCAAGGGCCCGAACGACCCGGTCTACTCGATCCCGCCCCAGATCATCCCGAGCGACCCGACGTTCGCGGCATACCAGCGCGTCCTCGAGACGCTCCCGATCCCGACGTTCTTCATGAACAGCCTGATCGTGGCGGTGTCGGTGGGGCTGCTCAACGTCCTCGTCGCCGCGATGGCCGCCTATCCGCTGGCGAAGATGCGCTTCCGAGGGCGCTCGACGATCTTCTACGCGCTGCTGGCGACGCTCATCGTGCCCGCGCAGCTGACCTACATCCCGAGCTTCATCCTCGCGGTCAATGTCTTCGGGTACTACGACTCGTTGCCGGCGTTGATCTTCCCGAACCTCGTGAGCGCCTTCAACATCTTCCTGCTGCGGCAGGCCTTCCGGGGCGTGCCGAACGATCTCACCGACGCCGCGCGCGTCGACGGCGCCGGGGAGTGGCGGGTCTGGTGGTCGATCCTGTTGCCGATCGTCCGGCCATCGCTGGCGGCCGTCGCGATCTTCACGTTCGTCACGTCGTGGAACGATTTCCTGTGGCCATCGCTGATGCTGCACACGAAGGAGGGACTGACCCTGCCGGTCGGACTGGCCGCGCTCCAGAGCTTCTTCCAGTCCGATTTCCGCTCGATCGCGGCCGGGGTGACGATCACGGTCGTGCCGATCCTGCTGTTCTTCATCGTGGTCCAGCGGTACTTCGTGCGCGGGCTGGCCGGCGCGGTCAAGGGGTGACGCCTTGACCGACCGCGCGGTCCTGGGTCGGGTGATGGTCGCGTTCGTGGGCGAGCGGCTGCCGGCCCGGGTCGCGGACCGGCTGACCGAGGCGCCGGCCGCGGGCATGACGGTCTTCCGGCACCACAACGTCGGGTCGCCCGGGCAGCTCCGCGAGCTGACCGACGCGGTCCAGCGCGCGGCCGACCGCGGCGCGGCCGCGGCCGACGGCGGTACAGCCGCGGCCGCCCTCCCGCTCCTCATCGCGGCCGACCAGGAGTGCGGCCAGTTCCTCGCGCTCGGCGACGGACCGACCGCGTTCGCCGGCCACATGGCCCTGGGCGCGGTCGGCGATGCGGACCTCACGGAGCGGGTGGGGGAGGCGATCGGGCGTGAGGTCCGGGCCATGGGCGTCAACGTCGTCTACGCCCCGGTCATGGACGTGGCCACCAACCCGGCCAACCCCGCGCTCGGCATCCGTTCGTTCGGCGACGACGCGGCCGAGGTCGGGCGACTGGGGGCGGCGATGGTCCGCGGGCTCCAGTGGGCCGGCGTGGCCTCGGCGATCAAGCACTTTCCGGGGTTGGGCGACGCGGGGGTCGATTCGCACCACGGGGTGGCCGTGGTAGGTGGCTCGCGCGAGCGGATGGCGTCCGTGGAGCTCGCGCCGTTCCGGGCCGGCATCGAGGCCGGCGCACGCCTCGTGATGTCCGCACACGTCGCCGCCCCGGGGCTCGCCGAGGGCTCGATGCTGCCGGTGACCCTCTCGCGCACGGTCATGACCGGGGTCCTGCGCACCGAGCTCGGGTTCGAGGGCGTGACCATCAGCGACGCGCTCGACATGGCGGCGCTCGCCCAGGGTCCCGCGCAGGCCGTCGACGTCATCGCGGCCGCACGGGCGGGCGTGGACCTGTTCCTGTGCGCGGCCGATCCCGCGGCCCAGCGACGGATCGAGTCGACCCTCGTCGCGGCCGCGGACCGCCAGCTCCTCGATCCGGCGGACGCCGCCGCGTCACTGGCCCGGATCGCGACGCTTCGGCGCTGGCTGGGCTCGGCCGGCACCGGGCAGCCCGATCTCGCGGTCGTCGGCTGCGCCAGCCATCGTGCCCTCTCGCGCGAGCTCGCGGAGCGGTCGGTGACGCTCGTCCGCGACGACGCCGGGAGGCTGCCCCTGCGCTTGTCGGCGGATGCGACCATCCTCGCCGTGATGCCGAGACCCACCGACCTGACCCCGGCCGACACGTCGTCGCTCGTCCCGCCCGGGCTGGCCCGGGCGCTTCGCACGCGACACGCGCACGTGGACGAGATGCTGGTCCTCCCTTCGCCCTCGGACACGGACATCGCGGCCGCATGCGAGCTGGCACGGACCTCGGACGCGGTGGTGGTGGGGACGCTCGATGCCGCGCGCGAGCCCGGTCAGGCCGCCCTGGTCGCGGCGCTGGCGGCGACCGGGACGCCGACGATCGCGGTGGCCATGCGCGCGCCGTGGGACGTGGCCACGTACCCGGCCGGCGTCACGGCGGTGGCCACCTACTCGATCCTGCCCGACTCGCTCGACGCCCTCGTCGCGGCGCTGGCCGGGGCGATCCCGTTCGCCGGCCGGCTGCCGGTGACGGTCGCCGGGATCGAGGCGCCTCCCCGACCTCGCCAGAAGATCTCTACGTGACACGAAGGCGGGGTATACGACGGTCATCGGACAGTTCGAGGCTGCCGCAGGACGGTCGGCGAGCGTGGCTGAGCATGACGGCGGCAGTCGGGTCGCCGTTGATGGGTCTTCGCGAGCCCCGACGATCGCCTGCGTGCCATGGGGAGTCGATCTGGCGGAGTCGCGGCCCGGTGACCGGCCGGCGGATGCGAGCATGGGCGCCATGACCCTGCGCGACGAGATCCTCGAGCAGCCGGCCGCCGCGAGGCGCTTCCTCGAGACGCAGTCGGCGTCGGTCGACGCGATCGCCGACTCGATCCGACGGCGCGAGATCGACCACGTCGTCATCGCCGCCCGAGGCACCTCGGACCACGCCGCGATCTATGCGCAGTACGTGCTGGGCGTGCGGCACGGGCTGACGGTGGGTCTCGCGACGCCGTCGGTCGTGTCCGTCTACGGCGCGGAGCTTCGGCTGGGCCGCAGCCTCGTGCTGGCCATCAGCCAGTCGGGCGAATTGCCGGACATCGTCGCGGTCGTGGAGGCGGCACGGCGCCAGGGCGCCCCGACCGTGGCCCTGACCAACGATCCGTCGTCGCCCCTGGCCGAACAGGCCGACTGGACCCTGGACCTCTCGGCCGGCCCGGAACGGGCGATCGCCGCGACCAAGACGTACACGGCATCGCTGCTCGCGGTGGCGGCCCTGTCCGCGGCGATGACCCGGGATCGGGCCGCGCGCGCCGCGGACCAGGCGGCGGTGGCGACGGTCCCGGATGCGCTCGAGGCGATGCTAAAGCTCGAACCGGAGATGGCACGGATCGCGCGCGCCCAGGCCGCCGCGGACCGTCTGCTCGTCATCGCCCGCGGCTACGAGTACGCGACCGCGCGCGAGTGGGCCATCAAGATCAAGGAACTCGCGCGTGTCTTCGCCGACCCGTATTCGGCGGCTGACTTCCAGCACGGACCGGTGGCGCTGGTCGAGCCGGGTGTCCCGGTCCTCGCGATCGTGCGGGACGGGCCGACCGCGGCCGGACTGACCGAGCAGCTCGTGGACCTGCGCGATGACCTCGATGCGCAGCTCACGGTCGTCTCGGACGTGCCTGCGGCACTGGCCGCGGCGACCTGGCCGGTCGCGGTCGCGCGGCCGCCCGCCGAGTGGCTCGCCCCGATCGCGACGATCGTCGCCGGTCAGCTCCACGCGTTGCACCTGACGATCGCGCGTGGCCTCGACCCGGACGCGCCACGGAACATCCACAAGGTCACGCGCACCCGCTAGGACTCGTCGTCGGCGCTCGCGTACTGCGCGTACTTCGGGATGGGCAACGGCCTGCTGGTGATGCCATCGAGCGGGAACCTGTCCTACCCGATGCCCATCGCCCGGATGGCCGAATTGCTCCTCCAGACGCTCATGACCGAGACCAAGCGCCTCGTCACCGAGAAGGAGTACGCGGTCCACGCGGTGGCCGCGGCCCTGCTCGAGCGAGGCGAGCTCATCGGTGAGGAGCTCGAGGCGGTGTTCGATGCCGCCGATGCCGCCAACCCCGAGGCGGCGGCGCCGTTCGAGCGCAGGCTCTTCACGCTGCCGCGCCTCTTCGAGGAGCGAGGCCCGATCATCGATGGCTCGCGGGCCTGGCCGGGCGAGGGTGCCGAAGCGGCCGCGGCGAGTGGCGGAGGGGTGCCGGTCCCCGGCGACGCGGCCCTCCGTCCGGGCGCGACCGACCCGGACCGCGGACCGATGATCGACCAGCGGGGGGACTGGCCCGCGCCCTGACGAGGCGTGACGGGAACCGGCCGGCCGTGAACCGGCCCGGCCGGGTTAGAGGCCGCTGTAGGCGTGCAGGCCGCTGAACCAGAGCGAGCCGGAATAGGTCACCAGGACCATCCCGAACCCGACGACGAGCAGGAGCGCGGCCGGGCGTCCGGCCCATGACCGCTGGTTGCGCGCGTGGAGGTAGACCGCATAGATGAGCCACGTGACGAGCGCCGCTGTCTCCTTGGGATCCCAGCCCCAGTAGCGCGACCACGCGATCGAGGCCCACCACGAGCCGAGGATGATCATCGTCGCGAAGATCGGGAAGCCGATGATGACCGCCCGGTACGCGACCTCGTCGAGCACCTTGTGCGAGGGCAGCCAGGAGAAGCGGTCTCCCTGGCCCTGGATGAGGTACGCGACGCCCGCCGCGAAGCTCGTCGCGAAGATCCCGTACGCGGTCACGGCCATCCCGACGTGGATCGTCAGCAGCGGCGCGTTCTGGAGCGCGGGGACGAGCGGCTTGATCTCGGAGGGCAGGCTCGAGGCGTACAGCAGCATCGCCAGGGCGACCCCGGTCGGGATGAAGCCGATCGAGCGGATGGGATACCGGCGGCCCAGGAAGAGGTAGCCGCCGATCATCGAGAACGCGAATGCGACGCTGAACTCGAACATATTGCCCCACGGCCCGCGACCGACCACGACGGCCCGCGCCAGCAGCGAGACGCCGAGGACCAGCCAGGCCGCGAACGTGATCGCGGTCGCCGCGCGCGAGAGCGGAGTGGGCGAGGCGGCCGTCGCGGGGCCGGAGTTGGCGGCCCGCGCCCGGCCGCTGACGAACGAGCCGGTGACGACGCCCGCGTAGGCCGGCTGGTTCGCGGCGACCAGCACGGGGAGCGTCCGGCGGCCATTCGCGAGCATGACGGCATGACCGACGTGGGCCGCGAAGCCGATGGCGATCAGCAGCACGCCGATGGAGAAGAGGGTCGAGGAGAGGACGTCGAGCGGCATCGGATCGGTGTCGCCTTCTCGCTCAGGCGGCCGCTGCGCCACCCGGCCGCGGGCCGGACGAGCGGATCGCGATGGCGCGGGTCTTGACGTGGAGGACGAGGCCGCAGTTAGTGCAGGTGTCGATCACGGCGTCCCGGCCGAGGCCGCACATCGGACACGTGACCGCCAGGAGCTCATGGTCCTGCTCGCACCGTGCGACACCCGACGGGTAGATGAGCGAGTGGCGCCGGCAGTGGGGCAGGCCCGGCGGGAAGATCGGATTCCCGTCCGCCCCGAGCTCGGCGACGCGCGGGCCCTCGAGGAACTGGACCTTCACGCGCGGCTTGCGGGCGAGGTAGATGACGGACCCGAGCACGGTGAAGGTGAGGAACGGCCCCACGATCCCGATGAAGACGAGCACCGGCAGCATCGCGATGACCGAGTTCCAGTCCGGGCTGACGAACAGGGCCGTGACATTGAGGATCGTCGTCCAGATGTCGTTCAGGGCGTCGATGATGGACACGCGCGCATCCTAGCAGCGAAGGGTTCTCAGCCGCGACCGCTGCGTGGCGCCCGGCGCGGGTTCCCCTTCTTGACGGTCGCGCCCCGACCGGGTTCCCAGCGCCGCTCATCCTCGGGATCGGGCGACGGTCCCGGCTCCGCCGCGGGATGGGCGCCTCCGGATCGCGAGCCCGCGGGACGGGGGCCCGTGGGCCGATTCGTGCGGTCCAGGCGACCGAGCAGCCACGCGGTCCCCGCGGTCCGGGCCCCCTTGGCCTGAAGCGCGTGTCGCAGGTCGCGGTCGTCGGTGACCACGAGGATCGCGGCGGTGCCGAGCGGGCCATCGTTGGCGCGCGTCTCATCGACCAGCGACAGCAGGACGGCGTCCGCCGTGCGACCACCGCTGTACCGGATGCGCAGCCCCGACGCGATCCGCTCGCCGCGAAGCCCGGGTTCCGCGGGTCCGTCGAAGACGACATCGATCGCGATCGACGCCGGGACGGCGCCACGCAGGCGTCCGATCAGCGCTGAGCGCGGCGCAGCGACCGGTGACTTGGCGAGCGCGTGAAGCAGGTTCGTGCCGTCGACCATGAGCCATTCCGTGCTCGCGAGCGGGTCCGACGGTCGGTAGGCCATGGAGCCCATCGTAGCGGGCGCCCGCGGCGCGCCCGGACCCGGGCCGGTACGATCGGGTGGTGAGTCTCCTCCTGCTCGTCGATCTGGACGGCGTCGTCTATCGCGGCAGCGAACCCGTGCCGGGGGTCGCAGCGGTGCTTGCCGAGCGCGCATCGCGCGGCGATGACGTCGTCTACGTGACCAACAACTCGACGCACTATCGCGCCGACTACGTCACTCGCCTGGCCGCGATGGGTGTCCCGGTCACACCGGAGACGGTCGTTTCGTCCGCGCGGGCCACGGCCATCCACATCACCCATCACGAGCCGTCGGTCCGTCGCGTGCTGGTCCTCGGCGCGAGCGGGCTGGAGCGTGAGCTCCGCGACGTCGGGCTGGACGTCGTCACCGGCGCTCACGCGGCCACGCGCATGCACCAGGAAGGGATCGATGGTTTTGCCGCCGCGGGCCACCCCGATGCCGTGGTGACGGGCCTGGACCCGAACCTCACCTACCTCAGGCTCGCGGCGGCCTGCGATTGCATCTGGGCCGGCGCGCGGTTCATCGCCACCAACCGCGACCCGGTCTATCCGACCGAGCGCGGCCGCCGACCGGGCGCGGGCAGCGTGGTGGCGGCCATCGAGTTCACGACGGGGACGACCCCGCTCGTCATCGGCAAGCCGGAACCGCGCCTGCTCGAGCTGGCGGCCGAGGCGGTGGGGCGGGACCCGCATGAGGCGGTGATGATCGGCGACGGGCTCGCCACCGACATCGCGGCGGCGCGGGCCGTCGGGGCTCGCTCGATCCTGATGCTCACCGGCGTTACCCACCTGTCGCAGGTGGAGGCGCTGCCCCCGGACCACCGTCCGACCGCGGTCGCCGTGGACGCCACCGAGCTTGCGGCCGCCCTGGACGCCCTCTCGCCGTGATCGTGAGGGTGCTGTTCGCGACGATCGTGGCGATCGGGTTGGTAGCCTGCGGCTCGACGACCCCCTCCGCCTCGGGGAACGCGATCACGACGCTGGATGACATGGCCGGCGACTGGCAGCTCGATCGCGGCTCGGTCGACGGGGTCGCCATCCCGCTGGTCCCGGGGTTCGCCATCACCATGTCGATCCACGCGCCGAGCATCACCGGGACGTCGGCATGCAACCACTGGGGCGGGAGGCTGGCGCTGGTCGATCGGCGAGATCCAGGTGACCGAGGTCGCCTCGACGGCGATGGCCTGTGCCGACGATGTCATGGCGTCGGAGCAGCCGTTCATGCAAGCGATCGGCCTCGTTCGCGCCGCCGAGCGCGATGGTGACCGGCTGACGCTGCGTGGCCCCGGCGTCGAGCTCGTCTTCACCAGCCTGGCCGCGCCTCCGACCGTGGACCTGGTCGGCACGACCTGGCGACTCCAGTCGTTGAGCACGGGCGACGTCGCGGTGAGCCCGGTCGGCGATCCGGCGACGCTCGTCCTCGACGCGGGCGGAACGTTCTCCGGCTCGACCGGTTGCCGCCAGTTCACGGGGACCTGGACTGAAGGGGCCGGCGGGATCGTGACCACGACGATGTCCATGTATGGCGAGTGTCCGGCCGACCGTGCCGATCAGGACAGCCTCGTCGTGGGAGTGCTGGGCGATGGCTTCCGGGCCGAGGTCGACGGCGACCGGCTCACCCTGACCGCCAGCGGATCCAGCCTCGATTACGTGGCCGAGCCAGCTCCGGGCGTGGGCGGCTAACGGCGATTCCCGGGCGTTACCCGCCCAGTCCGGGTACCCCGGCGGCCCAGGTGTCAAAGGCGGCTCGGATCGGTGCCAGCGCGGCCTCGTCGGCGAACGCGACGTCGAGTGCGTGACGATCGATCGCCCATAGCTCGGGGAGGGTCAGCCCGATCTCCTCGACCGCCCGTTCGTACTCCTTCGAGAGCGTGATGTCCGAGACCGTGGTGTCGTCCGTGCTGAGCGACACGGGCACGCCGAGCCGGTGGAGCCGAGCGAGTGGGTGGGCTGCGACGCTCGGCACGATGCCCGCCTGCCAGTTCGAGGTCGGGCACAGGTCGAGCGTGACGCCACGGGCCGTCAACTCGGCACAGAGCGCCGGATCGTCGACGGCGCCCGGTCCGTGGGCGATCCGTTCCGGATCCATGGCCAGGGCGCGGCGCACCTGCGCCGCGCCACCCCACTCCCCGGCGTGGAGGGTGGTCCGCAGGCCGCCGGCACGGGCCGCCGCGAAGGCCGCGGCGTGGAGTGCCGGGTCCGGGTAGGCCGCCTCGGGACCGGCCAGGTCCCAGCCGGTCAGGCCGCGGTCGCGGAATCGGGCCGCCGTCTCGGCGAGGGCCAGGTTCGCGGCCGGGTCGTGCGACCGCAGGGCCGTGCAGATGAGGCGGACCGTGATCCCGGTCCGTGCCGCCGCGGCCGCCGCCCCGGCACACACCGCATCGATGCCATCCGCCAGCGAGAGGCCGCGCGCGACGTGCAGCAGCGGGCCCCAGCGGATCTCGACGTAGCGGACGTTGTCGGCGGCCTTGGTCTCGACCAGCTCGGACGTGACCCGTTGGAGCGCCTCGGCGTCCTGCATCAGCGCGATCGGCAGGTCGAACGCCCGGAGCAGCTCGGCCTGGTCCCGGCACGGCATCGGCGCGATGAGCGCGGCCGACATCCCGGCCCACGTGACCGGGCCATCGATCCCGCGCGTGCGCCCGAGCTCAAGCGCGGTCGCGATGCGCAGCGAGCCATCGAGGTGCAGGTGCAGCTCGGCCTTGGGCATCGCCTCGATGAAGCGCCGGCGCGGTTGTCCGGTCAGCGGCGCCGGGTTCGCCTCGGACGGGTTCGTCATCCGCCGATGCTACGATTCCGCGATCGTGTCCACCATCCTCGTCACCGGGGCTTCCGGCTTCGTCGGCAGCTGGACCGTGCCGGCCCTCCTCAAAGCCGGCCACCGCGTGGTCGCCCTCGTTCGCTCGGGGAGTGCCGGCCAACTCGTCCTGGACCGGCTGCCGGCCGCCTCGCGCGACCACGTCGAGATCCGCGAGGGCGACGTGACCCACCCCGCGACGCTGGGCCCGGCCCTTGCGGGCGCCGATGGCGTGCTCCACCTCGTCGCGATCCCGCGCGACCTTCGGGGCGGGGCGGAGCTGCGTCTCGTCAACACCGAGGGGACCCGTGCCGTGGTCGAGGCGATGAAGGAGGCCGGCGTCCGCCGACTCGTGCACCTGGGCGCGATGGGCGTCGAGGACGACTCGAGCCTCCACTACGCGAGCTCGAAGGCCAGGGCCGAGGCACTCGTCGCGGCGTCCGGGCTCGAGTGGACGATCCTCAAGCCGTCGCTCCAGTTCGGTGAGGGCGATGGGTTCTTCAACATCATCGCGAACCTCGTTCGGCTGTCCCCGGGCATCGTCCCGGTGCCGGGCAACGGGGAGAGCCGGTTCCAGCCGATCCACGTCGGCGACGTGGCCCGGGTGATCGTGGCGTCGTTCAGGGACCCGTCGACCGCCGGCGGGACGTTCGACCTTGGCGGGCCGCGCTACTGGACCTACCGCGAGATCACTCGCGAGGTCCTCTCCGCGATGGGCAAGCGCCGTGCCATCGTCCCGATGCCCGTGCCGATCATCCGGCTCGTGGCCGGGGGCGCCGAATTCCTCCACATCCCGTTCCCGGTCGCCACCGACCAGATCCGGCAGCTGCGCCTCGACAACATCGGGCCACTGGACGTGATCCCGGCACGGTTCGGGTTCCAGCCCCGGCCGATGGAGGGTGCGCTGGGCTACCTGCGAGCGAAGCCACGCGACCAACGGACCCGCGGTGACGCCTGACCCGGCCGGCCGGAAGAGGCCCGCCCGCGAGGGACGACGGCGTCGCGCCGGCGTGAACAGCCCGGATCCGGCTCCGCCCCGCGTGAGCCCTGCGGAGCCAGTCACCTCGGCCGAACCGCCCGACGCGCCCGAGCCGCCCGGGCCGCCCGACGCGGCCGAGCCGCTCATCCCGCCTGGGCCGCCCGAGCCGGTCACGTCGGTCACGTCGGTCACGTCGGTCTCGCCGGCCCTGCGCCGGGCCGAGCCGATCGCCACCGTGCTCCTCTGGGTCGTCGCGGTGATCGTCATCGCGCTCGGAGCGGCGGGTCTCGTGGCCGCGATGCAGCCAGGCCCGGACCGCCCGATCGTCCCCGGTCTCGCCTACACGGACGATGCCCCTGTCACCGCCCGCCTCGATGCCGCCGAGACTGACGTCCGCGCGCTGGCCGACGATGTGGACGCGCTTGGATCGCAGGCGCGAGGGGCCCTGGCGGCGATGGTCGGTGGCGCCCAGGACACGGTCGATGGGGCGATCGCCAAGGGCGACGGCCTGCTGGTCGAGATCGGCGACAGGACGAAGTCGATCCGGGCAGATCTCTCGACAGTCCCGTTCGTCCGTGCTGCGGACGCCGACCTGCACGTCTCGCCGAGCGTGCGCGGCCGCTACGAGCGGCTGGTCGCCGCGCTGACCGCGACCGACGGGCTCGAGGTCGCATGGAGCCAGCTGACGGTCGGGGCGGCTGCGGCTGGCCGCCTGTCGGCGCAGCTGGCCGAGCACGACCGGCTGGTCGGTGTCGCCGCCGGACAGGGTCGCGCCGCGCAGTACGATGCTGCGATCGCGACCCTGGGCACGGCCGCGGCCACGATCGCGCAGAGCCGCAGCGTTCGAGATCGTCTCGCCGCCACCGTTGACGTGACCGTGCTGGACCAGTGGCTGGACCGCAACGAGGCCTACGACAAGGCGCTCGCCTCGCTGTACGAGGCGCTCTCGTCGGTCCAGGGCAAGGTCACCGACAAGGTCCGCCAGGCGCTCGCGGCCGAGAAGGAGGCCCGCGCCCGCCTGCCAGCGGATTCACGTGGTCTCGTCGTGATCATGTCCGACATCGGCCAGGGCGGCCTCAACCGGGCGGTCATCAGCATCGAGCAGGCGAAGGCCGACCTGTCCGATGCCCTGGCGCCGGCTCAGGAGCCCTCGACGGCGCCCTGACGGACGCATCCCGACCGGCTGGCCGCGGGTACACTGACAGGCATCCCATCGCGAACGCATGTCGAGCGGACGGGCTCGGCGCCTGACAACGTGCCGGAGGCTGGATCATCGTGCATCTGCGAGTCGTCGTCGACCAGCCCTGGGACGTCGCCACGGACGTCCTGGTGATCCCGATCCTCGAGGAACTGACCTTCGAGGGAGCGCTCGACGAGCTGGACCGGAGGGTCGGTGGGGAACTGCGCTCGCTGGCCTCCTTCGGCGAACTCAAGGCCAAGCTCTTTGCGACCTCACTCGCCGCGGCCGGCCAGACTCCCGCTGGTCGCGTGCTGGCCGTCGGCGCCGGCGAACCGGCCAGGCTCGATCGTGAGGCGATCGTCCGGATCGCGGCCTCTGCGGAGCGCCGACTCGGCGGGCGGACCGTCGGGCGCCTGGCGGTCTGGCTGGCGCCGCTGATCGATGCGCTGGGCGAGCCCCGCGAGGTCGTCGCCGAACTCGTCGCGCGGGGCGTGGTCGAGGGCTCATACGACCCGAAGTCCATCTACCTCGAGACCGTGGAGGCCGCGCCGCCGGAGCTGGACGAGCTGATCCTCGTGGCCCCCGGCGACTCGGACGTCGATTTCGATCGTGGCCGCCGCCGAGCGCGGCGTCATCATCGGCGAGGGCGCCAACATGGCGCGCACGCTCTCCAATCGCGCCGCCAACGACGTCAGCCCGGAGGTCCTGGCGGACGAGGCTCGCGGCATCGCGAAGCGATACGGCCTGTGGATCGACGTCATCGACGAGGTGCGGGCGGCCGAGCTCGGCATGGGCATGTTCCTCGCGGTCGGGCGGGGCAGCGACAACCCGCCCCGGATGATCGTCCTACGCTCGGGCGGGGTCGACGAGCGCGATGCCCTCGACCGCCATCTGGCGCTCGTCGGCAAAGGCGTGTGCTTCGATTCCGGCGGGATCAGCATCAAGCCGTCCGAGCGGATGGACGAGATGAAGATGGACAAGACCGGGGCGTGCACGGTCATCGCGGCGATCGCCACCGTGGCGCGTCTGGCCCCCGGCACGCCACTGCTCGCCCTCGCGCCGACGGTCGAGAACATGCCCGGCCCGCACTCGACCCGGCCGGGTGACGTCGTCCGTGCGCTCAACGGGAAGATGGTCGACATCACCAACACCGACGCCGAAGGACGGCTGATCCTGGGCGACGCCATGACCTATGCGGAGCAGCTCGGCGCCACCCACATCGTGGATGTGGCGACGCTGACCGGCGCCGTCGCCCGTGCGCTCGGGCACCTCGTCACGGGCGCATTCGGGCGGCCGCAGGACTTCTACGACGACGTGATGGCGGCCGCCGACCGGGCCGGAGAGCGTTTCTGGCAGCTCCCCCTGATCGAGGACTACGTGCCGGACATGGAGAGCTGGTACGGCGACCTCCAGAACTCGGGCGCGGCCGACGGTTCGCTCATCAAGAGCGGCCTCTTCCTTCGCGAGTTCGTCACGAAGCCCTGGGTCCACCTCGACATCGCGGGAACCGGGTACTACCGCAAGGCCGCGCCGTTCGCGCCGCGTGGGGCGACCGGCGTGTCGCACGCCACGCTCGTCGAGTTGGCGCTGGCGGGCGCCAACGCGGATTGACCAGTCCTGCCGGGCGCCGCGGTCCGCATCGGTAGCCGGGCGCGCGTCGCGTCGTGAACCTCGCCGACGTCCAGATCGGGCTGCGCGAGATCCTGGGGGCGATCCTGGGTGTCGCCGGATTCGGCCTGGGCCTCGCCGCCGACCGGTTCGCGACCCGCTGGCCGGCTCATGACGAGGAGCATGCGCCGGGCCGGCCCGCGGACTGGCGGACGGCGTCCGCGGCACTCCTGGGTGCGCTGGCGCTCGGGCTCCTGCCGCTGCGGTTCTGGGGCGACCCGCTGGCGATGGTCCTGTTCGGAGCCTGGTTCGCCACGCTCATCGTGGGTCTGGCGACGGACCTCGATCAGCGCATGCTGCCCGACGAGCTGACGCTCCCGGTCATCCCGGTGGCCGTGATCTATGCCGTGAGCGGGCTGAACCCGCTGGTCGGCGCCGACCTCTGGCTGGCCGTGGGGGCCGCGATCGCGATCCCGCTGGTGCTGTACCTGCCCTCGATCCCGTTCGGAGCGGGCGCGTTCGGCATCGGAGACGTCAAGCTGCTCGTCGGCGTGGGCCTGATGAGTGGAGCCAGCCGCGCGCTCGGCGGCGTCGTCTTCGGACTGATCGTGGCGGGCGTCGTCCTGCTGGCCCTGCTCCTCACGCGCCGGATCGGCCGCCGGACCTACGTGCCGTTCGGGCCGTTCCTGATCGTCGGCGCGCTCTGGGCCGTCCTCATCCGGGCCTGACGACCGGCGGGGCGGGTCGGTTCGCGGATCCCCGCGCATCGGCGCCTGCTGCCGCAACAGGAGCATGATCCCGCTCGTCAGCTCGGCGCACCATCGGCGATCGGGCGAAGGGGGCAGGATGAGACGAGCCGGGTCTGGCGCGCGAGCCACGCGGCTCTTCGCGCTGACGCTCGCCTCGTCCATGCTCTCCGCCTGCGGCGCGCCGCCGCCTCCGTCCGCGAGCCTCGTTCCGGCCGCCAGCCCGACGACGACGACCAGCCTGACGCCGACGGAAGGCCCCCGCACGACCCCGCCGGTCTCCCTTGGTGGTTACCGCTGGATCTCGGTCGATCCGGGGCAGTTCGGCGGGGTGGGTCTCGCGGCCGCGATCTCGGCGCCCGGTGCGCGGATCTTCGCGATCGGTGATTCGCTGATGGCCGAGGCTCCTGACGGGACGCCCCGGCATCCGACAGCGTGGACGTCGCCCGACGGTCGCATATGGGTCCGGTCACCGGACAGCCAGGCCTTCGTATCCGCGCGGATCGGCTGGGAGGAGGTCGTCGCCGGTATCGTCCCCGACGGCGAGGGTTTGATCGTCGTCGGGCTCGAGCAGCAGGGCGATGGCAGCAACGCGGACGCCGCGGCCTGGTTCTCGCCGGACGGCAGGACATGGACGCGGGCGAACGTCACCGACGGGACCGGACGAACGATGGACCAGGTCGTCGCGACCGAGACCGGGTTCGTCGCCCTCGGCGACGCCGGGTATGACTACCACGCGGGCTTCGGAGCGGGGACGGCGATCTGGACGTCGTCCGACGGGCGGACATGGACACGACTCGCGAATGAGGCGGCTCCTCCTCTCGGTACACGGTTGCGGAGCGTGGCGGCGGGCACTGAGGAGTACCTCGCCGCCGCCGCCTTCGAGCACGCTCAGGGAATCGAGGACACGCCACGGCAACCCGTGACGTCGGGGATCTGGCGCTCGAACGACGCCATCCACTGGGAGCCGATCCCCGGCACCCCGCTTGGCGTCGCCCAGATCGTCCACACGTCGGACGGTTTCCTCGCCATCGGCTCCAGCGACACCGGCGACGTGGCGCATCCGCTCTCGTGGCGATCCGCGGACGGCCGCTCGTGGACGTCGGTCGAGGTCCCCTCGCCGAACGGCCTGCCGGAAGGGACCTCCGCCTATGGGCAGCGACTGGTCAGTGGCGCGGCCGGCCTTCTCGCCTTCGGCGAGCGCGCCGATGACTTCTCCACCGTCGGCTGGTCCTCAACGGGCGGCACGGCGTGGACCCCGCTCGACCTGAGCGCGATCCTCGACGGCGCGACGGTCGACCAGGCCCAGGCGATGGACGGCTCGATCCTGCTGCTCGGCGACCGGGCGATCGCCGGCGCACCCGAGCCCGTGGTGTGGTTCCTGGCTCCATAGCGGCGAGCCCGCTGGAGCGGACGACGCAGGCGGCCTCGCGGATGCACCGGCAGGGCCGCCCGTAGCGGCTGGCACCTCCGTCCCGGGGCCCCCCGGACGAACGTCAGGCTGGGTTCCGAACCGAGGTTGACTAGACTTGCTCGGGTATGATGCCGAGAAGCCGGTGTCGTCCACTAGGTCGTGTGCCCCGATTTTGGACGGCGATGACCGGCGGGCGTAGCCGTCTGACGCTGCGCGGGCCTCATGCTCGCCGACGACCACGGAGTTTGCTCGCACGATGACATCGCCAACGTGTTAGGCCGCAAGACCGACCGATCGATCCCTTCGATCGCGAACGGATGGGACATTGCGCCTGCACGCCGCCGGCCCTCGCGTCGGCGGGTCTTCGCCACGTTCATGCTCATTCCCCTCGTGCTCGGGCTGCTGGGTTCGCCCGCCTCCACGCCCACCGCCCGTGGCGATGAACTGACCGACGCCAAGAACAAGCAAGCCGAGATCAAGAAGCAGATCGAACAGGAGAAGGCACAGGTCCAGGAGCTGAACGCGCTCCAGCGCGGCCTCGCGACCGAGATCTCCAACACGCGCAAGCAGCTGGCCGGGATCAACACGGACCAGGCGGCGGTCAAGAAGAAGATCACCAAGATGGGCGCGCGCATCGACCAGGTGCAGAGCAAGTACGCAGGCCTGGTCGCGCAGCTCGTCGAGATGGACACCCAGCTCGTCGCCATCGAGGGCCAGGAGGCCGCCAAGAAGGACGAGCTGCGCCAGCGCCAGGACCTGCTGGCCGAGCGGATCCGGAGCGCCTACGACACCGATCGGACGTCGATGCTCGAGTCGTTCCTCTCCGGCGGAACGTTCACCGACCTGCTCACCGAGATGAGCGCCTACATCGACATCGGGGAGCAGGACAAGGCCCTCGCCCAGCAGATCGCGCACGACCAGGAGACGCTGGCCGCCCTGCATCAGAACGTGGCCGACACGCGCGACCGGACCGACATCCTGCGTATGGAGACGGCCGCCCAGAAACGGACGCTCGACGCGAGCCTCACGTCGCTCAAGGCGGCCAAGGCGGAGCTTCGCAAGCTCGAGAAGGAGACCGCACGCAACCTCGCGATCCAGCGGGCGACGTTCGCCAAGGTCGCGCGGAACAAGGCGAACGCGGCGAAGGCGCTCAAGATCGCCGCGAAGGCCCAGAAGCAGCTTGCCGCCAAGATCTCCGAGATCGTCCGTCGGCAGTCGCAGGCCGGTCGCATCCCGTCTGAGTACAACGGGTCGCTGTCGTGGCCGATGTCCGGCAACGTCACCCAGAACTTCGGGTGCACAGGGTTCTCGTGGGAGCCACCGAAGGGCGACTGCCCGCACTTCCACTCGGGCATCGACATCGTGGCCCCGGAGGGCACGAAAGTCCGCGCCTCCGGCGACGGCGTCGTGGGCTACATCGGCTGGAACTACGCCGACGGCCCCGACCCGGCGTGGATCGTCATCATCGTGCACAGCGATGGCCTCCAGACCTGGTATGCCCATATGGAGGCGAAGTTCCCGGGCGGGATCAAGCAGGGCAGTCGGGTCACGAAGGGCCAGGTCATCGGGTACGAGGGCAACACCGGTCACTCCACCGGGGCGCACCTCCATTGGGCCGTCATGTTCAACGGGAGCTTCGTCAACCCGCGCCTCTTCCTGTAGGCCCCGGCGACTCCGGGCGCAACGGGCTCGTGACCGATCACGCTCGTCACGAAACGTTCACAGGAGCGATACCCGCCGTTGACCGACGCCCTCGCCATGCCGTGCTAGCATCGACGCGGGGCGACTGAACGGCGTCCCGGCGCCATATCAGGGAGGCGCGACCGTGAAGCGGACGATGGCGGTCATCCTCGCGGGCGGCGAAGGCGAGCGGCTGTCCATCCTGTCGCAGGAACGCGCCAAGCCGGCGGTCCCGTTCGGGGGCAAGTACCGGATCATCGACTTCACGCTGTCCAACTGCGTGAACTCCGAGATCGACAACGTCGTCGTCCTGACCCAGTACAACCCGCGCTCGCTCAACGACCACATCGGCCTCGGCCGGCCCTGGGACCTGGACCGCAATCGCGGCGGCGTGAAGCTGCTCCAGCCGTACATCTCCCGTGGTCGCGTCGCGGAGTGGTACCGCGGCACGGCCGACGCGGTCCTGCGCAACATCAATGTCCTCGAGCACGATCCGGGCGACACCGTGCTCATCCTCGCGGGCGACCACATCTACAAGATGGACTACCAGCCGTTCCTGACGGCCCATCGCCGCCATCGCGCCGATGTCACGATCGCGGTCAGGCGGGTGCCGCTCGCCGAGGCCTCGCGGATGGGCATCCTCGCGATGGACGAGTCGAACCGCGTCGTCGAGTGGCAGGAGAAACCCAAGCAGCCCAAGAGCGACCTCGCCTCGATGGGCGTGTACGTCTTCTCGAAGAAGGCCCTCCGCCGTTGGCTCACCGAGGACAACGTCGACTTCGGCCGCGACGTCATCCCGGCGATGATCGCGGCGGGCGCTCGGGTCTTCGGATACCACTACAGCGGCTACTGGCAGGACGTCGGGACGATCCAGTCGTTCTGGGAAGCCAACATGGCCCTCCTCGCCGACGACCCCGAGCTCGACCTGTACGACAAGGAATGGGTCATCCACACCCGATCCGAGGAGCGTGCCCCGGCCAAGGTCGGACCCACCGCCCAGGTCCATCGGAGCCTCATCAGCCACGGGTGCGTGATCGATGGGACCGTCGTGAACTCGGTGCTGTCGCCGGGCGTGCGCGTCGGGGTCGGCGCGGTCGTCCGCGACTCGATCGTCATGTTCGACTCCGTCATCCGCTCGGGCGCCGTCGTCGACCGCTCGATCCTCGACAAGGAGGTCGTCGTCGGACAGGGCGCCCTCGTGGGCGACGGCCCATTCCCGGACCGCCCGAACAAGCAGGAACCGAGCCGTCTCAACACCGGCATCACCGTCGTCGGCAAGCGGGCGGTCATCCCTCGCGGCGTGCGGATCGGTCGCAACGTGCGCGTGGCGGCCGACATCCGGAGCTCCGACTTCGTCGGCCGGGTCGTGCGCAGCGGTGAATTGGTCGAGCCTCGCCCGACGCCTCGAAGCCGCTCCGCCGCCAAGCGCCAGCCCGTCGCGATCCCGACCGAGGCGGCGAGCGCGCGTTCGCGCCCGACCGCGGCCGCCGTCGCCGGAGGGAAGCGGCCGCTCGCCGACCGCTGACCGGTCCCGGCGAGCCGGGCTGTCCGGCGGGGCCGGACCCGGGCCGGCTGTCGGGTCGTGCGCTCGCGGAGACGCTCCCCGGGTTCTCGGCTAGACTCCGCGGGCCATGCCATCCGCCGACCACGGAGCGCCTCTCGTGCGCCCGGCCGACGTCGAGCGATGGCTCGCCGGGCTTGGCCTCGAGGCGCTCGAGCGGGCCGATCGCGACGGGATCGCCTCCTGGGACCTCGTGCTCGATGGTCGCCGGCGGTTCGACCTCCGCGTCACCGTGATCCTGGAGCCTGCGCTCGCGATCATCGCGTGGGCCCAATACGCGCCGCCCATCAGCGACATGTTCCGCAAGTCGTACCGCAGGCTGCTCCGCTGGAACGACGAATTCCCGTTCGCGAAGTTCAGCGTCAGTGAGGACGAGCGACCACTGCTGGCCGTCGAGGTCCCGATCGCGGAGGCCGATGAGGATCGGCTTGGGCTGGCGCTGGCCCGCATCGTCGGCATCGCCGACCACCTGCTCGATGAGTCGAAGGACTGGATCTGGCTGGGTGGACGGATGCCCGACCAGAGCGCGCGTCGGACGCGCAACCCCGACTTCCTGGCTCGCTACCAGGCGCTGCTGTCCGAGCTCCTGACCGGATGAGGGACCTCCGCCGGACCTTCCCGCTCCTGCCCGCACTCGTGGTCGCGGTCGGCCTGCTCGCCACGCCCGGGAGCGCCGCGATCCCCGAGGTCCGGGCCGCGACCCCGGATCTGACCATCGTCAGCGACGCTCGCTATGACGTCCAGCCGACCCATCACCGCGTCCGGGTGACGCTGGCGCTGACGCTGACGAACCGCCTCAAGGACACGACGACCACCCGCTACTACTTCGACAAGGCGTTCCTGTCGGTCCTGCCGGGCACCTCGGGCTACGCGTTGAGCTGGGCGGGGGCCGGGACGCCGACCGTCGGGACGACGAAGAAGACCCGCGACTACACGACCCTCCAGCTGAACCTCGCGGCTCGCCTGTACAGCGGGAAGACCGCGCAGTACACGCTGCGCTTTGACATCAACGATCCCGGCGGCAAGGCCACCCGCGACATCCGCATCGGCGATTCGCTCGTGTCGTTCCCGGTCTGGGCGTTCGCGACCGATGAGACGGCCGGCAGCTCGGCGACCGTGGTGTTTCCTGCCGGCTTCCAGGTGCAGGTGGAATCAGGCTCGATCCCAGCGGCCACGAAGGATTCGACCGGGCGGCTCATCTTCCGCTCCGGCCGACTCGACAAGCCGCTCACGTTCTTCGCCTTCCTCGTCGGCGACCGGCCGGGAGCCTACACGAGCCGGTCGATCACGCCGACCGTGCTCGGGCGGCCCGTAACGTTGACGATCAGGTCGTGGCCCGACGATCCGGCGTGGGACAAGCGAGTGGGCGGTCTGGTCGAGCGCGCCCTGCCGGTCCTGGGCGACCAGATCGGCGTGCCCTGGCCACGCGAGGACGCGCTCGTCGTCCAGGAGGCCGTCAGCCGCTCGACCGGTGGATATGCCGGCCTGTTCGACCCGGCGGCCGGGCGGGTCGAGGTGGCGTACTACGCCAGCGACTTCGTCGTCCTCCACGAGTCGGCCCACGGCTGGTTCAACGGTGGGCTCCTCGCGGATCGCTGGGCGAACGAGGCGTTCGCCTCCTACTACGGCCTCCAGGCAGCCGGCGCCCTCAAGGTCAAGGCGGTCGGCGACGAGCTGACCACGGCGTTGCAGAAGGCCCGGATCCCGCTCAACGCCTGGGGAGCGGTCGGTCGCGATACCACGGCCACCGAGGACTACGCCTATGCGGCCAGCCTGGCGCTCGCGCGAGCCATCGCGGATCGCGCGGGAGCGGACGGGCTCCGAGCGGTCTGGTCCGATGCCAGCCAGCGGATCGGGGCGTACCAGCCGCCGAGCGGCTCCCCGGTGGAGCACGTGGACGGACCGCCGGACTGGCGCGGCCTGCTCGACCTGCTGGAGGCCCGGACCGGCCGGCCGTTCGACGACCTGTGGCGGACGTGGGTCGCGCGGCCCGAGGACCTGCCCCTGCTCGATGCCCGTGACGCCGCGCGCAAGCGGTACGACGCGGTGGTCGCACAGGCCGGCGACTGGCGGCTGCCGGCGCCCATCCGGGAGGCGCTCCGCGCGTGGCAGTTCGAGGACGCCACCACGATGCTCGACCTCGCGAGCGAGGTGCTCACCCAGCGGGCCGCCGTCGAGGCCGCCGCCGCCGCGGCCGACGTGCAGCCACCGGCGGCGCTGCGGACGGCCTTCGAGGGGGACGACGGGTTCGACGATGCGTTCGCGGAGGCCGATGCGGAGCTCAAGACAATCCAGCGCTACCAGGACGCCGTCGCCACCCGACCCACCGCCGAGAACATCTTCGTGACACTGGGGCTCTGGGACGAGACGCCCGACGCCGACCTGGTCGCTTCACGGGACGCCTTCGCGCGCGGCGACCTCTCCGCGGCCGCGGCGGCCGCGGACGAGGCGGCCGCCACCTGGTCCGGAGCCGCCGACCTCGGGCGTGGCCGTGCCATCAGCCTGTCGGTGCTGGCACTGTCACTGCTCCTGGCCGTCGTCCTGATCGCCGTCTGGATGCGCGGTCGCCGCCGCCGTCGGATCCATCGCATGCACGCCCACCGGATCAAGCCGTGACGCGGGTCGAGGCGGTGGGCGGGGTTCGGCCGGGCGCTCGGGGTCAGCCGTACGCTACACTCGCCGCCACCTCGGAACCGGCATCGCCGGCCGATGGCCGGGCGCGTGAGAGAGGAGCCGATCCCGACTGATGGGCCTGCAGCGTGCACGACCGTCGCACGAGATCCTCTCCGGTGACTCAGCCGACGTCTACTTCGCCCGCGCCGAGAGCATCCTGGATCGCGAGGGCCTCGACCCGATCGTGACCATGGAGATCTTCGGCCGCCAGCATGCGGTGCTGTGCGGTATCGATGAGGCCCGGAATCTGCTCGGCCATGTCCTTGCGTCATGCGATCCCGCCGAGACGCATCTCGAGGCGCTCGACGACGGCGACACCATCGAGCCCAAGGAGGTCGTGCTTCGGATCCAGGCCCGGTACCGCCAGTTCGGTCTGTACGAGACGGCCGTGCTCGGGATGCTCGCCCAGTCGACCGGCTGGGCGACCGCGTCGCGCGAGTGTGTCGAGGCTGCGGCCCCGGACCCGGTCATCAGCTTCGGGGCGCGGCACATCCACCCGGATATCACCGACGTCCTCGACTACGCCGCGATCGTTGGCGGGTGCGTCGGCGCGTCCACGCCCGCGGGCGCCCGCCTGGCCGGCCTCGCGCCGACCGGCACGATGCCTCACTCGCTGGTGCTGATCTTCGGCGACACGGTGGAGGCGGCCCTCGCGTTCGATCGGCACATCGGGCCCGAGGTGCCGCGGATCGTGCTCGTGGACACGTTCAAGGACGAAGCGGAGGAAGCGCTGCGCGTCGCCGGCGCCCTGGGCGACCGGCTCTACGGGATCCGCCTAGACACCCCGTCCGAGCGCGGCCGAGTCACCGCAGACCTCGTCCACGAGATCCGGGCGCGGCTCGATCAGGCCGGCTTCAAGCACGTCAAGATCACGGTCTCCGGCGGCCTCAACCCGGAGCGCATCGCGTACTTCAAGGGTGCCGGCGCGCCGGTCGACTCATACGCGGTCGGGTCGTACATCAGCGGCGCGACGCCGATCGACTTCACCGGCGACATCAAGGAGATCGATGGGCGCCCGATCGCCAAGCGCGGCCGCATCCCGGGCCTGACGGACTCGCCGCGCCTCAAGCCCGTCGACCTGGCCGCCTGGCGCGAGGACTGATCCCGGGACGACATCGGGCGGTGTCCGTGCGACCATCTGGGCGTGCACGAACGAGACCGCGGCGAACCGGACGCCGACGACGAGCGCGAGAGCGCGTACGAGCTCTTCCAGCGCGGCCACCAGCTGCTCGATGGCCGGCACCACGCGCAGGCGGCCATCGTCCTCGAGCGGGCCGCGCGACTGGAACCCGGCAAGGCCTCCATCCTGGAGGCGTTGGGTCGTGCGTACTTCAACTCTGGACGCCATGAGCGCGCCCGGGTCACCTTCGAGGCGCTGCTCGAGATCGATCCGTCGGCCCACTACGCGCACTTCGCGCTCGGCCAGAGCCTGAAGCGCCTGGGCAGACGCACGGAAGCCGGCACGCATCTTCGGCTCGCGGTGGCACTGAGCCCCGGGACGACCCTGTACCGAGATGCCCTCGCGCGGGTCGGCACGGGGCCTGCGCAAGAATCCCCGCCCACCGAGGGCTGACGCGGGCCTGGGTCATGACCGGCGCGGTCGCCGAAGCCGATGCGTCAGCGGCCCTCGCCATGACGCAGCCCATCGACCCAGAACAGGCCCACGATCGATTTGGCATCGACGATCTCGCCGCTCTCGATGGCTGCCAGCGCCGCATCGAACGGCAACCGCTCGAGGAGCAGCCGCTCATCCTCATCGGGGCCGAGGCGCTCGCCATGAGCCGGGGCCACCTCCGTCGCGAGGTAGAGGTACATCAGTTCCGAGGTGAAACCCGGCGTCGTGTAGAAGCGGGTGAGGTACCGCCACGATGTGGCGCGCATCCCGGTCTCTTCCTCGAGCTCGCGGCGGGCGGCGATCGCGGGGTCCTCGATCGTACCGTCGTCGGCGACCTCGAGCGTGCCGGCCGGCAACTCCAGCAGCAGCTCGCCGACGGCCACGCGGTACTGACGGACGAGGAGCACGCGGTCCTGGGCATCGATCGCCACGATCGTCACGGCCCCCGGATGGCCGGCGATCTCGCGCGTCGCGCGTGAGCCGTCGGCGCGTTCCACGGTGTCGACCCGGAACGTCAGGTATCGGCCCTTGTGGATGACGCGCGACTCGACGACGCGCTCGATGAGTTCGGCCCCGGAGCGGTCCCCCGGGGCCGAGGAGTCGCTGGTGGACGGATCGGTGCTCAGGCGACGAGCGCCACATCCGGGGCCAGGGTCAGCCCGCTCTCGCCATCGAACAGGTGCAGCTTGTCGAGCGGCACGACCATGTTGACGATGTCACCGGGGCGGACGCGGTGTTCCGATCCGACGATGGCGACGACATCCTGGTCCGCGGCGTTCATGTGGAGCAGCTCCTCGTTGCCGAGGTACTCGACGACGTCGGCGCGGGTCTGGAACATCCCGAGGCCCGGACCGCCTTCGCCGATGTCAAGGTGCTCCGGCCGGAAGCCGGCGATCAGGGTGTGACCGGCTCGCGGCGTGGCCGCCTCGCGGTAGCGGGTCGGGAGCGGGATCGACCACTCGGCCGGGCCAACCAGGCGGGCGCTGTCGCCGGAGCCGTCCATGTGGACCTCGACGAAGTTCATCGACGGACTGCCGATGAACCCCGCGACGAATTGGTTGATCGGGGTGTCGTAGAGGATCTGGGGCGTGCCGACCTGCTGGAGCAGGCCCTCGTTCATGACCGCGATCCGCTGACCCATCGTCATCGCCTCGATCTGGTCGTGCGTGACGTAGACCATCGTCGTGCCGAGTCGCTGGTGGAGCCGGGCGATCTCGGCGCGGGTCTGGACGCGGAGCTTCGCATCGAGGTTGGAGAGCGGTTCGTCCATGAGGAACACCGCGGGTTCGCGGACGATCGCCCGGCCGAGGGCGACGCGCTGGCGCTGGCCACCGGACAGTTCCTTGGGCTTGCGATCGAGGAGCTTCTCGAGCTGGATGGTCTCGGCGGCTTCCTTGACCCGGCGCTCGATCTCGGGCTTGGGGACCTTGCGCAGCTTCAACCCGAACGCGAGGTTCTCGCGCACCGACATGTGGGGATAGAGCGCATAGCTCTGGAACACCATCGCGATGTCGCGATCCTTGGGCGGCACGTCGTTGACGACGCGGTCACCGATGCGGAGCGTGCCACTCGAGATCTCCTCGAGTCCGGCGATCATCCGCAGGCTGGTCGTCTTCCCGCAGCCCGACGGTCCGACCAGGACCATGAACTCGCCGTCCCCGATCTCGAGGTCGAGATCCTTCACGGCCTGGAAGTCGCCGTACATCTTGTTGACGTGTTCGAACGTCACGGTCGCCATGGCACAACCTCCGCTCCCGACCGACCATCGCGGGCTCATGCATCCAGCCACCGAGGTGGACTTGGACGAGCCCCGTACGTGACCGACTCAGGGACGTCCGCATCGTACGTTCGCAGGCCACCCCGACGCAACACCGGGGGGTCGCCGGCCATGGCGGCCCATCCCGGCGTTGTCGGCTGCGCTCGCTCGCTCACGCACCTTCGGGTGCGCTCGCTCCCGTGCTCGCCTCCGCCTTGGCCTGGCCCACCCTGACCGGCGACCGAGCAGCACCATGGCGGCCCATCCCGGCGTTGTCGGCTGCGCTCGCTCGCTCACGCACCTTCGGGTGCGCTCGCTCCCGTGCTCGCCTCCGCCTTGGCCTGGCCCACCCTGACCGGCGACCGAGCAGCACCATGGCGGCCCATCCCGGCGTTGTCGGCTGCGCTCGCTCGCTGTTCTCATGATGTTCGAAGGATCCGGCTGCAAGCTCTGGCCATGACATCATCCGTGCGCGTCCGCGCCATCCATCGATCCCGAGCGACGCAGCGCCTCCGCAACCTGACGATCGGCACCGCGGCAGTCGGGCTCGTCGCGACAGCGGGCTTTGGCTGGCTCGCGGCGATGACGTACGACGGCGCCGGCCCCCGAACGGCCAGCCTTGGGACCGATCCGAAGACCGCGGCCGATCCGAACGCCGCCGTCGGCACTGATCCGAACACGACGGTCCAGGGTGACCCTGCACCGTTGTTCGGCACAGGCGCTCAGCCGGGAGGCTTGTTCTCGAGCGGTGTGAGCTCGTCGCTGCGCCACGGGCACGTCTCGACCGGATCCTCCTGACCATGCTCGAACGGGCAGCCTGGCGAGCCCTCGGGACGAACGCTCATCTCCTCGTCCTCGATGGGGACCTGGTCGCGGCCAGAGCGATCGTGGATCGGGTCGTGGCCGAGGTCGACGCCGCCTACAGCCGGTTCCGACCGGACAGCGAGCTCATGCGGTTCCAGGCCAGCGGGCGCCGCGAGTCCCGCGTCAGCCCGCTCCTGTGGCAGGCGATCACGACCGCCATGCGGGCGGCCCGCGACACGGATGGCGCCGTCGACCCGACGATCGGTCGGGCCATGCGCGTCATCGGCTACGACGACGACTTCGCGCGGGTCGCGGCCCGGTCGGCGACGATCCGGGTCGAGCTCGCGCCGGTCCCGGGCTGGCAGGCCGTCCACCTCGATGCCCGGTCCCGGACGGTCCGTGTGCCGGCCGGAGTCGAGCTCGACCTCGGCTCGACCGGCAAGGCGCTGGCCTCCGATCTGGCGGTCGCGGCCGCGATGGTGGCCGCGCCCGGCGGCGGGGTGCTCGTGAGCCTGGGCGGCGACATCGCCACCGCCGGACGCGCGCCGGATGACGGGTGGCGGATCCTCGCGAGCGAAGACAGCGAGACCCCGGCCGATGGGCCCGGAGAGGTCGTCGCCATCGAGGCGGGTGCGATCGCGACCTCCAGCACGACCGTCCGCCGCTGGCGCTCGGACGATGGGGTGGTGCTCCACCACCTGATCGATCCGCTCACGGGTGCCCCCGTCATCGGTCCGTGGCGCACGGTCTCGGTGGTCGCGGACACGTGCGTCGCGGCCAACACGGCCGCGACCGCCGCGATCGTGCTCGGCCAGCGCGGCCTGCGCTGGCTCGAGATGCGCCGCGTGCCGGCGCGCCTCGTCGGGGAGGACGGTCGCCTCGCTCGTATCGGTGGCTGGCCAGAGCCGGTGCCCACCGCCGTGGTCGTCGGGTCGTGATCAGCGCAAGAGGCAGCCGGTCCGACGCTGCCGACCACACGACCGCGGCTCGCGACATCGCTCGGCGCCCGTCATGGCCTGAAGAGACACGGAACGCGCGATGACCGACCAGATCCTGTGGTTCGCAACGCGCGGGGCGGGCATCGTCTCGCTCCTGCTCTCGACGGGGGTCGTGTGTCTCGGCCTCGTGACGGTGGTCCGGTGGCAGGGGTCCGGTTGGCCCCGGTTCCTGACGGTGGAGCTGCACCGCACGGTCGCGCTGCTCTCGCTGGTCTTCCTCGGCATCCACATCGCCACGGCCGTCTTCGACCCGTTCACGTCACTCGGGATCGTCGCGGCTGTCGTGCCCCTCGCGTCGTCCTACCGCCCGGTCGCGGTCGCGCTCGGGGTCATCTCGGTCGACTTGACGCTGGCGATCATCGTCACCAGCCTCCTCCGCGATCGTGTCGGCCATCGCATCTGGCGCGCCGTCCACTGGCTCGCCTACGGCGCATGGCCCATGGCCGTGCTCCACAGCGTGACCGCCGGAAGCGATGCCTTCGCCCCCTGGATGCTGGCGATCGTCGGCGTTTGCATCGTCGCGGTGGCCGGGGCGCTCGTGTGGCGCCTGACGGCTGCGGCGTCGCTGCGCTCGTCGTTGGCGACAGTCACTGGCACGCCATCCAGCCTCCGGACCCGGCCTGTGGGGAAGGGTCGCTGATGTCGATGAGACTGCTCGCCGGTCCGCCGCCGGGGGCCGGCGCCGAGTCCCTTGCCGACCATCGGCGGCGGCTGGGTCCCAGGCCATCTGCGTCGGGGGCCGGTGTGATTCGGGTTCTCGACGCCAGCGGGCTTCTCGGGCGAGGGGGCGCTGGCTTCCCGGTCGCCCGGAAGTGGACCACGGTCGCCGGACGACCCGGCGGCCGGGCGGTCGTCCTCGTCAACGGCGCCGAAGGCGAACCACTCAGCGCGAAGGACCGCACGCTGATGGCCGCCAGGCCCCACCTCGTCCTCGATGGCGCCGAGCTCGCCGCCGAGGCCGTCGGCGCCGATCGGATCGTGCTCTACGTCGGGGGCGAGCACACCATGGCCCTGGCCGCGATGCAGCGTGCATGGGCCGAGCGTGCCGGCGAGTCTCGCGTGCCCGTGACGCTGATGGCGGCCCCCCCGACCTATGTCGCCGGCGAGGAATCCGCGGCCGTCCACTTCATCAACGAGGCCGACGCGCGCCCGACGACGACGCCCCCGCGCCCGTTCGAGCGTGGCGTGGATGGCCAGGCGACCCTCGTCCAGAATGTCGAGACGCTCGCCCATGTCGGGCTGATCGCCCGCCATGGCGACGAGTGGTACCGCCAGGTCGGCGGCCAGGCGACCAGGGGCACGGCGATGGTGACCGTGGGCGGGGCGGTCGCCCGACCCGGCGTGACCGAGATCGACATCGGGACCCCGATCCGTGCGCTCGCCGCCTCGGCCGGCGCCGCGACCGACGGCCGGGCCATCCTGCTGGGCGGCTACTTCGGTGGCTGGCTGCCCGCCGGCCAGGCGTGGGACATGCCGCTGGATCCGCAGACCCTCCGATCGGCCGGCAGCGCGTTCGGGTGCGGCGTCGTCAGCTTCCTGCCCGCCGGCACGTGCGGCGTGGGGGCCACGGCCCGGATCATGGACTACATGGCCGGCCAGAGCGCCGCCCAGTGCGGCCCGTGCGTCTTTGGCCTGCGGGCGATCGCAGATGCGATGGCGCGCCTCGCGGCCGGGGCTCCGGCCCACGGCGACGACCTGGACCGACTGACGCGCTGGGCTGGCCAGCTGGCCGGGCGGGGCGCCTGCCGGCATCCCGATGGCGCCGTCGGGTTGCTCCACAGCGCGCTGCGCGTCTTCGCCGACGAGTTCGCGTTCCACCAGCGAACCCGGACCTGTGCCGTGGCCGCCGCCAGGGGGCGGGCCGCCTGATGAGCGACCAGCGCCGACCCGCGACGATCGCCATCGACCGGGTCGCCTGCGACGGATTCGGCATGTGCGCCGAGCTCCTGCCAGAGCTGATCGAGCTCGATGACTGGGGCTATCCGATCGTCTCGCCGGGGGTCGTCCCGCACGACCTGCTCGATCACGCGCGCCGAGCGGTCGCGGTCTGCCCGGCCCTCGCATTCCGACTCCGGCCGGTGACGCGTGCGTCGATGGCTCCGGCGCCCGACAGGGCGCCCGCCTAGACCGCCTCGACGAGGGCCTCGACGAACTGGGACTGGTACAGGTCGTAGTAGAAGCCGCGCCGGTCGAGCAACTCGTCGTGGGTGCCCTGTTCCACGATGTGACCGTGGTCCATGACCAGGATCATGTCGGCGTCGCGGATCGTCGAGAGGCGGTGGGCGATGACGAACGTCGTCCGGCCCGTCATGAGCCGTGCCATCGCGCGCTGGATGAGCACCTCGGTGCGGGTGTCGACCGAGCTCGTGGCCTCGTCGAGGATGAGGATCCGTGGATCGGCCAGGAACGCACGGGCGATCGTCAGGAGCTGCTTCTCCCCGGCCGACAGGTTCGTCGCGTCGTCGTCGATGACGGTGTCGTAGCCTTCGGGCAGCGTCCGCACGAAGTGGTCGACATGCGCCGCCTCGGCGGCGGCGATCAGCTGCTCCTCGGTCGCATCCTCGCGGCCGTATTCGATGTTCTCCCGGATGGTCCCGTGGAACAGCCACGTGTCCTGGAGAACCATGCCGAACATCCGTCGCAGCTCGTCGCGCGACATCTCGCGGGTATCGACGCCGTCCACGGTGATCCGCCCACGGTCGAGCTCGTAGAACCGCATGAGCAGGTTCACGAGGGTCGTCTTGCCGGCGCCGGTCGGCCCGACGATGGCCACCGTGTCGCCGGCCGCCACGAGCAGGTCGAGGTCGTCGATGAGGGGCTTCTCCGGCTCATAGCGGAACGAGAGATCCTCGAAGGCGACGGCCCCGTCGACGACCTCGATCGACGTCGGGGCCACCGGATCGGGCACCTCCTCCGGCTCATCGAGCAGCTCGAAGACGCGTTCCGCCGAAGCGGCCGCCGACTGGAGCACGTTGACGATGCTGGCCGTCTGGATGATCGGGAACGTGAACTGGCGCGAGTACTGGATGAACGCCACGATGTCGCCCAGGCTCTGCTGTCCGCTCGCGACCCGCAGGCCACCGATGACCGCGATGGCCACGTAGTTCAGGTTCGAGATGAAGTTCATCGCGGGCTGGATGATCCCCGAGATGAACTGGGCGCGATAGCTCGCGTCGTACAGCCGGTCGTTCTCGGCATCGAACATCTCGATCGCCTCGCGCTGGCGCCCGAAGAGCTTGACGATGGCGTGCCCGGTGTGCATCTCCTCGACGTGCCCGTTCAGGGTGCCGGTCGACGCCCATTGGAGGACGAACTGTGGCTGCGACCGCTTGATGATGACCGTCGTGACCACCAGCGATGCCGGCACCGCCAGGAGCGAGACCACCGCGAGGATCGGGCTGATTGTCAGCATCATGATCAGGACGCCGACGATCGTGAGCAGCGACGTGATGAGCTGGGTCAGGCTCTGCTGGAGTGACTGGCCGATGTTGTCGATGTCGTTGGTCACGCGGCTCAGCGTGTCGCCGCGCGGATGGCCGTCGAAGTAGCGCAGCGGCAGGCGAGCCAGCTTCCGGTCGACGTCGGTGCGCAGCCGGTAGACGGTGCGCTGGGTGACGCCGGCCATGATGTAGGCCTGCATCCAGCTGAACACCGAGCTGACCACGAAGACGATGACCAGGAACAGCAGGACGCCGCCGAGCGCCCCGAAATCGATGCCGACCCCCGGTGTCAGCTCGAGACTGGAGATCAGGTCCGCGAGCTGGTTCTGACCCTGCGCACGCAGGCCCGCGACGACGTCGGCCTTCGAGAGGCCGGGCGGGAGCTGCTTGCTGATCGCGCCCGCGAAGATGTGGTTGGTGGCGTCGCCGAGGATCTTGGGACCGATGACCGCGAAGGTGACGCTGACGATGGCCAGCAGGATGACCACGATGACGAGCGGCAGCTCCGGTCGGAGGTGTCGGATGAGCCGGGTCATCGCCCCGCGGAAGTCCTTCGAGCGCCCGACCGGCAGCCCCATCCCCATCATCATCCCGGGTCCACGACCACGACCCGGACCACCCGGCCCGGCGGCACCCGGGCGCGCGCCGGCGGACGCGCCGGCGGCGGCACCAGCGCCGAAGACCGGTCGCCGCCCGTCGCCGGCCGGGCCGCCCGGTGTGGGGGAGGGTCGGTCGGTCATGCCGCTTCCGACTCCGAGAGCTGCGAGTACACGATCTCCTGGTAGGTCTGATTGGAGGCGAGGAGTTCGGCGTGGGTGCCGATGCCCACCACCCGGCCGGCGTCCATCACGACGATCCGGTCGGCGTTGCGGATCGTCCCGACCCGTTGCGCCACGATGATCACCGTCAGGTCGCTGACCTCGCGCGCGAGCGCCGCTCGCAGCCGCGAATCGGTCGCGAAGTCGAGGGCCGAGAAGCTGTCGTCGAAGACCAGGATCGGCGCACGCTTGACGATCGCCCGGGCGATCGCGAGACGCTGGCGCTGGCCACCGGACACGTTCGTGCCCCCCTGCATGATCGGGGCCTCGAGCTGGCCCTCCATCGCCTCGACGAAGTCGCGTCCCTGCGCGATCTCGAGCGCACGCCACAGCTCCTCGTCGGTGGCATCCTCGTCACCGAACCGCAGGTTCGATGCGACCGTGCCGCTGAACAGGAACGCCTTCTGCGGGATGAACCCGATCCGCGACCAGAGCTGCTCGCGATGGAGCGAGCGGACGTCGATCCCATCCATCAGGACCGCGCCGCTGGTGACGTCGTAGAGCCGCGGGATGAGGTTGATGAGCGTCGTCTTGCCGCTGCCGGTGCTGCCGATGATGGCGGTCGTCTCACCGGGGCTCGCCGTGAACGAGATCTCGTGGAGGACCGCCTCTTCGGCGCCTGGGTAGCCGAACTCGACATCGCGGAACTCCAGGTGGCCAGGGCGTTCGACGTCGGGCAGCGGCACGGGGTCTCGCGGGTCGGTGATCGCCGGCTTCGTCTTGAGGACCTCCTGAATGCGTCCCGCGGAGACCGTCGCCCGCGGCACGAGGATGAACATGAAGACCGCCGTCAGGACCGCGAACAGGATCTGCATGAGGTACTGGAGGAAGGCGGTCAGGTTGCCGATGGGCATCCCGCCCGACTCGACCCGCATCGCCCCGAACCACATCACCGCGACCGTCGAGAGATTGAGGATCGCGGTCATCGTCGGGATCGTCACCGCGAAGAGGCGGCTGACCCGCAGGGTCGTCTGGAAGAGATCGACGTTCGCGTCGTCGAAGCGTTCCTCCTCGTGACGGGTCCGCACGAACGCTCGGATGACCCGGACGCCCGCGAGGGTTTCGCGCATGACTTGGTTGATCCGGTCGAGCTTCACCTGCATCGCGCGAAAGAGCGGGATGGCGCGGCTCATAACGATGCCGATCACCGCGGCCATGAGCGGCAGGATCACGATCAGCAGACCGGATAGCGGCACGTCTGTCCGGAGCGCCATGATCACGCCGCCCACGATGAGGATCGGGGCCGAGATCATGATCGTCAGCGCCATGAAGACCAGGGTCTGGATCTGCTGGACATCGTTCGTGTTGCGGGTGATGAGCGATGCCGCGCCGAAGTGGTTGACCTCGACCTGGGAGAACGTCTCGACCTTGCTGAAGATCGCGCTGCGCACATCACGGCCGAAGCGCATCGCGACCCGCGCACCGAAGAACACCGCGAGGACCGAAGCCGCGCCGAGCAGCGCGGTGACGAGGAGCATCCAGGCGCCGGTCTGAACGATGTAGTCCGTGTCGCCCTTGGCGATGCCGTTATTGATGATCTCGGCGTTGAGGTCCGGCAGCGTCAGGTTCCCGATCGCCCCGATGAGCAGCAGGATCATGACCAGGACGAGTTGGCCGACATAGGGGCGCAGGTACGTGCGCAGGAGCGCGATCACGCGCGACCCTCCTCATGGACCCCGGCGCCCGCCGTCATCTCGGCGCGAGCCGCCCGGGTCGCCCGCAGCCCGACCAGCAGGCTCGCGAGTTCGTCATCGGTGAGTCGTTCAAGGACCGCGGCGATATGCGTGCGGTGTTGCGCGTCCATGGTGCGGAACACGTCCCGGCCGGCATCGGTGACGTGGACTTCCACGACCCGTCGATCCGCGGTGTCATGGCGCCGCTCGATGAGGCCGCGCTCCTCCATCCGGTTGACGATGCCGGTCGCGCTGGCCACCGAGACGTCGAGCGCTTCCGCGAGATGACCCATCGAGAGCGGCCCCGACGCCTCGAGCGTGGTCAGGACCTGCAGGTGGATGAGGCTCAGCGACCCGCGCAGCCAGGCCTTGAACGCCCCGACCCGCTCGCGTGGCTCCCACGGCAGCATGATCGCGAGCAGCTCATCGATGCGCTCCTGGCGTGACGAAGGGTTCGACCTCCGGCGGGCCACGCGGCGGACCCTCTTCGTCGTGTTGATAGTCAACGGCACATTGACAATGTACGTGGGCCGCATCACGTTGGCAAGGTCGCCACGGCGGGCCGACCCCACGATGAGCCACCGCCTGTGGTAGACATGGACCGATGGGCGATCGACTCGCGGGCCGCGTCATCATCGTCACCGGTGCCAGCGGCATCGCGGCCGCCGGCGCCCGCCGTTTCGCGGCCGAGGGGGCGAGCGTCGGGATCGTGTCGCTCGAACGGGACGAGACCGCGGCGCTCGCCGCGTCCATCGACGAGGCTGGCGGACGCGTCGAATGGGCGGCGGCTGACCTCCGGGAGGAGCCTGCCGCGCTCGAGGCCATCGGGGGCCTGCGGACCGCGTTCGGGCGGATCGATGGCCTGTTCGCGGTCGCCGGCGGGTCCGGCCGACGCCACGGCGACGGCCCGCTCCATGAGATCCCGCTCGATGGTTGGCGCGAGACGCTCGACCTGAATGGCACGCCGGCATTCCTGGCTGCGAGGGAGGTCGTGCGCGCGATGCTGGCCATGCCGGCCGGCGCCGGGGGAGCGCGCGGCTCGATCGTCCTTGTCAGCAGCGTCCTGGGCAGCCACCCGTCGCCTCGCCACTTCGCGACCCATGCCTACTCGGCCATCAAGGGCGCTGAGCTGGCACTGGCCCGGACCATGGCGGCCTACTACGCGCCGCACGGGATCCGGGTCAACGTCATCGAACCGGGCCTGGTCGCGACCCCGATGTCGGCCAGGGCGGCAGCCGACCCGGTGATCGCGGCGTACGCCCGGGCCAAGCAGCCGCTCGCCGGCGCATTCCTGGCCGCGGAGTCGATCTCCGATGCCGCGCTCTTCCTCCTGTCCGACGAGGCCGGCCAGATCACCGGGCAGTGCCTTGCGGTCGACGGCGGCTGGAGCGTGACCGAAGCGCCGGGCTGAGCGTGGCTCGCCGCCGAGCGGGCAATGAGTCCTTCCAGGCCCTAGATCCCCTCGATACCCGCCAGCGCGGCCCCGATGGCCCCTGCCTGCGGTCCGAGCTCGGCGAGCACGATCTCGATCCGCTCCGGTGGGAGCATCCGGGCGTGCTCCAGGACGTTGGACCGGACTGGCGCCAGGATGGCCTCGCCGGCCGCGGCGATGCCCCCGCCGATGACGACGCGATCGGGTGCCAGGACGTTGACCACGTTCGCGATCGCGATGCCCAGGTATCGGGCGGCCAGCTCGATGGTGGCAAGGCACCGCTCGTCGCCGGCGGCGGCGCCCGCAAAGATCTCCTCGACCGTGGCCTTGCCGGAGAACGCGATCAACGCCCGGGCCTGGGCCAGGGCCTCGACGCAGCCACGGTTGCCGCAGCCGCACAACGGGCCATCCTCGAGGACGGTCTGGTGGCCGATCTCGCCGGCGGTGCCCGTGCCCAGGTGGAGCTTGCCGCCGATGATCAGCCCGCCGCCGACGCCCGTGCCCAGCGTCACGAGCGCCATGGTGTCGGCACCACGGCCGGCACCCAGACGCGACTCCGCCAGCGTGTGGGCCCGCGCGTCGTTGAGGAAGGCGACCGGTTCCCCGAGTCCGGTCTCGAGGCGTTCCCGGAGCGGGAAGCCGGTCCACGGCCCGGGGAAGTTGGGAAAGAGGCCGATGACGCCCGTCTCCCGATCGAACAGGCCGGGGATGCCCACGCCGATCGTCTCGATCGGGCCGTGGACGCTGATGACTGCGAGGCCCGTCTCGACCATGACCGCGGCCACCCCATCCGGCCCCCGTTCCGCGTGGGTCGGCACGGTGTCATGGACCAGCGGCACCGGTGGCTCGCCCTCGTGCCCGGACAGCTCCAGGACGGCCACCTTGAGGTTCGTTCCGCCGAGGTCCAGGCCGAGGTGCCTCGTCGCGCTCACGGGACGTCCGCGTGGTCGTCGCGCTGGAGCACGGTCTCGAACTCGTACCGCTCGGCCGCGTAGAGCGTCTCGGTGTGTTCGATCGGGGCGCCGTCCTGGTCGTCGATCGTCCGCCGCTCGCTCAGGACGACGCCGCCTGGGTCCAGGCCCAGCAGGCTCCGCTCGATATCGGTGGCGGGGCGCGCGGACACCCGCGCCTGGGCCCGGGTCGGGATCCGGCCGAGCCGCTCGAAGGCGGCGTGGAGGGAGCCGCCGGCCAGGTCGTCCTCGAGGATGCCGGCACACGCCGGCGACGCCACAGCCCGTTCGATGGCCATCGGGAGGTCGTCGGCGAGGCGGAGTCGCTCGACGACGATGGCCGGGCTGCCTTCCGGGAGGTGGAGCGCGGCGCGATCCTCGGGGCTTGGCTCGATCCAGCCGGCATGGAGCAGGCGAGACGAGGCCCGGCGCCCGCGGCGCCGCATGCTTTCGGTGAATGAGAGCGGCGAGCCGAGCAGCCTGGCTACGACCCGGGGAGCGGTGAACGTGCCCTCGCCACGGCGACGGACCAACAGCCGTTCGTTGGCAAGCAGCTGGACCGCCTGTCGGACGGTCATGCGGCTGACGCCGAAGCGATGGCACAACTGGGCCTCCGACGGCAACCGGTCGCCCGGCCGTGAGGCCGCGATGAGGCGGCGCAGGTAGTCGGCGATCTCCTGGTAGCGCGGCGTGGCGGCGGTCATCGCGTCCATGTTGCCGGAGTCGTCAGCGCGTGCCTAGGACGTCACGTCACCGGGGCCCAACTTTAGATCGTCCCGTGCAAAAGTCGACCCACGAGCAGGCGAAGAGCGTATCATCGCCCGGTCATGGACCCACACGCGCATGCGCCGCTGGCGGATGAGGCACTCGACGCGCTGGTCGTGGTGCTCGACGAGATCCGTCGCGGGCAGTCGCGATCGCGCTCGGAGCTCGTCGAGCGGACCGGGCTCGGGCGGGCCATCGTGGCGCAGCGCATCGGCGAGCTCCTGGACCGTGGCCTCGTCGTGGAGGGCGAGGTCGGTCCGAGCACCGGTGGCCGGCCACCGCGTCAGCTGACCTTTCGCGCCGAGGCCGGCCACGTCCTGGTCGCGGACCTTGGCGCGACGAGCATCGACGTCGCGGTGACCAGCTTGGACGGTCGGATCCTGGGTCACCACGACGAGCCGGCTCAGATCGAGGCGGGCCCCGATCGGTGCCTCGATCGCGTCGACGCCCTCTTCGAGTCGCTCCTGACCACGACTCGAGCGATCCCGGGGCGCCTCTGGGGCGTCGGCATCGGCGTCCCGGGCCCCGTCGAGTTCGGATCGGGCCGTCCGATCTCGCCGCCGATCATGCCCGGATGGGATGGCTACCCGATCCGGGAACGGTTCGCCGACCGCTACGACGCCCCGGTCTGGGTCGACAACGATGTCAACCTGCTGGCCCTTGGAGAGTGGCGATCGGGTGTCGCTGCCGGTCACGACAACGTCGTCGTCGTGAAGGTCGGGAGCGGCATCGGGGCCGGCATCATCTCCGACGGCCACCTGCATCGGGGCGCCCAGGGGAGTGCCGGTGACGTCGGCCATATCCAGGTCGTCGATGACCCGACGGTCATCTGCCGTTGCGGCAACATCGGCTGCCTCGAGGCGCTCGCCGGTGGATCGGCGCTGGCGCTCGCCGGTGCCGTGGCCGCCGCCGAAGGGCGCTCCCCACGGTTGCGCGTGGCGCTCGATCAGCATGGGACCGTCACCGCGGAGGACGTCGCCCGGGCTGCGTCGTTCGGCGATCCAGTCGCGGTCGCCATGCTCCAGGCGGCCGGTCGGCAGATCGGCTCGATGCTCGCGAGCGTGGTGAATTTCTTCAATCCCTCGCTCATCGTCATCGGCGGCGGCGTCGCGAACAGCCCGGACCAGTTCCTGGCCCCGATCCGCGAGACCGTCTATCGCCGCTCGCTGCCCCTCGCCACGCGCGACCTCCTCATCGCGCGGTCGTCACTGGGAGGCCTCGCCGGCGTGATCGGCGCGTCGTCGATGGTCGTCGACCAGCTGTTCGCCCGCGACTCGATCGGTCGCTGGATCGGGGCCGGCGATCCCTCGGGCTCGCCCGAAGTCGCCCTGGGGCGAGCGAGTTGACGGAGGCCGACGGTCCTCGACGCCAAGGCGTCGCGTCATGACGTTCATCCGGACCGTGCTCGGCGACATCGATCCCGCGGACCTCGGGGTCACCTATGCACACGAACACCTCGTCATCGATGGCGGGACACCCGTCGGGATGAACCCGGACTTCGCCCTGGGCGACGTCGACCGGATGGCCGACGAAGTCGGGGAAGCGGTCACGGTCGGGCTCCGTGCCGTCGTCGATGCCATGCCCTGCGACTGCGGACGCAACGTCGTCAAGCTCGCAGAGCTGAGTCGGCGGTCGGGGGTCCACATCGTCGGTCCGACCGGTCTTCACCACGAGCGCTATTACGGTGCCGACCATTGGAGCACCCGCCTGACGGTCGACGAGATCGCCGAGCTGTTCACCCTCGACGTGACCGACGGCATCGATGCCAACGACTACGCCACGCTGGAGGTGCGACGCACCGAGCATCGCGCCGGGGTCATCAAGATCGCGGGGAGCCAGGGCGGCCCGTCGCCGCGCGACCGGCGCGTCTTCGAGGCCGCGGCCGCGACGCACGTGGCGACCGGCGTCCCGATCCTCACGCACTGCGAGGGGGGCACCGGCGCCCTCGAGCAACTCCGGCTGCTCACCGACCTCGGCGTTCCGCCGACGCACGTCGTGCTCAGTCACGTCGACAAGGTGATCGACCGTGGCTACCACCGCGAGCTGTTCGCGGCCGGGGTCTTCTCCGAGTACGACGGCTCGTTCCGCTGGGGCGAGGCCGAGAACGGCACGCTCAAGCTGCTCGAATGGGCACTCGACGATGGCCGGATCGGTGGCATCCTGCTGGGCATGGACGCGGCGCGACAGGGGTACTACCACGCGTACGGCGGGTCGCCAGGCCTGGCCTGGCTGCTGACCGGGTTCGCGAGTCTGATGCGGGCGCGCGGTCTCGACGATGCCACCCAGCGCCGGTTGTTCGTCGACAACCCCGCGCGCGCGTTCGCGTTCGCGCCGCTCCACCCGGATGCGCCGTCGTGACCGGACCGATCCGTCCGGCCGACCGACCCGGGGGCCTGCTCACCAGCGTCGTCGGTTCGCACGCACGGCCGTCGTGGTTCGTGGCCGGCATCGAGGCCGCCGAGCGTGGCGAGTTCGGCACCGCGGACCTCGACGAGATGCTCGACGACGGAGTCGACCTCGCGATCGGGGACCAGGAACGGGCCGGCATCGAGGTCGTCACCGACGGCGAGATGCGGCGGGCCGGGTTCTTCACCGCGGAGTTCTACCGCCACCTGACGGGCGTCCGGGCGCGACCGCCCGACCGGCGGCTCGGCGCGGGCGGCCACGACCAGCAACACCGCTTCGACGTCCTCGAGGCGATCGCGGCACCGGGCGGCCTGGGCGTGGTCGAGGAGTTCCGCTTCGCCTCGACGCGCACGTCCCGCCCGCTCAAGGTCACGATCCCCGGGCCGTACACCCTGTCGGGCCGGCTGTCGTACGGGCCTGGCCAGGTGTACGCGCATCGCAACGACGCCGCCGAAGCGTTCGTTCCGATCCTCCGGGCGGAACTCGCGGGACTGGCCGACGCGGGCGCGACGTTCATCCAGATCGACGATCCCTCACCCGCCATCCACCCGGACGCACCATCGGACGTGGCTGCGCTGTTCAACGCTTCGGTCGAGCCGGTCGTCGGTCGTGTCCGGCTCGGCGCGCACCTGTGCTTCGGGAACTACCTCGGCCGGCCGCTGGCGCGCCGGACCTACCGGCCCGTGCTCGACGCCATGCTCCGGTTCCGGGTCGATGAACTGGTGCTGGAGCTCGCCAACCGGGAGATGGCCGAGGTCGGGATCCTGGGCGAGATCGCCGCGGCCGGCCGTGACGTGGCCGCGGGAGTCATCGACGTCAAGAACTACTACCTCGAGTCGCCCGACGAGGTCGCCGAACGGATCGACCTTGTCCTCACGGCCGGTGTGCCAGCCGACAGGCTCGTCCTCGTCCCGGATTGCGGCTTCAGCCAGACGGCGCGCTGGGCGACGACGGCGAAGCTGCGCGCCCTGGTCGAGGGCCGCGACCTCGTGCTCGGCCGGACGAGCTGACGGCCGTCCCGGCGATGGCCACGGGGGCGTCGCTGACCGACGCGGGCATCATCGAGACCGCGGAGCGGATCCGCGCGGGCGAGTGGACCGCCGTCGCGGTCACGTCGGCGTATCTGGCCCGGATCGCGTCGCTCGAGCCCGGCATCGTGGCCTGGGCGTTCCTCGACCCGGAGGGCGCAATCGAACGCGCGCGCCGGCGCGACGCGGCCCCCGCCGAGGACGCGCCACGTGGACCCCTGCACGGCGTGCCGCTCGGGATCAAGGACATCATCGATGTCGCCGGCATGCCCACGACGGCCGGAGCCGCGGCCTTCGCGCACACCGCGCCGAGCCGCAACGCGACGCTCGTCGCCCGGCTGCAGGCGGCGGGCGCAGTCATCCTCGGCAAGACGCACGCGACCGAGTTCGCCTATCGGGATCCGGCGCCCACGCGCAACCCCTGGTCGTCCGGGCGCACGCCCGGGGGCTCGTCATCGGGTTCCGCGGCGGCGGTGGCCGCGCGGATGGTGCCCGGCGCGATCGGGACGCAGACGGTCGGCTCGATCCTGCGCCCTGCCGCGTACTGCGGCGTGGTCGGACTCAAGGGCGCGTTCGGCGCGGTCCCGCTCGACGGGGTCGTACCGCTCGCCGCGTCCCTCGACCATGCCGGGCCGATCGCCCGGTCCGTGGCAGATGCGACCCTGCTCCAGCGCGTCATGACCGATGGACCGCTGGGGGTCGCGCCGGTCGAGGCCCCGCGCCTCGGCCTGATCCGAGCGTCACTGGAACGTGCCGATCCTGAGCTCCGCTGCCACCTCGACGGCGCTCTCGACCGGCTTGCCGGGGCCGGGGCGAGCGTCGTCGACGTCGTGCTACCGGCACCGTTCCGCGAGCTTCCGGACGCGGGTCGCGTGCTCCTCGAGGCCGGCGCTGCCGCCACGCATGCGGCGATGTTCGCGTCCCACGCCGAGGCATACGGCGCGACCATCAGGGAGCTCGTGCTCGCCGGGTTGGCGCGAACCGATGGCGAGGTCATCGCCGCGGACCGCGTCCGCCGGGCCGCCCTCGAGGCGGTGACACCGCTGCTCGACGCCTTCGATGCCCTGGTCACACCCGTCGCCCCCTCCTCGGCGCCGGTCCTCGCCGACGGGACCGGTGATGGCTCTCTGTGCGCCCCCTGGAGCACCATCGGCGTCCCGGCGATCGCGCTGCCGAGCGGCGTCGACGCGGATGGCCTGCCGTTCGCCATCCAGCTCGTCGGCGGCGTCGACGGCCTGTCGGGCCTGCTCGGCGTGGCGGAGTGGTGCGAGCGGGTCATCGCGTTCGTGGAACGGCCCGTCGGCTGATCCCGGGGCGCGGGCCGGGGGGCGTGACCCTCAGGCCGACCCGGCCGCGGTCATCGACACGGTGGCGCGGTGCTCTCGCGGATCACCAGTTCGGTCGCCAGCTCCACCCGGGTCGATCCCGGCTGCTCGCCACGGGCCATCGCGAGGACGAGCTCCGCCGCGGCGACCGCCATCTCGATGAGCGGCTGCCGGACGGTCGTGAGCGGCGGACCGACCCATCGCGCGACCGGCAGGTCGTCGAACCCGACCACGCTGAGGTCTTCGGGGATGTGGAGCCGCGCCTCCCGGGCGGCCTGGTAGACGCCGAGCGCCTGGAGGTCGTTGCCCGCGATGATGGCCGTCGGGGGATCCGGCCGTCGCAGGAGCGCGCGGCCTTTTCGGACACCCTCCTCGACCTGGAACGGACCGTGGCTCGTCAGCTCCGGATCGACCTGGACGCCGGCCGCATCCATCGCGGCGCGGAAGCCGTCCATCCGGGCGCGGCTGCACAGGATGCCCTGAGGGCCGCCGACGACCGCGATGCGTCGATGGCCGAGCCCGAGGAGGTGTCGGGTCGCTGTCAGCCCGCCGTTCCAGTTCGTTGCGCCGACCGATGGCGTGTCGTGCATCGGTTCGCCGGTCGGATCGACGACGACGAACGGAATGTTCCGCGTCTTGAGTTGGGTCCGCGCCGACTCGGTCAGGTCGGAGAAGACGGCGATCACCCCGGTCGGGTGGCGAGCGAGCGCGCCCTCGATCCAGCCGCGCCCCGGTGTCCGCCGCCCATGCAGCTCCGAGAGGACCACGGCTAGGTGTTGCTGGCCCGCGACCCGCTCGACCCCACGCACGATCTCGAGGGCCCATTCGCTCTCGAGCTCGTGGAAGATCAGCTCCAGGATCGGTGCGGCACGCGTCGCCCGGCTGGATCGTCGATAGCCCTGCTCGCGGATGGTGGCTTCGACGCGGCGTCGCGTCTCGGGCGCAACGTCCGATCGACCGTTGATCACCTTCGAGACCGTGGGCACCGACACCCCGGAGCGTTCCGCGATGGAGGCGAGCGTCGTCGGACGGCGAGCCCCGCCAGGCTTGGCCACCAATGTCGATGAAGTCATGGCCGGATTGTATCGAAAGTTTCGGACGCCGTCTCGGCCATTCGAGCGCATCGGACTTGACGGTGTCGGCGGCGGTCCGTATGGTTCGGTTCCGAAACCTATCAGTGATTGTGTCGAAACTTTCGCGCTGTTGACTGAGCGCCTGTCGGGAATTCGCGAGGAGGAGACCGCTGACCGAACCGCGCCGAATTGTACGGAGGAGTGAGGTATGACAGGAGGTCAAAGCGTGTCAATGCATCGGCGTCTACTCGGGCTCCTGGCCGTCATGGCCCTGGTGCTCGCAGCCTGTGGCGGCGGCACCGCCAGTCCAAGTGCCGCGGCGTCGGCCGCAGCCCCGTCCGCAACGCCACCGAGCACGGAGGCCTCGCCGTCCGAATCGGCAGCCGCGCCCGTCACCATCGAGTGGTGGCACATCACCACCGGTGACCCGGGCAAGACCGTCTTCCAGGGGATCGCGGACGCCTACACGGCGGCCCATCCCAACGTCAAGATCAACATCACGATCCTCGAGAACGAGGCGTTCAAGACCAAGCTTGCGACGTCGCTGCAGTCGGGCACCGTGCCGGATCTGTTCCAGTCGTGGGGCGGCGGCATCATGGCCGCCCAGGCCGACGCCGGCGTGCTCAAGGACATCACCAGCGACATCGCGTCCTGGAAGGACACGATCAATCCCGGCGCCCTCAGCATCTATTCCTACAAGGGCGTCCAGTACGGCGTCCCGTGGGACATGGGCATGATCGGCGTCTGGTACAACAAGGCCCTCTTCACCAAGGCCGGTATCTCCGCGCCGCCCACGACCTGGGACGAGTTCCTCACCGACGTCGGCAAGCTCAAGGACGCCAAGATCGTCCCGCTCGCCATCGCGGGCAAGGACAAGTGGCCGTCCATGCACCTGTGGACCTACCTCACGCTCCGCATCGGCGGCGGTGACAACCTGGCCCAGATGGTCCAGACGGGTAACTGGACCACCGATGCCTGCACCGCGGCCGGCGACCAGGTCCTCAAGCTCAACGCGCTCGACCCATACCAGCCCGGTTACAAGGGTGCCGACTACAACGCCGAAGCCGCCGCCGTGGGCAACGGCAAGGCGGCCATGGAAGTCATGGGCCAGTGGGCACCCTCTGTCGAGCAGGACCAGAGCACCAGCAAGACGGGCATCGGAGCCGACCTTGGGTGGTTCCCGTTCCCGACGGTGGCCGGTGGCGCCGGCGCCCCGACGGACGGGGTCGGCGGCGGCAACGGCATCGCAGTCGGCAAGAACGCCTCGCCCGAGGCGATCGACTTCCTGAAGTTCTTCAGCGATGTCGAGAACGCGACCAAGGTCAACACGAACAACTTCGGCCTCTCGCCGGTCATTGGCACGGAGAGCGCCATCACGGACCCGAACCTCCAGGCCGTCCTGGCGGGTCGCGGTCAGGCGACCTTCATGCAGCTGTACCTCGATCAGGCGACATCCCCGGCCATGGGCACGGCGATCAACGAAGCGACCATGAGTCTCTTCGCGGGCGCGTCGACCCCGGCCAAGGTCTGCCAGGCGATCACGGACGCCGCGGCAGCCCAGTAGACATCCTCGAGGCGTAGCATCGGTCGAGTGACCGATCGTGAGCGGGCCGGCCCTTGCCGGCCCGCTCAATTCTCCCGCCGCAGGTAGGGACGCGATGAGCGCAGTCAGCGCACGGCCACGGTTCGGATCGAGACGACCCACCAAGTGGGTCACGGTCGGCTTCTTCCTGGTGCCCGCGCTCGCCTACTACCTGCTGTTCGTCCTGTTCCCGGTCGTCCAGGCGGCGTTCTACAGCCTCTTCAAGTGGAACGGGTTGACGCCGCTCACGGACTTCATCGGGCTCAAGAACTACGTGACGGCGTTCACCAGCGACACCTTCATCACGGCGGTGTCGAACAACCTGCTCATCATCGTGCTGTCGCTGGCCCTCCAGATCCCGTTCTCCCTCGCACTGGCCGTCATGCTCAACCGGCAATTCCCCGGCCGAGCGGTGTTCCGCCTGATCTTCTTCCTGCCGTACGTCCTCTCGGAGGCCATCACGGGCATCGTCTTCACGCTGCTCCTGCAGCCTGGGGCGCTCGTGGATTCGAGCCTGGCGGGCGCGGGGCTCCAGGGCCTCGTCCAGGACTGGTTGGGCGACACGACGATCGTGATGTTCACCATGTTCGTCATCATCTCGTGGAAGTACTTCGGGTTCCACATGATCCTGTTGCTGGCCGGACTCCAGGGCATCCCCCACGAGATCGAGGAGGCGGCCCTCATCGACGGTGCCGGACGCTGGGAGGCATTCCGGTTCGTCACCCTGCCCCTCCTCGGCCCGACCCTACGCGTCTCCGTCTTCCTCTCGATGATCGGTGCGCTCCAGCTGTTCGACATGATCTGGGTCATGACCGCGGGCGGTCCGCTCAATGCCTCGAGCACGATGGCGATCGCGATGTTCAAGGCCGGTCTCAGGGACAACCAGATGGGCTACGGCAGCGCCCTCGCTGTGACCCTCTTCGGGTTCGGGCTCCTCCTGGCGCTCGCCTACCAACGGTTCGTGCTTCGACGCGATGTCGAAGGCGCCATCACGGCGTACACGGGGTGATGCGATGCGATTGACCGCCTCGACCAGCCCGAACGCCGTGGCCGCGATGATCGCGCGCCGGACCGAAGGGTTCGCTCGCCCGACGCTGGCCGGCCTCGCCCGTTACGCGATCCTCATCGTCGTGGCGGCGGTGATCCTGGTCCCGATCGGCTACGCGGTGCTGGGTGGGTTCAAGTCGAACGGCCAGCTCGCCGGCGACCCGGTCTCCATCCTCCCGGACCCGTGGGTCTTCTCGAACTACACCGATGTCATCGTCGGGCAGAACGCCCAGGCCTTCTGGCTGGAGGCCGCGAACAGCCTGCTCATCGCCGTGGTGGCCGTTTCCCTGACGGTGGGCCTCTCATCGTTGGCGGCGTTCGCGTTCGCGCGCATCGCCTTTCGCGGCCGCGAGGCGATCTACACGCTCTTCGTGTTTGGCCTGCTGTTTCCCTCGGCCGTCGCGATCCTGCCTCTGTACATCCTCATCCGGCAGCTCGGACTGTCGGGCAACCTCCTCGGGGTCGCCCTCCCGCAGGCCGCGTTCGCCCTCCCGCTCACGATCATCATCCTGCGCCCGTTCTTCCGGAGCATCCCGGTCGAACTCGAGGACGCGGCACGGATCGATGGCTGCGGTTCGTTCGCCTTCTTCTGGCGCGTCCTGCTGCCCCTCGCCCGACCGGCCCTCGCGACCGTCAGCGTCCTCGCGATCGTCACGACCTGGAACGCCTTCCTCCTGCCGTTGATCCTCCTCAACGGCGAGGACCAGTGGACCCTGCCCCTCGGCGTCATGAACTTCGCCGGCGAGTACAGCTCCGACCGTGCCCGGACCCTGGCCTTCACGGTCGTGGCGATCCTGCCCGCGGTCGTGTTCTACATCGGTGCCGAGCGCCAGATCGTCGGTGGCCTGACGTCAGGGGCGGTGAAGGGCTGATGGCGACCATCCAGGCCGACTACCGCGATCCGGCCGCGCCGATCGAGGCACGGGTGACGAACCTCCTCGCCCAGATGACCCTCGAGGAGAAGGTGGCCCAGCTCGGCTCGTTCTGGGCTTTCGAGGTGGTCCCCACGTCCGGCTTCGACGAGGCCCGGCTGGCCGCGCTGGCGGCCGACGGGATCGGTCAGATCACCCGGTTGGCGGGCTCCACCAACCTGCGACCGATCGAGGTCGCGCAGACCGCGAACGCGATCCAGGACTACCTGGTCGAGGAGACGCGGCTCGGGATCCCCGCGATCATCCACGAGGAGTGTCTGCACGGCCTCATCGCCTGGGCCGCGCCGTGCTTCCAGCAGTCCATCGGGGCGGCGGCGAGCTTCGACCCTGAGGTCGTCGCGGCGATGGCCGACACCATCCGTCGACGGATGCTGCTCACGGGCGCCCGACACGCGCTGGCCCCGGTCCTCGACATCGCCCGCGACCCGCGCTGGGGCCGCATCGAGGAGACCTACGGCGAGGACCCGTACCTGGCGGCCGCCCTCGGGTGCGCCTACATCGAGGCGCTGCAAGGTCCCGATCTCGCGCAGGGCGTCATCGCCACCGCCAAGCACATGGTCGGCCACGGGCTGGCCGAGGGCGGCCTCAACCAGGCGCCGGCCCACATCGGCGAGCGCGAGCTTCGTGACGAGCAGCTGTTCCCGTTCGAGGCCGCCGTCCGACGCTCCGGGATCGCGAGCGTCATGCCCGCCTACTGCGACGTCGACGGCGTGCCCTGTCACGCCTCGGCCGAGCTGCTGACCGGGATCCTCCGCGGGGAATGGGGCTTCGACGGGATCGTTGCGTCGGACTACATCGGTGTCGAGATGATCGCGACCGCCCACCGCCTGACCGCCGACCTGGGCGAGGCGGCACGGCTGGCCCTCGTCGCCGGCGTCGACTCGGAGCTGCCCCGTACGGTCGTCTTCGGGCCACCGCTCGAGGCAGCACTCGCAGATGGCCGCGTGAGCATGGCCGCACTCGATGCCAGCGTCGCACGGGTGCTCCGGGCGAAGTTCCGGCTGGGACTCTTCGACCAGCCGTACGTCCGCGTCCCGGACGAGGCCACGCTCGATGCGCTGGCCGCGGACGAAGCACTCGCCGCCCGGGCGCTCGCGGAGCGCTCGCTGGTCCTCGTCAAGAACGACGGGACCCTGCCGCTCGCTGTCGGGCGGCAGCGTGTCGCGGTCATCGGCCCGATCGCCGACAGTGCCCGCGACCTGCTCGGCGACTACAGCCACCTCGTCCACATGGAGACCCTGCGCGAGATGCACGAGGGCGTGGATGCCCTTGGCATCGTCGGCGACGGCGAGGTGATCGCGCCGGCCGACGAGCTGACCGGCCGGCCGACGATCCTCGATGCGATCCGGGCCTCGCTCGGCGAGACCAACGTGCGGTACGCCCGCGGGACCGGGATCTCGGGCGGCAGCGACGAGGAGCTCGCGGCGGCGGTCGAGGCCGCGCGCTCAGCCGAGGTCGCGATCCTGGTGCTTGGCGAGCGGTCCGGCCTGACCGACGACTCGACCACCGGAGAGTTCCGCGATCGGTCGAGCCTCGGGTTCCTCGGCCGCCAGGAGGAGCTCCTCGAGGCGGTCGTCGCGACCGGGACCCCGGTCGTGCTCGTGGTCGTGAGCGGACGGCCGCTGGCCATCGAATGGGCGGCCGGGCACTGCGGCGCCATCCTCCTCGCCTGGGTGCCCGGCGACGCGGGCCCGGATGCGGTCGCAGACGTGCTGACTGGTGTGACGAACCCCGGCGGCAAGCTGCCGATCACGATCCCGCGGCACGTCGGGCAGGTGCCGGTCACGTACCGGCACCACCCGACGGGCGGCCATTCGCAGCCCAAGGGCGACTACGTCGATGGGTCGGTCGCGCCGCTCTGGCCGTTCGGGTTCGGCCTGTCGTACACGTCGTTCCGGTTGGACCGACTGTGCGTCGACCGTCAGGACGTCGCCACCGACGGGGGCGAGCTCGTCGTCAGCGTCGAGGTCGAGAACACCGGGGACCGGGCCGGCGACGAGGTGGTCCAGCTCTATGTCCGCGACCACGAGGCGAGCGTCGCCCGACCGGTGCGCGAGCTGCGCGGCTTCCGGCGCGTGGCCCTGGCTCCAGGGGAGTGTCGGACCGTGACCTTCCGCCTCTCGGCCGAGCAGTTCGCGTACACCGGCGCGGATCGCCGCCGCGTGATCGAACCGGGCACGATCGGCATCGCGGTGGGGACGTCATCCGCGGACCTGCCCCTGACCGCGACGATCAGCCTCGTCGGCCCGACCATCGACCTTGCCGAGCGCTGCCGGTTCCTCACGGAGACCACGCTTGGTTGATGCCCGTGCGCTGATCGACCCGGCGTCCACCGTCGGGGTCACGGACGAGCGGCTGTTCGGGTCGTTCGTCGAGCACATGGGCCGGGCCATCTACGGCGGGATCTACGAACCGGGACATCCGAGTGCCGACGCCGCCGGCTGGCGGAAGGACGTCATCGACCTCGTGCGCGCGCTCGGGGTGACCGTCATCCGCTATCCCGGCGGCAACTTCGTCTCGGGCTACGACTGGGAGGACGGCGTCGGGCCACGGGCGGCGCGCCCGACCCGGCTCGACCTGGCCTGGCGCTCGATCGAGCCGAACATCGTCGGGACGGACGAGTTTATCGCCTGGACAGGCCTGGTGGGCGCGAGACCGATGCTCGCGGTCAACCTGGGCACACGCGGGATCGACGCCGCCCGGAACCTCGTTGAGTACTGCAATGCGCCGGTCGGCACCCGCTACGCGGACTGGCGCGCCACCAACGGCCACTCCGACCCGTACGGCGTCGGGACCTGGGCCCTCGGCAACGAGATGGACGGCCCGTGGCAGATCGGGGGCAAGACCGCGATCGAATACGGCCGGCTGGCGGCCGAGGCCGGCAAGGTCATGCGCCTGGTGGACCCCTCGATCGAGCTCGTGACGTGCGGGAGCTCAGGGTCGAGGATGCCGACGTTCGGCACCTGGGAGGAGACGGTCCTCGACCTCGCCTGGGAGGTCACCGACCATGTCTCCCTGCACAGCTACCACGACCCGGCGGACCACCGGTCGATCGAGGCGTACCTCGCCAGCTCGCTCGAGCTCGATCGGATGATCCGGACCGTGGCGGACATCGCCGATGCCGTGGCCGCGCGCAAGGGGAGCGATAAGCGCATCGGGCTGAGCGTGGACGAATGGAACGTCTGGCACATGCGCGAGCACCGGGAACGCGAGGAGCCGGGCGGCCCGTTCCGACGAGCGCCGGCGCTCGCCGAGGACGAGCACGACGTCGCGGACGCCCTGGTCGTCGGGTGCCTGCTCATCACCCTGTTGCGTCATGCCGACCGCGTCCGGATCGCGTGCCTGGCCCAGCTGGTGAACGTGATCCCGGCGATCCGGACGCTCGACGGCGGACCGGCTTGGCTCCAGGCCTCGGCGTACCCGTTCGCGGATGTCGCGAGGTGGGCCCACGGGACGGTCCTGCGGCTCGACCTCGACGGGCCGACGTACCCCGTCGACGGCGTCGACGGCACGACCGTGGTCGAGGCCATCGAGGCGACCGCCGTCCACGATGTCGAACGCGGCCGACTCACGCTCTTCGCGGTCAACCGCCTCGATCGAGCGCTCGCGTTCGAGGCGACGTTGCGTCAGCTCGACGAGTTCGTGGTCGTGGAGCACACGGTGCTCGCCGACGTGGACATCCGGGCCGCCAACACCGCCACCGCGCCCGATCGGGTCGTTCCGAGGCGCGGCGACGGGGCGATCCTGGATGGCGAGCGGCTGTCGGTCGTGATGCCGCCTCGCTCCTGGAACGTGATTGGTCTCACGGGCCGCCCGCTCGATGCCGGCGGGGGGTAGCTGCGACGTGCCGGTCAGCCGCCGGCGACGATCCGGTCGGTGAAGTCGCCCGACGCGGGATCCTTGAGGATCAGCTTCTGACGTCCGTCGGGCAGGACCTCACGCTTGATGACGACCTGGCCCTCGTACGTCTCGGGTGTCGAGGTGATGCGCGGCGTGGAGCCGGCGCGCCAGTCGACGGTCACCGGTTCCCAGGCGTTGCGCTTCGCCGACCGGTAGGCCGCGTCCATGATGGCGTTGACGATGTAGCCGTCGTAGAAGGTTTCCTGGGGCTGCCGGCCCGCCTCCATCGAATCGAACATGTCGCGGAACATGTCCGCGTAGCCGAGCTCCGAGACCTCGTCTCCGACCGGGAAGAGCCATCCCGCCGACGTCTCGGCCTTCTCGGCGACATACCCGCCACCGCCGCCGGCGCTGAACATCTCGAAGCCGGTGCGCAGGAAGTGGTTCATCCAGATCGTGCCGTGCGTGCCGGCCACCTCGTCGCGCAGGTCCATCCCGCCGCGGAACGTCCAGCTCACCTCGAACTGGCCGACTGCGCCGGACTCGAAGCGGATCAGTGCGACGGCGTTGTCCTCGTCGGCGATCGGGTGGACGAGCGTGTCGGTGTGGCAGAGCACGTCGACCGGCCGGTTCCCCTTGCCGACGAAGGTGCGGATGATCTCGATGCAATGGCAGCCGAGATCGATGATCGCGCCGCCGCCGGTGAGCCGGCCATCCCAGAACCACGCGCTGTGCGGTCCGGGGTGCGTCTCGCGCGAGCGGACCCAGGTGACGTCGCCGATGGCGCCGTCGCGGACCGACTTGACCGCCTTGAGCGACTTGGGCGTGTAGCACAGGTCCTCGAGGTACCCCGCGAAGACCCCGGCCTTCTCGACGGCCGCGAGCATCCGCCCTGCCTCCTCGGCCGTGCGACCGAGCGGCTTGGTGCAGAGGACCGCTTTGCCCGCCTTCGCGACGAGGCCGATCGCCTCCTCGTGGAGGAAGTTCGGCAGGCCGACGACCACGACGTCCGTCGCTGGGTGGTTGATCGCGGCGGCCAGGTCGGTCGTGCTCTCCGCGATGTCGTGGCGCTGGCGGAACGCCCGGGCGCGCTCGTCGCTGCGCGAGTAGACGACACGCACGCGGTCGCGGCTTCGCTGCCCGTGGAGCGTGGCCGTGTAGAAGTCGCCGATGAGCCCCGTGCCGAGCATGGTGATCGAGTGCTGCTGCATCGCGCGAACCTCCTGCTGTCGGACGGGCTCGATTGTATGGACGTCCGGTCGGCGGGACGCGCTCAGCCGGCGGGCCAGCGCTCCTCGAAGACGGCCTCGGGGCGCGGGCGGCGAGCCTCACCCGGCTTCGACTTGGGCTGCCGTGCCGCTTCGGTCGGATGCCCGAGCGAGAGCACGGTCCGGACGAAGCGGTCGTCGGGCAGTCCCAGGATCCCGCGTACGGCCTCGAGCACGTCGAAGCGGATCCAGGCGATGCCGCCGCCGAGCCCGAGCATGTTGGCGGCGATGAGCATCCGCTCGGCCGCCCGGCCGTCGTCGTAGGCGTCGGACACCAGTCGTTCGCGCTGGGCCGGCAGGACGATGGCCACGGCGGAGGTCGCGGTCCTGAGGGAGCGAGTCTGCGGCAGGCCCGCCTCGTGGATCGCCCGGAGCGTCGCCGGCTCCCGGATGACGATGAACCGCCACGGCTGCTCGTTCTTGCTGCTGCCGGACCAGCGGCCAGCGTCGGCGATGGCGTCGAGTTCCGCGTCGGTCAGAGGCTCTTCGGTGAACTCCCGGACCTGCCGGGTGCGGAGCAACGGCCGGATCGTCTCGCGCGGAGTGCTGGGAGCGTCGCTGTCGGACATCGAAGCACCTGGAAGCGATCAGGAGTGACGATCTGGAGCATGCCACGATGCCCGCCCGACCGTCAGGGGTGTACGATCGGCGACCTCATCGCATCGGAGGCTGCGACAGCCATGCCACGGTTCTTCTTCCGTGTCCGGGAACGCACGCCGTTCCCGGGATCGGACGCCCGCCGCCCCATCTAGCTGGGACCACCTCGCCGGCTGGTACGACGGATGGGTCGGTGCCCGCGGGAGTCGCTATCACGAGGGCCGGGCGGTACCGGCCGTCCTCGACCTGCTCGAACCCCGCCCGGGTGAGGCCGTCCTCGACGTTGGTGCCGGTCAGGGCGTGCTCGCGCCACACGTCGCTCGATCCGGCGCGCGCTACACCGGGGTCGATGCGAGTCCGCGCCTCATCGATATCGCGCGCCGCCGGCATGGTCGCGATGGGCGCTTCCTGGTCGGTGACGCTCGTGACCTGGCAAGCGGCACCGGACTGCCTCTCGGGTCGTTCGACGCCGCGGTCTTCTTGCTGAGCATCCAGGACATGGACCCGCTCGGTCCGATCCTCGCCTCGACGGTGCGCATGCTTCGGCGCCGGTCGCGGATCGTCGTGCTGATGACCCATCCGGCCTTCCGGCAGCCGCGCCATGCCGGCTGGGGTTTCGATCCCGGCCGAAAGCTCACCTACCGGCGCGTGGATGCGTACCTCACGCCGATGGCGGTCCCGATGAAGGCACTCGGTCGCGAGGCGCCGACGCGCGCGTTCCACCGACCGATCGGCGCCTACGTCAACGCTCTTGCGGCGCTCGGGTTCGCCATCGATGGGATGCTGGAGCTCCCGGACCTGCCCGACGACGACCGCGTCCATCACCGGACGTCCGATGCCCGCGCCGAGGCCGAGATCCCGATGTTCCTCGCGCTCCGCGCGCGTCGGCGCTGAGCACGCCCGTCACATCGCGGCCCCGCGCGGGGTCTTGGCACCGACCCCGACGAGCACTGGAACCGCCTGCGCCTGTCTCGCCACCCCCGACGCATGGAGGTCGTCCGTGGACGTCAAGTTCATCCTGCCAGCCCTGCTCGAGGCAACCGATCCCGGGTTCCGGCCGATCAAGTACGCGCTGTTCCCGCCACTCGGACTCGCCGCGCTCGCGGGATACCTCGGACCCGACGACGGAGCCACGCTCGAGGACGAGCACGTCATGGCCCTGCACCTCGACGACCGCCCCGACCTGGTCGTCATGTCGGTCTACATCACCTCGGCCAGGCGGGCCTACGAGATCGCCGACGGCTATCGTCGGCGCGGGGCGCACGTCGCTCTTGGCGGGCTGCATGTCTCCTCGATGCCCGACGAGGCGGCGGCGCACGCCAATTCGATCTTCATCGGGCCCGGCGAGGACACATGGCCCCAGTTCCTCGCGGACTTCCGTCGTGGCGAACCCGCCGCCCGATACGTCTCCGCCCGGCGGACCCTCGCCGACGCTCCGCCGACGCGCCGCGACCTGATCGACCGGCGGCGCTACCTGTGCCCGAACTCGATCGTGGTGTCGCGTGGTTGCCCGCACCACTGCGACTTCTGCTACAAGGACGCGTTCTACGAGGGCGGCGTCTCGTTCTACACGCAGGCCGTCGACCGGGCACTCGCCGAGATCGACCGCCTGCCCGGCAAGCACGTGTACTTCCTCGACGACCACCTGTTGGGCAACCCGCGCTTCGCCGCAGCGCTGTTCGAGGGCATGCGCGGGATGGGCCGGGTCTTCCAGGGCGCGAGCACCGTGGACGCGATCCTTCGCTCCGACCTGATCGAACGCGCCGCGGTGGCCGGCATGCGCAGCGTCTTCGTCGGCCTCGAGACGGTCAACCCGGCGAACCTGCAGCTGCATGCCAAGCGCCAGAACGTCGCTCGCGACTACGGCGAGGTGATCCGCAAGGTCCATGGCCTCGGGATCATGATCAACGCGAGCTTCGTGTTCGGGCTCGACGACGACGGGCCGGACGTCTTCGATCGAACGGTCGAGTGGGGGATCGCGCAGAGCATCGAGACCGCGACGTTCCACATCATGACGCCGTACCCGGGCACGGCCCTGCACGCGCGCGTGGCGGCCGAGGGCCGGATCACTGACCACGACTGGGACCACTACGACACCCGTCATGTCGTCTACCGGCCCCGCCGGATGACGCCCGGGCAGCTCCTCACCGGCTACCGTCGGGCCTACGACGATTTCTATCGCTGGAGCGCGATCGCGCGAGGCGCCCTCGGGCAGCCGACCCGCTTCCAGTCGATGCGTCACGTCGCGTACGCGGGCGGCTGGAAGAAGCTCGAGCCGCTGTGGGATCTCGTCATCCGCGCCAGGCGGGTCAACACCATGCTGCCGCTCCTGGAGGGAACGCTCGACGCCTACGGCCGCGCCCGCCGTCGGGCGGCGGATCGCGCTACGGAGGGAACCGCGTCGCCGGTCGAGGGCGAACGCTATTCGACGGACCCCTCGACGTTGTCGTAGATGCGGGCCTCGCGGTGCCCTATTGGTCCATCCATCGACCAGTCGCGGGCCGTTGACCCTCGACAGGTAGTGCCGGCAAGCGCGGCATGGTAGAACCGCCTCGTACCACGAGGAGGACGCCATGGCCACCCGGCTCGGGATCCGCAAGACGATCGGCCTGGTCGCGCACGACAACAAGAAGCGCGACCTGGTGGAATGGGCCAAGTTCAACCACCACGTGCTGGTCCCGCACGACCTCGTCGCCACCGGGACCACCGGCACGTTGCTCGAGGAAGAGCTCGGGATCGGGATCGTGAAGCTGCAGAGCGGGCCGCTGGGGGGCGACCAGCAGCTCGGTGCCATGATCGCGTCTGGCGACATCGACTTCCTGGTGTTCTTCTGGGACCCACTCGAACCGCAACCACACGACCCGGACGTCAGGGCGCTGCTGCGGATCGCGGTGGTCTGGAACATCCCTGTCGCCTGCAATCGCGCCTCGGCCGACTTCATGGTCTCGTCGCCGCTGATGGCCAGCGAGTACGAGCGCCAGATGCCCGACTACAAGACCTACATCGACCGGCCGCTCGGCTAGGACGCGATGGGATACTCGGCCGCATGCACGCCCTGATCTTCGATCTCGATGGAACGCTCGTCGACACCGTCTACGCCCACGTCTTCGCATGGCAGCGGGCGCTCCTCGAGAGCGGCACGCCGGTCGACGGCTGGCGGATCCATCGCCGGATCGGCATGAGCGGCGGCCTCTTCGCACGCGCCGTCGCGCGCGAGATCGGACGTGAGCTGACGGATGAGGAGACCGACGCAGTCCAGGCCCGTCACGGCGAGATCTACCGAGAGATCCTGCCGGAGCGGCGACCGCTGCCGGGCGCCGTCGAGCTGCTGGCCGCCCTCGACGCAGCGAAGGTCACGTACGCCATCGCGACTTCCGGCCGTCGGCCCGAGATCGACCGCTCGCTGGAGGTGCTTGGGGTCAAGCCGGGAGTCGTGATCGTCGAGCGAGGAGATGTGCTCCGCGCGAAGCCGGAGCCGGACCTCTTCCTCGCGGCCCAGGAGCGCCTCGGCGTCGCCATCGCCGACTGCTACGTGGTGGGCGATGCGGTCTGGGACCTCCTCGCGGCGAGGCGCGCCGGCATGCTCAGCGTCGGCCTGCTGACCGGCGGCTATGGCGAGGACGAACTCCGCGCTGCGAGCGCGTTCCGTGTCTATCGCGACGCCGCTGAGCTCCTGGAATCCCTCGATGAGCTCGGGATCGTGCTGGCGGGCAGCACGTAGCCGAACGCCCGCTGCGGACCCGCAACGCCACGAACGTGGCGAATGGCCCGATGAACCGCAGGCAGCGCTCCGTACTCGGAGAGCCGAGGACTGAGCTCGCGAGAGGGCCCCGCTCTGTGCGGGACCGGGGCGATACGGCGCCTGGCCGCCTCCCGGCCGTGCCCCGGACATGGTTCACTACCGCGGATGACCACGACCGGTGACCTGGCGCTCGCGACGCGGGCGGTTCGCAAGAGCTACGGTTCGAGGCTGGCGCTCGATGGCCTCGACCTGAGCGTGCCCGCTGGCGTCGTCTACGGCTTCCTCGGTCCGAACGGGGCCGGCAAGACCACGACGATGCGGCTCCTCACCGGCCTCATCCACGTGGATGCCGGGACCATCGAGATGCTCGGCCGGCCGTTCGCCCGCGGCGACCGCCGTCGGCTGTTCGAGGTCGGCTCCATCATCGAGACCCCGTCGTTCTACCCGTACCTGTCCGGCCGCGAGAACCTGCGAGCCCTTGCGGCGGCCGGGCCGCACACGCCGAAGAAGCGCATCGATGAGGTCCTCGAGCTCGTCGGCCTGACCGACCGCGCCGGCGACAAGGTCTCCCGCTACTCGCTGGGTATGAAGCAGCGCCTCGGGATCGCCGGAGCGCTGCTCAGCGATCCGCGGCTGCTGCTGCTCGACGAACCGGCCAACGGTCTCGATCCGGCCGGCATCGTCGCGCTGCGCGAAACCCTCAGGCACTTTGCCTCGACCGGCAAGACGGTCTTCGTCTCGAGCCACCTGCTCGCCGAGGTCCAGCAACTGGCGGACGTCGTTGGGATCATCGCGGCCGGCAAGCTCGTCCGCGAAGGGACGATGGTCGAGCTGCTCGCGACCGAAGGGGTCGTTCGCGTGCGCGTCGCTCCCGATGAGGTCGCCCGGGCAACCACCGTGCTGGCCGGCCTCGCGACCCCCGACATGGTCACGGCATCGACATCGGAGCCAGGCTGGCTCTCGGTCCAGGTCCCCCAGGACCGGGCGTCGGAGATGAACCGCGCCCTGAGCCAGGCAGGGATCTATGCCTCGGGGCTCGCGGCCGGCAACGATCTCGAGGACCTATTCCTGTCGCTCACCCGGGGCGCATCGGGCACCGATCCGGACGGCTCGTTCGCGGGAAGGCCGCCGACGCCCGCCGGCCCATCCAACTGGGCCGGCTCATGAGGCTGTTCGCATCGACGATCCGCAAGCTCGTGCGCCGACCGGCGACCTGGGTGACATTCGGGATCATGGTCGGGCTCCTGGCACTGATCCTGCTCGCGGTGGCCACCACGGTCGGCGCCGGTGAACGCGGGGGCAATGTGACCGTGAACGGCGGTGGCAACGGCGCCGCAGAGGCACGTCTCCTGCTGACGTTCCCGGGTGCGTACCGCCTGATCGCGGGGTTCATCCTGAGCCTGGGCGGCCTGTTCGCCGTCCTCTACGCGGCGGCTGTCGCCGGCTCGGAGTGGAACTGGGGCACGCTCAAGAGCACCGTCGCGCGAGGCGAGAGTCGGAGTGGTTACCTCCTGCTGACGTTCGCGGGGATCGCCGTCATCCTCGCCATCGGGGTCCTGGTCACATTCGTGATCGGCGTCCTGGTCGGGATCGTGGGCGCCACGATCGCCGGCATCCCGCTCGACGGCCTGTCCGACGGCACGGCCCTCGGCCGGCTGCCCGTGGACTTCGCTCGCGGCTGGATCGTGATCGCCGCCCAGGCCGCCATCGGCTTCGCGGTGGCGACGCTCGCCCGGAGCCAGCTGGCAGGGATCGGTGTCGGCATCGCCCTCTACTTCGGGGAGGCGTTCGCATCGATCTTCCTCTATGACATCGTGAAGTACCTGCCGTTCCAACTGGCCTCGGCGGCGATCGGCGGCGGTGGGGATACCGGCACGGCACTCAACCGGGCTGCGGTCCCGACCGATACCGCCTTGTTGCTCATCACGGTCTGGCTCATCGGCTCGCTCATCGTCGCCTCCGTGTTCGCGGAACGCGCCGAGATCACCGGCTGACCGTTTCTGGGGGCCCGCGGCGCACGCCGCACCGGAACCACCCTCGTTCGGGATCATCGGCGCCCGGGTCGGCCCGGAACGGGAGCGCGGAACGGTGGGGTGGCCTACGGGGCTCGAACCCGTAACCTCTGGAGCCACAATCCAGTGCTCTGCCGGTTGAGCTAAGGCCACCACGGATGCCGCCGCCGGCGGCGGGGCCAGCGGAGTGTACCCGGAAACAAGCGGAGGGAGTGATGCCCGCGATCGAGGGCGCTCGGTTCGGCCACGTCAACGTGACGACAGAGGACTGGCGGGCGCTGGCGACCTTCTACGAGTCGGTCTTCGGCATGGTCCTCGTGCCACCGGAGCGCGATGTCCGCTCGCCCGACCTCGACCGCGCGACCGGCCTGACCGACGCGCATCTGCTGGGCGGGCACCTGCGACTGCCCGGCGAGCCCGAGGGCGGGCCGACGCTCGAGATCTTCCAGTACGAGCGGCTCGAGGCGGCGCGTCCGCCGGCCGTCGACCGGCCGGGCTGGGGCCATATCGCGTTCCGCGTCCCGGACGTCGCGGCTGCTCGGGACGCCGTGCTCGGGTCCGGTGGCGCGCCGGTCGGGGACGTCGTCACCTTCGAGGTCGCCGGCGGCCGACGGGTCACCTGGTGCTATGTCGCCGACCCGGCCGGCAATATCGTCGAGCTGCAGACCTGGCGTTAGGACGCGTCCGGCGGGCGCATCCGGCGGCGCGTCGTCACGTCGACCCGCCCATCGGAGCCTTCCTGGGCGGGATGTTCGACGAGGGCGATGAGACGGCTTGCCATGAACCGGCCCGTCCGGACCGGCGTCCCGCCTCGGGTCACCTCGGTCACCTCGACGACGCCGCGCGCGGTGGTCACCTCGAGTCGGCGGCCGTTCTTGGTCGCCACGATGTCGAACGTCTGCACGCCCTGGCCCGTGTCCACCACGACCTCGACGCGATCGCCTCTCATGCGCCGACGATAGCACCCGCCCGACGGCTGGCACACCGGCCGCTAGGCGAACTCGCCGTCGAACCGGACGTCGCGCTGGTCCGCATCAGGTGCCAGGAACGCGAGCAGGCGCCCCGCCTCCTCTCCGACGGCGATCCTGTCGGCTGGTGACAGGGGACGGAACGGCTCCACGACCAGGATGGCCCGCTGGCCGTCGCGGACCACGTCCCAGCACCCGTGCCCGAATCCGTCGACGAAGAATGGGCCTTTTCGGAAGGTGCGCTCGGCGAGATCGATCGCGCCGATCCGCGACCGGTCGGCGTGGGACAGGAAGAGGTTGTCGTACTCGCCGAGGAAGCGAGGCGGGATGGGGGTGTCGGGGTCGGGGAGCGGACCGTCGGAGACGTCGAACAGCTGCCGACCATGCTCGTCGATGAACGTCCGGAGCTTCGGACGGAGCCGCTCCACGACCGGGCCGAGCTTCGTGAGCCAGCACCAGCTCTGGATGTCCATGACGGACGCCGGCCCGAACGCGGCGAGGTAGCGCAGGACCATCGTCTCGAGGGCTTCGGGCATCGCCGGACCGTCCGGCGCCCCCAGCCACGAGGACATCGTCGTCCATGTCGCCTGGATGCTCTTCCTGCCCCAGACACCTCGCGGCGGGACCTGGACCATCGGGATCAGTCCGGTGACCATATAGGCGAGCGACAACGGGTCGTATCCGGGGAACTCCTCGGCCAGCCGGGCGCTCAGGGCCGCCCGCGTCAGTGGCCGGTCCTCGACGAGCGCGCGCCCGGCTGCGAAGAGTGCCGCTTCATCGACGCCGGCCACCGCCCGACCGAACGGGCTGCTCTGACGGAGGACCCGTTCGAGGACGGGTTGGAGGAGCGGCCGCAAGAGGCGCGCGTCGCGCGCGCTGACCATGTGGATCGTCCCCCGCATCAGGGACGACCGAACGACGGTCCGCTCGGTCAGCATCCGACCGAGCTCGTCCGGTTCGAAGCCCTCCAGGCGCGACCAGAGGGACGTGTACGGCACCAACGGAACCTGGCCTTGAAGCCCAACAAGGTGCTCGATCGCGTCAGCGGTGCCCATCGGCGAGCGGCCGATCATCAGCTGACGCGCCATGAACGCGCGATTGAGCGCTCGCACGCCGAGCACCTCGCTCGAACCGACCGCCTTCACGACCACGGCAGGCATGCGCGGGGGCTGGCGGCCGTGCGCCGTTTGTGACAGAATGCTGTCATGTCTCGAACGTTACCAAACCGACAGCATCCTGTCAACGACGACACCTCCGCCCGCGCCGCTCGACCATCGACTCGAACGCCGGCTGGCGATGCGTTCAGCCGGCTCGTCATCCAGGTCATCCAGCTCCATGGGCTGCTGACCGCGGCAGGCGACGACCTGGCTCGGCCGGCGGGGCAGACGAGCGCCCGATGGCAGGTCCTCGCCGCCGCCGACAATGCGCCGGCGACCGTCGCCCAGATCGCCCGGGAGCTGAACCTGGCCCGCCAGAGCGTCCAGCGCGTGGCTGACCTGCTGGAGGCGGACGGCCTGACGGGCTACCGGGAGAACCCGGGGCATCGACGGGCCAAGCTGGTCGCCCTCACGCCGAAGGGGCGGCGCGCCATCCGATCGATCCAGGCCGCGCAGCGCGTCTGGGCCGACGCGCTCGGCGCGGGCATCGGCGAGGCGGAGCTCCTGCGCGCGGGAGCGACCCTCGACAAGGCGCTCCGGGCGCTCTCGGCCGGCCGTCGGCACCGCTGACCGATCGACGCGGCTATCCCGGACCGCACCGCGCGCCAGCGGAGTGCCGCGGAGCGAACACCTGGTCGCGGTACAAGGGAGCCCGGCGACCGGGACTTTCGCGGCGCAGACCGTGCCGCACCGGTCCCCTAGCGTGAAGACCGTACCGGACTGCCGTGTCCGGTTGACCTCCCGGAGTTCATGTATCGGATGTCGGACCCTTTCACCCTGTCGATCACCCGGCGCATGGCCAGCGCCGTCGCGCTGGTCTTCGTCATCACTTCCGTCTTCGTCCTTGCCGCGCCCTCGTCCGCATCCGCCTGGAGCCAGGGGCAGTTCAGCGCCTCCTCGGAGAGCCAGCTTGTCGCGCTGACCAATCAGAGTCGCGCCGCGGCCGGGCGGAAGGCCCTCAAGGTCGATTCCGCACTCCGGTCCATCGCCCGCTGGCGCAGCAAGGACATGATCCAGCGTGACTACTTCAGCCACGACATCCCCGGCGGTGGCCGGGTGTTCGACGTGATGTCCGACAAGGGGTATTGCTATCACGTGGCGGGCGAGAACATCGGTTGGAACAACGCCAGCGATGCCAATGCGACCCAGAAGATCCAGAACATGTTCATGGGCTCCAGCGGTCACCGCGCGAACATCCTCGGCAAGGACTGGGACGTCATCGGCATCGGCGCCTACAAGGGCGCGAACGGCAAGAAGATGTGGACGGTCATCTTCGCCGACCGCTGCGGCTCGACCAATCCGAAGCCGAAGCCGAACCCGACTGCCAAGCCGAAGCCGACCGTGCATCCCGTGCAGCGCGCCACCCCGAAGCCGACGAGGAAGCCCACGCCCAAGCCGGTGGCCCCGACCCTCAGCCCCAGCCCGACGGTCCTGCTGGCACCGACCTTCCCGCCGGTCGCGGTCCTCGCACCCGCCACGCCAGAGCCCACCGCCTCACCCAGCCCGAGCGCGTCCCCGGTCGAACAGGTTGCCCTCGGGGGCGATCACGGCCTGCGGGTCCTCGAGTCGAACGCGCAGCCGGGCCTGCTCGAGACGATCGTCGGTGACGTGACCGGGTTCTTCCTCGGGTCATAGCACTCGCGCCAGTCCGGGCATCGCCGTAGCCGGTCGGCGATCCGGTCGACGACCCGTTCGACATTCGCAGCCCCACCGATACACTGGCGCCGATGGCGCCCATCCTGGAGGCTAGAGACCTCGCCAAGTTCTACCCGCTGGGCGAGACGACGGTCCAAGCTCTTCGGGGAGTGTCCCTGGAGGTCGCCGAAGGCGAGTTCGTCGCCCTGATGGGCCCATCGGGCTCCGGCAAATCCACGCTGCTCCAGTTGCTGGGCGGCCTCGACAAGCCGTCGTCCGGCGAGGTGGTCCTCGAAGGCGAGATCATCAGCCGACTCTCCGATGAGGCGGCGACGCGGTTGCGTCGGGATCGCACGGGCTTCGTCTTCCAGTCGTTCAATCTCATCCCCCTGCTCGACGTGACCGAGAACATCGCCCTGCCGTTCACGATCGGCGGCGAGGACCCGTCGCGCGGCGAACTGCGCGAGCGGATCCGGGACGTGATCGCGCTCGTCGACCTGACCGGCAAGGAACACCACAAGCCCGACCAGCTCTCGGCCGGTGAGCAGCAGCGCGTGGCCGTCGCCCGGGCCCTCATAACGCGTCCGGCCCTGCTGTTCGCGGACGAGCCGACGGGCAGCCTGGACTACACGAGCGGCACGGTCCTGCTCGATGCCCTGTGGCGGTCGTGTGTCGAGCGGCACCAGACGGTGGTCCTAGTCACCCACGACTCGAAGGCCGCCGCGTACGCGGACCGGGTCCTCATCATCGGCGAGGGGTCGATCCGCGACACCATCGAGCTGGGCCGGCGCGACACCCACGACGCGACGCCGCTGATCGCCCGGCTCGCCCAGCTCGGGCTCTAGGTCGGCCACGCCGGCGATGAGCGGCCTGACCCGACTCGCCCTGCGAGGCCTCCGCGCGCGCCCGCTGCGCGCAAGCCTGACCGTCGCCGGTATCGCGCTCGGGGTCGGGGTCCTCTTCGCGAGCCTGGCCACGAACGCCGGCATCGAGGCATCCGCGGATCGGACGGTGCGGGATCTCATCGGCCGGACCGACCTGCGGGTGTCGGCCTTCGGCGAGACCGGCCTCGGGCCCGACACCGTGGCCGCCATCACCGGGACGCCGGGCGTCGCGATCGCGGCCCCGGCCCTCGAACGGCGGACGTATCTCGGCGCCACCCCGTCAACCGGCCGGCTGCCACCGTCGGTCACGGTGCTGGGCATCGACCCGGACACCGAAGCGAAGCTCCACGACTATGCCCTGACCGAGGGGACGGCTCTCGCCCACGTCGGCGAGCCGAGCGCCCTCGTCACGCAGCGCCTGGCCGACAGCGACGGGCTGACCATCGGCTCCGCACTCACCATTCTGGGATCCGGCGAACCCGCCCTGTACCGCGTCATCGGCATCGTGGCCGGCGGCGGTCCACCCGATGTCGTGGACGGGCGGACGGTCTTCGTCCCGCTCGATACCGCCCAGGCGATCTTCGACCAGCTCGGCGTCACCAGGGTCGATGTCGGCCTCGCACCGGGCACGGATCCAGCGGCCGTCGTCGCCGCCCTCGAGTCGAGGCTGCGCGTCGAGCCGTACGTCGTCTCATCGCCGAAGGACCTCGCGGACTCGCTGCGTGCCTCGACCGCGGACTTCCAGGCCACGACCGCGATGATCGCCGCCATCGCCCTGTTCACCGGTGCCTTCCTCATCTTCAACACGCTCTCGATGACGGTCATCGAGCGCTTCCGGGAGGTCGGTCTGCTGCGCGCCGCCGGTGCGACGCGAGCGCAGGTCCGAAGGTTCTTCCTGGTCCAGGCGCTGGTCGTCGGGACCGCCGGGTCGCTCGTTGGCGTGGCATTCGGCGGGTTCCTGGCGTTGGCGATGGTCGCCTACCTGCGGACGATCGGATCGGTGACACTGGGAGGGCCGGAGTTGCCGCTCCTCGAGGCGGTCATCGCGGTCGCGGTCGGGATCCTCGTCACCCTGGCCGCGGCCCTCGAACCCGCCCGCCGTGCCGCCCGGATCGCGCCCGTCGAGGCACTGCGTGCGCGCCTGGACCTGCCGGCCGCTCGGCGCGCCCGGCTTCGCGGGCTCGTCGCCGTGTTCGTGGCGGTCGCCCTGGTCGGGCTGCTCATCTGGCCGCGCGACGCCGGCACGACCGGGGCCCTGCGTGCGATCGCCGTGTACGGTGTCCTGCTCGTCGCGACCCTGCTCATCCCCGTGCTCATCCCCGCCCTCGCCCGAGTCGGCGGGCTGCCTTTCCGACTCCGTCTCAACCTCGAGGAACGCCTCGCCCGCGCCACGCTCCTGCGCGATCGAAGCCGGGCGACGCTGACCATCGGTGCGCTGGCGGTCGGCCTGACGATGGTCGTGGCCCTCGGGGGGGTCGGGCAGGGAGCGCGCACCGCTGCCGGCGCCTGGATCGCCGACGTCGTGCCGGGCGACGTTCTGGTCACCTCGATCCGGTCGATCGCCGCCGACGAAGGCGTCGCCGAGGATCTCGACGCGGTCGTGGGCGTGCTCCGCGTGAGCCCTCTCGCGACGTTCGACCTGGCAATCAACGGCGTCGCAACCGACGGCGCGGCGATGGTCGGCGCGGACCTCGCCGCCGACGGACGGCTGACCATGGCCGAAGGCGATCGGGATGCCGCGCTCGCCGCGCTCGATGCCGGCGGCGCAGCGATCGTGCCGGCCGCGGTGGCCGACCGACTCGGGATCCGGCTGGGTACCACGCTGACCGCCGCGACCATCGATGGCTCGACGATCCCGCTTCGGGTCGTCGGGATCGCGGAACGGACGCTGCCTGGCTCCAACGGCGAGGCTGTCCTGGTCGGCTGGGCCGATGCGACGGCACGGTTCGGAGTGGCCGGAGCGGATGCGTTCGCGGTCCGCTTCGCGCCGAACGCGCCGGCCACGACCGCGGCCGATCTGGCCGACGCGGCCACGCAGTCGGCGCTCGAGGTCGTGACCCTCGATCGCGTCGCGGGCGCCATCGACGACGCGCTCGACCGGGTCTTCGGCCTGTTCGACGCCCTCGCGATCATCGCGGTCATCGTCGCGGCATTGGGCATCGCCAATACGCTCACGATGAACGTCATCGAACGCGTGCGCGAGATCGGCATCCTCCGCGCGGCGGGCATGACGACGCGCCAGGTCTGGCGCTCGGTCGTCGTCGAGGCCGGGATCGTCGGGGTGGCCGGAGCGCTCGTCGGGATCGTGACGGGGATCGTCGTCGGCGCGCTCATGCTGCTCCTCGCGGGTGGGACGCCACAGCTCGCGACGGCGATCCCGTGGCCGACCGTCGGGCTGTCCTTCGTCCTCGGCGTCGCGCTCGCGATGCTCGCCGCGGCCTATCCGGCGCGGCTGGCGGCCCGCGTGTCGATCGTGCGGGCCGTCGCGTACGAGTGAGCAAATGCTAGACTCGGCCTGTCGGTCGCAGCCCCAGGCGGCCCACACGTGACGGAGCCGCGATGACCATCGCCCTGCCGAGGCTCGACCGAAGTACCGGTGCGGAGCGCGGCATCACCCTCGGTGATTTCCTGGTCCCGATCCGGGTCGGCGAGCGCATGGGAACGCGCGTCCGCCACCTCGTGCTCGTCGTCGTGGGCGCCTCCTTCGTCGCGCTCTGTGCCCAGATCTACATCCCCATCACGCCCGTGCCGCTCACCGGTCAGACGTTCGGGGTCCTGCTCGTCGGCGGAGCGCTCGGGTTCCGTCGCGGGGCGCTGGCGCTGTTGCTCTACCTCGCGATCGGCGCGATCGGCCTGCCGATCTTCGCCCAGGGCAAGCACGGCATGGAGATCGTCCAGGGCGTGACCGGTGGGTACCTCCTCGGGTTCGTCATCGCGGCGGCTGTCGTCGGCCGGCTCGCGGAACTCGGCTGGGACCGGCACATCGGCGGGGCCATCGGCGCGATGCTGATCGGCAGCGTCATCATCTACCTGCTCGGGGTGCCCTGGCTGAAGATGTCGACCGGCATGTCGTGGGCGGACGCTGTCGCCGGCGGCCTGACGCCGTTCATCTTCTGGGACGGGGCCAAGCTCGTCGTCGCCGGCGCGATCTTCCCGGCCGGCTGGTGGCTCGTGGGTCGTCGCCCGGACGATCGATAGCGGGCCGGCACGCCCCGCCGCGCCCGCGTCCGCGCGGGGCCACAGCGCGCGCTCGATCAGGGCTGCTCGAGCGCTGCTTGCAGGCTCCGATACGAGTCGCGTAACAGCCGCGCCACCTCCGGCCAGTAGGCATGACCAGGTCCAGCGGGACCCTCGGGATCGTCGTTCGCACCTCGGTCCCGGACCTCGGCGGCGATCCCGCGCAGGCGGCCGGCGTCGGCGACGCGCTCGCGCGGGACCTGGTAGATGGCGGAGTACAGCTCGGTGATCGCGTCGCCGGCGGCATCGCCGGCGGCCAGGCCGATCTCTCGCCGCACGACCCACCAGCGCAGCTCGTCGCGGCCGACCGTCTCGGCGTCGACCTGGTCGGGGAGTCTGAGCAGGCGGTAGGCGCGTCCGATATCCGGCGCGAATCGGTCGTAGTCGCCGGTCGCCCGGGCGAACCCGGCCGCGGCCTTGGTGAGGAACAGGCTCGCGGCGAGCGCCCGCGGCCATCCGACATGGGCCTGCTCGCGCAGCGCGAGCACGAGCAGGCCGAATAGTCGAGCCGGCTGCCGGCGGTAGTACGCCTTCCACATCCGGGTCTCGAGGCGAGCGAGCTCGTCGGGGTCGAAGTCGGCTCCCCAGCGCGTCGTCGTGGTGTCGGCCGATGTCATGGACAGCATCCCTCCGTGATCGTCGGTATCGTGCACCGATGAGGACGGTGGCGCCGGGCGCTCGGATCAATGGCCAGGCTGAGGCCGGGATGGCGGTGGGGCCGGCGACGCCCGGATCGGGCCGGGTCGGGTCGGATGTCGCCGGGCTGTACGGTCCCGATTCGCAGGCCTGGCGGCTCAACCGTGAAGCGATGTTGCTGCTCGGCGCCGGTCCGCGGGCGCTCCTGCTCCAGATCGCGCATCCCTCGGTCGCCGCCGGTGTCAACGACCACTCGAACTTCCGGGCGGATCCGTGGCAACGGCTGAGCGGCACCCTCCGGAGCTACCTCGCGATCGTCTACGGCTCGACGGCCACCGCCCGCGCCGAGATCCGGCGATTGAACACGTTGCATCGCGGGATCGTCGGGCCGGGCTACGCGGCGCGCGACCCCGAGCTGTCGCTGTGGGTGCACGCGACGCTTATCGAGTCGACGATGGCCGTGAGTGACGCCTGGCTCGCGCCCCTGGACCGCGGGCGGCGGGCGACCTTCTACGCCGAGACCCGGCCGATCGGACGCGCGTTCGGCGTTCCTGAGGCGCTCCTGCCGGCGGACCTCGACGCGTTCGAGGCGTACTGGAACGGGATGCTTGGTCCCGCCGGTCCTGTCCAGGTCGGCCCGCTCGCACGCGACCTCGCGAGCGTCATCCTGCACCCGCCCCTGCCGGGCGCGCTCGCGCGCCTCCCGGTGCCCACCGCCCTGTACGACTGGACGCTCTGGCCGTCCATCGGCCTCCTGCCGCCGTCGATCCGCGAGGCGTACGGCTTTCCGTGGGACGCACGCCATCGTCTCGTCTCCTACTGGCTCGTGGCCGGATGGCGTGGCTGGCGCCCGTTGCTGCCCGCGGGCTTTCGCCAGATGCCGCAGGCCCTCGCCGCCGACCGGCGACTTGCCCGGGACTAGACGGACCGCTCCGGGCGTGCCTGCCAGTCAGCACTGGGAGCCGGGCGAACACCCAGCGGACGCCTGCGACCCGGTTCGTGCCTGCCGGACAGCGCTCGTCCCACGAGGGGCCTCGAACACCGACCGATTGCGAGCCTGGGCGTCCGCGTGCTGTCTGCCAAGCACGGATCAGCCGGCGCCGACGCGGCATTGCCGGGCGTGAGGACATGAGTCGGTCATGTCGGTCGGTGCCGGCGGCGTGCTGCGAGATCGATCCCTATGAGGGCGAGCCCAGCCGCCAGCCCAAGGACCCCGATCATCGGCGTCAGGGGTCGTGAGGCGGCCACGCCGATCATCGCGGCGAAGCCGGCGCACCCGGCGGCAGCGGTACCCACGCCAAGCAGAGGGAACCGGGGATCGAGGCCCTGCCTGCCGATACTGATGAAGTACGCGGAGACCAGGAAGATGGTCGCGATGAACACCACGGGGAGGACCAACCCCATGGCCGTCGTCCACCTCGCCGAGTCGTAGGACAGGCCCAGGCCCGCCCCGCTGAAGGTGGCGATGAACGTCCCAGCCAGGAGCTAGGGATCCAGGACGTCACCGATTCGGCTTGGGCCGGGAGCCTCAGTCATGGCCCGGTGCCGTAGATCCGTGGGAACCGAGGGGCGAAGAGGGTACTGAGATCCTTCGGCGTCCCGTCGTCGAGGGCTTGCAGCAGCGCCGCCGTCGAACTGAGCCCGAACCGCTGAGCGGCCACATACCCGCGAAGCGCGGCCCAGAACGCCGTCGAACCCATCCGCTTCCGCGCCGAATCGAGGATGTTCCCGCCCTGGATGTAGACCTTCTCGTAGTAGCAGCGGGTGGTGTACCGGTAGATGGAGAGATCCAGTCGCCCGGCCGGGCACCGGCTTGCTCGCTTCGTCCCCGTCACGAAGCGAGCCACGAAATCGGCGGCGGCCTCGTCGGTGAACGGCTCGCGCGCCTGGTCGTTGCCGACCAGGCCGTAGAACCACTGATGCGCCGTCTCGTGGGCCGCCAGGTAGCGCAGGTTCGAAGCGCTCACCCCGGTCGGGATCCAGATGAGCCCGGGCGATTCCATGCCGTACGCACCGGCCGACTGGACCACCTTGAAGACCGTGTACGGATAGGGGCCGAGCCTCGCCACGTAGGCCTTGAACGCGTCGGCCGCGGCATCGAGCATCGCCGCACCCGGGGCACCCGGGCGGTAGTAGACGCGGACGATGTTGTCGCCAACGACCCGTTGTCGCGTCCGGTAGTCGAGCGCGGCCGTGACCGTGAAGTCGCGGACGTTCCGCGCCTCGTACACCCTGGTCAGGCCGTCGGCGCTCGTCGACATGCCGTTGCCCGACGTGGCAAGGACGAGCCGGCGGGTCGTGACGATCCTGACCCGCACGAACGGGCTCGACGGGGTGACGAACGGATCGCCGTGGTTCGGCCGGCTGAACGGGGTCTTCCTGCTGACCCACGGCAACCACCGGTAGAGGTCGACGACCCCGTTGGCCTTGGCGAACATCCAGTTCGAGCCGGCGAGGTTGGTTCGTAGTGTCGCGCCGTACCGGACGCGGATCGTGGTCGAGCCACCGGCGCGGAGCACGCCGCCCAACGGCACGACGATCGTCTGGTCGCTGATGCTCGCCTTGACCGCCACGCCATCCACCGTCACCGGGTCGAGGCGGAGGGCGCCGAGCCGCGTCGCGATCGTGTTCAGCTCGACGCGGTCGATCGGTCCGCCGGACGTGTTCGAGATCGAGACCGACGCGTCGACCCGGATGCGGTGCATCGCCCAGTTGAGCTTGAGTCGAGCGTCGTAGGTCGCGACCACGTGGAGGCTGGTGCGGCCTGCGGTCCCAGCCACGATGTCGCCGACGCCGACCGGTGACGCGGCACGGACATCGGGCACGAGGGGGCAGGGGAGCCCGAGCGCGACGATGGCGAGCGCGAGGGCCGCGACCAGTCGAGCACGGCGAGCGGAACTGACGCGTGACACCACCATCGTCCGAATCCTACCCGCGCCTCCTACACTGCCAACCATGACCATCGGTCCACTCATCGACGCGGTCCGTGCCGAGCTCCCCGGCCTGCGCCTCCTGACCGACGAGATCGACCGCGAGTCGTATCGCCGTGACGAGACGCCCTACGTGCAGACGGGCCTGCCCGGTGCCGTGGCACTCCCCACCGAGACGGACCAGGTCGCGGACCTGGTGCGGCTCGCGTCCGAGCATCGCGTGCCGATCGTGCCGCGCGGCGCGGGGACCGGCCTGTCCGGCGGCTCCACCGGGATCGAGGGGGGCCTGACGATCGCCTTCACGGCGATGGACCGCATCCTCGAGATCGACCGCGAGAATCTGGTCGCGGTCGTCCAGCCCGGCATCATCAACGCGACGCTCAAGGCCGCGGTGGCCGAGCAGGGCCTGTTCTACCCGCCCGATCCGGCGTCGTTCGAGCAGTGCTCGATCGGGGGCAACCTGGGCACGAACGCGGGTGGCCTGTGCTGCGTGAAGTACGGGCAGACGCGCGATTCGGTGCTCTCGCTCGAGGTCGTCATGGCCGACGGCTCGATCATCCGGACCGGCGGGAGGAACATCAAGGACGTGGCCGGCTACTCGCTGACCCACCTGTTCGTTGGCAGCCAGGGGACGCTCGCGATCATCACCGAGGCGACGCTGAAGCTGCGCCCGGCGCCGCCGCCGCGGTCCACGATGCTTGCCTTCTTCCCCACGCTCGACAGCGCCGGCCAGGCGGTCAGCGCGATCACGGCGGCCGGCCTGTCACCGGTCACGCTCGAGCTGCTCGACCGGTTCACGATCGCGGCGGTCGACGACATGAACAACCTGGGCCTCGATCGCACGGCCGCGGCGATGCTCATGGTCGAGTCGGACATGCCCGGCGTCGCCGCGAGCGACGAGCTCGAGCGGGCCGAGGCCGCCTGCCGGACCGCCGGCGCCACCGACGTCGTGCGGGCCGCCGATGCGCAGGAGGCCGACTGGCTCCGCCAGGCCCGCCGGGCCGCCCACTACGCCCTCGAGCGTCTCGGCGAGGTCCGGATGGAGGACGTCGGCGTCCCACGGTCCAAGGTCCCGGACATGCTCCGGGCCATCGAGCGGATCGCCGCGAAGCACGACGTCCGGATCGGCACGTTCGGGCATGCCGGCGACGGCAACCTGCACCCAGACCTCGTGTTCGAACGAGGCGACCCCCGCGCCGAGGCGCTGACCAAGCTCGTCCAGGCCGATCTCTATCGAGCCGCCCTGGAGCTCGGTGGCACGATCACCGGCGAGCACGGCATCGGCGTGGCCAGGCGCGACTGGCTCGAGCAGCAGCGCGGTCCCGGCGCGATGCGGGTCATGCGGGCCATCAAGGACGCCCTCGATCCGCTCGGCATCCTCAACCCGGGTCGGGTCCTCTGATCGCGACGTGCCCGCCCGGCCGCTCGATTCCCGCGTCGGCCTGGCACGCGAACGCCAGCCCTCGTCGGGTCGCGGACGACTGGGAGCCTTACCCGGCGGGGTAAGCAGGTCATACGGGCGGCACGGGAGCCCGCTCTCCGGGTCTCGCGGGCCGGACCCACGCTCGATGGGATCCACACCGCCGACCGGAGGAACCAGTATCTGCCCGATGTGACCACGTTGAGCCGTGGATAAGACACCCGGTCTTGCGGGAACGCGCATGGGGCCTCATCATGCGTCCATGAGCCACGCACATCTGCACAGTACATCTGTGCATCGGCCGGACTGAAGCGCATGAGCGACTTCGAGCAGCTCGTGCGCGCGAGCCGCCTGTACTACGAGCTCGGTGAGACCCAGAACGCGATCGCGGTGCTGCTCGGGGTCACCCGGCCACAGGTGTCGCGGATCCTCAAGCGGGCCCGGGCCGAGGGGATCGTCGAGATCCGCATCCACGATTCCACGGCCGCGGAGAGTCCCGCCGCGGAGCAGCTCCGCGACCGTTTCGGCCTCGATGCCGTCCAGCTGGCGCCGTCGGTCGCGGGACCAGAGGACCTGACCAGGCGCATGGTCGGTCGGTTGGCGGCCCAGGTCCTGCGCGACGCGGTCCGGAGCGGCACCGTCGTGGGCATCGGTGACGGGGCGTCGGTCTCGGCCACCGCCGACGCCATGGACGAGGCGGCGAGCCCGGTCCTCACGACCGTCGTGCCCCTGTGCGGCGGCCACTGGTGGACCGGCGCGGAACGCGAACCCTACCGCCGCGTCGCCGAGTCCTTCGACACGATCCCTCGAGGGCTGATGGCGCCCGGCCTCGTCGATGACGCGGCGACCCGCCGCGCCCTCCTCGCCCACGCCGGCGTACAGGTGGTCCTCGATCTCTGGGAGCGCCTCGACGTCGTGCTGTTCGGGATCGGCGGCCCGGCCTGGACCGCAGCCGCGGTCGGTGACCGGGTGGAGCGCCAGCTCGAGGCGGCCGACGCGGTCGGCGAGGTGCTCGTCGCCCCGTTCGACCTCGACGGGCGTTTCGTGTGCCCGGCCCTCCGCGAGCGCGTCATCGCCTTCGATGCCCGGCGGCTCGGGAGCGTGCCGGTCGCTATCGGCGTGGCGGCCGGCGAGGCGAAGGTCCGGCCGATCCTCGGAGCCCTGCGCGCCGGGGTGGTTCGGACGCTCGTGACCGACGTCGAGACCGCCGAGGCCGTCGTCGCCCTTGACGAGGCCACGTCCTCGCATCACGCCGGGGAGCCGTCGATGAGCGGGCGTCGATGAGCGGGCGGGAGCGCGCCGTGCTGGCGCTCGACCTTGGCACGACCGAGATCAAGGCCGGTCTCGTGACGCTCGATGGCCGGCTCCTCGGGCTCGCGCGCGCCGGCTGTCCGATCGACCTCTCGCGCGGTCCAGGCTGGGCGGAACAGGATCCCGGCGCGTGGTGGTCGGCCGTGGTGAGTGCGGTCCGCGCCTTGCGTGCCCCGGACCTCGGCGAGATCGTCGCGATCGGCGTGGACGGCCATGGTCCGACCCTCGTAGCGGTCGACCAGCGCGGGGAGGCGACCCGGCCGGCCATCACCTGGCTGGACACACGCGCGACCGCCGAGGCGGCCGAACTGGCTGCGGCGACCGGGATCCGCGGCTGGGCCCTCGGCGGGCTGCCCGCCGCGCTCTGGGTCGAGCGCCACGAGCCCGCGGTCGCCGCCGCCACCCGCTGGTACCTGACCACCTGGGAGTGGCTCGCCGTCCGCCTCGCCGGGGTCGCCGTCGCGCCGCTGGTCCCGCACCAGCTCGTGCCCGACCCGGCGGTCGTGGGCACCGCCGGCGTGCCACGACACAAGCTGCCACCGCCCGGCGCCACGGGCACGATCGTCGGGGAGCTGACCGCGACCGCGGCCGACGCGCTCGGGCTGCGGTCTGGCGTCCCGGTCGTCGGCGGCACGGTCGATGCCTTCGCGAGCTATCACGGGGCCGGACTGCGCGAGCCCGGCGACGCGTTCGACCCCGGTGGCTCGGCCGGTGGCTTCGGTGTCTACTGGGATCGGCCGGTCGAGGTCCCGGGTGCGTTCGTCACGCCGGCGCCGCTGGCCGGTCTCTACAGCGTCGGGGCGGCGATGGCGGCCACGGGGCGCGCCCTCGACTGGTACCGCGACAGCATCGTCGGCGGGGGCGTCACCACCGAATTGCTGCTCGACGACGTCGCGGCCACGCCCCCCGGCGCCGACGGTCTCGTCTTCCTGCCGTACCTCGCGGGCGAGCGGTCTCCGCTCTGGGAGCCGAGTGCCCGCGGCGTGTTCGCGGGCCTGACGCTTGGCCACGGCCGCGCCCACCTGGCCCGCGCGATCGTCGAGGCGTCCGCACTCGCGATCCGCCACGTGGCCGGGCCGATGCTGGCCGCCGGCGTGCAGGTGACCGAGATGCGCGCCTGCGGCGGTCCCGCCCGAAGCGACATCTGGAACGCGATCAAGGCCGACATCACCGGCTTCACGGTCGCGGTCCCGGCCGTGCTCGAGACCGCGGTCATGGGTTCGGCGATCCTGGGCGCGGTCGGCATCGGCGCGCATCGTGACGTCGAGACCGCGATCGAGGCGATGACCGGCATCGACCATCGCATCGAGCCTCGCGCCGAGCTCGCTCCGATCTACGACCGCCTGTTCGAGGCGTACGTGGCGCTCTACCCGGCGACCGCGCCGATCCTGCGGCCTCTCGCGCGGCCCGTGGCACCGCCGGAGGCGATCCGATGACCGGGGAGCTGCGTCTGACCGGCGTGGCCGTCTCGTTCCCCACGCGAGACGGTGGCCGCCTCGTCGCGCTCGATGGTATCGACCTGGAGGTGCCTGGCGGCCAGCTGGTGGCGTGCATCGGGCCCAACGGCAGCGGCAAGTCGACGCTCCTGCGTGTCGTCGCGGGCCTGCTGGCACCGGACCGGGGCGCGGTCGAGCTCGATGGCGCGATCGTGACGAAGCCCGATCCGCGCATCGGGCTCGTCTTCCAGGAGCCGCGGCTGCTGCCCTGGCGGACCGGCGGCGACAACGTCACCTACCCGCTGGAACTCGCGGGCTGGTCGCCGGAGCGCCGCGATCAGCGGCTGCTCGACCTCGCCGAGCAGGTGCGTCTCGAACCGCCGGCACTCCTCGCGCATCCCGCAGAGCTCTCCGGCGGTACACGGCAACGCGTCGCACTCGCCCGGGCCCTCGCGCTGGAACCGGAGGTCCTGCTGCTCGATGAGCCCTTCAGCGCGCTCGATGCCCTGACGCGCGAGCGGTTCGACCTGGAGCTGCTCCGCCTCGGCGAGCTGGCCCGCACGACGATGATCCTGGTCACCCACAGCATCGCCGAGGCCATCCTCGTCGCGGATCGGGTCATCGTGCTCTCGCCGCGACCCGGCCGGATCGTGGCGGACATCGCGGTCGACGTCCCGCGCCCGCGCGCCATCGAGGTCCTCGACGGCGCCATCGCGTCGAGGACTGCCGCCGAGATCCGCTCCCACCTGGAGCTCGCGTCATGAAGCGGGGGGTCACCCTGCCGATCGTGGCGGCGCTGGCCGTGTTCCTCATCGTCTGGAAGTCCGTCGTCGTGCTCGGCGGGCTCAAGCCGTTCATCCTCCCTCCGCCCGAGACAGTGGCCATCCGATTCCTCGGCGCGTTGATCGATGGGACGATCCTGCCGCACCTTGTGACGACGCTCGTCGAGATCGCGTTGGGCCTCGTGGTCGGCGCGGGCAGCGCGCTCCTCATCGGGTACGTGCTCGCGCGCAGCGCCATGGTGGAACGGCTGCTGTCGCCCTACCTGGTGGCGGCGCAGGCGACGCCGATCCTGGCGCTGGCCCCGCTCCTGGTGCTCTGGTTCGGGACCGGCCTGCTGAGCAAGGTCATCATCTGTTCGCTCATCGTCTTCTTCCCGGTCGCGGTCGCGACGATGGTCGGGATCCGCTCGGTCGACGCCGGCCTGCTCGAGCTCGGCCGCTCATTGCGAGCGACGAGGACGCAGATCCTCACGACGCTCGAGATCCCCGCGGCCCTGCCGTCGATCCTCGGCGGGATGCGCGTGGGGGTCACGCTCGCGGTCGTCGGCGCCATCGTCGGGGAGTGGGCTGGGGCCGATCGCGGTCTCGGTGTCCTCATCAACATCGCGCGCGGGTCGCTCTTCGACATCCCGCTCATGTTTGCGGCGCTCCTGACGATCGCCCTGGTCGGGATCGCGCTGTACGTCGCCGTCGTCCTCATCGAGCGTCGGTTGGTCGGCGCCCGATGACGTCATCCACCCGTTACCCCAACCTGGAGGTCCCCGTGTCGTCGCGTTCCCGTTCCATCGTCGCCCTGCTCGTCGCGGGCCTGCTGTTCGCCGCGTGCAACGCGACAGGGACGTCGCCGTCGCCGGCCGCGTCGGCCCCATCACCCGATGCATCCGCCGCGTCGCCCTCGATCCCCGGGTCGAGCGGGCCGTCGGCCGAACCGACCAAGCTCGTCGTCGGGCTCGGCTACATCCCGAGCGTCCAGTTCGCGCCGTTCTACCTCGCCGACCAGGCGGGCTACTACGCGGACGCGGGCCTTCAGGTCGAATTCCAGAACAAGATCGACCCCGATCTCGTCACGCTCGTCGGCCAGGGCGCCGTCGACGTCGGCATCTCCGATGGGACGAGCGTCATCCCGGCGGTCAGCCAGGGTATCCCGATCCGCTACGTGGCGACCCTCTACGGGGTGTTCCCCTCGATCGTGTTCGCCAAGGCGTCGTCGGGGATCCAGACGGCCGCCGATCTCAAGGGCAAGAGGCTTGGGATCCCCGGACGTTATGGCTCATCGTGGGTGATGGTGCAGGCGCTGCTCAAGTCGGCTGGGCTCACACCGGACGACCTGACGATCGTGGAGTACCCGGACTTCGGGCAGGGGACGGCCGTCGCGGCGGGCGCAGTGGATGCCGCGACCGGCTTCATCAACAACGAACCCATCCAGCTCGAACTCACCGGCGAGTCGGCGTCCGTGCTGCAGGTGGACGACATCACGCCACTGCCTGGGCCTGGGCTCATCGCGGGCGTCTCGACGCTCGCGTCGAAGCGAGACGCGCTGGCCGCCTTCGTCAGGGCGACACTTCGAGCGATGCACGAGATCGTCGCGAACCCGACGCAGGGGCTCGACGCGGCGATCAAGGCGGTCCCGGACCTGGGTACGGCACGGGAGACGCAGCAGGCGATCCTGACCGCGACGATCGAGGCATGGTCCGGCCCGGTCCAGGAGTCGGACGGACTCGGCGCGCTTGACCCCACGGGCTGGACGGCATCGATCGCCTTCATGACGGACCTGGGGTTGGTGCCCAAGCCGGTCACGCTCGTCGACGTGCTGGACCCGGGCCTCCTTGCCCAGGGGAACTGAGCGACGATGCTGGCCGGGGTCCGACCGAGCGGCACGCGTCGGTCATGGTGGCTGCGCGAGGCGCTCGCCGCCGAGTCTGCCGCCGATCCCGACCTGGCGGACGCGACCCCGCCGCTGCGCGGCACGATCACGGCCGACGCGGTGATCGTGGGCGGCGGGTACACCGGGCTGTGGACCGCGCTTCGGCTGGCGGAGCTCGCTCCCGAGGCACGGATCGTCGTCCTCGAGGGGGACATCTGCGGCGGCGGACCGTCCGGCCGGAACGGTGGCTTCGTGACCGGCTGGTGGGACGAGATCCCGACGCTCATCGAGCGATACGGCGAGGCCGGGGCGCTCGATGCGGCCTGGGCGATGGACGGGGCAGTCGATGCGCTGGGGCGCTGGTGCGCCGACAACGGCGTGGACGCCTGGTACACGAAGGGGGGCTCGTTGTCGGTCAGCGCCGCACCCGCCCAGGACGGCAAGTGGCTGGATGCCGTCTCGGACTGCGAGCGGCTCGGGGCAGGCGACCGCTACGTGGCAGTGACCGCCGACGCGGTGCAGGCGCGGATCGCGTCGCCGGTCCTCCGGGCAGGTGCGTTCATGCCGGGCGCAGCCACCGTCCAGCCGGCCATCCTCGCGCGCGGCCTGCGGCGCGTCGCCCTCGAACGAGGCGTGACGATCCACGAGAGAACGCGAGCCGTCGAGCTCGATGGGGAACGCCCGGGCTGGCTGGGAGGAGTCGGCGCCCACGCGCGGCGGGCACCGAGCGGCCGCACCGGTCGCCCGGTCCGCGTCCGCACGGCGTCGGCGGCCGGCGCGGGCGAGGTGATCGCCGGGTCCGCGGTCCTTGTGCTCAACGCCTGGGCGGCCGCCTGGCCATCGTTCGGCCGCCGGCTGGTCACGTGGTCGAGCTATATCGTGCTGACGGAGCCGATCCCGGGTCGTCTCGAGGCGCTCGGCTGGACCGGCGGCGAGGGACTCGCCGACGCGCGCTTCACGCTCCACTACCTGCGCACGACGCGAGACGGGCGGATCGCCATCGGCGGCGGAGGCGGCCGGGCCGGGTTCGGGGGTCGGATCGGGGCCACGTTCACCGACGATGGGCGTGCCGCCGCCCGTGCGGCGGCCGGGTTACGGCGCCTGTTCCCGTCGCTCGCGGACGTGCGGATCGACGACGCGTGGGGCGGCCCGATCGACATCTCCGCCGATCACCTGCCGTCGTTCGCGAGCCTCCCCGGCCGCCCGATCCACTACGCCCACGGCTACTCCGGCAACGGCGTTGGGCCGACGCTCGCTGCCGGCCGGCTGCTGGCCGGAATGGCCTTCGCGGACCTGGGAGGGTCGGTCCTGGCCGGCGACCCGCTGGCGCCGCCGGTGTTGGCCGGCGGGCGAACCCGGGCGTTTCCACCGGAGCCGTTGCGGTACGTGGGGGCCCGGGTCGTGCGTGACGCCATCGTCCGACGCGAGGCCGCCGAGGAGCGCGGCGAGCCGGTGTCGCGCCTGCTGCGCGAGGTCACGCGGCTGCCGCGCCGGATGGGCTACCACCTCTCGCCGGACTGACGCGGGACTGGAGCCGGGCCGGTCACGGGACCATCGGTACCGCGCGGCCATGGCCCAAAAGGGGTACCATTGGCTTCCCCCCACACGCATTGCGTGCCCGGCATGACCGTGCAGGAGTGTCTCATTTGAACAGTCGTCCCCCGTTGAAGTCAGCCACCCCCGTCGCCGAACCGTTCAAGCACGTCATCGACGAGTACAAGCACCGCGACCAGACGATCACCTGCACCTGCGGCTGGCGCGGCAGCTCCGCCGCGATCGATCGCGGCGGCTCCGAGTGGACCGCCCATCTCTTCGAGGTTCGCGGCAAGAAGCGCTAGCGCCGCGCCGGGGACGCCCGGCCGATCACCGGTGACCGCTGGCCATCAGCGTCGCATCCGGGCGTCGTCGTAGTCGGCCCATCGCCAGGATCCCCACGAGCGGTCCGATGGCGAGAAGCGCGAACGCCACCCGCCATCCCGCGCCGTCGGAGGGAGCCAGTGCGCCGACGATGAGGATCGTGACGCCGGTCAGCGTGAAGCCCAGCGCGGTCTGGATCGCCAGCGCCGAGCCCGCGGTCCCGGGCGGTGCCAGCTCCGAGATCGCGGCGGAGAACTGCGCCGAGTCCGCGACGACCGTGATGCCCCAGAAGACCCCGAGCAGCAGCGTCAGCCATGGAGGGGCGCCGAACAGGAAGCCGATCGCGACGGCGCTTGCGCCGCTGCACGCCATCGCGACCATCGTGACCGTCGTTCGACCGATCCGGTCGGCCATGAGGCCGGCGGCGACGCAGCCCAGTCCGCCCGTCCCCACGACGACGAACGCCCCCAGGCTCGCGAGCGACGCGTCGGTCAGCCCGCCGGCGGCAAAGCTCGCGGTGAGGAAGAGCGGGACCCAGGTCCACATCGCGTAGAGCTCCCACATGTGCCCGAGATAGCCGAGGTTGGCGAGGCGGACCGAACCGCCGCCGAACGCCCGGGCGGCCATGCTCAGGCTGAACCGGGGTGCGCGAACGTCGCCCGGGCCGTCGCGCACGCCGGCGAGCGCAAGCACGCCACCGGTGACCGACGCGGCACTCGCCGCCCCGACGATCGCGTGCCAGTCGGCGCCGCCGAGGGTACCGATCGCCCGGAAGAGGTAGGGGAGGGCTGAGCCGACCGTGAGCGCGCCGACGAGCACCCCGACCGCAACACCACGGTCCCGACGGAACCAGCCCGCGAGCACCTTGACGGCCACGGGATAGACACACGCGAGGGCGGCACCGGTGGCGACGCGGAACGGGAGGGCGGCGATCGGGTCACCGGCCACGACGGCGAAGCCGAGGTTCGCCGCGGCGGCGATGAAGGCCCCCGTCGCGAGCAGGATCTGGCCGGGCACCACGTCGGCCGCCCCGCTGCCGGCGAGCAGGAGCGCCCCGGCCGCGAAGCCGAGCTGGACGGCGATCGTGAGCAATGGGAGGTCAAGGCGCCCGAGATGCCAGTCGGCGACAAGGAGAGGGGCGACCGCGGACGGGCTGAACCACGGCGCGAACGCGAGCAGCTCGGACAAGGCGAGGACGACGAGGAGTCGCCAGCGACCCGCCGGCTCGGGGTCAGGCGCTCCGGTCATCCGGCAACATCGTGTAGACGACGCATTCGCCGCGGAGCACGACGGTGCCATCGTCGCGACGGGCGACGCAGCGCAGGCGCGTGATCGGCTTGTCGGCTCGAACCTCGATGACCTCGGCCTCGGCCGTGACCGTGTCCCCCACGAAGACCGGGGCAGGGTAGTCCCATTCCTGGTGCAGGAAGACCGAGCCGGGCCCCGGTAGCTCCATCGCCACGAGCGCGTTGAAGAGCCCGGTCGTCAGGCCGCCCTGGACGACGAGCCGCCCGATCCTGGTCTCCGCGGCGAAGGCTGGATCGAAATGCAGCGGGTTGCGATCACCGGTGATCGCGGCAAAGGCCTCGACCTCGTCGGGGCCGAAGGTTCGGGTCCAGGTCGCGCGTTGACCGACCGCGGGTCCCCTTGCGACCATCATCACCTCTCTGGCTGCTCGGCACTCATCGCGAGTTTCGCGCCCGCCGACGGGGCGGGTCAAGACACGAGCGTGCCCGTGCCTCGGCGTCGCCGTCTCGCGATCCACGGAGTGCGAGCCCTGCTAGCCTGCGCGGGTGACGGCCTTGCCCCTGCCCGCGACGCCCCCGTTCACGGTCCGGGCACGACTCCTGACGCCCCTCGACGCCGGGGGCACCCGCCACGAGCCTGACGGCCTGCTGGTGGTCGACGAGCGTGGCCGGATCGCCTTCACGGGCACGGTCGCCGATCGGCCGGCCGACGTCGATCCGGCGACCGCCGTCGATCTTCGGCCGTGGGTGGTCATGCCCGGCATGGTCGACCTGCACGCCCACCTGCCGCAGCTCCCGAACGCCGGTCTCGGGGCCGGGCTGGACCTGCTGACCTGGCTCCAGCGGTACATCTTCCCGCTGGAGCGGGGTTTCGACCAAGCGGAGGCGGAACGGCTCGCCCCGCTTGCCTGGCGAGCCTTCGCGGCCGCGGGCACGACGACGGCGCTCGTCTATGGCGCGGTGTACGAGGCGAGCCTCGATGCCACGTTCCGGGCAGCCGAGGCGCACGGGATCCGGGCCATCGTCGGCAAGGTGATGATGGATCGCCTCACGTACGACGCGACCATCGACCCGACGACGATCCTCGAGCGCAGCCTGCGCGAGAGCGCCGATCTCATCGCCCGCTGGCACGGCCGCGACGACGACCGGCTCCGGTACGCGGTCACGCCGCGGTTCGCCGTCTCGTGCACGGCCGACCTGCTGCGCGAGTCCGCGGCGCTCGCCGCGTCCACCGGCACGTACTGGCAGACGCACCTGTCCGAGGACCGCGGCGAGATCGCGGAGGTCGCGAGGCTGTTCCCCGAGGCGCTCGACTATGTCGATGTCTACGACCGGGCCGGTGGACTCGGTTCGCGGACCGTGCTGGCGCACGCGGTCCACCTGTCCGACCGGGAGGTCGCACGGCTCGTCGAGACGGGCACGCGCGTCGCCCATTGCCCGGTCTCGAACCTGTTCCTGGCATCCGGGGTCATGCCGCTCGGGCGCTACCTGGAGGCGGGGCTGGCGGTCGGTCTCGGCTCGGATGTGTCGGCAGGCCCCGACCTGTCGATCTTCACGGCGATGCGCGTCGGGTCGTACGCACGGAACGCGCTCGCGACGGCGGGCGTCGGCGCCGGGCCGAACCTGACCCCGCTCGATTGGCTTCGGATCGGAACGCTGGGGGGCGCCGCGGTCCTCGGACTCGATGATCGGATCGGGTCACTGGAGGCGGGCAAGGAGGCCGACCTCATCGCGGTCGACCCTTCGTTCGTCGCGCCACTCCGGGGCGTGACCGACGACGATCCCGAGGATCTCGCGAGCCGCCTCATCTTCCGGGCCCATCCGGACATGGTCCGTGCCGCGTGGGTCCGCGGCCGACGACTGGAGGGCCCCGGGGCCCGCGGGTGATGATGTGACCGACAGCGTGGACCTGCTGATCGCCGGCGGCACGGTCGTCGACGGCACGGGCGAGCCCGGGCGACCGGGCAGTGTCGCCGTCAATGGGGAGCGGCTCCGTGTGCTCGCACCCGATGCCGAGCTGCCGGATCACGTCGGCCGGCGCATCGACGCCACCGGCCGTGTCGTGGCGCCCGGCTTCATAGACCTGCACAGCCACGGCGGCCTCACGATCCTGGTCGAGCCACGCCACGAGCCCAAGGTCCGTCAGGGCGTGACGACCGAGATCGTCGGCGTCGACGGCAACGGCTTCGCCCCGTTCACCCGGAGGGAGGATCTCGCGGCGTTCGTCGAGCTCGATTCCGGGCTCGATGGGCGTCCGGCGATCGCCTACGACTGGGACTCCGTCGGGAGCTATCTCGAGCGGTTCGATGGCACGGTCAGCGTGAACGTCGGGACGCTGGTGGGGAATTCGGCCTTGCGCATCCACGCCCTCGGCTGGGACGACGTCCCGGCCGACGCCCGGGCGATGGACCGCATGCGCAAGCTGCTCCGGGGGTCGATGGACCAGGGTGCCGTAGGTCTGTCATCCGGGCTCGATTACCCGCCGGGCTCGTTCGCGTCCACCGAGGAGCTGGCCGAGCTGACCGCGGAGGCCGGTCGGGCCGGCGGCTTCTATCACAGCCACGTCCGCTACCGGTTGGGCGATCGCTACCTCGATCCCTTCCGGGAAGCCATCGAGATCGGACGTCGGGCCGGTGCGCCGGCCCATATCACCCACTTCTACCACCGCGAAACGCATCCGGGCCCGGCCGAACCGATGTTGGCGCTGGTCGACGATGCGCGAGCCGCCGGCCTCGACGTGACGTTCGACACGTACCCCTCGGAGTGGGCGAGCACCCGATTGCTGATCCAGATGCCGGCCTGGATCCAGGACGGTGGGCCCGGCCCGCTGAAGGAGCGGCTGGCCGAGCGTGGAGCGCGTGACCGGCTGCGCGCCGAGATCGCCGCGCGAGGCGCCGCGTACACCGGCGCCGCCGGCTGGGCCGACCTGCGTCTTGGGGCATTCACCCGGCCGGAGAACCTGCACTGGGAGTCGCGGACGCTCGCCGAGGTCATGGTCGAGACCGGTCACGATGCCGTCGACGTGATGTGCGACCTGCTCCTGTCCGAGAACCTCGGCGTCAGCCAGGTCACGAGCGGCCCGTGGTCGAAGACCCTGCCGCTGTTCGTGGCACATCCGGCCGGGATGGTCGGCACCGACTCGACGTTCCTCGGCGAGAAGCCGGCACCGCGGACGTACGGCTCGTTCCCGCGGATCCTCGGCCAGTTCGTCCGCGACGACGCCCTGCTGTCGCTCGAGGAGGCGATCCGCAAGATGACGTCCGCCGCTGCCGCCCGGCTCGGGCTGCGCCACAGGGGCGTCCTGCGCGACGAGATGATCGCCGACATCGTCGTCTTCGATCCGGCCACGGTCCGCTCGAACGCGACCTACGACGAGCCGCGCCAGTACCCCGACGGCATCGACTACGTGATCGTCAACGGCGTCCTCGTGATCGACGACGGTGTCCACACCGGCGCTACGCCAGGCAGGGGGATCCGCCTCGGCCGCGACTAGGGGACCGGTCGACGCCCGGTCCGGGACTCACGCTGACGCGGGGTCGCACAGGCCCCGTCATTTGCCGGGTTGACATGCGACTTAGTACTCACTAAGTTACAGCCATGACACCGACCGCCCGACTATCGGCCGAGGAACGCCGAGACGAGATCGTCGCCGCCGCGATGGTCGAATTCGCCCAGACGGGCTACGCCGGCACATCGACCGATGCGATCGCCCGCCGCGCAGGCGTCAGCCAGCCGTACCTCTTCCAGCTGTTCGGGACGAAGAAGGACCTCTTCATCGCCGCGGTCCGCCACGGCTTCCGTCGGACGGAACTCGCCTTCGAGACGGCCGGCCGCGCCGCTCGCGAGGAGGACGCCTCGACCGAGCACGTGCTCGGGGCGATGGGTCAGGCCTATTGCGGCCTGCTGAGCGATCGCGAGTTGCTGCTCTGTCAGCTCCAGGCCTATGCCGCATGCGGCGACCCGGAGATCCGCGAGGCGGTCGGGGACGAATGGATGCGCATGTACCGCCTGGTCGGTGAGCTCTCCGGCGCCGACGACATGGAACTGGAGCACTGGTTCGCGATGGGGATGCTGATGAACACCGCCGCCGCCATCGGACACGAGATGTCCGAGGTGGGCCACTTCTCCTTTGCGTCGCTCGGGAGGATCGCCGCTGTCCGATGACGACCCCCCTTTTTTCGCGCCGTTACTTAGTGAGCACTAAGTCGCAACCTGGGAAAGGAACGGAAGCAAGCAATGTCTTCTCGTCGGTCCACGATCTGGACCTTCGCCATCACCTCGATCGCCCTGTTCATGGTCGCCCTCGACAACCTCGTCGTGACGACCGCCCTGCCCGTCATCCGGGCCGACCTCGGTGCCTCGCTCACCGACCTCGAATGGATGGTCAACGCCTACACGCTCACGTTCGCGGTCCTGCTGTTGACCGGCGCCGCCCTTGGTGACCGGTTCGGGCGCCGTCGACTCTTCGTCATCGGCCTGACGATCTTCACGGCGGGCTCTGCTGCGGCCGCTCTTGCGCCGTCGAGCGACGTGCTCATCCTGGCTCGAGCGATCCAGGGCGTCGGTGGCGCCATCGTCACGCCACTGTCGCTGACGATCCTGTCCGCCGCGGTCCCGCCGGAGCGACGCGCCGTCGCCCTCGGCGCATGGGGTGGCATCGCCGGCCTGGCCATCGCGATCGGCCCGCTCGTCGGCGGGGCCATCGCCGAGGGCGTGTCGTGGCACTGGATCTTCTGGCTCAACGTGCCGATCGGCATCGTCGCCGTCGCGCTGTCGTCCTTCCGCCTCCAGGAGTCGCGGGGGCCCGATGGCGCCCTCGACCTGCCCGGCCTTGGCCTCGTGAGCGCTGGACTGCTCGCGCTCGTGTGGGGCGTCATCCACGGCAACGATCGCGGCTGGACGGATCCCCAGATCGTCGGGGCGCTGGCCATCGGCGCGGCGCTGCTCGCGGGTTTCCTCGTCTGGGAATCGCGAACCCGCTCGCCGATGCTGCCACTGCGCTTCTTCCGGAGCCGCGCGTTCAGTGCCGCCAACGTCGTCTCGTTCCTGATGTACTTCGGCGTCTTCGGCGCCGTGTTCCTCCTGGTCCAGTTCTTCCAGATCGTGCAGGGGCTGAGCCCGTTCCAGTCCGGTCTGCGGACGCTGCCGTGGACCGCGATGCCGGCCTTCGTGGCGCCGATCGCCGGGTTGCTAGCGGGTCGCATCGGTGGCCGCCCGATCCTCGTTGCGGGGATGATCCTGCTCTCGGCCGGCCTGGCCTGGATCGCCGCCGTGGCCACGCCCACCGTGGAGTACCTGTTGCTCGTTCCGGGCTTCGTGTTCGCCGGCATCGGGATGGGCCTGTTCTTCGCCCCGATCGCGAACGTCGTCCTGTCCGCGGTCGAACCGATCGAGGAAGGTCAGGCATCGGGCGCCACGAACACGATCCGGGAGATCGGTGGCGTGTTCGGCGTGGCCGTCCTGGCGAGCGTCTTCTCCTCGAGCGGCTCATACGCGTCGCCGACCCAGTTCGTGGACGGCCTCGTGCCGGCCGTCTGGGTGGGGGCCGCGATCGTCGCGGTGGGCGCCGTCGTGGCGCTCGCGCTGCCGGGCCGCGTCCGGCGGGCGGAGGCATTCGCGGACGGCGTGGCCGCGCCGTCGGCGGCATCCTCGGGTCTGCCCGCGGCGACGGCCGGCTGACCTCTCGACCGAACGGGCGGGTTCGGCGCGACGCGCCGGCTCGCCCGTTCGTGCTATCCGAAGGCCGGTTCCATCCCGCCGCTGCCGACCGTCGGGTCGGTGGGGTTGCCGGCTCGCGCGGTGCGACGCAGCTCGACGAACATCCGGTCGGTGGCCGCGGTCTCGGTATCGGTCAACGTCCCGTCGCCGCCCGAGCTCGCCCAGCCGATCGCGAGGTGGAGGGCGACGGCCCCCGCCTCGAGCCACAGCTCGCACGCACGCCGGACCCGCTCGACGTAATTGATCGCGAGGATCTCGTCGGTCTCGGGCATCAGCACCGCGAACCGGCCGGTCCCGAGGCGGGCGACGTGATCGGCCTCGCGCGCGCCGCGCCGGAGGGTGTCGGCGACCGCGGGCACGATCCGGTCGATCGAACCGGGCCCCATCCGTTCGGCGAGCTTGTCGAGGCCCTCCAACTCGATCACGACGATCGTGGCGGCGCGATGGTAGCGGCGGATGCGCGCATCCTCGTCGGCAACGATCCGGGACCAGGCGCTCGGCACGAGCAGACCGGTCAAGCCGTCGGTCGTCGGGTCGGTCGTCGGGGCCGCGGTGGCGAGCCGATTCGCGCCGCTCATGGCCGCCGCGCCATACATGCCGTTGACCCCATGATCATTTCCCCCGTTCAACGTCGTCGATCCATCGGGGCGCGACCCGGCAGCGACCGACGAACCCATCGTTGGCGGCAGGTTCGACTCGCGACGCTGCGCGCGCGACCACAACAAGGCGAGGACGATGACGATGACGTCGGCCGCCAGGATGGCCGCGAAGATGCCGAGGAACGCGTCCTGAGATAAGGCCATGGTCCGGGATGACTCCAGGATGATGATGTCGGGCCAAGGACCTCGGATGATAGGGCGCGCATGGTCGCCCGGACTGTTTCCGGGAGGCTCCGGGACCGATTCCCGGTGACCCACAGCACCGCGCGGAGACCTCCGGTGGAGTCTGGTTCGGAGCGGTGCGAACGCTCCGGAAGCCCGCTGATGGGACGCGTCGGAGCGTCGGCCGATGGTACGCTCAGGTTCGAGGAGGGTCGCTGCTCGCATGACGTCCCGGATCGAGCCGCCTGGCGTGCTCGTCATCCCGCCCGGTCACATCGCACGGGGTCGTGTACGGGGCGTCCCGCCGCTGCGGCGCGAGGGCCCGGCCAAGCTGACCGGCACGGCCAGGTACGCCGACGACATCGTCGTGCCAGGGGCCTGGTACGGCGCCACGATCCGCTCGAGCGATGCGCACGCCCGCTTCGTGGCGCTGGACCAGGACCCCGGCTTCGACTGGTCGTCGGTCGTGCTCGTAACGTCGGCCGACATCCCGGGCGAGAACGTCGTCAGCTCGATCAAGGCGGACCAGCCGATCCTCGTGCCGGTCGGCGGCGAGATCCAGCACCATGCCGAGCCGCTGGCACTTCTCGCCGCCCCGGATCGGTCCACGTTGCGTGCCGCCCGCCACGCGATCCACCCGCGCACCGAACCCCTGCCACCGGTCTTCGACCCGCTCGTCTCCGACCACGAGTTCGCGACGTACACCATCGAGAGCGGGGAAGTCGAGGCCGCGATGGGTGCCGCCGACCTCGTCCTCGAGGGCGAGTATCGCGTCGGCCACCAGGAGCAGCTGTACATCGAGAACAACGCGATGATCGCGGTCCCGCGCGACGACGGCGGCATCGCGATCACGGGCTCGCTCCAGTGCCCGTATTACGTCCACACGGCGCTCAAGAAGGGCCTCGCCATCGACGACACCCAGGCGCAGGTCATCCAGGCCGAGACCGGGGGCGGGTTCGGCGGCAAGGAGGAGTTCCCCTCGGTCATCGCCCTCCACGCCGCGCTCCTCGCGCTCAAGGCCAAGCGGCCGGTGCGGATGATCTACGAACGCCATGAGGACATCGCGGCGACCACCAAGCGGCATCCGGCCATCGTCCGGCATCGGACCGGGGTGACGGGCGACGGACGGATCCTCGCCCAGGACATCGAGGTCGTCATGGACGGCGGCGCGTACTGCACGCTGACTCCGGTCGTGCTGAGCCGGGGCGCGATCCATGCCGGGGGCCCGTACCGCTGCCCGAACGTCCGCATCCGCGCCCGAGCGACCCGCACCAACACGCCGCCCAACGGCGCCTTCCGCGGATTCGGGGCGCCGCAGGTCGAGTTCGCGGCCGAGACGCACCTCAACCGCATCGCCGAACGGCTGGGGCTCTCGCCGCTCGAGATCCGGCGCCGGAACGTCTACCGCCTCGGCGACACGACCCCGACCGGGCAGATCCTCCGTGAGAGCGTGGCCGGCGAGGAGGTCCTCGAACGGGCCGCGGAGGCGTCGGAGTTCGAGCGCCTGCGAGCACGGACGGGGCACGATCGTCGCGGTCGCGTCGGATCGGGCACGATCCCGGGCTCGCCCCTACGGACGGAACCCACGCGGCTGGCCAGCGGGATCGGGCTTGCCCTCGCGTGGCACGGCGCGGGCTTCACCGGCTCGGGCGAGGTGAAGCTCGCCTCCGTCGTGTCGCTTGAGCTCACCGCCGACGGCGGGATCCGCATCCTCACAGCGTCCACCGAGATGGGCCAGGGCACCAGGACGATCTTTCCGCAGGTCGTCGCCGAAGCCCTTGGCGTCGGCTACGACGAGGTCGAGATCGCGCCCCAGGACACGGCCCTCGTCCCCGACAGCGGGCCGACCGTGGCATCGCGCACGGCCATGGTCGTCGGCGGCATGGTCATCAAGGCCGCGCGCCGACTCCGGGCGCAGGTGGAGGAGGCGACCGGCATGCGGTTCGCCGATGCCTACCGGGACCACGCCCGGGCGGTGGGCCCGATCCGGATCGATGAGCGGTTCGAGCCGTATCCGGGCATCAGCTTCGACGACGCCACGTATCGCGGCGACGCCTACCCGGCATTCGGCTGGGCCGCCTGCGTGGCCCGCGTCGAGGTGGACCTCGACACGGGCGAGGTCCACGTCCGCGATGTCGTGGCCGCCGACGACATCGGCTCGGTCATCCACCCGGTCCTCGCCGAGGGCCAGGTCGAGGGCGGCACGCTTCAGGCCGTCGGCTACGCCACCATCGAGGAGATCAAGCTGCGCGACGGCCGCTATCTCAACGACCGCCTCGCGACGTACATCATCCCGACCTCGCTCGATGCGCCACGGATCTCGACGATCCTGGTGCAGGCGCCGTTCTCGGGAGCGCCCCACGGCGCCAAGGGCGTCGGCGAGCTGCCGATGGACGTCGGGGCGCCGGCGGTGGTGGCCGCGATCGCCGATGCGACCGGGGTCTGGGTCACGGACCTGCCGGCCAGCCCGGAGCGGATCCTCGCGGCACTCGCCGGCCGCCCGGAGGTGGCACCGCTCCCGCCCGGCGCCTCGGAGGCGGCGTCGCGGTGACGACGTACCGGTTCACCGTCAATGCCGCGCAGGTCGAGGTCGAGGTCCCGGGGATGCGCCGGCTCCTCGACGTCCTGCGTGAGGACCTCGCCCTGACCGGGACGAAGGAGGGCTGCGGGGAAGGGGAGTGCGGCGCGTGCACCGTCCTGCTCGACGGCGCGCCCGTCGACTCGTGCCTCGTGCCCATCTGCCAGGTCGAAGGCGCGGACGTGCGGACCGTCGAAGGGCTGGGCGGGGCCGCGACCGAGCCGGGTGCGACACCGACCCTCGATGCCCTGCAGGCGGCGTTCCTCGCGACCGGTGGGGCGCAGTGCGGCATCTGCACGCCGGGCATGCTGATGGCGGCCCGCGCCTACCTCGACACTGGAGGCGATCCCGACGAGGACGCCATCCGCTTGGCCATCGCCGGCAACCTGTGCCGATGCACCGGCTATACGAAGATCGTCGAGGCGATCGCCATGGCGGCAGGAGGCTCACGATGAACAGCGAGACGGATCGCATCGCGGTCCCGACCAACGGGCGCAAGCCGCACGACGTGCCAGGGCCGGCCTCGCCCGAACCGGCCGATCGTGACGCGACTGCCCGCGACCCGCGCGAGCGCGACCCCGTGGCGAGGGTGACATCGCCCGACGTGACCGTCGCCGTCACCCCGGCGCAGCTGGCGGTCGGGTTCAGCGTCATCGCCGGGATCATCCTGCTCGCCCTCCGCCGCCGGCGCGGTCGGCGCCGGGAGTAGCGGCGTCGTGCCGGTCGAACCGCCCGTGGTCAGTCCTCGCGACCTCGCGGAGACCTGGCCGGCGCTCGACGGTGCCCGCCCCATCGCGGGCGGCACGGACCTGATGGTCGCCCTGACCGGCGAGCTGGGCGAACCGCCGGCGCGCGTCGTCGACCTGTGGGGCCTCGACGAGTTGCGGGGGATCGTCGTCGACGGGGACACGGTCGTCCTCGGGGCGTTGACCACGTATGCGCAGATCCGTGGCTCGGCGATCTGTCGCGAGCATCTCCCCGGGCTGGTCGAGGCGGCCGCGACGATCGGGGCGGCCCAGATCCAGAACCGCGGCACGCTCGGTGGGAACGCGGCCAACGCCTCACCGGCCGGCGACACGCTGCCGGTCCTGCTGGCCATGGACGCGACCCTGGTCGTGGGCAGCGCCCGCGGCGAGCGGACGGTCCCGGCCGACGACTTCTGGCCCGCCTACCGCCAGACGGCCCTCGCCGCGGACGAACTCCTCCTCCGGATCCGCTTCCCGATCGCGACCGGCCGCGAGGTCCGCTTCCGCAAGATCGGGACGCGCCGCGCCCAGGCGATCAGCAAGGTCGTGATGGCGCTCACGTGGAGGGACGGGAGGCACGAGTACGCCCCGATCGCTCGTGGCTGGCGCGACGTCCACCTGGCCCTGGGGTCCGTGGCGGCCACCCCGATCCGGGCTCGCGACACGGAGGGCGTGCTCGAAGGCCGCCCGCCGACACCCGAGACGGCCGATCTCGCGGCCGAGACGCTCGCCCGCGAGCTCCACCCCATCGACGACGTCCGCTCGACCGCCGAGTACCGACGCCTGGTGGCCGCCAGGGCCCTGCATCGGATGATCCGCGACGTGGGTGGCTGGTGAGCGCGCCACGGGCCGCGACGGGGCGGACGACCCCGCCGGCGACCCCGCCATCGGTCCCGCCGTCCATGGACGTGCTCGACGTCCTGTCGCCGGGCACCTTCGCGGCCTGCATGGCGCCGCTCTTCGAGGGCGCTCCCCGCTTCCTCGGGCGGCTGGCCATGGCCCGACCGTTCGGGACCGAGCGGGAGCTCTTCGATGGCGCGCGGCGCATCGCCCACGCGATGCCCGAGGCGGAGCAGCTCGAGCTCATCGACGCCCACCCGCGGCTCGGCGCCCCACCGGAAGCGGTCTCGGCGCTGTCGTTCGAGGAGCAGGCCTACGACCGCGCGCCGGTGGCGGACCTCGCGGCGACGTACGACGGCCTGAATGCGGCCTACGAGGATCGCTTCGGCTTCCGGTACTGCGTCTTCGTCGCCGGCCGCACGCGTGCGGCGCTGCTGCCCGGGTTCGAGACCGCGCTGGCGGCCGACCGCTCCGATGAACTGCACCGCGCCCTCGACGCGGTCATCGACATCGCGGCCGACCGGTACGCGACCCTGCGCTCGAGGGCCATGGAGGGCGGATCGTGATCGAACTCACCGCCGATCGTTATGGCAAGGCGGCCATCCGGCTGGTTCGCGTGGGCCGCGGGTCGACGCCGCACGACCTTCGGGACCTGACCGTGGCGGTCGCCCTCGAAGGCGATTTCGTGGCGGCCCACACCGACGGCGACAACTCGATGGTCATCGCCACCGACACGATGAAGAACACGGCGTACGCGTTCGCCATCGACCACCTGGGCGGTTCGATCGAGACGTACGCCACGGCCCTCGCCCGCCATTTCCTCGAGTTCGACCAGGTCGCGCGGGCGACCGTCAACGTCCGCGAGCACGCCTGGCGGCCCATCGAGGTGGCCGGCGGACCGGCTCCCGACGCGTTCGTGCGGGGCGGCGACGACACGAGGGTCGCGACCGTCGCGGCGACGCGCGACGGCATCCAGGTCGACGCGGGCGTCGAGGACCTCGTGGTCATGAAGACGACCCGGTCCGCCTTCCGTGACTTCCCGAGGGACCGCTACACGACCCTCGCCGATGCGGATGACCGGCTCATGGCGACGAAGATCACCGCGATCTGGCGTTACGGCTCGCCGGACCTCGACCATGACGCGACATTCGAGGCCGTCCGCCGCACGCTCCTCGAGGTCTTCGCCGACCACGACAGCCCGAGCGTGCAGGCGTCGATGTGGATCATGGGTCGCGCGATGCTCGAGCGCCACGAGGAGCTCGACGAGGTTCGCATGGTCCTGCCGAACCTCCACCATTGGCCGGTCGACCTGTCGGCGTTCGGGATGACCAACGACCGCCAGGTGTACGTGTCGACGACCGAGCCGCACGGGCTCATCGAGGCGACCGTCCGTCGAGGTCCGGGCTGATGGCTCCGTCCGGGGTCACCATCCGAGGTGCGGCAGTCCCGGGCGCGGACCGCGTCCTGACCGATGCGGCGCTCGCGTTCGTCGCCGACCTCCAGCGCCGGTTCGGGCCCGGCCGCCTGGACCTGCTGAGCCGCCGAGAGGAGCGCCAGGCCGAACTCGATGCCGGCGTGCTGCCGGACTTCCTCGCCGGGACGCGCGATGTCCGCGAGGGCGATTGGCAGGTCGCTCCGGCGCCGGCCGATCTCGACGACCGGCGGGTCGAGATCACCGGTCCCGCCGAGCCGAAGATGATGATCAACGCCCTCAACTCGGGTGCCCGGGTCTTCATGGCCGATCTCGAGGACGCGCTCTCGCCGACCTGGTCCAACGTCGTCGCCGGGCAAGCAGCCCTGATGGACGCGGTCCGGGGGACGCTGGTGTTCGACGCGCCGGACGGCAAGCCGTATCGGCTCGCTGAGCGGACCGCGACGCTGCTGGTCCGCCCCCGCGGATGGCACCTCGTCGAATTGCACATGCTCGTCGATGACGCGCCGGTGTCGGCGTCGTTGTTCGACGCCGGTCTCTACCTGTTCCATAACGCGGCCGAGCGGGTCGCTCGCGGGAGCGGGCCCTACCTCTACCTGCCCAAGCTCGAGTCGCACCACGAGGCGCGGCTCTGGAACGACGTCTTCCTGCACGCCCAGGCCGAGCTGGGCGTGCCTCGCGGGTCGGTCCGCGCGACCGTGCTGATCGAGACGATCCTCGCCGCGTTCGAGATGGACGAGATCCTCCACGAGCTGCGAGAGCACGCCGCGGGCCTCAACGCCGGGCGCTGGGACTACCTGTTCAGTGCCATCAAGAAGTTCCGCACCGATCCCGCGATCGCCTCGCCCGACCGTGCCCAGCTGACGATGACCGTGCCGTTCATGCGCGCCTACACGGACCTGCTCGTCAGGACGTGTCACCGACGCGGGGCCCACGCGATCGGCGGGATGGCCGCGTTCATCCCGAACCGCCGCGATCCCGCGGTCACCGAGGTCGCGCTGGCCAAGGTCCGCGACGACAAGGAGCGCGAGAGCCGCGACGGCTTCGACGGGACCTGGGTGGCGCATCCGGACCTCGTGCCCATCGCCACCGAGGTCTTCGACGGGGTCCTCGCCTCGGCGCCGCACCAGAAGCGTCGGCTGCGCGAGGAGGTCTCGGTCAGCGCGGCCGACCTGCTGGACCTGACCATCGAGGGCGGCCGCGTCACCGAGACGGGCCTTCGCGCGAACGTGCGGGTCGCGCTGGCCTATCTCGATTCGTGGCTGCGGGGCGTGGGCGCCGCGGCGATCGACAACCTCATGGAGGACGCGGCCACCGCCGAGATCAGCCGTTCGCAGCTGTGGCTGTGGATCACCCAGGGCGTGACCCTCGAGGACGGGCGTGTCGTCGACCCGGCGCTGTACGCCTCGATCCGCGACGAGGAGCTGGCGCGCCTCCGCGAGGACGGGGACGGCCGCCTGACTGAGGCTGCCGACGTGCTGGATCGCCTGGTCCTCGCCGACGACTTCGCCGAGTTCCTCACGGTCCGCGCGTACGCGCTGCTCGGCTAGCGTCCGTCGTCAGGTCCCGATCGGCCCACGTTCCATGAAGCGGCCGAAGCCGCGCCGGCCGACGAACGTTCGGTCGCGAATGACGGCCCCGCCGCGGACGAACACGTCGCGCACCTCGCCCTCAACGTCCAGGCCCTCGTAGGGGGTGTAGTCGCTGGAGTGGTGGAGCTCGGCGGCGCGGATCGTGCTGCGGGCGGCCGGGTCGAAGAGGACGATGTCGCCGTCGCGCCCGACCTCGAGTGCGCCTTTCGTGGCCAGGCCGAACCGCCGGGCCGGCGCCGTCGCGACCAGCTCGACCATGCGCTCGAGGGTGATCCGGCCCCTGGCCACGCCCTCGGAGTAGAGGAGCGGCAGCAGCGTCTCGATGCCGGGCGCGCCGTTGCTGATCCGCTCGAACGATGTGCCGCGCCCGGCCTCGGCCTTCTCGACGCTCATCCGATCGGGCACGTGGTCGGTCGCGACCAGGTCGAGTGAGCCGTCGGCGAGACCGTCCCACAGGGCATCGCGATCCACGGCCGAGCGGAGCGGCGGCGAGATGACGAAACAGGCGCAGCGCGTCGGGTCCGGTTCGTCATAGCGGTCCTCGGTCAGGACGAGATAGTGCGGACAGGTCTCGGCACTGACCCGGACGCCGGCCGCCTTGGCGCGGCGCACCTCGTCGAGTGCGGCGGCGGACGAGAGGTGGACCACGTGCACCGGCGCCTCGGCGAGGCGGGCGAAGGCCAACGCCCGCGCGGTCGCGACGGCCTCGACGTAGGGTGGCCGCGAGCTCGCGTGGAAGCGCGGCGCGGTCTCGCCGCGGGCCAGCGTGCCGGCCACGGCGGCATCGAGCAGGATCGGATCCTCGCAGTGGACCTGGAGCATCCCGCCGTGGCGCGCCATGACGCCCATGGCGTCGAAGAGCGCCCGGTCCGCCAAACGGAAGTCGAAGACCATGAACGCCTTCGAGGTCGAGATGCCCGCCTCGATCGTGGCTGGCAGCTCGATCAGCGGATCGTCCGCATGGCCGCTGACCGCGAGGCTCAGCCCGATGTCGATGGCGCTGTCGCCGTCGGTCGCGGCGCGCCACTCGCGGATGCCGGTGAGCAGTGAGCGCTCGGCCGCTGGCGACGAGCCCGTCCCGGGGTTGTTGAACGAGAGGAACGTCGTCGTGCCGCCGAACGCGGCCGCGACCGAGTCCGCGAAGAACCGATCCGGCTCGGCATCGGAGGCGACCCGGGTGTGGGTGTGGACGTCGACCGCGCCGGGGAGGACCAGCAACCCGGTCGCGTCGACCACCTCGGCCGCCCCCGCCGCCGGGCCGCTCAGGTCCGGTCCGATCGCGCTGATCAGCCCGCCGTTGACGGCGATGTCGGCCCGGCGAGAGCCGGCAGCGGTCACGATGGTCCCGCCGCGGATGACGAGGTCGGTCATCGTGGCGGCCTCGCCCCGGAAGTCCGCCAGATACGTGTCTGTTGGACCGTCAGGCGGACACGTGGGGCGAATCGCCGTCGAGGACTCGTCCGCAGGCAGACGTTCGAGGGTGGATCGTGCGTGAGTCCACCGCCTTCTCGAGCGCGGCGCCCTCGTGGGAAGCGATCGACCCCGCCTAACGGTCCCCACGAGGTCATTTGGCGGAGTCGGGAGCGCCGGTCACGCTGGCGGAGCCGGTCAGGCCTCGTCGTCGCCACCATCGCCGGCACCCGCGTCGCCGTCGGCGCCGGGCGCGCCATCAGCACCGCTCCCCGAGCGCCTGCCACGCCCCGCGTTCCCGGCGAGCAGGATGACCACGATGATCGCGACGAGGACGGCGATCTGGCTGCCATCCATCGGTCAGCCCTCGACTTCGCTGATGCGGATCGGCTGGGCGCCTTCCCAGAGGCAGCGCCGACCCATCTCGCGCAAGCGGTCGTCCCAGCCCTCGTCAGGCTCGACGGACGCAAAGTGGTTCGCGGCGAGCTGCCCGACCTTCGATGCGGTGGTGCAGCCGCCGTACGGAAAGAAGATCTCGCACTCGCTGATCCCGCCCGGGTAGATCGCCAGCTGGCCCGGCGCGGGATGGGACGTGTGGTTCTCGTAGTCGAGGCCGGGCCGGAAATCGCCGAACGGGATCCACGTCGACTCGCCGGTCCAGCGGCAGTGGATGAGCTTCGACTCGATCGGCAGCATCCGCCGGATGGCCTCGATGGTCCGCGGAGCCGCCGCCTCCCAGCGGGCGGTAAAGTGGAGGTCGCCCACCTCGATCCGCAACGTTCCCATCGGCGAAGCATAGCCCGGAGGAGTGCGTGCTCGACCAGCCCCCGCCCGCTCGTCACACGATCTCGACCCACGTCCTCGACACCGAGCGTGGGGTCCCCGCGGTCGGCGTGCGAGTCGCGCTCTATCGACTCGATGTCGGTGACGCCCCGATCCGCCTGACCCAGGCCCTTACCGATGGCGACGGGCGCGTCCGCGACCTGCTGGAGCGACCGCTTGCCGCGGGCGACTACCGGCTCGAGTTCGACGTCGCGCAGGAGAGCGCGACGTTCTTCACGAAGCTCTCCGTGGAGCTGCGGATCACCGACATCGGGCGCAGCTACCACGTGCCACTGCTGCTGGCCCCGTACGCGATGACGACGTACCGAGGGAGCTGAACGCTCGGACCGATCGGCGTGACAGCCAAGATGTCACGAGGCGGCGTCATCGTTCGGGCCATGGACACCGCCACGATCCACCCGCTGCCAACGCCATCCGCCATGGCAGAGCCGACACCGCTGCCGACCCGCGTCCGGATCGACGGGGAGCGGATCGTCATCGAGCGCCTCGCCCTTGCCGATCCGGGCCTCGCGGCCTTCCTGGCCGAGCGTCCTGGTGACGACCGGCCGGCGCTCGTCGAGCGGGCCCTGCGGATCGGACTCGTGGCCCTCCAGGATGCCGGGGTCACGATCAACGTCGATGTCGTGAAGACCGAGTTCGAGCGTCTCGTCCGCCAGGCGGAGCAGGTCAACGAGCGCGCCGCGGCCGCACTGGAGCAGACACTGCGCACGAACTTCGCCGACGGCGACGGGCGGCTGCCACGGACGCTCGAACGGTTCCTGGGCGACCGCGGCGCGCTGCGCGGCATGGTCGACGAGCTCTTCGATGAGAAGAAGCGCGACAGTGCGATCGGGCGCATCGGGCGGATGCTGGAGTCGTATTTCGACGGCGACGCCTCGAAGCTCGCCCACCTGCTCGACCCCACGCGGCTCAACTCGCCGATGCACCAGTTCCGCCAGGAGATCTCGGCCGGCTTCAAGTCGCTCGAGGAACGGCTCGTCGCCATCGAGGCGGCAGCCGCCGCGCGCGGCGCCGAACGGGCGAAGTCGGCGGCCAAAGGGGCGGACTTCGAGGACCTGCTCGAAGCGATGCTCGGCGATCTCGCCCGAGGTGCCGGCGACATGCTCGACCGGACCGGGACCGAGGCGGGCGCGCTCATGAAATCGAAGAAGGGCGATTTCGTCCTGACCCTCGACGCGCGGGTGGCGCGCGGTTGCGACCTGCGAGTGGTCATCGAGGCCAAGGACCGGCCGATGTCGATGCGGGCCATCCGCGACGAGATCCGCGAGGCCAAGGAGAACCGTGGTGCTGCAGTCGGGCTGGTCGTGTTCACGACGAAGCACGCCCCGACCGCGATCGCGCCGTTCAGCCTGGTCGGAGACGACGTCTACTGCGTCATCGACCCGGATGCCCCGGAGCCAGCGACATTGGAGGCGGCCGTTCGACTGGCACGGCTGCTGGCCCTGGCCTCCCTCGCCGAGCACGAAGTGGAGGTGGATCCGGCGGCCATCGCCACGGCCCTCTTGGCCATCCGCGAGCAGCTGGAGCTGGTCCGCACCCTGAAGGCCCAGCTGACCTCGATCTCCACCGCGACCAAGGCGGTCTGGACCGGGCTCGACACGATGCGCTCGAACATCCTGGCCCGGGTCTCCGAAGCCGAAACGGAGATCCGGGCCGCCACCTGACCGACCGCGCCACCGCGCTCCAACAGCGCCGGCCCAAGCGTGGTGCGGAGTAGCCCGAATGGGTGCGGTGCGGTCAGGACCGGTGGGCTACGGGGTACCCCGGACGAAGGGGCCGTTGGCGCAACTTGCCAACCGGGGGGACACTTGACACGAGCGCGGTGTGCGGCAGCCGTCCGTTCCGTGTTCCTCCGGAGTCCGCTAACGGAGTGCCCATGCGCCGCCGGCTCACCGCGTTCCTGCTCGCCACACTGATCGTCCTGCCCATCGTCGCTCAGGCCAACGCGGCCGAACCGAGCGCAACCCCGGGCCTCGACGCCACCGCGAGCACCGCCCCGACGGCCGCCGCAGACCCGACCCCGGCGGCGTCGGCCGATCCGGCTCCAAGCGCGATCCCCGGCGTTCCGACGGTCCTACCGACGGCACCAACGAGCCCGACCGTCCCAGCGGCTCCGACCACCCCAGCGCCGCCGGCGACATCGGCCCCCGCTGACGCCACGCCCGTTGCGCCGGCTGCACCGGCGGGTGCCGGCGCACTCCCCAAGATCAACGGTGGCCTCGACGCGACCGGCAGGTACATCGTCGTCCTGAAGTCCGGCGCCGACACGACGGCCACCGTCAGCCGCCTCGCGGCCCGCGCCGACGTTCGCACTGGTCGGACATTCACGCGCGCGATCCGCGGCTTCAGCGCGTCACTCGATGCCGCACAGCGCCGGGCGCTCCTCAGGGACCCCGACGTCGAGGCCGTCGTCCCGGATGAGATCGTCCACCTGGCCCAGACCATCCCGACCGGCGTGTCGCGCGTCGGGGCGAAGCTCTCGCCGGTGGCGAAGATCGATGGCCTCGATGAACGGGTGGATGCCGACGTCGCGATCGTCGATACCGGCATCGGTCCGCACCCGGACCTGAACATCGCGGGCGGGTACAACTGCTCGAGCTCCGATCGTGCCGCCTGGGCCGACGACAACGGCCACGGCACGCACGTGGCCGGCACGGTCGCCGCGCTCGACAACAGCTTCGGCGTGGTGGGGGTCGCACCCGGGGCGCGCCTGTGGGCCGTCAAGATCCTCAACGGCGACGGCTACGGGTACCTCTCGTGGTACGTCTGCGGCCTCGACTGGATCCTCGCCCAGCGCGACCCCAACGACAGTAGCCGGCCGCTTATCGAGGCGGTGAACATGAGCGTCGCCAAGGCCGGCGCCGATGACGCGAACTGCGGCAGGTCCAACGCCGACATCCTCCACCAGGCTATCTGCCGTCTCGTGTCGGGCGGGGTCACCGTCGTAGCCGCCGCGGCCAACGATCACGCGAGTGCCACCCACCGCGTCCCGGCGGCCTACAACGAGGTCATCACGGTCTCGGCCCTGGCCGATACGGACGGCAAGCCAGGCGGCCTCGGGGGCAAGCGCTGCTATTCGTGGGGCACCTGGGACAAGGACGACACGTTCGCCGACTTCAGCAACTACGGCTACGACGTCGACCTCATCGCGCCGGGCAAGTGCATCTGGTCCACGAAACCCGGGCCGACCTACGGCTACTCGTCGGGCACGTCGATGGCCGCCCCCGCGGTCACCGGCGCGGTCGCTCTCTACAAGGCCAGCCGGCCTCTGGCGACCCCGGCCCAGGTCAAGGAGGCTCTCCAGTACCTCGGCAACCTGAACTGGAAGACCTCCACCGACCCGGACAGTCACCACGAGAAGCTGCTCGACGTCTCGCGCCTCGGTGCACTGGGCACGTTCAGCATCTCGTCCGCGCAGGCCCCCGCCGCGGGTGAGGCCGGCGGCCCGGTGGCCATACCGATCACGATCGGCCGCAGCGCGACCTTCTTCGAACGGGTGTACCTCCAGGTCGGGACGCTGCCGTCAGGCTGGAGCGCGGCGCTCGACACCACGAGCCTGCTCGGCTGGACGGCCGACGCCACGACGCTTCGGCTGACGCTCCCGAACCCGACCCGCGCCGGCACGTACCACATCGACGTGACCGCCTCCAACCAGGGACGGGTGCTGTCCACGAGGGCGACGGTCATCGTCGAGAATGACCTGCCGACCGCCAAGGCGGTCACCGTCACGTTCCCCGCCAAGGGGCGTATGGGGACGGGCAGCGCACCGGCCATCATCAGCTGGCCGGCCGCGACCGACAAGACGAGCGCGATCGCGGCGTACGAGATCGCCTTCCGCAAGAACGGCGGTGCCTGGTTCACGGTCAAGTCGACATCCGGCTCGGTCCGATCGTTCGCGCGCTCCCTCGCCTTCAACGCCACCTACGAGGCGCGCCTGAGGGCACGCGACGCGGCCGGCAACTGGAGCCCGTGGGTCCAGTCGTCGCCGTTCCGTGCCTCGCTCGTCGACGATCGCCATTCGTCCGTCAGGTACACCGCCTCGTGGGTGAGGACCGGCTCTTCCGCGGCCATCAACCGCACGCTGCACCGCTCGACCAGCCTGCACGCCAAGATCAACTACACGTTCACCGGGCGAGCCATCTCGGCCGTCGCGCCGTTCGGACCGGGCCGGCCCAAGGTCCGCGTCTCCATCGATGGGGTGTACCAGCGAACGGTCGACCTGCGCCGAGCCGGGACCTATCACCGCCGGATCTTCTTCACGAAGGCGTTCACCAGCAGTGGGACGCACCGCATCACCCTCGAGATCGTGTCCTCGGGTCGGGTGCAACTGGACGCGTTCGTCGTCCTGAAGTAGGCCCGCGGCGCCGAAACCTGCAACACATCTGGCAGGCACCACCCGAGTGGCATTCCCTGCCCAGGATTGCATCGGTGCGCTAAGGTGACGCTCGCCGACGCATCGGGCCGGGTACCCGTGCGTGATCGGTCGATGCGCAGAGGGGATGATCGTGGCAAGGGCGATGTGGAAGGGGGCCATCCAGTTCGGGCTGGTCACCATCCCGGTCAAGCTCTATCTGGCGACCGAGTCCAAGGGCATCAGCTTCAACATGCTCCACAAGGACGACCTGTCGCGCATCCAGATGAAGATCTGGTGCCCGGTCGAGGATGAGCCAATCTCCCGCTCCGACACCGTCAAGGGCTACGAGTACTCGCCTGGCGAGTACGTGGTCATCACCGACGAGGATCTGGAGCGCGTGCCGCTCAAGACCGTCCGCTCCATCGAGATCGAACAATTCACCAAGGCCGAGCGCGACGATGCCGCCGTCCGCTTCGTCAAGAGCGCCTACTACCTTGAGCCCGACAAGATCGGCCGCAAGGCGTTCTACCTGCTCAAGTCCGTGCTCGAGGAGGAGGGCCTGACGGCGATCTGCAAGGTCGTCATCAAGGATCGCGAAGCGCTGGCCGCGCTCGACCCGTTCGGCGACACGATGCTCATGACGACCCTCCACTGGCCCGACGAGATCCGCTCGACCGCCGACCTCGAGCTGCCGGACGAGGAGTTCACGTACAAGCCCGCCGAACTGGCGATGGCCAAGCAGCTCGTGTCGGCGATGACCGCCGAGTTCGATCCGGCGCAGTACAAGGACGAGTACCGCGAGGCGCTCGAGACCATCATCCAGGCCAAGGTCGAGGGCAAGGAGACCGTCGAGATCGAGCAGCCCGAGGAGACCGGCAAGCTCATCGACCTCATGGCTGCGCTCGAAGCCTCGGTCAACGCGGCCAAGGAAGCCCGCGCGGCCGGCGGCTCGGAGCCCGTCTCGGTGGCCGACGCGCGCGTCGCCAAGGACGCGAAGGCCGCCAAGGCCGCGAAGGCGCCCGCCAAGGCCCGAGCCGCGGCCAGGGCCGACGAGGACGCCGAAGCCGACGCCGAGGCCGGCGAGCCGGCGAAGCCCGCCCGAAAGCGCAAGAGCGCGTAATCCCCGCGCGGCCCCAGGCGAGGGACCGGGCGAAGGACGTGCTGCCGGGGCACGGAACAGCGGCGCAGGCCTCGGTGGGTGCACCGATACCGTGACGACTTGCGCCTACAGCAAGCAACAGCCGCGCGGGGATGTCCGGGGGCACGGATGGGACCGTCTTCCTGCGTCCGGCGCACGTACGGCAGCCGGATGGCGTCAGCACCGCCGATCCTTGGGGGCGGGCGGGCACCTGGGGCGCGGAATCCGGCCCGTCGCCGCTGTTACTTGCACCCACGGCAAGAGCCGGGCCGCGCCATTCGTACTGGCCGGCCTGTCTGCTGGCCGATACCGCGTGGCTCGGGCCGCTGACACACTCGCTCGGCGATGGACGCTGACCAGACCGAACGCGAACGAGCACTCGAGGCGCGGCTAGCGCGATTCGAAGCGCGACTGCGTCGCCTCGAAGGGCTCGCTGCCTTCGAGCCGGACGCCATCCCGACGCCCACCAGACCGGCCGAACCGACCGTTTCGACCGCTCCTGAACCCGTCGTCCCCGCCGCGCCCACCGCACCCCCGAATCAGGCTTCCCCGCCGACCGCCGTCCCACCGCTCGTGTGGGAGGCGCCCCCGGTGCCGCAGCAGCCGCTGACCGGCTGGGTCCTGCCGCGAAACGCGACTCCATCCAGCGCCGCCGGCACGCCCCGCCCGGCCGCACCGCCTCCGCCCCCGGTCGCAGCCACGGGCCCTCGGGCCGCACCAACCCCGCCGGCGCTTGCGGCGGGACCACCCGCGGGCGGATTCGATCTGCCCAGCCTGACCGACCTCGAGACTCGCCTGACAGGGCGCGCGCTCGCCTGGGTCGGTGGACTCGCCCTCGTGCTTGGCGCCATCTTCTTCCTGAGCCTGGCGTTCAGCCGCGGTTGGATCGGCCCTGAGCTGCGGGTGCTCATCGGGCTCGCGGCCGGATCGGTCGCGTTGGCCGCGGGTGCGGCATTCATGGAACGCGACAGCCGACTCCTCGGCCACGTCCTGACGCCGGTCGGGCTGGCAGTCATCTCGATCAGTCTCGTCGCCGCGACGCGGCTGTACGGCCTGATCCCGGTCGAGCTCGGCCTTGCGATCGCGTTGCTCAGCGCCGTGGCCGCCGCCGCCATCGCGATCCGTGCCGACTCGCCGGTCGTGGCCGCCTTCGGCCTGGTCGCGGTCCTCGCCGCCCCACCGGTGCTGGACGCACCGGCGGACATGGCCACCCTGGCCTTCGTCGGGGTCGTGCTCGTGGGCACGACGGCGGTCGCGCTCTGGCGATCGTGGCGATGGCTGCCGCCGGTCGCGTTCGTGCTGTCCGCGCCACAGGCGGCGACCTGGATCTGGGGCGACCCGGTACCGGCGGTGGCCCTCGCCGGGATCGGGCTCTTCTGGTTGCTCAACATCGTCGCCGCGGGTGGCGAGGAGTTCCGCCGCCATCGCGACGACCTGAGCGCCACGTCGGCCAGCCTCCTGCTCGCGAACACGGCGTTCTTCGTGTGGGCCGGCTTCACCATCCTCGATCGGGACCTCGAGCCGTACCGAGGGTCCTTCCTCGTCATCGTTGCCTTCGCTCACCTCGCGATCGGCGCCTGGTTCGTCATGCGCGACGGCGAGCGCAACCTCTTCGGCCTGCTCACGATCGGGACCGGGATCGCGGCCCTGACGATGGCGGCTCCGGCGCAGCTGGGTGCCCCGCTGGTGCCCGTTGCGTGGACCGCCGAGGGCGCCGCTCTGGCCTGGCTCGCGGCGCGCCGCGGTCACCCCTACAGCGCGCTGGCATCGGCGGTGCTCTACGGGCTCGCGGGCGCGGCGCTCATCGACCTCTACCTGCCCGCGCGCATCCAGGTCGAGGGGCTGCCGTTCGTCGACGGGCCGGGTGCGGCACTCGGGTTCTTCCTGCTCGGGGTCGCCGCCGGGGTCTGGTTCGTCCGCGACCGGAGCCTTCGATCCGCGCTCTCGGCGTTCGGCGTCGTCATCGCGGCCATCTGTGCCGCGACGAGGTTGGACGATCCCCAGCTCGTCGTGGCCCTCTCGCTCCTGATGGTCGTCGGGGTCGGCGTCCGGCGGCTCCTCCCGAGGCTCCCGTCGGCCGAGATCCCGTGGCAGGTCGACGGTCTGATCCCGATCGAGTTCAAGGAGATCGGACCCTGGCGACCGTGGGTCGATGAGCTGCTGTTCGTCGCCTCGCTACTCGTCGGTGCGCTCGCGGCCGGTGTCCTCGTCGAGGGGGTGTACGGCAGGCCGTTCGCGTCGGCACCGACCGGGATCCCGTTCGCCGACCCGGCGGGCATCGCGGCGATCACCCTGGCCGTGGCTGTTGTTCTTGCCGGCCTCCTCCACGGTGACGCCCTCGTGCGCCGGGCTTCGGTCATCGCGGCCGCCGTCGTGATGGCGTACGCGATCGCGTTCGAAGTCGACCCCTGGCTGGTCACGATCCTGTGGGTGGCGATCGGTGCCGGGCTGACGCTTCTGACACGTGTCGATGGCGAGGGACGGCTGACATTCCTCGCCTCGAATCTGGTCTTCATCGCAGGCGCCGTGGCGGTGGCGATCGCCCTCGTCGCGCCGCCGACACGCCTCGTCGTCGGTGAAGACGGCGTCGCACCGCTAGTCGCCCTCCAGTCGGCCGCGGCGCTTGGGGGGATCGGCCTCGGACTGGCGGCCATCGCGTGGTCCGCGAAGGACTTGCCGTGGGCTCGATGGACATGGCTGGCGGCCGGGGTGACGCTCGTCTACCTGCTGTCGGTTGGCCTGGTCGACGCCGTCGCGAGCCAGGTCGGCGGCACCGTCTCGCTCAACGAGCTGCGAACGTGGGGCCAGGTGGCGCTCAGCGTCCTCTGGGCGGTCCTCGGCGTCATCGGGTTCGTGGCCGGATTGCGGCTCCGATACGCGAGCCTTCGCCAGGCAGGGCTGGGGCTGCTGGCGCTCGCCACGGCCAAGGTGTTCCTATTCGACCTGTCCGCGCTCGACGTCGCGTACCGTGTCGTATCGCTGATCGCGCTCGGGTTGCTGCTCTTGGTCAGTGCCGGTCTCTGGCAGCACCTCCAGCCGAAACCGACCAGGGAAGGCGACCACCCGGCCTGACGGCCTGTCTCGCCCTGACGCCTTGCCTGCACAGCAAGTACCAGCTGCCCGAGCCCACTCCGGACCCCGAACCGCCCGGATTCGTGTCCCCGACGCAGGAGTTGCCGCCGCTGGTCACTCGCACGAGGGCTCACCCAGACCTCATGGAGCAGAACGTGGCCCATTGAGGGCTCACGGCCGCTGTTACTTGCACCCAGAGCAAGAGCCGGGTCTCGCACCGGCGGTCCCGTCTTCGGGCACACTCCACGCCATGCCCCTCGAGGAATACCTCCGTAAGCGCGACTTCACCAAGACCCCGGAGCCGGCCCCGGGAGCGCCGAACGCCGAGATCGGCCGGAGCCGTGGCCGCTTCGTGGTCCAGCGGCATCGTGCCACCCGCCTCCACTACGACTTCCGCCTCGAGGTCGGCGGCGTGCTCGCGAGCTGGGCCGTCCCGAAGGGACCCACCCTTGACCCGGCCGTCCGGCGGATGGCGGTCCACGTCGAGGACCACCCCATCGAGTACTTCGATTTCGAGGGCGTCATCCCGGCCAGGCAGTACGGCGCGGGCGACGTCATCGTCTGGGACTGGGGAACGTGGGAGGCGGAGGCCCCGACCACCGACGCGACGACCGCCATCCCCAACGGCGAGCTCAAGTTCGTGCTCAACGGCCAGAAGCTGAAAGGCCGCTTCACGATCGTCCGGACCAGTCGCCGTCCCGGCACCGCGCCGACCAAGGCGTTCGAGGACGACGAGGGCGACCAGTGGCTGCTCATCCACAAGCGCGACGAGGCCGCGCAGACCGGTTGGGACGCGGAGGACCACCCGCAGAGCGTCAAGACCGGCCGCACCAACGACGACGTCAAGGCCGACCGAGATGCCCTCTGGAACGGCCAGGCGCCGGCGGCCAGCGCGGAGATCGACCTCGCCGGCGCCGTCGCGGCCCCGATGCCAGCGCACATCGAACCGATGCTCGCGACCCTGGCCTCGAAGCCCTTCAGCGACCCCGACTGGCTCTACGAGATCAAGTGGGACGGCTATCGCGTCCAGGCGGTCGTCGCCGATGGCAAGGTCCGCATCTGGACGCGCAACCTCAACGACGCCGAGACCTACTTCCCGAGGCTCCTGACCCCGCCGTCGTGGATCGAGGCGCGCCAGGCGATCGTCGATGGCGAGGTCGTCGCGCTCGACGAGGACGGCCGGCCCGACTTCTCGCTGCTCCAGACCAAGCTCGGGGCGAAGACGGCCTCGGGGCTCGTCTACCAGGTCTTCGACCTGCTGTACCTCGACGGTCGGTCCCTGCTCGACGTGCCACTCGAGGATCGCAAGCGCCTGCTTCGGAGCGTGCTCAAGGAGCACCCGCGGGTCCGGTTCGCGACGCACATCGAGGGTGAAGGCCTCGCCTTCTACGAGGCCGCCAAGGCGAACCAGGTCGAAGGCGTCATCGCCAAGCTCCGCCGGTCGCGGTACGAGCCGGGGCGGCGGACCAACGCCTGGCTGAAGCTCAAGATCCGCCCCGAGCAGGAGCTCGTGGTCGGTGGCTGGACGCCGGGGGAGGGGAATGCGCGCGACCTCGGGGCGCTCGCGGTCGGGGTCTACGAGGACGGCAAGCTGCGCTTCAGCGGCAAGGTCGGCTCGGGATTCACGGGCGCCATCCGCAAGGACCTGCTGGCGCGGATGCGACCGCTCGCGACCGACGAGCCGCCGTTCGATCCGGCGCCGCCCAAGGACTACCGCGGCCGCTGGGGCGGCGACCTCGCGAACATCACCTGGGTCCGGCCGGAGCTGGTCATCCGGGCCGAGTTGGGCGGCTGGTCCCGCGACAACATGGTTCGCCAGTCCGCGTTCAAGGGGATCGAGCCCGACCGCGACCCGACCGCCGTCGTGCGCGAGACCGCGGTCGCCACGACCACCGCGGTCCGTGCCGCCGAGGCCGCGGCGCCCGAAACGACAGAACCGAGGCAGGATTCGCGCATGGCCAAGGCATCGACATCGGCCGGGCGATCGACGGCCACAACCGGCGCCGACCCGGGCGCCGACCCCGCCGACGCCCCGGCGTCCTGGCGCGTCACCGATGGCGAGCTCACGGCCCTCGCGGCGCTCGGCAAGGAAGGGGTCTGGAAGGCCGGTGGCGACGAGCTGAAGCTGACCAACCTCGACAAGCCGCTGTTCGAGGCGCGTGAGCCGGACGGCGGCGGCCCGATCACCAAGCGGGAGCTCATCGGCTATTTCGCGCGGATCGCCCCGGCGATGCTGCGCCACCTCGACGGCCGGCCGCTCAACCTCCAGCGATTCCCCAACGGCGCGGGCGCGCCCGGCTTCTGGCAGAAGGACATCCCCGGGACCGCCCCGAAGTGGCTTACCCGCTGGCACGAGACCGGTGTCGACGGCCGCAGTGGCCGCGACGCCAACGACCACCTTCTTGCGGACCGGGCCGCGGCCCTCGCCTGGCTCGGGAACCAGGCGAGCTTCGAGATCCATGCCTGGACCGGCCGCCTCCCGGACCCCTGGCGACCCACGTTCGCGTACATCGACATCGACCCCGGGGAGCGGACCACCTGGGACGAGACGCTCGTGCTGGCCCGCCTCTACCGGACGGCCCTGGGGCACCTCGGCGTCCGTGGCTATCCCAAGACGACCGGCAAGCGCGGCATCCAGGTCTGGATCCCGATCGAGCCGAAGTACGGGTTCGATGAGACGAGCGCTTGGGTCGAGCGGGTCAGTCGCGCCGTCGGCTCGACGGTGCCCGAACTCGTCTCCTGGGAGTGGGCCAAGGAGGCCCGCAAGGGCCGCGCCCGCCTCGACTACACGCAGAACGCGAGCATCAAGACGCTCGTCGCGCCGTATGCCGTGCGACCGGCCGCAGGCGCGCCGGTGTCCGCCCCGATCGCCTGGGACGAGCTGGACGACGCTGACCTTCGCCCGGACCGCTGGACGATCCGGACCATCCTCGATCGCGTGGCGGAGGGCGGCGACCTGTTCGCTGCGGCCCAGACCGACCTGCAGGAGCTCCCACCCGTCTGAGCCAGCTCCCCGATCTGAGCCAGCTCCCCGGGGCTCAGCCAGCTCCCCGATCCGGGACCCGCCTCTCCCAGATGCACATCCCGAACGAACGAGCGTGAACCCAAGCCGAATCCTGCAGGATCTGCAGTCTGGGAAACGGTCCACGAGGCGTTCATCCCGAACGTGCAACTGACAGCTGCGCGAGCCACGAACGCAGTCAAGCAGACGCCCCTTACCACCGGCTCATCGGCGTGGCAGGATGCGCACGTGCCAGACGACCTCACCGGGATCACCCTTCGGACCCCGACCGAAGAGAACCTGCCGACCTTCCTCGCGCCGCTCGCGATCGCCTTCGGCGAGGAGTACACGGCGCCGGAGATCGAGAACGAGCGCCAGGTCACCGAGCTCGATCGGCTGTTCGGCGCCTTCGACGGCGACGCGCCCGTCGGCATGGCGGGTGCCTTCACGTTCCGGATGACGACACCGGGCGGCGAGGTCGGGGCGGCCGGGATCACCCAGGTCGGGGTCATGCCCACGCATCGCCGTCGCGGCATCCTGCGCCTGATGATGACCCGCCTCTTCGAGCAGGCGCGCGAGCGCGGTGAGCCGGTCGCGATCCTGTGGGCGTCCGAGGCAGCGATCTACCAGCGGTTCGGGTACGGGCCCGCGACCCTCCAGACCGAGATCGAGGCGCCGACGGACAAGATCGTGTTCGCGCGACCGGTGGAGTCGAAGGGGCGGGTCCGGATCGTCGATCGCGACGAAGCGGCCGATCGATTCCCGCCGATCTTCGAGGCGCGCCGCACGACGATCGCCGGATCGCTGACGCGCACCGACGCGAAGTGGCGCTACCAGCTCGTCCACGACGCCGACTGGATGCGCCGCGGCAACGGGCCCAAGGTGCGGGCGCTGCTGGAGGTCGATGGCGAGGCGCGGGCGTACGTCATCTACCGGATCAACGCGGACTGGGACAGCCGCGGACCGAAGAGCATCGTGACGGTCTTTGAGCTGATCGGCGTCGACGCCGCGTCGGAGCAGGCGCTCTGGCAGTGGGTCTTCAGCATCGACCTCGTCGGCATCGTCCGGACCTGGCGCGGCCCGACGCCCCACCCCTTGCAACTCATGATCACCGAGCCGCGCCGCCTCGCCGCGACCGTGAGCGACGCGATGTGGCTGCGGATCATCGAGTTGCCGGCCGCCCTCGAGGGCCGGTCATACCGTGGCCCCGGCAGCCCGGTCTTCGAGGTGACCGACGACTTCTGCCCCTGGAACGCCGGCACGTGGCGGCTGACGGTCAAGGAGGCCGACAGCCCGGCCAAGGTCACCGGCGCCCGCGCCGCGCCGGACCTCTCGATGGACATCCGCGACCTGGCGGCGGTGTACCTCGGGGCGTTCAGCTTTGCCCAGCTTGCCGCCGCGGGCCGAGTGCGGGAGTGTCACCCGGGAGGGTTAGCCGCCGCCGACGCGTTGTTCACGACGGCGTTGGCCCCCTGGAACTCGACGATGTTCTGAGCAGGCTCGGGGACGGGCACTCTGGTGCGATTTGCCCGATCGACGATCTCCAGCGATCCCGGTAGTGTCACGGCATGGGATCAGCCAGTCGTCGCTGGGCACTGAACATCGTCATTCGAGCGTACGGCCGGGAACTCCGCGACGAGGTCGCCCAGACCCTGCCGCAGATCGTGAAGCTCGTCCTCGAAAACATAGAACTTCGACCTGGGGATGCCGAGCTGTTGGTGGACGCCGTCATCACCGATCTGGACGGAACCGAAGCCCGCCTCGGCGTTGCCTCGTTCACCCTCGACGAACTCGCCGCTCGCTACCCGAACCTCGACTTGGCCTGGTACACTTGCCGAGCTCAGCCGGCGGCCACCTTCGCTGACTGGAACATCTCGATTGGCATTGGCCGTTCGAGTTCCCAAACGATCTAATCGGCTTCTCCGACTCGTGTCGAACCAATCTGGCGGGTCCGAGACAGACGTAGGGCGCCGACTCACCACGCCCATCTTTCCGGTTCTCGCGAACGCAGAGGACGATCTTCGACCCAAGTGCGACATGATTGATGTAGCGCCGACCAGTGGGCGACGACGCCGTGTCCGCCTCGACTGGATCAAGTTGGGGAGATCGGATAGTCCTGATACCTGGTCGTTGGCGAGTAGTCGTCATCCGACTTGTTCAGGGTCACGAAGAACAGGTCAGTCTGCTGTTCCGGGACCCAGGCCAATCCCTCACGATTCGCTCGGAGCCGCTCCTTGCTGATCATGCCGTAACCAGCGATCAACTCGTAAAGGCCATACGTAGCGTGGCTGTGCAACGGAACCGGCCCCGAGGCGCTTGACCGGGCGAGTCTCCGAGCGGTTAGGTCCCGCAGACCTCTACAGCTGGCCGAGCTCATCCCGGAGGGCCGGATTCTCGCGGAACGCGTCCAAGGTGGTCGCGAGATCAGTCACGGGCCGTTTCCAATGTCCCAACGCGGCGAAGAGCATCAGGTTGAGGCGCCCTTCGCGGCTGGCAATGTCCGTATCAATCGGACCACCGTTGAGGAATCGCGTCCAATGCGCGTATCGCTCCTCGTCGTCCACATGGAGGATCCGCGCCAACGCCTTCGACCCGTCCTGTTCCATTGGATCGGCGGGTCCGCGGACATGCCCGGCAGCCCGTCGCAGCGACATGAAGGTCTGGCCTGGGCTCGAGTAGACGTCACTGAGTTCGTGTTCGCTTGCTGCCAGGAACTCGCCCAGCGTCGTGTTAGCAGGCATCCCACGCAGATCGTCGACAAGCTCCCGCCGACTGAGTCGCAGGCTGCTCCGGACGTTCTCGAGGACGATTTCCTGGGCGATCACGTCTAATCGCACCGCGGAACCGGGCGGCCCCTGTGGGAGGCCACTTTCGATCATTCGTCGCAGCTGCTGGCGGGTCCCGCCCATGATCGCGCGGTACCGGAGATCAAACCGATACTTGGCGTTGGACTGACCGATGAAGTCGAGGACCGTCAGCACGGTCTTGCCTTCGGCCCAGCGCAGACCCCGGCCTAGCTGCTGAAGAAATATGGTCGCGCTCTCCGTGGGTCGGAGTAGGAGGATCGTATCGACCTCCGGGATGTCGATACCTTCGTTGAAGATGTCGACCGTGAAGATGGCTCGCAGTTCGCCTCTTCGAAGCTGCCTAACGGCATTGACGCGGACGTCACGAGGCGAACCACCATGCAGCGCGACTGCAGGCAAGCCCGCTTGGTTGAATTGGTCGGCCATGAATTGGGCGTGCGCGACCCCGGCGCACAACCCGAGTTCCCGAATCTTCGTTCCGTCCAGCACCCATTCCTGGGCGGAATCGAGACTTCGACGAGCGCGGACTGGTCTCCGGTGAGATGCCCTCGAGCTCGCCGGGGGCGTACCGCCCACGCTCGAAAGCAACGCCGCGTAGATCGGTACCGTCGTGAACGCCGAAATAGTGGAACGGCGAGAGCAGGCCCTGATCCAGCGCCTGCCACAGTCGCATGTCGCAAGCGATCCGGTTGTCGAACCGTCAACGAATGTGCTGTCATCCGGCGCGTATCCGGGGTCGCCTAGTTAGCAAGACCTGTGGTCGACAGATCCTGGAGATTCGGGCACGTCTGGTCAACTCGGCGTGATGAACTCATCGATGACTACGAGGTCGTACCGACCTCGGGCGTATGAGGTCGATGACGACTGAATCGAAGCGAAGACATGATCGCCGATTGCCGGTCGTTCGACTCCCACGTGACGTTCGCCGAATGACATGTCGTCGAGGACATACCTGAAGACCTGTTGGCTCTGCTGCAGGATCTCGTCTCTGTGAGCCACGAAGAGCAGGCGGTCCAATCCCTCGCTCCGCAGGCGCTTGTAGTCGAAGGCGGATACCCAGGTCTTCCCGGTTCCAGTTGGCGCGACAACGAGGTTTCGCATGTGGCCACGCTGTCGCTCGGCCGCGAGCGCCTCGAGCATTTCTTGCTGAAACGGCTTGGGCCCAAACTCGATTGAGATGTTGAACGCCTCGGGTGCGAGCGTCATGCCCTTCTGCTGGTTGAGGGCCTGCTCCAGGCGCTCTCCGTCGACACGAGGGTCGTATGACTCGAATTCCGGTTCATTCCAGTACTGCTCGAAGTCGCGGATGCGATGACGCGACGCGTCGTCGATGGCCGTTGCGAATGTTCCATTCGAGGCCGTCTAGCAGGGCCGAATGGGTGAGGTTCGATGACCCGACATATGCGGTGTGGTAGCCGGAATCGCGATGAAAGAGCCAGGCCTCCGCGTACAGTCGTGTTTGCGAGTCTTACGGGTCCTGACCTTGGTTCCATGGCCTGAGGGTCGTCGAGGGCTCGGCGCTCCTTAGGCCGGTCGCTGCGTTGGCCGGATTTGGTCAGCACGGAGGAGGAAATCTTGTACCTGCGGTCGGATCAGCCGAAGCCCTGCGAACCGTACGAACGCACACAAGAGATCGATCCGATCGGCACTCTCGATCTCACGACCGACCGTTCCAATCTGGAAGTCGTTGTGCCCTTGACCGCAGGGTCTCCGACTAGCGTGTCCCTTCGATGGGAGGACGATCTCCGGTTGTCAGGTCACCCAGGCTCGAAAGGTACCCGAGATGTCGATGGCGTCATCAAACGCTGGCCCGCTTGTCTTGGCGCTGCTCATGAAGCGGAGCAGTCAATTCGTGAACTCGATCTGCGTCGATCGCTTGTCGGCGGGCGTCGCACCCATCCGCATCATTGATTGTCGGACTTCGTCGTGAACGTATCGAGCAAGCACTTCAGGGAGGCTGCGGCCGTCACCGCATCGGTGTCGATCAACCACCCGTGTTCGCGGGACGACCTCTGCTGCTGCCAACCGGACGGGCGGCTTGGCCGAGCCCCGATCAAGTCTCCGCTATCACCGCCCAATTCCGACGGTTGCTCCAAGCAGGCGCGCTCGTTGGACCCCAGTCCCTTGTCTCCTCCTACCCCGCGTTGAAGAGGTCGAGCAGGTCCTCGCCGGTCGATTGCTTGAGGCCGGATGCGTCGATGGTGATCACGACCGTGTCGTCGTCGGGGTGGTTCGGGTCGTAGAGCTTCAGGTGGCGCGTCGTGCCATCGTCGTCGTAGGCGTACGCGAGGACCTGATGGTTCGAGGTCAGCTTGAACGGGTTCCACGACGACTTGCGGATGAGCCCGATGATCGGCAGCTTCTGGGCGTCGATGGCGCCGGTGATCTTGGCCCACTCATGGTCGACCGCCCGGCGGCCGGGCTTGCCGCCGACGAATGCCGATAGCCAGTAGAACCGCAGCGGGACGCTCAGCCAGTAGAGCGACTGGACCTGGTTCCGGACGATCGCCTTGAACAGCGGCGTGCCGTTGGCCGGGGCGGTCGTGTCGGGCGGGATCGGGCGCTTCGCCGCGAACGCGTCGCGCACGTACCAGCTCATCCCCCCGCACAGGCCCGAACTCGCGTCGCCGATGCCGACCCAGCGCGGATCGAGGGGCCCGAGCTTGACGGTGGGCCCCGACGGATAGTTGTTCGCGAAATGCAGCCCCCAGGTGCTCGGCAGGAAGCCAGCCACGGCGTTCGCACTCATAGGCGATAGCCTACGACAGCGATATCTGCGCGACGTCATGGATTTGGGCCGGGATCGTGCGCGTGCCTGGCAGACAGCACCATGGCACTGAACCGTTGCATCGAGCGGGTTGGGCGCGCACGCGTGCCCACCAGACACCGAATGGGCACCCAGCATGGTCGATCAGGCCCTTGGGACGCCCCGTGCTGTCTGGGAAGCACGCCCGCCCGGCTGGCCGGGCGCCGTGGCGCCTCGACCGACCATGATATACGATTATCATGATCAATCATGAGAACCGTGACGGCGATGGACATGCGCAAGCGCCTCGGCGAGATCCTCGACGCCGCGTCGGCGGGCGAGCGGATCCTGATCGAGCGCGACCATCGCCCCCTGGCGTACCTGGTGTCTGTGGAGGATGGCCGGCGGTTGGATCCCGATCAGGATGAGCGCCTTCGACGCCGGTTGGCCGCCCTCGATCGGCTCGTCGCACTCGGCAAGGAGATGGCCGAGAAGTACCCGCCCCCGGACGATGGCCTGACCGAGGTCGAATGGCGACATCGCGAATACGAACGGCGAGACGAACAAATCGATCGTGCGGCTCGTGGACTCCCCCCGCTCGACCATGAATGAGTTGCCCGCGATCGTCATCGACGCCTCCGTGGCGGTCTCGATCGTTCGCGATGAGTCCGAAGGATCTGCCGCCGCGATTGCAGTTGACAGATGGACTCGCGAGCGTCGCCGGATCGTCACCCCGTCGCACTTCTGGCTCGAGGTCGTGAATTCGCTGATCCGGCGTCATCGTTGGCCCACCTCCGAGGTCGTTCGGGCGCTGCGCGACCTCGACGAGATGGAGCTCGAAACGGTCGAGTTGGATCGAGCGTTGCTGCTGTCGGCGATCGACTTTGCCGAGCGGCACTCCTTGACCTCGTACGACGCGATGTACCTGGCCCTTGCTGACGCGGTTGAGGGATCCCTCATGACCTTCGACCGGCGACTGCGGGCTGCTGCTGGTGGTCGAGCCATTGCACCTGGCAGTCACCGACTCTCCGAGGCGTCATCGCCGTACGAGCACGACGTCACGTGGCCGAACTACAAGGGTGCCTCGGCGTACCTGGCCAAGCTCCGGGCGGAGGCGCTCCGCGACGCCTCGACGTAGTCGTCGCTACGACGAGTCGGCGGCCTCAAGGTCGAGCAGGAGCTGCGCCAGTTCGAGCGCGTTGGTCGCGCCGTAGTTCGCGTAGCAGTTGTTGAAGAGGACGTGCGTGTCCTTCGCCTGGCCCGCGGTCTCCTGGACGCGCGGCGCCCATTCCTTGAGCTCGTCGCGGTCGTACAGGTAGCGGAACCGCTCGACGGTCTGGATGCCCTTCGCCTCCCAGGTCTCCGTCCGGCGGCCGTGGAAACGCACGATCGCGAGCTCCGGTGAGGTGGCGGCGACGACCGCGGGCACGCTCGACTTGAAGCCCTGCGGGCCATCGACGATGACCATCGGGATCCCCCGATCGCCGAGGAACTTGAGCGTCCGCTCGATGTTCTTCTCGTTGAACCACGACGCGCTCCGGAACTCGACCGCGCCGGTCATCCCCGCGTCCCGCAGGCGACCGATGGCTTCCTCGATCTGGGCGCGGTTCTCCGATGAGGTGAAGAACCAGCGCGGGTACTGGAGCAGGATCGAGCCGAGCTGGCCCGCCTCCTTGAGCGGCTCGAGGCCGTCGGCGAACCAGGCCCAGACGTCGTCGCGCAGCGCATCGGGCAGGTCCTTGGCGTAGATGCGCGGCTTCGCGGCGATGTCGTCGGGGAGAGCGGCCCGGAGGTCCTTCGGCAGGCGTTTCGTCTCGGTCGGCTGGCCGGTCATCAGGGCGTGTGCCTTGACGTCGAAGGTGAAGTCGGGCGGGGTGCGTTCGACCCATAGCTCGGCCGTCCGCCGGGCGGGGAGCGCGTAGTAGGTCGCGTCGACCTCGACGAGCGGGAACCGACTGGCGTAATAGCCGAGGCGCTCCTCGGCGGAGTCGGCGCCCTCGGGATAGAAGACGCCGGCCGCGGTCATCGTCGGGTCGGTCCAGGACGCGGTCCCGATCCGGACGATGCCGGTATCGGCGGGGCCGGGCCCGAGGTGGATGGGCTCCGCGGCGACATCGGGCGGCAGATCCGCGACGCGCGCCGCGCTGCGATCGGGGCCGGGGTCGTGGACGGCGTCGCTCACGCAGCCATGGTAGGGCGCGGCGGTCGTCGCGGGCTCGAACTGACCGAAGACACCCCGGTGGCGGTCGCGCTCCAGGTGGCGGCGTCTCCCGGCTTCCCAAGCAGGAATCCCTGGCCGAACCGCACGTCAAGAGCCCTCAACGTCGCCAGCTCGGCGGCCGTCTCGATCCCCTCGGCGATGACATGCCAGTTCGATGCGCGGGCAAAATGGAGCAGCCCGACCACGAGTGCCTGGCGTGACACGTCGGCGTTGATGCCCCGGATGAGCCCGATGTCGATCTTCACGAAGTCACTCGCCACCCGCCCAAAGGTCACGTGCCCAGGCCGGGTGGCCGCCAGAGCTACGGGACGACGGTCATCCTGACGATCGTGGGCTCGACGCCGGCCGCGGTCAGCGAGCCGTCCTCGGGCGTGACGACGTCGAGGACAAGGAGGTACTCGCCGGGGCTGGCCGGGAGCCTCAGTTCGAGCCCGCGGTCGACGGGCACGTTCGGCTTCATGCCGGCCGGCAAGCCGATCTCGGCGTTCGCGGGGATGAGCGTGGATGAATCGTCACCGAGCGACAGCCAGCGCCCGACGAGGGTCGCGGAGACCTCGCCGGCGCGACCGTCCGGGCCGGGGTTGCTGAGCGTCGGGCCATGCCCCCAGGCGGACGTGCCCAGGTTGACGACGCGGATCGGGAGCTCGACGTCGCTCCCCGCGGTCAAGGTCGCGGTCGGGGCGACGAGGATCGCACCGTCCGGATCGCCCGTGACGCGGACGATGAGGCTCGGGAGGGCGGCCTGCGTCGCCGGGTCGTACGCGACGCCCTCTCCGTCATGCAGGGTGATCGTCAGGCGGTAGCGGCCGGCCGCTGCGGGCAGGGCGAGCCGCACCGACAGGTACTTCGAGCCGAGATGCAGCTCGGTCGGGGCGACGACGTCGCCGAGCTGTTCCGGCGTCACGAGCGCGAGCTCGATCGGCGGTCGCGGCGGCTGGAGCGGTTCGGGCGTCGGAATCGGGGTCGCGGATGGCTCGGCGGAGGGCGAGGCACTCGGCGTCGGGGATTCGACGGGCGCGACGGATTGGGCGGGAGTCTCGGTCGCCGGGTCGGTCGGGGCGAGCGTCACGTCGAGCGGATCCCAGCGCACGCTGGCCTCGATGGACGCGGGCAGCTGGTTCCGATCGGCGATCCTGAAGGGGATCAGGAGCGTGGCCGTGCCGGTGGCCGTCGTCGAACCGTGGATGGTCGGCGTGCTGAGCCCGATCCCCGTCGCGAGCAGGTTCGGCGGCCCCGGCACGATCGGGGGCGATCCGCCTGTCGCCGAACCGCGATTCGCCGACCCGCGCGCACCCGCGAGGACATCGGCGGACGCCAGGCCCTCGCGCAGCACGATCGAGCGCCGGAAGCCCGACGTCGGGTGCGTCGGGTCCAGCTGGGCGACGTAGCCGGGGCTGCGCTGGCTCGTGAACGCCAAGGTGTGGTCGTTGGCCGTCGGTGCGGAGCGCCAGATCGCATCGATGGATCGTCCACCGCCCAGGATGGATCTCACGTAGCCGGACGGGTCGTCGTCGGCCTCGGCGATGACGGCCGATGCCCCGGCGGCGATGAACCCGGCCGCGAAGTTGTCGACCCGCTGCTTCGCCTGGTCGAGCGTGCCCTCCGGGAGGCCCGGCTCCGAGTTGCCACTGGCGTAGCACAGGTGATGGAGCAGGACGACGGCGTTCGTCGCGAGGTTGATCGAGGCGGCGATCCGGCTCTCCCCGAAGTACTGATGCGTGGCGTCGTCCCCGCCGGCCCTGGGGTTGAGCCCGAAGCCGTCCTGGGACGGTCGATAGAGCGCGTCGCGGTACGGGCTGGGCCAGCCGTTGCCGTGACCCATGTAGATGACCAGCGATGCTCCCTGGAGCGCGGCCTTGACCGCGGGCCACGTGGCATTCGGGGAGTAGATCTCGGTGACGTCGGGCGTGTACCGCCGCGCGACGGCCGCTGCCGCACGCGCCTCTCCCCGGTAGTGATCCGTGGCCGCGCCGGCCGGCCCGACGACGAACACGACCTTGGGGACCGCTGAGGCGGCGGCGACCGGCGCGACCACGCCTGCCGACGCGAGGACGCCGGCGAGGAGCAGCGCCGAAACGACCGAGCCGAGTCTCCTCACCACCGAGGACACCCCCTATTCCTGGCGGGCGGCCAGCGTATGCCTGGTCGGTCGCCAACACCATACGCGCGACCCTTCATCTGGCCGTTATTCGCCAGGTCCTGGTGCCGCCCGGCACCAAAACCGGCGCCTTGTGTGGCGGCCAGTCACCAGACGATGGTGACGGGGCCTGCCACGTACCATCCACCCATGCCCAACCGCCTTGCCGGCGAGACGAGCCCATACCTGCTCCAGCACGCCAACAATCCCGTCGACTGGTTCCCGTGGGGCCCCGACGCCCTCGCGCGCGCGAAACTGCTCGACCGTCCGATCTTCCTCTCGATCGGCTACGCAGCGTGCCACTGGTGCCACGTCATGGAGCGTGAATCGTTCGAGCACGAGCCGACCGCCCGCTACCTCAACGACCATTTCATCTCGATCAAGGTCGATCGCGAGGAGCGCCCCGACCTTGACCAGCTGTACATGGGCGCGGTCCAGGCGATGACCGGCGGTGGGGGCTGGCCGATGTCGGTCTTCCTGACCCCCGACGGCAAGCCCTTCTACGGCGGCACGTACTTCCCCGACGAACCGCGCCACGGGATGCCGTCCTTCCGCCAGGTCCTCGAGGGCGTCGACCGCACCTGGCTCGACCAGCGCGCCGAGGTGGAGGGGGCCGGGACCCGGCTGGTGGCCGCGCTCGTGGCCCAGCAACGCATCGAGGCGGGCACGGACGACCCGACGCCGGCGCTGTTCGAGGCCGCTGCGAGCGGGCTCCTAGGGTCGTTCGACGCGCGCAACGGCAGCTGGGGCGGGGCGCCCAAGTTCCCCCAACCGATGACCATCGAATACCTGCTCCGCCGGCTTGCCGGCGGCGACGCCCGGTTCGATGCCGTCGTCCGGTTCACGCTCGACAAGATGGCCGACGGCGGCATCCACGACCAGTTGGGTGGCGGCTTCCACCGCTACTCGACGGACCCGGTCTGGCTCGTGCCCCACTTCGAGCAGATGCTCTACGACAACGCCCAGCTCGCGAGGGTCTACCTCCACGCCTGGGCGCAGACCGGCGAAACCCGGTATCGGGACGTGGCGATGGGCACGCTCGACTACATGATCCGCGAGCTCACGACCGCCGACGGCGCCTTCGCGGCGAGCCAGGACGCCGACACCGAAGGCATCGAGGGACTGACGTTCGTCTGGACCGCGACCGAGATCCGGGAGGTCCTCGGCGACGATGCCGAGCCCTTCCTCGCCGCCTACGGCGCGACCGACGAGGGCAACTGGGAGGGCCGCACGATCCTCTCGCGTGTCTGGCCGGACATGCACACGCCGCCGCCGCGAGATGACGCTCGACTGGAGGCGAGCCTTGCGGGCTCGCGCGCCCGCCTCCTGGCGCGCCGATCGGAGCGGTCGCAGCCGGCCCGCGATGACAAGGCGCTCGCGGCCTGGAACGGCCTCGCGATCGCGGCCTTCGCCGACGCCGCGCGTCTGCTGCGCCGGGACGATCCGGACGCCTCGGAGCGGTATCGGGCGGCGGCGGCGCGAGCCGCCGAGTCGATCACGGGCGGGCTGCTGGCCGCCGACGGCACACTGGCACGTTCCTGGAAGGATGGCCGGGCCACGGGTCAGGGTGTGCTCGAGGATCACACGCACCTGGCGGACGGCCTGCTCGCGCTCTATGAGGCGACCTTCGACGAACGATGGTTCACGACCGCCAGGGCGCTGATGGACCGCGTGCTCGCGCGGTTCGCGGACCCCGCCGGCGGGTTCTTCGACACCGCCGACGACCACGAGCGCCTCGTGGTGCGGCCAAAGGACCTCCAGGACAACGCGGTGCCCTCCGGGAACGCGGTCGCGACCCTGGTCCTGCTCCGCCTGGCGGCATGGACCGGGGAGGGGCGCTACCGCGATGCGGCCGAGCGCGCACTCCGGACCGTCGTCGGGTTCGTCGGGCGCTATCCGACCGGCTTCGCGCAGTGGCTCTCGGCGATGGACCTCGCACTGTCGCCGGCGGTCGAGGTGGCGATCGTCGGCGATCTCGCCGATCCGGCGACGCAGGTGCTCCTCGCGGTCGTCGAGACCGGGTTCCGCCCGCACCGGGTCGTGGCCGTCAGCGCGGATCCCGCCGCGAGCGTCGTGCCGTTGCTGGCCGAGCGCCTGGCGATCGATGGGCGCCCGACCGCCTACGTCTGCCGGGGCTTCGTCTGCCGCTTGCCGGTCACTGACGTCGATGGGTTCCGTACGCAGCTCGTGGCTGCCGGTGGCTGACCCGGTCGAGGCCCGGCCGGCGGCGACCGTCGTCCTGATGCGCTCCGGAAGGGCCGGCCACGAAGTCCTGCTGGGTCGCCGGCCGGCGTCGATGGCATTCGCTCCGGATGTCCACGTCTTCCCGGGCGGCCGGGTCGACCCGACCGATGCCCACCCGAGCCTGGTCGCGCGGTCCGTCGCGTCACCTCAGGATGCGGCGGCCGCCATGGGCGGCGACCTGCCACCGGCCCAGGCGATCGCCGCGTTCATCGCCGCGATCCGCGAGTCGTTCGAGGAAGCAGGTGTGTTGCTCGCCGATGTCGGCCCGGGCTTGTCGCCGGGCGCGCTGGGGGCGGCACGTGCGGCCCTGGTCGGTGGCGAGATCGGGTTCCAGGCGCTCGCCGCGCAGCTCGACCTCACGCTCCGGACGGACTGGCTCGTGCCGTTGTCCCGCTGGGTCACTCCTCCGACCTTTCCGCGCCGGTTCGACGCCCGCTTCTTCGCGGCCGAGCTGCCGGACGGGGCCAGGGCCACGATCGAGGGCGAGGAGGTGGTCGAACACGCGTGGCTGCGTCCGACCGATGCTCTCGACGCCATGGCGGCCGGCGGTTTGGCTCTCTGGCTGCCGACGAGCACGACACTCCAGCAGCTCGAGCATGTTCGCGAGTTCGGGGACGTTCGCTCGCGGTTGGCGGCCGGCACCCTCGGTCAGGTCGAGGTCGACGAGGTGGCCCAGGACGTGGTCCGCATCGTCATGCCGGCCGGTGGCGGCGTCGCGGGCCAGCCGGTCAACGCCTATCTCGTCGGCCGCCGTTCGTTCGTGTTGGTCGACCCGGGGGACCCGACGGGACCCGGCGCGGAGCGGGCGATCGAGGTGGCAGCGGAGCGCGGCGGCACGATCCGGGTGATCGCGCTGACCCACGTCGACCCGGACCACGCGGCCGGCGCCGAGGCCGTCGCCGAGCAACTCGCGATCGAGGTGGTCGTCGGTCCTGGTGGGGGACGACGGCTGCCGTACGCCGTCCGCGAGCTGGCCGACGGCGAGGTCGTCGACCCGGGCGACGTCCCGCTCCGTGTCCTGGCGACACCCGGACCGCGGCCGGACCACCTGGCGTTCGTGATCGGCGATGGCCAGATCGTGCTGAGCGGTGACCTCGACGGACGGCGTGGGGCGCACGCCATGCCCGGCCCCGGAGACGAGGCCGCGTGGGCGGCCTCGAGGTCACGCCTCGATTCGTTCGCGCCCGATTCGATGCGGTTCGGGGGTCATCCGGCCGGCACTTGACGTCACTATAAACCGAGTTTATAGTGACGCCGATGAGCGTCCCCTACGCCCTGCTGGGCCTCCTGGAACAACAGCCGCGGCACGGTTACGACCTGAAACGGCTGTTCGACCGGTACTTCGCGCCGGACCATCCGGTCGCGTTCGCGCAGGTGTACTCGACGCTCGGTCGGTTGGAGCAACGGGGTCGTGTCCGGCTCGAGGCCATCGAACGCGCCGAGGGGCCGGACCGCCGCCGCTACGCGATCACGGACGAGGGGACCCGTGAACTCGAGCGCTGGCTGGAAGCCCCCCTCGACGCCGAGCCGCACCTCCAGGCGTCCCTGTTCACGAAGGTCGTGCTCGCGATCCTCTCCGGCCGGCCCGTGGAGCCGCTCGTGGACGCCGAGCGGCACGCGCACCTGGAGCGGATGCGCGAACTCACGAGGATCCGCCGCAACGCGACGATGCCGCTCGCGCTCCTCGCCGACTACGCCCTCTTCCATCTCGAGGCCGACCTGCGCTGGCTGGACCTGACGGCCGCCCGAATCGACGAGCTCCGACACACCCTGCTCGAATCGCCGGAGGTCCCATGATCGCCTCGCCGATCTCGATCCTCGAACCCCGGTCGCGGCCTGATGCGGCGCTGCTGTTGGGCACGGACCTCCACAAGCGTTTCGGACCGACCGAGGCCCTGCGCGGCCTCGACTTCGAACTCTTGCCCGGAGAGATCGTCGCGATCATGGGTCCGAGCGGCTCGGGCAAGTCGACGCTGCTCCACTGCCTCGCGGGCATCGCCCTCCCTGATCGCGGCGTGGTCGAGTTCCAGGGCCGGGCCGTCGCGACGATGGGGGACGCCGAACGCAGTCGGCTGCGTCGGACGTCGTTCGGCTTCGTGTTCCAGTTCGGTCAGCTGGTCCCCGAGCTCGAGGCGATCGAGAACGTCTCGCTGCCGTTGCTCCTCAACGGCGTCGGTCGCGCGGACGCCGAGCAGATCGCCGCCGAGTGGTTCCCTCGACTCGGGCTCGACGGCCTCGAGCGCCGGCGCGCCGGCGAGATGTCGGGCGGCCAGGCCCAGCGTGTCGCGGTCGCCCGTGCCCTGGTCATCGAACCGGCGGTCGTCTTCGCCGACGAGCCGACCGGCTCGCTCGACAGCCTGGCCGGAGAGCGCGTCATGGAGCTCCTGACGAGCGCGGCGGTCGCGGGCGGTGCGGCCGTTGTCCTCGTCACGCATGAAGCTCGCGTGGCGGCCTACGCGCACCGGGAGGTCATCGTCCGTGACGGACGCGTGAGCGGGTCGGACCTCGGATGACACGCCTCGGTCTGCGCCTGGCACTGGCCGGCGGTCGTGGCGCCATCGTCGGGCTTGCGCTCACGGCACTCGCCGTCGCGATCGGGACGGCGATCCTGCTGTTCGCGCTCTCGTTCCTGCCCGCCGTCCAGGATCGAGCGGAACGCAGTGCCTGGCGGTCCAGCATCGTGATCTCGGACAGTCACACCACCGACGACGCGGCCCTCCTGATGACGACGGCCCTCGATTCGTACCAGGGCCAGCCCCTGGTTCGGGTGATGGTGGCGGCGCTCGTCGGCGACGCGCCACTGCCGCCCGGCGTCGATCGCTGGCCCGGCCCGGGTCAGGCGGTGGTCTCCCCGGCGCTGGCGGCACGGATCGCCGCGGTCCCGGCCGACCAGTTGGGCGACCGCGTCGGGACCGTCGTCGGCACGATCGGGGATGCCGGGTTGCGTTCGCCGCAGGAGCTTGTCGCGGTCATCGGCATGACCCCGGCCGACATCACGGCGCTCGGGGCCTCGCCCGTCAAGGCCTTCGCTTCGCGACTACCGGACCGCGACATCCCGCCGATCGCGGTCCTGATGATCGCCCTCGCGATCGTCGGCGCCCTTGTGCCGGTCGCAGTCTTCGTCTCGACCGCCACGCGGCTCTCGGCCGCTCGGCGCGAGCAGCGCCTTGCGGCGCTCCGGCTCATCGGTGCAACCTCGGTCCAGGTGAGCCGGCTCGCCCTCGTCGAGGCGGTGTTCATCACCACGATCGGGGCCTTCGCCGGGATCGCGCTCTTCCTCCTCGCTCGTCCCCTGGTCGCGATGATCCCGCTCGACGATGCGACATGGTTCCCCAATTCGATCGCGCCACCGATCGTCCCGGCGGTGCTCATGCTGCTGGCCATCCCGGTCGTCGGCGCGGCGGCGGCGATGCTGGCCCTCCGACGGGTCATCGTCACCCCGCTCGGCGTCCAGCGGCGGCAGACGCCGCCATCGCCCAGCATGCTCCGGGCGCTGCCACTCGCCGTCTCGATGGCCGGCTTCGTCGGCGCGATGGCCATCCTCGGCCGTGAGGCCTCGAGCGACATCAAGAGTCTCGCGCTCATCGGCGCTGGCTTCGGCGGCGTCATCGTCGGGATCGTCCTCGCCGGACCGTGGTTGACGGTGCTCGTGGGACGGGTCCTGCATCGACTTCCATTCGGAGCGTCGACGCTGCTGGCGTCTCGACGGCTGACCGACGATCCGCGCGGGTCGTTCGGCGCCATCACCGGCGTGATCATGGCCGTCTTCGTCGCAAGCGCGTTCTACACGTTCGTAAGCTACGCGGACGACCAGAGCTTCGATCGCGCCGGGGTGCTGCGACCGAACCAGGTCTACATCGAGATGCCGCTGAACGAGGGTCCGCCGTTCGCGCAAGTCCCATCGGAGATCGGGGCGGTCCCGGGCGTCCGCGGCGTCCTGCCGATCGCCTGGGGCGAGCTCTTCGTGGATGGCCAGCCGGTGACCACATGGGTCGTCTCGTGCGCGGACCTGATGCGCCAGTTCGACCTGCCGTCCGGACAGTGCGGCACCGCCCCGATCCACGTGCTCGATGGATCGACCTCGCTCGCCGCCGGGTCCTATGACCTCATCCCGGACCGTGGCGAGCGACTGCCGATCCCCGTCGCGGTCAGCGCGTCCGATATCGCGACGTTCGAACCCGGCCTCAGCACGGTCACCACCGACATCGTGGCCCGCGCTGCCCGAGCCCGGCTCCCCCAGGTCATCATCGAGCCGGGCGCCATGGCGGCGAGCGGTCGGGCGCCGTCACCGACCACGTTCTACGTGGACACGGATGGCTCCGCGGCGACGGGCGAGCAGGTTCGGACGGCGGTCATGGCGACCGTCCCGACGGCGTTCGTTCGTCTCGCCGCAGAGGACCGCGAGACCTCGCACGTCTACCAGGAGTTCGGGCGCGTCGTCGCGCTGGGGCTGATCGGTTCGCTCGTCCTGGCGGGCTGCAGCCTGGCCGTCGCGGTCACCACCGGGGTCCTCGAGCGTCGCCGGCAATTCGCGCTCCTGCGGAGTGCCGGGATGCCGGTATCCCGTCTCCGGGCCCTGGTGCTGCTGCAGGCCGGCGCGCCGTTGGCCGCGGTCGCCGTCGTCAGCGCCGGGTTGGGCATCGTGGTCGCGCAACTAGTCCTTCGTCTGGCCGGCGCCGAGACAGTCCCGTGGCCGAACGGGGCCCTGGCCCTGACGCTGGCGGTCAGCCTCGCGGGAGCGATGGCCGTCGTCGCGCTGATGCTGCCGCCCCTCGAGCGCCTGACCCGCCCGGACGCGGTCAGGATCGAGTAGGCGTCGCATGGACTCGACTGGGGGGACACCAGTCCTTCGCCGCCGACCGCTGGTCGCCATCGCCCTGTTGCTGGCGATCGCGGCCGGGGCCTGGATGCTGGCCGGGCCGGGCGGCGTCTTGAGCCGGTCCGGGCCCCGGCTCGACGGGCCGCTGCCGGCGTGCGGCCGCGCCGAGATCCTGACGCCGCATCGAGGAGCCGGGGACTGGCGCCGCACGTTCCTCGACCCGGCGTTCACGCTGGCCGAGGCCGATGCGCCGACGGACCTCGTCTCGGTCGGCACGGCCGGCATCGCCGGACGCGGGACGGTGCGCCGGGTGGTCGTGGACGACCTGCGGGCGATGGATCGTGCCGCTCGCGCGGATCGTGTCACGCTGGTGGTCAGGTCGGCCTATCGCAGCTTCGATGCGCAGGTCGCGACGTTCGGCAGCCTCGAACGGGCGTACGGGAGCGACTACGCGCTGACCTCGGCGGCCCGGCCGGGCCATTCCGAGCATCAGCTCGGGACCGCGCTCGACATCGATGGTGGGGATCACTGGCTCGCGGACCAGGGTTGGCGGTACGGCTTCGTCGTGAGCTATCCGCCCGCTTGGAGCCCGCAGGTCACGTGCTACAAGGCGGAGCCGTGGCACGTTCGGTACATCGGCCGCGAGGCCGCCGCGACCGTCCACGACAGCGGGCTGAGCCTCCGTGAGTGGCTTTGGGATCGGCAGGGCTGAGGGAGGCGCGCAACCGACGGCTACGGAGCGGGGTCCCTCGTCGGGCGGTCCTTCGGCTCGCGCACGCGGCCGGCATCGCGGAGTGCCCGCCGGAGGAGGAACTCGACCTGCCCGTTGACCGAGCGGAGGTCGTCCGCGGCCCACCGCTGGAGGGCCGCGAACGTCTCGGGGTCGAGGCGGAGGAGGAACGGCTTCCGCTCGGTCATGGTCGTGGGACCTGGCTCGACGGGCCGGCCTGCGGTCGGTCCGGCGCTACGCGTACAGCGTCCCGGTGTTGACGACCGGCTGCGTCTCGTGCTCCGAGCACAGGACGACGAGCAGGTTGCTGACCATCTGTGCCTTGCGCTCCTCGTCGAGGTTCACGACGTTCTTGGCGGACAGCTGATCCAGTGCCATCTCGACCATCCCGACCGCGCCCTCGACGATCCGCGTGCGTGCGGCGATGACCGCGTTGGCCTGCTGCCTGCGGAGCATCGCGTTGGCGATCTCAGGTGCATAGGCGAGGTGGCTGATGCGCGCCTCGATGACCTCGACGCCGGCCTTCTGGAGCCGATCCTGGATCTCGGTCCGGAGCTGGTCCGCGATCTCGGCCGGGTTCGAGCGCAGGGCGACATCGCCCTCCTGGTGGGCGTCGTACGGGTGCGTCGTGGCGAGGTTCCGCAGTGCCGACTCGGCCTGCACGTGGACGAAGTTCTCGTAGTCGTCGACCTCGAACAGCGCCTCGGCGGTGTCGGTCACCTTCCAGACGACGACCGCGGCGATCTCGATCGGGTTGCCGTCGTGGTCGTTCACCTTGAGCTTGGAGGTCTCGAAGTTGCGCACGCGGACGGAGATCCTGCGGCGCATCGTGAACGGGTTCACCCACTGGAGGCCCTGGGTGTGGATGGTGCCGCCGTAGTGGCCGAACAGCACCAGCGCGCGGGCCTCGTTCGGGTTCACCGCGGTGAGGCCACCGAACCCGATGCAGACCGCGGTGATCGCCAGGACGATCAGCAGCAATGGCGCGATGGTGAGGAAGTCGACGGAATTGCCCGCCGGCACCAGGACCGCCGCGACGTACCAGATCGCCGCGACGACCAGCGCGATCAGCGCGGCCAGGAGGACGAGGAAGGTGGGGATGCCGGGGAGGGTGCGGGCTTGGCGCTCCTTGTTCATGGGTGGCCGATACTCCTTCTGCGCGATCTGAATCCGCGCGATCGAAATGATATCACAGTGATACGGGCGATCGACCTCGCGGGTGTCGTTGACGTCCCGTCGACGGTGGCCCAGGATGCGGCGATGAACGAGCCCGTCGGCCGAACGATCGACGGCACGCCGTGGGCGGAAGCTCGCGGCCCGCACCTGCCGGACCGGCTGACCAGCCTCCCAGGGAGGCTGCCTGCGGTCTCGTGGGCGTTTGTCATCCTGGCTGTCGCCAACGGCGTCGCCCTCGCGGCCGACCGTCGCCTCGTCTACCCGCCCGATCCTGCGCTCGACAGCGGCATCTTCGTTCGGACCATCGTTGCAACGATCTCCGGCCTCGTCCCGCCTGTCGCCAACGTGCTGTTCGGGGCAGCCGTCTTCGCCTGCCGACCGTCGGCCTGGTCGACCCTGCGCTCGGTCGCCATTGGCGTCGGGCTCCTGGCGGCCGGCCAAACGATGCAGACGGCCGGGATGTGGATCCGTGGGCTCTTCGACGATCCGTCCGGCGCCGCCATGACGGCGTACAGCCTGCTCGTGGCGGCCCTGCTGGCCACGGGGTTCATCTGGGTGGCCCGGGGCCTCCGAGTCGCACGCCTCCGCTCCGACCGCGGAGGTTCGCCGCGCCGTGGTCGGGCGACCGTCGTCGTGCTCGTGTTGCTGGTGGCCTGGACGGTCGCGGTCGGGCTGCTCGCGCTGGCCCGCTACGGCTCCGAGCAGCCGGACGTCAACCTCTGGTACAACGCGGTCCTGCTCGCCGCGAGCTGGCTGACGCTCGCATCGGTCGGCTATCTCGCGATCGTCGTCTCTGCCGGCGCGGCTGCCGGCGAGCGACCCGCCGGCGCCTGGCGGCTCGCGACGACTGGGGCATGGTCGATCGTCGCGGCGTCAACGATCAGCTCGTCCGTATCGAACTTGGCCTATCTCATGGTCACACCAAGCGCGGACGTCTCGATCCTCACGTGGATCGGGCTCGCGACGTCGATCCTCGCGGCGGTCGGCTCCCTCGTGTTGCTGGCCGCCTTCGCGCGCCGCCTTCCGTCCGGCGAGGCTTTCCCGGAGCGCGCCGGCAGCTAGCTCTCGTCCATCGGCAGTGCCGCCGAGAGGTTGCGCAGGAAGTTGAGCCCTTCGTCGACCTCCTTTGTCGGCGCATACGGGCCGGGCATGAGGAAGCACGGCCTGCCGGCCATGGCCACGCCGGGCAGCTGTCCCCAGTGCTCCGTGAGAGGGCGACCGGCCGAGATCGCCGCCGCGCGCTTGTAGATGTACACCACCGCGGCCGGCCGCCAGATGGCGATCTTCCGCCAGAGCGGTCCGACGCCGGTCGTCAGGTCCGCATCGGTGGCCTCGTCGCGAGCTGTCGGGCGCTTGAGCAGGTCCGTGATGCCGTGACCGGCCGCAGCCAGGACGTCGTCGGCGGCCTCGATCGGCGTGCCGGGCGGCAGGATGCGGGCCAGCATCAGCCGGCGCCAGAACGTGCGCCCGAGCCGGCCCTGGTGGTAGTGGCCCGCCGTGACGCTGACCGGCGACGGGTTCAGGCCGACGAAGAGGAGCTTGTTCCTCATGGGCGGAAGATCCGCGAGGGTCTCGATCGGTCGGCCATCGATCGTGAGCATCGTTCGATGCGAGCCCGGTCCGGGACGGACGGTGAGGGCGGCGATCTCGTCGGGGATCACGCGCTCACCGGGTCTGGTGTGGAGCCGCTGCGGTCAGGCCGGTCGGTCGGGCGGGGTGCCCCCGGCCGGCGGGACCGGCTCGCCATCGACCCGTGCCTTGATCTCGGCCTGGGCCTTCGTCGCCTCGCTCTTCGCTTCCTTGACGCCTCGTCCGAGCGCCTCGCCGAGCTTCGGGAGGGTCTTGGGGCCGCGCCACATGACGGCGAGCACGAGGATGACGAGGAGGACGATCAGGAGGTCAGGACCCATGCGTGGATGGTACTCCGCGAAGCGCCACCGGGATCACGAGGCGCAGGGACGTGTGCGTGGGCGAGAACGAGGCGACCTTGTTGTCAACGAGACCCGACGCCTTGGCCGCCGCGATGACCTCGACGTCACGGAGGGTCGCGGCCTTGCCCTTTCGGGAGACGACCCAGATCGCGCCGTTCGGCCGGATCAGGGCGGCCAGCTCGGGGAGTGACGCCAGTTGCGCCATCGATTCGGCGCCCAGCAGGACGATGTCGGTGTCGGGCTTGGGCCAGCCCTCCGTGAGGTCGGCCGTCCGCTCGGCCAGCAGCGAACGGACCGATTCGTCGTCGATGTCGACGAGGGCGACCCGCATGCCAGGCCGGATCCCGAGCTTGTCGAGGAGCGGCGTGGTGTAGACCCGGTCCATGACCGGTATCGTGCCACGCATGCTGCTCGTCTTCGGCCCGCGTTCGACGACCTACGACTTCGGGCCGGACCATCCGCTCACGCCGCGACGGTTCGCGCCCTCGATCGACCTCCTGCGGGCGGTCGGGGCGGAGCCGGGCCTCGCGCCCGAGCCCGCGCCCGACGATGAGCTGCGATGGTGTCACGACGCTCGCTACATCGAGGTCGTGCGCCGCTTCTCCGAGGCGCCGTACGGAGGTCCGCTGGCGGGCATCGGCGAGCTCGGCGACAACCCGCCGTTCGGGGGCATGCACGACGCCGCAGCGGCGGTGGCCGGCGGATCCATCCGCGCGATGGAGGCGATCCTGCATGGCGACGACGCCCATGCGTTCCATCCAGGTGGTGGCCTCCATCACGCGATGCCGGACCACGCTTCGGGTTTCTGCATCTACGACGACCCGGCGCTGGCCATCGCCCGGGCCCGACGCGACGGGTTGCGCGTCCTGTATGTGGACCTCGACGTCCACCACGGCGACGGCGTCCAGGCGATGTTCTGGGATGACCCAGGGGTGCTGACGTTCTCGATCCACGAGACCGGCCGTCACCTGTTTCCGGGGAGTGGCTTCGTCGATGAGCTCGGGGAGGGGACCGCGGCCGGCACCGCGGTCAACGTCCCGATGGAACCGATGACCGGCGAGGGTGCCTGGCTTGAGGCCGTGGGAATCCTCCTCCCCGAGCTGGCCGCCACGTTCGGACCGGACGTCATCGTCAGCCAGCACGGCGCCGATTCGCACGCGTGGGATCCGCTGGCGCACCTGCGGGTCACGACGACCGCGATGGGCAAGGCGGCCAGGTTGGTCGACGCGATCGCGCATCGCCACGCGTCCGGCCGGTGGCTCGCGACTGGCGGCGGCGGATACGACGCCTACCGGGTCGTGCCGCGCATGTGGAGCCTGGTCTGGCTCGCGGGCGCCCACCGCGAGGTGCCGGAAGCGACGCCGGCGGATTGGCGCGAGCGCTGGAACGGCGAGGGGGCGCGCTATGGGCAGGCGCCGCTACCCGGGGCCTTCACCGATGTCCCGAACGCCGGGGTCGAGGTCGATGGCGCCCAGGAGGCGGGCGAAGCGCGCTCGCGGATCACGACCGCGCTGGTCAGGATGATGGTCGTGCCCCGGCTCCTCCGCGAGGCGCGCGGCCGTGGATGGTGGGATCCGGACGTGGCGCCGGCGACGACCATGCCGGCGCCGGGCCCGGGCGTCGGCGCACCGTCGATCGTCCCGGCCGTCGATGCGGGGACGTGGGCGCGGCTCAGACTCGCTCCCCGCGTCGTCTCGCCGGCGGATGCCGACGTGGGGCACGCGCTGCTGCTCGCGGCCATCCAGGATGGAGCGCACGTCACGGCCGCGGTCGTCGGCAGCCTGGTGGTCGGCCTGGCCGTCGCGGCCCCGACGGCCGCAGGCGGGCGCCGCGACCTCCTGGCGCTCGGCGTTGCGCCGGACCGGCGGCACTCCGGTCTGGCCGGTGCACTCCTGGCCGGCAGCCCGGCCGACGTCGCGGAGATCACCGTGGCCGAGCGCGACCCGCTGGAACCCCTCGACCGGACGACCCGCGCCGCCATCGCGAGGCGGGTGCTCGAGCGCGCCGGGTTCACGGTCTCCCCGGCCGACGGCCATCTCCGTGCGGCCGACCCCCTGGCACTTCGTGGGACTCGCTGATCAGGCGAGTCGAGCCGGGCGAACGACCCGGACAAGGCACCGCCTCCGGGGGAAGGACCGGAGGCGGTGAAGGATGGGCAAGGGGGGCCCATCCGGGCCCACGGTGGTGGTCAGCCGGCCGGGGCCCCTTGTGGGTTGGTGGCGCGACCTGTCAGCGCGCCGGGTCGCCATGGGGTCCCGAGCATCGGCAGCAGGTAGCGGTCGAGGCCGTAGTAGCCGGCGACCTTCCAGGCCAGGATGAGCCCGATGGCCAGGGAGAACATGACCGGGTTGGACGAGCCCGAGCCCGCCAGCAGGAACGACATGTTCATCAGCGCCCCGAAGAAGGCCGCCAGGCCGGTCAGCGCGCCGAGCAGCAGGCCGAGCCCGACCGCCAGCTCGCCGAACGTGATGAGCCAGGCGAACCAGGTCTCGTGGTGGCCGGTCAGCAGGAAGTTGATGAAGTCGCGATACCACTCGTAGGTGATCGGCGGTCGACCGGCCGCCGGATCGGGGACCTTGACCGCACCCGCCCAGTAGCCGGCCAGGGCCGAGCCCCCGTCGGTGACCCAGCCGCCGCCGGTCAGCTTGTGGTAGCCGGCCTCGACCCAGGCGAAGCCGACGAACAGCCGGATCGGCAGCCAGAACAGGCCGGCCCGCGAGTTGCTGAACAGGAACCGCGCGAAGGGCGGCCCGTCGATCTCGACCGACTCGGCCGCGAGCGCCCGGCGATCCTCGAACAACACGACCGCCAGCGCGATCGCCGCGACCCAGAACCCGACGTTCACGATCACCGTGATCGCGCCATCCGGCGGGGTGACCCACGGATTGGCCGCGTAGAAGAGCAGGAGCGTGGCGATCGCGCCAAGCCCCAATGCTAGGTTCCGACGTTCCATCGTGTCCCTTCACTCCCTTCCTGAGCGCCCCTCGGCGCCTCGTTGACCCCCTTCGCGTGGCTGTTGCCATTCCACCCCGACCGCGGTCCCGGACGAACGGGTCCAAGGGCCCCTATCGAGGGCCATTCGGCCCATGCCGCAAAGACCATCGATGGCGAAGCGATTCGCGGCATGTTGGCTGACCGGCCGCGGGCGTGACCCCGGTCTGCCAGGGCCGGTCCTGGGCCGGAACGGCTGGACCGAACCGCCCGATACAGAACATCTGGTCTAGATCGATGGACCCGCCTATACTCGCGGTCCCGTGACCGCGACCGTCCCCGTCCGAGCCGATCCACTAGCCCCGTTCTCGCGACCCGTTCGCGAGTGGTTCGAGGCGAGCTTCGAGGCTCCCACTGATGCGCAGGCACGCGGTTGGGCGGCCATCGCGGCGGGTCGCAACACGCTGATCCACGCGCCGACCGGTTCGGGCAAGACGCTCGCGGCGTTCCTGTGGGCCCTCGACCGGCTCGCGACCCACCCGACGCCCGAACGGACGCGGGCCCAGCCCGGCACGGTTCGCGTCCTGTACGTCTCGCCGCTGAAGGCGTTGACCTACGACGTCGAGCGCAACCTGCGAGCCCCGCTCACCGGCATCGGGCACGCGGCGCAGCGCCTCGGCCAGCCGATGCCCACGATCACGGTCGCCAGCCGCACGGGCGACACGCCCAGCGAGGACCGTCGCGAGATCGCTCGGCGCCCGCCCGACATCCTCATCACGACCCCCGAATCGCTCTACCTGATGCTCACGAGCCAGGCACGCGAGGTCCTCCGCGGCGTCGAGCACGTGATCGTCGACGAGGTCCACGCGATCGCGGGCACGAAACGTGGCGCCCACCTCGCGCTGAGCCTGGAACGTCTCGAGCGACTCCGCTCGCCCGACGCCGCGCCCCTCCAGCGCATCGGCCTGTCCGCCACGCAACGGCCACTCGATGCGATCGCCCGGTTCCTTGGCGGCGTCGGGCCGGGCCGCGAGGTCGAGATCGTCGATGCTGGCGCCCGCAAGCCCCTCGATCTCCAGGTCGTCGTGCCCGTCGATGACATGGCGGCGATCGGCGAGATCCTGCCGCTCGAGGAGCAGCCAGGCGGTCCGGCCACCAGCCCGGACCTGCGGACCAGCATCTGGCCGGCCATCCACCCGCGGATCCTCGAGCTCATCCGCGAGCACAAGAGCACGATCGTCTTCACCAACAGCCGCCGGCTCTCCGAGCGGCTCGCCCAGCGGCTCAACGAGCTGGCCGGCGAGGACCTCGTCAAGGCGCACCACGGGAGCATCGCGCGTGAGCAGCGCCTGACCATCGAGGAAGACCTCAAGGCCGGTCGCCTCCCAGCCCTCGTCGCCACGTCCAGCCTCGAGCTCGGCATCGACATGGGCGCGGTCGACCTCGTGATCCAGGTCGAATCGCCGACCAGCGTCGCGCGCGGCCTGCAGCGGATCGGCCGGGCCGGCCACCAGGTGGGCGCCCCGAGCAAGGGCGTCATCTTCCCGAAGTACCGAGGCGACCTCCTGGAGGTCGCGGTCGTCACCAAGCGGATGCACGACGGCGCCATCGAGGCGACGACGATCCCGCGCAATCCGCTCGATGTCCTCGCCCAGCAACTCGTGGCCATGACCGTGATGGACCGCTGGACGGTCTCGGACCTGCTGGACACGGTCACCCGAGCGTCACCCTACGAGACGCTCACGCGGGACCTGCTCGAGGGCGTGCTCGGGATGCTGGCGGGCGCCTATCCCTCGGACGAGTTCGCGGAGCTCAAGCCGCGGGTCGTCTGGGACCGCGTGACCGACGTCGTCGAGGGACGCCGCGATGCGCGCGTCGTGGCCGTCACGAGCGGCGGCACGATCCCCGATCGCGGCCTGTACGGCGTGTTCATGGTCGGCGAAGCCGGCACGCCCGGCCGGCGCGTCGGCGAGCTCGACGAGGAGATGGTCTACGAGCTGCGGGCGGGGATGCACGGCGACGTCGTCGTCCTGGGCGCCAGCAGCTGGCGCGTCGACGAGATCACCCACGACCGGGTCACGGTCACCCCGGCACCGGGCGTCCCCGGCAAGCTGCCGTTCTGGAAGGGCGACGCCGTCGGTCGCCCGATCGAGCTCGGGCGCGCGATGGGCGCGTTCGTCGGCGAGCTCGAAGCCGACCTCGCGAACGGCGATCGCGGTCGACGGGCGGCCGCCGGCCGGCTGCGCGAGGAGCACGACCTCGATGAGCGCGCCGCCGAGAACCTCCTCGCCTACCTCGAGGACGAGCGCGAGGCGACCGGCGCCCTGCCCACCGACAAGCGGATCGTCCTCGAACGATTCCGCGACGAGCTGGGCGACTGGCGGCTGACCCTGCTGACGCCATTCGGCGGCAGAGTCCACGCCCCGTGGTCGATGGCCATCGAGAGCCGGCTGGCCGAGCGGCTGGGCCTCGACGTCCAGACGATCTGGTCGGACGATGGGATCGCGATCCGCCTGCCCGAGGGCGATGCGCCGCTCGATGGCATCGAAGCGTTGCTCTTCCCGGAGTCCGACGAGCTGGAAGACCTGGTCGTCGGGCAGGTGGCGTCCTCGTCGCTGTTCGCCAGCCGGTTCCGCGAGAACGCGGCGCGAGCCCTGCTGCTGCCCCGCCGCCGCCCGGGGACGCGGACACCGCTCTGGCAGCAGCGCCAGCGTGCAGCGGACCTGCTTGCGGTCGCGTCCCGGTACGGCAGTTTTCCGATCCTCGTCGAGACCTATCGGGAGTGCCTGAGCGACGTCTTCGACCTGCCGGCCCTGCGCGAGGTCCTCGGCGGCGTCGCGCGGCGGGAGATCGCGGTCCACAGCGTCGAGACGCTCCGGGCGAGTCCGTTCGCGAGCAGCCTCCTGTTCGACTACGTCGCCGCCTACATGTATGACGGCGACACCCCGCTGGCGGAACGACGGGCCGGAGCGCTCACACTCGATCGGGACCTCCTCCGCGAGCTGCTCGGCCAGGAGGAGCTCCGCGAGCTGCTCGATCCAGATGCCCTCGCCGACCTCGAGCTGTCCCTCCAGGCGCTCACCGACGACCGACGCGCCACGAGCCCCGACGCCGTCCACGACCTCCTGCGACGTCTGGGCGACCTGAGTCCCGACGAGCTCGCCGCCCGGACGGAGGGCGGTGCCGGCGTCGCCGATCCCTGGCTCGAGGAACTCACCTCGGGCCGACGGGCCGTGCGAACCCGGATCGCCGGGGAGGAGCGCTGGATCGCCATCGAAGACGTGGCGCGCTACCGGGACGGCGTGGGCGCATCCGCGCCCGTCGGCGTGCCGGAGGCGTTCCTCGCGCCCGTCGGTGGCGCACTCGACGGGCTGCTGGCGCGCTGGGCCCGCTCGCACGGGCCGTTCCTGACGCCCGAGCCGGCCCGTCGGTGGGGGCTGCCGGTCGGGGTCGTCGAGGATGCCCTGGAGCGGTTGCTGGCCGCGGGCACGGTGCTCCGCGGCGAATTCCGGCCCGGTGGCGCGGAACGGGAATGGTGCGACCCCGACGTCCTTCGGCTGCTTCGACGTCGGTCGCTGGCGCGCCTGCGTCGCGAGGTCGAACCGGTCGATCCGGCCGCGCTGGGCCGCTTCCTGCCCGACTGGCACGGCATCGCGCCGGCGGGGAGTGCCCCGACCCCGTTCCGTGGCACGGCCGCCCTCGAGCGGCTGGCCGAGGTCGTCGACCAGCTGGCCGGCCTGCCGATCCCAGCGTCGGTCCTCGAACGCGACGTGCTGCCGGCACGGATCCCCGGGTACCAGCCGCGACTGCTCGACGAGCTCGGCTCGCTCGGCGAGGTGGCCTGGGTGGGGCGGGGGAGCCTCGGACGCGACGACGGCCGGGTCGCGCTCCTCCGGCCGGGGCGCGACGCGCTGCGCCCCTTCGGCCCGGTGGAGGGAGTCGAACGACCGTCCGCAGCGCGTCATGAGGCCCTGCGCGAGCACCTGACGCGCCGCGGGGCGTCGTTCTATCGCGAGCTGCACGCGGCATCGGGCGGTGGGCCGGACCGGGAGGTCCTCGACGCGCTGTGGGACCTGGTCTGGGCTGGCGAGGTCACCAACGACACGTTCGCGCCGCTTCGGGCGCTCCGCTGGAAGCGGACCGGGAGTGGCGGGACACGCCGGCCGCGGCCCGGACGGCTGACGGCCCTAGGCCCGCCCGAGGCGGCGGGCCGCTGGTCCCTGGTCGAGCCACCCGCGACGATCAGCGCCACCGAGCGTCTGCATGCCCAGGCCCTGGCCATGCTCGAGCGCCATGGGGTGCTGACCCGCGAGGCGGTCGCGTCCGAAGGACTCGACGGCGGGTTCAGCGCCGTCTATCCGATCCTGCGTGCTCTAGAGGACGCCGGCCGGATCCGGCGCGGCTACTTCGTCGATGGGCTCGGTGCGGCACAGTTCGCGCTGTCCGGGGCGCTCGATCGGCTGCGGGCCACCCGCGAGGCAGCGGGTGGCGGCGGGGCACCAGCCGTCCAGCTGCTCGCCGCCGCGGACCCGGCCCAACCGTACGGGGCGGCCCTGGCCTGGCCACGCCGTGGCGTCGCGGACCGCCGGCCGCTGCAACGTGCTGCCGGGGCGTATGTCGTCACCGTCGATGGGGTTGCGGTCCTCTACGTGGAACGCGGCGGTTCGACCCTCCAGACCCTACCGGCGGCCGACGATCCCGAGCTCGGCGCTCTCGCGGCCCGGGCGCTCGAAGGACTGCTCGCCGACGGGCGCCTTCGGGAACTGGTCATCAAGAAGGTCGATGGCCTGCCGGTCGGCGAATCGAGCTTCCGGTCGACGCTGCAGGTCGCAGGCTTCGTGCCCGGATACCGCGGCCTGGTCCTGCGGGGCACCCGGTGAGCAGTCGATGCGCCGTGCGAGCCCAGCCGATCCACCCACGGACGATCTGAGTGCCTGAAGGCGACACGCTGTTCCGGACCGCCGCGGGTCTTCGGCCGCACCTCGTCGGGCGGGCCGTCACCGCGGCGCGCGCCAGCGGTCCAGGTGCCGTCCCGCAGGCGTACCGCCTCGTCGGACGCACGATCGATGCCGTCGACTCGGTCGGCAAGAACCTCATCATCCGGTTCGACGGCGGCCTGGAGCTCCGCACGCATCTGCGGATGAACGGGTCGTGGCACCGGTACCGGCCGGGTGAACCCTGGAAGCGACCGGCGTCCCGCGCGCGGCTCGTCCTCGAGGTGCCGGGCGCGGTCGCGGTCTGCTTCGATGCGCCCGTCGTCGAGCTCTTCGAGACTCGGGCTGAGCGGGTCCATCCCTCGCTCGGGCGCCTCGGCCCCGACCTCCTCGATCCGTCGTTCGATGCGGCGACAGCCCACCAACGCCTGCGCGATCCGTCGCGGGCTGGCACGGAGATCGCCCTTGCACTGCTCGACCAGCGAGCGCAGGCTGGCATCGGCAACGTGTACAAGAACGAGGTTCTCTGGATCGAGCGCGTGTCGCCGTTCGCGACCGTCGCCGAGCTCGACGACGCGACGATCGATCGATTGATCGCGACCGTGCGACGACTGCTGCTGGCGAACGCCGCGCCGGGGCGGGGCGCGGAGCGGGTCACGACGACCGGGGATCGCGCCGCCCCCGGTCCGCTGTACGTCTACGGTCGAGGCGGTCGCCCGTGCCGCCGCTGCGGCACGCCCATCGCGTCGACTCGCCAGGGATCAGACCTGCCACGCACCACCTATTGGTGCCCACAGTGCCAGGGGGGACCGACCCGGTGACCAACATCGACGCCAGCTGCGCCAGGGCCGAGTCGGGCGGGTGGACCTGCGGCGTGACACTGACCGACGCCGACGGCTCCATGTCGAGTCACCGGGTGGCGTTGTCCGACGAGGATCTCGAGCGCCTCGCGCCCGGCGCCACGGATCCGCACGAGCTCATCGAGCGCTCATTCCGGTTCCTGCTCGCTCACGAGACGAAGGAATTGATCCTGCGGACCTTCGACCTGCCGGTGATCGGGCACTACTTCCCCGACTACGAGGCGACGATCCGCCGCTGACTACCCGGTACAGCCCATGACGATCGGGATCTCGACCGACGATGGGAGCTGCACCTGCTCGGTCCGCTCGAGGCCGAATGCCGAGTAGGCGAGCGTCACGACGTCGGTCGACATAGAGGTCGCATTGGCGGCATCCTCCCAGCCACCCGCGCAGGGTCCCGCCTTGCCGGTCACGACGATCAGGCGGAAGGCATTCGGCTCGATCCGGATCGGAGTGAACGGGACGCTGTCCGCAGGAAGCCCGGAGACCGGCCATTGGTCGGGTTCGAGCCCTTGGACCGGGCGCTGGAGGCCCAGACCCGTCAGCTGGAAACCTGAGTTCGGCGGATTCGGAACGAGGCCCTCGATCGTAAGCGGAACGGGGGCATGATTCGTCACCGTGAAGGCAAACGTGAACGGCTCCCCGGGCCGCACGTGGAAGACGGCGTCATCGATGCCGGCAACGCTCTCCGTCGCCGTCCCCCAGTGGTCGAAGCCGAGACCGGCCCCCCACGATCCGTTGGGACCGAACCCGATCCAGGTCGAGTTCGAGATCATCGAGAAGGCCGCGCTCACCAGCACGAAGGTGGCCCCGAGGATGCCCCGGGCCCATCGTCGTCGCTCGCGCAGGATGCTGACGGCGAGGCCGATCAGGACGGCGAGGATGGCGATGACCGCCAGCCATTGGATGCCGGGCGCCGCGACGACGCCCACCCCGACGGCGGTCGGGTCCAGCGGCGGGAATGACGGCGTCGCGCCGACGGAGCCGCCCCCAGGCCGGACGAGGGCCACGCGCATGGCAAGCCACGCGAGCGCCACGATGAACGAGGCGACAACCCCCATCGACGCCACGAGCCGGGCAGGGCGTCCGATCGCCGACCTCAGGGAGGACGGGGCGTCGGTCGGCACGGCCGCGATACGTGCGCTCAGCGACGGGCTGGCACCCGCAGGCGCCCGGTCCGCCAGCCAGGCTCGGAGCGCGGATTCGAAGGGGTCGTCGGTCATCGGATCGTCTCCTGGTTCTCCTCGACCGCAGCCTTGAGGTGCTTGAGTCCGTGGTGCAGCCGGGACTTGACCGTGCCCTCGGGGATGCCCAGGCGGTTCGCGATCTCCCGAACGGAGAGGTCGGCATAGAACCGCAGGGCGATGACGACGACGTGGTCCGGCTCGAGTGTTGCGAACGCCCGTCCAAGTTCGTCGCGGGTCGCGACCGCCTCGGTCTCATCGAGGACCTTGGGCCCGGTGTCGAGGTCGCCGAGCATCGGGATCCAGGCGACGATCGGGCGTCTCCGGCGGCGCCGCAGCCGGTCTCGGCAGCCGTTCACGAGGATCCGCCCGAACCAGGCCTCGAACCGATCGCGGTCGCGCAGCGCCCCGAATCCGCGCCAGGCCACGACCGCGGCATCGTGGACCGCGTCCTCGGCCTCGATCGGATCGCCCAGGATCACCGACGCCAGCCGATAGTGCGAATCGAGGCCTCGATCCAGGAGGCGCGTGAAGGCATCGGCTCGATCCTCGTCGGACCGTTCGATGGCCTCACTGATCAGCACGGGCTCACTCCTGGGCGGGACGGCGCTCACCTCATTCGACGATCCAGGAGGAGGGAACGTTCACGGCCGACCCTGGACCAGGCGTGCATCCCCCGTCGGCACGAGACACGCTAGCATCGGGACCCATGTGTGAGCACTTCATCGCTCGTGCCGCGGAGCCGTTCCGGCTCGACGAACTGTGGCCATTCGCCGAGCGCCTGGAGCGTTTCGGGATCGCCGGGTTCGGCTGGGGCGCGGCGTGGCTCGCGCCGGACGGGTCGCTGGGCACATACCGCGACATCAGGACCTTCCGCGACGATCCCGCCCGCGGTGACGTCGGAGCCAACCTCACGACCGCGGTGCTGGTCCATCTGCGCCGGCCGTCGAGGCTGTCCACGCTGACCCTCCCCGATGCGCAGCCGTTCGAGGATCCCGCCGGCCGGTATGCGTTCAGCCACAACGGCGACCTGCTCGACTACCGGCGACTTCGGGCGATGTACCGCGGCGAGGGCCGGATCCACGGCCGCGCCGACACCGAGGTCGGGGCGCGCTGGCTCGAGGACGCCTGGCAGCCCAACGGATCGGTGACCCAGTTGCTCGGCGCGCTGCACGACCGCTTCGGCGGCCAGGCCAACCTGGCCGTGCTCCGTCGCGACGGTGCGCCGTACCACTACGCGGGCAATGGTGAGAACCCGGTCTTCTCGTTCCGGCTCGGTCGCATCGGCGTGGTCTCGACCGGGATCTACTCGCTCGATCGCTCGCTCTTCCGGTTCGTGGCCCAGGGCGCATCCGAGCGACGGCTGGTCCCGCTGCACACGACCGTCACGCTCGATACCGGTGGAGCCGCCATCACCGAAGGGTAGGATGCGCGGGACGATCCAGCACCGCGGACGAGGGTGGGACGAGTGGACAGCCCAGGCGGCCTCGGCGACCCGGCGAACGCGCGTCCGACGGCGCTCTTGCCGATCGGCCATCTCCTGCGCCTGTCGGTCTACTGGCTGGGGCTGGTCGCCGTCTTCAACGGCATCACGATCATCCTCCAGGAGCGGATCAAGGACCTGGTGCCCGATCCCAGCGTCCAGTACACGACCCTCGGCGTGGTCCAGGTGGCGGGCGTCGCGATCGCCGTCCTCGTCCAGCCGACGGTCGGATCGATCAGCGACTACACCGTCAGCCGTTTCGGGCGGCGCAAGCCGTACATCCTCGTCGGGACGCTCCTGGACGTCGTCTTCCTGATCGGCCTCGCCACCTCGAACACGATCCTCGCGGTGGCCGCCTTCATCATCCTGCTCCAGTTCTCCTCGAACATGGCCCAGGGTCCGTTCCAGGGCTTCGTGCCCGATCTCGTGCCGACGTCGCAGGTAGGTCTCGCGAGCGCGCTCGTCGGGCTGTTCCAGGTCCTCGGCGTCGTCACCGGGGTGGCGGTCGCGACCATCGGTCTGGTCATCGGCGACTTCACGATCCCCACGATCCTGCTCGGTGTGATCGAGCTCGCGACGATGCTCTCGCTCTTCATCCGACTCGACGAGGGCCGTCGTGCGAGGGACCGAGGGTCACGCAGCTGGTGGTCGGTCGCGACCGAGGCCTGGGGCACGGACATCCTCCGCGAACGCAGCTTCCTGTTCCTGGTGGGGTCGAGGTTCTTCGTGCTCGGCGGGACCGCGTTCCTGTTCAATCTCGCCGTGCCCTACCTGGAACGGTCGCAGGAGATCACCAACCCGGATGAACGGGCGCTCTGGATCAACACCGCCACGCTCCTGGTCGCGCTGTTCACCGCGATCTCCACGATCCCGGCGGCGCGGCTGTCCGACCGGCTCGGGCGCAAGCGTCTGATCTACGCCGCGTGCGCCACGGGCGCCATCGGGATGCTCGTTTGCGCCCTGGCGCCCTCGCCGACCACGTTCCTGCCGGGCGCGATCATCGTGGGGGTGGGCGCCGGCACGTTCCTCTCGGTCGACTGGGCGCTCATGACCGACATCATCCCGAAGGCGTCGTCGGGCCGGTACATGGGCATCTCCAACGTCGCGACCGCGACGAACGGCGTGACCGCGGCGTTCATCGGCGGGATCCTGATCGACCGCCTGGCCGCCGCCGGGTCACCCGAGATGGGGCCGCGTCTCGCGTTCCTGCTGGCACCCGTCTGGTTCGCCATCGGAGCGGCGCTGCTCGTGCCCGTCCGTGAAGGACGCCGCGACGACGCCGATGTGCCCCCTCTGGCCATCAGCCCGGAAGCGGCCGGCTGATCCTGCCGCGCAGGGTCGCCGCCCACGAGCGCAAGGTGGCCGGACGAAGGAAATCGAACTGGTCGGGCCGCCGGTACAGCCAGGGGACGAAGGCCCACAGGAAGACGAGGTAGTCCAGTCGGATCGGTCTTGCCCCGAACCCGAACAGGACCTTGAGCTGGATGATCGTGAGCGGAAGCGTGACGACGCTGAGCACGATCGAGACCGCCAGCCAGACGAACCCCCACAGACGCGTGCGCGGCCCGAGGATGAACCAATGGATCGCCGGCAGCCACTTCATCCAGGTCGCGAGGGCCCACAGGAGGCCCCCAAGTCGGGGGCCCGAGAACTGGGCACCCCACAGCATGAGCGTCAGCAGCAGGTTGATGTTGCCCGTATCGAGGTTGGCGCCCAACGGGAATCCCAGCATCGCGATGATGACCGCCGTCGTGAGCGGTCGGCGACGGTACGCCCAGTGGATCGTCCAGAGCAGGAGCAGGATCGTGCCCCCCCGCCAGACGAACCAGGCGACGTCCCACGGCAGCACGGCCCACGGCGCGAACATCGGCAGCATCCAGGGGGCGTAGACGTAGGGCAGGAATGGTCCGGTCGGGTGATACGGATCGCCGCCGTTGAGCCAGATCCGGACTCCGGCCCAGTACGCCCGGGCGTCCGCCCCACCAGACTCGCCGCGTGCCAGCAGCCCCGAGACCAGGAGCGCGAACGTCAGGCTCAGGAGCAGGATCGCGGCGATCCGCCGCGGGTCACGCAATCGCGAGACTTCGCGCCGCAGTGCGCGCCGGAAGACTCCCGCACGGCGGCGGGTCGGACGATCGATCAGGTCCGCGAGGTCCGCCACGATCCGTCCGCGCCCGCGTGCCGATCCGGGGATCGGATGCAGGGTGGGTGGCTCGTTCGGGTCGGCCATGGCGGACCGATTCTCGCACGCCGCCGTCGCGGCCTCGGGTTCGCTCCGGCGGCGGCCCGGTTCGAGGCGGTATCCTCACCGCCAACCAGCACCGAAGTCCGTGGGGCTCGTGACCGAAGGAACCGTGATCATCATCGGCGGCGCGGAGGACAAGGTCCGGGACCGGGTCATCCTCAGTCGCTTCGTCGCGCTCGCCGGCGGGGTGGACGCCACGATCGCGGTGATCTCCACCGCGTCCTCGCTGGGGCTCGAGGCGGGGGAGCGGTACAAGCAGGTCTTCGGCGACCTGGGCGTCACCCGGGTCATCGCGCTCCACGCGGTCACGCGTAGCCAGGCCAACGACGAGGTCTCGACCCTCGCGATCCGCGAAGCGACCGGCATCTTCCTGACCGGTGGCAACCAGCTGCGCCTCTCATCGACCATCGGCGGCACGCGCCTGGCCGACGCGATCCTGGAGCGCTTCCGGCACGGGGCCGTGGTCGCCGGCACGTCCGCGGGCGCATCGGCGATGTCGAGCCACATGATCGCGTTCGGTGCGTCCGGGGCCACCCCCAAACACCGCATGGCCCAGATCTCGGCGGGCCTCGGCGTCCTGCCGGGCGTCATCATCGATCAGCATTTCCAGCAGCGGAACCGGCTGGGCAGGCTGCTCAGCCTGATCGCCCAGAACCCCTCCCTGCTGGGTCTTGGCGTCGACGAGGACACCGCCGGCGTGGTCGGGCCCGATGGCATCCTCGAGGTCATCGGGCGTGGTTCGATCACCGTGGTCGACGGCTCGCAATCCGAGACCGATGCCTGGGAGGTCCGCGGCCATCGGCCGTTGATGATCAGCGGCGTCGTGCTCCATTCGCTGCCATCAGGCTATCGCTTCGACCTGCGCCATCGAGAACGTCTGACGGCACCGACGCTCCATGCCCTGCCCGGCGCCGAGGCCGCGTCGAGCTAGTCGCGCCCCGGCGGCCATGCACCGTCACCCGAAGCCGGCGACCGAGGAGGTATCCGTGGCCCAGACCGCATCCGCGTCCCGCCCCAAGCGCGGCGGCTCTCGCGCGGCCAAGGCCCGCGTGCCCGTCGTCGCGGGGGCCCCGGCTCCGACGCTTCGGATCATCGAAGCCCGGGTGCTGCGGGGGCCGAACTATTGGGCGCGCGAGCCGGTCATCCGCCTGCTGGTGGACCTTGGCGTCCTCGAGCAGTACCCATCGAACAAGCTCCCCGGCTTCAATGACGCCTTGATCGCGCTCCTCCCGACGCTCGAGGACCACGCCTGCTCGCTGGGCCGTCGGGGCGGCTTCGTCAGCCGGCTTCGGGACGGGACCTGGGCCGGCCACATCGCCGAACACGTCGCCCTGGAATTCCAGAACCTCGCCGGCACCGACGTCCGCCACGGGAAGACCCGATCGGCCGGCCCGACCGGCCAGTACAACTGCATCTTCGAGTACCGCGAGGAGCAGGTCGGCCTCGAGGCGGGGAAGATGGCCGTGGGCCTGATCAACCACCTCGTGGCGCCGGACGACCCCGCGGTCTTCTTCGACTTCGCGCCCGAGCTCGAGCGGCTCATCCGGCTCGCTGAACGCCAGGCGTTCGGGCCGTCCACGCAGGCGCTGATCGACGAGGCCATCAGCCGCGACATCCCGTTCATCCGCCTCGACCCCCATTCCCTGGTCCAGTTCGGACATGGCGTCCACCAGCAGCGGATCCGCGCGACGATGACGTCGCGGACCTCGGCGATCGGCGTGGACATCGCCTCGGACAAGAGCCTGACCAACCGCCTCCTCGACTCGGCCGGCCTGCCGGTGCCGCGCTCCGCGGTCGTCTCGACCGAGGACGAGACGGTCGCAGCCGCGTTGCGCCTTGGCTTCCCGTGCGTGGTGAAGCCGCTCGATGGCAACCACGGCCGGGGCGTCCACCTGGACCTTCGTTCGGAGGAGGCCGTGCGCGCCGCCTACCACGGCGCTATGGCCGAGAGCCGTTCCGGCGACCTGGTCGTCGAGACCTACGTGGTCGGCAACGACTACCGCTGCCTGGTCATCGCGGGCACGATGGCCGCCATCGCGGAGCGCGTCCCCGCGTCGGTCACCGGGGACGGCGAGCACTCGGTGCGACAGCTCGTCGATTTCGCGAACGCGGATCCTCGGCGTGGGATCGGCCACGAGAGGGTCCTCACGCGGATCAAGGTCGACGCGGCGGCCGAGGCGCTCGTCCGGTCGCAGGGCTTCGAGCTCGACGCCGTCCCGCCCGCAGGAACGTGGATCAAGCTCGCCCTGACCGGCAACATGTCGACGGGCGGGACGTCGATCGACCGGACCATCGAGGCGCACCCCGACAACGTCGAGATCGCCGAGACGGCGGCCCGGATCGTCGGCCTCGACGTGGCCGGCATCGACTTCATCTGCCCCGACATCGCCACGCCCGTGCGCGAGACCGGCGGCGCGATCGTCGAGGTCAACGCCGCGCCCGGCTTCCGGATGCACACCAACCCGACCGAGGGCGAGCCGCAGTACGTCGCTCGCCCGGTGATCGATTCGCTCTTTCCGCCCGGCTCGTCGGCCCGGATCCCGATCGTCGCGGTGACCGGCACGAACGGGAAGACGACGACGGTCCGGATGATCTCGCACATCCTCAAGTTGATGGGTCGGCGGGTCGGGATGACCTCGACCGACGGCATCGTCGTCGACAACCGGCTCGTCAAGAAGGGCGACATGTCGGGCCCGAAGTCGGCCCAGATCGTCCTCCAGAACCCGACCGTGGACACGGCCGTCTTCGAGGTCGCGCGCGGCGGCATCCTGCGCGAGGGCCTCGGCTACGACCGCAACGACGTGGCCGTGGTGACCAACGTGACCGGCGACCATCTGGGGCTCGGCGGCATCGCCACCATCGGACAGCTCGCCAACGTCAAGGGTGTCGTCGTCGAGGCCGTGCCGCGGTCGGGGACCGCAGTCCTCAACGCCGACGACAGCCACGTCTACCGGATGGGCCGCCACTGCGCTGGCAGGGTGGTCCTGTTCAGCATGTCGACGACGAAGGGCGAGGACGGATTCGATCGCGTCGACGGGCACGCCGGACGCGGCGGTGCGGCGTTCTGCCTCGAGCCCTCGGCGGAGGGCGAACTCATCGTCCTTCGGCTCGGGCCGCGCACGATGCCCGTGCTGTATACGCACCTGATCCCGGCGACGTTCGGCGGCCGGGCCCGGATGAACGTCGCGAACGCCCTGGCCGCGGCCGCCGCGGCATGGGCCGCCGGGGCGCATCTCCACGACATCCGCCAGGGCCTGCGGACCTTCACGACCTCATTCTTCCAGGCTCCGGGCCGACTCAACCTGCTCGACGTCGGCGGCATTCGGGTCGTCATCGACTACTGCCACAACGTCGACGGCATGCGCCAACTCGCCGACTTCGTCGAGCGCATGATGACCGAGTCGGTCTCCAAAGCGGGGCGCCTCCGGACGTCCGGCTCCGGAACACGGAGCGGCCGGGCCATCGGCGTCCTGGGGATCCCGGGCGATCGCCGGGACGAGGACCAGAAGGCCTACGGGGCGGTCGCCGCGACCGCGTTCGACGAGATCATCGTCCGCGAGGACAAGAATCTCCGCGGCCGGGCCGCCGGCGAGACCGCCGCGAACGTCCTCGAGGGCGTGCGTCAGACGAAGGGCGAGGAGGGCTCACGAACCACGCGCGCCGAGAGAGTGCTCGACGAGATGTCCGCCGTGCGTGCCGCCCTGCGGCGGGCGATCCCGGGCGACCTCGTCGTCTGCTGCGTGGACGATGCGATCGGCGTCTACCGGGAGGCCCTGGCCGCCGCCGGGACGTCCCGCGGCGGGACCGCCTTCGCGGATCCAGGCGAGCTCGAGGCCCCCGAGGGCTGACGCGCACGAACCCTGGCGCGGGGAGAGCATCCTCGGGGCGGCCGCCCGGCGGCGTCCGGCGAAGCGGTCGACGACCGGTCGGTGTATCGTGCTACCGATGAGTAGCGCGTTCGGGTGCGGGCTGGTGCCGTCGGTGTTCGCGGCATGACGGGTCGGCCGGATCTCGGGCCCCGCCCGTGGGTGATGCGCATGCGGTGGGTGGACCTGCTGTTCGCGCATTGGCCGGTCGAATCGGATGTCCTGCGGGCACTGGTCCCCGCTGGTCTCGAGCTGGACCTCTTCGACGGTCGCGCCTACCTCGGCGTCGTGCCGTTCCGGATGGAGGACGTCGCGCCGCGGGGCCTGCCGGCGCCACCGATCGCCGGTGCCTTCCCGGAGCTGAACGTCCGGACGTACGTCCGGCACGAGGGTCGCGCCGGCGTCTGGTTCCTCAGCCTGGACGCGGGCAGCCGCGCCGCCGTCGAGGGAGCGCGGGCGTCGTTCCACCTGCCGTACTTCGAGGCGTCGATGTCGGTCGGGCGGGTGCGCGAGGTCGTGGATTATCGATCGATCCGGATCGACCGACGCGGTCCGCCGGCCCGCTTCGAGGCCCGGTACCGGGCCACCGGGCCGGTCGAGCCCGCCGCACCGGGCTCACTCGAGGCGTTCCTCACCGATCGACAACGGCTGTTCGCGCTCGACGAGGAGGGCCGCCTGCTGCGGACGGAGATCCGACACAAGCCGTGGCCACTCCAGCCGGCCGCCGCGCGCATCGGGCGCGATACGATGGCCGAAAGCCACGGCCTCACGCTCCCCGACGAGCCGCCGCACCTGCGCTTCGCGGCTCGCCTCGATGTCCGCGCCTGGTGGCCCCGACCGGCCTAGGGTCCTGCACGGCCCATCGGTCCCGCCTTTCAGCTTGCCGTGGGAGCCAGGAACAGCTGTGGCCTCGTCAGGCGGGGCGCGGGCGGTCCTGGAGCCTGGGCACGAGCTCGGTCAGCTCCGAGGAGACGTCGACGGGGCGTGCCCCAGCGGTCGCGAGGAGCTCGTACACGCCGCTGCGATCCTCGTGGCACATCAGGACGATGACCCTGGGGGCGTCGGACCGGCGACCTTCCGGACCGCGCCCCGCCGCGCTGTTGAGCTCGGCCCGCAGTGCCGCGGTCTCCGAGTCGTAGACCGGGACGTCGGCCACGCGTCCGCCACCGGCACTGACACCGGCGAGCAGTTCTCCGACCACCGACTCGGGCGTCCGGCCTCGCAGGTATTTGAGGGTCTGCTTGATGACGACCCGCTGCGCCCGTTCGGCGGCGATCCGGCCGATCCCGCGGAGCGTGTCGTCGGGTCGATCGCCCGCGGTGCCGATGATGGCGGTGATCGGGGCCGCGCGGCCCGCGGCGCCTGCCGCGATGCCCTCGGCCACGTCCATGATGGCCGCGACGCCCGCCTCGTTGTGGGCGAAGTCCACGATGATGACCCGGGCGCCCAGCCGGTACAGGTTGAGCCGCCCTGGCGATCGTTCGGCCGATGGCCGGAAGTCGATGAGACCGTCGCGGACCCCCTCGATCGAGACTCCCAGGCCACGCGCCCCGCCGGCCGCCGCGAGGGCATTGGCGATGTTGTAGCGCGCCAGTCCGCCGATCGTGATGGGTACCTGACCGATCTCGACGACCGGTATCTCTCGGTCGCCGTCGGCCTCGACCAGCCAGCCTCGTCGGAGCAGGTAGGCCCGCCCTCCGGCGGCGCGGTGTCGGCGCACGACGGCCGACCCGTCCTCGGTCGAGAAGAACGCCACCCGCCCGCGCACCCGTCGAGCGACTGCAGCGACATACGCGTCGTCGGCGTTGAGCACGACCCACCCGTCGGGCGTCGTGATGCGCGCGATCGTGGCCTTCACCTCGGCCAGCTCGGGGAGGGTGTGGATGCCCTGCAGGTCCAGGTGGTCCGACGTCACGTTCGTCAGGATGCTCACCTCGTTCGACTCGTAGCCGACGCCGCGCAGGACGATGCCGCCACGGGCCGTCTCCAGGACCGCGACGTCGATGTCGCGCCGGGCGAGGATCTGGTGGGCGCCGCCAGGCCCCGTCCAGTCGCCGGGCTCGATGAGGCGCTCGTCGACGAGCACGCCGTCGGAGGTCGTCGTCCCGACGTGCCGTCCGGCTCCGATCAGGATGTGGGTGATGAGCCGGGTCACGGTGCTCTTGCCGTTCGTGCCGGAGATCGAGACCACCGGCACGCGTCGGTCCACGTCACGGATCCACGAGGGTGGAGACGTCCGGGCCTCTCGGATCCGCTCCGACCAACGGGCCAGCAGGCGTTCCTGGTTCCCCGTGAGTCGCGCGGTCCGCGACGGGGACACGTCCCGCCCAGCGAGTGCCTGTGCGGCGTCTGTGATGGTCTGGGCCCGTTCCGCGCCGACCCACGGGAAGGTGATGATCCAGTGTCCCGGATCGGATGACCGATGGACTGCCAGACCGCGGCGTCCCTCGCCGTGGTCGGCCCGCAAGCGGCGGATCCATGCGACGAGGGCGGCGACGCCGTCCGGCCAGTCCCGCGACAGGACGGGAGCGCCGAGGTGGACGAGCGCGTGGCGAGCCGGATCCCGTTGCCCGTACCACGTGCGCCGTCGGCCGACCGCGACTTCGAGCTTCACCACCGGTTCTAGCCGGTAGACGTTGGGTCCCTCGAGGAGGCGGGTTTCGATCAGTCGCACGGTCCCGGCAGGATAGCAAGCGGCGATCGCCGTGAGACCCGCCTCCTCAGCCGGTAGGACCGATCCGGCGAGGCTAGACTCCGGGGCGTGGATGCCATGACCGCGGTTCCGAAGACTCCCGAGCTCGACGCCCTGCGCGACGCGGTGACCGCCGATTTCCCGAGCTTCCTGCGCGACCTCGAGCGCCTCGTCAATATCGATTGCGGCAGCTACACCCCCGATGGCGTCAACGAGGTCGGGAGCTGGACGGCCGAGTTCCTGGTCGGTCTCGGCGCGACTGTCGAACGCCGGCCGGATCCGGCCGGCCGCCTCGGCGACACGGTGGTGGCGACCTTCGACGGTCGTGCTGGCGCGCCGCGGATCCTGCTGATCGGCCACCTCGATACGGTGTTCGATCCGGGGACCGTCGCCGACCGGCCGTTCGCCATCGCCGACGGGCTCGCCCGAGGACCCGGCGTGACCGACATGAAGGGTGGCCTGCTGGCTGGGCTGTATGCGCTCAAGGCCCTGATGGGTCAGCTTGGGGGACTGCCCTTCGAGCGGCTCGTCTTCGTGGCGAACCCCGACGAGGAGATCGGCTCGCCGACGTCGGCCCCCCACATCCGCGCGCTCGCCAGAGACATGGATGCGACGCTCGTGCTCGAATGCGCCCGCGCGAACGGCGACATCGTCTCGTCGCGCAAGGGCATCCTGGACCTGCGCATCACCGTCACCGGGCGTGCGGCCCATGCCGGCGTGGAGCCGGAGAAGGGTCGGAGCGCCATCCTGGAGGCGGCCCGGATCGTCGGCGACCTGCATGGCCTCAACGGACGGTGGCCGGGCGTCACGGTCAACGTCGGGGTCATCGCCGGCGGCACGCGACCGAACGTCGTCGCGGAGCGCTGCTCGCTCGAGGTGGACGTCCGTGGCGTGACCCGCGCCGAGCTGGAGGCCGCGGAGGCCGAGATCCACCGCATCGCCGAGACCACCGTGGTGCCGGACACCAGCGTCGAGTTCGAACCGATGGCGCGCTGGTGGCCGATGGAGAAGCTCGCCCGCAGCGCCCGTCTCGTCGCGCATGCGAAGGCGGTCGCCGAGGGCCTTGGCTTCTCGATCGCCGATGCAGCGACCGGCGGTGCGTCCGACGCGAACACCACGGCCGGCATGGGCGTGCCGAGCCTGGACGGCCTCGGACCGATCGGCGGCAGCGACCACGCGCCGGCTGAGTACCTCGAGATCGAGTCGATCGTGCCGCGGACATCGCTGCTGGCCGGGCTGCTGCTCGCCATCGGTCGCGACCCGGCCATCGTCGCCTGGCGCGACACACCGCCCGACGCGGGGTAGGGCCGGCATGACCGGTCGCCGCCGGATCTCCTCGGGAGGGCCGTGGGAGACGCTCGGCGGCTACAGCCGAGCCGTCGTGGTCGGCGATTCGTGCTGGGTCGCCGGGACGACCGATGCCGGGCCGGATGGCCGGTCGCAGCACCCGGGGGATATCGCCGGCCAGGCGCGTGCCAGCCTTGCGATCATCGCCACGGCGCTCGAGGCGGCCGGGTTCCGTCTCGGCGATGTCGTCAGGACCCGGATGTTCGTGACCGATATCGCCCGCTCGGGCGAGGTCATCGCGGTCCATCGCGAGTTCTTCGACGAGACGCGACCCGCCGCCACGATGGTCGAGGTGCGCGCCCTCATCGAGCCGAGCTTGCTCATCGAGATCGAGGCCGAGGCCCGCAAGGGCTAGGGTTCGCGCGCGCCTCGCCTGCCGCTCCCGATCGCGGGCGTCGAGGCGACCTGCGATGGCTTGGGCCTGTTCTTGGCCCGTCAGGGCAGGGCGGCGATCCCGGCCGCCCGCGCGACCACGACGATGGCCACCGCGACGATCAGGCCGAGGAACAGGTTGCGTCGCCAGGCCACGACCGCCATGCAGGCGAGGACCGCGACCCACTCGACGCCAACATGGAACGAAGGGAGCCCGTCGGCGTCCTTGGCGACCATCACGTTGACCGCCGCCAGCGCAGCGAGCACCGCCGGCCCTACGAGCTGGAGGTAGTCGAACGCCCAGCGCGGCAAGCGATCGAGCCCGGGCGTGAGCAGGCCGAGTGCACGTGACGGATAGGTCACCGCCAGCATCACGAGGGCAAGGACGATCAGGCTCGTGCTCATCGGGCGGCCTCGTTCCCGTCGGTCGCGTCGGTCCCGGGCGTCCCTGCGGACGTGTCATCGGCGGTGTCGGGTTCGAGATGGGCGCGCGGCACCGCGTAGCGTTCGGCCGAGGCGGTCGTCCCGATCGGCGCCGTCTCATGCGCCGCCCCCGCGGGGACGAGCAGGCCGATGGCCGGCCCGACGATCCCACCCGAGACGATCCCGATCGACGGGCTCGAGACCAGCGCGACGACGACGGCGATCCCGGCCCCGACGACCGCCGCGACGAGCTCCCGCCGTCCGGAGATCAGGCCGACGGCGAGCCCCACCATCGCGGCCGGGAAGATGATGTCGATGCCGAACCGTGCGGGGTCCGGGATCTGTCCGCCGAGGAAGACTCCGGCGATCGTCGCCAGATTCCACGGGATGAACGTCGTCCCGATCGCGGCGACCCAGAACCCCCACTCGTCGCTCCGGTCGATGCGCCGGAAGTGACCGATCGTGAGCGCGAACGCCTCGTCGGTGAGCAGGTGGGCCATGAGTGCCCGGCGCGGGAACGGCACGTCCCGCAGCCACGGACGGAGCGCCGCCGAATACAGGAGGTGCCTGGCGTTGAGGAGCCCGGTCAGGAGCGCGATGGCGGGCCATGCCACGCCGCTCGCCACGTAGCCGACGGCCGCGAACTGGGCCGCGCCCGCGAAGACGATCACGCTCATCGCGATGGCCTCGATCGGCGAGAAGCCCGCCTGGCGGGCGGACAGGCCGTAGACGAAGCCGAACCCGGCCGCCGAGACGGCGATCCCGATGCCCTCGGTGATCAGCCGCCGCCGGCTCTCGCGCTGGGACGCCGCGCCGGTCGTGGGGTCGCTTGCGCCGCGGTCGTTCAGCGCAGGAAGGTCTTGGCGCAGGTCCCGTCGCACACGACGTAGACGGCGTGCTTCTCTAGGGCGTACCCGGCCGTGTGGAGCAGACCCGCGCAGCCTGGCGTCGGGCACTTCCAGACCCACCAGCGCGGATCGTCACCGAGCGGCGTCGTCTCCGCGGCGAGGGTGTCGGCCAGCCCGGACCGCGCCGCCACGAGCGAGGCGATGTGCGAGGCGCGCTCGTCCTCGGATTCGCTCGTGTAGGGGTAGTTCTGGCTGATGTTCGAGGTCACGTGCCCCTCCCGACGGCGCGCTCCGGTCGTTCGTCGCCGGTGGCGGCTTCGTGTGAGCGCAGCCTGCCACCGGCGGGCCCGAGTATACGCGCCGAGCCGCCGAATCCGGCCGTGGCCGGGACGGAGACCCGCGCTACCAGACGGCCGGCAGACCCGCGCTCCGGGGGTCGGTGGCCGCCGCCAGGGAGCCCCCCGACGCGCCCGGTCCGCCGGCGACACATTCGATGGCATGCTCGTGCCCGAGGGCGCCATCGAACGGTTCGGTGGGGAGCAGCGGATGACCCATCGCCTCGAGCGCCTCGGCGACGCCCGGGGCATGTCGTGGCTCGAGTCGAACGTCGACGGGCGGCGCGAAGTGGTCGGACGGTTCGACGTACCAGCGCGGGGCCGCGACGGCGGTCGCGACGTCGACCCCACCGTCGACCAGGGCGGATACCAGCTGCGCGTGGATCTGCGGCTGGGCGTCGCCGCCCATCGACCCCGCGACGACCCACGGACCGGGCTGACCGTCACGGAACAGCATCCCGGGGAGCAACGTGTGGAGGGTCCGCTTGCCCGGCGCGAGGCGGTTCGGGTGATGCTCGTCCAGGCTGAAGTAGCTCCCCCGGTTCTGGTAGTGGATGCCGGTCGCCGGGTCCACGACCCCCGAACCAAAACCCATGTAGTTCGACTCGATGAGGCTGACCGCGTTGCCGTCCCCGTCCACGACGGCGAGGTAGATCGTGCCGCCACCGCGCGGATTGGTCGAGGCGGCCGGCCGGGCGGCCCGTCGCGGGTCGATCCGTGCCGCAAGCTCCGCGGCATACGCGGGGTCGAGGAGGTGGTCGACGGGCACGGTCTCGAAGGCCGGGTCGGTGAGACAGGCGTCCCGATCGGTCATCGCGAGCTTCGCCGCCTCGATGCCGAGGTGGATCCAGGCGGGGTCCGTGACTCCCGTGGGTCCGAAGGCTTCGCGCCCCGGCGCCTCGAATCTCGACAGGATCGACAGCAGCTCCAGCGCGACCACCCCCGAGCTGTTCGGGGGATGGGTCGTGACCCGGACGCCGCGGTAGTCGACCTCGATCGGGTCCGCGCGGGTCGATGTGTGGGAGCGAAGGTCGGCAGCGGTGACGAGTGCGCCGACATCGGCCAGCGCCCGGGCCTGGCGCTCGCCAAGGTCGCCCTCGTAGAAGGCGTCGAAACCGTCCCGGGCGAGCGTCTCGAGGGTCGCGGCCAGGGCCGGCAGGCGGACACGCTCACCGGGATGCCATGGCCGGCCATCCGGCCGGAAGACCTCGAAGAAGCCGGCGTCGGGGCCAAGGTCGCTCGCGACCAGCACGGCAGTGCGTTCCACGCCTTCGATGAACCCGTCCCACGCCGGGAACCCGTTCCGTGCCAGCTCGATGGCCGGGGCCAGGATCGCGTCACGCGACAGTCGGCCGGCTCCCGCGTGGGCGTCCCCCCACGACCGGACCGCGCCCGGGACCGTGATCGTGAGCGGACCCCGCCGCGGCAGCTGGGTCAGCCCGGTCGCGCGGAGCCAGCCGGCGTCGGCGTGCGAGCCGGCGCGCCCGGATCCGTTGATGGCCTCCTGGCGGCCGGCGCCAGCGTCCCAGGTCAACCAGAAGGCGTCGCCTCCGATCCCGCAGCTGCTGGGCACGACGACAGCGAGCGCCGCATTGGTGGCGATGGCCGCATCGACCGCCGAGCCGCCGGCCCGCAGGACCGAGAGCCCGGCTTCGGTCGCGAGATGGTGCGGGGCGACCACCGCGCCGCGGACGCCCCGGACGAGCGGGACCGGCGCCCATGGCCGTTCGCCGGTCATGTCTGGGGCGCGTCGCCGAACGACGCCACGGTGCCCGGGCCACCGACGTAGCGCTCCTGGCGTCGCAACAGGGCGAGCGGAAGCAGCGCGATCAGCAGCATCGACAACGTGCCAACGAGCAGCCCGTCGATCCCGCGCCAGTCGGCGGCCAGCCCGCCGACGAGCGCGCCAAGGATCTGACCGATCGCGAGGAAGACGCTGTAGAGGCCCATGATCGCCCCACGATCGGCCGGGAACCGCTCCGAGATGTCGGCCAGGAGCCCGAGCGCCGCCGGTGTCGCGCCGGCAAGGACGAACAGGCCGAGGCCCGCGGCGATGAGCCCGGCCAGCGGCACGACGATGGGCAGGTCGGCACCGTGGTTGATGGCCACCCCGCCGACGACCAGCACCGCGCCACCCAGGATGCCGTAGAGGATGATCGTCGTCCGGCGCATGTTCTTGAATCGATTGCCCCAGTAGATGAGTCCAGCCCCGAACAGCAACCCGATGACCACGGCCGACAAGGAGATCTGGACGGGGCTGAAACCGTGCAGCAGGAACTGGTCCGGGAAGCGCGGGTCCGCTTTCGAGAACTGGAAGATGGACTGGCTGAACCACAGGCCGATCGCGGCGTTGACCGCGATCCACGTGGGGGCGAGGAGCCAGACATGCGAGCTTCGCAGGAGCACGCCGTACCGGCGCCAGTCGACGCGCGGGCCGGTCCCGGCGCCCGGTCGCGAGGCCCGTTCCTCGGCGTCGTGGTCGACGACGCCGAAGCGATAGATGAGGAACGAGACGCCGTAGAACGCCGCGTTCAGGAAGAATGCGACCGGCCCGAGGGCCGCGAACAGCAGCGGCGCGACCACGAAGCCGATGCCGATCCCGGCCAGGGTCGCCCCTTCGAAGCGCGCGGCGGCCTTGCCTCGCAGGATCTCGCTGCCGGCCGTGATCGCGGCGATGTAACCGAGGATGGATGGGATGCTCGCGGCAGTCGAGGCACCCTCGAGCAGGCGCGTGCCACCCAGGAGGACGAGATTCGTCGTGAGGCCGGTCAGGACCACCGCGGCCGCTCCGAAGGCCGGGCCGAAGAGCATCACGCGATGGTGTCCCAGCCGGTCGGAGAGCAACCCGAACACGGGCGAGAGGACCAGCTCGGCCGTGTAGAACGTGACGTGCAGCGCGGCAAGCGTGGTCGCAGCCACGACCGGCCCGCCGTGGTCGGGGAGCTTCGCGAGGTACGCCGCCAGCATCGCGCCCGTCAGGCCGGTGCTGAACCGGAGCGTGAAGGTGCCGGCCAGCACGGCCCGGAGGGAGCGGTCCATCGCCCGAAGCGTAGCGGCTCGCCGACCCGAGCGACACCGGCACCGGGCTGGACCCCGGCTCGTATCATGCCCGCAACGTTCGGGGCCCGCAGCGAGGAGGAATGCTTGAGCCGCGTCGCCATCTTCACCGATTCGGCCTCGGACCTGGACCCGGCCGACGCGGAGGCCGAGGGCATCACCATCATCCCGCTGCTGGTCAACTTCGGTCAGGAGACATTCAAGGCCGGCTCCGAACTGTCGGCCGAGGCGTTCTGGGAGCGGATGGTCGCGCCCGATGCGCCGTTCCCAACAACGGCGGCCTCGTCACCGGGCGAGTTCAAGGAGGCCTACGAGGCGGCCTTCACCGCGGGTGCCGAGGCGATCGTCTCGATCCATGTGGCGGGGAGCCTGTCCGGCACCATCAAGAGCGCCCAGATCGCTCGGGACATGCTGCCTGACCGCGAGATCCACGTCGTCGATTCGTTTGGCGCATCGATGGCCGAGGGGATCCTGGCACGGATGGGCGTGGAGATGGCGGCCGACGACCGGCCCGCGGCGGAGATCGCCGAGACCCTCGAAGGTCGCGCACCGGACATGCGGATGTACGTGGCGCTCGAGACCCTCGAGTACCTCAAGAAGGGTGGCCGCATCTCCGGCGCGCAGGCGGCCATCGGGACGCTGCTGTCACTGAAGCCGATCATCGCGGTCGAGCACGGCGTCGTCGAGACGGCGGATCGGGTGCGGACGCGTGCGAAGGCCCGCGACCGCGTGATCGAGCTCATCTGCCAGCGCCCGATCGAGCGTCTCGCGATCCTCCACACGGTCACGCCGGATGTCGAGGGCTTTCGCGACGAGGTCCTCGCAAGGGCATCGGGTGACCTCGATCCGGCGGACGTATCGATCAACCTCGTCGGGGCGTCGGTCGGGCCGCACCTCGGCCCGGGCTGCGTCGGGGCGGCCGTGCTGTATCGGGCCTGACGCGCACGAACCGCGGCCGACCCGACTGCCAGGATCGGCGGGCAGGCCGCCCAGCGGTATTTCCGGCAGCACAGGTTGCACGAGGGTTGCGACAACCTTGCCGACCGGTACCATCGGGGAGGCGCAAAACCCCGGGGTCGGGCTACACTTGGGGGGCATTGAGTCGCGCGTCGTCGCGCCGACATGGCACCCGAGTGGTCCTGTCGCCGCGGCCGACGAGCCCCGTGGGGTCGTCCGGGAGACGACCCACATCGACGTGGCGGCGTCAGAGTCCGCCCGGCAACGAGGTTCTTCCATCCATGACGACTGAGCAAGTCGCAGCCGCGATCAATCCCTGGGAGGTCGCCCAGCGACAGTTCGACCTGGCGGCCGAACGCCTGAACCTGGACGATGGCCTGCGCCAGGTCCTGCGCGAGCCACGACGCGAATTCACCTGCCATTTCCCTGTCCACATGGACGATGGTTCGGTCCACGTCTTCACCGGCTATCGCGTCCAGCACAACCTGGGTCGCGGTCCCGCCAAGGGTGGCCTTCGATACCACCAGAACGTGAGCCTCGACGAGGTCAAGGCCCTCGCGATGTGGATGACCTGGAAGTGCGCGGTCGTGGGCATCCCCTATGGCGGCGGCAAAGGCGGCGTCATCGTCGACCCCAAGAAGCTGAGCCAGAAGGAGCTCGAGGGTCTGACCCGCCGCTTCACGACCGAGATCGAGGTCCTGATCGGCCCGGAGCGGGACATCCCGGCTCCCGACGTCAACACCAACGCCCAGGTCATGGCCTGGATCATGGACACCTATTCGATGCACCAGGGCTACACGGTCCCGGGTGTCGTCACCGGCAAGCCCATCAGCCTCGGCGGCTCGGAAGGTCGCAATGAGGCGACCGCTCGCGGCTGCGTCTACACGATCGTCGAGGCCGCCCGCCACCTGGGCATGGATCTCAGCACGTCCCGGGTCGCGGTCCAGGGCTTCGGCAACGCGGGCTCCATCGCGGCACGGCTCGTCACCGAGGCGGGCGCGACGGTCGTCGCCGTGTCCGACTCCAGCGGCGGCATCCGGGCTCCTGGCGGCCTCGACATCGCCAAGGTCGTCGCCTGGAAGCAGGAGCACGGCACGGTCCAGGGCTTCCCCGGCTCGACGGACATCACGAACGCCGACCTCCTCGAGGTCGACTGCGACATCCTCATCCCGGCCGCCCTCGAGAACCAGATCACGAGTCGGAACGCCGGCAAGGTCAAGGCTCGACTGATCGCCGAGGCCGCCAACGGCCCGACGACGCCGGACGCCGACATCGAGTTGTTCGATCGCGGGGTGTTCATGATCCCCGACATCCTGTGCAACGCCGGGGGCGTGACCGTCAGTTACTTCGAGTGGGTGCAGGACCTCAACCGCGACCACTGGAGCGAGGCGGTCGTCAACGAAAAGCTCAAGGGCATCATGGTCAAGGCCTTCGGCGAGACGCTCGACATCGCCAAGCGCGAGTCGTGTGACATGCGGACCGCCGCCTACCTGTTGGCGGTGAACCGCGTCGCCGACGCGATGGAGATGCGTGGGCTGTACCCGTAAGTCGCTTGCATCCTGAGCAGCCCGAAGCCCCGACCGGTTCGACCGGTCGGGGCTTCGCGTTTCGCCGGCCGGGGCTCGAACGAGCAGATCCTCGCCTGAACGGCGCGCTGCTTGCCCCCGGACTCGCACCGGCCCGGTGCTAGCATTCCGGCCATGTACGACCACGAGGAAAAGTTCCTGTTCAAGGAGGAGATCCTCCATCTGGGCAGTGCGGTGGCGGAGCCGGGCATCCTCGACAACGTCGAGGACCTGTTGACCGACGTCATCACGAGCCCTCGCTTCGACTCGGAGGTCTTCACCCTGGAGCGCAGCCTCCAGGTGATGCTCGGGCCGCGTGCCGGAACCACCCTCGTGGGCCTCCTGACGGTCCCACCGGAGGTCTTCGACGAGGTCGCCGAGGTGCGCATCCCGTCCGAGGTGCACGAGCGTCTGGTGGCCTGGCGTGCCCGGTTCGGGCTGGCCATCGACAACGCCCTCAACTTCCTGAACAACCCCGACGGCATCCAGGGCCACAACTTCGCGACGCAGATCGCGCACGTCGAGGAGCGGCGCGTCCTGCAGGGTCGGCTGACCCTCGTGCGCTACAACAACGAGCCGCAGTTCTTTGTCGCGGACGCCAGCGTCTTCCTGGGACTCGTAGCCGACATCATGGAGCGGCTCGGGCCTTATCTGGAGCCTGACGCCGTCGACGCCGAGACGATGTCGCGGCTACGCGATGCCCTCGCGCTCATCGAGCGCAAGACCGCCTCGCACCCCTGACCCGGGCGCCCGATGCGCCAGGTGTACCTCGCCGCGACCGGTCAGAACCGTGGCAAGACCACGGTCAGCCTTGGCGTCCTCGACGGCTTCCACCGGCGCGGCCTCTCGACGGGGTTCATCAAGCCGGTCGGCCAGCGAACCATCATCGAGGATGGCGTTCCGGCGGACGAGGACGCGGTCCTCATGAAGAGCGTGTTCCAGCTCGCGGAGCCGCTCGGGCAGATGAGCCCGGTCCACATCCCGCGCGGCTTCACCCAGGCCTACATCGAGGGCCGGGTCGTGGAGGACCTGGGTGACCGGATCAGGACGGCCCACGCCGCGTTCGCCGCCGACCGGGACATCCTGCTCATCGAGGGGACGGGTCACGCCGGTGTCGGGGCCGTCGTCGGGCTGTCCAATGCCGCGGTCGCCGCGATGATCGGTGCGCCGGCGGTCATCGTGTCCGAGGGGGGCGTCGGCCGTCCGATCGACGAGATCGTCCTCAACGCCGCGCTCTTCGAACGCCAGGGAGTCCACGTGGCCGGGGCGATCGTGAACAAGGTCGACCTCGACGCGAAGCCCGGACTGGCCCGGACCCTCGATCTGGGCCTCGCGCGTCAGGGCATCCCGCTGCTCGGCGTGCTCCCGTACCGGCCGATCCTCTCCAACCCGACCCTGGCCATGGTCCTCGAGGGGGTCCACGGAGAGACGCTTCATCCGGGCCCCGACCTCGATCAGGTGATCGGCGGCGTCGCGATCGGTGCGATGGAGCCGGAGCACATGCTCGAACACATCGTGCCGCGCAGCCTGATCATCGTGCCCGGCGACCGGGAGGACGTCATCGCCGCCATCGTCGGGGCGCATCGGGACGGGGATCGGAGGGAAGCCGCGATCGGCCTCGTTCTCTCCGGCGGCTACCGCCCCAGCGACCGGGTGATCGAATCGATCCGCCGGGCCGATGTGTTCGCGACGCTCGTGCCCGAGGACACGTACGCGGTGGCGTCGGAGGTCCACGACCTGCTGGTCAAGACCCACCCCGCGGACCTCGGCAAGATCGAGGAGATCAAGGCGCTCGTATGGGAGTACCTGTTCATCGACCGGATCCTCGGCGTCGCCACGGAGGCCAGGGCCTAGTGCATCACCGGCGCCTGCTGATCGGCTTGACGGCGGCCACCCTGGCGGTGGTCGGACGGTTACGTTGGGCGGACAGGCGTGCCCGATAGGCGACGACAGTTGCGCGGCGGTCATGGTGCCGCTGCCGCTCCGCGGGCTCGCGTCGCCGTCGGGGTAGACAGGCCTAGACCGATCCCTCGGGCAGCAACGGCTCGTTGTCGATGAGCCGGGTGGTGCCGAAGCGGACTGCGAGCGATGCCAGGGCCGGGCCGGCGACATCCTCGAGCTCCTCGAGCGTCGTCGCGCCGGCGACCGAGACGTACTCCACCTCGGCCAGCGGCTCGGCCGCAAGGACCCGGCGCATCGTCGTTCGGAGCGCGTCGCCAGAACGCTCGCCGGCCTCGAACGCCGCCCGAGCCGCCCGCAGGGCCCGGCGCAGGACGGCTGCCGCGAGTCGCTGCTCGGGCGTCAGGTGGACGTTGCGCGACGAGAGGGCGAGCCCGTCGGGTTCGCGGACCGTGGGACAGGCGATGACATCGGTCGGGATGGCGAGGTCGCGCGCCATCTGGCGGATGACCATCACCTGTTGCGCATCCTTCTGCCCGAAGTACGCATGCTCGGCCCCGACCACGCCGAACAGGATCGCGACCACGGTGGCGACACCGTCGAAGTGACCGGGTCGCGCCGCGCCCTCGAGGGGTCCGGCGATCGCCCCGACGTGGACGGCCGTATCGGAGCCCGGCGGGTAGACCTCATCGACGGGCGGCACCCAGACGAGATCGACGCCCTCGGCCTCGCAGATCGCGAGGTCCCGTGCCTCGTTGCGCGGGTACCGCTCGTAGTCGACCGGCTCGTTGAACTGGCGCGGGTTGATGAAGATCGACACGACCGTGGTCGCGTCCGCGCTGCGAGCCCGCTGCATGAGCGCCCGGTGGCCGTCGTGGAGCCAGCCCATGGTCGGGACGAGACCGACCGGCCGGGGGGCCGAGGCGAGCGCGTCGCGCAACTCTGAGCGCGTCCGCAGCACCCGGGTCACGTGCCGCTCACCCAACAGCCCTGGCGCGGGCGTGGGCGGCGCGTCGGCGCTCAGAGATCGCGGTCGAGCGGGATCCCGCCGACCGGCATCGATCCCGCCGGTTGATCCGAGGAGCCGCGACCGAGGACCTCGTCGAGCACGGTCTCGTCCATCCGGACGGTCTCCGCAGCACCTGGGAACGTCCCGGCGGCGACATCGGCCGCGTATGACCGTGCGGCCTCGAGGATAGCCTCCCTGACATGGGCATACGGACGGGCATGGCGGGGGAAGAAATCGCCGAGGCCGATCAGATCGGTGATGACCTGGACCTGGCCGCTACACCCGGGGCCGGCCCCGATGCCGATCGTCGGCACCCGCAGGCGCTCGGTGATCGCCGCGGCGAGCTGTTCGGGCACGAGCTCCACGACCATCGAGAAGGCACCCGCTTCCTGGACGGCCTGCGCGTCCGCCAGCAGGGCGCGAGCCTGGTTGCGATCCTTGCCCTGGACGCGGTGCTTGCCGATGGTGTTGATGGACTGGGGCGTCAGCCCGATGTGGCCCATCACCGGGATCCCGGCGCGGACGAGCGTCTCGATGATCCGAGCAGTGCGGACGCCGCCTTCCACCTTGACCGCCTGGGCACCCGCATCGCGCAGGAAGACCCCGGCGTTCTCGAGGGCCTCGTCGGCCGTCGAATAGGAGAGGAACGGCATGTCCGCGATGACCATGGCTCGCTGCGAACCGCGAACGACGGCCTTCGTGTGGTGGAGCATCTCGGCCATCGTGACGCGGACGGTCGTCTCGTAGCCAAGCACGACCTGGCCGAGCGAGTCGCCAACGAGCAGGAGCGGGATGCCGGCCTCGTCGAGCAGCTTCGCGGTCGGGAAGTCGTAGGCCGTGAGCATCGGCAGCCGTTCGCCATCGGCGTATCGCTTGGCGATGTCGACGACGTTGAGGCGTTTCGGGGTGTCGTTGGTGACGCTCATGCTGGCTCCCGAGCGGGTTCGGTGCTTCTTCCAGTCTGCGCGGCGGCATCGCGCTCGTCCAGCGCGCGAGCGACACGATCGAGGATGGCGTCGGCGACCTCCCGTTTGGTGAGCAGCGGCAGGTCGTCGCGCGTGCCGTCGGCGGCGAGGATCGCGACCCGGTTGGTGTCGGTCCCGAACCCGGAGCCCGCCTCCGCGACGTCGTTCGCGACGAGGAGGTCGGCGCCCTTTCGGCGGAGCTTGTCCGCGGCCCGGTCCAGGGACCCGGTCTCGGCGGCGAACGCCACGAGGAAGGGAGGCGGCTGGAGTGGCCGCCGGGTCGGCGCGTCGTCGGCGTCCAGCCCATGGCTGATCCGTCCGATCTCGGCGAGCAGGTCGGGCGTCGGCTCGAGCTCCAGGCTGAGCGGTCCGCCACGCTCCAGTTTGCGGTCCGCGGCCCCGCTGGGGCGGAAGTCCGCGACGGCCGCGGCCATGATCAGAGCATCGAAGCCGGCTCGCTCGCCATCGCTCGTCGTCGCCCGAAGAAGAGCGGCCCGCAGGTCGGCCGTGGATTCGGCCCGGACCACGGCAAGCTCGGCATCCTCGGGGACGGGCACTTCGAGGTTCGCGGCGAGGAGCGTCACCCGCGCCCCCCGGTCGAGGGCCGCCCGGACGACCGCGACACCCATCTTCCCGGTCGAGCGGTTGCCGATGAAGCGAACCGGATCGATCGGCTCGCGGGTGCCGCCGGCCGTCACGACCAGATGGCGGCCCGTGAGGTCCGCGTCTCGCCCCGGCCCGACCAGCGGCGGGCGCGCGGCCCCGTCCGGGGCGCGGACCGGCAGGTCCGCAACGGCCTCGACGACCGCGTCGACGATCGCCTCGAGGTCGGCCAAGCGCCCGACGCCCGACTGGCCCGATGCCAGCGGCCCGGCCCCGGGCTCGACGATGCGATAGCCGAAGTCGTCGCGCAGCCGCGCGGTGTTCGTCCTCGTGGCCGGGTGCGTCCACATGTCGCCGTCCATCGCCGGCGCGACGACGATCGGTGCCGACGTGGCGAGACAGGTCGCGGTGATGACGTCGGCGGCCAGGCCGGTGGCCATCGCGGCCAGCCAGTGGGCGGTCGCCGGGGCGACGACGATGACATCGGCCGAATCGGCGAGGACGATGTGGCCGATCCGCCCGTCGGGCAGGAGGTCCAGCACCTCGGTCTCGACCGGATGACGGGAGAGGGCGGCGAACGAGAGCGGCCCGACGAACCGGGTCGCCGCGGACGAGAGCATCACCGCGACGTCGGCACCCTCGGCCGTCAGGAGGCGCAGCAACTCGACGGCCTTGTAGGCGGCGATCGAACCGGTCACCCCGAGGGCGATGAGCCGTCCATCGAGCCGTCCGGTCACGGCAGGCCGAGCTCCAGGCGCTGGCCGGCGACGACCTCGGCGTGGAGGATCGCGAGGCCCTTGAGCGTCAGGTCGGGGTCGATCGCATCGACGCCCGGGAGCGCCTGCGCCCAGGGTGCGCCGGACAGCCCGCCGGTCAGGATCGCCCGAACGTCCGCGGGCGCCACGCCGCCCATCTCGGCGAGTTCGGCCCGCACGCGCGCGAGCAGGCCGCTCGCGAGGGCCTGGTATCCGAACACCGTGCCCGACTGCATGGCCGACACCGTGTCGCGCCCGATCGCCCGGTGCGGCGCTCGCAACTCGATTCGCGGCAGCTTGGCGGTCCGGGACGCGAGCGCCTCGAGGCCGAGTTCGAGGCCCGGGGCGATCGCGCCCCCCACGTATGCGCCGTCGGCGGCGACGCAGTCGAGTGTCGTCGCGGTGCCGAAGTCGACGACGACCGCGGGCGTGCCGTAGATCCGTCCCGCCGCCAGCGCATTGACCAGGCGGTCGGCCCCGACCTCGTCGGGGCGGTCGACGCGCACGGCCAGCGGCACCGTCCCCGCGGTCGCGAGCAGGAGCGGTCGCTCGCGGCGCGCGGCGACCGACTCGATCGCGGCGGTCACGCTCGGGACCACGGACGCGGCGACCATCGCGGAGACGTCGGCGAGCGACGCGTCGTCGAGGCGCAGGAGCGCACCGAGCAGCGCCTCGAACTCATCGGCGCTCGCGCGCGGGTTGGTCGCCGCGCGGCGGGTCGTGACGAGCGCGCCCGCCCGGAACAGCCCGAGCGTGACGTTCGTGTTGCCGATGTCGAGGGCGAGGAGCATGGGGCCGATGATACGCGGCCCATCCGGGTGGCCCCGCCCGATCGCCCGCGGCATGCCCTCGTCGCTGCCAACTCATCGCCGTTTCAGCGGCGCCGTCGATCGGCTGGGAGACCGCATGCCTGGCGGGGGACGGCATCGCCTACGGTCGCATCACGGTGAGCTGATCCCTCGCGTCCCGACATGTATCGGCACCATCGCCGTGCGGTACCATCGGCGCACTCGTCCATCCTCCGTGCCTTGGAGACGACCAGTGACGACCCCGGCGGCCGCCAAGTTCTTCGTGAACCAGGGTGTCGTGACGAGTCGGACGGACATGCTCCACCTCCTCCGTCCGCTGCTGAAGCAGACCGTCAGCTACCGGTACATGCGCGGCCGCGAGGTCGTCTCGCACGGGACGGGCTGGGTCGAACGGATCGTCGTCGACGCCGACGACACCTCGACGTACTTCACGCCCCTCGCGATCACGCTGAACATCGACTCGTTCGAGCACCTCGAGTTCGAGACGCGGCCCGACCAGTTACTGGTCTACGCGCTCGTCCAGGGCGACGAGCGGGTGATCGTGGAGTTCGCGCCGGTGGGCCCGGGCAGCGACGACACGTCCCCGTTCGCGCCGACCCAGCTCACGTTCGAGATGCGTGACTACGTCCAGATGGAGCTGCTCAGCCTCGACGCCCACGAGGACGAGTAGCGGATCCGGAGGGGTCGGACCGGTCCGACCAGGGGGTTGGGAAGGCGGCGTCGCGGGACGGCCGCTCGTTCGGGCGGCGGCGCGGTCCGAGCCAGCCCAGGACTCGGCGCGACCGCTCCAGGAGGGAGTTGCACGCGTGGACGCGATCGCGTCGTATTTCAAGTTCTCCGAGCGCAGCACGAACTTGGGCACGGAGGCAAAGGCGGGTCTGACCACGTTCATGGTCATGGCCTACATCATCTTCGTGAACCCGTCGATCCTGACGGCCGGCTTCAAGGACGCCGATCCCGCCTTCACCTTCCCGGCGCTCGCCGCCGCGACCGCCCTGGTGGCCGGGGTGATGACCATCGCGATGGGCGTCGTCGGGAACTACCCGTTCGCCCTGGCGGCAGGGCTCGGCATCAATGGCATCGTGGCCTTCACCCTGATCGCGAAGGGGCTCACGCCGGCCGGTGCCATGGGCGTCATCGTCATCGAAGGCGTCGTCGTCACGCTGCTGGTGCTCGCCGGTATGCGCGAGGCGATCATGAATGCCGTCCCCTTGTCGCTGAAGCGAGCGATCGGTGTCGGCATCGGCCTCTTCATCCTGTTCATCGGGTTTGCCAATGGCGGGCTGATCAAGGGAGGCAGCGGCACGCTCGTCGCGGTCGCCTACCCGACGACGCCTTCGCAATTCGTGTTCATCGCTGGCCTCCTCATCACGATCTCCCTGTATGCACTGCGGATCCCTGCCGCTCTGCTGATCAGCATCTTCCTGACCACGATCATCGCGCTCATCGCGGGCGTGGCGACGATCCCGACGGATTTCACCGCGACCCCGGACTTCTCGACGCTCGGCAAGTTCGATCTCGGGAACGTCTGGACGCTCGGGCCGTTGATCGCGATCCTGACGATCTTCGCGATCCTGCTCACCGACTTCTTCGACACGATGGGGACCGTGACCGCGGTCGCCGCCGAAGCCGGTCTCGCGAACGAGGACGGCTCGGTCCCAGGGGTGAGTCGAGTGCTGCTGGTCGACTCCGTCGCGGCCGCCGTCGGTGGCCTGGCCGGGACCTCATCCAACACGACATATATCGAGAGCGCCGCCGGCGTCGCCGAGGGAGGGCGGACGGGATTCACCTCCGTCGTGACGGGCGTCCTGTTCCTCCTGGCGATCGTCCTCACGCCGATCGCGGGCATCGTGCCCGGGGTCGCGACCGCGCCGGCCCTCGTCCTCGTCGGCTACCTCATGTTCACGCTCGTCAAGGACATCCCGGTCGGCGATTTCGAGGAGGGTCTCCCGGCTCTGCTGACGATGATCCTCATGCCGCTGACCTACGACATCACGGTCGGGATCGGCGCCGGCTTCATCAGCTGGGTGCTGATCAAGGTCGTCAAGGGCAAGATCGGCGAGGTCCATCTGCTGATGTGGCTGGTCAGCGTTGCATTCCTGGTGTTCTTCGCGCAGGAGTGGCTGCCGGCGGTCCTGCCGAACTAGCCTCTCCCCCCGGGCACGAGGGGCGCCCCGACCTCCGAGCCGGGGCGCCGTCGCCGTTCCTGTACCATCGCGGCGATGTTCGAACGGACGGCGCTGGCGTTAGGGCCGCGCGTCATCAGCGCCCGGATGCCCGGTGCGCGCTCGGTTTCCATCGCCGCGTACGTCCTGGCCGGCTCGCGGTTCGAGACCGACGATGAGGCCGGGGTCGCGCATTTCATGGAGCACCTGACGTTCAAGGGGACGTCGGGCTACCCGACGACGCGGGCCATCAGTGAGGCGATCGAGGGTGTCGGCGGCTCGTTCAACGCCGCCACCGATCGCGAGTCGACGGTCTACTGGGTCCGAGTCCCGCGGCGGGAGGCCGCCCGAGCGGTGGACGTCCTCGGGGAATTGATCGTGCGCCCGACGCTCGCGAAGCGCGAGATCGAGAACGAGCGGACGATCATCGTCGAGGAGATCCGGTCCTATCTCGACGATCCGTCGGAGTACTGCCACATCCTGTTCCAGACGGCCCTCTTCGGCGATGGCCCGCTGGGCCGTGAGATCTGCGGTGACGAGGAGGGCATCCGGGCACTCCGCGTCAAGACGATCCGCTCCTTCTGGCGGTCGGCATACCGGCCCGCCAATACCGTGGTGGCGGTCGCCGGTGACCTGGCGCACGCGGACGCGGTCGGTCTCGTCGGAGCGGCGTTCGGCACCGGCAACGGCGCGATACACGGGTTCGCGCCGGCGCCGGTGCTCCCGGCCGGCCCGAGGATCGCCGTGGGCAAGCGGGACACCGCGCAGGCCCAGCTCGTGCTCGGTCTCCCTGCCCTGCACCGTGACCATCCGGACAGCTGGGCGCTGGCCGTGCTCAACGCCGTGCTCGGGGACGGGATGAGCAGCCGGCTCTTCCTGTCGGTGCGGGAGGAACGCGGTCTCGCCTACGACGTCTCGTCCGGTCTCGTCGACTACGCCGATGCCGGAGCCTTGGAGATCTCGGCCGGCGTGGATCCGGCGGGCATCCGCGCCGCGCTCAAGGCGATCCTCGCCGAGCTCGCGCGGCTGCGCGACGAGCCGGTTCCCCCGGAAGAGCTGGAGAAGGCCAAGCGTTACCTTTCGGGCGGCATGGAGCTGCGCATGGACGACACGCGCCACGTCGCTTCGTGGATCGGCGGGCAGGAAGCGTTACACGACCGGGTCCTCACCCTGGACGAGGCACTCGACGCGGTGACAGCCGTGGGCGCGGAGGAGGTCCAGGCGCTGGCCGGTCGACTCTTCCACGACGACGCGCTCAGGCTGGCCGCGGTCGCGCCGGCCCGCAGTCTCCGCGGGCTCGAGTCGCGGCTCCGGCTGCCGGGCTGACCGAGGCGCGACGATGGCGGACGAACACCGGATGACGGACGAGCAGCTGGGCCGTGCCGAGGCCGAGGTCGCCGCTGAGGCGGCGATCGATGACGGTCGCGGCGAGTTCGGTCCTGGCGAGCCGACCGAGCGGGACCTGGCCCTGGTCCTCGCGGGGCTGCACCTGCGTCTGGGGTCGTTGAGCCTGGCCCGTGCCGAGCTCGAGACGCTCGCCGGCAGGGGGGTCCTCGACGCGCCGGCCAGGGTCGACCTTGCCGAGGCCCGGTGGCGGACGGGCGATCTCTCCGGTGGCGGCGAGGCTGCCCGCGAGGCCCTCGCCGGTGGCCGGGAGGCGGTGGTCGCGCTGGTCGTCGCCGCCGAGGCGGCGTCGGCGCTCGGTCGTCCGAGCGAGGCGCGTCGCCTTGCCGGGCGAGCGTTGGACCTGAACGTCGGTCCCATCGATCCGGTCTTCTCAGGGATGCCGCGTTCGAGCGTCTGGCCGAGCGATCCTGCGGAGCCTGCACCGTCCGCCGCCACGCTGTTTCCGCCGGAGCGCACGGACGCGCTGGTCGGGGCCGCTCATCACGGGGCGACGCTCACCGCCGCCGACGATCGGGAGTTGGCCGCCGCCGCGGAGGCGGCCGACATCGCCGAAGCGGCCGATGCCGCGGTGGCGCCCGGCGAACCGGGACTGTGGGACCTCGAGGGGACCATCGCGACGGACGCCGTCGGGCCGACGGGTCCGAACGAGCTCGAGCCGTCGGCGCTGCTCGATGCGGGCCGCGCCGACCTTGCCAGCGGCGACCGAGCGGCCGCCGCGGTCCACCTCGGTCTTGTCGTGCGTCTCGCGCCGGCTCTCGCGCCGGCGGTGCTGAGCGTCATCGGCGAGGCGACCGATGCGGGTCTCCACCTCGTGCAAGGCGACGCCTACCGAGCCGTCGGCCACGAGTCCGAGGCCAGGCGCGCCTACGCGGCGGCGATGACCGCGGCGGCCGCGTCGTCCGCGGAGCACAGGGCCGAAGCAGAAGCGGCCGCGGCGCCACACGCGGCGCCCGCGGAAACCGCGCTCTGGTGGCTCGAACCGCCAGCGGAGCCCGAACCAGGCTCTCCAGACGAACGTCGATACGAGCAACCCGCCGAGCCCGAGACCGAGCAGTCCGCCGAGCCCGAGGCCGAGCCGTCCGCCGAGCTCGAGCAGCCGTGGGAGCCCGGATTCGAACCGCCTGCTGAACCCGAGATATTCGAGCCACCGACCGAACCGGAATTCGTGCCGGAGCCCGGAACCGAACCGGAGTCGCCCGGCGAGACGCCGGCCGAGCCCGGGCCGCCGACCGAGGCATCCGAGCCGCCGGAGCCCGAGCGGCTTCAGGACGAAGGCGAGCGCCACGACGGTCAAGGCGGGTGGCACGACGACGCCTGACCCCAGCCCGCGACGGCCATCCGATACGATATCGACCGTCCACCCGAATCGATCATCCAAGGAAGTCATGCCATCCACCGAACGGACCCTCGTCCTCGTCAAGCCCGACGGCGTCCAGCGCCAGCTCGTCGGCCGGATCCTCGCGCGGTACGAGGAGCGTGGGCTCAAGATCGTCGGTCTCAAGCTGGTCCAGGTCGATGCAGCGCTCGCGGAGGCGCACTACGCGGCCCATCGCGAGAAGCCGTTCTTCGCGGGCCTCGTCGAGTTCATCACGTCCGCGCCACTGGTCGCTGCGGCCCTGGAAGGCCCGAACGCGATCGCGGTCGTCCGCGCCATCCATGGGGCGACGCGGCCCCATGAGGCGGCGCCGGGCACGATCCGCGGCGACTTCGCCCTCGAGACCGCCCAGAATATCGTCCACGCGTCCGACGGCCCCGAGGCTGCAGTGACCGAGCTCGCGCTCTGGTTCCGACCGGCCGAGCTCCACGAGTACGACCGCGACGTCGACCACTGGGTGCTCGCGCCGGCGGACTAGGGTCGAGGGCGAATCCCCGTCACTCGGTCGGGACCGGCTGGAACGACGGGCCGCCTGACCCTTCGCCGGGCGCCCCCGACTCCGCGGGGAACGATTCACCCGGGCTCGCGCTCGGCTCCGGCACGAACGATTCACCCGGGCCTTCGAAACTCGGTGGCAGGCCGGCGGCCGCGGCCGGCCCGCCGAGGCCACCCGCGGCCACGGTGAGCGCGAGGACCGCCACGAGGCTCGCCATCAGGACCGTGGAGGCCGATCGGTTAGCCGCCCAGAACGTCCTGGCCGATCCGCGAACGTCGTTGAGGTCGAGTGGTGTCCGCCGCGGCAGGCCGGCCAGCCCGACCTCAGAGGTCGCCGGATCGGGCCGGGACAGGCCGACGACCAGGAGCCGAGCGTAGTAGGCGAGCGGCGCGAACGTGCCGAGGAAGACGAGCAGTTCGAGGGGACCGCCGAGCGCCAGGTCCACGAGCAGGCGACGCGCCTCGAACGCGGCCAGTCCGGGCAGGCCGATGGCGGCCAGGACGATGACCCCGAACGCGACACCGAGAACCGGGGCCCTCCGAGCCCAGCCCCGTAGCTCCGGGATCCGGCCGGTCCCGAAGACAGCGCGGAGCGATGCCGCCCAGGCCGCGAAGGCGCTGCGCGTCACGACATAGGCAAGGATCCAGATCCTGGCGGGCTCCCACGCGTCGGTGCTGAGCGCGGCGATCGCGAGCAGGACGACACCCGTGTCGCCGATGATCGAGTAGCCGACCACGTGTTCGAGGTCATCCTGGATCCATGCGGCGAACGCGGACAAGACGATCGACGCGATGGCGATCGCGAGGATGATGGCCCGCTCGGCATCCATCTTCACGACCAGCGGGGCCACCGATGCGTCGGTCCAGGCGAGGGCGACCACGGCGAATGCCGCCGGCCCCCACGCCGTCACCATGGGGAGCGCGGCCTCCGGCACGACGTCGGTGAGCCTGGCGGCCCAGACGTGGAACGGGATCGCTCCGAACCGAAGCGCCACGGCCGATCCGAACGCCAGGTAGGCGAGGCCGAAGACGACCGGCTGTGCCGCCAGCTGGCTCAGGTCGCGCCCGATCCACGCGGTCGCGGCGACAGCCATCGCCCCGGCGAGGACCAGGGCGCGCAGGGCACGGACGCCCGCGGTCGCTCCGGTCCGGCCTCCCGTCGGGGTGAGGGTCAGGAGCACACCGCCCAGCCCGCCTGCGGTCGCGGCCAGCACGGCGATACGCGGATCCGGCAGCGACAGCGCGAGGCCGCCCCCGCCCAGGGTGCCGAGCATGACGGCGGGGGCATCGCGACTCGACCCGGCGGCCAGCCCGACGATCGCGAGAGCCAGTCCGATCAGCGATCCCAGGATCAGGAAGAGCCGGACGTAGTCGGATGTGGCGATGACGGTGGCGCCGATCGTGAGCGTCTGGGCGGGGTTGATGGCGATGGCCGCGACCACGGCGACCGCGAGTCCGGCGAGCCCGACGCCGCTGGCGATGCCTTCGCGTCCTCGTCCGATGACGGCGACACCCGCGGCCGCGAACGTGACCGCGAGGTAGAGGACGAGGCTCATCGGCGATCGAGGGGGTGCGCGTACGGCGCACGGCGAGCCCCGTCGCCGGGCCGACCCGTTGATCGGGGCGGCAGGCGTCGTGGCAGGAATCTGGGCACGCCCGGCCGACCCTCGGGCTCGAGCTCGAACCCGTCCGTCCCATCCTGGCCTGCGGCCTTGGCCAGGATGGCGACGGCCCCGCCCACTCCCACCACGAGGCCGGCCGCGATGAGTTCCTCGAGCGGCGACGGGGTACCGCCCAGGGCGACACGGACCAGGAGTGCCCCGTGGGTCAGCAGCAGGAGACCGAGACCGATCCGGACCAGGTCCCGCCCGGTGACGAGTGGCGCCACCGCAAGGGCTGCGAGGGCGAAGCCCGCCGCCTGGGCCGACGGCGGCCCGAGGCCCGGGGCCCCCAGCCCCTGGGTCCCGTAGCCCACGATGGCGGCGGCCGCCGCGACGGCCGCCTCCGCGGCCCAACCGAGATGCGAACCACCTGTGCCCCATTCGCCGTCGCGAACGGCGATCCAGAGCAGGTAGACGGCCAGGACCGAGGCCACCACGCGAGCGGCCAGGGCCGTGGTGTCGGCCATCGGATCGGCCACGATCGGGGCCCCGACCAGGACGACGGCAAGCCCCAGCACGGCCGTGCGAGCGTCCCTGACCGACACGGCCACGATGGCGCCGACCGTGATGGCGAGTGCGACCCCCGCCAGGGCCGGGTTCACGGCGCGCTCGGCGCCAGCTCCGGGTAGGTGGGCGTGGACATGATCCCGAACGTGTCCACCGGCCAGTAGCGCAGCCAGGCGCGGCCGATCACGTTCCCCACCGGGACCGAGCCAAAGGCCCGAGAGTCCGCCGAGTCCGCGCGATGGTCACCCATCACGAAGAGCTCGCCTTCGGGGACCGTCCAGCTGTTGTGCTCCGGGTCGGCCGGCGTCGGGTCCGGCTTGCCACCCTTGACGCTCGCAAAGAGATACGGTTCGTCGATGGCCGTGCCATTCACGTAGACCTTGCCATCATCGCGGACCTCGAGGGTATCGCCACCGACGCCGATCACCCGCTTGATGAACGGCGTGTCTTCGGCCTGGACCCAGTCCGCCGGCGGATGGAAGACGACGATGTCGCCTCGCTTGTAGGTGTCGAATCGGGGCGTCAGCTTGTCGACCAGGACGTACTGCCCCGGCTCCAGGGTCGTCTCCATCGACATCTGCTTGACCTGGTAGGGCTGGGCGACGAACGTCTGGATGACGAAGAAGATGACGAGCGTGAGGACGAGCGTCTCGACGATCTCGAGGAGACACCCGAGTGCGGGTCGTCCGCTCACGAGATCGGTCGGCGTTGGCTCACAAGTCCGGCAGTATAGGGGCTGTCCGGCCTGACCGCCGCCGGCTGGATCGGCTGCATATCCCCACGGGGCTCCCGGGTTTGACCCGTTGTTTCGGGCCTTGATACACTCGCCGCCGGCCTGAAGGGTCCCCAGCCGCCGGTGCATGTCGTCGGGACCTGAGGCAGCTCTCTCCCCGGTCCGACCGTCCCAAGTGGCGCGCGCCACATGACGGGATCGGGTCAACAGCCCAGTTGGTGGAGGACCGTCCGACCTGATGGATGCCAGTGCGCTCCAGTTGATCATCCTGCCGGCGGGCCTGATCGCCGTGCTGTTCGCGATCTATCTCGCTCGAGACGTCCTGTCGCGCGATACCGGAACGAAGGAGATGGAGGAGGTCGCCGGCACGATCTTCGAGGGTGCGGTGGCGTTCATCCGGCGCCAGTACACGACGATCGCGGCGCTCGCGCTCGTCGGGGCCTTCGTCATCGGTGCCGTCATCACCATCTTCGAGACCAAGGACGTCGCCGACACCACGATCTTCGGGATCGACCTCGGCTGGCGGACCGGCCTGGCCTTCCTCGTCGGAGCCGCATGCTCGATGGCGTCAGGCATCATCGGCATGTACATCAGCGTCAAGTCGAATGTCCGGACCGCTGCGGCCGCACGCCGCAGCCTCGTCGAGGCGGTCCAGGTCGCCATGCGCGGTGGCGCGGTCTCGGGCTTCCTCGTCGTCGCCCTGTCGCTTCTGGGCGTCTACGGCATCTTCAGCCTCTTCGGCGGGCTCGGCGGTGGGCAGGCCACGCACGATGCTCCGTTCCTCATCGTCGGCTTCGGCTTCGGCGCCTCGTTCGTGGCGCTGTTCGCCCAGCTCGGCGGCGGGATCTACACGAAGGCCGCGGATGTCGGCGCCGACCTCGTCGGCAAGGTCGAGGCGGGCATCCCGGAGGACGACCCGAGAAACGCGGGTGTCATCGCCGATCTGGTCGGCGACAACGTCGGCGACTGCGCCGGCCGTGGGGCGGACCTCTTCGAATCGACCGCCGCCGAGAACATCGGGGCGATGATCCTCGGTGTCGGCGTCTACGGCATCGCCCTCACCCTCGGCTGGCCGAACCCCGAGGGCTGGATCTTCTTTCCGCTCGTCGTCCGGGCCTTCGGCCTCCTGTCCACGATCGTCGCGATCTTCTTCGTCCGCGGTCGCGAGGACGAGAACCCGATGAACATGCTCAATCGCGGCTACTGGGTCACGACGATCCTGTCGGTGCTGGCCCTGCTCCTGGTCACGAACGTGATGATGCAGACCAACGGCAACGCGCCGTCCGGCCTGCCGGTCTGGGTGTACTACTTCGGGGCCGGGGTCGTGGGCCTGGCGACGAGCGTCGCCTTCGTCTACATCACCCAGTACTACACGGCCGGCACCTTCCGCCCGGTCCGCGAGATCGCCGAGGCGTCCCGGACGGGTCCGGCAACGAACATCATCTCAGGCGTCGCGGTGGGCTTCGAGACGACCTTCGTGACGGCCGTCACGATCGGCATCGCGCTCTTCGCCAGTCACTGGCTCGGTTCCGAGGCCCACATCATCAACGCCGACGGCAAGGACGTCGGCGGCATCTTCGGGACCGCCGTCGCGACGATGGGCATGCTCATGACGACCGCGTACATCCTGGCGATGGACACGTTCGGGCCCATCACCGACAACGCCGGTGGGATCGCCGAGTTCAGCCGCGCCGAGGCGGGCGCACGGGAGATCACCGACCGGCTCGATGCCGTCGGCAACACGACCAAGGCGCTCACCAAGGGCTATGCCATCGCGTCGGCGTCCCTCGCCGCCTTCCTGCTCTTCTCGGCCTACATCGACAAGGTCAACCTGATCCAGACGAACCGGGGTGGCGAGCTGCTGAGCTCGGTGAACCTGGCCAACGTGAACGTCTTCATCGCCGCCCTTATCGGGGCGATGCTGGTCTACTTCTTCAGCTCGCTGGCGATCCGCGCGGTCGGCACGACGGCGCAGGCGATCATCGTCGAGGTGCGTCGACAGTTCCGGGAGATGCCCGGGATCATGGACTACACGCAGCGTCCCGATTACGCGCGCGTCGTGGACATCACGACCCGAGCCGCGCTGCGCGAGATGATCGCGCCCGGCGTCGTCGCGGTGGCGACCCCGATCATCGTCGGACTGCTGCTCGGCGCCGAGGCCGTCGCCGGGATGCTGATGGTCGGGACGATCGCCGGCGTCCTGCTCGCGACCGTCCTCAACAACGGGGGCGGGGCCTGGGACAACGCCAAGAAGTACATCGAGGCGGGCCACCTGACCGACGTCGCGGGTAACGTGCTCGGCAAGAAGACCGATGCCCATGCCGCGGCGGTCGTCGGCGATACCGTCGGCGATCCGTTCAAGGACACGGCCGGCCCGTCGCTGCACGTGCTCGTGAAGCTGCTCGCGACGATCACCCTCGTCCTCGCCCCCTTGTTCATCCGGTAGCGACACGACGCGTGAACTGCGAAGGGCCGCAGGTGGCGCGCCGGGCACAAGGCGCCGGTGAGCACGTGAGCGAGCGCACTCCAACGTGCGTGAGCGCGCCATCCGCGCCAGCCGGTCCGTAGGCGCCTAAGCCGTGGACACGCTCTTCCAGGCCATGGTCATGGGGATCGTCCAGGGGCTCACCGAGTTCCTGCCGGTCTCATCGTCCGCCCACCTGTTCGTCGTGCCGTACCTGTTGGGTTGGAAAGACCCCTTCATCGACTCGCTGGCGTTCGGCGTCATGCTCCACCTCGGGACCCTGGTCGCATTGCTCATCTACTACGGCCGTGAGTGGCTCAGGATCGTGCCCGCCGGCTTCGCGACGATCCGCGATCGGTCGTTCCACGACGACCCGGATCGGCGCCTCGCGTGGTTGATCCTCGCCGCGACGATCCCGGCGGCAGTCGTGGGCGCACTGCTCAACGACGTTATCGCGACATCGTTCCGCCAGATCGGACTGGTCGCTGTGATGCTCGTGCTCGGTGGGGTCATCCTGTGGCTCGCCGATCAATGGGGCGAGACGTCTCGCCGGCTGCCGGGCCTCACCTTTCCGATCGCGATCGGCATCGGGGTGGCCCAGGTGTTCGCCCTCGTGCCCGGGATCAGCCGATCGGGCATCTCCATATCGGCCGGCCGGGTCGCCGGCCTGGACCGTGGCTCGGCGGCGCGGTTCAGCTTCCTCATGGCGACGCCGATCACCGCCGGTGCGATCCTCTTCGAGGCTCGTCAGCTGGTGACCGGTGAAGCCGGCGTAGCCGTCGACGTCGGTCCGCTCATCGTGGGCCTGGTCGCGTCATTCGTGTCGGGCATCATCGCCATCCGGGTCCTGATGGACTACATCCGCACCCGTTCGTTGACCATCTTCGTCGCCTATCGGTTCGCCCTTGCGGCCCTGGTCCTCGTCGTCTGGCTCGCGCGCTAGCGGGTCCGATCGATGGAGGTCATGAAGCAGCTCCGCCAGCGGGCCATCCGCGATCTCGTCGACCAGCGTCCACTCCGAACGCAACAGGAGCTCGCGACCGCACTTCGTGAGCGTGGGTTTCGGACCACCCAGGCAACGATCAGTCGCGACGTGGCTGAGCTCGGGCTGATCAAGATGACGCGCGAGGGGATCGCCGCCTACGCCCTTCCCCCGCGGTTGGTCGAAGCCGAGACCTCTGGCGAGGACCGGCTGCGCAAGCTCCTGTCGGACCTGCCCCTGGAGATCCACGAAGCCGGCCTGCTCCTCGTCCTTCGGACGTTGCCCGGCTCCGCACATCCGATCGCGGCCGCGCTGGACCGTGCTCGTTGGCCGGAGGTCGCCGGTTCCATCGCCGGTGACGACACGGTGTTCGTCGCGCTTGCCGACCGCGGCTCCGTGCAGCGCGTGAAGCGCCGCCTGCAGCGAATGTGCGAGGGCGCCTAGACACGTTGCCGACGGCCAGCGTGCGCCGCGTGCGCCTTTGACACGCCAACGCCTCGCGACTACCATTCGCTCCCGGTTCGGAACTTCAGGCGCGTGGGTACTGCCCGTCGCACGCCTGGAGTTCTTTCCTTTATCACCTGACCGCCCAGCTCGGCCGACTCATCGGACACCTCGCATCGGGGGCTACCGGACGTGAACAACAAGCAGACATACCTGTCGCGCGATGGCCTTCAGAAGCTCCGGCAGGAGCTCGACGAGATGGTCGGCGTCAAGCGTTCCGAGGTCGCCAACCGCATCCACGACGCCAAGGAGCACGGCGACCTGTCCGAGAACGCCGAGTACGAGGACGCCAAGAACGAGCAGGCGTTCGTCGAGGGTCGGATCCAGACCCTCGAAGCGATCATCAAGAACGCCACGATCATCGACGAGAACCACTCCACCGATCACGTCCAGATCGGCTCGACCGTGTCGGTGGAGAGCCCGGACGGGAGCGAGACGTTCACGATCGTCGGGTCCGCCGAGGCCAAGCCGGCGGAAGGCCGGATCTCGAACGAGAGCCCGGTCGGCCGCTCGCTGCTCGGCAAGAAGAAGGGCGACAAGGTCGTCGTGAGAGTGCCAGCCGGCGACTTCACGTACAAGATCGTCGGCATCACCTAGGGCCACTGGTACTCGCGCTCCGAGGTCCGACGCGGAGCTCCGCGACGCGGTCGGCCCGAGGATCCGGTCGGCAGTAGTCGAGGACTCGCATGGATTGGGCGGACGAACTCGCGGCGCTGGTCCGCGATCGCGGACCGCAGGTCGTGAACGACTCGAAGACCCCCTCGGGCACGGTCCACGTCGGAAGCCTGCGCGGGCCCGTCATCCTCGACGTCATCGTCCGGGCGCTGCGAGCGAACGGCATCGAGACGACGTTCCTGTACGGGGTCGACGACTTCGACCCGATGGACGCCCAGGCGCTCCTCACCCCGGATGCCATCGATCATGAGATGGGCCGGCCGCTCGCGCACGTGCCGGATCAGACCGGTGACGGGCACGCGTCGTATGCCCGACACCATGCCCAGACCTTCATCGACATCTTTGCCGGTCTCGGCATCCATCCCGACCGCTACTACTGGATGAGCGACATCTACCCGACCGGGGCGATGGATCCGTTCATCCGGATCGCGCTTGACAGGGCCGCGTTGGTGCGCGAGATCTACCGGCGCGTCGCCAACGTCCAGCACCCCGACGACTGGCACCCGGTCGGAGTCATCTGCCCGGTCTGCGGCAAGGTCGGTACGACGATCGTGACGAAGTGGGACGGCGAGCGCGTGTTCTACGAGTGCCGGCCGGACCTGGTCACGTGGGCCCACGGTTGCGGCTCGTCGGGCTGGATCTCGCCATTCGGCGGCGCGGCGAAACTGCCCTGGAACCTGGAGTGGGCAGCCCAGTGGTCGCTGTTCGGTGTGACCATCGAACCCGGCGGCAAGGACCTCTCGACCGCCGGCGGCTCCCGCGACCGCAGCGACGCGATCGCCCGCGAGGTGTTCGAACGCGAGCCACCGCTCAACGTGCCCTACGAGTTCCTCAACATCGGCGGCAGGAAGATGTCGACGTCGAAGGGCCGGGGCGCGGCGGCCCACCAGATCGCGGAGGTCATCCCGCCCGAACTGCTCCGGTTCCTGTTCCTCCGTCCACGCCCGAATCAGGCGATCGAGTTCGACCCGGACGGCACCGATGCGATCCCGCGGCTGTTCGACGAGTTCGACAAGTTCGCGGCAGCGACCGCTGGCCGCGAGGTCAAAGGCGAGCTCCCACCCGGCCACGCCGCGGCGTTCCGGTACTCCTTGCTGGACCAGGACGCCGACGTGGCGGCCGAGGCTGCGGCCTTCCGGCCGGCGTTCTCGCATCTCGCGCTGCTCGTCCAGATCCCGGGCGTCGATGTGGCCGCGCGCGTCGAGGCGGAGAAGGGGAGCCCGCTGTCCGATCGCGAGCACGCGATCCTCGACGAGCGCGTCGCGGCGGCGCATGCCTGGCTCGATACCTACGCACCCGATCGGGCACTGATCCGGGTCCACGAGAGCCTGCCCGCCGAAACGGCCGATCTCGACGCCGGACAACGGGCCTATCTCGCCGCACTCGCCGACCTGGTCGAGGCCGACGCGCCGCGGGCAGGTGATGCGTGGCAGAACGCCATCTTCGCGGCGGCAGCCGCCTGCGGGATCGAGGCAAGGACGGCGTTCGACGCGTTGTACCGTTCGTTCCTCGGGAGAACGAACGGCCCCCGCGCCGGCTGGCTGCTCGCGAGTCTCGATCCACAGTTCGTCGTGGCACGGCTACGAGGTGTCGCGTGAGCGTCGGTCTGCAGCGGCTCCGCGATGAGCCCGATGTCATCCGTCGCGGCGCCATCGACAAGGGCGAGGACCCGGGCCTGGTCGACACGGCGCTCGACCTGGACGCGACACGGCGCCGGCTGCTCGCCGAGAGTGAGGCCCTCAAGGCCGAACGAAACATCGCCTCGAAGCGCGTCGGCGAGGCGATCAAGGGCGGAGCCGCTCCGGACAGCCCCGAGGTGGCGGAGCTCAAGGCCGCCTCGAGCGCGGCGGGTGAGCGGATCAAGAAGCTCGACGCCGAGTTGGTCGAGACCGAAGGGGCCCTCGATGACCAGCTTCTGCGCATCCCGAACCCGCCCGACCCGGACATCCCGGTCGGTGGCGAGGAGGCCAACCTCACGATCCGGACGTGGGGCGAGGCGCTCCCTCGCGAGCAGCCCATGGGCGGTGCGCCCGCCGCTGAGACCCAGGCCGGCGCCGCCGCCTGGACGCGCAAGCCGCACTGGGAGCTGGGCGAGGCGCTCGACATCATCGACAACACTCGCGGGGCCAAGATCACCGGCTCCGGCTTCCCGGTCTACAAGGGGGCAGGTTCTGCGCTGGAGCGCGGCCTCATCAACTGGTTCCTCGACGTCCACACGCGCGAGCACGGCTTCACGGAGATCTGGCCGCCGGCCGTCGTGAATGCGGAGAGCGCACGGGGCACGGGCCAGATCCCGGACAAGGAAGACCAGATGTACGTCGTGACCCGCGACGAGCTGTACCTGGTCCCCACAGCCGAGGTGCCGGTCACGAATCTCCATCGCGACGAGATCCTCGATGCCGCGGACCTGCCGATCCGCTACGCCGCCTACTCCCCGTGCTTCCGGCGCGAGGCCGGAGCGGCCGGCAAGGACACCCGCGGCATCCTGCGCGTCCACCAGTTCGACAAGGTGGAGATGGTCCTTTTCGAGCGACCTGAGGATTCGCCCGCCGCCCTCGAATGGATGACCGAGCGAGCCGAGATCCTGCTCCAGCGCCTCGGTCTCGCCTATCGCGTGCTCCTGATGAGCACCCGCGAGATGGGTTTCACGCAGGCGCGCAAGTACGACCTCGAGGTCTGGTCGCCCGGCGTCGAGCGCTGGCTGGAGGTCAGCTCGTGCTCGAACTTCCGCGACTTCCAGGCTCGGCGGATGGCGATCCGCTATCGGCCGGAGCCGGGCGCCAAGCCGGAGCTGGTCCACACGCTCAACGGGTCGGGCCTGGCACTGGCTCGCGTCGTGGCCGCGCTCATGGAGACGTACCAGCGTCCGGACGGCTCGATCGCCGTGCCCGAGGTGCTGCGCTCGTATCTGGGTCGCGACGCGATCGAGTGAGCGCGCGTGGCGTCATCGATGGCGGCGTATCCTCGCGGGCAGGAACATCCACCCCATCACCAGAGGTCCCTCCCAGATGATCAACGTCCTCATCGTGCTCGCCGGCCTGGCCCTGCTGGCCGTGAGCCTCGCGTTCGGGATCGTCTTGCCACTCGGCCGCGCGACCCCCGCACGGGGCGGCGCGCCGGTGCCGCGGGCGCATGTCCTGAGAGGCGTCGTCTGGGCGGTCATCGGCGGGCTGATCCTGGTGGCCGGCGCCTCCGCACCCTTCGTCGAGGTGCCCGCGGGCAATGTCGGGGTCGTGACGAACTTCGGATCCGTCCAGGCTGGCACCCTCGAGCCGGGCCTCCACATCGTGATCCCGATCGTCCAGCACGTGGCGATCATCGATACCCGGGTGCAGCCGCACCAGTTCCAGGAGATCGACGCCGCCTCGGCCGAGTACCAGACGGTGAAGCTGACCGGCGTCATGAACTACCACGTGGACGGCCAGTTCGCCTCCGACCTCTACCAGCGGGTCGGCACGGACTTCGCCTCGAAGGTCATCGACCCGGCCTTCAACGACTTCATCAAGACCGTCGTGCCCGCCTACAAGGTCGACCAGATCCTCGGCGCCCGAGATGAGATCCGGTCCAAGGCCAAGGACGCCCTGGCGGCCAACCTCGCCCAGTACCACATCATCGTGGACGACATCTACATCGCGAACATCGCGTTCAGCGACTCGTTCCAGCAGGCCATCGAATCCAAGCAGGTCGCGCAGCAACAGGTCCAGACCGAGCAGCAGATCCTCGCCCAGAAGAAGATCCAGGCCGAACAGGCGGTCGCGCAGGCGCAGGGCCAGGCCGACTCGAATGTCAAGCTCGCCGAAGGCCAGGCCGCCGCGACCATCGCCCTGGCGGACGGACAGGCACAGGCGAACCGTGCGCTCGCGGCGTCGCTTTCGGACCAGATCCTCCAGTACCAGTACATCCAGAAGCTGACCGACAAGATCTCGGTCATGCTCGTCCCGTCGGGCAATGCCTCGATCTTCGATCTCAAGGGCTTGCTCAACCAGGCCACGCCGTCGGCGTCGCCGGCACCCTGACGCCGGGGACGCGACAGGCATCCGACGATGGCCGAGCCAGGATCCCCGCCCGGGGTCGAGTGGGAGGCGCCGGACCCGAGCGGTCCCGCGCCGGGCCTCGAGTTCGCCCCGCACGGCGACCGGCTCCTGGCGTATCTCGTCGACGGCGTCATCGTCTTCGCCATCGCCGCCGTCCTGCTGATCGCGATCGGCGTCCAGTTCCTCGAGTGGGCCACCGGGGCCAGCGCCGGCGCCATCGTGGAGGTCTCCGCCGGCGCGCTGGTCGCGACGTTGCTGCTCGTCATGCTCGTGGTCCTGCTCATCTTCCTGTACTTCCCGTTCTTCTGGGCCAGAGGCGGTCAGACGCCAGGCATGCGGCTGTTCGGCCTCCGCGTCGTGGCCGATCGTGACGGCGGGCGCATCGGGTGGGGCACGGCGCTCCTGCGCACGTTGGGCCTGTACGCGTCGAGTGCCGTGCTCTACCTTGGGTTCGTCTGGATCCTCGTTGACAAGCGCCGACGCGGCTTCCATGACCTGATCGCGGGGACCATCGTCGTCAAGGGGTCCCGATCGGCGCAGTGACGGAGCGGAGGGCAGCGTCATGACGGGTCAATCCACGGGCTGGCAGGCTCCCGATCCGGAGCTTGGGCCGGCGCCTGGCGTCGCATTCGCCGGGCCCGGTGGGAGGCTGGTCGCCTACATCGTCGACATCGTCGTCATCACGATCGCGGTGATCGTCGTCGCGGTCCTGGGCGCGCTGCTGACGGTCGTGGCGCCGGTCATCGGCATCCTCTCGCTCATCCTGGGCATCGTGTTCGTGCCCCTCGTCTACTTCCCGTACTACTGGTCGACGTCCGGTCAGACGCCGGGCATGAAGATGATGGGCATCAGGGTGGTTCGGGACCGCGACGGCGGCCCGATCACCGGCGGACAGGCGGTCCTGCGGCTCATCGGCTACTGGGTCTCAGGCGCCGTGTTCTACCTCGGCTATGTCTGGATCTTCATCGACAAGCGCAAGCGCGGCTGGCACGATCTGATCGCGGGCACCGTGGTCGTGGAGGCCGCCAAGTAGGCCTCGCACCCCGGCTGCCTCGCGTCGGCCCCGGTGCGAGAGCGCACTGACCGTCTCGGTGACGCGGCACCAGTACCAATGTCGGGTGGGACCGAGGCGGAGCTGCCCGTAGGCTCGTCACGTCGACGTCCGTTCGGAGTCTCGTGCTGCCCGTGTTCGGAACTGAGCCGCGCATCCGCCGCCCCGTCCTCCTGCTGCTCGTCTTCGGCGCGTTCGTCGCGCTGGTCGGGATCACGGCCGCGGCTCAGGCCACGATGGTCACCTCGCACTTCACCGCGGTCACGATGCAGGCTGTCGTCGATGGCGACCTCGCGTCCGTCCGCCGCTTCGCGAGGGAACCGGTCGAAAGCGGCGGATTGTCCCCGACCGACCTGGCCGTCGGCACACCAGTCGACCCGCGCAGGCGCGCCGCCCTCGAGGCGAACCTGGCCGCGATCGCCGGTGGCGACGGCGGGGTGCGCCATGCAGAACTCCGGCGGACCGACGGGACGCTCCTCGCCGCGGTCCCGACCGAGCCGGACCATGGGGTGCCGGCGCCCGTGCTCGCCACACGCGCCGAAGCGGCCATTATCCCGGGCGCAGAGGCTGGCGTCCCGTCGGCCGATCTCGACAGCCCTTGGGTCCTCCGCGAGCGCCTGCCGATCACGGACACGGCGGGCAACGTTGTGGGGCTTGTGGGGCTCTGGCGTGATGGCCGGCCGATCCTCAACCAACTCGACGAGGTCCGCCGGGACGTGCTGATCGTCACGCTCAGTGCCGCCCTCCTCGCCGCCATCCTGCTCTTCCTCATCTTCCGGTCTGCCCAGGGCCGCCTGACACGCCAGACGGTCGAGTTGGTCGAGTCGACGCGACGTGATCCGCTGACCGGCACGCTCAACCACGGGGCGCTGGTCAGCCTGCTGGCCACCCGGCTGGAAGCGGCGCGGACGACGGACGCCATGGTGGGCATCGCCCTCGTCGACATCGACAACTTCACCTTGCTCAACGACAACCACGGGCACCGGGTCGGCGACGACGTCCTGCTGACCGTGCTCGAGGTGCTCGAGACCGTCACTCCGCCCGGCGCCGTCGTCGGTCGCTACGGCCCCGACGAGTTCCTCGTCATCGCGTCGGACGACGGGTTCCTGGAGCTCGAGCCGGCGATCGTCCGACTGCGCGATGGACTGGTCGACAGAAGCCTCGACGTGGACTCGCCGGACCGTGTGCCCATCACCATGAGTGCCGGGATCGCCGCGTATCCACGGGACGGCGGTTCGCTGACGGTGCTGCTCGCGACCGTCGCTGCGACGCTCGGGGCCGCCAAGGCAAGCGGTGGGGACGCGATCCGTGTGACCGGCGCTGAGGACGAGGCGGGCTCGAGCGGGTCGTCCGGATTCGACGTCCTCCAGGGCCTCGTCTTCGCCGTCGACACGAAGGACCGCTACACGAAGCGCCACTCCGAGGACGTCGCGCGCTACGCGGTCTTCCTCGCCGAGCGCCTGGATGTCGACGACGCCACGATCGGCACGATCCGGCTGGCGGGCCTGCTCCACGACATCGGCAAGATCGGCATCCCGGATCCGATCCTGCGGAAGCCGGGCAAGCTCACGACCGAGGAATACGAGATCGTCAAGCAGCATGTCGTGCTCGGCGACATGATCGTCCGCGACCTGCCCGACATCGAGGCCGTGCGGAGCGGCATCCGCCACCACCACGAGCGCTGGGACGGCGACGGCTACGTCGATCGGCTCGCGGGGGACGAGATCCCGCTGATCGCGCGAATCCTGGCCATCGGCGACGCGTTCTCGGCGATGACCACCACCCGGCCGTACCGCAAGGCGCTCGATGTCCACGAGGCGATCCGCCGCCTTGAGGACGCGGCCGGCACCCAGCTTGACGAGCGGCTCGTCGTCGCCTTCGTGACGGGTCTCGAGACCGCCGCCAACCCGCCGATGCCCGGCGAGGACGTGCCGGCTCGGCTGTGGACTCCGAGGGCGGTCGCTTGAGCCGACGGCGAACGGCGCGCGGGATCGTCGGATCGATGGCGGTGCTCGCGGTCGCGTTGGGTCCGACGGTCCCGGCCGCACGCGCCGCGCTGTTGTCGCTGGCCAACGACGACGCATACACGACCGCCTTCGAGACCGGCATCGATGTCGACGCGCCCGGAGTTCTCGGGAACGATCTCAACGTCGGGAGCGGGGAAGCCCAGTTGACCGAGGGCGCCTCGCACGGAAGCCTGACCCTTCGCGCGGACGGCTCGTTCCACTACGAACCGGACAACGGCTTCAGTGGCACGGACAGGTTCCACTACAAGCTGACCGGCCTCATCGCCACGGTCGCGACCGTGTCCATCACGATCAAGGGCCCGATCCCCACGCCGACACCCACAGCGACGCCGACCCCCAGGCCGACCCCGACGCCCGAACCGACCCCGACCCCGCCGCCGAGCGAGCTGCCCCCGCTCCCGACTCTCCCGCCGCTCACCACCTTCCCGCCGTTCCCCACGCTCACGCCGCCGACGCTCCTGCCGACCCCGACGCCAACGGTGATGCCGACGCGTCCGCCCGATTCAGCCCCAGCAGCCACGCCGACCCGGGCGGTCGGCCCGTCCGACGACCCGATCGCCACTGCAACGCCTGTACCCGACCGGTCGGCCGCACCGGGCGGTGGAGCAGGCCCGATCGCGCCCGTAGGGTCGGATCCGCGGGACTCCTCCGGCGGAGGCAGCGGTACCACCGACCCCGCCCCGAACGCCCTGCTCGTGGGGCCGCCGAGCGGGAGCGTGGACCTCGGCGACGTCCACATCGGCGGGATGGGCCTCGCGGTCGAGTGGCTCGTCCCGACGCTCGTCGTGACCGTGCCGGGCCTCCTGGTCATCTTCGCGATCCTCGCCCAGGGGGCCGGGGCCCTGTTCTGGCTGCCATACGTGCGTCGGACGCTTGGCGGCGACCGGCGTCGTCCGGTTCGGCACGCGACGCACTGACGAACGGGCCTCGTGGCCTCGGTCGGCGGCCGGATCGGCCACTGGTATCCTGCGCACCGGAGAGGTGGCCGAGCGGTTGATGGCGGCGCTCTTGAAAAGCGCTGAGTCGAGAGACTCCGTGGGTTCGAATCCCACCCTCTCCGCCACGAGTCGGATCCCTGTGACGCCGCGCACGGCAAGGCGCGTTGGCAGGACTTCCGTCCACTGGGCGCTCAGCGGTCCCGACGGTACGGTCAGATGGTCCGCCTCAACGGAAGGAACACACCCTGGCGCTATTCGGCAACCCGACGCGGCTGCCTCGCCCTGCCCTGCTCATCATCGTTTTCGGCATCTTCCTGGCCATCGTCGGGGTCACGGCGATGGCGCAGACGATCCTGGTGTCGGCGCAGTTCTCGACGAGCACGCTCAACAACGTCGTCGGCTCCGATGCCGCCCTTGTCCGGCTATTCGTCACAGGCGCGCTGGCACCCGATGACCTGGGGCCAGGCGGGCCCGATCCGCAACGACTGATCGACCTCGAACAGCGACTCCGGACACTCCTTGGCCCGGGCAAGATCGTCCATCTGGAGGTCCGGCTGCCGGACGGTCGGGTGATCGCCTCGGACCGGCCGGAGTCCCGAGGCATCCTCGCGCCGATCACACCGGACTTCGCCACCGCGCTGCTCGGCCAGACGGCAACCGCCGCGATCGATCGGACGGCAGCCAGCGAGGCCACGGGTCCCGCCCTCGAGCCACCCTCCGTGCTGCGCGAATACTTCCCGCTGGTCACGGACGCCGGGGTCAGGGGCGTGGTCGGCGTCTGGCGCGACGCGGTGCCGATCCTGACCCAACTCGACGAGATGCGTCGCAACGTCGTGCTGCTCACCCTCTCGGCGGCGCTCATCGCCTCGGCCGTCCTGTTCCTCGTCTTCCGATCGGCGCAAGGGCGGATCAGCCGACAGACGCGGGCCCTCGTCGACGCCTCGCAGCGCGACGCCCTGACGGGTCGGCTCAACCACGGTGCGCTCGTCGACGCGGTCGCCCAGGCCGTCGAGAGCGGCCGCGACACCGGAGAGTCGTTCTCCATCGGACTGATCGATGTCGACAACTTCCGGATGCTGAACGAGACGTACGGACACACGGCCGGCGACGAGATCCTGATGGCCGTGGTCGAGGGTCTGACCCGCGAGGCGCCCGAGTCCGCCGTGATCGGCCGATACGGGCCGGACGAGCTGATGATCCTCGTCCCGGGTGCCGTTGCCGACGACCTGAGTGACGTGGTGGAACGGCTGCGGGCGACGCTGTCCATTCGGTCGCTCCAGTTCGACGCCTCGGAAGAACTGCCCCTCACGGTCAGCACCGGCATCTGCTCCTTCCCGGATCACGCCGATTCGGTGACGGATCTGCTCACCGTCGCGGCGATGAGTCTTCATGAGGCCAAGGCGAGCGGTGGCGACGCCATCCGGGAGGCGGGCGTCCTGGCGGCCGCGCCGGCCGAAGCACGGACCTTCGATGTCTTCCAGGGCCTGATCCTCGCGGTGGACACGAAGGATCGGTACACGAGGCGGCACTCCGAGGACGTCGCGAGGTACGGCGTGTTCCTGGCCGAACAGGCTGGGATGGAGCCTGAACTGATCGCCACGATCCGGGTGGCCGGCCTCCTGCACGACGTGGGCAAGATCGGCATCCCGGACCACATCCTGCGAAAGCCGGGCCCGTTGACGGCGGAGGAGTACGCCGTCGTCAAGCAGCACGTGGCGCTCGGCGACCTGATCGTCCGCGATCTGCCCGATGTCGCCGTGATCCGGGCCGGCGTCCGCCACCATCACGAACGGTGGGACGGGCGCGGCTACCTCGATGGCCTTGCCGGTGAGGAGATCCCACTCGTCGCGCGCATCCTCGCGGTCGGCGACGCCTTCTCGGCGATGACGACCACGCGGCCATATCGCAAGGCCCTGAGCGTCGAGGAGGCGCTCGTGCGCCTGGTCGACGCGGCCGGCAGCCAGCTCGATGCGAGGCTCGTCGGGATCTTCGTCCAGGGCATCGAATTTGTCTCCGACGCGCCGATGCCTGGCGGCGACGTCCAGCCCCTTCGGCTCTGGACGCCGTACCGGCATGTGGCCTGAGATGTCGGTCGGATCACAAATGCGCCCCGGGCCGCTGCGCTTGGCGGCTGCGGTCGGCCTGATCGCGATGTCTCTCGGGATCGCGGGTCCGGTCGCCGCCGTCCAGAGCTGGCAGGTCACGATGAGTCCGACGAGCTTCGACGCAGGTGACACGGTCACGGTCGTCGTGACCGTGACGAACACCGGCGGATCCGGCGGCGACGACATGATCGGGTGCGTGCGGGTGAGGATCCCGGCGGCGATGGACGTCGTGTCGACCTCCATCGTGGATGCGCCAAGCGGCGGGCCGTGGGACGTCTCGAGCAGCGGATCGACGCTTGTCGAGGCCCACGCCAGGACCGGCGCGGCCCGGCTTGAAGGCGGTTCGGTGAACGATCAACTGCGGATCGGGATCCGCGTCACCGGTACGACCGTCGGCGCGTATACCTGGACCTCCGATGCGTTCCAGAACATCGACTGCGCGAACCCGTTCAACCAGCCCGATCGGGGCACCGTGACGATCAAGGCGGGGTCGGCGACTCCGAAGCCCACCCCGACGCCCACCCCGAAGGCCACCCCGAAGGCCACTCCGAAGCCCACCCCGACGCCCACCCCAACGCCCACCACGAAACCGACGCCCACGCCGGCGCCGGGTCCCTTGGCGACGTCTCGACCGACGACGCCCGCCGGATCGCCCGCACCGGCCACATCGGTCAGCCCGTCAGCCAGTCGAGGCCCGACGACATCGAACCCGCCGCCGTCAGATCCCACTCACGCGACACCCTCCCTCGACACGGGCGTCGTCGATCTCGGCGGCGGCGACGACACGGGCCTGCCCGGCTCGGACTTCCTGATCCCGGGTGTCGAGGACGGTGCCGGTCCGAAGAACGTCGTGTTCACCGGGTCGGATGTGTTCGCGCCATTCGCCGGGGACTTCGAGTGGATCGTGCCCGGACTGATCCTGACGCTGCCGGGTCTCCTCCTCGTCCTCGCCGTCGCGCTGCAGGGGCTTGGGGCGATGGCCTGGTTGCCAGTCGTCCGGCGGCGGATCGGCGGGTTCGGGACGCCCCTCAACTGATCGGATCCGGTCCCGGTCGCCGACGATGTAGGCTCGGGCGATGGATCGTCCGGACGCCCCGCACGAGTTGACGCCCGGGTTATGGCGCGACCTGTCGCCACGCCCGTGTCGTGACCTCCCGACGCGGCGGCGTCTTCCTGTTGTGCGGACGGTCGCGAACGGATCCGCGCTACCCGCGCTACCCGCGACTACCGGTACTCCGTTGCGAGGGCTTCGAGTCGGGCTCGCCGTCAGGTGCTTGACGTCGTCCGTCAGGTCCGCCCATACTCCGCGCCACATCACGAACAACGGGCTGTGAACGGGACGAGTACCCGTCGCACGTCGACCCAGAGACCCGGCGGCTGGTGCGAGCCGGGACGACGACGATGGTGAATGGACCCGGGAGCCTCCGGACCGAACGTGCAGGGCATCGGGTCCCGCGCCAGTAGGCTCCGGCGCAGAGCGCCAGCGATAGAGGGCAGCGCCGATCGGCGCCGGTGGCGACACCGGACGACCCGTCGGTCACGAGAGTGCGGCATCGCCGAATGAGGGTGGCACCGCGGAAGGCACGACCTTTCGTCCCGGGACGAAAGGTCGTTTGTGATTTTCAGAGGCCCCCGCGATGACGACAACGGATCCGCTCAGCCTGGCCGAGACGAAGCGTCTGGCCGCCGACGCCGACACGGTCCTGCTGCGTGCCACGCGCCCGGCCGACCTCGAGACCCCCATCGGGGCGTTCCTTCGCCTCGATGACGGCGGACCGTCCTACCTGCTGGAGTCCGTCGAGGGCGGCGAGCGCCTCGGGCGCTACTCGTTCCTGGGCGTCGGGCCGCGGCGCCTGCTCGAGGTCCGCGACGGCCTGGCGCGGACCCAGACCAGGCCGGTGACGGTGCCGGTCTTCGCGCCGGACCTGCCGATCGAGGTGGCCGAGGTCCCGGACCCGCTGGCCGCGATCCGGGCGTTCGTTCCGCGCCGCCGGGTCCTCCCGATCGAAGGGATGCCCCGGTTCACCGGTGGCGCGGTCGGGGCCCTCGCCTACGACGCGGTTTCCGCGTTCGAGCCGACCGTCCCGTTGCCTGCTCGCGATCCCGTGGCCGTGCCCACGGCCGCCTTCATCGAGACCGACCTCGTGATCGTCTTCGACCACCTGACCCACACCCTCTCGGCCATCGCGTCGCTGCACACCGATGCGCCCGACCTCGAGGGTCGGTACCGGATCGCCGAGGCGGCGATCTTCGAAGCCCTCGACCGGACTGCGCGTCCAACGGCCGTGGAGCTCGCGGGCATCAATGCGCGATCGGCCAACGGCGCCGCCACGGACCGGGCGGGGGCCAACGGCGCCGTGGCCATCACATCCCGACCGCCCATCGACACGAGCCTCGGGCGCGAGGCCTACATCCATGCGGTCGAGGTCGCCAAGGACGCGATCGCCGCGGGTGAGGCGATCCAGGTCGTCCTGGCTCGACGCCAGTCCTTCGAGCTGCCGCTCGATCCCGCCACGGGCGAGGCGATCGACGGTATCGACATCTACCGGGCGCTTCGGCGGGTGAACCCGAGTCCGTACCTGTTCTTCGTCCGGACCCCATCGTTCGAGGTGGTCGGCGCGTCACCGGAACTGCTGCTCCGCGTCGAGGGTGACCGCCTCACGACGCATCCGATCGCGGGGACCCGCCCGCGCGGCGGCGATGCGCGCGAAGACGCGCTCCTGGCCGAACAGCTCCAGAAGGATCCGAAGGAGCGCGCGGAGCACGTCATGCTCGTCGATCTCGGCCGCAACGACCTCGGGCGCGTGTCGCGGGCCGGCACCGTGACGGTCAGCAAATACATGGAGGTGGAGCGCTACAGCCACGTGCTCCATCTCGTGTCGCATGTCGAGGGTCGGCTGCGGCCGGAGGCCGACGCGCTCGACGCGCTGCGAGCGGTCTTCCCGGCCGGCACGCTGTCGGGCGCGCCGAAGGTCCGCGCGATGCAGCTCATCGCGGCCGCCGAGGGGGAACGGCGCGGGCTGTACGGCGGCGCGGTCGGCTACCTCGGGTACGACGGCAACCTCGACACGGCCATCACGATCCGGAGCGCCGTCCTGAAGGACGGCCAGGCCCATGTCCACACCGGCGCCGGGATCGTGGCCGGATCGGTGCCTGAGCGCGAATTCGAGGAGACCGACCACAAGGCGGCAGCATTGCGCCGCGCGATCGACCTTGCGGCCGGCGTCTCCGAGGCCCCTGCCACCCGATCGTCGCCCGAGCCAGCGGCAGGAGCACGCCCGTGATCCTCGTCATCGACAACTACGACAGCTTCACGTTCAACCTCGTCCAGGCGCTCCAGGCGGCGGGCGCCGACGTTCGCGTCATCCGCAACGACGCCATCGATCGGACGGGGGTCGAGGCGATGGCCGATGACCCCGAGGCGGATCTGCGCGGGATCGTGATCTCGCCGGGACCCGGCGATCCCGACGACGCGGGCGTCTCGGTCGAGGCGATCCAGGCCGCGGCCGTCCGATCGATCCCCGTCCTCGGTGTGTGCCTCGGGATGCAATCGATGGCCGTCGCCTTCGGAGGGACCATCGTCCGTGCCCCCACGCTCGTCCACGGCGAGGCGTCCGAGGTGACCCACGACGGGGCCGGGCTCCTCGAGGGCATGCCGCCGGCCTTCATGGCCGCTCGCTATCACTCGCTCGTCGTGGACGCGGCGACGCTCCCGCCGGTGCTGCGTGTGACCGCGATGAGCGAGGTCGACCGGGTGGTGATGGGGATCCGGCACACGTCGCTCCCGCTCGAGGGCGTCCAGTTCCACCCCGAGAGCGTGCTGACGCCCGACGGCCCACACCTCCTCGCGAACTTCCTGCGCCAGGCCGGCGAGGGCGAGGCGGCCCTGCTCGATGCGGTGAGTGGCTCGTTCGCGACCGGCGGCATGGCCGAGGCCGCGGAGGTCGTCCCATGAGCGATCAGGTCCGGGCAGCGCTGGCCAGGATCGTCGAAGGCGGGACGCTGTCGATGGACGAGGCCCGCCTGGCCATGGGCGAAGTGATGGATGGCGAGGCTACCCCGGCACAGCTGGCCGCGCTCCTCATGGGTCTCCGGATGCGCGGCGAGACCGTCGACGAGCTGGCCGGGTTCGCCGCAGCGATGCGCGAACGCGTCGTCCGCGTGGAGGCACCCTCGGGCGCGATCGACGTCGTCGGGACAGGCGGCGACGGCAGCGGCACATTCAACATCTCCACGACCGCGGCGCTCGTGACGGCGGCGGCCGGGGTCCCGGTCGCGAAACACGGCAACCGCGCGATCACCTCCAAGGCGGGCTCGGCCGATGTCCTCGATGCACTCGGCATCCGCATCGACCACGACGCGGCCTCGGCGGGCGTCGCCCTCCGCGACATCGGGTTCGCCTTCATGTTCGCACCGACCTTCCACCCGGCCATGAAGCATGCCGGACCGACCCGACGCGAGATCGGCGTGCGAACGGCGTTCAACCTGGTGGGTCCGCTCACGAATCCTGCCGGCACCACCCGCCAGCTACTGGGCGTGGGTGATGCGGCGGTGGCCGTGCGCATCGCGGACGTCGCCCAGCGACTCGGCACGGAGCGGACGTTCGTGGTCCACGGCGCCGGCATCGACGAGCTGCCACTCGATGACAGTGGTGTCCTCTATCACGTCAGTCCGGCGGGCGTCGAGCGACATGAGGTCCCGGCGTCGAAGCTGGGCTTCACGGTCGTCCCGACGGCCAGGCTCGCCGGCGGGACGGCCGACGAGAACGCCCGGATGATCGAGTCGGTGCTCCGCGGTGAGCCCGGCGCTCGCCGCGACGTCGTCGTCCTCAACGCGGCGGCGGCGCTGCTCGTGGCCGACCTCGTCGGATCGATGGAGGAAGGGATCGAGCGGGCCGCCCTTACCATCGACGCGAGCCTTGGCCTCGAGATGCTCGAGCGCCTTCGCGCGGAGCGCCGTGCGGCCGAAGCGACCGGAGTCACCGCATGACGGCGACTGCCGCTCCGCCGCCCCCCAGGCCGGCCACGACCACGCGGGCGGCTCCCAGGGCCAGGCGTTCGAACATCGTCGAGGACATCGCGGCGCGCCGCCGGGCGGACCTCGAGGAGGTCTTCCGCACGGAGCTCCCGAGCGCTTCGGGAGCCCTGACGGGCGTACTCGCGCCGCGTGGGATCGTCGAGCGCTTCGTGGCGCCGGGGCTCCACCTCATCGCCGAGATCAAGCGCGCCTCGCCATCGGCCGGGCGCATCGCAGGTGTCCGTGAGGACATCGTGGCCCGCGCTCGCGCCTATCAGGCCGGCGGGGCGGCGGCGATCTCGGTCCTGTGCGAGCCGCACTGGTTCGGTGGCTCGATCGACGACCTGCGGGCCGTCCGCGCAGCGGTCTCCGTGCCGGTCCTGGCCAAGGAGTTCGTCGTCGACGCGCGCCAGCTCGAGCTGCTGCGGGCGGCCGGCGCCGACGCCGTGCTGCTGCTGGCGGTCCTGCACCCGACGAAGCGACGGCTGCGCGGGCTCGTCGAGCGGGCGCTCGCGCTCGGCCTGGAGCCGCTCGTCGAGGCGCATGACGAGCGTGAGCTCCGACTCGCGCTCGAGACCGACGCGAGGCTCATCGGCATCAACAATCGAGACCTGCGGACGCTCGTCGTGGACCCGGAGCGCGCCGGCCGGCTCCGCGGTCTCGTGCCCGACGACCGGCTCGTGATCGCCGAATCCGGCGTCCGCGACCCGGCCACGGTCGCGCGCTGGCGGGCACAGGGGTTCGATGGCGCCCTCGTCGGCGAGGCCCTGATGCGATCGGCCGACGCCGCCGCGGCGGCACGGGCGTTCGTCGCGGCCGGAACGCCCCCTGCCGACCTGGCCAACGTGGCGCGCCGGCCGTTCGTGAAGATCTGTGGGGTCGGCGACATCGGGAGCGCCATCGCCACGGCGGCCTCCGGTGCCGATGCGCTCGGCCTGAACCTGGTGCCCGGGACGCCCCGCGCGCTCTCGCTCGACGAGGCCGCCGAGCTCGCGAGAACGGTCCGTGACGTGACGAGCGGCCGTTCCCGGCCCCGTCTCGTGGCGATCACCGCGGACGCCTCGACCGATGAACTCGCCGCCATCGTGGCCGCGCTGGACCCCGATGCGGTCCAGCTCAACGGCGGCGAGCCGGTCGAAGCGATCGCGATCGTGGGACGACCGGTCTGGAAGGTGCTCCACCTGCCGGCCGTAGCGCCGGTGGGCATCGCCGCCGAAGCCTCCCGCCTGGCCGAGGCTGGGCGTGCCTTCCTGGCCGCCGGGGCCGAGCGGATCCTCCTCGACACGGCCGGCGGGCCGCATCCGGGTGGGACGGGCCAGCGCGCCTCGAGCGTCCTCGCGGCCGCGGTCGCTCGGGAACTGCCGGTGACCCTGGCTGGCGGCCTGTCGCCGGCCAATGTCGCCGAAGGCCTGCGCGACATTCCCGCGGTCGGCGTCGACGTCGCTTCGGGGGTCGAGTTCGCGCGCGAGCCCGGCCGTCGCCCGGTGAAGGATCCATACCTCGTGGCGTTGTTCGCGAAGCGGGCCCGCGCCGCCCGCGATGACCGCCCGAACGTGGCCTTCGGGCCGACCCCGGTCGCGGCCGGCCTGCTCGACGCGGATGCCGCCGGGCGGTGGGGGATGGAACGTGACTTCGGCGGCCGCTACGTCCCCGAGACGCTGATGGCCGCCCTGGAGCAACTGGAATCCGCCTACGACGCCCTGCGTCACGACCCTGTCTTCTGGGCGGAGCTGCGCGAGCTCCTCGAGCGCTTCGCCGGCAGGCCGACCCCCATCTACCGCGCGGATCGCCTGGCCGGGGCCGTGCGGGCCGAGGCGACCCGGTTGGCGGAGGCGACGTCCCCCGGCCGGCGGACCGCCGTCGCGCGGATCCCGGATCTCCGGCTCTACCTGAAGCGCGAGGATCTCGCGCACACCGGTGCCCACAAGATCAACAACGCGCTCGGCCAGGCCCTGCTGACCCGGCGCCTCGGCAAGACGCGGGTGATCGCGGAGACCGGTGCCGGCCAGCATGGCGTCGCGACCGCGACCGCCTGCGCGCTGCTCGACCTGCCGTGCGTCGTCTACATGGGTGCCGAGGACATCGAGCGCCAGGGTCCGAACGTCCTGCGGATGCACGCACTCGGCACCGAGGTCCGTTCCGTGACGTCGGGGACGGCCACGCTCAAGGACGCGGTCAACGAGGCGATGCGCGACTGGGTGACCAATGTCGAAACGACCCACTACGTCCTCGGCTCGGCCATGGGCCCGCACCCCTATCCCACGATCGTTCGCGACCTACAGCGGCGGATCGGCGACGAGGCCGCGGCCCAGCTCCACGCGATCGAGGGACGCCTGCCTGACGTCGCGGTCGCCTGCGTCGGCGGGGGATCGAACGCCATCGGACTGCTGGCCCGCTTCATCGGCGAGCCGACCGTCAGGCTTGCGGTCGTCGAGGCGGCCGGCGACGGCATCGAGACCGGGCGCCACGCGGCCGCCATCCTGGGTGGCACGCCCGGCATCCTGCACGGTTCGCGCTCGCTGATGCTCCAGGACCGCGACGGGCAGGTCGTCGAGGCGCATTCGGCATCGGCGGGCCTGGATTACCCGGGCATCGGTCCACAACTGGCTGCCCTCGCCGAGGGCGGCCGGATCGAGGTGGCGGCCGCGACCGACCGCGAGGCCGTGGCCGCGATGAAGACGACGACCAGGATGGAGGGCATCCTTCCGGCCCTCGAGACGGCCCACGCCGTGGCCGCCCTGCCGAAGCTGCTCGCCGGCGTCGACGAGGCCACGGCCATCGGCGGCGTTCCCGGCGGACCCGCCGCGAGCTGGCCGGACGAGGTGCTGATGCTCGTCGGCTTCTCGGGGCGTGGCGACAAGGATCTCGCGGCGCTCGAGCGCTTCGCGGACGTCGAGCCGTGGGAGGCCGCCCGGTGACGACGCTCCTTGCACCGCTCCCAGGCGCCGCCTCCGGCACGAACGACACCGCGGGCGCCCGCCGCATCGGGGAGGCGTTCGCCGACGCTCGCTCCGACGGGCGTGCCGCGCTCATCCCGTACGTTGTCGCGGGCTACCCGGACGCGGACACGAGCCTGCGGATCGCCCTGGCCGCGGCCGACGCCGGAGCCGACCTGCTCGAGGTCGGATTGCCGTACTCGGACCCGCTCGCCGATGGCGCCACGCTCCAGCGGGCAACGGGGGTCGCGCTTCGGGCCGGGGCCACGCTCGAGGGCTCGCTTCGGCTCATCGAGCGCATCGCCGCCGCACGGCCGGAGCTCCCGCTCGTCCCGATGGGCTACGCGAACCAGGTCATCGGCGGTGGCGACGGTGAGGCCGTGGCGCGTCGATTGGCCGGAGCCGGGGCGGCCGGGCTGATCGTCGCTGACCTCACGCCGGACGAGGGCGCACCGTTCGAGGCCGTCGCGCGCGAGGTGGGCCTCGCGGTGGTCTACCTGGTGGCCCCGACCACGCCGCCGGCCAGGCGAGCGGCCATCGCGGCGCGCAGTGGCGGCTTCCTGTACTGCGTGTCGCTGGTCGGCGTGACCGGTGCCCGCTCGATCCTGCCGTCGTCGGTCGGTCGCCTCGTGCGCGAGGTCAAGGCCGTGTCGCCGGTCCCGGTCGCCGTCGGGTTCGGCGTCAGCAAACCGGCGCACGCACGCGCGATCGCGAAGGCCGGGGCGGACGGCGTCATCGTCGCTTCCGCGCTCGTCGACGCGCTGGGTTCCGATGGCCACGACGTCGAGCGACTCTCGCGCCTGGTGCGCGAGCTCAGGTCGGCGACCGTCGCCGCCTGAGCGACCGACCGCAGCGCTGCAGGAGCGCGACGCGAGTCGGACGACCGAAGATCGAACCGAACCTGCTCGAGCGTGCACTCATCGGTATGGAGGCCGTCCTGGACCAGCCGTCATCGCGTCTCGCACCGCTCGTCGCCGCCGCCAGGGCCGGTGATCGCGATGCGTTCCGCGCGCTGGTCGAGCCGGACCTCGGGGCAGCCATCGGGTCGGCCACGATCCTGACCGGATCACGTGCCGACGCCGCCGATGCGGTCCAGGAGGCGCTGCTGTCGGCGTGGCAGGGCATCGGATCGTTGCGCGAGCCGGACGCATTCCCGGCCTGGTTCCGCCGCCAGGTGATCCGGGCGGCTCTTCGGATCGACGGTCGGCGCGGACGGATCGTCGAACTCGACCTCGAAATACCGGGTTCCGCGGGCGACATGGAGCGGGAGGTCGAGCGTCGGACGCTCGCTCGGGCATTCGGTGCGCTAGCGGCCGACGATCGGCTGCTCCTCACGCTCCACCACTTCTGGGGTTTGCCGGTGGCCGAGACGGCAGTTCACCTGCGGATCCCGGAAGGGACGGTCAAGTCGCGCGTGCACTATGCGATGGACCGCCTGCGGGCCGCGTACGACGCCGAGGATCGACGATGAGCGACGACTTCGAGCCGCGCGTCCAGCGCTGGCTCCGGGAGCGGGGTGAGGTCGACCCGGCCATGCTCGAGGCGGTCGTGGGACGGGTGGCCGCCCTCCCGGCACGCCACGCCGGACCGCGCCGCGCATGGTTGGCCGTGGCGGCCGCGGCGCTCACCATCGGCGTCCTGAGCATCAGTGTGCTCGTGATCCCTCGGAGCTCGGGTGGTCCGGGGCCGACCCCGCCGGATCCTGCCGCACTCGCCGGCGACCCGAGGCTGGCGTCCTGCTTTGGTGGGGCCGGCGAGGTGCAGTATGCCTTCGAGATGACGCATGCCCGCGACTACCAGCGATATCTCCCCAGCATGTTGCTGGCGCCCGAGCTCGATGTCGACGCGCCGGCCTTCGTCGTCGTCTTCGGACCCGGGGTGATGCCGAACGTCGGGATCCTCGGCGCCCCCGGTGTGTCCCGCGGACCGCAGACGGCCCCGCCGCCCAACCACCGCTACGTGTGCATCTTCGCGGCCGACACCCCGAATTTGTACAGCGACGTCGACATCACCGGCCTTCGGGCGACGCTCGATGGGTCCTCGACCGTCTCGACATCGACACCGGCGAGCGAGGTCCTGCCGGACCCGTCGGCCTTCCGCGATGACCCAAGGTTCACGGCGTGTGCCGATCAGGGGCGTGCCGCGTCCGCCTTCGAGGTCGCGCATGCCCGCGATGTCCGCCGATACCTTCCGGGCTTCACGGGCCGCGACCCCCAGCTGGACACCGACCAGCCCGCGCTCGTCGTCATCATGGGTGCCGACTACGCGGCGCCGCCCTACCCGGGCCCGTCCGGCGGTGGTCCGCCCCCGTCCTCGGGCCCGACCGATCGGTACGTCTGCGTCGTCGTCGGGCCCAGGGCTGGCCCGACGGAGGTTGGCTACCACTACGTCTCGATCACCGGGTTCGATCCCCATCCCGCCGGTCTCGAGACTCCGCCGCCTGCCGCGGCGACACCGACCCCGGAACCGATCTCGCCGACCACGACCCCATCGGGCGCAGCCAACCTCACGCCTGGTCGAGTGATCATGGACGGATGGTCATAGGTATCCTCGGGGCGTGGAGCGGATCGAGGTCGGCGAGGAAACCGGCGCCAAGAAGGCGTTCGTGTGGGCGCTCGACTGGCCAGGCTGGTGTCGGGGCGGCAAGGACACCGCGCTGGCGATCGAGGCCCTGATCGAGCACGAGCCGCGCTTCGCGGCCGTCGCCACCCAAGCAGGCCTCGAGTTCCCCGACCTGTCAGCTCTCGAACTCGACACGGTCGAGTCCGTCAACGGCGGCGCGGGTACGGACTTCGGTGTCCCCTCGGCGATCACCGATCATGACCGCCGACCGACGACGGCCGCGGAGGCCAGGCGGCTCGCAAGTCTCGTCGAGGCCGCGTGGGTCGTGTTCGATCGGGTCGCTGCCGGCGCGCCGGTGGAGCTCCGCAAGGGTCCGCGCGGCGGTGGCCGCGACCGGGACAAGATGATCGAGCACGTCATCGAGGCCGACCACGCCTACGCCCGCGAGATGGGCGTCAAGCTCTCGCCGCCATCGTTCGACGACCGCACGGCGGTCGAAGCGGAGCGAGCCGCCATGCTCGAAGTCCTCCGACAGCCCTCCGACGGCTCGGCCCTGGCCGGCCGTCGATGGCCGCCCCGTTACGCTGCCCGGCGGATCGCCTGGCATACCCTTGATCACGCGTGGGAGATGGAGGACCGCACCGGCGGTCGGTGAAGCGTTTCGGTCGGGGCAACACACGCGGTCGGAGCGGCAGATGGACACGAGGAACGCCGATGGACGTAAGACGGAACCCCGAACTCGAGGCGCTGTTCGCGCGCCTGCCGCTCCTCGATCGCGGTGAGCTCCTTGCGCTGGCCGGCGCACGGCACCCGGAAGACCCCGACCGCGAGACCGCTTGGAAGTCCGTCCGCGATGCGATCGCCGCGTCCCACGCCGAACGCGAGCTCGATCTGGTCCGGTCCGAAGTGGGGGCGTGGGCGACCCACCTCGGGGCGATCACGGGTCAGGAGGCGGGCAGCGGCATGAGCGACGTCCTGATGGCCGATGCCCGACGCGGTGCCGCCACGGCGGTCCTCGACGCTGCGGTCGCCTTCCTTCTCGGTGCGAGGCTCTCAGAGCGGGATCGGGCCGCGCTCGTGCGGCCGTGGGAGGACGTCGTCGCTGGATAGCTGCCCGGTCTGGCTGGCAGTGACGCCGCCTGCGGCAACGGGCCGGCGCGCGCAGGCTCGGCCGGTCAGGCGCCGTCGTCCCGGTCGGGGAGGCGGGCGCGGTCACTCGCCTCGAGCGTCCTGGTGGCGGCCATCAATCGCCGGTAGACGGCCAGCAGGTCCGCCTGTGGCATCGGCCCCTGGTTGGCCATCGTGACCCGGAGCAGGACCTCGCGTTCGCGTTCGCCGTCGCGGATCGCGTGACGGCCGACGCGCGTCTTCTCCCGGCCGACATCACGCGCCAGCTCCGCCCGCTCGTTGAGGAGCGCAACGAGCTTCCGATCGAGGGCATCGATCTTGCGCCGCAGCCGACGCAGCTCGGCCGTCTCGGGCGCCCGGTCAGGCACGGCCCCCTCCGAATTGTCGAGCGATGGCCTCGAGCGCGAGGTGATAGCCGCGAGCGCCCTGCCCGACGATCGATTCGAGCGCGACGTCGTGCAAGTAGTTGACCTGCCGGAAGGGCTCGCGTCGCGCAGGATCGGATAGGTGGACCTCGATGAAGGGTCGCTGCACGGCGAGCAGCGCATCGCGGAGGGCGACGCTCGTGTGCGTCAGGCCGCCGGCGTTCACGATCGCCACGTCGAAATCGCGCAGGTGCAGGCGGTCGATGAGGGCGCCCTCGTGGTTCGACTGGAAGAAATCGACCGAGAGCCCCAGCTCCGACGCCCGTGCCGCGATCCCCGCGTGGATCTCCTCGAGCGTCTCGTGCCCGTAGATCTCGGGCTCGCGGGTTCCGACCAGATTGAGGTTCGGGCCCTCGAGCACGAGGACGGTCGTCACCGTGGGCTCCCGGCGGCCAGCAGCGTCCTCGCCGCTCGCTCCACGACCTCGGGTTCGATGTCGGCCCGGACCGTGACGCCATCCGCGGTCGGCAGCACCCAGCGAAGGTGGCCCGCAACGTGCTTCTTGTCGGCCTGAAGGTGGTCGAGCACCGTCTCGATCGGGTAGGGGAGCGGCTCGAGGGCGAGCTCGAGGGTGTCGAGCAGTCGGCCGATCCTTGCTGCCCGCTCCGGCGGCGTCACTTCCGCCTCGACCCCGATCCGGCACGCCGCCCGCAGGCCGTACGCGACGGCTTCGCCGTGAAGCAGCCCGCCGAAGCCGCCGGTCGCCTCGAGCGCGTGCCCCAGCGAGTGCCCCAGGTTCAGGGTGATCCGGCCGCCGCCGGCGTCGCGTTCGCGCTCGTCCGCCAGCACGACCACGACCTTCGCCCATGCGCATCGTTCGACGACTTCGGCGATGGCCCCCGACTCGAAGGCCGCATCCTCGCCGCGCGCGATCGCCGGACCAGCGGCCTCGAGGAGCTCGAATAGCCGGTCGTCGCCGAGCGTGGCCATCTTGACCGCCTCGCCAAGCGCGGCGCGGCGCTGTCGCTCGGGGAGGGTACGCAATGCCGCGACATCGATGATGACCGCGGCGGGCTGGTGGAACGCCCCGACGAGGTTCTTGCCCTCGGGCAGGTCCACGCCCGTCTTGCCGCCGATCGACGAGTCGATCTGGGCGACCAGCGTCGTGGGAACGTGGATGATCGGCACCCCGCGCAGGTACGTCGCGGCCAGGAACCCAGCCGCGTCGCCCAGCGCACCCCCGCCGATGGCGACCAGGGGCTCGCGCCGCTCGACCCGCAGTCGGGCGAGCTCACGCGACGCGGTCTCGATCACGGCCAGTCGCTTGGCATCCTCCCCCTGCGGCAGGAGGACCCGTTCGGCGGTCAAGCCGGCGGCGGCCAGCCCGTCCATCAGGTTCTCCCCCACGGCGGACCAGGCACCCGGCTCCGAGACGAGGATCGCGCGCCGAGCCGACAGGCGCTCGAGGGCGTCGACGACGGCGTCGCGGGCGATCCCATCGCCGAGGACGAAGCGGCCGATCGGCGTCTCCGCGCGGAGGAGCGTGGTCCCGCGGCCCGCGATCGTCGGCGCGAGTTCCTCGAGTCGACCGTCGAGCGCCTCGACGACGCCATGCACCTCGGCCACGCCCGAGCTCCGGATCATTGCCGCGGCATAGAACCGTTCGCGCTTGCCGGCGAGGTCCCGGATGGTCCCGATCGGGTCGCGTCCCGCGACGAGGGGACGAGCGTGGGGCGACCGGCGCAGCCGCTGGGCGAGGACCTCCGGCCGTCCATCCAGCCACACCGAGGCGCGACCCCGGTACAGGCGCCACCGGTTGCGCGGATCCACGACCGCGCCGCCACCGGTCGCGACCACCCGCCGGATCGTCGGGTCGGGATCGGGGTCGCCGAGGTCCGCCACGGCACTCTCTTCGAGTACCCGGAAGGACGCCTCGCCATCCTCGGCGAAGATCTCCGGGATCGACCGGCCTGTCGCGGACTCGATGCGCTCGTCGAGATCGATGAACGACGCCCGATGACGCTGCGCCAGGCGCTTGCCGACCACGCTCTTGCCGCTGCCGGGCAGACCGACCAGGACGACGTCCATGGCCGGCCTAGTCGTCCCCGCCCGAGCCGGCTTCGTCCGTGCCGGTCAGGCCGTGCGCCCCGGGGACGGCGCGGGTGTTCGCGGTGGCGGTTCCGGCCCCGGCCGCCGCGGGCCGGTGGCCACCGGCCACGGGCGCCTCGGGCGCTCGTGCGATCCGGGTCCGATAGGCCGCCAGGCTCGTCCGAACGTCGTCGAGCGTGTCGCCACCGAACTTGTCCGTGATCGCGGCGGCGAGGGTCAACATGACCATCCCCTCGGCGACGACGCCCGCCGCCGGCACGACGCTGATGTCGCTGCGCTCGTAGTGCGCCTTGTCGACGGCCTCGCCCGTGACGAGATCGGCCGACGGCAACGGGCGTGCGAGGGTCGAGATGGGCTTCACGGCCCCACGAACGACGAGCGGCTCGCCATTCGTGACGCCACCCGTCAGGCCGCCCGCGTTGTTGGTTCGATGCACCCAGCGGCCGTCCTCGCTCCGGCCCTCGATGACGTCGTGGACGGCGGAGCCGAACCGGCGGGTCTGTTCGAATCCGAGACCGAACTCGACGCCCTTGACGATGTTGATGCTCATGACAGCCGCCGCCAGGGCGGCATCCAGACGGCGATCCCAGTGGACGTACGAACCAAGCCCGATCGGCAGCCCGTGCGCCACGACCTCGAACACCCCCCCGACGGTGTCCCCGGCCGAGCGCGCCTCGTCGATGCGTTCGATCATCCGCGCCTCCGCATCGGGGTCTGGACAGCGCAGCGGCGAGTCATCGGCCTCGTCGCGGGAGCGCGTGCAGTTCGCCGGATCCACCGCCACCCCACCGACCTCGGCCGTGAACGACCAAACCTCGATGCCGAGCTCGCGAAGGAACGCCCGGGCGACCCCACCGGCCGCGACCCGGGCCGCCGTCTCGCGGGCCGACGCGCGCTCGAGGACGTCGCGGACGTCATTGAAGCCGTACTTGAGCGCCCCGGCCAGGTCGGCGTGGCCGGGTCGAACGCGCGTGACGGGCGTGGCCCGCTTGTTGCCGCCGTCTGCGGCCGCCAGCAGCTCGTCGGCCTCCGCATCGGTCAGCGGCGCCACCTGCATGACCCGGGTCCAGTTCTCCCAGTCGCGGTTGTGGATGAGCAGCAGGATCGGGGAGCCGAGGGTCCGCCCATGTCGGACACCGCCAAGGATCTGAGCGCGGTCCTGTTCGATCGCCTGGCGGGCGCCCCGGCCGTACCCGCGTTGCCGGCGCGCGAGGTCCACCGCCAACGCGTCCTCGGTCAGCGGCAGGCCCGCGGGCACGCCCTCGATCGTGGCGCCAAGCGCCGGTCCGTGCGATTCGCCGGCGGTGAGGAAGCGGAAGGCGGGCATCGATCGGGTCCGTGGGGCGGGGGTCGACCCGGCCGTCAGTCGGCGGCGGCAGGTTCGGCGGGTTCGCCGGCCGCTTCGGGCTCCCCGGCCGGTTCACCCTCGGCGGAGCGGAGGCCGCCCGCGCGCGCCGCGACCAGACTCTCCTGCATCAGCGCCAGCGGAGCCTTCTGGCCCGTCCACAGAGTGAACGCGGCGGCCCCCTGGTGGAGGAGCATCAGCTCACCGTTCGCCGCGGTCGCGCCGGCCGCCGCCGCGTCGCGCAACAGCCGCGTCTTCGAGTAGATGAGATCGAGCACCAGCAGGTCCGCGTGCAGGACCGTGGCCGGGATCGGACTCTGGTCGTCGGTCAGACCGATGGACGTGGCGTTGACGAGCACGCGCGTCTTGGCAAGCTCGGCCTCGATGATCGACTCGTGCCACGGCATCGCCCGGAGCTCCATGTGGGACGCGCTCCGGCCGAAGTGCTTGACTAGGGCCTCCGCGCGGTGGAGATGTCGGTTGAACACGATGACCCGCTGGAAGCCCTCGGTGATCAGGCCGTAGACGACGGCACGCGCCCCGCCCCCCGCACCAAGGACCACGGCCATGCGCGGCATCTTCTGCTTGCCGACCAGGTGGTCGAGCGCCACCTTGAAGCCGGGCACGTCGGTGTTGTGCCCGATGAGCCGCTTGCCCTCGCGCGTGATCGTGTTGACCGCCCCGGTCGCGTGACCTTCCTCGGCCAGCCGGTCGACCATCGGCACGACCCGCTCCTTGTGCGGGATCGTCACGTTCGCACCCAGGAAGTCGTCGCTGCGCAGCTCGCCGATCGCCTCGGCGAGGTCGATCGAGGCGCGATCCCACAGCTCGTAGGTCGCGTCGATGCCCAGCGAGTCGAACGCGGCCTGATGCATCGCGCCCGACAACGAGTGGGCCACGGGGTGCCCGATAAGGACCACTCGTTTCGTCATGTTCGTACCCTTTCGAGGTCGTCGAAGAAGCCGGGGTAGGAGATCGACGCGGAGGCGGGCCGCTCGATGGTCGTGGCCCCCGTGGCCACGAGTCCGGCGATCGCGAAGGTCATCGCCAGCCGGTGGTCGTCGAGGCTGTCGGTCGCGGCGCCGTGCAGGCGGGCGCCGCCATCGATCCGCAGGTCATCGCCGACCACCTCGATCCGTGCGCCCAGGGCGCCGAGGCCGGCCGCGATCCCGGCCAGCCGGTCAGATTCCTTGTGGCGGAGCTCGCCGGCTCCGCGGATCGTGGTGGGTCCGTGGGCCAGGGCGGCCGCCAGGCACAGGACGGGGATCTCATCGATGGCCGCCGCCACGTCCGAAGCGTCCAGGTCCGTGCCTCGCAGCTCGGACGAGCGGACGACGAGGTCCGCGAGCGGCTCGCCGACGTCGCCAGTTGCCTCGGGGCCGGCGTCCGACCCGTTGGCTGTCGCGGCCGTGGCCACCGGGCGCTCATCGATGTCCGCGCCCATCCGCCGAAGGAGGTCGATGACCGCGCGTCGCGTCGGGTTGACACCGACGTCGCGCAACGTCAGCTCGGCATCGGGGTGGATGGAGCCCGCGACCAGCCAGAAGGCGGCCGCGGACACATCGCCCGGGACTCGCTCGTCCACAGCCCGCACTGCCGACCCTCCTTGGACCGCCCAGGTCACCGCGTCACCCGGTCCGCTGCCGCGCTCGACTCGCACGCCACGCGACCGAAGCATCCGCTCCGTGTGGTCCCGCGTCGCGATCGCCTCCCGAATGGTCGTTCGACCATCCGCCCGAAGGCCCGCCAGCAGGACCGCCGACTTCACCTGTGCGCTGGGCACCGGCGTCGTGTAGTCGATGGCCGTCAGTGGGGAATGACCGGTGACGGTCAGGGGAGGGAGGGAATTGTTCTGACGGGCACGGAGCAACGCCCCCATCGAGCGCAGCGGTTCGATGATACGAGCCACCGGACGGCGGCGCAACGAATTGTCGCCATCGAGCGTGGCCGTGAAGGGCAGGCCGGCCAGGATCCCGCTCGTCAATCGCAGGCTCGTGCCGGAGTTGCGGCAGTCCAGCGTGGTCTCTGGTGTGCGGAGACCGTCCACGCCCGGCGAGACCACCCGGTAGTCGACGGTCCGGCCGTCCTCGCGCACGCGCTCCACGGTCACGCCGAGCGCACGGACGATCCCCGCCGTCGAGCGGACGTCCGCGCCGTCGCCAGCGGCCGTGATCCGGCTCACTCCTTCGGCCAGGGCCGCCAGGAGCAGGGCGCGGTGGCTGATGGACTTGTCGCCGGGCAGGCGCAGATCCCCGCGCAGGCGTGCGGCCGAGCGCACGTGCGCTGGGGCGGCGTCCACCGGTCCGGCTCCGGGCACGGTCGAGGCGCTCAATGCCTTGCCAACTCGCCGTTGCCGCCGATGCCCAGCGACGTGGCCTGCGGGCCCCGGACCGCGTGCAGCCCACGGACGTGCTCGTGCACCGGGACGATCGCGGTCATCAGGTCCCGGAACCCATCGAGGTCGAGCTGCTGCTCGGCGTCCGAGAGCGCCGCGTCCGGGTTCGGGTGGACCTCGACCATCACGCCGTCGGCGCCGACCGCGACGCCGCCGATCGCCAAAGGCCTGACCAGCCAGCGCTTGCCGGTCGCGTGGCTCGGATCGACGATGACCGGCAGGTGGGTCAGCTGGTGGAGCAGGGGCACGGCGGACAGGTCGAGCGTGTTGCGCGTGTACGTCTCGAACGTGCGGATGCCACGCTCGCACAGGATGACGTTGGGGTTGCCGGAGCTGACGATGTACTCCGCGGCCATCAGCCATTCCTCGACGGTCGCGCCGTAGCCTCGCTTGAGCATGACCGGCCGGGCGACCCGCCCGACATCGCGCAGGAGAGAGTAGTTCTGCATGTTCCGCGTGCCGATCTGGAGGATGTCCGCATACTCGGCCACGATGTCGACCTGGTTGGGCTCCATCACCTCGGTGATGACCGGCAGGCCGGTCCGATCGCGGGCTTCGGCCAGGTAGCGCAGCGCCTCCACCCCCAGGCCCTGGAAGGCATACGGGCTGGTCCGTGGCTTGAACGCGCCGCCGCGGAGGACCGTGGCGCCGGCTGCGGCGACCGCGTCGGCCGTCTCGAACAGTTGGTCGCGGGTCTCCACCGAGCACGGCCCGGCCATCATCGTGAGGGACCCGTCGCCGATCACCGAATCGAGGACGCGGATGACTGTGTCCTCGGGGTGGAACTCGCGCGATGTGAGCTTGAACGGCCGGCTGATGGGGGTGACGGTCTCGACCCCGGGAAGTGCGGCGAAACGCTCGATCAAGGCCGGCTTGCGCGCGCCGATCTCGCCGACGACCGCGATGACGACGTGGTCGGCGCCCGCGTGGTCGTAGGGCGTCAGGCCCTCGGCGAGGATCTGGCTCTTCACGCCGAGGACCTCGGCCTCGCTGGCCCCGACCGCCATCACGACGAACATCGCGTGCTTGTCTCCTCGTCGGTCGGTCGGCCAAACAAAAAAGCAGAGGTCTTGCCTCTGCTTCGTTCGCCCGGCACGACCCGTGCCCCTGGTCTCAGTGACCGGGAACCGTCATGCCGGGCGTTGAAAGTAGAAGTAGTGGCTCATGCGTGTGCGGACGTTAGCCCAAGCACGCCCCGTGCGTCAATGCGTGCGGACCTCAACCGATCCCTCAGGCGTCCGTTCAGCGAAATCAGTCGAGTCGGGCACACGTGGGGTCGCATGTGCCAGGGGACGGGATACGGCCGATGCGAATGTTACTGCGAATCAACTGCGGTTCTCCCCCAAGACGCCAGCAAGACACCAGGCGGGTAGGTTCGGGGCGAGCATGCAATGGCGATTGAGTTGACGAACACAGTGTGAGCTAGACGTCCGAGGCAACGACCAGATTGAGATGGCACCAGTTGCAGCACAGTGCGACCGTCCCGAACGTCAGGAGGTAGTCGCCAAGGCCGCCGACCCTCGCGCCATCGGTTCGGTCCGGGGCAAAGAAATGGGGGTAGACGTGCTTTCGACTCGCATAGCCGTCCTCGCCATTCTTGCGGCATTCATCGCCAGCTGCACGATGTCAGCCGGAAACTCCGGCGCTCCCGTCTCCCCTTCAGGGCCTTCGTCGGGAGCCCCAGCTTCGGATTCGATTGGAGGAAGCGAATCGCCCTCCTCCCCCTCCGACATGGCACCCGACGACCTGCTGGGAAAGTCCTGGATCGGCTCATTGCCCGAAGGGGAGCGACTGATTGGCGTCGTCGGCTCCGCGGATCGACTCATCACCCACGCGGGGGCTTATCCCATCGGCGTGATCGATGGCGAGGCGATTGTCGCGACACCGAGCGGCGGCAGCACCACTGTCGAACTCGTTGACCTCCATGGTCGCCAACCCACCTGGACGTCTACAGTTGAGGGAAACCTCTATATCGGCGCCCTAGCAGGCCAGACGGCCCTTCTCACGGGATCGACCGATAAGGAGGATGGCGACCCCGGCATCGCCGCAATCGACACGAGCGACGGAACAATCGAGTCGGTGATGATCGCATCCGTCATCAAAGGGAACGACCATGGCTGGTCGCGGACCGTGCTGCCGACCCCAAGCGGCAAGGAGATCCTGTCGAGTCTCTGCAGCGTCGAAAGCGATTGCGTGAACCAGCTGGTCGATGCCGCGACTGGGGCCGTTGTCAGAATTCTGCCCGGAAAGACGCCGGTGATCGTGGCGACGGACCGGTACGGGCTGACGTTCGACGGGACCACTGCAGCCGGAATTGACCTTTCGAGCGGTGAGTCGATCTGGAAGCGCGACGATCAGTTCGGCGGTGGCTTCGTCGTCGACGGCGAGAGGATGATCTCGGCCTGGATCGACAAACAGGGCGGGAGATTCACGCTCGAGTCAGTCGACCTCGCGACCGGCAAGGGTGACATCGTCCTCGATCGACCGGCAAGTGAGGATTGGACACTCTGGCGCGAGCTCTCGACGGACACGATCGCCACGATCGGGCATGGAGGGCGCCTGAAGGACGTCGTGCTCGCCGGGGATCCGGTGATCGGTTCGACCGTGGACCTGTCGAGTGGCGTTGTGTCGGACGACAGCGTGCGGCTGGAGGTGTCGTCGTCATGAAGTCAATCGAACTGCGCCTGCTGCGCAGTGTCGGCCTCGCGTCGGCATTGGCGCTCACAGCATCGCTCGTCGCCTCCGCCCACGAACTGACGCCAGGCTCCAAAGGGAGCTTCACGGCAGGCGGAAACGTGGCCTATAGGTTCGTTGGTATCAGCCCTGGTTCGGCACTTGGGAACACGGTGGATACGGCCTTGGAGGTGAATTTCCACAATCCGAACTGGAACAACAGCCGAATCCCGACGCTGTCGTATAGCTCATCGGGAACCGCCCGGGTCTTGTATATCGACGACACGACCTCTCCATGCACGGGTTGACTTTGCCGGCGGCTACGCCAACTGCTTCGATCACCTGACAAGCCATGGCGGCCTAGTCACCGAACTCTCGACTGCTGGGACCTCGTTCACTAAATGTATCTCCCTTCCGGCAAGCGTATCGGGGCGGCTTCAAATCAAGGACACCACATCGAGCGGGAGTGGGACCGGGACGTACGGCCCCATGGCAAGGAATCCACTCGCTGGCAGGACGGTCCGAATCCAGCGGAAACCATCGTCGTCGTCTGACTGGACATCGTATTCGGCGCTTACGACGTCCGCCGACTCGACATCGTCCGGGAACAACTGGACGCGAGCTATACCCGCTGCATCTGGAACGTGGAACTACAGGGCCTACTTCGATGGAGTCTCGGGGGAGGATCTACTCGCGGACGGCCCAGCCAACTTCAACATTGCCTGGACCACTACCTGTCCCTTGTAGCGTCAGCACGTCTAGTTCATCATTGCGCCACAGCCGCCGTCCCGTCCTCCGCTGGGTCGGCCGACCGAGAGGCTGCGATCACTCCGAAGCTCGACGCGGGTCGAACAGACACGCGCGCCATTCACCTCGGTTAGTCGGCGGTGGCGCTCGCGACGCTGGTCGAACCACCGGCTGTGGTGCGCGGAGAGCAGCAGTGAACAGCAGATGATCGACCCGCGGCCTATGGCAGGCTCCGTCAGGTCGCGCTCGCGGTTTCTCGGCTTCGCTTGAGTCAGTCGGGGTCAGGAATGGCCGCTGGGTTCGGAGAGCCAAGGGGCGCCACCGCCTCGCCATCGGGACCGGTCGCGGATCTCGCCCTCTTGAGGGACCGCCGCAGAAACGAGGTGAGCGCTCGGCATCGGGACGTGCGTCAGTTCGATCCGAATCGCCACACGAACCTGTCCGCTACTCGAACTTCTCGAGCAGGGCCTCGGCCTGGAACATGTTGATGCCGCTCTCGATGAGGTCGATCAGGTGGCCGATCTTGGCCTCTTCCTCGACCTGCTCCTCGATGAACCACTGGAGGAACTGGTGGCCTCGGTGATCGCCGTCGGCGACCGCGACGGCCGCCATGCGATCGAACTGGGCAGCGACCGCCCGCTCCGACTCGAGGGCGCGTTGGGCCGCGGCCAGCGCCGAGCCGAACTTCGTCGAGGTGGCCTTGAGGGCGGGAAGGTCGAACTCGACCTCGTTGTCGGTCAGGAAGTCCATGATCTTGCGGGCGTGCTGTGCTTCCTCGACCGACTGTTCGCTGAAGAGCTTGCCCCAGCCATCGAGGCTCTGCCGCTCGAAATACAGCGCGATCCCCAGGTACAGCTGGTGCGCCGAGAGCTCGCTGCTGATCTGGGCGATCAGGAGCTTCCGAAGTTCTTCACTGAGCATCGCAGATCCTTTGCTCATGGCCGTCATCCGGCCGGTCTGACCGGGAGGGTCCTCATGATAGGATGTCGCCCGCCGTCGCCTCGGAGAGGTCGCATAGAGGCCTAGTGCAGCGGTTTGCTAAACCGCCATGTGGGGTAACCTGCATCGAGGGTTCGAATCCCTCCCTCTCCGCCACACTCCGCCGGCATCGCGTGCGCCCGTAGCTCAGTGGATAGAGCGTTAGGTTGCGGACCTAAAGGTCGTGGGTTCGAGTCCCGCCGGGCGCGCCAACCTTGCCGCATCATCTGGATCCATGTGGCCCGCGATGCTCCACCGATCGGTCGTGTTGATCGCCGCTGCCGTCCTGGTCGGCGCCTGCGGCCTCACGAACCAGCTTGGGCCCCAGGCCACGGTGACCCTGTATGGCCGAAACGACGTTCCGGCGCTCGCCTGGTTCGTCGCCCGACCGATCTCCGATCCGCCGCAATCGGTGGGGTTCGGTCGTGACATCGGTGTCGCCTGCCTGCAGGTCCCGAAGGGATCCGAGATCGTCATGACCGATCGCTCGCCGGGCCCCGGTGCGAACGTCATCCGGGTGATCGCACCCATCGATGACGAGGTCGCGACCCTCTGGGTTGATGTCTCCGCCGATGGGAGCCTGACGACCGGGGCCGGCGTGCCGGCGTGGTGGGTGGGCGACGCCCAGATCTGTTGAGCACGCCCCAGGCTCATTGAGGGATTCTCCGGGCTGTCGAGCCGGAGCCGCGACCGCTAGCCTCGTCCCATGAACTCACGTATCCGCGACACGGCGGCCATCGCCGTGAGCATCGTCGCCATCGCGATCGGTAGCCATGCCGTCCTGAATGGACGGATCGAGCCCGGCCTCGACCTCCAGCGGCAACCCGACGGCAGCGTGCTCGTCACGGCCGTCTGGCCCGGCGGTCAGGCGTACCGGAATGGGGTGACGGTCGGGATGCACGTCCTGTACATCGGCGACCCGCTCGAGGACGGGAGCTTCCCCGAGGGTGCCGGTCCGCCGCAGGGTGAGCTCGATCCTGCACCCACCGGTTGGTATTACCTTGGCGGGCCGACCCTTGGCGACGTCCAGGCCCAGGTCGTCGGTGAGGATCGCCCCTTCCAGCTCACGAGGGCCGGCGGGAACATCGCATGGGCCTTGATCGCCTTGCTTCTCGCCTGCTGGGTCCGTCTGCGACCGACCCTCGTGCCTGCGGCCGAGCCAAACCTGATTCGCCGACTGATTCTCCCCGCGGTAGCCACGCTCGTCGTCCCCATTGCCCTGGGCCCCGCGTACCTCGCTGGAACCCAAGTCGGTCTCTGGGCGCTGGTCGTCGTGCCGGCCCTGGGCGCCGTGCCGCTCGTTGACGCCGCGTCGACGCTGACGACCCGCCGACCTCGCCGCATCGCCATGGTCGTCCTGTTGGCGGCGGCGACGTCGTGGCTGGCCGGCCTGACCATCTGGTCCACGTTCGCCGCGCTCGGCCCGATCCTCGGCCTGATGACCATCTTCGTCGCGATCCTGATCCCGATCAGTGCGGCGATCCTCGCGCCCGACCCACCCAACGCGACCGACTTCGAAGGCCGATTGCGGGGCGCCATCCGGGCGTTCGACCTCCTGCTCGTCCTGGGTGCGGCTGTCTCCGCGATCGTCGCCCTCGGGTTGAGCCATGTATCTCCGGGCGATTGGGCCAACGTCGCGATGGTCTGGCTCGTCTTCGTCGGCTTCCGGCTCGTCGTGGTGCCGTTCATCGTGACCGCGCGCCGGGCGCGCTCGACCCGTGACGCGGCCCTGGATGCCGTCGAAGCCGAGCGAGTCCGGATCTCGGGCGAGATCCACGATGACGTCATCCAGGAGCTCACGATGCTGGTTCGCCGGCTCGACGCGACCCAGGATCACGAGAGCGCGGTGATCGCTCGCGACGCGGCCGGTCGATTGCGCGAGATCACCGGTGATGCCCGGCTGCCGGTGCTCGACGACCTGGGCGTGGCTGCGGCCCTCGACTGGCTGGTCCAGCGCATGAGCGCAGTCGACAGCGGGCAGCTGACCCTGACGACCGACGAGACAGCCCGCCCGCCACGGTCGGTCGAGGTCGCGGTCTTCCGTGTCGCCCAGGAGGCCGTCGCGAACGCCCTGCGGCATGGGGCCGCGCCCGTCTCGGTCAGCTACCGCGCGACGGCGGACCGGGCGGCTCTGGAGATCATCGACGCCGGCCCCGGGATCGACGACCGCGCGGAAGAGATCGCCGATGGGGCGGGGCGGCTCGGGATCGTCGGGATGCGCCGACGCGCCGCCGCGATCGGCGCCACGTTGCGGATCGATCGCCCGGACGCCGGTGGCACGCGGGTGCTGCTCGAGTGGGGCCTGGCATGACGCGAGCCCATCAGGCCGTGATCGTCCTCGGGATCGTCGAGGACCATCCCATCGTCGCCGCGGGCACTGCCCAGGTCCTTGGTTCCGCGCAGGGACTCCGCGTCGCGTGGACGGCCTCGGATATCGAGGAGGCGCGCGACCGGATCTCCCAAACCGACGTCGACGTCGTCGTTGTCGATATCCGTCTTGGCCCCGACTCAGGACTTGACCTGCTGCGCGAGGCCGCGTCGAGGGACCCCGCGGTTCGCGCTCGACCCGCATTCGTCGTCCTGACCGGGTTCGACTACCCGCAATATCGCGTCGCGGCGGCACGGTTGGGCGCCGCGGCCCTCGTCACCAAGATGGCGCCGATCGAGGAGCTGGTCGCCGCCATCCACCGTGCCGCCGCCGGGTCGCACGACGTGGCGCCGGCCGCGCCGCCGTACCCGACCGATCGCGACCTGGATGTCGTTCGACTGGTCGCAGAAGGACGGACGAACGCAGAGATCGCGGGCGCGCTCGGCGTGTCGGAGAAGACCATCGAAGGGCGCCTCGCCCGGTTGTTCGACCGGTTCGACGTCGCCTCACGGACGGAGCTTGCGACCCGCGCGATCGGCGAGGGTTGGCTGCACCTGCCTCGCGGCTGACGCCGTTGCGGTCCCGCCGCTGGCGTACGATGGCGTCCATGCCACCCATCGCCCAGGTCGCCGCGCTCGTTGCCGCGCTGCTACACGTCGGCTTCTTCTACCTCGAGAGCATCGTCTTCGTGCGCCCGACGGTCTGGTCACGATTCAATATCGCGTCACAGGAACAGGCCGACATCGTCCGGCCGATGGCGCTGAACCAGGGCTTCTACAACCTGTTCCTCGGGCTCGGGATCGTGGCGGGCCTCGTCCTTGTCGCGGCCGGGGAGGGGACCGCCGGGACCGCCATCGTCCTGTTCGCCTGTGCCTGCATGGTGCTGGCGGGCGTCGTCCTGCTCGCCACGGATCGCCGGTTCCTGTCCGCGGCCGCGTTGCAAGCCGTGCCGCCGTTGATCGCGATCGTCCTCGCCATCATCCTGTGAGCACCCCGGCACGGATCGGCATGCCTGGCGCACGTCCACACCGGCCAGCCGTCCAGAGCAGCGGGACGACCGACGCGAACGCGGAGGGCGACCGGCCACTCAACTCGTTTTGGCAGTCGCCCCGATCACCGTGACGGTGTAGACCCGTCGAGCTCGCAGGAACGCGGTACGATCGAGGCCCGCCGGATCTGGGTCGCCCACCCACGCGGCGCCGGGAGGTGGTCGTGGAACGCATCGGCTTCATCGGACTCGGCACGATGGGCGCGGCGATGGCTGCCAACCTGGCCCGTGCCGGTTTCCCGGTCGTGGCCTGGAACCGAACCCCCGGCCGCGCCCCGGATCTCGCCGACAGCGGCGTCACGCTCGGCGAGACGCCGGCGGCCGTCGCCGCTGGCTCGGACATCGTCGTCGTCTGCGTGTCGGACACGCCGGACGTGGAGGCCGTCCTCTTCGGGCCTGACGGCGTCGTCGACGGTGCGCGCGAGGGTACCCTCATCGTCGACTGTTCCACGATCGCCCCGTCAGGCAGCTGGGATTTCGCCGCGCGCCTGCGTCAGCGCGGCCTGGCCATGGTCGACGCGCCGGTTTCGGGCGGCAGCGAGGGTGCCCAGAAGGCGACGCTGACGATCTTCGTCGGTGGCGAGGCCTCGGACGTCGAACGTGCCCAGCCGGTCCTGGCCGCGATGGGCAAGACCATCACCCACGTCGGGCCGATCGGGGCGGGCCAGGCGGTCAAGGCCGTCAACCAGGTCATCCTGGCCGGCACCTACCTTGGTGTGGCCGAGGGCATCGTGCTCGCGATCCGGGCCGGCCTCGACGTCGAGCAGGTCGTCGAGGCCCTCGGCGGGGGAGCGGCCCAGAGCTGGGTGCTGGCCAACCGGAGCGGCCGCATGCTCGCCAACGACTATCCGCTCGGCTTCAAGGTCGGACTCCATCGCAAGGACCTGGCCATCGCCCTCGACCTCGCCGCCCAGCTCGGTGCGGTCCTGCCGGTCAGTGCGCTCGCGGCCCAGCTGGAGTCCGGGCTGATCGCCCAGGGCCACGGCGACGACGATATGTCGGCCCTCGCGCGGGCTATCCGCGGGCTGTCCGGGCTCGAGGCGTAGGTGGACGCGTTGCTGGAACGACCCGCGAAGCGCCGAGTCGTTTCGATACACTCCACCTGATGACTGGAAGTAATCCTAGCGAATTAGTAGGAGACACAGACGAGACCCGATCAGGAGGGACGAGCATGACCGAGCCGTCCGACACGGAGCACGCACCATCGCGACGCGCCATCAATGAGGACTGGGCCGCCACCATCGTCGGCCTCGTCCTGCTGATCCTCGTGCTGGCCGGTGTCATCACCAAGGGGATGATCCCGTGAGCGCTGAGGCGACGCTGCAGCCGGAGCTCTCGATCGACGCGCCTCGAACCGGCGAATGGTGGGTCCGGGCGGGTATCTCGTTGCTGATCGTGTTCGGGCTGGCGCTGTTGGTCCGGTTCCTCGACACCAACATGCCGACGTGGTTCCCTGACGTCGCCTTCGTCAAGTCGATCGAGTTCCCCGTGTACGCGATCGCCGTCGGCCTGGCCGGCGGGGCGGTCCTGCATGCGCTTGGCCTGCGGGATCAGCTCAACGCGGCGTTCCGGACCGAGTTCTTCATCAAGACAGGGCTGGTGCTGCTCGGCGCATCGATCAACCTCGCCCTGATCGCCCAGGCCGCCGGGCCGGCCATCGTGCAGTCGATCGTGCTCATCACCACCGTCTTCCTCGCGACCTGGTTCCTGGCGGGCGCCCTAGGCGTCGACGAGAAGCTGCGCGCGCTCCTGGCGGCCGGCGTGTCGATCTGTGGCGTCTCGGCGGCCATCGCGGCGGCCGGGGCGGTCGCGGCCAAGAAGGAGCAACTCGCCTACGTCGCGAGCCTCGTCATCGCGTTCGCCCTGCCGTCCATCTTCATCCAGCCCTGGTTGGCCCAGCAGCTCGGGCTCTCACAGGCGGTCGCCGGCGCATGGATCGGCGGCAACATCGACACCACCGCGGCCGTCACCGCCGCAGGCTCGATCGTCGGCGACGATGCGCTCAAGATCGCCGCGATCGTCAAGTCGACGCAGAACGCCATGATGGGCGTCGTCGCGTTCCTGCTGACGGTCTGGTTCGTCTATCGCGTCGAACGCCAGCCCGGCGCGACCGTCAGCCTGAGCGTCCTCTGGACACGCTTCCCGAAGTTCATCCTCGGCTTCCTCGCGGCATCGGCGATCACGACCTGGTTCATCAACGGCTCCGGCGTCGCCAACGCCTCGGACATCGCCAAGGTCGCCGGGACCGATGTGCGGACGACCTTCTTCATCCTCGCGTTCGTCTGCATCGGGCTGGAATTCCGGGCGTCGTCGCTGCGCGAGGCGGGCGTCAAGCCGGTCCTGGTCTTCGGCGCGGCATCGATCCTGAACCTGGTGCTCGCATTCGTCCTGGCGTCCATCCTGTTCGCCGGCTTCACGCTCAACTGACCGGCATCAGCCGGATCGCCGTTCAGTCCAGGCCCACCAGCAACATCGGGTCGCCGAGCTTCCCGTCGTAGCGCGGTCGGAACCGGGCGCTGTTGTACATGACCGGGACGTCGACCTTGCGCGGACCCAGCTTCGGGTCGGGCAGGTGCGTGTGCGCGTACTTGCCATCCTGGATCGCGACCATCCGGCCGGTCTCGCCGGCCTGGACCAGGTCCATCGCGACGTTCGCGAATGTCGTCGCGACCATCGAGTCGATCGAATCGGGTTCGCCGGACCGCAGGTCGTAGGTGAGTTCGGAGGCGAGTGTCTCGATCCCCGTTCGGGCCTTGAGCTCGAACGCGAGGGACTCGCCGACGTTGGCCTTGTGTCGATGCCCGAAGGAGTCGGTCTCGCCGACGTCGGCCATCTGCGCGCCCTGCCAGATCGCACCCTCGGCGGTGATCACGAAGGCGTAATGGCTCGGGTTCGCCTTGTGGTCGGCAGCCATCAGCTCGGCCAAGGCATCGAGGTCGTACGGGGCCTCGGGGAGCACGCAGCGGCCGGACGTGACGTAGGCCGTGTACAGGGCGGAGAAGCCGGCATCGCGACCGAAGATGCGGAACACGCCGATCCGCTCATGCGAACCCAGCGTCGTGCGCTGCCGGTTGATGGCCTCCTTGGCCCGGGTGATCGCCGTCGAGAAGCCGATGCAGTACTCCGTCCCCTGGACGTCGTTGTCCATCGTCTTGGGGATGGCGACCAGCGGGACGCCCGCGTTGACGAGGACCTGCGAATAGGAGAGCGTGTCGTCGCCGCCGATCGTGACCAGGAGGTCGATCCCGAGGGCGCCAAGGTGATCGAGGACGAGCGGGGTCAGGTCGAACGAATCGTCGCCCGTGGCGTAGCGCGCTCGCGCGGTGTCGTCCAGCCAGGCGGGCAGGCCCGCGCTGCGCATCCGGCGCGGGTTGGTCCGCGAGGTGTGCAGGATCGTGCCACCGGTGCGGTCGATCGTCCGTGTGTTCGTCCGGTCGAGGGGCCGCATATAGCCGGGGTCCAGGCCGACCTCCGGACGAACGTGGGTCAGGCCCTCCCAGCCGCGACGGATCCCGAGGACGTCGTAGCCGGCCTCCGTCGCGCGGTAGACGACGCTCTTGATGACAGCGTTGAGGCCGGGCACGTCTCCGCCACCGGTAAGGATCCCGATCCGCCTCGTCGCTGTCATTGCGGGCGCCATGCTACCGCTCCGCCCAGATCGGCGACGGTTGCGACTGGGTTGCGCCCGGCGGGGCCCGTTGCGCGGGGGGTGGGGCGTCGTCTGCTAGCATCGTCGGCATGAACTACGAACTGTTCATGGGCGAGGCCCTTGCGGAGGCCGGCCTGGCGCTGGCCCGCGGGGAACGCCCCAACGCGGCGGTCGCCGTGGTCGACGACGCGATGGTCGTCCGTGCCCATGACCGGGTGCAGGAGTCGAACGATCCGACCGCGCACGCGGTGATCAACGCCCTGCGCGAGACGGCCCGGAAGCTCGGTGCGGATCGTCTGGCGGACGCGACCATCTTCGCCACCCTCGAACCTTGTGCGATGTGCGTCGGGGCACTCCTCGAGAGCGATGTGGAGGCGCTGGTCTATGCCCTGGCCAACGATCGCAACGGGGCGGCGGGGACCGTGATCCAGCTTGCCCAGCACGATGCCCTGGGTCGGCGCATCAAGGTCGTCAGCGGCATCCGCCGCGACGAGGCGCTGGCACTCTTTGCGGCGGCCCCGGTCGCCTGAGGCGCCGGCGGGACCTGTCGCCGGCCATGGGTCCGGCCCGTGGTTTGGTATCCTCCCTCGCGGAGAGGTGTCCGAGTGGTTGATGGTGCCGCTCTCGAAAAGCGGTGTGCGAAAGCACCGCGGGTTCGAATCCCGCCCTCTCCGCCATACGCTCCCCGATCTGGTGGTCCCTGGCGGCGTTCGCGCCTCCGCTCCACGCTCACGCACCTCGGCGTGCGCTCGGTCCGGTGCTAGGACGCGGCCTTGCCAGGAACCGCCATCTCCAGGAGCGTCGCGCCAGCTCAGGCTCGTGCTCCTCGCCGCCTTGGTCTCGACCGCCCGAACCGGCGGCCGGGCTCACCGTCATACCGAGGAGCGTCGCTCCGTGGACCGTCCTCGCGCGTCGCCGACGATCCGTCAGTCTCCCGGGAGAGGTCGCCTAGTGGACTATGGCGCCGCACTGGAAATGCGGTTCGGGGCAACCCGTCGCGGGTTCGAATCCCGCCCTCTCCGCCAACCCCAACGCTCGGCGAGCTCACGATGCGGACCCATCCGACCACACCGCCCGGCCACTGGCTTGCCGGGGTAGACTGGCCAGGCCGTGCTAGGCGGGGAACTAGCGGTGCCCTGTACCTGCAATCCGCTCCAGCAGGGCTGAATCCCCTCCCGAGGTCTCCGTCTTCGAACGCTACCCGACGGTGCGACGTTGAGGACCGGGTCCCGCGCAGCGGCGAACCGCGAACCGTGTCAGATCCGGAAGGAAGCAGCACTAAGCGATCCTCGCCGAGTGCCGCGGCACGGCCTGGCCCGAGCCGCCCGTCACGGTGGGCACGGGGACGATCTGGTCGACGGAGGGTGCACGGCACTTTGACCCCGCATGCCCTCGACCGGAGGCGCCGGTGACCTCACCCGTCCCACATCAGGCCATCTACCGCCGCTGGCGTGCCCAGACCTTCGGTGAGATCGTCGGTCAGGAGGCGGTCGTCGAGACGCTCCGGAACGCGGTCCGGACCGGTCGCGTCGCGCATGCCGTCCTCTTCGTCGGTCCGCGCGGGACCGGCAAGACCTCGCTCGCCCGGATCCTCGCAAAGGCCCTCAACTGCACCGACCTGCACGATGGCGACGCTTGCGATGCCTGTCCGTCGTGCGTGGCGATCCGGGAAGGCACGACGCTCGACCTGATCGAGATCGACGCCGCGAGCAATCGCGGCATCGATGCCGTCCGCGAGCTCCGCGAGCGGCTGCCCTATCCACCGGGCGAGCTGAAGCGCAAGGTCTACATCCTGGACGAGGCGCACCAGATCACCAAGGACGCCTGGAACGCCCTGCTGAAGTCGCTCGAGGAGCCGCCGGACTTCGTGACGTTCATGTTCGCCTCGACCGAACCGTCGGGTTTCCCGGCCGCCATCCTCTCCCGGCTGCAGCGCTACGACGTCCGCCGGCTGACGGTGCCCGAGATCGAAGGCAAGCTCGCCCGTATCCTGGAGGCGGACGGTCGGACGGCCGATCCGGCCGCGATCCGCCTCATCGCCCGACTCGCCGCGGGCGGCATGCGCGACGCCGAATCGATGCTCGATCAGCTGCTGTCGGCGGCTCCCGACGACATCGACGAGCGCCGCGTCCGGGACCTGCTTGGCCTGGCGGACGCGGAGGCCGTCGACGGATTCGTCGCGGCGCTGGTCGCCGGCGACGCCGCGACCGGGATCGCCCTGCTGGACGGCCTCGAGGAACGTGGGCGCGACGCCCGCATCCTGCTCGACCAGGCGATCGATGCGATCCGGGCACGGCTGGTCGACGGCCTGGCGGACGGCGATGGACGGCTGACCCAGGGCCTCGCCGATGCCGCGCGACGACTAGCCGCCATCGACCCCGATCGCGCCGGCGTCGGTGGTCTCCGACTGCAGCTCGAACTCGCCCTCTTTGCGAATGGCGGCACGGCCTCGAGCACCGCCGACGCCGGCGCCCCCATCCTCACGAGTCCGGCCCAGGCGGCAGGACCGCCGGTCCACCGCCCCGAGGTCCGGGCGTCGGGACCCGTCGAGCCTCGAGTCGCACGCAGACCTGCGGCCGCGCCCGCGGCGCCCGACGCGCCCCCGTCGATCACGCCGGGCAGCGTTCCGCGGGAGACCGGATCTCCGGTCGCGGCTGCGCACGTTCCAACCATCCCGACGGTGTCCGCGCAGGCTTCGAGGCCCGCCCGACCGGCCGAGCCGGTCGCCACAGAGCCCGCCCGACCGGCCGAGCCGATCGCCGCGGAACCGATCGCAACAGCGTCGGTCGACGCAGAGACGGACCCTGCCGAGCCGGCCATCGTGGCCACCGCGCCGGTCGAGACCGAGCAGCCAGTGAAGGCTGCCGACCCCATCGGCGACGGGCTTGCTGCGCTCCTGACCGCGTGGCCCGACGTCGTGGCCCGACTCAGCGCGGATCCGCCGACGAAGCCCCTGATCCTCGCCTGCCGACCGGTCGCCGTCGAGGGCGCCATCGTGACCCTTGGGTTTCCCGAGGAGCAGTCCTTCCTCAAGGACGCCATCGAGCGACGCCGCGCGAAGATCGAGGCCGGCATCGGCGAGTCCCTCGGGCGGGAGGTCACGCTCCGATGCGTCGTCGCCAACATCGAGGTCGCACCGCCGCCCGACGCGCGGTCGGAGGGAGCTCTGGTCATGGCCGAGGCCACCAGGATCTTCGCCGATGTCATGGCCGACGTTGCCGAGGTCGACTGACGACTGCACGAGCCGGGCGCATCCGCCAGACTGACCACCGACGAACCGCAGCAAGGAGCGCACCCGATGGGCATGGCCAATCTGCAGCGGATGGCCCAACAGATGCAGCAGGAGATGCTGCGGATCCAGACCGAACTGGAGTCGACCGTCGTCGAGGGGTCGGCGGGCGGTGGCGTCGTCAAGGCCCAGGTGACCGGCAAGCAGGAGCTGGTCAGCGTCACGATCGACCCGTCCGCGGTCGATCCGTCAGATGTCGAGATGCTTCAGGACCTGGTGGTCGCGGCGGTCAACGAGGCCCTCCGCGCCTCACGCGAGCTGGCCGACCAGAAGATGGCCGCCGTGACCGGCGGGCTCCGCATCCCGGGCATGTAGGGTCGCGTCGCTCCGTGGTCACCCCTCTCATCGAACCGGTCGCGCGACTCATCGAATTGTTTGCGCGCCTGCCCGGCATCGGGCCAAAGACGGCGCAGCGCCTGACCTACCACCTGCTGCGAGCGCCCGACGCGGAGGCCCGGGCGTTGGCGGCCGCGCTGGTCGACGTGCGCGACAAGGTCGTGTTCTGCGATCGGTGCTTCAACATCAGCGACGCCCCGCTCTGCCCGATCTGCCGGGACCCGCTCCGCGACCAGACGCGCCTGTGCGTCGTCGAGGAGCCACTCGACGTCCTGGCGCTCGAGCGGACGGGCGAGTTCAAGGGGCTCTATCACGTGCTGCATGGCGCGATCTCGCCGATCGATGGCATCGGTCCCGACCGCTTGCGGATCCGCGAGCTCCTGGGCCGCGCGGACGAGGCCGCCCGAGACGGGGCTCCGTACGCGGAGGTCATCCTCGCGACGAACCCGAACCTCGAGGGCGAGGCGACCGCGATGTACCTGGCGGAGCGGCTGGAGACGGTCGTCGGGCTCGTCAGCCGGATCGCCCGTGGCCTCCCCGTCGGTGGCGATCTGGAGTACGCCGATGAGGTCACGCTCATCCGTGCGCTCCAGGGTCGTCGAGCGGTCTAGGCGGAAGAGCCCGATGAGCAACCTCGTCTACGAGATCCTGCTCAGGTTGGCCAAGGCCGGCGCCGCGCTCATCCTCGGGCTCGTCGTCTGGGTCGTCATGGTCGGACCGGTCGGAGCCACCGGCTCCCCCGAACTGGCCCTCCTGTGTTGGCTGAGCGGGGCAGCGTTCATCCTGCTCGTCGAGACGAGCCCGATCTGAGGGCGTCACCGGCCGTCGGCGCCGCAGCCTCGGACCTGCGTTTGACACCCACAGGAGCCCCCCCTACCATTCGCGCTCGTGCCGCCTCCAAGGGGGCCGCACGGAACGGGCCGCCGAGGCTCGGCCGCCCGGGTCGCCGTGTTTGACACCTCGACCGTCAGGCCCCATCATCCGGGGTCTGCGCCGCGGGCTGCCACGCCCCGGACGCTGCACCTTAACAACTGAAGAGTGACAGGAAATCTGTGACAAAGATGTGCGAGTGGTCAGACCCTCGGATGAAGTCGCTGTCTTCGGACAGCGCGTTTTTCTTCGGAGAGTTTGATCCTGGCTCAGGATAAACGCTGGCGGCGTGCATGAGACATGCAAGTCGAACGGACGATCAGGGCTTGCTCTGTTCGTTAGTGGCGAACGGCTGAGTAACGCGTGGGTGACCTGTCCCGAAGTGGGGAATAACTGCCCGAAAGGGTGGCTAATACCGCATGTGGTGGTGCCTTCACTGGCATCAGTAAAGCCGCAAGGCGCTTCGGGAGGGGCCTGCGTCCGATTAGCTCGTTGGTGGGGTAACGGCTCACCAAGGCGACGATCGGTAGGTGGTCTGAGAGGACGATCACCCAGACTGGGACTGAGACACGGCCCAGACTCCTACGGGAGGCAGCAGTCGGGAATTTTGCGCAATGGACGAAAGTCTGACGCAGCAACGCCGCGTGAGGGATGACGGCCTTCGGGTTGTAAACCTCTTTTGTCAGGGAAGATGATGACGGTACCTGACGAATAAGTCACGGCTAACTACGTGCCAGCAGCCGCGGTAATACGTAGGTGACAAGCGTTGTCCGGATTTACTGGGCGTAAAGAGCGCGCAGGCGGTCGTTCAAGTCGAGTGTGAAAGCCCCCGGCTCAACTGGGGAGGGTCACTCGATACTGATCGACTCGAAGGCAGGAGAGGGAAGTGGAATTCCCGGTGTAGTGGTGAAATGCGTAGATATCGGGAGGAACACCAGTGGCGAAGGCGACTTCCTGGCCTGTTCTTGACGCTGAGGCGCGAAAGCTAGGGGAGCAAACGGGATTAGATACCCCGGTAGTCCTAGCCGTAAACGATGGACACTAGGTGTTGGTGGTATCAACCCCGCCAGTGCCGAAGCTAACGCATTAAGTGTCCCGCCTGGGGAGTACGGCCGCAAGGCTAAAACTCAAAGGAATTGACGGGGGCCCGCACAAGCAGCGGAGCGTGGGGTTTAATTCGACGCAACGCGAAGAACCTTACCAGGGCTTGACATGACCAGGATCCCGGCGGAAACGTCGGTTCCCCGCAAGGGGCCTGGCCACAGGTGTTGCATGGCTGTCGTCAGCTCGTGTCGTGAGATGTTGGGTTAAGTCCCGCAACGAGCGCAACCCCTACTGTGTGTTGTATCACTCACACGGGACTGCCGAGAGAAACTCGGAGGAAGGTGGGGATGAAGTCAAGTCAGCATGGCCCTTACGTCCTGGGCTACACCCACGCTACAATGGCCGGTACAACGGGCGGCGAAACCGCGAGGTGGAGCGAATCCCTTAAAGCCGGTCTCAGTTCGGATTGTAGGCTGCAACTCGCCTACATGAAGCCGGAGTTGCTAGTAACCGCCGGTCAGCAATACGGCGGTGAATATGTTCCCGGGCCTTGTACACACCGCCCGTCACGTCATGAAAGCTGGTAACACCCGAAGCCGGTGGGCCAACCGCAAGGAGGCAGCCGTCGAAGGTGGGATTGGTGATTGGGACGAAGTCGTAACAAGGTAGCCGTACCGGAAGGTGCGGCTGGATCACCTCCTTTCTAGGGAGATCCGAGTCTCGACCTTGGTGGGGTCGAGGCGTTGATGGCTCCTAGGGTTGATCGCACGGTCGATCGATGTCTCCCCGCCAGGTGGAGCTCGCCGGACCGGTCCCTCGTGGATCGGGTCGGAGACCGAAGGCGACCTGGAAAGAACACCGAACCCATTCGGACATCCACGTCCGGACTTCCTGTCACTCTTCAAGGGTTAAGGTGCAGCTGCCCGCGACGGCCTCGGCCGTCGAGTGGCATCGCTGCCCGCGGCGGGCGATTAGCTCAGCTGGTTAGAGCGCTGCCCTGATAAGGCAGAGGTCTCTGGTTCGAGTCCAGAATCGCCCACCACTCACCCATTTCGGCGCTAGGGGACGTAGCTCAGTCGGTAGAGCATCTCCTTTGCAAGGAGAGGGTCAGGAGTTCGAGTCTCCTCGTCTCCACCAACCCTCCTTCCCGCGCCGGAGCCAAACCAATCGAATACGCATCAAGGTCCAGGCACCGCTCGAGAGAGCTGGAGGGATGCCGACCGCCCGCCTGTCATCGATCCTCTGCTCCGTGCCCTGTCGTCTCCCGGCAGGCCACCGACCAGCGGACCGCTGGGCGATGGAGGCTTCGGCCGCCGTCGAGAGGCTCGCCCGAACAGGGCGAGTCGCACCTTAACAACTGGAATGTGTTCGGCAGATTGAAGATCTTCGATTTCGCCGAGTAGTCAAGGAATGATCCCGATATGGATCCCGTCCTGCGACTGGCCACCTGGTCAGAGGCTGGAGGGGGTCAAGCTACAAAGGGCACGGGGTGGATGCCTTGGCGCCAAGAGCCGAAGAAGGACGTGGCAGGCTGCGAAAAGCTCCGGGGAGTCGCGAGCAGACAGTGATCCGGAGATATCCGAATGGGGAAACCCGGCTGGGGTCATGCCCAGTCACTCCTGGCTGAACCAAATAGGCCAGGAAGAGGTAAGCCAGCGAACTGAAACATCTCAGTAGCTGGAGGAAAGGAAACGATTCCCCGAGTAGTGGCGAGCGAAAAGGGAAGAGCCCAAACTCACTCAGCGCGATAGGTTGCCGCCGTTTCTGAGTGGGGGTAGTAGGAGCCGATCATCGGGACCCGGCAAGGTCCCGGCGGAGTTACCAAGTCGATCGCTAGTCGAGCTGCCCTGGAACGGCAGGCCATAGTGGGTGACAGCCCCGTAGGCGAAAGCGACCGACCTCCGTGATCAGCCACCTGAGTACCACGTGGAAGGTCTCTCATGTGGGAAGCTGGGCGGACCACCGTCCAAGGCTAAATACTCTTGGCGACCGATAGTGAACGAGTACCGTGAGGGAAAGGTGAAAAGCACCCCGGAAGGGGAGTGAAATAGTACCTGAAACCACGTGCCTACAAGCAGTCAGAGGGTGTTGCCGGTTCGCCGGTAGCCTGATGGCGTGCCTTTTGAAGAATGAGCCGACGAGTTACGTGCGTGTGGCGAGGTTAAGTCCGCGAAGGACGGAGCCGGAGCGAAAGCGAGTCTGAATAGGGCGATCAGTCGCACGCAGTAGACCCGAAACCGAGTGACCTATCCATGGCCAGGTTGAAGCGAGAGTAATGTCTCGTGGAGGACCGAACTCACTAGCGTTGAAAAGCTAGGGGATGAGCTGTGGATAGAGGTGAAATGCCAATCGAACTCGGAGATAGCTGGTTCTCCCCGAAATAGCTTTAGGGCTAGCCTCGGGCGTTCAATCACGGGGGTAGAGCACTGGATGGGCTAGGGGGCTTCCCGCTTACCAACCCCAACCAAACTCCGAATCCCGTGATTCCAGAGCCCGGGAGTCAGACTGCGAGGGCTAAGCTTCGTGGTCAAAAGGAAAACAGTCCGGACCGTCAGCTAAGGTCCCTAAATCCAAGCTAAGTGGTAAAGGATGTGGATTCGCACAGACAACCAGGATGTTGGCTCAGAAGCAGCCACCATTGAAAGAGTGCGTAACAGCTCACTGGTCAAGTGGATCTGCGCCGAAAATTCAGCGGGGCTCAAGCTTGGTACCGAAGCTACGGACTCCATGACCGGTTCGCCGGTCGTGGTTTGGTAGGGGAGCGTTCCGTTTGCAGTGAAGGTCGACCGTGAGGACGGCTGGAGCGGACGGAAGTGCGAATGTCGGCATGAGTAGCGCAATGTGAGTGAGAATCTCACACGCCGTAAGCCTAAGGTTTCCTGAGGAAGGCTTGTCCGCTCAGGGTTAGTCGGGCCTAAGCCGAGGACGAACGTCGTAGGCGATGGACATCCGGTTGATATTCCGGAACCACTAACGATCGTTTGCACCGCAAGGTGTCGCCTGGGGGTAGGAGAACGGAGGTTGGCCGGCGCAAGCCGGTCGAGTCCCGGATCCGAGCCCAGGTGAGAGCGATGGCATGACACGGTGTGGTAGTTCGAGCGCGTTTTGGCTATACGCGTCCAAGCCGGTAGGGGGATCGGACAGGTAAATCCGTCCGTTCATTCAACCCCGAGCAGCGAGTGAAAGGGGCTTCTGCCTCGATTCGAGTGAGCCACGCTGGCAAGAAAAGTGTCTAGCGAGATCAATAGTGTCCGTACCGCAATCCGACACAGGTAGGCGGGTAGAGAATACCAAGGCGATCGGGAGAACCCTCGTTAAGGAACTCGGCAACATGGCCCCGTAACTTCGGGAGAAGGGGCGCTTCGCGGCCGCTGCTTGCAGAGGTCGATCGAAGCCGCAGTGAAAAGGCCCAGGCGACTGTTTAGCAAAAACACAGGTCTCTGCGAAAGCGAAAGCTGACGTATAGGGGCTGACGCCTGCCCAGTGCCGGAAGGTTAAGAGGAGAGGTGCAAGCTTTGAATCGAAGCCCCGGTAAACGGCGGCCGTAACTATAACGGTCCTAAGGTAGCGAAATTCCTTGTCGGGTAAGTTCCGACCCGCACGAATGGCGTAACGATCTGGGCGCTGTCTCAACGAGGGATCCGGCGAAATTGAAGTACCTGTGAAGATGCAGGTTACCCGCGGCAGGGCAAAAAGACCCCGTGGAGCTTTACTGCACCCTGACATTGGATTGGGAATCAGCTTGTGTAGGATAGGTGGGAGGCTGAGAAACTGGGGCGCTAGCCTCGGCGGAGCCGCCGTTGAAATACCACCCTTGTTGATTTTCGGTTCTAACCGCGACCCGTGATCCGGGCGCAGGACAGTGTCAGGCGGGCAGTTTGACTGGGGCGGTCGCCTCCTAAAGTGTAACGGAGGCGCCCAAAGGTTCCCTCAGGCTGAATGGAAACCAGCCGTAGAGTGCAAAGGCATAAGGGAGCTTGACTGCGAGACCCACAAGTCGAGCAGAGACGAAAGTCGGGCTTAGTGATCTGGTACCTCCGAGTGGAAGGGGTATCACTCAACGGATAAAAGCTACCCCGGGGATAACAGGCTGATGGTGCCCAAGAGTTCACATCGACGGCACCGTTTGGCACCTCGATGTCGGCTCGTCGCATCCTGGGGCGGAAGTACGTCCCAAGGGTTTGGCTGTTCGCCAATTAAAGCGGCACGCGAGCTGGGTTCAGAACGTCGTGAGACAGTTCGGTCTCTATCCGCCGTGGGCGTAGGGAACTTGAGAGGAGTTGCTCCTAGTACGAGAGGACCGGAGTGAACGAACCGCTGGTGTGCCAGTTGTCCCGCCAGGGGCATCGCTGGGTAGCTATGTTCGGTCGGGATAAGCGCTGAAAGCATCTAAGTGCGAAGCTCGCCTCGAGATGAGGTTCCCCACCGGGTCAACCGGGTAAGACCGCAGGGAGACCACCTGTTATATAGGCCGCATGTGGAAGTCCGGTGACGGATGCAGCTGAGCGGTACTAACGGTCGAGGGCTTGACCTCTTCAGCACCTGACCAGGGGTCAGTGGCTGGGATCCATGTGGATCAGCTCCTTGACGACGACGCGAATCGAAGATCATCTGCCGCCGAACACGTTCCAGTACACGCATCGATCCCGGTGACTCCAGCGGAGAGGCCACACCCGTTCCCATCCCGAACACGGAAGTTAAGCTCTCCAGCGCCGAAGATACTGAGAGGGCAGCCTTTCGGGAAAATAGGTCGTCGCCGGGATTTTGCGTTTCCAGCGGGCAACGACCCCGATGGACGCTGACCGATATCCCCCGATGGCTGGGCTATCCTTGAACCATGAGTGACGAGGGGCTCACGTCCCGTACGCCGGACGCCGCGGGGTCGGGATCCGCGTCCGGCGGTCGCGTGGCCGGCCTGCCGCTGCATACGGTCTGTCCGTACCTGCTGTCCGCCGACGGGGCCTGGCGCAGCGCGTCGGCTGTCCGCGACCACCGATGCACCGCGGTGGCGCCACCCTCGCCGCTGGCCGCCGAGAAGCAGCGCCGGCTGTGCCTGACCGCCGAACACGTCTCGTGTGCCACGTTCGTCGCGGCGACCGAGGCACGGGCGGCGGCGCATCGACCGGTCGACCTTCGCCGACCGATCGCCCGAACGACGCCGCTGGTCCTCGACCAGGGCCGGCTGGCCGTCACGATGCCGTCGATCACATCGGCGCCGATGGCGGGCCAGACCGCGCTCATCGCCCTGCTTGGCGTGGCGTTCGGGGCCGTCATCCTGGCGCGCCTGGCGACCGGCGGTGGGTCCGAGCCCGGTGTCGTGATCCCCGTGGGATCGGTCTCGCCGAGCCCGGTGGCGACCGACGGCGCGGTCGCGGCCTCGCGCGCGCCCGTGACACCTCGTCCCGCGACGCCGGCGCCCACCACGACACCGACACCGGCGGTCACCACCGCCCCGAGCCCGACGCTCGTGCCGACAGGACCATCCGCGAAGCCGACGTCGAGCCCCGCGCACCCCGCGACCTACAAGGTCAAGAGCGGCGACACGCTCAGTGGCATCGCGGCCAAGTTCGGGACGACGGTCAAGGTGCTCGTCGACCTCAACGGCATCACGGACCCATCGAAGCTGCATATCGGGCAGATCCTCAAGCTGCCCTGACGACGCTACGGCGGACACCGCCGGCCACATCGGCACGGTCTCCCGACGTCGCGCGGTCCCCTCGTTCTCAGTGCTGGCAGCCCCGGCAGTACGAGGTGACGAAGCCACCGGCCTTTACTTCCGTGATTCGCGTGCCGCAGCGTGGACACGGCTGTCCGCCCTTGTCGTGGACGGCCAGGAAGTCGCGCACCTGCGTCTCGAAGGTCGGCGGGACCCGTTCGCGCAGGATGCCGATGGCGTCGGTCAGCGTCGATCGCATCGCGTCGTAGAGGGTGTCGACTTCCTCGCTCGCGAGGCTGGCACGCTTCCGGAACGGCAGCAACCGCGCCGCATGCAGGATCTCGTCGCTGTAGGCGTTGCCGATGCCCGCGACGAAGGCCTGGTTCCGGAGCAGGTTCTTGAGCTCGCCCGGATGTCGCCTGATGCGCTCCCGCCACACCTCGATCGTGAGCGACGGGTCGTCCGCGTCGGGCCCCGGTTCATCTCCCCCAAGCCCGGCCACCGGTCTGTCGACGCCGGCCGGCTGGAGGTAGACCTTGCCCATCTGGGTCGGGTCGCGATAGCGCACCTCGACACCATCGGCGTCCGCCGGTCGCCACGTTCCGTCCTTGGTCCAGGGGGCGGCATCGGCGGGAGCGGCATCGCGCGGTCCGAACCCGACGATGACTGCCGTCTTGGCCGGGAGCTTCGCACCCGGAGCCACCAACTGGAAGCGCCCAGTCAGCATCGGGTTGACGACCACGGCGTCGCGATCGAGCTCGATGATCAGGAACTTCCCGCGCTGCCGGATCGCCTCGACGCGCTGTCCCACGAGCGCCTGGAGCTCGGATGGGGTCCCACGGACGGCCAATGGGGCCGGGGCCGACGTCGACCGGATCCGACGGCCGGCCAGCGCCGCGTGGAAGGCCTCGGCGACGACCGTCAGGTCTGGCAATTCGGGCACGGTCGGCCGATTGTAGCCCTGAGAAGCCGTGTGCTAGACTCTCCCGGCCCCGAGAGGCAGGACAGCTGAAGAGCGACCAGCCAGACCCTTTCCACGCACGAAGGAGCGGACCGCGGAGTCGATCACCACGGACCACTTGATCGGACCGGAGACGGCTTGAGCATCGCTCGGGCCGTTCGTGATTCTCGGGAGCGAATCCAGGACAGGAGAGACCAGACTGTTGACCGAAGACCAAACGGGCGGGACCACGCCGCAGCCGGAGGCGATCGCCTCCGACGCCACAGCGGCGAACGATCACGCCGTCGCGACCCAGGTCGCTGACGAGCCCGCCACCGTCACGGACGCCCCCGAAGCGCCCGCTGATCAAGCCCCCACCACCCCCGCCTCCACCGATGGCGCCACCGAGGCCGTCATCCCGGAGGCTGGCGAGGTAGCGCCCGACGTCGCCGAGCCCGACGCCCCAGCGGCGGTCGAGGATATGCCCGCCCCTCCAGCCGAGGCGCCGGCCACCGCCCCCGACGCTGTGGCCGAGGCCGGACCGGAGAACGAACCCGAGCCGGAGCCGGTCCCCGAGACCGCCGCGCCCGAGTCCGCCGCGCCCGAGTCCGCCGCCGCGACCGATGCCGTCGGCGACGACGAGACGGCGCATGCGCCGGCAGCCATCGACGAGGTGGAGCCCGAGCCCGCGCGCGACCTCGGACCGGAGCCGACCACGATGGCCGAGCTGCTGGCCGAGCAGGACACGGACATCAAGAGCTTCAAGCACGGCGACGTGGTGGAGGGCAGTGTCGTTCGGATCGACAAGGACGAGATCCTCGTCGACATCGGAGCGAAGAGCGAAGGCGTCGTCAGCAACCGTGAGTTGTTCGGGCGCCATGGCGAGGGCCAGCCGACGCTCAACGTCGGTGACGTCGTCCTCGTCTATGTCCTCCAGCCGGAATCGCCCGAAGGCCACGTCGTCCTGTCGCTCCGCCGCGCCGGACTCGAGCGCAAGTGGCGGGCGATGCAGGAGCAGTTCGAGACGGGCGTCATCATCGAGGCGCCGGTCATCGACCATAACAAGGGCGGCCTGATCGTCGATTGCGGTATCCGTGGCTTCGTGCCGATCAGCCAGATCGTCGACTTCCCGCGCCGACCGCAGAACGACCAGCCGCGTGACGCGGCCCAGGAGATCGCCGAGAAGCTCCAGCCGTTCGTCGGACGGAAGCTGCGGCTCAAGATCCTCGAGGTCAATCGCAAGGCGAACCGGCTCATCCTCTCGGAGAAGGTGGCCCTGTACGAGGAGCGCCGCGAGAAGCGGGACGAGCTGTTCAGCAGCTTGCAGGTCGGCCAGACAGTCAAGGGCACCGTTCGCTCGATCGCGCCGTTCGGCGTGTTCATCGACCTCGGTGGCATCGACGGCCTGGTCCACAAGAGCGAATTGAGCTGGAACAAGGTCAACAACCCCGAAGCCGGCTACAAGGTCGGCGAGGAGGTCGAGGCCGAGGTCATCGACATCAACCACGAACGGGGCCGCATCAGCCTGTCGATCCGGCGGCTGCAGCCCGATCCGTGGCATTCGACCGTCGCGGACTTCAAGGTCGGCGACATCATCGATGGCACCGTCACCAAGCTCGTCAACTTCGGGGCCTTCGTCCGCGTGCGGGATGGCCTCGAGGGCCTGATCCACATCAGCGAGCTTTCCCATCAGCGCGTCGCCCATCCAGCCGATGTGGTCCACGAGGGCCAGCAACTCAAGCTCAAGATCATCTCGCTCGACTCCGAGCGCCATCGCCTGGGCTTGAGCCTCAAGCAGGCCGAGGAACCGCCGGCTCGACCAGCCGCCGAACCGAGCGCGCCCGGCGCCCCGCGGGCTGAACGTCGCCCACGGCCGGAGCGCAGCTACTCCATGTCCGACGCGGTCCAGGAGCCGGAGGGCGGGATCGACAACACCCTGGCCTCCGCGTTCGCCCAGGTCCGCCAACAACTGGCCGAGGCAGAGATCGGCGAAGTGGCCGATGAGGCTGCGGCCGCCGAGATGGCCGTGGAGTCGGCAGGTGCCGAGGCCGTCGAGCAAGTCGTGGCTGAGGTCGCGACCGACGAGGTGACCGAGGAGGCCGCCGCCGCGGAGGCGATCGAGCAGGTCGTCGAGAACGTGGCCGCGGACGAGGCCGAAGTCGAGGGCGATGCTGCGGCGCGAGTCGAACAGCTCGCTGACGCCGCGATCGCCTTCGAAGCCGACGAAGCGCCGGCGCTCGCCGCAGCCGCCGACGTCGTCGAGGACGCCACGGAGGCCGAGGCCGCCCAGGAGGCCGCCGCCACGGAGGACATCCAGGAGATCGTCGAGACGGTCGCGGCCGCCGAGGCCGTCGAGGAAGCGGCCGCCCAGGAGACCATCGCGGAGATCGCCGACGCGGTGGCTACGGCCGATGCCGCGGTCGAGGATGAGGCAGGCGAGGCGGTCAAGGAGATCGCCGACGAGACGGTCGAGGCCAACACCAGCGAGAGTTGACCGCCCGCCCCATCGCACCGACGACCCGCCGCTGCCCCGGTGGGTCGTTGCGATTCCTTAGCCAGTTCCAAGGCATCCACGGACCGCGCGGATGCGATTCTCCTGATAGACGCGCCCGATTCCGAAGGGGGACTTGTCGTGAGGGAGGGTGCTAGCATGGCCTTGGCGGCACATTCGTGACGTCCGGCACCGAATAGGCGATCAGGCTCGATGGATCGATTCGACAAGTTCACAGACCGCGCACGCAAGGTCCTGACGCTCGCGCAGGACGAAGCGCAGCGGTTCAACCACAACTACATCGGCACGGAGCATCTGCTCCTGGGTCTCGTCCGCGAGGGCGAGGGTGTCGCCGCGCGCGTCCTCGAGAACATGAACGTCGAGCTCGCGAAGGTGCGGACCGCGGTCGAGTTCATCATCGGACGTGGGGATCGGCCGGTCGTCGGCGAGGTCGGCCTGACGCCGCGCGCCAAGCGCGTGATCGAGCTCGCCATCGACGAGGCACGCCGGCTGGGGCACAACTACATCGGCACGGAGCACCTGCTCCTCGGCCTCGTCCGCGAGGGCGAGGGGATCGCCGCCGGCGTTCTGGAGTCCCTGGGCGTGAACCTGGACAAGGTCCGCCACGAGGTCATCCGGGTCCTTTCACAGAGCTCGTCCGCCGGGCCGTCCGCCCAGGAAACGAAGCGGGCCAGCAAGACCCCGACGGTCGACCAGCTCGGCATCAACCTGACGGATGCCGCGCGGGCCGGCAAGCTCGACCCGGTCATCGGGCGCGAGAAGGAGATCGAGCGCGTCATCCAGATCCTGTCCCGCCGGACGAAGAACAACCCCGCCCTCATCGGGGAGCCCGGCGTCGGCAAGACGGCCATCGCCGAGGGGCTGGCGCACAGGATCGTCGCGGGCGACGTGCCCGAGACCCTCCTCAACAAGCGCGTTCTCACGCTCGACATCGGCTCGCTGGTCGCGGGGACCAAGTACCGCGGCGAGTTCGAGGAACGCCTCAAGAAGATCATCGAGGAGCTGCGCAACACCAACGATGCCGTCCTGTTCATCGACGAGCTGCACACGCTTGTGGGGGCTGGGGCAGCCGAAGGCGCGATCGATGCCGCCAACATCCTGAAACCCCCTCTCGCCCGCGGCGAGCTCCAGTGCATCGGCGCCACGACACTCGACGAATACCGCAAGTACATCGAGCGCGATGCGGCGCTCGAGCGTCGATTCCAGCCGGTGATGGTCGAGGAGCCGACGGTCGAACAGACCATCGACATCCTGATGGGCATCCGTGAGCGCTACGAGCAGCACCACAAGGTGACCATCAGCGACGCGGCCGTCCGTGCCGCCGCGGATCTCTCGACGCGCTACATCACCGACCGCCACCTGCCCGACAAGGCGATCGACCTCATCGACGAGGCTGCCTCGCGTGTCCGCCTGCGCAACTCGAGCGCGCCACCCGCCCTGCGCGAGGCCCAGAAGGACCTCGAACGGATCACCAAGGAGAAGGACGCGGCGATCAACAACCAGGAGTACGAGGAGGCGGCCACGCTGCGTGAGTCCGAGGCGACTGCCCGTGAGTCCGTCGACGCGCTCCGAACCGAATGGCAGTCATCGATGTCCGGCGATCTTCCGGTCGTCGACGACGAGGAGATCGCCCAGGTCGTCGCGATGTGGACCGGCATCCCGGTCACGCGGATCGCGCAGGAGGAATCCGAGCGCCTGCTGCACATGGAGGACGCGCTGCACGGGCGGGTCGTCGGCCAGCAGGAAGCCATCGAGATCGTCTCGAAGGCCGTTCGCCGGGCCCGCGCCGGCCTCAAGGACCCGAAGCGGCCCATCGGCTCGTTCATCTTCCTTGGCCCCACCGGCGTCGGCAAGACCGAGCTGGCCAAGGCCCTCGCCGAGTTCATGTTCGGCAGCGAGGACGCGCTCATCAAGATCGACATGAGCGAGTTCATGGAACGCCACAACGTCAGCCGGCTCGTCGGGGCCCCTCCCGGATACGTCGGCTTCGACGAGGGCGGCCAGTTGACCGAAGCCGTGCGCCGGAAGAGCTATGCGGTCGTGCTGCTCGATGAGGTCGAAAAGGCCCATCCCGAAGTCTTCAACATCCTTCTCCAGATCCTCGAGGACGGGCACCTCTCCGACGCGAAGGGCCGCCGGGTCGACTTCCGCAACTGCATCATCATCATGACCTCCAACCTGGGCGCAAAGCAGCTCCAGACGAACTCGAGCCTGGGCTTCCGGGTGACCGGCGACAGCGACGAGTCGAAGGCGCAGATCTCCTACGAGCTGATGAAGGACAAGGTCCAGGCCGAGCTCAAGCAGGCCTTCCGACCGGAGTTCCTCAACCGGATCGATGCGACGGTCGTGTTCCGTTCGCTCACGGTCGAGGAGATCACGCTGATCGTGGACCTGATGCTCAACCGGGTCCGCGACCAGCTGCGTGCGCAGCAGATGTCCCTGGAGGTCACGACGGCCGCCAAGGAACTCATCATCAAGCTGGGCTACGACGTCGCCTACGGCGCGCGGCCGCTGCGCCGGGTGATCCAGAACATGGTCGAGGACGTGCTCGCCGAGCACCTGCTCCTCGGCCGCTACGAGCCGGGTACGACGATCGTGGTCGACAGGGACCCCGAGGCCGGCCTGGACATCCACGCCGCCGAGCCGCTCACGCCGGTCGAGGCCGTTTGAGCGTGGGCGCAGCCGCGCCCGGTCGTTGACATGGCCCGAACCGAGAGCCGCTACGTCTGCGGCACATGTGGCGACGCCTTCCTGCGCTGGGAGGGACAGTGCCGGACCTGCGGGACCTGGAACAGCCTCGTCGAAACCGTGGTCCGCGAGCCCAGACGTGTCGAGCGCGCCCGCCTCGCGCGCAACGCAGGCCGAGCGGCCGTGGCCCAGCCCCTCGCGGGTGTCGGTGGCTCGGATGCGCCTCGGCTGCCGGTCGGGATCGGTGAGCTCGACCGCGTCCTGGGTGGAGGCCTCGTCCCGGGCTCGGTCGTGCTCCTCGGCGGCGAACCCGGGATCGGCAAGTCCACGCTCCTGCTCCAGATGCTCGCCGCCCTGGTCGCGGGGCCGGGCGCCGAGCTCGGCGCGCTGTACGCGACGGGGGAGGAATTGGCGGCCCAGGTCCACCTGAGGGCGGGCCGTCTCGGGCTCCTGGCCGGGCCAGCCGGCGAACGGGTACGGATCCTCGCCGAGCGCGAGATCGGACGGATCCTCGACGAGGCTCGGGCCAACCCGCCGCAGGTCGTCGTGGTCGACTCGGTTCAGACCGCCACGGTCGACGACCTCGACGGACCTGCGGGGAGCGTCGGGCAGGTCCGCGAGGCGACGCTCCGCCTCATGGAGTTCGCGAAGGGCGAGGGTACGGCGGTCATCCTCGCGGGCCACGTCACGAAGGATGGCTCGATCGCGGGTCCCAAGACCCTCGAGCACCTGGTCGACGCCGTCATCAACCTCGAGGGCGAGCGATTCGCCGCGCTCCGCCTCCTGCGTGCGTCCAAGAACCGCTTCGGCTCGACCGAGGAAGTGGGCGTCTTCGAGATGGGCGATGCCGGCCTCCTCGAGGTCGCCGATCCTGGCCGGGCCTTCCTTGGCGAGCACGATGAGCCGGCGCCCGGAAGCGTGATCGCTCCGACGATGGAGGGCAGCCGTCCGCTGCTGGTGGAGGTCCAGGCGCTGGTCGCACCCGCCCGGTTCGGATCACCGGTCCGACGGGTCAGCGGCCTCGATCCCAACCGGCTGAGCCTGCTCGTGGCCGTCCTCGGACGGCGGGCGGGGATCGGGCTGTCCGGCCACGACGTGTATGCGAACCTGGCCGGCGGCCTCTCGCTGGCCGAGCCCGGCCTGGACCTGCCGATCGCCCTGGCGCTCGCGTCGTCACTGCGGGATCGGCCACTCGTCGGCGGCACCGTCGCCATCGGGGAGGTCGGCCTGCTCGGCGAGCTGCGCCCGGTCGCCGGCCTGGAGCGGCGTCTCCGTGAGGCCTCGCGCCTCGGGTTCGGACGAGCCATCGTGCCCCGAGGGACCCGAACCGATCGACCGCTGACGGTCGCGGGCATGGAGGTCATCGTGGTCGCCAGCCTCGCCGACGCCGTTCGGGAAGCGCTCGCGCCCGGCCCCGCCGCACGTGGCGAGGCCGTCGCGGCGATGCTAGGCTGACCCCCTCGTCATGACTGCGCGCAAGGCGAGAGGCGTGCACGCCCCTCGAGGGAGCCGTTGATCCGATACATCCGTGTCCTGGGTGCCCTGCTGGGCGGGTCGATCGGACTCGTTCTGGCGACGACCGGTGACGGCCTGTTCCACCAATTCGATGCGGCCGGGGCCCTGGTCGCGCTGTGGGTGGTGGCCTGGATCGTGGTGGGCTTCGGCGTCCTGCCGCATATCACGGTCGAGCCTGCCACCTGGCTCATCCGCCAGGTCGAGGAGCTCTCGACCGCGGAGTTCGTCACCGCGGTCATCGGGCTCCTCCTGGGCCTCCTCATGGGACTGCTCCTGGGGTTGCCCCTGGGTGGGCTCCCCGAGCCGTTCGGTCAGTTCCTGCCGCTGGGCGTCTCGATCTTCCTCGGCCTGGGCATGGTCGGGCTGACCGTCGCCAAGCGTCAGGACCTCCTCATGGCCGCCGAGGCCGTTGGCCTCTTCCGACCCCCACGTCCCGACACCGGCGATACGGCGGCGGTCGGCGATCCGCACATCGTCGTCGACACCAGCGCGATCATCGATGGTCGGATCGCGGAGATCGTCGAGTCCGGCTTCATCTACGGAACGCTCGTCGTGCCGCGCTTCGTGCTCGACGAACTCCAGCACATCGCCGACAGCTCCGACACGCTCCGCCGCAACCGCGGACGCCGGGGCCTGGAGATCCTCTCCCGGATGCAGAAGGAGCCCGCGACCCCGGTCGAGATCGTCGAGGACGACGTTCCCGATATCGTCGAGGTCGATGCCAAGCTCGTCGCCCTGGCCAGGGCGCGGAGCCGGGTCATCCTGACGAACGACTTCAACCTCAATCGCGTCGCCGAGCTGCAGGGTGTCCGCGTGATGAACATCAACTCGCTCGCGAACGCGGTGAAGCCCGCCGTGCTTCCCGGCGAGGAGTTGCGAGTCCGCGTGATCCAGGAGGGCAAGGAGGCTGGTCAGGGCGTCGGCTTCCTCGACGACGGGACCATGATCGTGGTTGAGGGTGGCGCGCGGCACATCGACCGGGACGTTGACGTGGCGGTGACCCGGGTCCTGCAGACGGTCGCCGGACGGATGATCTTCGCGCAGCCGCGGCTCGATTGAGCGGTCCGTCGGGCGGAGCCGCGAGCGACGTCTCGCGCGACGAGCCGGCGGCCGGCGAACCGGACGACGCGATGCCCGAGTCCCCGATCCCGGCCGACGTCATCGTCGTCGCCGCCGGGCGATCGGCGCGGATGGGCGGGCGCGACAAGCTACTTTCTCCGATCGGGGGTCGTCCGCTCCTCGCCTGGACGCTCGGGAGACTCGCCGACGTGGCCGGGGTGGAGCGGATCGTCGTCGTGGCCGCGGACGAGCGTGTCGTCGAGCTGCGGGACGCGTCGTGGCTCCCGACGGCCGTCACAGCCGTGGTCGAGGGCGGCGAACGCCGGCAGGAATTGGTGGCCGCCGGGTTCGCGGCCCTGACCGCGCTCGAGGCACGACGCGGCCCGCTCCCCGGTGACGATGACCGCGTCCTGCTCGTCCATGATGGCGCGCGACCGGTCGTGTCGAGGGCAATGGTCGAGGCGGTGATCCGGGCGACGGCCCGTCACGGCGCGGCCATCCCGGCCGTGCCCGTCGCGGAGACCCTCAAGCGCGTCGAGGACGAGCGCATCGTGGCGACCGTCGAGCGGTCCGGGCTGGTGGCGGCGCAGACCCCACAGGGCGTCCGTCGGGGGCTGCTGCGGGCCGCCTATGCGCGCTTCCCACCCGACGGGCCGCAAACGTGGACGGATGAGGCCTCACTGCTGGAGGCCTGTAGAATTGCCGTCCATGTCGTTCCCGGTGACCCGAGCAACCTCAAGGTGACCCTGCCCGCCGATCTTCATCGAGCCGAGGCGCTGCTGGTCGGCACGCGCGGCGGGCCGGTGGGGATCGGTCACGACCAGCACCCGTTCGGACCGGGCGAACCGCTGGCGCTCGGCGGCATCGTCATCCCGGGCGCCCCGAGGCTCCACGGCCATTCGGACGGGGACGTGGCCCTGCATGCGCTGTGCGACGCGCTGCTCGGCGCGACCGGCTCGGGCGATCTCGGGCACCTGTTCCCCGCCGGGCCATCGACGCCGTCCGGCATCGCAAGCTCGGAGATGCTTGGCGAGGTCCTGCGCCGCGTGGCCGATGGCGGCTGGCGCGTCACGGGCGTCGATCTGACGATCGTCGCGGCGCGTCCGCGGCTTGCCGGCCATCTCGAGGCCATGCGCGCGGCGATCGCGACGTTGCTGGGGCTGGCCACGAGCGCGGTCAACGTCAAGGCGTCGAGCGGCAATCTCGTCGGCGACGAGGGAGCCGGGCGATCGATCTCGGCCATGGCGATCGCGTCGCTCGAGGCGGCCCGGTGACGGTTCGGCTCCACGACACGCTGACCGGGGAGACGCGACCCTTCGTGCCCGAGGGCGAGGTCGTCGGCGTCTACTCGTGCGGTCCGACCGTCTATGGTCCCGCGCACGTCGGCAACTTCCGGTCGTTCCTGTTCGCCGATCTCCTGGTCCGTCACCTGCGCTGGCGCGGTCACACGGTCCGCTGGGTCATGAATGTCACCGATGTCGACGACAAGATCATCAAGGGGGCGGCGGCGGCCGGGATCGGCATCGCGGAACTCGCGGATCGACACCTGGCCGGGTTCCTCGCCGACGCCGCGTCGCTGCGCATGACGGCCCCGGATGTGCTGCCGCGTGCCACCGAGCACATCGATCGGATCGTCGGACTCATCGAGACGCTGCTCGCCAACGGACACGCCTACCGAACCGATGACGGCTCGATCTTCTTCCGGATCGCCTCCTGGCCCACCTACGGGCGGCTTGCACGCATCGACCCCGAGCAGATGCGGACCGGCGAGCGGGTCGAGGCCGACGAGTACGCGAAGGACGATGTCCGCGACTTCGCGCTGTGGAAGGGCCCGAAGCCGGGCGAGCCCAGCTGGAACACCTCGATCGGGTCGGGTCGTCCCGGATGGCACATCGAATGCTCAGCGATGAGCATGGCCCACCTCGGGGCGACCTTCGACATCCACACGGGCGGGGTCGACCTCATCTTCCCGCACCACGAAGACGAGATCGCCCAGAGCGAAGCCGCAACGGGACTGCCGTTCGTCCGGACGTGGCTCCATTGCGCCCACTTGCAGCTGGGCGGAGCGAAGATGGCGAAATCGACCGGCAACATCGCGCGGGTCAGCGAGCTGCTGGCTGCGGGCGTCTCGCCGCGAGCCCTGCGCTACGCCCTCATGTCGGTCCACTACCGCGCGAGACTGGACTACTCCGACGAATTGCTGGAGGCCGCCGGGGCCGCGCTTGGCCGGCTGGATGCGGCAGTGGCGGCGCTCGGCGCCTACGGCGAGGACCGGGCCGACGATCCCGGGCTGCCGGCGGTCCTCGACGGGGCGCGGGCGGCCTTCGGTGCCGCGCTTGACGACGACCTCAACATCTCGGCCGGGCTCGCGGCGGTTTTTGACCTCGTCCGCGACCTGAACCGGCGCATCGAGGCGCGCTCCCTCTCCACCGCGGATGCGCGGACGGCGCTCGCGGCCCTGCGCGATCTGGATCGGGTCCTTGGGGTGCTGCCCGACGAAGTCGAGGACCTCGACCCGGACGCGATCGCGATGCTCGAGGCACGGGTGGCCGCCAGGGCGGCACGGGATTGGGCCAGCTCCGATCGGCTCCGCGAAGAGCTGGCGGGTCGTGGGATCGCCGTCGAGGACACGCGCGATGGCCAGCGCTGGCGCCGACTGGTGGAGAGCGGCCGTGGCTGACCGACCGCGGCGCGACGATGACCCGACCCGACGCGGCAGGGGCGGGCATGGACCGGGTGCCCGGCACGACAGGGGTGGCGGTCCGCCCCGGCCGGGCGGCCGCGGACCGGGCACGGGCCCCGGGCGCGTCCCGCGGCCGTCGTTCGATCGATCGCGAGATGACGGGCGGCGCGGCGCATTCGACGGACCGCGGTTCGATGGGCCTCGCCCGCCGTCGGATCGGCCGCGCCGGGATCCGCCACGGCCGCCGTTCGATCGGCCACGGCGGGACGGACCCTGGCCGCCGGACGAACGCCCGCGACCCTCGGGCGGGCGATCATCCCCCGGCTCACCGACCCGGAGCGGACGTGGCCGCCCTCCCGACGATCGTCGATTCGAGCCTCGGCGCTACGGCCCACCACCGGTGGGTCCTCGCCGGGGTGGCTTCCGCCCGGACGAACCGGGCCCGGACCGATCGCATGCCGGACCACCCACGGAGCGGTCGTGGGAAGAGCCACGCCGGCCGGCGCAGCGCGGTCCGTGGTCGGGTCCGCCGGATCGGCCCTTCGAGCCCGGTCGGCCGCCGCCCGCCCGGCGCCCAGGCGCCTATCGCCCGGCCGCGCCCGGTCGTGGCGGAGCTCGCCCGGGTCCCGGCCCGGACCGACCGCCCGGACGCTGGGGCGCCCCCGGACCCGGGTATGGCGCCGGTCGCCCTGGAGGGCCGCAACGCCCCGCGTACGCCCCTCCGGCCCTGCCGCCACCCGACGTCCTCGGTGCCGACGAAGAGCTGATCGCCGGACGCCGGCCCGTGGAGGAGGCCTTCGTCGCCCATCGCCCGGCGCACCGGCTGCTGGTCGTCCCGCAACGTCGTCAGGCGCTGGAGAAGCTCGTCCTTCACGCGACAAGCCTCCGCATCCCGATCGTCGAACTGGAGGGCGGGTCCCTCACAGCACTCGCCGGCTTCGATGGTCACCAGGGCGTCGCGCTGGTCGTCGAACCGCGTCGATTCGCGACCCTCGACGAGATCCTGGCCCGGGCCGCCGAACGAGGTGAGGCCCCGTTCGTGCTGGCCCTCGACTCGCTCGAGGATCCGCAGAACGTCGGGACGCTCCTGCGCAGCGCGGAGGCCGCAGGCGTTCACGGCGTCGTGTTCCCGACCCACCGTCAGGCGCCCCTGACGCCGTCCGCGGTGAAGGCCTCGGCGGGCGCGGTCGAGCACCTCCTGCTGGCGCCCGTCGACGACCTTGCTCGTGCCTTGACCGACCTGCGCGGCCACGGCCTTCGAGTGGCTGGCGCAGAGGCGACGGCTCCACTCACCGCCCGGCAGAGCGACCTGCGGGGGCCGCTCGTCGTCGTCGTCGGCAGCGAGGGCCAGGGCCTCGGGCCGGCCGTCCGGCGGCGGGCCGACCTCTTCATGCGGATCCCGATGCGCGGTGTCGTCGGCTCGCTCAACGCGGCGGTCGCGGGGTCGATCCTGTTGTTCGAGGCCGTCGCCCAGCGCGATCCGGAAGGGCGCGGGGCCCGTCTCGAGCCGATCGCGCCATCGGAGTCCGAGGGGGTCGAATCGCCGCATCCGGTCGACGCGGCCGCCGCCCCTGCCCGGTCGGCTCCCGATAGTCGGTCGAAACCGAAGCCCCGAACGGCGAAGCGCGGCGTGGATGGCCCCGCCGAGTCGGACGAACCCGCTCCGGCGCCACAGGCGGTCGATGACGATCTCCTGCCCGCCGACGGCACCGCGGCCCCTTCCGGGAACCTCGCGCGCAAGCGGATCGCCAAGGCGAAGCCGGAGGCCACGTCCAGGCCAACGGTCGCACGGAGGTCGAGGGCCGTGACGAAGGCGACTACCGCGCCGCTCACGCCCAGGGCCACGACCAGGGCCGCAGCCGGCAAGCGCAAGCCGAGGGCCGCCACCGCACCCGAGCCCGCCAGCGCACCCGAGCCTGCCACCGCACCCGAGGCCGCCACCGCGCCCGAGCCTGCCAGCACCCCCGCGTCGCGCACGGCCACGGCCAAGCCGAGGCGATCCACACGCTCGACCTGACGACGCGAGGGCCGCTCGATCGATCCTTCGCCACGCGTCGTCGATCGGTCGACCATCCGACGCAGGCGCAGCTCCTCCGAGTCCCGGTGCGGGGTTCCGGCCGCGGATCGGGACCAGGCAGGCCCAAGGCAGTCGCGAAGGCAACCGCGAAGGCCGACCCCGAGTCGCCTCGCGCTTGACCCACTCGGTCGGGCGGCCCTATCATCTCCCGGCGCCGGAATGGGTCATCTGCGGTATGGCCCTGCCCGTCGTGCCGACGTAGCTCAATTGGTAGAGCAGCGGTTTTGTAAACCGCAGGTTCCGGGTTCGAGTCCCGTCGTCGGCTCCAGCGACCACATCGGTGCCGGGTCCACCACGAGTCCGCAGTCTCGGCCCGGGATCGTCGTCAGTGGGTAGGTTGAGCAGGTGGTGAGCTCCGCTGACTGTAGATCAGCCGTCTTCGACTGTGGGGGTTCGATTCCCTCCCTGCCCACCACATCTCGTCTCGCACGCTAGCTCCCGGGCCCACATAGCTCAGCTGGCAGAGCACTTCCTTGGTAAGGAAGAGGTCATCGGTTCGAGTCCGATTGTGGGCTCCACCCAGCACCGGCTCTGCCGGTCACGGGAGTCCCGGTCTGTTGCGGCGTCGCCGCGTCTGAAGGAGTAAATGGTCACGTGGCCAAGAAGAAGTTCGAGCGCACCAAGCCGCACGTCAACATCGGCACGATCGGCCACATCGACCATGGCAAGACGTCGCTGACGGCGGCCATCTCGAAGTACCTCGCCCTGAAGGGCTCGGCCGAGTACCGCGCCTTCGACTCGATCGACAACGCGCCCGAGGAGCGCGAGCGCGGGATCACCATCGCCATCGCCCACGTCGAGTACGAGACGGCCGCCCGCCACTACGCCCACGTCGACTGCCCCGGCCACGCCGACTACATCAAGAACATGATCACCGGTGCCGCCCAGATGGACGGCGCCATCCTGGTCGTGGCCGCGACCGACGGGCCGATGCCCCAGACCCGCGAGCACATCCTGCTGGCCCGCCAGGTCGAGGTGCCCTACATCGTCGTGTTCCTCAACAAGGTCGACATGGTCGACGACCCCGAGCTGCTCGACCTCGTCGAGCTCGAGGTCCGCGAGCTGCTCACCAAGTACAACTTCCCGGGCGACGACATCCCGGTCATCCGCGGCTCGGCGTTGAAGGCGCTCGAGGCGCCCGACGACCCGGCCGACCCGGCCTACGGCCCGATCCAGGAGCTGATGGACGCGGTCGACAGCTACATCCCGACCCCCGAGCGCGCGGTCGACAAGCCGTTCCTCATGCCGGTCGAGGACGTGTTCGGGATCAAGGGCCGGGGCACGGTCGCGACCGGGCGCATCGAGCGCGGCGTGGTCAAGGTCGGCGACGAGGTCGAGCTGATCGGGGTCAAGGCCACCCGCAAGATCGTGGTGACCGGCGTCGAGATGTTCAAGAAGCTGCTCGACGAGGGCCGCGCCGGCGACAACGTGGGCTGCCTCATCCGGGGCATCGAGCGCGAGGAGATCGAGCGCGGCCAGGTCCTGGCCAAGACCGGCTCGGTCAAGCCCCACACCAAGTTCTCGGCCCAGGTCTACGTCCTGACCAAGGAGGAGGGCGGCCGGCACACCCCCTTCTACAACGGCTACCGGCCCCAGTTCTACCTGCGCACGACCGACGTGACCGGGGCCATCGGCCTGCCCGAGGGGGCCGAGATGATCATGCCCGGCGACAACGTCGAGATGACCGTCGAGCTGATCACCCCGATCGCCCTCGAGGTCGGCCAGCGCTTCGCCATCCGCGAGGGTGGCCGGACCGTCGGGGCCGGCGCCATCGTCACCATCACCGAGTAGGGACGAACCATGGCCAGAGTCGAAGCGCGCCCCACGATCCAGCTCGCCTGCACCGTGTGCAAGGAGCGGACGTACACCACGCGCAAGAACAAGAAGAACGATCCCAACCGGATCGAATTGCAGAAATACTGCCCTCGGTGCCGAAAACATACACTTCACCGCGAAGCCAAGTAGCCATCCATACCGCAGGGGTGTAGCTCAATTGGCAGAGCACTGGTCTCCAAAACCAGCGGTTGTAGGTTCGAGTCCTATCGCCCCTGCCACATACCACCGACAGTCCTGAGAGAAGAACGAACGAAGTGACCCGCATCCGCCGCTATTTCGATGAGGTCGCCTCCGAGCTCCGCAAGGTCTCGTGGCCCACCCGCGAACAGGTCCGCACGCTGACCGTGCTGGTCTTTGCCATCAGCTTCGCGATCGGGCTGTACATCACGGTCCTCGACGTCGTCTTCCGGGGCATCATCGCGTTCCTGACCGGCCCGACGGCGGGGTAGGCGACGACATGACTGAAGTCACCATCGAGACCCGAACCCCCGAGAAGCGGTGGTACGTGATCCACACCTACTCGGGGTACGAGAACAAGGTCAAGGCCAACCTCGAGCACCGCATCGAATTGATGGGCATGGAAGACAAGATCTTCCAGGTCCTCGTCCCGATGGAGGATGAGATCGAGATCCGCCAGGGTCAGCGCCACACCGTCCAGAAGAAGGTCTACCCGGGCTATGTCCTCGTCGAGATGATCCTCGACCCGGACAGCTGGTTCGTCGTTCGCAACACGCCCGGCGTCACCAGCTTCGTGGGGGGCGCCAACATCCCGGGCGTCCGGAGCGAGCCCATCCCGCTCGACGAGAACGAGGTCAAGCAGATCCTTCGGCACATGGGCGTCGAAACGCCCAAGTATCGCGTCGCCTTCACCAAGGGCCAGAGCGTCAGGGTCACCGACGGTCCGTTCGCCGAGTTCATCGGAACGGTCGACGAGGTCAACCCCGAGCGCAACAAGGTCAAGGTCCTGGTGAGCATCTTCGGCCGCGAGACCCCGGTCGAGTTGGACTTCCTCCAGGTCGAGAAACTCTGACCGCCGACCTGGCTGACGCCCGCTAGAAAGGAATTGATCGTCCCGTGGCCAAGAAGATCCGAATCGTCCTGACCCTCCAGTTGCCGGCCGGCAAGGCGACCCCCGCCCCGCCCGTCGGCACCGCGCTGGGCCCGCACGGCATCAACATCGTCGAATTCACCAAGTCGTACAACGAGAAGACGGCCGACAAGGCCGGACAGATCATCCCCGCCCAGATCACGGTCTTCGAGGATCGCTCGTTCACGTTCATCCTCAAGACACCGCCTGCCGCCGACCTCCTGCGCAAGGCCGCCGGCGTGGAGAAGGGTTCGGGCACGCCCAGGCGCGAGACCGTCGGCCGCGTCACCAGGGACCAGGTCCGCGAGATCGCCGCGATCAAGATGACCGACCTCAACGCGAACTCGGTCGAAGGCGCCATGCTCCAGATCGAGGGGACCGCCCGCTCCATGGGCATCGAAGTCGTGGGGTAGGTGGCGCTCGGCCAGCGATAGTCCCCATCCGCCGCAGTCCCACCCCGGGCTGAGGACGCGACATCGAAACGGGGGAGGTCGGGCTCGTCCTGACCGACAGGAGGCTCTCGAACATGGCACGACATGGCAAGAAGTACCTCGATGCGGCCAAGCTGGTCGACCGCGAGCGGCTCTATCTGCCGCTCGAGGCGGCCGAGCTGGTCAAGGAGACCACCACGGTCGCGTTCGACGCGTCGGTCGAGGTTCATCTGCGGCTTGGCGTCGATCCTCGCCACGCCGACCAGATGGTCCGCGGCACGGTCGTGCTGCCGCACGGGACGGGCAACGTGGTCCGGGTGGCCGTCTTCGCCCAGGGCGAGAAGGCGCAGGAGGCGTTGCGCGCCGGTGCCGACGAGGTCGGCGGCGAGGACCTCGTCAAGAAGATCGAGGCCGGCTGGCTCGAGTTCGATGTGGCCCTCGCGACGCCCGATTCGATGGGTCTCGTCGGCAAGCTCGGCAAGATCCTCGGCCGTCGCGGCCTCATGCCCAACCCCAAGGCCGGGACTATCACGTTCGACCTGGAGCGCGCGGTCAAGGAGGTCAAGGCCGGACGGGTCGAATACAAGGTCGACAAGGCCGGCATCGTCCACACGGCCGTCGGCAAGAGCAGCTTCGAGGCGAACGCGCTCGTCGAGAACCTGGCTGCCCTGATCGATGCGATCAGCCGCGCCAAGCCGTCGGGCGTCAAGGGCCAGTACTTCCGCGGATTGACCATCGCGAGCACGATGGGCCCGGGGATCCGGGTCGACGTGCCGGCCATCCTCGCCGCGGCCGCGGCGGCCTGATCCCAGGCCGGCGGGTTCGCCGGCCGACCACATGCGATGACGGCCGAGAGGCCAGTCATCTGACACAATACGGTCAGGCGAACAGGCGCCCCCGGAAGCCGGGAGCGGCTTGGTCGTCGGACAGGACGGACCGAAGACAGCCTGCGCCTGCGGGCCGCTGCACCCTCCTTTGGTGCGACGGCCGGGGCTTGATCCGCCGGACCGGACCGGAGAGGCCAACCCGAGAAGGTGGGCCGACCGGGGACGACGACGAGCACGCCGAGGCAGACCGGTGCCGCACACCCTCCCGGGTGGGCCGCGCCCCTGCGATTCGGGGTCAGCCTCAACGGTGAGGCGACCGGGACCGTCGCAGGGGCCGCTCGACCGCCAGGCCGAGCCCCACCGCCGCACGCCGGTCGCGTGCCGAGGACAGGAGGGCACCCATGCCCACGGAGGCCAAGCGAGCGACGGTCGCCGAGCTGCGCGAGGATCTCGCCAACAACCGGACGCTGATCGTGTCCGAGTACCGCGGCCTCAAGGTCAAGGAGATCGCCGAGATCCGGCGCGCCCTGCATAAGCAGGACGTCACGTATCGCGTCGTCAAGAACCGGCTCATGCGCATCGCTGCCGAGGATTCGGTCGGTGCGGCGCTGAGCCCGTTGCTGATCGGACCGACCGCGATCGCGTTCGGTGCTGACGAGGCAGGCACGGCCAAGGCCGTCCTGGAAGCGACCCGTCCGTACAACAAGATCGTGCGAATCACCGGGGCCGTCCTGGGCGGCACGGCGATCGACGCCGGTGCCGTCACGCGTCTCGCGGCCCTGCCGCCGCGAGAGGTCCTGCTGGCGAAGCTGGCCGGCGGGATGCAGGCGCCGGTCTCGACCCTGGCCGGCCTCTTCGCCGCGCCGCTGCGCAACCTGGGTTATGCCCTGACGCAGCTCGCCGAGCAGAAGGCCAAGGCCGAGGGCGCCTGACGACGACCCTCACCGTCCCGACCATCCGACCGAAGACACAAGGAGCAACCATCATGGCCACCGCCACCCACTCGCAGGACGACCTGCTCGAAGCCATCGACAAGATGACCGTCCTCGAGCTGTCCGAGTTCATCAAGAAGTTCGAGGAGCGCTACGGCGTGACCGCCGCCGCGCCGGCGGCTGTTGCCGCGGCCCCCGCTGCCGGTGGCGGGGGAGCGACTGAGGCGGCGGCTGCCCCCGAGGAGCAGACCGAGTTCACCGCGACCCTCACCGAGATCGGCCCGAACAAGATCCCGGTCATCAAGGTCGTGCGCGAGCTGACCGGTCTCGGTCTCAAGGAGGCCAAGGACCTTGTCGACGCGTCGCCCAAGGCCGTCAAGGAAGGCGTCGCCCGTGACGAGGCGGAGAAGATCAAGGCCGCCATCGAAGAAGTCGGAGGGAAGGTCGAGATCAAGTAGGGCCGTCGCCGGGAGCGGCCCTGGCGGGTGTTGCTGGCTGCGCGCCAGCGCCTTCGCCGGGGCCGTTCGAGCGCCGGTTCGCCGTCGACCGGTTGTCGGAACGTGCTGACGAGTCGTCGCTGAGCTCGGTGGGACCCGAAAAGACCCCAATACCACGAATGGGGCCGTTTGACAATCCTGCAAAACGCGGTATCCTACTCCTTCTGTGAGCGCGGCCTTCTTTCCCCTTTCCTTCCTCCGTTTGGGAGTGGTGCTTCATGCCGTCTGCCGCTGAGTCGTCGACTCGCGCATTGACCCCTTCGGGTCGCATCTCCTACGCCCGCATCGACAAGAAGGTCGATGGCATCAGCTACGAGAAATTCGAGATCCCCAACCTCATCGAACTGCAGCTGAATTCGTTCGCCTGGTTCGTCGAGAAGGGGTTGCGGGAACTGTTCGACGAGATCAGCCCGATCAAGGACTTCACCGGCAAGGTGATGGAGCTCCAGTTCCTCGACTACGAGTTCGGGACACCCAAGTACTCCGAGGAGGAGTGTCGGACCAAGGACCTGACGTTCAGCAAGCCGCTCTACGTCAACGTCGAGCTCCTCATCAAGGAGACCGGCGAGATCCAGCGCCAGCGTGTCTACATGGGCGACTACCCGTGGATGACCGACCAGGGGACCTTCGTCATCAACGGCGCGGAGCGGGTCGTGGTCAGCCAGCTCGTGCGTTCGCCGGGCGTCTACTACAGCGAGATCGAGGACCCGGCATCAGGCCGGATGCTGTTCTCCGCCAAGGTCATCCCCAACCGCGGCGCCTGGCTCGAGTTCGAGACGAACAACAAGGACCAGACGTGGGTCAAGGTCGATCGCAAGCGCAAGATCGCCGCGACGACGCTGCTGCGTGCGGTGGGCTACGAGCAGAACGACGAGATCGCCGCCGTGTTCGGCTCGGTCGACATCGATCCCGAGCATCCGTACATCGCGAATACCCTCGACAAGGACCTCACCCACACCCAGGCCGAGGCGCTGATCGAGGTCTACAAGAAGCTGCGGCCGGGCGATCCGCCCACCGGCGACAACGCCCGTCAGCTCGTCGAGAGCCTGTTCTTCAACTTCCGCCGATACGACCTGGGGCGGGTCGGGCGCTACAAGTTCAACAAGAAGCTGGACGCCGTCGCGACCCGGCTCGGCGTCGAGCTGCCACGTGAGCAGCGGACGATCACCCGCGAGGACATCGCCGCGATCGTCGGCCATCTCATCGAGTGCAATCGCGGCCTCCATCCCAAGGACGATATCGACCACCTCGGTAACCGGCGCATCCGGGCCAATGGCGAACTGATCCAGAACGCCTTCCGGATCGGCCTGTTGCGCATGGAGCGCGTGGTCCGCGAGCGGATGACGATCCAGGAGCTCGACAAGGCGACCCCGAACGCGCTCATCAACATCCGGCCGGTCGTGGCCGCCATGAAGGAGTTCTTCGGCGGCTCCCAGCTCAGCCAGTTCATGGACCAGACGAATCCGCTGGCCGAGCTCACGAGCAAGCGCCGGCTCTCGGCGTTGGGCCCGGGCGGCCTGTCGCGCGAGCGCGCCGGCTTCGATGTCCGCGACGTCCACCACAGCCACTACGGTCGGATCTGCCCGATCGAGACCCCTGAGGGCCCGAACATCGGCCTGATCGGGTCGCTGGCCACGTACGGCCGGATCAACAGCTACGGCTTCATCGAGACGCCGTATCGCAAGGTCAAGCGGACGGTCGCCTGGGACGAGGCCGGCCTGACCCAGTACGAGACCGGCGCGGATCTGGTGACGAAGGGCGGCGCGGTCATCCTGAAGTCGGGCCAGCCCTTCAACAGCGCCGGCATCGCGGAGCTGAAGAAGCAGAAGGCGCACGCATTCCCGATCCGCCCGGTCGTCACCGACGACATCGAGTACCTCCCGGCCGACGAGGAGGAGGAGCACGTCGTCGCGCAGGCGAACGCGCCGCTCGATGCCGAAGGCCACTTCACCGCCGAGCGCATCCCGTCGCGCTACCGCGACACCTTCCCCGAGGCGCGCGCCAGCCAGATCGAGTACATGGATGTCTCGCCCAAGCAGGTCGTCTCGGTCGCCACCGCGCTGATCCCCTTCCTCGAGCACGACGACGCCAACCGTGCCCTCATGGGCTCGAACATGCAGCGTCAGGCGGTCCCGCTCCTGGAGCCGGAATCGCCGATCGTCGGCACCGGCATGGAAGAGCGCGCCGCCCGCGATTCGGGCCAGGTCCTCGTCGCCCGCCGTGGCGGCGTCGTGACCAGCGTGACCGCCGAGCGGATCCGCATCGAGACCGATGCGGGTGAGCTCGACGAGTACAAGCTGCTCAAGTTCGTCCGCAGCAACCAGGGCACCTGCATCAACCAGCGTCCCATCGTGGACGTCGGCGCGCGGGTCATCGACGGTCAGCCGATCGCGGACTCGAGCTCGACCGAGAACGGTGAGCTGGCGCTGGGCCGGAACGTGCTGGTCGCGTTCATGAGCTGGGAGGGCGGCAACTACGAGGACGCGATCGTCATCAGCGATCGCCTCGTCCGCGACGACCTGTTCACCAGCATTCACATCGAGAAGCACGAGATCGAGTCGCGAGACACGAAGCTCGGCCCCGAGGAGATCACCCGCGACATCCCCAACGTCGGCGAGGAGTCCCTCAAGGACCTCGACGAGGAAGGCATCGTCTACATCGGCGCCGAGGTCCGCCCCGGCGACATCCTCGTCGGCAAGATCACGCCCAAGGGCGAGACCGAGCTGACCGCCGAGGAACGCCTGCTCCGTGCGATCTTCGGGGAGAAGGCTCGCGAGGTGAAGGACAGCTCCCTGCGCCTGCCCCACGGTGAGCGCGGCAAGGTCGTCGAGGTGCGCGAGTTCCGCCGCGAGCTCAACGACGACCTCCAGCCCGGCGTCAACCGGCTCGTCCGCGTGTCCGTGGCCCAGAAGCGCAAGATCTCGGTCGGCGACAAGATGGCCGGCCGCCATGGCAACAAGGGCGTGATCGCGAAGATCCTGCCGGCCGAGGACATGCCGTACCTGCCGGACGGTACCCCCGTCGACATCATCCTCAACCCCCTCGGCGTGCCGAGCCGGATGAACATCGGCCAGATCCTCGAGACGCACCTGGGATGGGCCCTCCACAAGAAGGGCCTGAAGGCCGCCACCGCGGTCTTCGACGGCGCTACCGAGCAGGAGATCCAGCAGGAGCTCCGCGAGGCCGGCCTGCCGATCACCGGCAAGATCGACCTGCGCGACGGGCGGACCGGCGAAACATTCGACCGTCCCATCACCGTTGGCTACATCTACATGCTCAAGCTCCACCACCTGGTGGAGGACAAGATCCATGCCCGCTCGACGGGCCCGTACAGCCTCATCACCCAGCAGCCGCTGGGCGGAAAGGCGCAGTTCGGCGGCCAGCGCTTCGGCGAGATGGAGGTCTGGGCCCTCGAGGCCTACGGCGCCGCAAACATCCTCCAGGAACTGTTGACGGTGAAGTCGGACGACGTCCTCGGACGCGTCCAGACCTACGAGGCCATCGTGAAGGGGGAGGAGATCCAGCCGCCACGGGTGCCCGAATTGTTCAAGGTCCTCATCAAGGAGCTGCGCAGCCTCGGGTTGAATGCCGAGATCCTGGACCAGAACGACGAGGAGATCCCGCTCGGCGAGGACGACGCCTCCGGATACCTCCTCCCAGACCTCGGCGGGATCAACCTCGCCGGGTTCGAAGACTGATCATCAGACCCCTGTCCCTGTCCCCAGCCCCGAACCGCTACCCGCGGCGCCGCGTCCCGGCCGGCACGGCGCCGCTCGCTCACGGTCCGCATCGCGCTGCCGAGCCAGACGGCCGCGCGGAGGAGAACCATGCTCGAGGTCAATAACTTCAGCGCCATCCGCATCTCGCTTGCCAGTCCGGACCAGATCCGGGAATGGTCGAAAGGTGAGGTCACCAAGCCTGAGACGATCAACTACCGCACGCTCAAGCCGGAGAAGGACGGCCTCTTCGACGAGCGGATCTTCGGTCCGACCAAGGACTGGGAGTGCTACTGCGGCAAGTACAAGCGGATCCGCTACAAGGGCATCATCTGCGACAAGTGCGGCGTGGAGGTCACCCGTTCCAAGGTCCGCCGCGAGCGGATGGGCCACATCCAGCTGGCCAGCCCGGTCAGCCACATCTGGTACTTCAAGGGCACGCCGAGCCGGCTGGGCATCCTGCTCGACATCAGCCCGCGCAACCTCGAGCGCATCCTGTACTTCGCGCTGTACATCGTCACCCACGTCGACGAGGAGGCCCGCAAGCGGGCGCTCGCGGCACTCGAGGACCAGGCCGAGGGGCGTGGCGGCGAAGCGGACCAGCGACTCACCGAGCTCGAGGATCAGCTCCGCGCGGACGTGAATCGTCAGCGCGACGAGCTCGACGCCGAGCTTGCCCGGACCAAGGCCGACCTCGAGTCGCAGCGCGCGTCGAAGATCGAGGAGATCGCCGCTGCCGCACAGGCGCTCGAGGCGCAGCTCACCGAGCTCAAGACCGGCGTGGCCGAGGAGACCATCGCGTTCGGTCCGACCGGCGAGGTCGTGGTCGCCGCGGGCGACAAGGGCGGCAAGGACGCGACAGCGCGGCTGCGCAAGATCGTCGGCGCCCACACCGAGCAGGTCAATGCCGACCTCCAGCAGCGTGAGGCCGACGAGGCCCGCGCCGTGGAGCAGAAGAAGGACGACCTGCGCGCGTCGATGGACGAGACGCTCCGCCAGGAGCGCGACCAGCTCAAGGGCCAGGCCCAGGAGGGCAAGGACGAGCTCCGAAAGCTGCGCGATGAGCTCGCGTCGCTCAAGCCGATGCAGACGCTCGGCGAGAACGAGTACCGCATCCTTGACGAGAAGTACGGGTCGGGCGCCAAGGGCGGCCGCGTCTTCGGGGCCGGCATGGGCGCCGAGGCGGTCCGCGAGATCATCAGCCGGATGGAGCTCGAGGAGCTCGCCCGCACACTCCACGTGGAGGTCCGGACCAGCTCCGGCCAGCGACGGAAGAAGGCGATCAAGCGCCTGCGCCTCATCGAGGCGTTCCGCCGTTCGGGGACCCGGCCCGACTGGATGATCCTGTCGGTCCTGCCGGTCATCCCGCCGGACCTGCGACCGATGGTCCAGCTCGACGGAGGCCGGTTCGCGACCTCGGACCTCAACGACCTGTACCGGCGCGTGATCAACCGCAACAACCGGCTCAAGCGCCTGCTCGAGCTGGGCGCACCCGAGATCATCATCCGCAACGAGAAGCGGATGCTCCAGGAGGCGTGCGACGCGCTCATCGACAACGGCCGCCGCGGCCGAGCGATCGCGGGCACCGGCAACCACCGCCTGAAGTCGCTCTCCGACATGCTGAAGGGCAAGCAGGGCCGGTTCCGCCAGAACCTGCTCGGCAAGCGCGTCGACTATTCCGGTCGATCGGTCATCGTCGTCGGGCCGGAGCTCAAGCTCCACCAGTGCGGGCTGCCCAAGAAGATGGCGCTCGAACTGTTCAAGCCGTTCGTCATGCGTCAGCTCGTCGAGAAGGGTTTCGCGCACAACATCAAGAGCGCCAAGCGCATCGTCGAGCGCGTCCGGCCTGAGGTCTGGGACGTCCTCGAGGAGGTCATCAAGGATCATCCGGTCCTGCTGAACCGCGCCCCGACGCTCCATCGGCTGGGGATCCAGGCATTCATGCCGGTCCTCGTCGAAGGCTCGGCCATCCAGATCCACCCGCTGGTCTGCACCGCGTTCAACGCCGACTTCGACGGCGACCAGATGGCGGTCCATGTGCCGCTCTCGACGGCCGCCCAGGAAGAGGCGCGGACGATGATGCTCTCGACCGCCAACCTGCTCTCACCGGCCGACGGCAGCCCGGTGGTCGCGCCGACCCAGGACATGGTCCTCGGTTGCTACTACCTGACGATGGACGCGACCGACCCGAAGTCCAAGAAGCCGGTCCGCACATTCGCCACGGAGGACCAGGCGATCCTCGCCTACCAGCTCCGCGAGAAGACGAACGCGACCCTCCACGAGGTCATCGACGTCGAGGTCAAGATCTGGGACCCGGAGACCGAGACCCTGCGACCCGAGCGTCGCCGGACGACGATCGGACGGGTCATCTTCAACCAGATCCTGCCCGACCGGCTCCGGTTCCATGAGCAGGTCATGCGCCGCGTGGACCTCAAGGCCCTCGTCGACGTCTGCTACCGCCAGCTCGGTCCGGACGAGACCGCCCACCTGGTGGACGGCATCAAGAGCGTCGGGTTCGAGTTCGCCACCCGCGGCGGCATGACCATCGGCCTCTTCGACATCGAGATCCCGAAGGACAAGGCGACCCGTCTGGCCGCCGCCGACGAGTCGGTGCTCGCCATCGACAAGCAGTTTCAGCGCGGCCTCATTACCGAGGACGAGCGCTATGAGCAAGTGGTCGGTGTCTGGCAGGACACGACGGCAAGGATGTCCGACGAGATGATGAAGTCGCTCGACCCGACGGGTCCGGTGACGATGATGACCGCGTCGGGCGCCCGGGGGAACAAGGGCAACATCGGACAGCTTGGCGCGATGCGCGGCCTGATGGCCGACCCGTCCGGCCGGATCATCGACGTCCCGGTCCGCAGCAACTTCCGCGAGGGCATGACCGTCCTCGAGTACTTCATCTCCACCCATGGCGCCCGCAAGGGCCTCGCCGATACCGCCCTGCGCACCGCCGACTCCGGGTACCTGACCCGGCGCCTGGTGGACGTCGCCCAGGACGTCATCACCCGCGAGGAGGATTGCGGCACCGAGGAAGGGAGCTGGATCATCCGGAGCGAGTCGAGCGAGGAGAAGGACGGCTTCCTCAAGCGCCTCGTCGGTCGCCTGGCAGCGGCTCCGCTCCCGGATCCGAGCGTCAAGGTCAAGAAGGGTGAGGAGCCGACGCTCCTGGTCGAGCGCAACGTGATCATCACCGAGGACGTCGCGGCCCGGATCGACGAGGCCGGGGTCGACGAGGTGCTCGTTCGCTCACCGCTCACCTGTGAGGCGCGCTACGGCGTATGCCGGGCATGCTACGGGCGTAATCTCGCGACCGGCGAGATGGTCGGTTCCGGCGAAGCGGTCGGCATCATCGCCGCCCAGTCGATCGGCGAGCCGGGCACGCAGCTGACGATGCGGACGTTCCACACCGGCGGCGTCGCCGGCCTGGACATCACCGCCGGCCTGCCGCGTGTGGAGGAGCTGTTCGAGGCCCGCATCCCCAAGGGCAAGGCCGAGATCAGCCACATCGACGGCATCGTCGAGGTCATCCGTGGTGACGGCCCGACCAAGGTCAAGGTCATCTCGACCGAGGTCTACGACACCGCACTGGCGTCGCCGCCCAAGGCCGAGCTCCTCGCCGCGCCGGGTGACCTGGTCGAGGCCGGCCAGGTCCTGGCTCGGGCCGAGGTGGACGGCGCCACTGTCGAGGTGGCATCGCCCGTCAAGGGCTTCATCGTCAAGGACAAGCGCGGGCTCGTGATCCGCGCCGAGGACGTGGTCGAACGCGAGTACGTGATCCCGCACAACGCCAAGCTGCTGGTCGAAGACGGCCAGGAGATCCGGGCGGGCGACGCCATCACCGATGGACCGATCAACCCGCAGGAGTACCTCGACACGCGGGGCAAGGACGCCGTCCAGCGCTACCTGGTCAAGGAGGTCCAGAAGGTCTACCGGAGCCAGGGCGTCACCATCAACGACAAGCACATCGAGATCATCGTCCGCCAGATGCTCCGCAAGGTCCGCATCGATCAGCCGGGCGACGTCGACCTGCTCCCGACCGAGCTCGTGGACCGCCTCGAGTTCGAGGAGCACAACAACCGCGTCCTGGCCGAGGGCGGCGAGCCGGCAACGGCCCAGACCGTGCTCCTGGGAGTGACCAAGGCGTCGCTCAACACCTCCAGCTTCCTCGCGGCAGCCTCCTTCCAGGAGACGACCCGGGTGCTCACCGAGGCCGCCATCAACGGCGCCAAGGACCACCTGATCGGACTGAAGGAGAACGTCATCATCGGCAAGCTCATCCCGGCCGGGACGGGTGCGCCGGCGAACGTCCTCGCGCGCAAGGAACGCGAGCGGCGGGCGGCCCTCGAGGCCCTCGCCGGCGAAGCGCTCGAAGACCTCGGCAGCGAGTACAACCCGTTCCTCGAGGACGGCGAGACCCGTGCCCCGGACGACGAGGCCACCGATCTCGCGCTGGCCGCGACCATCGCCGGAGGCTCCGACGACGAGCCGGACTTCGCGAACCCGTTCCTGTCGGCCTCCGAGGAGGCTCGCGAGGAGGAGGCCGGCGAGGAGCTCGCGCCTTCGCTCGCGGGTGGCAAATCGGACGGGGAGGCCCCGGCCGAGGACTGATTCCGGGGCCCGCCAGGGCCCGCCGATGCGGCTCGTCGAGCGTTTGACACGCTCTTCGAGCCGCTGCTAAACTCCGCCTTCGTGGCTCCGGGAGGGGTCCGCCGACGGCGTGCGCGCCGCAGCCCGTCTCGACCACAAGCAACCCAACCCTGAAACGGTCCCCGCAGGCTGCCTGCCCAGGGCGGCCGCGACGCCCGACCGTCCGGTCCGTGACGACCGAGCGACCGAACCATCCGACCGAAAGGAGCAGCGTCTTCGTGCCGACGATCAGCCAGCTCGTGCGCCACGGGCGCCAGCGCAAGATCTCCAAGATCAAGGCGCCGGCCATGCGCAAGAACTGGAACAGCCTGCGGCAGCGCCAGGTCTCGATCCCGGGCGCCCCCCAGAAGCGGGGTGTGTGCCTGCAGGTTCGGACGATGACGCCCAAGAAGCCCAACTCGGCACTGCGCAAGATCGCCCGCGTCCGGCTCACCAACCAGATGGAGGTCACGGCCTACATCCCGGGCATCGGTCACAACCTGCAGGAGCACTCCGTGGTCCTGGTTCGCGGCGGTCGCGTCAAGGATCTGCCGTCGGTCAAATACCACATCATCCGCGGCACGCTCGACGCGGCCGGCGTGCGCGACCGCAAGCAGGGTCGCAGCAAGTACGGGGCCAAGGCCACGGCCAAGCCGGGGGCCCGCTAGATGCCGCGACGGACCAGCATCCCGCGCAAGACCAAGTACGAGGTCGTCCCGCCCAACCGCATGACCGCGCGGTTCGCGGCGAAGCTGATGAAGGGCGGCAAGCAGAACCTCGCGGAGCGGATCCTGCGGCAGGCGCTCGCCCGGGCCGAGGCACAGGCCAGCCGGCCGGGCCTCGAGATCCTCGAGGCGGCGATGCGCAACGCGACGCCCATCATCGAGGTCAAGCCACGACGCGTGGGTGGCGCCACCTACCAGGTCCCGGTCGAGATCCGGGGCGAGCGCCGCATGTCGCTCGGCGTCCGCTGGCTCGTCCAGTCGGCCCGCAAGCGCAACGGCAAGAGCATGAGCGAGAAGCTCGCCGCCGAGCTCGTCGATGCCATGAACGGCCTTGGTGCCGCCGTCAAGCGGCGCGAAGACACGCACAAGATGGCGGACGCCAACAAGGCGTTCAGCCATTTCAAGTGGTAGACCCGGGAGCGTAGGGACACGTGGCACGACAGGTTCCGCTCGCGAGGACGCGGAACATCGGGATCATCGCGCACATCGACGCCGGGAAGACGACCGTCACCGAGCGGATCCTTTTCTATACGAAGAAGATCTACAAGATCGGCGAGGTCCATGAGGGCGCGGCAACGATGGACTGGATGCCCCAGGAACAGGAGCGGGGGATCACCATCACCGCCGCGGCCACGACCGCGTTCTGGGGCGACCATCGTATCAACATCATCGATACGCCCGGGCACGTGGACTTCACGGTCGAGGTCGAGCGGAGCCTCCGCGTGCTCGACGGCGCCGTCGTCGTCTTCGACGGCGTGGCCGGTGTCGAGCCCCAGTCGGAGACGGTCTGGCGCCAGGCCGACCGGTACGGCGTGCCCCGTTTCTGTTTCATCAACAAGCTCGACCGGACCGGTGCCGACTTCTGGCGTGGCGTCGACTCGATCAAGGACCGCCTCGGCGCGAACGCCGTGCCCGTGCAGATCCCGATCGGCCAGCGAAGACCACTTCCAGGGCGTCGTCGACCTGATCGAGATGAAGGCCATCTACTACCGCGATGACCTGGGCAACCAGATCGACGAGGTCGAGATCCCGGCCGAGCTCGTCGCGGAGGCTCAGAAGCACCGCCGCGCGATGATCGAAGCCGTCGCCGAGATGGACGACGAGCTGACCCACAAGTACCTCGAGGGCGAGGAGCTGACGGTCGCCGACATCCAGCGCGGCCTCCGCATCGGGACGCTGACCACGCGGATCATCCCGGTGCTGACCGGCTCGGCGCTCAAGAACAAGGGCATCCAGAGGATGCTCGATGCGGTGGTCGACTACCTGCCTTCGCCGCTCGACGTCCCGCCGATGATCGGCCTCGACCCGAGGACCGGCGCCGAGATCATCCGCAAGCCCGACGACTCCGAGCCGTTCAGCGCGCTCGCATTCAAGATCGCCGCCGACCCGTTCGTCGGCAAGCTCGCGTTCTTCCGCGTCTACTCCGGCACGCTCAAGGCCGGCTCCTACGTCCTGAACCCCGTCAAGGGCAAGAAGGAGCGGATCGGGCGCATCCTCCAGATGCACGCCAACCACCGCGAGGAGATCGACGTGGTCTACGCCGGCGACATCGCCGCCGCGGTCGGCCTCAAGGACACCTTCACCGGCGACACGCTGACCGACCCGGACCATCCGGTCGTCCTCGAGTCGATGACCTTCCCCGACCCGGTCATCGAGGTCAAGATCGAGCCGAAGACGAAGGCCGACCAGGACAAGCTCGCGATCGCCCTCCAGCGGCTGGCCGAAGAGGACCCGACGTTCCGCGTCAAGACCGACCCGGAGACGACCGAGACCCTCATCGCCGGCATGGGCGAGCTGCACCTCGACGTCCTCGTCGACCGGATGATCCGCGAGTTCCATGTGGCCGCGAACATCGGCAAGCCGCAGGTCTCCTATCGCGAGACGATCCGTCGCGCCGCCGAGGGCAACGGTCGGTTCGTCAGGCAGACCGGCGGCAAGGGCCAGTACGGCCACGCCATCATCAAGCTCGAGCCGCAGGAGAAGGGCGCCGGCTACGAGTTCGTCGACAAGATCGTCGGCGGCACGATCCCGCGCGAGTACATCAAGCCGGTCGACCAGGGCATCCGCGAGGCGCTCGCGACCGGGATCTACGCCGGGTTCCCGGTGGTCGACGTCAAGGTCGACCCTCTTCGACGGGTCGTTCCACGACGTGGACTCATCCGAGATGGCGTTCAAGATCGCCGGCTCGATGGCCGTGAAGGACGCCTTCGCGAAGGCCGATCCGGCCATCCTCGAGCCGATCATGAAGGTCGAGGTCCTGATGCCCGAGGAGTTCATGGGCGACGTCATCGGCGACCTCAACAGCCGCCGCGGCCAGATCGAGGGGATGGAATCGCGCGGCTCGACCCAGGTCGTCCGGGCGTTCGTCCCGCTCGCCCAGATGTTCGGCTACGTGACCGACCTTCGCTCCATGAGCCAGGGCCGCGCGACGTCGTCGATGGAGTTCAGCCACTACGCCGAGGTACCAGCCAACCTGGCCTCGGAGCTCGTCCAGAAATCCAAGGGATAGCAGGAAGCCGGGAGCAGCCAGCATGGCCAAGAAGAAGTTCGAGCGCACCAAGCCGCACGTCAACATCGGCACGATCGGCCACATCGACCATGGCAAGACGTCGCTGACCGCGGCCATCTCGAAGTACCTCGCCCTGAAGGGCTCGGCCGAGTACCGCGCCTTCGACTCGATCGACAACGCGCCCGAGGAGCGCGAGCGCGGGATCACCATCGCCATCGCCCACGTCGAGTACGAGACGGCCGCCCGCCACTACGCCCACGTCGACTGCCCGGGCCACGCCGACTACATCAAGAACATGATCACCGGAGCCGCCCAGATGGACGGCGCCATCCTGGTCGTGGCCGCGACCGACGGGCCGATGCCCCAGACCCGCGAGCACATCCTGCTGGCCCGCCAGGTCGAGGTGCCCTACATCGTCGTCTTCCTCAACAAGGTCGACATGGTCGACGACCCCGAGCTGCTCGACCTCGTCGAGCTCGAGGTCCGCGAGCTGCTGACCAAGTACAACTTCCCGGGCGACGACATCCCGGTCATCCGCGGCTCGGCGTTGAAGGCGCTCGAGGCCAAGCGACGACCCGGCCGATCCCGCCTACGGCCCCATCCAGGAGCTGATGGACGCGGTCGATTCCTACATCCCGACCCCCGAGCGCGCGGTCGACAAGCCGTTCCTCATGCCGGTCGAGGACGTGTTCGGGATCAAGGGCCGGGGCACGGTCGCCACCGGGCGCATCGAGCGCGGCATCGTCAAGGTCGGCGACGAGGTCGAGCTGGTCGGGGTCAAGCCCACCCGCAAGATCGTGGTCACCGGCGTCGAGATGTTCAAGAAGCTGCTCGACGAGGGCCGCGCCGGCGACAACGTGGGCTGCCTCATCCGGGGCATCGAGCGCGAGGAGATCGAGCGCGGCCAGGTCCTGGCCAAGACCGGCTCGGTCAAGCCCCACACCAAGTTCACCGCCCAGGTCTACGTCCTGACCAAGGAGGAGGGCGGCCGGCACACCCCCTTCTACAACGGCTACCGGCCCCAGTTCTACCTGCGCACGACCGACGTGACCGGGGCCATCGGCCTGCCCGAGGGGGCCGAGATGATCATGCCCGGCGACAACGTCGAGATGACCGTCGAGCTGATCACCCCGATCGCCCTCGAGGTCGGCCAGCGCTTCGCCATCCGCGAGGGTGGCCGGACCGTCGGCGCCGGCGCCATCGTCACCATCACCGAGTAGGGACGACATGGCGAAGCAGCGGATCAGGATCCGCCTCAAGGCCTACGATCACCGGCTGCTGGACCAGTCGGCGGCCCAGATCGTCGAGACGGCCCAGCGGACCGGCGCGGACGTCGTCGGTCCGGTGCCGCTGCCGACCCGTATCGAGAAGTTCACCGTCCTGCGTTCCCCGTTCATCGACAAGGACAGCCGGGAGCAGTTCGAGATCCGTACGCACAAGCGGCTCGTCGACATCCTGGACCCGTCGTCGAAGACGGTCGACGCCCTGATGCGACTCTCGCTGGCCGCGGGCGTCGACATCGAAATCAAGATGTGACCTGACGATGAGTATCGGATTGATTGGCAGAAAAGTCGGCATGACCCAGGTCTTCCAGGACGACGGGACGATGGTCGCCGTGTCGGTGCTCGCCATCGAGCCCAATACCGTCACGCGCCTGCGGACGGCCGAGCGCGACGGCTACACAGCCGTGCAGCTCGGCACGGACGTGGCCAAGAAGCTGACCAAGCCCGAGGCCGGCCAGCTCAAGGACCTGCCCCAGGCCGCGACGCTCCGGGAGTTCCGCGTCGATGACGTCGGCGACCTACGAGGTCGGCCAGGTGGTCGCCCTGACCGACCTGTTCGCGGCCGGCGACGACGTCGACGTCACCGGCGTGTCCAAGGGCAAGGGCTTCGCCGGCCACATCAAGCGCCACAACTTCCACCGCGGCCCCAAGACCCACGGTTCCGACCATCACCGCGAGCCCGGCTCGATCGGTCCCGGCACGACGCCCGGTCGCGTCTACAAGGGCCTCAAGATGGCCGGCCACATGGGCGATGAGCGGGTCACCATCAAGAAGGTGCGCGTCGTCCGCACCGATCCGGAGCGCAACCTGCTGCTGGTCAAGGGCAGCCTCCCCGGTGCCCGCGGCGCGCTGATCCTTGTGAAGAAGGCCTGACGCGATGCCGCAGACCAACCTGTACGACCGGACCGGCAAGAACGTCGGGAGCGTGGAGCTCAGCGACGAGCTTTTCGCCGCACCGATCAACGCCGCCGTCCTCCACCAGGTCGTGACCGCCCAGCTCGCCGGCCGCCGGATCGGCACGGCCGACACCAAGACCCGCGGCCAGGTCCGCGGCGGCGGCAGCAAGCCGTACCGCCAGAAGGGCACCGGCCGGGCCCGCCAGGGCTCGCATCCGCGCCCCGCATTACCGCGGTGGCGGCGTCGGTCTTCGGGCCGCACCCGCGCTCGTACGAGCAGCGCCTGCCGCGCAAGATGAAGCGCCTCGCCCTGCGTGGCGCGCTGACCGCCAAGTTCGGTGACGAGGCGATCAAGGTCATCGACACCTTCGGGCTCGAGGCCATCAGGACCAAGGACCTGGCCGGCGTGCTCGTCGCCCTCGAGGCGACGGGCCGCGTCCTGGTCGTCGCCCCGGCGCGCGACGAGAAGCTCGAGCTGTCGGCCCGCAACCTGCCGACCGTCGAGATCATCCTGGCCGACTCGCTCAACGTCGTCGACCTGCTCAACGCCGACCTCGTGCTCATCGAGCAGCCGTCGCTGGCCCGCATGCAGGAGGTCTACGCATGAGCGCGCTGACCGCGCCCGAGATCATCCTGCGCCCGGTCATCAGCGAGAAGTCGATCGACGAGTCGGGCCGCGGCAAGTACACGTTCGCCGTCCACCACGACGCCAACAAGATCCAGATCAAGGCCGCCATCGAGGAGCTCTACAAGAAGGAGAACGTGACGGTCGTGGCGGTCAACGTCCTGACGACCAAGGCCAAGGAGAAGCGGCGCGGGACGCGGCGCGGCCGGATCGTCGGCCACACCACGCCCGTGGCGCAAGGCCATCGTGACCCTGGCCCCCGGCCAGAAGATCGAATTCTTCGAGGGGGTCTGAGCATGCCGCTGCGCAGCTACAAGCCGACCTCGCCCGGCCTCCGGCAGATGACCCGCTCGACGTTCGAGGAGATCACGACCAGCGAGCCGCACAAGCCGCTGCTCGAGCCGCAGATCCGCGGTTCCGGCCGGAACAACCAGGGCCGCCTGACCGTTCGCCATCGCGGCGGCGGCGAGAAGCAGCACTACCGCCGGATCGACTTCAAGCGCGACAAGCTCGGCGTGCCCGGCCCGCCTTGCCACGATCGAGTACGACCCGAACCGCTCCGCGCGCATCGGCCTGCTCCACTACCGCGACGGCGAGAAGCGCTACATGCTCCTGCCCCACGGCCTGAAGGTCGGCGACGTCGTCGTCGCCGGGCCCGACGCCGAGGCGCGGATCGGCAACGCCCTGCCGATCGCGAACATCCCGCTCGGCACGACGATCCACAACATCGAGCTCGTCCCGGGCAAGGGCGGCCAGATCGTCCGCTCCGCCGGCGACGTCCGCGCAGCTGCTGGCCAAGGAGGGCGAGTACGCCCAGGTCCGGCTGCCGTCGGGCGAGGTCCGCCGCGTCGAGCATCCGCTGCATGGCCACCGTCGGCCAGGTCAGCAACCTCGATCACGAGAACCAGAACCTCGGCAAGGCCGGGCGCGCCCGGCACATGGGCCAGCGGCCGGAGGTCCGGGGCGTCGTCATGAACCCGCGCGACCATCCGCACGGCGGTGGCGAGGGCAAGTCCCCGACCGGGATGCCGCCCAAGACCCCGTGGGGCAAGCCCGCCATGGGCTATCGCACCCGGCGGTCCAAGACGACCGGACGGCTCATCGTCCGCTCGCGGCATCGCAAGTAGCGGGGAGGTAGGAGCGATGTCCCGTTCGGTCAAGAAGGGCCCGTTCGTCGAGGCCCGCCTCCTCGGCCGGATCGAGGAGATGAACAAGCGCAACGAGAAGAAGGTCGTCAAGACGTGGTCGCGCGCGTCGGTGATCTTCCCGACCTTCATCGGCCACACGATCGCGGTCTACAACGGCAAGAAGCACGTCCCGGTCTACGTGACCGAGAACATGGTCGGCCATCGGCTCGGTGAGTTCAGCCCCACCCGCACCTACCGCGGGCACGGCAAGCACACCGACCGATCGACGGCGCTGAAGTAGGAGTGCCGACCGTGCGTGTCTCCGCCACCGCCAAGTACCTCCGCGGCTCGACCCGCAAGGCCCGCCTCGTGACCGAGGCGATCAAGGGCAAGCCGGTCGAGGAGGCCGCCGCCCTGCTGCGGTTCATGCCGCAGAACGCCGCGGCGCGACGTCGCGCGCGTCCTCAAGAGCGCGACGGCCAACGCCGAGAACAACCACAACCTGTCGGCCGAGGACCTCGTCGTCCTCGATGCGATCGCCGACGAGGGCCCGACGATCAAGCGCTTCCGGCCGCGGGCGCAGGGTCGGGCGTTCCCGATCCACAAGCCCATGACCCACATCACCATCATCGTCGCGGACCAGGAGGCCTGACATGGGACACAAGGTCCATCCGTACGGCTTCCGCCTCGGTGTCTCGCGCACCTGGACCGCGAAGTGGTACGCCGACAAGGAATACACCGCCTCCCTCAAGGAGGACATCGCGATCCGCCAGCTCATCGAGAAGCGGCTGGCCAACGCCAGCGTCAGCGGCGTCGAGATCGAGCGCGGCATCAACCACGTGACGGTCACCGATCCACACCGCCAAGCCGGGCATCGTCATCGGCAAGGGCGGCGCGAACGTCGAGATCCTGCGCCAGCAGATCGGCGCGCTGACGACGCGCAAGGTCAAGCTGGAGATCAAGGAGATCCGCCAGCCCGAGCTCGACGCCTACCTCGTGGCGATGAACATCGCCGGCCAGCTGAGCCGCCGGATCGCCTTCAAGAAGGCGATGAAGCAGGCCATCCAGCGGTCGATGAAGGCCGGCGCGAAGGGCGTCAAGATCGCCGTCGCCGGCCGCCTCGGCGGCTCCGAGATGGGCCGCCGCGAGTGGGACAAGGAAGGCCGCATCCCGCTCGGCACGCTGCGCGCCGACATCAGCTACGGCCAGGTCCACGCCCACACGACGTACGGCCGGATCGGCGTCAAGGTCTGGATCTACCGCGGCGACATCGCCCCGGAGCGCGCCCCGGCGCGCGAGACCGGCGCTCCCGGCCGCCGGCCGGGACGGGGGTCTGACCGATGTTGATGCCAAGCGAGTCAAGCACCGCAAGGTCATGCGCGGCCGGATGTCCGGCCTGGCCAAGGGCGGCCACACGGTCGCCTTCGGTGAGTACGGCCTGCGCGACCCAGGAGCCGGCCTGGATCACCAGCCGCCAGATCGAGGCGGCCCGACGCGCGATGACCCGCTCGGTCAAGCGCGGCGGCAAGATCTGGATCCGGATCTTCCCGGACAAGCCGGCCACCAAGAAGCCGGCCGAGACCCGGATGGGTTCCGGCAAGGGCGCGCCCGACCACTGGGTCGCGGTCGTCAAGCCCGGCCGGATCCTGTTCGAGATGGCCGGCGTGGACCACGAGTCGGCCGTCGAGGCGATGCGCCTCGCCAGCCACAAGCTGCCGGTCGCCACCCGCGTCGTCGCCCGCGACGGCGCGAAGGAGGCGACGATGGACATCGACAAGGTCCGCGAGCTGTCCGACACCGGAGCTCGAGCGACGCCCTGCGCGAGGCCAAGCAGGACCTGTGGGGAGCGCGCTTCGCGCTGTCGACCCGCCAGCTCAAGGACTCCAGCACCATCCCGCAGACGCGGCGAACGATCGCGCGGATCCTGACCGTCCAGCGCGAGCGCAAGCTCGGCCGGACGGCGTGAGGGAGATCACGCGATGACAGGAGCAGAACACCCAGGTGCAAGGCAAGCGCAAGACCAAGGTCGGCCGCGTGGTCAGCGACAAGATGGACAAGACGATCGTCGTGTCCGTCGAGCGCCTGGCCCGCCACCGGCTGTACAAGCGGGTCATCCGCCTGACCACGAAGTTCAAGGCGCACGACGAGGCCAACGACGCCCGCATCGGCGACACCGTGCTCATCGAGGAGTCGCGGCCGCTGTCGGCGACCAAGCGCTGGCGCCTGGTCGAGGTCGTCGCGCGCGCCGGCGACCACGGCCTGCCCGGCGAGGTCGTGTCGGCGAGGAGGCCGAGACGTCCGAGGCCATCCACGCCGCCGCCCATCCGGGCCGGACCCGCGCGAGCGATGCGGCGGAGGACGGCGACCGCGCCGAGACCGCCGGCGACGACCGCGGTCGAGCGACCGCCGACGCGATCGCCGGAGGAGGCCGCGCCGTGATCCAGTCCCAGACCCGCCTCAAGGTCGCCGACAACACCGGCGCCCGGACCATCCAGTGCATCCGGGTGATGGGCCGCTCGCTCAAGACCGACGGCCGGCGTCGGTGACGTCATCGTCGCCAGCGTCAAGCAGGCCATCCCCAACGCCGCCGTCAAGAAGGGCGACGTCGTTCGGGCGGTCGTCGTGCGCACGGCCAAGGAGTACGGCCGCGCCGGACGGCAGCTACATCCGATTCGACGAGAACGCCGCGGTCCTGATCAACAACCAGGGCAACCCGCGCGGCACCCGGATCTTCGGGCCGGTCGCGCGCGAGCTGCGTGACCGCAACTACATGAAGATCGTGTCGCTCGCCCCGGAGGTGCTGTGATGGCCGCTCGAACCGCGCCCGAGCCGCGCGACCAAGGTGCCCGAGATCCGCAAGGGCGACACCGTCGTCGTGCTCGCCGGCAAGGACGCCGGCAAGCGCGGCATGGTCGACCGGGTCATCCGCCGGACGCGCGGCGCCGGCGTCGGCGCGGAGCATGTTCCGGCGCGGCTCGCCGGCCGGTGGCGTCGTTCGTCGTCGTCGAGGGGCTCAACATCGCCAAGCGCCACACGAAGCCGCGCCAGACCGCGAGCACCAACGACCGCATCCCCAAGATGCAGCAGGGCGGCATCCTCGACATCGCCCAGCCGCTGCCGATCAGCAAGGTCATGCTCGTCTGCCCGAGCTGCGGCAAGCCGACCCGGATCGGCCACGCGACCCTCGACACCGGTCGTCGCGTCCGGGTCTGCCGCCACTGCGGCGAGCAGCTGGAGGTGAAGGCATGACCAGCCGGCTCCGCGAGCGCTACTCGGCCGAGGTCGTGCCCGGCGCTCCAGAAGCAGTTCGAGTACGCGCAACCCGATGCAGGTCCCGCGGCTCTCGAAGATCGTCGTCAACATCGGCCTCGGCGAGGCGCTGACGAACGCCAAGGCGCTCGACGCGGCGCTCGGCGACCTGACGCATCATCACCGGCCAGAAGCCGATCGTGACCAAGGCCAAGCGGTCGATCGCCCAGTTCCGCGTCCGGACGGGCAACTCGATCGGGGCCAAGGTGACCCTCCGCGGCGAGCGGATGTGGGACTTCCTGGACCGGCTGACGACGCTCGCCCTGCCCCGGATCCGCGACTTCCGCGGCATCCCCGGCAAGTCGTTCGACGGCCGCGGCAACTACTCACTCGGGCTCCGCGAGCAGCTCGCCTTCCCGGAGATCGACTACGACAAGGTGGACCGTCTCCGCGGGCTGGAGATCAGCATCGTGACGACGGCGAAGACCGACGAGGAGTCGAAGAAGCTTCTCGAACTCCTCGGCATGCCCTTCGCCTCGTAGGCGCGGGGAGGGAGAACCATGGCCAAGAAATCGATGATCGCCAAGGCGAAGCGGACCCCGAAGTTCAAGGTGCGCGGCGTATCACCGCTGCATCGTCTGCGGACGGCCGCGCGCCTTCATGCGCCGGTTCGCGCTGTGCCGCATCTGCTTCCGGGAGCGCGCCCTCCTGGGCGAGCTGCCGGGCGTCACCAAGTCGAGCTGGTAGGGAACCGATGAACATCTCCGATCCCATCGCGGACATGCTCACCCGCGTCCGGAACGCGTCGCGGGCCCGCCACACCGAGGTGGTCGTCCCGGCGTCGCGGACCAAGCGCGAGATCGCCCGCATCCTCAAGTACGAGGGCTTCATCGCCGACGTCACCGAGGAGCAGGACGGCCCGACCGCGGTCCTGCGCCTCACCCTCAAGTACGTCGACGGCAAGGTCCCGGTCGTCTCCGGCCTCAAGCGGATCAGCAAGCCCGGCCTCCGGGTCTACGCCGCGCAAGACGGACATCCCGCGCGTCCTCGGCGGCCTCGGCATCGTCATCGTCAGCACGAGCCAGGGGATCATGACCGGCCAGCAGGCGCGTCAGGCGCAGCTGGGCGGCGAAGTCCTCGCGTTCGTCTGGTAGGTCGGACGACATGTCGCGAATCGGACGCCTGCCCATCGCCGTCCCGTCCGGGGTCGACGTGACCATCGACGGCCGCAACGTCACGGTCAAGGGCCCCAAGGGCACGCCTCAGCCGGGCCCTCCACCCGGACATGGCCGTCAGCCGCGAGGACGGGACGCTCGTCGTCACCCGCCCGACCGAGCAGAAGACGCACAAGCAGCTCCACGGCCTGACCCGGACGCTCGTCAACAACATGGTCGTCGGCGTGACCGACGGCTATCGCAAGGGCCTCGAGATCACCGGCGTCGGCTACCGTGCCGCGCTCAACGGCCGGAAGCTCCAGCTCAACCTCGGCTACAGCCACCCGATCGAGATCGACCCGCCGGACGGCATCACCTTCGAGGTCGAGAACCCGACCCGCCTGGCCGTCGTCGGCATCGACAAGGAGCTCGTCGGCCAGATCGCCGCGAAGGTCCGCGTCGACCCGCAAGCCCGAGCCCTACAAGGGCAAGGGCGTGCGCTACGCCGGCGAGTAGATCCGCCGCAAGGCCGGCAAGGCCGGCAAGATCGGCGGCAAGAAGTAACCGCCGACGGACAAGGAACGACGCCGATGACGCAGGTCGCCACCCGCGGCGCCGCCCGACGCAAGCGCCACGATCGGATCCGCCTTCGCCTGGCGGGCGACCGACGGCGCGGCCGCGTCTCGCGGTCTTCCGCAGCCTCAACCACATCTACGCGCAGGTCATCGACGACGCGTCCGGCCGACGCTCGCCGCCGCCTCGACGCTCGAGAAGGAGCTCGAGGGCTCCAAGGCGACCAAGTCCGAGGAGGCCGCCGCCGTCGGCCGGCTCGTCGCCGAGCGGGCCAAGGCCGCCGGCGTCGAGCGCGTCGTCTTCGATCGAGCCGGGTTCCGGTACCACGGGCGGATCAAGTCGCTCGCCGATGCCGCCCGCGAAGCCGGCCTCGAGTTCTGATCGGAAGGAGCCCCCGTGGCACGCATCGACCCAACAAGCTCGCGCTCGAGGAGCGCGTCGTCCAGATCAATCGAGTCGCCAAGGTCGTCAAGGGCGGCCGGCGGTTCAGCTTCAGCGCGGTCGTCGTCGTCGGCGACGGCGCCGGCCACGTCGGCGTCGGCCTGGGCAAGGCCGGCGAGGTCCCCGAGTCGATCCGCAAGGGCGTCGAGGACGCCAAGAAGAACCTCATCCGGATCCCGATGGTCGGGACGACCATCCCGCACGAGGTCCGGTCCGTCTACGGCGCCAGCAGCGTCCTGCTCAAGCCGGCCTCGCAGGGCACCGGCGTCATCGCCGGCGGCTCCGTCCGCGCGGTCCTCGAGGCCGCCGGCATCCGCGACATCCTGTCGAAGATCCACGGCTCGACCAACCCGGTCAACGTCACCCGGGCGACGATCGAGGCCCTGCGCAGCCTGCACTCGGCCGAGGAGCTCGAGCGCCCGCCGCGGCGTCAAGCTGGTCAGCCGGATCGCCGGCCAGCCGGCGCCCGGCGACGGAGGTGGCCGATGGCCGGTAAGCTCAAGGTGACCCAGGTCAAGAGCACGATCAGCCACATCGCGCGCAACCGCGCCACCGTCCGGGCGCTCGGCCTGCACGGGATCGGCAGCACCAGCATCGTGCACCGACAACGCCGCGACCCGCGGCATGGTCCGCCAGGTCCGGTTCCTCGTGACCGTCGAGGAGATCGCCGAGACGCTCGGACGCCGAGCCGGAGAGGAGAAGGCATGAAACTCCACGACCTGCAGCCCGGCCGAGGGCTCGCGCAAGCCGCGCACGCGCGTCGGCCGCGGCATCGCCGCCGGCAAGGGCAAGACCGCCGGCCGCGGCACCAAGGGCCAGAAGGCTCGCGCCGGCGGCTCGATCCCGGCCTGGTTCGAGGGCGGCCAGACGCCGCTCCACATGCGCATCCCGAAGCTGCGCGGCTTCAAGAACCGGTTCAAGATCGAGTACGAGGTCGTGAACGTCGGCGCCATCGGCGCGCTCGCCGAGCGCGGCGCGTTCGAGGCCGAGGCAGCCGGGCAAGAAGGCGTCCAGGAAGGCCGGCCCCGATCACGGTCAACCAGGACATCCTGCGCGCGGTCGGCCTCGTCCGAACGCTCGACAAGCCGCTCAAGATCCTCGGCGCCGGCGAGCTGTCGGCGCCGCTGTTCGTGGTCGCCGACGCGTTCACCGCGTCCGCCCGGGCCAAGATCGAGGCGGCCGGCGGCAGCGTCAACGTGCTCGAGGTCCCCGCCGACGCCGCTGGCCGCGCTCGGGCGTCGACGGACCGAGCGCCGAGACCGGCCGCGAGCCGCGAACCGGCCGCCGGCCGCGGCCGCCGACGAGCCGAGCCGGCGCCCGCGCCGAGCCGAGCCGCGACCGCCGAAGCCGGCCGCGGCCGCCGAGCCGGCCGCCGAGCCGCCGAAGGCCGAGAGCCGGCCGAAGGCCGGCCACGACCGCCGACGGCCGCCGACGGCCGAGACGACGGCCGCGGCCGACGGCCGCCGAGGCCGACGCCGAGCCGCGACGCCGAGGCCGCCGGCGACGCCGAGCGCCCGAGGCGACCGAGGCCGGCGACGCCGCCGACGAGGCCGAGACGCCGTCCGGCGACGACGCCTGACCCGTGTTCGAATCCCTGCTCAACGCCTTCCGCGCGCCGGACATCCGGCGCCGGATCCTGTATCGTCCTCGGGACTGCTGATCGTCTTCCGGCTCCTCGCCTCGGTGCCGATCCCGGGCGATCGACAAGGCGCAGCTCGCAGTCTTCGTCGAGGGCAACGCGCTGTTCGGCCTGCTCGACCTGTTCTCCGGCGGCGGCCTGTCGCAGCTTCTCGGTCGTCGGCCTGGGCGATGAACCCGTACATCAACGCCTCGATCATCATGCAGCTGATGACCGGCGTCGTGCCCGTCGCTCCAGGCGCTCAGCCGCGAGGGCGAGTTCGGCCGCAACAAGATCAACCAGTACACCCGCTACCTGACGGTCCCGATGGCCATCCTGCAGGCGTACGGCGTCCTGGCGCTGCTCAACTCGCAGGACGTCCTGACCGGCGCGTTCGGCCTGGCGAGCTTCGAGACGCTGACCCAGATCGCCACGCTGACCGCCGGCGCCGATCGTCCTGATGTGGCTCGGCGAGCTGATCACCGAGAGCGGCATCGGCAACGGCATCAGCTTCATCATCTTCGCCGGCATCGTCAGCCGGGCCCCGGGCGCGATCATCGCGTTCCGGCTCAACCCGAACATCGCGCGCTGGCATCGCCTTCGCGATCCTGGCGATCGCCGCGGTCGGCGTGATCATCTACATCCAGGAAGGCCAGCGCCGGATCCCGATCCAGTACGCCAGCCGCGTCCGCGGCCGGCGGATGTACTCAGGGCGGCCAGACGTTCCTGCCGCTGCGGGTCAACCAGGCCGGCGTCATCCCGATCATCTTCGCGATCAGCATCCTGCTCTTCCCGCAGCCAGCTCGCCGCGTACTTCTCGATCTCGGACATCCACGATCGTCGCAGGACATCGCCGAGCGCGATCGTGACCGTTCTTCAGCCCGACCTCGCCGCTGTACATCGTCATGTACTTCCTGCTGACGATCGGGCTTCACCTACTTCTACACGGCGTTCACGTTCAAACCCGACGAGACCGCCGAGCAGCTCCGCAAGAACGGCGGCTTCATCCCGGGCATCCGGCCCGGCCGGCCGACCCAGGACTACCTTGCCGCGGGTCGTGACCCGGATCACGTTCGCCGGCGCGCTGTTCCTGGCGCATCGTCGCGGTCGTCGCCGTCGGTCGTGGCGCTCGCCGTCCCGGACCTCGGCGACGCTCGGGCTCGGCGGCACGGGCCTGCTCATCGTGGTGTCCGTCGTCGTCGAGACGATGAAGCAGATCGAGGCCCAGCTGATGATGCGCAACTACGAAGGCTTCATCCGGTGACCTGGCTCGAGCGTCCGGCCACCGGCCGGCACGCATCATGGGCGTGCGCTCGGACGGCGACCGCCATGACCGTCGTCGTCCTGCCTCGGGCGCCCCCGGCGCCGGGCAAGGGGACCCAGGCGCCGGTCGCTCGCGACGCGTCTCGGCGTCCCGTCCTCGCGTCCGGCGACCTCCTGCGGGCGGCGGTCGCCGCTGGCACGCCGCTCGGGCGCGAGGCCGACCGGTCATGAGTCGGGGCCAGCTCGTGCCCGGACGAGACGATCGTCCGCGTGTTCCTCGACCGGCTCGAGGCGCCAGACGCGCCGGCGGGCGCGATCCTCGACGGCTTCCCGCGAACGCGAGTCCAGGCCGAGGCGCTCGACGCGGCACTCGCCGAGGCCGGCCGACGGGTCGACCGCGCGCTCTACATCGATGTCCCGATCGAGGACCTGGTCGCGGCGGATGGCCGGCCGGCGCATCTGCACCGCCAACGGCCACGTCTACAACCTCGCTCGAACCCGCCGCAGGTCGCCGGGCGTCTGCGACCTCGACGGCTCGCGAGCTCGTCCAGCGCGCCGACGACGAGGAGGCCACGGTCCGGGCGCGGATGGCCCAGCAGGTCCCGCCGCTGCTCGAGGTCGTCGACCACTACCGCGCACCAGGGCATCCTGCGCGACGGTCGACGGCCGCGCGGCCGATCGAGGACGTCACCGACGACCTGCTCGCCGCGCTCGGCGTCCCGGCGGGGGCGGCCTGACGATGGTCACCCGCAAGTCGCGCGCGCGAGATCGACCGGATGCGCCGCGCCGGCCGGATCGTCGCCGAGGTCCTCGCGCTCTCGAGTCGGAGCTCAAGCCGGGCGTCTCGACCGGCCGACCTCGACGCGCCTCGCCGAGGCGCCACATCCGCGGCGCCGGCGGCGACCCCGTCGTTCAAGGGCTATCCCGGGCGTCAACCCGCGCCGACCCGTTCCCGGCCAGCATCTGCATCTCGATCGACGACGAGGTCGTCCACGGCATCCCCGGCGAGCGGACGATCCGCGACGGCCAGATCGTGTCGGTCGACGTCGGCGCGATCGTCGATGGCTGGCACGGCGACGGCGCCCGGACGTTCTTCGTCGGCGAGCCGCCGGCCGAGGTCGCCGACCTCATCGACACGACCCGCGCGGCGATGATGGCCGGGCATCGCCGCGGCGGTGCCCGGCAATCACATCGGCGACATCTCGGCCGCGGTCGAGGATGTCGCCGCGCCCGCGGGCTACGGCATCGTCCGCCAGTTCGTCGGCCACGGCATCGGGACCGACGATGCACGAGGAGCCGCAGGTCCCCAACTACCGGACCGGCCGCCCGCGGCGCAAGCTCGAGCCCGGCCTGTGCCTGGCGATCGAGCCGATGTTCACCCTCGGCGGCCACGACGCGCGGATCCAGCGCCGACGGCTGGACGGTCGTGACGCGCGACGGCTCGCTGGCCGCCCACTTCGAGCACACCATCGCGATCACCGACCGACGGGCCCGCAGATCCTGACCGCGGCATGAGCGACCGACGGTTGCCGGGATCGGTCATCTCTGATACGCTACGCGTTCGTGTGTCGGCCCGGCCGGGCCGGCACTGCGCGTGAGAAAGGGAAGCACGCAGCCCGTGGCCAAGCGAGATGCGATCGAAGTCGAAGGAACGGTCATCGAACCGCTCCCGAACACCATGTTCGCCGTCGAGCTGGAGAATGGCCACCGGGTGCTCGCCCACATCAGCGGCAAGCTGCGGATGAACTTCATCCGGATCCTGCCCGGTGACCGCGTCCGCGTCGAGCTGTCGCCCTACGACCTGACGCGCGGCCGGATCACGTACCGACTCAAGTAAGCCGACCATCACCAAGAACGACCGAGGATCCGTTGAAAGTCAGAGCCTCCGTCAAGGCGCGCTGCGACAACTGCAAGGTGATCCGTCGCCACGGCACCGTGATGGTCATCTGCACCAACCCCAAGCACAAGCAGCGGCAGGGGTAACCGATGGCACGTATCGCCGGCATCGACATCCCGCGCGAGAAGCGGGTGGAGGTCGCCCTCACCTACATCTTCGGGATCGGCCTGCCGACCAGCCAGAAGATCCTCGCCCAGACGAACGTCAACCCCGACACCCGGGTCCGCGACCTCACCGAGGAGCAGGTCAACCGGCTGCGCGAGCTCATCGACCGCCGCTACAAGGTCGAGGGCGACCTGCGGCGCGAGGTCGCGCTCAACATCAAGCGCCTCATCGAGATCGGCTCGTATCGCGGCCTGCGCCATCGGCGCAACCTGCCGGTCCGCGGCCAGCGAACCAAGACCAACGCTCGCCAGCGGCGCGGACCGAAGAAGACGGTCGGCGTTCGGCGCAAGAAGTGACGAGGGACTGACCAGGCATGGCGGAACGCAAGAGAGGCGGTCAAGCAGCGTCGGCGGGAGAAGAAGAACGTGCCCCAGGGCCACGTCCACATCCAGGCGACGTTCAACAACACGATCATCACGATCACGGACCTCAACGGGGCCGTCGTCAGCTGGGGCTCGGCCGGCGTCGCCGGCTTCAAGGGCTCCCGCAAGAGCACGCCGTACGCCGCCGCGCTGTCCGCCGACGGCGCCGCCAAGCGGGCGATGGAGCACGGCATGCGCCAGGTCGAGGTCTACGTCAAGGGCCCCGGCGCCGGCCGCGAGCAGGCGATCCGCTCGCTCCAGGCCGCCGGCCTCGAGGTCAGCGCCATCACCGACGTCACCCCCATCCCGCACAACGGCTGCCGCCCGCCCAAGCGGCGCCGCGTCTGAGCCCGAGGACCCATGGCCCGCTACACCGGATCCGTCTGCCGCCTGTGCCGCCGCGAGGGCGCCAAGCTCTTCCTGAAGGGCAGCCGCTGCTATACGAAGAAGTGCTCGTTCGAGCGCCGGCCGACGCCGCCCGGCCAGCACGGCGTCCGCCGCCGCAAGGTGGGCGAGTTCGGCCTCCAGCTGCGCGAGAAGCAGAAGGTCCGCCGCACCTACGGCGTCCTCGAGCGCCAGTTCCGCAACTACTTCGTCGAGGCCGAGAACCGCGCCCGGCGTGACCGGCGAGAACCTGCTCCGCTCGCTCGAGACTGCGCCTCGACAACGTCGTCTACCGGCTCGGCTTCGCCATCGTCGCGGGCGCAGGCCCGGCAGCTTCGTCGCCCACGGCCACTTCGCCGTCAACGGCCGCCCGACCAACATCGCCGTCGTACCGGCTCAAGCCGGGCGACAAGGTCGAGGTCCGCGAGACCCACCGCGTCCGCGAGCCGTTCAAGATCGCCAAGGAGACGCTCCGCTCGCACCAGGCCCCGGAGTGGCTGACGCCTCGACGCCGCCAACCTGGCCGGGTCCGTCGTCACCCCGCCCCGCCGCGACCAGATGCCGCTCGACCTCAACGAGCAGCTCGTGGTCGAGTACTACTCGAGGTAACCCGCCACTCATGATCGAACTCGAGAGCCCGCAGATCGAGCCCGTCGAGGAAGTCGGCACGTACGCCAAGTACGAGGCCGGCCCCCTCCAGGCCGGCTACGGCGTCACCCTCGGCAACGCCCTCCGGCGCGTCCTGCTGTCGTCGCTCGAGGGCGCGGCCGTCACGAGCATCCAGATCCGCGACGTCTACCAGGAGTTCTCGACGATCCCCGGCGTCAAGGAAGACGTCACCCAGATCGTCCTGAACGTCAAGAAGCTGCGCCTGAAGAGCTTCGCCGACGCACCCGGTCCAGCTGCGCCTCATCAAGAGCGGCGCCGGCGCGGTCACCGCGGCCGACATCGCCGAGTCGGCCGACGTCGAGATCGTCAACCCCGACCTCGTGCTGATGACCCTCGACACCGACGACGTGACGATCGAGATGGACCTGACCGTCGAGCGCGGCGTCGGCTACCTCGGCGCCGAGCGGGCCGAGGCGCTGCCGATCGGCGTCATCGCGGTCGACGCGATCTTCACGCCCGGTCCGCAAGGTCAACTACTGGGTCGAGAGCATGCGCGTCGGTCAGATGACCAACTACGACAAGCTCACGATCGAGATCGAGACCGACGGCACGATCAGCCCCGGAGGAGGCGCTCAGCCGCTCCGCCGAGATCCTCGTCAACCAGTTCCGGCCGTTCGTCACGATCGGCATGGCCGCCGTCGCCGGCGGCCGCCGGTCACCGGCGTCGCCGCCGCTCCCGCCGAACATGCTCGACATGCCGATCGAGGAGCTCGACCTGCCGATGCGGGCCTACAACTCGCTCAAGCGCAACAACATCGTCAAGGTCGGCCAGCTCCTCCAGCTCAAGGACGACGACCTGCTGCGGATGCGCAACTTCGGCAAGAAGTCGCTCGACGAGATGAAGGAGCGCCTGCGCATGCGCGGCTTCATCGTCCCCGAGACGCGAGGCCGACGGCCTCGACGATCGAGGACGGCGACGAGCCGTTCGACGACGAGGCGGAGGCCTGACCGTGGCCCACCGGATCGGCGGCCGCAAGCTCAGCCGCAAGCAGGGCCCGCGCCTCGCCTGTACAAGAACCTGACCGTGTCGGTGCTCCGCTACGAGCGGGTCAAGACGACCGAGGCGAAGGCCAAGGAGATCAGCGGCCGCGTCGAGAAGATGATCACGCTCGCCAAGCGCGGCGACCTCGCGGCTCGGCGGGCGGTCGTCGCGCAGTTCCCCAACGAGCCGCTCGTCGTCGACCAAGCTGTTCGACGAGATCGCGCCCAAGTACGCCGACCGGACGTCCGGGTTACACCCGGATCGTCCGCCTCGGCCAGCGCCGCGGCGACGCCGCCGAGATCGTCCAGATCGAACTCGTCTGAGCGCACGATGCGCACGAGCTCGAGAGGCGCCCGAGAGGGCGCGCCGCGTGCGCTACCGCGCCACGGTCGAATATGACGGAACGGACTTCGCCGGCTTCCAGGTCCAGCCTGGGAACCGGACCGTCCAGGGAGAGCTCGAGGCCGCGCTGGCCCGCCTGACGGCGGGACGCGCGCAGCGGGTCGACGGGGCCGGCCGGACCGATGCCGGGGTGCACGCCAGCGGGCAGGTGATCGCGTTCACCTACGACGGGCGCGCTCACGGCGACGGACCTGGGTCGAGCGCTCGATGCGCTCCTCCCGGCGGACGTCGCGATCCGCGACCTGCGACGGGCGTCCGGCCGGGTTCAACCCCCGCTATGCGGCGCGGTACCGGGAGTACCGCTACACCGTCTGGAACGGGCCGCGCAGCCCGCTTCGCGAGCGCACGGCGCTCGGGGTGCGGACCCCGCTCGACACCGCCGCGATGGCGCGGGCCGGGTCGGCCTTCGTCGGCCGGCACGACTTCAGCGCCTTCGGGGCGGCGGACCGCTCAGCCGGTCCGGACCGTCACGCGGTCCGGGTCCGGCGGGAGGGCCGGCTGGTGACGATCGACGTCCGGGCCGACGCCTTCCTGCGCGGGATGGTCCGACGGATGGTGGCCGTCCTCCTGGAGGTCGGCCTCGGCAAGATGGACGCAGACAGCGGTCCGGGCGGCGCTCGCCGGCGCGGGACCGGCCCTCGACGGGGCGGCGGCCCCGGCCAAGGGGCTCGTGCCTCCGGCGCGTCGCCCTCGGGCGACGGCCGGGACGAACGGAACGGAGAACACGAGGAACGATGAACGCCAAGACCTATCGCGGTCCGGGAGAGCGAGATCGAGCGACGCTGGTTCGTCGTCGACGCGACGGACGAGACGCTCGGTCGCCTCGCCTCGCGCATCGCGCGCGTCCTCGAGGGCAAGCACAAGCCGACCTACTCAGCCCAACCTCGACTCGGGCGACCACGTGATCGTCCTCAACGCCGCGCAAGATCGCGGTCACCAGCGACAAGCTCGAGACGAAGCTCTACATGCGCCACAGCGGCTATCCCCAGGGCTTCAAGGAGGAGACCCTCGGCCAGCTGCTCGCGCGGCGCCCCGAGGAGGTCATCCGCCGCGCCGTCAAGGGCATGCTGCCGCACAACCGCCTCGGCACCCAGCAGCTGCGCAAGCTGAAGGTCTACGCCGGATCCGACCATCCGCATCAGGCCCAGCGGCCTGAGCCGCTCGCCTGACGAGGAGCCCGACCGCATGACCACGCCCGCCTTCTACTCCGGCACCGGTCGTCGCAAGACGGCCATCGCCCGCGTCCGGCTGCTGCCGGGCGAGGGCGAGATCGTGGTCAACGGCCGGACGCTCGAGGAGCACTTCGGCAACGCCATCAACGAGTCCGAGGTGCGCATGCCGTTCCGGGTCACCGGCACCGAGGGCCGCTTCAACGCGATGATCAAGGTCGAGGGCGGCGGCGTGACCGGCCAGGCCGGCGCGATCCGCCACGGCATCGCCCGCGCGCTGCTCGAGCTCGACCCGGACGGCAACCGCCTGCCGCTCCGCCAGGCCGGCCTCCTGACCCGCGATCCGCGCATGAAGGAGCGCAAGAAGTACGGGCTCAAGCGAGCCCGCAAGGCGCCGCAGTACACGAAGCGCTAGTCGCGGCGCGCCTGGACGGCCATGCGTGCGTTGCCGGCTGCGCGCGGTCGCTCACGCACCTTGGAGTGCGCTCGCGCCCGTCGCTCGCCGGCGCCTTGCGCCTGGCTCGCCATCGGCCACGCTTCGCGTGGCGACGACGTCCGATGCTCGACGTGCCGCCGACGCTCCGTCGGGCGGGACCTGCTCAGCGTCGCCGATCTTTCGGCGGCGGAGGTCGAGCGTGTCTTCGCGACCGCGGCCGCGCTCAAGGCCGAGTACCGGGCGACCCGGCGGCACGCGGAGCCGCCGCTGGTCGGGCGGACGCTGGCGATGCTCTTCCAGAAGCCGAGCCTGCGGACCCGGGTCACGTTCGAGGCCGGGATGGCCCAGCTCGGCGGCCACGCGATCTACCTGACCAACGACGTCGTCCTCGGCGCGCGCGAGAGCGTCCGCGACGTCGCCCGCAACCTGGAACGGTTCGTCGACGGGATCGTCGTCCGGACCGGGCCCGCACGAGGTCGTCGCAGGAGCTCGCCGCCCAGGCCGGCATCCCGGTCATCAACGGCCTGACCCTGCGCGAGCATCCGTGCCAGGCGCTCGCCGACGTGTTCACGATCCAGCGAGCACTTCGGGCCGCTCGACGGGCCGCGTCGTCGCGTTCGTGGGCGACGGCAACAACGTCTACCACTCGCTCGCGCTGCTCGGGGCCGCGCTCGGGATGGAGATCCGCCTCGCGCACCCGCCCGGCTACGCGCCGAACGAGCGGATCGTCGCCCGGGCGCGCGGAGCTCGCGCGCGGCGTCCGGCGGCCGGCTCGTCTTCGGGCACGACCCGGCCGAGGCCGTCCGCGGGCGCGGCCGTCGTCTACACCGACGCCTGGACGTCGATGGGCCAGGAGGCCGAGACCGAGGAGCGTCGCGACGCGTTCGCCGGCTACCGGGTCGACGACGCGCTGCTCGACGCGGCCGGCCCCGACGCGTGGCGATGCATTGCCTGCCCGCGCACCGCGGCGAGGAGATCACCTCGGCGGTGATGGACGGACCGCGTAGTCTCATCTTCGACCAGTCGGAGAACCGGCTCCACGTCCAGAAGGCGCTGCTCGTCGAGTTGCTGGCAGGCGGAGGACGGCCGGTGAGCGAGGCGCTCTACGAGCGCTACAAGGACGCCCTCCGGCGCGGCCACGCGGCATCGCTGCGCGGCCGGTTCGACGAGGCGATCGCCGCCTATCGCGAGGCGGCGTCGATCGCGCCCGACCGGGCGCTGCCGCAGGCGAGCCTCGGCGGGCATCCTCGCGCGGACCGGCCGGATCGGCGAGGCGCTCGCGGCCTACGACGACGGCCTCGCCCGGGCGCCCGAGGACGAGGCGTCGCTGCGCGGCCGGGCCGAGATGCTCGCCATCAGCGGCCGGCGCGCCGAGGCCGCCGACGACGCTCGACCGGCTCGCCGACGATGCTCGACCGCGAGGGCCGCCTCGCGGAGGCCATGCGACGTCGCTCGCCGGGCGCTCGAGCTCGCCGAGTCGCGCGGCCGCCGCCAGGGCGTCGAGGCGCTGTCGCGCGCCTGCAGGCGAGCCGGCGACACGTCCGGCGATCCGAGGCGCTGCGGCCGGGCGCTCGGCGACGCTCGACGGGGCCGGCGCGAGCCAGCGCCCGGGCCGCCGACCGCCGAGCCCGAGCGCGACCCGCGCCGCGCCGGTGCTCGCCGCCGCCGGCCGTCGCTGACCGCGGCCGCCGAGGCGGCGCTCGACGCGGGCGACCTCGACGAGGCGCGCGGCGAGCTACTCGAGGCGGCCGCGGCGCAGCGCGTCGATCGGCCAGCTCCACGCCGCGATGGACGCCTGCTACCAGGCGCTGGCGATCGCGCCGGCCGATCGGCGACGTCCACCTGCGCCTCGCCGAGCTCTACCTCGATCGCGGCTGGCGGGCGCCGGCGGCCGACAAGCTGGTGCTGCTCGGTCGGCTGGCGGAGCTGACCGGCGACGACGCTCACGCGGGCCCGCCTGTGCACGATGGCGGCGCGAGCGGTTCCCCGACGACGCCGCGGCTGGCCGCGCATCTGCGCCTGACCGCCGTCGGCGCTCGGCCGACGGTCACGGGGGCGGATGGCCGCGATGCTACACTCGGCTGACGATGCCGCAGCTCCTCGGATCGATCCTCGACCAGGTCAGCCTGCCGACGATCATCGACATCGGGATCACCGCGCTCCTGATCTACTGGCTGTTCAGCCTCATCCGCGGGCACGCGCGCCGTCCGGCTGGTGATCGGCGTCAGCGTCCTGTTCGTCGTCTACGCGCCTGGCCGTCGCGTTCGACCTCGTCCTGCTGACCCGGATCCTCCAGGCCGGCGCGGTCGTCGGCCTGTTCGCCCTGGTCGTCGTCTTCCAGCCGGAGCTGCGCCGGGCGCTCGAGCGGATCGGTCGGGTCGGCTCGTTCGCGCTGGCTGCTCTCGCCGGCCGAGTCGCGCGCCGTCGAGCACGTCGCGGCCGAGGTCGCGCGGGCGGCCGCCGGCTGTCCGCCGAGGGCCACGGCGCGCTCATCGTCCTCGAGCGCGAGACCGGACTCGAGGAGGTCGCCGAGACCGGCGTGATGATCCACGGCGACCTGTCGGCCGACCTGCTGCGCACGATCTTCACGCCGCGGACGCGCGCTCCATGACGGCGCGGTCATCATCCGCGACGATCCGATCCTGGCGGCCGGCGCGCTGCTGCCGCTGGCCGAGACGACGATCCACACCGAGCGATTCGGGACGCGCCACCGGGCCGCGCTCGGGATCACCGAGCAGACCGACGCGGTCGTCGTCGTCGTCTCCGAGGAGAACGGCCAGATCAGCCTCGTCGAGCGCAGCCGGATCGTGCGCAACCTCAACGAGACCGCAGCTCGCCGCGCGCCATCCGGACCCTGCTCGACCCGACCGGCCGGCGCGGCGCCTTCGGCTGGCGCCCGGGCTCGGCGGCCGAGCGGCGGCCTGGCGGCCGCGCGCCCCGCGGCTGAGCGACCTCGGCCGGCTCGTCGCGGCGGCCAGCACGCCGAGCGGCCCGCACGCCGCTCGGACGCCGCGACGACGAGCCGCCCTACGACGGCGGCCGCACAGGCGCCGCGGTGACCCGGCTCCTCGGGCTCATCGTCCACAACTGGCCCCTCAAGCTCGCCGCGATCGGCCTCGCGACGCTGCTCTACGGCGGGCTCGTCCTGTCGCAGAGCACGCAGACGCTGCCGGTCGAGCATCCCGATCGAGCCGATCGGACCAGCCCGACCGACACGTTCCTCCTGCACGCGATCCGGCGCCGGTCACCGCGGTCCGCTACTTCGCGCCGTCGGGCGTCGCCGGCGCCGATCAGCTCGACCTTCACGCGCCGACGGTCGACCTGTCGGCGTCGATCCGACGCCGGCCCGGTCGTCGCTCCCGGTCGAGCGTCACGTCGCATCGATGACGCGGATCCACGGTCCTCGGCTTCGAGCCGAGCGGCGTCACGCGTCGAGCTCGACCGCTCTCGACGTCGCGCGACGGTGCCGGTCGACGTCGACCACGGGCGCCGTCCCGGACGGGCTCGACGCTCGGCGACGACGACGGTCGACCCGGCGACCGTCGACGGTGTCCGGGCCCGCAGTCGGTCGTCGACACGGTCGTCGCAGCGCGTGCGGCGACGTCGTCATCCAGCCGTCGGGGCATCGACGTCAACCAGGACGTCGACGCTCGTCGCCGGTCGACGAGCTCGGCGACGCGGTCAGCCCGGTCGACGTCGAGCCGCGACACGGCCCAGGTCACGATCCCGGTCTTCCCGAACCGCAGACCGCGGCCCTGCCGGTCAACCCGGTCGTCACCGGCGACGCCGGCGGCCGGCTTCGAGGTCGCGTCGATCACCGTCGACCCGCCGGTCGTGTCGGTCGAGGGCGACGCCGACCAGCTCGCCGCGCTCGACCGGTCGACACCGAGCCGATCTCCGTGACCGGGCGCCTCGAGCGACGTCGACGACGAGCGTCGGCCTCGACCTGCCCGACGGGCGTCGCTGCCGCTCGGCGGCGACACGGTCACGGTCACGGTCACGCTCCGGCCGGTGACCGCGACCCGGACGTTCGAGGCCGGCCTCCGCCTCGTCGGCGCCGACAGCGACCTCGACCTACACGTCGCCGATCGATCGGGTCGCTGGTGACGATCGGCGGCTCGATCGCCGACCTCGACCGGCTGAACGGCGCGTCGCTCGTGGTCGACCTCGACGTGACCGGCCTGGACCCGGGCACGTCCGACGTGCCGGTCACGTCGACCTGCCGACCGGGCTGACGCTCGTCTCGGCCAGCCCGCTCGATCCGGTCACCGTGACCATCACCGCGCCGCCGTCGCCGCTCCGCCGTCGCCCGGCCGCTCGACCGCCGTCCGCGTCGACCGGCGGCTGAGCCGTCGATGGCCCGCCTCTTCGGCACCGACGGGATCCGCGGCGTCGCCAACGTCGACCTCAAGCCGACGATCGCCTACGCCCTCGGCCGGGCGACCGCCCACCGGCTGGTCGGGCCGCGGCGGCGCGATCGTCGTCGGCCAGGACACGCGCCGCTCGGGCGACATGTTCGTGGCCGCCATCGCGGCCGGGGCGACGAGCCTCGGCGTCGACGTCCACGTCGTCGGCGTCGTCCCGACGCCGGCCCTCGCGTTCCTCGCCGGCGACGGGCGAGTTCGCGGCCGGGATCATGGTCTCGGCCTCGCACAACCCGGCCGACGACAACGGCCTCAAGGTCCTCGACGCGCAGCGGCCTCAAGCTCGACGACGCGGTCGAGGACGAGCTCGAGCAGCTGATCTGGCGGTCCGAGGAGCTCGGCGGCGTCGCCGAACGCCGAGCTCGGCCGGACGATCGACGCGCCGGCGCCGTCTCGACGACTACCTCGCCCACCGCCTGGCGCCTCGCGCGCGGCGATCGACGCCCGCGGGCTGCGGGTCGTCCTCGACTGCGCCAACGGCTCGGGCTGCGGCCGTCGGGCCCGAGATCCTGCGCGGCGACCGGCGCCGCGCGTCGACGTCATCCACGCCGAGCCCGACGGCGTGAACATCAACGTCGCGGTCGGGCGCCACGGACCCGGCCGCGCTCGCGCGAGGCCGTCGTCGCGCGCGGGCGCCGACGTCGGGTTCGCCCTCGACGGCGACGCCGACCGGCTCATCGCGGTCGACGCCGCCGGCCAGGTCGTCGACGGCGACCAGATCCTCGGCATCCTGGCCCTCGACCGGCTGGCGCGCGGCGCGCTGCCCGGGCGGCGGCCTCGTCGTGTCGGTCCTGTCGAACGGCGGGCTCCAGGCGGCCGTCGAGGCCGCCGGCGGGCAGGTCGTCCGGACGCCCGGTCGGCGACAAGTACATCCTCGAGGGGATGCAGGTCTCCGGCGCCGGTCTCGGCGGCGAGAAGAGCGGCCACGTCATCGTCCTCGAGCACACGACGTCGGGCGACGGGATCGTCACGGCGCTCGAGGTCCTGCGGGTCATGACCGACGCGCGGCGCGAGCCTCGCCGAGCTCGCGGCCGGCGATCCCGATGCTGCCCGCAGCAACAGCGCGCCGTGAAGGCCCGTCACAAGGACCAGTGGGAGGGCGACGCGGCCCTCCAGCGCGGCGATCGCGCGATGCGCAGCGCCCGGCTCGGCGAGCGGGGGCCGCGTCCTCGTCCGGCCGTCCGGCACCGAGCCCGCGCTGCGGGTGATGGTCGAGGGTCCGGACGCGGCGCTCGTCGCCGAACTGGCCGACGCGCTCGCGGCGCTCGCGGGAGAGCGACTAGACTAGCCGCCGGTGCCCACCCATCGGAGTCACCACGGCCGTCGGCCGGCGGGCGCGGCGGCCGAACGGAGGACCTGACCGGCATGTGCGGCATCGTCGGCTATACCGGTCCGCGGGAGGCGGGCCCGATCCTCATCGAAGGGCTGAAGCGCCTCGAGTACCGCGGCTACGACTCGGCCGGCATCGCCCTCGTCGACGACGCGGGCGACCTGTTCGTCGAGAAGCGGGCCGGCAAGCTGGCCAACCTCCAGACCGCGATCGCCGATCGGACGCCCGCACGCGGCCATCGGGCTGGCCCACACGCGCTGGGCGACCCACGGCCGGCCGAACGACCTCAACGCCCACCCGCACCAGGACTGCACGGGCGAGATCACGGTCATCCACAACGGGATCATCGAGAACTTCCGCGAGCTGCGCGACGGGCTCGAGGCGCGCGGCCACCGCCTGACCTCCGAGACCGACACGGAGGCGCATCGCCCACCTCGTCGAGGAGGCCTACGCGGGCGACCTGGCCGACGCCGTCCGGGCCGCCCTCCGCCAGCTCGAGGGCGCCTACGCCATCGTGGTCATGCACCGCGGCGAGGGCGACCGGCTCGTCGGCGCCCGCAAGGACGTGCCGCTCGTCGTCGGGCTCGGCGACGGCGAGAGCTTCCTCGCCTCGCGACGTCGCGGCCATCCTCGCCCACACCGACCGGGTCGTCTTCCTCGAGGAGGGCGACGTCGCCGACCTGCGCCCGTGGGGCGTGACGATCACCGACGTCGACGGCGTCGCCGCTCGAGCGCGCCGGTCACGACCATCGACTGGTCGCCCGAGGCCGCCGAGAAGGGCGGCTACGAGCACTTCATGCTCAAGGAGATCCACGAGCAGCCCGAGGCGCTCCGCCAGTCGCTCGCCGGGCGGGTCGACCCGCGACGGCCGGATCCAGCGTCGAGGAGCTCGACGGCCTCGCCGAGCGCGCTCCGGGCGCGTCGACGCGGATCGAGCTGGTCGCCTGCGGCAGCGCCTTCTACGCGTCGCTCGTCGGCGCGGCGGCGATCCAGGACTGGACCGGGCTCCCGGCCCGGGCGACGGTCGGCTCGGAGTTCCGCTACGGCCCGCCGCCGCTCGACGAGCGGACGCTCGTCATCGCCGTCACCCAGTCCGGCGAGACGGCCGACACGATCGCCCCGACCCGCCTCGCCCGCGAGCGGGGCTGCCCGATCGTCGCGGTCACCAACACGGTCGGCTCGGCGATCACCCGCGAGGCCGATGCGGTCCTGTTCCTCCAGGCCGGCCCGGAGATCGCGGTCGCCGCATCGAAGACGTTCGTGACCCAGGTCACCACGCTGGTCGATCCTGGCCGCGGCCATCGCCAAGGCGCGCGGCACGCTGGACGAGGCCGACCGAGCTGGCGCTCGGCGCCGGCGCTGCGGGCGCTGCCCGGCGCGGCGGCGCGGGCGCTCGAGCTGACGCGACCGTCGGACGCCGCGACCTCGCCCGCCGCTACGTGAACTCGCGCGGCTTCATGTTCGTCGGCCGCGGGTGCGACCTACCCGGCCGCGCTCGAGGGCGCGCTCAAGCTCAAGGAGGTCAGCTACGTCCACGCCGAGGGCTACGCCGCGGGCGAGCTCAAGCACGGCCCGATCTCGCTGCTCGACGCCGAGTGCCCGCTCGTCGCGGTCGCGACCCGCTCGTCGGTCTACGACAAGCTCGATCAGCAACGTCATGGAGGGCCGCGCCCGCGACGCCCGGGTCATCGCGGTCGCGACCGAGGGCGACGACGCAGATCGAGCGCTTCGCCGACGACGTCTGCTGGGTCCCCGACACGCACGAGGCGCTCAGCCCGGTCCTCGCGATCATCCCGCTCCAGCTGTTCGCCTACCACGTCGCGGTCGCCCGGGGCACGGACGTCGACCAGCCGCGCAACCTGGCCAAGTCGGTCACGGTCGAGTAGGCCGATGGCGGCCGGCGATCCGACTGAAGCGTCGTGCCGCCGCCGGCTCGCGTCCCGCCGGGCACCACCGAGCTCGGCATCGACATCATCAAGGTCGACCGCATCCGGGACGCGCTGGCCCGCTTCGGCGCGCGCTTCTCGAGCCGGGTCCTGACCGACGGCCGAGCAGCGCTACGTGCGCGACCGGCCGGAGACGTTGGCCGGCCGGTGGGCGGCCAAGGAGGCCGTCTCGCAAGGTCCTCGGCCTCGGCGTCCGCGGGCATCGGCTGGCGCGACATCGAGATCGAGCGGCTGCCGACCGGCCAGCCGGCCGTCCGGCTCCACGGCCGGGCCGCGGCCCGCGCCGAGCAGCTCGGGATGGGCCGGATCGCCGTCTCGATCACCCACGAGTCCGACTACGCGGTCGCGATCGCGTTCGGCGTCCGGACGGCCGGCGGGCGGTTCCTCTTCCCGCCCGACATCGAGGAGCGCCTCGACGACCGCGAGCGGCGCATCCTCGCCCGGATCGAGCGGCTGCGCGACCTGGCCGAGGCCGGTGGCGCGGCGGCCCTCGCCTCGGACGCGCCGCCGCCGAGCGACGCGGAGGCGACCGCGTGCCTGAGCGCGGACCGGTCGGGTTCGGACGCGCGCGGACGGCGCCGGCCGCGCCGGCCGAGCCGCGCGACGGCGGCGCCGTTCCCGGCCGGCGCGATCCAAGCTCGACGACGACGATCGCCGGCGGCGCTGCTCCCGGAGCGCCCGGTCCGCGGCCACAAGGGCTCGTTCGGCAAGCTGCTCGTGATCGCCGGCTCGCTCGACTACGCCGGCGCGGCGCTGCTCGTCTGCCGGGCGGCGGGCCGGGCCGGCGCCGGGCTCGTGACGCTCGCCGTCCCCGAGTCGCTCCAGCCGCTGTTCGCGGCCAAGGTGGTCGAGGCGACGACGATGGCGCTGCCCGAGGACGACGTCGAGGAGGTCGACCCGGAGCCGGCGCTCGCGCGGATCCTCGACCACGAGCACGACGCGATCGTCGTCGGCCCGGGCCTGCGACCGGGCCTCGCCACGGCCGAGCTCGTCCGCGACCTGCTGACGGCGTCCGGCGACGCCGATCCGGCGCCGATCGTCCTCGACGCCGAGGCGCTCCGCTCGATCGCGACGATGGATGCGCTGGTGGGAGGGCGACGCGCCGGCCGGCGCGTGCTGACCCCGCACGCCGGCGAGTTCGCCCGCCTGCGGGCGGGCAGCGGCGCACGACCCGGCCGACGACGGCGACCTCGTCGGCGACGACGCCGCCCGGGTGGCGGCGGCCCGCGACGCGGCCGCGACGTGGGGCCAGGTCGTGGTGCTGAAGGGCGCCGGCACGGTCATCGCGGCGCCGGACGGGTCGGTCGCCGTCGCGCCGTTCGAGAACCCGGCGCTCGCGACCGGCGGGACCGGCGACGTGCTGGCCGGGCACGATCGGGTCGCTGCTCGCCCAGGGCCTCGACCCGTTCGCCGCGGCCCGGCTCGGCGTCTACCTCCACGGCCTGGCCGGCGACGGCGGTCCGCGAGCGGTTCGGCGATGCCGGCCTGCTCGCCTCGGACCTGCCCGACGGCGCTGGCCCTCGCCCGCAAGCGGCTGGCGGCGATGGCCGAGCGGCGCCGGCGCGCGGCCGGCTCGGGTTCGGGCGCGCGGACGAGCCGAGCCGGCGCCGTCGACCGGCGTCGGCGCGCCGATCGCCGCGACCCGGCTGAACGGCCGCCGACCGGCGCGAGGCCGCCCGATCGAGGACGCGCCTGGCCGACGGCCGGGCTGCCGCCGCTGCCGCGGACGGCCTGGCTCGAGATCGACCTCGACGCGCTCGTCGGCAACCTCGGGCTGCTGCGCGAGGCTGGCCGGCCCGGGCGTCCCCGTCCGACCGGTCGTCAAGGCCGACGCCTACGGCCACGGCGCGGTCCCGGTCGCCCGGGCGCTGAGTCGGCGCCGGCGCCGACGGCCTGTGCGTCGCGACGCTCGACGAGGCGCTCGCGCTGCGGGCGGCGGGCGTCGACGGCGCCGCTCCTCGTCCTCTACCCGGTCCCGCCCGCCTGGGCGGCCGAGGCGGCCCGGCCGGGCATCGCGGTCACCGCCGGCGATCCGCGGCCTGCTCGACGAGCTGCTGGCGGCCTACGCGGCGTCGCGGCCGGCGATCGCGCCGCTGCGGCTCGAGCTCGAGGTCGAGACCGGCCTGGGCCGCGGCGGCTTCGACCTGCGGACGTGGTCGTCGCGGCGGCCGCGGCCGATCGCGGCCGGCGCCGCGGGTCGTGCTGGCCGGGCTCTGGACCCACCTCCAGGCGCCCGAGGACCCGGCGCGGACCGCGCGGCAGCTCGAGCGGTTCGAGGCCGCCGCGGCGGCGCTCGCGCGCGCGCCGGCGTCGGCCTGCCCGCCGCGCCACGTCGCCGCGAGTGCCGGCGCTCGTCGTCCGACGGTGTCGCCGCGTACGACGGCGTCCGGCCCGGGCTCGCCATCTACGGGCTCGTGCCCGACGAGCTGTCGCGCCGAGCAGCTCGACGCCGGCGTGGCGCGCGCGGCCTCCGCCCGGTCCTGTCGCTCCATGCCCGCCCGGTCCGGGTCGCGGACCTGCCGGCCGGCTGGGGCATCAGCTACGGCCCGACGTTCGGACCGCCCGGCCCGAGCCGGATCGCGACGCTGCCGCTCGGCTACGGCGACGGCTGGTCGCGCGCGCTCTCGAACCGGGCCGAGCGCGCTCGTCCGCGGCCGGCGCGTGCCGCTCGTCGGCAACGTGGCGATGGACGCGGTCATGGCCGACGTCACCGATGTCCCCGGGCCGCCGGTCGACGACCGCCGACGAGTTCATGCTGATCGGGCGCCAGGGCGCGCGCGCGGATCACGGTCGCGGAGCTGGCGCAGGCGCGCACCACGAACTCGCTGGGAGGTCGTCACGGCCATGGCCCGCCGGCTGCCTCGGGTGTACCATGCCGCGCCCGGACCGGTCGGTCTGCGAACGCTCACCGAGCGGAGTTGATCTAGTGGCTCGCATCGAACTCTGGAACGGCGACATCTGCGACCTCGAGGTCGACGCCATCGTCAACGCCGCGAACCTGTCGCTCTGGATGTCGACCGGCGTCGGCGGCGCGATCAAGCGCGCCGGCGGCGACGCGATCGAGTTCGCGGCCGTCCGCCAGGCGCCCGTCCCGCTCGGCGGCGCGATCGTCACCGCCGGCCGGCACCCTCGCCGCCAAGGCGGTCATCCACGCGGTCTCGCTCGACCGCGAGCGCCGGACCAGCGGCGCCGGTCATCGAGGCGGCCGTCCGCAGCGCCATGGCCCGCGGCGCGCGAGATCGGCGCGACGAGCATCGCTTTCCCGGCGCTCGGCACCGGTGTCGGCGGGTTCCCGCTCGACGAGGCCGCGCCGGATCACCGTCGAGACGGTGCGCGACGAGCTCGCCCGCGTGCCCGACCATCGAGCACGTGATCTTCGCGCTGCGCGGGCCGTGCCGCCTACGAGGCGTTCGCCGTGGCGCTCGCCAGCCCGACCGGCGCGCCCGTCAGGCCGTCGCCGGAGGACCGCGTGACCACGCCCTTCGAGCCGACCGAGGAGCAGCGCGACGAGCTCGTCGAGCAGGTCGCCCGCGAGATCCAGCTGCGCGGCCTGACCGGCCCGGCCGTCCACTTCCTCGAGGCCAGCCGGCCGTACCGGCCGCTCGGCGCGAACGCGATGCTCTTCTTCGATCCGGTGCTGCGCGGCGCTGTTCGGCGGCGAGCTCGCGTCGGCGACCGAGATCCTGGCCGACGACGCCGGGATCGAGCAGCTCATCGCCCGGCTCGAGGAGTACGACGACGAGATCACCTGGGACGCCTGACCGCGGCCGCGGGCTCAGCCGGCCGGGTAGCATGGCCCGGTGACGAGCGACCCGCGCGCCTTCCTCGCCATCGACTCGCGGCGCCGCGACGATCGGCGCCGCGCTGATCGGCCGGGTCGCCGGCATGCGCTGGCGCCTCCTCGGGCTCGTCGTCGCTGCCGGCCGGCGTCGATCGCCGACGCGGCCGTCAGACGCTGCTCCTGCGGCGTCGCCGTCGGCGGCGGATCCGACCCTCGGCCTCGCGGCGCACTCGGCGCGTCGACCCGGCGACGCCGCCGACCTGCCGCCGGCCGTGACGCGTCGACGTCCGACCGCCGGCGCGTCGCCTGGCCGTCGTCGCCGCCTCGGAACGGGCCCTCGCCCCGCTCGTCGCGGCGGCGGCCCGGAAGCGGCTGGCGGACGGTCGCGGCGAGCGCGGAGACGACCGACCCGCTGGCGATGTCGCGCCTCCTGCTCGACGGCGGGCTCGACGGCATCCTGGCCGGCGCCGGCGACCCGCCGGCGCGGACGAACGGCGGCGCGCTTGCGCGAGCTGACGCGCCCTCGTCGCGGCCGCCGCCCAGCGCCGCCCGGAGCGTCGCCTGGTGTCCTCGCGGGCGCCATGGCCGAGGGCGCTGGCCGCTTCGGCGACCTCGACGACGCGCGCCGGGCGAGATCCTCCTCGCGCCCGCCGCCCGACCCGGGCGCGGCCGGCGCCCCGCTGCGCGAGCTGCTGACCGAGCTCGCCCTCCCGGCCGACGACGCGCGACGCGTCGCTCGGAGCCGGCGGCGCTCGACGCTCGCCGGACGTGCTCGACCGGCGCGTGGAGCTCGTCGAGATCGGCTTCGACGGCGGGACTCCGGGCGATGGCGCACCGGCCGGCGCGTCGTCGGAGCCCGCGCGCGTGGACCTCGCGATCGTGCCGGCGCCGGCCTCGCCCCGGCCGACCCCGACGACGCGGCCGTGGATCGGGTCCTCGCCTGGTCGACCTGGTCGCCTCCGACCGGCACCGGCTGCGCGACCGGCTGCGCGAGCTGCGCATCGCGCCGTGGGCCGACTCGACCGGCGAGGGCGTCGCGCTGCGGATGGCGGCGGCCCGCGCGGCGCTCGGGCGGCCTCGCCGAATGCGACGCCGGAGCTCGGCCGCCGCCCGGCGCCGGACCTCGTCGTCGCGGCCGGCGGCGTCTGGGCCATCGCGCCGGCACCGGCCGTCGCGCTCGCCCTCGCCGACGTCCTGCGCCGGCCGGGCGCCAGCGGCTACGCGCTCGACCACGCCCGGCTGCTCGGCGCCGCTCGGCTCGATCCCCGACCCGACGAGCGGCGGGCGGTGATCGCCGACCTCGCCGACGACCTGCTGGCGCCGCTCGGGCAGCGTCGTCACGCCGGCCGGCCTGCGACACCGGCCGGAGCGCCGGCAGCCTCGTCGTCCACGGCCATCGGCACGGGCCGGCTCGCAGCCGAGCCGTCGACCTGGTCCCGGGCGGCCTCGAGCTGGTCGACCTGCCGCCCGGGCACGACCGCGACCGCCGAGTTCCGGTTCCGCGACACGGTCCGCCTGGGCGGCCGCGGCCGCCACTTCGCGATCGACGTGACCGGCGGCCTCGGCGGCCTCGCTCGTCGACCTGCGCGACGTCCCGCTCCGGCTCCCGGAGCGCGCCGACCGCCGCGGCGAGCTGCTCGAGGCGTGGCAGACCGCCGTCGCGACCGGGGTGCGCGACGGCATGACCGCCGCCGCGACCGACGTCCGGCTCGATCCCGGCCCGGCGCGCTGGTCGAGTCGCCCGGTCGACGTCATCGTTCGCCTCTCGCCCGGGCGACCGCGCCGCTCGTCGACGGCCGGCGAATCGGTCGTGGTCGGCGCCCCGATCGCCGAGCGCCTGCGCGACCCGCGGCTCGAGGACAAGGTCGTCACCGAGCCGGTCGAGCCGCGTCCCGGCGACCGCTGGCACGCGATCGGCCGGGTCGTCGGCGCCGGCGACGGCAGCCCGGCCGCGGCCGCACGGCGGGGAGTACCTGTTCCAGTGGCGGGCGCGCTGGCGGGTCGCCACCGGCGACATCGTGCGACCCGCTCGAGACGCCGGTCGCGGGCATCGTCCGCGACGTCCGGCCCGGGACCTCGATCACGATCCGCGCCGCGGGCCGGGGGATCCGCGGCATCGTCGCCCTCGGCGGCCCGACGCGCGGCCGGCTCCAGCCTCGCCGCGAGCCCGGACGGCGAGCTGCGGCCCGGCGGCCTCGACGTCGGCATCGGCCGGGTCGATCCTGGTCGTCGGCGCGCGGGTCGACGCCGAGACGCTGACGCGGGCCCGCGCCATGGGCGTGCGCGGCATCATCGTCGCCGGGCCTCGCGAGCAAGGAGCGGCGCGACTTCCTCGCGTCGGAGGCGCGCCAGCGCGCGGCGCTCCACCGCCTGCCGCCGTTCGCGGTGCTCGTCCTCGACGGCGCCACCCGACGGCCGCTGGCCGGCGCCGTCATGGCGCTGCTCGCGGCGCTGGCGGGCCGCGAGGTGGCGATCGTCAGCGACCCGCCGACGCTCGTGTTCGACGCGCCCGACCTCGTGCGTCCCGACACCGCCGCCCGACCTCGTCCGGATCCGGGCCGGCGCGCTGGCCGGTCGCGAGGGCCGCTGGCTCGGTCGGCCGATCGGGCCGCGCCGCTTCGCCGGCGGCGTCGACCTCGAGGCCGGCGTCGTCCGGCTCGCCGACGGCAGCGCACGGCGGCGGTCCCGCTCGGCGACCTCGAGCGGTTCGTCTGACCTCGGCCGCTCGGCGCCCGGCGACGCGTCCGCCTTCGGCTACGCTCGGCCCGATGTCCGCCGACGACCTGCCCGAACGACCGCATCGCAGCTCCCGATCCGGCCGCCACGACGGCGCTCGGCCGCGCCCTGGCCGACGGTCGCGCGGCCGGGCGACCTCGTGTGCCTGTGGGGCGACCTCGGCGCGGGCAAGACCCACCTCGCCAAGGCGTTCGGGGCCGGGCTCGGCGTGAGCGACACGATCACCTCGCCGAGCTTCATCCTCATGGCCGAGTACGCAGGGCCGGCTGCCGCTGTTCCACGTCGACCTGTACCGGCTCGCCGACGCCGCCGACGCCTTCGCCGGCGGGCTGCTCGACGACCGCCAGGTCGGCGGCGTCACGCTCATCGAGTGGCCCGACCGGCTGGGCGCGGTCGCTCCCGGCCGGAGCGGCTCGACGTCGTCATCGACGGCTCCGGCGACGAGCCGCGCGACGATCGACGCTGACGCGCCCGGCGACGGCCGCCATCGGCGCTACCTGGACGGCGATCCCGTGACCGGCGCGCAGCCGCGGCGTCGATCCTGGCCATCGACACGGCCACGACCCGGGTCGTCGTCGCCGTCGGCGCCGCCGGCGGGCGATGCGCTCGACGCGCGTCGAGCTGGCCGGCCGGCTACCGCCACGGCGAGACGCTGCTGCCGGCGATCGAGCGGCTTGCTCGAGCGAGCGCGAGCTGCGCGCGCTCGCGACCTGCCGGCGATCGTGGTCGGGACCGGGCCCGGGCGCCTTCACCGGGCTTCGGGTCGGGCATCGCGACGGCCAAGGGCCTGGCCCACGGCCTGGGCCTGCCCGATCGTCGGCGTCTCGACCGCGCGACGCGCTCCTGGCCGCCGCGCGCGGCCGAGGGCGTCGGCCGACGCCGTGTCCTGCTGCTGCCCGCCGGGCCGTCGGACCGGATCCTCGTGCGCGACGGCGACGGCCGCCGGTCCTGCTGCCGGCCGGCCAGGACCCGGACCTCGCGCCGGTGCGACGTCGCTCGTCGCCGTCGACCTCGACGGGCGCGCCCCGGCCGACGCGCTCGAGCGCGGCGAGCGGCGCCCGCGACGGCCTGGCCGCGCGCTCCTGCGCGCTCGGGGCGGCCCGCCTCGCCGCCGGCGACGCCGACGACCTCGCCGCGGCTCGTGCCCGAATACGTCACGCTGCCGCGCGGCGTCGCGACCGCCGAGCGGGGAGGTGGCATGGTCGCGCGACCCCCGGTGAGGTCCTGCGATCGAGCCGATGCGGATCGAGGACCTGCCGGCCGTCCACGCCATCGAGCGGGCGAGCTTCGACGCGCCGTGGCCGCCCGACGCCTACCGCAGCGAGCTCGAGACGAACCGGCTCGCCCACTACCTGGTCGCCCGGGTCGGCGACGAGATCGTCGGCCTACGGCGGGATGTGGCTGATGGTCGACGAGGCGCACATCATCGACCTTCGCGGTCCATCCCGGCTGGCGCCGCCAGCGGATCGGCGAGCGGCTGCTGCTCGCCTTCCTCGACCTCGCCGTCGACGCGGCGGGCCCGCGAGGCGACGCTCGAGGTCCGCCTGTCGAACCTGCCGGCCCGCCGGCTGTACGAGAAGTACGGCTTCCGGCCGGTCGGGCTGCGGCCGCGCTACTACAGCGACAACGGCGAGGACGCCCTGATCATGACGACCGAGCCGCTGGCCGAGCCGCGCGATGCGCGAGCGGATCGCCCGGCTGCGCGCCGACGCTCGATGCCGTCGCCCGGTCCGCCGCCGACGGCCGCCGACGAGCCGACGCCGGCGACGACGGCCGGCGGCGATGCGTGAGCGGCCCGCTGGTGCTCGCGATCGAGTCGTCGTGCGACGAGACCGGGCATCGCGCTGATCGAGGACGGCCGGCGATCCTCGCGAACGTCGTCGCCTCGCAGGTCGCCCTCCACGCGCCGTCGGGCGGGATCGTCCCCGAGGTCGCGGCGCGGGCCCACCTGCGCTGGATCGTGCCGGTCCTCGACGAGGCCTGGGCGCGACGCCGGCGTCGACCTGGGCGGACGTCGACGCGGTCGCGGTGACCTACGGGCCCGGGCTGGCCGGCTCGCTGCTCGTCGGGCATCAACTTCGCCAAGGCCCTCGCCTGGGTCCACGACGTGCCGCTCGTCGGGGTCAACCACCTCGAGGGCCACGTCTACGCCGCCTGGCTGCGCGACCCGGCGAGACCGACCGGTCGCGGAGCCGGTCTTCCCGCTCGTCGCGCTCGTCGTGTCGGGCGGCCACACGTTCCTCGCCGAGATGCGCGACCACCTGACGTACCGGCTCCTCGGCGCGACCGTCGACGACGCCGCGGGCGAGGCGTTCGACAAGGTCGGCCGGCTGCTCGGGCTCGGCTATCCCGGGCGGTCCGGCGATCGAGCGCGCGGCCGAGGCCGCGACGGCGCCGCGACCGCGTCTTCCCGCGGGCCTGGCTCGGCGATTCGTACGACTTCAGCTTCTCCGGGCTCAAGACCGCGGCGCGCCGGATCATCGCCGACGCCCGCGCGCGAGGCCGGGCTCGGCCGACGATCCCGACGCGCGCGCTCCCGACGGCGATCGTCGCCGAGCTCGCCTGGGGGTTCCAGGACGCGGTCGTCGACGTGCTCGCGACCAAGACGATCCGGGCCGCCCGGGCGACCGGCGCCCGCTCGATCGTCCTCGGGCGGCGGCGTCGCGGCCAACGGCGCGCTGCGGGCCCGGCTCGCCGGCGACGCCGAGGCGCTCGGGCATGCCGCTCATCGTGCCGCGCCCGGCGCTGTGCACGGACAACGGCGCGATGATCGGCGCGGCCGGCGCGCGACGGTTCGCGGCGGGCGACCGGTCCGGCCTGGACCTCGATGCGCGGCCGTCGCTGCCGCTCGCGGCCCGGTGACGGCGCGTGAGCGGCACGGCGACCGCCGCGCATCGACCCGGCGGACGGTCCGCGCCACGCTCCGGGCGGCCGGGCTGCGCGCTCGCCACGGCCTGTCGCAGAACTTCCTGGCCGACCCGACGTGCTCGAGGCGATCCTGGCCGAGGCGGACGCCGGCGCCGGGCCGCCGGCGTCCTCGAGATCGGCCCGGGCCTCGGCCTCCTGACCGGCGGCCTGCTCGCCGCGGGCGCCGACGGTCACCGCGGTCGAGCTCGATCGCGGCCTGGCGGCGTTCCTGCGCGACCGGTTCGCCGAGCGATCGAGGCGGGCGCCTCCGCCTGATCGAGGGCGACGCGCTCGACCAGGACCTCGTCCGCCTCGTCGAGCCGCCGTACGACGTCGTCGCCAACCTGCCGTACCACATCACGAGCCCGATCCTGCACGCGCTGCTCGGCGCAGCCGCCGCGGCCGGACCGGCTCGTGCTGATGGTCCAGCGCGAGGTCGCCGAGCGGATCGCGGCGCCGCCGGGCAAGATGAGCTACCTGTCGGTCTTCGTCCAGTACCACGCCCGGGTCCGGATCGCGTTCGCGCGTGCCGGCCGGCGCCTTCGAGCCCGAGCCGGCGGTCGAGTCGGCGGTCATCGTCGTCGAGCCGTACGACGCCGACGACCGGCTCGACCCCGACGAGGAGGACGAGCTCTGGCGGCTGGTCCAGGCGGGCTTCCGCGAGCGGCGCAAGATGCTCCACAACGTCCTGTCCCGCCAGCTCCCGCTCGACGCCGGCGCGGGTCGACGGCCGCGCTCGCGGCGGCCGGCATCGACCCGGACCGGCGGCCCCAGACGCTCGCGGTCGGGGAGTGGCTGGCGCTGCGCGAGGCGCTCGGCCCGATCGGCCCGGACGGCCGCGGCCGGCGCGGCCGACCGTGAGCCGACGACCGCGCGACCCGCTCCGCCGGCTCACGCCGGTCGTCCGGCTCGCCCCGGCGAAGCTCAACCTGACCCTGGCCGTCGTCGGCCGGCGCGACGACGGCTACCACGACGCTCCATTCGGTCTTCGTGCCGCTCGGCCTCGCCGACCGGCTGAGCCTCGCGCCCGCCGGCGGCGACGCGCGACACGCCTCCACGTCGACGGGTCTCGACGCCGGCCCGCCGGCCGACAACCTCGTGCTCCGCGCGCATCGCCGCGACCCGCGCGGCGGTCGGTGGCGGCTGGCCCGGCGGTCCCGGGCCGGCGCCGGCGCTCGCCGCCCGCCTCGAGAAGCGGATCCCGGTCGCGGCCGGCCTGGCCGGCGGCTCGTCGGATGCCGCCGCGGCGCATCGACGGCGCGCTCGAGGCGTGGGGCGCCGAGCTCGATGCCGAGCGCGCCTGCGCGACTGGCCGCCCGGCTCGGCTCGGACGTGCCGTTCTTCCTGGCCGGCGGCCCGGCGCTCGTCGAGGGCCGCGGCGAGCAGGTCGCGCCGCTCGCACGGCCTGCGTGGCGTCGCCCGGCGTCGCTGCTCGTCACGCCCGTCGATCGCCGTCTCGACGCCCGACGTCTTCGCCGCGTTCGATGCCATCCGCGGCGCACGGCGACGGGTCGGTCCGGATGTCGTCGGCCCACCTCGCCGAGGAGCTCCGGTCCGGGCTGACCGCCGCGGACCTCGTCGCCCGGGCCGGGCGTCCTCGCCGTCGGCCAACGACCTGCTGCCGGCGGCCGCCGCTGGTCGTCCCGGCGCTCGTCCCGTTCCGGCGCGCGCTGAGCCGGCTGCTCGGCCGGCCGATCGGGCTGTCCGGCTCCGGCCCGACGCTGTGGGCGCTCTATCCTTCGGAGGCGGAGGCCGTCGGCGCCGCCGACGATCGGTCCGGACGGCGCTCGCGCGACGGCGGCGCTCGTCGGCGCCCGGGCGCCGGCCGAGCCGTTCGTCATCGCCACGACCATCGTCAGCCACCGCCAGCGAGGGGAGTCCAGCCATGACCCGTCGACGCCATCTCGACCACCGGGGCGCCCGCCGCCATCGGGCCGTACAGCCAGGGCATCGTCGCCGACGGCTTCCTCTTCAGCGCCGGCCAGGCGGCGCTCGACCCGGCGACCGGCGACCTCGTCGAGGGCGGCATCGAGCCCGAGACCGAGCGGGTCATGGCCAACCTGACGGCGCGTCCTCGACGCGGCCGGCGTGCAGCCTGGGCCGACGTGGTCAAGACGACGATCTTCCTCGTCGACATGGCCGACTTCGCCGACGGTCAACGCGATCTACGGCCGGTTCATCGCCGACCCGCCGCCGGCCCGCTCGACGGTCGGCGTGGCCGCGCTGCCGAAGGGCGCCCGGGTCGAGATCGAGGCGATCGCCGGCTCGCGGCTGAGCCGGCGCTCGGTTGACACCCCCGACGGGCGCCCCTACGATGCCGCCGACCCACTGATGACTGCTGACCCCACCGCGCCGGGCCCGGACCGGGTCGCGAGCGACCGTCGCTCCCGACCGCCGCGCCGACGGCGCCGCCCCTCGTGAACCCCCCAAGTCCCGACGCCGACGACGGCACGGTCGCCGTCGTGCTGGCGGCCGGTCTCGGCACCCGGATGCGCTCGCCGACGCCCAAGGTCCTCCACCCGCTGTGCGGCCGGCCGATGCTCGCCTACGTCCTCGACGCCTGGGCGAGCACCGCGGACGGCGCCGGCGCGGCCGCCCGGTCGTCGTCTACTCGCCGGCCGGTCGCGGCGGTCATCGACGCCGTTCGCGGACCGCGGCGGCGTTCGCCCTCCAGGACGAGCCGCGCGGCACCGGCGACGCCGTCCGCGCCGCCCTCGCGGTCGTCCCCGCCGACGCGACCGAGATCCTCGTCCTGTCGGGCGACGTGCCGCTCGTGACCGGCGCCGACCTCGACGCGGTCCTCGAGGCGCGCCGGCGCGGACGACGCCGCGATCGCCCTCGCCAGCGTCGTTCGCGGCCGATCCGGCCGAGCTCGGCCGCGTCGTGCGCGGCGAGTTCGGCACGGTCGAGCGGATCGTCGAGGCGAAGGACGCGACGCGCCGAGGAGCTCGACGGCAACGAGACCAACGCCGGGCTCTACGCCTTCGACGCCGCCTGGCTGCGCCGCCGGATCGGGGCGCTGACGCCCTCGCGCGACGACCGGCGAGCTGTACCTGACCGACCTCGTCCGGCTCGCCCGCGAGGACGGCCGGATCGTGAGCGCGGTCGGCGTTCGAGGACGACGGCCGGTTCGACGGCATCAACGACCGCTCGCCAGCTCGCCGCGGCCGAGTGGAGCCTGCGCGTCCGGCTCAACGAGGCCCACATGCGCGCCGGCGTGACGATGCGCGACCCGTCCACGGTCTACCTCGACTGGGCGGTCGAGCTCGGCGCCGGACGTGACCCTCGAGCCGAACGTCATCCTGCGCGGCGCGACGACGGTCGGCGACGGGCAGCGTCATCGGCGCCGGGCAGCCAGCTCGATCGACTCGACCGTCGGCGAGCGGCGTCCGCGTCTGGGCGAGCGTCGTCGAGTCGCTCGGTCGTCGAGGACGAGGCGACCGTCGGGCCGTTCAGCCACCTCCGGCCGGGCAGCGTCGTCGGGCCGCGGCGCCGAGGTCGGCAACTTCGCCGAGCTCAAGAACACGCGCCTCGGGCGCGGGCTCGAAGCAGCACCACATGAGCTACCTCGGCGACGCCGAGGTCGGCGAGCGGCGTCGAACATCGGCGCCGGCACGATCACCGCCAACTACGACGGCGACGCGCAAGCACCGCGACGACGATCGGCGACGGCGCGTTCATCGGCGTCGACACGATGCTCGTCGCGCCGCGTCGACGATCGGCGACGGGCGCCAGGACCGGCGCCGGCGCGGTCGTCACCCGGGACGTGCCCGCCGGCAAGCTCGCGGTCGGCGTCCCGGCGCGGATCCGCGAGCCCCGCGCCGAAACGCCGCGACGACCGCGACCCGGCAGGCGAGCCCGAGCGCGGCTAGATGGACACCGATCGTCGAGCTCCTCGTCATCGTCTTCCTGACGCTGCTCGAGGGCGTTCTTCGTCGCCGGCCGAGATCGCGCTGGTCTCGTCCGCCGGACCCGGATCGAGCAGCTCGTCGACGAGGGCGACCGCGGCGCCCGGCGGGTCAGCCGGCTGCTCGACGAGCCCGGGCCGGTTCCTGGCCGTCACCCAGCTCGGGCTGACGTTCATCGGCTTCCTCGCCTCGGCCTACGCGGCGGTCAGCCTGACCGACCAGCCTGACGACGCTGCTCACGGGCGCCGGCCTCGTCGCTGGCACGGCCGGCGGCGCTCGCGCTCGATCATCGTGACCCTGCTCCTGGCGCTGTTCACGATCGTCTTCGGCGAGCTCGTGCCCAAGAGCCTCGCGCTCGCCCACACCGAGCGCGTTCGCGCTCGCGCTCTGCGCGGCTCGATCGACGTTCCTCGCTCGCGCTGCTCGGGCCCGCTCGTCGCGGTCCTGACCGCGATCACCACGCGGCATCGTCGCGGCTGCTCGGCGCGAGGTCGACCAGGCGAGGCGCATGATCACCGCCGAGGAGCTGCGATCCTGATCGTCGAGCGGGGCGGCGAGCAGGGCATCCTCGAGGCCGAGGAGGAGCAGATGATCCACGCGGTCATCGAGCTCGGCGACCAGCGCGTCCACGAGGTCATGGTCCCGCGCATCGCGATCGTCGCGCTGCCGGCCGACGGCGATCGCTGGACGAGGCGATCGACACGGTCATCGAGGAGGGCCACAGCCGGATCCCGGTCTACGAGGAGACGATCGACGAGATCGTCGGCATCCTGTACGCCAAGGACCTGCTGCCGTTCCTCAAGGGGTCGGCCGGCGAGCGGCCGGCCCTCCGCTCGCTGCTGCGGACGCCGGTCTTCGTGCCCGAGTCGATGAGCGTCGACGACCTGCTCCACGAGTTCCAGCGGCGCAAGGTCCACATCGCGATCGTGCTCGACGAGTACGGCGGGACGGCCGGCCTGGTCACGATCGAGGACCTGCTCGAGGAGATCGTCGGCGAGATCCAGGACGAGTACGACGACGAGGAGCCGCTGATCGTCCGGCTGTCCGACGACGAGGCCCGGATCGACGGCCGGGCCGACGTCGACGACCTGGCCGAGCTCTTCGACACTCAAGCTCGGGCTCGAGGACGAGGACGAGTACGACACGGTCGGCGGGCTCATCTACCACCGGATCGGCGGCGTGCCCGAAGCCCGGCGACCAGGTCCAGGTCGACGGCCTGACCCTGACCGTCGAGACGACCGACGGCCGCCGGGTCGGCAAGGTCCTCGTCGTCCGGCGACCGCGACGACGACGCGGCCGACGCGACGACGAGCGGACGCTAGCGACGGCGGACGCGCTCAGGCGTTGATCACCGAGACGATGATCTCCTCGAGGCGTGCGCGCGCCTCGGCTCGGACGACGCCGGCGGCAGTCGAGCTCGGCCAGCGCCTCGTCGCGGTAGCGGCGGGCCTGGTCGCGGGTGTACTCGCGGGCGCCGGTCCGCTCGAGGATGGCGATGATCTCGGCGACCGCTCGGCGGCGTCGGGTCGCCGTCGGCGTAGATGGCCGGCGAGCCGCGCGCGATCCTCGGGCCCGGCGTGCTCGCAGCGCGTAGATGACCGGCAGCGTCTTCTTGCGGTGGGCGACGTCCGACGGCTCCTTGCCGGTCGCCTGCTCCGGCGCCCCAGATCCCGAGCAGGTCGTCGTTGAGCTGGAAGGCGAGCCCGAGCGCCCAGCCGAAGCGCGCGGTAGCGGGCGATGACCGCCTCGTCGTCGGTCGCCAGCAGGGCGCCGGCCTCGATCGAGGCGGCGATCAGGCGCGGCGGTCTTGCGGCCGATCATGTCGAAGTAGAGCTCGACGCGTCATCGAGCTCGTCCGAGGCGCTCATCGCGATGTCGATGTACTGGCCCTCGCACAGCGCCAGGCAGGTCTCGTCGAACAGGCGCATCAGGCGCAGGACCTTGGGTCGGGGAAGCCGAGGTCGGTCAGGCGGTGCAGGGCGATCCGCGACAGGCTGAACAGCGTGTCGCCGGTGTTGATCGCCTGCGGGACGCCGTGGATCGTCCACAGCGTGGGGCGGTGGCGCCGCTCGACGTCGCCGTCCTCGATGTCGTCGTGGACGAGGCTGAAGTTGTGGCCGAGCTCGACGGCCGCCGCGCCGGGCAGCGCGCGCCGGTGGTCGCCGGTGATGCTGGCGTAGGCGAGGAGGCCGAGCAGCGGCCGCATCCGCTTGCCGCCGGACGCGCCCGAGCCGTCGAGGGCGAGGTGGTAGCGGACCATCTCGTACAGGCCGTGGGTCGACGGATCGCGGTCGCCGACGAGGCGCACGATCTCGGCCTCGGTGTCGGCGATCAGGGCGGCGAGGTCGATGTCCGGTGAGACGGTGGTCATCGTGCGGCGAGTGTACACGAAACATGTACGGCGCAGGTAGCCTGTTGGTCGGGCAGCGCACGGACGCCGGCGCGGGGGACGCGACCGCACCGGCGTCTGGCACGCGATCGTACGGCGTCACCGCTCGGCCGGGCCCGTCGGTGCGCACGGTGGTACCGTCGCCGCGATGCCCATCCCGCGCCGATACACGACCGACGCGATCGTCCTCTCGCGGTTCGACCTCGGCGAGGCGGACCGGGTCCTGACGCTCATCACGCCGACCGGCGGCAAGCTCAAGGCGATCGCCAAGGGCATCCGTCGGCCCGACCTCGCGGCTCGGCGGCAGCCTCGAGCCGTTCGCCGAGCTGACCGTCGCGCTGGCGCGCGGCCGGACGTTCGACGTCGTCACCCAGGTCAGCGTCGGCCACGCCTGGCTCAACCTGCGCGATTCGCTCGAGTCGCGCGGCCACCGCCTGGTACCTCGCCGAGCTGGCCGACCGCTCGCTCGAGGAGCGCCACGCGGCCGAGCCGCTCTACGCGCTGCTGCGACGCGCGTACGAGCTGCTCGACGCGGGGATGGCGCCCGGCCGGGTCGCGCGCTGGTACGAGATGCACCTGCTCGACGAACTGGGCGCAGCGGCCCGAGGTCGACCGCTGCGTCGAATGCGACCGGGTGCTCGAGGCCGACGAGCGCTTCCGCTGGGTGCCGCCGCTCGGCGGCGTCCTGTGCGAGCGCTGCCCGGGCCCGCCGCACGACCGGGCCGGCCTCTCGCTCGAGGCGCTCAAGCTGCTCAAGGCCTACCAGCGGCTCGACATCGAGGCGATCGCCGCGCTGCGCCTGGCGCCGGCCGTCGAGCGCGAGACCGAGGCGGCGATGCGCGAGTTCGTGCGCGGCGCCCTCGAGCGCGACGCGCGCTCGCTGGCGTTCCTCGACGAGGTCCGGCACGTACCGCGGCCCGCTGATGGCCACGGTCGAGCTCCGGTGACATCGACACCGAGGCCGACCGCGCGCGCAGCGCTCGAGCGGCTCGCGACGAGGACCACGTCCGGCTGGCTGACGCACGGTCAACCCCGACGGCCAGCCGCGAGAGCTCGCCGATCTGGTTCCTGTGGACGGACGGTGAGCTGCGGATCTACTCGCGCATGCGGGCCCGCGCGCAACGACAACATCGCGCGAACGGCCGCCCCGTGTCGCTTCAACCTCGACCACCGACTGCCGAGGGCGACGATGTCGTCACCGATGGAGGGCACGGCCGGTCGACGCCGCGACCGCCGGTCGCGGATCGCGCGTTCCTCGCCAAGTACCGCGGGCGATCGAGGGCTACGGCTGGACGCCGAGTACTCGAGCGACTACCCGGTCGTCGGATCACGCCGACCCGCTGGCGCGTGCCTGACCTGCGGTGCCGCGCCGGTCGGCCGCCGCGCCGCGGCCCGTCGGGCCGCCGGTCGCGCGGCACGCGTCGGCGGCCGGGCGATGGTCGCGCGACGGAGCGCCGCTTGTGCCGGACGACGTCGCGCCGCCGTACTCGCCTCCGAGCGGGCCGCGAGCTGCACGCGACGCTGCTGGTCGCCGACCTCCATGCCGATTCGCTGCTGTGGGGCCGCGACCTGCTCCGGCGCGGCGACCACGGCCAGGTCGACGTCCCGCGCCTGATCGAGGGCAACGTCGCGCTCCAGGTCTTCGCGGCGACGCACCAAGTCGCCGCGCCACCTGAACATCGAGCGCAACGACGATCGCGAGCTGACGACGTCATCCTGCTCGCCCTCGCGCAGCGGCTGGCCGCCCGCGACCTGGCGGCAGCCTTCTGCCCGGGCGCTCCATCTCGCGCGCCGGGCCGATGCGCATGGCGCGCCGGTCCGATGGTCGCGTTCACGCTCATCCGGTCGCGGGCGGACCTCGCCGCATACGAGGCCGCGCGACGCGACCCGAGCCGCGCCGATCACGGCCGGCCTGCTGGCGATCGAGGGCGCCCACGCGCTCGACGACGACCCGGCCAACGTCGAGGTCGTCGCCGACGCGGGCTTCCGGATGATGTCGCCGAGCCACTTCTTCGACAACGCGTTCGGCGGCTCGGCCCACGGCATCGCGAAGGGCGGGCTGACCGCGGCCGGGCGCGAGATGGTCCGCGCGGATGGAGGCGCGCGGCGATGCTCGTCGACGTCGCCCATGCCTCGGCCGCGACGATCGACGACGTCCTCGCGATGGCCACCGACCGGTCGTCGCCTCGCACACCGGCGTTCGCGGGCGTCGCCGACAACGCCCGCAACCTGACCGACGAGCAGGTCCGTGCGCATCGCCGAGACCGGCGGCGTCGTCGGCATCGGCTTCTGGCCGACGGCCTGCGGCGGCGACGACGCGGCGGCCATCGCCCGCTCGATCCGCTACGCCGTCGACGTCGCCGGTGTCGAGCACGTCGGGCTCGGGTCCGACTTCGACGGGGCCGTCCCGGTGCCGTTCGATGCCACCGGGCTGGTCGCAGCTGACCGATGCGCTGCTCGACGCCGGGCTTTGACGACGACTCGATCGCGAAGGTGATGGGCGGCAACGCGCTGCGGCTGCTCGCCGACCTGCGGCGCTGACGTGGCCTGCGCGATCGTCAGATGAGCGGGGCGATGAGCGCGGCCGCCCGAGCCGCGCCGTCGGCTCGACCGGCTCGGTAGTCGACCGGGCGGTCGATCTCGACGGCGATCGCCTCGGCGATGACCTCCGGGGGCGAGGTCGTCGTAGTCCATGCACCGCCCGGCGCCGTACCGGTCGAGCCGGTGGCGGACGTGCCGGTTCTGCTCGAAGTGGTCGCGCAGCGGGAAGTACAGGAACGGCCGGCGGGCCGGCGGCGAGCTCCATCGTCGTGGTCAGGCCGCCCTGGACGACGGCCAGGTCGCAGGCGGCGAGGTGGCGGTACAGGTCGGGGACGAAGGCGCGGACCTCGACGCCGGCCGGCGCGTCGCAGGCCGGCCGGGTCGATCCGCGGCCCGGCGACGGCGATCATCCGCAGGCCGTTGACCCGCCGCGCGCGCATCCGGGTAGCTCGCGATGACCCGCCGCAGCAGGGCCTCGCCGACGCCCGAGCCGCCGACCGTGACGATGACGACGCGCTCGTCGGGTCGGTAGCCGAGCTCGCGCCGCAGCTCCTCGCGACGCTCGATCAGCGGCGCCGGGTCGAACCCGGTCACGTAGCCCGCTGAACGCGTAGTGCCGCTCGGTCCAGTCGCGGATCGACGGCAGGCCCGGGCCGAAGTCGTCGGGCACGATGTCGTCGGGATCGCCGACGAAGATCGCCCGGTCGCGCAGCCGCGGGAAGCGCTCGACGTGCTCGATCATCTCGGCGTTGTAGTCGGCCGTCAGGAACGCCTCGCGCTCGCCGCCCGACGGCATCGGCAGCCAGCCGACGAAGTCGGTCATCCAGGCGAAGGCCGTCCGCTTGAGCTCGGGGTTCTCGTGGAGGAAGTGGTCGACGTCCCAGGCCTCGTCGCCGATGACGAGGTCGTACTCGCCGGCCTCGACGCGTCGTGGAAGACCATGAAGTTGGCGACGAGGATCTCGTCCATCCGGCGGATCGCCTGGAAGGCGTTGAGGTCGTGCTCGCGCGACTCGGCGGCGATGTGGGCGGATTCGCGAGGCGAGCTCCGCGCTCAGCGGGTGGATCCGCTCGCCGCGCGCCTCGAGCACCGTCGTGACCGGGTGCTGGGCCAGCCAGTCGATCTCGAGGTCGGGACGAAGCGCGCGCAGCTCGTCGGCGATCGCGACGTCGCGCTGGGCGTGCCCGAGCCCGATCGGCGACGAGAGGTAGAGGGCCCGGCGCCGGCGGGCCAGCGCGCGCGTCCAGGTGCGGGGCCGGCGCGTGGCCGCGGCGTGCCGGATGGCGCGGTCATGGATCGGTCCTCCCGAGTGGATCGGACGAAGTCGCGGATGAGCAGGTTGGCCAGGACCGGATGGCGGCCGGGGATCATGTGGTCGGCGCCTTCGACGACGACGAGCGGTGCGCCGGTCAGTTCGGACAGGCGCTGCGACGCGCGCCAGCGGCTGGCACGTGTCCTCGGTGCCGTGGACGAGGAGCATCGGACAGCGGACGGCGCGGCAGATGGCCTCGACCTCGCGAGGTCGAGGCTGCCGTCGGCGTCCATCGTCGGCGAGCATCGCGTCGACCGATCCGTCGAGCGCCCACTCGACCGCGTCGTCGATCTGCTTCGTCGAGTGCGGCTCGGAGGTGATCTCCTCGAAGAAGAAGCGCGCGAACCCCGGGTAGTCGCGCCGCCAGTAGTGCCGGTTCTGCTTCGCCCAGCCCTCGTCGGTCGGCAGCTCGTCCTCGAACGACCATGGAGCCTTCCACGGATGCGGCGGCGAGAGGAGCGGGACCCCGGCCGCGAAGGCGACGATCCCGGCGACCCGCTCCGGCGTGGCCGCCGCGAGCTCGATCGCCCGCCAGACGCCGTCGCCGCACAGGCCGACCAGGACCGCCGCGTCGGTGCTCGGTGGCGTCCATGACGGCCTCGATGTCGCCGACCATCCGGTCGCTCGAGGTAGCGCCGCGGGATCGGTCGGGCGGTCCGAGCGGCCGTTGCCGCGGCCGTCGAAGGCGACGACCCGGTAGTGGCGGCTCAGGTACGGGACCTGGCCCTTCCACTGCCGGGAGTGGACGATCGGCGTCGACGGCAGGAGCACGATCGTCGGCTCGCCGGAGCCGTAGACGTCTCGAAGGCGATCCGGACGCCGTCGGTCGCCTCGACGATCCCGGCTCGGTCCGGGCAGGCCGCGCGCCCGCCGTCGCCGGCGACGCGACCTGGGCGTCGGCGAGCTGACGGTCGTCATGGCGCTCGGCCCAGCGACGTCGATGAAGTCGCGGATCAGCAGGTTGACCTGGACCGGGTCGCGAGCGTTCGGGATGTGGCCGCCGCCAGCGCACGCGTCACGAGGCGTGCGCCCGGGATGGCCGCCGCCAGGGCCGAGCCGCTGGTCAGGACCGGTCACGCGTCCGCGTCGCCCTGGATGACCAGCGTCGGACACGGGATCGCGGGCACACAGGGCCGGAGTCTCGTCGGTCGCCGAGCCCGGGCGCGCGACCTCGGTCAGGACGAGGGTCTCCGGGTCCGTCTCGAGGCCCCAGCCGATCGCGTCCTCGATCTGCTTGGTCGAGTGCGGCTCCGTGAAGCACTGCGACGAAGAAGAACTCGAGGAACGCGCCGTAGTCGCGTCGCCAGAAGTGACGCGTTGTACCTCGCCCAGCCGTCATCGGAGTCGAGCGGCTCGTCGAACGGCTGGTCGCGGCCGGGCGATCGGGTCCTCGCCGCGACGGCGAGCCGGGGCGATGAAGACCAGGCCGGCGACGCGGTCCGGATGCTCCGCCGCGAGGATCAGGGCCCGCTGCGCGCCGAGCGACAGCGATACGAGGACCGCGCGGTCGGTCCCGGTCGCGTCCATGCACGGCGAGCAGGTCGGCCGCCATCTGCTCGCTCCGAATAGGCGTTCGCGGATCGACGGCCGGTCCGAGCGGCCGTTGCCGCGGGGATCGAACGTGACGACGCGATGGCGTCGAGCGAGGTAGGGGATCTGCGCCTTCCAGATCCGGCGAGTGGACGATCGACCACGTCGGCACGAACAGGATCGTCGGCTCACCGCGGCCGTAGACCTCGTATGCGACGCGGACCGCCATCGCGCTCGACGAACCCCTCTGTGTCGGGATATCGCGCCCGCATCTGCTCGCGTCCGGCTCCGTGCGAGGTCGTGGCCGGGGTGGAGCGGGCGCCTGCGCGGTCAGGTGGAGCGTCGACCATGACCGTCCGTCCAGCGCCAGAGCGTCCCGGTGATCCGCCAGCGGTCGCTGGTCCGGGCAAGGAGCGTGTAGCTCACGTCGCGTGTGGTCATGCCCGGCCTTCCTCGAGCATCCGGATGACCAGCCCGACCTTGCGCAGCGCCGACCGCGCCGGTACGACCGAATCCCGGGATACCCAAGCAGGATGGCGCCCTCGGCGCCGATGAACGGCAGGCCCATCAGCGCCGCGACCTCTTCGGCCGGGGTGAACGGCCCGAGACCGCCGAGCCGATGCGCCACTCCGCTCGGCGACGTCCGCAAGGAGCGCGTACCAGCCGCCCATGATCTCGCGGACCGCGCGAGCGACCTCGGGATCCGACCAGCCGGCGGCGATCATCTCCTGGAGCACCCGGACGTAGCCGGACTCGAGGTCGTCATCGAGGAAGTCGCAGGCGCGCTCCCACTGCTGCCAGAGCGGTTCTGGCGCCGCCGTACATCGTCGCGCTGGCGCGCCAGCAGCCGGTCGTTCTCCGCTTGCGAGCATCGCGAGGATGAGATCGCTGCTTGCTGCCGAAGTGATAGTGGATCTGGCTGAGCGGCACGCCGGCGGCCTCGGCGACACGGCGCGTCGAGAGGTTGGCGTAGCCGTCGGCCAGGAGGCACGCACCGGGCGGCCGCGAGGATCGCGTCACGGGTCCCCGCCGTCGCCCGGTCGCGGCGCTCGGCACGGGTCCCCGGTGGTGTCGCTATCCCGTCCGCCATCGCGCCGAGCATACGACGCGCCTCGCCTCACGACGCGATCGCGTAGACGGCGGCCAGGATCGAGCAGCGACACCCAGTGGCCGGGTCATCCGCCGTCCCCAGGGCAGGTTCTTCTCGATCGCGGTGAGCGCCGCCGAGCACGAGCATCGCCGCGAGGCTGCCGAGCCCGACCCCGAACATGACCAGCATCAGCGACCAGCAGCAGCCGACGCAGAAGGCGCCGTGGGCGACGCCCATCGCGAGGGCCTCGCGGCGTTCGGACGGGCCGCGCCAGCGGTTCAGGACGAACCCGAGCGGGCTTCGGCATTCCTCCAGGCATCGGTCGCGGAGCGGGCTGAACTGCCAGAGCCCGGCCGCGCGGAGCGTGGTGGCGATGATGAGCTGCGGATGCTCGGCCAGCCAGGGCAGGGCATCGACCGCCGCGTGGATGCCGCGATCGAGCGACCCAGGCCGCCAGCCCGAACGCCGCCCCACACGACGAGGTAGCCGAGCGAGCAGCAGCGCCGACGAGCCGGCCGGGCTGGCGCCGCCGCCGACCAGTGCGCCGAACGTCATGCACCAGCGGGACGCTCGAGGGCAGCATCATCGCCACGATCATCAGCAGCCAGCCGACGCGCGAAGAGCGCGGCCTCGAGCGGGAGCGGCCCGCCGTCGCCGGCGTGGTGGAGATAGTGGCCGTAGGGCGACCCTTCCCAGGCCCACAGCGCGAGCCAGGCCGCGCCCGCGAGCGCGACGAGCGACCCGGTCAGGATCGCTCGGTCGCGTCGCGGGGCGCGGAGATGGGCGGGCGCGAACATGTCGGGTCCGTCGCGTCGGGTCCGTCGCCGTCAGGCCGCGAACCGGAAATGGCCCTGGAGCGCGTTGTTGTCCGGTCGCGTTCACGTTGGGCAGGCCATGGGGATCGCCGTCACGCGTGAAGTGGTCGGCCTTTCCGGCGAAGACCGGCGACCCCGGGATCGTCGAGAAGATCGTCTCGGACAGGATCGTCGGGTTGCCGGTCGCGCCCGTGAACGGCGTGATCTCGGCATCGGCGATGGTCGCCGACGGTGAGACGCCCGCGGCCGCCATCGACGGTGAACGTGATCGGGACGCGTTCGACCGACGACGACCTCGCCGATGAGGCCGGCCAGGTCGGCGATGGCGCCACCGAGCTGGCCGGTGAAGACCTTGAGGAGGCTCGGCCTGCTGCTCGTCGGTCGCCCCGTCGTCGACGAAGACCGCCGCCTTCCAGGACTTCGGCGACCAGGACGTTGCCCGGGATGTGGACGGACAGGGCGACGGTCCGGCCCGCCACATCGACGCCCTCGATCGAGCCGCCGTCGATGTGCCACGCGAGGGCTGAGTCGCATTTGCCGCCGTCGGGGTCCTCGCCGATCCAGCACGGGCAGAGGACATTGCAGGTGCAGACTTCGAGCAGCTTCCCTTCGATCTCGTAGGCCATCGCGGGTTCCTCCCATTCGCGCCGTCGTGTCGGTCGAGTGACCGAGGTCGGTCGGTCGACCGAATGTACAATCGGGATCGCACCGATGTCAAGCCCTTTTTTCTCGTCGCCGGTGCCGCGGTTCGCTCTGGTAGCATCGGGCGACAAGCATCCCGCGCGGCCAGGTGCGAGCGGAACGCGAGCGTTCCACGGTCGCGTACCAGCGGAGACCCCTGTGACCGACCCCCTCGACCGACCGCGACGACGTCGCGCCTGCCGTCCCCGAGCTCGACACGATCGTCTCGCTCTCCAAGCGGCGCGGCTTCATCTTCCCGTCGTCGGAGATCTACGGCGGCATCAACGCCGTGTGGGACTACGGCCCGCTCGGCGTCGAGCTCAAGAACAACGTCAAGCGCGCCTGGTGGCGGGCGATGGTCCAGGAGCGCGACGACATCGTCGGGCTCGACGCCGGGATCCTCATGCACCCGCAGGTCTGGGTCACGTCCGGCCACGTCGGCTCGTTCAGCGACCCGCTGGTCGAGTGCCAGACCGACCACCGCCGCTTCCGCCTCGACGAGCTGCCGGGCGCCGAGCACCTGACCGCGACCGAGCTGCGCGACCCGGGGATCGTCGAGCGGCTCGGCCTGCGTGCCCGGTCGACGGCGGGCCGCTGTCGCGCGCCGCGCCGGTTCAACCTCATGTTCAAGACGTTCATGGGCCCGGTCGAGGAGGACGCGTCGGTCATCTACCTCCGCCCCGAGACCGCCCAGGGCTCGTACGTCAACTTCAAGAACGTCCAGCAGTCGTCGCGCAAGAAGCTGCCGTTCGGGATCGCCCAGATCGGCAAGTCGTTCCGCAACGAGATCAGCCCGGGCAACTTCGTCTTCCGGATGCGCGAGTTCGAGCAGATGGAGATGCAGTACTTCGTCCGACCGGAGGCGGCGGCGGCGGCGGCGTTCGACGACTGGCTGCCGCGGCGGCGGGCCTGGTACGAGCGCTACGGCGTGACGCCCGGCGCGCCTGCGCATCCGCGAGCACGCGCCCGACGAGCTGGCCCACTACGCGAAGAAGGCGATCGACGTCGAGTACCGCTTCCCGTTCGGCTGGAAGGAGCTCGAGGGCGTCCACAACCGCGGCGACTTCGACCTGTCGCGCCACGCCGAGGCGTCCGGCGAGAGCCTCGAGTACTTCGACCAGGCGACCGACGAGCACGTCATCCCGTGGATCGTCGAGACGGCCGCCGGCGCCGACCGGGCGGCGTTCACGTTCCTCATCGACGCCTACCGCGAGGAGGAGGTCCGCGGCGAGACGCGGGTCTCGCTGGCGCTCCATCCCGATCTCGCGCCGTACAAGGTGGCGGTCCTGCCGCTGCTCAAGAAGCGGCCCGAGATCGTCGAGCTGTGCCACCGGATCAAGGCCGACCTCAAGCGCCACATGATGGCCGTCTACGACGACACGGCGGCCATCGGCAAGCTCTACCGCCGCCAGGACGAGATCGGCACGCCGTGGTGCGTGACGGTCGACGTCGATTCGCTCGAGGACGGCGCGGTCACGGTCCGCGACCGCGACTCGATGGCCCAGGAGCGGGTGCCGGTCGAGGGCGTCACCCGGCTCATCCTCGATCGCCTGGACGCGCGCGCGCGCCGGAGCAGCTCGATCAGGCAGTCGCGGCCCGGTGCGAGGGCCGGCTCGCCGGATCGGCGTCGTCCGGCCGGTAGCGGCGTCCCGTGCAGCCAGCCGTCGATCGCCGCCGCGGCCCGCTTGCCGTCGCCCATGGCCAGGATGACCGTGGCCGCGCCGCGCACGATGTCGCCGCCGGCGAAGACGCCCGGGCATGCTGGTCATGCCCGTCTCGTCGACCACGATGTAGCCCCACTCGTTGACCTCGAGGTCCGGGCGCGGTCGCGGTCAGCAGCGGGTTGGTGCGCGTGCCGATGGCCACGACGACCATGTCGCACGTCGATCACGAACTCGGAGCCCGGCGACCGGTACGGGCCGGCGCCGGCCCGGACGCGTCCGGCTCGCCCAGCTCATGCGCACGCAGCGCAGGCCGGTGACCCAGCCGTGCTCGTCGCCGAGCACCTCGACCGGCGCGGCGAGGAACTCGAACTCGGACGCCCTCCTGCTCGGCGTGGTGGACCTCCTCGGCGCGCGCCGGCAGCTCGTCGCGCCCGCGGCGGTAGACGATCGTCGCCTCGTCGGCGCCCAGCCGCCGCGCGGTCCGGACCGAGTCCATGGCCACGTTGCCGCCGCCGACGACCGCGACCCGCTGGCCGTGCAGGACCGGCGTGTCCGCGTCGGGGCTGCTAGGCGCCCATCAGGTTGACCCGGGTGAGGTACTCGTTGGCCGAGTAGACGCCCTTGAGGTTCTCGCCCGGGACGTCCATGAACACCGGCAGGCCGGCGCCGACGGCGAGGAAGACCGCGTCGAACGCGCTCGCGCAGCTCGGCGAGCGTGTAGGTCTTGCCGATGATCGCGTTGCGCTCGATCTTGACGCCCGTCGGCGCGCAGCCGGTCGACCTCGGCCTGGACGATGTCCTTGGGCAGGCGGAACTCGGGGATGCCGTAGACCAGCACGCCGCCGGCGGCGTGGAAGGCCTCGAAGATCGTGACCTCGTGGCCGCGCTTGGCGAGCTCGCCCGCGGCGGTCAGCCCGGCCGGCCCGGAGCCGACGACCGCGACGCGCTTGCCGGTCGGCGCCGGCGCTGGCGTGGCGCAGCTCGTCGCGGTGGTGCCTGGGCCCAGTCGGCGACGTAGCGCTCGAGGTAGCCGATGGCGACCGGCTCGCCCTTCTTGCCGCGCAGGCAGAGCCCTCGCACTGGGTCTCCTGCGGGCAGACCCGGCCGGTGACGCACGGCAGCGCGTTGTCGTCGAGGAGCGAGTCGGCGGCGCCGCGCAGGTCGCCCTCGCGCAGCGAGCTCGATGAACCGCGGGATGTTGACGCGGACCGGGCAGCCGTCGATGCAGTACGGGCTTCGGCACTGGAGGCAGCGCTCGGCCTCGAGCATGGCGAGCTGCTCGGTGCAGCCCGAGGTTGACCTCGCGCGAAGTTGCGCGCGCGGGCCGTCGGCGTCCTGCTCGGGCATCGCTGACGCGGTCGATCGCCATCCGCTCCTTGGGCGAGACCGGTGCGCGTCGCCGATGCGGTGGATCAGCCGGTCCTCGATCGGGCACGCGTCGGCTCGCCGGTGCGTCGGGGCGTGGCCTGGCGCTCATCGCGCCGGCCTCCGTGCGCCGAGGCGCGGCGATGCCGGATCCAGCGGCGTCGCGCCGTTCGAGCGCCTGCTGCTCGAACGCGCGATAGGTGGTCAGCCGGTCGGCAGCAGCGCGAAGTCGACCTGGTGGCCGTCGAACTCGGGGCCGTCCACGCAGGCGTACGCGTCTCGCCGCCGACGCTCACGCGGCAGCCGCCGCACATGCCGGTGCCGTCGACCATGATCGCGTTGAGCGAGACGGTCGTCGGGACGCCGAACGGCCGGGTCAGCTCGGCGACGGCGCGCATCATCGGCACCGGGCCGACCGCGTAGACGGCGTCGATCGCCGCCGGCCTCGAGCACGTCCGTCGAGCGCCTCGGTCACGAAGCCCTGCCGGCCGTAGCTGCCGTCGTCGGTGCAGGCGATGACCTCGCCGGTCGCGGCGCAGCTCCTCCTCGAGGATGACCCATTCGCGCGAGCGGCCGCCGATGACGCTCGTGACCGCGACGCCGCGGCGCGGCAGCTCCTGGGCGATGCGGAAGGACGACCGCGGTCCCGACGCCGCCGCCGACGCAGACCGCGTGGCCGCGAGTCGATGAGCTCGGTCGGGCGGCCCAGCGGGCCGGCGACGTCGGGATCGCCTCGCCCGGCCGGAGCGCGACGAGGTCGGCGTGCTCTTGCCGACGGCCTGGATGACCAGCGTGATCGTGCCGGCCGCCGGGTCGGCGTCGGCGATGGTCAGCGGGATGCGCTCGGCGCCCGGTCCGCAGCGCGGACGATGACGAACTGGCCCGGCCTGGCGGATCTGCGGCGATCCGGGCGCCTCGACGACCAGCCGGGTGACGTTGGGTGAGAGCTGGTCGGTCGCGAGGATCGGGTGCATACGCCGCTCATGACTTCGGTCGGGCTCAATCTGGCCGTGATCCGATGCTAGTCGGCGCACCGGCCGGCTCCTATGCGGCTCAGGGCACGTTCCGCGCAGGCCGAAGGTCACCTTTCGGCCGTGAGCCGCCAGCGCTCAGCCGGCGCGCGACGCGGCGACGACCTTGCCCTTGGGCCAGTAGAGCTCCTTCTTGACGTGGAACTCGGGGAAGCCGTGGTCCATGAGGACGCGACTCGGCGTTGAGGATCATGTCGGGGTTGCCGCAGATGTAGACGACCGTCTGCTCCGGCCGGAGACGCAGGTCGCGGCACACGTCGCGCGACGACGTGCTCGGCGCGGCCCGTCCGGCCCGACCAGCCCGCGTTGCGCGGATCGTTCGGCCGGCTGATGGTCGGAACGTAGGTGAGCGGGTAGGTCCCGTCGCGCTGCCAGCGCCTCGAGCTCGTCGCGATAGCCGAGCTCGTCGACGTAGGAGCAGCCGTGGAGGACGACGGTCCTGCGCGGCCGGCCCTCGGCGAGCGTCTCGCGGATCATCGACATGAACGGGGCGATGCCCGTGCCGGTCGAGATGAACAGGTGCGTCCGGTCGGTCGTCGGGCTCGAGCAGGAACTTGCCCTTCGGCCCGATCATCCGCATCCGGTGCCCGATCGGCAGCCGCCACAGCAGCGTCGTGAACCGGATGATCGGCACGAGACGGACGTACATCTCGTAGCCCTCGCGTGCCGGCCACCGCGCGGCGGCGACGCGACCGAGTACGGCCGCTGCCAGAGCTTGCCGTCGGCGAACACCCCGATCGTCATGTACTGCCCGGGCTCGAACGGGATCGGGTCGCTCGTCGAACTTGACCCAGAAGTAGGCGAGGTCGTCGGTCTGGTCGACGCGACGGACGAGCGTCGCGTTGTACTGGGGCGCGTCGGCGTCGATGACGCGTGGGTCGTCGATCGGGATCGTCATCGGGTGTCGGGCCTCCTCGTGTCGGGCACCGCGATGGTAGCGACATCCGGGGCGGCTCGACTCGGGTTCGCCGGGCATGGCGGATCGGCGGCGCCCGTGGGACGCCGCCGATCGAGTCCGCTGGACCTAGGTGGCTAGAACGGCAGGCCGCGGCACGACACGCGCGGGTTCCAGTCGGCGAAGATGCCGTTGGGGTTCTTCTTCCAGAGCCACAGGTGGATCTCGTAGAAGTCGGGCAGGTCGTAGGGGTTCGGCGCCTTGACGAGCGAGAGCGTCTTGCCCGAAGAGCTTGCGGCTTGTTCTTCCCGAACGCCGCATGCCAGGCGTCCTTGAGGACGATGTACTCGACGGCGACGAGCTGGTAGCCGCCGCCCTTGCGCGGCTCGAAGACCAGCGCCTCGGGGCGGAGCGTGTCGAGGTGCGGGTCGCCCACGAGGTCGCCCTTGACGTAGTGCTGGCCCATCCCGCCCACGCCGGGGTTCTGGGCGCAGCCCTTGACCGTGCCATAGCCCGCGGCCATCGCCACGTCCAGGTTGTGGAACGGCGTCGTCGCGAGGCGGACCGGGTCGAGGTTCCGGCCCTCGTCGCTGTTGCTCGCCGAGGCGACCGCCCCGCCGAGCATCGCGAGGACCGATAACAGTGCGATCGACGCGATCAATCGCGCCCGGATGTTGCGCATCACGTTCCCTCCATCGTGTTCATCTGGACCTCGGCGAGCGGATGTCCCGCGCGTTCGAGGATCGAAATCGGATCCGCCATGCAAACCTCCATCTGGCAGCCCGGACCGGGTGTCCGGTGGCTGGTGGAGCGAGGGTCGCGGGGCAGGTCGGAGGGGTCATCGGTCGAATGACCGATGACGCCGGACGAGGTCGTCCTACACTGCGACGACGATGGATCGCCGTCGAGCCCGCTGGTCAGCCCGCTCCTGGTCGGCCGAGACGAACTGCTCGACCTGGCCGATCGGCGCCTGGACGAGGTCTCGACGGGCCGCGGCCAGTTCATGCTCCTCGCCGGCGAGGCCGGGATCGGCAAGACGCGCCTGCTCTCGGCGATCTCGGGCAAGGCCAAGGCGCGTGGGTTTCGAGTGTCCGGTGGCTGGGTCGCGCCACAGGATCACGATGTCCCGGCGGCGTCGGTGCTGCGACCTGGCGCGCAACCATGGTCCACCTCCCCGCGTTCGGAACGCTCGGGAGCCGACCTGCTCGAGCTCCGCGAGGCCGCCGCCGACGGCCGAGAGCGTCCGCCGACGGATGCTCGTCATCGATATCGTCGATCGCCATCGCCGCCGAGCTCGACCTACCGACGCTTCTCGTCGTTCGAGGACCTGCAATGGGCGGACGACCTCAGCCTCGAGATCATCGCCGAGCTCGCGCGACGGACGCGCGACCGACCGTCTGCTGATCGATCGGCGACTATCGCTCGGACGAGGACCCGCCCGGGTACGACCCTCCGGGATTGGCGCTCGCGCCTGCTGACCCAGCGCCTCGCCGAGGAGGTCCGGCTCGCGCCCGCTCGACCCGCCGAGACGGCCCTGGTGACGACGCTGATCCTCGACACCGGGCTGCCGGCGCCGCGCGAGGTCGTCCGAGGCCGTCTACGAGCGGACGGACGGCATCCCGCTCCACATCGAGGAGCTGCTCGGCGCGATGAGCGCCGCAGGCACGCGCGGACGGTCGCGCGATCCGCGAAGCCAGGCGTCCCGGACACCATCGAGGACGCCGTCCTCGAGCGGCTCGGCTCGGCGATCCGCCGGAGGCGCAGGCGGTCGCCCGGGCCGGGGCGGTGATCGGCCGCTGCTTCGTGCCCGAGGTCCTGGCCGGGATCATGGACCTGCCGCCGGACGCGCTCGACGAGCCGCTCCAGGAGCTGGTCGACAACTGCGTCCTCGACCGCCAGGGATGCGCGGCCTGTCGACTTCCGCCACCAGCTGCTGCGCGACGCTATCTATCGGAGCGATCCCCGCAGCGGACCGCGGCGGCTACCACGCTCGCGCCGGCGGAGTTCGGGGCGCACGCTGGAGGGCGCCGTCCGAGATCCATGTCGTCGCGTCCACTACGAGCGGGCCGGCCTTCGCCGGCGTGCGTTCGAGGCGGCCCGTCGCCGGGGCGCGCGAGGCCGCCCGGCTGTCGGCGCATCGCGAGGCCTTCGAGCTCTACCGGCGAGCCGTCGAGAACCTGCCCGACGAGCTCGACCGATCGACGCGCGCGATCTCTCGACGCGCTACGCCGATCGAGGCGCCGGCCATCGAGGAGAACGAGATCGCCGAGCGCATGGCGTACGCCGCGCGGCGATGGCTACCTGCGCGCGGGCCGGCCGGTCGAGGCCGCGGCGATGCTGCGACCAGGTGCTCGCCATCTGGCGTCGCGACGGCGACGATCGCTGGCTGCGCGATGAGGCCCTCGCGGATGCGCTCGTCGACGGAGCTCGACGCGACTGGACGACGAGGCCGTCTCGCCGAGACGTGCGCGGCTCGTTGCTCGACTGAGTTGACGCGGCTGCACCTGGAGTCCGTGGACGCTCGGCGAGGCGCGCGCGACGGTGATCGCCATGCGCGCGGCGGCTGCCGAGGCGACTCGGCGAGCCCGAGTCGAGGCCGATGGCCGCTCGACTCGACGGCCATGATCGAGGTCGCTCGACGGCGACCCGATGGCGGCCTGCGACGCGGTCTCGACGGTCGGCGCGTTCGGCCCAGGACGCCGGGCTTCGAGGACACGCGGCGTGTACGGCCTTCCGCGACGCCGCGCTCGACGGCCGTCCGGGTGATGGACTATCCGCGGGCGGCGCGTTACCTGGCTGAGCGGGCTTCGGTACGCCGACTCGATCGAGCAGTCGCATCTGCGCCCACGTCATGGGCGCGACACGCGCGATGCGTCGCCTGGGCGACGGCCGGACTGGGCCGAGGCGGTCGACCCCGGCCGGCAGGCCATCGCCGACCGCGGCTGCCGCCGCGCGGGTGCCATGGCACGCTGGGCGCTCGGCTACGTCGCGCTGGGTCGCGGTGAACGCGAGTCGGCAGACGCGGCACTCTCGACGCGCGCTGTCGCATTCGGCGAGGAGGGCGAGGGCGATCGACATGATCCTGCCGCCGCTCTGGGGGCTGGCGGAGGCCGCCCTGCTCGACGGCGATCCCGGTCGCGCGGTCGAGCGCTGTGCGCGAGGCGCTGGATCGCGTGCACCAGACGGGCGAGCGGGCCTGCTCGTGCCGTTCGTCGTCACCGGCGTCCGCGCGGAGCAGGCCGCCGGGCGGCCGGCCGCGGCCGAGCGTGGCTCGCCGGCTGCGCCGAGGACCTCGGCCGGCTCGGCCGGTCGCGGATCGCCGGCGATCGACCATGGGCGGGCCTGGTCGCCCTGGCCGACGGCGCGACCGGCATCGCCCGGGTCGTCGCTCGAGGCGGCGGTCCGCGGCTGGGATGCGGCCGGCCGGGTCTGGGAGGCAACCTGGGCCCGCCTCGACCTCGCCAAGTGCCTGACTCGCTCGAACCGCTTCGCCGAGGCCGTCGCACCTCGCCGTCGAAGCCCGCGGCACGTCGCCTCGCGCCTGGACAGTCGCGCCGCTGGCCGATGCGGGCCGACGCGCTCCAGTCGACGGCCCGCGGTCGCGTCGCGGTCGACGAGCCGTGGCGCCCGCTCACCGCCCGCGAGTTCGAGGTCGCCCGACTCATCACCGAGGGCCGACGAACGCCGAGATCGCCGATTCACTCGGCATCGCGCCGAAGACGGCGAGCAGCCACGTCGAGCACATCCTCGCCAAGCTCGGTGCCTCGCGGCGCGCCGAGATCGCCGCGTGGGCGAGTCACGTCGAGCGGAGGTCCGGCGCAACCCTGACGCGAGGCGACCGACGCCACCCCCGTGGAACGAGCGCATGCGGCCGGCGCGCCGCTCACGGGCGCCATCGCGGTGCGGGTGATACCGAGCGCCTCGCGACGGAGCGCCTCGATGTGGTCGAGACGCCAGTGTCTCGTAGAACTTCGGATTCATGGTCGGTCTCCCGTGCGTTGGTCGATGCCATGACCCTGGGCGCACACGGAGGCCGACGTCATCGCGTCGATCCGACCCACGTGGGCGACCGCGGGACGACCGATACCAGGGGCGCGATGCCGCGTCGGTCGCTCGATCGTGCTCGTGCACCGTCTCGCAACCGGAGGTCCGGAGGACCGACGGTACAATCAGCGCGCACGAGCGACCTTCGCACGCGGCCCGCCGCAGGCCGGCCGCAGACCCGCCCAGGAGACGTCCCATGACCGAACCGCCACCCCCACCGCCGACCGCGCGCACCGCGCGGCCAAGCGCTACATCTACGCCTGGGGCGGCGGCAGGCCGAAGGCGACGCGACGATGCGCGACCTGCTCGGCGGCAAGGGCGCCGGCCTCGCCGAGATGACCAACGCCGGGCTGCCGGTGCCGCCCGGCTTCACCATCACGACCGAGGCCTGCAACGACTACTTCGCCGCCGGCGAGCAGCTCCCCGACGGCCTCTGGGACGACGTCCTCGAGGCGGTCACGGAGGTCGAGGCGCAGACCGGCAAGGGCTTCGGCGACGCGGCCGAACCCGCTGCTGGTCGAGCGTCCGCTCCGGCGCCAAGTTCTCGATGCCCGGGATGATGGACACGGTCCTCAACCTCGGCCTGAACGAGCAGACGCTCCACGGCCTGATCGCGCTGACCGGCAACGAGCGCTTCGGCTGGGACGCCTACCGCCGCTTCATCCAGATGTTCGGGCGGATCGTCATGGACGTGAACGGCGAGCGGTTCGACCACGCGCTCGAGGCGGCCAAGGCAGCGCGCACGGCGTCGAGCAGGACACCGACCTCGACGCGGCCGACCTGCGCGAGCTGGTCGAGCGAGTTCAAGGCGATCGTCCAGCGAGGACACCGGCCGCGACTTCCCGAGCGATCCGTACGAGCAGCTCGACCTCGCCATCAAGGCCGTCTTCGCGTCAGCTGGTTCGGCAAGCGCGCCGTCGACTACCGCAACAACCAGAAGATCGCCCACGACCTGGGCACCGCGGTCAACGTCGTGACGATGGTCTTCGGCAACATGGGCGACGACTCCGGCACCGGCGTCGCCTTCACCCGCGACCCGAACACCGGCGAGAAGGTGCTCTTCGGCGAGTACCTGACCAACGCCCAGGGCGAGGACGTCGTGGCCGGCATCCGGACCGCCGCCGAAGATCGCCCAGATGGCAGACCGACATGCCGGCGGTCTACGCCGAGTTCCAGCGGATCGGCCAGCAGCTCGAGCGGCACTACCGCGACGTCCAGGACCTCGAGTTCACCATCGAGCGCGGCAAGCTCTACATGCTCCAGACGCGCACCGCCAAGCGGACCGCCGCGGCCGCCGTCAAGATCGCGGCCGACATGGTCGACGAGGGCGTCATCACCAAGGAAGAGGCGCTCGCCCGGATCGAGCCGGCCCACGTCGACCAGCTCCTGCGCGACCAGTTCGACCCGACGGCCCGCAAGGCCGCCAAGCGCATCGCCAAGGGCCTCAACGCCTCGCCGGGCGCGGCCGTCGGGCGGGCCGTGTTCGACGCCGACACCGCGGTCGAGTGGGTCGGCCGCGGCGAGCAGGTCGTGCTCGTGCGGATCGAGACCTCGCCCGACGACTTCCACGGCATGGCCGTCGCCGCAGGGCATCCTGACCGCCCGCGGCGGCGCCACCTCGCACGCCGCGGTCGTCGCCCGCCAGATCGGCAAGCCGTGCGTCGCCGGCTGCGCGGAGCTCGATCGTCGACTACGGCGACCAAGACGGCCGCAGCGCCGAACCGGCGTCGACGTTCGCCGAGGGCGACTGGATCAGCCTCGACGGCGCGACCGGCGAGGTCTTCCTCGGCGCGCTGCCGACCGTCGCGGCCCGGTTCGAGGACCAGCCCGAGCTCCAGAAGATCCTCGGCTGGGCCGACGAGGTCCGCCGGATGGAGGTCTGGACCAACGCCGACAAGCCCGAGGAGGCCGCCCAGGCGCGCGGCTACGGCGCGCAGGGCATCGGCCTGTGCCGGACCGAGCACATGTTCCGCGAGGGCGAGCGGCTCGAGATCGTGCGCGGCGCGATCCTCGTCGCGAACGTCGGCGACCCGGGCCAAGGCCAAGGCCGCGGCCGGCGAGGCGCTCGACCGACGACGAGGCCGCGGCGGTCGCGACGCTTCGATGCCGCCATGGCCAAGCTCGAGGTGCTCCAGCAGGGCGACTTCGAGGGCATCTTCCGGGCGATGGACGGGCTGCCGGTCGTCATCCGGCTCATCGACCCGCCGCTCCACGAGTTCCTGCCGAACCTCGAGGAGCAGCTGGTCAAGGTGACCCGGGCCGAGGACGCACGGCGGCGCGTCCGAGGAGGACAAGGACCTGCTCGCGACGATCAAGTGCGCTGCACGAGCAGAACCCGATGCTCGGCCTGCGCGGCTGCCGCCTCGGCCTGATGATCCCGGACTTCGTGAAGGTCCAGACCCGGGCCATCCTCAACGCGCTGATCGCGGTCGCAGAAGGCCGGCGGCCACCCGAACGCCAAGATCATGATCCCGCTCGTCGGGCACGTGAACGAGCTGGCCGCGACCGCAGGCGCTCCTCGAGGCCGAGGCGAAGGCCGTCGAGGCAGACCGCCGGCGTCGAGGTCGACTACAAGTTCGGCACGATGATCGAGGTGCCGCGCGGCGCGCTGACCGCCGACGAGATCGCGCGCGACGCCGAGTTCTTCAGCTTCGGCACCAACGACCTGACCCAGATGACGTTCGGCTACAGCCGCGACGACGCCGAGGGCGGCTTCCTGCTCAAGTACGTCGAGGACGGGATCCTGCCGGTCAACCCGTTCCAGACGCTCGACGACGCGGTCGCCGGGCCTGATGAAGATCGCCGTCGACAAGGGCCGGGCCACCGCGCCCGGACCTCGAGCTCGGCATCTGCGGCGAGCACGGCGGCGACCCGGAGTCGATCGCCAAGTGCGAGCGGATCGGGCTCGACTACGTGTCCTGCTCGCCGTTCCGCGTGCCGGTCGCCCGGCTCGCGGCCGCCCAGGCCGTGCTGACCGGTCCCGAGCGCGACAAGTAGCCGTACCGGGAGCGCCGCCCGGCACCAGCCGCGCTGGGACCCCGACCCCGCGGGAGCGGGGTTGGGGACGCCACCGCGCACCTCGCGGCGCTCGACCGCTGTTGCCGCTGCGACGTCCGCGGCCGAGCGGCACGCCTGCGTGTCGCGGAGGACGCCGAGAGACGCATCCTCGCTGCCGCGATCTTCGGCGCCGCGGCGGCGCAGGCCGACGGCGTCTGCGGCCGTGCGCCATCGGGAGGCGCACGACCGACCGAGCCCGACGGCGCATTCGTCGGTCGATGGCCCGCTGGGTCGGTGACGGCCGAGCCCGACCGCGTTCGCGCCGGTGCCGGGCGTGGCCGCATCACCGGCTGGCCATCGCCCACGATCCGGCCCGCACCGCACCGATGACCGGCGTCCATCCGAGCGCCAGGTAGGGCGAGCCGTACGGCCGTCTCAGTCGAGCGCTCGGGGCTGGACCCGGCCAGTGTCGCCGGGCGAATCGGCCGTTCCGGTGCTGACGCACGGCCACACCCGGCCGTGCGCCTCGGGCGAGATCGCCGGCGGCCGCCGCACGCCGGATCCGGTAGCGACCGTCGATGACCACGTCGACCGGCGCCGCGGTCATGCCGGAGTCCGACGGCCCGACGCGGCGTCCGCGGCCCACGGGCGCGGCCGCCGGCCAGTGGCGCGACCCAGGACCAGCCGCGCCTGCCGCACCGCGTCACGATCATCGGCGGCGGGTTCGCCGGGCTGTACGCGGCGCGCAACCTGGGCATCGACCCGGAGGTCCGGCGTCACGCTCGTCGATCGGCGCAACTTCCACCTGTTCCAGCCGATGCTCTACCAGGTCGCGACCGGCGCGCTCTCGCCCGGCGACATCGCCCAGCCGCTCCGCTCGATCCTGCGGCAAGCACCGCAACACGACCGTCATCCTCGGCGAGGCCGTCGGCATCGACCCCGAGCAGCGCCAGGTCCTGCTCTCGGACGGCGGCCCGATCGACTACGACACGCTCATCGTCGCGACGGGCGCGCACCACAGCTACTTCGACCACCCGGAGTGGGCGACGCTCGCCCCGGGCCTCAAGACCGTCGAGGACGCGACCGAGATCCGCCGGCGGATCCTCATCGCGTTCGAGGCCGCCGAACGCGAGGCCGACCCGGAACGCCGCAGCGAATGGATGACGTTCGTGCTCGTCGGCGGCGGCCCGACCGGCGTCGAGCTCGCCGGCGCCCTCGGCGAGATCGCGCGCGACACGCTCAAGCGCGATTTCCGCTGCGATCCGTCCGGCCGACGCGCGGATCATCCTCGTCGAGGCGCATGGACCGCGTCCTGCCGCCCTATCCGCCGGGCCGGTCGGCGTCGGCGCAGCGCCAGCTCGAGCGGCTCGGGGTCGACGTCCGGACGAACACGCGGGTCGATCGACATCGACGAGCGACGACGTCCGCGTCGTCGACGCCCGACGGCGACCGAGGAGACGATCCCGACCCGGACCGTGCTCTGGGCGGCCGGCGTGCAGGCGTCGTCGTTCGCCCGGAAGGTCGCGGCGGCGACCGGGGCCGCAGACCGACCGGGCCGGGCGGGTCATCGTCGGGCCCGACCTGACGATCCCCGGCCATCCCGAGATCTTCGTCGTCGGCGACGCCGCGGTCCAGCCCTGGAACGAGGACCGCGCCGACGCCCGGGCGTCGCCCAGGGCGGCGATCCAGGGCGGGTCGTACGCGGCCAAGGTCATCCGCCGCCGGATCCTCGGCCGACCGTACGAGCCGTACCGCTATTCGAACCACGGCGACGTCGCCGTCATCGGGCGCCTCTCCGGCGTCACGAACATCGGCTGGATGGGCCCGTTCGGCCAGCAGGGCGGGTTCTCGGCCTGGCTGCTGTGGCTCGGCATCCACATCACCTACCTCATCGGCTTCTCGAACCGGCTCGTCGTCCTGATCCGCTGGGCATGGACGTTCGTGACCCACGGCCGCGGGACGCGGCTCATCACCGGCCGGCCGCTGCTGCCGCCGATCGAGGAGCCGGAGCCGCCCGTGTTGGCGCCGCTCGACGAAGGTCGATGCGGCGACGGCGGCCGCCGGAGCCAGGCACGACCGCGGAGCGCACCACGACCGGCGACCCGCCGCACCTAGCCCGGCGTGCCTCTCGGACAGTTCGATCAGGAACGTCGTCCCGCCCGGGCCGGTCCGCTCGACGCCGATGCGGCCGCCGTTGGCGGCGAGGAGTTCGCGCGCGATCGTGAGTCCGATGCCGCTGCCCCGCCGGCGGCCGGTCCGCCGATCGACGGCCCGCGACGGGTCCGCGCGGTAGAAGCGTTCGAAGATGTGCGGGACGTCGCCCGGCGCGATGCCCGGGCCCTGGTCGGTGACCCGGATCGCGACGATGGCGCGCCGGGCGTCCCGCGGGCCTTGCGGGCCGTCACCGCGACCGACGCCCCACCGTCCGGGCTGTGGGTCATCGCGTTGCCGATGACGTTGCGCAGCACGCGCGACAGGTGTCCCGGGTCGACCGTCACGATCGTGCCCGCCGGCACGTTCGACGCGAGCAGCAAGCCGCGCTCGCGTCGGAGCCCGTCGAGCTCGCGCTCGACCTCGTGGACCGCGGCGCCGAGGTCGACCGCGGCCGGCTGGGCCTGGAGCGGCGCCGCCTCGGCACTCGCGAGGTCGTTGAGCTCGGCGACGACGCTGCCGAGTGCGGATGCGGCGGAGCGCGCGGCGTCGAGGTTCTCGCCGGTCGGCCGGCACGACGCCGTCGACCATCGCCTGGAGCTGCGAGACGAGGACCGTGGCCGGCGTCGCGAGGTCGTGGGCGATATCGCTCGCCGCCCGCCGCCGGAGCATCTCGGAGCGCTCGAGGCGGTCGGCCATCGCGTTGAACGAATCGGCGAGATCGGCCGACTCGCGGTCGTCGCCGCCGGTCGCACGGGCCGTGGTCTCGCCGGCCCCGAGTCGCCGGGCCGCATCGGCGACGTCGCGCAGCGGCCGCGTCAGCCGCGTCGCGACGTACGTCGAGGCGAGCGCGATGCCCAGCACGCTCAGCACGCCGCCCACGAGCAGCGTGACGTTGAAGAGCGGCAGGAACCCGCGGTCGCCGACCTGGGCCGGCAGGTCGGCCTCGAGCGTAGCCGATGATCCGGCCGTCGACCTCGATCGGCGACGTGTAGTGGGCGACCGTCGCCGTCGGGCTGGCGGCCGAACGCCGCCGAGCGTCGTCCCGTCGCTCGAGAGGACCCGGACCTCGCCGCCGAGGTTGTTCGCCAGCCGCCGGACGACAGCCAGCACGCGCGCCGGCCGATCGAGCCGGTCGGCCAGGTTGTCCGCGGCGTCGTCGAGGCGCTGCTGTTGCTGGCTCGCGAGGACGGTCTCGAACCCGCCGCTGACGACGCGGTTGACGACGATCCCGGCGACGAGCAGCACGCCAAGGACGACCGCGCCGAGGATGACGCCGAGTCGCCACGCCAGCGACGGCCGCCGCGACGCGGCGGTCACCCCGGATCCCGCGTCGCGACCAGGCGGTAGCCGACCTGCGGGATCGTCTCGATGAGCCACGGGTCCCCGGCGTCGTCGCCGAGCTTGCGCCGCAGGTTCGCGACGTGGACGTCCACGACCCGATCGTAGACGTCGTCCGGACGCCGGGTCACCGAGTCGAGCAGCTGCTCGCGCGTGAGCACGCTGCCCGGGCGGCGGGCGAGTGCGGTCAGCAGGCCGGTCTCGCCGGGCGTCAGGCGACCGGACGACGCATCGCCGGCCGCCGACGCTCCGGCGGGATCCGCCAGGGTGTATCGGCGGCTGACCGGATCCACGAGCAGGCGACCGCCGGCGAGGGAGAGCCGCAGGGTGCGAACCGGCTCCGCGTCGGGACCGCGACCGCTGCGCCGCAGGATGGCCGCCACGCGCGCCGTCAGCTCGTGCGGGTTGAAGGGCTTCGCGAGGTAGTCGTCGGCGCCCATGCGCAGGCCGGCGATCCGTTCGGCATCGCTGCGCTTGGCCGAGGCGATCAGGACCGGGATGTCGCCCTGCTCGCGGATGGCCTCGAGGACCGCCTCGCCGCTGAGACCGGGCAGCATGAGGTCCAGCACGACGAGGTCGACGCCGTCGGCCTCGACCGCGTCGATCGCGGCGCGGCCATCGCCGACCACGGTCACCGCGTAGCCGTCCCGCTCGAGGTAGAGGCGCAGCAGCTCGCCGAGGCGAGGCTCGTCCTCGACGACCAGGATCCGTGCCGGAGCGGACATCGCGTCGCATCCTAGCCGGGTAGCTGTTCAGGAGTCGTGAAGACCCCGCAGGTCCGCCCACACACGTTCTTCACGGCGCGGCGCCACGATTCGGTCACGGCGCGGCCATGTGAGCCGGGCCGATCATGGGGGTCAACATCGATGCCGAACCTCAGGACCGTCGGTCTTGCCGGAGCCCTGGTCATCAGCGCGCTCGTGGGGGGAACGCTGATCAGCGCGGTGGCGGCCGCGACCGCACCGGCCACGACGGCCACGCCGGTCGTGCCGATCGCGGCCGCAGCCAGCGGGGCACCCGCCCGAGCCGCGAGCGAGGCCTGCGCGACGTTCCGTGCCGCCTTCGCCGCGAACCTGGGCGTCACCGAGGCCGAGATGGTCGCCGCGGCGCGGAAGGCCGCCGCCACCGACCATCGACAAGGCCGTGGCCGACGGCGACCTGACGACGGCCGCCGGCGATCGGCTGAAGGCGCGGCTCGAGAAGGCGCCGGCCGACGGCTGCGCGATGCTGAACGGCTGGCGCGCGAAGGTCGCCAAGGCGGCCGTCAACGTGGGCAAGGACGGGCTGACCGCCGCGGCCGACGCCCTGAAGCTCACCCCGGCCGAGCTGCGAGCCGAGCTGCGAGCCGGCAAGTCGCTCAAGGACGTGGCGGCCGCGCACGACGTGCCGTATGCCACCCTGACCGACGCGATCGTGAAGGCCGTGAAGGCCGATCTCGACGCCGCGGTCGCTGCCGGCAACCTCAAGCAGGCCCGCGCCGACCGGATCCTCGAGCGACTGGAGGCCCGCCTGGCCGACGGTCGTCTTCGCCCGGCACGTCCCGCCGCTACGCCGACGCCCGGCGGCTGACCCCGACCGTTAGTCGAAGACGATCACCTGGCGGGTGTACTCGCCGCGGCGCATCGCCGCGAAGGCGTCCTCGATGTCGTCGAGCGCGATGCGCCGGTCGACGAGCCGGTCGATCGGCAGCCGGCCGTCGAGGTGCCATCTGGGCATAGCGGGGGAAGTCGACGGCCGGGTCGGCGAACCCGTAGTTCGAGCCGAGGATCCGGCGGCTCTCGTCGACGAACGGGTAGACGTCGAACGAGGCCCGCGCCCCGAGCGGGGTCATCCCGACGAGGACGGCCGTGCCACCGACCGGCAATGACTCGATGGCCAGTTCGACCGTCGAGGGCAACCCGATCGCCTCGAAGGCGTAGTCCGGGCCGCCACCGGTCAGGTCTCGAAGGGCGGTGAGGGTAGCGCTCGCGTCGTCGCCCGCGAGCAGCCCGTCCGTGGCGCCCACCTCGAGCGCAACGTAGAGCTTCGCCGGCACCCGATCGACGGCGACGATCCGCGACGGCCCCCGCGATCGCCGCGCCCATCACGCACGACAGCCCCACGCCGCCCAGCCCGATGACTGCGACGCTCGAGCCGGCCGTTCGACGGCCGCGGTCTTGAGCACCGCGCCGACGCCGGTGGTCACGCAACAGCCGATGAGCGCGGCGACCGCCGGATCGACGCCGTCGGGGAGCGCGATCGCGGCGGCCTCCGGGCACGACCGTCGCCTCGGCCATCGTCGCGATGCCGCAGTAGGACAGGACGGCCGCCCCGCCCGCCCGGTGCAGTGCCGCGGCCCCGTCCGGCAGCACGTGCCGGAACGACGGGGAATCGGGGCACGCCCATGGCCGGCCCGCCACGGCACGATCGGCACGCCCCGCACGGCACGAGCCACGACAGCGCCACCGGCTGACCGACGCGCAACGAGCGAACGCCCGGCCCCACCGCGTCGACGACGCCGGCGCCCTCGTGGCCCATCGCGATCGGCGTCGGGCGCGCCCATTCGCCGTCGCGAACGTGGAGGTCGGAATGGCAGACGCCCGATGCCAGGATCCGCACGCGGACCTCGCCGGCGCGGGGCTCCGCGAGTTCGAGCGACTCCACCACGACGGCCTCGCCGGCCGCCTCGAGGACCGCCGCACGGATCGCGCTGCTCAATCTTCGGTCGCGCGCCGGCGCTCCCACACCCGGACGCGGCTCGTACGGGACGTAGGCCGGCCACCACGTCGCGGCATCGACCGCGTCGGCCACGCCATCCGGCGTCAGGTCGGCCCCGGCCAGGCCGGCCTCCACGGCCTCGCGAGCGACCGTGATCGCGATCTCGCGCGACACCGCGCGCAGCGATGCGATCGGCGGATAGAGCGCCCCGGTCGCGAGCGCGCTCGTCGGTGACCGCGTCGGCCAGCGTCCGCGCCGCGAGCAGGAACATCCGCGTCGGTGATCGTGCGGGTCTCGGCCACGATGGCGCCGAGGCCGACGCCCGGGAAGATGAACGACGTTGTTCGCCTGGCCGACCTCGTGGCGCCGCGCCGTCGATCGTGACCGCCGTCGAACGGCGATCCGGTCGCCACGAGCGCCCGGCCCTCGGTCCAGGCGAGGACGTCGGTCGGCGTCGCCTCCGCGGCGGAGGTCGGGTTGGAGAGCGGCAGCATCGATCGGCCGTTCGCCGCTCGCGCGCGCGCCATCGCGCCGATGACGGCCTCGGTGAACGTGCCGGCCACGGCGGTCGCCCCGACGAGGATCGTCGGCCGCGCGGTCGCGGATCGACGTCGACCAGCGCGGGCGCATGCCGCCGGGCACCGCCGCGACGGCGCGGCGGCACCGCGAGCTCGCGCTTCGTCGGCGTCGAGGTCGGTGCGCCCGTCGTGGACCAGCCCGTGCGTGTCGACCAGCACGACCGCCCGGAGATGCCGCCTCGGTCGACGCCCGCCTCGAGCATCGCGGGCCGCAGCAGCCGGGCGATGCCGATCCCGGCCGCTCCGGCGCCGACGAGCACGATCCGCGCGTCCGCCAGCGTCCGTGCCCGTGGCGCGCAGCGCCGGCCAGCACGCCGGCGACGACCACCGCGGCCGTGCCCTGGATGTCGTCGTTGAACGACGGGCACGCGGTCCCGGTACCGGTCGAGCAGGCGCAGGGCGTTGGCCTGCTTGAAGTCCTCGAACTGGATGACGCAGCCGGGCCAGACCTCCGCGACGCCCGCGACGAAGGCCTCGACGAGCGCGTCGTACGCCGCGCCGCGCAGCGCGGGGCGCCGTGGCCGAGGTAGAGCGGGTCGGCGAGCAGCGCGGGGTTGTCGGTCCCGACGTCGAGCGACACCGGCAGGGTCAGCGACGGGTGGATGCCCGCACGCCGCGGTGTAGAGCGCGAGCTTGCCGATCGGGATGGCCATGCCGCCCGCGCCCTGGTCGCCCAGGCCCAGGATCCGCTCGTTGTCGGTCACGACGATGAGCCGCACGTCCTCGTACGGCCCCTGGCGCAGCAGCTCGCGGGATCCGGTCGCGGTCGTCCGGGCGTGATCCACGTGCCCGCGCGTCCGCCGGATGATGTGGCTGAACTCCTGGCAGGCGCGGCCGACCGTCGGCGTGTAGACGATCGGCAGGAACTCGGCGAGGTGGTCGGCCAGCAGGCGGTAGAAGAGCGTCGCGTTGCGGTCCTGGAGGGCCGCGAGGCCGATGTACTGCTCGAGCGCGTCGGCCTTGCCCCGGAGGTGCTCGAGCTCCAGCTCGATCTGCTCCTCGATCGTCAGGACGCGGTCGGGGAGCAGGCCGCGCAGGTCGAAGCCCTCGCGCTCGTGGAGCGGGAACGCCATGTCCTTGGTCAGGAGCCGGCTGCCGAGGAGCGCCGGTCCGGCCAGCCCGATCGCGGCGGGACGGCCGGCGGCGATGTCGTCGAACGGATCGGGCAGGCGGCGCACGGAACGAGGATACGCGCCGCTCCGGCCGCCCACGGCCCCGCCCTGCGCCGCCGTGCGATGTGAGGCGACAGCCGGGGTGTAGCATTCGGCGCGGGTCCCCGAATCGCGCCCAGACACCGCGAGGGACCGACCAATGAGGGTCGTCGACGGTCGGGTCGACGGAGTGGAGGGATCGGTCATGGGACGCCGTCGTGGATTCGCGGCTGTCATCGCCGCTGCATTGGTCCTCACCCAGGTCGCGACCGTCGCGGCATCGGCCGGCGCCGGGGCGACCGGACCGGCCCGGGCGGCGGCCGCGCCCATCGAGACCCAGCTCCAGCGCGACCTCTCCGCGGGGCGCGCGAAGCGCATCGTCGTCGAGTTCAAGGCGAAGGCCGACCTCAAGGCGGCGGCCCTGGTCAAGAACCGCGCCAAGCGCGGGCAGGCGGTCATCGACGCCCTCACGGCGACCGCCGGCACCTCGCAGCGTTCCGCGGTCGCGGTCGCCGCCAAGACCCGCAGCGTCACCGCGACCAGCTACTGGCTCACGAACGTCCTCGTGGTCGAGGGCGACTCGGCGACGTTGTCGAAGGTCGCCGCGACCCTCGCCAAGGACCCGGCCGTCTCCCGGATCCGCGCCGAGCGCATCTACCCGCTGATCGAACCCATCGATCCCAAGGTCGCGGTCCTCGCCGCGGCCGGGGAGCCCGAGTGGGGCGTCGCCAAGATCGGTGCCGACAACGCCTGGGCGGACGGCATCCTGGGCCAGGGCGTCGTCGTCGCGACGATCGACACGCGGGGTCGATTACACCCATCCCGCGCTCGTCGACCACTACCTCGGCAACAACGGCGACGGGACGTTCACCCACGACTATCACTGGTGGGATCCCGCCGGCGTCTGCCCCGACGCGGCGCCCTGCGACAACGTGGCCCACGGGACCCACACGATGGGCACGATCCTCGGCGGCGACGGCCCCGGCCCCTTCACGCCGGACACCGGCGTCGCCCCCGGCGCCAAGTGGATCGCCGCCAAGGGTTGTGAGGACCTCGACTGCTCCGAATCGTCGCTGCTGTCCTCCGGCCAGTGGGTGCTTGCCCCGACCGACCTCAACGGCGAGAACCCGGACCCGAACCAGCGTCCCGACATCGTCAGCAACTCGTGGGGCGGAGTCCCCGGCGATTCCTTCTACCTCGAGACGGTCCAGGCCTGGCGCGCGGCCGGCATCATCCCGGTCTTCTCGTCCGGCAACCCCGGCCCGTTCTGCGGCGAGGGCGGTTCGCCCGGCGACTACAACGAGGCCTTCAGCGTGGGCGCCACCGACATCGACGACGTGATCGCCGACTTCTCGGGCCGCGGCCCGTCCGGCTACGGCAAGGTCAATCCCGATGTCTCCGCCCCGGGCGTCGACGTCGTGTCGAGCGTGCCGGGCGGCGGCTACGAGGCCTTCTCCGGCACGTCGATGGCCGCCCCGCACGTCGCGGGCACGCTCGCGCTGCTCATCTCGGCCGACAACACGCTGCGCGGCGACTTCACCGCCGCGACCAACGCGATCCGGACGACCGCCGTCGACCGGCTCGACGATTCGTGCGGCGGCGACGCCGACGGCGACCCGAACAACGTCTACGGCGACGGCCGCATCGATGCCGGCGCGGCCGCGGCTCTCGTGGCGACCGGTGGGACGCTGTCGGGCACGATCACCGACACCGCCACGGGCCTGCCCGATCAGCGGCGCCCAGGTCACCGCCGATAACGGCACGCGACCGTTCACCACCTCGACCGACGCCGACGGCAACTACGCGATGCTGCTCGCGGCCGGCGACTACACCGTGAACGCCGGCGCGTTCGGCTACTTCGGGGCGGTCGTCCCGAGCGTGGTCATCGTCACCGACGAGATCACGGACCAGGACATCGGACTCGACCCGCTGCCGCACTTCACGCTCAGCGGCACGGTCTCCTCGGCCGAGAACGGCTCACCGATCGCCGATGTCCGGGTGACCGCGGTCGGCACGCCCGTGGACCCGGTCACGACGAACAGCGCGGGGCACTACAGCCTCGACCTGCCGATCGGCACGTTCACGATCAGCGCCTCGGCCGACGGCTGCACGGAAACCGGCAGCGCCGAGATCACCTCGGCCGGCGACGACGTCACCCAGGACTTCGCGCTGTTCCGCAAGCTCGACGATTTCGGGCACGCCTGCGCGCCGACCGCGTTCGACTGGGTCGACGCCGACGGCCAGACCGGCGCTGATCGGCGACGAGATCGCCGGCCGACTGCGGATGCCGTTCACCTTCCCCTTCTACGACGAGGGCTACGACCAGGTCTACGTCTCGGAGAACGGCTACCTGAACTTCCTCGAGCCCGAGACGGGCTTCTTCAACCCGACCGCGATCCCGACCGCCGGTCCGCCGAATGCCGCGATCTACCCGCTCTGGATGGACCTCTACATCACCGATGTCGGGAGCATCGACTCCCAGACGGTCGGCACGGCGCCGAACCGCGCCTTCGTCGTGGAGTACACCGACGTCCGGGTCCTCGGCACGGCGGCCCTGCTCGACTTCGAGGTCAAGCTCTGGGAGAACGGGACCATCGACCTGCTGTACGGCAGCAATCCCGCCAACCCCGGTGACGGACGCGTGGCCACGGTCGGCATCGAGAACGCGACCGGCACCGATGCGCTCCAGATCGGCTTCTTCGAGGGCAACCTCGAATCCAACCACGCGATCCGCATCACCACGGTCCCGACCGGCTTCATCAGCGGCACCGTGACCGACGCCAACGACGGCCTGCCGATCGTGGGCGCCGAGGTCACGGCGACCCCGGGCGGCCGCTCCACGACGACCGACGAGGACGGGCTGTATGAGCTACGGCTCCTGGCCGGCTCGTACCACGTCACCGCCACGGCCAAGCTGTATGAGGACGGGAGCGCCTCCGCGACCGTCACCGACGACGCGACGACGACGGTCGACTTCAGCCTGCGCGCGCCGGCCGCCGCGGTCGACGTGACCGAGCTCACGGCCGACGTCGACTTCGGCTCGACCGCGACCCTGCCCGTCACCCTGTCCAACGACGGCACCCTGCCGCTCGACTGGATCGCCCGCGAGCGCGACCAGGGCGTCGTCCTGCCGCCACTGCCCGAGCCGAAGATCGCGGTGACGCGCATCCCGACCTGGGGGCGCCAGCCGCTGCCAAAGGCCTTCCCGCGCTGGGCACCGACCGCCGACGTCGCCTCGGCGAGCCTGACCACGATCATCAACGACCCCATCGGCGACGCCGAGGGCTCCGTCGACGTCGGCACCGTCCGTGCGGGCTCCGACGGCAGCTCGATCGTCTCGATGGCCCTGGACTTCAGCCCGTCGACGCCGATCGACCAGACCGCCGGCTACGTGTTCCTCGACACGGACCAGGATCCGTCGACCGGCGTCCCGGCGACCGATCTCGCCGGCCTCCCGACCCAGGACATCGGCGCCGAGTTCTTCCTCGACCTCTTCGGGACGCACGACCCGGATCCGGTGGTCCTGGTCGTCGACGCGTTCTCGTTCGAGGTGGTCGCGGCGGTGCCGGTGACCTTCACCGGCCAGACCATGGCCTTCGACATCCCCATCGAGGCCCTCGGTGGCGCCGACGGCGCGATCAACACCGCGATGGTCCTCGGCGACTTCTCGGCGCCCAACGACTGGGCGCCCGACATCGGCCACGGCACGATCGAGGCGTTCAGCGAGGTCTCCTGGCTGACGCCTGACCCGGCCACGGGCGAGGTCGCGGTCGGTGGCAACCAGGTCATCAACGTCACGCTCGGCTCGCCGACCCTGTCGCCGGGCGAGTACCACGCCCAGCTCGTGCTGGTCACCAACGCCCCACGCTCGGAGCAGGTCGCGATCGACGTGACGCTGAACGTGGCCCTGCCCGACAGCTTCGGCGGGGTCAGCGGCACCGTCAGCGACGCCCACACGGGTGACCCCATCGACGGAGCCACCATCACGCTCCACGGCGAGTTCCCGCCGGGTACGCCGCTCGACATCGTCGCCACGAGCGACGCCGACGGCGCGTACACGATCATCGGGCCTGCCGGCACGTGGCCGACCGACGTCACGAAGGACGGCTACGTGCCGCTCACGCAGGACGTCGAGATCGTTTCGGGCGTCTCGACGCCCGGTTCCGATGCGGCCCTCCACAAGATCCAGCCACACGCGTCGCTCGATGGCGACACGGCGCCATCGTTCCTGCTGCCGGCCGATGCCCACGCCTCGGCCACCGTGACCCTCGGCAACCCCGAGGGCCATGCCGACCTGCACTTCACCGTCGGTGAGGTGGATCTCGGCGGCGGGACCGTCGGCCTCGCGGGCAGGGCCGCCGCCCGGACGCTTCCCGCCGGTCTCGACCCGAACGCGCGATCCACGCGCGGATTCGGGGCCGCGTCGGTCGGGACCGCCGTCCCACCGCGCATCGCCGCCGACGGTGACATCGTGGCCAGCTGGCCGACCGACATGTCGCTGCCGTGGGGCGTCGCCTACACGGGCGACGTCTGGCTCGGCGACCCGGTCGATCTGATCGATGCCCACTTCACGCAGGGCGGTGAGCGCCTCGGCGACTTCCCGCTCGACGGTTTCGCGGACTGGGGCGCGGACATGGCGTTCGACAAGGCCCGCGGCCTGATCTGGCAGGTCAACGTGGGCGGCGACAACGGCATCTACGGCCTCGACCCCGCCGACGGCTCGGTGGACCAGGTCATCACCGGCTCACCATGGAGCGACACCAGCCAGCGTGGCCTCGCCTACGACCCGGCGGCCGATGTGTTCTACATCGGCGGTTGGGACGAGGGCGTCATCTACCGCGTGGCCGGCCCGTCCCATCCGACCCCCGGCGAGACGCTCTCGCAGTGCAACCCGCCGGATCCGAACATCTCCGGTCTCGCCTGGAACGGCTCGTTCGGGCTGCTCTGGGAGGCCACCAACTCCGACACCGACACGATCTGGCTCGTCGACCCGACGACCTGCGAGGCGACTCGCGGCGATCCCGCATCCGGACGGCGGCGGCTTCGGCGGCGCCGGGCTCGAGCTCGATGCCGTCGGCAACCTGTGGACCGTCGGCCAGAACTCGCTCAACGCGTACCTGGTCGAATCCGGCCTGCCCACCTTCAGCGACGTTCCGTGGCTGACCGTGACGCCGACCGAAGGCACGATCGCGCCCGACGGCACGGTCGACATCGATCTCGGCATCGACACGACCGGGCTCGCCCCGGGCGTCTACCGGGCCCTGGTCGCGATCCTGACCGACGATCCCGACAACGGCGTCCTGCAGGTGCCCGTGACGCTCGTCGTCACGGACTTCCGGCAGGGCGTCAACGCCGGCGGCAGTCGGTACGTCGACGCGGACGGTGACGTGTATGCCGCCGACCGCTCCTACGGCTCCGGTCCGTACGGCTACATCCACCGCGGCTCCACCCGGAGCACCGGCCACTCGATCGCCAACACGACCGAGGACGGCCGCTACAAGAAGCTCCGCGAGGACATGACCGAGTACAAGTTCGCGGTCGCGAACGGGTTCTACCAGGTCGAGCTCAGCTTCGCGGAGATCCAGTTCACGCACGTCGGGGATCGCGTCTTCGACGTCAGCCTCGAGGGCACGCGCGTCGAGCGGTCGCTCGACATCGTCGCCGAGACCGGCGGCCGCTACCGCGCCCTCGACCGGACTTACGTCGTCGAGGTGACCGACGGCGCCCTCGACATCGGCTTCGCGTCGCCACGCGGCCACAAGCCGATCGTCAACGCGATCTTCGTGACCCACCTGCCGGACGGCAGCCCCGGGACCTGACGGTCACCGCAAGTGCGTGGTCGGGCCCTGCGGAAACGCAGGGCCCGACCGATTCCACGGCCGCCGCCCACCGCCCCGCCGCTCCACGCCGCCCGCTGCGCGCGCCGCCCGGCCGCGCCGCTGCGCACGGCTCCGCCCGCCGCCCACGCCGTTGCGCACGGATCGCCCCTTGCTCTTGCCAGATATTCGTCGCTGGACTGTTAGGCCGGAGATCGCGCCCGGATCGGGTCTCGCCGCGGCGCCAGGCACGCTCGAACGAGTCCGCGCACGCACAAGCGGCCGCGTTCGGACGCTTCGCCCGGCACGTCCGCGGGCGAAACGTTACCTACCAGTCCACCGGCGCATATCTGGCACGGTTCGGCGGCTGCCGCCTCGACCCCTGCGGCCAGGGTGCCGCGCCGGTATGTAGGCGCGCCTGGGTGTCAGCCGTCCCCGATCTTCACCGTGCCGACCATCCCGTACGCCTCGTGGCCGGGCAGGTGGCAGATGAACAGCTCCGACCCGGCCGTGCCGAACACCACGGTCGTGCTCCGTGTCTGTCCGGCCGGGATCGTCACCTCGGTCGGGCGCGAGCCGTGGACCGGTTCCGTGCCGGTCCGGTGGCGCTCGTGGACGGCCGCGTCGCCGACGATCCACTCGTGATCGATCGGGTCGCCGTTGTGGATCGTGAACGTGACCGGCACGCCGAGCGGCACGCTCACCGCGCTCGGCTCGTAGTGGGAGTAGTGGATCTCGATCTCGACGGTCGTGCCGGCGTGCCCGGACAACTGCACCCACGCCCCGGCCATGCCCGCCATCCCCAACGAGAGCGTGATGCCGCCGACCAGGGCGAGCGGCCCTGGTCGGCGGCTGGCACGGACCCTCCCCGTGCCCGCGGGAATCGCCATCAGGCGGTCTGGACCGGTGGTCGGCGCCGGATCAGCAGCAGGATGCCACCGATGCCGCCGATGCTGAACATGAGCCCGAGCAGGAGTCGGGCCGCCGCCTCGGCGGCGAACGCGTTCGGCGCCCCCGGCAGGTCGAGCCCGGCCATGACGCGGGACGGCTGCCGGGCCCCGGACGTGTCGACCGCGAGATCGAACGCGAGCTGGGCTGCCGCCGAGTCGATCGCGACCTTCGTCAGCCAGGCACGGCGTCGGCACCCACTCCATGCCGCGGTCGGAGCGCAGGTCGTCGAGCAGCGAGTCCGTCGCCGCGAGCGCTGTGGTCGAGCGAGCAGCCCGTTGTCGCCGGTCGGGGCCGGCAGCAGTGCCGGGCGCCGGTCGGTCAGCATGAAGACGTCGGCGTCGACCCGTTCCTCGCCGGTCTTGCCGAGGGCCAGGATCCGCAGCGGGACCCACGGGTTCGCGGTCGGGATGGTGATGTGGACCGGCGTCCCGTCGCCGACGGCCTGCCCGCGCTCGGCGGCGGCATCGGCGTCGAACACCGCGGCCAGGAAGATCGGGCTGCGCGACGCATAGAAGTCGAGGACCTCGGGCGCGTCGGGCGGCAGGCGGAAGCCGTGCTCGGTCGCCCACCGGCCGACCTCATCGGCACCGCCCTTGAGGACGGTGACGTCGAGGGCGTCGATCCGGACCTCCATGAGGACCTCGGCACCGACCCGCCGGCGGCGCGGCCGGGGCCGCGACGTCGCGGAGGAGAGCGGGATCGGTCTCGCGGATCAGGCGCTGGAGCGTCCAGTCGCCGCCCTTCTCGACCTTCGACGGGACCCCCGGGAGCGGCGTCAGCGAGCCGAACGCCCCGCCGCCGCCGGCGAACTGGAACGCCGTGACGTAGTGCTCCTCGCCGTCGTGGTAGCCGGCGAAGGTGGTCGTGCGCAGGAGGTTGACGGCGCCGTTCGGACCGATGAGCCCCCCGCAGGCCAGGGCCGGGCGCCGCGACCGTCGCGGCGAGGACCAGCGCGGCAGCGAGACCGACGCCGGCGCGTAGCTTGGATCGGGTCATCGCGGACCCTCCTGGGCTGGTGCCGGTGGCCGTCCGAGACCGTCCGGGTTGGGTCCAAGACTCCAGCCCCGACGGTCGGGTTCCCCGGCCGCGGTCGTGCCGGTCCCGCGGCGCGACCTAGCCCGATCGCGGCGTCGTCGGACTGGACACGACAGGGCATCCTTGACCGATGCACCCCCGACCCGCCGCCCTCGTTCTGGTCGCGTCCCTGGTCCTCGCCCTCGTGGCGACCATGGGCGCCGCGCCACACGCCGCCGCCGCTGCCGCCGACTTCCCGGCCAAGGACAGCAGTACCACAACTACGCCGAGATGGTCGCGGTCCTCCAGGCCACGCAGGCCGCCCACCCGGACATCGTCCAGCTGTTCTCGATCGGCAAGAGCTACCAGGGCCGCGAGATGTGGACGGTCAAGGTGTCCGACAACGTCGCCACCGACGAGGCCGAGCCCGAGGTCCTGTTCGATTCGCTCCACCACGCGCGGGAGCACCTCTCGCTCGAGCAGAACCTCGCGCTCCTCGGCTGGCTCACCGACGAATACGGCACCGACCCGCAGATCACCCACATCGTGAACAGCCGCGAGATCTGGATCGTCTTCGCGGTCAACCCCGACGGCGCCGAGTACGACCTTGACCGGCTCCCCGTACCGTGCCTGGCGCAAGAACCGCCAGCCGAACGCCGGCTCGACCGCATCGGGCACCGACCTCAACCGCAACTACGGCTACCACTGGGCCTGCTGCGGCGGCTCCTCGGCCAGCAAGGCCTCCAGCACCTACCGCGGCAAGGGGCCGTTCTCCGCGCCCGAGACCCAGGCGATGCGCGACTTCATGCTCAGCCGCCGGATCGGCGGGCGTCCAGCAGATCAAGACCGCCATCACGTTCCACACGGCCGGCGAGCAGATCCTGTGGCCGTACGGCTACACCAGGACCGACGTCCCGCCGGACATGACCGTCGACGACCAGGCGGCACTCGCCGCGATGGGCCGGAAGATGGCCCGGATGAACGGCTACCACCCGATGCAGTCGAGCGGGCTGTACATCACCGACGGCGACGAGATCGACTGGGCGTACGGCAGCCAGCGCATCTGGATGTACACGTTCGAGCTGTATCCCAGCCACGCCAAGGTCAGCTCGAGCACCGCGCGCTTCTACCCGGCCGATGAGCTCATCGCGCGCGAGACCGACCGGAACCGCGACGCGATCCTGTATCTCATCGAGCGGGCGAGCTGCCGCTACACGGTCATCGGCAAGGCGAAGGCGAACTGCGGGCCGCTGTTCGACGACTTCGAGACCGCCCAGCGGCTGGGATGTCGACCCGCTCGGCACGGACACCGCCACGCGCGGGACCTGGCAGCGCGGCAACCCGGCCGCACACCTCGCGGCAGGCGGGGACCGTCCCGTCGGGTTCTCGTGCCCTGGTGACCGGCACGGCCGCCGGCGCGAGCGCGACATCCAACGACCTCGACGGCGGCCTGACCTCGGTCCGCTCGCGGCTCATCGCGCTGCCCGCGACACGACCGGCAAGCTGTCGTTCCGCTACTACTTCGCGCACAGCTCGAACGCGACGAGCGCGACTTCTTCCGGGCCTACGTCGAGCGCGAGGACGGGACACGGACGCTCGTCAAGCAGGAGAAGGGCGCCGCGAACGTCGACAAGCCGACGTGGTCGACGGTCACGGTCTCGATGGCGCCGTGGGCCGGTCAGAAGGTGCGGATCGTGTTCGAGGCGGCCGACCTGCGGCACGGCCAGCACGATCGAGGCCGCCGTCGACGACGTCCGGATCAGCCGCCCGTAGCGCGAGGCAGCGAGACCCGGAACGTCGTCCCGCCACCGGCCGGCGACGTCGACCGAGATCGTCCCGCCGTGGGCCTCGACCAGCCCGCGGGCGATCGCGAGCCCGAGCCCCGAGCCGCGCGACGTCTCGCCCTTGACGAAGCGATCGAAGACGTGGGGCAGCAGCTCCGGGTCGATGCCCGGGCCCGTGTCGGCGACGGTCAGGACCACCGCCTCGGCCGAGGCCGACGCCGCCCACGGTCACCGACCCGCCCGCCGGCGTGTGCCGCAGCGCGTTCGCGACCAGGTTCGAGAGGACCTCGCGGATCCGGACCGGATCGATGTCGAGGATCGGCAGGTCGTCCGGCGACCTCGTCGCGAGCTCCACGCCGGCCGCGTGCCGCCGCCGGCGCGAACGAGCGCACGACGTCCCCGACGAGCACGTCCGGATCGGTCGGCTCGGGGTGGAGCGCGAGCGTGCCCGCCTCTGAGAGGGTGAGCGTCCGCAGGTCGTCGATGAGCCGCTCGAGCACCCGGGTCTCCTCGATGATCGGCGTCAGGTGGGCTTCGTCGGCGGGATAGACGCCGTCGAGGATCGCCTCGAGGTTGCCGGTGATGACCGCCAGCGGCGTCCGCAGCTCGTGGCTGACGTCGGCGAGGAGCGTCCGTCGCTGTTCCTCGTCGGTCTCGAGCCGGGCGGCCATCGTGTCGAAGCCGCTGGCGAGCTCGCGGATCGCGGGCAGGTCGGAGCGGGTCCGTGCCGACGCCGGCGCGGTAGTCGCCGTCCTCCACGCGTCGGGTCGCCGCGAGCATCCGGTCGAGGTCGCGCGCTGCCCCGATGAGGCCGCGGAGGATGGCCGCGAGGATCGCCACCGCCGCGACGATGGCGAGCACGATCGGGAGCGGGCCCGAGGTGAGAGAGGAACGAGGCGATCGCCGTGACGATCGAGGCGACGATGATGAGGAACAGGATCCCGAAGACGCAGCCGAACCCCTGGCGACGGCGCCAGGCCTGCGGGCCGCGGCGACGTTCGTGCCGGCGCATCATCCGGGCCCGCGCACGCATCTGCCGGGCGAACGGGTCGTCGCGGTCAGAGCCCGGCTGGTCCACGGCCAGGCCCCGGCCGCGGTCGGCCCGCGTCGACGGGCGTCGTCGGGGCCGGGAGGCGCGCCCGGTGGCTCGGCGCGCCCGGCCCCCGGCTCGTTCGGGTCGCGTCCCGGGCCCCGGCCGCCGTCGGCCCGCTCACGATCGACCGTCATCCCGCGGTCGTCGGCGAAGCGGTAGCCGACGCCGTAGACCGTCAGCACGTAGCGCGGCTCGCGCGGGTCGGGCTCGATCTTGCGGCGCAGGTTCTTGATGTGCGAGTCGATCGCGCGCTCGTAGGACTCGAAGGCGACGCCGCGGAGCGCGTCGAGCAGCTGGGACCGGGTGAAGATCCGGCCCGGGCTGGCGGCCAGCGTGGCCAGCAGCCCGAACTCGGTCGGCGGTGAGGTCGACGGTCCGTCCGGCCACCTCGGCCCGCATCCGCGGCACGTCGAGGGCCACTTCGCCGGCGCGGATCGACGTCGCCGGGCTCGGCGGCGCGCTCGGTCCGCCGCAGGACGGCCCTCACGCGGGCGACGAGCTCGCGCGGCGAGAACGGCTTGGTGAGGTAGTCGTCGGCGCCGAGCTCGAGGCCGAGGAGCTTGTCGAGCTCGTCGTCGCGGGCCGTCAGCATGACGATGGGGATCGTCGAGTCGCGGCGCAGTTCGCGGGTGACCTCGAGACCGTCGAGCCCGGGCAGGCCGAGATCGAGCACGACCAGGTCGGGGTGCTGCCGGCGCGCCGTCTCGAGCGCCGCCCGGCCGTCCGCCGCGGTGAGGACGCGCGAAGCCGGCGTGCTCGAGGTAGTCGCGCGCGAGCTGGACGATCTTCGGCTTCGTCGTCGACGACGAGGACGGTGCGCATCGGGCCATCGTAGTGGGGTGCGGGAGGCGGAGCGCCCCCGGGGATGATGCCCGGGGGCGCGTGGGAGGGAGGGACGCCGCTCAGCCGGCCGGCGGACCGGACGTCGGCGGCATGGACGACGGTGGGTTCGTGGCCGGGCGGGCCCGTCGTCGGGCCGGTCTCGTCGCCGTGCGCCCGGCGGTGCCAGTCCTCGAAGGTGCCGTGGACCGGGACTCGCAAGTGCGACCGGCGGGCGTCGGGCCGCCCAGCCCGGTCCGCCCCAGCCGCCGCGGCGGCCGCGGTCCGCCCCGAAGATGAGCGCCCGGATCAACCCGAACACGAGGAACAGGAAGAACAGCGTGAACAGGAAGCCGAAGAACCCGAAGCCGAAGCCGAACGGGTGCCAGCCGTAGCCGATGCCATAGGCGTATGGCGCGACGACCGGCGTGACGACGGTGGTCCCGTCGGTGACGGTCGTGGTGACGGCCGTGTTGAGGCCCGCCTGGTAGGCGGTGGTGGCGACGATCCCGCCGCCGACCGCGAGGACGGCGACCAGGACGATCGCGGCGATGATGCGGGACATGGTGTTGCGTGACTCCTTTCCGGGGATCGACTCGGATCCCGTCTGGTCATCACCTTCGCGGGGTGGTGTGGAGCGGGTGTGGAGGCGCGGTGGCGGGCCCATCGAGGATCGCGGGTGGGGTGAGCGGCCTGGATGGCGGCGGTATGCACGATTTCGGCGCCGGAGGATGGTTCCCCGGTGGTAGTCACGTCGGACGCATCCGCCTGTTGTATTGACAGTGGCACGTCGCACTGTCACAATAGGCCCATGTCCGATGACATCCGCTATTCCCTTGCCGAGCTGGCCGACCTGGCCGGCGTCACGCCGCGCACCGTCCGCTACTACCTGTCGCAGGGCCTGCTGCCCGCGCGTCGGGCGACGCGGTCCGGGCGCGAAGTACGGCGAGGATCACCTCGGTCGGCTCCGGCTGATCCGCCGGCTCCAGCGCGACCACCTGCCGCTCGCGGAGATCCGCCAGCAGCTGGCAGGGCTCGACGATGCTGCCGTCCGGGACCTGGCCGAGATCGACGACGCGCCCGCGCCGGCCGGCTCCGCGCTCGACTACATCCGGCCGTCCTCGGATCGCCGCGACCCACGACCAGCCGGCCCGCGTCCTTCGCGCTCCCCGTGAGCGCCTCAACCTGCCGCACCGGCCGTCCAGGTCGGCCGGATCACCCTCGCCGAATCGGCCGGCCCGTCACCAGCCCGTCACCGGCCACCGCCGATCGAGCGCTCCCAGTGGGAACGCATCGTCCTCGCTCCCGACGTCGAGCTCCACGTCCGCCGGCCTTCGCGCCGGACCCAGAACAAGCGGGTCGACCGTCTCGTGACGATCGCCCGAGAGCTCCTCGAGGAGGACCCGATCATGACCACCGAACCCACCAGCCTTCACGGTCCGACCAGGACCGCCACTCATCCGCGCCACCACCATAGCCAGCGCTTCGTCCTCGCCGCATCGTCGCGCCGCGCGCGACCGGAGAGCCGCGCCGCCCGCCGGTCAACCTCGCGATTCGTGCTCGATCGCTCGGGGTCGATGTCCGGCGCGAAGCTCGACCTCGCCAAGCGCGCCGTCGAGGAAGCCATCGGCCGGCTCGAGCCGGACGACCGGTTCAGCGTCGTCGTCTACGACGACGTCGTCGACGTCGTGTCGAGAGCGACCGCCGCGTCGGCGGAGTCGCGGCGCGGCGCGGTCGATCGTCTGCGGTCGATCGACGCGCGCGGCAGCACCAATCTCGCCGACGGCTGGCTTCGCGGCTGCGAGCAGGTCGCGGCGCACCTGTCGGAACGCGGCGTCAACCGCGTGCCTGCTCCTCACCGACGGCCTCGCCAACGTCGGCATCACCGACCCGGACGAGCTGGCGGCGCATGCCGCCGCGCTGCGCGCCCGGGGCGTGTCCACGACGACGTTCGGTGTCGGCAACGACTTCGACGAGCGGCTCCTCCAGGCGATGGCCGACGCCGGCGGCGGCCACTTCTACTACATCGCCGACGCGCCGCAGATCCGCGACCACATCACGACCGAGGTGGGGGAGACCCTCGAGATCGTCGCTCGGGATGTGGCGCTTGAGGTGACGGCCGCGTGACGGCTCCGGATCGAGTCGATCAGCCCGCACGCCGCCACGACCGCGGGCGGCCGGACGGTCGTGACGCATCGGCGATCTCGTGGCTCGGAACAGGTCGTGGAGGTGGTCCTCCGGCTCTACGTTCCCATACGGCGACCTCGGTCGCGAGGCGGGCGCGGTCGTCGACGCTCACGGATCGTGACGGCGTCTTCGCCGCGGGTGGAGCCGGCGAGACCGAACCGGCGCGCCTGAGCTGGACCTACGCCGACCACCACGCCAACGACGCGCAGGCCCGCGACGCCGAGGTGGATCGGGCCGTGGCCCGGCTGTTCGCGGCCAGGGCGCGCCAGGAGGCGGTCGTCCGGAACCGGTCCGGAGACTTCGTCCACGCCCGGTCGGCCATCGCCTCGGTGGCCGAGCGCATCGCCTCGTACGCCGGCCGCGACCCCGAGCTGCGCGAGCTCGTGAAGAGCCTCCAGTCCGAGCAAGGGACCTTCGCGGCCCCGATGGCCGAGGCCAGTCGCAAGAGCCTCCACTTCGCGAGCGCGAATGTGGCACGCTCACGCGACGTCGCGGGACGGTCGGTGAAACGCAGCTGAGGTCGGCATGGAAGCTCGGTCGCTCGTCGCCGCCATCGACCAGGGCACGACGAGCAGCCGCTGCATCCTGTTCGATCGACGCCGGGCGAGCCGGTGCCACCCACCAGCTCGAGCACGCGCCAGATCACGCCGCGCCCGGGCTGGGTCGAGCACGACGCCGACGAGATCCTCGAACGGGTCCGGACGCTGTGTCCGGGTCGCGCTCCGGGACAGCGGGGCCGACGCCCGGGCGCTCGCCGCGGTCGGGATCAGCGACCAGCGCGAGACGACCGTCGTCTGGGACCGGCGCACGGGCCGGCCGATCCACCACGCGATCGTCTGGCAGGACACCCGGACCGCAGAGGCCGGCGAGGCGCTCGCGGCGGCCGGCGTGGGCGGCACGGACCGGTTCCGGGCACGGACCGGGCTGCCGATCTCGACCTATTCGTCGGCCCTCAAGCTCGCCTGGATCCTCGACGAGGGCGGCCCGGAACGGCGAGCTGCCGCGGCGCGGGGAGACCTGCTCTTCGGGACCATCGACAGCTGGCTCATCTGGCACCTGACGGGCGGCCGCACGGCGGCATCGCACGTGACCGATGTCACGAACGCGTCGCGCACGATGCTCATGGACCTCGAGACGCTCGACTGGGACCCGGCACTGCTCGACGATCATCGGGGATCCCCGCGGCCATGCTCCCCGACGATCCGCGGCTCGTCCGAGATGTACGGAACGGGCATCGGCGACCTCGACGGCGTGCCGATCTCGGGCGACCTCGGCGACCAGCAGGCGGCGCTGTTCGGACAGACCTGCTTCGAGGCGGGCCAGGTCAAGTGCACCTACGGGACCGGCTGTTTCATGCTGATGCACACGGGCGACCGGCCGGTCCACTCGAGCCATGGGCTCATCACCACGGTGGCGGCACGGATCGGCGACGCGCCCGGCGACGTACGCGCTCGAAGGCTCGGTCGCGGTGGCCGGCTCGCTCATCGGCTGGCTGCGCGACAACCTCGGCATCATCGATGACGCGGCCGAGGTCGAGGCGCTCGCCCGTTCCGTGCCCGACAGCGGCGACGTCGTCGTTCGTGCCGGCGTTCTCCGGGCTGTTCGCGCCGCACTGGCGCAGCGACGCGCGCGGCGTCATCGCGGGGCTGACCCGGTTCGCCACGCGGGCCCACATCGCCCGGGCCGCGCTCGAATCGACGGCGTACCAGGTGCTCGACCTCGACGCCGCGATGGCAGCGGACCTCGGCGAAGCACTCCCCGGGGAGCTGCGGGTGGACGGCGGCATGATCCGCAACGAGCTCCTGATGCAGTTCCAGGCGGACGTCCTCGGTCGGCCCGTGGTCGCGCCACCGATCGCCGAGACGAGCGCGCTCGGGGCCGCGTACGCGGCGGGCCTCGCGGTCGGGTTCTGGTCCGGACTCGACGAGCTGCGGGCCATGGATCGGGCCGACCGACGCTGGGAGCCCGCGATGGACGACGCGGAACGGCTTGCCGGCATCGCCCGTTGGCACAAGGGCCTCGAGCGCACCCTCGGCTGGGTCTAGCCGAGCGTCGCACCGCGACGTTGACGACCGGGCGTAGGGTTGAGGCAAGCCCCTCGACCTTGCGCTCGCGTCGGGCTTCGGCCGGTCTCCCTCTCATCTCAGCCGGCCCCGTCCATCCCCCAGTCATCCGGGACGCTCCTCGACGTGAGCCAGACCAGTCAAGAGGGGCGATCTGAGAGGAGAGGACACGTGAAGCGTCGCCTCGTTCTGTTCCTGGGCCTGATCATGGCCTTGTCGCTGGTGATCGTGCCGGCGGCCGCCGCACATGGCGGCAAGCACGCCCCAGCCCCATTGCCGACCCGGATCGACCTGCCCGACGGCTTCCAGCCCGAAGGCATCACCTCGGGTCCGTCGGCCAGGTTCGGCATGTCGAACAAGCTCTACGTCGGCTCGCTGGTCGACGGCGCCATCTGGCGCGGCAGCGCCAGGACCGGCACGGGCAAGGTGCTCGTCCCGGGCGTCGCCGGACAGTCGGCCCTCGGGCTCCACATCGACTGGCGCGGTCGCCTCTGGGTCGCCGGCGGCGATGACCAGACGATCCGCGTCTACAGCACCCGGACCGGCAAACTGCTCAAGACCTATACGTTCCCGACGACCGGGTTCCTGAACGATCTCGTCATCACCCGCTCGGGCGTGTACGCGACCGACTCGGTCAACCAGCAGCTCGCAGTCGTCCCGTTCCGCAAGTGGTCGAGCCACTCGCACCGCGCATGGGGCGGGCTGCCGGCGACCAGCAAGGCCAAGACCCTCGCCCTGACCGGCGAGATCGCCTACACGACCGGCTTCAATGCCAACGGCATCGTCGCCAAGGGCGGCTGGCTGATCCTCGTCCAGTCGAACACGGGCCAGCTGTTCCGCGTCAACCCGCGGACCGGCGTCGCCAAGGCGATCGACACGAAGGGCTACAGCGTCGTCAATGGCGACGGCCTCGTCCTGCGCGGCCGGTGGCTGTACGTCGTGCGCAACCAGAACAACCTGGTCGCCGTGCTGCGGCTCGGCTTCGGGCTCAAGACGGCCAAGCTGGTCGGCGAGATCACGTCGCCCGGCCTGGACGTGCCGACCACCGCGACCTTCGCGGCCGGCAAGCTGTGGGCGGTCAATGCGCGGTTCACCACCCCGCCGACCGCGACCACCGAGTACTGGATCACCAAGCTCAAGGTCAAGCCGTAGTCGTCGCGCCCCCGCGCGCGACCGCGTTCAACGGTTCGAAGCCGGTCGGTCCCTCGGGGCCGGCCGGCTTTCGGTGTGTTTCGCTCCGGCCACCGCGGAGGCTTTCTCCCTACCCGGCCACCGCGAGGCTCGCCGTTCGTACGATTTCGTAGTACGAAATCGTACGATTCGCGTCGAGGGGCGACGTCGGGCCGGGGATGAGCCCCCGCGCCGCGCCTGTCGGCGACTCGCCACCGCGTCTCCACGAGCGCTCCACAGTCCGCCCGGACGATGGCGACATGAACGCCATGTCCGCCACCCAACCGCCGATCATCACCGTCGAGCACCTGACCAAGCGCTACAAGAAGTCGCCGACCGCCGCGGTCGACGACATCAGCTTCGATGTCCAGCCCGGGCGAGCTCTTCGCCTTCCTCGGGCCGAACGGCGCCGGCAAGACCACCACGATCTCGCATCCTGACCACGACGCTGGCCAAGACCGAGCGGCACGGTCACCATCGCCGGCCACGACCTCGATCGCGAGGCGACCGCGGTCCGCCGCAACATCGGGATCATCTTCCAGAACCCGAGCATCGACCTGCACCTCTCGGGCGAGGAGAACATCCGGCTCCACGTCGCGCATCTACGGCCTGTACGGCTACCGGCCGTTCTACCGCGCGATGCCGGCCGAGTACCGCGAGCGGGTCGAGCGAGCTGGCCGCGGTCGTCGGCCTCGAGCGACGACCTCTTCAAGCCGCTCAAGACCTTCTCGGGCGGCATGAAGCGCAAGCTCGAGATCATCCGCAGCCTGATGCACCGGCCCGGCGTCCTGTTCCTCGACGAGCCGACCTCCGGGCTCGACCCGGTCAGCCGGCGCGGCCTGTGGGACTACCTGCGCGACGGTCCGCAACACCGACGGCACGACCGTCTTCCTGACCACGCACTACCTCGAGGAGGCCGAGGAGCGCCGACCGCGTCTGCGTCATCGACCACGGCACGGATCGCCGTCATCGGCACGCCCGACGAGCTCAAGCGCCGAGCTGCTCGACCGCTCGGTCGCTGCTCGACGCCGCCGACCGGCCCGCGCTCGCGCGCCGAGCTGCGGGCGCTGGGCCTCGACGCCGGTCGATCGACGCCGACCGGGCTCGCTGCGGGTCGCCTACGAGCGACGTCACCGCGCAGGAGCTCATCGCCCGGATCGACACGCCGCTGTCGGTCCTGCGCGTCCACGAACCCAGCCTCGAGGAGGCCTACGTGGAGCTCCTCCGCACGCCCGAGGAGGCCGTCGCATGAGCACCGAGCTGACCAGCCGACCGCCAGCGACCGGCCGCCGCGCGGTCCGGGGCCGTCTCCGGCGAGCCGCGCGCGCGACGCTCGCGCGCGAGGTCAACGCGACCTTCGCGATCGCCTGGCGCGAGATCCTGCGGGCCGTCAAGAGCCCGCTCTCGCTCGCCTTCACGGTCATCTTCCCGGTCATCTTCATCGGGATCCTCGGCGGCAGCATCGGCCAGAACCTGGGCGGCTGCGCTGCCGTACGCCTACCTGCCGTTCATGCTCATCGGGATGATCGCCAACACGATGTACCAGGGCACGATCACCGGCGTGACCAACCTCGTCGAGGAGCGCGAGAACGACTTCACCGCCGAGCTGTTCGTCGCGCCGATCTCGCGCTACGCCGTGCTGCTCGGCAAGCTGATCGGGTCCGGGATCGCCGCGCTCGTCTCGCTCGTCGGGATCATCGCGATGATCTTCGTGATGCAGATCCCGATGGACTTCGGCGACCTGCTGCGGGTCATCGCGCTGTCGCCGATCCTGGCCCTTGCCGGCGGCGCGCTCGGGCGTCTTCTTCATCGGCATCACCCAGGACCCGAAGGTCGTCGGCGCTGGGCGTCCCGCTGCTGATCTTCCCGCAGATGTTCCTGTCCGGGGCGCTCATCCCGGTCGCCGCACTCGACCGGGATCCTCGGGCTCCTCGCCAAGATCATCCCGATGACCTACTCGATCGACCTCGCCCGCAACATCTTCTACTGCGGGCAAGCCGGAGTACGCGGCCGCGGTCCTGCACCCGCCCGTGGCTCGACCTCGCCGTGACGGTCGGCTTCTTCCTGGTCTTCACGATCGTCGGGACGTTCCTGTTCGTGCGGGCCGACCGGAACCGGTAGACGGGGAGTGGCCGGTGGTCGGGCGGGCCGGTGGACGGGGAACGGCCCGTGGACGGGGAGTGGCAGGTGGACGGGGAGTGCCCGGTGGACGGGGAGTAGCCCCCCGCTACGCGGCGCTGCCCTCCGAGTACTCCTTCGGGTGGTCGCCGCGATCGATGTCGGCGGTCTTCGAGACGATCTCGAGCGTCTCGTCGACCGTCCGGCCGTTCTCGTCGGCGGCCCGCTTCACGTCCTCGTAGGTGATGTTCGCCTCGCCCATCACGAGATGGGCCTGCATGCATCCACAGGTCAGGCACATGGGGTCGCCTCCTTGTGGGTACTTTATGCACGATTTCGGCTTGCGGATGGGCGCCCGCCACCCGTCGATGCATGTCGGATCCATATGGACTCGGCGGCTGGCGGCACACATGACGTGGATCCAGCGGGTCCGGCCCAGCTCGGCGGACCGGGTTCCGCCAGATTCGCACCAGGTGACACTTAGGCGGCATCGTCGGCCACGGGGCCGGCCACACTCGCCCCGTTCGCGTCGACCCACGCACGACTCGCGCGTGACCCACCGACCGAGCGGTCCCGTCGAGGCTGGAATCGGGCTCGTGTGGCCCCGGAAGCGCGCCCAGTTGTCACCTGGTGGCAATCTGGCGGACAAGGGCCCGCCCGGCACGCACGTCCGGCCGGCACGCACCACACGGTCAACCATCCGATAAGCCAGCGGGACTATGCTCAACTGGTGCCCAGTCGCGACCCCGCTCTTGACCCCGCGCGCCTCCTCGACGACCTGAACGACGCCCAACGCGAGGCCGTACTCGCGGTCGAGGGCCCCGTGGTCATCCTCGCCGGGGCGGGCACCGGCAAGACAAGGGTCATCAGCCGCCGGACCGCGTACGCGATCGGCACCGGGGTCGTGCCCGCGGACCAGGTGCTCGTCGTCACGTTCACCGACAAGGCCGCGGGCGAGATGGTGGAGCGCCTGCGCGAGCTCGGACTCCCCGAGGTGACCGCCCGGACCTTCCACGCCCATGCGCTCAGCCAGCTCCGCCACTTCTGGCCGTCGCGCCACGAGGGCGACCCGATGCCCGAGATCCTCGATTCGAAGCTGCCGTTCCTCGTGCCGCTCGTTCGTGCCCTCCCCGGCCACTACCGCTTCACGCCGGCGAAGGACATCGCGAGCGAGATCGAATGGGCGAAGAGCCGCCGATTGACGCCACGGACCTACGAGGCGGCACTGGCCGGCACGCCGGGCACGCCCGCGAGTTCCGGCACGCCCGCGACTCCCGGCACGCCCGGCGCTCCCGCCAGCCCGCCCCGCGAGGCACCCATCCCGGTCGACCTGTTCGTCCGCACGTTCGCGGGCTACGAGCGCGCCCGGACCCGCGCCGGGCGAATCGACTTCGACGACCTCCTCGTCGAGACCGTCGAGCTGCTCGAGACCGACGCCGCGGCCGCCGAGACGATCCGCGCCCGCAAGCGCTGGTTCAGCGTCGACGAGTACCAGGACACCAACCTCCTCCAGCAGCAGCTCCTCGAGTTGTGGGCGGGCGACCGCGACGACGTGTGCGTCGTCGGTGACGAGGACCAGACGATCTACACGTTCACCGGTGCGAGCAGCCAATACCTCACCGGGTTTGCCGACCGGCATCCGGGCGCCCGGGTCGTGACCCTCGGCGACAACTACCGATCCAGCCCGCAGGTGCTCGAACTTGCGAACCGCCTCCTGGCCTCGACCGGGCGGACCAAGCACCTCGACACCAACCGGCCGCCCGGCCCGGAACCCTCGATCGTCCGGCACAACACCGAGGACGTCGAGCTGGCCGCGCTCGTCGACTGGGTTCGCGCGCGGATCGCGGCCGGCACGCCACCTGCGGAGATCGCGGTGCTCGTCCGGATGAATGCCCAGCTCGAGCCGATCGAGGCCGCGTTGACGCGGGCACGGATCCCGTACCAGGTCCGCGGCATCCGCTTCTACGACCGGCCCGAGGTCCGCGGCGCGATCGATCTGGTCCGCCGCGCGTCAGCGGCCGGAACGTTGACCGCCACGGGACCGGCGCTGAATGGGGCTGTGCGTGCCCTGTGGGCATCCAAGCTCGGCTACGACGGCGATGGGCAGGGGCCCGCCGAGGGCCGGGCCGGTGACGAGGCGCGCGAGCGAACCGCGGCGCTCGACACGCTGCATCGATATCCTCTCGACGCAGCTCGGGTCGGACGGCGGGCTCGATGCGGCCGGGTACCTCGCGGAGCTCGACCGGAGACGCGCGGGGAGCGCGCGGGCTCGGCCGATGGCGTGAACCTGCTGACGTACCACCGGGCCAAGGGCCTGGAGTGGGATGCGGTCGCGCTCCCGATGCTCGAGGACGGCTCGCTCCCGATCCGCCAGGCCTTCGACGACGACGCGCTCCTCGACGAGGAACGGCGGCTCCTGTACGTCGGCATCACCCGCGCGCGGGTCCATCTGCTCATCTCGTGGGCCGCGGAGCGTGAGACCCGCGGCCGCGACCACCCGCCGCCAGCCCAGCCGGTTCCTCGCGGACCTGCGGCCGCGACCGGCGCAGCGGGTCACGCAGCTGCCCGATCGGTTCGAAGCGGAACAACGCAAGCGCCAGTCGGTCCGTGCCGTGACCTCGGCCGGCGCCGACCCTGCCGACGACGACCCGCTGATGGCCGCGCTCCGCGCCTGGCGGACGGCCCGTGCCCGCGAGGACGCCGTGCCCGCGTACGTCGTCTTCCACGACCAGACCCTCGCCGCCATCGCCGAGATCCGCCCGTCGTCGGCCGCGGGCCTGCGACGGATCAAGGGCATCGGCCCGGCGAAGCTGGAGACCTACGGCGACGAGATCCTCGAGGTCGTGCGCCAGGTGGGGTAGGGGGTGGGTCGGGGGCGGGTCCGCCGCCGGCCCCCGTGCCGCCAACCTGGCAACGCCGATCGGCCGCCGCGAGGGTCGCGGTCCTGGTCGGTCCAGAGCGGTTTGGGGTCCTATGCCCCAGTCGACATCACGCGTAGGATGGAAGGTCCCTAGAGCACCGTCGGAGAGGCAGCGGCGATCGCGGCGCCCTCGACGAGCTCGACGCGGAGGAGGGGTTCGATGCCACGGACCGTCGGGGAACTGCGTGCGCGTCTGTCCGAGATGGGGGACAACCGCTGGTCGATCGCCGGTCATCTGGCCGACGATGACATCATTCCGACCCACGGCCTCGGCGGCGACCTGACCGACTACCCACGGGCCTCCGACGCGCCCGCGCTCGACCTCCGGCAACTCATCGAAGAGCCCGTCGGCGGACCGGTCCTGCGGACCCGCCGCCTCCAGGTTGCCGACCTGCTGAACCTGCCGGTCATCCAACCGACATTCCTGCCGAGCGTCGACTGGCGCGGACGGTGGGACGGGCGGTGGCTGGCAACGATCCAGGACCAGGGCGGCTGCGACAACTGCTGGGCGTTCGCGTCCGCGGCGCTCGTGGAGTCGATGGTCCGGATCGAGCATGGTGCGTGGTCGAAGCGATCCGAAGGCGACATCCGCGACGGTTGGGGCGGCAAGCTCGGCGAGGATTGGCGGACGCGCGACATGGTCGCGCCCTGCGCGCACGGCGCCGGCGTGAGCGGCGCGCTGGACTGGATCGTCAACAACGGGGCGGCGGATCCCGACTGCTTCCCCTGGTCGTTCAGCGATCTCGATTACGCACCCACTGCTGATCGACTCGGTCGGACAACGCGGATCCCGCCATACCGGACGCTCGGATCCGTCGACGATGCGAAGAAGTGGCTCGACACCGTCGGACCCGTGATCGCCGCCTTCGACTGCTACGACGACTTCCAGGCGTACAACGGGCCCGAGGTCTACCACCTGTCACCGTCGGCCGTCCCCAAGGGCGGCCATGTCCTCCTGATCGTCGGGTATGACGACAACCGGGGCTGCTGGATCCTCCGCAACTCGTGGGGCACGGCCTGGGGCCAGGACGGGTACGGCTTCTTCGGCTACGGCGAGTGCAAGATCGACGAGTACTCGAAGTTCGGCCTCCAAGGCACGAATCCCGACCCGTGGACACGCCGCAGGCTGCACAGCGGCTGTGTGATCGAGAGCGGCAATGGCGCCTCGCACCGGAACTTCGAGCTCCTGCGGAGCAGCGCCCCTCGGGCCCGTCACCTGTGGCGCCAGGGCGGCGACAACGGCGACTTCAGCTGGCACGAGGCGGCCACCCTCGAGCACCCGACGGACATCGCGGCCGGAGCGGGCGTCGTCGGGATGCCGGCGCTCACGTCCACGACGTTCGGCCGGAACTTCGAAGCGGTCTATTGGGAGCTCTCGGGCTACCTGCGCCACTGGTGGTTTGATCAGGGGGCGAAGATCTGGAACGACGGCGGGCGATTTGGGGACGCCACGACGGGCGGTTATCCGGGCTTCATCCAGAGCGACTACGGCGCGCCCGGGAACTTCGAGGTCGTGGTCCGGTCCAACGACGGACACCTTCGCCACTGGTGGCGCGACGGCGGCGGTTGGCACGATGGCGGCTCGATCACCGCCGGCGTCAAGATGAGCGGACCGTCACTCGTCCAGGGCAGCGTCGGAAAGCCTGGCCACTTCTACGACGTGGCCGTCATGGACACCGGCGAGATGCAGCTCTGGTGGCGCGACAATGCGAATGGCGGCGCTACCTGGAAGGCCGGCGAGGTCTTCGGCAGCAACGTCGGCGAGACCCCGATCTGCATGATCCAGGGCGAGTTCGGCGCCGTCGACGAGCTGACACCGGGCAACTTCGAGCTGTGCGTCGCCGTCGGCGGCCGGTTCGAGCACTGGTGGCGCGACAACTCCGCGATCCGAACCGAGGAACCGCGCGCGGAGAGCGTGCGATCGCACTTGCACGACCGCGCCTACGTGGACCAAGCCGAGTACGTGGTCGGCCACGCGGCCGGCCACGACGCCGACCTGGTCGGGATCCAGGCCGAGATCCAGGTCGCTGCCCCGATCGCCGGAGGGCTGGCCGCCCAGGCGGGTCCGGAACTCCGACAGATGGTGGACGTGCAGGCGGCCGGACCGATCCGCGATGGGATCGCCGCGATCATCGGTTCCGCGGTGCTTACGCCGGAGTATCCGGGGATCGGCGCGTTGGGCGTCGCGGACCGGTGGCACCGGACCGGTGCCTTCGGCTCGGACGTCAAGCACGTCTGGGGCCTGCTCCAGGGGAGCTTCGGCTTCAACCTGGAGATGATCGTCGAGCGGACCGACGGCGCGCTGGTCCACTGGTATCGCGACGGCGACGGCTGGCACGAGGGCGAGACGATCGACGTCTGATCGGACCGGCCGGCGGCTGCCGCGGCCCTACATCGCCGCGAACGTCTCGGCGACCTCGACGCTGGCGCCGCCCAGGAGCACAGGGCAACCCTTGGCGAGGGCGACCGCGGCCTCGAGGCTGTCGGCCTTGATGATGCTGTACCCGGTCGGCGGGTTGACCGTGCCGTCGCGGACGGCGCCGTCGGAGCCGATCGTCTTCACCTGCGAGACGGGGTTGCCGCCATCGACCAGCTTGTCACCCAGGGTCCCGAACCAGTCGGTCCAGGCCTGCATGACCTGCTTGGTCTCCTCCTCGGACTCGGGCATCGCGCCGCCGTGGTAGACGAGCAGGTAGTTGTTGCCCATCGTCGGTCTCCTCGCTGCGTGCCGGCGCCACCAACGGGCGTCGCTACCCCAACGACGAACGGCCTGACGCCGAAATCGACAGCTCCGGCGGCCTAAGCCGCGCCCGGATCCGTCCTCGACCGGTCAGGCGGGGTCGGCGCCCAACTCCGGAGCGGGACGGTCGCCGCGCGAACCGAGGCGCGGCACACCCAGCCGGGGGCGCCGGACCCCGCGACCGAGGCCCAGGACCAGCACCAGGCTGACGATGATCATGCCGAAGCCGACGATCAACTCGGGGCCGATCGACTCGCCCAGGACGATGACGCCCCAGGCGATCGCAAACGCGGGCACGACGAAGGTGACCGAGCTCGCGATGGTCGGCGTCGTTGAGCGCAGGAGGCGCATGTAGATGGGCCAGGGGAGTGCCGTCGACAACGTCCCGATCGCGAGCAGGGCCACGGTCGCCGTCGGCGACGGGGTCACGGGCGCCCCGGAGGCGATCGCGAACGGCAGCAGGATGATGGCCCCGGCCGCGAGCTGGCCGGTCGCGAGTTCCGTGCCGCCCACGCCGGGGAGTCGTCGCCGCACGAACGTGCCCCCGAACGCGTACCCGAGCGCCGCCCCGAGCGCGGCCAGGACGGCCACGAAGGTCGAGAGGTTCGTGCTCGAGCGGTGACCAGCCGACCAGCACGACCACCGCCGCGACCCCGACCAGCAGCCCGGCCAGCGTGCGTGCCGTCAGCCGCTCGCCAAGCCAGCCCACGGTGAGGAGCGCGGTGAACAGCGGGGTCGAGGCGTTGAGGATGGCCCCGAACCCCACGGGCAGCGTCAGGACCGCGAACGAGATGAGCGTGAACGGGATGGCCGAGAACGCGGCGCCCGCGATCACGAACGCCACGAGGTTCTGGCGAGCCACGCGCCACGTCCGCCGCCCGAAGATCGCCAAGAGGATGAGCGCGCCGATCGCGATGCGGATCTCCGCGGTCCAGAGCGGGCCGATCTCCGGCGACGCGACATGCATGAACAGGAATGCCCCGCCCCAGACCGCGCCGAGGAACAGCAGTTGGGCGAGATGGGCCGGCGTGACGGGTCTGGCGGTCGCGCGGGCGGGGGCGGGCGCGTGGGCGGGGGGCGGGGCCATCTTCGGGGTCTCCGATCGGATAGGGAAGCCGAAGCGCCCGACCCGTGAGGTCGTCGGGCCGGGTCGCTTCGGGTAGGTGGTGGGCGCCGGGGTCGGCGCTGAGGGTCGGGGCCGCAGCCGCCAGACCGTGTCGCGCGAGCACGCGCCTCGTCTGCGTCCGGCTGCGCGGCACCCGCGAGGTCTCGACATCGTCCACGACGGGCTCGGGGTCGATCGCCTCGGCATTGGCGGTCGGCGCCACGTGCGAGTGCGCGCCGATGAGCCGGAGCATCTGCTTCGCGAGGGGGTGCTCGGGATCGGTGAGCGGGACGAGCATGATCTGGTCCTTCCTCGGTGGCGGTCGGGCTCTGGCTCCAGAGAACGACCGGTCGTGCTATCTGTCTCGGTTGACCGTACGACCGGTCGTGCTATCTTCGAATGGACCGACGTCCCCGCCGAGGTGGACAAATGACGATGGCGACAGCGACCCGCGACCCAGGAGCCGCACGACGGACCCGCTCCGACGGCGCGCGCAGCCGCGCGCGCATCCTCGAGGCGGCCGCGAAGCTGGCGACGGTCCAGGGGCTCGACCGGCTCTCGATCGGGGAGCTCGCGGCGCACATCGGCATGAGCAAGAGCGGGCTGTACGCACACTTCCGGTCGAAGGAGGAGCTCCAGCTCGCGACGATCGATGCCGCGGAGGTCATCTTCGACGAGGTCGTGGTCGGGCCGATGCACGCGGCCCCGCCCGGTATCCCGGCCGTGCTCGCACTATCCGATGCCTTCCTCGATCACCTCGAACGCCGGATCTTCCCGGGCGGCTGTTTCTTCGCGTGCGCCTCGGCCGAGCTGCAGTCGCGGCCCGGCCCGGTCAAGGAGCGGATCACCGCGTTCGACCACCGCTGGCGCGGCCGCTTCGAGGAGCACCTCAGCATCGCGCAGGCCGCCGGGGACCTGGCCGCAGACGAGGACCTCGATCAGCTGGTGTTCGAGCTCGACGCGTACCTGCTCTACGCGCATGCGGCCTTCGCGTTCCGTGGCGACCCCGGGGTCCTCGATCGCGCGGGCGATGCGGTCCGGCGGCGCCTCGGTGCGCCGGTGGCGGCCGCCGGTCGAGCGCGCCCGGCCCCCTGATCCGAGGCCGGCCGGCGCTGGAGCGCGTCCTACACGCACAGGACGAATCGCAGGGCGGCATCGACCCGTTCGAGGGTCGCCGGGTTCAGCCGCCCCGCCTTCGGGCCGAGCGCGGTCGCGGGCAGGGTCATCGGCTGGTCGCATTTAGCCCATCCATCACGGGGCAGGCCCGCCTCGCGCCCGAGGATCCGGACGAGGAAGGGGGGCGCGAACTCCGCGGCCTTTGCTGCGCTCGTCAGTGGGACGACGATCACGGTGGAGGAGCGGGCGAGGCGATCCGTCTGGACGATCACGCCCGGATGTGGACCACGGATGGCGTGACCGCCGACGTCGGGGAACGCGATGATGTGGACGTCGCCACGCGACGGACCGCTGGAGGCGGACAGGCGACCGATCCCTACCATTCCAGCTCCGACCAGAGCTTCGCGGCGATCGGTCCATACGCCTCCGCCCAGGCGAGGTTCTCCTCGTTCTGCGCCTCGATCGCCTGATCGAGCCGGGACTGGTCCGCATCCGCGAGCGTTCGCCGCAACGACGCGCCGATGGTCGCGCTCACCGAGAGCCCGGCGTGGGCCGCGGCATCACGAACCAGCTCGACGAGGTCGCTCGGCAGGCTGATCGAGAGCTTCGTGTGGGGCGCTCGTGAGTCGTCGCTACCGTACGGGGCGACGGTTTCGGCGAAGCCTCGCATCGAGTATGACCGTTGGTCGTCCATGGTAGGACGAATGGTAGCATGACCGGTAGGATGACGCCAAGCGTCGCCGCTCGGACGGGCGGGTCGGGCAGTGTCGGCGCAGAATGGGCGCCCGCCCGATGGAGCCCGACGCATGGCCGACGAGCACGAGCACCACGACCACGACCATCACCACGAGCACGAGCACCACGAGCACCGGCCGATGGAGTATGCCGACGCCGTCGCGCAGTTCCGCGCCGACAAGGACGCGTTCTTCAAGGCCGACCCGCGCAGCCCGATCCCGGCCGGGGAGCGTGAGGCCTTCACCGGCCTGCCGTACTACCCGGTCGATCCCGCGTACTACTTCGAGGACCGCAAGCTCGAGCCGTACACCGGCGACGAGCCCTCGCACTTCCAGATCCCGACCTCGGACGGCAAGCTCCGGCCGGCGCATCGGGCGGGGACACTCGGCTTCGATCTCGGCGGCGAGCCGCGCAAGCTGACGGCCTACGTGCTCGACGCGGGCGATCCGACGTCGCTGTTCGTGCCGTTCCTCGATGCGACGAGCGGCACCGAGACCTACGGCGCCGGCCGCTACCTCGATCTCGAGCCCGAGGACGACGGCACCTACATCCTCGACTTCAACCTCGCCTACCACCCGTCGTGCGTGTACGACGCGATCTACTCGTGCCCGCTGACGCCGGCCGAGAACCGGCTGCCGGTGCGGGTCGAGGCAGGGGAGCGGCTGCCGGAGGGCTACGGCGGCTGACGGACCCTAGAAGCGGAGGTCGGCCAGGATCCGGTGTCCGCCGACGCGGCGCCAGCGGATCGCCGGCTCGCCTTCCAGGTCGATCCATTCGAACGTCGCGCGACCGTCCGGCCCGGTGAAGGACCACGTCATCTCGAACAGCCCCGGCGCCGAGACGATGGCCTTGACGCGCAGCCGGTCGGGGAACGGCGTCGAAGGCGCTGGCGCGGAACGCGTCGCAGGCGGGACTGAACTCCTCCACCACGACGCGCCGGAACATGGTCCGCTCGCGCTTCGTGAGGCGCCGGTAGTCGGCCTCGAAGGCGGGCGTGGTCTGGTAGCGCACGGACGGACTACGAACGGTCGAGGTCGGCGAAGAGCTCGTCTGCGGAGTCGTGGCTGGCGACCTCACCCTTGGCGACGTGCGCATCCACCTCGCGCTCCATCCGCTGCCAGCGCTCGGTCCAGAACCAGGCCTGGTCGGCGGGGACGGCGACCGTGGGATGGAGCTCGATCACGCCGTCGGGACGTTCGACGACCTCGACCTGGGCGCCGGGCGTGTCGAGGTTCAGCCGCCGCCGGATGTCGGCCGGCAGGGCGATGAGGCCGCGTTGCTGGATCGTCACGTACGTCTTGCCGTCGCGCATGAATTGCAGCATAGCAGCATCACAGCCGACGTCGAACCGATCGAAGTCGTGGTCTTCCACGAGCCGACTCTACGGATCGGCGCTTACCTGGGGCTTATGGGGAGTGCCGCTCAGCGCTCGGTGACGATCCCGAACGGGCAGATGTGGAAGTCGTCACCCAGGCCTAAGCCGCCGCCGAGGCTGTCGAGCACGTCCCCATCGCGACCGACGATGCTGCCCCACGGATCCGCCACGACGGCACGACTGTCGACCCGCCACGCGGCGAACCCCGCGGGCCAGACGACATGCAGCGTCTCCCCCGACTCGACCGAGACGAGGATCAGCTCATCGCCGGCCACCGCCACGCGTGCCGGCGCCAGCAGGGCCAACGCACAACCCATGTTCAGGTTCGGTGGTTCCGTGGTGATGTGCAGGCGGGTGGCCCCGTCGGGCAGCGCCGGGCCCGTGAACAGCGGCAGCACCCGCAGGCCGGCCGCTCCCAGCACGATCAACAGGGTTGCAGCGATCGCGATCAGGGCCTTCCGTCGACGGGACATGCGTTTCTCCTATGTCAAGCGGCGACGGCCAAGCCGGCCAGAGCCGGCGGCCTCGTCCGCTCGCAGGCGGCGGAAGACTTCGTCGCTGAGACGGCGGCGAAGCGCCCGGATGGCTTCGGTCCGGCTGTCGCCCGAGGCCTTTCGGTGGTCGAGATACGCCTTGCCCGGGCCAGCCAGCCGGATCTGGGTGATGGCGATCCGATGGAGGGCGACGTTGAGCTGGCGGTTGCCGCCGCGGTTGAGCCGGTGCCGGACGACGTTGCCCGACCAGACCGGGACCGGAGCGGTGCCGTTGTGCCGGGCGAAGGCCTCCTTGGACCGGAAGCGGCTGATCCCGGCCGCCTCGCCGATGATCTTGGCCGCCGTCAGGGCGCCGCAGCCGGGCAGGGCCAGGAGCGTCGGCGCCGAGGTCCGGACCAGGACCTCGATCTCGCGCTCGAGGGCCCGGATGGTGGCGCTCAGCTCGACGATCCGCGCCAGCAGGTCACGGGCGAAGCGGGCCACCGGCTCGGTCCGACCGGCAAGCGCGCGGCTGAGGCGTTGCCTGGACGACGGCTCGACCGAGCGAGCGCGGCGCCGGCTCGGCGACGGCCAGCTCGACGAGGAACCAGCGCAGCCGCTGCTCGTGGCGGGTCCGCTCGCCGACGAGGTCCTCGCGATGGTCGACGAGGAGGCGGATCTCGCGATCGGGGCCGTCGAGCGTCGCGACCGGCAGGTCAGGCTCGCGCAGCACGGCGCGGGCGACCGCGAGGGCGTCGATCGGGTCGCTCTTGCCGGGCTCCCGTCCGGAGCGGCGGGCCCCGGCCATCAGCTTGGGCGAGACGCGGACGACCGACTCGCCGGCCCGGACGAGCTCGGCATCGAGCCGCCGCGACAGGTGGCGGCAGTCCTCGAGGCCCCAGGTCCGGTCGGGCCACTGGGCCGCCCAGCGGCGAAGCTCGAGGTGGCCCGCATCGGTCGCAGCGATCGTCTTCTCGGCCAGCTGGCGACCCGTTGCATCGATCACGACGATGGTGTGACTCCGCTTGTGCAGATCCGCGCCCAGGACGACCATATCCGCGTCTCCTCCTCATCCGAGGTGACCACGGGCCGGTCGGCGGACACACCTGAGTCGGGGCGAAGCCACGCTCCTATCAAGTCACGCCGGCCGGTCCATCGAGTCTCACGGCCGGCAAAACGCATGGAAGCCACACCCAGCGGGTGGGCAGCGAGCCTACGAGCCAGACCGTGAGACGCGGACGAGGATGACACTCACACGCATCCTAGTCAGAGTCAGCCGGGTCAGCCGTTCCGGGCGGCGTACAGGTCGCGCATGAACCAGATCTCGCGCGGCGTGCCAGACCAGTTCCTTGTTGACCCACCAGACGATCTCGATGAGCGGGAGGGTGGGGTCGAGGCCGTGCGGGTAGGCGCTCCGGCCGACGGTGTCGAGGTCGGTGTCGGTCATCGTCGCGAGGCCGTCGCGCCAGGCTGACAGGCCTTCGTGCATCGCGGCGATGCCCTCGGCCGCGGTCAGCGGCCAGGTGAAGTCGTCGGCGGTCTTCGAATGTGAGCCGGTCGAGCCAGTCGGCCCGCTCGGCGACACTGGCGCCCAGGTGGCCGATGGACCAGGCGATCGTCCGGGGCGGGGCGGCGTCACCGGTCGGTGCCCAGACCTCGGTGTCAGGCAGCGGCTTGCCGTCGGGGCCGGGCCGGACCGTCCAGACGCTGGACGACGGTTGCCAGAGGTATTCCTCGTCGGTGAGGCCCGTCAGGCGTTCGTCGAGCGTCTCGACGATGTAGTCCCACTGGGCGAGGAACGGGGCGAGCCGGGGCGGCGGGGGAGTGTCGGTCATGTCGGGGAGTGTCGCCGACCGAAGGTGACAGGGACTGTCAGGTTGTCGCCCCCGAGCCGCTCGCGCTACTTCGCGTAGGTCACCGTGAGGGTGCCGCCACCGCTGCCGGCGAACATGCCCCACACGAATCGCTGGGTCGGCGAGATGCTCTGGCTGTCCAGTCCTGCGACTGGACACGCCACTCCTTCTTCGACATCCGCTGGGCGTCGGACGCGAACAGGGTGTCCGCTTCGCCGGGATTCTGGCCTGATACGCCTTGATCTGGCGGGTCGGGGTGTCGAGGATCGTCAGCATGCTCGCCACCATCGGGGCCTCCTGCGTGTCGGGGCCATCAGGTGCGGCGTTCACGATCGGGGGCAGCCAAGGGTCCTTTAGGTCGACTGTCCTCGTCCGGAGGGTCGGCTCGCCCGAGACTGACCAGCGGCGACTTGCAGTCTCGCGACGGAGCGGCTGCTTAGGGCCGCAGCCCAGCCTGGCGAGTTCCGCGCGGGCCAGCCGCTCGTGACGGCCGCCGGCCCAGTCGCCGAGCGGATCGGGCGTGTACTCGAGCAGGGTCGACCACTCGAGCCGGCTGACCGCGCGCATCGCGAGGGCGCGCTCGACCGCGCGCGTCGCCGACGTTGGGCGCCGTCCGGATCGCCCGGTGCGCGGCCCGCACGCGCTGCAGCCGCTCGCCGCGCCAGGGCAGATAGCGGTTCAGCCACGGCCGAGCGTCACGAGGGCGAGCATCAGGGCGAGCACGACCGAGACGACGAAGATGAACTGCTCCAGCTGGTGCCGAAGTCCGACAGCGGCTGGCCGGCGCCGGCGAAGGCGTCGCGGGCGACGTCGCGGACCTGCGTCCCGACGAGCGGCAGGCCGGCCAGCGATTCGCCCAGGTCGCGCCCGCTCTGGATCATGCCCTGGCCGCCGGCGCGGATCGTCCGGCCCGCCTCGGCGAAGCTCGAGAGGAACTGGAACAGCTGCCAGACGATGTTCCCCCAGAACACCACCCACACGATCGTCGCCAGGTCCGCGACCTGTTCCTTCAGCCGCGCGACCCGCAGCTCGCTCCAGATCTTGATCATCGTGCGCCTCCCGCCTCCGTCTCCCCGCCCGCGTGACGGTAGCGCGCGTGGCAAGGGGTGGCGGCGCAAGTCTGGGGCGTGACAGACAGCTGTCACGAGGCCGGCGCCACGCTCGCGGGCGAATGGAGGTCGACCGGGACCTCCGGGCACGCGAGGGGCCGTCGCGCGATGGACGATTCGTCGATCCTGGGTGAAGTGCTTCGCTGCGTGACCTGCGGCGCGCGCTCGATGGCGACACCGAAGAGGACCCGACTGGCGACGCCGGCAACCGATCTGCGGCGAGTGCGAGCGCGAGCGCAACGTCGTCGCGATGGACATGCTCGATGGCGTCGAGGACGGAACTGGGACCCCGATCGATGACGGGTCTTTGCACGCGTCTGCTACCGTGTTCCCCTCCGTCGGCGCCCCGGTCGATGGCGAGTCAGGAACCATCGTGATCGAGCGCGCGCCGCGATGAAACGCGGGGCGAGGCAGCCGAACGCCTCGTCGTCGAGCGGCTGCGCGCCGTGCTCCCGCCGGACGTCGCCGTGCTCCACCACGTTCGCTGGCTGCCTGCGCGACCACGGCTACGTGCGCGAGGGCGAGGCGGACGTCGTCATTGGCGACCCGGATCGCGGGATCCTGGTCGTCGAGGTGAAGTCGGGCGAGGTCCGACGAGACGCGAACGGCACCTGGTGGGCGGGCGAGCGCCTCCCGCGATCGCCGTTCGAGCAGGCGGCCGACAGCCGACACGCCCTCGTCCGCAAGCTCCGCGAGCTGCCTGGCTGGACCCCTGGCCTCCAGCCGATCGCCGGCCAGGCGGTCGCGCTCCCGGACGTCGAGCTCGACGGGATGCGCGGGCGACTCGGTCTCCTCGGGCCCGACGTCGACGCCGACCTGATCGCCGACCAATCGAGCTTCCTCGACACCGACGATGGCCGCCGGGAGCTCGTCGCCTTCGTCGATCGGGCCCTCGAAGCATGGAGCGGGCAGGCCGGCACCCAGCCGCCGGGTCGCCCCGCCATCGATCTCCTCGTATCGACGATGACCGAGCCTCTCGAGCTCCGCTCGATGCTCCGCAACGAGATCGCCGGCGGCGAGCGCGAGGTCGTGCGGCTGACCGACGGCGCAGTACGGGCTGCTCAACACGCTGCGGAGCCAGCGGCGAGCCGCGATCGTCGGCGGCGCCGGGACCGGCAAGACGATGCTCGCGGCCGAGAAGGCCCGGCGGCTGGCGAAGGACGGCTTTCGGACGCTGCTCGTCTGCTTCAACTCGCCCCTCGCGGCGATGCTGGCCGACGAGGTCGATGCGGTCGCGCGCGCGACCGGCCTGCTCGAGGTCAAGACCTTCCATCAGCTGTGCGAGGACCTCGGGCGCGAGGCGGGCGTCCTGCCCGAGCGGCCCGCGCCGGTGCCGCAGGAGTGGTGGGACCGAGACGCTGCCGCGAGCGCTCGATGAGGCGGCGGAGAAGCTCGGCGCTCGATATCACGCGATCGTCGTCGACGAGGGTCAGGACTTCGATGCCGAGTGGCTCGCGTCGCTTGAGGCGCTGCTGGTCGACGGCCGCGAGGATGTCCTGTAC